>NZ_WUTT01000009.1 GCF_009902005.1 Halomonas alimentaria | reverse complement strand
GTGTCATGCTCCAGGGCCTGGTATTGGGTGACGGTAATCTCGCCGTCACTGGCAACCTCGACGCTGAACACCGGATCCGTGCTGTCGTCGCCGCCCACGTAACCGGTATAGCCGGTAACGTTGCCATCAGCGTCGGTGTCGGCCACCAGCTGGATCTCGTTGTTCGCTTCAGAGGTATCAGCACCCGCCAGGTACAGCCCTGTCGCCGCACTGCTGGCCGCCAGCGTGTAGCTCACCGTGCCGGCACCGTCGGC
>NZ_WUTT01000008.1 GCF_009902005.1 Halomonas alimentaria | reverse complement strand
CGACGGGCACACGTTGCAGGCGGTGGAGGTGGCAGAAGTGATTGTTCTGCATGGAGTTTTTTCGGGTCACTTCGAAACATTCCGATTGACAATCACGGCACGTTCGGTAGAATGTGCGCCACTGGTTTTACAGGGCTCGCTGAGGGCTCTATTCGCAGCCATCTCGGCAGGAAGAGATGGGCGTTCAGCGGAAACACGGACGGGATGCAGCGCATCGCCAACCATCGCTTGACATGCTGGCGCGAATCGGTAGAATACGCCTTCCTCGCAGGGCGCTGACGACACGGAGTTCGCTTCGGTCGACGGCAAGCGAGACGCTTCACTCGAAAGAGAATGAAGCCGCTCTTTAACAATCGATCAGGTAATTCATGTGGGCGCTTGTCGATGGCTCGGTGATCCATATCATTGAACC
>NZ_WUTT01000007.1 GCF_009902005.1 Halomonas alimentaria | reverse complement strand
CTAGTGTGGCGATTCTCAAGTTCGCATAATTAATCTGGCTTGTCGGTGCGTCGATCAAGAGCTGACGCTGCTCGACCCACCGACGCTACTATCTCGTCAGCGGTTTTCCGCCATTGGAAAGGTTTGGGGTTCTCGTTATAGACCGTCAGGTAGTGACGGATGGAATCCTCCAAGTCCTTCACGCTGGTGTGCGCCTGACGCTTGATCCACCTCTCACTGATGGTGGAAAAGAATCGCTCTACCAGATTCAACCATGATGCTGACGTTGGCGTGAAATGAACATGATAGCGCGGCCTCTCCGCCAACCAAGCCTTCACCTTATCGGTCTTGTGTGTCCCATAGTTGTCCAGGATGAGATGGACATCGAGATCCGCTGGCACTGACCGGTCGATGGCATTGAGAAACTCAAGAAACTCCGCACTGCGGTGCCGCCGTTTGAGGCGACCAATGACTTTACCTGTCGCAATGTCCAGTGCAGCAAACAGCGAGGTCGTGCCATGACGCTTGTAGTCGTGGGTACGGGTCTCGGGCTGCCCAAAGGTCAATGGCAAGCCTGGCTGGGTACGGTTAAGTGCCTGAATCTGGCTCTTCTCGTCAACCGACAAGACGATCGCCCGGTCAGGAGGGTCCATGTAGAGACCGACGACGTCGTGCACCTTGTCGACGAAAGCCGGATCGGTAGACAGCTTGAACGTCTTCTCCATATGGGGTTTAAGGCCGAAAGCCCGCCATATCCGGTGCACACTGGCCGGGGAAATCCCTGTCACTTCGCTCATGGAACGCGTGCTCCAGTGGCTGGCATCCTCAGGCTTTTCCTGGCGGACCCGATCAATGACTTCCTGAACCACGTCATCAGAAATTGATCGTGGACGGCCACTACGAACTTCATCATTCAGGCCGTCCAGGCCATAGTCAGCAAAGCGACGCCGCCACTTCGAGACCGTTTGTGCAGTGATGCCCAATCGCTTGCCAATAGATGTGCCGGGCTCACCGTCTTTGCAACCCAGTATGATCAAGGCGCGGAGACGTTCGTCGGCAGGCCCTTTCCGAGCGGCTACTCGCCGATTCAGCTCAGCAAGCTGGTCGTTTGTGACGGTTATCTGAGTGGCAGGCCGACCTCGCTTGGCCATGATACCTCCAGCAATGGTGCGGAATTCAGGTATCAGGATAGACTATATTTATAGTACTTACTTGTGAGACACCACACTAG
>NZ_WUTT01000006.1 GCF_009902005.1 Halomonas alimentaria | reverse complement strand
TCATCGCATTTTGCCGGGAAACGCGGCACGGATCTTCAGGAAGAAGTATTCCGTGTCGCGGTACCCATAGGCCATCCGTTTGATGACCTTGATCCGGTTGTTCATACCTTCCAGCACGCTGGTGTTCAGGTGGTGGCGAGAACTGGACACGATGCCGTCCAGGTAGGGCTCTAGCTTCTTGGTGAAGCGCATTAAGGCGTCAATCCCGCTGCTCAACGCCATACCAGCCCACTCTTGCCAACCGCTGCGGGCCGTCGCCTCGTCCTCGGCAAACCACAGCGTCTTGAGCTGGTCCTTGAGCAGGTAGACCTTGGTCAGTGAGGCATTGGCGGCCAGCAGCTCCTCCAGCTTCACCGCTTGCTCAGGCTTGAGGTTGTCCTGATTGCGCAGCAGCAGCCAGCGGCTACCCTTGATCACCTTGCGGGCCGCCTTGTCGTCGCGCAGCTGATTGGCCTGATCGACGCGCACCCGATCCATCACCTCGCGCCCGTACTTGGCCACCACATGGAAGCGGTCGTAGACCACCTCGGCGTTAGAGCACTGGTCCTTTACTTCGAGATCGAAAGACGCGTTCATGTCCATGGCGACGGCCTCGATCTGCTGTCGCGCATCACCCAACCATTCGAAGAACGGGCGGATCGCCTCCCGGGAGCGACCTTCGCCGACCCACACCACCTGCTGGGTGTCGGCACAAGCAATCACTGTGGCGTAGCGGTGCCCCTTGTGGAGGGCGAACTCGTCCATCATCAGGCGACGCAGCCGTGTCGGGTCCGGCGCCGGCAGGTCACGCTGAAGGCGCTGCTTATCGATGGTCTTGACGGTATGCCAGTGCAGGCCGACCAGGTCGGCGACATGCCGGATCGGCAGCAACGTGACCAGGCGCTCCACCCACTGGCGTAGCGTGGTAGTCACCGGAGAACGGCCCGGCAGCCAGTCAATGCGCTCGCGTGTCGGGCCACAGACGGGGCAGCGCAGGCGACGTACCGGAACCTCCAGCTCCACCCGATAGATCAGCAATGGCGCTTCTCTGACGCGACGGTGGTGCACGTCATGTACGAGGAAGCAGGCATGGTCACAGCCGCTGCAGACCGGTGGGACCCGGTCATCAGGCGCTAACTGGAGCCGTAGCGTTTGCTCATCCAGGAATTCGTGATGGGCGACGGTGAAACCTTTCCAGAACAGGCAGAGAGGGGTAGCATCCATGGCAACGGCGGTATCCGTGAGCAGACGTTTGTGGTGAACATCAGCTTACTCGGATTTACCGCCGTTTCTCTATCCCGCCGTCGCCTAAGAGTACTTCGTTTTCACGCCAGTCTGCGAAGAACC
>NZ_WUTT01000005.1 GCF_009902005.1 Halomonas alimentaria | reverse complement strand
GTCAGCCTGGCCATGATCCTGCTGTTCCTGGGGGCGGCCATCGCCCTGGTGGCCTGGATCTTCCGCACCGGGTACCGTCTTGGCAATGGCATCAATGGCGTCGCTGAAATGCATGGACCTTCCCGTGTCAGTGTGCCTGACACGGGAAGGTCTCATGATCAGCTTATTGAGAACAGGCTTAACTGACTGGCATTACCCAGCCGGGGCGCTTTTTTTGTGTCAGGGTGCATTCGCCACTCAAAGGCCAAAATCGACTTCGAGTGCTTCGTTCTCGGCCTGACGCCTTCGCTCATCGGCCAAGGCAGCCATGCGCACCGGATTTGCTATCGCCTGACGCAAGCTTAATATCCTGGCATCGTCGCCAAAGGTGGCGCCGATAACCAACACTTCGCTAACTGGACAGTCATCAAGGCCACCGAAAAGACCCGGCAGCGAATACGTGCTGGCCAGAGAGGACACAGCCATAACGTCCTGCTCATCAAACCAGGCCGCCCGACTGTCATTTGGCCTCAGATGACCATTCTCCCGCGCTTTCTGCCCCAAGCCAAATTGAGATTGAGAGACCCGAGCACGGGCACGCAAACCGCGCATGCAGGCCGCCGTCTTCGGGTCCAGCGGCACTGCCGCTGGAGAGGGTTGGGTATCTTGCGACCACAGCGTCAGCACTATCGACGACTGCTGTTCGATGCCGCCCAGCCTCTCTGGATCGACGGTTGGATAAGTCTCGATGAGCTTTTGCCTCAACAGCGGCCAAGATGGTCCCTTGCCGGAGGGGAACAGCTTCGTACGAGATACTGCCGTAACCGTGTCTTCGAGAATTGGAGGCTCGTGGTAAATCGCCACAAGTTCATGACGATGCGTCGACTCGAGAAGTACACCGTTATGGAAGGCTGCCCAGTCGTTGATCGGCTCTACTCCAGTCTCGCGCACGACACGCTGCCTTGATTCAACGGTGGCCTGATAACGCTGATCCGCATCGATGGCGTCGGCAAGCCTGTCGACAGCAGAGGTGAAGTCGTCACCCAGCCTTACCCCCTTGATAGAAAACTCACCCAGGGTTTCGGCATGCTCATCATCTTCCGGCCGAGAGGAGAGTGCCTGCCCTTCGGCGCCGCTCTCTGCCTGCTTCGAGAACATATGCCGGAGGCGCACGCTATTGTCGTTAATGATGACCTGTCCGCGGCCGGCGTCGAAGAGGATCACCTCTTCAGGCTCATAGCGCAGCCTCATGCCGGCGGCAAGCGTCGCTCCTCTACCGTAGGGAGTGTCCACACCGGAAACCCGCAAAGCGAGCAGAGCATCAAACGCTGGATAGTTTTCGCTGGCCTCCTGAAACTCCCGGGCACGCTCCGGCGACATGGCAAGGAAGAAACCGCGCCCGGAAGGGCCCGAACTCAACTGAACGTTAAGCACCCGATCAGCTTCGGGTGCACTAGCGCTAAACTCGGGGGAAAGGCCGGTGACAGGCCAGCCCTGACGCTCGAAATCATAGGGGGCTAGTCTTATGTTCGCCTTTACCCAGCGCCGGTCACGGTCGTCCAATCTCGCCCTGATGCCATCAGCCAATGTCTGGACAGCTTCCCTTCTGGCAAAGGCGTCCGATCTCTCAAACGCGCTACTTGCTAGTTGCTGGCGAATGATTTCCTCCGGATCCTGTCCTGCCAGCTGAGCCCCCTGCCAGAGCAGATCCCCTTTCCATGCCAGCTCGATGCGTTTGTGTTTCACGGGTGCTTCACGCTTGAAGTCGGTACTGGCGAGTTCTGGTGCCTCTTGCCATGGTGTCTGGGGTGAGTAACGTCGCACCACCAGACGAGCCGGATGCCCTGCCAGCAGCAATTGTGCCTGTCCATCCGGCAGCTGTACCACTCTCTCCGCGGTCACTCCTATCTCCACCGCGGCGAAAGGCCGACCACCGTTTTGAGGCTCTTGGTCGGGCAGCTCTTCGTTAACTTCATAGACACTTGCATCGCGTGGCAACACCACCGTCGCCTGCCTGATGCCTTGTCGAGAGCCCGCCAGAGGAAGCGAGATGACCCGGAAGTTCTCGACCGGAAGCCCGAGCGCCTCCGAGAGCTCGACAACGCCTCGTCTGTTCGGGTCGTCCAGGAAGTCCGCCAGGCTGCGCTCGCCGGATATCAACTCCTTGCCGTACCCGACCCGGAAGGCGAATTTCAGGCCCGTTTCGTCCTCGAACAGGTCAGTGGCCGAGAGCTCACCCAGGCCGACCTCCCGGGCACGCGCTTCGATCAGTGCCACCTCGTCATCACTATCCAGCCACCATGGACGATCGAAGTCATCGAGCCTGCGCGCCGCGGGGGTATCGCCCGCGTCGTGCAGGTCATCGTCGTCATAGCGATGGAGCACCTCAGCGAGGTCCTGCCCGGAGCGAACCTCCCAGGCGGCCGAGGGGCTCGCCACATAGTCAAGCCGGACATGCCCACGGTCATCTTGTCCAACGCTGGCGGTCAGCGTGGCCGGTATCGCCAGGAGGAAGCGCGTGCCACCCAGGCGCTTCACCCACTCCTCGGCCGTCGTGGGGTCCACCGGGATGCCATTGGGCCGCAGCGGGGTATCAACTGTCACCCTTGCGGGATGACCCCGCACCGACTTGATGACCTGTCCTCTGCCGCTGAAACAGCTCTGCATCGACTTATCGGCGATCGGAAACCGCTTCTGCTCAAAGTCATACTTTTCCACCGACAGTGCGCAGATCAGGGTCATGGTGGCCTTTGCGGGCCGCGCCTCCCTCGACACGGCGACGCGCGCCTTGTCCCTCAGCGCCTCTTCCAGGCGGGCAGCCTCGAACTGATTCATCCGCACGGCATGGTTCAGCATGACCATCGACTGCTGCGACGAGGAGATCCCCATGTTGTTTCGGAACAGCGTCTCAACACGCTCGAAGCGCGCCGGCTCGATTCCTGCCTGGTGGAACGCCTGACGCGCCTCCTCGAGGGTCAGCGGCTGACTATCCAGGAACTGTCGCTCCAGCTCCGTGCCCAGCACCTGCTCAGCCACCATCGCGGCCAGGCGCTGCTGCTGCCGCCCCCGCCAGCCATCATCATCGCGCCAGTTCCTCGGGAGGTTGTTCCAGGAACCGGTGCTGACGATCAGCAGCGACTCGTCGACCGCTTGCGGCGCAGCCTCACCCGCTTGCCGGCCCTGAGCGGCATCGGTAGCCGACACGACGACACCCTGTCGCGCTTGTCCGCCTCCCGTACCCGCGAGGGTCTCTCCGCGCTCCTGCAGCCCGGCTTGCAGCGAGAGCACCAGCGAGGCGCTTGGCTGGCCGCTCGGATCAAGCCCCCGGTCGGACTGAAAGGCGCGGATGGCGCCCGCCGTTTTCCTTCCCATCAGGCCGTCCACCGGACCCGCAGAATATCCCAGTCGATTGAGCATATCCTGAACACGGGCAATGGTTTCCTTCGACTCATGGGTCGCATAGGTCGAGCGTTGTTGGCGGTCTCCAGGGTGTGTTGGCGACAGCCTGGCACCGGCCACTCGATGGTCGCTTTGAGCGCGACGCCGCTGCTGCTCCTGGAGCCGGCGCTGACGCTGCCTCTCGGCTTGCCGCCTGTATGTCTCCTGGCGCCTGAGCTCCTCTTCGCGTCGCATCGCTTCCTGGCGGCGATACTCCTCTTGTCGGCGGACATTATCCTCCTGAAGAATCGCCCTCCCAACTCCTTCAATCACCCCTCGCAACAGATTTTCCTGAGCATAGACAGGAAAAGAAAAACCAACTAAAAAAACTATACAAATGAAATTTTTTATTGATGCTTTAGCGGACATGGTTTTCACCCCACTTTATTTTCTATCTAGCGTCAGCTTGACAGGCTGCTATAATCGACAGGTTGTGCGAAAATCTTGCATTGCCCGTGCCGAACCTATCATTCCTGTGCGAAAGAAAACCCCTGCCTGGGGCGAACTAATCTCCATTTCCGCACCTTGAGCGAAGAACTGTTTACCTTCCTCGCCTAACAGGAGCCTTCCGATTAGAGCATTGTCCATCCCACCCATATACTCAGTGTCGATGGCATAACGGCCTGTACGGCCGTCCGGCAAGGTAATCCAGACGATAAGCGAAGGATTATGATGCAGACTTTGATGCAGGGGTGTGTCTCCTCCAATAAGCGTAAAGGAAAGGTTATCCTCACCTGATAAACACCCCAACATAAGCGACTTATCACCACTCCTTGTCTGATAATATATATTATCGTCTCTTGCAGATGACATCTTGCTCCAATCTTGGGCCCATACCTGAAACGACAGGGTTATCGCACATATGCCAAGCACTATATTTTTATTCATTTTCCCATCCTCGAACCATTCCTAATCGATAATGATTATCTCAACAATCCTTCCTTACCGCATCGAACACTCAACTATTTAAAAAATAGTCAAGCACAAAAAGGATACGACTTACTCAACCCTATCTTGGCAGAAAGCCGCATCCTATTGACAATCCCATTAAAATAGAAAAATATTATTAAGCAGAAATCGAAAAACCCCAGATACCTCTTTAATTAAACGGTAGTCACTGCCCGAGTTTCCGGCAAGAAAATCGAACGACTTCCCCCGCATCAGCCCAATTATCGGGTATGGGTTTGATGCGTCAGATGCCTACCTCAGGATAAGGGAGCACCCTATCCCCCTTTTGAGAATGAAGATGGAGGCAGTGCAGGATCTGTATATACAGTCTCTTTACGGCACGTCCCCCCACGACAGCAACGGCCGGTAACGGTAGGATAGGAACGCTACCTCTCTTACGTAAGGAGCCTCCCCATGAATCAGGACGCGTTTCAGCACAGCATCCGCACGCTGCTTAAGAATGTCGGCGTGAATACCCAGCAGGAGATCGAGAAGGCCGTTCAACAGGCGATCGACGAGGGGAAGCTGAAGGGCGACGAGCACCTGCCGGCGCGTGTCACCGTGGAGGTGGATGGCATCGACCTGGCACTGACCTTCGACAGGGATATCACCCTTGAGTGAGGCCCGGGACCGTACGGTCATTCGCGTCGAGGGGCTGGGCAAGACCTTCTCGGGGGGCTTCGAGGCCCTCAAGGACATCGACCTGGAGATCCGCCGTGGCGAGATCTTCGCCCTGCTCGGTCCCAACGGTGCGGGCAAAACCACCTTGATCAGCGTGATCTGCGGACTGGTCAACCCCAGCCGTGGGCGGGTGCTGGTCGATGGCTATGACAACGT
>NZ_WUTT01000004.1 GCF_009902005.1 Halomonas alimentaria | reverse complement strand
AGCGCACCCCCTGGGGTTCATAAAGAGAAGGGTGAGGTCGCGGGGTTTGTTCAAATCTGCCCAGACCCACCAAATTTTATCCAGTCCTGCGTTATTTCGTGATTCGCCTAGCAGGCTAGGCGTCGCCACAAAATGCCTTGGTCTGAATAAAATTACCCAGAGTGCGGGTATCAGTGGGGCCTTAGCTCAGCTGGGAGAGCGCCTGCCTTGCACGCAGGAGGTCAGCGGTTCGATCCCGCTA
>NZ_WUTT01000003.1 GCF_009902005.1 Halomonas alimentaria | reverse complement strand
CTGGGCACGCGTCTGGGGCCGTTCGGTACCCTGCCGCAGCACGGCATGGACTACTGGCCGAAGGACGCCAAGATCATCCAGATCGACGCCGACCACAAGATGCTGGGGCTGGTGAAGAAGATCGCGGTGGGCATCTGCGGCGACGCCAAGGAAGCCGCCGAGGCGATCACCGAGCGCCTGGCCGGCCGTGAGCTGGTCTGCGACGCCAGCAAGGGCGAGCGCGCCGAGCAGATCGCCAGCGAGAAGGCGGCCTGGGAGCGCGAGCTGGACGAGTGGACCCACGAGAAGGACCCGTTCAGCCTCGACGCCATCGACGAGGCCAAGGACGAGACCCCGTTCTCCGGCGGCGAGTACCTGCATCCGCGCCAGGTGCTGCG
>NZ_WUTT01000002.1 GCF_009902005.1 Halomonas alimentaria | reverse complement strand
CAACTGCGTGACCGGCATCGCGGCGGCCTACTGGGCGCACAGCCCGGTGGTGATCGTCACCCCCGAGGCGGGCACCACCGGCATCGGCCTGGGCGGCTTCCAGGAGTGTCACCAGCTGCCGATGTTCCAGGAGTTCACCAAGTATCAGGGCCACGTGACCCATCCGGCACGGATGGCCGAATACACCGGGCGCTGTTTCGACCGGGCGATGTCCGAGATGGGGCCGACCCAGCTCAACATTCCGCGTGACTACTTCTACGGCGAGATCGAGTGCGAGATTCCCAAGCCGGCGCGTCTCGATCGCGGCCCGGGCGGCACCAAGACCCTCAACGAGGCCGCCGAGCTGCTGGCCAATGCCAAGTTCCCGGTGATCGTCTCCGGTGGCGGGGTGGTGATGGCCGACGGCGTCGAGGCCTGTCAGGCGCTGGCCGAGCGGCTGGGTGCGCCGGTGGTCAACAGCTACCAGCACAACGACTCCTTCCCGGCCAGCCACCCGCTGTGGTGCGGCCCGCTGGGCTACCAGGGCTCCAAGGCCGGCATGAAGCTGATCAGCCAGGCCGACGTGGTCGTGGCGCTGGGCACGCGTCTGGGGCCGTTCGGTACCCTGCCGCAGCACGGCATGGACTACTGGCCGAAGGACGCCAAGATCAT
>NZ_WUTT01000017.1 GCF_009902005.1 Halomonas alimentaria | reverse complement strand
GCCCCAGGAGCTGACCAACGACGCCTTCATCAAGGTGTGGGACACAGTGAGCTTCAGCCGCGGACTGTTCGGCAAGCTACCCGATCCGGCGCATATCGAGAAGGTACTGCGCTCGCTGTCGCTGTGGGAGAAGCGTAATAACCGCATGATCACCCTCTCCGGGGGCATGAAGCGCCGGGTGCTGATCGCCAAGGCGCTGGCCCA
>NZ_WUTT01000016.1 GCF_009902005.1 Halomonas alimentaria | reverse complement strand
GACCGTCTGGAAGACGTGGGGCCGGCGCTGAAGAAGGCGGTGGACATGCAGATGAACGAAGGCAAGACCTGCGTCATTGAGGTCATGTGCACCCGCGAGCTGGGCGACCCCTTCCGCCGAGACGCCCTGAAGAAGCCGGTGCGCATGCTCGAGAAGTATCAGGACTACGTCTGACCTAGAAACACTCAGTGGTAGTGGTTTTCCCCCGGCATTGTCGGGGGTTTTTTCTCCCGGGCGTCCGGTTGTGCCCGAGTGAAGGAGGTATATGACGTGAAGGCACTGAATCGAATTCTAGAGCAGGCTCGCCAGGCCCCTCGGCGTATCGTGCTGTGTGAGGGTGAGGATGAGCGAGTGTTGCACGCCGCCATCAAGGCGGCAGAAAGCGGCATCGCCAAGGTTATCCTGGTGGGAGAGCAGGCGGGGATCGAGCGTCAGGCCGAGCAGCTAGGGCTCGACCTGGCAGCGATCGAGATCATCGATCCTGCGGACTCTCCCTTGCGTGAGGGCCTGGCCGAGGCGCTACATGCACTTCGCGAGAAGAAGGGCATGACGCGTGAACAAGCCGACGCCGTGGTCGGCGAGCCGTTATGCTTCGCCAATCTGCTCGTCCGTGAGGGGCATGCCGATGGCTGCGTTGCGGGGGCGGTCAATACCACCGCCGACGTGGTGAGAAGCGCCATCCAGTTGCTGGGGCTGGCACCGGGCAGCAAGCTGGTGTCGAGCTTCTTTCTGATGATGCTTTGCAAGCCGTTCCACAACCTCAAGGGTGGCATGATCTTCTCCGACTGTGGCCTGGTCATCGACCCCGATGGTGAGCAGTTGTCGCAGATCGCCATGACGGCGGCCGACAGCGCCGAGGCACTGCTGGGCGAGGAGGCGAGGGTGGCCATGCTGTCGTTCTCGACCAGCGGCAGCGCCCAGCACGGCAATGTGGAGAAGGTGGTGCAGGCGGCGCGGCGGGTCAAGGCCGAGCGCCCTGGGCTTGCCATCGACGAGGATGTGCAGCTCGACGCGGCCATCGTCGCCGATATCGCCGAGCGCAAGCTTCCCGACTCGAAGGTCAAGGGCAATGCCAACGTGTTGATCTTTCCCGATCTGCAAGCCGGCAATATTGGCTACAAGCTGGCCGAGCGAATCGGTGGCGCCGAGGCCATCGGCCCGCTCCTTCAGGGCTTGGCCAAGCCGGCCAACGATCTCTCGCGAGGCTGCAGTGTCGATGATATCTACCACGTGATCGCCGTGACCACCGTGCAGGCACAGGCTGCGGAGGCGCGGGACATGGCCGCCGCCGACGACGCCTGAGATTGCCATGAGCATCGACGTCCTGCTGCCCTTCGTGGCCATTGCCGCGGTCGCCGGCTACTTTCAGACGGTGACCGGCTTCGGCCTGGGAATGATCGTGATGGGCGCCACCAGCGGGCTCTCCATCACCTCGGTGGCCTCGGTGGCAGCCGTGGTCAGCCTGATGACCCTGGCCAATAGCGCCGTGGCGCTGCCAGGCAAGTTGAAACTCCTCGACCTGCGAGCCACGGCCGCCACCATCGCCGGCATCATTCCGTCGATCATTGTCGGTGTGCTGCTGCTTGACTACCTCAGTCACAGCGCGGCCAGTGTGTTGCGCATCGCCCTTGGTCTGGTGGTGTGTTACGGCGGGCTGAGCCTGGTGCTCAGGCCGCGACCCCGCGAAACGCTCTCCTCGCGGGGCAGCTTCTTTATCAGTGGCATGTTCTCGGGGCTGTTCGGGGGGCTGTTCGGCATCGCCGGACCACCGGTCATCTATCAGTGCTACCGCCAGCCGATGTCGCTGATGGCGATTCGCAACATGCTGATTCTTCTGTTCGCCGCCACCTCCGGCATGCGGACCCTGTTTATCGGTGTGCGTGGGCAGCTGGATGCCGAGATTTTGATTCTTTCCGCCTGGGCCATTCCGGTGGTGGCCCTGGCGACCTATCTTGGCCGCCGCTGCCCACCGCCGCTCTCGGCGCTGGCGATGCGCCGTGTCGCCTTCGTTACGCTGATGCTGATCGGGGGTGGGCTGATCGCCTCGGAAGTGCTGTAAGAGCGTTGCGTCGGTCATTCGCGGCCCAGCCCCGCCGAGTAGTGCCGGGGGGCTGGGCGCATCAGCTCGCCGAAACTCCCTTGCCATCTTGCGTGATAGTACGACTATCCTTGGGCCTCACTTACCCTTGGGCGTCACTCAGCTTCCAGGCACCCGGCTCCAGCGGCAGGAAGGCGGCGATGGCGGCGGTGGCGATGACGTGGGTGGTGGCGTTGTCGGGGTCGTGGACATCGAGACCTCCGTGAACCACCTGGACCTCGGGGCGGCCGCGGGGCAGTTCGGCGCGCAGCGTCTCGATATCGACCCGCTCGGGCTGCTGAACACCGATGGTCACCTGAACGCGCATCTCCCGGTGGTCGATGCCGAGTGACTTGAACAGCACGATGGAGGAGTGGTGCAGGGCGTCCTGCACGGCACGGCAGGCGGCCTTGGTGTAGTCCTCGCCGTAGAGGTCGTTGCCGGTACCCATCTCGAGAATGATGCGTTTCTCAGTCATGACGCGGCTCCATATCGAAGGAGACGATGACGGCGGCATTGGCGATCACGCTGGTGCCGCTGCCGTCGGGCTTGTCGATGTCGAGGCCGCCCTTGACCACCGTGATGCTCGGCTGGCCGTAGGGGAAGACGCCCAGCAGGGCGTCCCTGTCCACGGCCTCGGGCCGCTGCACGCCGATCTCGACGTCGATCAGCATCGCCTCTCTGGGGAAGTCGAAGGCATCGGCAAGATTGAGGGAGTTGTGCCACAGGGCGTCGCGGATCGCCCGCGCCGCCGCTTCCGTGTAGTTGCGGCTGCGGATCGAGGTGCCCATGCCGAACTGGTGCACCAGGCGTGTCTTGGCCATATTGGTATCTCCTCACTCAGCGGCGGTGGCGGCCGCCGATCAGTTCGACGATCTCGTCGAACAGGTGGGTATCGAGCGCTTCGGACATGTCGGTGGCCAGGCAGCGGCGGTAGAAGGGGCTCAGGTCCAGTCCCACGCCCAGGCCCAGCACCTCGACCTGGCCTTCACGCGTGCGCCGGGCGACCACCTCCTTGAGGTGATTATCCAGGTAGTAGGTGTCGTTGGTCAGGTTGGTGGCGCTATCCGCCGGGCAGCCGTCGGAGATCACGATCAGGATGCGTCGGTTCTCCGGCCGGGCGAGCAGGCGTTCACAGGCCCAGTCCACCGCTTCACCGTCGATGCCCTCGCGGAACAGGTCGGCCTTGAGCAGGGCGGCAATGTCGGTGCGAGCGCGACGCCAGCTACGTTCGGCGTCCTTGAACACCAGGTGGCAGACCTCATTGAGACGGCCCGGCTCACGGGGGCGTCCACTGCGCATCCACTCCTTGTAGGCGCGACCGCCATTCCAGGCCCCGGTGGTGAAGCCGAGCAGCTCGGTGCCGGCGCCGATCATCTCCAGCGCGCGGATCAGGCTCTCGGCCATCATCGTCACCGGGACGATGTGATGCTTCATGGAGCCGGAGCAGTCGATCAGCAGGCTGACGGCGCAGTCGGTTCCCAGCTTGAGCTGTTCGCGATAGAACAGCCGACGCTCGGTAGGCGAGCTGACCAGCTGTGACAGGCGGCGTCCATCGATACGGCCCTCCTCCTCGCCGAAGGCCCAGCCATCCTGGCGAGGCTCCCACAGCATGCTGCCGAGTCGACGCGCCAGGCGAGGGAGATTGATACCCTGTTCGACCGTGGCCTGATCGAGACGCTCGCGATACTCGCGGAGCAGGGCGCGGCGTACCAGGCTGCCGGCGTTGACCTCGCGGTCGAAGCGGGTAGTGAAGACGCGATAGGTCGAGGCGGAGTCCTCGAAGACCTTGCTGCGCCCGGTTGCCGCCGCGGCGATGCCAGCGTCGTCGCCGTCGCTGTCCTCGAAGTCGAGCAACAGCGCAAAGGCGCCGGTGGCGGCCTCTTCGTGATCGGCGGCCTCGTCGTCATCTTCGGCCTGAGCCTGGGCTCGCTCGGCGCGCACACGCTCACCGACGATGGCAGCGATTGCCAGGGCATGCTCGGCATAGGCGTCCTGGTCGTGACGTTGGCGGCGCAGGCCGTGCAGCGCCGTACCGAGCTCCCCCACCAGGGAGGCGCGAGTGCCTTCGATATAGTCCTCGGTCTCCTCGAGTACCGGCCGGGCATGCAACCGTGACCAGCACATCTGGGCCACGGTGTAGAGCAGAAGGCCGATGCTGCCTTCGGTGAGGCCGGAGCGGTAGAAGTCCCGCGACCAGCGCTCGAAGCGCTGCAGCAGATTGTCGGCCATGCCGGGCATATCGTCAGGGACCCGGGTTTCCACCCTCAGCTGCTCGAGAAGCTCGAACACCAACCGCTCGATCGGGTCATCGGGGCAGCGCTGTCGATGCAGGGCCATGTCCGAATGCAGCAGGCGCATTGCCATGCCATCGGCGACGGCCCGGCAGTCGGCGAAGTCGTCCTGGGCCGGGTCGATGCGCAGGTGCGGCGCATGAGTGGGGAGGCGCCTCTCGCCCTGATAGAGGCGCTGCCCGCGATAGTGAAGGTCGGCATGGCCGGTGATGGCACGCAGACTGGCCGCGCAGAGCTCCTCGATCCGTTGCTGCCGGCGCGCCTGCTGCTGGGCGCTTGCAGTCATGACGGCTGGGCCTCCTGCATCCAGGATTCGTCGAGTTCCTCGCCGAAACAGCGCTGGTAGTACTCGGCAACGATGGGCCGCTCGGCCTCGTCACACTTGTTGAGGAACGAGAGCCGGAAGGCCAGGGCGGGATTGCGGAAGATCTCGCAGTTCTCGGCCCAGGTGATCACCGTGCGCGGTGACATCAGGGTGGAGAGGTCGCCAGCCGCGAAGCCCTGGCGGGTCAGATTGGCGACCGCCACCATGGCAGAAATCAACTCGCGTCCTTTCTCGTAGTCCTTGCTGGGCACTCGGCTCAGCACGATCGCCACCTCCTCCTCGCGAGGCAGGTAGTCGAGCTTGGCGACGATGTTCCAGCGATCGATCTGGGCGTGGTTGAGCACCTGGGTGCCCTGGTAGAGCCCGGAGAGGTTGCCCAGGCCTACGGTATTGGCGGTGGCGAACAGCCGGAAGTGGGGGTGGGGGTGGATGACCCGGTTCTGATCGAGCAGGGTGAAGTTGCCGTCGCGTTCGAGGATGCGCTGGATGACGAACATCACGTCCGGACGACCGGCGTCGTACTCGTCGAAGATCAGGGCCACCGGGCGCTGCAGCGACCAGGGCACGATGCCCTCCTGAAACTCGGTGACCTGCACGCCGTCGCGCACCACGATCGCGTCCTTGCCGACCAGGTCGAGACGGCTGATATGGCCGTCGAGGTTGACCCGCAGGCAGGGCCAGTTGAGGCGGGCGGCGACCTGTTCGATATGCGTGGACTTGCCGGTGCCGTGCAGCCCCTGGACCATCACCCGGCGGTTGCGAGTGAAGCCGGCCAGGATCGCAAGCGTCACATCAGGGTTGAAGCGGTAGGCCTCGTCGACCTCCGGCACGTACTCGTCACGCTCGCTGAAGGCGGGAACCTCGAGGTCGCTGTCGATACCGAAGAGTTCGCGTACCGAGCGCATGACGTCGGGTTTGGCATTGATCAGATCTGTCATCACTGTCTCCTCGGCCGTCGCGGGCCGTTGACCTTGAGCCCTGCGGCCGTGTTGCCGGGCTTGGCGCGTGAATGGGCGACTGTTGTGCTATGAGCAGTTGTCGTGCTGCGGGCGTGCCACGTCGAGCGATAGGCCGATAATAGATCAGTTTCTCAAAAAGAATCAAATCGTACCGTTTTATGAAATATCGTGTTGACGTTCAGGTTTTGGCGAACTAGAGTGACAGCTCATTCCGTAAATCGGAATGATTTATTCCATAATAAAGCAAGCCACATAGCGCATTTCGTCAGTGTCGCCTCGGAGGACTCTCATGAGCACAGACAACACCACAGATACCCGTCAGGTCGTGGAAGGCAAGCAGAAGATGACGCCCTCGGAGGCCTTCG
>NZ_WUTT01000015.1 GCF_009902005.1 Halomonas alimentaria | reverse complement strand
CATGAGCACAGACAACACCACAGATACCCGTCAGGTCGTGGAAGGCAAGCAGAAGATGACGCCCTCGGAGGCCTTCGTGGAGACCCTGGTCGCCAACGGCGTCACCGACATGTTCGGCATCATGGGGTCGGCGTTCATGGACGCCATGGACATCTTCGCCCCGGCCGGCATCCGCCTGGTGCCGGTGGTGCACGAGCAGGGCGCCGCTCATATGGCCGATGGCTATGCCCGGGTCTCGGGTCGCCACGGCACGGTGATCGGTCAGAACGGTCCCGGCATCTCCAACTGCGTGACCGGCATCGCGGCGGCCTACTGGGCGCACAGCCCGGTGGTGATCGTCACCCCCGAGGCGGGCACCA
>NZ_WUTT01000014.1 GCF_009902005.1 Halomonas alimentaria | reverse complement strand
GAGCTGGAGAAGGCGATGCCGGAAGACGTCATGGTCTCCACCGACATCGGCAACATCAACGCCGTGGCGCATAGCTACCTGCGCTTCGAGAAGCCGCGCAGCTTCTTCGCCCCGATGAGCTTCGGCAACTGCGGCTATGCACTGCCGACCATCATGGGGGCCAAGGTGGCCGCACCGGAGCGTCCGGCGATCGCCTACGCCGGTGATGGTGCCTGGGGCATGAGCCTGATGGAGATCATGACCGCGGTGCGTCATGAGATTCCGGTGACCGCGGTGGTGTTCCACAACCGCCAGTGGGGCGCCGAGAAGAAGAACCAGGTCGAGTTCTACAACCGTCGCTTCGTGGCGGGCGAGCTGGACAACCAGAGCTTCGCCGAGATCGGTCGGGCGATGGGTGCCGAAGGGATCACCGTGGACCGTCTGGAAGACGTGGGGCCGGCGCTGAAGAAGGCGGTGGACATGCAGATGAACGAAGGCAAGACCTGCGTCAT
>NZ_WUTT01000013.1 GCF_009902005.1 Halomonas alimentaria | reverse complement strand
ACCTTCCTCGGCGGCACCTTCTACTCCATCGATATGCTGCCGCCCTTCTGGCAGGCGGTGACCCTGGCCAATCCCGTCGTCTATCTGGTCAGCGGCTTCCGCTGGAGCTTCTACGGCATCAGCGACGTCAGCCCGCTGGTCAGCCTGGCCATGATCCTGCTGTTCCTGGGGGCGGCCATCGCCCTGGTGGCCTGGATCTTCCGCACCGGGTA
>NZ_WUTT01000012.1 GCF_009902005.1 Halomonas alimentaria | reverse complement strand
CGGCCACCGGACTGTATCTGGCCGGTGCTGACACCGATGTGGCGACCAACGAGATCCAACTGGTGGCCGACACCGACGCCGACGGCAACGTCATCGGTTACACCGGCTACGTGGGCGGTGACGACAGCACGCCAGCGGTCTTCGACATCGCCATTGCCGGCGACGGCGAGATTACCGTCACCCAATACCAGGCCCTGGAGCATGACACCGACGGCAGCACCCCGGCGGATTACGACGACGCCCAGACCCTGGATGCCGCCGGCATCCAGGTGGTGCAGACCGTGACCGACGCCGATGGTGACAGCGACAGCGCGACCAGCGGATCCGCGCTGAGCATCACCTTCAAGGACGACGGTCCCGACGCCAGCGCCGCGGAAGGTGCTAGTGCCAGCGTCACGCTGGACGAGACCGATGCCGGCGAAGC
>NZ_WUTT01000011.1 GCF_009902005.1 Halomonas alimentaria | reverse complement strand
GCGTCTCGCTTGCTGCCGGCCGGAGCGAACTCCGTGTCGCCAGCGCCCTGCGAGGAAGGCGTATTCTACCGATTCGCGTCAGCGTGTCAAGCGGTGGTTGGCGATGCGCTGCATCCCGACCGTGCTCCCGCTGACCGCCCATCTCTTCCTGCCGAGATGGCTGCGAATCCAGTGGCGCACATTCTACCGAACGTGCCGTGATTGTCAATCGGAATGTTTCGAAGCGATTCAAAAAATCCCATGCAGAACAATCACTTCTGCCACCTCCACCGCCTGCAACGTGTGCCCGTCGCCGGCAGCGGATGCGTACTTTAC
>NZ_WUTT01000010.1 GCF_009902005.1 Halomonas alimentaria | reverse complement strand
AAGCCACTGCACTACCGCCTGAACACAGACACCCGCCCCTACCGCGAGAGCAAGCGCACTCCAAAACTCGACTCGGGGCCAAAGGAGGGCCAGCACGAGGAAGAAGGCGCCGAAAGAGTAAAGGCCGCGCACCATTCCGCGATACATATGAGCAACTTGATACGCCCCATCCGCCCGATGCGTAAAGACAGCCAACACGAGACCAATGATCGGGAATACGGCCAAAAGCCCGCTCCAAACTTCCCCGAGCGATGCTGCGGCAGCGGTTACACCGAGCGTCAGAAGCGCTCCCGTGGCCATACGATAGGGCAGATCATTAGAGGCTGGGCTTCGCCCTACCAGGGGCGTGGTGTTTGGAAGCACCTTTGGCGCTAGAAGAAGAGACGCGACGGCCACTGCCAGAGCGACCTCCGGGGCCCCAGGAAGCGCCGCCAAGCCAAAAGCCACTACAATCCATGCAGCAACACCACAGCCTGATGCCACCGGCCAAGACCACTTAGTACTTGCCCAGCAGTAGGCAACGCCAAAAACCAGCAATCCAGCGATAGCAGAGATTGCCGCAATTGCGGCAACGGCGCCAAAGTCGGCCCCGTGTTCCAGAGCCACGAATACGACTATGGGCCCTGCCACGATGGGAAAGCCCCCGAGCAACCCAGCAACACCCGCCCCCCACCGGCGGCCGGCAAGCGTTACGGCGGCGATGAACAGCGGCACGACCGTTAATTTGAGAATCAGCACTTTTCAGCTCCTTCTGCTCAACGC
>NZ_WUTT01000001.1:3070828-3266661 GCF_009902005.1 Halomonas alimentaria | reverse complement strand
CGCTGGCGTGCTGTCGTCACCGCCCACGTAGCCGGTGTAACCGATGACGTTGCCGTCGGCGTCGGTGTCGGCCACCAACACGATCTCGTTGGCCGAATCCGTGGTGTCGGCACCGGCCAGGTAGAGACCGGTGGCCGTGGCGGTGGCCGTCAGGCTGTAGCTCACCGTGCCGGCACCGTCGGCGCCGTAGAGCGGCGTGCCAAACAGCGCTGCCACATCCGTCGCGGTGATGGTGGCGTCGATCGAGCCGTTGGCGAAGGCTTCGCCGGCATCGGTCTCGTCCAGCGTGACGCTGGCACTAGCACCTTCCGCGGCGCTGGCGTCGGGACCGTCGTCAAAGAATCTCACCGCTCCACCGACCTCTGCACTGTCGCTGTCGGTGTCACCGTCGGCATCGGTCACTGCCACCGTGGCAGTGATCAGGCCGGCCAGGTCGAGGGTGTCGTTGTAGTCGGCCGCAGTGCTGCCGTCGGTGAGGTGCTCAAGCGCAACATTCTGGGTCACCGTCAGGGTGCCACTGGCGTTGATCACCACCGTGAAGGCGGTCTGGGTGACACCGGCACCGTCCACGTACTGGCCGGTGATGGTGGTGGCGTTGGTCTCGACCAGGCTGATCGGGTAGTCGCCCTGGGCGGTGGCCAGTGCGGTGGTGCCTGCACCACTCAGCTCCAGGCCGTAGACGGTGGCGTTGGCGGCCGCGGCACCATCGGCACCGAACAGCACCGTGGTGTCGACGATGGCGGCCGCACTGGTGGCCGTGATCGGGCCATCCGCGAAGGCTTCGCCGGCAGCGGTCTCGTCGAGGCTGACGCTGCTGCCCACGGCGTCGATGCTGACGCTGGGACCGTCGTCGTAGAAGGTCACCGCCCCGCCGATCTCGACACTGTCGCTGTCGCTGTCACCATCGGCATCGGTCACTGCCACCGTGGCGGTGATCAGGCCGGCCAGGTCGAGGGTGTCGTTGTAGTCGGCCGGAGTACTGCCGTCGGTGAGGTGCTCAAGCGCGACATTCTGGGTCACCGTCAGCGTGCCGTTGGCGTTGATCACCACCGTGAAGGCGGTCTGGGTGACATTGTCACCGTCCAGGTACTGACCGGTGATGGTAGTGGCGTTGGTCTCGACCAGACTGATCGAGTAGTCGCCCTGGGCAGTCGCCAGCGCGGTGGTGCCATCACCACTCAGCTCGAGGCCGTAGACGGTGGCGTTGCTGGCCGCGGCACCATCGGCGCCGAACAGGACCGTGGTGTCGACGATAGCGGCCGCACTGGTGACCGTGATCGGGCCATCCGCGAAGGCTTCGCCGGCAGCAGTCTCGTCGAGGCTGACGCTGCTGCCCACGGCGTCGATGGTGACGCTGGGACCGTCGTCGTTGACGTCGATGGTCAGCGTCGCCGGGTCGGAGACGTCACCGTCGCTGTCGGTGACCCGCACATCAAACAGGTCCTGTACCTGGTCGGCACCCAGAATGGCGTCGGCGGTGTCGTGATCCAGGGTGTTGTCGCTGAGCGTGTAGCTCCAGCTGCCGTCGGTGTCGACGGTCAGGGTGCCGTAGTCACCACTGATCTCGGTGCCGTCCGCGGCAATCACGACCCAGGTGCCCGCGGCGTCCTGCACCTCGATCTGGTCGAGGGTGTCGGCGCCGGTGGTGATCTGGAAGGTGCCGGTCACAGTGGTGGTGATCGCCGCCCCGCCCTGGCCACTGCCGTCGGCCAGCGCAGACTCCCACACGGTGTCGCCGTCCTCGTTGAGATCCGGGGTGGTGACCGTGGGCGTGGAGTCCTCGGCGATGCTCAGCGTCACCGTGGCAGTGCTGGTGTCACCATCGGCATCGGTGAGGGTGTAGGTGAAGCTGTCGTCACCTTCGGCACCCGGATTGGCGGTGTAGGTGAAGGTGCCATCGTTGTTGTAGGCCACGCTGCCCTTGGTGGGCGGGGTAGCCACGGCAACGCCCGTGGTCAGGTCGACGCCGTCGGCACCGGCGGTGTCGTTGGCGAACACATCGATGTCGACGCTGCTGTCTTCGGCGATCTCGCCCACGGCGTCGGCGACAGCCTCCGGCCCATCATCGGTGATGGTAATAGCGAGCGTCGCCGGGTCGGAGACGTCGCCGTCGTCATCGGTGACACGCACGGCAAAGGCCTCGCCGGGCACCTGGTCGCTGGTACCGGTCTCGCCGGCCAGCGGATGATCCAGGGGTTCGGTCAGGGTGTAGGTCCAGCTGCCATCCGGGTTCACACTCAGCACGCCGTAGGTGCCCTGCACCTCGGTACCGCCAGCGGAGATCGCCACCCAGTTGCCAGCGGCATCCTGAACCTCGATCAGGGCCAGCTCGTCGCTGCCGGTATCGATCTGGAAGGCACCGGAAGTGGTAGCTACACCGCCGCCGCTGCCCTGCTCGAGAGCAGACTCCCACACGGTATCGCCATCACCATCGAGATCCAGCGTGGTGACGGTCGGGATGGAATCCTCTTCGGCCTGATCCAGGAAGGTATCTTCCGGGAACTCGACCTGGTCGAACTGACCGAGGCCATACTCGTAGCTGAGCGGAGTGAGCGGCTCGGTGATGCGTGCCAGCATCACGAAGCTGTGGCCACCTTCCGCGCCGCCACCGGGCCCGGCACCCGCGGCCGTGGGATCCAGCTCGGCGAGCAGGTCGCCCTCGCCTTCGTCGATGGCGGTGAGCAGCGCCTCGAGATCCTCATCCAGGGCGCTTGCTTCATCTTCGGCCACCGCTTCCTCACCGCCGAGGTCCGGGGTCATCGCCACTTCCTGTCCCCCCTGGATGACAGTGGGATCGAGGTTGTCGCCGAAGTCGAGCTCGACCCGGGCGCCATCCGCGGTGACGAGAACCTCGCCCTCCTGCAGGGTGTCACCGATGCTGAGCTCGCGGAGGTTGCCGTCGGCGTCGCGCGCCCAGGCCTGACCGGTAATGGCGGTAACGGTGGCGATGGTCATGGTATGACTCCTACAGGGTGTTCTGGCGATAACAGGCGTGCCGACGCACGCCCGGTCAATACATTGAAGCTAGGCAATAACCATGGGGCGGGATATTGGACCGAAGTACAGTAAGAGACGGGAGTTGATCTACATCACAAAATCGGGTCAACCGACAGGAGACAAGCGAGAGGGTGAACACCTATGTAAGCGTACTGTTCACTGGCTGGAATCCGCTACCACTTCGCGGGTAGGCGACAACCGCAGCACCAGCTGCATGCGGTCGCGCACACCCAGCTTGCGGAACACCGACCCCAGATGCGCCTTGACGGTGCGCTCGGTGATATCGAGGCGGCGGGCGACCTCCTTGTTGCTGTAGCCCTCCACCACCGCCAGGGCCACGGCACGCTCGCGTTCGGTCAGCCCTGCCAGGGCATCGCTGCGCATCCGCCCGGCACCGCCCAACGCCTGGAAGGCGCCGCCCACGACCCGCGCCATCAGCTCCGGCGGCACCCAGATCCCCTGGTTCATGATCACCAGCCGCGCCTGGCGCAGCAGCTCAGGCGGCGACAACGCGTGCACATAGCCACGTGCTCCACTCTCCAGCGCCTGGAACGCCTCGGCGGCGCTCGGCGAGTAGGTCATCACGCCCACCTGGGCCCCGCGTCGGTGGAGTTCGGCGACCTGCTCCGGCCAACTCTCGCTGTCCACCATCACCCACACACAGTCGCCACGCACCAGCCTGGCCTTGATGTCATCGGTGCGAATCAGGCGTGCATCACTGAAGGCCTCGCGCCAGCGCGGTATCTCGTCGCGCCCCTGACTGACGAAGTAGGTCGCCATCTATCGTTCTCCCATGGAATTGCTCCACGCCCGCAGCACGGGCTTGAGCATGAACTGCATCACGGTGCGCTTGCCGGTCATGATATCGACCTGGGCGGTCATGCCGGGGATCACCTCCATCTCGGGATTGGCATTGGCATCCTCGGTCGAACGCACGCGCACCAGATAGAAGGTGTTGTCGTTGTCGTCGGTGATGGTGTCGGCGCTGATGCGTTCCAGCTCGGCCTCGAGGCCGCCATAGATGGCGAAGTCGTAGGCGGTGAGCTTGATGGTGGCGGGCTGCCCGGGGCGCAGGAAGGCGATGTCCTGGGGGGCGATGCGCGCCTCCACCACCAGCTGGTCATCCGAAGGCACGATCTCGACCACCTCCTGGCCGGGCTGGGCCACACCGCCCAGGGTATTGATGTTGAGCCGCTGCACCACGCCGTCGACCGGCGAGCGAATCTCGGCCAGGCGTACGCGATCCTGCAGCCCGGTGCCGGACTCCTCCAGGGCGCTGAGGTCGCCGATGGTCTGGCTCAGGTCGTTGCGCCAGTCGTTGCGGCGCTCGGCCCCCAGCTCGCGAAGCTGGGTTTCGGCCTCTTCCACGGCGGCCTGCAGGCGTGACACCGAAGCTGCCGCCTGGTCGCGCTCGCCGGTGGCGCGAGACACCTCGCGACGCAGCCTGAGCACCTCTACCTCGGAGACCGCCCCGGACTGGAGCAGCGGACGGGTCAGGTTGAGCTCCTGGCTGGCCATGTTGGCCTCGCGCTGGGCAGTATCGCGCCGCGCCCGCGCCTCACGGAGCTCCTCCTCGCGCTGGCGGATACGGTCGCCCAGCACATTTTCCTGCTCGCGCAGCTCCTCGCGGGCGCTCTCGTAGGCCTCGCGCTCCTGGGCGACGATATCCGGCGCCTGAGCGCGCAGCTCCTCGGAAGGCGCGAAGGGAGTATCGGTGACCAGCGCCCGCAGCCGCTCGGCCCGGGCCTGCAGCGACTGGATCTGGGAGCGGTTCTCGCGGAAGTTAGCCAGGTAGCGTGTCGGGTCGATGCGCATCAGCACCTCCCCCTGCTCCACTCGCTCCCCCTCGCGCACCAGGATCTCCTGCACCACGCCACCGTCGTAGGTCTGGACGCGCTGCAGCTGGCTTGTGGGAATCACCCGGCCGGCCCCGCGGGTCACCTCGTCGATGGGCGCGAAGTAGGCCCACACCAGCAGCGCGACGATGGCCAACAGCAGCACATAGAGGAACCCGCGGGCCCGAATCGGATCTTGCTGCAAGCGGGCCCAGTCGGCATCGCTGGCCCAGTCACGGTTGAGGTGCGCCGCGGTGACGCGCTTGGCAAACAGGCGATCCATGAAGGGGCGAAACGGCCTGCCGCCCACTTCGGAGAAACGCCCGATCGCCTCGAAGCCGCGCTGTTCGGCGGTAGGATCCTGCTTCCTGGCCATCAGCGCGCCCTCCCGATCTGTCCCTTGCGCAGCGCCTCGACCACCTTGTCACGAGGGCCATCGGCCATGATACGGCCGGCGTCGATGACGATGATGCGATCCACCAGCGAGAGCAGCGAGGTGCGGTGGGTCACGACGATCATGGTCTTGGACTGCGCATAACTCTTGAGGTGGGTCTTGAAGGCCTCTTCGCTGGTGTGGTCCATGGAGCTCGTCGGCTCGTCAAGCAACAGGATCTGTGGATCATTGACCAGCGCCCGGGCCACCGCCACCGACTGGCGTTGGCCGCCGGAGAGCGCCTGGCCGCGCTCCCCTACCGGCAGATCGACCCCCTGGGGGTGGCCGTTGACCAGGCTCTCCAGGCCACTGAGCTTGATCGCCCGCAGCAGCGCCTCGTCATCCACCCCCTCGCTGCCGCCCCCGGCAACGATGTTCTCGCGCAGGGTGCCATAGAAGAGGCTGACGTCCTGAGGCACGTAACCGATCTGGCGGCGCAGCTGGATGGGGTCGAACTGGCGCAGGTCCACGCCATCGATCATCACCGCCCCGGCGGTAGGTTCATAGAGACCCAGCACCAGCTTGTTCAGCGTGGTCTTGCCGCAGCCGATACGCCCCAGCAGCGCCACCTTCTCGCCGGCCTGGATGGTCAGCGAGACATCACGCAACGCCTCGTTCTCCTGCTCCGGATAGCGCAGCGAGACCTTGTCGAAGCGGATCTCGCCGCGGATCACCGGGCGGCTGACGAAGGCCTTGCCCTCGGGGCGTTCCACCGGACGCTCCATCACGCCATTGAGCGACTGCAGCGCGGTGGAGGACTGATGGTACTGGGCCAGCAGCGCCGCGGCCTGGCTGACCGGTGCCATGGCCCGGGAGGAGAGCAGGTAGGCGGCAATCAGGCCGCCCTGGGTGAGATTGCCCTCGATGATCTGGTAGACACCGATGATGATCACGCACACCGCCACGCTGTGCTGGGCCCACAGCGCCACACTGGAGACCGAGGAGCTGACCAGGCGCAGTTGAGCGGCAGTACGGGAGAGGTAAGCAGAGGCTTTCTCCCAGGTGTTCTGTATGCGGCTCTCGGCGCGCAGCGTCTTGACGGTCTCCAGCTGGGAGACCGACTCCACCAGGGTGGCGTTACGCTGGGCGCTGACCCGCCAGGTAGTCTCGGAGAGCTCGTGCAGCTTGCCCTGGGCGGCCATGGCGTAGAGCAAGACGAAGGCGATACCCACCAGCACCGGAATGACCAACGGCGGGCCGATCAGGGCGATGATGGCGGCGAACATCAGCACGAAGGGCAGGTCCACCAACGCCACCACCGTGGCCGAGCCGATGAAGGCGCGAACCGACTCGAAGGACTGCAGGGTGGCGGCGAAGGAGCCGGTGGAGGCGGGTCTCGCCTCCATGCGCAGCCCCAGCACCCGTGCCATGATCGACGATGACAGCTTGACGTCGGCCCGGCTCGCCGCCAGGTCGACGAAGGCGTTGCGCATCAGGCGCAGCACCAGGTCGAAGCAGAGCACCACGAAGATACCCACCGCCAGCACCCACAGCGTCTCGGTGGCGTGGTTGGGCACCACCCGGTCGTAGACGTTGAGCACGAACAGCGGCATGGCCACGGCGAACAGGTTGATCATCACCGAGCCGGCGATGACATCGCGGTAGAGCTTGCGGTTCTCGCGGATCACGCCCCAGAACCAGTGCCGGGAATGCTGTCGGTTCACCTCGGGGCCGCGGGCATCGAAGTGGAAGCGTGGGCGCACGTAGATGGCCTGGCCGCTATAGCTGGCCTCCAGGCCATCCAGCGCCACGTCGCTCGCGGCGTCGCCCAGTTCGGGAAAGATGACCCTGGCCTGGCGCGCCTTGAGGTCAAGCCCCAGCAGCACGCAGGCTCGTCCCGGTTCGAGCAGCAGCACGACCGGGAAGAGCGCCGGGTTGAGCTGCACCAGGCGGCTCTTGACCAGGCGTGCCGAGAGGCCGGCACGGCTGGCGGCGCGGGGGAAAACCCCGGGTGTGAGCCGGCCCTGCTCCAGGGGTAGCCCGGCGGTCAGCGATTCGGCGGTGGTCGACCTGTCGTGACAGGTGGCCACCGTCTGCAGGCATTCCAGCAGTTCATCCTGAACCGCGGAACGCGATGAACCTTCCGATGACTCAAGCGGCTCTCTCTGCGTCACACACACCTCTTTTCATCGAATGGCCCCACCGGCACTGGGTCGATGGGGCCAGGGTGGCACCGGGGAAGAGTCCATCTCCCCCGGCATAGGTCCGCAGGGCTCTCAGCCGCGAGACGCGACCTCCGGGGCCAGTTGAGCGTAGCTCGCCGGCTCAATCGCTACCAGCGCATCGATCTCGGCATAGAGGCCGCCGGCCACGGGGGCATAGTCGGTCGCCGTCGGCGCCTCGAACCGCGGGGTGCTTGTGGCCGAGCGTGATGCCAGGGCGTCGATGGCCGCCGGACGGAAGTCGGTCATGTCGAGGTTCTCGCCGACCCTCTCCAGGGTCACCTCGACACGACGGTTCTGGCGCCGCCCCTCCACGGTGGCATTGGTGGCCACCGGCTGGCGGGAGCCGTAGCCACGCGTATGGAGCAGGTTGCGATCCACGCCCTGGGAGGCCAGGTAGCTGGCCACGCTATCGGCGCGCCGCTGGGAGAGCGGGTCGTTGATGGCATCGTTGCCGGTGGTATCGGCATGGCCGGCGATGAAGATCTGCTCGAGGTCGGTGCGGCCACGGACCTGCTCGGCCAGGTCCGCGAGCTCGCGGCGCGCCTCGGCGGAGAGCACGGCGCTGTTGATCTGGAACAGGGCGTCCGCGGAGAGGGTGATATCCGGCGCCCGGGTGGGCTCGGTGCCGCCGGTGAAGTCCGCCAGGGTGAAGCCCATGGGGCCATCCGCCGGGCAGATGGTCTCGGGGTCCAGTGCCACGCCGTCGCTGCCCATCTCGGCCAGGGTCGGCATGTCGTCGCGCACCACGCCCAAGGTCTTCATCAGCTGCCCCATGGCCGCCAGGGTGCGGGCATCGGCCAGGGCCACATCGTACTGGGCGTTGGCGAAGGCTCGGCTGGCCTCGAAGTACTCGTTCTCGCTGTCCAGCACGTCGAGCAGGGTGCGCTGGCCGATATCGAACTGCTGCTGGTAGGCGCCGCGCACGCGGTCGATGGAGAGCCGGTGCTGGTTCAGGTACTGGAGCTGCTCACGTAGGCGCTGGGTATCGTTGTAGGCGATCTGGGTGGTCTGGCGAACGTCGATGCAGGCCTTCTCGCGCAGGTTGATCGACTGTTCGACGCGGTCACTCGCCGCGCGGAACGAGGCCAGGTCGCTGCCGCCACGGTAGAGGTTCATGCTCGCCACAAGCTCGATGCTCTGGCGCTCGCGATCCCCCAGCCCCTCGTAGCCGGAGTCATTACGGTAGGTGCCGGCACGCCCGCGCAGGTCGAGGCGCGGATGGAAGGCGGCCTTGGTGCCCTCGCGCGCGGCACGGCTCGCCTCGATATTCTCGATGGCGGCATGGAACTCGGGGTTACCCTGGAAGGCCATGTCCAGCGCTGCGGCCACGTTGGGCGGCAGGCGGTCATCGAGTTCCGGCGCCGGCGCTAGCTGGGCGGCGGGCAGCTCACCGACGATGCGCTGGAAGCGTGCCGTGACGTCATGCAGGTTGGAGGCCTCGGTCATCAAGTTGGACTCGGCCAGGGCCAGGCGGCCACTGATCTGCTCGAGGTCCACCCCGCGACCGGCACCCGACTGCACGCGCTCCTCGATCTGGCCGAACACCCGCAGGTGGTCGGCGTAGTTCTCCTGGGCCAGGCTCACCAGCTCGCGGTAGCGGCTCACATCCAGGTAGGCACGGGTCGCCTCCAGGGCGACATTCTCGCTGGCCCCGACCAACTCGTAGTAGCGCACCAGTTTGGCGCGGTCGAGGCGCTCCACCTCGCTGGCGGTGGCGAAGCCGTCGTAGATCATCTGGGTCAGGGTGATCTCGGCCAAGCGGGTCTCATAGCTGCCGCTGTGCGGCTGAGCCAAGGTGCCGGTATCTCCCTCACGATACTCGCGCCCGATGCCGGCATTCACGTCGACGCTGGGCAGGTAGTTGCCGAAGGCGACATCCACGTCGTTATCGGCGGCGCGCAGCCCGTTCCAGGCGGCATGCACCTCGGGGTTGGTGGTCAGCGCCTGACGTACCACGCCGGTCAGGTCCGCCGAGCCCGGCGCGGCGAGCCCCGGCGGCAAGCTCTGGGCCACCGCCGCGGCAATGGGCATCAGGGTCAGGGCGGCACCCAGGGTAGCGGCACCGGCTAGACGACGAGAGGAGGGTGTTGCGAGTGTGCGATTCATGACGATTCCCTTGCGATGAACGTCCTGGAGGGGATGTGAGCCCCCGCAGAACACGAGCTTGCTTATTATCGGGCCTCAGTCGCCGCACCCCGTACGCGACTGGCGCTTCCTTATTACCGTGTCTGAAGATCCCGCTATCGTCTGAAGATTCTGCTAAAGCTTGATGACGTCACTCACGCCCACCCGCCTGGAGGCACCTGCCTCCGGCTCAGCCCGAATGACGGGATCAGACGCCTCCTGCTAATGAGGTGCTTTTAATTTAGTGTTCAGTCGATTCAATGCCATGACGCATTTGTAATTTAGTGTAACGCGGGGCGTAGCATTGTCCAGCACAATTGCACAGACTCCTTTAGGAGATTGTGCTTTTCTGATGTAGGACAAAGCTTACAGGTACCGCGGGGCCTCTCCCCGCGCGGGCAAACGTGCTATCGTCTCGGCCATCGACACGGTCGGTCATCACAAGGAGCACGCCATGTCCTCATCGGAAATCCAGAAGACGCGCGTTATCAATGAGTTGCGGGGCTTCATCAAGAAGCTGCTGCAGGACCCCAAGATTCTCGAGCAGTCGCTGGAGATCGCTCGCCGCCACCTGCCGGAGGGCCATTCCGAGGCGGTCATGGCGCGAATCGCCAACGAGATCTCAGACACCACCAGCGTGCATATCCCGGAGGAGCCCGCCGAGCACTCCGAGGCAGACAAGCTGTTCCTCGAGCTGCTGCGCGAGGTGGTTGGCGAGGAGCAGGCGCTCTACTGAGCCCTCCCCGCTCGACAGCGGCACCCACGACGCCCGGCGCCGTCCGGGCGTCGTCGTGTCCGGGCACTGCGGCTATGGTAGAATGGTAAAACCTTGTTTTTACTGGAGCTGTACAGCCCTCGCCACCATGTACTACCTGCTCAAGCTGTTTCCCGAGATCACCATCAAGTCGCGCTCCGTGCGCCGACACATGACCCGCTGCCTCGCCGCCAACGTGCGTAATACCCTGAAGCCGCTGGATCGACGCATCGCAGTACGCGATGGCTGGGACCTGCTGCGGGTCTCGCTGCCAGTAAGTGCCGGCGCGGCGCTGGTCGACGAGGTGGAGGCCCGCCTTACGCGGATGCCCGGCGTTCAGGAAGTACAGGAGGTGCGCGAGGTCGATTTCAGCGATCTGGACGAGATCACCGCCCAGGTCGTGCCGCGCTGGCAGGCCCATGTCACCGGGCGGCGATTTCGCGTTTCGGCCAAGCGGCGAGGCCGCCACGACTTCTCCTCGGAGGATCTGGAGCGCCATCTCGGCGCGGCACTGCTGGCCGCCGCCCCCGATGCCCGCGTCGATCTGACGCACCCCGAGGTGAAGGTGACGGTGGAGGTCGTGGATCAACGGCTGCGCCTGATCGACCGCCGCCTGCCGGGCCTCGGCGGCTACCCCCTCGGTCTGCAGGGACAGGCCATGGCACTGATCTCCGGCGGCTACGATTCGCCGGTGGCCGCCTGGCGGATGATCCGCCGCGGCATCAAGACCCACTTCCTGTTCTTCAACCTCGGCGGCCCCGAGCATGAGCGCGGCGTACGCGAGGTGACCCACCACCTCTGGCAGCGCTACAGCGCATCGCACCGGGTCAACTTCATCTCGGTCCCCTTCGAGCCGGTGGTCGGCGAGATCCTGCGCCGGGTGCCCGACGGCATGATGGGCGTGGTGCTCAAGCGCATGATGGTGCGCGCCGCCTCGCGCATCGCGCGCCGCCACCGGGTGCCGGCGCTGGTCACCGGCGACGCCATCGCTCAGGTCTCCAGCCAGACCCTGACCAATCTGGCGCTGATCGACGATGCCAGCGAGCTGCCGCTGCTGCGCCCGCTGTTGACCGATGACAAGCAGACCATCATCACCCAGGCCCGAGAGATCGACACCGCACGCTTCGCCGAGAGCATGCCGGAGTACTGCGGGGTGATCTCGCGCCGCCCCCACACCCGTGCTCGCCGTGACCAGATCGCCGCGGCCGAGGCCGGCTTCGACTTCGCGGTGCTCGATGCCGCCGTCGACGCCGCCGAGATCACCCGCATCGACCGTCTCGCCGAGTCCCCTGGCGCCGCAGCTGCTGCCCAGACCAAAGACGAGGTTCTCGAGGCCCGGGAGGGCGAGGACGTCAGCGTCATCGATATCCGCCCCGAGGGGGAGCGAGAGGCGGCCCCGCTCACCCTGCCAACGGGACGGCGTCTGGAGATTCCCTTCTATGAGCTCCAGCAGCGCGCCCCGCAACTGCCGGATGACCGCCACTACTTCCTCTACTGCGACCAGGGGGTGATGAGTCGCATGCAGGCCCTGCATCTGCATGATCGCGGCCTCACCCATTTCGGGGTCTACCTCGCGTCCTCGGCGCGTTGAATTTGCCGCTTCACCTGGCGGGGGAGCGTCTACGCTGGAGGGAAAGATACCTTTCGTTACACGAAGGGGCACTCCGGGAGCGAGACGATGGTCAGGCGCAGGCGTCAGGCCCCATCCAGAGACGCCGGAAATGGCGAGATACTGCTCGACGACGGCTGGCCGCGGCCGCCACGCCTGCCCGAGCCTCGCGAGGTCCGGCGGCGCCGGCTATGGCCCTGGCTGCTGCTCGTCCTCGCCCTGGTCGGTACCGCCGTGGCGGGCCTGGTGGTGGCCGAGGTGCGCTCCTCGGAGTGGCAGGCCCGCGAACTCTCACGCTATGCCGGCCAGCTCACCTATGCGCTGGCCCCCGGGCCCAGCGAGCGCTGGCAACCACCGGCACACGGCCCCTTCGACGCACGCCTCGGCTACACCCGCCTGGCCGATTTCCAGCGCCGGCTGCTGCAGAGTGACTTCGCCATCGAGCAGCAGGCGCGCTTCTCACCGGCGCTGATGCGCTATACCCAGCGCGGCTTGTTCCCGCCCTATCGCGAGAAGACCCGGGCCGGGCTCGACCTCGCTACCTGCAGCGGCGAGCCGCTCTACCACTTTCGCCATCCAGAGCGTCACTATCCCGACTTCGAGTCCATCCCGCCCGTGGCACTGGCGATGCTGCTGTTCATCGAGAACCGCGGCCTGCTGGACAGCGAGAGCCCCCACGCCAACCCCGCGGTGGACTGGCCACGCTTCGCTCGCGCGGCCCTCTCCCAGGTGGGCCAGGCGCTGGACTTGCCCGGCCAGTCCGCCGGCGGCAGCACCCTGGCCACCCAGATCGAGAAGTACCGCCACTCCCCCGGAGGCCTGACCCACTCGCCCACCGAGAAGCTCCGCCAGATGGTCTCGGCCAGCGTGCGCAGCTACCGCAACGGCCCCGAGACCCTCAGCACGCGCCGCGATATCGCCCTGGACTACCTCAATACGGTGCCACTCGCCGCCGTGCCCAGCAGCGGTGAGGTGCACGGCCTGGGCGATGCCCTCTGGGCGTGGTTCGGTGCCGACTTCGCCGCCACCAACCGCCTGCTGCACCAGGCGCCCGCCGCCGCGCCGCCCACCGCGGCCCACGGCCAGGCCCTGCGTCGCACCCTGGCGCTGATGATCGCCCAGCGGCGCCCCAGCGGTTATCTCAATGCCGGGCGAGAGTCCCTCGAGGCAATGACCGACAGCTACCTCGGGCTGCTGGCCGAGCATGGCGTGATCTCCCCTGCGCTTCGGGATGTCGCCCGGGCCCAGCGACTTGAGTTCCGCGACTTCGCCCTGGACCCCATTCGCCCGCGTGTCGAGGCCGGCAAGACGCTGCAGGTCGCCCGCACCCGCCTGGCGGGGCTGCTGGGCGTCTCGCTGCAGGAACTGGACCGCCTCGACCTCTCGGCCACCACCACTCTCGATGCCGAGTTGCAGGCGGCCGTCACCGAGCACCTCCACAGGCTCGCCGACCCCGAGTTCGCCGCCGCCCAGGGGCTGGTCGGCGAACGCCTGCTGGATGCCGACAGCGCCGCCGCCGTGCGCTACAGCTTCACCCTGCTGGAGCGCGGCGAGGCGGGCTTCGATGTCCGCGTGCAGACCGACAACGACGACCAGCCCTTCGACCTCAACCAGGGCAGCAAGCTCGAGCTCGGCTCCACCGCCAAGCTGCGCGTGCTGGCCAGCTACCTGGAGATCGTCGCCGAGCTCCATGCCCAGCATGCCGGCCAGCCGGCCGAGACCCTGCGCGCCCTGCCGGTGGATCGCCAGGATGCCATCCGCCGCTTCTTGATCGACAGCCTGGTCGCTAGACCGGAGATCAGCCTGGCCGAGCTGCTCGAAACCGCCATGCAACGCCGCTACTCCGCCAGCCCCCACGAGGCCTTCTTCACCGGCGGCGGACGCCACACCTTCAGCAACTTCAGCCGCCGGGACGACCGCCGCCGACCGACCCTGGAGGAGGCGCTGCGCGAGTCGCTGAACCTCCCCTTCGTGCGCCTGATGCGCGACCTGGTGCAATTCACCATTCATCAGGAAGCGGATCGCCGGCGCCTGCTGGAGGACGATGATGATCCGCGCCGCCTCGACTACCTGGCGAGCTTCGCCGACCGCGAGGGGCGCGTCTTCCTGCAGCGCTTCTGGCGCAAATACCGCCACCTCGACACCAGCGCACGCCAGGAGGCCCTGCTCGGCGGCCTCAAGCCCGATGCCCGCCGCCTGGCCGCGGTTTTCCGCTACCTCTACCCCGAAGGTGACTCCATCGCCTTGACCGCCTTCCTCGCCGAGCGCCTGGACGACCGGCGGCGGCTCGACCTCGACCTTACCGCTCTGCACGAGCGCAGCGACCCCAGCACCCTCAGCCTCTCCGACCAGGGCTATATCGCCGGGGTACACCCGCTGGAGCTGTGGCTGGTGGGCTTTCTCATCGATCGCCCCGACGCCGACTACGCGGATGCCGAGCGGGCCAGCCGCGAAGCGCGCCAGGAGGTCTACGGCTGGCTGTTCCGAACCCGCCACCGCGGGGCCCGGGATTCCCGCATCCGCACCATGCTCGAGACGGAAGCCTTCACCGAGATCCAGCGCCGCTGGGAGCGGCTGGGCTACCCCTTCGCCCACCTGGTGCCCTCGCTGGCCACGGCGCTGGGCAGCTCCGGCGACCGCCCCGCCGCCCTGGCCGAGCTGGTCGGCATCATCCTCAACGACGGCATACGCCTGCCCACCCGGCGAATCGACTCGCTGCACTTCGCCGCCGATACCCCCTACGAGACCCGCTTCGTGGCCGACGCCTCCCGCGCACAGCGGGTCATGGCGCCGGAGGTGGCCGCCACCCTGCGCCGCGCCCTGGGACAGGTAGTCGAGGGCGGCACCGCGCGGCGCCTGCAGGGTAGCTTTGCCCTGGAGGACGGCACTCCGCTCGCCGCGGGCGGCAAGACCGGCACCGGCGACAACCGCTTCCAGACCGTCACCGCCTCGGGCCAGGTGATCCACTCCGAGGCGCGCAGCCGCACCGCCACCTTCGTCTTCCACCTGGGCGACAACCACTTCGGCACCCTCACTGCCTATGTCCCCGGCAGCGACGCCGCAAACTTTTCTTTCACCTCGGCACTGCCGGTACAGGTACTCAAGGGCATGGCCCCCCTGCTCACCCCCTACCTCATCCCGGGAGAACAGAACCGCTGCCGCCCCGGCTCGCCATCCGAACCGCTGATGGCCGACGACACCCGCCAGCCCAACGACGCCTCCTGAAGGAACAGGACAATCGTAGTTACAGTAACCACGGGCGCTGGGGACAAGCCGGAGAGGAGGTCCTACGCCAGGGATGGCGTCGGTAGCGCCCAGGGAGGGGTTCACAGCGCCTCCTCGAAGGCTTGTCGCCAGATCAGCCCCAAGCTACAAGCTATCTTCGATAGCACTGCCTGACCCAGCCTTCCGGGTGCAGTCAGGCGCCATCCCGGCTACAATCGAGCGTCTGATTTTCCTGGGATTCAAGAGCCGATATGTCGACGAACGCCACGCGCAAGATCCTGGTCACCAGCGCCCTGCCCTACGCCAACGGCGCCATCCACCTCGGCCACCTGCTCGAGTACATCCAGACCGACATCTGGGTGCGTTTCCAGAAGAGCCGCGGCCAACAGTGCCACTACGTATGCGCCGATGACGCCCATGGCACCGCCATCATGCTGCGCGCCGAACAGGAGGGCATCACCTCCGAGGCGCTGATCGACCGCGTCAGCCGCGAGCACCAGGCGGACTTCGCCACCTTCGGCGTGGCCTTCGACAACTATCACTCGACCCACTCGGAAGAGAACCGCTACTTCAGCGAACTGATCTACACCCGCCTGCGCGACAAGGGGCATATCGCCACCCGTGACATCGAGCAGATGTACGATCCGGTGAAGGGACTGTTCCTGGCCGACCGCTTCATCAAGGGCACCTGCCCCAAGTGCAAGGCCGACGACCAGTATGGCGACAACTGCGAGGCGTGCGGCGCCACCTATACCCCGGCCGACCTGATCGACCCGGTGTCGGCAATCTCCGGCGCCACCCCAGAGGTCCGCGGCTCCACCCACTACTTCTTCAAGCTGCCCGATTTCGCCGACTTCATGCACCGCTGGATCAACGACGGCCACGTCCAGCCGCAGATCCGCAACAAGCTGATGGAATGGTTCGAGGCCGGCTTCAACGAGTGGGACATCTCCCGCGACGCCCCCTACTTCGGCTTCGAGATCCCCGACGCCCCGGGCAAGTACTTCTACGTCTGGCTCGACGCACCGATCGGCTACCTGGCCAGCTTCAGGAACCTCTGCGATCGCGAAGGCATCGACTTCGACAGCTACTGGAATAAGGACAGCGACGCCGAGGTCTACCACTTCATCGGCAAGGACATCGTCTACTTCCACGCCCTATTCTGGCCGGCGATGCTGCATGGCGCCGACTTCCGTACCCCCACGGCGGTCAACTGCCACGGCTTCGTCACCGTCAACGGCGCCAAGATGTCCAAGTCCCGGGGCACCTTCATCAAGGCCGCCACCTACGCGGACCACCTGAACCCGGAGTACCTGCGCTACTACTTCGCCGCCAAGCTCACCTCCCGGGTCGACGACCTGGACCTCAACCTCGAGGACTTCGCCGCCCGGGTCAACAGCGACCTGGTCGGCAAGGTGGTCAACATCGCCAGCCGCTGTGCCGGCTTCGTCAAGAAGCTGGGTGGCGGCAAGCTCTCGGCTCACTGCGCCGAACCGGAGCTGGTGGCCCGCTTCATCAGTGCCGGCGACGAGATCGCCGAGCAGTTCGAGATTCGCGAGTTCGGCCGCGCCATGCGCCTGGTGATGGAGCTGGCCGACGAGGCCAACACCTATATCGCCGAGGCCGAGCCCTGGGTGCTGGCCAAGCAGGAGGGGCGCGAGCAGGAGGTGCTGGATATCTGCTCGGTGGGCATCAACCTGTTCCGCCAGCTGATGGTCTATCTGGCTCCGGTGGTGCCGGCCATGGCCGAGGGCGCCCGCGACTTCCTCAAGCTCGAGTCGCTGGACTGGCATAGCCGCCACGAGATGCTGCTGAACCACGAGATCGCCAAGTTCAAGCCGCTGATGACCCGCGTGGAGCGGGAGAAGATCGACGCCATGATCGAGGCGTCCAAGGAGGACCTGGTGGAAGAACAGAAACTCAAGGAGACCCCCAAGGGGCCCCTAGCCGACGAGCCGATCGCCCCAGTGGTCTCCTTCGACGACTTCATCAAGGTGGATCTGCGCATCGCCCGCATCGCCAAGGCGGAATACGTCGAGGGCGCTGACAAGCTGCTCAAGCTGACCCTGGACCTGGGCGGCGAGAGCCGTACGGTCTTCTCCGGCATCCGCGCCGCCTACGCCCCCGAGGCGCTGGAGGGCCGACTCACCGTGATGGTCGCCAACCTGGCGCCGCGCAAGATGCGCTTCGGTGTCTCCGAAGGCATGGTGCTGGCCTCGGCCAACGACGAGGGTATCTACCTGCTCTCGCCGGACACCGGCGCCGAGCCCGGCCAGCGGGTGACCTGAGCCACCGTGAGTCGCCGTGACCTGATCGAGGCCATCGATACCCTGCTGCCCCAGACCCAGTGCGGCAAGTGCGGCTTCGATGGCTGCCTGCCGTATGCCGAGGCGATCGCCGACGGCGAGCCCATCAACCGCTGCCCGCCCGGTGGCGAGCTCACCCTCGCCCGGCTGGCCGAGCTGACCGGCCAGCCCGTGCAGCCCCTTGCGGAGCCCGCCCAGCTGCCGCTGGCCGCGGTGATCCGCGAGGCGGAGTGCATCGGCTGCACCAAGTGCATCCAGGCCTGCCCGGTGGACGCCATCCTCGGCGCGGCCAAGCGCATGCATACGGTGATCGTTGATGAGTGCACCGGCTGCGAGCTGTGCGTGGCGCCCTGCCCGGTGGACTGCATCGACCTGGTGCCCCATCCCGCCTGGCAGGCCGCCGAGACCGACGCCGAGCGCGACGCCTACCTGGCGCAGCGTGCCGAGCTGGGGCGCCGCCGCCACCGTGCCCGCCAGGCGCGTCTGGCACGGGAGGCCCGCGACAAGCGCCTGGAGCGCCAGAAGCGTTTGATGCAGCAACGCCGGCGCGCCGACAGCACAGGAGCTGCTGCCACTCCCGGGAACGTGGTCGTGAAGCGCCAGCGTCAGATGGCCCTCAAGGCCGCCGAACAGGCCGTCAAGCGTGTGCAGCAGCAGCTGGAGAGCGCCCGGCGTCACGGTGACGCCGAGGCAGAAGCCACCGCCCGCGCCCAGCTCCCCGAGGCCGAGCGGCTGCTCGCCGAGGCCAGAGGCGCGCTGGAGCAAGCAGGCACGTCCGAATGATCCGATGACACTTTCCCGACTTCACCGCTTGGGGCTGATCCGGCGACAGGCCTGCGAGGAGGCGCTGTGAATACATCCCTGTACGCTACCGACGCCATCCCTGGCGTAGGACCTCCTCTTCGGCCTGTCCCCGGCGCCCCTCGCTCCTGCCAGGGACTGAAATGAACGCCCAGAAACGCTACGAGATCTTCGCGCGGCTGCGCGAACACAACCCCGAGCCCACCACCGAGCTCAACTGGGAGACACCCTTCGAGCTGCTCGCCGCGGTGCTGCTCTCCGCCCAGGCCACCGATGTGGGTGTCAACAAGGCCACGGCCCGGCTCTTCCCCGTCGCCAACACCCCCCAGGCGATCATCGAGCTCGGCCTCGAGGGGCTCAAGGAACACATCAAGACCATCGGCCTCTACAACACCAAGGCCGAGAACCTGATGAAGACCTGCCACCTGCTGGTGGAGAAGCATGGCGGCCAGGTGCCCGAGACCCGGGCCGCCCTCGAGGCACTGCCTGGCGTGGGGCGCAAGACCGCCAATGTGATCCTCAACACCGCCTTCGGCCAGCCCACCATCGCCGTGGACACCCATATCTTCCGGGTCTCCAACCGCACCGGCATCGCCCGCGGCAAGGATGTGGTCGAGGTGGAGAAGAAGCTGCTGCGCCATGTGCCGAAGGAGTTTCGCCAGGATGCCCACCACTGGCTGATCCTGCATGGCCGCTACACCTGCGTGGCACGCAAGCCCCGCTGCGGCAGCTGCGTGATCGAGGATCTCTGCGAGTTCAAGGAGAAGACCGAGCTGTAGCCGGGCAGCCGTTGACGACTGAAGGCTGGCATCGACCCTTATAGCCTGATTGACTGGCGGCAGGCCCCGACGAGTTCACTACATGGAAGCGCTGAAATACCTCCTGCTGCCGCCGGTCATCAACGCCCTGCTGATCCTCGCCGGCCTCGCTGCCGGCGCCCGACGGCTGACAGGCGGACTGCTGATCGCCCTGGGGCTGGCCAGCCTGCTGGTGCTCGCCACCCCGATAGCGAGCCACGCCCTGCGCCAGGGGCTGGAACCGCCGCCGCTCTCTGGCCCAGCGGCCCTGCGTGGCGAGGGGGCCATCGTCATCCTCGGCGGCGGCCGCGACTACCAGAGCCCCGAGTTCGGCTGGGGCGACGCCCCCAGCAATCCCACCTGGCGACGCCTGGCCTATGGCGCCTGGCTGCAGCGTGGCAGCGACTGGCCGATCCTGGTCAGCGGCGGTCGCGTCCATGACGAACACAGCGCCGAGGCCAGCCTGATGGCCGCGGCACTGCGTGAGGTGTTCGGGGTGCCGGTACGCTGGCTGGAGGGCGAGAGCCGCAACACCGCGGAGAATGCGCGCTTCAGCGCCGCCATGCTGGAGGCGGCGGGGATCGAGCGCGTCGCGCTGGTCTCCCAGGCCTGGCACCTGCCCCGGGCGAGCGCGGAGTTCGAGGGGGCGGGCCTGGAGGTGGTCGCGGCACCCACCGAGTTTGCCAGCGCCCCGCCGCCGGGCCTGCATGCCTGGATCCCGCGCGCCTACCACCTCAACCAGAGCACCCGCGCCCTGCACGAGTGGCTGGGTCGCGGGGTCAGCTGGCTCAAGACCCAGCTGCCGACCCGCTAGAAGCCCTCGGCCTCGAGGCGTTCCGCCAACTGCTCGAGGATCTCGATGCCCTGCACGTCGGTGGGCAGCCAGGGTAGCCGCGGGCGCGGCAGGTGACCCAGCTCCTCGTCGATACGTGCCAGGTAGGTGGCCTCCTGTTCGCGGCGAGCGTTGAGGAAGTCGCCATCGGCCTCCGGCGGAATGACCCGGTTGACCAGGGTTCCGGCTACCGGGACATGGGCCTCCTCCAGGGTCGCCACGGCCCGGGCGGTCTCGAGGATCGGCAGCCGTTCCGGCGTCAGCACGAAGAGGAAGCCGCTCTCCTCGGCGTTCTCGATGCGTCGCCGCGCCTGGTGGAAGAGGCGCCGGCGATCGATCAGGGTCTTCGCCACATCGCGGGTCTTGTCGTCCAGGTCGGCCAGCTCGTTCTCCTTCGGATCATCGAAGGGGCTCGCCACGTCGCGGCCGCGCTTGGGCGTCAGGTGTGAGAGCACCTTGCCCAGCTCCTCGGACTTGCGGTTATGCGCCAGCAGGCCATCGGTCCAGGCCGCCATGGCTTCGGGCAGGGTCAGCAGCCGCAAGGTATGGCCGGTGGGCGCGGTATCGAAGATGATCAGGTCCCAGTCGGCCTCGTCATCGGTGATGATCCGCGCCAGCCGCTCGAGCAACGCCGCCTCCTGGGTCCCCGGCGACAGCCGGGTCAGGCGCATCTGGCGCTCCAGCTCGGCCATCATCTCCGGCGCCGCGTAGCGCCGCATCTGAGAGGTGACCCGGGCCAGGTGGGCCTCCACCTCGGCATCGGGGTCGATCTCCATGGCATCGAGGTTGGGCAGCAACCGCCGGGGCGTGTCGGCCAGCTCGCGGTCGAACACATCGCCGAGGCTGTGGGCCGGGTCGGTGGAGACCACCAGCACGCGCTTACCGCGTCGGGCGGCGAGCACCGCCAGGGCCGCGGCCACGGTGGTCTTGCCGACCCCGCCCTTGCCGCCCACCCAGAGCAGGCGCTTTTCCAGTAACTGTTTCATATGACTCCAGTGGCTATCAACTAAGGGCCGCCAATACAGAGCGATTCAGGCCCTCGGAGCTATACCGGTGACATCTCTTCGGGGAGGCGCTGTGAACCCCTCCCTGGGCGCTACCGACGCCATCCATGGCGAAGGACCTCCCCTACGAGATATCCCCGGCGCTCCTCGGTCGAAGCCTGCTGCTGATTCTGTTCAGCAACACTTGAAATGATCCAGCGGCGAACGCTCCATGCCCATGCGGCGGTGCCAGTCATGGAAACGCTCCAGCAGCAGGGGCTGCAGCTCCAGGGTGTAGTAGGCCGCCGGATTGGGAACTCCCATCATCTCGGAGAACACCAGCAGCATGAAGAGGTCGTCCTCGTCTCGCCGGGCACGGGCTATCGCGCCCCGATAGGGGGAGGAGTAGACCTCCTCCGCGAAGAAACGGGCCTGGCTAAGCCAGGCCCGAATCCGTTCGAGACGAGCCTCACGACCCTCGTGTCGGTCGTCGCTCATCCTTCTCTCCTTGCGTTCACTCCTGCTTGGCAGGCGCCTCGTTGCGCAGCCGCTTGAGCGCAGAGACACACTCCAGCGCCACCAGGATCGCGGCCACCAGTACCACGATATCCAGGCCCAGCAGGAAGTAGTTGCCCTGGTCGAAGAAGGTGCGCAGCTGGATCAGCAACGCGGCGATGGTCATCACCAGCAGGAAGGCCAGCGGGGCCAGGGTGTACCACATCGGGCGACCCAGGCGCACCAGCATCACCGTGACCACCAGCAGGGTCAGGCCGGCCAGCAGCTGGTTGGTGGTACCGAACAGCGGCCAGATGATCAGGCCACCGGAACCATCCGCACCGCCGGCACCGAAGGCCAGCAGCAGGCAGCTGCCCACCGCCAGCAGGGTGGCCACCGCGGGCTTCTTCATCCACTGCTGATTATAGATCTCGCCCCACTCCTGGAAGATGTAGCGCTGCAGGCGCAGGCCGGTATCCATAGTGGTGCCGGCGAACAGCGCCGCCATCACGGTGAGCAGGGTCGCCGCGGTGGCTTCGGGCAGGCCCAGGCCGTTGTGGATGATGAAGGCGCCACCCTCGACGAAGGCGTTGACGCCACCCTGACCGAAGGCGGTGTACATCGCCTCCCAGTCGGCGAGGCTGGCGAAGCCGGCGGTCGCGGCGAGGATGGCGGCCAGCGCCAGCATGCCCTCACCCACGGCACCGAAGTAGCCGACGAAGCGGGCGTCGGTTTCCTTGTTGAGCTGCTTGGAGGTGGTGCCGGAGGAGACCAGGCCATGGAAGCCGGAAATCGCACCGCAGGCGATGGTCACGAACAGCAGCGGCAGCAGCGATGGCGTGCCGGCCGGCACGTTGTCGTTGAAGGCCGGGGCGATCATGCTCGGGTTGAGCAGCAGGATGGCACCGTAGAGCACGATCAGGCCGACAAACAGCTGCAGGCCGTTGATGTAGTCACGCGGTTGCAACAGCACCCACACCGGCAGCAGCGAGGCGATGGCGGCATAGCCAAACAGCAGCAGGATCCAGATGGCGTTACCCGAGACACCTGCGACTTCCGCCGGCATCTGCAGGGGCACCGAGGGACCAATGCCGATCAGCGCATAGAGCGCGACGACGCCGACGATGGAGACCATCGGCAGGCTCATCTTGCGGCGATAGATCATCTGGCCGATCACCAGGGCCACCAGGATGGCGCCCCACACCGGGACCACGGCGCTTGAGAAGTTCATCATCAGGCCGGCGATCACCACGGCGAACACCGCGTTGACCATCAGCAGCACCAGGAAGATGACGATCATGAAGATGCTGCGCGCTCGCTTGCCGACCACATCGCCGGTCAGGGCACCGACCGACTTGGCCTTGTTGCGCACGCTGGCCCAGATGGCACCGGAATCATGCACCCCGGCGAAGAACACGGTGCCCAGCACCACCCACAGGAAGGCAGGTACCCAGCCCCAGATCACCGCGATGGCGGGCCCCACGATGGGGGCGGCGCCGGCCACGGAGGTGAAGTGGTGGCCCCACAGCACATAGCGGTTGGTGGGCACGAAGTCGACGCCATCTTCGAACTCGTGGGCGGGCGTCTTGAAGTCGGGGTCCAGTCGGTAGATCTTCTCGGCGATGAACTTCGAGTACAGGAAGTACCCGGCCGCCATCGCGGCAAGACCCAGGACCAGGACGAGAATGGCACTCATGGCACACTCCTAGCAGGTGGGTGTGGGTTGAACAGGATGCAAGGCCTCGGTACGGGACCCTGCAGACAATGGTCTAACCTTGTTACCTTCGCGTCCATGCGCTTCGCTGGCTAATCACCACTTTCGCGACGAAAGTATTAGAACCATCGAATCGGATGGCATCAGGTGGCGTGGAGGCCGAACTCGCCGATACGCGCCACCGTGCGTTGATAGGCCTCGCGCTCGCGGCACGCCGCGAGGAAGGCCTGCAGGTTCAGGTAGCCCTCCAGGCCGCCCCGGCTGGCCAGGGCCAGCACCGGGAAGCTCATCTGGATATCGGCGACACTGAACGCCTCGCCGGCGAACCAGGGCCCGCGGGCCAGCTCATCCTCCCAGAACGCCACCAGGCGGCGGATCTCCGGTCCCAGGTACTGCTGCTCGACCCCGCGCGCAAACAGCCTGCCCAGCGGCCGCGCCAGAGCCGGCACCGGCGGCTGGCCGAGCCGCGAGAACACTAGCCGCATCACCAGCGGGGGCATCGCCGAGCCCTCGGCGTGGTGCATCCAGAAGCGGTAGCGCTCGAAGGCTTCGCTGCCGCCGGGCGGCACCAGCCGACCCTCGGGGTCGTGATGCTCGACCAGGTAGTCGAGGATCGCCCCCGACTCGGCCAGCACACGCTCACTGCGACTGCGATCCTGGATCAGCGGCGACTTGCCGAGCGGGTGCAGCTCGCGCAGGGTGTCTGGGGCCAGCAGGGTCTGGGGGTCGCGCCGATGGGTCACGATCTCGAACTCGACACCCAGCTCCTCGAGCAGCCATACGACCCGCTGCGAGCGGGAATTCTCCAGATGGTGTACTTCGATCATGCGACTCTCCCGGTTGTCCATGGGGTCACCCTAGCACGCAGCACACAACGACTCCTGCCAAGGTCGTCTTTGCCCGGCCATCGGCGGCCACTTAGACTGACCGCAACAACGACGATAAATAACAGGAGTGCGTCATGGCCAAGGTGCTGGTGGTGGACGATGAACCCAATATCGTCCTGTCGCTGGAGTTCCTCATGCAGCAGGCCGGCTTCGAGGTAGTCACCGCCGAGGATGGCGAGAGCGCCCTGGCGCGCGTCGAGGAGGGTCCACCGGACCTGGTGCTGCTGGATATCAGCCTGCCCGGCATCAGCGGCTTCGATGTCCTCGAGCGCCTGCGCGGCGACCCGACCCACGCCCGCCTGCCGATCATCATGCTCACCGCCCACGGCCGTGAGGTGGAGCGCGAAAAGGGCCTGGCGCTGGGTGCCGACGACTATGTCACCAAGCCCTTCTCCACCCAGGCGCTGGTGGAGAAGGTCAAGTCCCTGCTCGCCGAGGTGTCCTGATGGCGCGTCGACCCTCCGGCCTGCCCCGCCGCCAGCGCCTCATCGGCCTGTGGCTGCTGCTCAGCGGCATCAGCATCTTCGGCGGCGCCACCTTCGCCCTGTGGCTCGACACCCTCTTCCAGCCCCAGGGCTTCGCCCGGCTGGTGCTGTGGGCGGGTTGCTTCTCCGGCGGCGGAACCATCTTCCTGGTCGGCCTGCTGCTGGAGCGCCAATTGTTCACCCCGCTGCGCCACCTTCAGGTGCAACTGGCGCGGCTGGTGGCCAACCCCGATGCCCGTGACGACTACCCGCCCGAAGGCTGGTTGCGTGCCCTCGGGCCCGACCTGGTGCGGGTGCGCGAGGCGTGGCGCAGCGATCGCTCGCGCCTGGCCACTGCCCACGCCGAGGGGGCCCGCAGCGCCGCGCGTATCCGCCAGGAGCTGGAGACGCTGCTGCAGGTGCTCGACACCCCGCTGCTGCTGTGCGACCACCATCGTCGCATCCTGCTCTTCAACCAGGCCGCCGAGGCACTGTTCGAGGACCATGCCAGCCTGGGGCTGGGCAAGCGACTCGAGACCCTGCTGCCGGCCACGAGCCTGCAGGACGCCCTGCGCCAGCTTCCCGCCAATGGCGCCCCGCGTGAGGTGCTCGTCCCCAGCGGCGAACGCTGGCTGCGCGCCATGCTGCGCCGGGTGCCCGGCAGCCATGGCGAGACCCTGCTCACGCTCACCGACACCACTGCCGCCTGGACCAGCGAGATGGGTGCCCGGGCCGAACTGCTCGACGGCCTGCCCCGCCTGCGCCGCCACGGCGCCAGCCTGACCAGCGCCGCCGATGCCCTCTCCGCCCTGCCCGAAGGGGCCGGGGAGATGCGCCGCCGGCTGGAGAGGGTGATCCATGAGGAGAGTCAGGGCCTGGGCGAGGACATCGAGGGCCTCGCCTCGCTGGTCGAGCGCATGCAGCAGGAGGGCGAACGCCTGATCCCGCTGTGGTCCAACGACCTCTGGGCCAGCCTCAACGAACGTCGCCCCGCCGAGCGCCAGGTCACCGCCGTGGGCATGCCGGCCTGGCTCAAGGGCGACGCCAGCGCCCTGCTGGTGCTGCTTGGCTCGCTGCTCGATACCCTGGAGGCGAAGCTGGGCGAGACACCCCTGGAGGGCGAGGTTTGCCTGGGCAACAAGCGGGTCTACCTAGACCTGATCTGGCGGGGTGCGCCGCTCTCCGAGCGCTGCCTCGGCGAGTGGCAGCAGCAGCATCTGGAGTCACTGCCCCTCAACCCACGGGTGGCCGACGTGCTGCGTCAGCACGCCAGCGACGCCTGGAGCCTGGCCGATGACGACGGCGAGCATGCCCGCCTGCGCCTGCCCCTGCCGGCCACCGAACGCGTCGGTGCGCCACTTCCGGCGACCCCGCCACGCCCCGAGTTCCACGACTTCGGCATCGCCGACCTGCCGGCCCCCGATGCCGAGCTCGCTGCGCGCCCGCTGCGCGCCCTGGAGGTCGTCGCGTTCGACACCGAGACCACCGGCCTGGAGCTGCGCCGCGGGGATACCGTGATCAGCATCGGCGCCTGTCGCATCGTCAACGCCCGCCTGCTGGCCAGCGAGACCTTCGATCTCTACGTCGATCCGGGCAAGCCGATCCCGCCGGCCAGCACCGCCATCCACGGCATCACCGACGATGCGGTGGCCGGCGCCCCGCCCCTCTCGGTGGCCCTGCCGCGCTTCCGCGACTACGTGGGGGATGCGGTGATCCTGGCCCACAATGCCGCCTTCGACCTGCTGGCCCTGCAGCCGCCGGGGGCCGGCATCGAGCTGGACATGCCGGTGCTCGACACCCTGCTGATCTCCCGGGCGCTCGATGCCAGCCTCGACGGCCACGACCTCGACACCCTGGCCGAGCGCTACGACCTCGCCTTCCCGCCCGGCACCCGGCACACCGCCCTGGGCGACGCCCGAGTCACCGCCGAACTCTGGCTCTCGCTGCTGCCGCGCCTCGAGGCCCGCGGCATCGATACTCTGGAGAAGGCGCTGGCCCTGCAGAACAGCGCCCTCAACAAGGAGGACGCCTGCGCCTCATGATCGCCACCACTGACACCAGGGGCGGGCCATGCTGAGCGCCCCGCGCCGCCGCGAACGGCTGCTGGCACTGATCGTGCTCGCCGCGCTGCTGTTCACGCCACCGCTGGTGCTGGTGCCGGACCGCGCCGCGGCGATCTCCTGGCTGCCGCTCTACCTGTTCGCCGCCTGGGGCATGGTGATCGGCCTGGCCGCCTGGCTGATGGAGCACCCGGCGGCCCCCACGCATCGACCGCCACCCGAGGAGTAGGCCATGCGCAGCGATCTCGTGGTGCTTGGCGTCGCCTTCGGCTACCTGGCACTGCTGTTCCTGATCGCCGCCTGGGGCGACCGCCGCGCCGAGCAGGGCCGCTCGCTGATCGGCTCGCCCAACGTCTATGCGCTCTCCATCGCCGTCTACTGCACCGCCTGGACCTTCTATGGCAGCGTGGGGCGGGCCGCCCAGTTCGGCCCCAGCTTCCTGCTGATCTACCTGGGCCCGACCCTGGCGATGCTGATGGCCCCCTTCCTGATCCGCAAGATGGTGCGCATCGCCGGCGCCCAGCGGATCACCTCCATCGCCGACTTCATCAGCGCCCGCTACGGCAAGAGCTCGAGCCTGGGCGCGCTGGTGGCGCTGATCGCGCTGATCGGCATCACGCCCTATATCGCCCTGCAGCTCAAGGCGATCACCGTCAGCCACGCGGTGCTGGTCAACTATCCCCAGGCCGCCGACCTGCGCCTGGCCGACGAGCCCTTCTGGCTCGACAAGTCGTTCTGGGTGGCCTTGGTACTGGCGGTGTTCATCATCCTCTTCGGTACCCGCCATCTGGACGCCAGCGAGCGCCACGAGGGCATGGTGGCGGCCATCGCCTTCGAGTCGCTGGTCAAGCTGGTGGCCTTCCTCTCGGTGGGGGTATTTACCGTCTTCGTGCTCTTCCAGGGTCCCGGCGACCTCTTCGCCCGGGTCGCCGCCACGCCCGAGCTGGCCGAGCGACTGGGGCTGGATGCCGTGCCCGGCGGCGCCACCGGCTGGGTGGGCATGCTGGTGCTGGCCTTCCTCGCCTTCCTCACCCTGCCCCGCCAGTTCCAGGTGCTGGTGGTCGAGAACGTCGACGAGCGCCACCTGGCCCGCGCCAGCTGGCTCTTCCCGCTCTACCTGCTGGCCATCAACCTGTTCGTGATCCCCATCGCCATGGCCGGGCTGCTGCTGATGGGCGATGCCGACCCCGACAGCTTCGTGCTCACCCTGCCGCTCTCGGCGGACCTCCAGGGCCTGCCGCTGCTGGTCTTCATCGGCGGCCTCTCGGCGGCCACCAGCATGGTGATCGTCGAGACCATTGCCCTCTCCACCATGGTCAGCAACCAGCTGATCATGCCCCTGCTGCTGCGCACCCGGCGCCTGCACCGCAGCGCCAGCGGCGAGCTGGCCGGCTGGCTGCTGGGCATCCGCCGCGTGGCCATCGTGCTGATCCTGCTGATGGGCTACCTCTACCACGCCCTGGTCGGCGACGCCTACAGCCTGGTAACCATCGGCCTGGTCTCCTTCGCCGCCGCCTGCCAGTTCGCTCCGGCCATGCTGGTCGGCATGTACTGGCGCGGTGCCCATCGTCGCGGCGCCGCCCTGGGGCTGATCGCCGGCACCCTAGTATGGGCCTGGACGCTGCTGATACCCGGTTTCGCCCAGTCCGGCTGGCTGGACGCCGGCTTCCTCGAGCAGGGCCCCTTCGGCATCGCCTGGCTGCGCCCCTACGCGCTGTTCGGCCTGGAGGGCTGGGACATCTACACCCACTCGCTGCTGTGGAGCCTGACCGCCAACCTCGGCCTGCTGGTCGGTGTCTCGCTGTTCAGTCGGCAGTCGCCGCTGGAGCAGACCCAGGCGGCACTGTTCGCCGAGGCGATGCACCCCCACCTGCTGCAGACCTCGCTATGGCATGGCCAGACCACCCGCGGCGAGCTGCGCGCGCTGCTCGACCGTTATCTGGGCACGGGCGCTACCGCCCGGGTCTTCGCCGACGCCACGTCGCGCGAGGAAGAGGACGCCGCCGCGCCCGCGAGCCCGAACCAGATCGCCCGTGCCGAGCAGGCACTCTCCGGGGCGCTGGGCAACGCCTCGGCGCGGGTGCTGATCAACTCGGTGGTGCGCGGCGAGGCGCTGGACCTGGAGTCGATCCTCAGCATCCTCGACACCACTTCCGAGACCCTGGAGATCAACCGCCGCCTGGAGCAGAAGTCCAGCGAACTGGCCCAGGCCAGCGAGGAGCTGCGCGCCGCCAACGAACGCCTGCGCGAGCTCGACCGGCTCAAGGACGAGTTCGTGGCCATGGTCAGCCATGAGCTGCGCACCCCGCTCACCTCGATCCGCGCCTTCGCCGAGATCCTGCGCGACAGCGGCGAGCTGCCCGAGGAGAAGCGCCTCCACTTCCTCGACGTGGTGGTCAAGGAGAGCCAGCGCCTGTCGCGGCTGATCGAGGAGATCCTCGACCTGGCGCGCCTGGAGAGCGGGCGCCTTACCCTGAATCCCCAGCGACTGGATCTGGTGGCGCTGGCCCGCCACAGCGTGGATGCGGTGCACCATATGCAGGAAGATCGTGGCGTGGCGCTGGAGGTGGCGATCGAGCTCGAGGAGGCGCCGGTGATCGGCGACCCGGACCGCCTCGAGCAGGTGATCATCAACCTGCTCGACAACGCCGGCAAGTTCGCCGACGAGGCAAGGCCCCGGGTGCGCCTGAGCCTGGCACGCCACAAGACCCACTACCGCCTGGCGGTGGAGGACAACGGCCCCGGCATCGATGCGCAGGAACGCGAGCGGGTATTCGAGAAGTTCCACCAGATCCAGCGCCCCGAGGAGGCGCCGGACAAGCGACGCGGCCGGCCCCGGGGCAGCGGCCTCGGCCTACCCATCAGCCGCGGCATCGTCGCCCACCTGGGCGGGCGGCTATGGGTAGAGGAGGCCCCCCACCTGGGCGGTGCCTGCCTGATCATGGAGCTCCCGGAGGCGCCCCCGGCTACGGGCGGCGAGCCCGCTTCTGCAGTGACCTGATCTGCTGCAGGTCGTGGCGCAGCAGCAGGTGCTGGTCCTCGCCCAGGTGCGCGACATCCACCCAGCCGTCCGCGGCGCGTCCGGCGGCCAGGTTGCGGCGCTGCTCGCTCAAAAGCAGCCCCTGCAGACGACCGTGGGCGGCGGTGAGTGCCCGGCAGGTCGCGGTGTCGATGGCCTGTCGAGCAACCAGGGCGACGAGACGCCGCCGGGTATCGGTCTCGCGCACGCCGTGGCGCAGTGCCAGCAGGCGCACCGCGGCAACCAGCGGCAGCAGCGCCTGGTGCTTGAGGTTGAGGGCCCGCTCGTGGGGCGCCCCCTCCAGCGAACCGGCCAGCCTGCCGAAGCGATCCAGGGCTACCGGCTGCTCGTCGAGCAGCGCGGCCATCTCGTCGAGGAAGAGCCCCGCGGCGGGCAGACGCTCGGCTACCCAGTCACGCAGTCCCTCGGCGAGGCCCTCGTCACCGTGCACCGGGGTGAAGTCGAGCAGGATATTGGCCTGCTGCACCCGCTTCACACGCCGCTCGGCGCTCCATATCTCGAGCTGGCGCTGCCACTCCGAGAGGCGCTTGCGCCACATCGGCCAGCGCGCCATGACATGGCCCTGGCACAACGGGATGCCCGCCGCATCGAGCCGCGCGGTAAAGCGCTCGCCCAGTGACTGGAAGTAGCCGTCGATCTCGACGTGCCGGGCATCCGGATAGTCGTCGATGATCATGGCATTGTCCTGGTCCGGGGCCAGCAGGCTCTCGTGGCGCCCACCGGAGCCCAGCACCAGCACGCAGTAGCCTACCGGCGGTGCCCCCCACCCCTGGCCACGCATCTCGATCTCGGCGAGGCGGATGGCACGCCGATAGAGCCAGGCGTTGTGGTCGCTGATCAGCTGGGCGATGCGCCAGCCAGGCAGGTCGAGACGCACCAGGGCCTCCACCAGGGTGGACTGCCAGGCGTGGGCATCGGCGAGGTCGGGATGGGGGCCCAGGCTTGCCAGGGCCTCGCGCAGCGGCGCGAGCAGGTCAGGCAGGGTGGCGGGATCCGGCGGGGAATCCCCGGCGAACAGCTCCCGCCACGGTGAGGCACGATGCAGGAAGCGCACGGCTCTCGACGGACTCTATCGGGCGAACATGTCGTCGCCCATCTCGTCGATGAAGCGTTGCGCCTTGCTGATCATCAGCTCGTCGCAGGCCTCGCGGCCGGGCACCATGTCCGAGCGCTCGAAGCGATGCTCGAGCACCTCGTCCTCCTCCTCCTCGCCGTCGCCGGTCAGCGGCCGGCGGATCCAGCCGCTGACACGATACTGGCCGCCCTGCTTGGCCGGCTCGGAGATGATCAGGTAGCCGTTGTACTCCACCGGCTCGGCAGGCGGCGCGTTGCCTGGTGTGGCATCGTCATCGCCGGCACCGAACAGTCCGGAGAGAAGCTTCTTGAACATGGTGAGGCTCCTTGTGCCGGCGGGGCACCCTGAGAGTGCCCCGCAGCGGCATCAATCCTGCTGGCGGCCCTTGCCGGCGGCGATGCGCAGGCGCAGGGCATTGAGCTTGATGAAGCCCTCGGCATCCTTCTGGTCGTAGGCGCCGGCATCATCCTCGAAGGTCGCGATGGACTCGTCGAAGAGTGACTGCTTGGACTGGCGGCCGGCGACGATGACGTTGCCCTTGTAGAGCTTGAGACGCACCACGCCGGAGACGTTCTTCTGGGTCTCGTCGATGGCGGCCTGCAGCATGCGACGCTCCGGGCTCCACCAGTAGCCGTTGTAGATCACCTCGGCATACTTGGGCATCAGCTGGTCCTTGAGGTGGGCCTCCTCGCGGTCCAGGGTCAGCGACTCGATGGCGCGGTGGGCCCTGAGCATGATGGTGCCCCCCGGGGTCTCGTAGCAGCCGCGGGACTTCATGCCCACATAGCGGTTCTCGACGATGTCGAGGCGCCCGATGCCATTGTCACCGCCCAGCTTGTTGAGCTTCTCCAGCACCTCATGGGGCTTCATCGGCACGCCGTCGAGGGCCACGATGTCGCCCTTCTCATAGGTGAGCTCGACATAGGTGGGCGCGTCCGGTGCCGCCTCGGGCGAGACGCTCCAGCGCCACATGTCCTCCTCGGCCTCGGCCCAGGGATCCTCGAGGATGCCGCCCTCGTAGGAGATATGCAGCAGGTTGGCGTCCATGGAGTAGGGAGACTTCTTCTTCTGACTGGTGAAGTCCACCGGGATATCGTGCTGCTGGCAGTAGGCCATCAGCTTCTCGCGGGAGGTCAGGTCCCACTCGCGCCACGGGGCGATGACCTTGACGCCCGGCTTCAGCGCGTAGGCGCCCAGCTCGAAGCGCACCTGGTCGTTGCCCTTGCCGGTGGCGCCGTGGGAGATGGCGTCGGCGCCGGTCTGGTTGGCGATCTCGATCAGGCGGCGGGCGATCAGCGGACGCGCGATGGAGGTGCCGAGCAGGTACTCGCCCTCGTAGATGGTGTTGGCACGGAACATCGGGTAGACGTAGTCGCGCACGAACTCCTCGCGCAGGTCCTCGATGTAGATCTCCTTGACGCCCAGCGCCTGTGCCTTGGCACGCGCCGGCTCCACCTCCTCGCCCTGGCCGATGTCGGCGGTGAAGGTCACCACCTCGCAGTTGTAGGTTTCCTGCAACCACTTGACGATTACGGAGGTGTCCAGGCCGCCGGAATAGGCCAGCACAACCTTCTTGACATCGGACATTCGGGGAGCTCCTTTCTGATGAACGCTAGAGGCCGTCAGTATAGCGCGCCAGCCGGGCCTCGAATACCGCCCCGCGGGACGTCTCCGGAGCGAGCTGCTAGACTGCGCGAATTCTGACCGGGCCATGGCCGACCTGCCCGTGACACGAAGGCCAAACACGAAGGAGAGGTGCATGAGCGAGGCGATCGCCCGCGACCTGATGGCACAGCGATTCCGCAGCTACCTGCCGGTGGTGGTGGACCTGGAAACCGGCGGCTTCAACCCGGAGCGCAACGCGATCCTCGAGATCGCCGCGGTCACCCTGACCATGGACGCCGAGGGCAACCTGATTCCCGAGTCCACCTACGCCTTCCACGTGGAGCCGTTTGCGGGCGCCAGTGTCGAGCAGTCGGCGCTGGACTTCACCGGCATCAATCTCGACGACCCCCTGCGCCGCCAGGTGGCGGTCTCCGAGGCCGAGGCGCTGGGCGAGATCTTTCGCCCGGTGCGCAAGTCGATCAAGGCCCACGGCTGCACCCGTGCCATCCTGGTCGGCCACAACTCGGCCTTCGACCACGGCTTCCTCAACGCCGCGGTGAACCGCTGCGGCATCAAGCGCAACCCCTTCCACCCCTTCTCCAGCTTCGATACCGCCTCCCTGGCCGGCCTGATGTATGGCCAGACCGTGCTGGCCCGCGCCTGCCGCGCCGCCGGCATCGAGTTCAGCAACAGTGAAGCCCACTCGGCGCGCTACGACACCGAGCGAACCGCCGAGCTGTTCTGCGCCATGGTCAATCGCTACAAGGAGATCGGCGGCTGGGCCCAGGCCCAGCGCGAACAGGGAATGGAGGAGCAGCCGTAGGCTGGAAGCCGTAAGCCGTAAGCCGTAAGCCGGCCTCAGTTTGCCTTCGTTCCAGTGCTATACAAAACGAAGCAGGCCCGCCAGATATCTGGCGGGCCTGCTTATTAAAGCTTATGGCTTAAAGCTGAAAGCTCCGGGCAAAGCCTGGTCAGGCGTCATCCTTGTGCTTGGCGGCGGTCTCCTTGATCAGCGTCTCGAGCTCGCCGTTCTGGTGCATCTCCAGCACGATGTCGCAGCCACCGACCAGCTCGCCCTCGACCCACAGCTGCGGGAAGGTGGGCCAGTTGGCGTACTTGGGCAGCTCGGCACGGATATCCGGGTTGTCCAGGATGTTGACGAAGGCGAAACGCTCGCCGCAGGACATCAGCGCCTGCACGGTCTGGGCGGAGAAGCCGCACTGGGGCAGCTGCGGGGTGCCCTTCATGTAGATCAGGATCGGATTCTCGCCGATCTGGCGCTGGATGTTCTCGAGGGTGGTGCTCATGGCGTCTCCCTATGAATGTAATGGACAACAGAGGTCACGAATGCCGGCTCGGGCAATACCCGACTCCGACAGTAGGTCTTGATGGAGGCCATTCTACTGATCCATGGCGCGTTGCGCATCCCCCGGCGGCTGGCTAGGATGTGCGTTTTTACGAGGAGCACCCCATGGCCACTCGGCACTTCCTGACCCTGATGGATGCCAGCCCCGAAGAGCTGAGCAACCTGATCCAGCGCGCCATCACCATCAAGAACGCGCTCAAGGTGGAGGGCCCCACCTATACCCCCTTCCCGAACCACACCATGGCGATGATCTTCGAGAAGTCCTCGACTCGCACCCGGGTCTCCTTCGAGACCGCCATGGCGCACTTCGGGGGCCATGCGCTGTTCCTCTCGCCCCGCGATACCCAGCTCGGCCGTGGCGAGCCCATCGGCGACACCGCCCGGGTGCTCTCGGAGATGGTTGACATCGTCATGATCCGCACCTTCTCCCATGCCGGGCTCGAGGCCTACGCATCCGCCAGCAGCGTGCCGGTGATCAACGCCCTGACCGACGACTACCACCCCTGCCAGCTGCTCGCCGACGTGATGACCTGGACCGAGCTGCGCGGCAGCGTGCGGGGCAAGACTGCGGTGTGGATCGGCGATGGCAACAACATGTGCCACTCCTGGATCAATGCCGCCCGCCAGTTCGACTTCCGGCTGCGCATCTGCTGCCCCGAGGGCTATGAGCCGCGCCAGGATATCCTCGCGGCCGCGGGCGACCGTGTCACCATCCTGCGCGATCCCGCCGAGGCCGTCTCCGGTGCGGACCTGGTGACCACCGACGTCTGGGCCTCCATGGGCCAGGAGGAGGAGCAGGCCAAGCGGGAAGCGGCCTTCGCCGGTTTCCAGGTGACCGAGGCGCTGCTGGATCGAGCGCAGGACGACGCGCTCTTCCTGCACTGCCTGCCTGCGCACCGCGGCGAGGAGATCAGCGAAACCCTGCTCGACGACCCGCGCGCCGTGGTCTGGCAGGAGGCCGGCAACCGCCTGCACGCCCAGAAGGCGCTGATCGAGTTCCTGCTGCTGGGCCAGGTTGACGACTGACGCCGGCACTCATTAGACCTTGGTCTTGTGCGACCAAGGTTGTATAATGCGCCGCAGCACATTCCACCAAGGAAGACGCGGCGCATGACTACCCCTTCGATCGACACCTTCGGCATGCAGCGCAGCCTGCGCCAGTGCCTCTCCAACATGGCCGCCCTGCTCTACCGTCAGGGCCACGTCCTCGAGACCGTCACCGTGCCCCATCGTGGCCTCGACCCCGATGCCCTGGAGACGCTGGAGAGCGACTGCCGCGAGTGGTCGGCCTGCCAGCGCATCCTCGAGAGCAGCGAGGCCGCCACCTGGAATGAGCAGCGGCGCTTCGTGCTCACCGGCATGGGCCGCGAGCTGCTGTTCGACATGTTCGGCGAGGGTGCTGCCGACTGCGCCTGATCGGCCCACCGCCGACCCTATCCTGAGGCCCGCCGACGCTCGATTGCGTCGGCGGGCCTCTTTGGTTATGTTGACAGCACTTGTCGGGGAGCCCTGGTAGCCGCGCAGCGGTTTGCTCGAGGGCTGAGATCGGTACGGCCGAACCCGTTGAACCTGATCAGGTTGATGCCTGCGGAGGGAACAAGATCGTGCATCGCTGCACGCCCCTGTCCCGCATCCGGCCTGCTCGTCACCGCCAACCGCCGGATACCAGCCCCATGAACACGCCTTCCCAACGCCGCATTGCCGTGGCCGGCGCCGGTCTGCTCGGCCGCCTTCTCGCCTGGCGGCTGCTGCGCGACGGCCACGCCGTCACCCTGTATGACGCCGGCGCACTCGACACCCCTCCGGCGGCGGCCTGGGCCGCCGCCGGCATGGTCGCCCCCCTGGCCGAGACCGTGGTCAGCGAGCGCTGCGTCTACGACATGGGCCGCGTGGCCCTGACCCGCTGGCCCGAGTGGCTCGCCGAACTCGAGGCGACGGAACTGTGGCACCGGCGCGGCAGCCTGGTGGTGGCCCACCCCCAGGACGAGAACGAACTGACCCAGTTCCGGCGTGACCTGGACGACGCCCTTGGCGCCCCCCCGGGCTACCGTGAGCTGGATGCCGCCGGCGTCCGTGCGCTGGAGCCCGGCCTGACGGGCTTTCGCCACGGCCTGTTCCTCGCCGACGAGGCCCATCTGGACAACCGCGAGCTGCTCAACCGGCTGCTCGAGGCGATTCATGCCCTGGGCGGCGACTGTCACGGCCACACCCCGGTGGAGACCCATCCCGGTGAAGTGACCACGCCCGTCGGCCGACGCGCCTTCGACCTGGTCATCGACTGCCGTGGCCACGGCGCCAGGCCGCGCCACCCCACCCTGCGCGGTGTGCGCGGCGAGACCTTGCATGTGCATACCGACGAGGTGCACCTCTCCCGGCCGGTTCGCCTGATGCACCCACGCTACCAGCTCTACGTGGTCCCGAAGCCCGGCGGGCGCTTCGTGATCGGCGCCACCTCCATCGAGAGCGAGGATCGCTCGCCGATCTCGCTGCAGTCGTCGCTGGAGCTCGCAAGCGCCCTCTACACCCTGTCACCGGCCTTCGCCGAGGCGCGCATCCTCGAGCAGGGCGTCAACCTGCGGCCGGCGTTTCGCGACAACCTGCCCCACGTCTCCCGAGAGGACGGCCTGATCGGCGCCAACGGCCTGTTCCGCCATGGCTACCTGCTGGCCCCAGCGGTGGTCGACCATGTGCTGGCCGAGATCCGCGACAAGGGCGAGCGCCCCTTCGCCGCGGTGCTGTCCGAGGCCGCGCCCCAGGAGTCGCTGGCTTGACCCGGCGTCGAAACCGTTGAAGAGGAGTGCCCCATGAACGAGATCACCCTGAGCCTCAATGGCGATGCCACCCGGCTGCCCGAGGGTACCGCCCTGGACCAGGCCCTGGAGCGCTGGGGGTACGGCGAGCGACGCGTCGCCGTGGCCATCAACGACGCCTTCGCCCCCCGCTCCACCTGGCCCGAGCGCACCCTCGACGACGGCGACCGCATCGATATCGTGGCCCCGGTAGGAGGTGGCTGATGAACACTCGCAACGACGCCCTGGTGCTCTATGGCGAGGCCTTCACCAGCCGTTTCCTGCTGGGCACCGCCCTCTACCCTTCACCCAGGGTGATGCAGGAGGCGATCGCCGCCGCCGGCTGCGACATGCTCACCCTGGGGCTGCGCCGCCAGAACCCCGCCGGCGGCGACGGCGACGCCTTCTGGCAGATCCTGCGCGAGAGCGGCTGCCGGCTGCTGCCCAATACCGCCGGCTGTCGCTCCGCCCGGGAGGCGATCACCCTGGCCGAGATGTCCCGGGAGCTGTTCGACACCCCCTGGATCAAGCTCGAGGTGATCGGCGACGACTACAACCTGCAGCCCGACCCCTTCGGCCTGCTGGAGGCCGCCCGGGAACTGATCGACCAGGGCTTCAAGGTGTTGCCCTACTGCACCGACGACCTGGTGCTCTGCCAGCGACTGCACGAGGCCGGCTGCCAGGCGCTGATGCCCTGGGGCGCGCCCATCGGCACCGGACGCGGACTGATGAACCGTTACGCCCTGCGCACCCTGCGCGAACGCCTCGACGTGCCACTGATCATCGATGCCGGCCTCGGCGCCCCCTCCCAGGCCGCCGAGGCCATGGAGATGGGCTTCGACGGCGTGCTGCTCAACACCGCCGTGGCCAGGGCACGCCGGCCGGCACAGATGGCGGGCGCCTTCGCCCGAGCCATCGAGGCGGGGCGCGAGGCCCACCGGGCCGGACTGATGGAGCAGCGCCAGACGGCAAGCCCCAGCACCCCGACCCTGGGCCAGCCCTTCTGGCACAGTAAGCCCTGAGACCCGGCTACTCGTGGCGCAGCGCCTCGATGGGGTTGAGGCGCGCCGCCTTGCGGGCCGGGAAGTAGCCGAAGGCCACCCCGATGGCCACCGAGAACGAGAAGCCCAGCGCCATCACCGCAGGCGAGAGCACGAAGGGCATCCCCAGCTTCTCGGTCACCAGCCAGGTGCCGCCCACGCCCAGCACCAGCCCGACCAGGCCGCCCAGGGTGGCCAGCAGCACCGACTCCACCAGGAACTGGGTCTGCACATCGCCGCTGCGCGCACCGATGGCCAGGCGGATGCCGATCTCCCGGGTCCGCTCGGTCACTGACACCAGCATGATGTTCATGATGCCGATGCCGCCCACCAGCAGGCTCACCGCGGCGATGGCGCCGAGCAGGATGGTCAGGGTGGCGGTGGTCTGCTCCAGGGCGTCGGCGATGTCCTGGGTATCCCGCACATAGAAGTCGTCCGGCTCCCCCTCGGCCAGGCGGCGACGCTGACGCAGCAGCGCCTCGATCTCCCCCTGCACCCGCTGGGTGGTGCCGTCGACCAGCGCCGAGACGTAGACAACGCTGACATCCAGTTCACCGACCAGGCGGCGCTGCACCGCCTTGATCGGCATCAGCACCGCCTTGTCGCGATCCTGCCCCATGGACTGCCCCTTGGCCTCCAGCACGCCCACCACCTGGCAGGCGGTGCGCCCCACCCGCAGGGTGCTGCCCAGGGGCTCCTGCAGGCCGTACATCTCGTCCACCACGGTCTGGCCGATCACGCACACCGCCGCCCCGGCGCGCTGCTCCGCCTCCTCGAAGCCGCGCCCCTGGGCCACCGCGTGGTTGCGCACCGTGAAGTACTCGTTGCTGGTGCCCTCCACGCTCAGCGTCTCGTTGGCATTGCCCAGCACCACACTGGTTGAGCGCGAGAGCCCGGGCGCCACCAGGATGCCCTCGATCTCGCGGCGCAGCGCCTCCACATCATCCATGGCGAAGGGCTCGGCACTGGTTCGCACCCCGCCGGGGCCGCGCTGGGCGGTACCGGGCATCACGAATAGCAGGTTGGAGCCGATGCTGGCGATCTGTTCGGTGACGCTGCGCGTGGCCGACTGGCCCAGATGGACCATGGCCACCACGCTGGCCACGCCGATAATGATGCCCAGGGTAGTCAGGAAGGAGCGCAGCTTGTTGCGCACGATGGCCTGCACGGCCATGCCCAGGGTATCTGCAAGCCTCATGTCAGCACCTCCGCCGGGGTGCCGTCGCGGGTCAGGCGACCATCCACGAAGTAGAGCACCCGGTCGGCATGGGCGGCGATATCCGGCTCATGGGTGACCATCACGATGGTGATGTCACGGTCGGCACGCAGTGCGGCGAGCAGGCCCATGATCTCCTCGGCACGCGCGGTATCCAGGTTGCCGGTAGGCTCATCGGCGAGCAGCAGTGGCGGCTCGGTGACCAGGGCCCTGGCGATGGCCACCCGCTGCTGCTGGCCGCCGGAGAGTTGGCTCGAGGTCGCCATGGCACGCTGCGCCAGGCCTACCGATGTCAGCGTCGCCATGGCGCGGCGGCGCCGGCGCTCACGCCCCTCGCCGGCATAGACCAGTGGCAGCGCCACGTTGTCCAGCGCCGTGATGCGTGGCAGCAGGTTGAAGCTCTGGAACACGAAGCCCATGTAGTGGCGGCGCAGCAACGCCAGGGCATCCCGGGAGAGTCCCGCCACCGGCACGCCGCAGAAGCGGTATTCCCCGGCACTGGGCACGTCGAGGCAGCCCAGCAGGTTCATGCAGGTGGACTTGCCGGAGCCGCTCGGCCCCATGACCGCCACGAACTCCCCGGCACGAATGGTCAGATCCACCCCGGCCAGGGCGTGCACTGCCGTTCCACCACTGCCGTAGACCTTGCGGATGCCGCGCATCTCGAGGATCGGCAGCCCCCTGGCCGGTGCCAGTCCGGCCTCAGCGGGCATCGGCCTGCACCCCCACCAGCACCTCGTCACCCTCGGCCAGGTCACCGCCCAGCAGTTCGGTGTGCTGCCCGTCGGTGTAGCCGGTACGCACCGGCACCCGCAGCGGCGAGCCATCGCGCAGCACCCAGACGGCATTGCCGGCGGCTGCCTGGCCGCCGCCGCGCATGCCCGGCGGCCCCATCATCAGGCTTCCGCCGGCATCCTGTGCCGCCGGCGGAGAGAAGCGCAGCGCCTGGTTGGGCAGCAGCAGTACGTCGTGACGCTCGCCGGTGGTGATGGTGGCGGTGGCGGTCATGCCCGGTCGCAGCAGCTCCTCGGTGTTGTCCACGCCGAGCACTGCGGTATAGGTCACCACGTTGTTCTCGATGGTGGGATAGAGGTAGACCGACAGCACCTCGGCCTCGAATTCGCGGTTGGGCCAGGCATCCACCCCGAACCGTGCGGGCTGCCCCGCGGCCACCAGGCCCACATCGGCCTCGTCCACCGCCACATGCAGTTCCATCACCTGGAGGTCCTCGGCGAGCAGGAACAGCTCCGGCGCCTGGAAATTGGCCGCCACGGTATTGCCCGGTTCCACCTGGCGCTTCAGCACCACCCCGTCGATAGGTGAGGTGATCACGCTCTTGCCCAGGCGGGTTCGCGCCTGGCTGACCGCCGCCTCTGCCTCCAGCACCGCCGCACGACTCGTCACCACCCGAGCATCGGCGCGCTTGCGGGTGGCTCGAGCGGTATCCAGCGCCTCACGCGAGACGCTCTGCCGGGCCACCAGGGAGGCCAGGCGACGCTCGGCCAGCACCGCCTCCTCCTGGGTGGCCAGGGCCTCGTCCACCGCCGCAACGGCCGAGGCGTGGCGGGCCTCGGCCTGGGTCAGCGCGACCTCCAGCTCCTCGGTGTCGAAGCGCGCCAGCACCTGGCCTTGTGCCACGGCATCGTTCTCGGCGACGTTCACCTCGGTGATCAACCCGGAGATCTCGGCGCCAACCGTCACCTCGCTCTTCGCCGCCAGGTTGCCGGTGGCCGTCGCGGTCAGCCGCATGTCGCCACGCTCAAGCGCCACCTGCTGCCAGCGGGTTGTCTCCTCCTCGGGCCACCACCACCACGCCGCCACCGCCACCAGCAGCAACAGCAGGCCCCAGAACATGACTGCCAGGCGACGTCGCCCTCTGCCCTGCTCCAGGGTCCGCGACACTTGATCGGCCAGTTCGTCCAGCGCCCGCGCCTCGTCAGCCATCTCGCCCGCTTCCATACACTCGTGAATGTGCCAACAGAGTACGCAAGCGCGGCGGCCGGCACCAGACGGCAAACGTCAATGATCCTGCGACATGTCGACGCCATGGCGCGCCTGCCGCTCTCCCTACACGCCAACGCCACTCCGTACGCGCAGGAAACACGATGCGCCCCCTCGGGCACACGAAAAAGCCGCCTAGCGGGGTGCGCTAAGCGGCTGATTCGAGATGTCTTGTTGGTGGAGCCTAGCGGGATCGAACCGCTGACCTCAACACTGCCAGTGTTGCGCTCTCCCAGCTGAGCTAAGGCCCCACGTCGTCTCGCCATCGCGAGAACGGGGCAAATAATACGGTCCCGAGGGTGTCGCGTCAAGTCCTTTTTTCATGACCCTCCCTGCCTAAGTAGGCTTTCCTCCCTACGGCCAGTTGTGCGACTCTTTACCCCACTAATGACCCGCCCCTTTCGATGAGATGTCTCGCCACCGCCGAGCCGTTCAGGAGTCACCCGCCTTGATCAAGGTACTCATTGCCGATGACCACCACCTGATAAGGACCAGCCTGGCCCACCTGCTGAATGCCGAGAAGGACCTGCGGGTCATCGGCGAGGCCTCGAATGGCGAGGAAGCGATCACCCAGACCCGCCGCCTCAAGCCCGACGTGGTGCTGATGGACGTGCGCATGCCGGGTATCGGCGGGCTCGAAGCCACCCGCAAGATCACCCGCACCCTGCCGGATGCCCGGGTGCTGATCCTGACCGCCTGGCTGGAGGATACCTTCGCCCAGCGCCTGCTGGATGCCGGCGCCTGGGGCCTGGTCAGCAAGGACTCCAAGCACGACGAGATGGTTGGCGCCATCCGCGAGGTATTCCACGGCCAACGCTATGTCAGCCCCGACGTGGCACAGCGTCTGGTACTGTCACGTATCGATGCGCCGGAGAACCCCTTCGACGAGCTCTCCTCCCGGGAGATGCAGGTGGCGATGATGATCATCAACTGCCAGAAGGTCGCGGACATCTCCGACCGCCTGTTCCTCAGCCCCAAGACGGTGAACACTTACCGCTATCGCGTCTTCGAGAAGCTCGGGGTCAACTCCGACGTGGAGCTCACCCACCTGGGGCTTCGCCACGGGTTGGTGGAAGGCTTCTCCAGCCTCCAGTAATCTGCGAGCCATGACCTTCGACCATCGCCGCTTCCTGGCCCACGTCAGCGAGGCCCCCGGCGTCTACCGCATGCTCGACGCAGCTGGCGACACCCTCTATATCGGCAAGGCGCGCCGCCTGAAGGCGCGCCTGGCCAGCTACTTCCGTGGCGCACTCAACACCAAGACCCAGGCGCTGGTGGGACGCATCGCCGATATCCAGGTCACGGTGACCAACAGCGAGACAGAGGCCCTGCTGCTCGAGCAGACCCTGATCAAGGAGCTGCGCCCGCCCTATAACATCCTGTTGCGTGATGACAAGTCCTACCCCTTCGTCTTCGTCACGGACCGCCATCCCTTCCCGGCCCTGGAGTACAAGCGCGCCCGCCAGCGCCGCGATGACGGCCGCTACCTGGGCCCCTACCCCAGCAGCCACGCGGTGCGCGACAGCCTCTCGCTGATGCAGAAGATCTTCCGCATCCGCAACTGCGAGGACAGCGTCTTCGCCCACCGCACACGCCCCTGCCTGCAGTACCAGATCAATCGCTGCAGCGCGCCCTGCGTGGGCTACATCAGCGAGGCCGACTACCGCCGCGACCTGGAACACGCTGTGCAGTGCCTGGAGGGCAAGAGCGAACAGGTCACCCGCGAGCTGAGCGATGCCATGGAGGCGGCCAGCCGCGAACTGGCCTTCGAGGAAGCGGCACGGCTGCGTGACCAGGTCCAGCAGCTGCGCCAGCTGCAGCAGCGCCAGTTCGTGGACACCGGGGATGGCGACGCCGACGCCTTTGCGCTGGCCAGCCGCCCCGGGGCGCTGTGCATCTCGGTGCTGGCGATCCGCCAGGGGCGCCTGCTGGGGGCCCGCCACCACGCCCCCGCCAACGGCCTGGACCTGTCCGAGGAGGCGCTGCTCGGCGATTTCATCAGCCAGTACTACCTGGGTCAGGCCCGGGAGATTCCCCGTGAGGTGATCACCAGCCACCCCGTCCCGGATGCCGAGCTGATCGCCCGGGCACTCGGCGAGCGCGCCGGCCGCCGCGTACGCATTACCGACCAGGTGCGCGGCCATCGCGCCCAGTGGAAGGAGCTGGCGCGCACCAATGCCGAACAACAACTGGCCGGCCAGCTTGCCAGCCAGAACCAGCTTGCACGACGCTTCGAGGCGCTGCGCGAGGCCCTTGGCATGCAGGCACCCCCGGCGCGGCTGGAGTGCTTCGATATCAGCCACAGTCACGGCGAGGCCACCGTCGCCTCCTGCGTGGTGTTCGACCAGAACGGGCCACGCAAGTCGGATTACCGGCGCTTCAATATCGAGGGCGTCGCGGCGGGCGACGACTACGCGGCCATGCAGCAGGCGCTGACCCGCCGCTTCCGACGCGTCAAGGAGGGCGAGGGCCAGGCGCCGGACGTGCTCGTCGTGGATGGCGGCAAGGGGCAGCTCAACATGGCCCGCGAGGTGCTCGAATCCCTTGGGGTCACCGGCATCACCCTGCTCGGCGTGGCCAAGGGCACCACCCGCAAGGCGGGCCTGGAGACGCTGTTCCTGGAGACCGTGGAGCGGACGCTGAACCTCGAGGCCTCCTCTCCGGCGCTGCACCTGATCCAGCACATCCGCGACGAGTCGCACCGCTTCGCCATCACCGGCCACCGCACCCGCCGCGACAAGGTACGCCGCACCTCGACCCTCGAGGGTATCGCCGGCGTGGGCCCCAAGCGCCGGCGCGAACTGCTGCGCTTCTTCGGTGGTTTGCAGGGGGTCAAGCAGGCCAGCCGCGACGAACTCGCCCGGGTGCCGGGCATCAGCGACAGCCTGGCCGAGACGATCCATCGCGCCCTACATGGATGATGGCCGCCAAGGGGGATAGAATACGTCAACGCTCAACGCTCCCCATCACCGGCAAGGACAGCTTCGCGCGATGAACATCCCGAATATCCTCACCCTGGTCCGTATCGCCTTCATCCCGCTGCTGGTGGTGCTGTTCTATCTGCCCTTCACCTGGAGCATGCCGCTGGCCGCCGGCTTCTTCGCCCTGGCCTCGGTCACCGACTGGCTCGACGGCTACCTGGCCAGGCGCTGGAACCAGACTACCCCGTTTGGCGCCTTCCTCGACCCGGTGGCCGACAAGCTGATGGTGGCGGTGGCCCTGGCGCTGATGATCGAGCGCTACGACGTGATCTGGCTGACCCTGCCGGCGCTGGTGATCATCGGCCGCGAGATCGTGATCTCGGCACTGCGCGAGTGGATGGCCGAGATGGGCAAGCGTGGCAGCGTCGCGGTGTCCTGGATCGGCAAGCTCAAGACCACCCTGCAGATGGTGGCGATCTTCCTGCTGCTGGCCTTCGCCCCCGGCACCCCCATCGCCATGCTGGCGGTGGTAACGCTCTACGTGGCCGCCGCGCTCACGCTGTGGTCGATGGTTCTCTACCTTCGCGCGGCCTGGCCCCACCTCCGGCGCTCCATGTAGGCAGTGACCCAGTAAGCGAGGCGCAAAAACGTTTGACAGTCACCGGCTTATCCGTATAATTCGCTCTCGAGTCAGGCGGGAATAGCTCAGTGGTAGAGCATCGCCTTGCCAAGGCGAGGGTCGCGAGTTCGAATCTCGTTTCCCGCTCCATTCCTTCGAATGGCCCGACTCGATGAGGCTGGATGGCAGAGTGGTTATGCAGCGGACTGCAACTCCGTGTACGCCGGTTCGATTCCGACTCCAGCCTCCACTCCCCGATTTCCTGTACTGCCCGACACCGTGCCGCCCGGATGGCGAAATTGGTAGACGCAAGGGACTTAAAATCCCTCGGTGGCGACACCGTGCCGGTTCGAGCCCGGCTCCGGGCACCAGCCATCAGTCGATGCGCTAGTCGATACCTCTGCGGGGCAAACGCTTGATGAATCTGCCGCCCCTGCGCGACCCCTTCTTTACCTACCGCTATCGTCGCCGACTGCATGTCCTGCGCGTGCTGCTGGCGCTGACGACCACCTTTATCATCATCCGCCTGTTCGCGATCCCCCACTCCGGCTGGGCGCTGGTCAGCACCGTGATGGTGATGGGCAACCTGCCACATATCGGCGGTGTGCTCGACAAGGGGCGCCAGCGGCTGCTGGGCACCGTGCTCGGCGCGGCCTCCGGCCTGCTGTTGATCCTGCTGCCCATCGACCTGCCGCTGCTGATCCCCGCCGGCAGTCTGGTCGCCATCGGCATCGCCACCTGGCTCACCTTCGGCAATCGACACGGCTATAGCGGCCTGATGTTCGCCATCAGCCTGCTGCTGGTGGTCGGCGACGGCAGCCACGCCCTGGATGTGGGACTGTGGCGCGCCTTCGACGTGCTGCTGGGTACCCTGGTCGGCATCGTGATCACGGTGCTGGTACTGCCCCAGAAGGCCACCGACATGATGCGCTTCATGCTGGCCGAGAACCTCGATCGCATGGCGCGCCTGTTCCACGTGCACACCACCGCCTCGGCGGCCCTGGATATCGATACCCGCGCCCTGCTCAAGGCCGCCAGCTCGGCACTGGTCAAGCAGCGCGGCCTGGTCGATGCCATCCATCGCGAACGCCGCCTGCGGCGCGACGAGCTGGATGACATCATCTCCCTGCAGCGGCGCATGCTCTCGACCATCGAGCTGCTGCTGGAGACCCACTGGAACACCCGTGCCGGCCATGATCGCATCGAGGCGATGGAAGGGCTGCGCGACGAACAGCACCGCCTCGCCCGGGAGCTGGGCACCCTGGCCTATCAGGTGCGTACCGGCCAGCCCATCGCGGTCGAGATCAGCCAGTTCGACCTCCAGCGTTACGCCCCGCTCGCCACCACCGCGGTCAGTGCGCAGGGACGGGCGCTGTTCAGCCCCAGCGGCTACCTGTGGCTCAACCGTGAGCTGGCACGCCTCACCGAGGCCCTGGTCACCCGCCTGGGTGGCCTGACCCGCCTGCCCAGCCGCCGCCTGCGTCGCGCCTCGGGGCGCAAGTGGGCTCGCCGCCACACCGCCACGCCCGACAGAGGAGCGCAAGATGCCCCACGCCAACCATGACGTGCTTATCATCGGCGGCGGCGTCGCCGGCCTGGTACTCGCCCTGGAGGTGGCCGACCAGCGTGGCGTGACCCTGCTGCGCCCCGCCAGCGACGACCGGGGCGCCAGCCGCTGGGCCCAGGGCGGCATCGCCGCAGTACTCTCCCCCAGCGATCATATCGAGGCGCATATCCAGGATACCCTGGTGGCGGGCGACGGCCTGTGCGACGAGGCCGCGGTGCGCTTCACCGTGGAGCAGGGGCCGGCGGCCATCCAATGGCTGCTTGGCCTGGGCGTCCCCTTCACGCGGGATGCCAGCCCCGGGGCCGACTACCCCTACCACCTCACCCGGGAGGGCGGACACGGCGCGCGACGCATCATCCACGCCGCCGACGCCACAGGGCGTGCGCTGATGGATACCCTAAAGGCCCATGTCGCGGCGCATCCGGCGATCCACATCCGCGACGACCTTACCGCCATCGGCCTGCTCCAGGACGATGCCGGCCGCTGCCGAGGCGCACGCTGTCTCGACACTGACGGGCAGCCGATCGACCTGCCGGCCCACGACACCGTGCTGGCCACCGGCGGCGCCAGCGGCCTCTATCGCCACACCACCAGCCCCCAACCGGCCAGTGGCGAGGGCATGCTGATGGCCGCGGAGCTCGGTGCCACGCTGATGAACCTGGAGTTCCAGCAGTTCCACCCGACCTGCCTCTACGACCCCCAGGGCACCCCCTTCCTGATCAGCGAGGCGGTGCGCGGCGAGGGCGGGCGACTGCTCAATATCCACGGCGAACGCTTCATGCCGGCCATCGACCCGCGTGCCGAACTGGCGCCGCGAGACGTCGTTGCGCGCGCCATCGACGCCGAGATGCAGCGCACCGCAAGCGAGCATGTCTTCCTCGACGTGCGCCATCTGGGCGAGGCGGCGATCCGCGAGCACTTCCCCACCATCTACGCCCACTGCGCCGGCCGTGGCATCGATATCGTCAAGGCCCCGATCCCAGTGGTGCCGGCGGCCCACTACAGCTGTGGCGGGGTAGCCACCGATCAGCATGGCGCCACCGACGTGGCCCACCTCTTCGCCGTGGGCGAGGTGGCCTGCACCGGCCTGCATGGCGCCAACCGCATGGCCAGCAACTCGCTGCTGGAGTGCCTGGTGTTTGCGCGCAGCTGCGCTGCCATGCTGCAGGATGCCTCGCGGGTGCCGCTCGTCAGCGCGCCTGCCACCCGGGCCAGGGCCGAGGCAACACCGGCGGCACTCGCCGAGTGGCGCGAGCGCATGCGCGGCGTGATGAGCGCCCGGGTGGCCATCGTGCGCCGTGACGCCGGACTGGCCGAGGCCGCCGAAACGCTGGCCGAGCTGCAGCAGGAGATCGTCGAGGTCGCAGGACGCGGCCAGCCGGCCGCCGAGCTGACGAGCCTGTGGCATTCGCTGCGCCTGGCGCGGCTGACCGTGGCCAGCGCCCGGGCGCGCCGCGAGTCCCGCGGCCTACACTACAACCCGGACTGCCCGCACCACGGCGACCCCCTTCCCCGTCCCTCCCGGATCCGGCTAAGCGACCTCGACTGAGCGGAGCCGCAAGCACGGAGACAGGCCAGTCCGGTGGACGGCACCGGAGAGGGGGTCGGCCTAGTGGCGAACCAGATAGCGCCGCAGTTCCCGATGGGCAGACGGCGAGCAGCTATCGGGCCACAACCACAGCCGCCTCCCATTCAGACGCAGCCCGACCAGCCAGGGCCCCAGGTAGTCACAGCGCAGGCTGACCGGTCGCGGGGCCGTGTCCCCTGCATCCCGCCATTTCCACTGCAACCCTCCGCCGGGCAGGGCCTCGGCACTCAGTTCCCCCTGAGGCTGGTCACGCACGCACCAGAAGGTGATGGCCCCCAGGCCGAGTGCCACGGGGAGCCACCACCAGAGAGCAAGGACTGTCGCGATGAGGCCGGCCACCGCAGCGGCCGGCAGGAGATGGACCAGCAGAGCCAGCCTAGACCGGCCGATGCGACACGCTGTCGGCGCTCTCGGCATGCTCGATGATCATCTGGACGATGCGCCGACGCACCGGCTCCGCAGGGAGCTCGCGGCGCATCAGCCACATGAAGAGATCCTGGTCCTCCTCGTCGATCAGGTCACGGAACGCGGCCTGGTCGGCGGGCTCCAGGGCGTCATAGCGCTGTTCGAGGAAGGGCACCAGCAGCAGGTCCAGCTCCCACATGCCGCGGCGGGAGTGCCAGTAGAGCCGCTTGCGCTGTGCCGTCTCCGGGCTTGATGGTTCGTTCAAGGTCGACCTCGCCTTTGCCTTGGGGTGTGGCGCCAGTATAACCGAGGCGGCGCGGCGACACAGCTGACGCCGGTCACGGATCGAGGTCTCTACCTATGGTCGTAGTGCGTTGTTTTGTCTCGTTTTGCCGAGTATGCTTGAAATAAAACAACAGCCGCGCCGCCAACGGAGACCCGAGATGACCAAGTCCGAGCTGATCGAACAGATCGCCATGCGTCAGCCCGAGCTGTCGCTCAAGGAAGTGGAATCGGCGGTTCGGCTGATTCTCGAGGATATCACCGAGACCCTGGCCGCCGGGGGGCGCGTCGAGATACGCGGTTTCGGAAGCTTCTCGCTGCATTACCGCGAACCCCGCATCGGGCGCAATCCCAAGACCGGCGAACCGGTCGCGCTGGACGGCAAGTTCGTGCCACACTTCAAACCTGGCAAGGAGCTGCGCGAGCAGGTAGACGACAGCCGCGTGCTGGGCTACTGAGCCCGGCGCTCCTCTCTCCCGACCCAACTCTTACTTCACAGGGGACACTTCGCATGCGTTGGCTAAAAGGCCTGATCCTGGCCATCATCCTGCTGGCGGTTCTACTGGTCGGCATCCTGTTCGCGGTTAACAATCGCGAGGCCCTGCCGCTCAACCTGATCTGGATCGAGCTGCCGCCCGCCTCGCTGTCGGTCTGGCTGCTGGCCTCACTGGCGGCTGGCGTGCTGCTGGGCATGCTGGCCATGAGCGGCGTCTACCTGCGCCTGCGCGCCCTGTTGACCCGCGCCCAGCGCCACAATCAGCAGCAGCGCAAGGAGCTCGACAAGCTGCGTGTCCAGGAGCTGAAGGAACTCCCCTGATATGCCCGATGCCCTGCTGCTGACCATTCTGGTGGCAGCCGTCGCCATCGGCTGGTGGCTGGGCCGCCGCGAACGCAGCAAGCCGAACGATCCCGCGCCTCCGCAAGGACTGGCGCGGGATTATTTCGTGGGCCTCAACTACCTGCTCAACGACCAGCAGGATCGCGCCATCGAGACCTTCGTCGGGGCGCTGCAGGTCAACAGTGAGACCATCGATACCCATATCACCCTGGGCAACCTCTTCCGCAGCCGCGGCGAGGCTGACCGGGCGATGAAGATCCACCAGAACCTGCTGGCCCGACCCAGTCTGACGCCCGTCCAGGGCGAGCGCGTACAACTGGAGCTGGCCCGAGACTTTCTCTCCCTGGGCTTGCTGGATCGTGCCGAGCGGTTACTCAAGGGGTTGCTGCGCGATACCCATGACGACGGGCTGCGGCGATCGGCACGCCGGCTGCTGGCGGACCTCTTCGAGCGCGAGGGCGAATGGTCGGAGGCCTTCAAGGTGGCCAACCCCCAGCTGATCCGTGAGGATCGACAGCTGCGGCGTGCGGCGGCCCACTGGCTCTGCCAGCTGGCCGAGGAGGAGCGCGCCAACGCCACTCCGGTGCTGGCCCGCCGCCACCTCAAGCAGGCCCTCAACGTCGACCCACGCTGCGTGCGCGCCAACCTGCTGCTGGCTTCCCTCGAGCACGACACGGGCCACTACCGCCAGGAGATCACCCTGCTGTCGCGAATCCCCGCCCAGGATGCGGCTTTCACCCCGACCCTGCTGGAGCCACTGAGCAACGCCTACCGCCTGCTAGACGACGAGGATGGCCTGATACGCCACCTCCACGACCTGCTCGAGGAGACCCCCTACACCAGCGTGATCATCCAGTTGGCCGAGACCATCCGCCATCACCAGGGCATCGAGCCCGCGATCGCCCTGGTCAGTGAACAGCTCAATCGCGAGGCGAGCCTGGGAGCGCTGGACTACCTGATCGACCTCTACCACCAGCACAGTCACGGCGAGGCGCTGGAACAGTTGGCCCTGCTCAAGCGCCATACCGCCGACCTGCTCGGCAAGCTCCCCCGCCACCGCTGCCGCCGCTGCGGCTTCACCGGCGACCAGTTGCACTGGCAGTGCCCGCGCTGTCGTAGCTGGGGCACCACCCGCCCGATCACCGGCATCGAGGGAGAGTAGCGGCTAGTTGAGCTCGGCCTCGATGGCGGCGAGGGCCTCCATGGGCTCCTCCGCCTGGGTGATCGGGCGCCCTACCACCAGGTGGGTGCTGCCCGCGGCCATGGCATCCCCCGGCGTCATGATGCGCTGCTGGTCGCCGACCTGGGCGAAGGCGGGGCGAATGCCCGGCGTCACCTTGAGGAAATCGTCGCCACACAGCTCGCGCAGGCGGGCAGACTCCTGGGCCGAACACACCACACCGTGCATCCCGCTGTCGCGGGCCAGGGTCGCCAGGCGCTCCACCTGTGCGGCGGGTGAGACGCCCACACCCACCTCGGCCAGGTCATCGGCCGTCATGCTGGTCAGAACGGTCACCGCGATCAGTCGTGTGCCAAGACCGTGGCGCTCCAGTCGCTCCCGGGCCGCCTCCATCATGCGTCGCCCTCCACCGGCATGGACATTGACCATCCAGACCCCCTGCTCCGCCGCGGCATGCACGGCGCCGGCCACGGTGTTGGGGATGTCGTGAAACTTGAGGTCGAGGAACACCTCGAAGCCGCGCCCGTGCAAAGCCTCCAGCACGTCAGGGCCGCTGCGGGTGAAGAGCTCCTTGCCCACCTTGAGGCGGCAGCGTGCCGGATCGAGACGGTCGGCCATGCACAGGGCGGCATCCAGGGAGGGGTAGTCGAGGGCAATGATCAGAGGGGAATCGGTAGACACGAACCGGGCTCCGGGCAAGAGGAAATCGTCGCCAGAGTATACCAGCCATGGGCGATATGGGCGGTGCGAGATCACTGAATCGAGACCGACGTTCTGTCCTACGTCCTGCACGCCAGGACGACGACGCAAAGACGACCTGTCCCACAGAGTAGCGGGCATAAGCCCCACGGGAATATCTTCCCTCCGGGACTAGCTTGAAGAGGCACCCGCGAAGGATGCGACTACAACAACGGAGGAAGTGACATGAAAACTAGGTTTCACGCCCTCTTCGGGGTTTGCCTCGTCACGCTCATGCTGGGGCTCGCACCGCTCAGCGCCATGGCCCAGGAAGTCGAGCCGATCAACGTCAACACGGCCGGCGCCGAGCTGCTGACCGAACTACCGGGAATCGGGCCGAGCAAGGCAGCGGCTATCGTCGAGGACCGCGAGGCCAACGGCCCCTACGAGAGCGCCGAGGACCTCACACGCGTCAGCGGCATCGGCGACGGTACGGTAGCCAACCTGGAGGACCAAGTAACCTTCTGATCCTGCGCTCCATGGGCGGCCAGCGGACGGCCGCCACCCAGCCCCACCTGCCTAGCAGTGGATCACAGGCGCAGGCCGCCGTCACACTCGATCACGCGACCGGTAAAGTAGTCGTTCTCGAAGATGAACTGCACGCTCTGGGCGATATTCTCCGGCTGGCCAAGCCGCTTGAGTGGGACTCCGGAGGTCAGCTTGTCGAGCATGTCCTGGCGCATCGAGGCAGTCATCTCGGTTTCGATGAAGCCCGGGGCCACGGCACCGACACGGATACCATGGCGTGCCAGCTCCCTGGCCCAGGTGGTGGTGAGGGCCACCACGCCGGCCTTGCAGGCCGCATAGTTGCTCTGCCCCATGTTGCCGGCTCGCGAGATGCTGGAGATATTGACGATCACCCCCTCATTGCCCGCCTCGACCATCTGTGCCGCCGCCTCGCGCCCGCACAGGAACACGCCGGTCAGGTTGACGTCGATCACCGACTGCCACTGCTCGAGGGACATGGTCTTCTCGACCTTGCCTTCCCGTGCCTTTACCAACAGGGCGTCACGCAGGATACCGGCATTGTTGACCAGGCCGCTGACCGGCCCCAGGGAGTCGGCGATATCGGCGAAGGCCTGCTTCACGGAGGCCTCGTCGGCCACGTTGGTGACGAAGGCGCGCGCCTCGACGCCGGCTCCATGGAGTCCCGTGACGGCCTCGTCGAGGGTCGCGGCATCGGTATCGAGCAGGGCCAGGCGGGCCCCCTGACGACCCAGCATGGCGGCCATGGCCAGCCCCAGGCCGCGGGCGCCACCGGTAATGGCGATAACGGAATTCTGCAGTTGCATCGTGATTCCTCCGGAAGATGGTGGGTCAACGGTAGATGCCAGGCACTGTAGCAGACTTGTGTGCAGCGCATCATGACACTGTGACTAAGCTTATAATCCCGCCTTTGTCTCCCGCCGGCCAGTGATGCCGACCAACGCTTGATTTCCCTGCCTTCGCCCCCATCTCACCGTGAACGTCATCATGGGAGGCCACATGCCCTTTCTCCTTATCTTCACGCTGTTTGCCCTGCTCGACTTCGTCATCCTCTTTTCGGTGGGCAGCCAGATCGGCCTGCTCACCACCCTGCTGCTGGTGCTGGCCACCGGCTTCATCGGCCTGCACCTGATCCGCCGCGAGGGCGCCGCCACCTTTGCCCGGGCCCGGGAGCGCCTCGAGCGCGGCGAAGTGCCCTCCGGCGAGCTGCTGACCGGCGCTGCCCTGATCTTCGGTGGCGCCCTGCTGATGGCACCGGGCTTCGTCTCCGACGCCCTGGGTTTTCTGTGCCTGATCCCCGATGCCCGGCGCCTGATGGGCAAGCTGCTGGCGTGGCTTGGCATCCGCACCCAGGGCTTTCATGTCCACAGCGAGGGTTTCACCAGCGCCTCTGGTAACGGCGCCGGCAAGCCCCGGGATGATTGGGCACAGGCCGACGAGGGCCGCCACCGCCGCGGCGCCGACGAGCCGGCGTCAGGGGATGCCGACGACGGCGTCATCGAGGGGGAGTTCATCTCCCGGGACGAGCGCCGCGGCTGATCCGGCCAGATCGGCAAAAAAATTTCCGGAGGGGCCTTGAAAGGCCATGGGCTAGCCCCACTTACACGTCAGCAACAGGTTTCGGCGCGACTCTCGCGCCATTGACACGGAAGGCGTCCGACGCCTCCCCTCGCTGCCTCGGTGGCGAGGTCGTGATACAAACCGCCGGATCATCGGCACATGAACCATCAGGAGAACGTGAGCAATGAACATCCGTCCCTTGCACGATCGCGTCATCATTCGTCGCGTTGAGGAAGAACAGAAAACCGCTGGCGGCATCGTGCTCCCGGGCAGCGCCCAGGAAAAGCCGACTCGTGGCGAAGTGCTCGCCGTCGGTAACGGCCGGATCCTCGACAACGGCGACGTCCGCGCTCTCGACGTGAAGGTCGGCGACACCGTCATCTTCAAGGATGGCTTCGGCGTCGAGAAGCAGAAGATCGACGGCGAAGAAGTCCTGATCATGAGCGAGTCCGACATCCTGGCCGTAGTCGAAGGTTGAGCTGAAGGCTGAGCGCAGGCCGCTCACGCCTTGCACACTGCGAATTCTGACGTTCACGTATTGAAAGGAAGATAGCGAACATGGCAGCGAAACAAGTCAAGTTTTCCGATGATGCCCGCAAGCGCATGGCGCGCGGTGTCGACCTCCTGGCCAACGCGGTCAAGGTTACCCTGGGTCCGAAGGGCCGCAACGTGGTGATCGAGAAGTCCTTCGGTGCCCCCACCGTCACCAAGGACGGCGTCTCCGTGGCCAAGGAAATCGAACTGAAGGACAAGTTCGAGAACATGGGCGCCCAGATGGTCAAGGAAGTCGCTTCCAAGACCTCCGACGTCGCCGGTGACGGCACCACCACCGCCACCGTGCTGGCCCAGTCCATCGTGACCGAAGGCCTCAAGGGCGTCATCGCCGGCATGAACCCGATGGACCTCAAGCGTGGCATCGACCAGGCCGTGGTCGCCGCCGTCAAGGAGATCGAGGCCCTGTCCGTGCCCTGCACCGACTCCAAGTCCATCGCCCAGGTCGGCACCATCTCCGCCAACGGCGACAAGCGCATCGGTGAGATCATCGCCGAGGCCATGGAGAAGGTCGGCAAGGAAGGCGTGATCACCGTCGACGAGGGTCGCGGCTTCGAGGACGAGCTCGACGTCGTCGAGGGCATGCAGTTCGATCGCGGTTACCTGTCGCCCTACTTCGTCACCAACCAGGACACCATGGCGGTCGAGCTGGAAGACCCCTACATCCTGATGGTCGACAAGAAGATCTCCAACATCCGCGAACTGCTGCCGACCCTCGAGGCCGTGGCCAAGGCCGGCAAGCCGCTGGTGATCATCGCCGAGGACATCGAGGGCGAGGCGCTGGCCACCCTGGTGGTCAATACGATGCGCGGCATCGTCAAGGTCGCCGCCGCCAAGGCGCCGGGCTTCGGTGACCGCCGCAAGGCCATGCTGCAGGATATCGCCATCCTGACCAATGGCACCGTGATCTCCGAGGAAGTGGGTCTGGACCTCGAGCAGGCCACCCTGGACCACCTGGGTACCGCCAAGCGCGTGACCATGTCCAAGGAGAACACCACCATCATCGATGGCGCCGGCAACGACGCCGACATCGAGGCCCGCGTCAACCAGATTCGCGCCCAGATCGAGGAGACCTCCTCCGACTACGATCGTGAGAAGCTCCAGGAGCGCGTCGCCAAGCTGGCCGGAGGTGTCGCCGTGATCCGCGTCGGTGCCGCCACCGAGGTGGAGATGAAGGAGAAGAAGGCGCGCGTCGAGGACGCCCTGCACTCCACCCGTGCCGCGGTCGAGGAAGGCGTGGTGCCTGGCGGTGGTACCGCCCTGGTGCGCGTGCTGACCAAGGTTGCCGGCCTCAAGGGTGACAACGAGGACCAGACCCACGGCATCGCCATCGCCGTGCGCGCCATGGAGGCCCCGCTGCGCCAGATCGTCACCAACGCCGGTCAGGAAGCCTCCGTCATCCTGAACCAGGTCAAGGCTGGGGAAGGCAACTACGGCTACAACGCCCAGACCGGCGATTACGGCGACCTGTTCGAGATGGGTGTGCTGGACCCGGCCAAGGTGACCCGTAGCGCGCTGCAGTCCGCCGGCTCCGTGGCAGGCCTGATGATCACCACCGAGGCGATGATCGCCGACGATCCGGACGAGAAGGAAGCCGCTCCGGACATGGGTGGCATGGGCGGCATGGGTGGCATGGGCGGCATGATGTAATCGCCCCCCACCCTGCCCCAGGCACTGCCCATATAGGCAAGCCCTGAGACAGACCCCGCCGGTGCAAGCCGGCGGGGTTTTTGCTTTAAGATACCCTTCCGCTCATCACCTGACGCCAGCCGCCTGCCCATGCTTTCGAACATCCGCATCGTCCTCGTCCAGACCTTCCATCCCGGCAATATCGGGGCCGCCGCGCGGGCCATGAAGACCATGGGCCTGACCGACCTGGTGCTGGTCAATCCCCGGCAGTTTCCCGACCCCGAAGCCTCGCGGCTCGCCGCGGGGGCCGAGGACCTGGTGGAAGGAGCCCGGGTGGTCGGCTCGCTGGCGGAGGCCGTGAGTGATTGCGTGCAGGTGGTGGGCGCCAGCGCGCGGCTGCGGAGCCTGCCGCTGCCGCACTTCGATGAGCCCGACGAGATGGCGCGTGATGTGGTGGAGAATGCCGCCCACGATCCGGTGGCGCTGGTATTCGGTCGTGAGCGCTTCGGCCTCACCAAGGACGAGATCGGCCTGTGCAGCCACCAGGTGAGCATTCCCGCCAACCCCGACTACGGCATCCTCAACCTCTCACAGGCGGTGCAGGTGCTCGCCTACGAGACGTTCAAGGCCTGGCGACGGCGACCCGAAAGCGGCTACCGACCGACCCTGCCCGCCGAGGAGCGCCAGCCCAGCCGCGAACAGGTCGGTCATTTCCACGACCATCTGGGCCGGGTGATGCAACGCAGCGGCTTCATCACCCAGCCCCATGCACGCACCGAGGCACACCTGCATGCGCTGTTCGCCCGTGCCCAGCCCTCCCGCCGTGAACTCTCGCTGCTGCGCGGGCTGCTCGCCTCGCTGGAGGGCCACCTGCCCGAGGAGTGAGGAGTGAGAGGTGAGGAGTGAGGGGTGACAAAGGGCGGCACGCAGGCCGCCCTTGGGACTCGATGATATCCCCCTTCACAGGGTCATCGCCGCCAGCCAGCCGAAGGCGATCAGCGGGATGTTGTAGTGGATGAAGGTGGGCACAACGCTGTCCCAGATATGATCATGCTGGCGGTCGACGTTGAGGCCGGAGGTCGGCCCCAGGGTGGAGTCGGAGGCCGGCGAACCGGCATCGCCCAGCGCCGCGGCCGTACCGACCAGGGCCACGGTGGCCAGCGGTGAAAAGCCGAACTGCACCGCCAGGGGCACGAAGATGGCGGCGATAATGGGGATGGTGGAGAACGACGAGCCGATGCCCAGGGTGATGAACAGGCCCACCAGCAGCATCAGCAGCGCGGCCAGGCCGCGGTTGTCACCGATCACCTCGACGCTGGACTCCACCAGGGTCTCGATCTGGCCGGTGGCGGTCATCACCGCGGCAAACCCCGATGCCGAGATCATGATGAAGCCGATCAGCGCCATCATGCGCATGCCGCTGGTGAAGAGGTCGTCGGCCTCGCGCCACTTGAAGATGCCCCCCACCGAGAGCAGCGCGAAGCCCACCAGCCCGCCGAGGATCATGGAACCGGTCCACAGCTGGATGCCCAGGGCCGCCACGATGGCGATGACTGACATCAACAGGCCAAGGGCATGTGGCTCATGGGTTTCCGGATGGTGGTGCGGCACGTTGGTGGTGGCCACGTCCAGCGCCTCATAGTCACGCGGCTTGCGATAGCTGAGGAACACCGCCACCAGCAGGCCCAGCGCCATGCCGCCCACCGGTACCCCCATGGCCAGGGGCACCATGCCGCGAGTGATCTCGAGCCCCAGCGCCTCACCGGCCTGGTTGATGTTGGCCAGCAGGATATCGTTGAGGAAGATCGCCCCGAAGCCCACCGGCAGCAGCATGTACGGTGCGGTAAGGCCGAAGGTCAGCGCACAGGCCACCGCACGACGATCGAGGCGCAGCTGGTTCATCACCTTGAGCAGCGGTGGGATCAGGATCGGAATGAAGGCGATGTGCACCGGAATCAGGTTCTGGGAGGAGATGGCCACCAGCAGCACCGCGCCGAGCAGCAGATACTTGACTACCGCCTGGCGATTTGCCGTGGCCTCCTGGCCCAGCAGGCCGATCAACCGCCGGGCCAGCAGGTCCGGTAATCCAGAGCGCGAGATCGCCACCGCAAAGGCACCCAGGGTGGCATAGGCCAGGGCCACCTTGGCCCCGCCACCCACGCCGTCGTTGAAGGCACCGAGGGTCTCCTCCACGGAGAGTCCCCCGACCAGGCCGCCCACCAGCGCCCCGACCACCAGGGCGAAGACGACAGAGATCCGTGCCAGTGACAGTCCGACCATCACCAGCACCGCAATGATTACCGCATTCATGGCAGGTTTCCCCGAACAAGGAATTGAATTGAGACGAAACGGCGCAGTATTCTACCAGAAGCGCCTTCTTCGCGCCCGGGGCTACGTAGCGGGATGTCATGGAATCGACACGCGACGGTCACCGCGCTGTTACCTGCATCGGCGATAAAGGGAGGCGTCCAGCAGGACACGGCAAGGGACACTGCCACTTCTCCGCCACGGATGCGCCAGGGCTGGACGCCCTGCAGGGAGCTTGGCAGCAGGATGCTGCCCATGGAGGCACTATCGCCACGGCACCCGCCGTGGCGTTCTTCTTTCCAGGCAGCCTCAGCCAGCGGGTCCGAGCGTGACGCTGACGACATCGCCCTGTCGCAGCATCTGGCCGGGCAGTGGCCGCTGCGCCACTACCTGCCCCGCGTCAGGGCTCTGCTCGTCGAGGGACAGCGCCAGTCCGAACTGGGCCAGCAGCTCGTCCGCCTCGTCCCGGCGCGATCCGGTCAGGTCGGGTACCACGCGGATCGGCAAGGCGTCGATATCGCCGGGCGGGGGCACCGGCACGATACGAAAGCGCAGGCTCGCGCCGATGGTGGCCTGGTAGCCGAAGCGATTCTGGTAGCCGGCATCCACCGGGGCTCCGTAGAGCGCCACACGCGACTTGCGCGACAGGATGCCCGATGACCGCGCCGCGGTCGTCTCCTCGCCCTGCCCGCCCAGCGACAGCGCCACCTTCACCTCACCCTCGGTCTCGGGGATGGTATAGAAGGTGGGACGCCAGCCACTCTGGCGCAGCAGTGCCGTCGCCTCATCCTGGTCCCGGTAGAGGGCCTCCAGCTGGGCAAGGGCCTGCCCGTCCAGGGCCCGCTGTGCCTGGGCCACCCCCTCGCCCACCGAGGCGATGATATCGCCGAGGGGCGCGGCCGTGGTGTCACGGATCAGACGCTTGATATCACTCATCGCCAATCTCCCGTTGTGAGGACCCTGTTGCCACCACCACGACGAGACGGCCACCCGCTCCCTCCAGGGCGGCGCCCGGGGACGGTCGCTGGTCGAAGATCGCCCCCTCGGGATGATCGGGCGAGACACTTTCGATCACATCCAGGCGCAGCCCCTGGGCGAGGGCCTGGCGCCTGGCAGATTCCAGGGTCTGGCCGATTAGATCGGGGGCCTGCGCCGCCTCGGTGGCGCCGCGCGAGCGGGGAGGATCGAGCCGCAGCACCAGTTCCGACACGTTGTCGGGCAGGATCTCACGCGCCTCGCTGACATCGAGGGGATGAAAGCGCTTGCCACCCTCCACGACCAGGCCACGGATGCGCAGCTCCGCCGTGGCGAGCTGCATGCCATGCTCGCCACGCGCCAGCTCCAGGGCCCCGGAGACGGTCGACGTCAGCTGCTCCACCGCCGGCGAGGTCGAGACGCTCTTGCGCAGCTGCTCGAGCTGGCGGCTCAGGTCCTCGCGCGCTGCCACGCTCTCCTTTAACGCCACGTCCAGTTCACTCACCCGCGCCTGGCGAAGGTCCAACTGCATCTGAAGCTGCTCGCGCCTTGCCACCTCGGTCGCCAGCATCTCCTGGAAGACCACGGCCTTGCGCCCTTCCAGCAGGGCCTCGCTGGGCATCTCCTCGCCGGGCGTGTCGGGCGAGTCGACGACCGCCCCCGGCCGCCCCCGCTTCTCGAGCAGGTCCGCCAGGTTGGCGTTCATGCCGGCGAGTCGCTCGGCCTTGAGGCGATGCAGGGTGGGTGCCGAGACGCCGCTCCCCGGCAGCACCACCACCTCGCCGAAGGCGACGTTGAGATTGGTTCTCGCCATGTGATAGGTGCCCTGCTGCGCCAGTACCTCGACCGGCTCGTCCCCCGACCGGACGAGCCGCAGCGCCGGCGCCAGCTGCCCCTCGCCCTGCAGCGAGGTGCCGATGGCCACCTTGCCCTGGGCGTTGCTGGTCGTCCTGGCCAGACCGGTCCAGCCGCGCTTCAGCTGGAGGACCTGCAGCTCCACCACCTGGTTGGCCGCGGGCTGGCGCGCGCCGGTGAGCAGGGTGGCGGTGACACGAAGCTTGATGGTCATGCGGCCTCCCCGGGCAGGATGACCCGACCGATCGCCCCTCGGGCTTCCACCTGCACCACCACCCGCTGTCCCCGCAGCACGGCGGTATCGATGATCAGCTCGGCCCCGCCCTCAACGCCGGTTATGAGACGCTGGGTCTTGAGCAGCCCCAGGCGCTGCTCGGCCGAAGGCCGATGGTCGAGCATCTGCTCGGTCATCGCCGCATCCACCTGCAGCGCTACCGGCACCCCTGGCAGCCGCTCACCGGCCAGGTTGCTGACCTCGATCCCCAGCCGCCATTGCCGGCGCCGGCCGTCCACGGGCAGCAGGGTGAGGTCGAGCAGCGTCTCGGGGCGTCCCCCCTGCACCGGCACCGTGGCCAGCCGGCCGGAGATCGAGGAGCTGATTCGCGTCTCGCGCTCGACATCGTCGCGTGCCCGCCTCGCCTTGGGCAGCAACGCGATGCGTGGCGGCCTGTCTCCCTGACTCTCCTCCTCGGAGAACTCGACCTCGAAGGTGAAATCCAGATAGGGGATCTCGTAGCCGTGACCGGCATCGCTGGTGCGCGCCGTTTCCGACAGCGTCGACTGAGCGTCGTCCAGGGCATCCGCCAGCCCCAGCAGCATCTCCCTGACCGCATCGGCCACTACCTCACCGCCCTTGCTCATCACGCATCCTCCTGAAGCTGGCGTTGTCGACGTGCCTGATCGACGCGCCGGTCATCGGCCTGCTGCTGCGCGAGGGCCTCGCGCCGCCTGCTCAGGGCCCGGCGACGCGCCGATTCGGCACGCCGATCGAGGTCGCCGCAGCCTCCCGTCACCACGGAAAGCAGGCGATCACGCTGGGCCGCATAGCGTCGGGTCAACGCTTCCTGCCCCGCCGCCGCCAGGGTGGAGAGGCGCTCGGCCGGCTCGGGATGCTGGCGGAGCCGGGAGTCCTGCAGCAGACCGCTTCTCTCCAGCGGCTCCCCGAGCCGGCGCAGGCCGGTGCGCAGCGCCGGCAGGGGTTCCCTCTCACTCTCGACGGAGGGCTCCGCCGCGGCCTCGATCTCCTCGCGTGCATCGGTCGCGGCACCACCGAGGCGATCGCGCTGCCTCGCCCAGGCCGCATCGGCGCGCCGTCGCACGCTCAGCGGAGTGACGGGAAAGCGGGCGTCGTCGGCCGGCTCCGCACCGCCCTGCGTCAGGCGCTGCATGCGGCGCTCGAGGGCGTCACGCTCGCGCTGCAGCGCGAGCAGGGACTCGGGAAGCGGTGGCGGTTCACTCGGCGTCGAGGCGTCCGATATCGGCGCGGACCGCTCCTGGTCCAGGCTGGTCCAGCTATTGCGTGGCATGGCGTTACTCCGTCTCGCCCTCGCGGTCGAGCATGGCGCGGATGCGCTCCTCGAGGATCGCCGGCGGCGGCACCGTGACCAGCTTGGTGCGCATCAGCGAGCTGCCCTCGGCGGAGTACTGGTACTTGCTCGAGAAGCTGGCCGACACGGTGGAGACCTTCATCTTGGCGCTGGCCGAGAGGAAACCCACCTTGCCGCTCACCGAGGCGTTGACGGTGGTGCTGCTGCGCTTGCTTTCGCTCTCGGTGGCCATGGAGATCGACATCTTGACCTCGATGAGGGTGTCCACGAACTGGTAGAAGGTCGGTGTGAAGCCCAGCTCCAGCAGCGAATAGCCGTCCGCGTTGTCGTCGCCGATCCTTACCAGGTTGGGGCGCGTGCTGGAGGCCGAGCCCTCCTCCTCGTCCTCGGGCGCGTAGCCCGCCATCAGCCGTGCGATCTTCAGCGAGGTGAGGTCCAGCTCGTACTGGGCCTCGGCGATCCCCACCCCCATCGACTTGACCATCTCCGGGAAGGGGACATTGAGCAGATCCTGTCCGACGGCCATCACGAATCTCCTTCGCTATCGTCATCCTCGGGGTAGATCTCCGCCAGGCGCCGCCGCCGGGCCTCCTCCTCGACCTCCATGTAGCCACGGATCCGCTCCGTCAGCACGGCGGGCGGGGGCACCGGCACCATCTTGGTGCGCAGCAGGCTCGCCCCCTCGGCGCTGTAGCTGTACTTCTGGGAGTAGGTGGCATCCACCTGGGTGGTCTGCACCGAGCTGTTGCTGCGGTAGGTCTTCGACTTGCGGACGCCCGGTGGCCAGCTGAGGCCTACCCGGGTGCTGCGCCCCGAGCTGCTCTGGCGATCGCGGCTGGCGTTGGAGGTGGTGCGCTCGTAGGCACGCTCCCGGGTCATGCGGATGGCGATCTTGACCTCGATGATGGTGTCGACGAACTGGTAGAAGGTCGGTGTGAAGCCCAGCTCCATCATCGACATCCGGGTGGGTACCCGGATCACCTTCTCGGCCAGCCTCTCCCCCCCGACCTGGGTGTCCAGCGCACTGGTGACATCGGGATTGCCGCTGGTCTCCCGGGTGAAGTTCCGGAGCGGATTCACAACGTCCGCACTGCCGCCCTCGGCCTCGGCCATCTCCCCGATGATCTCCAGCACCACCTCCTTGAGGCGGATCGAGTCCTCGTCGAGGGCCCCGGTGAGGGCATCATCGAAGATGGCAAAGTAGAGCGCCTGCTCGACGGTCATGTACTCGTAGCCGAAGAACACCCGGCTGTCGTCGAAAGTCTGGTTGCCCTGGCTGTCGATCACCGACTGCAGGCCGCCCATCATCTCCGCGGTGCGCATCGAGCTCTGGTCGAGCTGGAACTGGCTGTCCGCGATGGCGAAGGCCATGTCGCGGATCATGTCGCCCATGGGAACGTCGAGGAGGTCCTGTCCGATGCTCATGGTGATGTCTCCTTGTTGTTGTCACAGGCGCCGATGCGCCCGGCCGTGGCGCGGCCTACTCGTCGGGATTGCGCTGCTGGCGCAGCAGCGCCATGAACTGTTCGGGTGGCGGTAGCGAGACCAGCCGGGCGGCGATGGAGGACATGCCGGAGGCCTCCATGGCGTACTTCCTGGCGTAGCTGACCGAGACCGTGGCGGCCGCCATGTAGACACCGGTGTTGACCCCGCCGCTGACGGAGGCGCCGACGGAGGTGTCGGTGGACTCGCTGACGGTGAAGCTGAGGCGCGCCTCGACGGTCGCCTCGGTGTAGGCGTAGAAGCTCGGGGTGAAGCCCAGGGCGAGCAGGCTGTGGGTCTCGCCGCCGATCTCCACCTCCGTCTCGCCCATCAGCTTGGCCATCTCCACGGCGTTGCGGTCGAGGGCGAACTGCCCCTCGGCGATCGCCATGCCCAGGCGCTCGATGATCTGCGGAAGCGGGGCGGTGACCAGCGCCCGCGTGGTCTGGGTCCCGGCACTCATGAGCGACGCTCCCGCTGCAGGGCCTGGATCGCCTCGACGAAGAGCTCGGGTGGCGGCACCGAGGCGAGGCGTGCGGTGATCTGGCTGTTGCCGGTCACCGCCATGTTGAACTGGCGAGACTCCCGCTTGTCGACGCTGACCCCGACGGCCACGGCGGTGCTCGCCCCCTCACGACTCTCCGCCTGGCGTGTGCGCGTGCGCGAGAACTGCTCGGTGACGGTGAGTCCTTCGCTGCCGGTCAGCTCGACCTGTTCGCTAGTGGCGCTGAACAGCTTGATGTCATAGGTATCGGTGGCGCGCATAACTTCGACCACATGCCCCAGGCGGTTGGCGCGCAGGGTCGAGGTGGCGTTGATGGCGGCGGTCAGGCGGTGGGCATAGGCCTCGGCCGCATTCGCCTCATGCCCCGCCACCGCCGTGCCGTCGAGGGTAAACGCCTGGCCCTCGACGGTGACGGAGAACGCCGACAGGTCGGGCGACGCCGGTTGCCACAGGAAAACGAAGCCATTGCCACTGCCGCCGCCCTGCAGGTCGGGCGCGACCCCGTCCAGCGTGGCACTCCCCTGGCTTCGCACCGACAGCCAGTAGTCGTCACGCTCCGGCGTCAGGATCCAGGTGACGCGCCACTGCTGGTTGGCCTCCCCATCGTCGTCATCGGCGTCGGCGGCACGACCCTCACCCCGACTGTCCACCACTTCGATCCGACTCTCGCTGACCCCGTTGGCGATCAGGAACTGCTCGACGAAGCGCCCCCGTTCGGTACCCAGCAACAGGTTCTTGTCGGCCGCTCCCTGGCGGTCCGTCATGCCCTCGATCCGCACCGCTTCCCCGGTCGCCGCCAGGCACCACGCCAGCTCGGTCAAGCCCCGGCGATCCTCCTCGCTGCGGAACACAGCCTCACCGGTGTTGAAGAGCAGGCCGAAGCGCGGCTCACCGGAGGCGTGCGGGGGATGCAGGCGGGTCGTGAAATCCGATGGGATACTGGCCTGCACGTGCTCGGCATAGGCCTTCAGGTCTCCCTGGGCACTGGTCGAGACGGTCGTGCCGGCATTCAGGACATAGTCCGTGGCGGCATTATCGGCGATCGTGATCAGGCCATTGGCGTGGCTGTCGAAGGTGAAGGCCACCGATCGTGGGGTGGTCACCACTTGGGTGTCGGGGGCATCGGTGGAGATGCCGAGTGACGTGTCCGGCGGAGAGTAGACCATGGCATCGACGTCCTGGCGCCCGGTCAACTGATCCAGGAGGCTACCGAGCCGCGCCCGGGGCTCGGTGCCCGACGGCACCACCTGGGTGCCGTTCACCGAGAGCGTGCCGGTGGCATCCGCCCGGTACTCGAGGCGCGCCTGGCGCGTCTCGACACGGGTGCCGCTCACGCTTTCCGATTCGCTCGCCGACGACGACGCGCTCTGCTCGCGGGTATCGCCCAGCCGCGCCGAGGCCGAAAAGCCGAACTCGTCGCGCTTGCCCACCTCGAGACGCAGCTGGAGCGACACCGAGACGTCGGCATGCTGGTAGTGGTAGAAGGCGGGCATCAGCCCCAGCTCGAGCAGCGAGCGCTCGCCCAGGTCATCACGCACCTCGGTGAAGGCCTGCATCTGGCGCACCGAGTTGTCGTCCAGCTCCTGCTGGGCCCGGGCGATGCCCAGCCCCAGCTCCTTGATGAATTCGGCCACGCTGGCATCCGCCAGCACCTGGCCTGGGGTCAGACCGTCGTAGTTGGCCATCTCATGTCACCTCCTGTCGGGAGCGTGCCGGCGACACTACCGCCGTGCGCGCCAGGTCGGCTCGGATCCGCCCTCGACGCACCGTGTAGTAACCGTGCCGCGAGAGGGCATCGGTCAGGGTCTGTTCGGTCAGGGTCAATGCCCGGCTGCGCCAGGCCACAAGCTCCTCGGCCAGGGCCAGGCGGGCGGGACTCGCCAGCTCGATCGCCTCGGCCAGGTGGCGCCCGGCCTCGTCGCCACGCTCGAGGAACAGCAGCAGGATCGCCCGCCTCAGGGTCAGCACGGCATGGTCATGGCGCTGCAGCGCCGACGCGGCACCGCGCGCCTGGAGCTCGGCGCAGGCGGCCTCGACCAGCGCCAAGGCATCCGCATGGCGGCCCTGACGTTCGAGGCTCTCCAGGATGCAATCGGTGTAGTGGCGGGCGAAGGGAGGTGGCGCCCCCATCTCCCGGGCCTGGTGCAGGGCCAGGCGATAGAGCTCCAGGGCGCGGTCATGGTCGCCGGAAAGGGCCGAGAGCTTGCCACGCTCTGCGATGGCCAGGTGGCGAAGATGCCCACCTCGGACGGCCATATCATCGCTGGTCATCTTCCGCCTCCTGCGGCGACGCCGCCTCGATGAAACGCGTGCGGCAGCCCGCCTGGGCCAGCTCATGGGCCAGCACCCTGGCCTCGAGGTCGGCAAGGTCCGAGGCCAGCACCGCCGGCAGGCGGGCCGGCACCGACAGGGCATGGCGGGCCAATACCGGGCGCAGTGCCGCCTCCTCGCCGATCGCGACCAGCGCCACGCCGGCTCGCGAGAAGCCCGCGGCCTCCAGGGTCACGGCAAGCCCCATCCGGCTCGCCTCGTCACGGGCCTGCTCGGCGTCCGCCGCCTCCCACCCCTCCGCCAGCGCGAGCGGGGCCTGGGCAAGCACGCGGGGCGCCAGGGGCTCGGGAATGCCGAACCGGCGCGACAGCCAGTCGAGGGTCGCGGTGTCATGGCGCCTGTCGGTGGGAGCCTCGGCCGTCAGCACCAGGTCCCAGCGCAGCAGCGCGCGATTCACCAGCTGGACGCCGGCACTGCGTCCGAGCGAGGCCCAGAGCCCGCGCGCCTCGTCGTGGGAGAGCCCCAGCGAAAACACCCCCTCGCGCCGCGACGCCGAAGTGATGCCCAGCCGCGAGTGCACCCAGCCTGGCAGGCTGGCAGCGGACGCAAGGTGCAGGTCGAAGGGACCGGCATCCCGGGGCGCCGCGATCACCTCGGCCCCCGCACCCAGCCGACGGGCGAGGGAGGCCACGGCCGCCTCCCCCACACCGCCGAGCACCAGGCCCGGCGGTGTGGCCAGCAGGGCGAAGGCCTGCTGCGGGGTGGTGCCCAGGAAGGCCGCGAGGCCATTGGTGATCTCGGCGAGGCACGCGACATCGAGGACGCGAACCGCCACATCCAGGGGAACGGGGGGCTCCACGGAGTCGGCGTGGGGGGTGACGCCGGCCTCCAGGCCCAGGCCGAGGAGCAGGCGCTCCAGGGCAGAGGCGGTCTCGGCGTCGAGGTCATCGACCAGCACGCAGGGGGCGCGCAGGATCGCCCCGGCGACATCCGGCACGGGACGCGACAACCCCTCGGCTATGGCCGCCAGGGCGGCGGGGGTGACATCTCCCGGCGCGGTCACGACCACCTGATAGCGGGACTGCACCATGGTCGAAGGGACCGGCATCACTGCCTTCCTTCCACGGCTCCGCCGTGGGTTGGCGGGTGAAACACCCGGCAGGGTCCTCGATGGCAGGCTTGCCATCTGGCCGCAGCGCGATCTGACACCACGGCCTGACTTGAAGCTATGCCAGGGGGTCGGATCCGTCAAACCACCCTGGCACGCCCTCGCGAATCCTTCGGGAGAAGTCGGGATCATCATGGGCCGCGACGGCGCGTTGGGTGATATCACCGCAGCGCTTGAGCTCGCCCAGGGAGACGCCAGGCACCAGGCCACCATGATCAAAGACATAGCCGGGAAGGAGCCCGCTGAGCAGCAGCCGATGGTCCAGCGGCAGTCCCTCGATGATGCGTCGCATCAGGGCGTAGACCAGGGTGGTACAGTTGGCGGTGATGGTGTGATAGAAGCGCGGCTCACGCTCCAGCCGGCTGGCCTGCTCCACCAGTGCCAGCAGCAGCTCGCGACGCTCGTGCTGGCCGAGCAGAACCCGATAGAGGGTCACCGTTTCGCCGCGCACGTTGCTGCGCAGGCGCACCGCGTCACGCTCATCGGCGGCGATGATCGCCAGCTCGAAGCGCTTGAAGAACCCGCCGATCTCCGAGAAGGGCTCATCGCGCTCGCGACGCACCTCCACCGAAAAGGCCACGAAGTCATCGATGCGGCCCTGCTCATCGGCGAAGCCGAAGGAGAGCAGCACGTGGGCAATACCCGGCCGACCCCAGCCTGAGACAAACAGATCCAGTGAGGCCAGTCGCCGGAGGTCATACTCACGCCGCTCCCAGGCCACCTTCGCCTCGTCACGGCTGAGCCAGTCGAAGCAGCGCACATGGTCGAGAACCAGCCGCTCGCCCTGGCGGTGGCCGGTCGCCAGGTATGCCACATCGTCGGCCCACGCCAGATCGCTTGCCGGCGCCAGTCGCCGCCACCAGCCCAGCAGCAGCGCCATGCTCACCGCCATCACCAGGGTCGGCCACAGCCTGGCGCCCTGCCAGTGCCACACCAGGCAGAGGCCACCCAACAGTAGCCAGGCAAGGGCGGAGAGACGGCGAAGGGAAATACCGGCGGGAAAGCGATGCAGCAGCGCCAGGCCGCCCCATAGCGAACACGCCAGCAGCACCAGGCGCAGGGCGAGATCGAGCAACAGCGACATGGGCGGACTCCCTTCGGCCTGTCGCCAGGCTACCACGCCCCACCACGACAAACCTCAACGCGTCACACCGGCGTCAGCCACTCGCCGAAGGCCTCCGTGGCCGGCCCCGGCTGGCCACGCGTGACATCGCGGTAGAGCCGCTGCAGGCGCGCGGTCACCGAGTCCGCGGCGATGGGCTCGCCCACCGCCGGGGCCCCGGCACGCCCGCCGGTATGACGGCCATCGAGTTCGCGCAGCGGCAGGATCTCCGCGGCGGTGCCGGTGACGAAGGCCTCATCGGCGATATAGAGCTCGTCGCGGGTGATGCGCCGCTCCTGGACTTCGATGCCCAGCACGTCGCGGGCCAGGTGGATCACGCTGTCGCGAGTGATGCCCTGCAGGCAGGAGGTCACCTCCGGGGTATGCAGCACGCCGTCGCGCAGCAGGAAGACGTTGGCCGCCGAGGCCTCGGCGACATAGCCCTCCGGGTCGAGCATGATTGTCTCGTCGAAGCCCGCCTTCACCGCGGTGTTGAGCGCCAACATCGAGTTGACGTAGTGGCCGTTGGTCTTGGCCCGGCACAGGCTGATGTTGACGTGGTGGCGCGCCCAGGAGGAGGTCAGCGCACGCAGGCCGATGGCGGCGGCCTCGGGCGAGATATAGTCGCCCAGGTCCCAGGCGGAAATCATCACATGGGTGGTGAGCCCCTTCGCCCGAAGGCCCAGCCCCTCGGCGCCGAGATACACCGTGGGCTTGAGATAGGCGCTGCTCAGGCCGTTGCGCGCCAGGCATTGGCGTTGGGCCTGGATCAACGTCTCGTCGTCGTAAGATAACGGTATATCTAGAGCGTGGGCGCTATCCAGCAGCCGGCGGGTGTGCTCCGCCACCCGGAACAGGTGCGTGCCCCGCGGGCCAGCGTAGGCGCGCACGCCCTCGAAGCAGCCCATGCCGTAGTGCAGGCTATGGGTCAGCATATGGGTGCGGGCATCGCGCCACGCCAGCCACTCGCCGTCATGCCAGATCCAGCCGTCGCGATCGAAGAGCGGTGTCATGGGTGCGGGTTCCTGTAGTCAAAGAGTCGGTGATCGAAGGCGAAGGTCAGAGCCGACCGGCCGCTGCCCAGGCCGCACGCCAGCCATCGATCAGCTCGCGCTGGTGGGGCTGCAAGGCCTGGTAGGCCCAGGCGGCGATCTCGTCGTTCTGGGGATCGGGTACGCAGATATCGCTGTCGGCCAGGGTCTGGATCACCGCGTGGCCGCACAGTGGCACATAACCCTCGGAGTAGCCGCCCTCGTGGACCATCACCAGGCGCCCATCGCAGACGCGTTCGGCCAGGTCCCTGATCTGGGCGGTCATGCGCGCGAAGGCCGCGCTGTTGAGCAGCATCTTGCCGAGCGGGTCCTTGGCACAGGCGTCATAGCCGCAAGCCACCACGATCAGCTCGGGGTCGAAGGCCTCGAGTGCCGGCAGCACCAGCTCGGTCATGGCGTGGTCATAGGCGCCGAGGCCGCAGCCGGGCGGCAGCGGCAGGTTGAGGCAGGCGCCCATGCCGGCCCCCTCCCCCTGCTCCTCGAAGGTGCCGGTATCCAGCGGATAGTTGCCCGCCTGATGGATCGACACCGTGAACACCTCGGGGTCGGCGTAGAACGCCGCTTGCTGGCCATTGCCGTGGTGCACATCCCAGTCGAGGATCGCCACGCGCCCTGCCTGGCCCAGGGCACGCGCCCGCATCACGGCCACCGGAATATTGCCCAGCAGGCAGAAGCCCCGGCCGCGGTCGGCCTCGGCGTGGTGACCGGGGGGACGGCAGAGCGCATAGGCGCGCCGCTGCTCCCCGCTGGCCACGGCCTCCACCGCGGCGATGGCCAGGCCCGCCGACTGGCAAGCGGCGGCCACGCTACCCGGCATATAGGGGGCGCAGTCGCCGCCGTCACCGCCGCCGGCCCGATCACCGGCCGCCAGCGCCTCCAGGTAGCGGGACGTATGGAAGCGCTCGAGATCCTCGCGGCGCGCCGGCGGCGGCTTGCATACCGCCAGCTGATCGATCAGGCCGGAGACCTCCAGCAGGTTCTTCAGCCGCCGCTTGCTCTCCGGGCTCTCCGAGGCGGGCTGCGGCTGCAGGAACTCGCCGGGAGCGGAGAAGACCCCGATGGCCCCCGGGTCGTGCCAGAAGCAGCGCTCATGCCAGAAGAAGCCGGTGGTGGCGCGCGTCATCATGCGCTCGGCAGTGCCGCGGTGACCATGATCTCCACCTTGAACTCGGGAAGCGCCAGCCTGGCCTCGGTGGCGGCCCGCGCCGGCGGGCGTCCCGGCGCCACCCAGGCATCCCAGGCCGCGTTCATCTCGGCGAACTCGCCCATGTCGGTCACCCATACCAGGGCGCTGAGCAGATGCTCCTTGCTGGTCCCGGCAGCGGCCAGCTGACGGTCGATCTTGGCCAGCACCTGCTCGGTCTGGCCGCGCATGTCGGCGCTGGTGTCATCGGGCACCTGGCCGGCCAGGTAGACGGTGCCGTTGTGCACCGTGGCCTGGCTCATGCGGGCATTGCTGTCGTGATAGGTGATGCGCATGGGAGTCTCCTTGCAGGAAGCCGGCCGGCAACATTGCACTCCTGGCCGGGGTGGTAGAGGGGTTCCAATCGCTGCTTGCCTAGCCCAGCAGCGAGGGAATCCAGGTGGAGAGCGACGGGAAGGTGACCAGCAGCAGGATCACCACGATGAAGGCTACGTAGAACGGCAGCGAGGCGATGATCGCCCGTTCGAAGGGCACGTTGGCGATCCGCGCCGCCGTCATCAGCGTCATCCCCACCGGCGGCGTGACGTTGGAGATATTGAGCACCACGATCATCAGGATCGCGAAGTGCAGCGGGTCGACGCCGAGCTGGATCATCGCCGGCACCAGCACCGGGGCCACCACCACCAGTGCCGGCAGCACGTCCATGACGGTGCCGATCAGGATCAGCAGGCCGCAGACCAGCAGCAGCTGCAGGAAGGTCGAGTCGCTGAAGGTGGTGATCAGGCCGGCCGCGTCCCGGGCGATGCCGGAACGGGTGACGAACCAGCCGAGCACCGCCGAGGTCGCCAGCAGGAAGAACACCACCCCCGAGAAGCGCACCGTAACCACCAGGGCATGCCAGATCTTCTGCCAGGAGAGGTTACGGTAGAAGATCACGCCGATGGCGATGGCATAGACGGCGGCAAAGCCCGAGGCCTCGGTGATGGTGGTCAGCCCGGAGAGGATGCCACCGAGGATGATCAGCGGCACGATCATCGCCGGCAGCGCCACCAGGAAGGCCACGGCCGCCACCTTGAGCGGCGTGGGGGCCTGCTTGGGGTAGCCCCGCTTCCAAGCCAGGAAGAAGCTCACCGCGAGCAGCGCCAGGGCCATCAGCAGGCCGGGGATGATGCCCCCGGCGAAGAGGTCGATCACCGAGATATCACGCAGCAGGGTCGCATAGACCACCATCACCACGCTGGGCGGGATGATCGGCCCGATGATCGACGAGCAGGCGGTGATCGCCGCGGCGTACTCGGCGTCATAGCCCTGCTCCTTCATCTCCGGGATCATGATCTTGCCGATCGCCACGGTATCGGTGATCGCCGCCCCGGTCAGGCCGGCGAAGAACACCGACACCGAGATATTGACGTGGGAGAGCGCCCCGCGTACCCGCCCGAACAGGGCGTTGTTAAAGGCGATCAGCTTCTGGGTCAGGCCACCCTGGTTCATCAGCTCGGCGGTGAAGATGAAATAGGGCACGGCAATCAGCAGGAAGCCGGAGACACCGGCGAACATGCGGTCGGCGATGATGCCGAGCATGCGCTCGCCGCCCATGGCGAAGCCACCGGCCAGCCCCGACATGGCCATCACCACGGCGACCGGGGCACCGATCAGCAGCAGCACGACGAAGGCAATGATTGCGGGCATCATGGGCGGTGCTCCCCGTCGGCGGTCTCGATCAGCTCATCGATCGTGGACTCGTCATCGATGAAGTGTTCCAGCAGGTCGAAGCCCTGCACCAGGTGCAGCAGGATGATGACCCCGCTGATCGGGATCACGATGGCGGTGAACTTGGCGGATATCTGGATCTGGTCGGAGACCATGTAGACCTGGGAGGCCCCCTGGAAGTAGTCCCAGCCGTACCAGACCAGCATCAACGCGAACAGCGCGATCACGCCGAGGCAGAGCCCCGCCGCCACCTGGAGCAGCACGCGCGGCAGACTGCGCACCAGCAGGGTCATGGCCACGTGCTCGCCGTAGCGCAGCGAGATGGTCATGGAGAGGAAGCCGATCCAGGGCAGGAATAGCCGGGCCAGGGAGTAGGTCCAGCTCAGGGTGCTGCCGGTGGCCAGCTTGTAGAGGAAAGCCGTGAAGGAGATGCCCAGCATGATCAGCACGCAGGCCACACACGTCACGATCGCCACCTGGTTCACCGCATCACTCAGGCGGCGCAATGGCTGGAGGAGGGGCATCGGAGTACCTCGGAGACATCGACGGCCGACCCGCAGGTCGGTCGCATCAAGAGGCAGGCGCACGCACGCCTGCCGGCTCACCGACCCCGGCGATCACCGGGGCCGATCACTCGGCGTCGACACTCACTGGCCATAGTTGGCCATGTCGTTCTCGACCACCGCCTCGCCGACCCGGGCGACCTCGGCGAGGAAGGCGTCGACCTTCTCCTCCTCGATGCCGAAGTCGTTGACGATCCACTCCTTCCAGGCCGGGGTGGCGATCTCCGCCATGCGCGCCCGCTCCTCGGGAGGCATGATGTAGCACTCCTCGAAGCGCTCGCAGGACTCCACCCAGCTGGCGGTGGCCAGCGCCCCGGACATGCCGTGGCCGATGGCGATGGCCTCGCGGGCCGAAGTGACGATGGCCTGCTGCTGCTCCTCGGTCAGGCTCTGGAACCACTCCTCGCTGACCAGCCAGGCGGCGCTGTTGTAGACGTGCCCGGTCAGGGTGGTGTAGTCCGTCACCTCGTCGAAGTTGAAGGTGGTGTTGAGCACCGGCGCGTTGAACTGGCCGTCGGCCAGGCCGGTCTCCAGGGCGGTGATCACCTCGCCCCAGGGCAGCGGTGTGGCCGAGGCGCCCAGCGACTTCATGATCGCCACGTGTCCCGGGTTCTCCTCGGTGCGGATATTGAGCCCCTCGAGATCCTCCACGGTCTTGATCGGGCGCTCGTTGTTGGTGAAGGCCACGAAGCCGCCGCCGTCATCGAAGGTGCCCAGGTAACGCATGTTGGTCTCCTCGATGGTCCCCGACATGAAGTCGGCAAACCACTCCCCATCGAAGAAGGCCCAGGCCTGACGCCAGTTGTCGAAGATGAAGGGCGCAGTCATCAGCTGATAGTCGTCATAGAAGGACGACATGGCACCGGTGGTGATGATGGTGGACTGCAGGGTGCGCCCGCCCTGGACCTCGGACGCGGTCTCCACCTCGGAGCCCAGCTGGCTGTTGCCGAAAATCGACACGGTGATCTCGCCATTGGTGCGAGTCTCAACCAGGTTCTTGAACTGGATCAGAGCCGGATAGACCTCGTTGTTGCTCATGTCCTCGGGAAGGATGGTGGCGATGGCCATCTCCTCGGCCTGGACCTGGGCCGCCGCCATGGCCAGCGGCAGGGCCGCCAGGGCGGTCAGGCGGGGAAACATCGTGCTACGCATGGGCTTGCCTCTCGGTGTTGTCGTTATCGGATGCGGCAATGGCAGCGCCTGTGGCGCTGGCCTGTTACCCAGCCTAGAACGTCGCTGCCGATAGCGCCTGCCCGCGGGGTCGCAACACTTCAACGCCCGCGACAGATGACCCGTCCCCGATGCCACGCCAGCGTTGAAGCCACAGCCTGCCCAAGCCGCAGTGGCCTCTATAGTGTGGTGAGGAACCCATGTCGGACAGGGAGGCGAGTCCCATGCCGCTTGTACTGATCGTCCTGCTGCCGCTGACCGGCGCCTGTCTGCCTGCCCTGCTGCAGGGACGCTCCTCGCGACTGCTGGCCTCGGTCTCCGCCCTTCCCGCCCTCTTCTGTCTGCTGCTTCTGCTCAGCTGGCTGCCGCATGTCATGGGCAACGAAGAGGCCGTGGTCCAGCGACTCTCCTGGCTGCCGGCACTGGGCCTCGACGTGGCCTTCCGCCTCGACGGCCTGGGCCTGCTGTTCGCCCTGTTGATCACCGGGATCGGCTGCCTGATCCTGCTCTATGCGCGCTACTACTTCGCGGGCAGCGACACCTCGGCGCGCTTCTTCACCCTGATCCTGCTGTTCATGGCGGCGATGCTGGGCATCGTGCTCTCCGAGAACCTGCTGTTCCTGCTGGTGTTCTGGGAGCTGACCAGCCTGGTCTCCTTCCTGCTGATCGGCTACCACAGCCACGACCATGCGGCCCGGCTCGGTGCCCGCATGTCGCTGGTGATCACCGCTGGCGGTGGCCTGGCGCTGCTCGGCGGCGTGGTGCTGCTGGGCCAGGCCGCCGGCAGCCATGAGCTCTCGGTGGTGCTCGAGGCCGGCGATCGCATCCGCGCCCACGAGCACTATGGCCTGATGCTCAACCTGATCCTGCTGGGCGCCTTCACCAAGTCGGCCCAGTTCCCGTTCCACCTGTGGCTGCCCCACGCCATGACGGCGCCCACCCCGGTCTCCGCCTACCTGCACAGCGCCACCATGGTCAAGGCGGGGCTGTTCCTGCTCGCACGTCTGCACCCGGCGCTCGCCGACACCTCGCTGTGGTTCCACCTGGTCACCCTGACCGGGATGATGACGCTGATGCTGGGCGCCTTCGTGGCCATGTTCATGCACGACATGAAGGGGCTGCTCGCCTACTCGACGGTCTCCCACCTGGGGCTGATCATGCTGCTGCTGGGGCTGGGCACCCCCATGGCACTGGCGGCGGCACTCTTCCACCTGGTGTGCCACGCGCTGTTCAAGGCGCCGCTGTTCATGATGGCGGGCTACGTGGAGCACGCCACCGGCACCCGTGACATGCGACGGATCAACGGCATGTGGCGCTTCATGCCCGCGCTGATGGTGCTCTCGGGCATCTCCGCCGCCGCCATGGCCGGCCTGCCACTGATGAGCGGCTACCTGAGCAAGAAGATGCTGTTCACCGAGAGTCTGCTGATCTCCACCCCCGACTGGGCGGCCGTGGTGATCCCCGCCTGGGTGGCCCTGGCCGCCCTCTTCTCGGTGGCCTACGCGATCCGCATCTTCCACAACGTCTTCTTCAACGGCCGACCGGTGAACCTGCCCACATGGCCCCCCGCAGCACCGCGCGGGGCGGCGCTGTCGCCCATCGTGCTGCTCGCCGCGGCCACGCTGCTGGTGGGACTGGCGCCGGAGCCCCTCTATTCGGTGCTGGTCCACCCCGCCTTCGCCGCCGCCCGTCAGGCGGTCGTCGCACCCTACGACTTCACCACGCTGGGCGGCAGCGTACCGATGCTCATGAGCCTGTTCGCCCTGGCCGGCGGCGCGCTCTTCTACCACCTGCGCGACCCGCTGTTCCGGCTGCACGCGCGGCTGCCCCAGGTCGACGCCAAGGAGATCTTCGACTGGATCATGCGCCGCACCATCGCCCTCTCCCAGCAGCGGGTCTTCCAGCTGGAAAACGGCTCCCTGCAGCGCTACCTGACCTTCATCATGGCCACCCTGGTGGTGCTGGTAGGCCTTGAACTGCTCGCCGTGACCCACTGGGATGGCGGCGTGGCACTCGCCCCGCTCGACCCGCTGACCCTGCTGGCGGCGCTCCTGCTCTGCCTGGCGGCGATCGGCGTGGTGGTCTATCACCATCACCGCCTCCCGGCGCTGCTGCTGCTCGGCGTCACCGGGCTCTTCGTCACCGTGGCCTTCGCGCGCTTCTCGGCCCCCGACCTCGCCCTGACCCAGCTGATGGTGGAGGTGATGGCGGTGGTGATCATGATGCTGGCGCTCTCCTTCCTGCCCCAGACCTCCCCCCGCGGCTCGACCCGCGTGCGCATGGGGCGCGACCTGGCCATCGCCGGCCTGATGGGCGTCGGCGTGGCGGCCTTCAGCTTCGCCATCCTGACCCGGCCCCAGCAGACGATCTCGGACTTCTTCCTCGCCAACAGCGTGCCCGGTGGTGGCGGCACCAACGTGGTCAACGTGATCCTGGTGGACTTCCGCGGCTTCGACACCCTGGGCGAGATCACCGTGCTGGGCATCGCCGCCGTGGCGGTGTTCGCCTTCACCCGCGACCTGCACCTCAAGGAGCGGGTGGTGGAGACCAATCCCGCCCACTGGGTCGCCGAGCCGCACCCGATCATGCTCAGCACGGTGGCCCGGCTGGTGCTGCCCATCGCCCTGCTGGTCTCCGCCTACATCTTCCTGCGCGGCCACAACCTCCCCGGCGGCGGCTTCATCGCCGGGCTGATCACCGCGGTGGCGCTGACCCTGCAGTACATGGCCGGCGGGCTGGTGTGGGCGCAGCAGCGCATGCTGACCGCCTTCCGGCCGCTGATCGGGGCCGGTCTTTTGATCGCCACCACCACCGGCCTGGGCAGCTGGCTGTTCGGCTTCCCCTTCCTCACCTCGGCCCATGGCCACCTCTCCCTGCCGCTGATCGGCGAATTCGAGCTGGCCACCGCCATGCTCTTCGACCTCGGGGTCTACGCCACCGTGGTCGGGGCCACGCTGCTGATACTCGCCAACCTCGGCAAGCTGATGACCGTGGCCGGCCCCGGCAAGGAGATCGGCTGATGGAACTGCTCTACGCGCTCACCCTGGGCGTGCTCACCACCTGCGGCGTCTACCTGCTGCTGCGGGCACGCACCTTCACGGTGATCCTGGGCCTGACGCTGCTCTCCCATGCCGTCAATCTCTACCTGTTCGCCTCGGGACGCCTGGTGGCCGGCGCCCCGGCCATCATCGGCCTGGCCGAGCGCTCCGCCGACCCGCTGCCCCAGGCCCTGGTGCTCACCGCCATCGTCATCGGCTTCGCCATGACCGCCTTCGTGGTGGTGCTGGCGCTCAAGGCCGCGGTGGAGCTGCGCAACGACCATGTCGACGGCGAGAACCCGGACGAGGACCGCGCATGAACCACGCCCTGATCCTCCCCATCCTGCTGCCGCTGCTCACCGGCGCCGGCCAGCTGCTCTGCTACCGGGCACCGTTTGCCGTGCAGCGCCTGCTGGGCTTCGCGAGTACCGGCTGGCTGGTATTGCTGGGCATCTGGGCACTGGCCACGGCCGGGTCGGGCGACTACCTGCTCTACCAGGCGGGAAACTGGCCGGCCCCGTTCGGCATCGTGCTGGTTCTCGACCGCCTCGCCGCCATCATGCTGGCCCTGACCGCGGTGCTTGGGCTGTGTTGCCTGGTCTATGCCAGCGGCGGCACCGACCAGCGCGGCGCCCACTTCCACGCCCTCTTCCAGTTTCAGCTGGCCGGCCTCAACGGCGCCTTCCTCACCGGTGACCTCTTCAACCTCTTCGTGTTCTTCGAGATCCTGCTGATCGCCTCCTACGCCCTGCTGCTGCACGGCGGCGGGCGTGCCCGCAGCCGCGCCGGGCTGCATTACGTGATCATCAACCTGGCGGGCTCGGCGCTGTTCCTGATCGCACTGGGCACCCTCTACGGCCTCACCGGCACCCTCAACATGGCCGACCTGGCGCTGCGCGTGGCCGAGGCGCCATCGGAAGACGAACCGCTGCTCGCCGCCGCCAGCCTGATCCTGCTGGTGGTGTTCGGCATCAAGGCGGCGATCCTGCCGCTGCTGTTCTGGCTGCCGCGGGCCTACTCGGCAGCCAGCGCACCGGTGGCCGCACTCTTCGCCATCATGACCAAGGTGGGCATCTACGCCATCCTGCGCGTCTTCCTGCTGGTCTTCGCGCTGGGCGAGGAACCTATCAACGCCACCGCCTGGGCCTGGCTGTGGCCGCTGGCGCTGCTGACCCTGGCACTGGGCGGTGTCGGTGTGCTGGGCTCGGACAGCCTGCGCACCCTGTCCGCCTACCTGGTGATCCTCTCGGTCGGCACCCTGCTCGCGACCATCAGCCTGGTGACCCCGGCCGCCCTGGGCGCCGCTCTGTTCTACCTGATCCACAGCACCGGCATGGCCGCGGTGTTCTTCCTGCTCGCCGACCTGCTGGGCCAGCAGCGCGAGGAGGGCTACGACCGCTTCTCGGCGACCGGCCCCATCGGGCATCGCCGGGTGCTGGGCACGCTGTTCTTCATCGCCGGCATCGCCATGGCGGGGCTGCCGCCCTTCGGTGGCTTCGTCAGCAAGGCGTGGATCCTCCAGGCCAGCGCCAGCGAGCCTCGGGGCCTGTGGCTGTGGGGCGTGCTGCTGGCCTCGGCCCTGCTGGTCATCATCGCTATCAGCCGTACCGGCAGCAGCTGGTTCTGGCGCCCCGCGGAGATGGCCAGGCCCTATCCGCTCAGGCGCGGCCTGCTGACACTGGTGTGCGGCATGGTCGGCCTCAATGCGCTGCTGGCGGCCTTCGGCAACCCGGTAATGGGCTATCTGGAGCTCACTGCCGAGCAGCTGCTCGCACCGCACGGCTATATCGCTGCCGTGCTGCCCGACGTCCTCGCCTCCGCCACGGAGATCACCCCATGACGCCATCGATGCGCAACTGGCAGTTCTGGCTGCCGCACCCGCTGTTCTCGCTGTTCCTGGCGCTGCTGTGGTTGCTGATGATCAACGACTTCAGCATGGCCCACGCCCTGCTGGGGCTGGTCCTGGGCGTGGCGATCCCCCTGGTGACCCACGCCTTCTGGCCCGAGGAGGCGAGGATCCGCCGCCCCCTGCCGCTGCTGCGCTACCTGCTGGTGCTGCTGATGGACATCCTGCGCTCCAACCTGGTGGTGGCCCTGCGCATCCTGCGACCCGCCCGGCACCTGACGCCCGGCTTCTTCACCTATCCGCTGGCCCTGGAGGACGATTTCGCCATCACCATCCTGGCCAGCACCATCTCGCTGACCCCCGGCACCGTCTCCATCCACTACGACGCCGAGACCAACACCCTGCTGGTGCACGCCCTGCACCTGGAGGACGAGGCCGAGGCCATCGCCGGTATTCGTGAACGCTACGAGCAGCCGCTCGAGGAGATCTTCCGATGATCGCCGTGGTGATACCCATCGCGATGACGCTGTTTGCCATCGCCGCCCTGCTCAACCTCTACCGCCTGGCCATCGGCCCGGACATCGTCGATCGGATCCTGGCGCTGGACACCCTGATGATCAACAGTATCGCGCTGATCGTGCTGGCCGATATCTGGATGGGCCTGGGCATCCTGTTCGAGCTGGCCCTGCTGATCGCCCTGATGGGCTTCGTCAGCACCGTGGCCATGAGCAAGTACCTGCTGCGGGGGGACGTCATCGAATGATCGCTATCGACATGACCTGGCCCCTGCAGCTGGTGATCGCAGCCTTCCTGCTGGTCGGCGCGGTCGTGGCGCTGATCGGTTCCTGGGGACTGGCCAAGTTGCCCGACTTCTATACGCGCCTGCACGGCCCCACCAAGGCCAGCACCCTGGGCGTCGGCTGCACCCTGATCGGTTCGCTGCTCTACTTCAGCCTCCAGCAGGACGGCATCTCGGTCCAGGAGGCGCTGGTGACCATCTTCCTGTTCGCCACCGCCCCGGTCAGCGCCCACATGATGGGCAAGGCCGCCCTGCGCCGGCGTCTGCCGGGCGTGGCGGGCACGCGCAACATGCCCGACCGATAAGCCACCCGGAGTTCCCGCGGGGGAGGCCGGCAAGGTCCATCTCTTCGCCAAAGCCTGATAGGGTAAACAGCCAGCTGGCATCAACGACTGGAGGCCGACATGCCCCGCTTCCCCGATCATCTGACCGGCGACGGTCCCCACAACCCCTTCCCCGGCGTGCGCGTGCTGGAGCGGCGCCTGGGGCGTGAGATCCCCCATCAGCTGGGCTCCAACGAGGGTCTCGACATGCCCCATCGCGCCCTGCGCGAGCGCTTCGGGGATGCCATGGCCGAGCATGTCTACAGCTACGGCGATGCCGAGGCACTGGGGATTCGCCAGCGCCTGGCGAACCAGAAGGGCATCCCGCTGGAGGCGATGCTGGTGGACGCCGGCGCCGACAGCCTGATCGCCCTGACGCTGCGGGCCGTCACCTCCTCCGGCGATACGGTGATCGCCACCCGGGGCACCTACCCCACTTTCGGCTACTTCGCCCGCGGCCATGGCTGCCGAGTGATCGAGGTCCCCTACGCCGAGGCGCCAGGTCGGCTGGCACCAGACCTCGAGGCCCTGGCCCGCTCCGCCAGGGAGGAGGACGCGCGGCTGGTCTACCTGGCCAATCCCGACAATCCCGGCGGTCACCTGCACCGCGACGAGGACGTGCTGGCGCTGCGGCGAGCACTCCCGGCTGACTGCTGGCTGCTGCTCGACGAGGCCTACCACGACTTCCGCGAGGACGCCGACGCCGAATTCGGCCGCCGGGTACTCCCCGGTGTGGTACGCCTGCGCACCCTCTCCAAGGCCCACGGCCTCGCCGGGCTGCGCGTGGGCTACGCCATCGCCGAGCCGGAGACCCTGGCGGTGATGATGAAGGTGCGCATCCACTATGCGGTGTCGACGCTGAGCCAGGCCGCCGCGGAGACGGTGCTGGACCACCCGGCCGAGGTCGCGGCCCATGTGGCCGCGGTGCGCGAACGTCGCGAACGCCTGGCGGCCCACCTGCGGGGGCTGGGCGCCGACGTGCTGCCCAGCGCCACCAATTTCGTCGGCGTTCGCCTGGCCAGCGCGGAGCTGGCCGCGAGGGTACACCAGTCACTTCTCGACGAGGGCAAGCTGATCGCCCGCCCCGCCGACCCGGCGCTGGGCCATGTGCTGCGCATCACCGCGGTGGAGGATGCCCTGGCACCCGGCCGGCTGGCCACCCTGGAAGCCGCGCTCCAGCGCTAGCCAAGTGCGGTGCGAGACGCCATAGTAAAGTCCCTTAGCCTGCAAAGATCGGACGAGCCCATGGATGCCCTGCGCCGCCACTCCCTATTGATCATCCTCTTCGGCAGCCTGGTGGTGACCCTGGCCATGGGCCTGCGTCACGGCTTCGGGCTGTTTCTGGAGCCCATGAGCAGCGAACTGGGCTGGGGCCGGGGCGTCTTCGCCTTCGCCCTGGCCATCCAGAACCTGCTTTGGGGTCTCGCGCAGCCCTTTGCCGGCGCCCTGGCCGACCGCTTCGGCGCCGCACGCGTGGTAGTGGTGGGCGGCGCCCTCTATACCTTGGGCCTGCTTTGCATGGGGCTCTCCGACTCGGCGCTGGGCATGACGCTCTCCGCCGGGGTATTGATCGGGCTGGGCCTCTCCGGCACCACCTTCTCGGTGGTACTGGGTGCGGTGGGGCGCGCCGTGGCGCCGGAAAAACGCAGCATGGCCATGGGCATCGTCAGCGCCGCGGGCTCCTTCGGTCAGTTCGCCATGCTGCCCGGCACCCTGGGGCTGCTGGAGTGGCTGGGCTGGTCAGCGGCGCTGCTGGCCATGGGTGTCATCGGCGCGCTGATGCTGCCGCTAGGGGCCCTGCTGCGCGACCGCCCGGCCGCTGCCGCCGCCGGTGACCTGCCCCTGCGCGAGGCGCTCGACGAGGCCGCCGGCCATTGCGGCTTCTGGCTGCTCTGCATGGGCTTCTTCGTGTGTGGCTTTCAGGTGGTGTTCATCGGCGTGCACCTGCCCGGCTACCTCTACGACAACGGCATCGCGGTCCAGGTAGGCAGTACCGTGCTGGCGCTGATCGGGCTGTTCAATATCTTCGGCACCTACGTCGCCGGCTGGCTGGGCGGGCGGTTCTCGAAGCCGCGCCTGCTGAGCGGGATCTACCTGACCCGGGCGGTGATCATCACCCTCTTCCTGATGGCCCCCCTGAGCCCCACGAGCACCTACCTGTTCGGCATCGCCATGGGCCTGCTGTGGCTTTCCACGGTGCCGCTGACCAACGGCATCGTCGCCTCGGTATTCGGCGTCCAGCACCTATCCATGCTCGGCGGGATCGTCTTCCTGTTCCACCAGCTCGGCTCCTTCATGGGTGTCTGGCTGGGAGGCTTCCTCTATGACCTGCAGGGTGACTACGACGTGGTCTGGAAGCTGGCCATCCTGCTCGGCGTGGCGGCGGCGATGCTGCACTGGTGGATCAGCGAGGCGCCGGTTCAGCGTGGCGCCCGACAGGAGGTCGAGGCATGAGTCGTCGACTGGTCTGGCGAGTGGCGGCAGCGGCTCTCACCGCCGCCGCCCTGGCGCTGGTATGGTGGGGCTGGCATCAGCTGGACGCCGCCCTGCTGCTGCTTGGTAGCCGGCTCTGCTGAGGCCCTTGCCTACGCGAGTAACAGGGCGAAGGGGCTGACAGCGACGCGCTTCCCGCAACCGACGGGGGGGCGGTACTGGTCGAACCCAGCCCTGGCATAACTCTCAGGCGTTGTAGACCACCCTGCCCAGCTCGCCGAGATCGTAGCCGCCCAGCGCCTCGGCGCGCTCGGCAAAGCGTGGCTCCTGGACGAAGGCCAGCAGTCGCTGGATCGGCGGCTCGAAGTAGCTGCGCCGACGTAGTGCCAGGTCGAAATGCTCCCGGTGCAGGGGCAGGAAGGTCAGCCCCTGACGCCGCGCCGCCGCCTCCACCCCGAGCCCCGCATCCGCTTCCCCCTGGCGCACCGCCAGCGCCAGGTCATCCTCCGAGAGCGAGGGGTGGGCCGTGAAATGCAACCGTGACGCCGCCACCCCCGCCTGCTCCAGCAGCCAGCTCAGCAGGCGTCCGGCGCCGGCATCCGGCTGGCGGTGGGCGATGCGCACCTCGCGACGCGCCAGGTCGGCCAGGCGTCGGATCCCCAGCGGGTTGCCCGGCGCCAGCAGCAACCCCTGCTGCCGGGTCGCCCAACGCACCATCACCAGGTCGCGCATCCCGCCCATCCCCAGGGCCTGGGGTCGGTTGTAGCCACCGCTCGCCGCATCCAGCAGGTGCAGCCCGGCGAGCATCGCCTGGCCCTCCAGCAGCCGTCGCACGCCGTCACCGCTGCCCTGGCAGAGCAGCGCCAGTTGGGAGCCGCTCTCGCGTACCGCCCACTCCAGCAGCGGGTCCTGGCTGCCGGCCAGGACCACCGGTACCGGGCGCGCCGTCGCCTGGTCGCCCTCCAGATGATTCATCAGCCACAGGTCGATGCTGTGGCGCGGAAACAGCAACTTGCCGGTGACCCGCACGCAGGGGATCGCCCCCTGTCGCACCAGGTCGTAGACCTTGCGCTCCTTGAGGCGAAGGTAGTCGGCCACCTCGGCGGTGGTCAGGTAAGTGGCTCTCGCTTCCATCGGCGTCTCCTCCCTGGGTTGCAGGGAATATCACCCCGGCCGCCTCTGAGGTTCTCGGGCGGGGATACAGGGCAATGTTCTTCTCACCTGCTGCATATAACTGTTTCTGGATGTTCTGATTACCGCACCGCATGCATATTGGAACCTGAGCGCACAAGATGCCAGCTAACCAGAGGAGAATTGCATGCCCAGCGACTCCGGTGCCTTCGTCACCGCCCTGAATCTCATCCTCGGACTCGATCCCGACCTGCTGAACATCGTGGCCCTGTCGCTGCAGGTATCACTGACCGCCGTGGCGCTCGCCACCCTGATCGGTCTGCCGCTGGGCGCGGCGCTGGCGCTGTGGCGCTTCCCCGGCCATGGGGTCCTGGTGGTGGCGCTCAATGCCCTGATGGGGCTGCCACCGGTGGTGGCGGGCCTGTGCGTCTACCTGCTGCTCTCCCGCGCCGGCCCGCTGGGGGAGCTGGGCCTGCTCTTCACCCCCACCGCCATGGTGGTGGCCCAGCTGGTGCTGGTGCTGCCGATCATCGCCGCCCTGGCGCGCCAGCAGGTAGAGGAGCTGCACCAGGAGTATCGCGAGCAGCTCACCTCCCTGGGGCTGTCACGGCTGCGCATGATCCCTACCTTGCTGTGGGACGCCCGCCTGGGGCTGGTCACGGTGGTCCTCGCCGGCTTCGGACGCGCCAGTGCCGAGGTGGGTGCGGTGATGATCGTGGGTGGCAACATCGATGGCGTCACCCGGGTGATGACCACCGCCATCGTGCTGGAGACCAGCAAGGGCGACCTGCCCCTGGCGCTGGGGCTGGGTATCGTGCTGCTGGGGCTGGTGGCGCTGGTCAACGCCGGCGCCTATCTGGTGGGCGAGACGTCGCGGAGAAAGCTGGGATGAACGACATGACCACGCTCTCCATCACCGAAACACCGGCGCTCGAGCTGCATGGCGTCAGCTTCACTCACCGTGGCCAGCGCCTGCTGGGGCCGCTGGACCTGCGCCTCACCGGCTGCCGGCGCACCCTGGTGATGGGCCCCAACGGCGCCGGCAAGAGCCTGCTGATGCGCCTGGCCCACGGCCTGCTGGCCCCCTCTGCGGGCCGGGTGGACTGGCAGGGGCGCACCCCGCGCCAGGCGATGGTGTTCCAGCGCCCGGTGCTGCTCAAGCGCTCGGCGCTTGCCAACCTCACCTACGCCCTGGCGGTGAACGGTACGCCACGCCCCGAGCGCCGCGCACGCGCCCGCGAAGCACTTGAGCGCTTCGGCCTGGCCGCCCTGGAGAAGCGCCCGGCGCGGGTCCTCTCCGGCGGGGAGCAGCAGCGCCTGGCCCTGGCCCGTGCCTGGCTGCTCGACCCCGAGGTGCTGTTCCTCGACGAACCCACCTCGGCTCTGGACCCCGCCGCCATCAAGGCGGTGGAAGATGCGGTGCAGGAGTTCCACTGTCGCGGCACCCGCATCCTGATGAGCAGCCACGACCTGCACCAGGCGCGTCGCCTGGCGGACGAGGTGCTGTTTCTCAACGCCGGTCGGCTGATCGAACACACCGATGCCGCCACCTTCTTCACGGCCCCCGCTTCGAAAGAGGCGCGGGCCTTCATCCGCGGAGAGCTGGTGCTCTAGCCCGGCTCTCTGAACCCACCCGGCAACTCTCCCCCGACACAACAAGGAAGCGACCATGCAACACAAGGCACGCATCGCACTCACCGCTATCGGCATCCTGGGCCTCTCGATGGCCGCCCAGGCCCAGGATGGTGAGCAGTACATCACCCTGGCCTCTACCACCTCCACCGAGGCCTCGGGGTTGTTCGACTCCATCATTCCGAAGTTCACCGGCAAGACCGGCATCGAGGTGCGCGTGGTGGCCGTGGGCACCGGCCAGGCCTTCGAGATCGCCCGCCGTGGTGACGCCGACAGCCTGCTGGTTCACGACACCGTCGGCGAAGAGGCCTTCGTCGCGGAGGGCTACGGCACCGAACGCGCCGACGTGATGTACAACGACTTCGTGATTATCGGACCCGACGGCGACCCGGCCGGCATCGCGGATGCCGATACCATCGCCGAGGCGCTGCAGCTGATCGCCGAGGCCCAGGCGCCCTTCGCCTCCCGGGGTGACGACAGCGGCACCAACCGCGCCGAGCTGCGCCTGTGGGAAGCCGCCGGCGTCGAGGCTGACGGCGAGTGGTACCGCGAGCTCGGCAGCGGCATGGGGCCGACCCTGAACACCGCCGCCGGCATGGACGCCTACGTGATGAGCGACCGCGCCACCTGGGTCGCCTTCGAGAATCCCCAGAATCTCGAACTGCTGTTCGAGGGCGACGAGGCGCTCTTCAACCAGTACGGCAGCCTCGTGATCTCCGAGGAGCGCCACCCCCACCTCAAGCACGACCTGGCCGGGCAGTGGCATCAGTGGCTGCTCTCCGAGGAAGGCCAGCAGGCCATCGGTGACTTCACCGTCAACGGCCAGCAGCTGTTCTTTCCCAACGCCGAATAACCCTTTCCCACTCTCTCCTCACTTGGGGCGACCTTCGGGCCGCCCCTTTTTTGGGCTCGCCGCACCTGCCTCTCCTCCCTTGTCCTTGTCCTTGTCCTTGTCCCTTTCCCCTCACCCCTTATCCCTCAGCCTCTACACCATTCGTCGAACACGACACCGGCTGCACTTTACGTTAACGTCAACCTGGCCTAGTCTTGGACCATCACGGTTCACCACCTGACCCGGACCGCTGTGCGTGCCTGCTTCGCCCCTTGGCGGCAGGCGCCACCGACCTGACCAGTAGACAAGAACGGGAGTCCCGCCCATGCACACGCCCTTCAAGCCCCTCGACTTCGGCCTCGACGACGAGCTCAACATGCTGCGCGAGCAGGTCAATGCCTTCGCCCGGGACGAGATCGCCCCGCGCGCCGCCGAGATCGACGAGAAGAACGAGTTCCCCAACGACCTGTGGCAGAAGTTCGGCGACATGGGCCTGCTCGGCATCACCGTGTCCGAGGAGGATGGCGGCACCGGCATGGGCTACCTCGCCCACTGCATCGCCCTGGAGGAGATCTCCCGGGCCAGCGCCTCGGTAGGCCTCTCCTACGGCGCCCACTCCAACCTCTGCGTCAACCAGCTCAAGATCAACGCCAGCCCGGAGCAGAAGACCAAGTACCTGCCCAAGCTGATGAGCGGCGAGCATGTCGGGGCGCTTGCCATGTCCGAGCCGGGCGCCGGTTCCGACGTGGTCTCCATGAAGCTGCGGGCCCGCAAGGAGGGCGACAAGTACATCCTCAACGGCAACAAGATGTGGATCACCAACGGCCCCGATGCCGACGTGCTGGTGGTCTACGCCAAGACCGATCCCGAGGCGGGATCGAAAGGGATTACGGCCTTTATCATCGAAAAGGGCATGCCCGGCTTCTCCACCGCCCAGAAGCTCGACAAGCTGGGCATGCGCGGCTCCAACACCTGCGAGCTGGTGTTCCAGGACTGCGAGGTGCCGGAGGAGAACATCCTCGGCGAGGTGGGCAAGGGCGTGCGCGTGCTGATGAGCGGCCTCGACTACGAGCGCACCGTGCTGGCCGCCGGCCCTATCGGCATCATGCAGGCCGCCATGGACATCGTGGTGCCCTATATCCACGAGCGTAAGCAGTTCGGCCAGTCCATCGGCGAGTTCCAGCTGGTGCAGGGCAAGGTGGCGGACATGTACACCACCCTCAACGCCTGCCGCGCCTACCTCTATGCGGTGGCCGCCGGCTGCGACCGCGGCCAGACCTCGCGCAAGGACGCCGCCGGCGTGATTCTCTACTGCGCGGAGAAGGCCACCCAGGTCGCCCTGGACGCCATCCAGCTGCTGGGCGGCAACGGCTACATCAACGAGTACCCCACCGGCCGCCTGCTGCGCGACGCCAAGCTGTATGAAATTGGCGCTGGCACCAGCGAGATCCGCCGCATGCTGATCGGCCGCGAGCTGTTCAACGAATCTGCCTGAGCCACCGGCTTCTGTAGGAGGGATGCTTCGCATCGCGACCGGAGGCCGCAGGCCTCCCAAGGAAAACCCCAAGGCACCTGGCGGCGCCTGTCGCGCAGCGGAGCTGCCCTCCTACAACACCACCGGTACCCTGTGTTGGCATATCAATTCAAGGATTCGCTATGAGCATCCTGCAGACCCAGATCAATCCGCGCAGCGAGGGCTTCCAGGCCAACGAGGCAGCGATGCGCGCCGAGGTGATGAAGCTGCGCGAACTCACCGCCGCCATCGCCCAGGGCGGCGGCGAGAAGGCCCGCGCCCGCCACGAGAGCCGCGACAAGCTGTTCGTGCGCGACCGCATCGACCACCTGATCGATGAGGGCTCCCCCTTCCTGGAGTTCTCGGCGCTGGCCGCCCATGAGGTCTACGACTCCGCGGTGCCCGCCGCCGGCGTGGTCACCGGCATCGGCCGCGTCTCGGGCGTCGAGTGCGTGATCGTCGCCAACGACGCCACCGTCAAGGGCGGCACCTACTTCCCGCTCACCGTGAAGAAGCATATCCGCGCCCAGGAGATCGCCCGTAAGCACCGCCTGCCGTGCATCTACCTGGTCGACTCCGGCGGCGCCTTCCTGCCCCGCCAGGACGAGGTCTTCCCGGACCGCGACCACTTCGGCCGCATCTTCTTCAACCAAGCCACCCTCTCCGCCGAGGGCATCCCGCAGATCGCCGTGGTCATGGGCTCCTGCACCGCCGGCGGCGCCTACGTGCCGGCCATGGCCGACGAGTCGATCATCGTGCGCGAGCAGGGCACCATCTTCCTGGGCGGCCCGCCCCTGGTGAAGGCCGCCACCGGCGAGAGCATCAGCGCCGAGGACCTGGGCGGCGCCGACGTCCACGCCAAGAAGAGCGGCGTGGCCGACCACTACGCCGAGAACGACGCCCACGCCCTGCAGCTCGCCCGGGCCAGCGTCTCGCGGCTCAATTGGCAGAAGCGCGGCCAGCTCAAGATGCAGGAACCCAAGCCCCCGCGCCTGGATCCGGCCGAGCTCTACGGCATCGTCGGCACCGACCTCAAGAAGCCCTACGACGTGCGCGAGGTGATCGCCCGCATCGTCGACGACTCCGACTTCGACGAGTTCAAGCGCTACTACGGCGACACCCTGATCACTGGCTTCGCCCATATCCACGGCTACCCGGTGGGCATCGTCGCCAACAACGGCGTGCTGTTCTCCGAATCCGCCGTGAAGGGCGCCCACTTCATCGAGCTGTGCGCCCAGCGCAAGATCCCGCTGATCTTCCTGCAGAACATCACCGGTTTCATGGTCGGCTCGAAGTACGAGCACGAGGGCATCGCCAAGCACGGCGCCAAGCTGGTCACCGCGGTGGCCTGTGCCAAGGTGCCCAAGTTCACCGTGCTGATCGGCGGCAGCTTCGGCGCCGGCAACTACGGCATGTGCGGCCGCGCCTACGACCCCAACCTGCTGTTCATGTGGCCGAATGCGCGCATCTCGGTGATGGGCGGCGAACAGGCCGCCGGCGTGCTGGCCCAGGTCAAGCGCGAGCAGATCGAGCGCGAGGGGCGCGAGTGGTCGACGGAGGAGGAGGAGGCCTTCAAGGCGCCCACCCGCGAGCAGTACGAGCACCAGGGCCACCCCTACTACGCCAGCGCCAGGCTGTGGGACGACGGCGTCATCGACCCGGCACAGACCCGCGACGTGCTGGGCCTGTCGCTCGCCGCGGCCATGAACGCCGAGGTCGAAGAGACCAAGTTCGGCGTGTTCCGGATGTAAGGGGAAGCAGACATGTCAGATAGCACATTCTCACGCCTGGAACTCGATGAGCGCGGCGTGGCCTGGCTGACCCTGGTCCGCCCCGAGGTCCACAACGCCTTCGACGACCGCCTGATCGCCGAGCTCAACGCCCATCTGGAGCGGCTGCACGACGCCGCCCATCACGGCGAGATCCGCGCCGTGGTGCTGGGTTCCGAGGGCAAGAGCTTCTCCGCCGGGGCCGACCTGGGCTGGATGAAGCGCATGGTCGAGTACGATTTCGACGGTAACCTGGCCGATTCGCGCAAGCTCTCGGCGCTGATGCACGGCCTGGACACCCTGCCCTGCCCCACGCTCTGCCGCGTGCAGGGGGCCGCCTTCGGCGGCGCCGTGGGCCTGGCCGCCTGCTGCGACATCGTCGTCGCCTCCGAGAAGGCGAAGTTCTGCCTCTCCGAGGTGAAGATCGGCCTGTCGCCGGCGGTGATCAGCCCCTATGTGCAGCGCGCCATCGGGCCGCGCCAGATGCGTCGCTACGCGCTCTCCGCCGAGGTGATGGACGCCCCAACCGCCCTGGCCCTGGGCCTGGCTCACCAGGTGGTCGCGGCCGAGGCGCTCGACGACGCCGTGGCCACCCTGCTCGACACCCTGCTGGCCGGCTCGCCCCAGGCCCAGCGCGCCACCAAGGGGCTGCTCGCCGAAGTGGCCCGGGAGCCCGACAGCAAGGCCACCCGTGAGCATACCTGCCGGGTGATCAGCGAGCTGCGCGTCAGCGCCGAGGGCCAGGAGGGCCTGGCCAGCTTCTTCGAGAAGCGCCGCCCCGCCTGGACAAACGAAAGCGACAACCGTGTCGCAGAAAACAAGGCCGCGGAGCCCCGCTCATGACTACCGATCTGAACAAGTTCGACACCCTGCTGGTCGCCAACCGCGGCGAGATCGCCTGTCGGGTGATGCGCACCGCGCGCGCCATGGGCCTGCGCACCGTGGCCGTCTACTCCGACGCCGATGCCAACGCCCGCCATGTGCGCGAGGCCGATGAGGCCGTGCGCCTAGGCCCCGCCGCCGCCCGCGACAGCTACCTCAAGGTGGAGGCGGTGATCGAGGCCGCCAAGCGCACCGGCGCCGGCGCCATCCACCCCGGCTACGGCTTCCTCTCCGAGAACGGCCCCTTCGTGGACGCCCTGGAGAAGGCCGGTATCACCTTCGTCGGCCCGCCCGCCTCAGCCATCGCCGCCATGGGCGACAAGTCCGCCGCCAAGGCGCGCATGCATGACGCCGGCGTGCCCTTGGTGCCGGGCTACCACGGCGACGACCAGGACGACGCCCTGCTCAAGGCCGAGGCCGACAAGATCGGCTACCCCGTGCTGCTCAAGGCCAGCGCCGGCGGCGGCGGCAAGGGCATGCGCGTGGTGGAGTCCGCCGCGGGCTTCCAGGCCGCGCTGGACGGCTGCCGCCGCGAGTCCCAGGCCGCCTTCGGCGACCAGCGCATGCTGATCGAGAAGTACCTGACCCAGCCGCGCCACGTGGAGGTCCAGGTGTTCTGCGACAGCCACGGCAACGGCGTCTACCTCTTCGAGCGCGACTGCTCCGTGCAGCGCCGCCACCAGAAGGTGCTGGAGGAGGCTCCGGCCCCGGGCATGAGCGCCGAGCTGCGTCGTGAGATGGGCGAGGCCGCCGTGCGCGCCGCCCGCGAGATCGGCTACGTGGGTGCCGGCACCGTGGAGTTCCTGCTCGACGTGGATGGGTCGTTCTTCTTCATGGAGATGAACACCCGCCTGCAGGTGGAGCACCCTGTCACCGAGATGATCACTGGCCAGGACCTGGTCGAGTGGCAGCTGCGCGTGGCCATGGGTGAGCGCCTGCCGCTTGCCCAGGACGAGCTGACCATCACCGGCCACAGCTTCGAGGCTCGCCTCTACGCCGAGGACCCGGAGCAGGACTTCCTGCCCGCCACCGGTACCCTGACCCGCTTCGCCCTGGACCTGGAAGGCGCCGGCCTGAATGCCGACAAGGTACGCCTGGACAGCGGCGTGGAGAGCGGCGACGCCGTCTCCATGCACTACGACCCCATGCTTGCCAAGCTGATCGTTCACGGCGGTGACCGCGACCAGGCGCTGGCGACGCTGAACCGGGCACTGGCGGCGCTGGACGTGCAGGGCGTGGTCACCAACCGCGCCTTCCTGCAGCGCCTGGCGACGCATCCTGCCTTCAAGGGCTGCGAGCTCGACACCCGCTTCATCGAGAAGCACGAGGAGAGCCTCTTCGCCCCGCGCGAGATCACCACCGAGGCCTACGCCGCCGCGGCGCTGATCGGCCTCAAGCAGCTCTCCCGGGAGTGCGAGAGCGACTCCCCCTGGGATCGCCACGACGGCTTCCGCCTCAACGCGCCCCATACCATCCGCCTCGCTCTGTGCGCCACCGGTCACGACCTGACCCGCGCCCAGGCGCCGGACGCCGAGGACGTGGTGATCGTGGAGGGCCGCCGCGAGACCGACGCCGATCCCTGGCAGTTGGTGATCGGCGATGAGACCCTCACCGCGCGCATCCAGCACCTGGAGGGCGACGCCGTGGCGGTCACCCTCAACGGCCACCGCCGCCGCCTGCAGGCCCGCCTCGCCGACAATGGCGTGGTGGTGATGGCCGATGCCGCCGGCGAGACCCGCCTGTTCTGGCGCCGCATCGATGCCATCGACCACGGCCAGCACGAGGCGGAATCCACCCTCACCGCCCCCATGCACGGCACCGTGGTGGCGCTGCTGGTGGAGCCAGGCCAGAAGGTGGAGAAAGGCATGCCGCTGATGGTGATGGAGGCCATGAAGATGGAACACACCATGGCCGCCCCCGCCGATGGCCACGTGGAGAGCTTCCACTTCGCCGCCGGCGACACCGTGGGCCAGGGCGACGTACTGCTCGAATTCGCCGCGGAGGAGTAAGACGATGGCATTTCCGACACACGTCCGCCTGGTCGAGGTCGGCCCCCGCGACGGGCTGCAGAACGAGCCCGAGCCGATCGGCACCGCCACCAAGCTGGAACTGATCGACCGCCTGGGCGCGGCCGGCATCAGCTACATCGAGGCGGCCAGCTTCGTCTCGCCCAAGTGGGTGCCCCAGATGGCCGACCATCGCGAGGTGATGAAGAACCTCGCCCGCCGCGACGGCATCACCTACGCGGCGCTGACCCCCAACCTCAAGGGGCTGGAGGCAGCCCTGGAGTGCGGCGTCGAGGAAGTCGCCGTGTTCGGCGCCGCCTCCGAGGCCTTCTCGCAGAAGAACATCAACTGCTCCGTGGCCGAGTCCCTGGCCCGCTTCGAGCCGGTGCTGGAGCGCGCCAAGGCCGCCGGCGTGCGGGTGCGCGGCTACGTCTCCACGGTGCTGGGCTGCCCCTACGAGGGTGAGATTGCCCCCGCCAAGGTGGCGGAGGTGTCCAAGGCACTCTATGAGATGGGCTGCTACGAGATCTCGCTCGGCGACACCATCGGCACCGGCACCCCGCTCAAGGCCAAGCGCATGATCGAGGCCGTGAGCCGCGACATCCCCATTGCCAAGCTCGCCGCCCACTTCCACGACACCTACGGCCAGGCGCTGGCCAACCTCTACGCGGTGCTGGAGGAAGGTATCGCGGTGGTGGACAGCTCCGTGGCCGGCCTTGGCGGCTGCCCCTACGCCAAGGGCGCCTCCGGTAACGTGGCAAGCGAAGACGTGGTCTATCTGCTCAACGGCCTGGGCATCGAGACCGGCATCGATCTCGACGCCCTCGCCGATACCGGCACCTGGATCACCCAGGCCATCAGCCGGCCCAACCGCTCCAAGGCAGGGGTGGCGCTGGCCGCCAGGTAATCGCAACGCCAACAAGCGAAAGCCCCCGAGCCAGATGAATGACCCGGGGGCTTTGGTATTGCATAACACCCGGCTCACGCGCCGGTTTGGAGCCGCGAAAGCGGCGGAAAATCGGTCGCCGTGCAGCCGATTGTTATGCAAAGCTCGCTCATACTGAACTTCCCAAGGGAACTCCTTTCCAGATTGGATGTTTCAAAGCCGGTCCAGTTGCGCCTAGCTCTGAGATGTCATGAGCAACTTGGTAACGCTTTCCGTTTGCTGAGATCACCTCAAGACTCAATATTGTATGCCGATGCTGATTTGGATCTGATTCCTTTGGCGGTCTATAGGCAGCATCATGCACCACAGTGAAAGGCCGAATCTCCCCTGGTTTTAACACAAACGGATCAAGATGGTTGATTGGGACTTCAAGATATGGGGCATCATGCTTCAAATGCCCAAGTGGAGATGGCCCCATCAACAAAGCGATATCCTTGATGTAAAGCTCCTGATTACCAGTATTACTGAAGGTGTAGTTTAGCTCTCTATTCGTTTTTTCACTGAGGCAATCAAAAAATCGGCTATTCAAACAAAGAATAGCTTTTGAAGATTTATGCCAGTGGGAAAGGTACAGCGCTATTAAAGAGACCAGAAAGGCACCCACCGAAACTACCATCTCCATCAGCTAACCCCTTTCATTTCGAACAACCTGTGCATAACGTCCGCAGCATGCGCGGCTTTGGAATGGAGGCGAAGCCGCAATGGAAAAGGCGTCGCCTTGCCTGCGATTGTTAGGCAATCTTATATCAGGTTAAAATAAACTCTGACAATTTTCCCATCATATTTCTCCGCATAAACAGGGTACATACCGTCTCCTAATATTGTTCTTACAGCTATACCTGCACCTTCATGACCTAGCTGAAAAGGTAGTGAGCCATAACCTCTTTCTGATAGAGTTGAGTAACAAGCGCCTGCGTAAGAGAAGTCAACCTTGCTTGAGTAGTCAATCTCTATTTGCTCTAACCTTCCAGAAGCTATGAGCTCATTTACTGTTTCATCAAAACCGTCAATTTTTGCTTCATAGTTAGAGAAGTCTTTTCTAAACTGGTAAATGGCACCAGTTTCTTTATCCTTTAGCAAGCGGATATCTTCAAACTCAGTGTCTTGCCATTCTGAGTCGATATAGCATGGATCCGTTATCATCAACTGACCGCTGTCTACGGCAACAAACCCCATTTCTTCGATTTCATATTCAGCGTCAGAGGAAAATAATCTAAATTCGTCATCATCGTCTTCTTCAAGGTCAAGCTCCAGAAGCTCCATAGTTCTTCTGATGTCTTTAGATTTTTCGACTTCACTTTTTAGTCGGTGTACCTCTTGCGTCTTCGCTTTTAGTTCTTGCGTATGCTCTTGCTTGTCATCATTAAGCCTTAAAATTTCTTCTTCTCTGATTTTAATTCTTTCATTAAGAATCTTTTCTATATTTTCAGGGCTTTTCTTTTCGAGATCAGAATTCTTGTCCTTTAGGAAAGAAATATTTTTCTCTACAGCCCTTATTTGCTCATCTTTTGACTTAAGGCTTGCATTCAAATTTTTGATATAGGCGCTATATATCCAACCTGCAACCAACAATGCAAAGGCATTAGCCCCTAATTGCAGGTAATTTAAAATTTCTTCCAAGATGAACTCCTCTTTACGCCTAACGCCTGGGCTCAGCGGCCGATTTGGAGGCGCACCGCGCCGGAAAACCGGTCCGCTGGAGCCCCTGGTTATACATTGTTCTGATTCGGGATCAGTGCTAGCAAATCCGTTACCCCAACGTCTTCGCCAGATTGCAAAAGTAGCGTAGTTACCTGCCCCCGATGATGAGTTTGATGATTGAAGAAATGATAGATCAAGGAGGAAAATCGTTTGGTGGCGGGCACACCCTTGGTATTCTGATAGCTGAGAATAAAATCTAAATCACTATCAGTGAGCCCTGAAATCCATTTGATGATTTTCTCATCTAGCCACTTTCGGTGGCTATGCAACTCATCAAGATCTTCGAAAATTATTTGGTTGAGGTTTTTGGGAGCCGCTAGCTCAGTGATTTCACGTAGTGGTTCAGCGCTTGCTGGTTGTGCAGCAAACCTCTTTAGCCAAATCGTATCCCCAACAACGATATGGTTTAGCGTACCCAATATTGACCCGAAGAAGGCTCTTCGATCTTCTAAAAGAGCCGATTTGCTCAGGTTGCCTGCGGCGCCATATACCCTCTCATTCATCCACCGGTTGTATTCGGCCATCAGCTCAAAATGTTGTTTCAGGCTCATCTGACTGAGGTCCTTCTACTGTATAACAGGTATTAGACAGCGTGCTCGTTTATTGACTTGAACGAGCACGCGCGTTCAACAATCTTATCATCGCAAGCTTTTACCAGCTAACACCTTGATTTCATTATTCCCAAAGAAAAACTTGGCCACCTATACAAAATTCGCACGCTTGCGCGTTTTGCCAGCGTCAATAATACTGCATGGACATCCATGCATCGGGAGGACGGGAGTATGGATACGCACAGCAAACCGCCGAAGCTGATGGACCGGGTCAAGGCCACCCTACGGGTGAAACGCTACAGCCCGCGCACCGAGAAGACCTACTGCTACTGGATACGCTACTTCATTCGCTTCCACGGAGTCCGGCATCCCGCCGGCATGGGCGGCGCGGAGGTCCGCGCCTTCCTGGAACATTTGGCAGTGGAGCGGCGGGTAGCGGCGGCCACGCAGAATCAGGCGCTGAATGCCCTTGTGTTCCTCTATCGGCACGTACTCGACCAGCCCTTGGGCGATATCGGAGAGTTCTCACGTGCCAAGCGTCCTCGTCGGCTTCCGGTGGTGCTTTCTCACGAGGATGTCATGCGCGTGTTGAGCCATCTATCTGGCCCCATGCACCTGATGTCTACCTTGATGTATGGCTCAGGGCTGCGCCTCATTGAGACGTGCCGATTGCGTGTCCGCGATATCGACTTCGAACGCCAGATCATAACGGTGAGAGCAGGCAAGGGCGACAAGGACAGAACCACCCTACTCCCTGGGATCAGCATTCCCGCCCTACAGCTCAGAATAACGGCGGCCAAACATCAGCTTGACGATCGCCTGCAGCATGGGAGCGTGCCGGTGACACTGCCCCACGCGCTCGATCGCAAGTACCCCAATGCCGGTGTCTCCCTGGCCTGGCAGTGGCTCTTCCCCGCCAGCCGCCCTTGCTTCGACGATACCGGAAAGGTCGTGCTACATCATATCCATCCGTCAGCGGTGCAAAGAGCGGTGAGACAGGCCATGCGTGCTGCTTCACTTACCCGTCCAGGCTCTTGCCATACCCTCCGGCACAGCTTCGCCACTCAGCTTCTGAACCAGGGCACGGATATCCGCACGGTACAAGAGTTGCTTGGCCACAAGAGCGTAGAAACCACCCAGATCTACACTCATGTACTGGGCAAAGGCTTTGCGGGAGTACGAAGCCCTCTTGGGTGAGGGTGCGTTTGGGAGCCGGGACATGCTACCGCCCCTACCTGGGCATGTTCACGGCCTGCAGCCATCCATGCGGTAGTCATTGAGCGTCGCGCTGTGCCTTCCTGGCTCCCTGCGAGTTATTCATTATCGTGAGCCTATGTGAGCCGGTACGGCGTTGCAAAGTCGAGTTTAGTAGCAAGGGCAGCCTCCACCGCCTGCTCGGCGTGGATGGCGGTGGTGTCGAAGAGGGGAATGTCCGTGTCGTCGGCCTGGATCAGCAGCCCGATCTCCGTGCAGCCGAGGATGACGCCCTGGGCGCCCTGCCCGGCCAGCGAGGCCACGATCTCAAGATACTCAGCTTTGGAATCCGCGCGGATCTCGCCGCGGCAGAGCTCGTCGTAGATGACGGCGTGCACTTTCTCGCGCTGGTTGGCATCGGGAATCAGCACTTGGATGCCCTGCGCCTCCAGGCGCTCGCGGTAGAAGTCCTGCTCCATGGTGAAGCTGGTGCCGAGCAGCCCTACCCGGGTCATGCCCTGCCGATGCAACTCGTTGGCGGTGGCATCGGCGATATGCAGCAGGGGAATATCCACGGCCTGCTCGAGCTGCGGGGCGACCTTGTGCATCGTGTTGGTGCACAGCACCAGGAAGTCGGCGCCGGCCGCCGCCAAGGAGCGGGCCGCCACGCCGAGGATCTGCGCCGTGGCCGCCCAGTCGCCGCGGCGCTGCAGCGCCTCGATCTCGGCGAAGTCCACGCTGTAGAGTACCAGCCGGGCGGAGTGCAGCCCGCCCAGCCGCGCCTTCACCCCCTGGTTGATGAGCCGGTAGTAGGTCTGGGTCGATTCCCAGCTCATGCCGCCGATCAGCCCTATGGTTTTCATCGTCGGCCCTCCTCTTCCGGAACCCAGAGCGTCATGCAGGACAGGGCTACAACGCAAGGCCCCCGAGCCGTTGAATGATTCGAGCCTGGCGGGGCCGCCGGTCGGTCATGTATTACTCGTAGTGGCTCCAGAGCCTGAGGACCTTCACCACTCGCTCGTCCTCGAGCACCTGATAGACCAGGCGATGCTGGATATTGATACGGCGCGAATAGGCCCCGGCGAGGTCACCGACAAGCTTCTCGAACGGGGGCGGCTTGCGATAGGGATCTTCGGCCAGGAGTTTCAACAGTTCCTGGGCCTTCGGCTTGAGGCCGCTGGAAGCCAGTTTCCTGGCGTCCTTCTGGGCCTGTCGGGTGTAGACCAACTTCCATGTCACCAGTCCAGCGCCTCGTCACACTCATCCACGGGGGTGTCCATGCCCTCACGGATCGACTCCCGCATACCCGGTACCGAGAGCAGGTAGAGGGTCTCCTGAATGGCCGACCAGTCTTCCTCGGATACCAGAACGGCCTTGTTACGCTTGCCCATGATGACGATCGGCTGGTGAGACTCGGCCGTTTCATCGATCAGCCGATACAGGTTGCTGCGCGCCTCGGTGGCGGTAATGCCGGTCATGACGCACCTCGCATGTGTTAACTCTTCGATCAGTGTACGCCCTTCAGTACGTACGTCAATACGAACGTCAACGTTGTAAGAGATCAGGCATGGGGCGCGACTGTTGGCTACTCGGGCTTGCGCGCCAGCAGGGTGGCGAACTGCAACCGCGCACCATTGTGCATGGTGCCCACATCCTCGTTGTACTTGACCAGCTCCCACCCCGCGTAGGCCTCGCGCAGCTGCCCCTCGCGGAGGGTAAAGGGGAAGCCGACCGGGCAGGGGTAGGCATCCGTATCCATGGCGCAGACGATGGTGTTGTAGCCCCCGGGCAGAGTGTGCGCCTGCATGTCGGCGATCACCGCCTCGACGCGCGAAGGGTCGAGGAACATCAGGGTGACGGTGCAGACGATCAGCCCGTAGTCACTGTCCAGGGCGGCACCATTGAGGTCGTAGACCCGGGCATCGAGGTTCTCGATCCCCTCGCGGCCGACGATCTGCCGCAGCATGTCGATGGCGCCGGGGTTGTGGTCCACCGCGGTCACGTCGAAGCCCTGCTGGCTCAGGTAGAGGGCGTTGCGCCCGTTGGAGCAGCCCATGTCCAGGACGCGGCACGGCGCCACGATCCGGCATGTCTCGACCACTTCACTGTGCGCGGGATTCAGGCCATAGCGGCTGTTCAGATCTGACGACATCGTATCCATCCTGCGTTTCATAATGTGCATCCATATTACTCTTTCTATGGCGCGACGAAAGCACGGTCATCAACACAGGAGAGGGTCGGGCTGCGGCCCCGGCTCGCGCTAGAAGCTCGGGTTGATGCTCAGCGAGAGCATGGCCGAGAGCTGGCACAGCGGCCTGCCGGAGGCCTGCTGCAGCTCGTTGAAGGCGTCCTGTACCCGCTGCAGGTCGCGCTGGCTGGTGGGCGAGCGGTCGACGATGCCGGCGGCGACCAGACGGGCCACCACGTCACTGGTCAGCAAGAAGGTGTCCTTTCCCACCAGGCGCAGGAAGCCGGCCGCCGAGCGCCCGCCCAGGCGCGCGCCTCGCCTGGCCAGCAGTCGCCACAGGCCGACGATGTCGCTGCTCGGCCAGTCGGCGATGAACTCGCCGAAGGTTCCGCCCTGCTCCTTGCGGATATCCAGAATAAACTGGGCGTTCCTGGGGATGGTCTGCATCTTGGTTCGATGGCGGATGAGACGCTCATCCTGCATGAAGCCCTCGAGCTGCTCCGGGGTGAGCAGCACCAGGGTCTCGGGATCGAAGCCCCAGAAGGCCTCCTCGAAGGCGGGCCAGCGGGCATCCACCACCGAGTGCTGCATCCCGGCCCGGAACACCCGCCGACTCATGGCGGAGAGGTAGCGGTCATCCCCGAGTTGCTTCAACTCGTCGGGCGTCAGCGCCCGGGGCAGGAAGGCCTCCATGGCGTCGTCGGAGTCGAAGCGGTCGCGAACCGTGTCCTGGAGCCAGCGGTAATCAAGTGCCATGGTGGCTCCGTTCAGTTTTTGCCATCCCCGTCCTCTACAACCACGCGATCAACGCATGATCAGCGCGCCGTGCAATTCTCGATGATCTCACCCGAGGTGCCATCCGCTTTATGCTGTAGCAGCATGCCCTCGGCGCCGGGGCCGGTGCCCTTTGTCCACCACTCCAGCCCGCCGCCCACATAGCGTGCGCCGCTGGCGGAGACCGCGATCTGCATATCGTGACGGTTTCCCTGATACTCGATCGTCGCGCTGTCGCTACCGGGATACGCGGCAGCGATCGTTTCACCGCTCTCGCACTGGTACTGCTGCATGGAAGACCCAGAGGAGGCCTGCTGCTTATGGGCATCCCCACTCTCCTGCGGTGAGGTGGTGCAGCCCGCAACAAGCAGGAGGGAAGCGATCGAAACGAGAGTCAGGGTTTTCATAATAGCCTTGGTTTCCATAGGGATTTAATACGAAATTCCGCATGCTACTGCGGCGCCCCCAACGCAGCAAATCAGAGGCACAGGGCTATCGCAGATGGCAGTACCGCTCAAGGCTATTCCGGCAACAGGCCTTCGAGGGGGCGCTACGAGTACTTCCCTGTAGGCTACCTCGGCCATCCCTGGTCCTCGGACCCCCTCTCCGACCTGTCCCCGGCGCCTTTCACTATCCACCCTGTCGGTAACTGCGATACCCCTGATCAAAGGTATGGAGGCCACTTTGTGCGATATGGACGACACTTAGCGCTGCTTCTCAAGACAGCACGCTGCCCGGTAACCGGGAATAAAGCAGACGACCAACACGGCGGGAAAGACCAGGCCAGCCAGCAGGTAGGCAAGCGCCTCGGGCAGTCCGAGCCCCCAGCCAAGGAAAAAGGCCACCCCCTGTAAGGCCTCCCCGGGCCAGCGGTAAACGGGAAGGTGTGTCCCGTAGGTTAGCCACCAGACCAGTAGCGCGCCCCCCACCAGGGATGTCAGCACTCCAGGGACAATTCGCCGTTTCATCTTGCTCGCTTATCGTGAATTCGAAAATGGCCCCAGGGCCGCTCTCTGGTCAGGGCACTTCCACCCCGATAAAACCGCCGGACTGGCGCCGCCACAGGGCGGCATAGAGACCATCCCGCTCCAGCAGTTCGCGGTGGGTGCCGCTCTCCACGATGCGCCCCTCATCGATGACCACCAGGCGGTCGAGCATGGCGATGGTGGAGAGGCGATGGGCGATGGCGATCACCGTCTTGCCCTCCATCAGCGTATAGAGCTGCTCCTGAATTGCCGACTCCACCTCGGAGTCCAGCGCCGAGGTGGCCTCGTCGAGTACCAGGATCGGCGCGTTCTTGAGCAGCACCCGGGCGATGGCGATGCGCTGGCGCTGGCCGCCGGAGAGCTTCACGCCCCGCTCGCCCACATGGGCATCCAGGCCGCGGCGACCCTGCGGGTCCACCAGCTCATCGATAAAGGTATCGGCGTGAGCGCGGCGCACCGCCTCGTGAATCGCCTCCTCGCTCGCCTCGGGACTGCCATAGCGAATATTGTCACGCAGCGAGCGGTGAAGCAGCGAGGTGTCCTGGGTGACCATGCCGATATGGCGGCGCAGTGACTCCTGGGTCACCCCGGCGATATCCTGACCGTCGATCAGGATCCGCCCGCCCTCCAGGTCGTAGAAGCGCAGCAACAGATTGGCGAGCGTCGACTTGCCCGCCCCGGAGCGGCCGATCAGCCCCACCTTCTCGCCGGGGGCGATGGCCAGCTCGAGGCCATCGAAGACCCGCCTCCCCTCCCCGTCCGGACGCTCATAACCGAAGCGCAGCGCCTCGAAATGGATCTCGCCCCTGGGCACCGCCAGCGCCGTGGCGTCCTGCGCATCCCTGACCGCCGGCTCTCGAGCGATGGTGTTGAGGCCATCCTGCACGGTGCCGATGTTCTCGAACAGGCTCGCCACCTCCCAGAGAATCCAGTCGGACATGAAGCGGATACGCATCACCAGGGCAATGGCCACGGCGATGACACCCAGCGACACCGCCTCCAGATACCAGGCGCCGATGACCGCCGCCGCCACCCCGGTCAGCAGCAGGGAGTTGAGCAGGGTCAGGCTGACGGTCAGGCCGGTGGCCAGACGCATCTGGCGATGCACCGTGGTCATGAAGCCCTCCATGGCGTCCCGGGCATACGCCTCCTCGCGACGGGTATCGGCGAAGAGCTTGATGGTCTGGATATTGCTGTAGCTGTCGACGATGCGCCCGGTCATCACCGCCCGGGCGTCGGCCTGCGCCATGGAGACCGCCCGCAGGCGCGGCACAAAGACCCACATGATGGCGAGATAGCCGGCAAGCCACGCCACCAGCGGCAGCATCAGCCAGGGCTCGGCGCTACCCATCAGCAGCATGGCGCCAACGAAATAGACCAACACATAGACCATCAGGTCCATCAGTTTCATTACCGTCTCGCGAATTGCCAGCGCCGTCTGCATCACCTTCTGGGAGACCCGCCCGGCAAACTCGTCCTGGTAGAAGGCGAGGCTCTGACCCAGCATATGGCGATGCGCCAGCCAGCGCCCGATCATCGGGTAGTTGCCGAAGACGCTCTGCTGGGTCACCAGTGCCTGCAGCAGGGTGAGCAGCGGCAACACGACCACCACCAGCGCCGCCATGCCGGCCAGACGCCAGCCATGCTCGGCGAAGAAGCCCGCGCGCTCGGCACCGGCCAGCCAGTCCACCAGCTCCCCCATATAGTGGAAGAAGATGACCTCCGCCGCGGAGACCAGCGCCGTCAGCAGCGACATCACGATCAGCAGCGACAGCACTGGCCGGGAGAAGTGCAGAATAAAGGCGAACAGTCCCCTGGGGGGTGTGCCCCGACTACCCTCGGGATAGGGGTTCACTCGGGTTTCGAAATAGCGCAAGACGGCGCGAAGCATGACAACCATCCGATGGCATGAAATGGCCTGAGCCCCGCCGATGGGTGAGCCCAGGAGTTTGATGATACGACCAGACCCGCGTCATTCTGCCTGCGGGGCAATGCGATACCCCAGAGCATAGAGCGCGGGCACGAAGAACAGGGTGATCAGGGTGCCGACGGCCACGCCACCGATCAGTACATAGGCCAGTGGCCCCCAGAAGCTGTCCAGGGTCAGCGGGATAAAGGCGAATATCGCCGCCAGCGCAGTCAACACCACCGGGCGGGCCCGCTGTACGGCCGCCTCCACCACGGCATCACGCATCGTCATCTCGGATCTGACGTTATCCGCCACCTGCTGGGTCAGAATCAGGGTGTTGCGCATCAGGATCCCCGCCAGGCCGATCAGCCCCAGGGTGGCCACGAAGCCGAACGGCTGGTTGAACAGCAGCAGCGCGGCTACCGCCCCGATCAGCCCCAGCGGGGCCGTCGCTATAACGATAAAGGTCCCGGCGAAGGAGCGCATCTGCAGCATGATAAAGATCAGCATCAGCACCACCATCAGCGGCTGCAGGGCCTGAATCGAGGCCTCCGCCTTGGTCGACTGCTCCACCGACCCACCGATCTGCAGCCGATAGCCGGCGGGCAGGCGGTCGCGCAGGTCGCCGAGCGCCTGCCAGACTTCCTGGGTCACATCGTTGGGCTGGGCGCCTTCGATCTCGGCGTTGACGGCCAGGAATGGCTGACGGTCGATACGCCGGATCACCGGCTCCTCGAAGAGGGTCTCCAGCTCGCCCAGCTGGGCCAGCGGTATGCGCCGACCCTCGCGATTGAGGATCTCCAGGCTCTGCAGGTCGATGCTGTCGGCCTGCGCCCCACGCCCCACCGCAGGCACCAGGCGGATACCGTCGCGCAGCTCGGTGATGGTCATGCCATCCAGCTGGAACTGCAGCTGACGCGCCACCTCGTCCGGGGTCAGGCCGACCAGCTGCAACCGGTGATGATCGATGGCCAGGTGCAGCCGCGGGACCCGTTCGTTCCACTCCAGATGGGGATCGCGCGTCGCGGCATGGCCAGCGATCACCTCACGCACCTGATGGCCGATCTCGCGCAGGCGGTCGGGATCATCGCCCAGCACGCGAATGCTGACCGGCCAGTCGACCGGCGGCCCATAGAGCAGCTTCTGTACACGGACGCGCGCCTCGGGGAAGTCACCGGCGGCGATATGATCGTTGAGCCTCTCGATCAACCGCTCCCGCGCCGCGACTCCCTCGGTCACCGCGATCAGCTTGGCAAACGCCGGGTTGGGCTGTTCGGGGTTGGCGGAGATAAAGAACCGCGGGGCCCCCGCTCCGACATAGGCGGAGAGCGACGCCACCCCCTCGGCCTCGCCGATCAGCGCCTCGATACGCCGCGTCGTCGCATCGGTGGCGCCGATGGCCGTGCCCTGGGGGTGATAGACGCTGACCAACACCTCGGGTCGGTCGGAGCTGGGGAAGAACTGCTTCTCCACCGGCCCGGCCAGGCCGGCGGCGGCCGCCACCAGCAGCACCACCGTGAGCGCGACCACGCTCTTGCGAAAGCGCACGCAGCGACTGATGATCCCGCGCAGGCGACGATAGCCCCGTGACTGATAGGCCTGGTGCTGGCCATGGCCCGCCTTCTGCTCGGGCAGCAGCTTGACGCCCAGATAGGGAGTGAAGACCACCGCCACGATCCACGACAGCAGCAGCGAGACGCACAGCACCCAGAAGATATTGCCGGTGTATTCACCCACGGCGGATTGCGCAAAGCCGATCGGCACGAAGCCCGCCACCGTGACCAGGGTGCCGAACAGCATGGGTGCCGCCGTCACGTTCCAGGCGTGGGTGGCCGCCTCGAGTCGATTCCAGCCCGCCTCCATCTTCACGATCATCATCTCCAGGGCGATGATGGCATCGTCGACCAGCAGCCCCAGGGCGATAATCAGGGCGCCGAGGGTGACGCGGTCCAGATTGATCCCCATGGCCAGCATCGTCACGAAGGTCAGCGCCAGGGTGATCGGAATGGCGATCCCCACCACGATGCCGGCACGCAGCCCCACCGCCAGCATGGTGACCAGCATCACCACCAGCACGGCGACCAGGAACTTTACCTGGAAGAGGTTCACGGCGCCGGCGATGGCATCGGCCTGGTTGGTCATCACCTCCAGCGACATGCCCAGCGGCAGGCGCCTGCGCTCCTGCCGCCAGAAGGCGTCCAGGCGATCGCCAAACGCCAGGCCATTGACGCCCTGCTCCATCACTACCCCCAGCAGCAGCCCCTCCTCACCGAAGGCACGCACCAGATAGCTGGGTGGGTCCTCGTAGCCCCGCGAGATCTCGGCGATATCGCCCAGGCGAATCAGCCGTTCGCCGATACGGATCGGCACATCGGCCAGCGCCTCGGGCTCCGACAGATCATTGGTAAGGCGCAGATAGAGGCGCGGCCCCCGGGTGTCGATGCGCCCGGCAGGCAGCAGCCGGTTATGCGCCTGAATGGCGGAGAAGACGGCCTCGGGGGAGACCCCCAGGCTCTGCAGCCGGGCCAGGTCGAAGTCGACATGCATGCGCTCCTGGCGCTCGCCCAGCACCTCGGCCTTGTTGACTCCCTCGACCCGCTGCAGCCGGTCCCGAATCTCCTCGGCCTCGCGCACCAGCTCGCGCATCGGCATGCCCGGGGCGGTCAAGGCCGCCAGCGAGAAGTAGACGTCGCCGAAGTCCTCGTTGATCATCGGGCCCATCACGCCCTCGGGCAGAGTGGGGGCGGCGTCCTGCATGCGACGACGCACCTGGTAGAAGCGCTGTGCTATCGCCTCGCCGGGCACGGTATCCTCGAACTCCACCTTGAGATCGGCGCGCCCGGGGCGGATGGTCGTCTCGATCCGGTAGAGATCATCGACCTCCTGGATGCGCTTCTCCAGCGGGTCCACCACGCTCTCCTGGATCTCTTCCGGCGAGGCACCGGGCCAGGCCGCGGAGACCATCATCACCCGTACGGTGAAGTCCGGGTCTTCCGCTCGCCCCAGGGAGGCGAAGGCATAGGCCCCCGCCAGCAGCGCCAGTATCAGGAAGAACAGCGTGACGGCCCGCTCACGAACCGCCAGCGCCGAGAGGTTGGGAAAGCTCACGGCGTCTCCTTCTCGCTCAGCGGCCGCACCGCCATGCCCTCAATGAGCAGATGGGTCCCCAGGCTGATCACCGCCTGCCCTGCCTCGAGTCCGTCACCGCTGACCCAGGCGTGGTCGCGGCCCACCTCTTCCAGCGTCACCGGCAGCGGCCGGGCCTCTCCTTCCACGATGCGCCATAACCTGGGGCCCTCGCCACGCTCATCCAGCGCCGCCACCGGCACCTGAAAACGCGCCTGCGCTGCGGCATCCGCCAGGGTAAAGCGTGTCTGGACCACATCGCCCAGGCTGCGCTCCTCGAGCGGCGTCTCGAGACGATAGCGGGCTCGCCAGGTGCGGCTGGCCGGGTCGGCCGCCCCCGCCACCTCGCGCCGGATCAGGGTGATACGCTTCTCCCCTGCTAATAGCTCACCCGTCTGTGGTGGCCGCGACCGAGCGGGGAAGTTGACCTCGACCTCCCGCGGCCCCTCCTGGGCCAGCCTGGCGACCGCCTGCCCGACGCCGACCACCTGTCCCGGTTCGCCGCTGACATCGATCAGCACGCCATCGGCGTCGGCACGCAGGCTCGCATGATCCAGGGCGTTACGCGCCTGGGTGACCCGGGCACTGGCCGCCTCGCGGCGCGTCCTGCTCTCGCGTACCCCCAGCTCGGCACGCTCGAAGGCCTGGCGGCTGAGATACCCCTTCTCCAGCAGCTGCCGGTCGCGGGAGAGATCCGCCTCGGCCACATCCAGCGCCGCCTCGGCCGCGGCAAGCTCCGCCCGGGCGGCGGCAAGGGCCTCTTCCAGATCGCTGGGATCGAGGGTAAACAGCACCTCGCCCTGGCGAACCCGCTGCCCGGCATCGACGTGACGCGTGGCGATCTGGCCGCTGACCCGAAAGGCCAGGGGCGTTTCATAGCGGGCGCGCAGCACGCCGGTGAGCGACAGCGTATGCGCCGAGCTCGCCGCCAGCGTGGCCGTCTTGACCCAGCGCGGCGAATCCGCCATTGATGACTCTGGCGCCTGATCCTGACAGCCCGCCAGCAGCGACAGGGTCAACAGCATTGGGGTCACCAGCGTCAGGAGCAGTATCAGCAGGGAGCGAAAGGGAGTCTGCATCGAGCATCCTTGGCCGTGGCGGTGACAATCGAGCCGCGTGGACGGACAGGTCACGTCTCGATCCGTGATCGACGGGAGGCTGCCACGGGTAATGCCACCAAGGGTTTCAAACATCTATTTGAAACGATCATACCAGATGTTTTCAGGGGGCCAACCGCCTGTCGGCTCGTGGCCGAGAACGACATCGCCCCCACGTCGGGTAACCGATATGGGAGCGATATCATTTACCAACGAAGCTGTCGTCCCCAAGCTATCGTTCGGGACAGTCCCAAACGGGACTGTCCCGGTGTCTCAGTGTCTCGGTATCTGCAGTCCACTGCCGCCCATGCTAACGTAGCAGGATCATTTTATGGGACTTTGCTAACGCAACGGAGGCTCTCGTGCTGACATGGCTGCAGCGTCGACTCGGATTGCAGACTATACCGGGCGTGTTTTTCACCTCGGCCGGAGTGGCGGCGCTCTTCGTTGCACTGGCGATTCCCTTTGATACAGCCGTTGCCGAGAGTTTCGGGCAACTCACCGGCTGGGTCGCCCACCATCTGGGCTGGTTCTACATTCTCGCCGTCAGCGCGCTATTGATCTTCCTGCTCGGCCTGGCCGTCAGCCGCTACGGCAATATTCGGCTGGGTGCCGACGACAGCCGCCCCGACTACTCCAACCTCACCTGGTTCACCATGCTGTTCGCCGCCGGCATCGGCACCATCCTGATGTTCTGGGGCGTGGCGGAGCCGATCTCCCACTTCGCTCACCCACCCTTCGACGGTGTCACGGCGGAGTCGGAACGGGCGGCCAGCGATGCCATGACCCTCGCCCTCTACCACTTCGGCCTGCACACCTGGACCATCTTCGCCATGCCGGGACTGGCGATCGGCTACTTCGCCTACCGTCACCACCTCCCCATGCGCATCAGCAGCCTGTTCTACCCCATTCTGGGCGAGCGCGCCTTCGGCCCCTGGGGCTGGGCGGTCGATGTAGTGGCGGTGCTGGGCACCCTGTTCGGCGTCGCGACCTCGCTGGGGCTGGGCACGCTCCAGCTCAACAGCGGTCTGAGCTATCTGTTCGGTGCACCAACCAACGCCCTGGTCCAGATCAGTCTGATCGTCGTCATCACCAGCATCGCCGCCACCTCGGTGGCGCTGGGACTCGACAAGGGTGTTCGCCGCCTCTCCCAGATCAATATCGTACTGGCCATGGCCCTGCTCGGCTTTGTGCTGCTGGTCGGCCCCACGGTGTTTATCGCCGAGGGCATGGTCCAGAGCGTGGGCGATTACCTCAGCGCCCTGCCGTGGCTGGCGTTCTGGACCGAGACCTACCGAGAGACCGAGTGGCAGCGCCAGTGGACGCTGTTCTACTGGGCCTGGACCATCTCCTGGGCGCCCTACGTCGGTATCTTTATCGCCCGCATCTCGCGGGGACGCACCATCCGCGAATTCGTCGGCGGCGTGCTGTTTGCTCCCACAGCCTTTACGCTGGTGTGGTTCGGCGTGTTCGGGCTGTCGGCCATCGAAGCCGAGATGAGCGGCCAGCTGTCGCTTGCTGTCCAGGTGCAGCAGGACCCCTCGGTGGCCATCTTTGCCTTCCTCGAAGGGCTCCCCCTGTCGGGCGTAGCGGCGGCGTTGAGCGTGGCCATCATCGTGATCTTTTTCACCACCTCATCCGACTCCGCCTCGTTGGTGATCGATATGCTGACCCGGCGCGATGACCAGCCCTCCCTGGTGCGCCAGCGTATTTTCTGGGCCGCCGCCCAGGGCGGCATTGCGGCATCGCTACTCTTGGCCGGCGGCCTGGACGCCCTGCAGAATGTGATCACTTCCCTGGGCCTTCCCTTCTGCATTCTACTGCTATTCATGGCCATCGCCCTGCTGCGGGCGCTACGGGCCGACTACCGTGGCTTCAGCGTCGACGAGCTGGTCCGGGGCAGGGTCTACCCCGACGTGGAGGGCACCGCCGAAGCTAAACAGGCTAAACAGGAGACCGGTGATGTATCAGAAGCTACTGCTCGCCATTGATCCGGAGGACGATGGCGAAGGCAAGTGCGCGATCGAGGCTGCCGTGGAGCTGCTGGCAGAGGATGGCGAGCTGCATCTGGCCAGCGCCTATCATCCCGGCGGCGGCGGTTTCTTTCCCCATGTGACGGGCGAGGCGCCGGAGCAGAAGGAAGCCGAGGTGCGCAAGACGCTGGACCTGCTGGTGCGCAAGTATCTACCGTTGGATCGCGACGCCAGCCTGCACGTGGTGGCCGGCAACGCCGGCGAAAAGCTGGTAGGCCTGGCGGGTCAGCTCGGCACCGATCTGCTGATTCTCGTCTCCCGCGGCGGCAGCGGCCGCTGGCCACTGCGCCGCGCCACCGTGGAGTACGTGGCGGTGAACGCACCGTGCCGGGTCCTGGTACTGCCGGCGCTGGAGAAGGCCGATGCCCAGGCCGACACGGGGGAGCCACCGCCCCAGGAGCCACCGAGCCGGGAACCCTAGCCGAACCGACCGCACGCGCTGTTGTGCGGCGGCGCATCTTCGACGAAGGCCCCGCGACGCTCAGGCGTCCGCGGGGGCGTAGACGTCCTGCATACGCATGCCGGCCCGGACGGCACGGGCAGCGTGCAGCTTCTTGTAGCTCTCGATCAGGCGTTGATGCTTCTCCAGCCCCTCCAGCGCCATGCTGGTCGGGGTGAGGCCATGGAAACGCACGCTGCCGTTCACCGAGCCGATCACCGCCTCGATGGTCTCCTCGCCGAACATCCGCCCCAGGTTGTAGCGGAAGTCCTCCACCTCGAGCTCATCATCCAGCACGACCTCCAGCACCGCCTGCACCGCCTGGTAGAAGAGATTGCGCTCCACGCTGTTGTCGTTGTACTGCAGGAACATCTCGACCCGCTCCAGCGCCTCCTCGTGCTGCCCCAACGCCAGATGGATCAGCAGCTTGAGCTCGAGAATGGTGAGCTGGCCCCAGATGGTGTTCTCGTCGAACTCGATGCCGATCAGCGAAATGATCGTCATGTGTTCGTCAAGCTGGCTCTCCTCCAGGCGCTCGAGCAGCGCGGCCAGGGCCGCGTCATCCAGGCGGTGCAGGTTGAGGATATCCTCGCGGTAGTCCAGCGCCATGTTGGTGTTGTCCCACACCAGGTCCTCCACCGGGTAGACCTCGGAGAGGCCCGGCACCAGGATGCGGCACACCGGTGCACCGAGCTCGTCGCGCACGGCCACGTAGGCCTCGAGCCCCAGCTCCTCGAGGATGCCGAACAGGGTGGCGGCCTCCTGTTCGTTGCTGCAGGCGCCGCTGCCCGAGAAGTCCCAGTCGCAGAACTCGAGGTCCGAACGGCTGCTGAAGAAGCGCCAGGAGATCACCCCGGAGGAGTCGATGAAGTGCTCCACGTAGTTGTTGGGCTCGGTGACCGCCATGGAGTTGAAGGTGGGCGCCGGGAAGTCATTGAAGCCCTCCAGGCTGCGCCCCTGGAGCAGCTCGGTGAAGGTGCGCTCCAGGGCCACGTGGAAGCTCGGATGGGCGCCGAAGGAGGCGAACACGCCGCCGGTCTTCGGGTTCATCAGGGTGACGCACATCACCGGGAACTGACCGCCCAGCGAGGCATCCTTGACCAGCACCGGGTAGCCCTGCGCCTCCAGTGCCTCGATGCCCTCGACGATCTCGGGGTAGCGCTTAAGCACCTCGGCCGGCACGTCGGGCAGTGCCAGCTCCTGTTCGATGATCTGCTTCTTCACCGCCCGCTCGAAGATCTCCGAAAGGCACTGCACCTGGGCCTCGGCCAGGGTGTTCCCCGCGCTCATGCCGTTGCTCAGGTAGAGGTTCTCGATCAGGTTCGAGGGGAAGTAGACCGTCTCGCCGTCGGAGTGGCGCATGAAGGGCAGCGAGACGATGCCGCGGTCGGCCCGGCCGGAGTTGGTGTCGATCAGGTGGGAGGCGCAGAGTTCCCCTTCCGGGTCGTAGATCTCGCGGGTGGTATCGTCGAGGATCCCCTCGGGTAGGGCATCATCGGGTCCCGGCAGGAACCACTTCTCGTTGGGGTAGTGGACGAACTCGGCGTTGGCGATCTCCTCGCCGAAGAACTGGTCGTTGTAGAAGAAGTTGAAGTTGGTGCGCTCGATGAACTCGCCCAGCGCCGAACAGAGCGCGCTCTCCTTGGTGGCGCCCTTGCCGTTGGTGAAGCACATCGGTGAGGCGGCATCGCGGATATGCAGCGACCAGACGTGGGGCACGATATTGCGCCAGGAGGCGATCTCGATCTTCATGCCGAGCTCGGCCAGGATCCCGGTCATGTTGGCGATGGTCTGCTCCAGCGGCAGATCCTTGCCCTCGATCCAGGTGCCCTCGCCGCGCTCGGCGCCCTTGGGCACACCCGTCAGCATGGCCTGGGCGTCCTCGTCGATATTCTCGACCACCTCGACGTCGAACTCGGGGCCTTCCTGCACCACCCGCTTCACCGTGCAGCGGTCGATGGAGCGCAGGATGCCCTGGCGGTCCTTGTCGGAGATATCCTCCGGCAGCTCCACCTGGATCTTGAAGATCTGCTTGTAACGGTTCTCCGGGTCGACGATGTTGTTCTGCGACAGCCGGATGTTCTCGGTGGGGATATCCCGGGCGTTGCAGTAGACCTTGACGAAGTAGGCCGCGCACATCGCCGAGGAGGCCAGGAAGTAGTCGAAGGGCCCCGGCGCCGAGCCGTCACCCTTGTAGCGGATGGGCTGGTCGGAGATGACCGTGAAGTCGTCGAACTTGGCCTCCAGGCGGAGGTTGTCGAGATAGTTGACCTTGATTTCCATGGGGCACCGGGGGAGTTGGCGTGGGCCGCGGGGGCAGAAAACCCGCCATTATCCAGTTTTTCCCGCCGGGCGTCATGGTGAAGTGGCGGATTGGTACCGCGCAGCCCCCGAGGAGACATCGCGGGCCCAGGCAGGCATGCTGGAATCCTGGCACAGCAGACCCCGGAGGCCCCAATGACAGCACGCCTGGTCGACTTCCAGGACGCCTGCGAGGCAAGCCGCTGGCGCGCCATCAACGATGCCGTGATGGGTGGCGTCTCCCGCGGCGGACTGCACGGGGAAGATGGCGTCGGGGTGTTCGCTGGCGAGACGTCGCTCGAGAACAATGGCGGCTTCGCCTCGGTGCGCCGCGACCCCGAGGCCATGGACCTGGGCCAGGCCTCCGGCGTCGTGCTGCGCGTGCGCGGCGACGGCAGGGAATATCAGCTGCGCCTCTACACCGACCAGCTGCCGCGGGGCGCGGCCTACCGGGCGATCTTCCGGCCCAAGGGGGACGAGTGGCAGCGCGTCGAGCTGCCCTGGCACGCCTTCGAGGCGATGTTCCGGGGGCGACGACTCCCGGAGGTGCCGGCGCTGGATGCCTCGCGGATCCGCCAGGTGGGGCTGATGATCGTCGACCGCCAGACAGGGCCGTTTCGGCTGGAGGTGGTGTGGCTGGCTGAGTTGTGACCGGCATCGATCCTGCCTTACGACCGCCATCGCCTTCCACAATGTGCCGGAGGGCCTCGGCGGCCACCGTCGTCACCCTGGACTTCGCCGCCATGATGGCGTTCCAGATGCTGGTGCTACCCCACTGATAGCCCCTTCGACCTCGATGCACCCGCAAGAGGTTTAGACCTAAGTCTAATGCTGTTAGAATGCGATCGCTCTAGCCAGCGCCATGGCTCATCGGCGCCCACAGTCACGCAACTAGAGCACCCCCATGCCTCCGAAAATCCCTTCTGAGTCTTCCAAAGGCTCGGCGCTGTCGCGTCTCGGCGATCCCATCGTGCTGCTGCTCACGGTCGGCTTCATCGTCGCCTTCGTCGGCCTGTCGCTCTACGACATCGACCTGGTGGCCGACAGCATCAGCGCCGGCTTCGCCTGGACGGCGGCCACCCTGGGCACCTACTTCCAGCTCCTGCTGCTGCTGACCTTCCTGATCGCCATCGGCGTGTCCATCTCGCCGGCGGCCAGTGCCCGGGTCGGCAACCTGGAGAGCCCCCAGATCGGCACCTTCAAGTGGCTGTCGATGATCATGTGCACCCTGCTGGCCGGGGGCGGCGTCTTCTTCGCCGCGGGCGAGCCGGTCTACCACTTCGTGGTGACCCCGCCGGCCTTCGACACCGAGGCGGGCACCGCCGAGGCGGTGGCAGGCGCCCTCGCCCAGTCGTTCATGCACTGGGGCTTCCTGGCCTGGGCGGTGCTGGGCTCGCTATCCGCCATCGTGCTGGCCCACGCCCACTACGTGAAGGGCCAGCCGCTACAGCCGCGCACCCTGCTCTACCCGGTGCTGGGCGAGCGCGTCATGAAGGGGGCGCTGGGCAGCGTGGTGGATGCCTGCTGCGTGATTGCCGTGGTCGCGGGCACCGTCGGCCCCATCGGTTTCCTCGCCACCCAGGTGAGCTTCGGCCTCCACGAGCTGTTCGGCGTCAGCGAGGGCTACGCCACCCAGCTCGGCATCCTGGTGCTGCTGGCGGGGGTCTACGTCACCTCGGCGATGACCGGCATCCACAAGGGCATCCAGATCCTGTCGCGCTTCAACGTCTTCCTGGCGCTGGCCATCGCCGCGGTGATCCTGGTGGCCGGCCCCACCCTGTTCCTGGTCAACGCCTTCAGCCAGGGCTTCGGCGAGTACCTGTCGTCGTTCTTCACCATGGCCACCATGACCGCCGAGACCGCCCCGGCCTGGTGGATGCAGTGGTGGACGGTATTCTTCTTCGCCTGGTTCATCGGTTACGCGCCGCTGATGGCGATCTTCGTGGCACGCATCTCGCGGGGCCGCACCATCCGCGAGATGATCCTCGCCGTGGCGGTGATGGCGCCGGTGGCCACCGCGATCTGGTTCACCCTGCTGGGCGGCTCGGGCATCCACTACCAGCTGACCGGGGCGATCGACCTGAGTGAGGCGCTGAACAACTTCCAGTTCGACGTGGCGACCCTCACCGTGGCCCAGGCGCTGCCGGGCGGGTCCCTGATGGCCCTGGCCATCCTGCTGCTGACCAGCATCTTCGTGGCCACCACCGGCGACTCCATGAGCTATGCCATCGCCGTGGTGTGCGCCGGTCATGACGCACCGAGCCCGCTGGTACGCGCCTTCTGGGGCATCGCCATGGCGCTGATGGCGGGCATCCTGCTCTACATGGGCGCGGGGCAGATCGGTGCGCTGCAGCAGTTCATCGTGATCACCGCGATTCCCGTCTCGCTGGTGCTGCTGCCCTCCTTGTGGGCCGGCCCCCGGGCCGCCTATGCCATGGCGCGGGAACAGGGCATCATCGCTCCCACGGCGACGACCGCCACCCGCGCCGACTGACCCGCCCCCGGCGGTCGGCGCCACTCGCTAAGGCGGCATCCATACGGGTGTCGCCTTTCTCTTGCCTGCTCGTTATGGTGTCTCGAGCCCCAGCCGCCGGTGCCACTCGGCGAGGCTCTCCTCGGGGTATTCGGCGAAGCACTTGTCGTTCTCCCGCGCCTCGACCTCGACCCAGCCGGCCTTGCTGTCCAGCAGCAGGTGAACCCGCTCGGGCGGGATCGGCAGGTCGCTGTCGATGGCGGAGGCGAAGGGGTGCACCAGTTCCGGCCAGCGTGGGTCATGGACCCACAGGGCGCTGGCGCAGTGGCGGCAGAAATGGCGCTCGCCGGGGCTCTGCTCGCCATCGATGACGGCGCGGTAGATGCCCTTGCTCTCCTCCCCCTGGACCTCGAGGGTCTCGGCGCGCCCACCAAGGTTGATGGCGTAGCCGCCGCCTCCCGCGGTCTTGCGGCAGATGGAGCAGTAGCAGCGCTGGTAGGGATAGGGATGCGGCGAGTCCACCGAGAAGCGCACGGCACCGCAGTGGCAGGAGCCTTCGAGTCGCATGGTCGATCCTCCGGGGTTCAGGGTATGGCCTTGTGAAGTCTAGTTTTCCTGGGAAAGGCGTATGATCCAAGGGTTGGAATCGATGTTTCTTCCCTTAGTGCTGCGGCGCGCCACCGCCAAGGAGTCGTCATGAAGGTCATACCCAGCCTGATCCTCGCCATCGCTGCCGTCGTTGCGGCATCGCTGATCGCCGATGGCTTGACCGACCTGCGTACCGGCGACCGCTACGTCACGGTCAAGGGGTTGGCCGAGCGCGAGGTGGAGGCCGATATCGCACTGTGGCCGCTGCACTTCGTGGCATCCGGCACGACCCTGCAGCAGGCCCGTGACGAGGCCAGCGTCAGCCGCGAGGCGATCCTCGACTTCCTCGAACGCCACGGCATTGCCGCCGACCAGGTGGAGCTGCAGCGACTCAATGTCAACGACACCTCGGCCAATCCCTACCGCAGCAGCGACATGGAGCAGACCTTCATCATCAACCAGACGCTGACGGTGCGCAGCACCGATATCGAGGGCATCCGCGACACCGCCCAGGCGGTGGGCGAGCTGCTCGATGCCGGTGTGGTGCTCTCCTCCGACTACGGCCCCAGCGGTCCGCTCTACCTGTTCAGCCGCCTCAACGAGATCAAGCCGGAGATGATCGCCGAGGCCACGGCGGCGGCCCGGGAGGCCGCCGAGCAGTTCGCGAGGGACGCCAGCGCCGACGTCGGCGACCTGCGCCGAGCCAACCAGGGGGTGTTCGAGATCCGCGCCCGCGACCAGGCGGCGGGCATCCCCGAGGAGCAGCAGCCGGTGAAGACGGTGCGCGTGGTCTCGACGGTGGAGTACTACCTGCGCTGAACCTTCAGGCCGACTCGCCCAGCTCCCGCCGCATGATCGTCACCGCTTCACCACGGTAAACGCACTCCTCGAACGCCTGCCAGCCCAGGCGACAATAGAGCGCCTGGCGGACCGGGGTGAAGAGGTGCAGGGTGGCGATGCCATGCTCCCTGGCCTCCTGCTCCACACGGCGGACCAGTCGCGAGGCGATGCCCTGCCCGCGCCACTCCGGGCGCACATAGACCGAGGCCAGCCAGGGATTGAGCTCCGCGCGGTCCTGCATGTCGTCATCGATCAGGCTGGCCATGCCCACCGGGGCATCACCAGCCATGGCGACGAACACCGAGGGCAGCCCGCCCTCCCCGCACTGGGCCCGGAAGCTGGCCAGCGCCTGGTCCAGACGCTTGTCAGGGTCGAGATGGCCCCATTGGGCCAGCTCCCAGCGCGCCAGGGTCATCAGGTGGGGCGAATCCGGCTCCAGGCGCGCGATCCGGATGCGACTCTCGACGGCGTCCTCGCCGGGCGCCCCCACTGCGGCATCCGCCGCCGGCGCCTTCACAGCCCCGGCTCCATCACGCCGGCGTAACGAACGCCGCTGAGCAGGGCCATCTCACGCTTCCAGGTCGCCAGGTCGTTGGGGTTGAGGCCCGCCAGGCTGTCGTGGCCACAGGCCCTCGCCATCACCTGCATCAGCCCCGCGGAGGCGCGCAGGAAGCGCTCGAGCTGGGCGGCGGATTTCTCGACGTCGAGGCGCTGGCGCAGGTCGCCACGCTGGGTAGCGATCCCCGCCGGACAGTTGTTGGTGTGGCAGATACGCGCCGCCACGCAGCCGATGGACTGCATGGCACTGTTGGCGATGGCCACCCCGTCCGCGCCCAGCGCCAGGGCCTTGACGAAGTCGATGGGCAGGCGCAGGCCGCCGGTGACGATCAGGGTCACCCGCCCGCTCGCCCCCTCGTCGTCCAGGTAGCGACGGGCACGGGCCAGGGCCGGGATGGTGGGCACGCTGATATGGTCGCGAAACATCAGCGGCGCCGCCCCGGTGCCGCCGCCACGGCCATCGAGGATCAGGTAATCGGCGCCGGCATCCAGGGCGAACTGGATATCGCGCTCGATATGGTTGGCGCTGAGCTTGAAGCCGATGGGGATGCCGCCGGTCACCTCCCTCACGCGGTCCGCGAAGCGCCGGAAGCCATCCACCGAGTGCAGGTCCTCGAAGGTGGCCGGCGACTCCGCGGGCTCACCCTCGGCCAGGCCGCGCACCTCGGCGATCCTGGCGCTCACCTTGCTGCCCGGCAGGTGGCCGCCGGCGCCGGTCTTGGCCGCCTGGCCGCCCTTGAAGTGGAACGCCTGCACCTTCTCGAGCAGGCTCTCCTCGAAGCCGAACCGGGCGCTGGCCAGTTCGTAGAAATAGCGGGAGTTCTCGGCCTGCTCTTCGGGCAGCATGCCGCCCTCACCGGAGCAGATACCGGTACCGGCACGCTCGGCACCCCGGGCCAGGGCGATCTTGGCCTCCTCGGAGAGCGCCCCGAAGCTCATGTCGGAGACCAGCAGCGGCATCTCGAGGGTCAGCGGCTTTTTCGCCTCGGGGCCCACCACCAGCCGGGTGGCCACCTCGGCATCATCCAGCAGCGGCTGTGTCGCCAGCTGGGCCACCATCAGCTGCAGGTCGTCCCAGCTCGGCAAGCTGTGGCGCGGCACACCCATGGCGTCGATGGGGCCGTGGCGCCCCACGCCCTCCAGCCCCTCCCGGGCCAGGCGATGGATGAACTCCACCGAGGGCTCCTCCGCGGAGGCCTTCGCCTCGGGCATCCGATCGCCACCCTCCTCCTCGGCCTGCGGCGCCTCCTGGCCCACCTGGTCGGCATCGAAGTTCTTGTGGGTACCATCGCAGTAGGGGGCGTCACCGGTCTGCTTGCACTGGCACAGGAACGCCTCACCGTTCTTCTCGGCGGTAAACATCAGCGGAGTGAAGCCGGTGCCCTGGTGGGAGCCATCACAGAAGGGCTGGTCGCCGGAGCGGCCACAGCGACAGAAGGCGTACTCCTTGCCCTTCTCCAGCATGACCTTCTGCGGCTTGTTGTCGGCGATGATCGGCTGATTCATGCATCCCTCCTTGTCGGCGAGCCACCGCCTGGTGGCGAAGGTGTCCTGCTCCAGTCTGGTGGAGGGGCGCCGACGCTGCCAGCGGCGCAGGCCGGGCAGCGTCAACGCAGCCAGGGTGCCTTACAGCGTTGAGCCGCGCCATTCCCGCCTCGGTAACGCTTCGCTAGTATGAAGGCTTACTGAACCACGAGCCCTCATCCATGCAAGCCACCCTCGAGCAGCGCGCGCTGAAGCTCTCCATCGTGATGACCCTGGTGGTCTCCAGCCTGGGGGTAACCATCGGCCTGCTGGCCGGCTCCCAGTCGATCCTCTTCGATGGCGTCTTCTCGACCATCGATGCCGCGATGTCGGGGCTGGCCCTGCTGGTGGCACGGCTCGCCGTACGCGAGGCCAGCGAACGCTTCCAGCATGGCTACTGGCACCTGGAGCCGCTGGTCGCAGCCCTGAACGGCAGCATCCTGATGCTGCTCTGCTTCTATGCCTTCCTCACCGCCCTGCTCGACCTGCGCGAGGGCGGCCGCGAGCTCGCCTTCGACCTGGCCATCGCCTACGCGGTGGTGGTGGCCATCGTCTGCGTCGCCATGACCGCCTACCAGCGGCGGATCAATCGCACCGCGAAATCCGAGTTCGTGCGCATCGACATGCAGGGCTGGCTGATGGCGGCGCTGATCACCATCTCGCTGCTGGTCGCCTTCCTGGTCGCCCTGGCCCTGCAGCAGACCGCCTGGGCGCACCTCACCCCCTACGTGGACTCGGTGCTGCTGATGCTGCTGACGGCCGGCTTCATGCCGGTGCCCATCGGCATCGTGCGCCGGGCCGCAAAGGAGATCTTCCTGATCGCGCCGAGCGCGCTGGACGAAGAGGTCCACACCGCCATGGCCCCGGTGATGGCCCGCGAGGGGCTGCTGCACTACTACAGCCATGTGGCCAAGGCGGGACGCGGCCACTTCATCGAGATCCATATCGTCACCGCCCCGGACTTCGCCAGCGGACAGGGGGTGGCGGTGATGGACGAAATCCGCGAGCAGATCGCCGAACGCCTCAGCCCGCCCCCCGAACGCCGCTGGTTCACCGTGGCCTTTACCGCCGACGAACGCTGGGCCTGACCGCCGAGAGCCTCACGACGGCCCACTGCCGGTGGTGATGTCGTGGCGGTCGAGCGCGACCACCTCCCGCGGCCACCACTCCGGATGCTCGTCACGGACGAAGGCCAGCAGCTTCTCGCGAAGGTTGTTCTCGGCGACCCAGCCACCGATGGGCTCGCGAGTCATCAGGTAGCAGGAGACCTCGAGGGTCGCCTCATGCTGGGCCGTCACGTGACACTCCAGCTTCTCGGGCTCGATCACATCCTCCTCCTCCCTGGCCAGCTCGATGAAGCGCTGACGCAGGCACTCGACGTCGGCACTGAGGTGCAGGGTCAGCGTCACCCGGCGATAGAGCCGCGCGTCCTTGGCCGAGAGGTTCTGGAAGGGCCGCGAGACGAAGTACTTGATCGGCACGATCAGCCGCCGCTCGTCCCAGCTGCGCAGCCGGATGAAGGTGTAGAAGATCCCCTCCACATAGCACCACTGCCCCTCGAAGACGACCAGGTCGCCCATGCGGATCGGCTTGGCCAGCGATACCTGGAAGGAGGAGAGGATATTGCCCAGCACCGCCTGGCCGGCGATGCCCACCAGTACCGTCAGCACGCTGGCCGAGGCCAGCAGCGACAGCCCCAGGGTGCCGAACAGGTTGATCTGCGCAAGGATGTAGACCGTCACCGCGGCGACGGTGACCAGGATGATGCCGCGACGCAGCGCATAGAGCGAGGTGAGCAGGCGCCGCTCATCGCGGTGGCGGGTGTCGTCGATCTCACCGACCAGGCGATGGGTCATCTGCAGCAGGAAGGTGTCGACGAGACGCAGCGCGGCCAGCCCCATGCCCCAGGCCATGATCACGATCAGCAGGACCCGGAAGGTGGCCGTGGCGACTCCCGAGAAGGAGACCACACCATCCAGCAGCAACTGGGCCAGCAGCGACATGGCAATAAAGGCGATCGGCATCGGTACCTGGGCAACGAAGCGCTTCGCCAGGCCACCCGCCGGCAGCCTGGCGGCGAGGGCCGCGGTGACCCGATGCACCGCCCAGCCCAGCAGGCCCACCAGCAGCAGGAAGAGTGGGATGGCCAGCCACTCCCACAGCTGCAACATGCCCAGCTTGCGCTGGAAGCGCTCGGGAATGCGCTGCTCGAGCCAGGAGGGGCCGTAGGTCGCGTAGAGCACGGGGACGAAGGCCAGGGTGTCGGGGGTGATCAGCCATACCGGGTCGTCCTCGCCGACCCGATAGCGGGCGATACGGATGTCGTGGGTCTCGCCCTCGGCGTCCAGCGAGGTGAGGCGCAGGTTGCGCCGCGGCTGCCCCGCCAGGGGGTGCTGGCCGGAAGGATCCTCGACCATGGCATCGCGTCGGCCGGGAAGGTCCGAGGGCTCGAGCCAGTCGCCCCGCTGCAGCACCGAGGCGAGCTGACGCGCCAGCTCCCCGCCCCGCGACGCCTGCTCCTCGGGCGGCAATTCGGAGAGGTTGAGCAGATGGGCCGCCGCCGCGAACTCGCCCTCCCGGGTCAGGCCGAGGAAGCTGCGCAGTGACTCGCGCGGGGTCTGGCGCCGCGCCGCTTCGGGTGGCTCGCCAAGCCCGCTGTTGAGTGCATCGAGAGTGAACCAGCGGCTCTCCTCTCCCTCGGAGGACTGCGCCACGGCGGAGCCGGCCATGAGCAGAAGGAGGAGCAGGCACCACGTGAGAAAGCGTGTCATGTCGATGACTCCCAGCCAGGACGTCCGCCACCCGATCATCCCGGATCGGGCCCCATGGCAGTACACCCCATGGCCGCCGCGACGTCCACCCTGGCCCTCTGCCCCCACTGCACCGCCATCACAGCACCGGCGCAGGCCAGCCAACGACGTCACTCCTCCGCGACCTCCCAGAGGGCGTCACGCTGCAGCGCCCTCCCCTCCACCTCCAGCTTGAGCAGATGCGCCAGCGCCGAACGTGCGGCCAGTGCCCGGCGTGCCTCGGGCACATCATCGTAGGCATGCTGTGTCAGCGTCTCCAGGCTGGCAGGACCGTGACGCGCCAGCGCCAGGCGCACCTTGTGCTCCCGAGCCAGGCGATGGGTGACCAGGAAGTCGATGGCGGCGTAGGCCTCACCGATCAGGAAGCCGTGGCCCGGGGCGATGGTATCGAAGGGCTCCTCCCCCAGGGCCTGCAGGGCGGCCAGATAGGCGGCCATGTCGCCGTCCGGCGGGTTGATCACCACCGTGGAGCCCTGCATCACCTGGTCGCCGGCGAACAGTAGCCGCGCGGACTCCAGCAGGTAGCAGAGGTGGTTGGAGGCGTGACCCGGCGTATGCAGTACCTTCAGCGGGCCGACGGGTGTATCGAGGCGCTCGCCGTGGGCCGGCCGGTAGTCGGGCACGAAGCCGGCGTCCTGGCTCGCCCCGGGAGGCGGCGGCAGGCCCACCAGCCGGGCACCGGTGCGCGCCTTGAACCAGGCCGCCCCCGGCGAGTGGTCGATATGGGTGTGGGTCACCAGCACACGGGAGATGCGTCCATCGGCCAACGCCAGCAGCCGCTCCAGATGGGCCGGATCCGCGGGGCCCGGGTCGATCACCAGAGACTCATCACCGTTGCCCAGCAGATAGCTGTTGGTGCCGGGTCCGGTCATCGCGCCTGGATTGGGTGCGGTCACCCGGGTCACCCCCGGCGCCAGCTCCACCGCCCTGCCGGGCACCAGCTCGGCGCTGGCCGTGCCCTGGCGGTGCGGATCCAGACGCCGCACCTCCGCATAGGCCGGGGCATCCGGCTCCACCTGTCAGGCAGCACCGCCCCTGTGAGCCGGCCAGGGACGGCTGGGACTCGCCGTCGGCGGGTTGGCGTGGGCGTAACGCAACAGCGCCTCGGCGGTGGGAAAGTCACCGATCAACCGCAGGGTACGCAGGGTGGGATACCCCAGCGACATGCGACCCTGGCGATGTGCGGCCAGGGCCTCGGCGGGGGTCAGCCAGGCGTGGTCGATAGTCTCGCTGCCGTCGTGTGCCGCCTTCTGGTCCGGCGGCGCCAGCGCCACGAAGAAGCGCGTGTCGAAGCGCCGCGGCGCGCCAGGGGGCGTGACCCAGTGGCCCAGGTAGGCCAGCCGGTCCAGCGGCAGGCCGAGGCCATGGCGCTCGCACAATGCGCGAAAGCTCGTCTGCTCCCGACGCAGTGCCTCGCGCCCCTCGCCCAGCACCGGATGGTCCCCCGCCGGGAGGCGCCCCTGGGCGTCCACGGCCAGCAGCAGACCCGCCTCCTCGAGACACTCGCGCAGTGCCGCGATCATGTAGTCGGCCCCGCCCTCGTCAAGGCTCAGGGTCTGGCTGATCGCGTCATCCCCGCGGCCGGAGGTGAAGGCACGCACGTCCGGGTCCAGGGGGTCCACGGCCCCGCCGGGGAAGACGAAGTAGCCGGGCAAGAAGGCCGCCTGCCAGGTGCGCTGCAGCAGCAGTACCTCGAGACCCGGCGCCCCGTCGCGTACCAGCGCCAGGGTGGCGGCGGGCCGCACTCGCTTGGCCGTATCGGGTTGACTCATCAACAGATCCTTGTGGCAATAGACTCGACAATACCGTGACCCCGTCTCTACGGCGGCGCCCACGTCGAGATCACCGTGATGGCGCGCCGTCCGGCCGGCAGCGAGGAGGACGCCGGCTGACGCTTCCCCCGAATGCGTGGCAGGGTCAGGCGCGCTGTGCCGAACCGGTACGCGCGCGGCAGGGGCCGAACAGGCAGGCGGCGAGCAGGATCAGTCCGGCGACGGTGGCGATCATGCCGGCGGCGCTGAGCGAGGCCTCGAAGCCCAGCCAGCGCGGTGCCTCGCCTGCCAGCAGGTAGCCGACCACCGCCGCCGCCACCGCGAAGCCCTGGCTCCAGGCGATCTGGGCGCCGAGGCGGTTGGTCATCAGCCGCGCCGCGGCGGCCGGGCAGACGAACATGGCAATGACAATGATCGACCCCACCGCCTCGAAGGCGGCGATGGCCGCCACCGCCACCAGGGTAACCAGCAACAGGTCGACCAGCGCCGGGCGGGCGCGCATGCTGGCGGCGAAATCGGGATCGAAGCTGGCCAGCACCAACGGGCGGCGCATCACCACCACGAAGGTCACCACCACCAGCCCTACCCAGGCGGCCCGCCCCAGCTGGGGCGGAAGGTCGGCCAGCGCCACCGGATCGAACAGCGCACCGAGGCCACTCCCCTCGAACCAGATCAGGCTCTCCAGGTTGCCGTAGAGGGCGTGTTCGACATCCAGGTGCACCCCACCGGCGCCGTGCCACTCCAGCAACAGTACGCCCAGGGCGAACAGGCTGGTAAACACCACACCCATGGCGGCGCTGCCCTCCACTCGGCCCAGGCGACGGATCAGCTCGATCAGCACCACCGTCACCAGGGCGGCCACTCCGGCGCCCAGCATCATCGCCAGCGAGGCCAGGGTGCCGGTTATCAGGAAGCTCACCACGATGCCGGGCAGTGCCACATGGCTGATGGCATCACCGATCAGGCTCTGGCGGCGCAGGACCAGGAAGTTGCCAAGCAGCGCACAGGTCATCGAGATGATGATCGCGACCGTCAGCGGCACCAGGCTGAACATCATGAACTCGTTCATCGTGCCGTCTCCGCGGGCGGCAACTCCGCCTCCAGGGCCATGATGGCATCCGCCGAGAGCACCTGGCCGATGGGCGTCAGGCCGGCGTGCTCGCGGTGCAGGGCGTCGTCGGGGTAGCGCCGGCGATAGAGCGCCCAGAGGCGCTCCTCATGCTCGGCGTCACGCGCCGCCGCCAGGCCCGCCGGGGTGGCGACCCCGTCGCGGCGCACATGGCCGCGCCGCTGCAGCAGCTTGAGGGTCAGGCCGTCGAAAATCGGTTCGTCACGCCCCAGGGCGAGCAGCCCCTGACGCAGATGCACCCGCTGGCGCAGTCGGCGATAGGCGAGCAGCGAGGCCAGCACACCGCGACGCGGCGAGAACAGGAAGGAGACCAGGAACAGCGTGAAGGCGGCGAGCACGATCAGCGGCCCGGTGGGCAGCCCCTCGCGCACGCTGGACAGCGAGACACCGAGATAGCCCGACAGGGCACCGAGCAGGGCCGCCAGCGCCACCATGCGCATGGGCTGGTCGGTCCAGAAGCGTGCCGCCACCGGCGGGATGATGGTCAGCGCCACCACCAGGATCAGCCCGGTGACCTTGAGTCCGATCACCACCACCGCCATCAGCAGCAGCAGGAGCAGCAGGTCGAGCCTGCCGGTATCGAAGCCCTGGGTGCGGGCAAAGTCCGCATCGAAGCACAGCAGCAGCAGGTCACGGCGCCACACCAGCAGCGCCAGCAGCAGGCCCACGGCACAGGCGGCGATCAGCAACGCCTCGGAGTAGAGCATCCCGGCCGTGGCGCCCACCAGGTAGCCGGTCAGCCCCGACTGGCCGCGCACCGAGAGTGTCTGGATCACGGTGATCAGCACCACACCGAAGGCGAAGAAGGTCGAGAGCACGGCGCCGATGGCGGCGTCCTCGCCCAGCCGGGTGCGCTCGCCGATGCGCTGCACCAACCACAGCCCCAGGGCGGCACTGGCCGCGGCGCCGGCCAGCAGCGCCGGCAGCACCCGGCCATCCCCCTGCCACACGCCCATCACCAGGAAGGCCAGCGCCAGCCCGGGCAGGGTGGAGTGGCTGATGGCATCGCTGACCAGGGCACGCTTGCGCAGCAGCACGAAGCTGCCCACCATGCCCGCGGCGGCGGCAAGGAGCATGGCACCCACGGTCACCAGGCTGGTGTTGTAGCCCAGGGTGAAGGTCAGTGCCCGCCACCAGGTCTCCATCATCGTTGCCCCGCCTCTACCCTGCGCCCCGCTCTCGGCGACTCGACGAGCCGCGCCAGTTGCACGGGGCTGAGCCGGCCGCCATAGGTGGCCTGCAGGTTCTCCTCGGTGAAGGCCTCGTCCACGGGGCCGGCGGCGATGCGCCGCACATTCATCAGCAGCACATGATCGAAATAGTCACGCACCGTGGCCAGGTCGTGGTGCACGCAGAGCAGAGTCCGGCCCTCGTCGCGCAGCGACTTGAGCACCTCGATGATCGCCGCCTCGGTGGCGGCATCGACCCCGGCGAAGGGCTCGTCGAGGATGGTCAGGTCGGCCTCCTGGACCAGCGCCCGGGCAAGGAACACCCGCTGCTGCTGGCCTCCGGAGAGCTGCCCGATCTGGCGCTCGGCGAAGCCCTCCATGCCGACCCGGGCCAGGCTCTCCATGGCTCGCCGGCGCAGCTGCCGTGAACCGAACTGCCACCAGCGCAGGTCGCGGTAGAGCCCCATGCCCACCACGTCGATGACCCGTGCCGGGAAGTCCCAGTCGACGCTGGAGCGCTGGGGCACGAAGGCCAGATGGCGCGTCTCCTGCTCGAGGGGACGACCGAAGACCCGCACCTCGCCGGAGAGTCGTCGGGTGATGCCCAGCGCCGCCTTGAGCAGCGTCGACTTGCCGGCCCCGTTGGGGCCGATGATGGCGCTCATGCTGCCCGGCGGCGTGATGAAGTCCACCGAGTGCACCACCGGGCGGTGGTCGTAGCTGACGGTGAGCCCCTGGATCGCCAGGGGACTGGCTATCACCGCCTTGCCGAGTCGGGAATCGGGCATGGGTTACTCCTCCTCGGCCGAGCCTGGGTCGGCCAGGGCCAGGCGAGCCTGCCAGCCGGCCTGGGGGGCGTCACCGTCCAGGGCCCGGGCGATGGTGGTGACGTTGTGGTCGAGCATGCCCAGCCAGCTGCCCTCGTAGCTGCCCTCGGGGCCCATGGCGTCGGAGAACAGCTCTCCACCGATGCGCACCTCGTGGCCCACGGCGGCGGCGCCCTCGATCAGCGCCCGGATGCTGCGCTCCGACACCGAGGTCTCGACGAAGATGGCGCCGATCTCGCGCTCGACCAGCAGGTCGACCAGGGTCTCGATACGCGAGAGCCCCGCCTCGCTCTCGGTGGAGAAGCCCTGGATGCCCATCACCTCCAGCCCGTAGGCGTCGCCGAAGTAGCCGAAGGCATCGTGGGCGGTGACCAGCACCCGGGAGGTCTCGGGAATGCTGGCGAGGACCTCGCGGGCATAGGCGTCCAGCTCCTCGAGCTCCTCCAGATAGGCCTCGGCGCTGGCCTCGTAGTCATCGGTGCCATCGGGGTCCAGCTCGATCAGCGCATCGCGCACGGCGATGACCGCGTGGCGCCAGCGTCCCGGATCCATCCACACATGGGGGTCGGGCTGGTCGGGATACTGTTCGTCGGCCAGCAGCGCCTCACGGGGCACTCCCTCGGCCACGGCAAACACCGGTCGCCGCCGGGCCAGTCGCTCGAGCAGCTCGGCCAGCTGCACCTCCAGGCTAAGGCCGTTCCAGAACACCGCATCGGCGCGACTCATGGCGACCACGTCGCTGCGGGTCTGGCGATAGAGGTGCGGGTCGACACCGGGACCCATCAGGCCCTGCACCTCGACCCGCTCGTCGCCCACCTCGCGCACGATATCGGCGACCATGCCGGTAGTCGCGACCAGGCGCAGCGTCGGCACCTCCCCGGCGACGGCCTGGCCCCAGGAGAGCAGCGCGCACAGAGCAGCGATCGGGATCGACAGCAAACGGGGACTAGGCAAGGGGCACTCCTCGGGTGGGCTCGATATCCCCTTAGGGTACCGTGCCGGAGGGACTTTGCTAATGGCCGCTTGCCGATCTCCCCGATAGCCTTGCGCTTTCAGGGCAGCAGACACCATCTACGGCGCGGGACTGCCTTGGCTACTTGCAGTCTAGCCAAACGGCCTGTCCGACAACGTGGATCGCGGCTACGTGGCGACTGGGATAAAGTATCCGGGTTGCCTTCCGCCGATGGAGTCCCGATGCCGCTCCCCCTGACCCGGTTATCCACGCTGCTCGGTCTGCTGATCGCCTTGGCGCCGCTACCGGCCACCGCCGACTGCCCAATGCCGGGTGAGTGGCAGCGCGACAGCCAGCCGGTCGCCGCCGACGTCCTGCTGCAGGAGCTCGCCACGCAGCGGGTGGTCCTGCTGGGCGAACAGCACGAACGACTGGCCCACCACCGCTGGCAGCTGCACACCCTGGCGGCGCTGCATGCCCACCGCCCGCAGTTGGTCATCGGCCTGGAGATGCTGCCGCGCGAAGCCCAGTCGGCGCTGGATGCCTGGGTGGCCGGCGAACTGGACGAGGCGGCCTTCCTGGAATCCAGTGGCTGGCACGACGCCTGGGGCTATGACCCCGACCTCTACCTGCCGATCCTGCACTTCGCGCGCATGAACCGCATTCCGCTGGTGGCCCTGAACGTCACCCCGGAACTGCGCCGGCGGCTGGCCGACGAGGGCTGGGAGGCGGTGCCGGCGGCGGAACGCCACCAGCTGACACCACCGGTGCCGCCCTCGCCGGACTACCTCGGCGCCCTCACCGAGGTCTACTCCAGCCACCCCAGCGAATCCGGGGAGCCCGGCGGGCTCGAGCGCTTCATCGATGCCCAGCTGGTGTGGGACCGCGCCATGGCCGAGGGGCTGGCCGATGCCAGCGAGGACGCACCGCTGGTGGTCGGACTGATGGGCGAGGGGCACATCACCCACGGCCACGGCGTTCCCCACCAGCTCGATGCCCTGGGTATCACGGCGCAGCGCACGCTGCTGGCCTGGTCGCCAGACCAGGAGTGCCCGCCCCCCGCGGCGATCGCCGACGCCCTGTTCGGCCTGGGCGACGAAACGCTCCACGAGCCGGCGAGCCCCATGCGCCTGGGGGTGATGATCGTGCCGGACCCGGCGGGTGTGCGGGTGGCCCGGGTCGAGGCCGACAGCGTGGCGCAAGCGAGCGGCCTGCACGAGGATGACATCATCAGTGCCGCCGCCGGCAAGCCGCTGGGCTCCCCCGGCGAACTGATCGCCCTGGTAAGGCGCCAGGCACCCGGCACCCTCCTGCCGATGGAGATCATGCGCGACGGCGAACCACGCGAGATACTCGCGCGCTTTCCGGCCGAGGTGCCGTGATTTCGCCGGAAAGGTCTTGAGCGGTGTCGCCATCAGCGCAAGCGCTGGCAAGCCTGCTCCCCGGTGGCTGCTTCCCCAAGGGCGTGGCATCATGGCCGCCCCCTGCGAACCACCGAGGATGCCTAGACGCCATGCGACCACTGATCCGCCTCTTCTTCCGCGGCCTGCGCCTGCTGCTCGCCCCGGTCGTGCTGATCTCCGAGAAACTCTCGACTCCCAAGGCCGTGGAGCGCTCCGCCCAGGCCCAGGCCGAGGTCGACCGCGCCTGCGAAAGCCTCGCCCTCTACCAGTTCCGCACCTGCCCCTTCTGCGTGAAGGTCCGCAAGGAGATCGCCCGCCTGGGCCTGCCCATCGAGACGCGTGACGCCCAGCTCGACCCGGATCATCGCCGCGAACTCGCCGAGGGCGGCGGACGCGTCAAGGTCCCCTGCCTGCGCATCGCCCACGCCGACGGCGAGGTCGAGTGGCTCTACGAATCCGACGACATTAATGCCTGGCTGCAGCGCCGCTTCGCCGCGGCCTGAGCGCCCCTCAAGCGCAGGCCGGCCAAGCCGGGGCGGCCTTCCCCTCCCGCCGCGAGTGGACGTCTGGTGACCTGGCACCTACACCTTGGTCATGGAGACCACAACGGCGCCCACCGGCAGCGGCCCCCTGCCGGTGCTGCGTTTCCTGGGGCTGGTGCTGCTTGGTGCCGTTATCGGCGGCGTCGCGGCACTCTTCGCCGCCGGCTTCGTGCGCGGCGTGTTGTGGCTCAACGAGGTCCTGCTGATCTCGCCGCGCAGCCGCATGATGTTTGCCTGGCCCGAGTGGCTGACCCTCACCACCGTGGCGGTGCCGACCCTGGGCGGGCTGATCGTCGGCCGCCTGCATCGCAGCCTGCCCGAACGCCGTCCCCATACGCCCGCCGATGCCATCGCCGCCGTCCAGACCCGGCGTGGCCGATTGCCGACCAGGGCCGGGGCTGTCTCGGCACTGACCGCGATGATCTCCCTGGGGGCGGGTGCCTCGGTAGGCCAGTACGGCCCGCTGGTGCACATGGGGGCCACCCTGGGCTCGCTCGGCGCACGGCTGCTGCGCCTGGGCCGCTCCGACGACAACATCACCATCGCCTGCGGCGTGGCCGCGGCCATCGCCACCGCCTTCAATGCCCCGCTCGCGGGCATCGTCTTCGCCCATGAGGTGGTGTTGCGCCACTATGCGCTGCGCGCCTTCGCCCCCATCGCCGCCGCCGCCCTCGTCGGCCATGTGATCGCCACCCAGGCGCTGGCCCAGGGCGCCCTGTTCCATGTCGCCGAGACCGCCGTGCCGCGGGCCTGGGAATTTGCGCTCTTCGTTGCCATCGGCGGGCTTGGCGCCCTGCTCGCCGGAGGCTACATGCACGCTATCCTCGGCGTCGGCCGCCTCGCCCGGCGCCTGCCGCTGCGTCCCGACCTGCATCCCGCCCTGGCCGGGGCACTGCTGGGGATGGTGGCCTTGTGGGTTCCCGACATCCTGGGCATGGGGCAGGAAACGCTACGCTTCGCCACCATCGCCGGTGCCTTCGGCAGCGGCGAGCTGCTGCTGGTGCTGGGCCTCAAGGTGGCGGCCACCGCCCTGTGTCTGGGCATGGGCTTCAGCGGTGGCGTATTCAGCCCCGCCCTGGTGATCGGCACCCTGTTCGGCGCGCTCTGTGGCACCCTGGTGGCCGGCCTTACCGGCGTCTCCCAGGAGAGCTTCGTCTTCTATGCGGTGTGTGGCATGGTCGCCGTCACCGCCCCGGTCATCGGCGCCCCATTGACCAGCCTGCTGATCGTCTTCGAACTCACCGGCAACTACGCCCTGACCACGGCGGCCCTGGCCAGCGTGACCCTGGCCAGCCCCATCGCCGCCCAGCTGTTCGGACGCTCGCTGTTCGATATCCAGCTGCGCGACCGCGGGCTGGACCTCTCCTCGGGGCGCGGCCAGGCCCTGCTGATGGATACCCGGGTGATCGACTACCTGACGCGGGAGTGCGTCACCCTCTCCCCCGATGTGTCGCTGGACGAGGCCATCGCCACTCTGGCCCGGGAGCGCCACGGTGAGTCCTACCTGGTGGATACCCAGGAGCGTTTCCACGGCTGCGTGGCCCTGGCCGAACTGGAGGCAGCGCGCCAGGAAGCAGGCCCGCTCCGGCGGGCCCGGGAGTGCATCGACGCCGAACGGCCGACACTGCGCTCCGACACCACCCTGTGGGCGGCGATGGCCCTGCTCGAGGAAGTCACCGGCGAGGCCCTGGCGGTCGTCGACGAGGGCATCTTCCGGGGGGTGGTCTACGAGGTGCATATCGCCCACGCCTACCTCCACCAGAGCGATGCCCTGCGCCGCGAGGAGCATGGCCATGGCTAGCCGCTTGCTCACCGCGCTGCTGATCGTGACCGCCCTGGGGCCGGCGGCCGCCGACGAGCCGCTGCGGATACTCAGCTGGGGAGGCGCCTACGAGCGGGCCCAGCGCGAGGCGCTGTTCCAGCCGTTTACCGAACACACCGGGATCCACGTCGAAGTCCATCGCTACGATGGCGGCCTCACCGAACTGCGCCGTGCCGTTGACGACGAAGCGGCACCCTGGGATGTGATCGACATGACCCGCAGCCAGGCCATGGCGGCCTGCGACGAGGGGCTGCTGCAGACGCTGTCGCCGGACCTTGCTGCCCCGGCCCCGGATGGTACCCCCGCCGAGCGGGACTTCATGCCGGGAGCCATCGGCGACTGTGCACTGACCCATACGCTGTTTGCCACGGTGGTGGCCTATCGCTCCGACGCCTTCCCGGGGAGACGACCCACGCGCATCGCCGACCTCTTCGATCAGCGACGCTTCCCGGGCCCCCGGGCCCTGCAGCGCACTCCCGCCGTCAACCTGGAGTGGGCGCTGCTCGCCACTGGCGTGCCCCACGAGGAGCTCTACCGGCTGCTCAGCACACCGCGGGGGCTGGGCCTCGCACTGGAACGCCTGGATGCGTTGGAGGAGATCCACTGGTGGGAGGACGGCGAGACGCCGGTGCGCCTGCTCACCGAGGGCGAGGTGGTGATGGCCTCGGGCTACAACGGCCGCTTCTTCGACGCGATGATCTCCCGGGGAGCACCCATCGAGATCCTCTGGGACGGACAGGTCCAGGAGCACGAGACCTGGGTGATTCCCCGCCATGCCGACAATCCGGACACAGCACGGGAGTTTATCCGTTTCGCCACCTCCACCGAGCGCCTCGTCGCCCTGGCCCGGCGGATTCCCTACGGGCCGGCACGCGCCTCGTCGGCGGTGCGGGTGGGAAGTCATCCGCAGAGCGGCGTGGACATGCGCCTGCACATCCCCACCCACCCGCTGAATGCCGAGCGTGCCATTACCAAGGACGAGACCTGGTATGCACGCACCCTGACGCGCATGGAAGACTACTTCGCGGAGTGGCTGTCGGCCCGCCAGGCCCGCACCGGTGAGGCGTCAGCGCCACCCGCCGCTGCTGACGACCAGCCGGTGGCGCCATGACCGCCGAACCGGCACCTCAGGCGGAGGCGGGGCGGCGAGCCCGGATCAGCAGGTTGCGTGGGGTCAGCTCGCGGTCGCAGAAGGTGCCGAGCTCCGCGACGTAGCCGGCCTCCTCGAGGAAGACCAGGCGATCCAGTGCCAGCCACACCTCCAGGGGTCGCCGGAACAGGTGGCGTACCAGCTCCAGGCGTGCCACCTCGGCCCGGCGGCGCCAGCCCGCCGCCTCGCAGGCGACCCAGTCGATGCCGTCGGGCAGCGCGATTCCCTTCTGCTCGGCGGCCCAGTGACAGAAGTCGGCGAAGCTCCCGGGCATGCGGCCATAGGCCAGGCTGGGCACCGGCAGGTAGTCATCCTGGCCACGTACCGCGCGCTGCAGCCGATCGAAACCCAGCCGCCAGGCACCGGCCCGCTCGCGGTGACGCCGGTCATGCCGGGGTGCGGTGACGGTCTCCTGCACCGCCATGGCCAGATCCTCCCGGGACAGTGCCAGGCGATGGCGCGCCATGCCGTCGGCGCCGAGACGCGAGAGTGGCCGGTACCAGGCATCGGCGGTGCGCTGATAGCAGCAGGGGGCCAGGGTCAGCGCACTGCCGGCGGCCACCGCCTGTTCCAGCAGGCTGCGGTGCAGGTCGCCGCAGGCGTGCAGCGCGCAGGCATGGGTGGTCGGCGTCAGCCAGCGCTCGACGCCCGGCGCCATCACATCCTGGTGTACCAGCTCCAGGGGAGCGCCCTGCGCCTCGGCAAGCGCCGCGCCGCTATCGCAGAGCGCGGCATCCCACTCCAGTCCCCGCACCTCGAGCCCATTCCGGCGCGCCAGGGTGCGGGCCAGGTGTCCCTTGCCGGCACACCACTCCAGGGGCCTGTCGCCCACGGCCAGCTGCACCCTGGGCAGGAAGGCCGCTATCTGGTGCCACTTGCGACCGCCGACGTGGGCCGCCCAGTGCTCCGCAAGCATCAGCTCCTCTCCCGGCAGCCGTGGCAGACTGGACAGCGCCTCGAGCTCCGCGACCGGCAGCCATTCGGCCAGGGGGGAGTCGGTGAAGGGGGTATCCTGCAGCCGCGCCACCTCGGCATCGGTGAGTGCCAGCAGCGCCTCGGCCATGGCGGGCGACTCGACCTGCCAGGGCAACCGGGGATGCTGGAACGGCAACGGCTGCCACAGCGCTTGCCACTCGGCGAGCAGCTCGGTCAAGCGCCCCAGGCGACGGCGGGCATCGTAGGTGATGTTCATGGGCTCTCTCCTCCAGGCTCGCCGCGTCCCCGCCGATGCGGGGCGCCATTGTGGCATAGCCACGGCGGTAGGCCAGCGCCTGCGCAGTCGCCCGGTGCTGGGGTACACTGCACGCTACGGAATCCTCCTCAGGCCACCAGGGAGTCAGTTCATGGGCCGCTTCGTCTTCTATCTCGTCCTGCTCGGCGGTATCGCCTATGGCGGGCTCTACTTCTACTACGGCATCGCCATCAAGCAGGGGATCGAGGCGGAGTTCGCCGAGCGCGGCTTCGATGCCGTGGAGGTGACCGGGGTGGAATACGGCCCCCTGGCGCCGGTGAGCCGCGAGGCCGAGATCGCCACCTCCATCGCCTACCGCGGCGCCGAAGCCACCCTGGATATCCGCCTCGACGGGCATCCGCTGTTCAGCGATGAGGTCAACATCCAGCTCGACGGCCTGCAGGCCCTGCGCCTGACCCTCGGTGGCGGCAACTAGCGCCAGGCTCCCGGCTGATGCCGAGCCAACGCTGTGGCATCATCAAGACTCCCTTTCGAGACAAGGAGCTCTGCCGTGCCCCAGATCATCACCCCGGACATCTGCGACGCCCACCCGGAAGTACGCGCACTCGACCCGCTGTTCATCAACTTCGGCGGCCGCGAGGCATTCTGCGGCCCGATCCGCACCGTCAAGTGCTTCGAGGACAACTCCCTGGTCAAGCAGGCCGTGGCCGAGCCCGGCGAGGGCGCCGTGCTGGTGGTGGATGCCGGCGGTTCACAGCGCTGTGCCATGCTTGGTGACATGCTGGCAGAGCAGGCGGCCGGCAACGGCTGGAGCGGCGTGATCATGTACGGTTGCGTGCGCGATGTCGACGTGCTGGCGGAGACCGACCTCGGCATCCAGGCACTCGGTGCCCACCCCCGCAAGAGCGAGAAGCGCGGCGAAGGCCAGCGCGATATCCCGGTGACCTTCGCCGGCGTCACCCTTTCCCCCGGAGAGTGGCTCTACGCCGACAACAACGGCATCCTGGTTGCCGACGAGCGCCTGCCGCTCGAGTGAGCCGCACGCCCCTGCCGATACCTGGAGCCTGACATGCTGGCTCTCGCGAACCTGAGCCGCGATGTCCTGCACAGCCTGCGCGAGCACCTGCGCCCGCTGGTGGCCTACCACCTGTTCTTCACCGTGCTGGCCTCCAGTTTGCTGCTGCCGGCAGTGGCCTGGAGCCTGGCCCATCTCGTGGGTCGCTTCGGCCGCACCGTGATCAGCAATGCCGAGCTCATCGACCTGCTGGTCAGCCCCGCCGGCACGCTCTGGCTGCTGGCCGCCGTCGGCCTAACCTTCCTGGTGCTCTACCTGCAGCAGGCGGGAATGATCCTGGTGGCAGCACGCCCCCGCGACCATCACTTGCGCCTGGCCTTCGAGGCACTGTGGTGGACCCTGCACCGCCTGCCGGCACTGGCCGGGCTGGTGGTGGTTCAGGTGGGTACCCACCTGCTGCTGGTGCTGCCGGTGGCCTTCGTTCTGGTCTGGCTGCATGGCGCCCTTCTCGGCGGCCTCGACCCCTACTATGTTCAGCGCGTCAGGCCGCCGGCGCTGTGGCAGTTCCTCGCCCTGGCCGTGCCGCTGGTGGCCGCCTGGGCGTGGCTCGCCGCCTCCCTCTATGTGCGCTGGATCCTGGCCCTGCCGCTGGTGGCACTGGAGACACTCTCGCCGCGCCGGGCACTGGCCCGTAGCGTCGAGCTCACCCGCGGTCACCGTCGTCCCATCGCCGTGGTCACCCTCGCCCTGCTGGCGACGATCGTGATCCTGCCGATCCTGGCCACCCTGATCTTCGATCGCCTGTTCACGCCGCTGCTGTGGTGGCTACCCGAGCGCAACGCCGTCCTGGTGCCGGCGACCCTCGCCTACCTGACCGCCTACGTGCTGGTGACCCTGGCCATCACCTTCGCCGGGATCGCCGCCAACGCACTGCTCTCGACCTGTCTCTACCTGCGCCTGGCCCACCGCGAGCCACGCCCTGCCCCGCCTCCTGCCGATGCCCATCCCGGGCGCCTGGCCTGGGCGGTGGAGCTCGGCGTGGTGTGCTTCGCCCTGTGGCAGGCATGGCTGATCGTCAACAGCTTCACGCTGCACGACGAGGTCGCAGTGATCGCGCATCGCGGCAGTTCCCTGGATGCCCCCGAGAACACCCTGCCGGCGATTCATCGTGCCCTGGATGACGGAGCGGACATGGTCGAGCTGGATGTCCGCCTCACCGCCGACGAGCAGGTGGTGCTCTACCACGACAGCACCCTGCAGCGCCTGACCGGCGATCCACGCCGGCTGGGCGAGCTCGAGCGCGAGGCGCTGGTTGGCTTCGATGTGGGGAGCTGGTTCGGCGACGCCTATGTGGGCGAGCGGATTCCGGGACTGGATGAGGCGCTGGCAGCCGTGCGAGGCCGCAGCGGCTTGATGATCGACCTGAAGACCGATCCCGGCCGTGAGGTGGCGCTGGTGGAGGCGGTCGTCGCGACCCTGCAGGCAGAACAGGCGGAGCGCCGCCGCTGCCTGGCCGAGGCAGTAGTGGACAGGCAGGTGCATGCCTGCGGCGACCCCGACCTCTTCGCCGAGACTCGCCTGGCCACCACCTCGCCGACGCTGGCCCGGACGATCCGCTCACGCCACGCCGAATTGCGCGTGACCCTGCTGGCCCAACTGATCCTGCCCGGCACCCTGGAGCGCCGGAGTCTGGACGCGCTAGGTCTGCGCCATAACCGCATCAGTGAGCGCGAAGTCAGCCTGGCAGGACGCTACGGTTACGAACTCCACGCCTGGACCATCAACGACCGGACACGGATGTCACAGCTGATCGACCTGGGTGTCGACGCCATCATCACCGACCGCCCTGCCCTGCTCGCGGCGCTGGTCGCCGAGCGTCGCGAGCTCGGCGACGGCGCCCTGCTGCTGATCAAGCTGCGTAACTGGCTGCGCCATTAATCTCCCATGACCACCCCTTCCCGGCGCGGGTCGGCGCCGCCGAAGAAGCCCTCACCCACCACCTGGATGGCCTGTAGCCCGCTGACCAGTTCGCGCTCGCTGACCTCGTGGCCGCGCTCGGCCAGCCCCTCGAGGGTAGCCGCCGGGAAGCGGCCCTGCTCCAGATAGACCGGCCCACCCAGAGTGATGGCGTGGGGCAGGTCGAGCGCCTCCTGGGCGTCAAGCCCCCAGTCGAGCATCGCCACCAGTGACTTCGCCGTGTAGTGGATGATCGCTGCACCGCCGGGAGAGCCCAGGCTCGCCACCAGGTCACCTCGCTGCTCGCCATCGCGGGCGAAGACCAGGGTCGGGCTCATGCTGGAGCGCGGCCGCTTGCCGGCCTCCACTCGGTTGGCGATAGGCCGCCCCTCGGCGTCTTCCGGGGTGAAGGAGAAGTCGGTGAGCTCGTTGTTGAGCAGGTAGCCGCCAGGCAGTCCGGTGCCGCCATCGGCCATGATCCGCGAACCGAAGGCCTGCTCGATGGTGGTGGTCATGGCCAGGGCGTTGCCCTGCTCGTCGACGATGCTGATATGGCTGGTGCCATACTCAGGCTGCAGGGGATGCTGGCCCCAGGCGGTGGCGAGCTCGCCGGGGTTGCCGGGCTTGGCGCCACCGCTGCCCAGGCTCTGCTCATCGACCAGCTCGGCGCGCTTGGCGAGGTAGTCGGGGGCCAGCATGCTCGACCAGTCGCCGCCGGGAGCGTCGACGAAGGCCGGGTCACCGATGAAGCGACCGCGGTCAGCGAAGGCCAGCCGGGCGGCCTCGAGGAAGGTGTGCAGCCAGGCCTCGCTCGGCACCCCATCGACCATTGGTGTCTCCACCTCCGGCAGCGCCTCGAGGATGCCGAGGATCTGCATCACGGTTAGGTGCCCCGAGGAGGGCGGCGGGAAGCCACACAGCACATAGGCCTGCCAGGGGGTGCAGAGCGGCGCGCGCTGCTTGGCCTCGTAGCCAGCCAGGTCCTCCCGGGTGAGCGTGCCGGGGCGCTCGGCGTGGCCCTGAACCCGCAGCACCAGGTCGTGGGCGACGGCGCCGGTGTGCAGCGCGGAGCTGCCCCCCTCAGCCACCTGACGCAGGATCTCGGCCAGGGCGGGGTTGCGCAGGGTCGCGCCGGCCTCGAGGGGCTCGCCGTCGGGGTAGTAGAAGGGGCCGGCCTGGGGATCGTCGCGCAGGCGTTCCTCACCGGCGAGACTTTCGGCCAAGCGCGGGCTCACCATGAAGCCGTCCTCGGCGAGCCGGATGGCCGGTGCGAAGAGCTCGCTCCACGGCAGCACGCCGTGCTGCTTGTGCGCCATCTCCAGCATCCGCAGGGTGCCGGGCACCCCCACCGAGAGGCCGCTGGCGGCGGCGTCGAGGAAGGCGAGGGGCTCGCCCTCCTCGTCGAGGAACAGCCCGCCGTCGACGGCGGCCGGGGCGGCCTCGCGGCCATCGAAGGTGGCCACCTCCTCGCCGTCGAAATGGACCAGGAAGGCGCCGCCGCCGATGCCGCTGGACTGGGGCTCCACCAGGTTGAGCACCATCTGTACGGCGATGGCGGCGTCGATGGCGCTGCCCCCGGCCTTGAGCACCTGATAGCCGGCATCGGTGGCCAGCGGGTTGGCGGCGGCCACGGCGAAGCGCTCGGTGGCCCAACCGGGCTTCTCCTCGCTCTCCGACGACACCTCGGGCGCGATGGCGGGGATATCGTAGGTGAAAGCGGTGTCAGCCTGGCCGGCCAGGGGCAGGCCAAGCATCAGGGCGGCGACGAGCGGCGCCAGCAGGCGGCGACGGTGGGTGGAGGGGGGCAACATCATGGGACAGGCTCCTTGTCGTGGCGAGTGGCCAGGCAGTGAGCCTCTCAGCATAGACGAAAGACGCCCGGTCGACGGATGTCGACCGGGCGCCATTGGCCTATCGATCATCAGCTCGGTGCTTAGCCGAGAGTTTCGCCGGCGAGCATGAACCAGGTCTCGAGCACCGCGTCGGGGTTGAGGGAGACGGAGTCGATGCCCTGCTCCATCAGCCACTTGGCGAGGTCCGGGTGATCCGAGGGGCCCTGACCGCAGATGCCGATGTACTTGCCCTGGGCCTTGCAGGCCTGGATCGCCATGGCCAGCAACTTCTTGACCGCCGGATTCCGCTCGTCGAAGAGGTGGGCGACGATGCCGGAGTCGCGGTCCAGCCCCAGGGTGAGCTGGGTGAGGTCGTTGGAGCCGATGGAGAAGCCGTCAAAGTACTGCAGGAACTCCTCGGCGAGCAGGGCGTTGGCCGGCAGCTCGCACATCATGATCACCTTGAGGCCCTGAGGGTCAGAAGAACCGCCGCGCTTCAGGCCGTTGGCCGCCAGCAGGTCGATGACCTCGCTGGCCTCCTCGGTGGTGCGCACGAAGGGCACCATGATCTCGACGTTGTCCAGGCCCATCACCTCGCGCACCCGCTTGAGCGCACGGCACTCCAGCTCGAAGCAGGCGCGGAAGGCGTCGGAGATGTAGCGCGAGGCGCCGCGGAAGCCGAGCATGGGGTTCTCCTCCCCCGGCTCGTAGAGCTTGCCGCCGATCAGGTTCTCGTACTCGTTGGACTTGAAGTCCGACAGGCGCACGATCACCCGCTCCGGATAGAAGGCCGCCGCCAGGGTGCTGATGCCCTCCACCAGCTTGTCGACGTAGAAGTCCACGGGGCTGGCGTAGCCGGCGATGCGCAGGTCGATGGTCTGCTGCAGGTCCTCGGGCAGGGTGTCGTACTCGAGCAGCGCCTTGGGGTGCACGCCGATCATGCGGTTGATGATGAATTCCAGACGCGCCAGGCCGACGCCGGCGTTGGGCAGGCCGGCGAAGCCGAAGGCACGGTCGGGGTTACCGACGTTCATCATGATCTTGAAGGGAATATCGGGCATGGCATCGACGCTGGTCACGGTGCGGTCGAACTCCAGCAGCCCGTCGTAGACGTGACCGGTGTCACCCTCGGCGCAGGAGACGGTGACATCGCGACCATCGGCGAGCACCTCGGTGGCGTCGCCGCAGCCCACCACGGCGGGAATGCCGAGCTCGCGGGCGATGATCGCCGCATGGCAGGTGCGCCCGCCACGGTTGGTGACGATGGCCGAGGCGCGCTTCATGATCGGCTCCCAGTCGGGGTCGGTCATGTCGGTGACCAGTACATCGCCGGCATTGACCTTCTCCATGTCATCCGGTGAGAAGACCACCTTGACCGCTCCGCGGCCGATGCGCTGGCCGATGGCGCGGCCGCTGACCAGGTTGCGCCCCTTCTCCTTGAGCTGGAAGCGCTCGAGCTTGCCCCCCTCCTGCTGGGAGACCACCGTCTCGGGACGCGCCTGGACGATGTACAGCTTGTCGTCGTCGCCATCCAGGGCCCACTCGATGTCCATGGGGCGCTGATAGTGCTGCTCGATGGTCACCGCCTGGCGAGCCAGGGCCATCACTTGTTCGTCATTGATGCAGAAGCGGCCGCGATCCTTGAGCGGGACATCCACGGTCTCCACCGACTTGCCGGCGCTGGCCTCCTGGCCGTAGACCATCTTGATCAGCTTGGAGCCCAGGTTGCGACGCAGCACCGCCGGGCGGCCGGCGGCCAGGGTCGACTTGTGCACGTAGAACTCATCGGGGTTCACCGCACCCTGCACCACCGTCTCGCCGAGACCCCAGGAGGCGGTGACGAACACCGCGTCGCGGTAGCCAGACTCGGTATCCAGGGTGAACATCACGCCCGAGGCGCCGGTCTCGGAGCGCACCATCTTCTGGATGCCGGCAGAGAGCGCCACGTTCTCGTGGGCGTAGCCCCGGTGGACGCGATAGGAGATGGCGCGGTCGTTGAACAGCGAGGCGAACACCTCATGCACGGCGCGCTTGATATTGTCGAAGCCCTCGATGTTGAGGAAGGTCTCCTGCTGACCGGCGAAGGAGGCATCGGGCAGGTCCTCGGCAGTAGCCGAGGAGCGCACCGCCGCCTTGAGGTTGGGGTGCTGGGCGAGCAGCCTGTCGTAGGCGCTGCGCAGGTGCTGCTCGAACGTCGGCGGCAGGGGGGTGTCGATCACCCACTGGCGAATCTGGGCGCCGACCCGGGCAAGCTCGGCGACGTCATCCACGTCCAGAGTGGCCAGTGCCTGGTTGATGCGCTCGTTGAGGCCCTCGTGGGAGAGAAATTCGCGGTAGGCGTGGGCGGTGGTAGCGAAGCCGCCGGGCACGGTGACTCCGGCGCCGGCCAGGTTGGAGATCATCTCGCCGAGGGAAGCGTTCTTGCCGCCCACACGCTCGACATCGTCCATGCCCAGTTCATCGAACCACAGAATATAATCGTCCACGGGACCCCCTTGGCTAACGACGACAGTTCGTCATGCCGGCAGGCATGACGGGATGCTGGCGACTCTACCAAGCGGTAGCCATATTCGCCATTGGTCTAACAGCGAAGTCACTGGAGGATTTTTACAACAGACAGGCATTTTCGGGAATTCGTGTAGTCTGCAAACTACCGGGAGGCTTGTCGGCTGGGTGCCTGCGCCCGACAATGGAGGCCTTTCTTCATCAAAGCGACGCCGCCATGACCCGTACCGCCTTCTTTATCTCCGACGGCACCGGCATCACCGCCGAGAGCCTGGGCCGCAGCCTGCTGGCCCAGTTCGAGAATGTCGAGATCCGCATGCTCACCAAGCCCTATATCGACACGGTCGAAAAGGCCGAGAATCTGGTCGAGGTCATCAATGGCGTGGCGGTGCGCGACGGTGAGATGCCGATCATCATCGACACCATCGTCGACAGCAATATCCGCCAGATCATCAGCGATGCGGAAGGCTTCAATATCGATATTTTCTCGACCTTCCTGGAGCCGCTGGAGCAGGAACTCAAGACCCACTCCAGCTACACCGTGGGCCGCACCCACTCCATCGGCAAGGATGAGGTCTACATGGATCGCATCCACTCGGTGCACTTCGCCCTGGATAACGATGACGGCGCCCGTACTCATCAATACGACAAGGCCGACGTGATCCTGATCGGCGTCTCGCGCTGCGGGAAGACCCCCACCTCGCTCTACCTGGCACTGCAGTTCGGCATCCGCGCGGCCAACTACCCGCTCACCGAGGATGACCTCGACGAGGACGGCACCCTCAAGCTGCCCAAGGCGCTGGCCCCTCACCACCACAAGCTGTTCGGCCTGACCATCGATCCCAGGCGGCTGGCGGCCATTCGCCACGAGCGCCGTCCCAACAGCCGCTACAGCTCCATGGACCAGTGCGTGCAGGAGGTCGGGCAGGCCGAGGGGCTCTACCGGCAGATGCATATCCCCTTCATCGACACCACCCGCTTCTCGGTGGAGGAGATCTCCACCCGGATGATCGCCGAGATGGGGCTGATGAGGCGGTTTTCGCCGAGGTAATCCCTACCTGACCACCCCTGCCCGCCTCAGCCGGGCGATATCCTCCGCCGCGAGCCCCATCTCGGCCAGCAGGGCATCGCTGTCCTGGCCCAGGCGAGGCGGGGCCACGTCACTGGTGGCGGAGGCGCCGTCGAAGCGTAGCGGGTTGGCCACCTGGGGTACCTCGAGATCGCCACGCCTCAGGACGCGGTGCATCTGGCGATGCTGTACCTGGGGATCCTCGAACACCTCGCTGACGCTGTTGATGGGCCCGGCGGGGATGCCGCGCGCCTCCAGCTCACCCAGCCACTCGTCCCGGGGCCGGGTAGCCAGTATCGCCTGGATCATCGGCACCAGGACCTCGCGGTTGCCGACCCGGGCGGCGTTGGTGGCATAGGCGGGATCCCGCGCCCACTCGGGATGGCCCAGCAGGGCGGCGAAGCGGGCGAACTGGGCATCATTGCCCACGGTGAGCACCAGGTGGCCGTCGGCACAGGCGAAGGCCTGGTAAGGCACGATATTGGGGTGGGCGTTGCCGTGGCGCTCGGGGTCCTTGCCGCTGACCAAGGCGTTGAGGGCCTGGTTGGCCAGGGTGGCCACCTGGACGTCGAGCAGCGCCACGTCCACGTGGCGGCCGACGCCGGTGCCAGCACGCTCCTGCAGCGCCGCCAGCACGCCCACCGTGGCGTAGAGGCCGGTCATCACGTCGGTGATCGCCACTCCAGTCTTCATGGGCATGGCGTCGGCTTCGCCGGTCAGGCTCATCAGCCCGCCCATGGCCTGGATCATGAAGTCGTAGCCGGCGCGGTGGGCATAGGGGCCATCCTGGCCGAAGCCCGTGATGGAGCAGCCGATCAGCCTCGGGTTATCGGCGTGCAGGCTGGCGTAGTCGAGGCCGTACTTGGCCAGGCCACCGACCTTGAAGTTCTCGAGCAGGATATCGGCACCCGATGCCAACCGGCGCACCAGCGCCTGCCCCTCCTCGGTGGCGATATCCACGGCCAGGGAGTGCTTGCCGCGGTTGGCGCAGAGGTAATAGGCGGCGACCTTATCGCGCTCGCTCTCCTCGGCTAGCCACGGCGGTCCCCAACCGCGGGTGTCGTCGCCGCGGCTGGGGTGCTCGATCTTGATCACCCGGGCGCCCAGGTCGGCGAGCAGCTGGCCCGCCCAGGGGCCGGCCAGCACCCGCGACATGTCGAGCACCGTGATGCCATCCAGCGGTCCACTCATCTCGAGCTCCTTGCTACCGTGTGCCGAAAGTGGCACCACTCGGGGCTGATCCGGCGGCAGGACCCGGATCGCCGGACCGTCGAGGAGGCGCTTTGAATACTTCCCTGTACGCTACCTCGGCCATCCCTGGTCCTCGGACCTCCTCTACGTCCTGCCCCCGGCGCCCCTCGTTATCGTCACTCAGCTTCGTTGCGGTGCATCAGCCGGTAAAGGCCTGGAGGCCGGTCTGGGAACGGCCGAGGATCAGGGCGTGGACGTCGTGGGTGCCCTCGTAGGTGTTGACGGCCTCGAGGTTCATCACGTGGCGGATCACGTGGTACTCGTCGCTGATGCCGTTGCCGCCGTGCATGTCCCGGGCGACGCGGGCGATGTCCAGCGCCTTGCCGCAATTGTTGCGCTTGATCAGCGAGATCGCCTCCGGCACCAGCTGTCCGTCGTCGATCATGCGCCCGACGCGCAGCGCCGCCTGCAGGCCCAGGGTGATCTCGGTCTGCATGTCGGCGAGCTTCTTCTGGATCAGCTGGTTGGCGGCCAGCGGACGGCCGAACTGCTTGCGCTCCAGGGTGTAGTCGCGACCGGCATGCCAGCACGCCTCGGCGGCGCCCATGGCACCCCAGGCGATGCCGTAGCGGGCGCGGTTGAGGCAGGAGAAGGGTCCCTTGAGTCCCTTGACGTGGGGCAGGCGCTGCTCGTCGGAGACCTCCACGTCCTGCATGGCGATCTGGCCGGTGATGGAGGCGCGCAGGCTGAACTTGCCCTCGATCTTGGGTGCGCTGAGGCCCGGCATGCCCTTCTCGAGGATGAAGCCGTTGATCACCCCCTCGTCATCCTTGGCCCACACCACGAAGACATCGGCGATGGGCGAGTTGGTGATCCAGGTCTTGGTGCCGTTGAGGCGCCAGCCACTCGCGGTGCGGGTGGCGCGAGTGGCCATGCCGCCCGGGTCGGAGCCGTGGTCGGGCTCGGTGAGCCCGAAGCAGCCCACCCACTCGCCGCTGGCCAGTTTGGGCAGGTACTTCTCGCGCTGCTCCTCGCTGCCGAAGGCGTGGATGGGGTACATCACCAGGCTCGACTGCACGCTCATGGCGCTGCGGTAGCCGGAGTCGACGCACTCCACCTCGCGGGCGATCAGGCCGTAGCTGACGTAGTTGAGGCCGGCGCAGCCGTAGCCGTCGATGGTAGCGCCGAGCAGGCCCAGCTCGCCCATCTCGTTCATGATCTCGCGATGGAAGATCTCGTGGCGGTTGGCCTCGAGTACCCGCGGCAGGAGCTTCTCCTGGCAATAGTCCCGGGCGGTCTGGTGGACCATGCGCTCCTCTTCCGAGAGCTGGTCGATGAGGCGGAAGGGGTCGTCCCAGGTGACGGGGGTGATCTGGCTCATGGCGGGCTCCTGATGGTGGCGGCTCAATAATATCTACATTTTTTACAAATGTAGACCAGGACCACCGCCCTGCCAAGTCTTCGTAACAAAAAACTCCTCAGCGGTAGCGCGTGAGCACCACCCGGATCTGCCACCAGGCGACCAGTGCCATCAGCAGGTTGGCGACGAGCATGCCGGAGAAGATCCCGGTGGTGCCGGCCAGACGCCCTCCCAGCCAGGCCAGGGGCACGCTGAGCACGAACAGCCGCACCACCGAGAGGCGCATGGCCCGGGCCGGTCGATGCAGGGCGTTGCATGACGATACCGCCAGGATCACCACGCCCTGGGCACCCAGGCCCAGGGGCACCAGCCACAGGAAGTGGCGCAGCACCTCCCCCACCGCCTCGCGCTCGGCGTAACCTGCCACCAGCCAGGGTGCCAGCCCCTGCAGGACGGCCCACACCAGCAGCTGCCAGAGCAGCACGAACAGGAAGCAGCCGAAGATGGCGCGACGCACCCGGTCGTACTGGCCGGCACCGGCATTCTGGCTGACCAGCGGCGAGAGGGTCATGGAGAGCCCCAGCACGGCGATCTGGGCGAACGCCTCGATACGGGTGCCGACACCGAAGCCGGCTACGGCGTGGTGGCCGTGGCCGGCGACGATACGCGTCAGCAGGCCCATGGCCAGCGGCGTGAAGACGCTGGTCAGGGCCGCGGGGCCGGCGATGCGGCCGAGCTCGCGCCAGGAGTCGAGCAGCCCGGCTGGAGTGAGCCCAGCCAGGTCGAACAGGCCGCGCAGTTCGCGCTGGAAGACCAGGGTCACCGCCATCAGGCCCCAGCTCAGCACCGTGGCCAGTGCCGCACCAAAGACACCCATGGCGGGAATCGGCCCCACGCCGAAGATCAGCCACCAGTCCAGCACCACGTTGATCAGGGCGGCCAGCCCCATCATCAATCCCTGGGTAACGGTATTGCCGTGGGCACGCAGGATGCTGTTGAGCACCCGGGGCACGATCATCGCCGCGGCGCCGAAGTACCAGACGCCCATATAGTCGCGAATATGCGGCAGCAGGGTGTCATCGGCACCCAGCAGCCGGAACAGCGGTTCGAGGGTGGCGAGGCCCAGCAGTGTCATCAGCACACCGACCACCAGACCCAGCAGGGCTGCATCGGTGGAGCGACGGCGCACCGCCGTGAACTCCCCGCGCCCCAGACGCCGCCCCACCACCGCCGAGGTGCCTATCCCCAGGCCGATGGCCAGGCTGATGACGGTGAATACCACCGGGAAGGTGAAGGAGACCGCCGCCAGCTCCTCGGTGCCCAGCCGCGAGATGAACCAGGTGTCCACCAGGTTGAAGCTCAGCATGGCGATCATGCCGCCGATCACCGGCAGGGTCTTGCGCAGCAGGGTGGCAGCGATGGGGCCTTCCAGCAGTTCGCGGCGGGCAGGGCGCGGCGGTGCAGCGCCAGGGGAAGCAGTCATGGGCGGCCTACTTGGTATCGATGTAGCGGTGGTCGTTGAAGGTCGCCACCCAGTGCGGGTGATAGACCAGCAGGATGCTCATCAACATGCCGGTGATGAACGCCTCGGAGGGCATCAGCAGTGGCAGGAAACGGGCATACTCCAGCGCCTGGTAGAGGGCGTGGGCATCGCTGGCGCCGAGCAGCATCAACCCCACCGCGGCAAGGCCGGCAGCCAGCGAGGAGAGTGCGGCACCGAAGAAGCCGCAGACGAACAGGAACACCATCAGGTTGTCGGGCAGGAAGCGATCCACCAGTCGCCAGATAATCACCATGGTCAGCGCCGGCATGACCCCGGTGACCAGCAGGTTGACCCCCAGCAGCGGCCAGGCGACCCGGCCCGTCACCACCATCGCCAGATTGATCAGCAGCAGGGAGAGCAGCGCCAGGGGCGCCTTGAACACCAGCACCAGCAGCGCGGTGAACATCAGATGCAGGGTCAGCCAGTCCACCGCCTGGGCGCGCAACTGCCACATCAGCAGCACCGCTACGCTGGCGGCCAGCCAGCGATGTTGGAGGCCGCTGTCGGCGAGTAGCGCGCGCCAGGGGCGCTGCAGCAGGGCAAGGGCCAGCACAGCGAAAGCGATCAGCGAGGCGATGACCAGCAACCAAGGGGCCAGCACCGCATCGGAAAAGGACATGGACGCCTCCCGCCGTCAGGCAAAGACCACGGTCTTGTTGCCATGGATCAGCACGCGATCCTCGAGGTGCCAGCGCAGCCCCCGGGCCAGCACCGACTTCTCGACATCACGGCCGAAGCGCACCAGGTCATTGGGGGTATGGCAATGGCTGACGCGATGGATGTCCTGTTCGATGATCGGTCCGGCGTCGAGTTCGGCGGTGACATAGTGACAGGTGGCACCAATCAGCTTGACCCCGCGCTCGTAGGCCTGGTGGTAAGGCTTGGCACCGGCGAAGCTGGGCAGGAAGCTGTGGTGGATATTGATCACCCGGCCGGCATAACGCTCGCACAGGGCCGGCGGCAGGATCTGCATGTAACGTGCCAGCACGATGCAGTCCGCACGGGCTTCCTCGACCAGGCGTTCCACCTCATCGAAGGCCGCCTGCTTGTCGTCGGCCGGCACCGGCACATGGTGATAGGCGATGCCGTGCCACTCCACGAGGCCACGCATGGCCTCGTGGTTGGAGATCACCGCGGCGATCTCGCAGTCGAGCTCCCCGGCGGTCCAGCGGTAGAGCAGGTCCACCAGGCAGTGGGACTCCTTCGAGACCATCAGCACCACCCGCGGACGCTGCCGGGTATCGGTCAGCGCCCAGGTCATCTCGAACTCAGTGGCGATGGGCGTGAAGGCCTCGCGCAGCGCCTCCGGCGGCATGCCGATGGAGTCGGCCAGGATCTCGTAGCGCATGAAGAAGCGCCCCGTCTCGAGATCGGAGTGCTGGCTCGCCTCGGTGATCGAGCCGCCGTGGCCGGCGATGAAGCCGGAGACGCGGGAGACGATCCCCACGCGATCGGGACAGGAGACCACCAGGCGGTAATAATGTGACATGTCGAGCTCCAGGCTGCGGCGAGACGGGCGCAACAGTGTAGCGAAAACAGCGAGTTCCGGCATCCACCGGACGCCGCGCGTCAGGACAATCGCAGTTAGCCATGCGGCCATAGCGAAAGGCGCCGGGGACAGGTCGTAGAGGGGGTCCTACGCCAGGGATGGCATCGGTAGCGCCCAGGGAGGGGTTCACAGCGCCCCCGGAAGGCCGGCCCCGCTCGAAGGCCTGTCGCGGGAAAGCCTTGAGCGGTGCTTCCTTCTGCAATAGCCCTGCGCCGCGCGTTGTGGGCCCCGGCGGGCTTCCCGTATAGTGAAACCGCCATGTCTCAGGAAATTCCCTCCGCGATGCCCAAGCCTCGAGTCCAGATCCGCCCACGCCGCCGCCCTCCCCTGCGCTTCCTGCCGCTGGGCGGCTGCGGCGAGATCGGCATGAACCTCAGCCTGTATGGCTATGGTGATGAGGGCCAGGAGGACGCCTGGATCGCGGTGGACTGCGGCATGATGATTCGCCAGGACCTGCCGGACTCGCCGCTGCAGGTGCCCAACCTGGCCACCCCGGAGGCTCTGGGGATCGTGCCGCGGGCGCTGGTCATCACCCATGGTCACGAGGATCATATCGGCGCCGCCGCCTGGCTGTGGCCGAAATGGGGCTGCCCCATCCATGCCACACCGCTGGCCGCCGGCCTGCTGCGCGCCAAGTTCGCTGAACGCGGACTCTCCCCCGACGCCATCCAGGTGATCGAACCCGGCGAGGCGATGGAGACGGGGCCCTTCACCCTGCGTTTCCTGCCGGTGACCCACTCCATTCCCGAAAGCTGCTCGCTGCTGATCACCGCCGGCGAGCACCGCGTGCTGCATACCGGCGACTGGAAGCTCGACCCCGAACCGCTGCTCGGCGCCCCGATCTCCCCGGCCACCTTCCGTGCCATCGCCCCGGTGGATCTGGTGGTAGGCGACTCCACCAATGCCCCGATGCCCGGCGACTCACGCAGCGAGGGCGAGGTGGCCAAGGCCCTGGAGCAGGCCATCGCCCGCTGCGAGGGCCGCGTGGTGGTCTCCTGCTTCGCCAGCAACCTGGCCCGGGTGCTGGCCATCGGTCGCGCCGCCGAACGCTGCGGACGCCGGGTCAGCCTGATGGGTCGCTCCATGGAGCGCATGGTGGCGGTGGCCCGCGGTCTCGGCTACCTGGACGACTTCCCCCCCCTGGTGCCCAGCAGCGATCTCGGCTACCTGCCCCCCGAGGAAGTGCTGGTGATCGCCACCGGCAGCCAGGGGGAGCCGCGCGCCGCGCTGCAGCGACTGGCCCGGGGGCGCCATCGCTCGCTGGAGCTGGGCCCCGGCGACAGCGTGATCTTCTCGGCCAAGGCGATCCCCGGCAACGAGCTGCTGATCGAGCGGCTGAAGCGGGGACTACGCCACCTGGGCATAGAGATCCTCGACGAGTTCAACCACCCCGAACTGCATGCCTCCGGCCACCCGGCCCAGGAAGAGCTGCGTACCCTCTACGGCTGGGTGCGGCCCCGCTACCTGCTGCCGGTGCACGGCGAGCCGCGCCACCAGCAGGCCCACCGCGAGATCGCCGAGGAACTCGGCATCCAGGCACCGCTCTCTCCCCTGAACGGCGACATGATCCGCTTCGATGCCGACGGCCTGACCCTGGAAGGCCGCCATCCCCAGCCCCCCTGCATCGTCAGCCAGAACGCCGTGGCGCCGCTTCCCGGACTGGGCGGCCACCACGGCGAAGGCAGCCGCCATGGCAGCCTCTACCTGGCACTGTCGGTGGCCGCCACCGAGGAGGGAGGCTGGACTCGCATCGGTCGACTGATGCTCGACGCCGGTGAAGTGCAAGCCTTCGACGAGACCGACTTCTGCGACTGGCTCGACGATATCCTGGAATCGCTGCGTGCCGAGACCCTGGCCGATCTGCGGCTGGCCCTGCAACCACGACTGATTGCCTGGTTCGCCGACCACCTGCGTCGCCTTCCCGAGATTCACCTGCAGATTCTCGCCATGGAGGCCCCGGCCACCAGCCACTCGGGATAGGGCTTCACGTCGAAATACCTGCGCCTGGCAATGCCCCCGACAATGAAAAAGCCGCTCATCGAGAGCGGCTTTTTCTTACTGCTGGCACTGCCCGAGGCCTTACCCCTTGCTGGCGTTCTTGGGCGGACGTCCGCGCTTGCGACGCGGGGGCTCCACTACCAGGTCATCCACCGAAAGTCCAGCCTCGTTGATCGCCTCAAGGATCTCGGAGCGCTTGCGCTCCTTCTCGGCCTCCTCCTCCTGGCGCTGCTGCTCCTCGTCCTTCTTCTGTTCGATGACCTCCTCGATCACCTCGGCAAGCTTGTGCAGCTGCTCCATGCTGAGCTGACGGGCCGCGGCGCGTGCCACGTTCTTGTTGCGAGCGATGCGCTCCAGGGTTTCGCTGGACATCAGTCCCTCCTGAGCTGGATTTGCGAGACGGGTGCGGTACGGTTACATCGTGAAAAGTATATGCAGTGACCACAGCTTGGCAAGAAAAGTCGACGGAAATTCTGCCGTAAAGCAGCCGAAAAAGTCGCCACACAAGGGCGTTTAACAGGATGCAAAAGCGGCGCCCGAGGGCGCCGCTGATGGTAGGCAAGAAGCGAGTCAGCCTCGCCGTGGCGCCTCAGCCACCGGTCATGTTCATGAAGCGAACCACCTGCACATCCCCGTCGGTGGTGAAGTGATGACGCTCGGGCTTGAGCGGCATGGCGGCGACGATGGCATGCTTGAGGGCATCCATATCGCCCGGATGAGCGCGCAGCACGCGGCGCAGGTCCACGGAGTGTTCATTGCCGAGACACAGCAGCAGTCGCCCCTCGACGGTCACGCGAACCCGGTTGCAGGTAGCGCAGAAGTTGTGGCTATGCGGCGAGATGAAGCCGATACGGGAATCACTGTCGGCCATGCGGAAATAGCGTGAAGGCCCCAGGGTCGACTCCGTCGTGGGGGTCAACGGATAACGGCTCGCGATGATCTCCTGTACCTCATCACTGGAGCAGAAGGTCTCGGCTCGGCTGTGATCGGAGACATCCCCCAGCGGCATCTCCTCGATAAAACTGATATCGAGCCCCTCGTTGCGGGCAAATTCGACCAGGTCGAGCACCTCGTCATCGTTGCGCCCCTTGAGGATCACCGCGTTGAGCTTGATGCGCTCGAAGCCCGCCTCCCGGGCGGCCCGAATGCCGTCGATGACCCGGTCGAGATCCCCGGTGCGGGTCAATTGACGGAAGCGCTGCGGGTCGAGTGAATCGAGGCTGATATTGAGGCGCTTGAGTCCTGCATCACGGAGCCGAGACGCATACCTGGGCAGGCTGGCGCCATTGGTGGTCATGGCGAAATCCCTGAGTCCGGGCAGACCGCCGATCTGCTCGACCAGGGAATCGATGTCGCGCCTGACCAGTGGCTCGCCGCCGGTCAGGCGCACCTTCTCCACGCCCAGCTCGACGAAGGCACGAGCCACCATCGCCAGCTCCTCCAGGGTGAGGACCTGGGCCCGCGGCAGGAAGGTCATCTCCTCGCTCATGCAGTAGACACAGCGAAAATCGCAGCGGTCGGTCACCGAGATGCGCACATAGTTGACGCGTCGTCCGAAATCGTCGATCAGTTCGCGAGGCAGAGTCGTCATTGGGGGTGTCTCCCGTTTCAAGCTTCCCAGCGGCGGGCATCCGCATGATCGGAGTGTCGTTCCGATACCCAGTAATCGCCGTCGCTGGCATGCTCCTTCTTCCAGAATGGCGCGCGCGTCTTGAGGTAGTCCATGATGAAGTCGCAGGCCTCGAAGGCAGCACGTCGATGGGCACTGGCGACCACTACCAACACGATAGGGTCACCCGGGGTCAGTCGTCCAACCCGATGGATCACGCGGACCGCATCCAGTGGCCAGCGCCCCTTTGCCTCCTCGACGATGGCCTCGAGCGCGGATTCGGTCATCCCGGGATAGTGTTCCAGGGTCAGCGCCGTCACCTCGGGGCGCTCGTTGAAGTCACGCACCAGACCGGTGAAGCTGACCACCGCCCCGATATCGGTGCGCCCGGCCAGCAGCGCCTGCTGCTCGGTGCCGGCATCGAAGGGGGCCTCCTGCACTCGAATCATCGCTCAGCCTCCGGTCACCGGCGGGAAGAAGGCGACCTCATCCTCGTTGGTCACCGGCGTGGCATCGCTGGCCATCACCTGGTTGACCGCGCACAGCACGCGCCCCTCATCGAGTCGCGAGAAGCGCGGGTCGAGCACCTTGAGGGCCGCCTTTAGGCCGGCCACATCGGAGCGTTCCAGGCTGTCCAGGGGCACCGCGATCTCGCCCACGCCGAGGCGCTCGCGCAGCTCGGCCAGGCACTTGACACGGATACAGGGAGAGGCGATGTCGCAGCGGCTGCCGAGACTGACCTCGCCGGCCTGTCCCTCGCCGGTGACGATGGGCGCGGGTCGCGACTCGAGGGTATCACGACGGTAGTCGCCGGAGCGGCCGCCGCTCTTGGACTCGAGCTGGATGGCGCCGATCTCCATGGACTTGTCCACCGCCTTGCACATGTCGTAGAGGGTCAGGCAGGCCACCGAGACCGCGGTGAGCGCCTCCATCTCGACGCCGGTGCGACCATTGAGGCGGCAGGTGGCGGTGACCTCGACGCAGCTCTCGGCCTCGTCGAGGCGGAAGTCGACCGCCACCTTCGACAGCGCCAGGGCATGACAGAGCGGGATCAGTTCGTGGGTGCGCTTGGCCGCCTGGATGCCGGCGATGCGTGCCGTGGCCAGCACGTCGCCCTTGGGCAGGCCGCCCTCGGCGAGCAGCGCCAGGGTCTCGGGACGCATATGGATGCGACCGGAAGCGGCGGCCTCTCGACGGCTCTCCGGCTTGTCGGCGACATCGACCATATGGGCCTCACCGCGCGCATTGAGATGGGTCAGGGACATGGGAAACGGCACCTCATGGCAGTCGGAACAGGGGTTGAATGGTGACGCTTTCGCCCGCGGCCACGCTGGCCCGGGCGTCGTCGATCTCGATCAGGCAGTTGGCCCGCACCATCGAGGAGAGGATGCCGGAGCCCTGGGCGCCGCCGTCGCGCACCACCAGGCGGCCCTCGCCATCGCTGCGGTAGACGCCGCGCAGGTAGTCGACGCGCCCCTCGCGGCTGCGCAGCGGCTGCTCGGCCACCGCCGTCAGGCGCTGCGGCCAGGCCGCCTCGCGACCCTGCAGCCGAGCCAGCAACGGCGCGGCGAACTGCAGGAAGGTCACCATGCTGGCCACCGGATTGCCGGGCAGTCCCAGGAACGGCACCCCGCGAGCGCCCAGCCGTCCGCAGGCCAGTGGCCGCCCGGGGCGGATGGCGATCTTCCAGAAACCCAGCTCGCCCTGCTCGAGGAGCGCCGCCCGGGTATGGTCGGCATCGCCCACCGAGACACCGCCGCTGGAGAGCACCAGGTCTGCCTCGACGGCGGCGCGCGCCAGGCCATCGGCGATGGCGCCACGCTCGTCGGGGAGGATGCCCAGATCGATCACCTCTCCGCCATGCTCCTCCACCAGCGCCATCAGCACAAAGCGGTTGGCATCGAAGATGCCGGCGGCGGGTAGCGGCTCACCCGGGGCGGCGACCTCGTCGCCGGTGGAGAAGAGCGCCACCCGAGGGCGACGCACCACCCTGGCCTCGGCGAAGCCCAGGGAGGCGATCAGGCCCAGCTCGGCGGCCCCCAGGCGGGTTCCGGCGTCCAGTGCCACCGCGCCGCGGGGAATGTCCTCGCCGGCCTGGCGCACGTTCTGGCCGCGGCGCACGCGCTCGGGCCGCTCGACCCGGACACGCACCGCGCCATCGGCCCCGTAATCGATGGCCAGCTGCTCACGCATGATCACGGTATCGGCGCCGGGAGGCAGCGGCGCGCCGGTGGTGATCCCGGCGCACTCGCCGTCGGCCAGGGGGCGCTGGGCGTCGTGGCCGGCGAAGATCTCCGCTATCCGCAGGAAGCCGTCGGGCGGCACCGCCTCGGGCCAGGCCAGTGCCACGCCATCCATGGCGGCATTGGTGTTCTGGGGCACGTCGATGGGGGCGATGAGCGGTTCGGAGAGTACCCGGCCGCGCAGTGAATGCAGCGCAACGCACTCGCCAGGTAACGGCCCCTCGGCCAGCGCCAGCACCGCGGCACGGGCCTCCTCCACGGCCAGCATGCGCTCACCCAGTTCGAAGCAGGAGAGGCTCATGACGGCATCCCCTCCCCCACCGCTCGTGGCTGGCGCTCGGCGGGCCAGCGCGCCGGCCAGGCAGCGATCCAATCGGTCAGGGCCGTCACGTCGTTGAGATCCAGGCGCTCGACCCCATCGGGCAGGGACAGGGGCGCGTCCGTGGCCACGGCGCGCACCCAGCGGTCCTCGGCCACCCGCAGGGGCTTGCCCAGTGCTGGGCGATACAGCTCCAGCTTGGGCAGCGGCCAGGCCTTGAAGCCTTCCACCAGCACCAGGTCAGGACGCTGGGGCGCCACCATGGCGAGCAGCGCCGCGAGGTCGGCCTCCTCCTGGTGCGGGGTCTCCATCATCAGCGCCAGCCGGGACCGGGAGGCCACCAGCATGGGGCTGGCACCGGCCTGGCGCAGGCGATGGCTGTCCTTGCCGGGCTGGTCGACGTCGAAGGCGTGGTGGGCATGCTTGATCACCGCCACACGCAGCCCCCGCTCACGCAGGCGCGGCAGCAGGGCCTCGAGGAGCGTGGTCTTGCCGGTACCGCTCCAGGCCGCGATGCCCAGCAGCGGCAGGTGCTCATCCAGGGGCAGGTCGTCCACAGGTGAATTCATCGCTTGGCGGGCTCCTCGGCCAGCGCCTGCTCCAGGCGGTGTTTCTCGTCCTGGGTATTGAGGTTGGCAAAGGCCCCCTCCCCCTCGGGGAAGTCCACCTGCACCCAGGCGTGGCGGGCGTACCAGCGGTCGATCTTGCGCTCGCCGTCGGCCAGGGCCGCCGCCAGGTCGTCGGCCAGGGCGGTGCGGATCAGCGCCACCACCGGGTGCAGGCGCTGGCCATCACCGGCCACGGCGATGTCGGCCTCGCCGATGCCGGCCACCAGGCGCGCCACCAGGTCGTCGGGCAGCGCCGGAGTATCACAGGGGACCACCAGCAGCCAGGGCGTGCGCGCCGCCCGCAGACCACTGTAGATGCCCATCAGCGGGCCCTGGTAACCCGCTTCGGCGTCCTCGATGACGCGATCGGCGAACTCGGCGTAGGCGTCAAGGCTGCGGTTGGCATTGACCAGCAGCTCGGCCACCTGGCCCACCAGGCGCTCGCGCACATGGGCCAGCAGCGGACGGCCGGCAAAAGGTACCAACCCCTTGTCGACGCCGCCCATGCGGCGCCCCTGGCCGCCGGCCAGGATCAATCCGGTGAGGTCGTGTTGGGGGATCATCGAAGGTCTCCATCTCATCCCCTCATGATGCCTGAGCCAGCCGCCGGGTGCCACGCCGAAGCGCCGCGCAAGTCATTGTCCTGACGCGCATCAAGTCGTCGCCACCGGATGGCTCCTGACATCGGCAGACGACGCTTACCGGGGCCGCCGAGAGCCGCTATCATATGTGCAGTTTTCTTGACAGGATGCCACATGCAAGCGGAAAGCGGATTCGACGTGGGCGGCCGGCTGCGCCAGTTGCGCCTGGCCCGCGGCCTCTCCCAGCGCGAGCTGGCCAAGCGCGGCGGCGTGACCAACAGCACCATCTCGCTGATCGAGCAGAACAGCGTCAGCCCCTCGGTGAGTTCCCTGAAGAAGATCCTCGACGCCCTGCCGGTATCGATCAGCGCCTTCTTCGCCGGCGACGAGCTCAGCGCTCCCAAGATGTTCTACCGAGCCCGGGAACTCACCGAGATCGGTGACGGCCGCCTTTCGTTTCGTCTGGTCGCAGCACGGCGCCCCGAGCGGCACATGTCGATCATCCATGAGCGCTACCCCCCGGGGGCGGATACTGGCGAGGAGATGCTCGAGCACGCCGGTGAGGAAGGCGGCGTGGTGGTGGCCGGCGAGATCGAGATCACCGTCAACGGCGAGAGCGAGGTGCTCGGCGTGGGCGACGCCTACTACTTCGACTCCCGACTGCCTCACCGCTTCCGCAACCCGGGCGAGGCGGAGTGCGTAATCGTCAGCGCCAATACCCCGCCCGGCTTCTCGGACGGCGGCCAGGAGCTGCATCACGCCTGAGGCGCCCGCCTCAGGCGGCCTCCTCCAGCGGGCGCCGCCGCGGACTGGCCAGGATGCGCCGCAGGACTCCCCAGGCGGCGAGACCGGCCATCAGGTTGCCGATGGCGGCGCCGACGGCCAGGCCGAGGAGCCCACCCAGCCAGGCACCCAGCGCCAGACAGGGCAGGTAGAAGATGAACAGCCGCGCCCCTGACATCAGCATGGCACGCAGCGGCCAACCCAAGGCGTTGCCCGCCGAGACCACGATCATGCACACGCCGAGTGCCGCGTAGCTGGGCAGCAGGAAACGGATCAGCAGCGCCAGGTCGTCGCGCACCTCGGGATTGCCGGATAGCGCCAGCGCCACCCAGGGGGCAGCCGCGGCCATCACCAGGCCCAGGAGCAGCTGCCAGGCGACGATGCCCCGCAGCGCCAGGCGCATCAGGCGATGGATCTGGGCCCAGTCGCCGGCGCCATAACAGCGCCCCAGCCAGGGCGGCAGCGACATGGTCATGGCCAGCACCACCATCAGCGACAGGGTCTCCAGACGACTGGCCAGGCCCCACGCGGCCACCTGGGCCTCGCCCAGGCTCGCCACCACGGCAATCGCGAGCATAGCCGCCAGCGGCGGCATCAGCTGGCTGACCATGGCCGGCCCGGCGATGCCGGCGAAGGGCCGCGCCGAGGCGCGCAACTCCTCGAGCAGGCCTTCCCGCGCCAGCCAGTCGGTCTCGCCGATACGCCAGCCCAGCACCCCCAGCCCCACGCCGAAGGCGATCGCCGTGGCCCAGGCGGCACCGGGCAGCCCCAGCCCCTCCCAGGACCCCACCCCGAAGATCAGCAGCGGGTCGAGCACCAGGTTCACCAGGCTGGTCACCACCATCATGGTGCCCGGCAGCCGGGTATTGCCATGGGCCCGGAACAGGCTGTAACCGAAATAGAGGGCCGCCCCCAGCCAGGCGGCAAGCAGCTGGGGTGCCCAGTAGCCGCGGATCAGCTCGAGAGCCGACGCATCGGCACCCAGACTGGCGAATATCGGCGCCTGCAGGGCCCACAGCGCCAGCGAGAGCAAGCCGATGACCACGGCTCCCAGCAGCAGCACCAGGCTGCCCAGGCGCCTTGCGCGGGCGGCCTCGCCGGCACCCAGGGAGCGGGAGATCAGCGCGGCGATGGCGATCCCCATGCCCACCTGCACACCGATGATCAGGAAGCTCAGCGGGAAGGTGAAGGACTGGGCAGCCAGCTGCGAGGTGCCCAGCCGGGCGATGAAGGCGCTGTCCACCAGTTGGAAGCCGAGCAGCGCCAGCACGCCGATGGCCATGGGCCAGGTCTGGCGCCAGAGGGTCACACCGAGGGGCACACTGTCGTCTCTGGGTTGGGTCACGATCACTCCGGGGCGAGGGAAGGGCGAGCTATTCTAGCTTCCATGACAAACGCGAGCACCCCCGGCGTACCGGGGGTGCTCGCGGACACGGGCCGTGGCCCGAAAGGATCACGCCTTACTGGCGGATGCCCTCGAAGGTGACATAGAGCTCAAGCTCGTGCATCGCTTCGGGGAAGGCGCTCATGTCGATGCCATAATCGGCAAGCTCCAGAGTGGTGCTGCCCTCGAAGCCGGCACGGTAGTTGCCCCAGGGGTCCTCGCCCTCGCCCAGCAGGGTAACCGGCATCTCGACCTGGTTGGTCTCGCCGTGCAGGGTCAGCTCACCGGTCAGCACGCCTTCACCTTCGCCGGTCGGCTCGAATCCGGTGGACTCGAAGGTGGCAGTGGGGTACTCGCCCGCGTCCAGGAAATCATCGCTGAGGATGTGCTTGTCGCGCTCGGCGTGGTTGGAGTTGAGGCTGTCGACCTGGACCTCGAGCTGGGCACCGGCGTCCTCGAGGTTCTCCGGATCATACTGGAAGCTGCCGTCGAACTTCTCGAAGCTGCCGAGGAGGTAGGAGAAGCCCAGGTGGCTGATCTTGAACTGCACGAAGGCATGCTGGCCGTCGATGTCGATGGCATAGTCGGCGGCCTGGGCCTGGCTGACACCCACCAGGGCGGTGGCGCTCAGGGCGGCGGCGATAGCGGTCTTCTTGAACATACGTAGACTCCTTATGGTGCGGGGAAGTATGGAATAGTTGCTGAGCAACCGGTCAGCGCCGGCTCACTCGCGGGTCGATCATTCGCTTGAGTACCGGGTGGCGATCGATGACATGGTGCTTGAGGGCCGCGGCGGCGTGGCCCGCGGCCAGGATCATCAAGACCAGGGCAGAGTACCAGTGCACCTCGCCGGCCAGGCTGGCCTGGTTGGGCAGGTCACTGATCAGCGCAGGCACCGTGAACCAATCGAAGACCGCGATGCCCTTGCCGTCGGCGGTGGAGATCAGGTAACCGCTGACCAGCACCACCAGCATCAGCACGTAGAGCGCGAGATGCCCCAGATGGGCCGCGGCCCGCTCGAGCGGGTGCCCCAGGGCCCGTGGTGTCGGGTTGACCAGGCGCCAGACCATCCGCAGCAGGGTGGCGAAAAGCACCAACATGCCCAGCGAGCGATGCCACCAGGGGCCAAGGTTGTACCAGGGGTCGTAGTAGCCCAGGTCGGTCATCCACCAGCCCAGGATGAACAGGCCGATGATGACGACCGCCAGGATCCAGTGCAGCAGGATGCTGATCAGTCCCCAGCCTTGGTTGGTATTACGCCACATGGTCCCTCCCGGGCCGTTCTCGATGCAGGACAGCCTACCCGAGCCGACCGTTCGAGTCCGCTGAATAATGCCGAATGCTGCGTTCGGAAAAACCGCTGGTTGCGGGACACCGCGGTGGAGACAACGACGCCCGTGCCGGCAGTCGCGGCACGGGCGTCAGGCGGACACGAAGAGCGTCGGGTCAGACCAGGGCGTCGAGTCCACGAGCGAGGTCGCTGCGGATATCGTCGAGGGCCTCGAGCCCCACCGCCACGCGAATCAGCCCCTCGGTGATACCGGCAGCCGACTTCTGGGCGTGGGAGAGGCGCCCGTGGGTGGTGGTGGCGGGATGCGTGATGGTGCTCTTCACGTCGCCCAGGTTGCCGGTGATCGAGAGCAGTCGGGTGGCATCGATCACCGACCAGGCCGCCGCGCGGCTGCCCTCGGCCTCGCTGCCCTTCACCTCGAACCCCAGCACCGCACCGAAGCCGCGCTGCTGGCGGGCCGCCAGGGCGTGCTGGGGATGGCTCGCGAGACCGCTGTAGTGGACCCGGGCCACCGCAGGATGTGCCTCGAGCCACTCGGCCAGGGCCTGGGCGTTGGCGCAGTGGGCGCGCATGCGCAGCTCGAGGGTCTCGAGGCCCTTGGTGAAGATCCAGGCGTTGAAGGGGCTCAGGCAGGGGCCGCAGGTGCGCACCACCCCGAACACCTCCTCCAGCTCGGCCTCGCGCCCCACCACGGCACCGCCGATCGCCCTGCCCTGCCCGTCCAGGTACTTGGTGGCGGAGTGGATCACCAGGTCGGCCCCCAGGGCCAGGGGGCGCTGCAGCGCCGGGGTCAGGAAGCAGTTGTCGATGGCAAGCCAGGCGTCGTGGCGATGGGCGATCTCGGCCAGGGCGGCGATATCCACCACCTCGGAGAGCGGGTTGGAGGGCGTCTCGGCGAACAGCAGCTTCGTCGCCGGCGTGATTGCCGCCTCCCAGGCCGCGAGGTCCGAGAGCTCCACATAGCGAGTGGTGATGCCCAGCTTGCCCAGGTACTTGTCGAACAGGCTTACCGTGGAGCCAAACAGCGAGCGCGAGGCGACGATCTCGTCACCCGCCTTGAGCAGCGCCAGCGCCGTGGAGAGGATCGCCGCCATCCCTGAACTGGTGGCCACGCAGCGCTCTCCCCCCTCCAGCGCCGCCAGGCGACGCTCGAAGGTGCGCACCGTGGGATTGGTGAAGCGCGAGTAGATGTTGCCGGGCTCCTCGCCGCTGAACTTGCGTGCCGCCTCGGCGGCACTGCCGTAGACGAAGCTCGAGGTGGGGAAGATCGGTTCGCCGTGTTCCTGCTCGCCGGTACGGTCGTGACCGGCACGGATCGCCAGCGTCTCGAGTGCCCAGGACGACGCGGAATCGTGTTCATCGTGCATGCGGGTCGCCCTCAGTCGTCGATATCGTCTTCGAGATTGTGGGTGCCGACCAGCGCATGGTCACCGGCACTCTGCTGCTTGGCGTCGTCATTTCGTGAGGCCTCCAGCGCCGCCAGGTAGGCGTCGTCGATATCACCGGTCACGTAGTTGCCATCGAACACCGAGCAGTCGAAGGCCTCGAGATTGGGATTGACCTCGCGACAGGCCGCCTTCAGGTCCTCGAGATCCTGATAGAAGATGCGGTCGGCGCCGATCAGCTCGCCCACCTCGGCCTCGCTGCGCCCGTGGGCGATCAGCTCGCCGGCCGCCGGCATGTCGATGCCGTAGACATTGGGGTAGCGCACCGGCGGCGCAGCGGAGGCGAAATAGACCTTGCGCGCCCCGGCCTCGCGGGCCATCTGGATGATCTGCCGGCAGGTGGTGCCGCGCACGATGGAGTCGTCGACCAGCAGCACGTTCTTGCCCTTGAACTCGATGCCGATGGCATTGAGCTTCTGGCGCACCGATTTCCGGCGCTGGGTCTGGCCCGGCATGATGAAGGTCCGCCCGATGTAGCGGTTCTTCATGAAGCCCTCGCGGTAGGTCACGCCGAGGTGCTGGGCGAGCTCCAGCGCCGAGGTGCGCGAGGTGTCGGGGATCGGGATCACCACATCGATGTCGTGATCCGGCCACTCGCTCTGGATGCGATCGCCCAGCTTGCGGCCCATCTGCATGCGGGTGCCGTAGACGTAGGCGCCATCGAGGATCGAGTCGGGGCGCGCCAGGTAGACGTGCTCGAAGATGCAGGAGGTCAGCTGCGGGGCATCGGCGCACTGCTGGGTGTGAATCTCGCCGTCCATGTCGACGAAGATCGCCTCGCCCGGGGCCAGGTCGCGATGCAGCTCGAAGCCACCCACGTCGAGGGCCACCGATTCGGAGGCGATCATCACCTCCTGGCCGGCGCCCTCGTCTCGGGTGCCGAACACCACCGGGCGGATGCCATGAGGGTCGCGGAAGGCCACCAGGCCGACGCCGTTGATGATCGCCACCGAGGCGTAGCCGCCCTTGCAGCGCCGGTGCACGCGTCGCACCGCGTCGAAGACGTCACCCGGCCCCAGGTGCAGCCCCTGCTTGCCCAGCTCGTGGGCGAAGACGTTGAGCAGCACCTCGGAGTCGGAGCTGGTGTTGATATGCCGCAGATCGGAGGAGAACAGCTCCTGTTTGAGCTGATCGGAGTTGGTCAGGTTGCCGTTGTGAGCCAGGGCGATGCCGTAGGGGGAGTTGACGTAGAACGGCTGAGATTCCGCCTCGCTGGAGGATCCGGCGGTGGGATAGCGGACGTGGCCGATACCCAGGCTGCCCTTGAGGCGCGCCATGTGTCGAGTGTGGAAGACATCCCGCACCAGCCCGTTGCTCTTGCGCAGCAGGAAGCGGCCCTCATGCCAGGTCATCATGCCGGCGGCGTCCTGTCCGCGATGCTGGAGCACCGTCAGGGCGTCATAGATGCCCTGGTTCACCGCCTGCTTGGCCATCAGGCCCACGATACCGCACATTCCACCTTACCTCGCTTTGCTGGTACTTACTTGCCTTGACTGGTAGCCAGGCTATCGCAGGTAGCTCGGGGCTGGTCTGGCGGCAAGCCTGCGAGGAGGCGCTGTGAATACCTCCCTGTACGCTACCGACGCCTTCCCTGGCGTAGGACCTCCTCTTCGGCTTACCCCCAGCGCCCCTTGCTTTGTGTAACTGCGCTAGTCCTGACTGGAACTTGCTTGTAGAGACGCCGCGCCCCGCAGGGGCGGCGCCCGGAATTCATCTGTCGGAGGGCGTCGTCTCGCTGTCGGGCGTGGCGTCCTCGGCCGGCTTGGCGCCCGGCAGGGAGAGCTCGCCGAGCGACGCTGGCGCCTCGGGAATCCGGCCATCCCAGGCCTCGAAGTGGCTCACCGCCCAGTCACGCAGCTGCTCGAGATGCGGACGCAGCATCGCACCCTGCCAGGCCTCGAGCCGGGCGAGGGGTGTCAGGCCGATCACGATGGTCACCAGCACCAGGATCGCCGCCCCCTTGGCCACCCCGAAGGCGGCCCCCAGCAACCGATTGACCAGCCCCATGCCGACCCACTCCACGGCGGCCTGCAGCAGGCGAATGATGATGCCGCAGGCCAGTACCACGCCCAGTATCACCAGCACGAAGGCCAGCACCAGGCGGCCATCGGCGCTGTCGATGACCCCGGCCAGCAGGTCGGCCACCGGCTGCGCCAGCACGCGTGCCGCCAGCAGGGCGACGACCCAGGCCGCCAGGCCCAGTGCCTCACGCACAAGGCCACGCAGCAGGCCGGTGATCCCGGTGACCGCGAGCAGCGCGATGAAGGTCCAGTCGAGCCAGGTCAGGGTCATGTCACTCCCTCACCCGCACCAGCAGTCCCTGCAGGTTGACGCGATTCTTGACCTCGCCGACCGCTCGCTCGCCGGCCTCGGAGCTGGCGAAGGGTCCCACGTAGACGGTGGTGAGGTCGTTGCCGCGCGGACGGCTGTAGGCGCTGAAGCCCTCGTCGCGCAGCTGATTCAGCAACCGCTCGACGTTGGCCTGCTGCCCGAAGCTGCCCACCTGAACGGCCCACTCGCCCCCTGACACGGCACTCTCCACCGCCTCGGCGTCGCCCTGGCCGGAGGCGGAAGCGCTTTCGGCCAGGCGCTGGTCGGCGGCCCGCGCCAGCTCGGCGATGGGGTCGACGGCAGGCTCCGATGTGGCCAGCGGGGCAGGGTTCGCCTCGTCGTCGGGCGTGAGCCGGGTATCGGGCTCGGGAATCTCGTCGGACGGGCCCGACTCCGCCAGGCTGGCCGGCGGCACCGGCTCGGGAACATCGTGGCGCTCGACCTCGATAGGGGTGTCGATACTCAGTACCGGCTCGGGGCGATCGTCCCGGGGTGCCGGCTCATCGAACAGCATGGGCACGAAGATCACCGCCAGGGCGATCAGGATCACCGCGCCGCTGAGACGCTCTCGCATACCGTACTTCACGGGGCTACCTCCCTGGAGCTCTCGTCCGTGTCAGTCTGACCCGGTCGGGCGTGACTCGCCAGCCATTGCAGCACCTCACCCACCGTGAAGAAGGAACCACACACCAGCACCCGGTCCTCGGCTTCCAGTCGGCTGGCCAGCCAGGCAGCCGCTTGGCCGGGCGAGGCGGCGCGATGCAGGACGCGCTCGCCCTGTTCCTCGAGGTGTTCGGCCAGCTCATCGGCGCTGCGCGCCCGCTCACCGGTCAGGCTCGCCGCCACCCAGCCATCAACGACCGGCGCCAGGGCGGCGATCACGCCGGGAGCGTCCTTGTCGCCGAGCATGGCCAGCAGCGCCAGGGTACGCCCGCAGCCGGGGCTGGCCCGCAACCGGTCGGCCAGATAGCCGGCCGCGTGGGGATTGTGACCGACGTCCAGGCACCACTGGCCCCACCACTGCATGCGCCCCGGCAGGCACACCTCGGAAAGTGCTCGCCGGCACGCCTCAGCCTCCAGAGTCACTCCGGCCAGGCTCAAGGCCTGGAGCGCCGTGGCGGCATTATCCAGGGGCAGGCCGGGATCGGGAAGAGTGGGATCCCAGGCGTAGGCCTCGCCCAGGGCGTAGACGGGGGCACCCAGTGCCTCGGCGACCTCCCGCACGCTGGCAGGCAACGTGGTGCTGCCCAGCACCGCGGGGCGTCCGGGGCGCATGATACCGGCCTTCTCGCGACCGATCTGCTCGAGGTCGGTCCCCAGGAAGGCGGCGTGATCCTGGGCCACGGTGGTCACTACCGCCACGTCGGGATCGATCACGTTCACCGCGTCGAGCCGACCACCGAGCCCCACCTCGAGGATGGCGAGGTCGGGAGGTCGCTGCGAGATCGCCCACAGCGCCCCCAGGGTGCCCACCTCGAAGTAGGTCAGGCTTACCGGATCGCCGGCCAGGCGCGCCGTCTCCACCGCCTCGAAGCCGGCGATCAGCGTCGCATCGTCGGCCTCGGCGCCATCGAGGCGCAGCCGCTCGTTGTAGCGGATCAGGTGGGGAGAGGTGTAGGTCGCCGTGGTCAGGCCATGAGCGCGGGCAAGTGCCTCCAGCAGGGCCACCGTGGAGCCCTTGCCGTTGGTGCCGGCCACGGTGATGACCCGCCCGGCCAGGCGGTCAGCCAGCAGCCCCATGCGCCGGGCGACCTCGGCCACGCGCTCGAGGCCGAGGTCGATCCCCACGGGATGGGCGGCCTCGAGCCGGGCCAGCCAGGCGTCCAGGGTGGTGGGCAGCGCCTCGTTCATGGAGGCGTCAGCGCCGCTGTTCACCGGACGCATCATCGCCCGATGACGCCTCACCCGGTAATGCCTCGCCCTCGCTGCCGGTATCCGGCACCTCGGCCGCGGGAGCGTCGACTTCGGGCTCGGGTGTTGCGGGAGCCGGTGCCTGCTCGGCCGCATCGACCAGATCCGGTGTCGGCGCTTCGGGCTCACCGATGGCGGGCTGGTGAGTGAGCTTGCGCAGCACGCGCCCCAGGCGGTGACGGATATCGCGGCGATGGACGATCATGTCCACGGTGCCGTGCTCGAGCAGGAATTCGCTGCGCTGGAAGCCCTCGGGGAGCTTCTCGCGCACCGTCTGCTCGATGACGCGCGGGCCGGCGAAGCCGATCAGGGCGTTGGGCTCGGCCACGTTGAGATCCCCGAGCATGGCCAGCGACGCCGAGACCCCGCCGAAGACGGGATCGGTCAGTACCGAGATGTAAGGCACCCCGGCCTGCTTCAGTTTCTCCAGCGCCGCAGAGGTCTTGGCCATCTGCATCAGCGAGAAGAGCGCCTCCTGCATGCGCGCCCCGCCGGAGGCGGAAAAGCAGATCAGCGGAATGCCCTCCTCCAGGGCCACGGTGGCGGCGCGCACGAACTTCTCGCCCACCACCGCACCCATGGAGCCACCCATGAAGGAGAACTCGAAGGCCACCGTGACCACCGGCAGGCCATCCAGGGTGCCGCGCATGGCGATCAGCGCGTCCTTCTCGCCGGTCTCCTTCTGGGCCGCGGCCAGGCGGTCCTTGTACTTCTTCGAGTCACGGAACTTGAGGCGGTCGACGGGCTCGACCTCGGCAGCTATCTCCTCGCGGCCCTCACGGTCGAGGAACCAGTCGAGGCGCTTGCGGGCGGTCAAGCGCAGGTGGTGATCGCACTTGGGGCAGACGTTGTGCTGCTTCTCGAGTTCGGGCAGGTAGAGCACCGCCTCGCACTTGGGACACTTGCGCCACAGGCCGTCGGGTACGCTTGCGCGGCGGTCGTGGCGCTGGATACGCCCGATGGAGGGCACGATCTTGTCTAGCCAGCTCATGTCAGAAAGGGTCCGTGTTCGTGTCGGCACCCGGGAAGGGCCCGGATGCATGGATCGATTCGTGTGGCGAGGCTCAAGCGCCCAGGGCGTCCAGGGCCTGACGCATCTCACCCAATACCGCCTTGAGCTCGGCGGGAATCGCCTCGGGCGTCTCGGCATTGGCGGCAATACGGCTGACCAGCGCCGAGCCGACGATGACGCCGTCGGCCACCTTGCCCACCTCGGCGGCGGAGGCGCCGTCGCGGATGCCGAAGCCCACGCACAGCGGCAGATCGGTCATGCGCCGCAGCGGCGCCAGATGCTCGGCCACATCCGCCGCATTGAGGATGGCGGAGCCGGTGACGCCCTTGAGCGAGACGTAGTAGAGATAGCCCTCGCCATGGGCACATATTGTAGCGGCCCGCTCCTCGGAAGTGGTAGGCGCGACGAGGAAGATCGAGGCAAGCCCGTGGGACTTGAGCAGCGGCCCGAGCTCCTCGGCCTCCTCCGGAGGCATGTCCACCGCCAGCACGCCGTCCACGCCGGCCGCCGCGGCCTGCTCGGAGAAGGCAGCCAGGCCGATGCGCTCCATGGGGTTGAGGTAGCCCATCAGCACCACCGGGGTGGTGGTGTCGGTCTGGCGGAACTCGCGCACCATCTCGAACAGGTGACTCAGCCGCACGCCATGCTTGAGCGCTCGCTCGCACGCCTTCTGGATTACCGGACCGTCGGCCATGGGGTCGGAGAACGGCACCCCCAGCTCGATGACGTCGGCCCCCGCCTCCACCAGAGCATGCATGAACCCCACGGTGTGCTCGGGCGACGGGTCGCCGGCGGTGATATAGGGAATCAGTGCACGGCGTCCCTGGGACTTGAGTTCGGCGAAGCGTTGGTCGATACGATTCATGGTCTGGCCCGTCATCTAGAATTCGATCCCGTCGATCTTGGCGACGGTCATGATGTCCTTGTCGCCGCGACCGGAGAGGTTGACGACGATGTTCTGGTCGGGACGCATGGTCGGTGCCAGCACCTTGGCATAGGCCAGGGCATGGGCAGACTCCAGGGCCGGCATGATGCCCTCGACGCGGGTCAGCTCGCGAAACGCCTCGAGCACCTCGGTGTCGTTGGCGGCCACGTAGTTGACGCGCCCGACATCCTTCCAGAGCGCATGCTCAGGACCCACGCCCGGGTAGTCGAGACCGGCCGACACCGAGTGGGTGTCGGAGACCTGGCCGCCCTCGTCGGACATCAGGTAGGTGCGATTGCCGTGCAGCACGCCGCGCGGCGCACCGGAGGAGAGCGGCGCGGCGTGGCGACCGGTCTCGACGCCGTCGCCTCCGGCCTCGACGCCGTACATCACGACCTCGTCATCCTCGACGAAGGGGTAGAACAGCCCCATGGCGTTGGAGCCGCCACCCACGCAGGCGACCAGCGCATCGGGCAGCTTGCCGAACTCCTCGAAGGACTGGCGGCGTGCCTCGCGGCCCACCACGGCGTTGAAGTCGCGAACCAGCATCGGATAGGGGTGCGGGCCGGCCACGGTACCGATGATGTAGAAGGTGTTGTCGACGTTGGTGACCCAGTCGCGCAGCGCCTCGTTCATGGCGTCCTTGAGGGTGCGGGTGCCGGACTCCACCGAGATCACGTTGGCTCCCAGCAGGCGCATGCGATAGACGTTCAGCTTCTGACGCTGGATGTCCTCGGCGCCCATATAGACCTCGCACTCGAGCCCCAGCCGTGCCGCCACGGTAGCGGTGGCAACGCCGTGCTGGCCGGCACCGGTCTCGGCGATCACCCGCGGCTTGCCGCTCTTCTTGGCAAGCAGCGCCTGGCCGATAGTGTTGTTCACCTTGTGGGCGCCGGTGTGGTTGAGGTCCTCGCGCTTGAGCCAGATCTGCGCCCCACCGAGCCGCTTCGACCACCGCTCGGCATGATAGAGCGGAGAAGGCCGACCCACATAGTGGGCCAGGTCATAGTCGAATTCCGCCTGGAATACCGGATCATCACGAAGACTCAGGTAGGTCTTCTCCAGCTCGTCCAGGGCGAAGCTCAGGGTCTCCGAGACGAACCGGCCGCCATAGGGGCCAAAGTGGCCGCGGGCATCCGGCAGTCGGGTCAGGTCACTGAACTTGCTCACGAAAGACACCTCACAGGTCGCCATTGGGAAAGGGCTTGGGGGTTACAGGGGCTTTTGCTATATGCCGGAGTCGGCGCGCAAGCGCTCAGGGGCGGCGCCGGTCGCCGTCACGCACCGCCGCCATGAAGGCCGCCATGCGCGCGGCATCCTTGATGCCCGGCGCGGCCTCGATGCCACCCGAGACATCAAGCGCGAAGGGTGCGACCGACGCGATGGCCTCGGCCGCATTGGCCGCGCTCAACCCTCCGGCGAGAATAACAGGTTTTGCCAGGCTTGCGGGGATCCGCGACCAGTCGAAGGTCTCGCCGGTGCCCCCCGGCACGCCGGGGCGATAGGCATCGAGCAGCAGCCCCCGAGCCCCGGCGTACTCCTCTACGGCCGCCCCAGGATCGAGGTCGTCGCGCATGCGCAGCGCCTTGATCCAGGCACGCCCGAAGCGGGCACACTCGGCCGGCGTCTCGTTGCCGTGGAACTGCAGCAGGTCGAGATGGGGCACACAGCGGTCGATCCACGCGGGGTCGGCGTCGACGAACAGGCCCACCCGGGTGACGAAGGCCGGCACCCGGGCGGCGAGCTCCTCGAGCCGTTGCTCATCGATGGCACGCTTGCTGCCGGGCCAGAGCACGAAGCCCAGGGCGTCGACACCCGCGGCCACCGCGGCATCCACGTCCTCGGCACGGGTCAGGCCGCAGAACTTCACGCGAGTGCGTCCGCTCATGTGGCCTCCTGGCTGGCGGCCAGCGGTCGCCCGCGACGGAACTCGACCATGGGGCAGTCCGGCAAGGCTCGCTCGCCGGTCCACTCCCCCAGGAAGGCCAGCAGGTTGGGCCCCAGCGGCTCGCGAGGCAGCCCCCAATGCTCGTCGTAGAGGGAGTCGACGAAGTGCAGGCCGCAGGCCGGGGCGGTGACGTCGGCAAGCCGCCGGTTCTTCAGCGCCATCAGCTCGCTCAGGTAGTCGTCGCCACGCTCGCCACGCCCCACCGTGACCAGGGCGCCGACGATATTGCGGATCATGTGGTGCAGGAAGGCATTGCCCTGGACGTCGACCACCACCAGCGGGCCGTGACGATGCACCTCGATGAAGTGCAGGTGGCGCCAGGGAGTCTTCGACTGGCAGCCGGCGGCACGAAAGCTGGAGAAGTCATGCTCGCCCACCAGCGCCTGGGCGGCGCGGTGCATGGCATCGGCGTCCAGGGGGTCGCGGCACCAGGTCACGTTGGCGCGCTCCAGCACCGGTCGACTCGGCTGGTTGAGCAGCACGTAGCGATAGCGACGCGCCAGGGCCTTGAAACGCGAATGGAAGTCATCGGACACCTCGGTGACCCAGCGAACGGCGATGTCGCGCGGCAGGTTGGCATTGGTGCCGAACACCCAGGCCTTCTGGGAACGCGGCACCGGGGCATCGAAGTGGATGATCTGGCGCGTGGCATGGACACCGGAGTCGGTGCGGCCGCTGGCGTGAATGCGTATCGGGGTGCTGGCCACTTTGGCCAGGGCCTCCTCGAGAGAGGCCTGCACGGAAGGGGCATGCTTGAGGAACTGCCAGCCGCAGTAGCCGCTGCCGTCATACTCGACCCCCATGGCTAGGCGTCCGGTCATGGGGGTGCGTTCATCGAGGTGTTGAAAGAGGGTCATGCGTTGATCAGGCATCCAGTCGTCTGAGCAGCGCCAGGGCCTCGTCGCGAATCGCCGGGGCGTCGCTGCGACTCAACTCATCGAGCAGTTCTCGGGCCTGGCCGGCTTCGCCGGCCTCGACCAGGCGACGGGTCTCGGCCAGGCGCTCCGCGGCGCTGACGGAAAGCCGTTCATTATCCGCATGAAGGGGCGGGAAGGAAACCTCCTCGACCTCCCAGTCACTACCGAGCGGCCGCTCGGACGCCTTGCCGGCATCGCCACGCGACAAACTCTCTCCCTCGTCGAAGCCGGCCCCCTTCTCGGCCACGCCCAGGCCCCCGGGGGTAAAATCGACGCTTGGCTGCATGGGCGTCTCCTCCCGTGAAGGAGAAGAGGCATCGAGGCTGGGCGGACGATAGTCGATCACCTCACGGCCATCCTCGAGGCGCCGGGTGGCCACTTCGGGCAACGGCGAGGCCTCTTCCGGCTCCGCCTCGGGCTCCGCTGCTGGCTTGCGCTCGGGCTCCGGCAGCTCGGTAGAGAGGCCGTGACGTGCCATCAGCCCCTCGGCCTCCTCGATCACCGCCGGGTTGCCCCCCTCGCGCAGGTTGGCCAGCTCGCGCTCGGCGGCCTCGCGACTGCCCTGCTCCAGGTGGACCCCCAGCAGCTTGAGACGCAGGTCGTCCCGCTCGGGCTCCCGGGCCAGGTTCGCTTCAAGCAGTTCGCGTGCCTGGTCGTAGCGACCGTAGGCGATAAAGATATCGGCCTCGTTGATGGCCTCCGCCTGGGGCAGGCTGGCACGTACCGAAGTATCGTCAGGCGAGGCGTCGGCGGCAGACGGGCCGTCGTCAGGGGTCGTGGTGGGTGGGCGTACCGGCGAGGCTGCCCCCGGAATGGCGACGCGCACTCCACCACCCTCAGGCGAGGCGCCCTCCTCCCTGTCACGCCGCCGGCGCACCGCCAGCCAAAGCGCGAGCAGCGCGGCGAGGCCGGCTCCCCCCAGCATCAGGTTACGGTCCAGCTCCCCCGGATAGAGGCTGCCCCACCAGGGGGTCTCCTGATCCTCGCCGGCGGTGGCATCGAGTCCACCGCCGCCGGGAGCATCGACGCCGCTGCCGCCGGCCGTCAGGGCAGCCAGCTGGTCACGCAACGCCGCCAGCTCGTCACGCATGTCGCCAAGCTCCTGCTGCAGCTCGTCGCGCTCCTCCTGCACCGCCTCAAGCTGAGCCTGGCTCTGCTGCCAGCGGTTTTCCAGGCGCAGCAGGCGCTGGTCCTCGCTGAGTTCTCCCTCGCCGTAGAGCGCCTCGAGCAACTCGGGGTCGATCTCGACACGAGCCACCACCTCGCTGTCGCCCTCACCCTGGTCAGCCACATCGCCTTCTACGGGACTATCGCCATCGACACCCTCGGCATCGGCGGCCAGCACCTGCTCCGCCGCCAACTGGGCATCTGTCAGCAGCGTCAGGCGGGGTGCAGGAGCGGCTTCATCGGCTGCCTGGGGTTCGCCCTGGACAGCTTCATCACCCGTCGCCTCTTCGTCAGCGGCGTCCTCAGTGGACGCCACTGCCTCTGCCTCATCGGGGGAGGGAGCCTGGGCCTCCCGGGATGCCGGGGACGCCTCCGATGCGCTGGCCACCGCACTCGCCGGGGAAGCCTCCGAGCCACCCAACGGCACACGAGCCGGGGCACCACTGCCGCGATTGGCCCAGGCCTGGTTCATGGCGCTGACGACGCGGTCGGCATCCGCCTTCGAACGAGCAGCGATGTCGGCACGCTCGGGTACCTCCAACGTAATGCCGGCACGCATGTCATTGATATTCCCCGAGGGAAAGGCCTCGGGATTGGCCGCTACCAGCGCCACCATCATCTGGTTCATGCTGATGTCGCTATCCGGTCTCAGGCGGCCGGAAACCCTCCACAGGGTATCGCCGCTGCTTACCCAGGCGGGCCCCCGGTTCGTGGCGGCAGAACGGGGCGACGGCGCGGCGGCCACGGGCGACGGCTGAGCAACCGGCTGTGCCGGCGTGGGAGAAGTCACGTCGGCACGGCTACCGGTCACCAGTGCCGGCATCTCGTCATAGTTGGGGGGATCGAGAAGCAGTGTCACTTCGTGCACCTGCTGGCCAGAGGGCCAGTCGAAGTGCAGCAGCAGGTCGAGCCAGGGCTCGCGCACCGGTCGCACGGTGGTAAGGTCGACAAACAGCCGCCCCTGACGACGCTCCACTGCCACCCTCACGCTGGCGGCAAGCGGAGTGCGAGTCAGCCCCGTCGCGGCATAGGCACGCTCGCCGGCCACCGAGACATTGAGTAGATCGGGCTGGACACCAGCGGCATCGACCAAGGGAACCGAGGCGCGCAGCGGCGCATTGAGGGACGAACTGACCTCGACCTCTCCCAGCCCCAGGGCCAGCACCATGGGACTGGTAGCGGAGAGCAATAACAACATAGCGAGTGTCAGCTTGCGTTTCATGAAACTCCCTTGCAGGCGTCGGCGAGCCTGACGCGTCACGCCGGTAAAGAGAAGGCCTATTTAGCATAAATCTGCCACCTCTGCGCCCATGAACGTCATCTCGAGGCCACTGCCCTTCAACGTAAGCCATTGATGCTTGACGCGACACACGCATCGCTCACGAACAGACAACGGGGCGTCTCCCCAAGGAGACGCCCCGTTGTCGAACGGCCGCTGGCACAGCGGCGCGATTACTGTTGCTTGAGGATCGCAATCATGCGCTTGAGCGGCTCGGCGGCCCCCCAGAGGAGCTGGTCGCCGACGCTGAAGGCGGAGAGGTACTCGCCGCCCATGGCCAGCTTGCGCAGGCGGCCCACCGGGACGCCGAGGGTACCGGTCACGGCGGAGGGCGTCAGGTCGCGGATGGTCGCCTCCTTGTCGTTCGGCACCACCTTGACCCAATCGTTGTGCTTGGCCAGACGATCCTCGATCTCGTCCAGGGGCACATCCTTCTTGAGCTTGATGGTGAAGGCCTGGCTATGGGAGCGCATGGCACCGATCCGTACGCAGAGGCCATCGATGGGGATGGGGTTGTCCTGGAGACCGAGGATCTTGTTGGTCTCCACGGAGCCCTTCCACTCCTCGCGGCTCTGGCCGTTGTCGAGCTTGGTGTCGATCCACGGCAGCAGGCTACCTGCCAGCGGCGCGCCGAAGTTATCGGTGGGGAAGTCACCCGAACGCATCGCCGCGGTGACCTTGCGGTCGATATCGAGGATAGCGCTGGCCGGATCGGCCAGTTCGTCTGCCACGCTGTCACGCAGGCCACCCATCTGGTTGAGCAGCTCGCGCATGTGCTTGGCGCCGGATCCGGAGGCCGCCTGATAGGTCATGGAGGTCATCCACTCGATCAGGTCCGCCTCGAACAGTCCACCCAGGCCCATCAGCATCAGGCTGACGGTGCAGTTGCCGCCGACAAAGGTCCTGGCGCCACGGGCCAGCTGGGCATCGATCACATGGCGGTTGACCGGGTCGAGCACGATGGTGGCGTCGTCTTCCATGCGCAGGGTGCTGGCGGCATCGATCCAGTAGCCCTTCCAGCCTGCCTGGCGCAGGTCGGCGTAGACCTTCTTGGTATAGTCGCCGCCCTGGCAGGTGACGATCACGTCGAGCGCCTTTAGCGCGTCAAGGTCGAAGGCGTCCTTGAGTGCTGGCACGTCCACTCCCACATCCGGGCCGGCCTGACCGACCTGGGAGGTGGTGAAGAAGACCGGCTCGATGCCCTTGAAGTCTCCATCCTCCACCATGCGCTGCATGAGTACCGAGCCCACCATGCCGCGCCAACCGACGAAACCGACTTTCAACATGTGAAGTCCTCCAGAAATCGAATGTGGGTCACATTATACAGAAACCGGGCCCGCCTCGCAGGCGGGCCCGGAAACCGCTTTCCCATCAGCCAGTTGAGGGCGCCGTCAGAGCGCCTCGAAGGCCGCCAGCACCGCATCTCCCATCTCGCTGGTGGAGACGGTGCGCGTGCCCTCGGAGGCAATATCGGCGGTTCTCAGGCCGTCGTCCAGCACCTTGCCCACGGCCGCCTCGATGCGCTCCGCCAGCGCCGGCTCGTCCAGGGAGTAGCGCAGCATCATCGCCACCGAGAGGATGGTGGCCAGCGGGTTGGCGATGCCCTGGCCGGCGATATCCGGGGCGCTGCCGTGGCAGGGCTCGTACATGCCCTGCCCGCTCTCGTTGAGCGAGGCGGAGGGCAGCATGCCGATGGAGCCAGTGAGCATGGCGGCAGCGTCGGAGAGGATGTCACCGAACATGTTGCCGGTGACCACCACGTCGAACTGCTTGGGGGCGCGTACCAGCTGCATGGCAGCGTTGTCGACGTACATATGGGAGAGCTCGACGTCGGGGTACTCCGGCGCCAGCCGCTCCATCACCTCGCGCCAGAGGATGGTGACCTCGAGGACGTTGGCCTTGTCCACGCTGCAGAGCTTCTTGTTGCGCTTCCGGGCCATCTCGAAGGCGACTCGACCGATGCGTTCGATCTCGCTTTCGGAGTAGACGTAGGTGTTGAAGCCGACGCGCTCGCCGTCACGCTCCTCGATGCCGCGGGGCTGGCCGAAGTAGATACCGCCGGTGAGCTCGCGCACGATCATGATATCGAGGCCGGCGACCAGCTCACGCTTGAGGCTGGAGGCCTCGGCCAGTTGCGGGTAGGTGATGGCCGGGCGCAGATTGCCGAACAGGCCCAACTGCTTGCGCACGCCAAGCAGCCCCTTCTCCGGCCGCTTGGCGAGATCCTCGATCCTGTCCCACTTGGGGCCACCCACGGCACCCAACAGGATGGCACGGGCGGCCTTGGCCTTCTCGAGGGTCTCGGCGGGCAGCGGCTCACCGTGCACGTCGTAGGCGGCGCCACCCAGCAGCCCCTCCTCGACCTCAACATCCAGGCCACGGGCCTGGCAGGCGGCCAGGATGCGGCTGGCCTGGGCGGTGATCTCGGGACCGATGCCGTCGCCCGGCAGTACCAGAATCTTCTGTGTCATCTTTGCTTCCTTGAATTGCCGCCCCACCAGTCGGGGCTTTCCCGGCGACAAGCCTTCGAGGAGGCGCTGTGAATACCTCCCTGTACGCTACCGACGCCATCCCTGGCGTAGGACCTCCTCTTCGGCTTGTCCCCGGCGCCCCTCGCCATGGCAAGGACAGCCAGATCTATGTGGTCAGGCCTGGGCGCTGTCGCGGAACAGCCAGGGCCTAGCGGCGCGATGCTTCGCCTCGAAGGTACGGATGGCGTCCTCGTCCTGCAGGGTGATGCCGATGTCGTCGAGTCCCTCGAGCAGACAGTGCTTGCGGAACGGGTCCACCTCGAACTCGATGACCTCGCCGGAGGGCGTGGTGATGCGCTGATTCTCGAGGTCCACGTCCAGGGCGTAGCCCTCGTTGGCCGCGACTTCCTGGAACAGGCGCTCTACCGTCTCCTCGGGCAGGGTCACCAGCAGCAGACCGTTCTTGAAGGCGTTGTTGTAGAAGATGTCGGCGAAGCTCGGCGCGATCACCACCCGGAAGCCGAAGTCCTCCAGCGCCCAGGGGGCGTGCTCACGGGAGCTGCCGCAGCCAAAGTTGCGCCGTGCCAGCAGCACGCTGGCACCCTGGTAGCGCGGCTGGTTGAGCACGAATTCGGGGTTGATCGGCCGCTGAGAGCAGTCCTGACCCGGGTAGCCCTCGTCCAGATAGCGCAGTTCATCGAACAGGTTGACGCCGAAGCCGGTGCGCTTGATCGACTTGAGGAACTGCTTGGGAATGATCAGGTCGGTGTCGACATTGGCCCGGTCGAGAGGGGCGACGAGACCTTCGCTACGTTCGAACTTCTTCATGATTCAGGCCTCCTGCGCCTGGGCGTCGTCGTTGGCGGCAAGCTGCCTCACATCCACGAAATGACCGGCGATAGCGGCGGCGGCAGCCATGGCCGGGCTGACCAGGTGGGTGCGACCGCCATAGCCCTGGCGCCCCTCGAAGTTGCGGTTGGAGGTGGAGGCGCAATGCTCGCCGGCCCCCAGTTTGTCGGCATTCATGGCCAGGCACATGGAGCAGCCCGGCTCGCGCCACTCGAAGCCCGCCTCGATAAACACCTTGTCGAGCCCCTCGGCCTCGGCCTGGCGCTTCACCAGGCCGGAGCCCGGCACTACCATGGCCAGCTTGATGGAGTCGGCGACCTTCTTGCCGCGTGCTACCTTGGCCGCCTCGCGCAGATCCTCGATGCGCGAGTTGGTGCAGGAGCCGATGAACACCTTGTCGAGGCGGATGTCGGTGATCTTCTGACGAGGCGTGAGCCCCATGTACTGGAGCGCACGGGTATAGCCGTTGCGCACGGTGTCGTCATCCTGCTCGGCGGGATCGGGGACCTCACCGGAAACGCCGGTCACCATCTCGGGGCTGGTGCCCCAGCTGACCTGCGGCTCGATCTCGGCGGCATCCAGCACCACCACCTTGTCGAACTCGGCGTCCGCATCCGAGACCAGGCCGCGCCAGTCGGCCACGGCTGCCTCCCACTGCTCGCCCCTGGGAGCGTAGTGGCGGTCGCGCAGGTAGTCGATGGTGGTGTCATCCACGGCGATCAGGCCGACCCGGGCACCGGCCTCGATGGCCATGTTGCACACCGTCATGCGGCCCTCCATGGAGAGGCCCTGGATGGCGCTGCCGGCGAACTCGATGGCGTAGCCGGTGCCACCGGCGGTGCCGATGCGGCCGATGATGGCCAGCACCACATCCTTGGCGGTGACGCCGGTGCCGAGCTGGCCCTCGACGCGCACCTGCATGTTCTTCATCTTCTGGGCCAGCAGGCACTGGGTCGCCAGCACGTGCTCCACCTCGGAGGTGCCGATACCATGGGCCAGGGCGCCGAAGGCGCCATGGGTGGCGGTATGGGAGTCACCGCAGACCACGGTCATGCCCGGCAGGGTGGCGCCCTGCTCAGGGCCCACCACGTGGACGATGCCCTGGCGCGGGTCGTTGATCTTGAACTCCTCGATGCCGAACTCGCCGCAGTTGTCGTCCAGGGTCTGCACCTGGATCAGCGACACCGGGTCCTTGATGCCGGCATTGCCCTCGGCACGCTCCTTGAGGGTGGTGGGCACGTTATGGTCCGGCGTAGCCAGGTTGGCATCGATGCGCCACGGCTTGCGACCCGCCAGACGCAGCCCCTCGAAGGCCTGGGGCGAGGTCACCTCGTGGAGCAGCTGGCGGTCGATGTAGATCAGCGCGGTGCCGTCATCGCGCTCCTTGACGAGATGCTGCGACCACAGCTTGTCGTAGAGTGTCTGGCCTGCCATATCGTTCTCCCGGGCCTCTGGGCCCTGCTGTCATGTCCGGTCTTGGAGTTGCGCCACCGGCGCGGCTTTCCCGGCGGCAGACCTCCAAGGAGGCGCTGTGAATACATCCCTGTACGCTACCGATGCCATCCCTGGCATAGGACCTCCTTTGCGGTCTGCCCCCGGCGCCGCTGCTGCGTAAAGCACCGTGCGGGGCTCGGCGTTGGCGCTATGGCAGCAGTTTCCCGCCCCTCGTCCATAAAATCAATTCATGTTATTTATGTAATGCATTCCCATATGGAATCCATTACGGAGGCGCCGTGGATACCCAGAGCCTGCAGGCCTTCCTCGCCGTGGCAGAGTGCAGCAGCTTCTCGCGTGCCGCCGAGCAGCTGCATCTGACCCAGCCAGCGGTGAGCAAGCGCATCGCCGTGCTCGAGGGCCAGGTCGACGCCCGATTGTTCGACCGCATAGGCCGGCGCGTCACCCTCACCGAGGCCGGACGCGTGCTGCTGCCCCGTGCCCGCGAGATCCTGATGATGGTGAATGACAGCCGCCGGGCGCTGGGCAACCTCGAAGGCAGCGTGGCGGGCAGCCTGACCCTGGCCACAAGCCATCATATCGGCCTGCACCGACTGCCTCCGCTGCTCAAGGCCTACACCCGAGCCCATCCCGACGTGCGCCTCGACCTGCACTTCCTCGACTCCGAGGAAGCCTACCAGGGGGTGCTGGATGGCTCGCTGGAGATCGCCGTGGTGACCCTGGCGCCACATCCGCACGCCCAGCTGGAGGTGGTGCCGGTGTGGATCGACCGCCTGTGCTTCGTGTGTGCCCACGACCACCCGCTGGCACGCCGGATGCGGCTGGGACTCGATGAGCTGTGCGACTTCGATGCCGTGCTCCCCGGCCCCATGACCTTCACCCGCGGCCTGATCGAGGCGCGATTCCAAGCCGCCGGCCTGCACCTGCCGGTGGCGCTCTCCACTAACTACCTGGAGACCCTGAAGATGATGACCGCCATCGGCCTCGGCTGGAGCCTGCTGCCCGAGCGGCTGGTGGCGGACGAGCTGCATGAACTCGAGGTCGAGCAGCCGCCGATCTACCGGCCGCTGGGCTATCTGGTGCACCGCAACAGGACGCTCTCCAACGCGACCCGGGCCATGCTCGAGCAGCTCGAGGCGGCGCGCGAGCCCGCGGCGAAGGCAGCGCCGGGGGAAGTTGGTTAGACTGCTTATTTCCCCATCAGGAGGTCACCCCTTGCCCGCCCCGGACGCCACACCGACACCCCTGCGCCATGCCTTCGCCGGAGGCCTGATACTGGCCGGCCTGGTCCTGCAGGTCATGCGCCTGGCCGGGCTGCCCGTGGCGCTGCCGGTGGTCAGCGTCGCCTTCTGGCTGGCGGTGGGCCTGTTGTGGCCCGACTTGAAGCGCGGCAATCGTCGCCAGGCGACCATCCTGGCGGGACTGGGGGTAACGCTGCTGCTTGCCGCGGCACTGTTCCACGACGCCGAGATCGCCTGGATACATCTGCTGGATGGCAACAGCTACGTGGTCGCCATGCTGGTCGGGGTAAGCTTCATCGGCCTGATCGGCACCCGCCAGGGGCATGCACCGCCCCCGGGCAGCGCATTGACCGGCCGACGCGGTACTGCCAGCACCTGGCTCGGGGTCCACCTGCTCGGCGCGATCCTCAACCTCTCCACGGTGTTCATGGTCGGCGACCGCCTGCGTCGCCATGGCGAGATGAGCCTGCCGCAGCTGCTGGCCCTCAATCGCGGCCTCTCCAGCGCCGCATTGTGGTCGCCCTTCTTCGCCTCCATGGGTGTGGTGATGACCCTGGCGCCGCAGATGAACTATGCCACCATCCTCGCCTTCGGCCTGCCCCTCGGGCTGGCCGCCGGCACCCTGTCGCTGCTCGATCTGTCACGACGCTTCGATCTGGACACGGTGGCAGGCTACTCGCTGTCGCCAAGGAGCCTGCTGATGCCGGTGGCCATGGCGAGCCTGGTGATGCTGTTCCACTACGGACTGACCCCGTGGCTCTCCATCGTCAGCATCATCACCTTCCTGCTGCCCGGCGTGGCGCTGGCCAGCAACCTGCCCCGTGGCCCACGCTGGACCCTGCAGCGGGTGCGTGGCCATGCCCTGGAGCGGCTACCGGCGATGCGCGGCGAGATCTCGCTGTTCCTCTGCGCCGGGTTGCTCACCCAGGGGCTATCGGCCTACATCACCGCCGCCACGGGCAGCGAATGGCAACTGTTCGAGCACTTCGCCGCCCCCCAGGCCGTCGCCAGCTTCCTGGCCATCGTGGCCAGCGCCGTCGTCGGGTTGCATCCGATCATCGGCGTCTCGGTACTGGCCTCGATGCTGGAGCTTTCGGGCGACCGCCAGACACTGTTCGCCTTCATCGCTCTGGCCGCCTGGGCGGTAGGCACCTCAGTGGGGCCGCTCTCCGGCATCAACCTTTCCCTGCAGGGCCGCTACGGCGTCAGCGGCACACGCATGATGCGCCACAACCTGGGCTACGCCGCCGCCCTCTCCGCGCTGGTAGTGGCAGGAATAGTGCTGATGGATGCGTGGCTCTAGGAAAGTGGCCCGCACACCAGGTGATATACTAAAAAAGTATCTGCGACGCCTGGGGAGAGATACCAAATGGATACTGCCGAGAAGATCATCGAAGAGCTACGACTCCTTCCTCAAGACCGCCAGCAGGAGGTCCTCGACTTCGCGCACTTCCTGCGCGAGCGTCTGGAGAATGAGCAGCAGAAGAACTTCATGGCGGCTCAGCAGACCAGCCTCGCGAACGACTGGGACAGCACCGAAGACGAGGTATGGAATGACGCTTGAGCCGGGCGATATCGTCCTGATCCCGTTTCCCTACACGGACCTTACCAGTCATAAACGACGGCCCGTGGTGCTGTTAGGCGCGCCGGACGAGAGAGGCGACTTCCCATGCCTTGCCATCACTTCCCGCCAGCAGCATACCCAAGCCGTCGCTCTCGACCCGTCACACATGCAGCAAGGTCAACTGCCAAAACCGAGCTGGGTTCGCACTGGCAAGGTCTACACGCTGAACGAATCACTTGTCGCCAAGCACTTCGGCCGCCTAACCCAGACGGCCCTGCGACAGGTACATAGCGACTTTTGCATGAGGATGGACTGCCGACGCTGACAGCCCATCCCCTTGGGACCACCGCGGCGTTAGCGGGACACCCGCCGGAAGTAGCGATGTCCGCACTGGTGGCAGGGTTCGATGCGGGTCATCTCGGGCAGTTCCACCTCGGCATCACAGTGCACGCAGGCCAGTCGGCCGGGCACCGCCATCTCGCCCTCACAGTAGTCGGCGCGTGCGGCCTCGAGATCTTCCTCGAAGCGCTCCCGCTCCACCACGCTGCGGTCGGCGATGGAGAGCAGCGACTCGCTGACCTTGCGCGACAGCGCCGAAAGATCGATGCCCAGCCAGGCGGCCACGCCCTCACCACCGGCGCTCAGGTAACGCCGCATGTCCTTGAGGTCACGCTCCACCCAGGCGCGCAGCAGGGCAAGCTCATCCCTGGTGAACTCCTCGAGCTCGGACTCGAACTCCACGGCGTCGTCCAGCTCCTTCTGCAGGTTCTCCCAGGTCAGCTCATGGGCACCCTCGCGAAGGCGGTCCAGCATGCGCTCATAGCCGTCCCGCAGGCGATGCTCCTGGGGATCCTTGGGGTCTGTCTCACTCATGTTGCTCTCCTCGTGTGCGGATAGGGCGCATCTGCCGGCCATAGCCGGGCAAGGCCGTGCTGGGGTATCCTCTGCCTACCATTTAGACGACTTCCCGCCGTCAGTTCAACGCCTTGTCGCCAGCATGCACAGGGAACATGACGCCGGACAAGCCATTCGAGCGTGCGCCTCCGGCGCGCCGAACCGACAGCCAAGGTACCCGTTGACAGCGATGGACGCACAGTACAAGCCCCAAGAGATCGAACGCGACGCCCAGCAGTTCTGGGACAAGAACCAGTGCTTCAAGGCGGTGGAGGATGCCAGCCGCGAGAAGTTCTACTGCCTGTCGATGTTCCCCTACCCCAGCGGCAAGCTGCACATGGGGCATGTGCGCAACTACACCATCGGTGACGTGGTCTCCCGCTACCAGCGCATGCAGGGCAGGAACGTGCTGCAGCCCATGGGCTGGGACGCCTTCGGCATGCCGGCGGAGAATGCGGCGATCCAGAACCAGGTACCGCCCGCCGAATGGACCTACGCCAACATCGACTACATGCGCAACCAGCTCAAGGCACTGGGCTTTGCCTATGACTGGAGCCGCGAATTCGCCACTTGCGACCTGGACTACTATCGCTGGGAGCAGTGGTTCTTCGCCAAGCTGGTGGAGAAGGGGCTGGTCTACAAGAAGATGTCCACGGTCAACTGGGACCCCGTGGACCAGACCGTGTTGGCCAACGAGCAGGTGATCGACGGGCGCGGCTGGCGCTCCGGCGCCCTGGTGGAGCGCAAGGAGATCCCGCTGTGGTTCCTGCGCATCACCGACTACGCCGAGGAGCTGCTCGCCGATCTCGACCGCATCGAGTGGCCCGAGCAGGTCAAGACCATGCAGCGCAACTGGATCGGCAAGTCCCGCGGCGTGGAACTCAGCTTTGATATCAAGGCCGCTGACGGGAGTGCCTGCGAGCCCCTCTCGGTCTACACCACCCGCCCCGACACCCTGATGGGGGTCACCTATGTAGCCGTGGCCGCGGACCACCCGCTGGCGAAACAGGCCGCGGAGAGCAACTCGGCGCTTTCTGCCTTCCGCGAGGAGTGCGCCCAGGGCGGCACCTCCGAGGCCGAACTGGCCACCCGCGAGAAGAAGGGCATGCCCACCGGTCATGTGGCGGTGCACCCGCTCAGTGGCCGCGAGGTGCCGGTGTATGTGGCCAACTTCGTGCTGATGGAGTTCGGTACCGGTGCGGTGATGGCGGTGCCCGCCCACGACCAGCGCGACTGGGAGTTCGCCACCAGGTACGGCATCCCCATCGAACCGGTGATCGCCGATGGCAACGGCCAGGTCCCGGATCTCTCCGCGGGCGCCCATGACGAGCACGGCAACCTGATCAACTCCGGCGAGTTCGACGGCCTGGACTTCGAGGCGGCCTTCGATGCCATCGCCACCCGGCTCGCCGAGCTCGGCCGCGGCGAGGTCAAGACCAACTACCGCCTGCGCGACTGGGGCGTGGCTCGCCAGCGCTACTGGGGAGCCCCGATCCCGGTGAAGTATGGCCCCGAGGGGCAGACCGCACCGCTCTCCGATGAGGAACTGCCAGTGGCCCTGCCCATGGAGGTCACCGTGGATGCCACCGGCTCGCCGCTCAAGCGCATGCCGGAGTTCTCCGAACTGGGCGACGGCTGGGTGCGCGAGACCGACACCTTCGACACCTTCATGGAGTCGTCCTGGTACTTCGCCCGCTTCTGCTGCGCCGACAACCAGGAGGCGATGCTCGACGAGCGCGCCGACTACTGGCTGCCGGTGGACCTCTATATCGGCGGCATCGAGCACGCCATCCTGCACTTGCTCTACGCACGCTTCTTCACCAAGCTGATGCGCGACCTGGGCCTGGTCAACGTCGATGAGCCCTTCCAGCGCCTGCTTACCCAAGGCATGGTGATCGCCGAGACCTTCTACCGGGAGGCGCCCAACGGCGCCAAGCAGTGGTTCAACCCCGCCGACGTCGAGGTCAAGCGCGACGACAAGGGGCGGCCGGTGAGCGCCGTGCTCATCGAGGATGGCCAGCCGGTGGAGATGGGCGGCATCGAGAAGATGTCCAAGTCGAAGAACAACGGCGTCGACCCGCAGTCGATGATCGACCGCTTCGGCGCCGACACCGTGCGCCTGTTCATGATGTTCGCCGCCCCGCCGGAGCAGTCACTGGAGTGGTCCGACGCCGGCGTCGAGGGCGCTCACCGCTTCCTCAAGCGCCTGTGGCGCCTGGTAAACGAGCACCTCGAGGCGGGCGAGCCCGGCCGGCTCGAGGTCGATGCCCTCGACGACGCCCAGCGCGAACTGCGCCGCAAGACCCACGAGACCATCAAGAAGGCCGGCGACGACATCGGCCGGCGCACCACCTTCAATACCGCCATCGCCGCGGTGATGGAGCTGACCAACGCCATCGGGCAATTCCACAAGCAGAGCGCCACTCCCTCTCCCCTGGACCTCGCCGTGGCACGCGAGGCGGTGGAGGCCTGCGTACTGCTGCTCGCCCCCATCACACCGCATGCCTGCCATGCGCTGTGGTCGGCGCTGGGGCACGCGGAACCGGCGATCGACGCCAGCTGGCCGGAGGTCGACGAGAGTGCCCTGACCCGCGACACCATCGAGCTGGTGGTACAAGTCAACGGCAAGCTGCGGGCACGCATCGAGGTACCTGCCGATGCCGACAAGGCTGCGGCCGAGGCCGAGGCCTTCGCCGCCGAGAACGTCCAGCGCCACACCGAGGGCAAGGCGGTGCGCAAGGTGATCGTGGTGCCGGGCAAGCTGGTCAATATCGTGGTGGGCTGACCCCGCCACGACACAGGGAGCGACCCATGCAGCGACGCACCTTCCTTACCCTGGGCCTCGTCGGCGGTGCCGGCCTGGCCCTCGCCGGCTGCGGCTTTCGCCTGCGCGGCCTCGATACCCCCTCGGCACCGCTGAGCGAGCTCGCCCTGGTGGGGCCCGACAGCGACCTGGCGCGGCTCGCCGAACGGCGCCTGACGGCTGCCGGAACCCGGGTGCATGACGGCGCCGGGCTGATTCTCAATCTGGGCCAACCCGAGTTCCGCCAGCGCCGCCTGAGCGTGCTGGACTCCGGCCCCCGCGACGAGGAGATGCACCTCGCCGCCCCCTTCTCGGTGCAGCGCGCCGATGGTGCCTATCTGCTCGACCAGCAGCGCCTCGAGGTCAGCCGCGGCTACAGCGTGGATGATGGCGACCTGCTGGGCCGCGAGCAGCGCCGCGACGAGGCTCGGGAGGCGCTGCTCGAGGAAGCCGTGCGCCAGCTGATCGAGCAGCTGCGCTCACTATAGATTCCAAAGCTTGAGATACCGGGAGAGGGGCGCCGGGGACAGGTCGGAGAGGAGGTCCTATGCCAGGGATGGCATCGGTAGCGCCCAGGGAGGGGTTCACAGCGCCTCCTCGCAGACCTGTCCCCGGATCAGCCCCGTTGGCAAAGGATACACTCGTTGAAAGTCTTCCCAGATAAACTGGCCGATGCCCTGGCGAAGAAGCTGCCACCGGTGGTGATCGTCGCCGGCGAAGAACCGTTGCAGCATATGGAAGCCTGCGACGCCGTGCGCGCCGCTGCCCGCGAGCGCGGCATCGAGGAGCGCGAGATCCTGCACGTGGAGGGCAATTTCGCCTGGGGGCGCCTGCACGAGGCGTCGGCCAGCCTGTCGCTGTTCACCAGTGCCAAGCTGATCGAGCTGCGCCTGTCCGGCAGCAACCTGGGCCAGGAGGGCGCCAAGGCCCTCAGGGCCTACGCCGAGGAGATGAAGGGCAGCGACAACGTACTGCTTTTGGCCATGGGCAAGCTCGACTTCCGCCAGCAGAAGAGCGCCTGGTTCCAGGCCCTCGACAAGGCGGGACTCTTCGTGCAGGTGTGGCCGGTGGACGTCTCGCGGCTGGGGTTCTGGCTGCGCGACCGCGCCACTCGCCACGGCCTCAACCTCGACCTGGACGCCGCACGCCTGCTGGGTGAACGCACCGAAGGCAACCTGCTGGCCGCCGACCAGGAGCTGCAGAAGCTTGCCCTGCTGCTACCCCAGGGCAGCCGGGTCGGGCCGCGGGATGTCGCCGGCGGCGTGGAGGACAGCGCCCGCTTCGACGTCTTCACCCTGGTGGATGCCTGCCTCAAGGGCGAACGCTCTCGGGTCGCTCGCATCATGGCCGGCCTCGCCGGCGAAGGCGTGGAGCCCCCCATCGTGCTGTGGGCCCTGACTCGGGAGCTGCGCACCCTGCTCTCGCTGCATCAGCATCTCGACCAGGGCCAGAGCTTCGACCACGCCTGCAAGGCCCAGAAACCCAGCATCTTCGAGAAACGCCGCCCCGCCTACCAGCAGGCCCTCGGTCGCCTACCGGTGAAGCGCCTGCACAAGCTGCTGCTGTTCGCCCAGCGCCTGGACCTCTCCATCAAGGGTGCCGCCGCCCTGCCGCTACAGGACGGCCTCCACGACCTGGCGCTGACCCTCGCCGGCGGCCGCGGCCTGCTCGCCGAACTGCCCTCCTCCTACCGAATCGGCTGAGTTCCCATTCGTTGACGGGCAAGGGTATGAAATCGAACGCCATTTCGTCCTATACTGGGCAAGCATCATCGTGACGCCACACACTCGCCGGACGCGACGCGTGGATCATCCTGGAGCCGGAAGCCCACTCGAAGAAGAAGGAACACCGACATGATGAAGAAGATCTGCCGTTTCCTCAGCCCGCTGCTGATCGCCGCCCTGGTGCTGGGCAGCCTGCCGGTCGCCGCCGCCCCCGCACCCGCCGGCGGCATGATCACCACCCAGGACGCCCTCTCCGCCGAGCGCGCCCAGTCCGATCGCGAGCGGATTCACGCCGTACTCGCACGGGATGACGTTCGCGACCAGCTGGTCGCCCAGGGTGTGGACCCCGCCGAAGTCGAGGCCCGTGTCGCCGCCCTCTCCGACGCCGAAGCCGCCCAGATGGCCGAGCGTCTCGACCAGATGCCCGCCGGTGCCAGCGTGGTCGGCGCACTGTTCGCCGTCTTCGTGATCCTGCTGGTGACCGATATCCTCGGCCTGACCAACGTCTTCCCCTTCACTCGCTGAATGGGTGCCAGCATGATCGACTGCCTTGAACGGCAGCCGACCAGCGACAGGAACGCCCGCCCAGCGGGCGTTCTTGCGTTGGTGCTGATGCTGCTGATGCTGCTGATGCTCGCCGGCTGTGCCTCGGCACCCCGCCTCGATGACACCACCCGAGCGGCCGTGGCACCCCGGGTGCTGCTCGATGATGTCCCCTTCCATGGCCAGCGCGACTACCAGTGCGGGCCGGCCTCCCTTGCCATGGCGCTGCAGCACGACGGTGTCGAGACCGACGTCGACAGCCTGATTCCCCAGGTCTTCACCCCCGGTCGCGAAGGCAGCGTACAGCCCGAGATGCTGGCCACGGTGCGCCGTCAAGGGCGGATCCCCTTCGTGATCGAAGGCCGCCTCGATGCCCTGTTGACCGAGATCGATGCCGGCCACCCGGTGGTGGTGATGCAGAACCTGTCACTGCCCGCCTGGCCCGTGTGGCACTATGCCGTGGCCATCGGCTACGACCTGGAGGCCCGGGAGATGATCCTGCATAGCGGCATGGAGGCCCAGCGGGTGGAGTCCTTCCGCCCCTTCGACGCCACCTGGGCGCGCAGCGACCGCTGGGCCTTCGTGGCGCTGTCACCGGGGGAACTACCGGCCACCATCTCCCCCCAGGCCGCCCTGCAGGCCATCGGCGACTTCGAGGGAGTCCGCGGGGCCGAGGCGGCGCTGCCCGCCTGGGAGGCACTCTCAAGCCGTTTCCCCGACCACGCCATGGCACACTTCGCACTGGGTAACGCGCGCCACACCGCCGCGGATCTCGAGGGCGCCATTAGCGCCTTCCGGGATGCGGTAGCGGCGGATGCCAGCCTCGCCCCGGCCTGGCTCAACCTGGGTCTCGCCCTCGAATCGGCGGAACACAGAGCCGAGGCCCTGGAGGCTCTCGAGCGCGCCGCGGCGCTGCCCGGGCGCTGGCAGGAACGCAGCCGCGAGGCGCTGGAGCGGGTTCGTAAGGAGTGAGGGGTGAGAAGTGAGGGGTGAGGAAGCGAGGAGGAGTGCATGAGCTATCACATCGAGATCAAGGGCATCGCCCAGCCCGCCGAGCCCCATGATGGTGCACGGGTGTTGGTGGATCGACTCTGGCCCCGAGGGCGTTCCCGGGAAGCGCTTTCGCTTGACGACTGGTATCGCGATGCCTCACCTAGCCCGGCGCTGCGGCGCCAGTACCAGCAGGCAGAGATTAGCCCGACCGTGTTCGCTGTCCGCTATCGCGGCGAACTACGCGACCACCCCGAGCGTCTGCTCCCGCTGATGCGCCAGGTCCGTCAGCGTGGGGGACTTACGCTGCTGACCGCCGAGCGCGATCTCGATGCCTCGCCCCTGCCGATACTTAAGGAGTGGCTGCTCTTCGCCCTGCGCGAGGAGGATGCGGCGGATACGGAACCCGCCTCACCGCCCTGCTTCGCTCACGAGCTGCGGGACGATCGCAACCCGTAGCCTTCAGACGAGAAGGCCCCCGGTGGCTTTCGCAACCGGGGGCCAAGCAACTGGGCAAGACGGCCTACATGATCAGCGACGGCTGGCGTCATACCCCAGGTCGGCGCCGCGGCTCTCGTCGCTGCGGCGACGGGCACTGCCGGCCTTGCGATTCTCCTCCTCGCACACCTCGTCCTTGCCGCCACAGATCTCGCAGCCATCCTTGAGGCCGAGCTGGTTGAGGCCGCCGCAGGAGCCGGCGATGGGCTTGCGACCCATGATCACGCCGACGGCCATGGCGGCCATGATCAGCAGCATGAAGGCGAAGGCGATAAGCCAGATAGTCATCAGGATCTCTCCTTGGGTGGGTGCCCCGGATGTGCGGGGCGAATTCCCGGATTCGTCTCTTTCTATGCCCTAGAGCCAATTAACTTTACTAGGGACAATGTATGGCGCCGCGCGTTCCGGGAGGTGGCCGAGCGATACGACCGATATGCCCCATACAGCGGGGGCCGGCCTCTTGGCCGGCCCCCGTTGCCGCCTGACGGCGAGTGGGATCATCCGCCGAAGTCGTCCAGTAGGATGTTCTCGGGCTCCACCCCGAGATCGAGCAGCAGCTTGATCACGGAGGCGTTCATCATGGGCGGCCCGCACATGTAGTACTCGCAGTCCTCGGGGGCCGGGTGGTCCTTGAGGTAGTTCTCGTAGAGGACGTTGTGGATGAAGCCAGTGGGGCCTTCCCAGTTGTCCTCGGGCTGCGGGTCGGACAGCGCCAGGTGCCACTCGAAGTTGTCGTGCTCCTCGGCCAGCTTGTCATACTCCTCGTTGTAGAAGGTCTCGCGCCAGGAGCGCGCACCGTACCAGAAGGAGATCTTGCGTTTGGAGTTGAGGCGCTTGAGCTGGTCGAAGATGTGGCTGCGCATCGGCGCCATGCCGGCACCACCACCGACGAAGACCATCTCGGCATCGGTGTCCTTGGCGAAGAATTCGCCGAAGGGCCCCATCACGGTGACCTTGTCACCCGGCTTCAGACTGAAGACGTAGGTGGACATCAGGCCCGGGGGGTGATCGGTGTTGGGCGGCGGAGTGGCGATACGGATGTTGAACTTGAGGATGCCCTTCTCTTCCGGGTAGTTCGCCATGGAGTAGGCGCGGATGACCTCCTCGTTGTTCTTGTGGGAGATGTTGAACAGGCCGAACTTCTCCCAATCGCCCCGGTACTCCTCCTCGATGTCGAAATCCTTGAAGGCGATGTCGTAGGGCGGCGCCACCAGCTGCACATAACCACCGGCGCGGAAGGCGACTTCCTCACCCTCGGGCAGCTTGAGGTTGAGCTCCTTGATGAAGGTGGCGACGTTGGGGTTCTCGATGACCTCGCATTCCCACTTCTTGACGCCGAAGACCTCCTCGGGGACCTCGATCTTCATGTCCTGCTTCACCGGCACCTGGCAGGAGAGACGCCAGCCCTCCTTCTTCTCGCGCATGGTGAAGTGGGACTCCTCGGTGGGCAGGATGGCACCGCCGCCCTCCTCCACACGACACTTGCACTGCGCACAGGAGCCACCGCCGCCGCAGGCGGAGGAGAGAAAGATGCCGTTGGCGGCCAGGGTGTTGAGCAGCTTGCCCCCGGCCTGGGTGGTGATGGTGTTTTCGGGATCACCGTTGACCTCGATCTGCACGTCACCGGTGCTGACCAGCCTGCTGCGGGCGGCCAGGATGATCAGCACCAGGCCGATCACGACCACGGTGAACATGACCACACCGAGCAAGATAAGTGATGTATCAACCATGTCGGTTTCCTATTGCTTGCGTTGCCTGGCACCCGGCGCCGCGGCGCCGGGCAAGGACGACCTGCTTCAGAGCTGGATGCCGGAGAAGGACATGAAGCCCAGCGACATCAGGCCCACCGTGATGAAGGTGATGCCCAGGCCCTGCAGGGAGCCGGGAACGTCGCTGTACTTGAGCTTCTCGCGGATACCGGCCAGGGCGGTGATGGCCAGTGCCCAGCCAACGCCGGAGCCGAAACCATAAACCACCGATTCGCCGAAGTTGTAGTTACGCTCGACCATGAACAGCACGCCACCCAGGATGGCGCAGTTCACGGTGATCAGCGGCAGGAACACGCCCAGGGCGTTGTAGAGCGCCGGCACGTACTTGTCGAGGAACATCTCCAGGATCTGCACCAGGGCGGCGATGACGCCGATGTAGCTGAGCAGGCCCAGGAAGGAGAGGTCGATATTCTCGGCACCGCTGATACCAGTCCAGGAGAGCGCCCCCTCCGCCAGCAGGAAGCTGTAGACGAGGTTGTTGACCGGCACGGAGATGGAGAGCACCACGATGACCGCGATGCCCAGGCCGAAGGCCGCGGAGACCTTCTTGGACACGGCGATGAAGGTACACATGCCGAGGAAGAATGCCAGGGCCAGGTTCTCGACGAAGACCGAGGCAACGAAAAGGCTAATATAGTGTTCCATGTTACACGGCCTCCTTCGGTTCGGAATTGGCCTTTATCTTGAATTCGTTCTCCTCGACCTGCTCCGGGTTGAGGCTGCGCAGCACCCAGATGATCAGGCCGATGATGAAGAACGCCGAGGGCGGCAGCAGCAGCAGGCCGTTGGGCACGTACCAACCACCGTTCTGGACGGTCTCCAGCACGGTGAAGCCGAACACGCTGCCGGAGCCGAACAGTTCCCGGAAGAAGCCCACGGTCATCAGGATAAAGCCGTAGCCCAGGCCGTTGCCGATGCCGTCCAGGAAGGAGAGCTTCGGGCTGTTCTGCATGGCGAAGCCTTCGGCACGCCCCATCACGATACAGTTGGTGATGATCAGGCCGACGAATACCGAGAGCTGCTTGGACATCTCGTAGGCATAGGCCTTGAGGATCTGGTCCACCACGATGACCAGCGAGGCGATGATGGTCATCTGCACGATGATACGGATGGAAGACGGAATATGGTGACGGATCAGCGACACGAACAGGTTCGAGAAGGCCGTCACGAAGATCACCGCGAGGGACATGACCAGCGACACGCTCATGCTGGTCGTCACCGCCAGGGCCGAGCAGATGCCCAGCACCTGCAGCGCGATGGGGTTGTTCTTGAACAGCGGCGTCGTCAGGACGCCTTTCGGAGTTGCATCCGCCATGATCAGGCTCCTTCCGCTTCGAGTTCGACGTCGGCACCCTGGGCCTCGTCCTGGCTCACGCCGGTGCGGAACTTGGCCAGGTAGTCACCGAAGCCTTCCGGGCTCAGCCAGAACTGCAGCATGTTGGTGACGCCATTGCTGGTCAGGGTCGCGCCGGAGAGGGCATCCACCTCGTTTTCGCCGCTGGCGCCGCCCTTGGTCAGGTGGATCGCCGGAGCGAGTGCATCCTCGCTGCCGAAGATCTCCTTGCCAGCCCACTGTGCCTGCCAGCGCGGGTTGTTGACCTCGCCACCCAGCCCGGGGGTCTCGGCGTGCTCGTAGTAGGTGATGCCGACGATGGTATTGCCGTCACCCTCCACCGCGAGGAAGCCACGCATCAGGCCCCACAGGCCCTGGCCACGAATCGGCAGGATGATCTGCTCGGGATCATCCGGATCGCCCACCAGGTAGACGGTGGAGTAGGTCTCGACACGGGTCAGCCCGGCCGGGTCCTGCTCGCCCGAGAGGGTCCGGGAAGCGGCCGGGTCACGGCGCGCCTCAAAGGCGTTATAGGTGGCCGGGTCATGCTCTTCCGAGTATTCGCCGGTCTCCAGGTTGACCACCCGCGGGGTGATGCTGGACTCGAAGGTCTCGTTCACGTCCATGCCGGACTCATAGAGGTCGGCGACGTTGAGGATGTTGGTCTTGCGATCCAGCTCCTGGTTGAACTGCTGCTTCGAGCGCAGTGCCACCGCGGCGGTAGAGACGATGACCGAACACACGATGCAGAGTGCGAACGCCACCGTCAGGATCTTCTTGATGGAGTTGTTGCTCTGTGCCATCAGGCTGTCTCCTCGGCCGGCACACCGGTGCGCTTGAGTCGGCGCTTGATGTTGGCCTGAACAAAGATATGGTCGATGAGCGGCGCGAACAGGTTGGCGAAGAGGATCGCCAGCATGATGCCCTCGGGGAAGGCGGGGTTCACGACGCGGATCAGCACGGTCATGACACCGATCAGGGCGCCGAAGATCAGCCGGCCCTGGTTGGTCATGGAGGCGGAGACCGGATCGGTGGCCATGAACACCATGCCGAAGGCGAAGCCGCCCAGCACCAGATGCCAGTACCAGGACATGGCGAACATCGGGTTGCTGTCGGAGCCGATCAGGTTGAACAACGCGCTGGTGGCCACCATGCCGAGGAAGACACCGAGCATGATTCGCCAGGAGGCGATGCCGGTCCACAGCAGCACCGCGGCGCCGATCAGTATCGCCAGGGTCGATGTCTCGCCCACGGAGCCCGGGATGAAGCCGAGGAAGGCATCCCACCAGCTGAACTGCTCGGTCAGGGCGGCCATACCGTCCTGGAAGGCGATGGAGAGCGCGGTGGCACCCGTGAAGCCGTCGGCCGCCACCCATACCGCGTCACCCGAGATCTGTGCCGGGTAGGCGAAGTAGAGGAAGGCACGGCCGGTCAGGGCCGGGTTGAGGAAGTTCTTGCCGGTACCACCGAAGATCTCCTTGCCGATCACCACACCGAAGGTAATGCCCAGTGCCACCTGCCACAGCGGGATGGTCGCAGGCAGGATCAGCGCGTAGAGGACCGAGGTAACGAAGAAGCCCTCGTTGACCTCATGGCCACGCTTGATGGCGAACAGCACTTCCCAGAAGCCACCGACCACGAAGGTCACCAGGTAGATGGGCAGGAAGTAGGTGGCGCCGAGCACGAAGTTGGCCCAGAGGCTGTCCGGGTTGTGGCCGGAAGCCAGCAGCATCATGATCGCTTCGCGCCAGCCGGCCATGGAGCCGTACCCCTCGGCGATAGCCGCGTTGGCCTGCCAGCCGGCATTCCACATGCCGAAGAACATCGCCGGGAAGGTGCACAGCCAGACGGTGATCATGATGCGCTTGAGGTCGACGCCGTCACGCACGTGGGCGGTAGTCTTGGCGACATCCGGGGGCGCATAGAAGATCGTGTCCACCGCTTCATAGAGCGGGTAGAACTTCTCGTACTTGCCGCCCTTGTGGAAGTGCGGCTCGAGATTGTCGAGTGTCTGTCGAATACCCATCATCAGGCCTCTTTCTCGATCGTGGTGAGGTTGTCACGCAGGATGGGACCGTACTCGTACTTGCCGGGGCACACGTAGGTGCACAGCGCGAGGTCCTCCTCGTCCAGCTCCAGACACCCGAGCTGCATGGCGGTCTCGATATCACCGACGATCAGCGAGCGCAGCAGCTGTGTGGGCAGGATGTCCAGGGGCATCACCTGCTCGTAGGCACCCACCGGCACCATGGCGCGCTCGGAGCCGTTGGTCGAGGTGGTTGGGGCGTAGTCCTTGAGGCCGGTCAGCCTGGAGAGATAGATGCCAAGCACCGAGTGGCGGTTCTTGCCCGCGGAGAGCCAGCCCATGAAGGCACGCTTGTTGCCCTCCTCGAGCAGGCTGACCTGATTATGGAAGCGGCCCAGGTAGCGCAGGCTGCCCTCGCAGGTAAAGCCGGAAAAGACCGAGCCGGAGATCACGCGGGTATCATCGGGCTCGACCACCTCACCGGCGAGCAGCTCCTCGGTGCTGGCACCCAGCCGGGTACGCAGCAGGCGCGGCTTCTCGGCGCGGGGCCCACCCACGGCCAGCACCCGGCTGACGTCCAGCCGACCTTCGGCGAACAGCTTGCCGAAGGCAATGACGTCCTGGTAGCCGATGTGCCAGACGCGCTTGTGCAAGGCGACGGGCGAGAGGTGATGGATATGAGTACCCACCAGGCCTGCCGGGTGCGGTCCGGCGAAGGTCTGGGCCTGCACGCCGTCGATGTTGCCGCCGGGAATGCTGCTGTCGGGACCGCTGCAAAGGTAGACCTTGCCCTCGGTGAGACGGGTCAGCACCTTGAGACCATCCTCGAAGGCCTGGGTCTGCTCGTTGATCACCTTGGCGGGATCAGCGGCCAGCGGGTGGGTATCGATGGCAGTGACGAAGATATCGGCAGGCACGCTGTCGATGGCCGGGGTGCGCGAATAGGGACGGGTACGCAGGGCGGTCCACAGGCCCGATTCGACCAACTGGTCGACCACCACCTGGCGCTCGAGTCCGGCCAGCTTGTCGCGGCCGTGGGCGGTAAACTCGACGGCTTCCTCGGTTTCGGCGACCTGGATCACCACCGAGAGAAGACGACGCTTCTCCCCGCGGTTGATCGCCACCACCTCGCCGGCGGCCGGCGCCGTGAAGCGCACGCCATCGATCTTCTTGTCGGTGAAGAGCAGTTGGCCAAGCTTGACGGTATCTCCCTCCTTGACCTCCATGGTCGGCTTCATGCCGACGTAGTCGGTGCCCAGGACCGCCACGTGGCGCACCGGCCGCGCATCCTCGATACGCTGCTCGGGCACTCCCGTGATGGGGAGATCCAGGCCTTTCTTGACTTCGATCATAGTCTCGCCCAGTTGATGGATCGGAAAAAAAGGAAAGGGCCACGAGGCACGCCCGGCCCACCCCGAAAAATCCACCGTATTATAAAGAGAAGGCAAGGGGATGACCACCTGAGCGAAGGTCGCAAGAGGTGACCTGTAGCAAGGGTAAGATTGTCGCAGGGGGGGCTTCAAAGCTGCAAGCTGCAAGCTGCAAGCTGCAAGCTGCAAGCTGCAAGCTGCAAGCTGCAAGTCAGTATGACGCATAAAAGAAAGGAGCAAGCCCAAGGGGTTTCCTTGTGGCTTGCTCCTTGAGGCTGGCCGCAGGCCTTAAGCGCTGGCGCGCGGCAGCTTGAGGAAGCTGACGTTGGACATGTGCTGCAGGATGCGGATCACCTGGCAGCTGTAGCCGAACTCGTTGTCGTACCAGACGTAGAGCACGGCATTCTTGCCGTTGGCGATGGTTGCCTTGGCATCGACGATGCCGGCATGGCGGTTACCCACGAAGTCGGTGGAGACCACCTCCGGGGAGTCGACATAGTCGATCTGCTTCTGGAACGGGGAGTCCAGCGACATGTGACGCAGGAAGTCATTCAACGCCGCGGCGTCGGTCTCCTTCTCCAGGCGCAGGTTGAGGATCGCCATGGAGACATTGGGCGTCGGTACGCGGATGGCGTTGCCGGTCAGCTTGCCGGCAAACTCCGGCAGCGCCTTGGCGACGGCCTTGGCGGCACCGGTCTCGGTCAACACCATGTTGAGCGGGGCGCTGCGTCCGCGACGATCGCCCTTGTGGTAGTTGTCGATCAGGTTCTGGTCGTTGGTGTAGCTGTGCACCGTCTCGACGTGGCCATGCTCGACGCCGAACTCGTCGTTGAGCACCTTGAGTACCGGGACGATGGCATTGGTGGTGCAGGAGGCCGCGGAGATGATGCGGTCATCATCGCTCAGGTCATCATGGTTGATGCCGTAGACGATGTTCTTGATATCTCCCTTGCCCGGTGCGGTAAGCAGCGCCTTGGCCACCCCCTTGCACTGCAGGTGCTGGCCGAGGCCGGCCTCGTCGCGCCAGATGCCAGTGTTGTCGACCACCACGGCGTTGTTGATGCCATAGGTGGTGTAGTCGACTTCAGCCGGGGAGTCGGCGTAGATCACCTGGATGACGTTACCGTTGGCGGTGATGGTGCGCGCCTCGGCATCGACGCTGATGGTGCCGTCGAAGGGGCCGTGCACGGAGTCGCGGCGCAAGAGGCTTGCCCGCTTCTCGAGATCCTTGGCGATATCACCGCGGCCGCGCACCACGATGGCGCGCAGGCGCAGCAGGTTGCCGCCACCGGCCTTCTCCACCAGCACCCGGGCAAGGATGCGACCGATGCGGCCGAAGCCGTAGAGGACCACGTCCTTGGGCTCGCCGTTACTGCCATCGGGGTCGTGAGCGTCGACGATCTCGGCGAGCTCCTCGCGCAGGAAGGCCAGCGCATCGCCGCCACCGCGCTTCTTGAAGGCTACGCCCAGCTTGCCCACATCGACGTGGGCCGGCCCCAGGTTGAGCTCGGTCATCGCCTTGACCAGCGGATAGGTATCCTGCACGGAGAGTTCGGTTCCCTCTACCTTCCGCACGAAGCGATGGTCCTTCAGGATGCGGATCACGCTGCGATTGAACAGCGAGCGCCCGTAGAGGGTGGTGACCACGTTGTTGTGACGGTAGAGGCTACCGATCATCGGGATCATCTGCTCGGCAAGCGCCTGGTTGTCGTGCCATTCCTGGAAGACGGTATCGGAGGGTTGCTGACTCACGTGAGGCCTCACTGGTGGGATCAAAGGGTTCCCGGTCATTATCCCGGGGCCGGGGTGCGGCGGCAATCGCTGGTTGGTCGCACCCGCTGTAGGTGGATTACAGGAACGGGCGTTTGACTACAAGAATCCGACGGGCTGGTATGATGGTCCACCGCGAGGAGCCACACAGGATCCGTCGGGCCGCGCCCGTCGACAGCCCAATACGAGACCATGCCGACATTCTCTCCGCTCGACCCACCGCGCCCGCAGGGGCTGCGCGAGACGCTCTACTGGCAGATGCCCCAGGGCAGCGCTGCGTCGCTGGCCCTGGCGCACCTGGCCAGCGATGCCCCGCTGCTGGTGATCACCGCCGATACTGCCCAGGCCCTGCGCCTGGAAAACGAGCTGCGCTTCTTCAGCCGGGTACCGGTGCTGCCCTTCCCCGACTGGGAGACCCTGCCCTACGACAGCTTCTCCCCCCATCAGGACATCGTCTCCGCCCGGCTGCGCACCCTGCGCCGACTGCAGGACGGCGAGCACGGCATCGTGCTGGTGCCGATCAACACCCTGATGCAGCGCCTGGCACCGGTCGAGTACATCGCCGGTCGGGTGCTCACCCTGGAGGTGGGCCAGACACTGGACCGCGAAGGCTTTCGCGACGCCCTCTCCCGCGCCGGCTACCGGGCCGTGGAGACGGTCTACGAGCCCGGCGAATACGCCCTGCGCGGCGCCCTTATCGATCTCTTCCCGATGGGCGTGGAGGCGCCGCTGCGCATCGACCTGTTCGATGACGAGATCGACACCCTGCGCACCTTCGACCCCGACACCCAGCGAAGTGCCGAGAAGGTCGAGCGGATCGAGCTGTTGCCGGCCCACGAGTATTCCCTGTCACGGAGCGCCATCGCCTGCTTCCGCGAAGGCTTCGAGACGCTGTTCGATGTCGACCCCCGCCAGTGCCCGCTCTATGTGGACGCCCTCAAGGGCATCCCCTCCCCCGGCCTCGAGCAGTACCTGCCGCTGTTCTTCGAGGAGACGGCCACCCTCTTCGAGCATCTCGCCGAAGGCACCCGGGTGGCGCTGCTGCCGGGGTGCCTGGCCGCAGCCGAACATCACTGGGCGTCCATCGAGAGCCGCTTTGACAACCTGGGGGTCGACCCCACCCGGCCGCTGCTGCCACCCCATCGTGCCTTCGTGCCGGTGGCCGAACTGTTCGCGGCAATCAAGCGCCACCCACGGATCGAACTGACCGACGCAAGCGAGCATCGTCACGCCCTGGTACCAGCCACACAGTCGCCACCCGACGTGGGCATCAACGCCCGGGCCAAGGAACCGTTGGCCCCCCTGTCACACTTCCTGGCGACTCGGGGTGACACCCGGGTGCTGTTCGTTGCCGAGTCCCGCGGGCGGCGCGAGGCACTGGAGGAGGCCCTGGCGCCGCTGCGCCTGGCGCTGCCCCATGTCGAGGACTTTGCCGACTTCCTCGTCACCGAGCACCCCATCGCCATCACCGAGGGCGAGCTCGAGGCGGGATTGTGGCTGAGCGATCCCGGGCTGGCGGTGATCAGCGAGTCCGAGCTCTACGGAGAGATAGTGCGCCAGAGCCGGCGCCGCGAGAAGGCCACCGATGCCGACGAGCTGGCCGTCCGTCACCTCTCCGAGCTGCGCCCCGGCGCCCCGGTGGTCCACCAGGTCCACGGCGTGGGCCGCTATCGGGGGCTGGAGACCCTGGAAGCCGGCGGCCAGGCCGCGGAATTCGTCACCCTCGAGTATGCCGACGGCGCCCGGCTCTATGTGCCGGTAGAAAGCCTGCACCTGATCTCACGCTATGCCGGCGCCGACGATGAGCTCGCCCCCCTGCATCGACTGGGCTCCGAGCAGTGGCAGAAAGCCAGGAAGAAGGCCGCCGAGAAGATCCGCGACTCCGCCGCCGAGTTGCTCGACATCTACGCCCGCCGTGAGGCCCGCGAGGGGTTCGCCTGTGCGCCGCCGGACGCCGAATACTCGCGCTTCGCCGCCGCCTTCCCCTTCGAGGAGACCCCCGACCAGCGCGCCGCCATCGAGTCAGTGATCGGCGACATGAGCGCTCCGCGCCCCATGGACCGGGTGGTGTGCGGCGACGTGGGCTTCGGCAAGACCGAGGTAGCCATGCGCGCCGCCTTCCTGGCGGTCCACTCCGGCCGCCAGGTGGTGGTACTGGTGCCCACCACCCTGCTGGCCCGTCAGCACTTCGAGAACTTCCGTGACCGCTTCGCCGATACCGCGGTCAATATCGAGCTGATCTCACGCTTCACAGCAGGCAAGGGTCAGGCCGCCTCCCTCAAGCGGATCGAGGAGGGCCAGGCAGATATCGTCATTGGCACCCACAAGCTACTGTCGAAGTCCATGCAGCTGCCGAAGATGGGCCTGCTGATCATCGACGAGGAGCATCGCTTCGGGGTGGCCCAGAAGGAGCGGCTGAAGAGCCTGCGCGCCGAGGTCGATATCCTCACCATGACCGCCACGCCGATTCCCCGCACGCTGAACATGGCGATGAGTGGCATCCGCGACCTCTCGATCATCGCCACCCCGCCGGCGCGCCGGCTGTCGGTGAAGACGTTCGTGCAGCGCCGCGAGGAGGCAGTGCTCAAGGAGGCGATCCTGCGCGAGATCCTGCGTGGCGGGCAGGTCTACTTCCTGCACAACGAGGTCAAGACCATCGAGACCGCCGCCGAGACGGTGCGCGAACTGGTGCCCGAGGCACGCGTCGGGGTCGCGCATGGTCAGCTGCCCGAACGTGCCCTGGAGCGGGTGATGTCAGACTTCTACCACAAGCGCTTCAACGTACTGGTGTGCTCGACCATCATCGAGACCGGTATCGACGTGCCCAGCGCCAACACCATCCTCATCGAGCGTGCCGACAAGTTCGGCCTGGCCCAGCTGCATCAGCTGCGCGGCCGAGTCGGGCGCAGCCACCACCAGGCCTATGCCTACCTGCTCACCCCGCCGCCGAAGGCAATGACTCGTGACGCGATCAAGCGCCTGGAGGCGATCGGCGCCGCCGAGGACCTCGGCGCCGGCTTCACCCTGGCCAGCCATGACATGGAGATCCGCGGTGCCGGCGAGCTGCTCGGTGACGAACAGAGCGGGCAGATCGAGGCGATCGGTTATGGCCTCTACATGGAGATGCTGGATCGCGCCGTGGCGGCCATCCGCGCCGGCAAGACGCCCAATATCGAGGCGCCGCTGGATGAAGGCGTGGAGATCAGCCTCAACCTTCCGGCCCTGATTCCGGACGACTATCTCCACGATGTCCAGCAGCGCCTGGTGATGTACAAGCGCATCAGCAGCGCCGCCGACGAGGCCGAGCTCAAGGAGCTGCAGGTGGAGATGATCGACCGCTTCGGGCTGCTGCCGGGTCCGGTGAAGACCCTGCTGCGCCAGACCCGACTGCGCCAGCGTGCCGAGCGCCTTGGCATCACCCGCCTCGAAGCGGGCCCCGAGCGTGGCCGCGTCATCTTCGGTGCCCATACCAGTGTCGATCCATTGACCCTGGTGGAGCTGATACAGCGCGAGCCGGGACGTTATCGCCTGGATGGCGCCGACACCCTGCGCTTCGAGGCCACCATGGACAACGAGGAGGCGCGCTTCCAGGCCGTCGAGCAGCTGCTCGAGACACTGAACCGCAAGGCACAAGCCGCCTGAAGCGGCCAAGCTGCAAGCTGCAAGCTGCAAGCTGCAAGCTGCAAGCTGCAAGCTGCAAGCTGCAAGCTGCAAGCTGCAAGCTGCAAGCTGC
>NZ_WUTT01000001.1:2800804-3070730 GCF_009902005.1 Halomonas alimentaria | reverse complement strand
GCAAGCCAGGATGATATTGCTCACATCGCTGGAAGCAACAGGTTTTCCTTGAAACTTGCTCCTTGTGGCTTGTGGCTGGCCGAAGGCCCAAGGGTTTCCTTGAAACTTGCTCCTTGTAGCTTGTGGCTTCTGGCTGGCCGAAGGCCTAGCAGAACTGGCGAACCGCCGACTTTCCCTGCACTCTATAGGGTTATAGAAACGTCTCATCGCACCGACCACCGGCACCGGTCAAGGGAATAACCGGTGACCCTACAGCTTCCCGGAGTTGAACGACCCTGATGAATATCCTGACACTGACCCCTCGCGGCCTTTGCCGCGCCATGGCAATAGGATTCGGTGCCCTGCTCGCCTCCGGTGCGCAGGCTGCCACTCCTGCCTATGAAGATGTCCATGAGCTGCCGCGTGGCCATTACGCGTTGCCCGAGGAAGGCAGCGTGATAGGCGAAAGCTATACGGTCACCGTCGAGGAGGGAGACACCCTTATCGACATCGCCCGCGAGCACAACGTCGGCTACGAAGAGATCCGGATGGCCAATCCGGATGTCAGTATCTGGGCTCCCTTCGCCGATACCGAGGTCACCATTCCGGCTCGCCGGGTGCTGCCCGATACCAAGCGGGATGGCATCGTGATCAACCTTTCAGAACTGCGCCTCTACTACTTCTCGGAGCCCGGCGTGGTGGAGACCTACCCGATCAGCGTGGGCCGCGAGGAGTTCTCCACGCCGGTCGGGGTGACCAAGACCACCATCAAGGTCAAGGACCCGGCGTGGTCACCGCCCGCCTCGATGCGCCGTGAGGCCGCCGCCCGTGGCGAGCCGGCGCCGTCGGTGGTCCCTGCTGGCCCCGACAATCCGCTGGGCCGCCACGCCATCCTGCTGGGCATCCCCAGCTATCTGATCCACGGTACCAACAAGCCCGAGGGGGTCGGCATGCGTGTGAGTCGCGGCTGCATCCGCATGTTCCCCGAGGATATCGAATCGCTCTACGAGCGCGTTCCCAGCGGCACCCGGGTCAACATCATCGACCAGCCGTTCAAGGCCGGCTGGACGGCGGATGGCGAGCTGCTGGCCCAGTCCTATCCGGCACTGGAAGAGAATCGCGAAGGCTTCGAGCCGCTGATGTTCGCCATGGACAAGGTGGCCCAGGTCTTCGGCGAGGAGCAGCCTCCGGTGGACTACAAGCGCCTGCGCGCGCTGGTGGAGTCCCCCGATGGCCAGGCCATCTCGCTGCTCAAGACGGCCGAGGAAGAACCGACCCCGGAGCCGGCCGAACCGCGCAACCTCTATGAGTCCATCGCCATCGCCGAGCGCTAAGCATCGGAACCACAATCCGGAAACAAGAAGACCCCGCCGAGGCGGGGTCTTCTGTTCCTGCACAACCGCCATCGCCCTGAGGCGATGTCAGCACTCCAGCAGAATTACTTCTGCATGGAGCGGCTGAACATGCGGTTCATTTCGTCGCGGTTCTGCTCGGACATCTGCAGAGCCGCCTGGGCATCACGCTGGGCCTGGTTGGCGGTGTTCTGCGCCTGAACAGCGATGCTGCGAGCTTCTGCAGCGTCGGCCTGTGCAGACTCAGCGGTCATGCGAACCTCTTCCAGGGCACTGGTGGAAGCACAGCCAGCCAGGATGGCCAGAGAGGCAGCGGCGGCGGTCAGCTTCAGGGTGGTCTTCAGAGTCATGGTGTTCTCCTTGGGTCTTCCTTGGTACTGCGTTGAAAGAAGCCTGAAAGTCAGGCGTCTTGCCTGCGACTGCAGGCGCGTCTGCAGCGACTTGTGCTCGAAACAACTTGTACTCGAAGCACGGGAGTCAAACGCTGTTTTATTATACGCAACGGCGCTTGTCCATCGCTTTAACGTCCCTTGCGCATGTACCAGCCTAGCGGATCACGACGCGTGTGCCAATATCGATCAACGCCGCCAACCGCTCGATCTGCTCATCGGTCACCGCTACGCACCCCTGGGTCCAGTGAAACTGGCGATGAATATCGGGGTCTCCCTTGCCCACGCCGTGCAGGCCGATGAAGCCACCCAGGGCGGTATCCTGGGGAGGATACCCGTTGGCCCGGTAGTAGCGGAAATAGTCGTCGTAGTCCTGCTGGGTGAAGATGCCCTCATCCAGTGCGACACGCGCATGGGTCGGCGTCGGGTAGTCGAGCCCGACGAACAGGTGCCAGTCGCTCTCGTGGTTGAAGCGATTGACGCGAAACTCCCCCTTGGGGGTGGCCCCGCTGCCCTTCAGGCGCATGGGGCGAGCCCCGCCGCGCCCCAGCGAAATGGGCACGTAGCGCACAAGTTCGCGGTTGCCGCGGTAGACGATGAGCGTGGCCTCGCTGTCATCCACCAGCACCCAGACCTCGTCGGCGTGGCGCGGCAGGTGCGCCCGGGTGAGCTGTGTCTCGACCAGGTTGGCCCGGGCAGAGCCGACGCCCAGCAGCGCCAGCGGGGTGGCAAGGACGAGTCGACTGAAGCGACGGCGTGAGAGTGAAGGCATCGTGTGGGAACTCTTAGCACTGATATCGAGCGCCATCGATTCGTCGCGACGGCGCGGCTAGGGGATTTATAGCGTATCGGCAGGCCACCTGTCAGGCCCGTCAGACGGGCAGTGTCGCCAGCCCCACAACAGCCGAGCTGTCGGCAGGGTCAGCCGAACAGGCCCTGGCTGCGCAGGTAGTCGTCATAGCCGCCGCTGAAGTCGGTGATCCCCTCTGCGCTCATGTCGAGGATCCGGGTCGCCAGCGAGGAGACGAACTCGCGGTCGTGGCTGACGAAGATCAGGGTCCCGGGGTAGTTCTCCAGGGCCAGGTTGAGTGCCTCGATGGACTCCATGTCCAGGTGGTTGGTGGGCTCGTCCATCAGCAGCACATTGGGGCGGGTCAGGGCCAGCTTGCCGAACAGCATGCGGCCCTGCTCGCCGCCGGAGATCACCCTGACCGACTTGCCGATATCGTCGCTGGAGAACAGCATCCTGCCCAGGGCGCCACGCACCTCCTGCTCGCCGCCGTCGGTCCACTGGGCCATCCACTCGTAGAGGGTGGCGTCGTTGGCGAAGTCATCGGCGTGATCCTGGGCGAAGACCCCAAGATCGGCGCTATCGGTCCACTTCACGCTGCCGGAAAGCGGCGCCAGCTCACCGGCCAGGGTACGCAGCAGGGTGGTCTTGCCGATACCGTTGGGGCCGATGATGGCGATACGCTCGCCGGCCTCCACGGTCATGCCAAACCCTTCGACCAGCGCGGGCTCGCTGCCGAAGCCCTGTGTGAGGCCCTCGACGTTGACCGCGTTGCGGTGGATCTTCCTGGCCTGCTCGAAGCGGATGAACGGGCTGACCCGGCTCGAGGGCTTGATCTCCTCGAGCTTGATCTTCTCGATCTGGCGCGCCCGGGAGGTGGCCTGCTTGGCCTTGGAGGCGTTGGCCGAGAAGCGGCTGACGAAGGCCTGCAGGTCGGCGATCTGCGCCTTCTTCTTGGCGTTGTCGGCGTGCTGGCGTTCGCGGGCGGCGGTGGCGGCGGTCATGTACTCGTCGTAGTTGCCCGGGAAGAGCCGGATCTCGCCATAGTCCAGGTCCGCCATGTGCGTGCAGACGCTGTTGAGGAAGTGGCGGTCGTGGGAAATGATGATCATGGTGCTGTTGCGCGCCGTGAGCATCCCCTCGAGCCAGCGGATGGTGTTGATATCCAGGTGGTTGGTGGGCTCGTCGAGGAGCAGCACATCGGGGTCGGCGAACAGCGCCTGGGCGAGCAGCACGCGCAGCTTCCAGCCCGGGGCGATCTCGCTCATGGGGCCCGCATGCTGGTGCAGCGGGATACCCAGTCCCAGCAGCAGTTCACCGGCCCGGGACTCGGCGGTGTAGCCGTCGAGCTCGGCGAAGCGCACCTCGAGGTCGGCCACGGCCATGCCGTCCGCCTCGCTCATCTCGGGCAGCGAGTAGATGCGCTCACGCTCGGCGGCCACCTGCCACAGTTCGGTATTGCCCATGATCACGGTGTCGATGACCCGCTCCTCCTCGAAGGCGAACTGGTCCTGGCGCAACTTGCCGAGGCGGGCACCGGACTCGACCATCACCTGACCCGAGGAGGGCTCCAGGTCACCGCCGAGGATCTTCATGAAGGTGGACTTGCCGCAACCGTTGGCACCGATCAGGCCGTAGCGGTGACCGTTGCCGAACTTGATGGAGACGTTCTCGAACAGGGGCCTGGCCCCGAACTGCATGGTGATGTTGGCGGTGGAGATCAAGGAGAGGGTCCGGTGGGTACATGGAAGGGGGCGCGATTGTACCGGTTATGGACGCCCTTCACACCGTCCCTGCTTCAAGGCACAGGGCTATTGCAGATGGCAGAACCACTCCAGGCTTTCCCGGCGACAGGACTTCGAGGGGGCGCTGTGAACCCCTCCCTGGGCGCTACCGATGCCATCCCTGGCATAGGACCCCCTCTTCGCCCTGTCCCCGGCGCCTGTGGCTATCGCCGCATGGCTACTAACTGCGATAACCCTGCTTCAAGGCAGCTATCGTCGCCTTAGCGCGGCAAAGCAGCCCTCCCAAAGAACCCCCTATCGCCAACCAAGGAGCGCATTCACTCCTGGCGCTCCACGGTGAAGATGGCCTGCAGCTTGTCCTTCCTCCCGTAGAGATGGACGGTGGTGCGGTCGAAGGGGAAGCGCTCCAGGTAGGGGCTGTCCTGGTTCAGGCGGGGCTTGTGGGCATGAATCATGGCCGCCTTGAGGCGTTCACGGTTGGCCTTGCCGCAGGGACCGATGGAGTACCACAGCGCCTCGCCGGGCTGCAGGCACGCTTCCCAGCGTGGGCGAGACTCATCATGCTGGATACCGTAGTGGGCGCTGCCGCTCTCCCCGACATAAAGCAGCTCCTGGGCCTCCATGACACCGGTTTCAGGATCATTGGCTGCACGGTAGATGCAGTAGATCCCTGGCTCATCGGTGGCCTGGGCAATATCCGCATCGCTCCAGTAGCCCAGCATCTTGGGGGAGAGTATCTGGTCGTTCATGGCGGTCTCCTCAGTAGTCCTCGAGTCGTTGCATGTCACGGGCGATGCGCCGCACCTCCCCCTCGTGACCGCGGGAGAGGGCCTCGAAGAATTCGCGTTCGTCACTGCCGGCGGCACGCTCGGCACGATGGTCGTAGAGGTCCTGCAAGGTGCGATGTGCCGTCAACGCCGTGGAGAGTACGGACTGCACATTGCTGCAATCGATGCACTCGGGCAGGCGTTCGAGCACCGGCGGGTGCGGAAAATCGGCCGGGTCATCGAACCACGCCTCGAGCACCGCGCCGTGGTCGCTTCCGTCCTGGCGATACTCGGTGAGCTCCTGCTCCATCTTCCGCTCGTGCTCGGCCAGATACTCGAGGGCCATCTGTACCCGCTCGCCCACCTCGCCACCGGCCAGCGCCGCATACTGCTCGGCGAGACGCCGATGATAACCGGCCGCCCAGTCGACCAGTTCCTTCACCTGATGAAACCGCATGGCGTGTCCCCTTCTCGCTGATATCACTGACTGGCAATCATCTCGCCTGACCGACGGCGCGCCTTTACCTTCAGCGTAGACAAGCTGGCAGCCCAGCGCTTGATGTGTATCAACCAAAGACGATACAGCCGGAGCCGATAGAGCTAGAGCAGTAGCGAACCCTCGATGGGAACGAAATCGCTGGCCACGCGGATCAGCGAGCCTGCGGTAAGGGATTCCACGCCGACGACGGTGACCTTGACACCGCAGCGCTCGCGAAGGCGGGTCACCAGCAGATCGAAATCACCATCGCCGGAGACCAGCACCACATGATCGACCCGAGGGCCCGCCTCCATGGCGTCCAGGGTAATGCCGACATCCCAGTCGCCCTTGGCGGAGCCATCGCGGCGCTGGATGAAGGGCTTGAGCTTCACGCTGAAGCCGATGCCACGCAGGATCTCCTGAAATTGGCGCTGGCGAGGATCGCCTCGATCCACGGCATAGGCATTGGCCACCACGACTTCGCGGCCGGACGCGAAGCGCGCCCAGAAGGCGTGGTAGTCGAAATGTCGGCCGAAGGCCTGGCGGGAGGTGTAGTAGACGTTCTGGACGTCGACGAAGATGGCAAGGCGCTGCAGGTGGCCTACCACTCCTGACTGGTCTCGCGCAGGGCGGCGATCTCGGCTTTGGCCTGGCGCAGGCAGCCGCCAAGCTCACTGCCCAGCTCGGCACCGCCGCCCACGGCGATCAGGCCGGCGGCGGCTCCACCCCGCCGTCGAGCGACGCCATCGTCGCCGTGCAGCGCCTCGAGCCTGGCGATCAGCCAGTGGAGCCAGCTGCCCTCCCGGGCAGCCAGCTCACGCAGGCGGTGCAGTTCGGCGATGCCGGCCCCTTCGGGGCCCAGCAGCTCACGCCAATCATGGCCGGGCAGGCGCGCATGCTCGGTCACCTCGCGCAACAGCGACTCGAGCGCCAGCTCGGTGAGCGCCAGGGCGCCCTCCTCGGCCGCCATGCGCCGCGCCTCGACGTGCTCGTCGTCACCCGGTGAGATGTCGAGCAGCAGCTCGGCCTGGTAGAACAACTGGTTGGTCCGGGAGCGTGGCGTCACTTGCGCTTGTCCTCCACCTGCCACCTCTTGCCATCATAGGTGGCCTTCCAGCCGGTGGCCTTGCCATTCTCGTCACTCATCACGAACTGCTCCTTGGCCTTGCGCGAGAAGCGGATCTGAGCGGGACGCCCATCCGGGTCCTCGCTGGGTGCGTCGAGCAGGTAGCGATACTTCTCGGGTAGCTCCTCGGCGTGGGCCTTGAGCTCCTTGACCAGAGGCGGACGGGTCTCGCGGTTCTTGGGGAACTTGCTGGCCGCCAGGAACAGACCGCTGGCACCGTCACGCAGCACGTAGTGGTCGTCGACCTTCTGGCAGGCCAGCTCCGGCATGTCGATGGGATCCATCTTGGGTGGCGCCACCTCGCCACTGCGCAGCAGCTTGCGGGTGTTCTTGCACTCGCTGTTGGTGCAACCGAAGTACTTGCCGAAGCGCCCACTCTTGAGCTGCATCTCGCTGCCGCACTTGTCGCACTCGATGGTCGGCCCGTCGTAGCCCTTGATGCGGAACTTGCCGTGTTCCACCTCATAGCCATCGCAGTCAGGGCTGTTGCCGCAGATATGCAGCTTGCGCGTCTCATCGATCAGGTAGCTGTCCATGGCGGTGCCGCATTTCGGACAGCGGTGCTTGGCGCGCAGCGCATCGGTCTCGGCCTCCTCATCGGCGTCGGCGGCCACGGCCTCTTCGCCGGGAAGCAGGTCGATGGTGGTCTTGCAGCGCTCCTTGGGCGGCAGGTTGTAGCCGGAACAGCCCAGGAAGACTCCGGTGGAGGCGGTACGGATCTGCATCTTGCGCCCGCAGGTGGGGCAGTCGATGTCGGTGGGTACCGGCTGGTTGGGGCGCATGCCCTCCTCGCTCTGGGCCGCGTCGAGCTCCTTCTTGAATTCGGCATAGAAGGCATCGAGCAGCGCCTGCCAGTTGCGCTCGCCGTCGGCCACCTCGTCGAGGCCGTCCTCCATGCGCGCCGTGAAGGAGTAGTCCATCAGGTCGGGGAAGGACTCCTTGAGGCGCTCGGTGACGATATCGCCGAGCTTCTCGGCATAGAAGCGGCGGTTCTCCAGCTTGACGTAGCCGCGGTCCTGGATGGTGGAGATGATTGCCGCATAGGTGGAGGGGCGGCCGATACCGCGCTTCTCCAGTTCCTTGACCAGGCTCGCCTCGGTATAGCGCGCCGGCGGCTTGGTAAAGTGCTGCCTGGGATCCAACACCTCCAGGCTCATGGCGGTGCCCTCGGCGAGGTCCGGCAACGACTGGTCCTCGTCCTTGCGGCCCATGGGCTTCATCACCCGGGTATAGCCGTCGAACTTGAGCACGCGACCCTTGGCTCGCAGCTCATAGCCATCGGCCTCGACGGTCAGGACGGTAGAGAGATACTCGGCCGGGGTCATCTGGCAGGCCACGAACTGACGCCAGATCAGCTCATAGAGGCGCTCGGCGTCACGCTCCATGCCCGCCAAGTCGGTGGCTCGCCGCCCCACCTCGGAGGGTCGGATCGCCTCGTGGGCCTCCTGGGCGCCCTCCTTGCTGGAGTAGCGCAGGGGCGATTCGGGCAGATAGCGCGGGCCGAATTCCTCGCCGATGAAGTCACGCACGCTCTCCACCGCATCCTTCGAGAGGTTGGTGGAGTCGGTACGCATGTAGGTGATATAGCCGGCCTCATAGAGGCGCTGAGCCAGGGTCATGGTCTTCTTCACCGAGAAGCCCAGCCGGCCGCTGGCGGCCTGCTGCAGGGTCGACGTGATGAAGGGGGCATTGGGCTTGGAGCGGGTCGGCTTGTCCTCCCGCGCGGTGATCGCAAGGCTCGCCTTGCGCAGCGCGGCGATACGCTCCAGGGTCTCGGCCTCGGAGGTGGGCCGGAAGGCCTTGCCGTCCTGGCGCACCAATTCGAAGCGCACCGGCTCGCCGCTGTCGGCAACCAGGTCGGCATGGACGTCCCAGAACTCCTCGGGGACGAAGGCGCGGATCTCGCGCTCACGCTCGACGATCAGCCGCATCGCCACCGACTGCACGCGCCCTGCCGAGAGCCCACGGGCCACCTTGGCCCACAGCAGCGGCGAGAGCATGAAGCCCACTACCCGGTCGAGGAAACGCCTCGCCTGCTGGGCCTCGACACGCGGGATATTGAGGCTGCCGGGATCCTGGAAGGCCTCCTGGATGGCATTCTTGGTGATCTCGTTGAAGACCACGCGCTTGTAGCGGGCCTCGTCACCACCGATGGTCTCGCGCAGGTGCCAGGCGATGGCCTCCCCCTCGCGGTCAAGGTCGGTGGCGAGATAGACGGCATCGGCCTTCTCGGCGAGCTTCTTGAGCTCGGCAACGACCTTCTCCTTGCCGGGCAGGATCTCGTAGTTGGCCTTCCAACCGTGCTCAGGGTCGATCCCCATGCGGCGGATCAGCTGATCCTGGGCCTTCTGCCGGCGATGCTCGGCTTTCTCTTCCGGCGACATCTTGCGCGTTGCCGCGGCCTGCCGGGCACGCTCCTTGGGATCGGAGGCTGCCTTGCCCGAGCCGCTGGTCGGCAGGTCGCGGATATGACCCACGCTGGACTTCACGATGAAGTCGCTGCCGAGATACTTGTTGATTGTCTTCGCCTTGGCCGGCGACTCGACGATGACCAGTGACTTGCCCATAGTGCTCCACTAAGTGTCGGTGACACGAGCCCGGTGCCGTGCCTGGCGAATTCCTGCCGCCCTGCTCGGGCGGGTGAAAAATGCGCTTACCCTACCCCAGCGCCAGGCGTCACGCCAGTGGCGCACCCGGGCCGGCCTTCTGACCCTAGACCGCGTATCCCGCCTGGGCAAGCGGCTATCACATACGACAGCGCCCCCGCCGCACGGAGCGACGGGGGCGCCGGATAGCGCTGGGTAAGCGATCAGCGCGAGTTGTTGCCGCCCCGCGGCTTGCGGCGGTTAGTGGTGCCGCGACGCCGTGCTGGCGTGGGCTTGGCCGCCGGCTTGGCGCTCGGCTCGGCCTCTGCCTTGGCGGGCTCGGCCTCTGCCTTGGCGGGCTCGGCCTCTGCCTTGGCAGGCTCGGGCTCAGCCACTGGCTCGACTGTCTCCTGGTGCCGATCCTCGGCCGCGGCCTTCACATCGGCGCCAGACGCCGCGCGGGCCTCCATCAGCCCCTCCAGTTCGTGGTAGGCCTGGCGCTGCGCCTGGGCCTGGCTGCCGATCCACTCCTCGGCCTCGGCGCGAGCCTCCGCCTCGATCCGCGGCGCATGGTCGATGGCACGTTCGAAGAGCCCACGCACCCTTTCCAGACGCTCGGTGGAGTTATCGAAGAGCTCGCCGCTGGCCGCCAGCACATGCTCGATATGCTCAAGATGTGCTGCGATCTGCTCGGCAGTCTGCCCCTTGAGCAGCGCCGGCAGTGCCTCGACGGCCGCCTCGCGATCCAGCTTGAGGATAAAGAACTGCTCGCGCATCAGGCACTTGAAGTCGGCCAGCGAGAGCTGCGGCTCGAGCTCGGCATGCGAGGCACGCAGGCGCTTGAAGTTACGCTCGTCGGTGGAGGGGGCACCACCCAGAACGAAGATCAGCGCGCGGACGACCGCCTCGTGGCTGCCCCCCTCGGCGACCCGCTCACCAAGCTCGGCCCGGCGACGCTCGATGAAGCGGCGATGTTCGGGTTCGGCACCGGGACGGCGACGATGCACGTGGGCATCACCACCCAGCCCCACCAGGGACTGCAGCAACGGCTGGCCGTAGACATCCAGGAACAGACGCTCCGTGGCACCGTCACGCAGATCGCGCCAGGCGTTGAAGCTGCGGGTGATCTGGTCCGAGGCGATCGACTCCAGCACGCGGAAGAGGTTGTCCTCATCCAGCGGGTGGCGATCGGCACGGATGCGCTCGGCCAGCACCGGGATCGACGCCATCAGCGGGTTGCGGTCCGAGAGCAACCGGTAGCCCAGGCGATTGGGGTGCATCCGGCGCATCCAGTGGGCCGACTCGGGGGTGGCCAGGGCACGCACCCAGGGCTGCACGAAGAGCCGATAGAGCCCCAGATTGATCTCGGAGAGACGCGCCACGGTAGCGAAGCGGGTATCGTCGTCAGCGCGGTGCTGGACTACCTCGTCGAGTTCGTCGACGCTGCGCGGCGTGAATTCCAGCAGGTAATCGCGCTCGATCAGCTCACTGTCGTCATGCTCTTCGGCCTCCGAGATCGTGGTCTCGTAGAGGCCGGGCGGTAGCACATCGATATAGTCCATGTTGGCGGTGAACTCGGTGTGCTCCTTGCGCGACACGCTGCCCGAGACAAAGATACCCAGGTGGCCCGTGGTGTCGTGGACGCAGTAGACGATGGTCTGCTCGTTGGCGACGATGTCGTCACTGCCTTCGTAGAGGTCGCGCACCCAGCCCAGCGCCTGGGGGGGCGGAGTAATGTCGTCGCCCTGGGAGCAGAACACCACCACCGGCGAGCGCACGTTGCGCAGGTCGATGCGCCGCCCATCGGAGGTCACCAGCTGCGCGGTGGATAGCCGGTTGCCGACGAACAGGTTGTCGACAATGTACTGGATCTCGTCACCACCCAGCACGACATGGCCGCCCCACCAGCGCTCGAACTCGAGGTAGCGCTCCGCCTCGGTATCCACCTTGGAGTAGAGGCGGTACTGCTTGGTCCAGAAGGTGTTGGCCGGGTTGAGGTTCTCGAAGTTCTGCACCAGCCAGGCGCCGTCGAAGGTTCCGTCACCCAGGTCGCTGAACAGTGAGGTCATCCAGCTGCCGCCGGTCATCCCGCCGGTGTAGCGCATGGGCGCGTTGCCGCGCTCGCCCGCCCAGTAGGAGAGCGGCGCACCGGCGATCAGGATCGGCCCGAACAGGTCAGGCTCCAGGGAAGCGGCCATCATCACCTGCCAGCCCGCCTGGCAATTGCCCACCACCATGGGCTTCTCGGAGAGCTCGGTGTGGCGCTCGTTGACATGACGCAGGAAGGCCACCTCGGCCTCGACCACGTCCTCGACCTGCTGGCCGGGCACCGGGTAGGGAAGAAAGCCGATGAAATAGCAGGGGTGTCCGGCACGCAGTGCCACGCCGATCTCGCTGTCGGGCTTGAAGCCGCCGATGCCCGGGCCGTGGCCGGCCCGAGGGTCGACCACGACGAAGGGACGCATCTGCAGATCGGTAGGCTGGCCGGCCGGCGGCACGATGCGCAGCAGCTCATAGTTGACCGGGCGCGGCAGATCACGGCCGTCCATCAGCACTTCGGCGTCGAATCCCAGTACACTGGGCTTGGTCTGCTCGATATGCTCCAGGTACTGGTTGCCACGCAGGCGCATCACGTCCAGATAGAGCACGCTGCGCTCTACGGCGTCGAGCCAGTAGCGGCCCGCGGCGCGCCCGAAGCCAAAGGGATCGACAAGGGAAAGCGCATCGGCCGGGGGTGTCGGCATCGGAAGGGTCATCATGGTGACCTCCTGGCGTTGGCGATCAGGGGAAAGGGAACTCGGGTCGTCAATCCGGTCTTTGCTGCATTGCAATATAACGCACTTTTCTGGCCACGACGAGTCCGATCTCGCTTCCCGGATCCCCCGGGACGCCTCCGGCACAGATCCAGGCGCCCTCCGATACCATGCCGAGTGCGCGCAGCTATGGTAAATTGGCGCCTGTTACCAGCAACCCAACAGCGCCAAGGCGGGCCAGGCCAACGCCCTACATAACGGGCAATATGGCCACGCCGGCCCGAACGACGCCGAGCGGAGGGGCTCACACCCAATGAGCGACAGCACCCCGAAAACCACCATCGCCAGCGGCAAGAAGTTTCGCACGGAGCACGGCTTCGCCGCCATCAAGGACGGTATCAAGCAGCGTTCCCAGCAGGACGAGGGCGGCGGCGTCTCGGGCCGCAAGCCGAAGTGGCTGCGCGCCCAGATCCCTGGTGGCGAGCGCTTCGAGGCCGTCAAGCGCAACGTCAGCGAACATCGCCTGAGCACGGTCTGCGCCGAGTCACACTGCCCCAACATGGGCGAGTGCTGGAGCAACGGTACCGCCACCATCATGCTGATGGGATCGGTGTGTACCCGCGCCTGCCGCTTCTGCGCCGTGGATACCGGCAACCCGGGCGGCTGGCTGGATGCCGAGGAGCCGGCCAACACCGCCAAGTCGGTGGAACTGATGGGCCTGCGCTACGTGGTACTCACCTCGGTGGACCGGGACGACCTCGACGATGGTGGCGCCGCCCACTACGCCGCGTGCATCAGCGCCATCAAGAGCAACACCCCCGAGGTAGTGGTCGAGGCGCTGACCCCGGACTTCGACGGCGTCCACTCCGCCATCGAGCGGGTCGTCGACTCCGGCCTCGAGGTGTTCGCCCAGAACGTCGAGACCGTCGAGCGCCTGACCGATCGGGTCCGCGACCCCCGGGCTGGCTACCGCAAGACCCTCGATGTACTCGCCCACGCCAAGGCCCACAACCCCAAGGTGCTGACCAAGACCAGCCTGATGCTCGGCCTCGGCGAGACCGACGAGGAGATCCTGGCCACCTTCGACGATCTGCGCGCCATCGGCGTGGATATCGTCACCCTGGGCCAGTACCTGCGCCCCACCCGCAATCACCTGCCGGTGGAGCGCTGGGTGAGCCCCGAGGAGTTCGACCGCTACCGTCGTCTGGGACTCGAGAAGGGCTTCATGGAGGTCGCGGCGGGTCCGCTGGTGCGCTCGAGCTATCGCGCCGACCGGGTGTTCGAGAAGAACAACCTGGGACTGGCCGCCCCCGCCGAGGTGCCCGGCCAGGAGCCCGACCCCGACCGCATCGACGCCATTAACGTGGGATAACGTTGCAAGCTGCAAGCTGCAAGCTGCAAGCTGCAAGCTGCAAGCTGCAAGCTGCAGAATTATCTGACCGAGCCACTGAGCTACAAGGGGTTTCCTTGTAGCTTGTGGCTTGAAGCTAGGGTCCTGCCCAACTCCCGCGCCAGGCACTCGGCCAGGCGCTCCCCTGCCCTCTCTACATCGGGGCAGTCATCGACCAGGTCAGCCAGGCGCGTCATCGCCATGCCCGCATAGCCGCAAGGGTTGATGCGCTGAAAAGGTGAGAGGTCACCGTCGATGTTGAGCGCCACGCCGTGGAAGCTGCCGCCGCGGCGGATACGCAGTCCCAGCGAGGCGATCTTGGCTTCTCCTCCACCCGCCTGCTCCACATAGACGCCCGGTGCATCGGGGCGCGCCCGCGCTGCGACCCCGTGCTCGGCGAGCATGGCGATCACCGCGTTCTCAAGGGCACTGACCAGTTCGCGCACGCCCAGTCCGGCGCGACGCACATCGATCAGCGGATAGAGCACCACCTGGCCGGGGCCGTGGTAGGTAACCTGCCCGCCGCGGTCGGTCTGCACCACCGGGATATCGCCGGGCATCAGCAGGTGCTCGGGCTTGCCCGCCTGCCCCTGGGTGAAGACCGGGTCATGCTCGACCAGCCAGAACTGGTCGGGGGTATCGGCATCGCGCTCATCGGTGAGCGAACGCATCGCCTGCCAGACGGGCTCGTAGGGCCGGCGGCCGAGGCGATGCAGTTCGATGGGTGCAAGAGTGGGGCTAGCAGCCATCACACCACCATATGCACACGGCCGGTGGCCTTGAGCTCGACGAACAGCGCCTGTAGCTGGGCCTCGCCGGTGGCGAGGATGGTGAGCCGAACCGACTGGAAGCGGCCATTGCGGCTGTCGACCACCTGCATGGCGGCGGCATCGAACTCGGGGTCGTGGCGGCTGACGATCTGGCACACCTCCGCGGCGAAGTCATCGGCGGCGTCCCCCACCACCTTGAGCGGGTAGCGGCACGGGAAGGTGATCTTCGGCGGCTTGCCGGAGACCGGACGGCTGGGACGCCGCAGGTCGCGCAGCGACTTGTCGTTCATGCTGGTTCCAGATATTCGTGAATAGGCGACTATTTTACTCAAGGTCAGGCCTGGTGACCAATGCGCCCCCCGAACGAAGAGGAGCAAGCCCAAGCGGCTTGCTCCTCGTGGTTACACCTGGCCGATGGCGATCAGTCGAACCAGCCGCCGATCAGGTTGGAGAAGAAGCGCTGCACCTGGTCGATCAGCTTCTTGATGAAACCGCCCTCCTCGACCGTCTCAAGGGCCACCAGGGGCTGCTCGCCGACGAGCTCCTCACCAAGACTCACCTGCAGGGTGCCGACGCGGTCGCCCTGCTGGATCGGTGCCTCGAGATCGCCCTGGATATCCAGCTGTGCGGTGAGCTCCCCGTTGCGCGCGCGCGGCACAGTCATCACCACGTCGGCGTCGACACCGACGCGCAGCTCGTTGATCTCGCCGCCCCACACCCGGGGGGTATTGAGCACCGAGCCACGGTCATAGAGCTTGAGGGTCTCGAAGTAGCGGAAGCCGTAGCTGAGCAGCTTCTGGGTCTCCTGGGCACGAGCCTCCTCGGAGTTGGTACCCATCACCACCGTGATCAAGCGCATGTCGTCACGCTTGGCCGAGGCCACCAGGCAGTAGCCCGCCGCCTCGGTATGACCTGTCTTGAGGCCGTCAACGCTGGGGTCGCGCCACAGCAGGCGGTTGCGGTTGGGTTGGCGGATGTCGCTGTAGGTGAAGTACTTCTCGGCGTAGATCTTATAGTGCTCCGGGTAATCCTGGATGATATGGCGCGAGAGTTGTGCCATGTCACGGGCCGTGGAGTAATGATTCTCTGCCGGCAGGCCGGTGGCGTTGAGGAAGTTGGTGTTGGTCAGCCCCAGGCGATCGGCGTGCTGGTTCATCAGATCGGCGAAGGGCGCCTCGCCGCCAGCCAGGTGCTCGGCCACTGCCACGCTGGCATCGTTGCCGGACTGGATGATGATGCCGTAGAGCAGGTCTCGAATGGAGACCTGGGTCCCCACCTCGATGAACATCTTCGAACCTCCGGTGCGCCAGGCGTTCTCGCTGACCGGGACCATGTCGTCCATGGCAATATTACCGCGGTCGAGCTCACGCTCGACCAGGTAGGCGGTCATCAGCTTGGTGAGGCTAGCCGGCGGCAGGCGCTCGTCGGCATTGTGCTCGGCCAGCACGCGGCCGCTGTCGGCGTCCATCAGGATCCAGCCGCTCGCCGCCAGCTGAGGCGGCGAGGGAATCAGGGTCTGGGGCTGTGGAACCGGGACCTCCTGAGCCACGGCAGGTGCCGCAACGAACAGTGCCAGACAGGCCAGCAGCACCGGCAGCAGACGGCCACAACGCAGGGAAAACAGCTCTTTCATGGGGCGACTCTCGTCAGGTCTTTCTGGAAAGGGGAAATCGAGGCCGATCACTCGGCCTCCTTGACGATGAAACTTTCGGCGAAGCCGGCACGCTGCAGCGCTTCGCGCAGGGGCTCGACCTGGTCGGCGCCGGAGATGGGGCCCACCTGCACGCGATGTGCCCCCGAGGCCTCGGCCACCCGCACTGGCCGCGAAAGCTCGTTCTCCAGGCGAGTTCGCAGGGCACGGGCGCTGTCGGCGGACCCCAGCGCCGCCACCTGTAGGTAGAGCGGGCGGCGATCCGCGGGGCGGCCTTCCGCCGGGCGGCGCTCGACTGCACGGCCCTCCGCCGGGCGGGCCGCAGCGGAAGGAGCCTCGCGGGCCACGGACGTCGTCGCGGCAGCAGCCGGCTGACTCGCGACCTGACGCCCGGCGCCGGCAGCGGCTTTCGACCCGCCGTTCTCGGCGAGCCAACGGTCGACATCGATGGCCTCGACCCGCACCCGTCCGGTGCCGTTGTCGAGGATATCCAGGCGCGCCGCCGCGGCGTAGGAGAGGTCGATCTCGCGGTCGCTGTGGAAGGGGCCACGATCGTTGACCCGTACGATCACCGAGCGACCGTTATCCAGGCTGGTGACCCGGGCAAAGGTCGGCAACGGCAGCGAGCGGTGGGCGGCCGACATCTTGTACATGTCGTAGATCTCGCCGTTGGAGGTGGCGTAGCCGTGGAACTTCTCGCCATACCAGGAGGCCGTACCCTGCTTGGCGTAGCCGCTGGCGTCCGGCAGCACATGATAGGTCTTGCCCCACACCTCGTAGCTGGAGCGGTTGCCGCCCCGCGAGTGCGGTTCATGGCGAGGAATCGCGTCGGGCACCCGGCTGACGTCCGGCGGCTCCTCGGGGTAGGCGTCGCCGGACATGGCATAGCGCCCGCCGGAAGAGACCGTGGCGGCCTGGCCGGAATCGGATGGTGCGGGCCCGCCGCTACCGGCGCAGCCGGCCAGGGTGACCGCAAGGACAATGGGCAGCCAGCGCAGCATCATGGACGCGCCTCCTCGTCATCGGCATCCACCGCCTGCAACCAGTGGGCATCGAGATTGCGCGCCGTGGCGATCGCCTCGGCCAGTTCGACCGCCGCCATGGCGTAGAGATGACTGTGGTTGTAGCGGGTGATCACATAGAAGTTGAAGTCGCCCAGCACGTAGCGCCAGTTGTCCTCGCCATCCTCGAGTGCCACCGGCAGCAGGCGGCGCTCGTCGGCCAGCGCGGCGGGCACCTCGAACCCGGCGTCGCGCAGGGAGCCGGCGCTCACCGCGGGCTTTCGCGCCGCGCGGTTGAAGTCGATGGTGTCGGGGGGCGTCGCGGGTCCCTCGATTTCATGCAGGATCGGTTCACCGCCACGCCAGCCGTGCTCGGCGAAGTAGTTCGCCACGCTGCCGATGGCATCCACCGGGTTGGTCCAGAGGTCGCGCAGACCATCATCGTCGAAGTCCACGGCATAGGCACGATAGCTGGTGGGGATAAACTGCGGGTAGCCCATGGCGCCGGCGTAGGAGCCCAGCGGCTCATCCGGCGCGACCTGCTGTTCATAGGCGATCTCCAGGAAGGCGGCCAACTCGCCGCGGAAGAAGTCGCCACGGCGGGGATGATGGAAGGCCAGCGTCGCCAGCGAATCGATCACCCGATGCTTGCCGGTGATGCGCCCGTAGCGCGTCTCAACACCGAGGATGGCAGCGATGATCTCCTCGGGCACGCCGTACTCCGCCTCGGCGCGGGCAAAGGCATCGGCGTGGGCCTCCAGAAAGGCCACCCCGGCGTAAATACGCTCGTCATCCAGGAAGATCGCCCGATACTCGTCCCAGCGCAGGCGGCGTTCGGCGGCGCCGGACATGGCATCGAGCACCTCCTGACGATAGCGCGCCTGCTGCATGGCGCTCTCCAACCAGGCGCGCTCGATCCCCGCATCGGTCAGCTCATTGACCAGGGCACTCGCCCCGGCGTGGTGCTCCGGGGCAAACTCCTGAGCGGCCAGCGGCGAGCTGGCCAGCAGGGCGGCACAGGCCAGTGTGACCAGGCGCCCCTTCCTTCCCTGAATGCATGACGGCGTCATGTGCGGCCTCTCCTGTCGGTGCCCGGCCCTTGTCGCGTGGCTAGCGTGGCAGCAGCCTGCGGTGGGCATGAATGGCCATGAGAATACCGAAACCGGCCATCAAGGTCACGCTGGAGGTGCCCCCGTAGCTGACCAGTGGCAGCGGCACGCCGACCACCGGCAGGATGCCGCTGACCATGCCGACGTTGACGAACACGTAGATGAAGAAGGTCAGGATGATACTGCCGGCCAGCAGACGCCCGAAGGTCTCCTGAGCCTCGGCGGCGAGCCACAGCCCGCGGCAGACGATCAGCAGGTAGAGCAGCAGGAAGACCAGCATCCCCACCAGGCCGAACTCCTCGCCGAGCACCGCGACGATGAAATCGGTATGCCGCTCGGGCAGGAACTCGAGCTGCGACTGGGTACCTTCCATCCAGCCCTTGCCCAGCACCCCGCCGCTGCCGATGGCGGTGGTGGACTGGATGATGTTCCAGCCCGCCCCCAGCGGGTCACTATTGGGATCGAGGAAAGTCAGCACACGGCGGCGCTGGTAGTCGTGCATGTTCATCCACAGCAGCGGTAGCGCCGCCGCGGCCAGGGCACCAAGCAGGCCGATGATGCGCCAGGAGAGTCCCGCCAGCAGCACCACGAAGACCGCCGAGGCACCCACCAGCAGCGAGGTGCCGAGGTCCGGCTGCTTGGCGATCAGCACTACCGGCACTCCGACGATCAGTGCACACACGACGAGATCCCGAGCCCGGGGAGGCAGCTCCCGACGGCTGAGGTAGGCGGCCACCATCAGCGGCATCGCCAGCTTCATCAGCTCCGAGGGCTGGAAACGGATCACACCGGGGATCACCAGCCAGCGCCGGGCCCCCATGCCCATGTCGCCCACCAGCTCTACCGCCACCAGCATCATCACGCCGAGCAGGTAGGCCGGCAGTGCCCAGCGTATCAGGGTGGCCGGCGCAAACTGGGCGATCACCACCATCACCCCCAGCGCTACACCAAAGCGGATGCCCTGGGCGATGACGATATCGAGGCGCTGGCCGCTGGCGCTGTACATCACCACCAGACCGGCGCCCATCAGCAGCAGCAGCAGGCCCAGCAGCCAGGGATCCAGGTGGACGCGCTCCCAGAACCCGCGGCGACGCGACATGCCGCTGGCCGGCGCCTTGACCGGATACGGTCGCCAGCGGCGCGAGAGGTCACTCAGCGCCATGGATCAGTTCCCCGCCAGGCGTTCATCGTCTTCACCCATCTCTTCGCGAATCTCCTCGACATCGGGCTCATCGTCATCCAGCAGCCAGGCATCCGTCATCGCCCGCGCCAGATGGGCGGCATGGGTACTGCCCCCGCCGGCGTTCTCGACGATCACCGACACGGCAATCTGCGGCTCCTCGATCGGCGCGAAGGCCATGAACAGGGCGTGGTCGCGCAGGCGCTCGGCCAGTTCGTCGGCGTTGTACTTCTGGTCCTGTCCCAGCGAGAAGACCTGGGCGGTGCCCGACTTGCCGCCCATGCGGTACTCGAGCCCTACCCCGGTGCGGCGCGCGGTGCCTTCGTGGCCTGAGATCACCTTCTCCATGCCGGAGAAGACCCGGTTCCACCAGCCCTCGTTGGCCAGCTCGATATCATCAGGAGTATCGGGCAGGGGCTCCGACAGCGGCTCATCACCGAGGGTCCGGGCCAGGCGCGGCTTGACCCATTGCCCCCGATTGGCCAGCACCGCGGTGGCGGTGGCCAGCTGCAACGGTGTGAGCTGCCAGTAGCCCTGGCCGATGCCCACCGAGAGCGTCTCGCCGGGATACCACGGCTGGTTGTAGCGCTCCCGCTTCCAGTCCCGTGATGGCATCAGGGCGGCGCTCTCGCCGAAGATATCGTGGCCAACACGCGTACCGAAGCCGAAGTCGGTCATGTTCGCATGGATACGGTCGATGCCCAGGTCGTGGGCCAGGGAATAGTAGTAGGTGTTGTTGGAGACGGCGATGGAGCGCTCCATATCGACGCGCCCGTGTCCCCAGCGCAGCCAGTTGCGATAGCGGCGATCATCGTTGGGGAGCTGGAAGTACCCGGGGTCGTAGATGGTCTTGTCGGGGGTGATCACGCCCTCGGCCAGCCCGGCAAGCGCCAGGAAGGGCTTGATGGTCGAGCCGGGAGGATAGTGGCCACGAATCGCCCGGTTGTAGAGCGGCAGATCGAGATCCTCCTGGAGTCCGCGATAGGAGGCCACATCGATACCGGTGACGAACTGGTTGGTGTCGTAGCCAGGGGCCGAGACCATCGCCAGGATACCGCCGGTGGCGGGTTCGATGGCGACGATGGCGCCGCGCCGGCCGTCGAGCAGCTCGAAGGCCAGGTGCTGGAGCTCCTTGTCCAGGGTCAGGGTCAGGTCCTTGCCGGGCAATGGATCGGTGCGGCCCAGCTCACGCAGCACCCGCCCACGCGCATTCGTCTCTACCTTACGCAGTCCGGCCTCGCCATGCAGTGCGTCCTCGTAGAAGCGCTCGACGCCGGTCTTGCCGATGAAGTGGGTCCCGGCATAGCGGCCGGCATCCAGGCGTTCGAGTTCCTCGGCATTGATGCGCCCCACGTAACCCAGGGCGTGAGCCATCACCTCGGCATCGGGGTAATAGCGTAGCAGCTGGGCCTCCACCTCGACGCCTGGCAGCAAGTGACGATTGACCGCCAGCCGCGCTATCTGCCCCTCGTCGAGATCGCTCATCAGCAGCGCCGGCTGGAAGGGGCGCTGGCGCTGGCGCGAGCGCACCCGGAAGGCCTCTGCCTCTTCAGGAGAGAGCTCGAGGATCTCCACCAGTCGCGTCAGGGTGGCGTCGAGGTCCTCGACCCGCTCACGCACCAGGGTGAGGTTATAGGTCGGTCGATTCTCGGCCAGCAACTCACCGTTGCGATCGTAGATCAGGCCGCGGGTAGGTGGCAGCGGCTCGACACGCACCCGGTTCTTCTCCGAGCGAGTGGTGTAGACCTCGTGCTGAACCACCTGAAGGTAGGCCAGCCGCCCCATCAGCAGGCCGGTGAGGCTGAACACCACCACCAGCGCAAGCAGCGCACGCACCCGGAAGATGCGCAGCTCCTGCTCGGGGCTCTTGAGGTTATGACGTGACTTGCGCATCGGGTTCCCGGGGTTGGCGAGATCGCGGCGAGAGCGCGGCGAGAGAGCGGCGAGGCGTCGACTCAGCGGTGGTAGGGGTGGCCGACCATCAGCGTCCAGGCGCGATAGAGCTGTTCGGCAAGCAGTATTCGCACCAGCGGGTGGGGCAGCGTCAGTGGCGACAGCGACCAGCGCTGGTCGGCGGCGGCGGAGAGCTCCGGCGCCAGGCCGTCGGGGCCGCCGACCAGCAGCACCACATCACGGCCGGCCAGCCGCCAGCCCTCGGCCTGCTCGGCGAGCCGCTCGGTGCTCCAGGCCTTGCCACCCACTTCCAGGGCGACCACGTGCTCATCGCCGCGCAGCCTGGCGCGTATCCGCTCGGCCTCGCTGGCCATGGCCCGCGACAGGTCGGCATTCTTGCCACGCTGTCCCGGGGCGATCTCCTCCACCTGCAGGGCGAAGTCACGGGGCAGGCGCTTGCGGTACTCCTCGACGCCTTCGGTGACCCAGGCGGGCATGCGCGTGCCCACCGCCAGCAGGCGCACTTTCATGCGCCGGACAGCTCGTTTTCAGGCTCCAGGTCGCTGGGCAGATCGGCCCAGAGCCGCTCCAGGTCATAGAGCTGGCGGGTCTCGGGCAGCATCACATGGACCACTACGCTGCCCAGGTCGACCAGCACCCAGTCCGCACCGACCCCACCCTCGACGCCGCGTGGCTGCAGGCCTGCCTCCTTGGCACGCTCGACCACCCGCTCGGCCAGAGCGGCAACGTGACGGGTCGAAGTGCCGCTGGCGATGATCATCAGGTCGGTCACGCTGGTCAGCCGTGCGACGTCCAACTGGACGATATCCTTGGCCTTGAGTTCTTCCAGCGCGTCCACCGCCAGAGTCTTGAGAGCGTCGTTATGCATAGGATCTTCTGTCAGGCTGTCGTTGAATGGGCATTGTAACGCCTTGACCGCCATCTGACAGGGCCCATTCGGCCCTGAACGGTCTTCAGTCCTGACGATAGAGACCGTGGGCCAGAATATGCCGTTCCACTGCCTCGGGCAGCAGGTAGCGCACACTGCGGCCGGTGGACAGGCGCCGACGCAGCTCAGTCGCCGAGATCGCCATCCGCGAAGGCAGCCGCACGCGCAGCAGGCCTCCGGCGGGGCGCGCCATCAGCTCCTCGGCATCCTCGCACTCGCGCCCGGCAATCAGCTCGCGCAGCGCTACCGGCAGCGGTGCCTCGTAATCGGGGCGGTCTACCACCACCAGGTGGGCCAGCGCGAACAGCCGCTGAGGCTGGTGCCACTCGGCCAGGCGCAGGAAGGCATCATGACCCAGCGCCATCACCAGCCGCCCATCGGGCCCCAGTTCCTCGCGCAGGGAGGCCAGGGTATCGGCGCTGAACGAGGGGCCCTCGCGGGCAAGCTCACGTTCGTCGGCAACCAGCCCCGGGGTATCGCCGATCCCCAGGCGCAGCAGCGCCAGGCGCTCCTCCGGCGCCACCCGAGGCTCCCCGCGCAGCGGCGGGGCCTTGGCGGGAATCAGATGGACTCGGTCGAGGGCCAGTGCCTCGCGAAGCTCCACGGCGCTGCGCAGATGGCCCAGGTGCACCGGATCGAAGGTGCCGCCAAGCATGGCAATACGGGCCGGACCGCCGTCCTGCGCAGGCGGATACGGCTCGCTCACTGGCGAACCTGGCCGTCGCCCAGCACCACGTACTTGCGGGTGGTGAGACCCTCGAGCCCCACCGGGCCGCGGGCGTGCAGCTTGTCGGTGGAGATGCCGATCTCGGCGCCCAGTCCGTACTCGAAACCGTCGGCGAAACGGGTCGAGGCGTTGACCATCACCGAACTGGAGTCCACCTCGGCCATGAAGCGCCGGGCCAGGGTCCAGGACTCGGTGACGATGGCATCGGTGTGATGGGAACCGTAGCGCTCGATATGCGCCATGGCGGCCTCGATACCGTCGACCACGCGGATCGCCAGCACCGGGGCCAGGTACTCGGCGTGCCAGTCCTCCTCGCCGGCCGCCACCACATCCGGGAGGACTTCCCGGGTGCGCTCGCAGCCACGCAACTCGACGCCATGCTCGGCGTAGGCCGCGGCCAGCTTCGGCAGCAGCGACTCGGCCAGCGGCGCATCCACCAGCAAGGTCTCCATGGTGTTGCAGGTACCGTAGCGATGGGTCTTGGCATTCACCGCGATGGCCAGCGCCTTGTCGGGATCGGCGGTGGCGTCCAGGTACACGTGGCAGACACCATCGAGGTGCTTGATCACCGGGACCCGGGCCTCGCGGGAAATGCGCTCGATCAGCGACTTGCCGCCACGCGGGATGATCACGTCGACAAACTCGGGCATGGCGATCAGGCGGCCCACGGCGGCACGATCGGTAGTGGCCACCACCTGCACGGCCCCCTCGGGGAGTCCCGCGGCAGCCAGCCCCTGGCGGATGCAGGCGGCGATGGCGGCATTGGAGTCGCGCGCCTCGGAGCCGCCGCGCAGGATGGCGGCATTGCCTGACTTGAGGCACAGGCTGGCCGCCTCGAGGGTGACGTTGGGGCGCGACTCGTAGATGATGCCGATCACCCCCAGGGGCACACGCATCTGGCCGACCTGGATGCCGCTGGGCCGAGCGCGCAGGCCATCGACCTCGCCCACCGGATCGGGCAGGCCCGCCACCTGGGTGAGCCCCTCGATCATCGCGTCGATGCGGCCCTCATCCAGGGCCAGACGGTCGAGCAGGGCGGCGTCCAGGCCGCTCTCTCGCCCACACTCAAGGTCCCTGGCATTGGCCGCCAGCACCTCGCTCCGTGAGGCCTGAAGCGCCTCGGCCATGGCCAGCAGCGCGGCGTTCTTGGGCCCGGTGGGCGTGCGACGCAGGACCGCGGCGGCTTGCCGCGCCGCCTGCCCCAGGCCGGTCATGTAGGCTTCGATATCGCGGATCTCCTCGGCGCCTGCCGCGGCGGCGCCGTCGCGCTGGACTTGAGCTGTCATGCCAGAGGGTATCTCCTGTGGGCGTGGCCTGAACGTGCCGGAACGGCGCTATACTGGCGCCGAGTGGGCACATCGCGGAAAGGGAGTCATAGTAAGCCACCATGCAGAGCAAGTACAAAGTCAGCCTGTTGCGCCTCAACCTGCTGCTGGCGGCCCTGCTTCCGGCGCTGATGGTGCCGACCGCCCGCGATTTCTCCGAAGGCATGCTGCTCGGCCTGGCGGCGGCTTGGCTCGCCATCAGTGCCGGTCTGGTCGAGTTCAGCCATCGCCGCCCTCCCCTGGTGCCCTGGCAGTTGCTGCCCAGCCTGCTCCTCGGTGCCCTGCTGTGGACATCCGCCGAACACTATCCCTTCTGGCTATGGGGATGGGCCGCCCTGGTGATGCTGCCCCAGCCCGCCTGGATGGCCGCCCTCAACGTGCTGCTGGCCACCCTCTCCTGGGCTTGGGTGGCACGCCTGCTGCCCGTCGAACAGGCACTGGCCGCCGGCCTGGTGCTCGCCCTGCTGCTGGCACTCGGCCTCGCCCGGGCACGCCGGCTGATACCTCTGCATGGCCAGGCCAGGGGACGTGTCAGCCTGGAGCCGGGGCTGCGCCTTTGGCCTGGCGCCAGCCTGGCCCGTGACCTGGCCCGGGAACGCGGCCGCGCCGAGCGCGACGGGACCTATGCCGAACTGCTGCTGGTGCGCACCCGGCGGCGTCACCTCTGGCAGGTGGCCAGGCAACTGTGCGAGATGACCCGACGGTTCGAGCATTGCTATCGACTCGATGGCCGTACCCTGGCGGCCCTGCTGGTCTGTCGCGACGCCGCCCAGGCGGCCAGCAGGCGCGCGACTCTGCTGCAGCGCCTGGGCGAGGTGGAGCGCGTGAGGGCAGTGCCGCTGACAAGCACCCACTCGCTGACCGAGGAGTTCCGCGCCCTGGAGAAGCAGGCCACCACTCGTAGCGCGACGCAAGGAGCGACGCCCGATGCCGATACCTGATACCCCACGCCTGCTGGCAGGGCTTTATGCGCTGGGAGCCGTGCTGTTGCTCGGCCAGGCGCTATGGCACTACCTGGTCGGCGACTACACGCAGATCCTGCTGCCGGCCCTGCTCGCACCCCTGCTGCTGACCGCCGCGCTGATGCGCCTGGGTCAGCAGGAGACGGCACGCCTCTCGGCCTACCTGGTGCTGATCTGCGGCTACCTGATAGTCGCCACCACCCTGCCGGGAGAAGGCCATCTGGCACTGCTGTGGCTGGGACTCCCGGCAGTGCTGACCTTCCTCCTCCTGCCGCTTGGACCGGCCACGCTGCTCAACCTGACCCTGGCGCCGATCTGGCTGCTGCTGGCCGACGGCGGCCTGTCATTACCGCTGTCACTCGCCTACCTGACGCTGGTGTTCGCCGCCGGGCTCGCCCCCTGGGGAATACGCCACCAACGGGCCCTGCTGATGGCCACCGACCCCCGCGACGAGGAGTGCACCGCCCTGAGGTCGGCGCCACTGCTCGAACGACTGGAGAGCGAGGTGGAGCGTGCCGGGCTGCTGGACCAGCGACTCGCCGTGGTGGTGATGCACCTCCCACAGCTGGAGGTGGCCGATGAACAGTTCGGAACCCCCGCCCGACTGGCCCTGCTGGACGCCTTCTGCAGGACGGTGGCGGAGTACAGTCGAGACCACGACCTGCTGGGCCGCATCGGCGGAGCCGACTTCTGGCTGGTGCTTCCCGACACCACCGAGAGCGGGGCCCTGCTGGTGCGCCAGCGCATCGAGGAAGCGGCGGCCGGCGCCATGCTGAACGACACCGGGGGCCTGGAGGTACGCGGCGCCACCTGCGCCCACTCCCCCGGACAGACCATCATGGCACTCAAGCACCGCCTGGATGCCACCACACGACGCCTCGCCGATGGCTGAGCCCCTGCTCGCTCCGGCCCCGGGAGGCCTGTCATGAACCTTGCCCAGCTGCTCTACCAGCTCACTCCGTCGCCGGGGCTGCTGCTGCTGATCATCGCCGGTATCGCCATGCTGGAATCCCTGGCGCTGGTGGGCGTCCTGGTACCTGGCGTACTACTGATCACCGCTGCCGCCTCCATGGCCGGCCACCAGGAGCTGGCCCTGCCGGCGACCCTGTTCGCCGCCTTCCTGGGCGCAATCGTGGGCGACGGCGCCAGCTTCGTGCTCGGCTACACTCAGCGCGAGCGCGTTACACGGCGCTGGCCGCTATCTCGCCATCCGGAGTTCCTGGCCAGAGGGGCACGCTTCTTCCAGCGCTACGGCGTGCTGTCGGTGTTTCTGGGACGCTTCGTAGGGCCGGTTAGGCCCATGGTGCCGCTGATCGCCGGCATGCTGCGCATGTCGCCGCGCACCTTCACCTGGGCCAACCTCGCCTCCGCAGCGCTATGGGCCCCCGCCTATGTGCTGCCAGGCTACCTGCTGGGACGCACCTGGGAGCAGCTGCTCGAGGTGCCGCCGGCGCTCAAGAAGCCGCTGGCGGTGATGGTCGTGATGCTGCTGGTGCTGGCGGTGACCTTCTCCTGGCTGCGCCACCACGCCGGCAGGCGCGGACGTGTCTACCGCTTGACCGCCGGTCTGGCCCGGCGTCACCCCCTGCTGCGCACCCTGTGGCTGCGCCAGAGCGGCAGCGGCGAGGTCCCCCTGGCCAGCCTGATGCTGCTGATACTGGCCCTGGGCGGGGTATCGGGTTGGACCCTGCTGGTGATGCAGGATGACTTGCATGGCCCGTTACCCATGGATCTCCAGGCCAAGGCCCTTTTCGAAGGACTCGCCTTCCCCGCCCTGACTCTCGTCAGCGAGGGACTGGCACGCATCGGCGACCTGCTCGGCGTGGTGGCACTGAGCCTGCCCTGGGGCGTGTGGCTGGTGTGGCGGCGGCGCCTGGATGCCTTCTGGCACATCACCGGAGGGCTGGTAGGTATCGCCCTGCTCAACACCCTGGGCAAGGCACTGTTCACGCGGCCGCGGCCCGATGCCCCCAGCCACCTGGCGGACTCCTTCTCCTACCCGAGCGCCCACGCCTCCAGTGCGGTGGTCCTGTTCGGTCTGGCCGCCGCCTTCGCCGCCCGGGAGCTGGCCCCGGCCTGGCGTCACTGGGTCTACTGGGGCGCAATCCTGGCTTCCACCCTGATGGCGCTGTCGCGTCTGGTGATCGGCGTGCACTGGTTCAGCGACTTGATCGGTGGCGCCCTGCTGGGGCTGGTGGCCTGCGCCCTGGTACAGCTCTCCTGGCAGACGCGGGAACGGCCCCCTCTCGCTCCCTGCCCCTGGCCTTGGCTGGTCACTGCATCGCTTACCCTGGCAACCGCACGCATCGCCTGGCTGCCACCGGTATAAGCTGCAAGCTGCAAGCTGCAAGCTGCAAGCTGCAAGCTGCAAGCTGCAAGCTGCAAGCTGCAAGCTGCAAGGCAAGGATCCGGCTACTTATGCCAAATCCAAAGAGGATTTGCTTGTCACTCGCTCCTCGAGGCTTGTGGCTGCCTATCCCAGGGCCAGCCACAGGCCAACGCCCACCATCAGAGTGCCGGCGATGCGGTTGAGCAGGCGCACGCTTCCGCCTCGCGACAGCAGGCGGCGCAGGCGGCTGCCGCCGGTGGCGTAGAGCAGCAGGCAGATGAACTCGATGGTCAGGATCAGCGCCACCAACACGACGAGCTGGCCGGCCAGGGCCCGCTCGGCATCGAGGAAGGGGGGCAGCAGTGCCACGAAGAAGGCCCACCCCTTGGGATTGGCTACCGCGGTGACGAAGCCCTGGGTGGCCAGCTGCACGCGCCCGGCGGGCGCCACCGCAAGCCCCTCCTCGGGGATCGCCATGCGCCCCCGGGAGTGCCACATCATGATGCCCAGATAGGCCAGGTAGGCACCGCCCAGCCACTTGAACAGCGCGAAGAGCTCCGGCTGGCGGAGCATCAGGGCCGCCACCCCGGCGCCTGCCGCCGCAGCCACCAGTCCCACCCCGACCAGCTCCCCGGCCATCATCCACAGGCTGCGGCGAACATCCTGGGTCATGCCCAGCACCATGGCCAGGGTCATACACATTCCGGGGGTAAGGGAGACGAGGAAGAATGTCGGCACGAAGACCGAGAGCAGTGAGAGGTTCAGCATGCCAGTTCCTTGGTGTAGCGGCAGGAGTCCAGGGTGGCAGGGATGGGTGACGCTTCGCTTACGCGCCCTCGCCCCAGCGCGGCATCAGGCGGTGCTCGATGCCGAGCTGATTGAGGATTCGCGCCACGATAAAGTCGATCAGGTCGTCTATCGATGCGGGCTTGTGATAGAACCCCGGCGCAGCGGGCAGGATCACCGCCCCCAGGCGCGTCAGGTTGAGCATGTGCTCGAGGTGGATCGCCGAAAGTGGCGTTTCGCGGGGCACCAGAATCAAGCGACGCCGCTCCTTGAGGGCCACGTCGGCTGCACGCTCGATCAGGTTGTTGCTGGCTCCCGTCGCCACCGCCGAGAGGGTCCCGGTAGAACAAGGGCAAACCACCATGGCGGATGGCGCCCCGGAGCCGGAGGCCACCGGTGCCATCCACTCCTCACGGCCGAAGCAGCGGATCTGGCCTGGCCGGGCCCCACTGCGTTCCGTGAGAGCCGCGGCCAGTCGCTCGGGCCGGGCGGGCAGTTCGCCGTCGGTCTCTGTGGCGATCACCAGATGGGCCGCCTTGGAGATCATCACCCACACTTCATGGTCCGCCGCCACCAGCGCCTCGATCAGGCGCAGCCCGTACTGGGCACCGGAGGCACCGGTCAGCGCCACCGTGACCGGGGATGCAAAACCCTCAGCCATGGGCCACCTCCAATGCCACCAGCAGCTTCTCGTGGATGCCACCGAAGCCGCCATTGGACATCACCACGATACGGTCATAGGGCCTGGCCTCGGCGACCAGGGCCGCCACCAGGGCGTCCAGGTCCTGCTCCAGATGTGCCGGCACCGGGCTCGCCGCGATGATCGGCTCCAGCGGCCAGTCCAGTCCCTCGGGGCGATACCAGAAGGCGACATCGGCGGCAGCCACGCTTTCCGCCAGGCGCTCACGCAAAGTGCCCAGACGCATGGTATTGGAGCGTGGCTCGACCACTGCCAACAGCCGGCCCCGGGCAGTGGCGGCCCGTAGTCCCTGGAGGGTGGCGGCGATGGCCGTGGGGTGGTGGGCGAAGTCGTCGATCACCTGGATATTGGCCACCTCCCCGCGCAGCTCCTGGCGCCGCCGAGGCGACTCGAAACGCGCCAGGGCCGCGGCACCGCGGGCCGGATCCACTCCACAGGCGTGGGCGGCGGCCAGCGCCGCCAGGGCGTTGCGGGCGTTGTAGCGACCGGTCAGCGGCCAGTCGACCACCGCATCCTCGTTGACGCTTTCCTTGCCCTGGCCCTCCTGATGGATCACCCGGAAGCGTGAGGCGTCGTCGCGCTCCAGCTCGAACCTCCAGGGGCTCTCGGCGGCCTCGCCGAAGCGCACCACCGGAGTCCAGGCCCCCATGGCCAACACGCGCTCCAGCGCCGGTTCATCGTCGGCCACCAGCAGCAGCCCCTTGCCCGGCACGGTGCGCACCAGATGGTGGAACTGGCGCTCGATGGCGGCCAGGTCCTCGAAGATATCGGCGTGGTCGAACTCCAGGTTGCCCAGCACGGCGATCTCGGGGCGGTAATGAACGAACTTGGAGCGCTTGTCGAAGAAGGCGGTGTCGTACTCGTCGGCCTCCACCACGAAGGGCGCATCCGCAGCGCCGAGGCGTGCCGAAACGCCGAAGTTGCGCGGCACGCCGCCGATCAGGAAGCCCGGCGCCACTCCTGCCGACTCCAGCAGCCAGGCAACCAGACTCGCCGTGGTGGTCTTGCCGTGAGTGCCGGCCACGGCGATCACCCGCCGGCCCGGAAGTACGTGCTCGGCCAGCCACTGGGGGCCGGAGACGTAGGGGAGGCGCGCATCGAGCACCGCCTCCACCTCGGGATTGCCCCGCGACAATGCGTTGCCGATCACCACCAGGTCGGGGCGCGGCTCGAGATTGGTGGGTGAATATCCTTCACACAGGGCGATGCCGGCCTCCTCGAGCTGGGTACTCATGGGCGGATAGACGCCCGCATCCGAGCCGCTGACCGTATGGCCCAGCTCCCGGGCCAGCAGCGCCAGGCTGCCCATGAAGGTGCCGCAGATTCCGAGGATGTGAAGGTGCATGGGGCTCGCTCCAGCATGGGGTCGGTGGCCGCATCGGCGCGGCACGCAGAGGGGGGAGACTAGCATGGCCCCAACGAGCCCCTCCAGCTCGCCCGGGTGCAGCGGGAAGGGCTTTCGGCTAGAATCCTTCGACTTTCGCCCCATTCAACCCGAACAGCAGCGACGACCAGGAGCAGACAAGCCCCATGGCCCACAATGCCTTCTACGCCCAGTCCGGCGGCGTCACCGCCGTGATCAACGCCAGCGCCTGCGGCGTGATCGAGGCCTGCCGCCGCCACCCCGACCGTATCGGCAAGGTCTATGCCGGCCACAATGGCATCATCGGAGCCCTCACCGAGGAGCTGATCGATGTCAGCCAGGAATCGGACGAGGCGATCGCCGCCCTGCGCCATACCCCGGGGGGTGCCTTCGGCTCCTGCCGCTACAAGCTGAAGGACATCGAGAGCCACCGCGCCCAGTACGAGCGGCTGATCGAGGTGTTCCGTGCCCACGATATTCGCTACTTCTTCTACAACGGTGGCGGCGACAGCGCCGACACCTGCCTGAAGGTCTCCCAGCTCTCCGAGAAGCTCGGCTACCCGCTGACCGCCATCCACGTGCCCAAGACCGTGGACAACGACCTGCCGATCACCGACAACTCACCCGGCTTCGGCAGCGTGGCCAAGTACATCGCCACCTCTACCCTGGAGGCCTCGCTGGACATCGCCTCCATGTGCGCCACATCCACCAAGGTGTTCGTGCTCGAGGTAATGGGCCGCCATGCTGGCTGGATTGCCGCCTCCGGGGCACTCGCCGGCCAGGGCGAGGGCGAGCCGCCCCACCTGGTGATCTTCCCCGAAATCGCCTTCGACCGCGAGGCCGTCATGGCCCGCGTCGACGAGGCGGTGAAGAAGTACGGCTACTGCGTGATCGTGGTCTCCGAGGGTGCACGCTACGAGGATGGCACCTTCCTCGCCGACGCCGGCAACACCGATGCCTTCGGCCATCGCCAACTGGGCGGCGTGGCACCGACCCTGGCCGGCATGGTCAAGCAGGACCTGGGTTACAAGTACCACTGGGCAGTGGCCGACTACCTGCAGCGCGCCGCTCGTCACCTGGCCTCCAGGACCGACGTCGAACAGGCCTATGCGGTAGGCGCGAAGGCCGTGGAGCTGGCCATCGAGGGCAAGAACGCGATGATGCCGGCAATCAAGCGTATCTCCGACGCGCCCTACGCCTGGCGCATCGAGGCCGCTCCGCTGGCCGAGATCGCTAACCGCGAGAAGTTCATGCCTCGGGACTTCATCAGCGAGGATGGCTTCGGCATTACCGAAGCGTGCCGCACCTACCTCTCGCCGCTGATCCAGGGCGAGGACTTCCCCCCGTTCGACAACGGCCTGCCCCGCGTGGCGAAGCTGGCCAAGCACCGGGTCGAACGCAAGCTACCGGAGTTCAAGCTTTAAGCCACAAGGAATCAAGGAACAAGGGGCACATTACCTCCCTTGCTCCTTGATCCTGGCCGAAGGCCCTATCGCAGCAACCAGGAAAGCACCAGCAGCAACAGCAGGATCGCCGCGATGCCCTGCCAGAAGTGGCCGGAATCACGGAATCGGCGCGGGCTGAGGCGCGACGCCGTCGACTGGCGCGAGATTGCCAGTGGCTGGCGCAGCTCGCGCAGGAACTCCGACATGCGCCGGTAGCGCAGCGCTCGCTGGGGATCCAGCGCCCGGCGCAGCGCCTCGTCCAGTGCCTGGGGCACCTCGGGGTTGCGCTGTCGCGCGCTGCGATAGACAAGCTGCTCGAGGTCGGTATGGCTACGCAGGCGGTTGGGGGGCACTGCGTAGGGCAGCTCGCCGGTCAGCAGCCAGTAGACCGTTGAGGCATAGGAGTACTGGTCGCTGCGCCGACCGATCCCGTCATCCAGGGCGTATTCCGGTGCGCTGTGTTCGGTAAGACCTACCTGGCGCAGCAGCTCGCGAGCATCCGTGAGCCCTCCTCCGTCGCGCATCCGACAGGCACTGAAGTCGGTCAGCACGACCTGCCCATGGCTGTCGATCAGCACATTGCCGGGGTGGATCTGCTGATGCAGCAACTCGCGGTGGTGAAGGGCCTGCACCGCCTTGCCCAGTTGGTTGGCGATATCCAGGCGCTGGGCCAGGCTCGCCTGGGGGTGGCGCCGCGCCCAGTCGACCAGGGTCTCACCCTCGACATGGGCCATCAGGTAGTAGAGGTAGCGGCGTGGCCGTGACGGCTCCATGACGCGCACCACGAAGGGCGACTTGACCCGCTCCACCACCCACTGCTGAAGCAGAAAGTGCTCCAGGTAGATATTGCGGTGAGAGAGCTCGGGGCTCGGGGCCTTCATCACCATCTCGCGCTCGCTCTGAAGGTCACGCACCCGGTAGACCCGCGACTGGGCGGTGCGTGACAGCACGGCCAGCACCTCCAGCCCGTCGAGGCGATCCCCCGGGGAGAGCTCAGGCGGGATCGGCAGTTCGCCGTACACCTTGGCCGGATTGTCGGACTGGGCATCGGGCAGCTCATCGATGCGCACCAACTGGAAGCAGAACTGTTCCGCCCCGTAGCCGCGAGACTGCGCACGCTGTACCGCCGCCTCGGCCAGGCGATCACAGGCGGCATCGAGGTCGCTGGCATCCTGGCGAATCAGCTGCACGTATTCCGACGGCATCAGGGTGCCCAGCACCGCCTGGGTGGTAAACAGGAACAGATCCCCCTGCTTGGCCGGAAAGCGGGCATAATCGATGTCGATGCTGTTATCCATGCCCAGGGCCCGGGAGGGGTAGCGATAGCCCCCGAGGTCGGTGACGTGGTCGCGTGTCAGCTGCTCGAATTCCGCCCCACGCAGTCGAAACACCAGGGTGTCGCCCATATGGAAGAGGTGGCCCTCGGTACCGCGCAGCACCAGCGCCGACAGCGAAGTGACGTAACTGCCCTCTGCCACCTGGCGGCTCTGGCTGTAGGTCCAGGCATTGAGGGCGCGCAGCACCCGGGTCGCCGATGTCTTGACGTCCCAGTGGTCGGGGGTGGAGTAGTAGTCAGCGAGGAAGCTGCGCACGCTAAGGTCCCCGGCCTGCTTGGCCATGCTGTTGCGCAAGGTGGAATCGCTGATCAGCGCACAGGCCCCCTTGGCGTTGAGCTGGGGCGCCTCGGGCAGGCGGACGGACATGGAGCTGCGATGCCGCCGACGATCCGGCGCCACAAAGGCCTGGCCAAAACTCAATGACAGCTGCGCGGGAGTCACTCGCCCCTCCTTGCCCGTTGGTTGCCTGCCCGAAGCTCGGCTCCGTGGCGGCGCCTATCATACACGGGAGCGCGGCATGGCGGCGCCCCTCCGAAGGTGCCGCCCTGCTCCGCAGCGTCGACGGCATCGATGGTCGAATTGGTATTCGCTTCGACGGCCCCGTATAATTCGGCAAATTTTTTCATCCAGACGATTCGCCTAGAACTTCTGCCAACCGCCATTTCCAACCGCCATTTCCAACCCCAAGGAAGCGACGATGAACTTCGACAATATCCCCGCCGGCAAGGACCTCCCGAACGACGTCTACGTGGCGATCGAGATCCCGGCCAACCACACCCCGATCAAGTACGAGATCGACAAGGACATGGGGGCACTGCTGGTCGACCGTTTCATGGCCACCCCGATGTTCTATCCGGCCAACTACGGCTTCATCCCGCACACCCTGGCCGACGACGGTGATGCGCTGGACGCTCTGGTGGTCACCCCCTACCCGGTGCAGCCCGGCAGCGTCATCCGCGCCCGTCCGGTGGGCATCCTCAACATGACCGACGAGGCCGGCGAAGACGCCAAGCTGGTCTGCGTACCGCACCACAAGCTCTCCAGCCTCTACGATGATGTACAGGAAGTGACCGACCTGCCTGAGCTGCTGCGCCAGCAGATCGCCCACTTCTTCGAGAATTACAAGGATCTCGAGAAGGGCAAGTGGGTCAAGGTAGAGTCCTGGGAAGGTGTCGAGGCCGCCCGCAAGGCCATCGAAAAGGCGGTCTCCGCCTACGAGAAGGCCTGAACCCAGTTCCCACGGCGGTCTTCGGCCCCTGGAACTCGAGCCAGACGTAAAGCGGGCCGCCCCAAGGGGCGGCCCGCTTCATTTGTTGCCTGCCAAACCCGGCCAGCCGAACACTGGGCCGGTCGATGGGCGGCTATTCGCTGGCCTGGGGTGCGGGCTCTTCCTGACCCGCCTCGTCCTGACCTGCCTCCTCCTGCCCCGCCTCTTCCTGACCTGTCTCTTCCTGACCCGCCTCTTCCTGACCTGTCTCTTCCTGACCCGCCTCTTCCTGACCCGCCTCTTCCTGATTGGCCTCTTCCTCATTGGCCTCTGACTGCTCGGCCTCCTGCTGATCAGCTGCTTCCGGCGCGGCCTGGGCGTCACGCGTCACCTCAACCACCTCGGGCTCGCTGGCCGGCACCTGGGTCACGCCATCGCCGCCAGCCTCGAGGGCGGCACTCTCGGCAAGCACCGTAGTGATCTCCTCGACCAGGTCCCGGGCACGGCTGACGTGAAGCGCCATCACCAGCGTATGGTTGGCGAAGGGACCGAATCCGGAGCCGCTCATCACCACCGGACTCCACAGGCGTCGCTGGGTCATGGCCAATTCCGCCCGCAGGCGCTCCCAACGCTCAGTCACTCCGGCGCTCTCCAGGACATCGGCCTGGTCGCGCTGCACCCCCTCCAGCATCTGGACCAACGCCCAGCCGGTGCCACGCGCCTCGAAGAAGACATTGTCGACCCGATACCAGGGAGTGCCCTCGGGCAGTGCCTCGCTGTCGATGGCCAGCTCACGCAGCATCTGGTGCCCTCCGGCACCCGAAGCCAGGCGTAGAGAGAGTTCGTCGAGACGCACCCCGACATCGGCCAGCCAGCGGCGCAGCCCCGCCCCGGGGACGAAGCCCTCGGCCTGCATGCCGCCCAGCGCCGTCAGCTGGCTATCCAGAGCGGCCACCGCCGATACCAGATGTGACTCGGTGGCGGGCCGGTACCAGTCGAGGCCGTCTCCGGCCAGGCCGCGCACCACTTCCTCCAGAAGTTCGACCTCGTGTGGATGCATCGAGGGCAGGGCTCGCGCCAGATCCCTGGCCTGATCCAGCACCCCACGCTCCCAGCTCGGCATGTTGTCCAGCCACAGGCCCGGAGGCAGGCGGTCATTGCGCAGGTAGCCACCGGGCTTGTCATAGAGGGTCTCGACGATGGAGGCCAGGGTGGCCACGGTCACCGCACCTCGGGCGGCGGGCTCGCCACCGGCATCTCCACGCCGCTCCATCGGCACCTGCTCGACGCTATGCGGCGCCGGCGTGCGGCTCCACCAGATCCCGAGGGCCAGCGTCACCACCAGATAGATCACCAGCAGCGCCAGCAACGGCTTCCAGATCCAGCCGTACTCGGGGCGCTCCAGCGCTTCGATCCTCTCGCGACGCCTGGCGCCGCCCTTGCCCATCCAAGCCATGTGAAGGTTCCTTTCCTATACGAGACATGGGAGCGTGCGACAACGTGGCACACCTTTCGCCACGCCCCTCGATGAAGCCACGCCCTCTCCTGCGTTATCCTAGCACCCGACCAGCGCAAGCGTTCAGTCCATCCTCGCCCTCATGCCAGGGTCCCGCTCCCCGCGCGATGCCGGGCTGGAACCCCGCGGATCGGATGGGGTCTGATCGCCAGCTACACCCCAAACAAGGACAGGATTTCCGTGATCAGCCTGCGACGAACCGCCCTGACGACCCTGCTGCTGTTGCTGCTGCCGCTCGCCGCCCAGGCCCAGTGGTTCGCAAGCGACGACAAGGAGTTCCTGCCGGTACTTGAGGCCTTCCAGCCCAGTGCCTGGCATGACGGCGAGACCCTCTACATTGGCATGGAAGCCGCCGAAGGCTACTACCTCTATCGCCACCAATTTGCGGTGGAGTCGGCCGACCAGCCGCTGGGGGAACCGGAGCTCCCCCAGGGCACCTTTACCAGCGACGAGTTCCTCGGCGACGTCTATACCTTCCGCGACACCCTGGTCTTCGAGGTACCTTTCGAGGAAACGGCCAGCGGCGTGATACCGATCACCGTCACCTTCCAGGGCTGCGCCGACGCCGGCCTCTGCTACCCCCCCGAGCGTGTCGACCTGGAGGCCGCCGAGCAGCAGGCACCGGCGGCCTTCGCTGGCTGGCAGCCATCTGATGGCGACAGCGATTCCGTAGTGGGGGGCGACGGGGAGCAGGCCGGTGCGACTGGCTCTGCCGGAGACTTCGCGGCACCACAGAGCGAGGACGGCCGCTTCCAGTCGCTGATGGCCGAGGCCAGCCTGCCGCTGGCGCTGGGGCTCTTCTTCCTCGCCGGCCTGGGGCTGACCTTCACCCCCTGCGTACTGCCCATGGTGCCGATCCTGTCGTCGATCATCGTCGGCCAGAACCCCAGCCGGCCACGCGCCTTCGCCCTCTCCGCCAGCTACGTGGCCGGCATGGCGCTCACCTACGCCCTGGTCGGCGTGCTGATGGGCCTGTTCGGGGCCGGACTCAACCTCCAGGCGCGCCTGCAGTCGGCGCCGGTGTTGATCACCTTCGCAGTGCTCTTCACCCTCTTCGCCCTGGCCATGTTCGGCGCCTTCGAGATGCGTCTCTCCCCCCGACTGGCCGGCCGCATCGACGGCTGGCAGGCGCGCGCCCAGCAGAGCGGCCCCGCCGGTCTGGCCCTGGCTGGCGCACTGTCGGTGCTGGTCGTCTCGCCCTGCGTCTCGGCGCCGTTGGCCGGTGCCCTGGTATTCATCTCCACCACCGGCGACGCCGTGATGGGGGGCGCCGCCCTGCTCGCCCTGGGCCTGGGCATGGGGGTGCCACTGCTGCTGGTCGGCACCTTCGGTACCACCCTGCTGCCGCGCAGTGGTGCCTGGATGAACGGTGTCAAGATCGCCTTCGGCATCCTGCTGCTGGGGGTGGCAATCTGGCTGATCGAACGCCTGCTGCCCGCGACCGCCGTGCTGCTGCTGTGGGCCGCACTAGCAGTCGGTACCGCCCTGGCACTCGGCGCCATGTCCACCAACCTGCCCCAGGGATGGGCGCGGGCCCGCCAGGCGCTCGGGCTGCTGCTGCTGGCCTGGGGGGTGGCTCTGGTGCTCGGCGCGGCCAGTGGTGCCAGCGACCCCCTGCGTCCGCTGGCACCGCTGACTGCCGGCGCTGGGCCGGCGTCAGGTGGCACCCAGCCCGCTGCCGAGGTGACCACCGTTGACGAGCTCGACGGACTGCATCAGGCGCTTGCCTCGGTACCCGAAGGTCAGGCCGCCTTCGTCCACTTCACCGCCGACTGGTGCATCTCCTGCAAGCAGCTCGAGCGCCAGGTCTACCCCGACCCGAGGGTCGCCGAGCCGCTGGCCGCCTTCGCCCGCATCAACGTCGATGTGACCGACACCGATGCCGCCAGTCGCGAACTGCTCGACCGCTACGAGCTGTTCGGGCCACCCAGCCTGCTGTTCTTCCACGCCGGCGAGGAGATTCGCTCGGCTCGCATCCAGGGCGAGACCCGCGCCGAGCCACTGGCGGAGCACCTGAAAGGCGTGCTCGGCTGGCTCGAGGAACGCACCGCCGGCAACGTCTGAAACACGCATCATGACGCCGTTCACGCGCCGCTCAGCGGAGCGTGAACGGCGTTTTCGTCTGCGCTGGACATCATCCCGGTTTTTCGGCAAACTCCTGCGCTACCCTCTTTTAACGGCCTATAGAGGCGGAAGAGTCGCCATCTTGCCGCGATCTAATGAAACTTGGCCATGGTTGACAGCACCGGGCCAACGGCCATTCACCGCACCCAACCGATCGGGACGAACGTCATGGATATCCGCAAGGTCAAGAAGCTGATCGAGTTGCTCGAAGAGTCGAACATCAGCGAAATCGAGATCCAGGAAGGCGAAGAGTCGGTTCGCATCAGCCGCCACCCCAACGGCGTGAACTGGCAGCCCAGCATGCCCCAGGGTTACGCTCCAGTGGCTCAGCCGGCTCCCGCCGCGGCTCCGGCACCCGCCGAGAGCGCCGAGCCGGCCACCGCAGAGGGCCCCAGCTTCCAGGGACAGGCCATCACCTCCCCCATGGTGGGCACCTTCTATCGCTCACCGGCCCCCGGCGCCAAGGCCTTTGTCGAGATCGGCTCCCACGTCAAGAAGGGCGAGACGGTGTGCATCGTCGAGGCGATGAAGATGATGAACCAGATCGAGGCCGACCGTGACGGTGTAGTCGAGGCGATCCTGGTCGAGGATGGCGAGCCGGTGGAATACGACCAGCCCCTGGTCGTCATCGCCTGAGCATCGCTTACCTCTTCATTCACCCGACACTGGCGGACCCATCATGCTGGACAAGGTTCTTATCGCCAACCGCGGCGAGATCGCCCTGCGCATCCTGCGCGCCTGCAAGGAGCTGGGCATCAGGACAGTGGCGGTCCACTCCAAGGCCGACCGCGAGCTGATGCACGTGCGCCTGGCCGACGAGGCCGTATGCATCGGGCCGGCCCCCTCGGCCCAGTCCTACCTCAACATCCCGGCGCTGATCAGTGCCGCCGAGGTCACCGACAGCAGCGCCATCCACCCCGGCTACGGCTTCCTCTCCGAGAACGCCAACTTCGCCGAGCAGGTGGAGCGCTCCGGGTTTACCTTCATCGGGCCCAAGGCCGAGACCATCCGCCTGATGGGCGACAAGGTCAGTGCCATCGAGTCGATGAAGAAGGCCGGCGTACCCACGGTGCCGGGCTCCGACGGCCCGCTGCCCGAAGGTGAAGGTGAGGAAGCCGAGATCCTGGCCACCGCACGCCGCATCGGCTATCCGGTGATCATCAAGGCCGCCGCCGGTGGTGGCGGACGCGGCATGCGCGTGGTACACACCGAGGCGCACCTGCTCTCCGCCGTGAATGTGACCCGCACCGAGGCCCACACCTCATTCGGCGACGGCACCGTCTACATGGAGAAGTTCCTCGAGAATCCGCGTCACGTGGAGGTGCAGGTACTCGCCGATGGCCAAGGCAATGCCATCCACCTCTATGACCGCGACTGCTCGCTACAGCGCCGCCATCAGAAGGTGATCGAGGAGGCCCCCGCGCCGATGCTCGATCCCGAGGCCCGCGCCGAAGTGCTCGAGGCGTGTCGCCAGGCCTGCATCACCATCGGCTATCGCGGCGCCGGCACCTTCGAGTTCCTCTACGAGGATGGCCAGTTCTTCTTCATCGAGATGAACACCCGCGTGCAGGTGGAGCACCCGGTCACCGAGATGGTCACCGGCGTGGATATCGTCCGGGAGCAGCTGCGCATCGCCTCCGGTCTGCCGCTCTCCATCCGCCAGGAGGATGTGGAGCTCAGCGGCCACGCCTTCGAGTGCCGCATCAATGCCGAGGACCCGCGCACCTTCATGCCCTCTCCGGGCAAGGTCAGCCTCTATCACCCGCCGGGCGGCCTGGGCGTGCGCATGGACTCCCACCTCTACACCGGCTACACCGTGCCGCCCCACTACGACTCGCTGATCGGCAAGCTGATCACCTGGGGTGCCGACCGTGAAACGGCCCTGACCCGCATGCGGGTCGCGCTGGATGAGTTGCTGGTGGAGGGCATCAAGACCAACACCGATCTGCACAAGGATCTGGTGCGCGACGGCTACTTCCGGCAAGGTGGCGTCAATATCCACTACCTGGAGAAGAAGCTGGGGCTGTAACTCCTTGATCCCCGGCCCCGTCGGCCCCGAGTGCCACATGGCTCGGGGCTGATCCGGCGGCAGGCTTGTTCGGGGGCGCTGTGAACCCCTCCCTGGGCGCTACCGACGCCATCCCTGGCGTAGGACCCCCTCCAAGCCTGCCCCCGGCGCCCCTCGCCGCCGAGCCAAGCCATTATTCCAGGCCGCATCGACACCGCAGTGCGGCCTTTTCATTTCTGAGCCACCACGGGAACCTTTATGCCCTGGCTGCAACTCAAGGCCCATATCGCCCCGGAGCAGGCCGAGACCCTCGAGGAGCTGCTGCTCGCCGAGGGGGCCACCGCCATCACCCTTCAGGACGCCCATGATGACCCTGTATTCGAGCCCGAGCGCGGTAGCACTCCGCTGTGGCATGAGACGGTGCTCACCGGGCTCTACGACGACCTCGAGGGGGTCGATGCCATGCTCGAACGGGTGCATCAGGCCTGGGCTGCCGAGCAGCCCGAGGAGCCCTGCCCCGAGATCGAAGTGGAGCTGCTCGCCGACCGCGACTGGGAGCGCGAGTGGATGGATGACTTCACGCCGCTGCAGATGGGTGAACGCCTGTGGATCGTGCCCAGCTGGCACGAGCCCCCGGAGCCGGGCGCAGTCAACCTGCACCTCGACCCTGGGCTGGCCTTCGGTACCGGCACCCACCCCACCACCGCACTCTGCCTGGCCTGGCTCGACGGCCTGGCGATAAGCGAGGCCCTCGAGGGCCAGGCGATCCTCGACATAGGCACCGGCTCGGGGATACTCGCCATCGCCGCCCTCAAGCTCGGGGCCGCCAGCGCGACGGGCACCGATATCGACCCCCAGGCACTCACCGCGAGCCGCGACAACGCCGAACGCAACGAGGTGGCCGAGGACGCACTGCGCCTCAGCTACCCCGAGCAGCTCGACGACGGCGAGGCCTTTCCGGTCGTGGTGGCCAACATTCTCGCCGGGCCGCTGGTCGAGATGGCGCCGATGATCGCCGGACACATCGCCCCCGGCGGACGCCTGGCGCTCTCCGGCATCCTCGCGGCCCAGGCCGAGGAGGTACTCCAGGCCTATCGCGAACAGGGCCTGCGCATGGACGAGCCGGTCACCCGCGAGGGTTGGGTCCGCCTCACCGGTCGTCGCCCGAGCTAGCCACGCCCCGACTGCCACTTCACCCTGTCCGGCGGGGGGCGTATGATATGCCCCCTCTTGCCGCCACTGCCCCGAGCCATGTCCGACTCCAGCCAGCCACTGCCCCGCATCGGTGACCATACCCTGCCCAACCGGGCCATCCTGGCGCCGATGGCCGGTGTCACCGATCGCCCCTTCCGGCAGCTGTGTCGCCGCCTGGGTGCCGGGCTGGTGGTTGGCGAGATGGTCACCTCGGATCCCAACCTGTGGCACACCCGCAAGTCGCGGCTGCGCATGGACCACCGCGGCGAGCCCGGGCCGCGCAGCGTGCAGATTGCTGGGGGCGACGCTGCAATGCTGGCCGAGGCCGCCCGCCTCAACGCCGACCAGGGCGCCGAGATCATCGACATCAACATGGGCTGCCCGGCCAAGAAGGTCTGCAACAAGGCGGCCGGCTCCGCGCTGCTGCGCGACGAGGCGCTGGTGGCCGAGATCCTCGAGGCGGTGGTGGCAGCAGTCGACGTGCCGGTGACCCTGAAGATCCGCACCGGCTGGTGCGCCGAGAGCAACAATGGCCTGCGCGTGGCACGCCTGGCCGAAGACGCCGGTATCCAGGCCCTGGCGGTGCACGGTCGTCACCGCCAGCAGCGCTACGCCGGACACGCCGAGTACGACACCATCGCCGCCATCAAGGCGGCGGTGAAGATTCCGGTGTTCGCCAACGGCGATATCGACTCACCCGAGAAGGCCGCCGAGGTCCTCGACTATACTGGAGCGGATGCGGTGATGGTCGGGCGTGGCGCCCAGGGCAATCCCTGGATCTTCCGCGAGATCAACCACTATCTGCGCCATGGCGAACCCCTGTTGCCGCCGAGTGACAGCGAGCGTGCCGGCGTGCTGCGCGACCACCTGGACTCGCTCCACGATTTCTACGGTGACTTCATGGGCGTGCGTATCGCACGCAAGCACGTCGGCTGGTACCTGGCCGCCGACGATCGCTTCCATGAGGCCCAGCGGCGCGAGCTGAGGGGGTGCTTCAACCGCCTCGAGAGCACTGCCGACCAGCACCGTTTCATCGATGACCTCTTTGGTCATGCCCATTCGTCGGCCACCGCGCCTGACGAGTCGGGTGCGACCGCGAAAGGAACACGAGCCGCATGAACAGCCAAGCCCTTCCATCCGACCCAGAGCTTTCGACAGGCCGCCAACTGGACGATGCCACGCCTGATCTCTCAGTGCAGGAAGGTGGCCAGCAGCCGCTTCGCGAAGCGGTGGACCTCTCCATGCGCCGCTACTTTGCCCATCTCGATGGCGGTGAAGTCACCGGGCTCTACGCCATGGTAATGGCCGAGGTCGAGGCCCCGCTGCTCGCCTCGGTGCTCGAGCATACCCAGGGCAACCAGACCCGCGCCGCCGAGATGCTCGGCCTCAATCGCGGCACCCTGCGCAAGAAACTCAAGCAGTATGACCTGATATGACGAAGGGAGTCCCCGGCTCCCTTCGGCGCGTCACTCACGACCCGCCACCGCGACTTTCTGCTTATCCATCCATCGCCCCAGACGTCAAGAGAGTGTCCCCATGGCCCAAGCCTCCCCCACCCCGGTTCGCCGCGCCCTGATCAGCGTCTCCGACAAGACCGGCATCGTCGACTTCGCCCGCGGCCTGTCCGAGCAAGGCGTAGAGCTGCTCTCCACCGGAGGCACCTTCCGTCTGCTCCAGGAGAACGCCATAGCGGTGACCGAGGTCTCCGAGCACACCGGTTTCCCCGAGATCATGGACGGCCGGGTCAAGACCCTGCATCCGAAGATCCACGGCGGTATCCTGGGTCGCCGCGGCGAGGACGATGCGGTGATGGCGGAGCACGATATCGCCCCTATCGACATGGTGGTGGTCAACCTCTACCCCTTCGCCCAGACCGTGGCGAAGCCGGACTGCACCCTGGGAGACGCCATCGAGAATATCGATATCGGCGGTCCCACCATGGTGCGCGCCTGCGCCAAGAACCACGCCCACACCACCATCGTGGTGGACGCCGGCGACTATGCCCGGGTGCTGGGCGAGATCGCCGCCCAGGACGGCGCGGTGAGTGACGCCACTCGCTTCGACCTGGCGGTGAAGGCCTTCGAACACACCGCCGGCTACGACGCCGCCATCGCCGACTATCTCGGCCAGCGCGTCCCCGGCGGCGAAGACGGCTTCCCGCGCACCTACAACCTGCAGTTCGAGAAGAAGCAGGCCATGCGCTACGGCGAGAACCCGCACCAGAACGCCGCCTTCTACGTGGAGGCCGATGCCAGCGAGCCCAGCGTGGCGACCGCCGTACAGCTCAACGGCAAGGCGCTCTCCTTCAACAATGTCGCCGACACTGATGCCGCCTTCGAGTGCGTCAAGGCCTTCAGCGATACCGCCTGCGTGATCGTCAAGCACGCCAACCCCTGCGGCGTGGCGGTGGGCGCCAGCGCACTGGAGGCCTACGACAAGGCCTTCGCCACCGACCCCACCAGCGCCTTCGGCGGCATCATCGCCTTCAACGTGCCGCTGGATGCCGACACCGCCCGCGCCATCATCGACCGCCAGTTCGTCGAGGTGATCATCGCCCCCGGCGTAGAAGCCGAGGCCGCCGAGATCGTCGCCGAGAAGCAGAACGTGCGCCTGCTCGACGTCGGTGCCCACTGGCCCGGCAGCCGTGGCCATGCCCACGACTTCAAGCGGGTCACCGGCGGGTTGCTGGTCCAGGACCGCGACCTGGGCATGGTCGGCCGCGACGAGCTCACCGTGGTCAGCGAGCGCGTGCCCACCGAGCAGGAGCTGCGCGACCTGGCCTTCGCCTGGAAGGTGGCCAAGTACGTCAAGTCCAACGCCATCGTCTACGCCAAGGATGGCCAGACCATCGGCGTGGGCGCCGGTCAGATGAGCCGCGTCTACTCCGCCAAGATCGCCGGCATCAAGGCCGCCGACGAGGGCCTCTCGGTGCCGGGCTCGGTGATGGCCAGTGACGCCTTCTTCCCCTTCCGCGATGGCATCGACGCCGCCGCCGCCGCCGGCATCGCCGCGGTGATCCAGCCCGGCGGCTCCATGCGCGACCAGGAGGTGATCGACGCCGCCAACGAGGCCGGCATCGCCATGGTGTTCACCGGCATGCGCCACTTCAGGCACTGACGCCTGCGGCGAGCTGGAAGCTGGAAGCTGGAAGCTGGAAGCTGGAAAGCACCCTAATGTGAATCGCCTCCATGGCCAGGCCATGGAGGCGATTTTTCTTCCAGCTTAAGCCCGCGAAGCGGGCGTTCTTCCAGCTCCCGGCGGAGCCGGGGACTTACAGCTCCGGGCGAAGCCCGGTCACCCCAGATCGATGCAGAGGTACTTGGTCTCCAGGAACTCCTCCAGCCCCTGGTGGCCGCCCTCGCGACCCAGGCCGGACGCCTTGACCCCACCGAAGGGGGCGGCGGCGTTGGAGATCAGGCCGGTGTTGATGCCGACCATGCCGTACTCCAGGGCATCGGCGACGCGCCACACACGGCCCAGGTCACGGGAGTAGAAGTAGGCGGCGAGGCCGTACTCGGTATCGTTGGCCATCGCCACCGCGCTCTCCTCGTCATCGAAGGGGAACACCGCGGCCAGCGGGCCGAAGGTCTCCTCCCGGGCCACCTTCATCTGGTCGGTGGCGAAGCTGATCAGGGTCGGCGTGAAGAAGTTACCGCCCAGCGGGTGCGGGTGGCCGCCAAGCAGCAGCTCGGCGCCCTTGTCCACGGCATCCTGTACGTGCTCGCTCACCTTGGCCACCGCCTTGTCATCGATCAGCGGGCCGATGTTGATATCAGGCTGGGTGCCGTCGCCCACCCTGAGCTCGCTGTGCATGGCCACGGCGAGCTTCTCGCAGAAGGCGTTGACCACGCTGGACTGCACCAGGAAGCGGTTGGTGCAGACACAGGTCTGCCCGGCATTGCGGAACTTCGCCGCCATGGCACCCTCCACCGCGGCGTCCAGGTCGGCATCCTCGAAGACGATGAAAGGCGCGTTGCCGCCCAGCTCCAGAGAGATCTTCTGGATATGCTGCGCGGCGTTGGCCATCAGCTCACGCCCGACCTCGGTGGAGCCGGTGAAGGTGATCTTGCGCACCAGCGGCGACTCGGTCATGGCCGCGGCGATCTCGCTGGCACGCCCGGGTACCACGTTGAACACGCCGCGTGGCACGCCGGCGCGCTCGGCCAGCAGGGCCAGGGCGGTGGCCGAGAACGGCGTCTGGCTGGCCGGCTTGCAGACGATGGTACAGCCAGCGGCCAGGGCCGCCCCGGCCTTGCGGGTGATCATGGCAGCAGGGAAGTTCCAGGGGGTGATGGCCCCGACCACGCCCACCGGCTGCTTGGTCACCACGATGCGCTGATTGGCCTTGGCGGCGGGAACGGTATCACCGTAGACACGCCGTGCCTCCTCGGCGAACCAGCGCAGGAAACTCGCCGCGTAGGCGATCTCCCCGGCGGCTTCCTTGAGCGGCTTGCCCTGCTCGAAGGTCATGATCATCGCCAGGTCATCCTGATGCTCGAGCATCAGCTCGTACCACTTCATCAGGATGTCGGCACGCTCCAGGGCGCTCAGCCCCTTCCAGGCAGGCAGGGCCGCATGAGCGGCCTCGATGGCGCGATCGGTCTCGGCACGTCCCAGGCGTGGCACGTCACCCATGGCCTCGCCGGTGGCCGGGTTGACGACCTGGATCTGTTCGCCACTGTCCGCGGCTACCCAACTGCCATCGATATAGGCGAAGGGACAGTAGAGCTGCGTTTCCTTGAGGGCTTGCATATTGTTCTCCCGCCGCATCGCGGCACTGGTCGGTTTGCCCTCATGCTAAGCGCAAAGGCCCCGGCACTCCAAGCGCGGGGCCCACCTTTTCGCACGCCAGCATCAACGCGGCTCGTGCGGCTCTCTCAAAGAAGCTGACGGCTCTCTCAACGAAGCTGACGGCTTTCTCAACGAAGCTGACGGCTCTCGGAGAGGGTAATGGAGACCGAGTCGGCGAAGCGCAGGGCGTGGGGCTTGTCAATCTCGACCTGGGCGGTCAACACCTGCTCGTGGGCCATGATCAGGTCGAGTACCTCGCGGGTCATGCGCTCGAGCAGCAGGAAACGGTTCTCCTCGACATGGGCGATCACCTGCTTGGTGATGGTGCGGTAATTCAATGCCTGCTCGATATGGTTGAACGCCACCGCCTTGTCGGCGCGATAGCGGATCACCGCGTTGATCACCACGTCCTGACGATTCTTGATCTCCTCTTCTTTTATCCCGATATGGGTGCGCAGGCGAAGGTTCTTGATGCGAATGGTTGCCAGATCGTGGTCGAAGTGCTGGTCGTCAATGGCATGCAGCGGCATGGCCGGCTCTCCTGGGCTCTCAAGAGTATGCGCCTGGATTCAGCGCCCGTTGATCAGCGTCAGGAACTCCTGACGGGTCGACTGGTTCTGTCGGAAGGCGCCGAGCATCACCGAGGAGGTCATGCTGGAGTTCTGTTTCTCGACGCCGCGCATCATCATGCACAGATGGCGAGCCTCGATCACCACCGCCACACCACGGGCGCCGGTCACCTCCTGGACGGCCTCGGCGATCTGGCGGGTGAGGTTCTCCTGGATCTGCATGCGCCGGGCGAACATGTCGACGATACGCGCGAACTTGGAGAGCCCCAGCACCTTGCCATCGGGCAGGTAGGCGATATGGCACTTGCCGATGAAGGGCAGCAGGTGGTGCTCACACATGGAATAGAGCTCTATATCCTTGACCAACACCATCTCGTCGGTCTCCGACGCAAAGACAGCGCCATTGACGATCTCCTCCAGCGACTGGAGATAACCGCGGTTAAGGAACTGCATGGCCTTGGCGGCACGCTTGGGCGTGTCACGCAGTCCCTCCCGCTCGGGATCCTCGCCCAGCGCGAGGATGATCTGTCGGTAGTGGTTGGCGAGCTCTTCTGTCATGGGGGCCCCGTCAGGTCGTCACTGATTGCCAGCTTTCATGTACATAATATATACAGGGACACATTCCTGTACAATTTTTTGTCACTCCAAGCCAATAGTCTAGCAGCCCGCCGCCCCCTTTCGGCATCTCGGCCGACGCGTTCTCGCCATGCCATCCCTCGCGACATCCTGCCGCACCCGAAACCCGGCGGTGAGTCGATGCGTCAGGCTGTGATATTATGCAGTCTTTCATGCTGTGCAGATCTTTCCGCGAGAGCCCGACATGACCAAGACACCCCTGCTGCTGGGCCTCCTGCTGGCCCCCTCCCTGGCCTTCGCCACCACCCTGGTGCTTCCCGCCGATGCCCGCCTGGAAGTGCAGGTGGTCTCGTCATTGAGCCTCGACGCCGAGGCGCCTCGCCAGGACGACATCCTGCTGCGCCCGGTGGCCGATGGCAGCGGTAGCCATCAGGTACCCGATTACTGCGTGATGGTCGGTGATGCGCAGCTCGATGGCGAACGCATCCGTATCACCACCTCCAGCGTCACCTGCATCGACACCGAAGGCAGCGACAGCCACATCTACAGCGGCGAGATCTCCGCCGCGGCCTACGACAGCGACGGCGAGTTCGGTATCAATGCCTGCCAGGACGGCCGCTGCGAGATCACCCCGGAACACGGCTTCGAGCTCCAGGTGGCCAGCGAGTTGGCCATCGAGGAGCAGGAGAATCCCTCCGAGCAGATCAATATCGAACGTCGTCAGGCCGAGGGTGACGGCGTCGCCAACCCGATCCCCGCCGAGCAGCCCGACCCCGACGCCCAGTAATCCCCCCCACCGACAGCTGATCCGCGCCTCTTCGTCCAGAAGAGGCGCGGCGTCTTCATGCCAACCAGCGCGGCGCCCGCTCGAGCGCCTGGCGCTGCTGCTCCAGGGTCCTGATATGGCCGTCCCAGTAACCCGCATCTGCCAGCCAGGGAAAGGCTACCGGAAAGGCCGGGTCCTCCCAGCGTGACACCAGCCAGGCGCTGTGACGCAGCAGGCGAAGGGTACGCAGCGGCTCGGCCAGGGCCAGTTCGCGGCGGTCGAACTCGCGGTGCTGCTCGTAGCCTTCGATCACCTCCGAGAGCTGCATGTGCCGCTCCTCCGGGGCCTGCGCGGTGATCAGCATCCACAGATCCTGCACCGCCGGGGCCATCAGACAGTCGTCGAAGTCCACCAGCGCGAAGTATTCGTCGCGACCCAGGATATTGCCGATATGGCAGTCACCATGGACGCGTATCGCCTGCTCTGGGTCCCAGCGATATGCCACCAGCGCTTCATGCAGCGCCGTCGTGACACGCTCATAGGCCTGGCGCTGAAGGCGACCCAGCCAGGGGCCGGCGAGCACACGTTCGCGGGCGTCGAGCACCATGCCATCCATGTCCATGGCGCCGCGGTGCCTGAAGGGCTTCCGCTCACCCACCGCATGCACGCTGCCGATCAGTTCGCCCAGGGCAAACAGGTGGGCGGGGTTCGCAAGTTCCGGCGCCTGACCCGGCAGTTGCGGAAAGAGCGCGAAACGGAAACCCTCGGCCCGGTGCAGGCTGTGCCCCGCTTCATCACACCAGGGAGCGGCCACCGCCACCTCCTCCGCGGCCAGCTCGGCCAGGAAGTCATGCTCCTCCTGGATGCGCGCATCGCTCCAGCGCTCCGGGCGATAGAATTTGGCCACCCAGCGACGGCGCTCGTCATCGTGGACCAGGTAGACACGGTTCTCGTAGCTGTTCAACGCGAAGGGCTCGCCTGGCAGCCAGAAGCCCAGCGACTCGATGGCCGCCACGACCCGGGCGGGCGACAGAGTGGAGAAGGGGTGCAGATCGGCGTCCATGGTCCATCCTCCAGGGAAAACCCCACTCTACCAGGCTTTGCTCATATTTCCCCCAGTGGCGTGCGTGCCACCGCCCAGGCCTCCACCTCCTCGGCTCCGGCGGCCAGACAGGCGCGAGCCAGGGCCTCCAGGGTAGCGCCGGTCGTCATCACGTCGTCAAGCAGTGCCACACGCGCCGGCAGGGAGTCCTGCATCCGGAAGCCTCCGCGCAGATTAGACCGCCGCTCGTGGCGGTCGAGCCCCCGCTGACTGGGCGTATCATGCAGGCGTCGACCGCGCAGCAGCGGCACCCCCAGTCGCCTGGCCAGCCTTGCCGCCAGCCACTCGGCCTGGTCGAAGCCGCGCCCGCGGGCACGACGCGCATGCAGTGGAACCGGCACCAGCGCCTCGGGCCACGCCGTCGCCTCCTCGCTCAGTGCCGTTTCCAGCAGCGCCAGCAGCACCGTTCCGGCCCGCGGTGAGGCCTGGAACTTGAAGCGCCGCACCAGCCAGGCGATCTCGTCGCTGTAGCGCAGCGGTGCCCGAGTACGCACGAAGGCCGGTGGCTGGCGCAGGCAGGCGCCACAGGTCCGGCCCCGCCACGCCTCGGGCTGCGGCTCGCCACACAGGGGGCAGGCGGGCAGGTTCCACGGCAGCCCCTCGAAGCAGGCCTGGCACCAGGGCCGCTCGGCGAGGGCCGGCGCGAGGCAGAAGGCGCATCGCCCCGGCAGGGCCCGGCGCAGCACTCTGTCAACCAGAAGACCAATGCGAGTTGACATCGTCATCTCGGACCGTAAGCTATCCGTCAACCTGTTAATTCCCACAAAGTTGACCATAGGCACTCCCCCATGACACCGACGCCGCCGTCCTGTGCAGTCGATACCCAGAACCTAGCCACCCCGAGCGAGGTGCGCCACGACTGGACCCTCGACGAGATCGAGGCACTCTTCGCCCTGCCCTTCAACGACCTGCTGTTCCGGGCCCAGCGGGTGCATCGCGCCCACTTCGACCCCAACGCTGTACAGGTCTCCACCCTGCTCTCGATCAAGACCGGCGCCTGCCCCGAGGACTGCAAGTACTGTCCGCAGTCCGGCCACTACAACACCGGCCTGGGCAGGGAGAAGCTGCTGGAGATCGAGAAGGTGGTGGCGCAGGCCCGGGCGGCCAAGGACGCCGGCGCCAGCCGCTTCTGCATGGGGGCGGCCTGGAAGAGCCCCCGCGAGCGCGACCTCAAGGTGGTGCTGGAGATGGTCCGGCGGGTCAAGGCGCTGGGGCTCGAGACCTGCATGACGCTCGGCATGGTCGATGGCGAACAGGCCGGGCGCCTGGCCGAAGCCGGGCTCGACTACTACAACCACAACCTCGATACCTCACCGGAGTACTATGGCGAGATCATCACTACACGCAGCTACGCCGACCGCCTGGCGACCCTTGGCCACGTGCGTGACGCGGGCATGAAGGTGTGCGCCGGCGGGATACTGGGAATGGGCGAGGCGCCCCGCGACCGCGCCGCCCTGCTCCAGCAGCTGGCGCGCCTCGAGCCGCACCCGGAGTCGGTGCCCATCAACATGCTGGTCAAGGTGCCCGGCACGCCCCTCGAGGCGGTGGACGACCTCGACCCCATCGAGTTCATCCGCGCCATCGCCGTGGCACGCATCCTGATGCCGAAGAGCCACGTGCGCCTCTCCGCCGGCCGTGAGCAGATGGATGATTCGACCCAGGCACTGGCCTTCCTGGCCGGGGCCAACTCGATCTTCTACGGCGAGAGGCTGCTGACCACCGCCAACCCCCAGGCCGAGCGCGACCGGGTGCTGTTCACAAGGCTCGGCCTGCATCCCGAGCGCAGAGACACCTGCGTCGATGACGACCAGGTTCAGACGAGCGTGGCCGCCCGCGTCGAGGCCGACCTGGCCCGTCAGGCGGCGCGGAAAGCCGCCGCCCGGGCCAGCGAGCTGACCTACGACGCCAGCCAGAGCTGAGCAATGGCCGTCCACGACTGGGCAGACCGGCTCGCCGCACGCACCCAGGCCCGCCGATCGGCGGGCCTGTGGCGACACCGCCACATCGGGCAGCCAACAAGCGCGCTGTGCGACTTCGCCGGTAACGACTACCTGGGCCTGGCACGGGACCCGCGCCTTGCCGAGGCGATGGCCGAGGGTGCCAGGCGCCATGGTGCCGGGGCCCGTGCCTCGCACCTGGTCAATGGCCACCTCGCGGTTCACGAGGCACTCGAGGGCCGCCTTGCCGATCTCACCGGTCGCCCACGGGCGCTACTCTTCTCCACCGGCTACATGGCCAACCTGGGCGTACTGCAGGCGCTCTGCGACGAGGAGACCCGGGTCTTCCAGGATCGCCTCAACCACGCCTCACTGATCGATGGCGCCCGACTTGCCGGTGCCCGTTCGCGACGCTTCCATCATGCTGATCTGGCCGACCTCGACCGGCTGCTGGAGCGCAGCGCGACAGGGGCCCTGCGGCTGGTGGTGAGCGACGGCGTCTTCAGCATGGATGGCGACATCGCCGACATCCCCGGGCTTGCCACGACGGCGCGCCGCCACGGGGCCTGGTTGATGATCGACGATGCCCACGGCCTGGGTGTACTCGGCGAGCGCGGCGATGGCAGCGTCGGCCACACCCACGGCATGGACGAGGTGCCGGTGCTGGTGGGCACGCTCGGCAAGGCGCTGGGCACCGCCGGCGCCTTCGTGGCAGGAAGCGAGGCACTGGTCGAGCACCTGGTCCAGTTCGCCCGCCCCTACATCTACACCACGGCCCAGCCGCCGGGAGTGGCGGCGGCCACGCTCGCCGCGCTGGAGATCCTTGCCTCCGAGCCGCAACGCCGCACCCGGCTGCACGCGCTGATCGCCCGCTTTCGCCGCGAGGCGGCGACGCTGGGGCTGCCACTGATGGCCAGTTCCACGCCGATCCAGCCGGTGGTGCTGGGCGATGATGCAACGGTCATGGCCTGGGCCGCACACCTCGCCGAGCGCGGCATCCAGGTGGGCGCCATCCGCGAGCCCACGGTGCCACGCGGCCAGGCGCGACTGCGCATCACCCTCTCCGCCGCCCATACCGACGACGACCTGAACGCCCTGCTCGAGGGCCTGGCCGACTGCTGGGCCCGGCACACCGTAACCGGTGGAGAGATGCTGACATGACCCGCCTGGTGCTGCTTTCCGGCTGGGGGGTCGACACCCGAGTCTGGCGGCCACTGGCGCGCCACTGGCCGGCGGGAGTCACCATCGCTGCGCCCGACTGGCCGGGGTATGGCGGCCGGCCGCCGTTGGCATCCCCCACCGACCTCGACGCCCTGGCCGCCACCATGGCCGATGAGCTTCACCCCGATGCGGTCTGGGTGGGCTGGTCGCTGGGTGGGCTGCTGGCGGCCAGCCTGCTCAGGCGCCTGCCGACAAGCCTGGTACCGCCCCGAGGACTGATCCTGCTGGGCATGGGTCCGACCTTCTGCCACCCCGGAGGCGTCGGCTCGCGGGAACTGGCCGCCTTCCATCACGCCTTCGCCCGTGATCCCGCAGCCGCCCTGGCCCACTTCCGACGCTGGATGCTCGGCGGCGAAACATCCCCTGGCGACACCCACCGCCTCCTGCGCGACCTTCTCCATGACGACCCGAGCCCCGACGCAGCGAGTCTCGCCGCGGGCCTCCACTGGCTGGCCACCCTGGATATCGGCGACACCCTGGCCGCACCACCCTGTCCGGTGCGCACCCTGGCCGGCGCTGACGACCCGCTGCTGGCCGAGACGCTGCGCCAGGGTGCTGACAGGCGCATCCACGGCGCCGGCCATTGCCCGATGCTCTCGCGCCCCGCTGAGCTGGCCGAGGGCCTGGTCGTGCTGACCCGTGAGTGTCTTACCAATGGCGCTAGCTCACGCCCGGAGGGTACCCACGCATGAACACGCCTGCCCTGCCCCATGCGGCAACAAGCGACGACTGGCAGCGCCGCGTGGCCCACGCCTTCTCGCGTGCCGCCGACAACTACGAACGCCTGGCGACGGCCCAGCAGGCCATGGGAGAGACACTCTGGGCCCGACTCCCGCCCAGGGCGGCGTCGGTGCTCGACCTTGGCTGCGGCCCGGGCCAGTGGAGCCAGCGACTGGCCGAGCACTTCGCTCCCGATGCCCGCATCGTGGGCCTGGATCTCGCCCGGGGGATGCTGGAGGTCGCCCGTCGTGATCACGACGACCGGGTGCAGTGGGTGTGTGGCAATGCCACCGCCCTGCCACTTGCCGATGGCCGCCTGGAACTGGTGTTCTCCAACCTCGCCCTGCAATGGTGCCCCGACCTCGATGCCGTGATGGCGGAACTGCATCGCGTGCTGCGCCCCGGTGGCCAAGCGCTGATCAATACCCTGGGGCCAGGCACCCTTGCCGAGGTCAGTCACGCCTGGCAACGCCCCGGTCACCCCGCTGCCCTGCTCGACTTTCGCCAGCGCGAGCGATACCTGGAGGCGGCGCACCTGGCCGGCTTCCGCCGTGTGGCGGTGGCTGCCAGCCGGCCACGTTTCCACTATGTCGACCTGGCCGCGGTGATGGCCTCCATCAAGGGCATCGGCGCCCAGGTCTCGCGCCCTGCGGGACACCTGACTCGCGCCGACCTCGCTCGCGCCAGGCGGCGGTACGAGTCCCTGCGCGAACCCACAGGGCTGCCTGTCACCTACCACCTGCTGACGCTGGAGCTCGTTCGCTGAGATGCCCGCCTACTTCGTGACCGGTACGGACACCGATGCCGGCAAGACCCTGATCACCTCCGGCCTGCTGGCCCTGGCCCGCCGCCGGGAGCTATCCACCCTGGGACTCAAGCCCGTCGCCTCGGGCAGCGAGTCAACCGCCGAAGGGCCGCGTAACCCCGATGCCCTGGCGCTGCAGGCCCAGAGCCATCCGCCGGTGCCCTATGCCACCGTCAATCCCCATGCCTTCCTGCCGGCCATCGCCCCTCACCTGGCCGCACGCGAGGCGGGTGTGAGCGTGACGCTCGAGACCCTGGCCGCGAGTGTCCGTGGCGGGCTGAACCTGGGGCGCGAGCTGACCCTGGTGGAGGGCGCCGGCGGCTGGCGGGTGCCGCTGAACGACCACGAGGACCTCGCCGGCCTGGCCATGGCACTGAGTCTGCCGGTGATACTGGTGGTGGGACTACGCCTGGGCTGCATCAGCCATGCACGACTCACCTGTGATGCCATCGCCGCGGATAGGCTGCACCTGGCCGGCTGGGTCGGTTGCCTGGTGGACCCGGCATTCGCTGCCGACGAGGCGCCCTATCGCGACAACCTGGCGACTCTGGCGAGAACCCTCGACGCCCCCTGCCTGGGCGTCGTGCCGCACCTGCCGGCCGGCGATCCGCAAACCCTGGCCGCGTCCGCCGCGGATCACCTGGAGCTGCCCGATGGCGATTGACTTGCCGGAAGGCGTCCGTAAAATACAACACCTGCCTACCCTTGCGGATGTGGTGGAATTGGTAGACACGCCAGGTTTAGGTCCTGGTGCCTTCGGGCGTGGAGGTTCAAGTCCTCTCATCCGCACCATCTCAGTTTCCCGTTACGACCTCTCCTGCTTGCGACGCGATATTGTCCGTCATCTCCAACAAGATGGGCGGCGCCTTGGCATGTCCGTCATTTGCCCCCCTCACGACCACGGAGCCAGCCGATGCCTTCCTTGCTGAGTCCATCCCCTGTCTGGCATCCCTATGCCCACCTCAAGACCCAACGGCCGGCACCCAGGGTGGTCGGCGGAGAAGGGGCAAGCTTCACCCTGGAAGGCGGCGAGACGCTGCTCGACGCCACCTGCTCCTGGTGGTGCATGATCCATGGCTATCGCCACCCGCGGCTGGTGCGCGCCATCCAGCAGCAGGCCAACACGCTCTGCCACGTGATGCTCGGCGGCCTCACCCACGAGCCCGCCGATCGGCTGGCCCGGGAACTGGTGCGCATCACGCCGGCGGGGCTCGACCACGTCTTCTTCTCCGACAGCGGCTCGGTGGGCATGGAGGTGGCCATGAAGATGGCCGTGCAGTACCACCAGCTGCACGGCCGGCCCGGCAAGCACCGACTGCTCTCGCTGATGAAGGCCTACCACGGCGATACCGCCGGCTGCATGGCGGTGTGCGACCCCGAGGAGGGGATGCACTCGCTGTTTGCCGGCTACCTGCCGCGCCACCACTTCGCCCCGGCGCCCACCGCCCCCTTCGATGCCGAGCCCGATGCGGTGGAGCAGGACCTCGCCGCCCTGCGCGTGGTGCTGGAACGCCACCACCACGAGATCGCCGCCCTGCTGATGGAACCGCTGCTGCAGGCCGCCGGCGGGCTCAACATGACCTCGCCCCAGTATCTGCGTGGAGCTCGGAAGCTGTGCGACGAATTTGACGTGCTGCTGGTCTTCGACGAGGTGGCCACCGGCTTCGGACGGACCGGGCGGATGTTCGCCGCCGACCATGCCGATGTCACGCCCGATGTCATGGTGCTCTCCAAGGGGCTTACCGGCGGCTATCTCGGCCACGCCGCGACGCTGGCTACCGGCCGGGTGCATGATGCCTTCGTCGGCGACTCCCCCCTGCATGCCTTCATGCACGGCCCCACCTTCATGGGCAACCCGCTGGCCTGCGCCGTGGCCCTGGAGAGCCTGGCGGTGTTCGAGGAGGAGGACTACCTGGGCCGCATCGCCGCGCTCAACGAGGTACTACACAACGAGCTGCTCGACGACACACGCCTGGCCGAACACCCGGCAATCACGGACATACGCGTGCTGGGTGCCACCGCGGTGATCGAGACCCATGACGCGGCGGACCTCGTCGGAGTGGATGACTGGGCACGGGAGCGAGGCGTCTGGCTGCGCCCCATCGGCCGCTGGCTCTACACCATGCCGGCCTATATCACTTCGGCACAGGAAATGCGCCGAATTACCGAGGTCATGAAGGGCTGGTTCGGATAGACTGCCGTAAACGAATTCACGCGAGATCCTAGAGATGCGAAAGACGCTCATCGCCCTTGCCGCATCGTTGAGCCTGATGCCCCATGCCCAGGCCGACATTCAGATGCCCCATGACGATAGCGACCTGCCCGAATGGGCGGAAAAGCGTATCGGCCCCTTTCAGGCCACCATGACCGACTGGGTGGATGGCACGTCCCGCAGCATCGACAGCTTCTTCGGTACCACCGACGCCCTTACCGTGGACTCCGACTCCTACCTGCGCATTAGCCAGGAGCTCGCCTGGAAGGAGGGCGAGGAGTTCGATCAGGACCTGGGCGCCCGATTCCGTCTCGACCTGCCCACCACCGAGGAGCGCCTGCGCCTGATCATCGAGAGTGAGCCGGATGAGACTCGTGGCACCCTCGGCGAACAGGAGTCCTCGCTGACCGATGACCGCGTCGACAGCATCGAGGACGTGCTGGTGGGGCTGCGCCGCCTGGGGGACGGCGACAGGACCCGGGAGTGGGACACCGAGCTGGGCGCTGGCGTGAAGGTGCGCCTGCCCCTCGACCCTTACGCCCGTGTCACCACCCAGCGGCTCTGGACCCTGGACGACGGCCCCTGGCAGCTGCATAGCGACAACCGCCTTTCCTGGTTCAACGAGGATGGCTACTCGGCGCGCACCCGCTGGGACCTGGGCCGCCCGGTAGACGAGAAGCGCCACCTGCGCTTCATCAGCAACGTGCAGTGGCGCGAGACGGAAGACACCCTGGAGTTCAGCCAGGCCGCCGAGCTCAACCAGCGCATCAACAACCGCAGCGTGCTGCGCTACTCCGCGGTGGTGCTGGGCGAGAGCCTCTCCCACACCACCATCGAGGACAGTTACCTGCAGCTACGTTTCCGCCGCGACATCCACAAGGGCTTCACCTTCCTCGACGTCGCCCCGGCCCTGCACTTCCCTCGTGAGGTCGACCGTGACCCGCGCTGGGCACTCACCCTGCGCGTGGAGATGTACTTCCGCCGCTTCATCGACCGGGTCACGCTGTAGCCCGCTCACGAGACGCCTGGCGTTAACACCGCAACAACCGCTGAATAGCGGACATATCAAGATGCGCTTCCAGGGCATCGGCCAGTCGATCGAGCTCCGCCTGGCGGTGGGCGGCCAGGTCCACCGCCTCGCCTGCCTCCTCCAGCCCGCAGCGGGCCAGCAGTGCCGCACCGGCCGCGGGCTGATCGAAAAGGCCATGCAGGTAGGTGCCCAGCACCCGGCCGTCGTCGCTCACTGCCCCGTCCGGGCGCCCCACCAGCTCGCACAGGGGGCGCTCGAGCGCCGGCCCCGTGGTAACGCCGTTGTGGATCTCGTAGCCGGCGATCGGCACGCCCTCGGGCAGCAGGCGTCCGCTCACGTTGCGCAGCTGTTTGCCGGCCACCATGCGGGTCTCCATCTCGAGCAGCCCCAGCCCCGGCGCCGAGCCGGCCGCCCCCTCCAGCCCCGCGGGGTCGTGGATCCAGTCGCCCAGCATCTGGAAACCACCACAGATCCCCAGCAGCTTGCCACCATAACGTAGATGGCGGCGGATGGCCGCCTCCCAGCCCTGGGCGCGCAGCCAGGCGAGATCCGCGCGGGTGCTCTTGCTGCCCGGCAGGATGATCAGGTCGGCCGGCGGAATGGGCCGATCCGGCCCCACGAAGGTGAGCGCCACCCGCGGGTGCAGGCGCAGTGGATCGAAGTCGTTGTGGTTGCTGATGCGCGGCAGCGCCAGCACCACCACGCGCAGCGACGGTTCCCCCTGGCTCCTGCTCTCCAAGCCCAGGCTGTCCTCGGCGTCCAGCACCAGCCCCTGCAGGTAGGGCAAGGTGCCCAGCACCGGCTTGCCGGTGTACTCATCCAGCCAGTCCAACCCCGGCTGCAGCAGCGCCATATCGCCGCGGAATCGGTTGATGATAACGCCCCGGGTGCGTGCCCGCTCGCTCTCGCTAAGCAGCTCGAGTGTGCCCACCAGCTGGGCGAAGACGCCGCCGCGGTCGATATCCCCCACCAGCAGCACCGGGCAATCCACCGCCTCGGCGAAGCCCATGTTGGCGATATCGTTCTCGCGCAGGTTGACCTCCGCCGGGCTGCCCGCCCCCTCGGCGATGATCACCTCATAACGGCTCGACAGCGCCTCCCAGGCCGCCAGCATGGAGGCCTTCGCCTCGCGCTTGTAGGCGTGGTAGTCCAGGGCATCCATATGGCCATGCACCTGGCCACGCAGGATCACCTGGGCACCGCGGTCGCTCTCCGGCTTGAGCAGCACCGGGTTCATATCGCTATGCGGCTCGATGCCGGCCGCCAGCGCCTGCAGCGCCGTGGAGCGTCCGATCTCGCCGCCATCCACCGTCACCGCGCTGTTCAGCGCCATGTTCTGCGGCTTGAACGGGGCGACCGACACCCCACGACGATGGAGCGCGCGGCACAACGCGGCCACCACCGTGCTCTTGCCCGCATCCGAGGTGGTGCCCTGGATCATCAGGGTCGGCATGAGTCCCCCAGTGCCTGGCGAAGCTCGTCATCGGTGACCCCTCGCCCCCAGCCATTAGCATGCACCAGCTCGGCCAGCGGCAGCCGCTGACGCCAGCCCTTGCGGGCCAGCTCCGGCTCGCCCAGAAACTCGCTGACATAGCCGATACATAGATAGGCCAGTGGGTAGACCTGCTCCGGCAGGCCCAGCACCGTGGCCAGCTCGCCCTGGTCGAGGATGCTGACCCAGCCCACGCCGATGCCTTCCGCCCGGGCCGCCAGCCAGAGGTTCTGGACGGCCAGGCAGGTACTGAACAGGTCCATGTCGACGATGCTAGTGCGGCCCAGCACTGGGCCGTCGCCCCGGCGGCGATCGCAGGTAATGCAGAGATTGAGAGGGCTATCGAGAATGCCCTCGAGCTTCAGGCTACGATAGCGCTGCTGCCGCTCACCCGAGAACTGCCTGGCACCCTTCTCGTTTTCCCGGATAAAGATATCGTGCACCTGCCGACGCACCTCTAGGCTGTCGATCACCAGGAAATCCCAGGGCTGCATGAAGCCCACCGAGGGGGCGTGATGCGCGGCTTCCAGCAATCGCGCCAGCACCGCCGGCGGGATGGGGTCGGGCAAGAATTGAGAACGCACGTCCCGGCGCTCGTGGATGGCGCGATAGACACCGGCCCGCTGTGCCTCGGAGAAGGCGTGCTCGAAGCTCATAGCTCGACGCCCTTCTGAGCCCTCACTCCCTGATCCTTGAAGGCGTGCTTGACCACTTTCATCTCGGTGACGGTGTCGGCCAGTTCGATCAGCGCTTCGGGGGCGTGGCGCCCGGTGACGATGGCGTGCTGCATGGCCGGGCGGGTCTGGAGGTCGTCCAGCACCCGGTCGAGGTCGAGGTAACCGTGGCGCAGGGCGATATTGAGCTCGTCGAGCAGCACCATATCGAAGTGCTCGTCGCCGAGCATGCGCCGGGCCACCTCCCAGGCCGCCTCGGCGGTCTGGATGTCCCGCTCACGGTCCTGGGTGTCCCAGGTGTAGCCCTCGCCCATTACGTGGTACTCCACGTTCGGCAGCTGGCGGAAGAAGGCCTCCTCGCCGGTACTGAAGGCGCCCTTGATAAACTGCACCACACCCACCTGCATGCCGTGGCCGAGGGCGCGTGCCAGCATGCCGAAGCCGGAGCTGCTCTTGCCCTTGCCGGGGCCGGTGAGCACCAGCAGCACGCCCTGCTCCTTGTCGGCCTTGGCGATGCGCTCATGCATGATCTTCTGCTTGTGGGCCATGCGCTCGGCATGGCGCTGGGGATCGACTTTTTTCATTTGATTACCTCACAGGTACAAAAACCGGGGCACCGTCGACCCAGGCGGTGGCCAGGCGCTGGCCGTATAAACGCTCCAGGACCTCGGGCACCAGCATCGCTTCCGCCGGGCCCCAGCACGCCTCGCCATCCGGGTAGAGCAGCAGTAGGTGGTCGCACCAGCGCGCGGCCAGGTTGAGGTCATGCAGGCACATCAGTACGGCGCAGCCCTCGGCGGCCTGCTCGGCCAGCAGGGCCATCACCCCCGCCTGGTGATGCAGGTCGAGATGGTTGGTGGGCTCGTCGGCCAGCCAGATGGCCGGTGCCTGGGTCAGCACGGTGGCGATGGCCAGGCGCTGGCGCTCGCCCCCGGAGAGGGTGCTGACCAGGCGCTCGGCGAGATGCGCGACATCGAGGCGCTCCAGCGCGGCCTCGGCCAGGCGCAGCTCCTCGGCGCCCTCCATCTGCCAGGGCGACAGATACGGGTGGCGGCCGATCAGCGCGGTTTCGCGCACAGTGGCGGGGAAGCCGTCGTGGCGCTCCTGGAATATCAGCCCCAGTTGGCGCGCCACCTGACGCCGCTTGAGCGCGGCGAGCGGGCGGCCGTCGAGGCGCACCTCGCCACGGCGCGGCGCGCGTAGCCCGGCCAGGGTATGCAACAGGGTGGTCTTGCCGGCGCCATTGGGGCCCAACACGCCCCACATCTGGCCTGGCTCCACGCAGACGCCAAGGGCCCGCCCGGCGGGGCGTCCCGGCACATCGATCACCAGCTCCCGGGCCTCGAGTCGACGCATCACTGACTCCGATAGAGCAGATAGAGGAAGGTGGGCACCCCGAGCAGTGCGGTGATCACCCCCACCGGCAACTGCTCCGGGGCGATCATGATCCGCGCCAGGGTATCCGCCAGCAGCAGCAGGGTGCCGCCGGCCAGGGCACAGGCGGGCAGGATCAGGCGCTGGTCGTTGCCCAGCAGCAGGCGCAGCATGTGCGGCACCACCAGCCCCACGAAGCCGATGCTGCCGGCGGTGGTCACCGCCATGGCGGTGAGGGCGCTGGCGGCCAGGTAGAGACCCCACTCCAGGCGCCGCACCGAGACCCCCAGGGCAGCGGCCTGCATGGCCCCCCGGGCCAGCACGTTGAGGTTACGCCCCAGCGGCACCGCCAGCAGACAGACTATCGCTAGCAGCACCAGCGGCGGCCAGGGGGTGCCGGCGTAGGACAGATCGCCCATCAGCCAGTAGAGCATGCCGGGCAGGCGGTCGGCGGGGCTCACTGCCAGCATCAGGGTGATCACCGCTCCCCAGCCGGCGGCCACCACCACCCCGGTGAGCAACAGTCGCGCCGGGGTCCAACCGCCGCGCCCGTGGGCCAGGCCGAACACCAGCAGGGTCGAGACCAGCGCCCCGACGAAGGCCGAGCCCGAGACCAACACACTGCCTAGCCCCGCCAGCATGGCCATCAGGGCCCCCACCGAGGCACCTCCGGAGAGCCCCAGCACATAGGGGTCGGCCAAGGGGTTGCGCAGCAGCACCTGCATCAGGGCGCCGGCCACAGCGAGCAGCCCGCCCACCGCGAAGGCGGCAAGCGAGCGCGGCAGGCGCAGCTCAAGGATCAGGGTGCGGGAGAGCGCCTCGCCCTGCCCTCCCAGGGCCGCCAGGATCTCGTCCGGCGGCAGGGTCACACTGCCCAGCGCCACCGACAGCACCAGGGCCGCCAGCGCGGACAGGGCCAGGGCGCCGAGGGGGCGGATCAACGCCGTCACGAGCCCAGTGCTCCCCGCCGCTCGCGGGCCCGCTCCAGCTTCTCGCAGAACAGTCGGCTACCCTCCAGTAGCCGCGGCGTGGGCCGCTGGATCAGCGACGGCGGCACGAAGAAGAGGTTATCCCGCGCCACCGCGGTGAGCTGCGGATAGCGTGTCCAGTGGTCCAACCAATCGCGGTTCTCCTCGCCCATGCCGCCGGCCAGGATCGCCTCGGGATCGGCGGCCAGCACCGCCTCCTCGCCGGGACGCGGCACCAGCCGCGGAAGCGCCCCGAAGACGTTGACGCCACCGCACAGGCGCAGCACCTGGCCGATCAGGTGGTCGTCATTGATCGTCATCAAGGGCTCGTCCCACACCTGATAGAAGACCCGCACCGGCGCGGCCTCGGCGTAGCGGGCGGCGAGTGCCGCCATGCCGTCGCGAAACTCACCGGCCACCCGATCACCTTCCGCTTCGGTATCGGCGAGTATCGCCAGGCGCTCGATGGCGCCGGACACGCCTTCGAAGGAGCGCGGCTCGATATAGAAGACCGGCAGCCCCAAGGCCTCGAGGCGCTCCAGCTGCTCGGGTGGGTTGCCGGTGACCCAGCCGATCACCAGGTCCGGCCGCAGGGTGACGAGCCGCTCCAGGTCGAGGCGGGTATGGCTCCCGACCGAGGCGACCTCGCGGGCCTCGGGCGGATAGTCGCTGTAGGCCACCACGGCGACGACCTTCTCGCCGGCGCCGGCGGCGTAGACCAGTTCGGTGGCCCCTGGCGACAGGGCGGCGATACGCTGCGCCGGGGCCGCCAGGCATACCTCTCGGTCGGTATCGTCGACGGCGCACACCTCGGCGCTGGCCGGAGCTGCCACACTCAGCAGCAGCACCAGGCCGGTCAGGAGTAATCGAGAAATCCGTATCGTCATCACTGCCCGAAGTGCACGCTAAGGAAGGCGCTACGACCGGCGTTGATGTAGTCATCGCCGTCGAAGAACTTGGCTGTAGTGTACTCCTTGTCCAGGGCGTTCTCGACGGTCAGGCGAGCCGACCACATCGGCGCGAATTCCCAACCCGCACGTAGATTAAGCAGGCCAAAGCCACCCAGGCGGTTCTGGTTGGCGGCATCGTCGTAGCGATGGTTCTGGGCAACCCAGGAGCCGCCCAGTGACCACTCGCCCAGTTCGCGGTCGACATCGAAACGCAAGCTCTGGCTGGCACGGCGCGGCAGCCGATTACCTGTTGAGCGATCTTCAGGGTCGGTATAAGTCAGCGCCGTTGAGAGGGTCCAATCATCGATTTCAGCACCGGCACTTAGCTCCATGCCGCGGATGCGCGTGGTAGGCACGTTTATCGTCGGCTCTCCCATTTGTTGCCAGGAAATCAGGTTATCGATATCGGTCTGATAGAGCGCTGCATCCCAGAACCAGCGCGCATATTGACCCCGTACCCCAAGCTCCACCGTTTCGGAAGTCTCCGCTTCCAGATCGGGATTACCAAATCCCGGCCAATAGAGATCGTTGAAAGTGGGAGCCTTGAAGGCCGTACCGTAACTGGCCCGCAGCGTATGGTGAGTATCCAGGTCATAACCCAGCGCCAAGCTGCCTGTGACCTCTTCACCGTAAGACTCGTTGTCGTCGAAACGCAGACTGGCCTGGACGGCGACAGGAGAGAAATCGAGCAACGCCTGGCTGAAAACGGCCTTGTTATCGCGATCCTCTATATCATAAGGACCATCCCAGGGTGTGCTCCCGGTGGTACTACCGGCCACGCTATCGTTCATGTACTCCGCGCCAATGATAAGTTCATGTGCCCCAGCGCTAAGCGTGTTTTCCCAGCGGGCCGTGCGCGTCTGCGTATCGAGGATGGAGTCATAGGCATGGTTGACACTTTCATCACGCGCTTCGCTAAGCGTCAAGCGGCTGCGCCAGCTTCCGGTAATCGGCAGCTCACCATAGATACCCGCCACCTGCTGCACATAGTCCGTCGTGGCCAGCGAGCCACTCTCGTCATACTCGGTGGTACCACGCGCCCTAAGCGCCAATACCCCCAGTTCCGCGCCGCTATCCAGCGTATGCGACATGCGCGCCAGCGCCGAGGTGTTGTCGTAGCCCATATCATCTCCGCCACGGCGTACCGGCTCGCCGTCGGTATCGAAGCGGCTGGCGGCGAAATGGTACCGCGTGCCGCCTTCGGCACCGGAAAGGCTGGCGCTATAGCGCTGGGTATCGAAGGAGCCGCCGCCGAAGGAGATACGCGGTGCGGGCTCACCGCCGCCTTCCGGCGTAAACAGCTGCACCACCCCACCCATGGCATCGGCGCCATACAGGCTGCCACGCGGGCCGCGGACGATCTCGGCCCGCTGGAACATGCGCGGATCGAGGAACTGCCACGCCGGGCCGCCAAGAGTCGCGGAGCGCAGGCGAATGCCATCGATCATCAGCAGGCTCTGGTTATTCGAAGTGCCGCGAATATAGACGCTACTGCTCTTGCCGAAGCTGCCATTGGAGGTGACGTCCACCCCGGGCTGACCGCGCAGCAAATCAGTGATGCTGGTGGGGTCCTGGCGGCGCAGGGTGGCCTCTTCCAGCAGCGTTACCGAGGAGAGGCTCTCGTCGGAAGTGCGCGGCGCTAGCGCAGCGGTGACCACCAGGGGGGTGAGCCTCTGAGGGGTGTCATCGCCGTCGTCCGATGCGTTCTGGGCCTGGGCGGTATGGGAGATGACGGCCAGCGGCAGGGTGGCCAGGGCGAAGGCGGCCAGGCCACGTGAGGGGTAAGCGATAGTCATGGATGTCCCTTGCTTGTCGTACCAACCCGTACGATGCGGGTCTATTCTGGGCCGAGGCGAGGGGGGACATCAGGCGAGAGTGCGGCCAGGCGAGTGGCAACTGCCCTGCCCGAGACCGCCCTCCGCGGTTCGGCATGCGCTCTCCGGCCGGTCTCCGGGCTGACGAGCGAAGGCCTCTCACTGGCCTTCAAGACGACCGCCTTCCCGTGCCTTGGCACAGTGGCTGTTTGGCCGCTTCTATCTCGATCACCGTTGCGGGGGCAGCGTCGGAATGGCGGACTCTCGGCAAGAGCACCGCGCACCGACTTCCCGTTTCACCCCGGCGCTGTGATACGCCTGGGGCACCTGAGAGTGCGCGTAAGCTAGCAAGGCGCGGCAGCGCGGTCAACGCCGGAGGTTAGAAGGCACACTCAAAAATCTTTTATTTCAGCTGCTTGCAGAGGCCATGACGCATATACCAGGCCGTCCGGCTACGCTCGACCGCGGCCTGGGCCAGCCAGCCGTTATGGTCCCGCAGGCGCCGCGCCGCCGGGTCCATGGGTACGATGCCACGCCCCATCTCGTCGAGGATCAGCACCGCTTCGCAGGGCGCCGCGACGAGGCCATCAAGCAGCCTCAACCAGGTCTCCCTCAGGGCATCGTCGTCCGGGATCTCGGCAAGGGCGGCCGAGAGCCAGGAGGCGAGGCCGTCGACCACCAGCACATCCCGCCCCGCGTGTCCGACCAGGCACTCCTCGGCGCCCTCCCCCTTCACCAACCGGTGCCAACCGGCACGGGGGAAGCGCTCCGCCGCTAGCCGGCGTCGACCCGAATAGGCACCACCGATGACGCTCTGCATCGCCACTCCCCCTCCTGGTTGTCGAACTCGAAACGGCGGCCCTGGGCCTGACCCACCACACCTTCCCAGAAGTCGCTGCCTTCCAGGCGCCGCCGAAGCTCACGAATCCCCCCGCCGTGGCTCACCGCCAGTACCCGGCGGTGCCCCCGCTCGGCGGCCTGAAGGAGCACCTCCCCAAGCCAGGCCTCCAGGCGCGTCCAGAGCGCCTCAGCGGACTCGCCACCGGGAGGCGCCTGCTCACCGGCGCTGTCGATCCAGGCCCGATAGCGGGCGTCCTCCTTGAGCGCTTCCCAGGTGCGCCCCTCGTAATCGCCAAAATCAAGCTCGCGCAGCCGCGAATCGAAGAGCGCCGCCGCCTCCCACGCCGGCAACACATGCATCAGGGTCTGGCGGCAGCGGATCAAGTCGCTGCAGTGCACAGCGTCGAAGGCCTCGTCCGACAGGTGGTCGCGAAGCCGATCCATATCCGCCAGCGCATCGGGCAGCAGCAACGGGATATCGCGCTGGCCCTGATAGCGTCGCTCGAGATTCCAGGCGGTCACGCCGTGGCGAACCACCACCAGCTCCAGGCGCTGAGCAGCACCCATAGTTCTCCTCCCTCGATAGCGGCACCCACGATATCGCCGTTGATGCCGGTAAAGGCCCGCACCATGGCCAGGCCATACAGAAACAGAAAGACGCAGAGGGCGCCGAGCAGCCAGGCGCCGCCAGGCACGAAGCCGAAGAAGGGCAGCAACGGCAGCAGCGCCAGCCCCAGATCCCGCCGCGCCAGGTGCTGGCGCCAGGTCCAGGCAAGCCCCTCGCGCCGTGCCAGGGGGGCCAGACGCAGCAGCAGCAGCGCCCCGAAGCGCGAAAGCGCCGGCAGCATCAGCCACAGCCAGGGGCTCGCTCCCGCCTCGAGCAGGGCCAAGATCAGCGCCCCCTTCCAAGCCAACAGGAAGACCAGGGCCAGGATCGCGAAACTGCCCACCTGGCTGTCCTTCATGATTGCCCAGCGCCGCTCCAGGGGGGCATTGCTGCCCAGGGCGTCGGCGATATCCATGACCCCGTCCAGGTGCAGTCCCCCGGAGAGCGCCACCCAGAGGCTGAGCAGCGCCAGCGCCAGCAACGGGCTGGGCAGCCCCTGCCCCAGCATGGCCAGCCCTGCCAGAAGCGCGCCAATCAGCAGGCCCACCAAGGGATAGCAGCGCAGCGCCCATCGGCAGGTGGCGGCATTCCAGGGGCAGACGATGGGCAGCGGAATTCGGGTCAGGAACTGCAGCGCCAGCACCAGTCCGTAGAGGGCGTTGTTCATCGACGCGTCTCCACGTCTCGCTCCCCGGAGGGCTGCCTGTCGATGGCTTTCCATTCGAGAGCCATGCCCGCCACCACCTCGATCACCCGATCCGCTTCTCGGGCCAGCTGGCGGTGCAGCCGCTGGAGGAAGGCCAGGTAGCGCCAGGTCTCCGCGTCGGTTGGGGGAATATCTTCATTGAGGTCGTTGGAGACCACCACCAGGGCGATATCGCGTGCTCGGGCCACCTCGATCACCCGGGCCAACAGCGCCTCCCCCTCCGCCTCGCGGCCGCCACCGGCGTAGAGCCACTGGCTGGCCCAGAGGGTCAGGCAATCCAGCAGGACGGTGTTGCCCACGCCCACTTCGGCCAGGGCGGAGTCCAGCGCCAGCGGCACCTCCAGGGTGTGCCAGCCGGCCCCGCGCTCCTGGCGGTGGCGGGCGATGCGCGCGGCCATCTCGGCGTCCGCGGCCCGCGCCGTGGCGAGATAGACGAGTTCTCCGCCGCCGGCGGCCTGCCACTGGCGGGCCAGGCCCTCGGCGTGGCGGCTCTTGCCGGAACGCGCCCCGCCGCTGACAAAGGCGATCATGACGCGCCCTCCTCGCCACTATCCGCCAACGCGCCGACCAGGGCCGCCAGCAGGCGCTCGTTATCCTCGGCATCGCGCAGCGCCAGGCGCAACCAGCCGCCGTCGAGGCCCGCAAAGGATTCGGTGTGACGCGCCAGCACGCCGCGGCGCAACAATGCCGGCAACAGCGCCCGGGTCGCCTCGCACCCTTGTTCACCCGATCCGGGGTGGCGCACCAGGAAGAAGTTGGCCCGGCTCGGCACCACCTCAAGGCCCAGGGCCTCGAGCCCCGCCTGCAGACTGGGCCGCTCGGCGGCGAGCCAGCCCTGGGTGCGCCGGGCGAAGTCACGGTCGGCCAGCAGGGGCCCCACCAGGGCCGCGGCCAGGGCATTGACGCTCCAGGCGGGCTGGCAGGAGCGGGCCGCCGCCACCGCCTCGGGTGCACCCAGCAGATAGCCCAGCCGCAGCCCCGGCAGGGTGAAGTGCTTGGTCATCGAGCGCAGCAGCACGAGGTGCGGATGGTCGGCGAGCAGCGGCGTCAGCGACTCCCGGGGGTCCCCGATGAAGTCCACGAAGGCCTCGTCCACCACCAGCCGACAGCCTCGCGCCGCGGTCAGGGCGAGCAGGCGCTCCACGTCGGCCTTGGGTACCAGGGTGGCGGTGGGGTTGTTGGGGCGGCAGAGCCACAGCAGCCGTGTATCACCCAGCCCCGCGGCAATGGCCTCGACATCGAGGCGAAAGTCCGGGGGTGCCAGAGGGAGCCTCTGCACCGGCAGCCCGTGGGCCGCGCAGGCCCGGGCGTACTCGGCGAAGGTGGGCTCGATGATGGCCGCCGGCACCCCGGGCCGTTCGCGGGCCTGCAGGGCGGCGGCCAGGAAGATCGCCTCGGCGCCGCCGTTGGTCAGCAGCACCTGCTCCGTGGCCAGCCCCTCGTGGGCGGCGATGGCCGCGTGTGCCTCGGCGTAGCCGGGGTCGGGGTAGCGCGCGAGCGTCTCGGGCTCGGCGAGCCGGGCCGTCAACCACCCGGGAAGCCAGGCCGGCGGCCCAAGTGGATTGAGGTTGGCGCTCACATCCAGCACCGGGGCCTCCTCGGCCAGGCCGAAGCGCGCCAACAGGGGGCCGGGCTGGCCGCCGTGCAGGGGCCAGCCAGGGGAGGTGGATCTCGAGTCTCGTGCCCTCACGATATTGTCTCTCCAAGCAGCACCGTCGCCGCCAGCAGGATGAGGAAGACCAGCCAGCCACCGTGCATCAGGCGAATCGCCGCACCGATATGGGCCTGGCCCAGCGGCTCCCGAGGCGTACCCAGGCGGGCGCGCTCGGAGATCTCGCCGCGGTAGCGGTTGGTGCCGCCGAGCTGGACCTCCAGCAGGTTGGCCACCATGGCCTCGGGCCAGCCGCTGTTGGGGCTCGGGTGCCGGGGCGCCTCGCGGCGAGTGGCGGCCAGGGCACTGCGGGTATGGAGGGCCTGCCGACCAACCGCCAGGCAACAGGCACCCAGCCACAGGGTCAGGGCGGTGAGCCTGGCCGGCAGCCAGTTGGCGGCGTCATCCAGGCGCGCCGAGGCCCGGCCGAAGTCGCGGTAGCGCTCGCTGCGGTAGCCCACCATGGAGTCCAGGGTGTTGACCGCCTTGTAGGCCACCGCCAGCGGGGCGCCCCCCAGCATAGCGAAGAGGAGCGGCGCGGTGATGCCGTCCACCGTGTTCTCGGCCACGGTCTCCACCGCCCCGCGGGTCACCTCCCCCTCGTCCAGCCCCTCGGTGTCGCGGCCGACGATCAGGGAGAGCGCCCGACGCGCCGCGGGCAGGTCGCCCCGGGCCAGCGGTGCGGCCACCGAGAGGGCGGCGTCGCGCAGGCCGCGAATGGCCAGGCAGCTGGCCAGCAGCCACCCCTCCGCCAGCCAGCCCAGCCAGGGGTGCAGGTTCGCCAGCAGGGCGATGGCGACCCAGGCCAGCAGGGCGCTGCCCGCCACCACCAGGGCGGTCATCAGCGCGCCGCGGATTCGGCGCGCCCGGGGCGAGCCATGGTTCCAGGCGCGCTCCAATAGGGCGATCACCGCCCCCATGCCCACCACCGGATGGGGCAGCCGGCGCGGATCGCCGATGGCCAGGTCCAGGACCACGGCGGCCAGCACCAGGGCCAGCAGCGCAGGCGACAGCGGCTCAGCCATGGGTGCCCTCCTCCATCGCCTGGCGCCGCCGCCACTCCCGGGAGGCCAGCAGCGAGGCGCGGGTGGCCCGATAAACCGCCCGGCCCAGCTCGCGACCGAGCCGTGTTCCCGAACCGGCATAGGGGGTCACCTCGCCCACTTGCGTCGCGGCAACGGCCAGGCAATCGGTGGAAGTGCCGCTGGCCGGCGTGCCGCTATGGGGGTCCAGCACCCCGAGGGAGTGCAGGGCGCGCACCTTGGCCTCGCTGGCCGACAGGCAGGCGTTGACCAGGCCGCCGTCGGTGAGGTGGCCATCGATCAGGAGCAGGGTATTGATGGTGCCTACCGGCCGAGGATCCCCGGCCAGAGGGGCGGCGATATCCACGGCATTGCCGGCCCCGGCGGTCACCGCCGCCAGCACCCCCTGCCCCGCCTCCACGTGCAGGTGTTCAAGGCGCACCGCGGTCATCATGGCCAGGCTCTCGCCCGCCGGCAGCCGTCGCGCCGCCAGCCAGTCGGCGAGATCCGCCGCCGGCGCGCCCCCGGCGTACCCCTTGTCCACGTGGAAATTGCAGAAGTGCCGCCGCCAGCCGAAGCCGCCGCCCACCAGGGCGCTACTCAGGGTCCAGAGCGGGCGCGAGGCGGCCAGGTGCACCCAGTCGGCGGTGACGTCGAGGGTGATTCCCGGGCCGAAGGCGAGACGTTGTTCCGACGTCACGGCGCGGTGTCGATGCCGATAGCGTCGAAGGTGGCCATCTCGGCCGGCACACGACAGGCCGCTTCCAGTAGCGGGTAGGCCAGGGCCGCGCCGGTGCCCTCCCCCAGGCACAGCTCGAGGTCGAGCAGCGGCTGGGCATCGAGGGCTGCCAGGGCATGAGTGTGGCCCGGCTCGCGGGAGCGGTGTCCGAAGATCAGATAGTCGCGGGTGTCGGCTCCCAGTCGACAGGCCACCAGCGCGGCCACCGTGGCGATGAAGCCGTCCACCAGCAGCGGCACCCGGCGAGCCGCTCCGCCCAGGTAGGCGCCGGTCATGGCGGCGATCTCGAGTCCCCCAAGCTTGGCGAGCACGTCCAAGGGGTCGTCACGATCCGGCGCACGGGCGGCAAGGGCGCGTTCGATGACCGCCTGCTTGTGGGCAAGGCGTTCGGCCGGAAGGCCGGTACCGCTGCCGATCAGGCCGGCCACCGGCGCCTCGCTGAGCGTGGCGAGCAGGGCGCTGCTCGCCGTGGTATTGGCGATGCCCATCTCGCCGATGATCAGGCAGCGGCAGCCGGCATCGACGGCCCGCTCGGCGGCGCGGATGCCCGCCTCGATGGCCGACACCGCCTGATCGCGATGCATGGCATCCGTCTCGACCATGTTGGCGGTGCCATGGCGCACCTTCTCATCCACGACGCCCTGGCCGGGCAGCGTGGCAGCCACCCCCACGTCGATCACCTCGAGGCGTGCCCCGAGCTGGCGGGCGAAGACGTTGATCGCCGCCCCGCCGGCCACGAAGTTGGCCACCATCTGTGCGGTGACCTCCTGGGGAAAGGCCGAGACACCCTCGGCGGCTACCCCATGGTCGGCAGCGAAGACCAGCATCCCTGGGGGCGAGACCCGGGGAGAGGCCTCGCCGGAGATCGCCGCCAGCGTCACGGCCAGCGTTTCCAGGCGCCCCAGGCTGCCAGGTGGCTTGGTGAGGTTATCCAGATGCAACGCCATACGGTGGCCGGCGGCGTGATCGGCGGGGGTCAGGGCGGCAAGGGTGTCGGCGAGCATAGCGGGAGATCCAGCGGGATGGTGGCTAACGAAATGGCGCCATGATAGCAGCTCTCGGCCGGGACATTGTTCCGCCGATGCTGGGCAAGACCATGATACGCCTGGGAGAAAAGCCGGCCGGGATCAAGGCCGCGCGTCTCCCGCCCCGCACCGCCGCAGTCGGCTGCGACTTGCGGGGCGCTTGAGCCAAGGGCCGACGGCCCACAGAGTCGCCGCTGTCACCGGCGGGCATAGCGTCGGCATCGAGAGCGGTCACGTGCAGAAGGATAGGACCAACGATAATCAGGTGCTTTCGCCGAAGGTCTTTCGCCAGTCGCGGGGGCTGACCCGATGCCGCTGCCTGAAATGTTGCCGAAACGATGTCGCCGTGTGGAAACCGACCCTTTCCGCAATGGCCTCTACCGACAAGGAGGTGGTTTCCAACAGCTCGCGTCCACGCCGCAGCCGCTCGCTCACCAGCCACTCCACCACCGTCATGCCGGTGGCCTTGTGGAAGTGGCGCGTGAAGGTCCGCCGACTCATGGCGGTACGGGTGGCAAGCGCATCGATGGTGTGCGACTCCGCCAGGTGTTCTCGCAGGTAGTCGAGCAGGCGGTTGATGTGGGCGTCCTGGGTAGAGGTAGCAACCGGCTGCTCGATGAACTGCGCTTGCCCACCCTCTCGATGCGGTGGGACCACCATGGCCCGGGCCACCTTGTTGGCAATTTGCGCGCCGTAATATTCACGCACCAGGAACAAGCAACAATCCAGGCCGGCCGCGGTACCGGCAGACGTCACCAGACGATCCTCCTCCACGTAGAGCGCATTGGTATCCAGCTTGACTCTGGGAAAGCGGCCGATGAAATCCTGCTCGGCCATCCAGTGAGTCGACGCCCGCCTACCGTCCAGCAGCCCGGCGTAAGCCAGGGCATAGGTGCCGTAACAGAGTCCCACCACATGGGCACCCCGCTCATGACACCGGACGAGCGACTCGGCCAGCTCTGGCGGCGGCGCTTCATTCAGGTCATGCCAGCCAGGCACCACCGCGATATCCACCCGGTCCAGCAGCTCCAGGCCGCCGTCGGGCCGTACCGTCATCGCCCGCTCGGCCGCCAGCGGCTTCCCCTCCAGCGCCACGATGGACAGATCGAACAGTGGGCGATCGGGCAAGGCCATACCGAACACCGTATAGGGCACCGAGAAATGGAAGGGACTGATATTCGGGTAAAGGATCAGTCCGACGCTGGGCAACGGCAAGGTGCGACTCCTGAGCTTCGTTCCTCATAATCATGGCACCTTGGCCCGAATCTTTCGAATATTGTCATTCAGGCCAATTTTTTGCTCAACCGCGCCCCGCTAGACTGGTTGCCATCACCCAGTAACGTAATGGAGGAGCATCCAGATGCTGATCAAGACCCTCGCCAGTTCCCTGGCCCTGGCCACGGCCCTCATCGCCGGCAGTGCATCCGCGGACTCGATCTCTCAGGAGACAACGCAGCAGGTGCAGCAGATCCGCAATGCCACGGTGAAGATCACCTATGGGGATACCACCTTCCTGATCGATCCCATGCTGGCCAAGCAGGGCGCCTACCCGGGTTTCGATGGCACCTACCGTAGCGAGCTGCGCAATCCGCTGGTTGGGTTGCCAATGCCGGCAGAGGATGTGATCGACGACACGGACGCCGTGATCGTCACCCACACCCACCTCGACCACTGGGACGCCGCCGCCCAGGCGCTGCTGCCGAAGGATATCCCACTGTTCGCTCAGCACCAGGCCGATGCAGCGATGATCCGTGAGCAGGGCTTTACCAACGTGCGCATACTTTCCGATAAGGCCGAGTTCGATGGCGTAACCCTGAGCAGGACAGGCGGCCAGCATGGCACCGATGAAATGTATGCCTCACCTGAAGTCGCGGCCGCTCTCGGAGATGTGATGGGCGTAGTCTTCCAAGCACCTGGCCAGGAGACTCTCTACCTGGTAGGCGACACCATATGGCGCGATGAAGTTGATCAGGCGTTAGATGAGTATGACCCTAAGATTGTGGTGCTCAACGCAGGGCAAGCGATGCGCAGCGATTATGATGATCCCATCATCATGGGCAAGGAAGATGTACTGCGCGCTACCCAGACAGCACCGGAAGCAACAGTAGTCGCCACACACATGGATGCTATCAACCATATGTCGCTGACACGGGAAGAGTTGAGAGAGTACGTGCAGGCGGTGGGCATCGAGGATCATGTCGTGATCCCCGCCGACGGCGAGGTCATCTCCTTCTGATCCCAAGGGCCGCCACCTTCATGGCGGCCCGATTTTCTCTATTTGCCCGGGTGAGGCTTCACCCGGGCAGTTGCCATCACGTGGAGACGTTACAGCGTCATGTATGGCTGGGCTTCTCCGGCGCGAAACTGGTAGACGCTCCAGTCACCCTGTTTTGGCCCGGGCATGCCCGGGGTGCCGATGGGCATGCCCGCCAGGCCGATGCCGTCGGTGTCGGGGTGCTCCTCGAAGAGTTTCTCTACCGCCTCGAAGGGCACGTGACCCTCGATGATGTACTCGCCCATCTCGATGGTGTGGCAGGAGCCCAGACCGTAGGGAAGCCCGGCACGTTCCTTGACCTGGCCGATCGGCACGTCGTCGACGACGGTGACCTCGACGCCGAGCGCTTCGAGTTGGCGGGCATATTCATCGCAGCAGCCGCACTGGGGGTTCTTGTAGAGGGTCGCCGCATCGGGCATAGCGGCCTGTGCGGTGCCGGCACCGATCAGCAGCGCTGCGGAGACAACCAGAGTGGGGGCAAAACGGTTCATGAGCGATCCTCCCGAGACCGACGAGACGTGAAGAGGTACTTGGCGAGAACGGCAATGCCGAGACCGAGCAGAAGCATGACGGTCAAGGGCATCAGCCAGCCCATCCAACCCATTGACCCCATCAGGGAAAAGCAATCGTTGGCGTACATGATGTGACTCCTGACGAAAGAAAGGGGGCGCCGATAACGAGCCAATACGTCGTTACCGGGAAGTCGAGCGACGTCAGGACTTGGGAGGTTCTCGGGGTGGTGCAGCGATGAACTCGACCACGGCTGGGTCGGCCAGGTCTACAAGAGCGTCCGGAGGGACGCGGGGGACAATCGGCGTGGCGGTCAATGCCGCGCAGGCGCCGCAGTCGGCGACGGTATGATCGAGCATCTCGACCTGGGATGTGCCACAGTCGACGGCGCAGGCGTCCATGGTCGCATGACCGGGCAGGCTGGCGACCAGCAGCAATACCGCGAGTAGCAACGCCATCAGGCGTACTCCTCGGGTGTGCAGCAGGTAGCGAACATTGCAGGTCATTCGGTCATCCTCATAGTCGAGGCCCCATTCTGCCTTGGTGGTCGTGTCGTCCGACATGATCCAGGACAAGGGATTCGGCATGGCCTTCATCAGACCCTTGGATGCTACAACCTGCGCGTTACACAAGGGTCAAGAGGTTTCGAGTTCAGTCTCATTTCAGGTTGCTGCGGTATAACCAATGCTCCCCTGATACGATCAAAGAGGTTCCATGATGCGCAAGTCACTGCTGGCCATCACCCTTTGCCTGGCCGCCACTTCCGCCCTTGCTGCCGGTGAACATGGTGGTTCTCACGCTACAGCGCCAGATGCCGAGGTCGACCGCACCATCCAGGTCGAGGCCGGTGACATGTGGTTTGATCCCGAGACACTCGGCATCACCGCTGGAGAGACTGTGCGCTTCAAGGTAGTCAACACCGGCAACCTGAAGCACGAATTCGTGATCGGCGATGCCGCAGCCCAGGAAGCGCACCGCGAGATGATGCAGGCTATGGGAGACAGTGGTCATGGTGACGGCCACGACGGCCATGGCGGCCATGACATGGCGGAAGGTGCGCATGGCGGCGAGATGCCGGCGGTAACCATCGCGCCCGGCGACACCGCAGAGCTGGTGTGGACCGCCCCCGCCGACGTGGAGTCGCTCGTCTATGCCTGCAACATCCCGGGACACTCCGAGTCCGGCATGGTCGGCGAGATCCAGCTGGGCAAGTGAGCCGACGCATGAAGCTCTTGCTACTCGAAGATGACGACTTGCTGGCCGAGAGCCTCGCCGAATCCCTCAAGGACAACGGTTACCGGGTCGACCTGGCCACGTCTCTGAGAATCGCCGAGGCGCTTATGACGACCGAGACCTATGCGCTGGCGATCATGGACCTGGGCCTTCCCGATGGCTCGGGTCTCGACCTGCTCAAGCGGTGGCGCCAGTCGGGCCGCGACCTGCCGGTGTTGATCCTGACGGCTCGGGACACCTGGGAAGACAAGGTCGTCGGGCTCGAAGGCGGCGCGGATGACTACCTGACCAAACCCTTCCACGAAGCCGAGCTTATCGCCCGGGTCAAGGCACTGTTGCGCCGCCAATCGGGGCGACTCTCCAGTCAGTTGACGCTGGGTGATGTCTCCCTGGACGAGGCCAACCAGTGCGTCCGTGTGGCCGATGGCCCCTGGCACCCGCTGACAGGCACCGAGTTCGTGCTGCTGCGCTACTTCATGCATCATCCGGGGCGCGTGCTCTCCAAGGAGCACCTCCTCAACCAGCTCTACGCCCTGGAGCAGGACGCCGCGGCACCCAATCTCATCGAGGTGTACATCGCGCGGCTGCGCCGTCACCTGGGCAAACCAAGCATCCAGACCCGTCGCGGCCAGGGCTATGTCTTTGTTGCGGATTGATCGTCGCAGCCTGCGAATCCGCTTGCTGGCCTGGCTGTCGGGTATCGCCCTGCTGGTCACCGGGTTGACCTGGCTACTGCACGGGATCCTGCTCAACGACCTGGCGCGGGACTTCCTGGGGGAACGGCTCGAACGCGAAGCCGATCACGCCATCGAGCAACTGCGCCGTGATCACCTGGCCACCGCCCGAGTCCTGGACTCTGCCAGCCGCGGCTTCGCGATTTTCCATCACCTCTATGTGCTGCGCCTGGGCGATGAGGTCTCGGCCTCTCACCCACGCTGGCAGGAGGCGCTGTTGCCTCTGCTGTCCAGCGACGAGTCGCTGGCCGAGGTGCGTGAGGCGGGACAGCACCTGCTGGTCTTCCGCCAGCCCTTCACCCTCGACGACCAACAGGGGGTGCTGCTGATCGGCGAAGATTTCTCCCAGGTCGAGGCGGGCCTTCATCGTCTGCACTGGTGGGTCGGTGGCATCGCCGCCAGCCTGCTGCTCCTGCTGGTGGTGCTCAACCTGCTGGCCGTCAGTCGGGGCATGGTGCCGCTGTCACGGCTGCGCCACCAGCTCGGTGAGTTGCAGGCCGGCAAGCGCGACCGCCTCTCCCTGGATGTCCCCTCCGAGCTCGACAGCCTGGTCGGGCAGCTCAACCGCTTCATGGACGAGATCGATGGCCGCCTGCAGCGCTCCCGAGAGTCGGTTGCCAACCTCTCCCACGCGCTGAAGACACCTCTGGCCGCGGTCATTCAGGTGCTGCGCGGCTCCCGACCCATCGATGCCGCGCGGCGCCAACGCCTGGAGGAGCGCCTGGAGGAGATTCACGCTCAGCTCGATGTCGAACTTCGCCGCTCGCGCATCGCGGGTCCCAATGCCGGGCGCCTTGCCGATCCGTGTCGCGACGCCAACCGACTGATCGAGATGTTCCGGACCCTCTACCCGGCCAAGCGCTTCACCCTGGAGATAGCCGAAGGCACCGGACAGCGCATTCCCATCGAGTCTCAGGACCTGTCGGAGATGATCGGTATCGTGCTCGACAATGCCGGCAAATGGGCGAATCAGGAGGTTCACTGCGAGATAGGCCTTCAGGGTGGCCTTACCCTGCGCGTCGAGGATGATGGTCCCGGAGTCGCAGAGGATGATCTCGCTCGTCTCGGTGAGCGCGGGTGGCGCCTGGACGAGGCGCATCCCGGCTATGGCCTGGGCCTGTCGATCCTGAACCAGCTACTGAAGCGCTATGCCGGGAAGGTCCGCTTCGGGCATAGCGCACTGGGCGGTCTGAGTGTGGAGATTCACGTGCCCTTCACGCTGGACGCTGCGTAACCTGACCTTTTCAGGCCCGATTCAGCTTGCCCCGTCATGATGTCGCCTTCCAACATCGACGGGAGTCACAGATGGCACGTTCCAGCGTCATTACGCAGCCGCTGTCGCGCCGGCGGCTGCTCAAGGGGGGTGCTGCCCTGGGCATCGGCTCGGCGGCTGCCCTTGGCCTGCGCCCGGCCTGGGCCGATCCATGGGGGCAGACCAATGTCTACGCCAAGGGAGTCGAGGAAGGCCCCGAGGTGGCGCTTGCCATCCGTCGCGAGTCGCTTGAGATCGATGGTCAGGCGGCGCGGCCCTACACCATCAACGGCGAGAGCCCCGGGCCGATGATCCGGCTCAAGGAGGGCCAGGATGCCGTGCTCAGGGTGACCAACCTGCTCGATGAGCCGACCTCCATCCACTGGCATGGCCTGATACTGCCGCCCGACCAGGATGGCGTTCCCGGCGTCAGCTTCGCCGGCATCGCCCCCGGTGAGACCTTCACCTACCGCTTCCCGGTACGCCAGAACGGTACCTACTGGTACCACAGTCACTCCGGCCTTCAGGAGCAGCTCGGCCATGCCGGGCCACTGATCATCGACGCCGCCGAGCGCGAACCCTTCCGCTATGATCGCGAGCACGTGCTGCTGCTCACCGACTGGACCTTCGAGGATCCCATGGCGGTGTTCCGCAACCTCAAGACCGCCGAGGGGTACTACAACTTCCAGGAACGCACTATCGGCGACTTCTTCGCCGACGTGCGCGAGAAGGGCTTTGCGGCGACGGCGGAGATGCGCGGCATGTGGGCCAAGATGCGCATGAGCTCACGCGACATCGCCGACGTCACCGGCAGCACCTACACCTACCTGCTCAATGGCCACTCTCCCGAGGAGAACTGGACGGCGCTGTTCAAGGCCGGCGAACGGATCCGCCTTCGGGTCATCAATGGCTCGGCAATGTCCTACTTCGACGTACGCATCCCAGGGCTCAAGATGACCGTGGTGGCCGCCGACGGTCAGCCGGTGCAGCCGGTCCCGGTGGACGAGTTCCGCATCGGGGTGGCCGAGACCTACGACGTGCTGGTCGCCCCCGAGGACGACACCGCCTATACGATCTTCGCCGAATCGATGGATCGCAGCGGCTATGCCCGCGCGACCCTGGCACCGCGGGAGGGCATGGCCGCGGAGATCCCCGAGCGTCGCAGGATCGCCGACCGCGGCATGGAGGCCATGGGTGCCCATGGCATGGACCACTCCAGCATGTCCGACAGTGACATGGAGGGCATGGATCATTCCAACATGTCCGGCGATGACAGGGAGGGCATGGATCATTCCGAGATGGACCATGGCGGCAGCATGGCGAGGGAATCCGCCAAGACCCGCGGGAACGGCATGCTGGCGGCGGGAGAGGCCCAGCCGGGCTCGCGCTATGACCAGGCCGGCATCGGCATCGATCCCAACGCACGCCGCACCCTGGTCTACCGCGACCTCAAGGCCTTCACCCCCTGGCCCGACCGCCGTGAACCCGGCCGCGAGCTGGAGCTACACCTCACCGGCAACATGGAACGTTACATGTGGTCCTTCGACGGCAAGACGTTCAGCGAGGTAACGGGCCCCATTCACTTCGAGAAGGACGAGCGGCTGCGCCTGATCCTGGTCAACGACACCATGATGGAACACCCCATCCACCTTCACGGCATGTGGATGGAGCTGGAGAACGGCCAGGGCGAGCTGATCCCGCGCAAGCACACCCTGAACATCAAGCCCGGCGAGCGCGTCTCGGCGTTGATCACCGCTGATGCCGAGGGCAGCTGGGCCTTCCACTGCCACCTGCTCTATCACATGGACGCCGGCATGTTCCGGGTCGTCAAGGTCGCGTAAGGAGACGCCATGAATACCAGAATCCCGATGATCGCGGCCGGTGCCCTGCTGGCCACGCTCCCGCTCTCCGTCGCCCTGGCAGAGGATGGCTATGATGCGCCGGCGGACTGGCCCGCCCCCATGGCCAAGCACAACATGGCCATGGCGCTGTTCGACCGTCTTGAATATGCCGTGCCCGACAAGGGTCATGAGGAATTGGTCTGGGACTTCCAGGCCTGGTACGGCGGGGACATCAACCGGGTCTACCTGAAGTCCGAGGGCGAGAACGTCCAGGGCGATGGCGAGGATGCCGAGTTCGAATCCCTGGAGCTGCTCTACAGCCGGCTGATCGCCGATTTCTGGGAGCTGCAGGGCGGTATCGGTTACCAGGGTGGGGTCTTCTCCGATGACCACGCCGAACGTGGCTATGGGGTGATCGGCCTGCAGGGCGTGATGCCCTACGGCATCGAGACCGACCTGGCGTTTCAGGTCAGCGACGAAGGCGACGTCTCGGCCAGTTTCGAGGGCGAGTACGACCTGCGCCTGACCCAGCGGCTTTACCTGCAGCCGCGTACCGAGATCGCCGTGGCCGCCAGCGAGGCCGAGGCATTCGGCGTCGGCGAGGGGCTCAACTCGGTACGCGTCGGCATGCGCCTGGGCTACGAGGTGACGCGCCGCCTTGCGCCCTATGTCGGTGCCTACTGGCAGAAGCAGTACGGCGATACCGCCGACATCGCCCGCCACCATGGCGATCCCACCGAAGATACCGGCATCGTCGCCGGGGCCAGGCTGATGTTCTGAGCCACGAATCGGTCTCGCGACCGACGCCACCGCCTGGTGGCGTCGTCGTCTTTGGCGATCCGAGCCTGGGTTGATCCGTGTCAATCGTCTCGGCCATGGCGTTCAGCCTGGATTCAGACAGCGTCGCCACACTGGCGGTAACAGGAACCGTTGCCGGGCCACCGGCGATGGTCAGACACATCACAGGAGCGACGCATGATCCCCTACCCCCAGATCGATCCGGTGGCACTGTCGATGGGCCCACTGAGCATCCACTGGTATGGGCTGATGTACGTGGTGGGGCTGGCCGCAGCCTGGTGGCTGGGCAGACGACGTGCCCACCGGCTCGGCCTCACCCATGACGATATCGGCGACCTGATCTTCTATGGCGCGGTGGGGATCATCCTCGGCGGTCGACTGGGGTATGTGCTCTTCTACGGCCTCGATCAGCTGGCGGCCGATCCGCTCTGGCTGTTCAGGCTCTGGGAAGGCGGGATGAGCTTTCACGGTGGCCTTGCCGGCGTGCTGGTCGCCGCCTGGTGGTTCGCTCGCCGCCATCGCCTGGCCTTCCTCCAGCTGACCGACTTCATCGCACCGCTGGTGCCGATTGGCCTGGGCGCCGGGCGGCTGGGCAACTTCATCAACCATGAGTTGCCAGGACGCGTGAGCGACGTTCCCTGGGCGATGGTCTTCCCGTCCATGATGGGGTTGGGCTCGGCGCCACGCCACCCGTCGGCGCTCTACGAGTTTGCCCTGGAGGGTGTGGTGCTGTTCGTCGTGCTGTGGTGGGTCTCCACCCGACCGCGCCGACGCGGCATCGTCTCGGGGCTCTTCCTGATGCTCTACGGCGTCTTTCGCTTCGCGGTCGAGTTCGTGCGCCTGCCCGACCCCCAGCTGGGCTTCGTCGCCTTCGATTGGCTCACCATGGGGCAGCTGCTGTCCCTGCCGATGGTGGCGACTGGACTGCTCCTGCTGCTCGCAGCCCAGCGCCGAGACCCGCTCGATGCGGTGGCCAGAACGAGCCGACCATCGACTTGACGCCGACACGACTCCACTCACACGCCAACCCACCGGGAGGTCGCCATGGAGAAGAGAGCACAACACCGCCTGATGATGGTCTGGCTGCCGCTGGCAGGCCTCCTCGCGGTGGGTGGCTACCTGTTGGTGACCGGCCATCGGTTGCACCTCTATCAGGCGTTGCCGCTGCTGCTGCTCGCCTGCCCCCTGATGCATCTCTTCCTGCACCGCCACCACGGTGGCCGTCACGACAAAGACGACGATAACTGAACCACGGCTAGTACAGAACGGAGGTGGAGCATGTCACATCACGATCACCGCCCCGGCGTTTCACAAGCGTCACTGGTCACTCGCTCGCTGAAGCTAACACCCGGTCCATCAGGGCATATCGCGGCGGCGGTAACCGAGATCGACGCGCTGCGTGGCCTCGACCGCGTGTCCTACGACCCGGAACATCGCAAACTCCACCTTGCCTACGATGCCAAGCGATTGTGTATCGATGATATCGAGGTGGTACTGGCACGCCATGGCGTAGACATCGGCGCCGGACGTTGGAACCGGATCAAGGAGGACTATTACCGCTTCATCGACCAGAACGTGAAGGACAATGCCAAGCAGAAGCCCTGGAGCTGTCACTGACCTTGATGATGGCGAGGGGTGCCGATTGACCCTTGGGTTACACAAGGGCTCTAGGATGAGGAGTGATCACATTGCCGATGGCCAACCGCGCCCAGCAGATCACTTCCCCATCACCAAGGCCGACACGCAAGGAGATGCATGGACAGGTCGCCCCAGTACCAGAAGAACAGCCTTAGCCTTGTCGGGGCCATCGCCCTGGGAACCGGGGTAATGATCGGTGCCGGAATCTTCGCGCTGACCGGACAGATGGCCGAGATGACCGGCGAGCTGTTTCCCCTGGCCTTCCTCTCGGCGGCCATGATCGTCAGTTTCAGCGCCTACTCCTACGTCAAGATGTCCAATGCCTACCCGTCGGCCGGCGGCATCGGCATGTACCTTCACAAGGCCTATGGGCCCACCCTGCCCACGGCCTTCCATGCGCTGCTGATGTACTTCTCCATGGTGATCGCCCAGAGCTTCCTGGCGAGGACCTTCGGCTCCTATACCCTGGAGCTGTTCGATGGGGGTAACCGGTCGCTGCTGGTGCCGGCGCTGGGTGTCGGCCTGCTGATCGCCGCCTTCCTCATCAACCTCTCCGCCAACAAGCTGATCCAGGGCGTGGCGTCGGTGCTGGGGGTCATCAAGATCGGTGGCATCATCCTGTTCGGCGTGGTGGGCGTGCTGGTGGCCGACACCATCGGTATCCGGGCCACGGCCGAGGCGCCGGCGCCCGGCGTCTCCGGGTTCCTGGGGGCCACCGCGCTCGGCATCCTGGCCTTCAAGGGGTTCACCACCATCACCAACAGCGGGGCCGAGATCCGCGATCCCCACCGTAACGTCGGCCGGGCCATCATCGTCTCGATCGCCCTGTGCGTGGTGATCTATGCGCTGGTGGGCCTCGCCGTCGCCAGCAACCTGTCGCTGACGGAGATCATCGCGACCAAGGACTACTCGCTGGCCGCGGCTGCACGCCCTGCGCTGGGGGAGGCCGCCGTCTGGTTCACCGTCCTGCTCGCCATGCTGGCCACGGCAGGTGGCATCATCGCCAGCGTCTTCGCGGTATCGCGGATGCTGGCGATGCTGACCGAGATGAAGCTGGTGCCCCATCGCCATTTCCATATGCCCGGCAGCATCCAGAAGCACACCTTGGTCTATACCATCGTGCTCGGCCTGCTGCTGACGGCGTTCTTCGACCTGAGCCGCATCGCGGCACTCGGCATCATCTTCTATCTGGTGATGGATATCGCCATTCACTGGGGGGTGTTGCGGCATCTACGCGATGCGGTGGCGGCCCGCCCGGCCATCCTGCTGACCGCGATCGCCCTCGACCTGGTGGTGCTGGCAGGCTTCCTCTGGGTCAAGGCCACCACCGACCCGCTGGTGCTCTACGTTGCCGCCGCCGCGATGGCCGTCATCCTGGTGGCGGAATACGCCTTTCTTTCCCGGCGATCCGAGCAGGACGCCGACCACCATGCTCATTCGCATGACGCGAGTGGCAGCCACAGCAGGGAGGATGGAGCATGACACAGGACCACACCCATGAGGTCACGGACCCCGTCTGCGGGATGACGGTCGATCCTCACCATACCGACCACCGCGCCTCACACGCTGGAAAGACCTGGTACTTCTGCTCAGCCAGGTGCCAGCAGAAGTTCAAGCGGGACCCTGACGCCTACCTGCAGTGCGACGACACACCGGCCGAGCCAGCGCCGCCCGGCACGATCTACACCTGCCCGATGCACCCCGAGATCCGCCAGGAGGGGCCGGGGGACTGCCCGATCTGCGGCATGGCCCTGGAGCCCGAGACGGTCTCCGCCGAGTCCGGGCCCTCCGAGGAGCTCAAGGACATGACGCGGCGCTTCTGGATCGGGCTGGCCCTGGCACTGCCGGTGCTGGTGCTGGAAATGGGCGGCCATGTGTTCGGCCTCGATCACCTGATCGCCCCCCAAGTCTCGAACTGGATCCAGCTGCTGCTCGCCACGCCGGTGGTGGTCTGGGCGGGCAGGCCCTTCTTCGTGCGCGGCTGGCGCTCCATCATGCGCCGCAGCCTCAACATGTTCACCCTGATCGCCATCGGCACCGGGGCGGCGCTGGTCTACAGCCTGCTGGCGACCATCGTGCCGGGCATCTTCCCCGAGACCTTCCGCCAGACCGACGGCTCGGTGGCGGTCTACTTCGAGGCGGCGGCGGTGATCGTGGTGCTGGTACTGCTCGGGCAGGTGCTAGAGCTACGAGCCCGGGAGAAGACCTCCGGGGCAATCCGCGCCCTGCTCGACCTGGCCCCGGCCAACGCGCGACGCCTCGATGACGAGGGCCAGGAAGAGGAAGTCTCCCTCGACAAGGTCCAGGTGGGTGATCGCCTGCGCGTGCGCCCCGGCGACAAGGTGCCGCTGGACGGCGAGGTCTTGGAGGGGCGCTCCAACATCGACGAGTCGATGGTCACCGGCGAGCCACTGGCGGTGCGCAAGGAGGCCGGCGACGGCGTGATCGGTGGCAGCATCAACGGCCAGGGCTCGTTCATCATGCGCGCCGACAAGGTGGGCCGCGACACCATGCTGTCGCAGATCGTGCAGATGGTGGCCAGCGCCCAGCGCAGCCGGGCGCCCATCCAGGGGCTGGCCGACAGGGTCGCCGGCGTCTTCGTGCCGGCGGTGATCCTGGTCGCGGTGGTGGCCTTCATCGCCTGGTCGCTGTGGGGGCCGGCACCGCCCATGGCCTTCGGGCTGATCGCCGCGGTCAGCGTGCTGATCATCGCCTGCCCCTGTGCCCTGGGGCTGGCCACTCCCATGTCGATCATGGTCGGCGTGGGTCGAGGGGCCCAGGCGGGGGTACTGATCCGCGACGCCGAGGCGCTGGAGCGCCTGGAGAAGGTCGACACCGTGGTGGTCGACAAGACCGGCACCCTGACCGAGGGCAAGCCGCGGGTCACCGAATTGCGCCCGGCCGAAGGTTTCGACGCTCAGGAACTCCTGCGACTGGCCGCGGGGCTTGAGCGCGGTAGCGAACACCCCCTCGCCCAGGCGATCGTCGACAAGGCCAAGGACGATGGCGTGAGCCTCTCGGAGGCCACGGAATTCGACTCCCCCAACGGCAAGGGCGTGACGGGCCGGATCGACGGCCACCACATCGCGCTCGGCAATCGCCTGCTGATGGAGAGCGAAGGGGTAGACCTCTCGGAGCAAGCTGAGGAGGCCGATCGGCTGCGCGGCGACGGCGCCACCGTGATCTTCGCCGCGGTGGACGGCCGCCTGGCGGGCCTGCTGGCCATCGCCGACCCGGTCAAGGAGACCACCGAGGCGGCCATCCGAGCCCTGCAGGCCGACGGCATTCGGGTGGTCATGCTCACCGGCGACAACCGCACCTCCGCCGAGGCGGTGGCGCGCCGCCTGGGCATCGACGAGGTGGAAGCCGAGGTGCTCCCCGAAGACAAGGGGCGCGTGGTGCAGCACCTGCGTGACGAGGGTCGCGTGGTGGTGATGGCCGGCGACGGCGTCAACGACGCCCCTGCCCTGGCCACCGCCGACGTGGGCATCGCCATGGGCACCGGCACCGACGTGGCCATCGAGAGCGCCGGCGTGACCCTGCTGCGCGGGGATTTGACCGGGATCGTCGAGGCGCACCGGTTGTCGCGAGCCACCATGCGCAACATCCGCCAGAACCTCTTCTTCGCCTTCGTCTACAACGCCGCGGGGGTGCCCATCGCCGCCGGTATCCTCTACCCCTTCACCGGCCTGCTGCTGTCACCGATCATCGCCGCCGCGGCGATGTCGCTCTCCTCGGTGAGCGTGATCGCCAATGCGCTGCGGCTGAGGCTTGTGAAGCTGAAGTCCGCTGACTGACTAAGCGAGAGAGGTGCAGAGTCATCTACTGGCAACGCCCAAGAGGATATAGCGTGCCCGTTTGCGACATCGCCACGGTGGCGCGCTATATCCGATTTCGGCCAGAAGCAGCCTTTCAGCATCTTCTGATATAACGTACAGCATCAGCGCCGTCCGCTGCATGCTTTTGTTATGCGGCATCGTGGTTGATGCAGCCACTGGTTGTCCACTTTCGATCCGAAGAGGCCACTGGGTGACCGGCCTACGAGCAGCTCTCCGAGTACTTGGCGAAAATCGTTGAGACAACCCAAGACGCATCTTTCAGCCAGTTCCTTGGGAAGAGATTGGGGAGCATCAGGCAGCCGGCGTAACGAAATCGTCCCGCATCCTGAACGCGGCGGAAGAACCGCTCTCGACAAGAACATCGAGCACATACAGGATCGCCTCTTGCAGGGCCGGATCGCGCTTGAGTTCCAGCGGCCGTGCATAAACATGCCGTTGGAGAAGAACTTCGAGCATGAAGACGGTGTTGGACTCGCGCAGCATGTCGGCAGGGTTCCCGCGCCTGAGCGCGTTCGCGATGCGCACAAACGCGGCGGGCATGGAACGCTCGCCGATGTGGTAGAGGAAGCGGACATAGCTGTCCAGCACGATCCAGACCGGCGGCAGCACGTCGAAGAGTGCGTCGACGTTGTGGGCGTAGCCTTCAAGGCTCCGCCAGTGATGGACGTTGTCCTTCCACCACGCGGTCAGGAAGATCGTCGACAGCACCTCGCTACCGTGGGGATGCTCCCTTTCAAGATGCGCGAGCCACCTGGCGCGCTTGACCCGCTCGGCAAACAGGTTCCATAGGAACCAGTAATGCGGCGTATTGGGGTTGCTGTCCTCGCTGCTAGTGAACCCCTGGATGACGTTGTGGACCTCGCGCGGATGCCGGTCAACGGCCTCGAGGATCGGCTGTAGGACTTGCTCGGCATCGGCATCTGACGCACGCATCACAAATTGCTGAATGCGGTCGGATATGGCTTGCTCCCTGTGAAAATTCCTATCGCGCCGGTCGGGAGAACGATCGTGCTCACGGTTCCAGCACTCCACGAGGTCTTCGCTGGCGCGCCGGTGTGCGGCCACGGCCAGAGGCTCGTTGGGAACCTGGCCCAGAATCGCGAGGATCTTCGCGTGCGCCTCGGCTCCGAATATCTCGGTGATATCGAACTTGACGTGCGCATCTTCGGCGATTTCCCCTTCGGTCCAGAACCGCCCGCGAACGTCTGCAGCCGCGGTGGCAGAGATCGTGTCCGGCGTGCGCCGCTTGTCGTAACGCTTCTTCTCCTCGGCGTTCCAGTCGCGGTCGGCAAGAGCGGCCTCGGTTGCGATGGCATTGACGGCGCGCAGGGCAAGAGCGGGGTTCGCGGCCCATAACTTGTCGTTCATGCCCCATGTGGCGTACCAACGCACCTCGTCGAACGGATGGGTTAGCGCGGCAATAAAGGCCTGGCGCACGCGCGGCGTCTGGACTTCAGTCAGGGGCTTGGAGAGCAGCAGCGGCACGACGAAGGCACAGGGGCGATCAGCCAGCATCGAAAACTGCTGCATGCGGTCCATGGTTCCCAATTGGTCCGCGTGTCGGGAGATTTCGGAGCAGATGACGTCGATGCACCACTCCTTCTCTTCCGGCGACATCTCCTCCCAGTGATCGCGGGCGCAGATGGCGGCCACAAATCCTGGAGCGTTACGGCTGTTGTCAGGATACTCCGCGGTGCGGTCCATCCCCTTGGCACTTGCCAGCTTCTCCCGCCACTGGGCGGGGTCGGCAGAGCCGGCCTCCCGCTGGAAGACTTGGAGCCCCCACATGTAAACACCCAGACGGGCATTCATCTCGCCCATCTTCTTCGTGCTCTCGTCAATGAGTTGCTGAACTTCCGGAGCCGGAGGCTTGGGTTCGAGGCGGATGTAATTCCTCGCAGAGCCCTCGCCGTCCCCTGCCGATGTTTCGCCCCCAGCGGGCTGGTCGTGGGCCACGTCGTACTGACGGAAGTCCATCCGGTGAAGGGCCAGCTGCCATGTGAGGTCGTGCTTGTTGCGTTTATCCGGCCCGGGCAGTGCCGCGATATATCGGTCGATGATGGCGTGAACCCGCGGGGCCAGAGGACCGAGTTGCAGGTTTGCGATGGCCGCTTCAAGGTCGTGCTTGCGGTGCGGCAGCGCGTTCGACTTCTTCCGCTCCTCTTCGTAGATCTTGTTTTCGGCGCGGAAGGTAGGGAACAGTCCCGTGAGGATCGAAGTCTGGTGCTCGCCGGCCATGCGGCTGCGATCGATCTCGATGTAGTCCTGCACCGACAACAGCACCAGAAGGGCCTCGCTTGACCGGTGAGAATGAGCAGTCGCCACACTTGCGACGACGGCTGCGAGCGCGGCGGAGTCGCTGCGCTGGAGAATTTCGAGCAGTACCGCGTCGAGCCCCTCGGGATGGGATTGGGCGTAGTCGAGCAACCACTTCTCGAAGGCCATCAGCAGCGACTGGAGCGAATATGGCCCGACGGTCATGCCGCGATACAGGCCCCAGAGACGCGGGTTCACCCATTGCTTCCGCATGGTCCCGTCGGCAAACGTGAGCTCGACTTCCCAGGCGGGTTCGAGGGGGTCACGGAGACGCGGATGCGCGTACCACTCGGCACTGTGATTGAAGACCTGGATCAGGAAGTCGAGGCCTTTTCTCGGATGGTGCGTGAGCAGGTTGATCCACGGCCCCCGGAAGGCACTAGCAGGGAAGAAATCATGGCGCAGGTGTTCCTTGATGCCGAAGTAAAGGTCAACATCGATGGATGAGCGGCCATAGGGTTCCGCGCGTAGATATTCTTCCGTGGCGAGGAAGGTATCCAGGGCGACGGAGATCAAGAGGTCCGGCAGGTCGCGCGCAGCGGGCGCACCGTCGAGCCCCGCAAGGAGGATGTCGCGGAATTCCTCGGCGACGGGATCGCGGCGGCGCCCTTCCTTGATCTGCCCGCGCAGGACGGCTTCGAAGCGCGCGGGGTCGGCTTTCGGGATCTTCGCAATCACCTTCAGAATGCGTTGGCGCGTGTCTCCTCCCCTGTAGTGGTCAAAGCGCGGAAGGAGCCAATGGGCAATGCCAGCGACATGTTCGGCCCCGCCGATGTCAGGTGCCCACCAGCTGACGCCCCGCACGGCATCCTCGATCAACGCGAGAAGCAGCGGTGCGTCTTCTGGTCCGAAACTGCCTATGTTGCGGTGCACCAGCCTCACGACGGTTGCCCAGACCGCGCCTTCCGGCACGCTCAGGATCGAGCTGTGGCCACGCACGTCGGCAAGCCACGCGGGCGACGTCACACAGGCGACGCGCAGGAGGTGGATGACCCGCTTGAGGATAGCGCGGTCATTGGCGAGCAGCTCGGCCTCGTGACGCGTGAGGAATTCTGACGCGGACGGTGCCTTGAGCAGCGAGACCAACGTATCGTCGCGGAACTGGGCGGGCACGTCCGCCTGTGCGATGGCCGCGCTGAACAGCCGGTCCGCTGCAGGTGCGTCGCGGTCAACCAGTTCGGCAACCCACTTCCGGTACGAGCGGCGCACCGCAGGATGGGGCCCTATCGCTGACGACAATGCCTTGAACGCCGTCTCATCCGTGAGGTGCTGTTCCTCGATCCATTGAAGGATGGCCCAGTCCTCGAGGACGTCGTGCGCCGTCGCCACGAGCAAAGCATTGCTGTCGGGCGAAACAACGAGGGAGTCCTGTTTGAGGAGGGCGATGGCTGCGGCATTGAGTCCAGTAGCTGGAACGTAATCCGACAGGGCACGAGCCCTGCGCACCGCCAGCTCCTGCAAAGCCACTTCGCGCAGGCGCGGCATGCCGTCGGCCGGATTCTGGTCCGCGCGCACGATCTGCCGCCAGAAGACGGCGCGGAAATCGCGCTCGTTCTCCGGAAGCGGACGTCCCGCATCCCACGGAATCTGCAATGCCTTGTCGATGAAGTACGGGTTGCGCAGGATCTCGCGAAGGGCGGAGTTGGCGAGTGGCACTGCCAGCGACGGGAAGGCGGCCTGGATTTCCTGCAATTCGGTGTCGTCAAGCGGCGGAACTTCGATGACAGCGTGATCAATCCCCGCCGCCTGGAGAAAGCTGGCCCGTACCTGCTCCACGGAATAGTCGCGGCAGGTCATGAGGATACCGAGGCCGTCGTCGGACTGGGCGAGCGTCATGAGGTCGCTGAACCCGTCGCGCGTCGGTTTCTCAAGCAGGCGTTCGACGCTCTCGATCACAAGCACCTTGCGGCCCTGTGCGCCGAGGATGGCCTGAAGCTCTGTGGCGCGCGCCGGGATCTGGCTGTTGTGGAGTGTTTGGTCGATGTGGGCGACGGCGAATTCCTCGACCCGGAACCCGAAAGCGAAGAGTTCGCGGGAGAGATAGGCTACCGCTTCCTTCCCAATGACGGATTTGCCGCTGCCCGCCGGGCCCGTGATCAGGACGACTTGCCTCGCCTCGATGGCCGCAAGCACTTTGTGGACGATGCCAGCGCGCCGCAGGTGGAAAGCAGGCCCGATCGTCATGCGGATCTTCCGCAGCACGAAGTCCGTGTGGTTCTTCAGTGCCGTCAGTACCCGCTGCTCGTGCGCGCCCACCTCGCTGTACGCCTGGACGAGAGCGGCTGGAAGGTCGGCGCGTTTCAGGCTCCGTGCCGCCGGTCCAGCCTCGCTGGCATGGCCTAAAAGAGCATCCCAGGCAGCCGTCGCACTGGCAACGGGATCTGGGTCGGTAGACTTGAGGGCGAGCAGCGTCTTGATGTGCGCCTCGGTCTGGCGAGTGGAGGTGTGCAGATCGAGGCTCAGGACGTGGAGCACCCGCAGGAAAGGCCACAGGTCTTTGGCGATAACGGGCGTTCCTTCCAATGCGCTGACGATGCGGCAGAGCTCGTTATACTGGTGGACGGACTTCTTCGAGATGAAACCGTCGAGAGACAGCCGCCGTTGGAATTCTTCGCCGTCGGCCGCGCCCCGCGCGCAGTCGAGCAGCCCGACGAAATTCTCGAGAAGCGTATTCGTGCCGCGCAGCGTGACGAGCACGAAGCGGTCGTGCTGGGGATTGAAAGGGTCAGCCTCCTTGAAATCCCTCCAGAAGTCGCCAATGGCCTTCTTGCATTCGTCGTCGGCGGCACTGATGGTGAAGCTGCGTTTCACCTGCCCGACGAGCCGCGCAGTCGCCGCGCCTGCGCGCGGGCAGACAACGAGAACGTCGTCCGTATTGAAGCCGAGATGTTCGGTCTGGAAATGGACTTCTGTGACGCCGGTATCGGTCAGGATCGGCGGGATGCTGCGTACGAGCAGCTGCGCTAGCCAGTAAGCCGCGACGTGTTGCTCGAAGAACACGCCCTCGCCGCCCGTGGAGATCGGACTTGAAACTCGTTTCTGGCTTGGGCCATCCATGTAATCCACCAAATGTTCCACTGTTTCGCTGTTACCAATTAACGCCGCGTTCACCGGCTTGTCCGGTGCAACGCTTTGTTAACCCTTATTGCGTGATTGATACTCTTTGCTTGCATTAGCTAGATATTCTTTTTTATCGTCGTGTTTCGCTAGGTCGTCGCGTATAGCTGTTAGCGCATATTTGGAGTACTTAAATATAGTTGAAGCACCAGCGTCAACTTCGATTGCATATCTTTTGCTGCTTTTTAGTCCCAGCTTCCAGACAAGAACCTGGGCATCATAGGATCGAATTTGAAGCTCATCCGCCAAATGCTTAACCAAAAAAGGATAATCTTTATTTGGGTCAAGGTTAGGAACCACCACAGTATCGACTGGCGCAAGATTCCCTACCAGCTTGAGCGTAGGAGCTCCCTCTTTTTCCTTAAAATGTCCCTCTTGAACAAAAGAGACCTCATTTTTCAAGCCGGCCAATAGCTCCTCATCTATAACAAAATTGTTCGCTATGTTGGAGGATTCCATCTTGCCGCTATAAAGATCAAGCAACGCTACATTTTTTGGTCCAATTCGCGATATTTTCTCTATATGCTCCATCCATAGCTTTCTTTCTTTTTCGCGAATTTCAATCTGCATTCGCTTTAGTTCAGGAAACTCGATTCGTTTACTTGTCCCGCGATACCGATAGTAGATGTCACCATCTTTGAGGACATCACCAGAGTTTTTCTTACATATTACTGGTTTATCATCGGCCTCTTTTATTGCGATAAATCCATAGTGCTTTCTTTTGAACGTGACAACGCCTATATCCCAGTGAATTTCTGGGCTGAAATATTCCGAAAGGTACGTGGATAGCTGCTCTATTTTAATCTGATCAAATTTATCTTTATCGATTCCTTTCAACGTTCTCGGGTTATCAGTAACACCAAAAACAAGCACCCCGCCTTGCGTATTCGCAAAGGCACAAATTGTCTTTAGATACTTCGCTAGGCTTTTGAAGCCAAAGCTTTCTTTAAATTCGAGAGACGTCGATTCTCTAGATCTGACTTTTCCATCATCGCTCGAATTAGCGAGAATCTCTTTAACTCGATCTTCGTAGATGCGACTCATCTTGTTCCTTGTGCAGGGTTAACAGGTATTAGACCGCACGGTCTGATATCTGATGAACGCGCATGCACGTTCAACAATACTATACTGCACTCCACTTTCCTCCTAACCCATTGCAGCTCAGCAATATTAAGAATTGCTCGGCTAGCATAACACCAATCACCGCGCATGCTGCATAACAAGGATGCACGTGCTCGCTGCCTTTGCCGGCATGTCGGCTTTGGGTCGTCAAATGCCGTACCTCCTCCATCAGCGTAGCCTGAAGTTCGGGATCCGGCCAGAAGCGGCTATTGAGATATTTCTGATATTTAACGAAAAGCATGAGGCGCGGCTGCGCAGCAGCCATCGCACTCCATGCACTGGTTAGGCTTCTTGGTTATGTTGCGCTTCAAGGTTGCCCACATACGCGCAAGTTCTTCTCTATTGATCTCTTCATACTCAAGGCGAGCGCGAGAACCTCTGCATCTTTTCCAGCCCAGTTATCATCGCACTCGCCACGGTAGCCTTTCCTGGCCAGATCCAACAGCAGGGCGTCTTCCCGGTCCAGGCGGGCTATAGCCCATTCCGCAGCGACGTCCTTGGGCGTGATTTCGCCTTCAGCTGCCGTGAGCCACATCCGGGCCAGGGTCAGAAGCACGTTACGCTCATCGCCTCGGATGCTGGTGATCAAGCTGGGCAAGGAGTCGAGCATTGCCCGCTGCACATCGGCTATCGGCACAGGGTCGAGCATGGCCGCGGCATCCGGGCCCACAAGCGCGGTGCTGCTATCCCGGACTTTTTTCAGGACGATAGCTAGGTCCGGATCGTGTTCGGGGGCGGGGATTCGACCGGCCTCAAACTGATCCCGAAGCCATTCTCCATAAACCAACTCGTGCTTTGGTGGGTAGCGCCATGGGACGACCTCGGAAAGGAGGACAACCGTAAGCTCAAGCGGTCGTGTGTCGGTTTGATTGCCGATAAAGCCAGATACCTGCATGAGCTCTTCGACGAGCCGCCTCCGGTCCAATTCGGCCAGGCTGCTGTTAACCACCACTAGGAGATCGACATCGCTGTCGGGCCGAAGCCCTCCGACAGCCCATGAGCCGAAAAGATAGATCCCGACAACTGACCTACCGAGGCAGCTTTGTATGATTTGAAGCGCTTGAGCTGCTTCTGTCGGAATTTCGGCTATGTTTGGCATATAAATGAATCTGTAGTATATAGCCGCCTAACGCAAAAGCTCAGCCGCGCGCGTCAGCGTGTCGGCTGGAGCGTCTTGTTGGGCAGCATAAGCCACTGCACTACCGCCTGAACACAGACACCCGCCCCTACCGCGAGAGCAAGCGCACTCCAAAACTCGACTCGGGAGCGTTACGGCGGCGATGAACAGCGGCACGACCGTTAATTTGAGAATCAGCACTTTTCAGCTCCTTCTGCTCAACGCCTTGGGTAAGCTGCCGGTACGGAGCGCAGCGTAGTACCGGTCAGCTTCACCCACTTGTTAGCAGTTTACTCGATCCAAAATCCGGCAATCTGGTTTTGCCCCATAGCCATCTTTATGAGGCTATCGGACTCCGAGCTTGAAGACATCACCTTCCATAGATAAACCTTGAACCCTTCCTGATTGAGAACCCCCAAATACTCAGATTGGTATCCACCTTTGAATCTTGAGGATAGAGATCTTGAAAGGGTTTCGAACTGCTCTGCGCTGATAGCTTTCCGAAAGGTTGAATCAGTATGTTCCAGAAATTGCTGATAATCGTTTGAAGCGATAGCACCAATTTGTGAATGGAGCAAAGCCTCGATCGATGGCTCGGCTTTCGTATCTGCAAGCAACAATGATGAAAAGACTGAAAATAAAATCAGTGCCGTGAACGCGAACCTATTCAAAACTTGGAATCTCCTTTTCCTACCTGCTAACGCAGAGCGCACCGGCGACCTTGACGCAGCGAAGCGGAGACAAGGGCGTCCGAGTGCCGCGTTTTGTTAACTGGTTTGTTCGATATTGGCACGGCGCTTCCGCTCCTGCTCAGTCATTTGTTCTTGGCGCTCCTCTATGGAGGTCAGCCCAAGACGCGCACGGCGCTCATTAACCGTAGCAGAACCCTCAATAGGAAACGGTGTTGGCCAACCGTTTTCATCAACATCAAACTGAGTACCGTAGTATTGAGGCTTGCCAGATAGCGTACGCACCCGATCCTGGAGGAATGCCAGCTGCCAGCCCGCTACATCCTCTCTCGCAACGGCATCCTCTATTAAAGAGACACACTCATTCATGAACTCGGGATCTGAAACAGAGTGCTGAACGACCAGCCATGCAGCTTTGGCAGCCTCTTCCCCAACTAACGAAACGCCAGGCCAGCCGTGAGCACCAATAATCTCCTTCAGTCGGGAAGCATTGTGCTCATGCAGGGCTTTCATCCGGGGATGATAAGACTCAGATGGTAGTTCTCCGGAATCGAAGAGTTGCTGCAACAACCGCTGGTCTTCTGCCATCATCGTGACCAGCTCATCCGCAAGATTCTGATTCATGGGCTCCTTCCCAGTTAACAGGTATTAGATAGCGCGCTCGTTTATTGACTTGAACGAGCATGCGCGTTCAACAATATTATACCGCACGCAAAAACACTCACAACCCATTGAAAACCCTATGACTTAAGTATAGCTCGGCAGTATAACACCAATCATCATGCATGCTACATATCCCCGATGAACGAACATGCAGCCTTTGCCACCATGTCGGCTTTGGGTCGAAACCGGCTATGCCCCTCAAAACAAAACCGGCGTTTTGCCGGACCGGGGGCCTTGCCCCTGTTCCGAGAAAACGCCGGTGAAGCGTAGCGTCTGCTGAGTCTCGTCATCATCCTGCGTCCCTGCCCCCTGCGCCGGCCTGTTGTTGGCCTTGCTCTCCTGTCTTGCCACTCCAGCCTAGCTCAGGGGGCTTCGGGCTGCCATGCCGGGCGAGTCGATGGGCGAGCCACGCCATTAGCGCCGGCGTGAAGGCGGCGCGCTCACTATATTTCAAGGGATGGACCGCCCTTCGCGCCCGGCCTGCCGCACCAGCAGGTGGCGCATCCTGTGCCGGGTACCTGCACGCCAGCGGGCCTGCCCGGATCTCCTGGAGGATCACGAGATGAGACGCATCCTGTGGGGCGGCGTCATCGCCATGGGGCTGGCGGCGGCAAGCCTGCCGACCGTCGCCCTGATGACCGACGACACCGAAACGATGATCGAGGAACTGCGCGCCGCCATGCAGCGCTTCGAGGACGTGAACGTGGCCCTGGCGGAGGGCTACATGCCGGATCCCTCCGGCGAATGTGTGAAGGCCGGGGAGCACGGCCTGCCGGCGGAGCTCGGGCATATGGGCATCCACTACCTGCGCCCCGACCTGCTGGGCCTCACCACCACCGAGCCGCGTGTTGACGGCAGCGGCACCCATACCGACTTCAGGAATCCCGCCATCCTGCTCTACGAGCCCCAGGCAGACGGCTCCATGGTGCTGGTGGGCATCGAGAACCTGGTGTTCGCGCGGGCCTGGCAGGAGGCCGGAAACGCCGAGCCACCGAACTTCCTGGGTCGCCGCTGGGACTACATGGCGGAGGATCCGGCCATCCCCGGCGACCAGGCCCACGGTTTCGAGCCCCACTACGACCAGCACGTCTGGTTCCGCAACAACCCCGGCGGCAACCTGGAACCCTTCAACCCGGCGGTCAGCTGCGACCTGCGCAGCACCTGACCCCAAAGGGGAGGCGTCCGGCATGGCCGCCTCCCCTTCGCTCAGGGATTCGATGCTCCGCCGCTACGCCCCATCAGCGACCCGATACCCCAGTTCCGCGAGCCGGCGTTGCTGCGCCGTGGTCAGCGCCAGGCCGGCCTCGTCGCCCTCCTCTGAAGAGCCCGCCAGCACCACCATGCCGGCCTCATCATCGATGTGCAGTAATCGCTCGCCGCAGCGCCGGCACTGCCAGGCAGCCAGGCCCCGGGCATCCGGCACCACCTCGAGCTCATCGGCGCCCTGGCCGAGCTGGATGGCCTCCTGGGGCCAGAGGCTCACGGGCTCACCCTCGGCATCCCTGCCGTTGCCGAGGGAGCCACCACACACCAGCAGCGTGACGGCGCCGCAGTCGCAGGCGAGTTGCCCATAGGGTCCATTGCTCATGATTGGCTCCTCGAGAAGGGGGTAGCCACAGTGTGGCAGCCGCAGGCGACCCTGCCGAACCGGGACCCGGCTTGGCCAGCGCCGGACGTGGAGTATGCTGGTGGCTCACACGGAACCCAAGGAGCCCTGATCATGATCGACGACACGGACATGACCCACCTGGAGCGCTGCGTGGCACTGGCGGAGAAGGGCCTGGAGGCGGGCGACGAACCGTTTGGCTCGGTGCTGGTGAGCGGCGACGGCGAGGTGCTGGCGGAGGACCACAACCATGTGGCCGGCGGGGATGCCACCCAGCACCCGGAGTTCTTCCTGGCACGCTGGGCCGCGGAGCACCTGACGCCAGAGCAGCGCGCCAGGGCCACGGTATACACCTCTGGCGAGCACTGCCCCATGTGCGCGGCAGCCCACGGCTGGGTAGGCCTGGGACGGATCGTCTACGCCAGCTCCTCGCAGCAGCTCATCGGCTGGCTCGAGGAGATGGGCGTTGCGCCGGCGCCGGTGGCCCCGCTGCCGATACGGCAGGTGGTGCCGAACGCGGCGGTCGAGGGGCCGGTGCCGGCCTTCGCCGAGCGGATCCGCGAGCTGCACCGCCGTCTGCACGGCGCCTGAGGGTCTCGCTGCCGGCTCAGCCGCTGGCCAGGGCCTGTTGCACGAAAGCCTCACAACGCTGATGGGCCGGGCGCTGCCTTAACCCGGCCCAGTAGGCCTCGAACTCGGGGCGCCGCGGCAGGGTGCCGAACTGCATACCCCAGCCGATGTGCGAGCCCACGTAGACATCGGCCGCGCTGAAAACGTCGCCGGCAATGTAGGACCTTCCCGCCACGGCGCCGGCCAGGGCTTCCACCAGCGTCCAGTAGTCGCCGCAGCCCAGCCGCATCTTCTGCTCCGCCGTGGGCTGCACACCCAGGTCATTGAGGGCTATGGCGCTCTCCAGCGGCCCGGCTGCAAGGAAGAGCCAGCGGTAGTAGTCGCCCCTGGCAGACAGCGGCGGCGCCAGCCTCGCCTCGGGGAAGGCATCGGCCAGATAGGCGCAGATCGCCGCGGACTCGGTCACCACGGTGTCGCCGTGACGGATGGCGGGCACCTTGCCAAGCGGGTTGATGGCGAGGTACTCCGGCGACTTCATGGCGGCGCCGTACTCAAGCGTCACCGTGCGGTAGTTGACGCCGAGCTCCTCCAGCATCCAGTGCACGATGCCTCCTCGCGACAACGGGTTGGTGTAGAACACCAGCTCCGCGGGCGCCGTCTCGGCCGAGCCTCCCTCGGCTTTCTCGGGCGCACCGGGCTCCGCCAGCGCCGGCGGCGGCAGCGTCACCTCGGGCGGCAGCACATAGCCCTCGCCGGGCGTGTTGACCACCTCGATGCCCACCGCGCGCAGCACGGCGACCTCCTGGTAGAGGGTGCGCAGCGAGACGCCCAGCGCCTCGGCAAGTTCAGGGCCCGGCATGGGCTCACGGCGATGGCGCAGGAGGCGGATCAGCTCCTGCAGGCGGGTGGTTCGTGACATGGGCGATTCCTCTTGGGGGTGGTGGTGCAATCGCCACCGCGACGGGACGTGGAGGCAATCATCATGCCCCCAACTTGGGTCGACTTACAGCCCCTGGGCGCCACGACGCAGCCAGTCATGCACGAACACCAGTTTGCGCCGTGCGGCATCCGAGAGAACGAAGGGGTAGAGATCGGAGAGCCCCATGGAGCGATTGACGTGGTTGACGCCTGCCACAAGGCTGGCGGCGACCCGGATCAGGCGCTCGGCGTCGGGCTCCATGTAGGGGTCCCAGTGGGGGCTCGGCAGCTCCGGCGAGGAGAGCCCCGCCGCCACGAAACTGTCGGTGATATCGGTGAGATGAAGCAGGTGGGCGGCGGTCTCGGCCCAGTCCTCATGGGGGTGCGCGGAGGCATAGGCGGTGAGGAAACTCGACTGCCAGCCGGGCGGCGGACCGTCGTGGAAGTACTGCTGGAGCGCACTGGGGTAGTCCACTCGCTCGTCGCCGAACATGTTGCGGAAGGCATCCAGGAAGTCATCCCGCAGGCTGAGCCGCCACCACAGCATATGCGAGATCTCGTGGCGCATATGACCGATCATGGTGCGGTAGGGCTCTTCCAGGGCTTCCCGACGGGTGGTACGCAGCACCGCATCCGCCTCGGCCACGCTGATGGTCACCACGCCCCCGGCATGACCCATGGCCACCGGGGTCGGGCCCTCGGCCAGCATATGAAATACCGGCGGCGCGCCGGGATCCTCGGGGCGAAACCAGTGCCAGCGTCCCAGGTTGTCGAGCACCCAGCGCTTGGCGGCCTCGGTCTGCGCCCAGTTGGGCATAGCATCGGGGATGGAAGGGTCCGGCGCCAGCGCAGTCATGGCACAGGAGCGGCAGAAGGCGCCCTGCTTCGGGGCGATCCAGTTACAGCCGATGACCTCGCGATTCACGCAGAACGGCGGCATGGGCAGAAACGCCCTGGCCTGAGGGTCATAGGCGACGGGCGTGCCGTCGGCGGTGGCGAGGTTATCGAACCAGAGGGACCCGGCACCGACCGGGTTGGCAAAGACACGCATGAGGCAGTCACTCCGCTGTTACCGCAAGGCAGATGGCCCGACGCTCTACTCCGCATCGTCCTCCTTACTCGTCAGCGGAGCAAACTCCCTCCGTAGCATGCTGTTCAACGCGAACAAGGCGGCGAGGGAAGCCCCCGCCGCCTGTCGTTCGCCGTTATGAACGCAAGTCCATAAATCGACTCAGATTTCAAACCCCAGACCGAAGTCCTCGGCGCTGATCGCCATCAGCGGCTCGGCGCCGGCCTCGATGGCTCCCTTGTGGGCGCGGGTGCGTGGCACCAGCCGCTGGTAGAAGAAACGTGCGGTATCGAGCTTGGCACGGTAGAAGGTGCCCTCCTCGGTGCCTTCGGCCAGCGCCGCCCTAGCCTGCTTTGCCGCGCGAGCGAACAGATAGGCCAGGGTCACGTAGCCGGCGTACATCAGGTAGTCGACGCTGGCCGCGCCAACCTCCTCGCGGTCGGTCATCGCCTTCATGCCGATGGCCATGGTCATCTCGCCCCACTCGGCGTTGAGCTTGGCCAGCGGGCGCACGAACTCGGCCAGCTCGCTGTTGCCCTCCTCGGCCTGGCAGAACTTGTGGATCTCCTTGGTGAACACCTTGAGGCTCTCGCCCTGGCTCATCAGCACCTTGCGACCCAGCAGGTCGAGGGCCTGGATGCCGGTGGTGCCCTCGTAGAGGCGGGTGATGCGCGCATCGCGTACCAGCTGCTCCATGCCCCACTCCTGGATGAAGCCGTGGCCGCCGAACACCTGGACGCCCTCGTTGGTGGCCTCGAATCCCGCCTCGGTGAGGAACGCCTTGACGATCGGAGTCAGCAGGCCCAGCAGTGTCTCGGCGCGCTCCTTCTCGGCAGCATCCGTGCCGTGCTCGACGATATCGATCATCTGGGCGGTGTAGAGCACCAGCATCCGGCCGCCCTCGGCGAAGGCCTTCTGGGTCAGCAGCATACGGCGCACGTCCGGGTGGACGATGATCGGGTCGGCGGCCTTCTCCGGCGCCTTGGGGCCGGAGAGCGCGCGCATCTGCAGACGGTCGCGGGCATACGCCAGGGCGTTCTGGAAGCTCGCCTCGGTGAGGCCCAGGCCCTGGATGCCGACGCCGATGCGGGCGGCGTTCATCATGGTGAACATGCAGGCCAGGCCCTTGTTGGGCGCGCCCACCAGGAAGCCTTTCGCCGCATCGAAGTTCATCACGCAGGTGGCGTTGCCGTGGATGCCCATCTTGTGCTCGAGCGACCCACACACCACGCCGTTACGCTCGCCCGGCTCGCCCGCTTCATTGGGAAGATATTTCGGCACCACGAACAGCGAGATGCCCTTGGAGCCCTCGGGGGCGTCGGGCAGCTTGGCCAGCACCAGGTGGACGATGTTCTCGGCCAGGTCATGCTCGCCGGCGGAGATGAAGATCTTGGTGCCGGTAATCTCGAAGGCGCCGTCATCGGTGGGCACGGCGCGGGTCTTGATCAGGCCGAGGTCGGTGCCGCAGTGGGGCTCGGTCAGGCACATGGTGCCGGTCCAGGTGCCCTCCACCAGCTTGGTCAGGTAGGTGGCCTGCTGCTCCTCGGTTCCGTGGTGGCGCAGGGCGTCGGCGGCGCCGTGGGAGAGCCCCGGATACATGCCCCAGGCCAGGTTGGTGGAGCAGATCATCTCGTTTAGCACCATCGCCAGCGAGTGCGGCAACCCCTGGCCGCCGTGGGCGGGGTCCGCGGCCAGGCTCGGCCAGCCGCCCTCCACGAACTGGGCATAGGCCTCCTTGAAGCCCTTGGGCGCCTTCACCTCACCGCCCTCCAGCAGGCAGCCCTCCTGGTCGCCACTCTGGTTCAGCGGCAACAGCACCTCGCGGGCGAAACGCCCACCCTCCTCCAGGATGGCCGCCACCACGTCGGGGGTCGCATCCTCGCCACCGGGCAGGCTGGCGTAATGGGCCGGATAGTCCAGCAACTCGTCCATGACGAAGCGAATATCGCGCAGGGGGGCCTGATAATCGGGCATCTCAACTCTCCAATTCCACACCTGGCCACGAGAAGTGTCGCCAGCAGTCAGTCAAGAAAAGTGGCGGCGGCCACTTTCAAACATGCGTTTGAAATTACGCGTGCGAGAATGGGGAGTCAAGCGTTCGTTTAAATTCCAGCCTCAAGCGACAAGGCGCAAGGGATACCACCCATGAGCAAGATGAAAAAAGGAGCAAGCCAAGGGGTTTCCTTGAAGCTTGCTCCTTGTGGCTTGCAGCTTGCCGAAGGCCTTACTGCATGCGAATCCCGCCGTCCAGGCGGATCACCTCGCCGTTAAGCATGGAGTTGGTGATGATCTGCTCGGCCAGGCGGGCGTACTCGTCTGGCTTGCCGAGCCGCTTGGGGAAAGGGACCGCAGCGGCCAGGGCCTGGGCGGCCTCGTCGGGGATCTCGCTCATCATCGGGGTCTCGAAAACCCCGGGGGCGATAGCCATCACGCGCACGCCGTGGCGAGAGAGTTCCCGGGCCGCCGGCAGGCTCATGCCCACCACGCCGGCCTTGGAGGCGCTGTAGGCGCACTGCCCCACCTGGCCATCCATGGCGGCGATGGAGGCGGTGTTGATGATCACCCCTCGCTCGCCGTCCTCGCCCGGGGCATTCTTCGCCATGGCCGCGGCCGCCAGGCGCATCACGTTGAAGGTGCCAACCAGGTTGATCTGGATGGTGCGGTTGTAGGCCTCGAGGTCGGCGGGGTTGCCCTCGCGGTCGACCAGCTTGGCCACGCTGACGATGCCGGCGCAGTGCACCACCCCGGAAAGGCCTCGCTCGCCGCCGAGTTCGATGGCGGCATCCACCGCGGCCTGGATATCCTCGCCGGAGGTGACGTCGCCGCGCACCGCCCGAGCGGCGTCACCCAGGCGCTCGGCGTGGGCCTCGACGGCGTCGCTCAGGTCGCAGAGCACCACCCGGCCGCCGGCGGCGACCAGGCGCTCGGCGGTGGCCGCCCCCAGCCCGGAGGCGGCCCCGGTGATCAGAAAGGTATTGTCCTTGACTTGCATATCGGGTTCCTCGGGGTTACTGGGTCGGTGCCTCGGTTTTATCGACGGCATCGGCGCGCAGCTTGAAGCGCTGGATCTTGCCGCTCGGGGTCTTGGGCAGTTCATCGACGAATTCGATCACCCGCGGGAAGGCGTGGGTGGAGAGTCGCTCGCGGACCTGCTGGCGGATCTCGTCGGCCAGTTCGTCACTGGCCTCGAAGCCCTCGCGCAGCACCACGTAGGACTTGATGATCTCACCGCGGATCTCGTCGGGCTGCCCCACAGCGGCGGACTCGGCCACTGCCGCGTGGGTCATCACGCTGTTCTCCACGTCGGTGGGGCCCACGCGATAACCGGCGGTGGTGATGATGTCGTCGTCGCGGCCGGCGAACTGGAAGGTGCCGTCCTCGTTGCGGATCACCACGTCACCGGTCAGGTAGTAGCCTTCGGCGAAGGGATGCTTCTCCTGCCAGGTGTAACCGGCGAAGAAGTGGGCCGGGGAGTTCTTGATGTCCACCGCCAGCACGCCCGGCTGGCCCGGGGGCAACTCGTTGTACTCGGCGTCGAGGATCACCAGACGGTAACCCGGCATCGGCACGCCCATGGCGCCGACATGCTTGGGATGGTCCAGCGCATGGTGGTTGTTGCAGGTCATGCCGGTCTCGGTCTGGCCGTAGTGGTCCATGACCGGACAGCCCAGGGAGCGCTCCACCCAGGTGACCACCTCGGTGTTGAGCGGCTCGCCGGCGGAGCTCGCCGCGCGCAGCTCGAGGGTCTGGTGGGCGTCGTCGAACAGGCCAGAGGCCTTCATCAGCCGGTAGGCGGTGGGGGCGGCGGCGAAGTTGGTGATGCGGTGACGCTTCATGAAGGCCAGCGCCCCCTCGGCGGAGAAACCCGCCTCGCAGAAGTGGGTGGTCACCCCCAGCAGCAGGGGCCCGGTGATGGCGTAGTAGAGGCCGTAGGCCCAGCCTGGATCGGCCATGTTCCAGAAGCGATCGCTGTCGCGCAGATCGACGGCCAGCTCCATATAGAGGGCGAAGGCCGGCATGGCGGCGAGCGGCACCGCCACCCCCTTGGGCTTGCCCACGGTGCCGGAGGTGAACATCTGCAGGAAGGGGGCGTCACGACCCAGGCGCGGCGGCGTGGCCTCGATGGGTGTATGCGCCAGCGCGTCAGCCCAATCGAGGTCCTCGGCATGGTCGGCGCTGGGGCCGCCCACCGCCAGCACCGGCGGGCACTGGGAGAGGCCGTCGAACTTGAAGCGGTTGGCGTGATCGGTGATCACCAGCTTGGTATCGGCGCGACCCAGGCGATAGTCTACGGCGTCGGGGCCGAAGGCGGTGAACAGCGGCTGGTAGACGGCGCCGATGCGCCAGGTCGCCAGGATGGCGACGAGCAGCTGGGGTGAGCGCGGCAGCATGCAGGCGATGCGGTCGCCCACGCCCAGGCCGCGTTCGGCCAGCCAGCCGGCGAGTCGGGCACTCTCTGCCTCGAGCTCGGCGTAGGTCAGGGTGTTGACGTTGCCCTGGGTGTCCTCCTGGACCAGCGCCAGCACCTCGCCCCGGCCAGCGCGCAGATGGCGCCCGCAGCAGGACTCGAAGGCATTGGCCTTGCCGTCTCGATGGTCGTCGAGGCGAGCGATGACCTCATCGATGGAGAAACGCTCCAGATAGTCACGATAATCGGACACGTGGTCTTGGGTGCTCATGGGCCGTCCTCTTGGAAGGTTTGTGGTTGTTATGGATTACAGTTAACGTAAGCGTAAACCTATCAAGCGCTAGGTCCAAGCTAGCGAGTCGGACCGCACAGGGCAAGGGCAGAGAGCGGGAGAAACGACTAGACGTTGGTCGACGGGGTTCAGCCGACCGAGGCGGAGCGGGTGATCATGGCGACCAGTTCATCGGCCAGTTCATCGGGTGTACGAGGGCCGTCCGGGTCGTACCAGCGTACCGTCCAGTTGAGCGCACCCATCACGAAGCGCGAGACCAGGAAACGGTCACCATGGACCAACCCTTCGGCCAGGGCCTCGTCGATCACCTGCTCCCAGAGCGCCTCGTAGGCGTCGCGCAGGTGGCTCAGGTGGGCACGCGCTTCGGGATCCAGGCGACGCCACTCGTAGAGGGCGACCACATGGGCGTTGCGATCGGTGAGCAGGGTCTCCAGATGGGCGCGGGCCATGGCGTGCAACCGCGCCGAAGCACTGCTGTCACAGCGAGCGAGGGCCTTCCGGGCAATGACCAGGGCATTCTCGGTACCCTCCTCGATCACCGCGGCCAGGATCTCCTGCTTGTCACGGAAGTGATGGAAGAGGCTGCCGGACTTGATACCCATCTCCTGGGCCAGCATGCGCACCGTGGTGCGATCGAAGCCCGCCTGGACGAACAGTTGGGCGGCCAGTCGGGTCAACTCCTTGCGACGTGGGGATGCATTCATTACATTCATCGGCATTTGCACTAGCGCTTGCTTGGTTGACCCTGAGAAGACCACAGCCCCGCCGATGGGTCAACGCAGCGCAGGACCACCTGCAATATCGACTTACAATCACAACGCGGTTCCAGCGGGAACCGCTTGCCACACCGGGAGAACCACCATGAGCCATTCCAGCGATATCGTCTTTCTCTCTGCCGCCCGCACCCCCATGGGGGGCATGCTCGGCAGCCTGGCCAGCATGACCGCCCCGGAGCTGGGCGCGGTGGCCATCCGCGCCGCCATCGAGCGCGCCGGCATCGAGGCATCCAGCATCGACGAGGGCATCATGGGCTGCGTGCTGCCCGGTGGGGTCAAGCAGGGTCCGGCTCGCCAGGCCATGCGCCAGGCCGGCATCCCCGACGCCATCGGCGCCACCACCATCAACAAGCTGTGTGGGTCGGGCATGAAGGCCACCATGCTGGCCCATGATCTGATCCGTGCCGGCAGCGCCGAGGTGATGCTGGCCGGCGGCATGGAGTCCATGTCCAACGCCCCCCACGTATTGACCAAGGCACGTACCGGCTACCGCCTGGGCCACGGTGAGCTGAAGGACCACATGTTCCTGGACGGCCTGGAAGACGCCGAGACCGGCAAGCTGATGGGTGTCTTCGCCCAGGACGTCGCCACGGCCCGCGACTACAGCCGCGAGCGCCTGGACGACTTCGCCATCGCCTCCCTGGAGCGCGCCATGGAAGCCACCAACGCCGGCCACCTGGATGCCGAGATGGCGCCGGTCACCGTCAGCGACCGCAAGGGCGAGACCATCGTCAGTCACGACGAGCAGCCCTTCCAGGCCAAGCTCGACAAGATCCGTTCGCTACGCCCCGCCTTCGCCAAGGAGGGCACCATCACCGCGGCCAACTCCAGCTCCATCTCCGACGGTGCCTCGGCATTGATCCTGGCCAGCCAGGAAGCGGCGGACCGCCTCGGCGCCAAGCCGCTGGCGCGCATGCTGGGCCACAGCACCCACTCCCAGCACCCCAGCGAGTTCACCATCGCCCCGGTAGGCGCCATCGACAAGCTGATGAAGAAGCTCGACTGGACAGTGGATGACGTCGATCTGTTCGAGATCAACGAGGCCTTCGCGGTGGTCACCCTGCTGGCCATGGACGGGCTCGACATCCCCCACGACAAGGTCAACGTCTTCGGCGGCGCCTGCGCCCAGGGCCATCCCATCGGTTCCACCGGCTCGCGGATCATCGCCACCCTGATCCACGCCCTGCGCACCAGGGGCGGCAAGCGCGGCATCGCCAGCCTGTGCATCGGCGGCGGTGAGGCCACCGCGGTGGCGGTCGAGCTGGTCGACTGATGGAGGCCTTCACCATGAAGACCCCGGCGGGCGACATCCAAGTCGCCCGCTGGCAGCCGGTGGAGGCAACGCCGGCGGGCAGCCCCATCGTGCTGCTCCATGACTCGCTGGGCTGTATCGCCCTGTGGCGCGACTTCCCTTCCCTGCTCGCCGAGGCCAGCGGCCGCGAGGTGATCGCCTACGACCGGCTCGGCTACGGCGAGTCGGCCCCCTACCCCGGCCCCCAGCCGGCCACCTTCGTCGCCGACGAGGCCAGCGGCAGCTTCGCCACGCTGCGCGAGGCGCTCGCGCTAGAGCGTTTCGTGCTGCTGGGGCACAGCGTGGGCGGCGGCATGGCGGTCGAGATCGCCGGTGCCCATGCCGAGGCCTGCGAGGCGCTGGTAACGGTGGCGGCCCAGGCCACCCTCGAGCCGCTCACCCTGGCCGGCATCCGCGAGGCGGAGTCGGCCTTCGCCGAGCCGGGCGCGATGAGGCGGCTCGCGCGTTACCACGGCGACAAGGCCGAGTGGGTACTGAGGAGCTGGGTCGACAACTGGCACTCCGAGGCCTTCGACGGCTGGACCCTCGACGACGCCCTGGCCCGGGTGCGCTGCCCGACCCTGGCGATCCACGGCGAGCACGACGAGTACGGCTCCCTGGCGCAGCCGCGTCGCATCGCGTCCAGGACCCCGGGGCCCGCCGAGCCGCGACTCCTGCCCTGCGGCCACGTTCCCCACCGTGAGTGCCCGGAGGTGCTCGCCGTCCTCGTGGCCAACTTCGTGCCCGACCGGCCATGACCCCTCCGGGGGCCGTCTCAGGCTCCCATCAGCTGCTCCAGCGCAAGGGCAAGCGCCAGGCCCATTGCCAGCATGGGCAGCGACCAGCGATGGAACTCCCACCACAACCCCGGCCGCTTGCCCAGACGCAGGGCGATCAGGTTGGCGAGCGACCCGATGGCCAGACCGAAACCGCCCACGCTGACGCCCCAGGCCAGCGGGCGCCACTCCTGGGCCACCTCGGCCAGCAGCAGGGTAGCCGGGACGAGACTCATCGCCGCGATGCCATCAGACCGTCGAGGCGCAGGGTCGGGCTGGTGGTCACGGGGGCATCCTCAGGGTCAGGAGGCGGCATGATAGCAGGCCCGCCACTCCCTCAAGGCCAACGCAAGGCATCTCTCCACCCAGGACCCCCAGCGGGGTCTCGCCGGCCTTCCAGCGCGCCCCGGACCAGCGCAACGCTCTGGTGTCCGGGTGGTGGCATTGATTACATATGGATTTCCATATATTTTGGTAGATCCTTGAGGAGATTCACCTTCGTGCCCTCTGGGAAGAGGCCCCACAAGGAGACACCCCGTGACGACCCATCCCCTCGACGACCTGCCGAATATCGACCGAGAACTGTTCCGGGTGCCCGACGCGGCCAGCCTGGGCATACCCGTGGACCGCGAGCATGCGCCGCGCATCCTGCTGCTCTACGGCTCGCTCAGGCAGCGCTCCTTCAGCCGCCTGGCGGTGGAGGAAGCCGCCCGGCTGCTGCGAGCCATGGGCGCCGAGACACGCATCTTCGAACCGCGCGGCCTGCCGCTGCCGGACGCCGAAGAGGCGAGCCACCCCAAGGTGGCGGAGCTTCGCACGCTGGCCGAGTGGGCCGAAGGCATGGTGTGGTGCTCGCCGGAACGTCACGGCGCCATGACCGGCATCATGAAGGCGCAGATCGACTGGATTCCCCTGGCGCTGGGCGCGGTACGCCCCACCCAGGGCAAGACCCTGGCGGTGATGCAGGTGTGCGGCGGCTCCCAGTCGTTCAACACGGTCAACCAGCTGCGCGTGCTGGGGCGCTGGATGCGCATGATGACCATCCCCAACCAGTCCTCGGTGCCCAAGGCCTTCATGGAGTTCGACGACAACGACCGCATGAAGCCCTCGCCCTTCTATGACCGCATCGTCGACGTCATGGAGGAGCTGGTGAAATTCACGCTGCTGGTCCGCGGCCGCAGCGAGATGCTCACCGACCGCTACTCCGAACGCAAGGAGTCGGCCGCCGAGCTCTCCGCCCGGGTCAACCAGCGCGCCATCTGACAGGAGTCTCACCATGACCACTCATCAGGAATCCCATTCGCCCAGCACCTCGGAGGGCATGGGGCTCTTCGAGCGCTTCCTCTCGGTGTGGGTGGCACTGGCCATCGTCGCCGGGGTGCTGCTCGGCCAGTTCGCTCCCGCGGTGCCCGAGACGCTATCGCGCTTCGAATATGCCCAGGTGTCGATCCCGGTGGCGATCCTGATCTGGGCGATGATCTTCCCGATGATGGCGCAGATCGACTTCTCCGCCGTGCTCGGCGTGCGCCGCCAGCCCAAGGGGCTGGTCATCACCACCACGGTGAACTGGCTGATCAAGCCCTTCACCATGTTCGCCATCGCCTGGTTCTTCCTGATGGTGGTCTTCCAGCCTCTGATTCCCGCGCCCCTGGCAAGCCAGTACCTCGCCGGCGCCATCCTGCTGGGAGCGGCGCCCTGCACCGCCATGGTGTTCGTGTGGAGCTACCTGACCCGCGGCGATGCCGCCTACACCCTGGTGCAGGTCGCCCTCAACGACCTGATCATGCTGTTCGCCTTCGCCCCCATCGTGGTCTTCCTGCTCGGCGTCTCCAATATCCAGGTACCCTGGGACACGGTGGCCCTGTCCGTAGTGCTCTACATCGTGATCCCGCTCGCAGCGGGCTATTTTGCCCGGCGCGCCCTGATCGCCCGCCACGGCAGCGAGTGGTACGACAACGTCTTCATGAAGAAGGTAGGGCCGATCACGCCCATCGGGCTGATCATCACCCTGGTGCTGCTGTTCGCCTTCCAGGGCGATGTGATCCTCGAGGCGCCGCTGCATATCGTGCTGATCGCCATCCCGCTGATCCTCCAGACCTTCCTGATCTTCTTCATCGCCTACGGCTGGGCCAAGGCGTGGAAGGTGCCCCACAACGTCGCCGCCCCCGGCGCCATGATCGGCGCCAGCAACTTCTTCGAGCTGGCCGTGGCCGCCGCCATCGCCCTCTTCGGCCTGCAGTCCGGCGCGGCGCTGGCCACAGTGGTGGGGGTGCTGGTGGAGGTACCGCTGATGCTGGCACTGGTGCGCATCGCCAACAGGACGCGCCACCACTTTCCGGCCGCCACGGCGACGAAGGGCTGAGCCATGGCCATCGAGGTGAGTGACCGCGCCTCTCCCTGTTGACGCGGGTCAAGGCGACATCAAGTCTCGCTATTAAATATATGCATATGCATATATATTAAAGAGACCTCTCGACGCCTACGACACGAGGCCTCTCATGCCGGACACTCAACCCGCTGCCCCCTTTGCCAGGCGACTGCTGTCGCTGGCCAGGGAGAACCCCGACCAGGTCCGCTGGATCGGTGCCGTGGTGGGCATCTTCCTGCTGATCTACTTCCTGCCCGCCGGCACGGCTCGCTTCGACAACGCCGTACTGGAGGGCATTCGGCTGACCCACTGGTACGCCCAGGAGCATGTGATCCTGTGCCTGCTGCCGGCCTTCCTGATCGCCGGGGCCATGGCCGCCTACCTGAGCCAGGGTGCGGTGATGCGCTACCTGGGCCCGGCGGCGCCCAAGCCGGTGGCCTTCGGCATGGCCTCGGTGTCGGGGATGCTGCTTGCGGTCTGCTCCTGCACCGTGCTGCCGCTGTTCGGCGGCATCTACAAGCGCGGCGCGGGCCTGGGGCCGGCGGTGGCCTTCCTCTACTCGGGCCCCGCGATCAACGTCATGGCGGTGGTGGTCACCGCCAAGGTGCTGGGCCTGGAACTGGGCCTGGCACGGGCCATCGGTGCCATCGTCTTCGCGGTGGTGATCGGCGTGATCATGCACCTGATCTATCGGCGCGAGGAGCTGGCGCGCAGCCAGCAGAGTGCTCGCGGCTTCGGCGTCGATGACGACGGCCGTCCGCTGGGTCAGGTAGCGGCCTTCTTCGGCCTGATGATCGGCATCCTGGTGTTCGCCAACTGGGCCGCGGCCGACAGCCCCACCTGGATGGCCATCCACGCCTGGAAGTGGCAGATCACCGCGGCGCTCGGCGGGCTCTTCGCCCTGCTGCTGATGCGCCGCTGGGGCTGGCCGCTGCGCCAGGTGGCGATGCTGACCGGCGCCGTGGCGCTGGCCGCCCTGCTGGTGCCGGGCGTGCCGGAGCTCGCCTTCGCAGTGGGCATCATCGGCATCATGCTGATCGCCACCCTGCGCGAGGATGATCGTGAGTGGGCCGAGCAGAGCTGGGACTTCACCAAGCAGATCATGCCGCTGCTGCTGGCCGGGGTCTTCGTGGCCGGTCTGCTGTTGGGGCGTCCCGGCGAGGAGGGACTGATCCCCTCGGAGTGGGTGGTAATGGCGGTGGGCGACAACGGTTTCCAGTCCACCTTCCTGGCCTCGCTGCTGGGCGGCTTCATGTACTTCTCCACCCTCACCGAGGTGCCCATCGTCCAGGGCCTGATCGGCAACGGCATGGGCAAGGGCTCGGCGTTGGCGCTGCTGCTGGCCGGCCCTGCACTGTCGCTACCCAACATGCTGGTGATCCGCACCATCATGGGTACCCAGAAGACCGTGGTCTACTGCACGCTGGTGGTGGTCATGGCGACGTTCACCGGCTATCTCTACGGCCAGCTGTGGCCCTGACTCACGTTATTCCGGCACACGCCCCTTCCAACAGGAGAGCACCATGAAACTGAGCATCTACGGCAAGGGCTGCAAGAAGTGCGAGCAGCTGACCGCCAACGCCCAGCAGGCCGCCGAAACCTTGGGCCTCACCGTCGAGATCGAGAAGGTCACCGATATGAACGCCATCATCGACAAGGGGGTGATGCGCACCCCGGCGCTGGGCATCGATGGCGAGGTGGTGATCGAAGGCAAGGTGGCCAGCGCCGAGGAGATCCAGGCACTGCTCGAGTCCTGATCAACCTCGAGTCCTGATCAACCTCGAGCCCTGATCAACCTCGAGCCCTGATCAACAGAGCGCGGCGCGGCGCTCCGGGCGGTTGCCCATGCCCGCCAGGCGCGCCTGCAACGCGGAGACGCCCGCCGCCTGCCCCTCGGCCGCGGCCTCCAGGGCCGCCATGGCCCATTCTGGCAGCGACGGCGCCAGGCCATAGTAGACCCACTGCCCCTCGCGCCGGTCGTTGAGCAGCCCACAGTTGCGCAGCTGGGCGAGATGGCGCGAGACCTTGGGCTGGGAGGCCTCCAGGGCGTGGGTCATCTCGCAGACGCACAGTTCCCCCTCGCGCAGGATCAGCAGGGTCAGCATCAGGCGCGTCTCGTCGCTCAGGCACTTGAACAGGCGCAGCGGGTCCAGCGTCATCGGGTTTTCCTTGAGCGGGTCTTGCCGACATTCTACGCAACTGCCCACCGGAGGCGAAGGTCAGGCCCTTGCCGTCTCTTCCCGCGGCAACGCCAGGGCCATGAAGGCACTGGCCGCCACCAGTGCGGCGGAGATCCACAGGCAGGCGGCAAGGCCATGGACCTGGTAGACCCAACCAGAGAGCAACGTGCCGGCGAGGCGCCCCATGGCGTTGGCCATATAGTAGAAGCCCACGTCCATGGAGACGCCATCGGCGCGGGCATAGTGGACGATCAGGTAGCTGTGCCAGCTGGAGTTGATCGCGAACAGCACGCCGAAGGCCAGCAGCCCCACCACCAGCCAGCCCACCTCGGCCAGCGGCAGCAGCGCCAGGAGCGCCGGCAGGCCGGCAAGCGCCAGGGCCCAGAACACGGTGACGCCCCGCGCCCCTCCCTTCACCAAACCTGTGAGACGTGGCGCCTGGGTCTGCACGCCGCCGTAGCCGATCACCCAAACGGCCAGCAGGCCGCCTACCGTCCAGTGGCTCCAGCCATGCTGGTCATAGAGGAACACCGGCAGGGCCACCACGAACCAGACGTCCCGGGAGGCGAACAGGCACAGCCGCGCCGCCGAGAGCACGTTGATGGCCCGCGACTTGGAGAACACCTCGGAGAACTTCGGCTTGCGCTTCTGGCGGCCCAGGTCGGCCTTGAGCCGGGCCAGCGACAGGCCGAGCACCGCCACCAGCATCACCGCCATGGCGATCACCGCCCCACGGAAGCCGATCAGCGACAGCAGCAGCCCGCCGAGGAAGAAACCGGCGCCCTTGAGGGCGTTCTTGGAGCCGGTGAGGATCGCCACCCAGCGATAGAGGGCGCTGCCGGCGCTGGGGCTGTCCTTCGGCACCAGCACCTTGACCGCGCTCTTGGCGCTCATCTTGTTGAGGTCCTTGGCGATACCCGAGAGCGCCTGGGCCGCCATCACCCAGGGAACGCTGAGCGCCGCCGAGGGCACCATCAGCATGGCCAACGCCACGATCTGCAACCCGAGACCCACGTTCATGGTGCGGTTGAGCCCCAGGCGTGCGCCCAGCCAGCCTCCCACCAGGTTGGTGACCACGCCGAAGGCCTCGTAGAAGAGGAACAGCATGGCCACTTCGAGGGGCGAGTAACCCAACTGGTGGAAGTGCAACACCACCAGCATGCGCAGGGCGCCGTCGGTGAGGGTGAAGGCCCAGTAGTTGCCGGTGATCAGCAGGTACTGGCGCACCTCGTAGGGCAGTGCCTTGACGCGTGAGGCGAGCGATTCAGCCACGTCCCACCCGCTCGCTCCCCACCTGCTCGTTCCCCACCTTCAGGACCAGCTCGGCGGTGCGGTTGGCGTAGCCCCACTCGTTGTCGTACCAGGCGTAGAGCTTGAGCTGGGTGCCGTTGATGACCATGGTCGATAGCGCATCGATGATCGAGCTGCGCGGGTCGGTGCGGTAGTCGATGGAGACCAGCGGGCGCTCTTCATAGCCCAGAATGTCGGCGAGCTCGCCTTCAGCTGCCTGCTTCAGTGCCCCATTGACCTCCTCCACCGTCACCTCGCGCTCGAGTTCGAAGACCATGTCGGTCAGCGAGGCGTTGGCCAGCGGCACACGGATGGCATGGCCATTCAGCTTGCCCGCAAGCTCCGGGAAGATGGCGGTGATCGCCTTGGCCGACCCCGTGGTGGTGGGGATCAGGCTCATGCCGCAGGCGCGGGCTCTACGCAGATCCTTATGCGGCGCATCGAGGATGACCTGGGTGTTGGTGATATCGTGCACCGTGGTCATGGAGCCGTGGCGGATGCCCCAGGTCTCGTGGACCACCTTGACCACCGGTGCCAGGCAGTTGGTGGTGCAACTCGCCGCGGTGACGATGCGATGGACCTCGGGGTCATACTGATCGTCGTTGACGCCTACTACCACGTTGAGCACGCCCTCCTCCTTCACCGGCGCGCTGACCACCACCCGCTCGACTCCCTGGTCGAGGTAGGCCTGAAGCTTGGCTTTCGTCTTCATCTTGCCGGAGCACTCGATGGCGACCCGGCAGTTGGACCAGTCGCTCTCTTCCAGCGTCTTGTTGGCACTGAAGGCGATTCGCTGACCGTCGATCACAATGGCGTCATCCTCGGCCCGGATGCCCTGCCCCGGCGACCATTGGCCATGGACGGAGTCGAACTCGAGGAGGTGGGCGAAGGTGGCGGCATCGCCGCCCGGGTCATTGATGCGCGCAAGCGTTACCTCCCCGGCCGCGACGCGGGGCCAGAGGCTACGCAGCACCAGGCGTCCGATGCGCCCGAAGCCGTTGATGCCGATAGATAGGGTCATGATCATCTCCCATTAAATGGTGATATCTGGAATTCCATATATAAACGGACGCGATGTCAATCCGGTGACAGCCGGCCACTTCACGGCGGCTCGAACGACGACGGGGAGGCCTCAGCCTCCCCGTCGCAATCGCCTGGTTATCGCCTTGGCATCAACCGTAGCGCCCGGTGATGTAGTCCTCGGCCTTCTTGGTGGCCGGGTTGGCAAACATCGTCTTGGTGTCGTTGTACTCGATGATCTCACCCAGGTGGAAGAAGGCGGTGTAGTCCGCCACCCGCGCCGCCTGCTGCATGTTGTGGGTCACCGTGATGATGGTGAACTGCTCCTTGAGACGGTCCATCAGGTCCTCGATGGTGGCCGTGGAGATCGGGTCCAGCGCCGAGGTCGGCTCGTCCATCAGGATCACGTCGGGCTGCACGGCGATGGCTCGGGCGATGCACAGGCGCTGCTGCTGGCCGCCGGAGAGCGAGGTACCGGGCTGGTGCAGCTTGTCCTTGACCTCCTCCCACAGGCCAGCGTCACGCAGCGCCTTCTCCACCAGCTCGTCCTGCTCGGGCTTGCGGCTCACCAGATCGTGCATGCGCGGGGCATAGGCGATGTTCTCGTAGATCGACTTGGGGAAGGGGTTGGGCTTCTGGAACACCATGCCCACCCGGCGGCGCAGGGCCACCTCGTCCATCTTCACCTGGTTCACGTCACGACCATCCATCTCCACCAGCCCCTCGATACGCACGCTGGGGATCAGGTCATTCATGCGGTTGAGGCAACGCAGGAAGGTCGACTTGCCACAGCCTGATGGGCCGATCAGCGCGGTGACATTCTTCTGGAACAGGTCGATATTCAGCCCCTTGAGGGCCTGGCTCTCGCCGTACCAGAGGTTGAGGTCGCGCACGCGGATGCTCAGGTCGTGGCACGCCGACTCGTTGCGGGTATGGGGCTGGCCCACCTCGGGCGCGGCACCGATAGTCTGACGGGGAGCGGCTTGCATATTCATAGCGGATTCCTCTTTGGCGTGCCGGGTCTACCAGCGACGCTCGAATTTCTTGCGCAGGATGACGGCGGTCGCGTTCAGGAAGATCAGGATGGTCAGCAGCACCAGGATGCCCCCGGCGGTCTTCTCGACGAAGGCCTTCTCCGGCTCGCCCGCCCAGGTAAAGATCTGTGCCGGCAGCACGGTGGCCGCCTCGGTGAAAGACGCTCCCACATCCGGTATGAAGGCCACCATACCGACGATGATCAGCGGCGCCGTCTCCCCCATGGCCTGGGCCAGACCGATAATGGAGCCGGTCATGATGCCGGGCATGGCCAGCGGCAGCACGTGGTCGCGCACCACCTGCCAGCGCGAGCAGCCCACCCCGAAGGCGGCGTGGCGGATGGAGTCCGGTACGCTACGCAGTGCGGTACGGGTGGCGATGATGATCACCGGCAGGGTCATCAGCGCCAGGGTCATGCCACCCACCAGCGGCGTGGAGCGGGGCACCCCGAAGAAATTGATGAAGATCGCCAGCCCCAGCAGGCCGAACAGGATCGAAGGAATCGCCGCCAGGTTGTTGATATTGATCTCGATCAGCTGGGTAAAGCGGTTGTCGGGAGCAAACTCCTCCAGATAGACCGCGGTCATCACCCCGATGGGGAAGGCGATGGCCAGGGTCACCAGCATGGTCATCACCGTTCCCACCGCGGCGGAGAGGATGCCCGAGGCCTCCGCCATCTTGGAGTCGCCGGTGGTGAAGAAGTTGGTATTGAACTTGAGCTCCACGCGCCCTTCGGCCAGCAGCTCGTCGACCAGCACCACCTGCTGTTCATTCAGCTTGTGGCGATGCCCTTTGAGGTACTGATCGACCTGGGCATTGGCGAGTACCCAGCGGGTCTCGCTGGTGCCCAGCAGCTCGGGGTTCTCGCGTATCTGCACCGGGATCATGCGCTCGAAGGTGCGGCTGACCAGGCGCGACAGGTCGGGATCCAGGGCGGCACGCCCCATGCGGCTTGCATCCTCGTTATAGTCGACTTCCACCTGGATCTGCGCCTGTTGGAAGGCCGGCAGGCCCTTGCCCAGCATGTCGGAGAAGAACCACAGGAGGAACAGGCCGGCCAGGCCCAGGGCGCCCATGGAGATCCACTTCAGCCGTGCCGAACGGCGATGGCGCTTGCGCAGCTGGGAGCTGATCTCGTCGAAGGTTTGACTCATCTCGGCGATTCCTCGGCGTTACAGGTTATTGACGCGATACTTCTCGCGGAAGCGACGGATCATCAACACCGAGACCAGGTTCAGGCTCAGGGTCACGGCGAAGAGCACCAGGCCCAGGGCGAAGGCGGAAAGCGTCTCGGCGCTCTCGAACTCCAGGTCCCCGGTCAGCGCCGCCACGATGCGCACCGTCACCGTGGTCATGTCCTCGAAGGGGTTGGCGGTGAGGTTGGGGCGCATGCCTGCGGCCATCACCACGATCATGGTCTCGCCCAGCGCCCGCGACACCGCCAGCAGCGAGGCAGAGATGATTCCCGGCAGCGCTGCCGGAATGACCACGTCGCGGATGGTCTCGCCCTTGGTCATACCCAGCGCCAGCGAACCCTGACGCATGCTGTCGGGTACCGAATTGATCACATCGTCGGAGAGCGATGAGATAAAGGGAATGATCATGATGCCCATCACCACCCCCGGTGCCACGGCGTTGTTGTAGGCGGCATCGATGCCCAGGAAGCCGGCCAGGTCGACGATCAGCGGCGCCACGGTGATGGCGGCGAAGAAGCCATAGACCACGGTGGGAATGCCGGCCAGCACCTCGAGGGTCGGCTTGGCCAGGGTGCGCACCCTGGATGGGGCGAACTCCGCCATGTAGATGGCCGAGAGCAGGCCCACGGGGATCGCCACCAGCATGGCGATGGCGGTGATCATGAAGGTGCCGGCGAACAGCGGCACGGAACCGAACTGGGCGCCGGTGGCGCCCTCCTCGGCGCGCCCGGCGGCGGCCAGGAAGCTGGCACCCGGGTTCCAGACCGTGCCGGTGATGAAGTCCCAGAAGCTGTGCATCTTGAAGAAGCGCAGCGCCTCGAAGATGATCGAGAAGAGGATACCGAAGGTGGTGAAGATCGAGATCATTGCCGCGCCGACCAGCACCCAGCGAATCCCCCGCTCGATGGCCTGGCGGGCGTGAAAGTCGGGCTTCACCTGGCTGACCCCGACCAGCAGGCCGATCGCGGCGATCACCAGGCTGCCGGCCAGCAGATAGAGGGTCGGGATCTCGGCGCCCAGCAGCAGCATCAGGAAGGCCCCGATGGCGCCCACGGTGATCGCCGGGCCGGCGGTGGCCAGTACGGCGAACCAGGCGTACTGGTCGGGCTGGGCATACATGGCCGTGCCGCTGGCGCGCACTCGCGCGGCCTTGGCACGACCCAGGAAGAAGGCTATCAGACCCAGCAGCAGCAGGACGCCGCTGAACATGGCGAGGAGTTGGTTGGTCTGCATAGGTCTCTCTCGATGAATGACGGTGACAGCGTGCCTGTCGCAACGTGAGACGGCCGGCAGCCGAGGGCTGCCGGCCGGTTCAGGCATCCCTGCCCGAGATCTTCCTTACAGATCGGAGACCTGCAGCTTGGCACGCTCGGCCACCTTCTCGCGCGTCTGCTCGCGCTCGGCTTCCGGCAGCGGAATCAGACCCAGGTCACCCAGGTAACCGCCCTCGCCGATCATGGTCTCGGAGACAAACATGTCGACGTAGTCATACAGCGGCGCCACCTCGTCGGCGTGCTGGTTCTTGACGTAGAACCACAGCGAGCGCGCGATCGGATAGTCGCCGGCGCTGATCGCCTCGGACTCGGCCTCGACGCCATCAATGGCCGCGGCGATCAGGGTATTGGGGTTCTCGACCAGGAAAGAGTAGCCGAAGATGCCGAAGGCATCGGTGTCTTCGCTGAGGCGCTGGACGATCAGATTGTCGTTCTCGCCGGCATCGATGTAGGCACCATCGGAGCGAATCTCGGTGTAGGCCTCACCGCCGTAGGCTTCCATCTCCTCGGAGGGGACCTCCATGGCCAGCTCCTCGAAGGCATCACGGGTGCCGGAGGTGCTGGGCGGGCCGTAGATGGAGATCTCGCGGTCCGGCAGGGAGGCGTCGATGTCGCTCCACTTCTGGTAGGGGTTGTCGACCAGCTCGCCATCCACCGGCACCTTGGCGGCCACGGCCAGGAACAGCTGCTCGAGGGTCAGGTCGACCGCCTCGTTCTCGCTGGACTGGGCAAAGACGATGCCGTCGGAGCCGATCTTGACCTCGGTAACGTCGGTCACGCCGTTCTCGATGCAGCGCTCCAGCTCGGAGACCTTGATGCGACGCGAGGCATTGGTGATGTCCGGGGTACCCTCGCCCACGCCATTGCAGAACAGGCGAAGACCACCACCGGAACCAGTGGACTCGATGACCGGCGTCGGGTTACCGGTCACCGCACCGAACTCCTCGGTCACGTAGCTGGCGAACGGGTAGACGGTGCTGGAACCAACGATGCGGATCTGGTCACGAGCGTGGGCCACGGTGGCCACACCCATGACGGCGGCGGCAATGGCAGTGGTCTTGAGGATGCGATTCATGGAGCGATCTCCTGATGAGGACAGTGTGCAACCTTTACGGGTGACACCTTGCCCCAGCCAGATGACAGCTTTATGACATTGCCATCTTGATCGCCGGGGAGGTCGACCCCGCTGCAGGTCACACCTTGCCGCAGGCAGATGACAGCTCCATGACATCGTAGGCCACGATGGCGAGAAAATCCGCGGCAACAGGCGGGTCGAGTTACAGCAGCAGCCCCAGCGCCGCGAGGGTGCAGAGCGACAGCGACGCCCCCTGCAGCAGGCGCCGGTCGAGGCGATGGGCGACACGGCCAGCCAGCCAACTACCGGCCAGCACGCCCGGGGCGAAGCTCAACGCCATGCCGAAATGCCAGGCATGGATCAGTCCCGACGGCGCCAGGGTGACCAGTGTCATCAGCGCCGTGACCACGAAGAAGGCCGAGAGGGTGCCGCGCAGGCGGTCTGGGGAGAAGCCGTGCAGCAGCAATACCATGGGCGGACCACTCAGCGCTGCCACGGTACCCAGGATTCCCGAGAGGATGCCCGCCCCGAGCAGGGTGAGGCGATTGACCGGCAGGCGGAAGCGGAACAGGGTCACCGCTACCGCGAACAGCACGCTGCCGGCGATCAGCTTTTCCAGCACCGCCATGGGGGCGGCGAGGAGCAGCCACAGCCCCAGGGCGTTGCCGGGAACCCGCCCGATCAGGGCCATGCCGACCTCGGACAGGCGCACCTCGCGCCAGTAGTGGCGCAGCGTGGTCAGCGCCACCGTGAAGCCGAACAGCACCAGGACCACCGGCACCAGACGCGGCTCCAGCATCAGCAGCAGCGGTGCTCCCACCACGGCCAGGCCGAAGCCGGTGGCACGCTGCACGAAGGCACCCAGCGCCAGCACCGCAGCGCAACCCAGCCACACCGCGGGGCTCATGTCGGCCCAGGCCAGCAGAGTCTCAGGCATGGTCGCCGCGGCCCGCCAGCAGGCGTATCCCCAGGTTGGCCAGCAGGGTGGCCCCCAGCATGGTGCCTACCATGGGCCAGGCACTGTCGATCTCGAAGGCACCCACCAGGACCCCGGCCAGGGCCCCGCAGGAGAACTGGATACTGCCCTGCAGGGCCGCCGCGGTGGCACTCATGTGAGGGAAGCGGTCGAGCAGCGAAGTAATGGCGTTGGGCGCAACCAGCCCGATGGTGCCGGCAAACAGCATGATCAGCGGTACCATGGTGACAAGCGACTCCAGTCCAGTGGCCACCATGAAGGTCAGCCCGAGGCCGGCAGTCAGCTGGATCCCCAGTCCCAGGCGCAGGTTCTGCAGGGGGGTGCGCCAGCGCAGCAGGCGGATATTGAGACGGTTGGCGGCCACCATGACCACCACATTGACGCCGAACACCAGCGGATAGAGAGATGGCGTCAGGCCGAAGTGCTCCAGGTAGAGAAACGGCGAGGCGGTGACGAAGGCGAACAGCCCGGCAAACGACATCGAGGCGGCGGCGATGAAGCCCATGGCGTTCCGATCTCGCAGCACACTGAGGTAGTTGGCCAGTACCGTGACCAGCGTCGCCGCGGAACCGCCGGGGGGCCGCGTCTCCGGCAGCTTGGTGCCCAGCAGCCACATCAGAAAGCCGGCGTAGGCGGCCAGGAACACGAAGATCAGCCACCAGTCGGCGAGATAGAGCAGCCCGCTGCCCACCACCGGCGCCACCAGCGGGGCCATCAGCATGATGATGGCCATGGTCGACATCACCTTGGCGGCCTCGCTGCCCTTGAAGCAGTCACGCACGATGGCCGCCGAATTGACCACCGTGGCGCCACCCCCCAGCGCCTGCACGAAGCGCCAGGCCAGCAGCTCGCCTAATGAGCCCACCGTGGTGATCGCCAGGCTGGCCAGCAGGAAGACCACCAGCCCGCCGAGCAGCACCGGCTTGCGCCCGACCCGGTCGGAGATCGGGCCGAACACCAGCTGCCCCAGGGCGAAGCCAGCCAGGAAGGTGGAGAGCGACAACTCGGTGTGATGGATACTGGCGCCCACGTCATCCGCCAGGGCGGCCATGGCCGGCAGATAGGCATCGATGGCGAAGGGAGCAAGCGCGGTATTGGCCGCGACCAGCAGCGCCAGGCGGCGGGCAGTGAGCGTCAAGGCGACTCCTCGCAGAGCAGATGAAAGTCTTTGATAGGCTGCAAATGATAAACGATTATACGCAGGCCTGCCGGGAGCTGTTCGCTCCCCGGCCGGCTTGCTAGAGTGGGAAGCCGATTCATGGAGGAGCCCATCATGGCCGACGACCTGCTGACACAACTCAAGGCAATGACCACGGTGGTCGCCGACACCGGCGATATCGAGGCGATTCGCCGCTTCCAGCCCACCGATGCCACCACCAACCCCTCGCTGATCCTGCAGGCGGCCCAGCAGCAGGCACGCCGCAGCCGGCTGGCCGAGATCGCCCGCTCAGCCACCGACCTCGACGACGCCCTGGACGCCGTGGCGGTGGAGATCGGCAGCGAGATCAGCGGCCTGGTGCCGGGCTATGTCTCCACCGAGGTGAGCGCACGCCTCTCCTTCGATACCGACGCCACCCTGGCCCGGGCCCACTCGCTGATCGAGCGCTACGCCCGCCACGGCGTGGGTCGTGAACGCATCCTGATCAAAGTCGCCGCCACCTGGGAGGGCATCCGCGCCGCCCGGCAGCTGGAGCGCGAGGGCATCCACACCAACCTCACCCTGCTGTTCAGCTTCGCCCAGGCCCAGGCCTGTGCCGATGCCGGCGTCACCCTGATCTCGCCCTTCGTGGGGCGCATCCTCGACTGGCACAAGGCGCAGCAGCCGGAAGCCGACTTCGGCGGCGACAACGACCCCGGCGTGCGCTCGGTGAAGCGCATCTACGAACACTACAAGGGCCACGGCTACCAGACCATCGTGATGGGGGCCAGCTTCCGCAACAGCGGCGAGATCAAGGCCCTGGCAGGCTGCGACCGCCTGACCATCTCCCCCGCCCTGCTCGAGGAACTCGCCGAGACCCGCGGCCCTCTCGAGCGCCGGCTGACGCCCCAGGACGCCGAGACCCGTCCCCCGGAGCCGCTGGACGAGGCGGAGTTCCGCTGGGCGTTCAACGAGGATGCCATGGCCACCGAGAAGCTGGCCGAGGGGATTCGCAAGTTCATGGCCGACCAGCGCAAGCTGGAAAGCCTGCTGGGTGAGCTGAGAAGAGGCTAGGGCAAAGGGGCCTGGGGAAATTGTCGCGCCGCCTGCTGGTACCGAGAGGTATGATGCCTGGCCCCACTGGCCGTCACTGCTGGTGGGAGGAGCCCTCCTCCTGGGCCTCGAGCATCTCGACGAGGGGCTGGAACTCCTCGCGGTTATGCTCGTTCATGCGCATCAGGATGCGATGGGCCTCGAGGATACGCCGACGCGTCTCGTCGACGTCGGTGGGAATCTCCGGCAGGTCGCAGAGCTCGCAGGTCTCGGTGATGGGTGACTCCACCATGGTGAAGTAGCGCGCGAAACCCATCACGTCCAGCATGCGCTGCACATCGGGATTGTCGGCGACGATGGTGGGCCGTTCGGCCAGCCGCCCCTGCACGGCCATGGCCACCTTGGCCAGGAAGCCCAGGGCGGTGGAGTCCACGTTGCTGGCGTCACGCAGGTCGATGATCAGCGTCTCGAGACCGGGCGTCTGCGCCAGCTGCTGGGCCTGACGGTCCAGGGTGGCACAGAGGGTGAGCCGCACGTCGCCGCACAGCTTGAGGACGAATACACCGGCATCGAATGCCGCCTTGATACGTCCTTCAGGAATCAGCATGGCCAAATCCGCTCAACATCATGATCGTCAGGTCATCGGGCAAGGCTTCCTCGCCCGGCGTGAGGTCAAGGGCCAGATTGGCCCTCAGGTCCGCCAGCGTCGCGCTGGCCTGGACCTGCTGCTCGAGTTCCCTGAGCCGCGAGTCGAGCGTATCGCCCGGCAGGCATTCCAATACTCCATCCGAACACAGCCACAGGTGGAAATTCCCGGGTAGCGAGCAGCCCAGCGTGGGGTACTCGGCGCCCGGAAACAGCCCCACCGGCATGCCTTCGCCGGCCAGGGTGGTCACCTTGCCATCCACCACCAGCAGGGGCATGGGCAGCTGCGCGCCCAGCGAATAGTGCAGATAGCGACGCTCGAGGTCAATGATACCCACGAACAGGGTGGCATGCTTGCCGATGCCGGTATCCAGCAGCTCGCGATTGAGATCCGCCAGCCAGCGTGCCGGCAGCGCCTCGGGGTGCTCACCGTCCCACTCGTTCTGCCAGCGATTCGCCAGGTACTTGAGCAGCACGGTGACGAAGGCCGAGGAGGCCCCGTGGCCCGAGACATCGGCGAAATAGAACAGCAGGAAGCGCTCGTCGAGCAGATGGAAGTCGAGGAAGTCCCCCGACAGATAGAGGTAGGGCGCGAACCAGTAGTCGCAGGTCACCCCGCCCAGGGTCTGGAGCCGCGGGGGCAGCATCTTGCGCTGGATCTGACCACCGGCCTGCTGGTCGAGGCGCAGCATCGCCAGGTGGGTCTCCAGAGTCTCGTTGAGCTCCTCCAGGCGCGCCTGGTCTTCGCGGCGCGCCTCCTCCAGGGCACGCAGGCGGATCACCTTGCGGATCATGCGGCGCAGCAGCTGGCCGTGCCGGCAGGGCTCGACGATATAGTCCACCAGCCCCGCATCCACCGCCGAGAGCAGGTCGGGGGCGTCGCGGGTATCGCTCACCACCAGGGTCGGCAGGCGCTCGCAGAGCCCTGGCCAGTCGCTGGCGGGTACCGCCCGCACGTGAGCCACCACCAGGTCGACGCCGGTCGGCAGCTCCTCGGCACGGCTCACCGCCACCACCGCCAGACCGTCCCGGGCGATGGTCTCGGCCAGCGCATCACGGGCCGGGCCAGGCTCGTCGATCACGCCGATCAGCTGCTTGGGACGGTCCATGGTCAGGCCTCAGTCGGCAAAAGCGTCGTCGAAGTCGGCATCGTCGAAGTCGAACTCGTCACTGGCGAAGGGGTCGTCACCCAGCTCGCCGTCGCTGACTTCGAAGCGGCGCTGCTGCAGCCAGGCGTCGCGGATGAAACTGTAGCGATCGCCCTGGATCAGCGCCTCCTGGTCGAGCAGCCCCGCCCGAGTGTCGATCACACGCAGTGCCGTCAGGCCCAGGCGTGTCTCGTCATCGTCGATGTAGGTCGTCGGGTAGCTGTACATGTCTGCGGGCAGGCCGCCGGTATCGCGCAGGGTGCTCGGCCCCAGCAACGGCAGCACCAGGTAGCGTGACTCCTCCCAGCCCCAGGCACCCAGGGTCTGGCCGAAGTCCTCCTCCTGGCCGGTAATCTCCATGCGGCTGGCCACGTCCCAGAGCCCCGCCACCCCCACCGTGGTGTTGATGATGAAACGCGAGGTGGCGATGCTGGCGTTGCGCACCTTGCCCTGCAGCAGGCTGTTGAGGACGGTACGCGGCTCGCCCAGGTTGGAGAAGAAGTTGCCCACCCCGGTCTCCACCGGATCCGGCGTGATGAAGCGGTAGCCCCGCGCCACCGGCTTCAGGGCGTAGCGGTCGAGCACATCGTTGAAGGCGAACACCTTGCGGTTGAAGCCCTCCCAGGGGTCGGCGGGGTTTGGCTCCCGGTCGACCCCGCCACCGCTCGCGCAGCCCGCCAGCATGGCCGCCGCGGCCAGTACCACGACCCCGCCCAGCAGCCGTTTTCCCTGTGCCTTGCCATCACTCATCGTCATCTCCCTTGCGTTGTCCATGTCAGGCGCGCCGCACCACCACGCTGCCCGCACTGTAGCCGGCACCGAAGGAGCAGATCACCCCACGGTCGCCGGCAGCCAGGTCATCGCGATGCAGGTGGAAGGCGATGATCGAGCCCGCCGAACTGGTGTTGGCGTAGCGGTCGAGGATCACCGGCGCCTCGCGCTCGTCGGGGTCACGCCCCAGCACGCGACGCGCGATCAGGTCGTTCATGTGGCGGTTGGCCTGGTGCAGCCACAGGCGTGTCAGGTCGTCGCCGGAGAGGCCCAGGCTCTGCAGGTGATCGCCGATCAGCGACGCCACCATGGGGCACACCTCCTTGAAGACCCGCCTGCCCTCCTGCACGAACAGCTTGTCCACGGCCAGCGGATCGGCATCGGTGACCCGATTGAGGAAGCCTGAGTTGTTGCGGATGGCATTGGAGAAGCGCGTCACCAGGCGAGTGCCGAGGATCTCGAAGCGTGACTCGGCGCTGGCCAGGTCATCACGCTCCAGCACGATGGCGGTGCAGGCGTCGCCGAAGATGAAGTGGCTGTCGCGGTCACGGAAGTTGAGATGTGCCGAGCAGATCTCGGGGTTGACCACCAGTGCACGGGTGGCGTTGCCGGCCCGGATGGCGTTGGCCGCCGTCTCGATGGCGAAGGTCGCCGAGGAGCAGGCCACGTTCATGTCGAAGGCGTAGCCGCCGGCCCCCAGTTCGGCCTGCAGCTCAACCGCCAGCGCCGGATAGGGGCGCTCCAGGTTGGAGCAGCCGACGATCACCAGGTCGATATCGGCGGCCGCCACGCCGGCACGCTCGAGCGCCTCGCCGGCGGCCCTGGCGCCCATCTCGCACTGGATAGAGGGCTCGTCGTCGCTGCGTTCGCGCAGCCGGGGACGCATGCGCTCGGGGTCGAGGATGCCCTCGGCATCGAGCACATGACGGCTGTGAATGCCCGACGCCTTGACGATGAACTCACTGCTGGAGTGGGCCAGGGGCTCGCGCTCCCCGGCCGCGATCGCCTCGGCATGGCGCGCGTTCTCGGCGTCCACCCAGGCGTTGAACGAGGCCACCAGGGCGTCGTTGTCGATGCTCTGCTCCGGCGTGAAGAGTCCCGTGCCGGTGATCACCACTTGATTCATGCAGTTCTCCTTGCGGCGGCCGCTGCCACCCTGGTCGTCGCGATGACCGTTGCTCCCGGGCGCTCAGCCGCGCCCGGTGATCTCCGCCCAGCGCTTCTCGAGACGCTTGGCGGAGACCGGAAATGTCGTGCCCAGTTGCTGGGCGAAGAGCGAGACGCGCAGCTCCTCGATCCACCAGCGAAACTCGGCCAGTTCGGGTGGCACCACCCCGCCCCGTCGTTCGCTTGCCAGGCGAGCCTCGAGGCGCGCCTCGAACGACTGGACCTCCTGCATCTGCATCTGGTCGCGATTGCGCTCCCGCGGCGCCTTCTCCAGGCGAATCGATGCCGCCTCCATATAGCGAGGATACGCCTCCAGCCACTCCCCCGCCTCACAGATAAAGCCGGGATGCACCAGGCGTGCCATCTGTGCCTTGAGGTCAGAGTAGACCAGCGCCAGGGCCAGATTGAGATTGCCTTTCAGCGCCTTGGTCACGGCCAGGTGCCCCTTGAGGGCCTCCTCAAGGATGCCCAGCAGGCGACGTGCCTCGGGAACCAGCGCCTCTCGGCCCTGGGCCAGGCGGGCCACAAGCTCCTCGCTGGAGCGCGGCAGCGGATCCACCGCCACCACCTGGGCGAACACCGCGCGCACCAGGTCATCGGCGAGCTGGCGCCTGCTGCCCACCTTGGCGAACAGCAGCGCACAGGTCTCCACCGCCGCGAGGCGCTCGATCTCGCGCACGACCTGAGGCAGTTCGCGCATGGCCAGGGCCACCACGCCATCGCGGTGCGCCTCGTGGGCCTTGTCGGGGTGGTCGAAGAGTTCCACCCGGAAGGCCTCGCCGCTGGGTACCAGGGCCGGGAAGGCCTCGACCCGGATGCCCGCTTGGGTGGTCACTCGCGACTCGGGAAGTCCCTCCGCGGGCAGGGTCTCCAGATCGTCGGCAACACTCGCCTCGCGAGCCAGGGCGCGGGCCCCCTCCCCCGCGGCGGCCTCGAAGCGCCGCTCCAGCTCCCGGGCATCGCGGCCCTGTCCCAGCGTCTCCCCGGCGTGGTCGACCACGCGCAGGTTCATCGCCAGGTGGGGCTCGAGCTGGTCCAGGCGCCAGTCATCGGGATGCACGCGCACCCCGGTCCTGCGCCGCAGGAACTCCCCCAGCGCCTCGGTCAGCGGCACGTCATCGGGGACCATGGTCTCCAGGGCGGCGTCGACCCAGTCGGGGATCGGCACCACCTGGCGGCGAATCGCCTTGGGCAGGGACTTCATCAGGGCGATGCACTTCTCACGCAGCAGGCCCGGCACCAGCCACTCCAGGCGGGCCAGGGGCAGCTGGGGCAGCATCGCCGCCGGCACGGTGAGGGTCACGCCATCGTCCACCGCGCCGGGCTCGAAGTGGTAGGCGAGCGGATAGCGTACCCCGTTGAGTGTCATGGCGTCGGGGTAATCCGCCTGGGTCACCTCGCTGGCCTCCCGGGCCAGCAGGGCGGCACGGTCGAACTTGAGGATATCGGGGTTCTCGGCCTCGGCCTGCTTGCGCCACTCCTCGAAGCCCTTGCCGTTATGGATCCCCTCGGGCAGTCGCTCGTCGTAGAAGGCGAAGAGGGTCTCCTCGTCGACCAGGATGTCACGCTTGCGGGCGCGATCCTCGAGGTCCTCGACCTCCTCGATCAGCGCCCGGTTGTGGGCGAAGAATTCGCCGCGGGTCCGGAACTCGCCCTCCACCAGGGCTCGGCGGATGAACAGCTCGCGGGCCTCGCCCGGGGCGATCGCCCCGTAGTTCACGCGCCGGCCACTGACGATGGGCAGGCCGAACAGGGTCACCTGTTCGCTGGCCACCACCTGGGCACGTTTCATCTCCCAGTGGGGCTCGGCGTAGCTGCGCTTGACCAGATGGCCGGCCACCGGCTCGATCCAGCGCGGGTCGATCCTGGCCACGCTGCGCGCGAAGAGTCGCGAAGTCTCCACCAGCTCGAAGGCCATCAGCCACTTGGGGCTCTTCTTGGCCAGCCCCGAGCCCGGATGGATGACGAACTTGCGGTTGCGGGCCCCCAGGTATTCGCGATTCTCGGTGAGCAGGCCGAGATGCGAGAGCAGCCCCGGGAGCAGCGCGCGATGCAGGGCCACGCCACTCTGGCGCCGCGCCTCGCGGGCAGCTTCCGTCGGCTCGCCCTCCTCGGTCACGGGGAGAGGGGACGGCGGCGGTACCTCGATCTGCATGTCACGCAGCAGCTGGCGCAGCTGGCGGAAGGTGTCGTGCCATTCGCGCATGCGCAGGTAGTTGATGTAGCGCTCCTTGCACCAGCGCCTGAGCTGGTTGCCGGAGAGCGCCTCGCGGGCCGCCTCGAAACCGTGCCAGAGGTTGAGCAGCGCCAGGAAGTCGGACTCGGGGTCCTGCCAGCGGCGATGGGCCTGGTCGGCGGCCTGGCGCTTCTCCGCCGGACGCTCGCGGGGATCCTGTACCGCTAGCCCCGCGACCACGATCAGCACCTCACGCAGGCCGCCCTGCTCGGCGCCGGCCAGCACCATCCGCGCCAGGCGCGGGTCGATGGGCAGGTGGGCCAGCTTGCGCCCGACGGCGGTCAGCCGCTGGGCCTGATCCACCGCGCCCAGCTCGAACAGCAGCTTGAAGCCGTCAGTGACGAAGCGCGAGTCCGGCGGGTCGACGAAGGGGAACTCCTCGATGCTGCCGAGCTTGAGCGACAGCATGGAGAGGATCACAGAGGCCAGGTTGGTGCGCTGGATCTCGGGGTCGGTGAATTCGGGGCGGGCGAGGAAGTCCTCCTCGTCATACAGGCGAATGCAGACGCCCTCGGCGATTCGCCCGCAGCGCCCCTTGCGCTGGTTGGCGCTGGCCTGGCTGATCGGCTCCACCGGCAGACGCTGGATCTTGGAGCGGTAGCTGTAACGGCTGATGCGCACCAGGCCGGGGTCGATCACGTAGCGGATGCCCGGCACGGTGAGCGAGGTCTCGGCCACATTGGTGGAGAGCACGATGCGTCGCCCGGTGTGGGGGGCGAAGACGCGATTCTGCTCGGCATTGGAGAGACGCGCATAGAGCGGCAGGATCTCGGTGCCACGAAGCTCGGCACGCCGCAGGGTATCGGCGGTCTCGCGGATCTCGCGTTCACCGGGCAGGAACACCAGCACGTCGCGGGGACCATGGCGCCAGCCCTTGTCGCGCTCGATGCGCTCGATCTCTTCCACGGCATGCAGGATGCCCTCTTGCAGGGTGCGATCCTCCTCGTCATCGGCGTCACGCACCAGCGGGCGGTAGTGCACCTCCACCGGGTAGGTACGCCCGGAGACCTCCACCACCGGGGCCGGCGCGGTCTTGCCGCTCCTGTCCGGCAACGCGAAGTGCGCGGCGAAACGCTCCACGTCGATGGTCGCCGAGGTGATGATCACCTTGAGGTCGGGGCGTCGCAACAGCAGGCGCCGCAGGTAGCCGAGCAGGAAGTCGATATTGAGGCTGCGCTCGTGGGCCTCGTCGATGATGATCGCCTCGTAGCGGCGCAGGTCCGGGTCGTGGCGCGTCTCGGCCAGCAGGATGCCGTCGGTCATCAGCTTGACCAGGGTGTCATCGCCGCTCTGGTCGGTGAAGCGCACCTGGTAGCCCACCTGCTCACCCAGCGGCGTCTCGAGCTCCTCGGCCAGGCGCGTGGCCACCGAGCGGGCCGCCAGCCGCCGCGGCTGGGTATGGCCGATCAGCCCGCGCCGCCCCAGGCCCAGCTCCAGGCAGAGCTTGGGCAGCTGGGTGGTCTTGCCGGAGCCGGTCTCGCCGGCCACCACCACCACCTGGTGGTCGCGCAGGGCCGCCAGGATATCCTCGCGACGCTCCACCACCGGCAGTTCGGGCGGGTAGTTGAGCGTCACCGGCCGCGCCGTGCGGCGCGCCACCAGGCCGGCCGAACGGGCCATGGCCTTCTCGACCTCGGCCAGGCCGCGGTCGACTGGCTTGCCCTCCTGCAGGCGGCGCGCAAGCCCCTTGAGGCGCTTCTCCAGGGTCAGATGGTCGCGCAGCAGCACGCCATCCAGCCCTCGGCGCAGCTGGCGCAGGCGGTCGGCATCGGACAGGTGGCGAGGGGTAACGGCGGGGGTCTCGTCGGACACGGCGACTCCGGTCAGGGCTGACAATAACGCCCGCGCCGGGGGCTCCGGCGCGGGCGCTTCATTGTAACGCCGCGGCCATGGCGGCGGCCAATCAATGGGTGTGTCTCACTATTGCGATCGCAAATGCCCACACCGCTCAAGGCTTTCCCGGCGACAGGCCTTCGAGGGGGCGCTGTGAATACTTCCTTGTACGCTACCTCGGCCGTCCCTGGTCCTCGGCCCCCCTCTCCGGCCTATCCCCGGCGCCTTTCGCTATCGCTACCCGTGCCGGCCTTCTCCCGCTCCTCGTCGCGGAGCTGGCGACGCAGGACCTTCCCCACATTGGTCTTGGGCAGCTCGTCACGCACCTCGACGGTGCGCGGGACCTTGTAGCCGGTGAGCTCCTTCTTGCACCAGGCGCGCAGCGCCTCGGGGTCGATCTCGGCACTGCCGCGGGGCACCACGAACAGCTTGATCGCCTCGCCGCTGGCCTCGTCGGGTACCCCCACCGCCGCCGACTCGAGCACGTCGGGGTGCTGGGCCACCACGTCCTCGATCTCGTTGGGATAGACGTTGAAACCCGAGACCAGGATCATGTCCTTCTTGCGGTCGACGATGCGGATATAGCCGTCCTCCTGGAGCACGGCGATATCGCCGGTATGGAACCAGCCCCCCTCGTCGATCACCTGGGCGGTCTCGTCATCGCGGTTCCAGTAGCCCTTCATCACCTGGGGACCCTGGACACAGAGCTCGCCCGCCTCGCCGAAGGCCAGGTCATTGCCGTCGGCATCCACCACCTTGACCCGGGTACCGGCCACCGGCTTGCCGATGGTCCCCAGCCGGATGGCATCCACCGGGTTGAAGCTGACCACCGGCGAGGTCTCGGTTAGCCCGTAGCCCTCGGCGATGTCGCAGCCGGTGACCTCCTTCCAGCGCTCGGCCACCGGCTTGGTCAGCGCCATGCCCCCGGAGATGGTCAGGTGCAGCCTGGAGAAGTCCAGCGAGCGGAAGTCCTCGCGGTTGCACAGCGCGTTGAACAGGGTATTGAGGCCAATGAAAGCGGTGAAGGGCACCTTGCGCAGCTCCTTGACGAAGCCCGGCAGGTCGCGCGGATTGGTGATCAGCAGCGAGTGGTTGCCGGTCTCCATCAGGAACAGACAGTTCACCGTGAAGGTATAGATGTGATACGCGGGCAGCGGCGCGATCACCACCTCATTGCCGTGATCGAGGCCAGGACCGATGGCCTGGCCGGCCTGGAGCATGTTGGCCACCAGGTTGCGATGGGTGAGCATGGTGCCCTTGGCAAGCCCCGTGGTACCGCCGGTGTACTGCAGCGCGGCGATATCATCGAGGTCGCGCTCCACGTCGTGGTGCTGGCGTGCGGCGCCCTCCTTCAGTGCCTGTCGCAGCGGCGTGTGTCCGGGAAGCCGGAAGGCCGGCACCAGCTTCTTGACGTGCTTGACCACCAGGTTGATCAGCGGCCGCCGGGGAAAGTCATGGAGGTCGGCCAGTTCGGTCACTACCACATGCTGGATATCGGTGCGCTCGAGGATCTTCTCGAGCTTGTCGGCCATGTTGGCGAGGATCACGATCGCCTTGGCGCCGGCGTCCTTGAACTGGTGGGCCATCTCCCGCTCGGTGTAGAGCGGGTTGGTGTTGACCACCACCAGGCCGGCACGCATGGCGCCGAACACCGCCACCGGAAACTGCAGCACGTTGGGCAGCTGGATGGCGATGCGGTCGCCCGGCTGCAGGGTGGTCTCGTGCTGCAGCCAGGCCGCGAAGTCGCCGGAGAGGCGATCCAGGTCGGCGAAGCTCAACGTCTGGCCCATGCAGCTGAAGGCCGGCTTGTCGGCATACTTGCCCACCGCGGCGTGGAAGATATCGGTGACCGAGCGGTACGCCTCCATGCCTTCGAGCTCGGGGCCTTCGAGAATGGGGGCGTGGGCATGTTCACTCATGACGTGTCTCCGCAATATCGCCGATGCGCCATCGACGCTTGTTGTTTTCCCGTGGCTACCTTACTACCGAGCCTGGAGCGCTGTAAAACGATCGATTCAAACTACCGTTTGCATCGCTCGTCAGCAACTATGCCGATGCCTGATGACTGCCGAAGCGCGCGCAGATCTGGCCGTCGCGCCACACCAGCAGCTCACCGGGCACCATGCGCTCCCAGGCCTCGTTGTCGGTCAGCGGCTCGGTGGCGATCACCGAGACAATGTCGTGGGTGGTGGTATGCTCGGCGAAATTCACCGTCAGCTCGGCGTCGGAGAGGCTGGCCCTGCCGAAGGGGGCTCGCCGGGTGATATGCGCCAGCTTCGTCGAGCAGAAGGTGTAGAGGTAGTCACCGTCGGCCAGCAGCAGGTTGAACACGCCCAGCCCCCGCAGCCGCTCGCAGAGCTGATGCAGCAGCCGCCACAGGCCCTCGCGCTGCTCGGCACTTTCCGGACGCTCCGGGAAGCGCTGGCGCAGCTCGCCGAGCAGCCAGCAGAAGGCGTGCTCGCTGTCGGTGTCACCCACCGGCCGGTAGAAGGTCAGCGGCAGCGATTGCCAGCCGGCGAGCTGGCCATTGTGGGCATAGCACCAGGGCTGACCCCACATCTCGCGCACGAAGGGGTGGGTGTTGGCCAGGCGCACCTGCCCCACGTTGGCCTGGCGGATATGGCTGATCACGATATGTGACTTGATCGGGTAGTCGCAGATCAGCCGGGCGATGGGCGAGCGCACCGAGGGGTGCGGGTCGCGGAAGTCGCGATAGCCGCCCTCCTCGTAGAAGGCGATGCCCCAGCCGTCGCGATGCGGTCCGGTGCCTCCACCGCGATGCAGGAAACCGGTAAAGCTGAAGCAGATGTCGGTCGGCACGTTGGCACTCATGCCCAACAGTTCACACATGGGGATCCTCCCGATGGGCGCGGTGTCGCTGGCGGCGGCGTCCACGCAGCATGAGCAGCAGGAGTGCCACCAGCAGCAGGCCTGCGGCCACGGCCCAGGCCAGCGGCCGAGCGGCCAGTGCCGCGAGGTGCGGCAGCCAGCTCGTGCGCCAGCGCTGGATGCCGGCCGCAACCAGTTCATTTAGGGTAGCGACGAGGCGTTCCACGGTACCATCGGACGCCTCGTCGGCGCTGCGCCCGGTGGTGAGGTCCTGATGGAAACGCTCCGAGGAGAGCTCGCCATCCGCGGCGGCGAGATCGAGGCCGGTGGCCGACTCGGCAAACAGCACCAGGCGTGGCAGGCGCAGCGCATGGGTCTCGCCCTCCAGCTCCACCTCGGCACCCAACAGCAGCGGACGACTGACGCTGTCGTCCAACTCGGGGAGCGCGATCGTCCAGCGTCGCTCGCCCAGCGGTTCGACGGCGAGGCGATCACCGGCGAGCTCGGCCCAGGGGCGGGTGTTGGCGTGCCCCAGCTCGGGGTGGCGCGCCGCCACCACTACCCGCTGCGACTCGGGCTCATGGCGGGCCACCAGGGGGGCCAGCAGGTTGATCGCCTGGACGCGCTGTCGGACAAAGCCCTCGGCCTCGGCGCTGATGACCAGGCTGGCGGTGCCGGGCAGCGAAGGAGGCCGCAGCACTCCGCGGAAGCGCCCACCGTCACGCGCAAGGGTCGTCGCCGACTGCACCTCACCGCCGTCGGCGATGAGTTCGGCGCGCAGCGCGAGCTCCTCGAGTTCGCCATCGAAGGGCAGACCATTGCGCGCAAGCCACGCCTCCACCGACAGCGGGAAGCCCAGGAAGGCCGTGGCCGGCAACTTGCCCGTACGCAGGGCCAGCGCCGAGGCGACCCCGATGCGACTCTCGTCGGTGATCTCGCCCTCGACACGCCACTCGCCGGGGCTGGGCTCGGGCACCCGCAGCAGGTCGAAGCGCGGCTCCACCTGCCAGCGACCGCCCGGGGGCGGAGTGGCGGCGCGATACTCGCTGCCGTCCGGGCCCACCAGTACCAGCGGCTCGGCGCCGGGCTCGTGGAAGAGCAGCGCCGAGAAGGACTCGATGCCCGGCTCGATGCGAAATTGCCCGTTCTCCAGGGGGATGCTGTCGGCGGGGAAGATGCGTTCGACGATATCCAGGAAGGCACCCAGCAGGCTCTCGGGAGAGGCCACCAGGGCCGGCAGGCCACCGGTCGTGCGCGAGAGCGATTCGACCAGCGCCATGTCGGCCTGGTCGGAGAAGGCGATGGCGTGGACGACCACCCCCTCGTCGGCCAGGCCCGGTGCCAGCTCGTCGAGCAGTCGCCGGCGCGAGGCGTCATCCACCCCGGGCTTGGCGCCGTGGGAGGGCGACAGGTCGATCACCCCATCGGTAAGAAGTACCAGATGACGCCAGCCGTCCGCCTCGGGGGCCGCGGCGCGGCGCACCGCGGCCTCGATATCGGTATAGGGCTGCACGCCGGCGAGGCGCGGACGCAGCTGGCGGGCGTCGGCGCGCCAGTCGCCATCCACCTCGCCCCGAGGCAGGGGGTTAGCCACGGTCTCGCCGAAGGTCCACACGCCGGCGGTGGTTCCCTCGGGCAGCAGCGAGACCAGCAGTTCCAGGGCGCTGGCGCTGAGCCGCTCGGGATCATTGGTGCGCATGCTGCCGGAGACGTCGATGATCACGCGCACTTCCGGCCGGCTCTCTACCGCCTGTGCCAATGCAGAAGGGGCCAGCAGCGCACACAGGCAGACAAGCACCAGCCAGCCGCCGATGCGTCGTCCTGCCAAGCCCCGGGCTCTGCTGGCCATCCTGGCCTCCTTATTCAATCACCCCTGGTCGAACTAGCCGATCACCGGCTCCCGGCGCTCGGCACCACGCCGATCGTCGGCATCATCCTCGGGCTCCTGCCTGACTTGCGCCCCGTCACGCCGCCTGCCGAGCCACCACAGCAGCAGTCCGAAGACAGCCCCCAGCCCCGCGCCCAGCAGCGTCAGGGTCAGGGCCGGCATCAACGCCTCGGCATTGCGTTCGAGAAAGGCCACCGTCGCCACGACCACCGCGGGCGCGAGGCCGGTATAGAAATCCCCCTCCTCGAGCAGCGGCAGGCGGAAGCGCGCCGGCATCCACATCACACCCGCCACCAGCCAGGTGATCGGCAGCCGCAGCAGGCGTGGCAGGAAGGCCAGCCCCAGGTAGCCGGTGAGCAACACCACCAGCGACAATACGCCGTAGCTCAGCCATAGTAGGCTCATCGATTCGGTAATAGGCATTGCCACCTCACTTTTCTCTCATTCGAGTATGGTACATCCCGCGCCATGAAAGCACAGCCGCCGCAGCACCCCGACCGCCCCCTTTCCTCACCGGTTTCTCGCTTCCGTCGTCCCGACGACCCCGAGTGGCACTGGCTGGAGGCGCGCGAGGACCCGGAGGTAACCGGCTTCCTGGAGGCCGCCAACGCCGAGTGCGATGCCTGGTTCGCCCCGCTGGAGGACCTCGTCGAGCGCCTCTACCACGGCCACCTGGCGCGTCGCGAGCTCGCCGTCCACGGCCTGCGCACGCCGCTGGACCACTATACCTACTGGAGCGAGACCGCCGCCGATGCCGACTATCCGGTGTGGTGGCGCCACCCCAATGGCAAGCCCGACCGCGCCGCGCCCTTCCTCGACCTGGAGGCCCGCGCCGCGGCCCACGACTTCCTCGAGCTCGGCGACATGGCCCTGTCGCCTGACGAGCGCTGGCTGGCCTGGACCGAGGACACCACCGGCGACGAGATGTTCGACCTCTTCCTGGCCCGACTCCCCGACGGCGACCCCGTGCGCCTGCTGGAGGGCATCGGCGCCGAGCTGAGCTGGGCCGAGGACGATGCCACCCTGCTGTTTACCCGCTACGACGCCACCCAGCGCCCCGAGAGCGTATGGCGCCTGGGGCTGACCGAGGGCGAGGCGGACGAACCCGTGCTGGTGCTGCGCGAGGAGGACCCGGAGTTCTGGCTGGGCCTGGGCAAGACCCGCTCCCGGGAGTGGCTGGTGCTGGAGAGCGCCTCCAAGGACACCAGCGAGTGCCACCTGATACCGGCCCATGCCCCGGCCACGCCACCGCGCTGCTTCCGTCCCCGGGAGAGCGGCGTGGAGCTCGCCCTGGACCATCGCCCCGGGCACTTCTACCTGCTGCACAACCGCGGCGCGACCCATTTCCGCCTCGACCGGCTGGCGGAGTCGCGCCTCGACAGCGGCGCCGACGCCGAAAGCTGGCAACCGCTGATCGCCCACCGCGACAGCCATACCCTGGAGGACGTCGACGCCTTCAGCTGGGGGCTGGTGATCACCGAGCGCGACCATGACGAGGCCCAGGTGCACCTGAGGGTCATGGAGTTCGATCCCGACCACGCCGTCACCCGGGACGAACGCCTGCCGCTGCCGGAAACGCCATGCAGTCTGGCGCTGGGCGACGAGCCCCACTTCGACAGCCGCCGCCTGCGCCTGCGTGAAGAGTCCTTCGTGCTGCCGGTCAGCTGGATCGAGCACGACCTGGACAGTGGCGCGCGCCGCCTGCTCAAGCAGCAGCCGATCCACGGTGACCTCAGGCCCGAGCAGCTCGCCTGCGAGCGGCTGTGGGCGTCCTCCCACGACGGCGAGCGCATCCCGGTCTCGGTGGTGATGCGCGCCGACCTGGTCGGACACCCGTTGCCGACCCTGCTCTATGGTTACGGCGCCTACGGCGAGGTGCTGGATCCCTGGTTCTCGGTGGCCCGCCTGGAGCTGCTCTCCCGCGGCGTGGCCTTTGCCGTGGCCCACGTGCGAGGCGGTGGCGACCGTGGCGAGCCCTGGTACCTGGCCGGCAAGCTCGAGCACAAGGCCAACAGCTTCCGCGACTTCCTGGCCGCACGCGACGCCCTGGTGGAGCACGGCATCGGCGACGGCGAGCGCATCGCAGCCTACGGAGCCAGCGCCGGCGGCCTGCTGGTGGGTGCCAGCCTCAACCTGGCACCGGAGGCCTTCTGTGCGGCGGTGCTCGACGTGCCCTTCGTGGACGTGCTGCGCACCATGGAGAACCCCGACCTGCCGCTGACCACCGCCGAATACACCGAGTGGGGCAACCCCGACGACCCCGATGCCCGGCGGCGCATCGGCGCCTACTCACCGCTGGACAACCTCGCCAAGGCCCCCTACCCCACGCTGTTCCTGCAGGGCAGTTGGCACGACACCCGGGTGCCCTACTGGGAGCCGGCCAAGCTCTATGCGCGGCTTACCGAACTGGGCAGCGCACGCGGGCCGGTGCTGCTGCGCACCGACATGGCCGCCGGCCACGGCGGTGCCTCGGGTCGCTTCAAGGCATGGCACGACGGCGCCCGCCAGGACGCCTATATCCTCTGGGCGCTGGGCGTGGTGCACCTCGAAGCCTAGCCTGCCGCGCAACGGGGGAGCCGAGGGCTGCCCCCGGACAATCAATCGATGGGTATCACCGCGATGATGTGGTCCTCGTAGTGCTCCTCGGGGACCCCGCGGCTGGAGACGGCGAAGCTGCGCACGCTGACGCCCTTGCGATGGACGCGCTCGGGGTCACCGCTGAGCAGCGGATGCCAGGCGGCCAGCTTGCGCCCCTCGGCGACCCGACGGTAGGCGCAGGAGCGCGGCAGCCAGCGAAACTCATCCACCCGCTCCGGCGTCAGCTGGGTGCACTCCGGCACCCGCGCCAGACGATTGGGATAGTCGCTGCAGCGGCAACTGTGGATATCCAGCAGCTCGCAGGCCAGGTTGAGCACCGCCAGTTCGCCGGTCTCGTCATCCTGGAACTTGAGCAGGCAGCACTGGCCGCAGCCGTCGCAGAGCGCCTCCCACTCCTCGGCGGTGAGCTCCTCGAGGGGATACTGCTCCCAGAAACGTTCTCGCATGGCACCTTCCAGTCATCCTGCTGAAGAGCAGGCATCTCGGGGCTGACCCGGTGACAGGCCCCGGAGCGCCGGACCGTCGAGGAGGCGCTGTGAATACCTCCCTGTACGCTACCGACGCCTTCCCTGGCGTAGGACCTCCTCTTCGGCCTGCCCCCGGCGCCCCTGGGTTAAGAGGGGTTCCCGCAGCTTCGCGCGGCATCGGGCGAGGTCAATCAATAGCGCGCCTCGGTGGGGGTGCGGTAGAGATCCAGCAGGTACTCCTCCTTGGCGGGGGGCATCTGCAGGTAGAACCCCTTGTCGCGGATCGCCTGCATCACCTCGTCGGCGCGGGCACGGCCCAGCCGCTTCTCGGGGCTGAGGATCAGCGTCATGGCCGGTTGCGGCTTGCCGAAGCGCGCAAGCAGCGGCTCGGGCACGCGCTCCACGCCCTCGCGCTTGTCGACGTAGAGATACATCTCCTCCTTGAGCGGACTCTTGAACACCTGGCACAGCAGGCGATTGCCGGACATCCGGTCATCACTCATCGGGGCAGCTCCTCCAGGGCCTTCACCAGGCCCGTGTTCAGGCGCTCACCGCGCCAGCCCTGCGGCAGCGGTGGGGCTTCTCCCTCCAGGTGGGCGGTCAGCAGGGCTTCCAGGTCGCGGCGCCGCAGCAGCACCTCCGGGGCCAGCCCAAGCGCCTCGGCCTCGGCATTGACCACCTTCTTCAACGCCTTGATGCCGCGCTTGAACTCGGGCTCCATGGGTGACGGCAGCTCTCCGGGCAACTCGGCCGCGTCGCAATGCCGCGCCTCGGCTACCAGGGCCAGCAGGGTATCGCCGTCGCGCTTGACCAGGCTCGGCTTGACGTCCTCGAGCCGCGATAGCTCGAAGCGGTTCTCCGGCATCGCCTCGGCGATGGCGAACAGCACACGGTCGTGAACCAGCCAGCCCCGCGGCAGGTTGCGGGCACGTGCCTCGCCTTCGCGCCAGGTGGTCAGTCGCCGGTAGGCCTCGATCTGGCGTGGCGCCAGGCGCCACAGCTGGCGCTGGCGCAGGTACCACTGGCCGTCGGCAGCCACGCTGCGCTCGGCCTGGGCCAGCATCGCCTCGCCGTCGGCCTCCAGCCAGTCGCGGCGCCCCAGGCGCTCGAGCTCGCGGCACTGCTGCTCCCACACCTGCACCAGGTAGACCACATCCAGGGCGGCGTACTGGCGCTGTGTCTCGGAGAGCGGGCGCACCAGCCAGTCGGAGCGGGTCTCGTCCTTGGGCAGGCTCTCGCCGACCCAGTGCTCCACCAACTTCTGGTAGCCCATGGCGGGATTGTCGCCGAGCAGCCCCTGGGCGACCTGGGTATCCACCAGCGGACGCGGTGTCACCCCGGCCCAGCGCGTGAAGACTTCCAGGTCCTCGCTGGCGGCGTGAAGCAGCTTGAGCGGGCCCTCGGCCAGCAGGCGGCGGAAGGCATCGGTGCAGGCCACGGCCTGGGGGTCGACCAGCCAGGCCGGGCCTCCGGCGGAGAACTGGATCAGCGCCGGCACCGGGTAGAAGGTGTTCTCGCGGAAGAACTCGGTATCCAGGGCGATGACATCGGCGTCGGCCACCGCCTGGCAGGCGGCATCCAGGGCCTCGGGGGTATCGATCCAGTGAATCTCGGGGGTCAGGGGCATCGGGGTTCCGGCAGTGTTGAAAGGGAATGAGGCGAGCGGGCGTGGGCTCAGTCGCCTCGGAACGGCAGGCGGCCATTGAAGGCGCGGCTCAGGGTGCCACCATCGACATACTCCAGCTCGCCACCCATGGGCACGCCATAGGCGAGGCGCGACAGGCGTACGCCGTGGGCCGTGAGCTGGGCGGCAATATAGTGGGCGGTGGCCTCGCCCTCGACCGTGGGGTTGGTAGCGAGTATCACCTCCTCGACCCCCTCCTCGGCGACCCGCGACTCGAGAGCGTCGAGGCCCAGGTCCTCGGGGCCGATGCCGTCGAGGGGCGAGAGATGGCCGTGCAGCACGAAGTAGCGGCCGCGATAACCGCCGGCCTCCTCGATGGCGAGCTGGTCGGCGGGCGACTCCACCACGCAGAGCAGGCCATCGTCACGACGGGTGCTCTCGCACAACGCGCATACCTCATCCTCGGTGAGGGTGCGACAGCGCCGGCAGTAGCCGACGCGCTCCAGGGCATCCTCGAGCACCGCGGCCAGGCGCCGCCCACCGTCGCGGTCGCGCTCCAGCAGGTGCATGGCCATGCGCTGGGCGGTCTTGGGCCCCACGCCGGGCAGCACCCGCAGCGACTCCATCAGTTTCTCGATGAGGGGTGAAAAGCTCATCGTCAGAACGGCATCTTGAAACCGGGCGGCAAGTTCAGGCCAGCGGTCGCCTCTTCCATCTTGGCCTTGGAGTTGGCCTCGACCTTGCGCACGGCATCATTCACCGCGGCGGCCAGCAGGTCCTCGAGCAGTTCCTTGTCCTCCTCCATGACGCTCTGGTCGATATCCACCTTGCTGACATCGTGGCGGCCATTCATGGTCACCTTGACCATGCCCGCGCCCGCCTCACCCAGCACCTCGGCGCGGGCGACCTCCTCCTGGACGCGCTGCATCTTCTCCTGCATCTCCTGGGCCTGCTTCATGATGTTGCCCATTCCACCTTTATTGAACATGGTGTGTCCTCTCTGGTCGTCTAATGTAGGTCGCCGGCGGGTTTCACCGTGGACTCGATCAGCCGGGCGCCGAAGGCCTGCTGAAGTTGCTGTACATGGGGGTCGCTCCCCAGCGCCTCAACCGCGGCGGCATGACGCTGGGCCGCCAGACGTTCGGCCTGCTGGCGGGGAGTCTCGAGGCTCGACGGAATCTCGCCCTCCTCGACCACCAGCCGGCGCGGGACACCGTGCTCGGCCAGGGCCTGCTGCATGCGCTCGATATGGATCTCGGCGCGCATGGCGGAAAGGGTCGGGTCGAGGCGCAGCTTCAGCCGCTCGCCGTCATCCTCCTCCACCACACAGCCGGCGGCCAGGTTGCGGGTCAGGCCACCCAGGCCCAGCGCCTCGAAGCCGGCCAGCCAGTCGGCGTGGCTGAAGCGACCATCCGCTGCGTTTGACACCGCCGCCGGCTCGGGTTCCGCAGCGTCGGGGCCTGCGGCCTGGTCGGCCGATGGGGCGGCAGGCGGTGGGGTATCCTCGACGGGGGCGGAGGGCTCGAGCGGTGCCGCGTCGACGGGCGGCGTTGGCGGCCGGGATGCCGCAGGCTCTGGCTCTGGCTCTGGCTCTGGCTCTGGCTCTGGCTCTGGCGGCGATGATGTTGCCGGGCCCGACTCGGGTGCCGGTTCGGCCTCGACCCAGGGCGGCGATGGTTCCCGGGAGCTCGATTCGGAAGCCGGCTCCGCAGACGCCCCGGACGGGGGCGCCCCGCCAGCCGCCAGCCCCTCCGACTGGTCGGCAGACGGCGTCGACCCACCCTCCCCGGGCGCACCACGCAGCGGCAGTGGCGTCGTCGCCGGCCGGGGCACGCCCTGGGGGCGAAAGGCCAGCATGCGCAGCAGGGTCATCTCGAGCGCGGTACGCAGGTCCGGGGCACTGGCCATGTCGCCACGCCCCTGGATACCGATCTGGTAGTAGAGCTGCACGTCCTCGGCGGTGAACCGCGAGGCGAGCGCCAGCAGCGCCTCGCGATCCCCCTGGGCGTTGTCCAGGGCCTCGGGCACCATTTGGGCGATGGCCAGCCGGTGCAGCACGGCGGTCACCTCGTCGAGCACGCCGGCGAAGTCCGGGGCACGCTCGGCAAGGTTCGCCACCTCGGCGAGCAGCCGCGCGGCATCCACCTCCGCCAGGGCCTCGACCAGCGCCAGCACATGGCGCTGGTCGAGGGTGCCCAGCATGGCCGCCACGTCGGCATGCTCGACGCGCCCCTGGCCGAAGGCGATGGCCTGGTCGGTGAGGCTCATGGCATCGCGCATGGAGCCCTCGGCGGCCCGCCCAAGCAGCCACAGGGCGCTCTCCTCGAAGGACACCGACTCGGCCTCGAGCACCTTGGCGAGGTGCTCGACGATGCGCTCCGGCGGCATGTGCTTGAGGGTGAACTGCAGGCAGCGTGACAGCACCGTGGGGGGCAGCTTCTGCGGGTCGGTGGTGGCCAGCAGGAACTTCACATGGGGTGGCGGCTCCTCCAGGGTCTTGAGCAGCGCATTGAAGCTGCTGGTGGAGAGCATGTGCACCTCGTCGATCAGGTACACCTTGTAGCGACCCTGGGTCGGCGCGTACTGCACGTTGTCGAGCAGCTCGCGGGTGTCCTCCACCTTGGTGCGCGAGGCAGCGTCCACCTCGATCAGGTCAACGAAGCGCCCCTCGTCGATGGCCCGGCAGCTGTCGCACTCGCCGCAGGGAGTGGAGGTCACGCCCTCGTCGCCCCGCCCACCGGCGGTGCAGTTGAGGCACTTGGCGAGGATGCGCGCCAGGGTCGTCTTGCCCACCCCGCGGGTGCCGGTGAACAGGTAGGCGTGATGCAAGCGCCCCTGGTCCAGCGCATTGACCAGTGCCCGCTGGACGTGCTCCTGGCCGACCAGTTCATGGAAGGTGCGCGGTCGCCACTTGCGGGCCAGAACCTGATAGCTCATGCGGCGCGATATCCTTGCGGGAAAACGAAAGCCGGCGAGGCCGGCATGAAGCCTTCATTCTAGCGCCCGGGGGACGCCGCGGAAAGCGAGCCACCATGCCCGCCGCCGCGCGGCTGTGCTAGTCTGGCCGCCACTGGCCATTACAGGGACGACGACACCATGAGCCAACCCCAAGACCCCGCCCACGCCACCGCATCGCTCACCTATGCGCAGGTCGCCGCCGCCGCCGAGAATCTGGAGCAGCGTGGTGCCGAGCCGACCCTGCAGCGGGTGCTGGAGCTGCTCGGCACCGGCTCGCCCAACATCGCCCAGCGACACCTGAGCACCTGGCGTGACGCCCGTACTGTCCCCGAGCCGCCTGCCCCGCGGCTCCCCGCGGGGCTGATCGACGCCCTGGAACGGGAGCTGGCGGCGCATGCCGAGAGCGGCCTGAGCGAGGGCCAGCGACTGGCTGAGGAGGCGCGCGCCGATGCCACCACCCTGGCCGAGATCGGCGAGGCCCTGGAGCGACGCAATCTCGAGCTGGAGCGGCGTCTCGAGCAGGTCGAGCGCGAGGCCAGGGCCACCAGCGAGCGCTGCAGCGCCCTGCAGGCCGAACGCGACGGCCTGCGCGATGAGCTGGAGCGAGAGCAGCAGCTGGCCCGGGAGGCTCAGGAGGGGCTGATTCAGCACCGCCAGCAGGTGGCCATGCTGCGCGAGCAGCTGGACGAGGCCCAGCAGGCGCGCCTGAGCGCCGAACGCGAGACGCGTGCCGTGGACGAGGAGCGAATCAAGGCCGAACGTGCCCAGGCCGTGGCGGAGAGCCAGCGCGACGGCGCCCTGGAACAGGCTCGCGAGAAGGCCGAGCAGATCGGCCAGCTCAAGCGTGAGATCCAGGAGGAGCGCGCCCGTCAGCGCCAGGAAGTCACCGAGATGCGCGCCGAGCAGAAGGCACGCCTGGACGCCGTGGAGCGCGCCAAGCAGGAGGCGCAGAAGCAGGCCCAGGAAGCCGCCCAGCGGGCCACCAAGGCGGAGATCCGTGCCGAGGCGCTGCAGGCCACCCAGAGCGCCCTCAAGTCCCGCATGGACGCCATGCAGGTGCAGCAGCGCCAGCGCGGCATGCGCTCACAGGGCGAGCGGGAGTAGGCCCTACCCCCGCTTCGCGGCCTGGCCCTGCTCGAAGCCGCCGAGCACGTTGGCCACGTTGGTGCCGATCTCCGCCACCGCATAGCCGCCCTCCATCAGTACCAGGGTGGGCAGGCCCAACGCCGCCAGACGGCGGCCCATCTCGGTGAAGTCTTCGCTTGCCAGGGTGAAGGCGCTGATCGGGTCGCCCGCGAAGGTGTCCACCCCCAGCGACACGATCAGCAGCTCGCAGCCCGCCTCGCGGATACGCTCCTTGGCGGCCTCCAGCACGTGGAACCAGACTTCGGCGCTGCTGCCTTCCGGCAGCGGATAGTTGACGGTATAGCCCGCCCCGTCGCCCTCGCCCACCTCATCGGCATGGCCCATGAAGTAGGGGAAGCAGGTCATGGGGTCGCCGTGGATCGACACGAACAGCACATCGCTGCGCCGCTCGAAGATCTGCTGGGTACCGTTGCCATGGTGGAAGTCCACATCGAGGATCGCCACCCGTGACAGGCCCGCGTCCAGCGCCCGCTGGGCGGCGACCGCGGCATTATTGAAGAAGCAGTAGCCGCCGAACTGGTCCACGGCGGCATGATGCCCCGGCGGACGGCACAGCCCGAAGGCCGGCTCACCACTCGCCAGCACATGGTCCAGCGCCGAGAGCGCCACGTCCTTGCTGGCCATGGCCGCCTCGAAGGTACCCGCACAGATCGAGGTATCCGCCCCCAGGGCGTAGTGCCCCAGGCGCCCGTCGACGCAGCTGGGAATGCGCCGCCCCGGCATGGTCCGGGTAGGCCAGACCCAGGCGATCGCCTCGCCCTCGCGACCCAGCGCCCGCCAGTCATCCCAGCAGCTCGCCAGGAAGTCGACGTAGTCGGCGTCATGTACCGCCAGCACCGGTGCCAGGCCGTGCTCGGCGGGCGAGAACACCTCGCCGACCCCCGCCTCGCGCAGGCCCGCGAGGATCATGTCGACCCGCTCCGGGCACTCCCAGGGCGGCACCAGCTGGCCGCCATCGAGTTCCGTGCGTGCCCGGCGCGCCTTGGTGGCGTCTGAATGATAGATACGCATGGTTTGTGCCTCCTTCAGCCCAGCAGCAGCGAATCGTCGTCGACCTGCTCGCCGCGGGCCCGCTCGAAGAGCCTGAGCAGGTCCGGTACATCGAGCCCCTCGCGCTCCTCGCCCTTGACGTCGAAGGCCACCTCGCCCTGGTCCATCATGATGGTGCGATGGCCCACGTCCAGCGCCTGGCGCATGCTATGGGTGACCATCAGGGCGGTGAGACGCTGTTCGCGAATGATATCGGCGGAGAGCTCCAGTACGAAGCTGGCGATGCGCGGGTCCAGCGCCGCGGTATGCTCATCCAGCAGCAGGATCTCCATGGGCTGCAGCGCCGCCATCAGCAGGCTGACCGCCTGGCGCTGGCCGCCGGAGAGCAGTCCGATGCTGTCGTGAAGGCGATTCTCCAGCCCCAGACCCAGGCGCGCCAGGTTGTCGCGAAGGCGGCTGCGCAGGCTGGCGTCAAGGGCCCGCCCCAGGCGCCGACGCCGCCCGCGGGCGAAGGCCAGGGCCATGTTCTCCTCGAGGGTCAGGGTACTGCAGGTGCCGGCCAGCGGGTCCTGGTAGACCCGCGCCACCAGGTCGGCACGCTTGAAGGCCGCCAGGCGCGTGACGTCGCGCCCGCCGATCAGCACCCGCCCGGGCTGGGCGATGATCTCCCCGGCCAGCACGTTGAGCAGCGTCGACTTGCCGGCGCCGTTGCCGCCGATCACGGTGACGAACTCGCCCTCGTCGATGGTCAGGTCGATGCCCTTGAGGACGTGGTTCTCGAGCGGCGTACCGGGATTGAAGGTGACGTGGATATCCTGTAACTCGATCATGCGCTACGTCTCCTGAGCTTGAGTCGCGGGAGCACCAGCGCGAAGCCGACCAGCAGGGCGGTGACCAGGTTGAGGTCCTGGGCCTTCAGGCCGATGAAGTCGGCGTTGAGGGCCACCGCCACCATCAGGCGGTAGAGGATGGAACCGAAGATGCAGGCCAGGGTGGCCACCAGGATGGTGCGCCCGGGGATCAGCGACTGCCCGCCGATCACCGCCGCCAGCCCCACCACGATGGTGCCCACGCCCATGGTCACGTCGGCGCTGCCCTGGCTCTGGGCGAACAGCGCCCCGCCCAGCGCCACCAGGGCGTTGGAGAGCGCCATGCCGGCCAGCACCATCACCGAGGTGTTGATGCCGTTGCCCGAGGCCATGCGCGCGTTCTCGCCGGTGGCGCGCATCGCCAGGCCCACCTCGCTGTTGAGGAAGCGGTTGAGCAGCGCGGTGACCACCGCCAGCCCCGCCAGGATCGCCAGCGGATAGACGATGTAGCGGCTCATCGGCAGCGACTCCAGCGGGGTGAAGATGGTGCTCTCGGTGAGCAGGGCGATGTTGGGTCGCCCCATCACCCGCAGGTTGATGGAGTAGAGCGCGATCATCGACAGGATCGACGCCAGCAGGTTGAGGATCTTGAGCTTCACCGCCATCCAGGCGGTGACGATGCCGGCCATGCCGCCGGCGACCACCGCCAGGGCGGTGCCCACCCAGGGGTTGCCCCCGCCGACGATCCATACCGCCGCCACGGCGGCGCCCAGCGGGAAGCTGCCGTCGACGGTGAGGTCGGGGAAGTCGAGGACGCGGAAGGAGAGATAGACGCCGAGGGCGACGAAACCGAAGATGAGGCCAAGCTCGATGGCCCCGAGAAACGCGATAAGACTCATGAATGCTTTCCGTGACGGGGAGGGTCACCCCTCCCCGGTGACATGCCTCAGTCGAAGATCTCGACCGCCTGCTCCTCGAACTCGGCCGGGATCTCGTAGCCGATCTGCTCGGCGGCGCCGCGGTTGAGGATCAGCTCCAGCTTCTCCACGGTGCCCACCGGCAGGTCGCCGGCCTTCTCGCCGTCCAGGATGCGCGCCATCATCTCGCCGGTCTGGCGGCCCATGTCGTAGTAGCTGAAGCCCAGCGAGGCCAGGGCGCCACGCTCCACCGAGGAGTTGTCGCCGGTGAACACCGGGATGTCGGCGTCGTAGCTGACCTTGAGCACGCTCTCGAGGGCGGAGACCACGGTGTTATCCACCGGCACGTAGATGGCGTCGACGCGACCGGCCAGGCTGCGTGCCGCGCCCATCACCTCGGAGGTGCGCGAGGCGGTCACCTCGACCAGCTCGAAGCCGAGCTCGGGGGCCATGGCCTGGAGCTTCTCGGCCTGGGAGACGGAGTTGGCCTCGCCGGGGTTGTAGAGGACGCCGAGCCGCTCGGCCTCGGGGAACATGTCGCGGATCAGCTGCAGCTGCGCCTGGAGCGGCGGCGCGTCGACCACGCCGGTGATGTGGCCGCCGGGGGCGTCCATGTCGCTCACCAGCTTGGCCAGCAGCGGGTCGGTGACCGCGGTGAAGACGATGGGGGTGTCGTCCTGCAGCGCCGCGGCCGCGGCCTGGGCCGAGGGGGTGCTGATCGCCAGCACCATGTCGGGGCGCTCGCCAGCGAACTTTCGGGCGATCTGGGCGGCGATGGTGGGATTGCCCTGGGCGTTCTGGAAGTCGATCGCGAGGTTCTCGCCCTCCACATAGCCGCGCTCGGCCAGCTCGTCCAGCGCCCCCTGGCGGCTGGCATCCAGCGCCGGATGCTCGACGATCTGGGTGATGCCCAGGTTGACGGTCTCGGCCTGGGCCACCCCGGCCATCAGCATGGAGCCCAGCACCGCGGAGAGGATTCGACGCCGCATCATGGTGTTCCCTCGTTCTTGTGGAGTGGATAACGAGCCTGCACCTTAGCGCGCTTCCCCGCCGCGGCCAATACGTCCTGCCAACGAACGACCGTTTTCCCACCCCTTTCAGGCGCCCTCCCCGGCCCCGACGGTTCAGGGGGAATAGTCCGCCAGCAGCTCCCGGCCACGGTCGCGCAGGAAGGCCAGCACCCGGGAGTCACGCCACTCGTGGCGATAGACCAGGCCGAAGTCGAAGCCCATGACCGGCGTGAAGGGGCGCACCACCACCCCCGCGTGGCACCCCAGCTGGTCGTGGACGGTGATGGGGTTCATCACCGTGATGCCCGCGCCGCCGGCCACCAGCGCCGTGATGGTGCCGATGTTGGCCTCGGTCTTGCCGGCGATGCGCACCCCGTGCTGGGCCAGCAGCTCCAGCAGGGGGTTGCTGGCGAGGCTCGGCTGGTTGCTGATCACCAGGTGCTGGTCGGCCAGCGCCGTGACGTCCACCGCGTCCTGTGCCGCCAGGGGGTGTGACGCCGGCAGCAGGCAGACCGCCTGGGTGGTGAGCAGCGCCTCGACGTTCAGCTGGGGCGAGGTGGCCGGCAGGGTGATGAAGCCGATGTCGGCGTGGCTGGACTCCACCGCCGCCTGCACCTCATGACTGGACATCATGTCGAGGCTCACGCTGAAGCGACGGTTCTCCAGCAGCGACGCCACCAGGCGCGGCACGAAGCCGAAGGAGAGGCCGGGGATCGCCGCGATGCGCAGCCGCGAGGTGCCGAACTCCTTGAGCGCCAGGACGCTGTGGCGGAGCTCCTCGATATTGCCCATCAGGCGCAGGATCTCGTCGTAGAGCTCGCCGGCCTCCGGCGTGGCCACCAGGCGGTTCTTCTCGCGATGGTAGAGGCTCAGGCCCAGGTCCTCCTCGAGCCTGGCCAGCGAGCGGCTGACCCCGGACTGCGTCATGCCCAGGGTGCGCGCCGCCTGGGAGGCGCTGCCCGCCTCGAACAGGGTCTTGAAGACGGCCAGCGCCTTCAGCGAGTGGAGGGAGACATCTGCCATGACTTCAACTCATCGAATTGGCTTTAAATATCATATATTGAAATATTCTGGAGCGACTACCTAGACTGACCTCATCCGACACACGCCTTCTCAACAACAACCATCAGGGCACCAGGATGACCGCATCCCCCCTCTTCTATCAGGGTGGCACCGACCTGCCGGAGGTCAGCCACGGCCAGGGCATCACCCTCTGGGACACCCAGGGCAAGGACTACCTCGACGGCTGCGCCGGCGCCATCTGCTGCAACCTGGGCCATGGCCGTCAGGACATCCGTGACGCCATGCTGGCCCAGCTCGACCGCGTCGCCTTCACCTATCGCACCCAGTTCGAGAATGCCCCGGCGCTGGCGCTGGGGCGTGCCCTGGTGGATCTCACCGGCGGCGCCCTGCAGAAGGTGTTCTTCGTCTCCGGCGGCTCCGAGGCCGTGGAGTCGGCCCTCAAGCTCGCGAGGCAGTACGTCGTCGCCACCGGCCAGCCGCAACGCCGGCGCTTCGTATCGCTGCGCCCCTCCTACCATGGCAGCACCCTGGGGGCGCTGGGCGTCACCGGCTATCACCCCCTGGAGGCCCCCTTCGCCGAGCTGACCCACGCCTCGCTCAAGGTGCCGGGGCCGGACCTCTACCGCCATAGCGATGCCAGCGACGAGGCCCACATCGACCGAGTGCTGGCCGAGACCCGCGCGGCCATGGAGGCCGCCGGGCCCGAGACCCTGATCGGCGTGGTGCTGGAGCCCATCGGCGGCGCCAGCACCGGCGCCCGGCTGCTAGGCGAGCGCTACCTCAAGGGGATGCGTACGCTGTGCGACGAACTCGGCTGCCTGCTGATCCTCGACGAGGTGCTCACCGGCGTGGGCCGCACCGGCGCCTGGTTCGCTTACCAGCACTATGGCGTGACCCCCGACCTGCTGGCCACCGCCAAGGGGCTGGGTGCCGGCTACTACCCGGTGGGCGCCCTGCTCGCCCGCGACGACATCGTCGCGGCGGTGATGGAGAGCGGCGGCTTCCAGCATGGCCACACCTACGCCGGCAACCCGCTGGCCTGCGCCACCGCGCTGGCCGTGATCGAGGCGATCCGCCGCGAGGACCTGCTGGAGAACGCCCGGGCGCGGGGGGCAGAGCTCGGCGCCGGCCTGCGCTCCCTCGCCGAACGCCATCCCTGGGTGGGCGACGTACGCGGCCTGAGCCTGCTGTGGGGGGTGGAGCTGGTGGCCGACCCGGTGACCCGCGAGCCCTTCCCCGCCGCGCAGCAGCGCTTCGCCCAGATCACCGCCCTGGCCCGGGAGGAGGGGCTGCTGGTCTACCCCCGCCGCACCCTGGATGGCGTCGCCGGCGACCACTTCCTGGTCACCCCGCCGCTGACCATCGGCGCCGACGAGGTGGCGCTGCTGCTCGAGCGGCTGGGGCGTGCCATGGCACGCTTCGAGCGCTCGCTGGAGGCGGATGACACCCTGACGGTCCCCACGACGGAGGCGCGCCCCTCATGACACGACTCGACCAGAAGGTGTGCGATATCGAGGCGGCGGTGGCCGACATCCCCGAGGGCGCCACCATCATGGTGGGTGGCTTCGGCTCGCCGGGTACCCCCTTCGCGCTGCTCGACGCCCTGCTCGCCAGCGGCCAGGGCGGGCTCACCCTGATCAAGAACGACGCCAACGAACCCGGCATCGGCATCGGCAGGCTGATCGAGGCCGGCCGCGTGCGGCGCCTGATCACCTCGCACCTGGGCCTCAACCGCACCGCCATCGAGGCGATGAACGCCGGGCGGCTCGAGGTGAGCTTCCACCCCCAGGGGCTGCTCGCCGAGAAGATCCGCTGCGCCGGCGCCGGCCATGGGGGCTTCCTCACCGACATCGGCCTGGGTACCGAGATCGCCGTCGGGCGCCGGGAGCTCGAGCTCGACGGCCGGCACTGGGCCATCGAGCCCGCCCTGCACGCCGACGTCGCCTTGGTGCATGCCGAGCGGGCCGACCGCTACGGCAACCTGATCTATCGCGCCACCGCCGGCAACTTCAACCCGCTGATGGCCATGGCCGCGGACCAGGTGATCGCCCAGGCCTATCGCCTCGACGCCCCGGGCGAGCTGCCCATCGACGCCATCCACACCCCCTGCGCCTTCGTCAGCCGGGTGGTGCAGGTCGAGCGTGCCACCAGCGAACAGGGAGTGCGCCCCCATGGCCTCTGATACCCAGCGCATCCTGGCTCGGGCCGCCCGGGAGGTGCTTCCCGGCCAGATCGTCAACCTCGGCATCGGCCTGCCGACCCGCCTCTTCTACCACCTGCCCGACGACCTGGAGGTGCTGGTGCACTCGGAGAACGGCGTGCTGGGCTGCCGCCCGCGGCGCGAGGGCGAGCCGCCGGACCACGACATGATCGACGCCGGCGGGGCCTACATCACCACCCGCCCCGGGGCCAGCGTCTTCGACAGCGCCACCTCCTTCGCCATGATCCGGCGCAGCCGGGTCGACATCACCTTCATGGGCGCCTTCGAGGTGGATGCCGCCGGCAACCTGGCCAACTGGAAGATCCCCGGCAAGTTCTCGCCGGGCATCGGCGGCGCCATGGAGCTGGCCCAGAAGGTCAGGCGGCTGGTGGTGCTCTGCTCCCACAACGACAAGCAGGGCAACCCCAAGATCCTGGCGCGCTGCCGCCTGCCGCTCACCGCCAGCGGCTGCGTGTCGCGCATCATCACCGACAAGGCGGTGATGGACGTGACCGCGGAGGGACTCGCCGTGGTGGAGATCGCCGAGGGGCTCGACCCCGCGGACCTTGAGGCGGCCACCGAGGCGCCGCTGCTCATCGATAGATCACGGCTGGGGAGGTTCTGATGCTGGACGCCACCGAGACACGCATCGTCGAGGCCTGCGAGGCGCTGATGGACGACACCCTGGCGCTGACCCGCGACTTGGTGCGCGGCTACAGCGTGCTGGGCCAGGAGCAGGGGGCGCTGGACACCATGGAGGCGTGGTTCGCACGGCTCGACCTGCCGCTGGACCGGGTACCGCTGGATGCCCCGGGCTTCGCCGACCACCCGCACCGCGCCCCCACCGAGTGGGACAATGCCGGGCGCTACAACCTGGTGTCGCGGCTCAACCCCGAGGCCGAGGGCCCGCACCTGGTGTTCAACGGCCACCTGGACGTGGTGCCCGCCGAGCCCACCGACATGTGGACCCGTCCGCCCTGGGAGCCCTGGGAGCAGGACGGCTGGCTCTATGGCCGCGGCGCCGGCGACATGAAGGCCGGCATCGCCGCCATGGTGATGGCGGTGGCGGCGGTGCGCCGGGCCGGGGCGAGCATCGACTTCCCGCTGACCCTGCAGACGGTGATCGAGGAGGAGTGCACCGGCAACGGCGCCCTGGCCTGCCTGCACCAGGGCTACGGCGGCGACTTCGTGCTGATCCCCGAGCCCTTCGGCGCCCGGATCTACAGCGGCCAGGTGGGGGTACTGTGGTTCCGGCTCTATCTCGAGGGCCTGCCCGCCCATGTGCTGGATACGTCCGCCGGCCGCAACGCCATCGAGACCCTGCAGCTCTACCTGCCGGCGCTCAAGGCGCTGGAGGCTGAGATCAACGCCCTGCCGCGCCCGGCGCCCTACGCAGGCCACCCCCACCCCTTCAACCTCAGCATCGGCCGGATCGAGGGGGGCAACTGGGCCTCCAGCGTGCCGGCCCATGCCGTGCTCGAGGGGCGGGTCGGCTTCCCCCCGGGCATGTCCCCGGACGACGCCATGGCACGGGTGCGCGAGGCGATCGCCGCCCGCCACGCCGAGCTCGACGACGCCACCCCGCCGCCGCGGGTGAGCTTCCACGGCTTCCGCTCCGAAGGGCACCTGGTCGACCTCGACACCCCGGGCATCCGGCTGCTCTCGGCGTGCCACGAGGCGCTGCTCGGGGAGCCGCCGGCCCACTACCTCTCCACCTGCACCACCGACCTGCGCGCCTTTCATGTCTCCGGGGGGATCAACGGCACCTGCTACGGCCCGGTGGCCGAGCGCATCCACGGGGTGAACGAGTGCGTCAACATCGCCTCCATCCGCCAGGTGCTGACCACCTATGCGCTGTTCCTCCACCGCTGGGGACGGCAGGCCACGCAAGCACAAGAGGAGCCGAGCGCATGAAGGACGCCTATATCGCCGACTACGCCCGCAGCGGCTTCAGCCGCGCCCATCCCCGCAAGCCGGAGGTGGACGCCTGGGCCGATACCCGCGGCGACGCCCTGCTGGCCGGGGTGATCGACGCGCTGCTCGAACGCCAGGACCTCGACGGCGCCGCCGTCGAAGACCTGAGTGTGGGCTGTGCCCTGCCGGTGAAGGAGCAGTGGGGCTTCGGCGGCCGCTATCCGCTGTGGCTCGCCAAACGCCTGGGGGAGCGAGGCCGCGGCTGCGCCAGCCGTCAGATCGACCAGCAGTGCGGCTCGGGGCTGGCCGCCCTGCGCAGCACCGCCCGGGAGATCCAGGCCGGGGCGATCGAGGTGGGCCTCGCCGGCGGCTTCGAGAACATGACCCGGGTGCCCATGGGGCCGGCGCTCTTCAAGGAAGGCGTGCTGACCAGCCCCGCCGCGCTCCAGCAGGCTCCCTGGCTCGAGCTCGACGTGGCCCTGAACATGGGCCTGACCGCCGAGCGTCTGGCCGATTCTGCGGGCATCGAGCGCGAGGCCATGGACGCCTTCGCCCTGGCCTCCCACCAGAGGGCCGCGGCGGCCGATGCCGCGGGACGCTTCGACGACGAGCGACTGGTCCTGACCAACGCCGAGGGCGAACCGGTCGCCCGGGACGCCAATATCCGCGCCGACACCAGTGCCGAGCGGTTGGCCGGCCTCGACCCGGTATTTCTGGAAGGCGGCAAGGTCACCGCCGGCAACAGTTCGCCGCTCACCTCCGGGGCCGCCGCCGCCTTGCTGATGTCCGAGCACGCCCTGGCGCGCCATGACGCCAGGCCCCTGGCCCGGGTGGTGGGCGTGGCCGATTGCGGCGTCGCCCCGGAGCGAATGGGCGCCGGTGCGGCCGCCGCCATTTGCCGCGTGCTGCAGCAGACCGGCCTCCACGTCGAGAATATCGATATCTGGGAGATCAACGAGGCCTTCGCCGCCGTGCCGCTGCACGCCATGGCTGAGCTGGCACTGGACCCCGAGCGGGTCAACGTCTGGGGCGGCGCGCTGGCGCTCGGTCATCCGCTCGGCGCCACCGGCATCCGGCTCGCCGGCACCCTGGCACGCATTCTGCCAGTCGAAGGCAGACGCTACGGCTGTGCGGCCGCCTGCATCGGTGGCGGCCAGGGCATCGCCGTGATCCTCGAGCGCGTATGACAGGCGCCGCTGGCGCCTGCTAGTTTCGACTATCCCACTTCGCTGTCGGGAAAGGAGGTCACCACCGTCAGTCAGTGCTTCGTCGCGGGCCGCCCCGGCGTCCCGTGCCCCCGAAGAGGCTCACCCGAGCCAACACCCACCCACGACAACAAGCAGGTATCGAACATGACAATGCACAACAACCGCCTTGTTCGCCCCCTTGTCGGCACCCTGGTCCTGCTGGGCGCCGTCACCCTCGCCACCCTCCCGGCCCAGGCACGGGACCTCCCAGCCATCCAGGAGGATGTGTTCCAGGTCGCCAACTCCGGCGCCTACCCGCCCTTCAGCTTCGTCAACACCGACGGCGAGCTGGTCGGCTTCGATGTGGACATCGCCGAGGCCCTGGCCGAGAAGATGGACGTCGAGGTCAACATCCAGACCTCGCCCTGGAACGGCATCGTCGCCGCCCTGGCCGGTGGTCGCTTCGACGCCTGCATCTGCAGCATGAGCGCCACCGAGGAGCGCCAGAAGGCGGTCGACTTTACCGACCCCTACTACAGCTCCGGCCTCTCGATCTGGGTGCGGGAGGAGACCGACGACGTCGCCAGCATCGCCGACTTCGAGGGCAAGCGGGTCGGCTCGACCCTCGGCGAGACGGGCAACCAGTGGGCCACCGAGAAGGCCGACGGCCGCTGGCGCAACCAGACCTTCCAGGGGCTGCCGGACATGCTCAACGCCCTCACCACCGGGCGCATCGACGTGATGGTGGCCGATGACATCCCGGTCTATGTGGCGCTCAACGAGGACGACCTGCCCATCAAGCAGGTCGACGTCGGCGAGCTGCCGCGCTTCCCGGCCGCCATCGCCGTCCAGAAGGGCTCACCGGAGCTCAGAGTGGCGCTCAACGAGGCACTAGCCGAGATCCGCGCTGACGGCACCTACCAGGAGATCGTCGACACCTGGATCGGCCAAGGCGTCGATTTCAACTGAGGCCCGGGCCCCGGCCGGCGTTCGGCCGGGGCCTTGTCGCCTCGACCCGTCACGATAACCACAACGCAGGGTCACAGGACCATGGACTTCAACCTGATGATCGACATCACGCCGCTGCTGGTGAAGGCGGCGTGGGTCACCGTCGACATTTCCGCGCGTGCGCTGTTCTTCGGCTTCTTCATCGCCGCGGCGCTGGTGGTCATGAGGACCGCCCGCCTGCCGCCGCCGCGCTGGCTGGCCCGCGCCTATATCAGCGTGGTGCGCGGCACTCCCTATTTCGTGCAGCTGCTGTTGGTCTTCTATGGAGGCCCGGCGATCGGCTTGCGCCTGGACCCCTTCACCTGCGGGGTGGTGGTGGGCGCCTTCAACATCGGGGCCTACATGAGCGAGGCCATGCGCGGCGCCATCGAGTCGGTGGAGAGCGGCCAGAACGAGGCCTCGCGATCCCTGGGCTTCGGGCGCCTGGCCACGCTGCGCTACATCATCCTGCCCCAGGCGGCGGGCCTGATGATCCGCTCCATCGGGGTGCTCGCCATTATCCTGGTCAAGAACTCCTCGCTGGTCTCGATCATCTCGGTGGTCGAGCTGACCTATCAGGCGCAGCGTCTGATCGGCTCCACCTACAAGCCTCTGGAGGTCTTCACGCTCAGCGCGCTGATGTACATCGTGATCATCTACGCCGTCATGGGCATGGTCGAGTTCCTCTACCGCCGAGCCACGCGCTACACCTTCCTGTAACGCCTGCCGGACCACAACCACCAGGACAGCACCATGGAATTCGACTTCACCCCCGTCATCGACTACTTCCCCACCCTGCTCAAGGGGGTGGGCGTCACCCTGCTGATCGGCCTGGCGGTCGCCCTGCTGTCGATCCTCGGCGGACAGCTGGTGGCAGTGATCTCGCTCTACACCCGCAAGGTGGTGAACTGGCCGCTGCGCTTCTTCATCTGGCTGTTCATGACCACCCCGTTGCTGCTGCAGCTCTACTTCCTCTACTTCGGCCTCGGCGAGCTGATCCTGATCCCGGCCATCGTGGTGGGGATCCTGGGACTCGGCTTCCACTACATGGCCTACAACGCCGACATCTTCATGGCCACCATCCGCTCGGTCTCGAGCGGCCAGTACGAGGCGTCGCGATCCCTGGGCTTCGGCCACCTGCGAACGCTGTTCTACATCATCCTGCCCCAGGCCTTCTATCGCGCCCTGCCGCAGCTCAGCAACAACATGATCATCATGGTGAAGGATATCGCGGTGCTCTCCGCCATCGGCATCGGCGAGCTGGTGTACGTCTCCCAGTACGCGATCAGCATCACCTTCCGACCCTTCGAGTTCTACATCACCATCGCCGTGATCTACTACCTGATCAACCTGATGATGGAGGCCGGCCAGTCGTGGATCGAACGCCGCGCCGCCTACCGCCGCTAACCCCTACCCACGAGGCTTACGCATGACACAGACGACAGACACGCCGATGGTCGAGCTCAAGGGGGTCAAGAAGCGCTTCGGTGACCTCGAGGTGCTCAAGGGCATCGACCTCAGAGTGGACCGCGGCAAGATCATCTCCATCATCGGCCCCTCGGGCTCGGGGAAGAGCACCCTGCTGCGCTCCATCAACAACCTGGAGGTGATCGACGAGGGGCAGATCCTGCTCGATGGCGTGCAGGTGAACCGCCCCGACCTCAAGGGGATGGCCTTCGAGCGGCATATCAACCATATCCGCCAGAACATGGGCATGGTGTTCCAGCACTTCAATCTCTTCCCGCACATGTCGACGCTGGACAACGTGACCCTGGCCCCGCGCAAGCTGAAGGGCATGGAGACGAAAAGCGCCCGGGAACTGGGCATGGAGCTGCTCGAGCGGGTGGGGCTGGCAGACAAGGCCCAAGCCTACCCGAGTTCGCTTTCCGGCGGGCAGAAGCAGCGGGTGGCGATCGCCCGGGCGCTGGCCATGCGCCCCAAGGTGATGCTCTTCGACGAGGCCACCTCGGCGCTGGACCCAGAACTGGTGGAGGAAGTGAACCAGGTGATGAAGGGCCTGGCCGAGGAGCACATGACCATGCTGATCGTCACCCACGAGATGGGCTTCGCGCGTGACGTCTCCGACTGGGCGATGTTCATGGACGGCGGCGTGGTGGTCGAGGCCAACACCCCAGACCACCTGTTCAGCCATCCCGACCAGGAACGCACCCAGCACTTCCTGCGTAAGCACCTGGGGACCCAGACATGAGCCCCCAAGTGCCAATCGTCAGTCGCTATTCCTGCTGACGCAGCACGATCTCGCCCCGGGGGTCCAAATAAACGTAATGGGCATCGTCGTAGTGAGGTAGGCCTAGGCCGTAGGCGCCTTCGCCACAGCGCTTCCCGTCTTCCGCCACCAGCAAACGCAGCAGGCCATGACGGAACTCCGGTAGGCGCCCGGTATGGCAAGGCACCAGGTCGGGCAACCGCGCGGGCACGAAGGCCACCTCACCCTCTTGATCGATATAGGCCATTACCGTCTCCTCTCCCAACGTCATCCGCACCGGCGCGCGGCCGCTGTGGAAGGCGCCGCCGATCTCGATCGTCGCCTCCTGGCCGGTTTGCGGATCTCGGGCCTGCATGATCACGAAATCCTCCTCGTCCATGTAGACCGTGCGGAAGGGCTCGATGGAGACCGGTGCCAGACCCTCGGAAAAGGCACTGGCAGACTCAAGCGTCCACTTGCGGGGCAGGGTCAACCGCCCGTCGGGATTGATGAAGCCGGCACCACCCCGCCGTGACTCGGCTGGGGCGAGCCCCTGCGAGAAATCACCGGCATCGGCGAACTCCGCCGGAATGGCGACCTGGCCTTGATGATCCAACCATCCATAATGCCACTCCAGATCCTCACTCCAGGAGAACCAGGCCAGCCCCTCCGAGAAGCTCCCCAGGCCTGCCAACGCCTGTCCACCTGGCAGAACAGGACGATGGAGGGCACCGTCGCGATCGACAAACAGGTACTCGGCCTGCTGGGTAAAGATTTCGGCGGCCGCGCAACCCTCGGAGAACGGCGCAAAAGGCGAGGAGACGACCCGCCGCCCTTCCAGATTGGAATAGGAGGGGCTCTCGTACTCCAGGGGCAACACCAGCTCCCCCGCACGATCGATGATGCCCCAGCGCCGCCAGTCACCCACGGCGGCACGCCCCTCCGAGAAGTCCGTCGCCTGGTCCCACTGGGGCTCGATGACCCAGTCGCCGCTGCGATCGACATAGCCCCACTTTCCCTCACGGGGCATGGGGTAGAGAGGGTATCCCTGGGAAGCCACGGGCTCCCCGCATGGCAGCGCCCCTTCCGTCACAGCTCGTGCCGCTGCCCTTCGCGCGCTGCCGCCCAGTTCGCGAAAGAGCTCGCCCTGGCAACCCCGACCGCTCCCCTCGAGGCAAGCGCCCAGTTGCTGCTGGACTTCGGCCGCCAGGTCCGCGGACGAAGGGTCGATGAGAAAGGTGAGAGGCTTCCCCTCCAGCCGCGGGTTGGGGTTTTCAAGGTAGGTGAAGCGCAGCCGACAGCGATCCGCTTCCGCGCCGACGACGTCATAGCGTGCAACGGCGCCGGCGATCTCGTGGGTCGTGAAGGCACCGCCCTCACAGGACGCCAGCCTCTTCAGATCATCCTCCCCCGGCGTCGTTTGCTGGGCGGTGGCTGAGCCCCAGGCGCCCAGACCGCATGCGGCGGCGATCAGTGGCCATTTGCGCATTTGCGAGTCCCCCTGTGATCCAGTGACTATGAAATACCGATACCTGTCCTTGCTGAGACAAGCGCGGGTTATCCAGCCTGGACCAAGTCACGGGAATGCGCCCCGTTCATGCGCAGGGGACATGGGTCACGGACAGAGGGCATCAGCCGCGAAGAAGCAGCAGGTGAAAGCGGACCAGGGGGGGATAAAGGCGAACGATGGGGAGCCGGCGCTTAAAATGGAGGCGGCCCCGACAGCCACATCCCGGCACACGCGTCCACCACTACCGTTGCTCCCTTCCGGGCCTGGCGGGGTTTGCGGTCTAGCGTTGCGGGAGGACCGACGGGGCCACCACAGCATGACATCTCGATGATGCCAACCCGGCAGATGTAACGTTTGCGATCAACGTCTTGCCGAGTGCGGCGGCACTATAACAGCGCCGCCGGTGGCAAGCAAGGAGGCGCGTCGACACAATCCGGGATGTCGACCAACGCTGAGTGCTGTAGAGTGAGGACAACCCTTCCTTACGCCATTATCTCTGCACGATACGTCAGGGAGGCTTGCTCATCGCCGAACACAGGAGGCGCCCCATGAAAAAGGATCCGAACAAGGGCTATATCGCTCTGCTGGGCTGGAGCCTGAACGCCGTCGAAGCCGCCGAGAACTTCGACCGACGCTACGTCGTCGTGGCGCCGGACTGGGCAGAGGAGTATTGCCAGAAGCATGACATCCCCTACGTGCCGTGGAACTTCGAACGCTTGAACGACCGCTCCATGGAGATCGCCGAGACGCTCAAGGAGATGGGCGTGGACGTCGCCATCCCCATGTTCGAGGAGACCGTGGAGTGGGCCGGCGCCATCAACTCGGTGCTGCTCGACAACCCGCGCCTCTATGGCCAGTCGCTGCTGCTGCGCGACAAGGCGCTGATGAAGCGCCGCGCCCAGCTGGGCGGCATTCGCGTGGGCATCTTCGAGGAGGCCCACGACAAGGAGGACGTCATCCGCTTCCTGAAGCGGGTCAACCAGACCCTGCTCAAGCTCGATGGCGACCCCAATGACCCCATCCACCTCAAGGCCTTCGACAAGGCCGGCTGCCTGGGCCACCGGGTGATCCGTACTCCTGACGAGGTCGATACCATCCCGGACGAGGAGTTCCCGGTGCTGATGGAGTCGCATCTGGACGGCTGGGAGTTCGCGGTCGAGGCGTGGATCCACGATGGCAAGATCGTCTTCCTCAACATCTCCGAGTACGTGACCCTGGGCTATTCGGTGTTCGTCCCGGCCTCCCCGGAGCTCGAGAAGTACCGCCCGCAGATCAAGGCCCAGATCGAGAAGCTGATCAAGGCCTTCGATATCGAGTTCGGCCTGATCCACCCCGAGTACTTCGTCACCAACGACGGCGAGATGTACTTCGGCGAGGTGGCCTATCGTCCGCCGGGCTTCAAGGTCTTCGAGCTGCTCGAGCGGGTCTACGGCTTCAATGCCTACCAGGCCAGCATGCTGGTGTTCGACCCCAAGGCCACCACCGAGGAGGTCAAGGCCTTCTTCCCCAAGGAAGTGGTGGACGCCGACGGCTACGCCGGCTGCTTCGGGGTCTATCCGCGCCGCCGCGTGGTCAGCAAGCTGGAGATTCCCGAAGAGGTCGAGGACGACCCCTACTTCGAATCCCACGAGCTCACCGCGCCCATTGAGGAGACCGTCACCAAGCGCACGGCCTTCGGCACCCACTGGGGGTTGATCTACTTCAAGGGCGACGAGGCGGCGCGCATGAAGGAACTGCTCAAGCATATGGAAGATCTTGATTTCTATGTCTGAGCTTGATTTCTTCGCGTGACCTAGGCGTCATGTAAGACATGACAGCCGGACGACAAGGATTCAGCGTGACGACGCAAGATGAGAAACATCCGGGTGGCGGTGAGTCGCCACCCGACGATGCCAAGCTGCGCGGCCTGCTGGAAAAGCTCGACGAAGCGACCGCCCTGCTCGATGGCGCGCGCGACTTCGCCAAGCCCGGTAAACTGCCGCGGGTGCTGGATACGGCCCGCCGGGTGCTCCTTCAGGAAGGGGGTGCCGCGGCCATCGAGGCCCGCGCCCAGACCCTCGAGCAGGCCGGCATCTTCGCCGGCTCCGACTGGGAGACCCCCCAGTACCTGCTGCCCACGTTGACCACCCACGCACTGAAGAGCGCCGACCCCAACACGGTGGTCATCGAGGCGCTGAGCGAGCTACGCCTGCTGGCGGTGGCCAAGGGGGAGTACCTTCACCCCATGATCTCCGCCGAGCAGGCACACCACTATCTGACCCAGGTGATGGCCATCAACCTGTGGCTGCTGTTCGGCGCGCCCAGCGAGGCCGAACGGGAGACCCAGGGGCGCCTGGCCAATATCCCCCGCCATCTGTTCCGTCACCTGGCCGAACGCATCGGCTACGAACATATCGTCGACAGCCTGATCGAGGAGATCTGGCGCATCCTGCAGCAGCGGCCCATCCAGGTGGAGCCGGTCAAGCAGATGATCACCCAGATCGCGCTGTGCCAGACCAACCCGGATATCGATCTCGGCGCCAGCGGCCAGGGCGCCGACCGCCTGGTCAGTTCGCTGTTCGGCCCTACCTGGGCCTGCCGCGAGGATCCGGGCATCGAGGTCTACCGCGAGCGGCTCGCCAGCATGGACACCGCCGCCCTGCAGGGCGAGGCCACCGGTTTCGCCCGGGCGATGCATGATACCGGCCTGGTATCGCCCTATCACAGCGTGCTGCTGCGCCACCTGCTGGATCACGGTGACCACCTGCTGGCCGAGGCACTGGGCCTCTCCGCCACCGGCCGCGACTGCCTGCTGTGCTATCGCGAGCTGGTCTCGGCGCTGATCCGCGGCGGCGTGCACCCGGCCACTCCCCAGGCCGCCTACGGCCTGGCCCTGACCCTCGAACGCGGCATCCTCTACCAGCCCCCGGTGGCCCCGGCCATGTGGCGCCAGTTGAGCCTGACGCTCTCCGAATGGTCACAGTCACGGCTCAACCTGGCCTTCGGCGAGGCGATCTCGCCGCGAGCCAGGCTGCTCGAAGGGGTGCTGTGCATGCTCGGCCAGCCACTGGGTGTGGGCCAGGGCAACAACCCCACCTGCCAGTCGGCCCGGGCGCTCTCCATGTGGGCCTACAACGACCCGGACTACCTGCTGCAGATGGTGGCCTGGGCGGCGCGTGACGACGAGATCATCATGCACTTCGAGGGCCAGCCGATCTCCTCCATGGCCAGCCTCTCGGGGGTGGCCCAGAGTCTGCCCATGGACCTCGACCCGGTGTCGCTGATCGTGGTACCCCACCTCGACCGTATCTACGCCGAGATGGGGCGACGCTGCATCGGCCGCGAAGGCGACCCGCACCGCTGGGTCAATCCCGAGTTCCACGGCTGGTGGTCCGGGCGAGGCTTTCGCATCAACGTCGACGTGGCCAGCGGCCAGCTGCATGAGCTGGATACCTTCCTGCGCCACTTCTATGCCAGCTACCACCCCTACTACAACGGCAACCAGCCGCTGATCCATCCCCAGCCCGCGGGCATCGCGGTCACCGACAGCGCGGCACGCTTCATCGGCTGGCACGCCATCACCGTGCTCCGAGTCAACCTCGATCCCTCCGACGTGATGCGGGTCTACTTCTTCAACCCCAACAACGACAGCGGCCAGGACTGGGGTGATGGCATCAAGGTCAGCACCGCCGGCCACGGCGAGCGAGCAGGAGAGGCGTCGCTGCCATTCGAGCAGTTCGCTTCGCGACTCTACATCTTCCACTACGATCCCCTGGAGCGCGGCGAACTGGCCCAGATCACCCAGGAGGAGCTCGATCGGGTGATCGGCCATATCCACCGCAGCTGGGGCGCAGACCGCATCCCTCCTACCGACCTGCAGGCCGACGAGGGCCCCTGATCCTGGAGGCTTACGTCACATGCCCAGGCTAGACCAGCTCCTGCTGCAACAGGGGCTGGCCCGCTCCCGCACCCGCGCCCAGCGGCTGATTCGTCATGGGCGAGTTGCCCTGGCCGAAGGCGGCCGGGTTCTGACCAAGCCCGGAGAGAAGCTCCCCGACGATACCCGGCTGATTGTCGAAGAGGACCCCGAGGAGCGCTACGTCTCCCGGGCGGGACTCAAGCTCGAGGCGCTGATCGAGACGCTAGGCCTTGAGCTGATGGACCGGCTGGTACTCGACGTGGGCCAGTCCACCGGCGGCTTCACCGATTGCGCCTTGCGCTTCGGTGCCCGCCATGTGGTCGGCGTGGAGGTGGGCCATGACCAGCTCGACCCCGAGCTGCGCGCAGATCCCCGGGTGACCTGCCTGGAGGGGCTCAACGCCCGGGCCATGGCCGACGATACCCGCCTCGAGACGGCCTTCGCGGCGCAGGGCGCCACCGGACCGGAGCTGGCGGTGATGGACGTCTCCTTCATCTCCCAGATGCTGATCCTGCCCCAGCTGGCCGCACTGCTACCCGCAGGTGGCCAGCTGGCCAGCCTGGTCAAGCCCCAGTTCGAGGTGGGCCCCGGTGGGGTCAACGCCCGAGGACTGGTCACCGATGCTGGCCGCTACGCCGAAGTGGAGGCGCGCATCCGCGACTGCTGTGCTGAAGTGGGCCTGGAGGTCCGCCACTGGCAGGAGAGCCCGCTGCTGGGTGGCGACGGCAACCGCGAGTTCCTGCTCCACGCCGTGCGGCGCTGACCCCCAGGGGCGCCTGTTCAGCGCCCGTCGCCTCCCGCCTCTCCGCCATCGGCATCCCCGGTCTCGATATCCCCCGGATCTCCCTGGGCACCCGGCGCTGGATGGGGCTCCACCAGCGCTTCGGCGCTGCGCCTCTCCACCCGGCGCTCCAGCCCGTCGCTGGCGCGATGCAGCCGGACATCGAGCTGGTTGAAGGCGATCTCGATACCATGATCGGCAAACAGCTCGCCGACCCGGCAGTTGATCTCGTCGGTGGCGAAGAGCCGATCGCCGAGGCTGTTGACGAAGATGCGCAACTCGAAATCGAGGGTACTGTCACCGTAGTTCATGAAGAACACCTGGGGCTCGGGGTCCGCCAGTACCCGGGCATTCTCGTCGGCGGCCTGGCGCAGGAGGCGGTGTACCAGGCGATGATCCGAGCCGTAGGCCACGCCATAGGTCAGCACCACCCGGGTGACGGTGTCCGACAGCGACCAGTTGATCAGCTGGTCGGTGACGAAGGTCTTGTTGGGGATGATGATCTCCTTGCGGTCGAAGTCGGTCACCGTGGTGGCGCGGATGCGGATGCGGCTCACCGTGCCGGTAAGGTTGCCCAGGGTCACGGTGTCGCCGATACGCACCGGTCGCTCGAAGAGGATGATCAGCCCCGAGACGAAGTTGGCGAAGATCTCCTGCAGGCCGAAGCCAAGGCCGACACCCAGCGCCGCCACCAGCCACTGCAACTTGTCCCAGGAGACCCCCAGGGTGCCCAGCGACGCCACCAGGCCGGTGCCGACGATGGTGTAGGAGAGCAGCGAGGTGATGGCGTAGGCGCTGCCCTGCTTCAACTCCAGGCGGGACAGCACACTGACCTCCAGCAGGCCCGGCAGATTGCGCGCCAGCATCAGGGTCAGGGCGATGATCAGCAGTGCCATGAACAGGTCGGCCACCGACAGGGCATCGGTAACCAGGTCATCTCCCTCGCCCCCCCAGAGCGCCACCTCCTCCAGATAGCCCAGCACGGTGAGCAGGTCTGCCCATACCAGATAGAAAAGCAGCACGAAGCCGATCAGCAGGATCAGCTTGGAGAGACGCAGCGACTGCTGGTTGATCTGCTCCATGTCCAGCGGAGGCTCCTCGACGACCTCCGGCCCACCGTCGGCGCCCTCCTTGCCTTCGGCGCGGCGCCTTGCCAGGGCACGCCGGAACGCCAGCCGCCGCGCTGCCACGGCCAGGCCCCGCACCACCGATGCCTCCACCAGGATCCAAAGCCCCAGCAGGTAGAGCGTGATCACAAAGCGGCCGACCAGGCTCAGGGCGGTATACTCGAACCCGCTGACAATCAGCCCGACCAGCACCAGTGGCACACACGCCATCGTCAGGCCCAGCGCCAGACGAAACAGCTTGACCCCGAAGAACGGCACATGGGAGAGGATCAGCCTGGCCAGCAACACACTCATGGCCAGCAAGCCGAGCAGCAGCAGGCTCAGCGCCAACGGACGCTGGCTCAGCCCGAACTCGGATTCCCGGGCCAGGATCGCGATGCCGAGCACCGGTATCAGGGCAAGTCCCAGCCAGCCCAGCAGCCGACGCAGGCGCGCCACATAGTCCTCCGGCCAATGGAAGTGCTGGGTGGTCACGCCATCTGTCGCCAGCAGGCGGCGCGACCATGCCACCACGCCCCACGCCAGGGAGAGCTGCACCCCGGCCATGCCCAGCGCATCGGCGATGGCATCGCCGCCAGCGAGCAGTGCCAGGCTGGCCGCCGCCAGCAGCAGCGGGCCCGGTGCCGCCAGCAGCGCATTGAGGAGTATCGCCAGCGGTGTATGCAGCTGGCTATCGCTGCGCAGGCGCCCTATCTGCTCATGCAGACGGGCGAGACGCGTCTGGAGGCGCCGACGTCTCCACAGCAAAAAGGTCGCCAGCAGCAACAGCGGCAATCCCGCCAGGGCCCCCGCCGACGGCAGGTTCCAGGTGGTGGGCAGCACCTGGCGCCACTCCCCTTCACGCCACTCCAGAGCGAGGTTGTCGGGAAGCTGGCGAACCCAAGCCAGACCCAGCGGGCGCGTATTGGCGACCCAGAACAGTTGCTCATCGATGGTGCTACGCAGCCCGCGAGAGGTCTCCAGCAACTGCTGTTGGTTTAGCTGCAGCTCGATGGCCGAGCTGAGCAGGCTGCCATAGGTCTGCTCTAGCCGGTCGACCAGTTCGCGACGGGACTGATAGAGGCGCTGCAGAGAGTCGACCAGCTCCGCGTTGCTCTCCACTCCCGCCTCCGCCAGGCGCTGGTTGGCCATGCGCTCCCCCTCGCGCAACTGGTCGCGCTGGCGCGCCAGGTCGAACTGGCGCAACCGCAGATCGGCGATCTCGTCCTGCAGGTCGCGCTGCGACTCCACCTGGGGCAGCGCACGGCGCTGCTCCCGCAGGATGCGCGCCAGCAGGGTCGAACCGCGAATCGCCTCGATCTGCTCGTTGAGGCTGCGCTCCAGCTGGCGCACCTGATCGAGCTTGCTGCGTACCATGAGACTCTCGCGCACCAGGACGTTACTGCGATCGTTGGCACGCAGCAGTTCCTGTCTGAGGGTGCGGTTGACCTGCTGGGCACTCACCAGCACCGGATGCCCCTCCTCCAGCAGCGGATCATCCCGGACCGCATCGGCGATAGCCTGTTCGGAGGCCAGTCTCCGCTTGCGTTCGATGACATTCTGCAGCAGCGCAAGCTCCGCCTCCTGACGCGCCTGCTGCCGCGTCAACAGCTCCTGGCGTCGCTGGTCCAGCTCGCGCATGCGGGTATTGGTACCCAGCTCGCGCTGGTGATAGAGCAGCCGCGCCTCGGCCAGGGCCCGGGCCACCTGGCGCTGCCAGCGCCTGGGATCGTCCGCGGCGACATCGTTGACATCCAGTTCGTCGAGGTCGCGTCGCGCCTGTTCCACCCGTTGCATGGCGTCGGCGATAGACTTCTGGGCGCGTTCCGGCAGGGTCTGGGCGGTAAGCAGCTGCGCATTGACCTCGGCGAGGCGATCCTGGAGGCGCTGCAGTTCCACCACCGCTTCCTGCTGGCGGGTCTCCAGTTCGTCCAGGCTCAGTTCATCCAGTTCAGCGGCGGAGACACGGGTGGCCGCCGCCTCCTCGCTCTCCAGTTCGCGCTCCAGGCGCAGCAGCTCCTGGGGGGCCTGCTCCACACGGTTCTCGAGAGCCTCACGACGCTGCTCGAGCTCAGCCAGGGCATCGAGGTCGGCGAGTGTCGCGTCGAGAAGCTCGATGGTGGCCTGCTCAGCATCGGAGGGGCCAGTCTCGCCGGCGCCCTCCTCCAGAGCGGTCAGGCGCTCCTCCACGGCGACACGTTCGGGCAGTGGCTCCTGCTGGGCCAGGGCCGGCCACGCCATGGCCAGCAGTATCCACCCCAGCAGAACCCATCGCAGCCGCCAGCAGACCGCTGCATATCCTCTGCCCTGCCTGGCACTTCCCGCTGTTGCCGTCCTCACGCCCCTCTCCCGTCGCGTTTTCCTGGCTGTCGATTCTGTGCCCCCATCATCCGCAAGGCAATCGTGATTCTCTCCGGCGGTTGACTTGTCTTCCGGGCGTGGTAGAACGATCATCCAGCCCTCTCTGCCCTGGAAACCACCATGCGCCTGCCGATTCGCACCGCTGTCCTCGCCTCACAAGCTCTATTGATCGTCGGCACGGCTCAGGCGGCACCGGACGCAGCCAGCCGCGCCGAGCTGGAGGCGCGCCTTGCCCAGCTGCACACCGAAGCTGCCGCGGTAAAAGCCAGGCTCGACGCCATGGATGCCCAGCCAGCCGATGCCATGCCGGATGCCGGGGAGTTCGCCTGGCCCTCTGAGCAGCAGCTCGCCCCAGGTGACGTTGCCGTGGCCGAGGCCGCCGGCCGGCGCCAGCTCGAACAGGCCTCGAACCGCAATCCCTATGCCATCACCGCCTATCGGCGTAATTACCTGTTCCCGCTGACCTACAACCGCAAACCCAACCATGAGGCCTATGCGAGCCTGACCGGTGATGACGGGATGGAGCGCAGCGAGCTGAAATTTCAGTTCAGCGCCAAGGTAGCCCTTGCCGAAGGGCTGTTCGGCGATACCGGTGACCTCTACTTTGCCTACACCCAGCGCAGCTGGTGGCAGGCCTATAACACCGACGACTCATCGCCGTTCCGCGAAACCAACTATGAGCCCGAGGTGTTTCTCAGCGTCGACAACGACTGGCAGGTACTTGGCTGGGCCAATATACGCAACCGTGTGGCCATCAATCATCAGTCCAATGGCCGCTCCAACGAGCTGTCGCGCAGCTGGAACCGCCTCTACCTGGAAACGATCTTCCAGCGTGGCGACTGGGCGGTGAGCCTGGCCCCCCACTACCGTCTGCCGGAGACCACCGGCGATGACGACAACCCCGATATCGAGCGCTACATGGGCTACGGTGATATCACGCTGGCCCGGCGCTTCGGCGACAACGAGCTCAGCCTGATGGTGCGCGGCAACCCCGGGGCGGGACACATGGGGGGCCAGTTCGACTACTCCTGGCCACTCTTCGACAGCAAGGTGCGCGCCCACGTGCAGTATTACCACGGCTACGGCGAGAGCCTGATCGACTACGACCAGAACACACAGCGCCTAAGCCTGGGCTTCAGCCTCAACCCGCTGTTCTCACCCAGCAGCGGTCTGCTGCGCTAGCCCTGACCGGCGTCAATCATCCGCCGCCGGGGCACTGTCAAGCCGCGCCCCGGCTGCTATGCTGGGCCTGTCACCCACTGTCACAGGAAGACTCACATGGCCAATCGCACCCAAGAATCCACCGAGCAGCTCAAGGAAGACCTGCAGCACCTCAGCCAGACCATCGAGGAGCTGGTCAGCGCCACCGCCGACGACTCACGCAGCAATATCAAGGAGCTGCGTTCACGAGCCGAGAAGCGTCTCAAGGAAACCCGCGAGCGTCTCGAGTCTCGCGGCGAGCGCCTCTACGGGGAAGCCCGTGAGACTCTCGACCACCAGGTGGATGCCTGCGATCGCTACGTCCGCGACAACCCCTGGACCAGCATCGGCATCGGCGCCGGTGTAGGGGTCGTGATCGGCATGCTTATCGGGCGTCGCTGATGGCATCCAGCCAGGGACCGGCTCAGCGGGTTTTCACTGCCGGCAGGCGCTTGTTGGGCAGCCTGCTGGCAACCGGCGAGACGCGCCTGCGTCTCGCCGTGCTGGAGCTGGAAGAGGAACGCGCTCGCCTGGTTGGCATGCTGCTGCTTGCCGGGCTGGCAATGATACTGCTGCTGCTTGGCATCGCGGTACTCACTACCCTGGTGATCGTGGCCTTCTGGGATAGCTACCGGCTGACTGCCATCGGCGTGAGCGCCGGAGTGCTGCTCGGTGGCGGTGTACTGCTCTGCCTGCGGGTCATGCAGCTGGCGCGCCGGCGCACCCTGCTGGCCAGCACCCTGAAGCACCTCGCCACCGACCGCGACCTGGTCGAACAGGATCGTCGGGAGAGTCGACATGACGACTAACCGCCCCTCCCGCACCGTCACCAAGGCGGAACTGGAGGCGCAAATCGAGCAGCAGCGCGTGGATATCCTGGTCGCGGCGAGCCGCTGGCGAAGCGCGACCCGGCCCATCGATGACGGCTGGCGCACCCTGATGCGCTTCAAGGCGCCGCTCTATGCCGCGGGAGGGTTGCTGCTGTTTCGACTCGGCCGGCATCCGGGACGCTTGCTGCGTCTCGGCCGCCGCGCCACCGCCGGAGCCCTGGTAGTCAACCGAGTCCGGCGCATGCTGCGCTGAACCCCGGGCTACCCGACCGCCTCCCGGGGCAGCGCCGGCAACTCCAGGGCCCAGGACGGAGCCTCCCCCTCCCAGAGAAGCAACGTGGCCAGTGCATGCCCGCGGGACGCCCAGTGCTCGGCGGCATCCTGCATCAACTCCAGGAAGGCGACCATGGCGGCTACATCGACAGCAGCGACCGGCACCACCACCACCCGGGCCCTCCCCGTCTCCCACTCCAGCTCCGTCAGGCAGTCCCAGGCGGCATCCCAGTTGCGCCCGAAGTAATCGGGAAACGCCAGGCTCTCGGCCAGACCATCGAGCAGCGCCTCGCGGCTCCAGAACGGCGCCGACGCCAGGCGACGCCAGTCGAGCCCCACCGTGCCGGCCGTCTCCTCGTCCAGCCCCGCGGCATGCGACGCCTCGAGGCCATACACCCCGGCATGGGCCGGATCTTCCAGGTAGCGAGCCAGGGCTTCCAGCGAGGTCAGCGGGGCGGTCAACGTCGATCCTCCAGTACCCGGAACGAATCGTAATGGTCATTGGTGTAGTAGAAGACCTCGGGTGGCTGGCCACCGGTCACGATGCGGCGAGCCCCACGGTGGGACAGCCCCGGCGTCTCCACGGTGTACTCGCGATAGTAGCCCCGTTGTTCCTGCGGCAACCGCCCCTCGCGGTTGAAGAAGGTGGTGCCGTCCTGGGAGTGCGGGAAGGGGCCGCCGCGCTCGATCAGCCGCAGGGTCGCGTCGATCTGCGCCTGCCCCGGCAGCTGCTGCTCCACGGCAGGAGGATCACCGCCGCCACGCCAATCCAGCGTTCCCTCGAACCAGGAGAGGCCCGCCAGCGCCAGCAGCGCTACCAACAACACTCTCTTCATCACGGCCTCATTGCCAGCCAAACGATTCCCATGATGCCGCGGGGTGCCGGCCACCGCCAGCGCAAGCTCCTGCACGCCTGGGCAGGGAGGCCGGGCTGGGGTAAGGTGCCAACAGCAGCACAGCCCGTCACCGCCACCCGATTCTGCCCGAGGAGCCACCCATGACGCTCGCCATCACCCTGCACGTTCTCGCCGCCGTGATCTGGGTCGGCGGCATGTTCTTCGCCTGGGTCGTGCTGCGCCCGGTGGCCGCCAGCCAGCTGGAGCCACCCGCTCGGCTGACCCTGTGGCGTGGCGTATTCGCGCGCTTCTTCCCCTGGGTGTGGGCCGCCGTGGCAGTCCTGCTGGCCACCGGACTGTGGATGCTCTTCGCGGTGTTCGGCGGCATGGCCGGAGCACGCTGGCATATCCACCTGATGCTGGCGCTGGGCCTGGCCATGATGGCCATCTATCTTCACCTGTGGTTCGTGCCCTGGCAGCGCCTGCAACGGGCGGTGGACACCGAGGCCTGGCCGGAAGGTGGCCAGCAGCTGGCCAGTATCCGCCGCCTGGTGGGCCTCAACCTGATCCTCGGCATGTTGACCAGCGCCATCGCTGCCGGCGGCCGCTATCTGGCGTGACACCCAGCCGTCATACTTCTGTCATATGGGGGCGGCGGCGGCCTGATAGAATCACTATTCGCCTTACTGACACAGGAGATGCGTCTTGCGCATGCTGGCCCTCTACAGCATCAAGGGCGGCGTCGGCAAGACCGCCTCGGCGGTCAACCTGGCCGCCGAGGCGGCCGCCGCCGGTCAGCGTGTACTGCTCTGGGACCTCGACCCCCAGGCGGCCACCACCTTCTATCTGCGCGCCAAACCCAAGGTGCGCGGCGGGGTCGCCCGGCTGGTCAAGGGCAAGGCCGCCTACGACAAGGTGATCCGCGCCACCCAGGTCGAGAACCTCGACCTGTTGCCGGCGGCGCTGGCCTCACGCGAACTGGACCACCTGCTCGCCGAACGGCACGACAACCAGCTCCGGCGCATCCTCAAGCCGATCCGCGATGACTACGACCTGGTGATCCTGGACTGCCCGCCCAGTCTCTCGACCCTCTCCGAGAGCGTCTTCGCCAGCGTCGATGCGCTGCTGGTGCCCATCGTGCCCACGGTGCTGTCGCTACGCACCCTGGAGCAGCTGCGTGACTTCCTCGACGAGCGTGATATTCCCTGCCCGGTATGGCCCTTCATCACCCTGGCCGACCGCCGCCGCACCCTGCACCGCGAGATCATCGACTCGCTGCCGGAGCGCTGGCCGCTGCGTCTCTCGCATACCATCCCAAGCGCCAGTGTGGTCGAGCGCATGGGGCTCGAACGCGCCCCACTACGCAGTTTCGCGCCGCGCACCGCCGCCGCCCAGGCCTACCATCAGTTATGGGAAGAAGTTGCCCAGCGACTGAGCTGAGCACCGCCTACTTTCGGGCCTGCCTATGCCGGGCATAGGCTACAGGCTCTGGCCGCAGGCCACCCCGCTGGCCCACGCCCACTGGAAATTGTGGCCCCCCAGTTCCCCGGTCACATCCAGCACCTCGCCGATGAAACGCAGCTGGGGCAGCCCCGCCACCGCGAAGTCCCGGGACGAAATGGCACGGGTATCGACCCCGCCCAGTGTCACCTCCGCGGTGCGCCACCCCTCGGTGCCGGCAGGCTTGATCCGCCAGCGGTTCAGCGCCTCGGCCCAGGCTTGCAGGCGAGCGTTGCCGCACTCCGCCAGCACCCCGTCGTCGCCCTGCCACTCCACCAGCGCCTGGGCCAGCCGTTTCGGCAGGCGCTCACCCAGCCAGGTGGAGAGGCGCCGCTTCGGAGTCGCGTCGCGGGCGGTGCACAGCGCCGCGAAGGCATCTTCACCGGGGAGCAGATCGATGACGATCTCGTCGCCGGGTTGCCAGTGACTCGAGACCTGTAGCATGGACGGACCGGAGAGGCCGCGATGGGTGAACAGCATCGGCTCACGGTAACGCCCACCCCGGCAACTGGCCTCCACCTCGCAGCTCACCCCGGCCAGCGCCTCGGCGCGCGCCTTCCAGTGTGAGGTCAGGGTAAAGGGCACCAGCGCAGGGCGCGTGTCGGTCACCGCCAGGCCGAACTGGCGGGCGATCTCGTAGCCGAAGCCGCTGGCCCCCATGCTGGGAATCGACAGGCCACCGCTGGCCACCACCAGGGCACCGGCATCGAGCGTGCCCGCGGACGTCGCCAGACGGACGCCCTCCCCCCGCCGCTCCACCGCGTCGATACGCGTCTTCAGGCGAATCTCCACTCCGGCCCACTCGCACTCGGTGAGCAGCACGCGCACGATCTCCTTGCTGGAATCGGCGCAGAACAGCTGCCCCGGGGCCTTCTCCACGTACTCGACGGCGTGGCGCTCCACCAGCTCGACAAAGTGCTCGGGCCGGTAGCGCTTCAGTGCCGAGATGCAGAAGTGGGGATTGGCGGAGAAGAAATTGGCCGGCGTGGAGTTGAGGTTGGTGAAATTGCAGCGCCCGCCACCGGACATCAGGATCTTCTTGCCAGCCCTGTTGGCATGGTCCACCACCAGCACCCGTCGCCCCGCATATCCGGCGGTAAGTGCGCACATCAGGCCGGCGGCACCGGCGCCGATCACCACCACATCGTATGTCACCCTCAAGCCCTCCCGGCTATTGCCTGTATCGCCAACGGCGAGGCGCGCATTCTAGCAGTCACGCCAGGCCAGGCCGAGGGTGGCAAAACATATACAAGCCTTGTACATTGTAGGAGTAGTGGCGGCATACCGGCTTGTGAATTATTGCCACACTCTCCCGGCCCGCCCCCGTTTACGCTGTACAAGTATCGCGCGAACACCGCCAGCCACCGTCCACCGACAAGACTGCTCCCATGCCCCTACGCCACGTCCCAAGACTCCTGCCGCTGCTGCTGGGCCTGCTGCTGGTGGTGGCCATGCCACTCCAGGCCCAGCAGCCCACCGCAGTGATCGCCGCCGAGGTGCGCCTGGCTCCCTGGTCCGATCCACTGGCTTCGCTGGGCACCCTGCGCGCCGACGAGAGCGTGACACTCTCGGCTACGGTGACCGACGTGGTGCGCGAGCTGAACTTCCGGGATGGTGACAGCGTCGAGGCAGGGCAGCTGCTGGTCCGCCTCGCCGATGACGAGGCCCAGGCCGACCTGCGGGCCGCCCAGGCCCTGCGCGAGGAGCGCCGCAACGCCGTCAATCGCCTTAGCCAGTTGCAGGAACGCAACCTGGCACCGCGGGGTGACCTGGAGGATGCCCAGGCGCGACTTCGCCAGGTCGAGGCCGAGATCCAGGCCCTGGAAGCGCGGCTGGCCGACTACCGCATCCACGCCCCCTTTGACGGCCGAGTGGGATTTCGCAACGTCAGCGTGGGTACCCTGGTCACCCCTGGCGCCGAGCTCGTCACCCTCGACAAGCTCGACGTGATGAAGCTCGACTTCACCCTGCCGGAACGGGCCCTTGGCGAGATCACGCCGGGCCTGGCACTGCGCGCCACCAGTGCCGCCTATCCCGACACCGCGTTCCAGGGGGAGATCGACACCATCGGCACCCGCGTTGATCCGGTCAGCCGCAGCATCACCGTGCGGGCACAGATCGACAATCCCGACGGCCAGCTGCGTCCCGGCATGCTGATGAACGTGGCGGTCGAGCGCGAGGCCCGCCAGGCCATGGTGATTCCCGAGTCGGCGCTGATTCCCCAGGGACGCCGCCAGTTCGTGCTCACCCTCGAGCCGAGTGACGAGCACCGGGTGACACGCCGCGAAATCACTATCGGCGCCCGTCGACAGGGCGAGGTAGAGGTCCTCGACGGGCTGGATGCGGGCCAGCTGGTGGTGGCCCATGGCACCGAGCGCGTGCGCGACGGCCAGCCGACTCGCCTGCTGGGCATTCTCGACGAGAGCACCAGCGTCCCCGAGCTGCTGCGCCAGGACCGTGACGATGCAGGGGCCAACGGCTGATGCGCCTCTCCGATATCTCCGTCCAGCGGCCGGTGCTGGCTACCGTGCTGGCCGCCCTGATCGTGGCCTTCGGCCTGCTCGCCCTGCAGCGCCTGCCGCTGCAGGAGTATCCCTCCATCGACCCGCCCATCGTCAGTGTCGATACCCGTTATCCGGGCGCCTCGGCCAGCGTGGTGGAGACCCGCATCACCCAGGTGCTCGAGGATCGCATCGCCGGCGTCTCCGGCATCCAGGTGATCTCCTCCTCCAGCCAGGACGGACGCTCCAGCATCAATATCGAGTTCGGTCTCGACCAGGACATCGACTCGGCGGCCAACGATATCCGCGACCGCATCTCCGACGCCGCCGGCAACCTGCCCGATGAGGCCGACCCGCCCGAGGTCGAGAAGGCCGACTCCAGCTCCGAGGTGGTGATCTGGCTGTCGCTCTCCGGCGAGGGCTACACCATGGCCGAGCTCACCGACTACGCCAACCGCTACCTGGTCGATCGCTTCTCGATCCAGCCCGGCGTGTCGCGGGTGATCATCGGCGGCGGCCGAGAATACGCCATGCGCGTATGGCTCGACGCCGATGCCATGGCGGCCCGCGGCCTCACCGCCGGCGACGTCGAGGACGCCCTGCGCGCCGACAACGTCGAGCTTCCCGGTGGCTCCATCGAATCCAGCGAGCGCCAGTTCATCGTGCGCCTGCCGCGCGGCTTCGCCACGCCCGAGGACTTCCGCAGCCTGGTGCTGGACGAGGCCGACGACGGCTACCTGGTACGCCTGGGCGATATCTCCCGGGTGGAGATCGGCGCCGTGGAGGAGCGCACCATCTTCCGCGGCAATGGCACCCCCATGGTGGGCCTGGGCATGGTCAAGCAGTCCACCGCCAACGTGCTGGAGATCTCCCGGGAGGTGCAGGCCGAAATGGCGCGGCAGCAGCCGGGACTCCCCGAGGGCATGACGCTGGCGCTGAACTTCGACTCCTCGGTATTCGTCGAGGGGGCCATCTCCCAGGTGGTGCAGACCCTGTTCATCGCCATGGGCCTGGTGGTGGTGGCGATCTTCCTGTTCCTGGGCAACCTGCGCACCACTCTGATCCCCGCGGTCACCGTGCCCATCGCCCTGATCGGCGCCTTCGGCGCCCTGGCGGCAATGGGCTTCACTATCAATCTGCTGACCCTGCTGGCGCTGGTGCTGGCCATCGGCCTGATCGTCGATGATGCCATCGTGGTGCTGGAGAACATCCACCGCCGCATGCACGACCACGGCGAGACGCCGCTGGTAGCATCCTTCCGCGGCACCCGTCAGATCGCCTTCGCGGTGATCGCCACCACCCTGGTGCTGATCGCTGTATTCGTGCCGCTGAGCTTCCTCGAGGGCGATATCGGCCGACTGTTCTCGGAGTTCGCCCTGACCCTGGCCGCCGCCGTGGCTATCTCCAGCCTGCTGGCGCTGACCCTGACACCGATGATGGCGTCCAAGATCCTCAAGTCGGGCATGCACGAGAGCCGCCTCGCTCGCGGTGTGCAGTGGGCACTGGAGCACTCGCGTTGCGTCTATCGGCGACTCCTCGAGCGGGCCCTCAAGCTGCGCCTGCTGGTGGTGGCGCTGTTGCTCGGAGTGATCGGCGGCATGGTCTGGCTCAATGGCGAGCTGCCCAACGAGTACACCCCCCAGGAGGATCGCGGCAACTTCTGGGTACTGGTCAACGGCCCCCCCGGCGCCACCTATGACTACATGCTCGACTATATGGACGAGATCGAGGCACGGCTGCTGCCGATGCTCGAGACCGGTGAAGTCGACCGTGTGGTGGTACGCGCGCCACGCGGCTGGGGCAATATCGAGAACTTCAACAGCGGCTTCGTGATCGTCAACCTGGCCGACTGGGGCGAGCGGCGCTCGGCGTGGGCGATCATGGACGAGATCCGACGCAACCTCGCCGACCTGCCCGGTGTTCGCGCCTTCCCGGTGATGCGCCAGGGTTTCGGCTCGAGTGTCGAGAAGCCGGTGCAGTTCGTGCTCGGCGGCGGCACCTACGAAGAGCTGGCCGAGTGGCGCGACACCCTGTTCGAGCATATTCGCGAGGACAACCCTCGCCTGACCGGCCTGGACAGCGACTACGAGGAGAGTCAGCCCCAGCTCGAAGTCGACATCAACTACGAGCGGGCCGCCGAACTGGGCGTTACCGTCACCGAGATCGGCCGCACCCTGGAGACCCTGCTGGGCGGGCGCACCGCGACCCGTTATATCGACGACGGCGAGGAGTACGATGTCATCCTCGAAGGCGAACCCGGCGCGCGCCCCAGCCCGCAGAGTCTGGAGAGCCTGCGCGTGCGCTCACAGCGCAGCGGGGAGCTGATTCCCCTGGCCAGCCTGGTGAGCATCTCCGACTTCGCCGGCCCCAGCACACTGAATCGCTTCAACCGGGTTCGCGCCATCACCCTCGAGGCGGACCTGGCCGACGGCTATCCGCTGGGCGAGGCCCTGGAGTATCTTGAGGAGACGGTGCGGGAGCTGCTCCCGCCCGAGGCCCAGACCGACGTCAAGGGCGCCTCGCGGGATTACCAGGAGGCGAGCGGCGCCACTGGCTTCCTGCTGGGGCTGGGAATCCTGGTGGTGTTCCTGGTGCTGGCCGGCCAGTTCGAGAGCTTCGTGCACCCCTTCGTGATCATGCTCACCGTCCCCCTGGCGATCTGCGGCGCCCTGCTGGGGCTCTATGTCACCGGCCAGTCGCTGAACATCTACAGCCAGGTGGGGCTGGTGATGCTGGTGGGGCTCGCCGCCAAGAACGGCATCCTGATCGTGGAGTTTGCCAACCAGCTGCGCGATCAGGGCATGGCCTTCCACGAGGCACTGGTGGAGGCTTCGGTGACCCGCCTGCGCCCCATCGTGATGACCGCTGCCACCACCATGGCCGGCGCTGTGCCGCTGATCATCTCCAGTGGCGCCGGCGCCGAGACCCGCCTGGTGATCGGCATCGTCATCCTCTGTGGCCTGGCCGCCGCCACCCTGTTCACACTGTTCGTGGTGCCGGTGGCCTACGACCTGCTGGCACGTCGCACCGGCTCTCCCGGCGACGTGGCCAGGCGCCTGGAGCAGGAGATGGAGGCCACCCCGGAAGGGCATTGAACCCACTCAACGCAAGACGGCCACCTACGGGTGGCCGTCTTGCGTTGCAACCAGCATGATCGCTGTCAGCAGTCGCCGATGCGACGGCCCTCGACCTCGGTGACCATCTCCATCTCGCCCATCTGCGGCGACTGGACGGTCACCTCCACGCGGCCCTCGGTGGTCTCGCCGAGGAAGTCCATATGGCCGACGATGTCCGCCTGGCCACCCTCGGCCTCACAGACCATGCGGTAGTCCATGCCATCGACACCGACATTGTGTTCGAGCAGCTCGCACCCCTCCTCTTCCTCGATCATCTGGAAGTCGGGATCGGCGAGGTCGCCCTGGGCGATACACTCGCGGGTCGTCTCGGTCTGGTCGGGGATCGGCATGTCGCCGGAGACCGAGGTGGTGCTGGTGAATTCCCACTCCCCGGGCACGATGTTGGGCGTCTCGGCCAGGGCGGTCATCGGCAGTGCCAGCAGCAGGCCGGCAAGCATGGGGGGCAATGACATGGTGCGAAAGGACATGGGACTCTCCCTGTCGTGGATTCGCCCCCAGCATAGCGGACCGGCGCACCCCGGCACAGCCCGGGACGCTACGCAGCCCCCGAGCCGTGGGCACCACTGGCCGCAGCCAGGAAACCGCTTGCATTCGCGCACTTAGGTCGATATTATATGCGCCGTTCTGACGCGAAAGGCACAGCTGCCCGGGCGTAAGAACCACAATGCGGAGGGGTGTCCGAGTGGTCGAAGGAGCACGCCTGGAAAGTGTGTAAGTCGAAAGGCTTCGAGGGTTCGAATCCCTCCCCCTCCGCCACCGCATTGCAAAAAGCCGCTGAGAAATCAGCGGCTTTTTCTTTGCCTGACGGTTTTCCCTCGTAGATCTCCGCTTTGGCTGTATGCCGTGATGGGCCACACCCGTGCGTTGGGCGTGCTCTTCCAGCCTGGCGCCATCACACAGGTTGATCTTTCTCATGTAGCCGCTCACGCAGCATCGGCTCCATCACCACCTGGCCGAAGTTCTCGAGGTGGATCACGGCGGGATCGTCACCGAGCCGGCAAGGAACTCCCAGCATTGCCCCACCAGCTGGTCGATGAAGGGCTTCTCGACATCCGTGTTCTCGGGTCCTGCCATACCGTGACTCCAAGGTGCTGTAGGTGTTTGATGCAGGGGGCGCGGTATGCGCGTAAAATGAGCATATCAGCAAGGAGAGACAGGCATGACCACATCCCGCTCCCCCAAGAAGCGCCGTACCGTGAGCCGTGACGCCCTCCTGAAGAGCGTCGCCTCCTCTACCGCCGTGGAAACCGGCGAGGCCAGCCGCGGCATCGAAGCCCGTCTTCGCTCCGGCAAGTCCCGCTTCAAGTCCCTGCCGCTTGCCTGACCCGCTCCACCATCGGCGCATAGTCGCCGGCGAGTCCGGCATGGATGGCCTGGATGTAGGCCTCCTTGTTCACTCTCCAGTCATCGTAATTCAGTAGCCCCAGCCCCGCCTGATAGGCCATGGCATCGGCCAGTAGACGGGCTATGCGGCCGTTTCCCTCTCTGAAGGGATGCACCAGGATCAGCTCGACGTGGACCTGGGCGATGGCGCCTATCGCCTCCTCGCGGCTCATGCCGTTGCAAGGCGTCAGCCGGCTCAGCCACTTCTGATCCAGCTCGCGCAGCAGAAAGGGCAGCTGTCTCGCGGCGGCGAAGGGGAAGCCATCCTTCTCCAGGTTGACCTGGCGCTCTTCTCCCGCCCAGTCGTAGAGGCTGCCGAGCCAGCGCTGATGCCAGTGCTTGAGCAGTGCGGTATCAAGCGGCTGATCCTCTGCCAATGAGCCGAATACCTCCTCGTACAGCTTCAGCAGCAGCTCGGCTTCGGCCTCGTCCAGGCTCTCCTGATCGGTGATGCCGAGCTTGTTGGCCATGACCCGGCCACCTGAGCCGGGCTCGGCGCTGCCCTGTGATCCTGTGGTGCGATACCGATTCATCGAGGCGCTCCCTCGGCTCAAAGCCGCGTCAGTGGCCCATTGCCTTCAACCGCGGGCGCAGGGCGTTGACGAACTGGTTGAGCTGCTGCGCCAGCCACTCACGGCATTCGTCGTCGCTGGCGAAGTCACTGAGTCGAGCATAGCTGGCGTAACCGGGCTGGCCACTGGAGCGCCGGTTGTCGGCGCCTTCCGGGAGCTCGGCGAGGATCTGCTCGCGCTCCTCGTTGAGGCGGTCGAGCACCTGCCTGGCCTCCGACTTTGCCCCGGTGAAGAACACGCCGCAGACGCCATCTCCCATCGAACGGTAGGCGGTAAGCCAGATCCCCGGATAGGGCATGGCCACCCGGACATGGTTGCGGGGCCGGTAGGTCGGCGACTCCTGCTCCGGGTCGTCGAAGGTGATGCGCGTTAGCGGCTCCCACCAGGCGCGTTCGTCGCTCATTGAGGGGGCTTCGCCTCCCACCTCGACGTCTCCCTCCTCTGTGACCTCCTGGAGCGCGCCGCCATCGCTGGCCTGGAGTTGTACGAAGGTGCGCTCGAGGGTCTCGGTCCTGGCCACCACCCGCGGCTGGACCACCAGGCCCTGCTCGCCGAACTGGTAGAGGGCGACCTCCACCAGCCCGAAGCTGAAGCCGAGGGCGGCGTTGCGGGTGATCAGGTCCGCCATACCGGTGATGCCCTCGCGGATACCGTCGCCGGCGATCAGCAGCAGGAAGCGCCCCTCGCGCAGGGCGCGGGCGGTGGCGTCCACGAAGGCGGCCTCGTCGAGGTCCGGCTGCAGCTCCCGAGCGGCCTCGAAGGGCACGTTGCCCTTGTGCCCGGTGGCGGCGGCGACCCGGCGCTGCAGGTCGGCGTAGCTCCAGCCGGAGACGGCCCGGGCGTAGTCGAGGATCTGGGCGATCACCTTGCGCCGCGCCTCGGGGTTGCGCCACAGCTTGCACTCCACCAGCGTCAGTCGGCCGGATGGGCTGATGAAGACCGCATCCACCGGGCCGGCCTCGGTCGAGAGCTCGGTACACAGCGGCACCAGCGGGGCGAAGGAGGGATCGACCTCCTCGATGGGCAGCAAGTCCGGGTTGCCGGCGAGTAGATCCCGAAGCCAGGCCTCGTTGCGGCCATCGGTGAAGCCCAGCGGCGCCCGCCGGGCGGTGGTGAAGGCGCCATTCTCGTCCTGTCTGAGGAGGATATTTCCGTAAGTCGGCATCGGTGCTGTCCCTGTCTTTTTCGGGCCTCGGTGGTTACTGGGCGAGAGCACCATCGGGCAGCGAGCGCTTGGTGCTGTCGAAGGTGGTCATGGCCGTTCCCTGTGCGATGAGCCGGCCGTCTCAGACGGCCGTGGTGACTGGCACCTATCTCATCAAACTTGGGGCGGGAAGACCATGGCCGGATGGTGGGAGCTGGAGGGTCCGTGAGGGGAACCCTCTGGAAAGGGGACAGGGAGAGGAGGTAAACGAAGGAAGACGGCGCCGCAAGGGCGCCGTCGAGAGCAGCGCTGATCGGGTTAGAACGAGACGTCAAAGACCAGTGGCACGATGGTGTAGAGCGCCACCATGATCACCAGCAGGCCGATCACATTGAGCCAGATGCCGGCACGGATCATGTTCTTGATCGGCAGGTCCCCGGTGGCGAAGGCGACGGCGTTGGAGGGTGTCGCCACCGGCAGCATGAAGGCACAGCTGACGGCGAAGGTCACCACGATGGTCATCAGGAAGGGCTCGATACCCAGCCCGACGGCAATGGCCCCCATGATCGGGAAGAAGGCCGCCGCCGTGGCCGTGTTGCTGGTCAGCTCCGTGAGCAGGATGATCACGATGGCGGTGACGGCCAGGATCATGATCGGCGGGAGCCCCGACAGGCCCGAGACGCTCTCGCCAATCCAGACGCTCAGCCCGGTGGCCGTGAACTGCGCTGACAGGGTCAGGCCACCCCCGAACAGGATCAGTACGCCCCAGGGGACGTCCCGGGTCGCCGTCCACTCCAGCAGCGCGCCCTGCCCCCTGGAGGCCGGAATCACGAACATCAGGATCGCGGCCAGGATCGCCACGCTGGTGTCGTTGATGTTGGAGAGCCACGGCAGCGCGCCCTGCACCGCAGGAATCCTCGCGATAAGCGGCAGGAACACCCAGCAGAAGACCGCCCCGGCGAAGACCATCAGCACCCGCCCTTCTTCCGGGGTCAGTCGCCCCATGGCCTTGAGCTCGGACTCGATCATCTGCCTGCCGCCCTTGATGTCCTCGACCTCGGCACGGAACACGATCTTGTTCAGCACGAACCACGCCAGGACCAGCATGGTGGCGGAGAACGGCACGCCCATCAGCATCCAGTGGCCAAAGCCGATGGACAGGCCATGGGTGTCTTCCATGTAGGCGCGCATCAGCGCCATGGGCGGCTGACCGATCAGTGTCGCCATGGAGCCGATGGTGATGGCGTAGGCGATACCCAGCAGAACGGCGGCCGAAAACTTGGGCGTGTCCTCACCATTCCCCAGCGACTTCACCAGGGCGATGATGGAGCCTCCGATCGGCACCATGATCACCGCGGTGGCGGTGTTGCTGACCCACATGGTGATAAACCAGCTGGCGAACATCAGCCCGAAGACGATCTGCGCGGGCCTGGTGCCCACGGTGAGCACCGTCAGCAGGGCGAAGCGTCGATGCAGGTTCCAGCGCTGCGTCGCCAGGCCGAGCAGCACCCCGCCCAGCACCAGGAAGACGATACTGTGCGCATAGGGTGAGGCCGTGGTCCCCACCGAGGCGATGTCGAAGAAAGGGAACAGCACCAGTGGCAGCAGCGAGGTGGCAGGGATCGGGATGGCCTCGGTCATCCACCAGGTGGCCACCAGCATGGCGATGGCCGCCACGATACGGGCGTTGACGGCCAATGACTCGGGCAGCAGGAAGAACACCCCCAGGCCAATGACGAGCCCCAGCACGAGGGAGAATGGCTTGAAGGCAGCCGCTTCGGTCTAGGGCGTCCGTTCGGCCGCGCCGGTGGTTTGCGACATGATCTTCACCTGAGTCCGCATGACGTGACCGGCAAGTGTGATCGCTGCCTCAGCGGCTCGGCCAATACCGAGGGAGTTGGAGGGCATACCTCACTCGTTCGGTAAGTACAGAAAAACCCTAAATCAAACCCCATAAAATCAATGTATTGAAAAGCATAGCCAAACATGGATATGCCAGGCGTAAGGCAGCGGAGCCGGGGCAATCCCTGCCTACATGGCAGATCGTACTGAGACCAATGGACGATTCCGGTAACGCCATCACACGGGGCCTGACAGATAGGCCAGAGAGCCATTGGATGGCAGCCCAGGCATCAATCGGACGACGCGGAGGCGAAGTAAGCTTCACCTTGCACACTGTGCCGAAATGCTATGGTGGTCGTGTGCTTGGAGTGCCATTGGAACAAGGATGAAGCGATGCAAGCCCGCGTGACCGCCGAAGCCGCCTTCCGGCTGTTGGCAGACGGGATGAGCCGCGCCACCGGCGATACCTTCTTCGTCACCCTGGTGGCGAAGCTGGCGGAGATCCTCGACGTGGACCACGTGCTGGTGGCCCGGGTCGGCGACGATCATCGCGCGCACACCCTGGCGGTGTGGTCGCAGGGCGGGCTGGCACCCAACCTCAGTTACGACCTGACCGGCACGCCCTGCGAGACGGTGGCGGGCCAGGAGGCCTGCCTCTATCCCGAAGGCGTTCAGCGGCGCTTCCCCGACGACGAGCTGCTGCAGCGGCTCGGGGCGGAGAGCTATCTGGGCCTCCCCCTCTTCGCCATGGACGGCCGACCGCTGGGCCTGCTGGCGGTACTCAACAATCGCCTCATGCAGCTGGCGGGCCTCGAGTCCGAGATCCTGCATATCGCCGCGGCCCAGGCGAGCGCCCAGATAGAGCGCAGCCAGACCAGCCAGGCGCTGCAGAGGAGCGAGGCGGTGGCCCGCGAGAGCGAGCGCCGTCTCGAGACGCTGCTCAACCACCTGCCCGGCATGGCCTACCGCTGCCTGAACGACGCCGACTGGACCATGCTGGTGGTGAGCCAGGGCGCCGAGGCGCTGACCGGCTATCGGCCAGAGGCGCTGCTGCACAACCGCGAGGTCAGTTACGCGGCGCTGATCCATCCGCTGGACCGCGCCAAGGTGGATTCCGCCGTCGAGGAAGGCGTCGCCGCTCGCAGCCCCTTTCGGGTCGTCTATCGGCTACGCATCGCCGACGGGCAGTGGCGCTGGATGCTGGAGCAGGGCCAGGCGCTCTACGACGCCGAGGGCGAGGTGACGGTGCTGGAGGGCTTCATCAGCGACATCACCGAGCAGTACGAGGCCCAGCGGGTGCAGGATGCCGTGGCGCGAGTGGCCGCAGCGATCACCACACGCATCGGTGACGGCTACTTCCATAAGCTGGTGCGCCACCTGGTGGAGATCCTCGAGGCCGATGCCGGCTTCATCGCCACCTTCACCCAGCAGGGTTCCCGACGACAGGGCACGGCCTCGGTCGCGCCCTGCCACCTCACCACCGTCAGCGCGGTGGGCGATGGCGGGCGCCTGGAGAACCACGCCTTCGACCTTTCGGCCTCGCCCTTCACGGCGCTGATGACGACGCCAGAATGTGCCGAGCAGGCGGATCCGCCGCTGCGCTGGCCGGGCCTGGCCGAGGAGCAGGCCGCCTGGATCGGTCGGCGCCTGGACAACACCCAGGGTGAGCCGGTGGGCATCATCGTGGTGCTCTACCGGGAACCGCCGGAGACCAACGGCTTCGCCTCCTCGGTGTTGCGTATCCTCTCCAGCGGCGCCGCCGCGGAGGTGGAGCGTCGCCAGGATCATCGGCGCATGCGCCAGCTCGCCTATTTCGACGGTACCACGGGGCTCGCCAACCGCGTGCGCTTCATGGAGGACCTGGTGGCGATGCGCGACGTAGCCGAGCGTGATCTGAAGCCCCTGGGCCTGCTGCTGCTGGACATCCGGCGCTTCAAGGAGATCAACGACCTCCACGGCCACCAGCTGGGCGACAGCCTGCTGGCCACCCTGGCGGGACGCCTGCAGCGCTCGGTGGCGCCGGGCGAAGCGCTGTCGCGGCTCTCTGGTGACGAGTTCGCCCTGCTGGTTCCCGATGCCACCCCGGAACGCATCGAACAGTGCGTGGCCCGCATGCGCGGGGTCATCGCACGGCCCATTTATCTGGAGCACCACGCCTTCTCGCTGCGGGTCTCAATCGGCCTGGCGGGTTACCCGCGCGATGCGCGAACGCCGGGAGAGCTGTTCAAGGCGGCCAGCATCGCGCTCTATCACGCCAAGCGCGAGGACGATGGGGTCTGCCCCTTCAGCGCCTCCATGCACCGCGACCTGGAGCGCCGCCAGCAGATGACCGAGCGCCTCGGCGAGGCCATCCGCGAGGACCGCCTGGCGCTGTACTACCAGCCCCAGATCGACCTGCGCACGGGGGAGCTGACCGGCGCCGAGGCGCTGTGCCGCTGGCAGGATGCCCAATGGGGCTGGGTCAGCCCCGGCGAGTTCATTCCCCTGGCCGAGGAGCGCGGGCTGATCCGCCCGCTGGGAGACCGCGTGCTGGAGCAGGCCACCCGCCAGCTGCTGGCCTGGGGCGCACAGGGGCTGACGCTGCCCGGCCGGCTCTCGCTCAACATCTCGGCCCAGCAGTTCGCCGACCCTCACCTGGCCGAGCATATCCAGCGCCTGACCGCCGGGCTCTCCACCACCGCCATCGCCCTTGAGCTCACCGAGAGCGACTTCATGCGCGACCCCGAGCAGGCGGTGGTCATCACCCAGGCACTGCGCAAGGCGGGCTTCACCCTGGCCATCGACGACTTTGGCACCGGCTACTCGTCGCTGGCCTACCTGCGCCGCTTCTCCGCCCAGGCGCTCAAGATCGACATGTCCTTCGTCCGGCATATGCTGGCAAACCCGCACGACCGCACCATCGTCGACACGGTCATCGCCATGGCCCAGGCGCTGGGCATGAAGACCGTGGCGGAAGGGGTCGAGACCGCCGAGCAGGCCGAGGCGCTCGCCGAGATGGGCTGCGACGAGGCCCAGGGCTACTACTTCGGCCGTCCGCTCGCCGCCGAAGCGTTCGCCGAAGAGTGGCTCGGCCCTGCGACACCCACGGATTCCGAGGAGGCCGAATGAACGACCGAGTCAACCCGCAGTCGCTGCTGCAGACGCCAGTACTCGGCGCGCGCCCGGAGGCGGTAATACGCCCGCTGCTACGCCTGCCGGAGGAGGTCACCGGGCTGCACTCCACCTACTTCACGCTGATCGACGAACAGGCCGGCGTGCAGCGGGTGTTGTATGCCCGCAACAGCGGCAGTCTGCAACTGCCCGAGGGGCTGTCGGTGCCTTGGGAGGACACCCTCTGCCGCCGGGCGATCCTCGAGGGGCAGCGCTACACCGCCGACGTGGCGAGCTGCTGGGGGGATTCCGAGGCGGCGCGCGAGCTCGGCCTGCAGACCTACCTCAGCCAACCGATCCGCCTGGGCGACGAGACGCTGCTGGGCACCCTTTGCGCGGCCAGCGACCAGGCCATCGAGGTGTCGGCGGAGGCAATGGAGACGCTGGACACCTTCGCCGAGTTGATCGCCCGCTACGTGGACAGCGAACGCCTGCTGCGCCAGCTGGTCAGCGAGAACCGCACCCTGGCCCAGCATGCCAACACCGACCCGCTGACCGGCATCGCCAATCGCCGCGCGCTGCTCCAGGAGCTGACGCGGCGCCTCGAGCAGTCGGCGGGCGCCGGTGGCCGCTTGCATGTAGCCTTCATCGACCTGGACGGTTTCAAGGCGATCAACGACCAACATGGCCACGACGCGGGGGACCGCTTCCTGATCGAGATGGCCCACCGCCTGGTCGGCGGGTGTCAGGCCGACGACCTGGTGGCACGCTTCGGCGGCGACGAGTTCGTGATCGTGCGCCAGGCAGGCGAGCATCCATCGGCCGAGCATGACGCCTTCAAGGCGGCGCTGGAGGCTCTGACCGCCGGCGAGTTCCGAGTCTGCGGCGAGCGCATCCAGTATCCCGGGGCCAGCGTCGGCGTGATCACCTCGACGCCAAGTGATACCGATGCCATGACGCTGCTGCAGCTGTCGGATGCCGAGATGTATACACGCAAGCGGGCCCGCAAGGCGCGTTAGCGTTGCTGCCCTCCACCCCATACCCGCTTTACCTTGCAGGCCACCTGCCTGGGCACGCCTATCCGCCTATTAAATTTCGCCATGGTGGGCTAGGCTGACCTGGGTCAAGGTTTGATCGGCAACATCCAAGGACGAAAGATGACCGCCACCGAACAGGACCCCGGCACCCGTTTGCCGGGCGCCCAGTGTGACGTCTGCAGCCTGCATGGGGTCTGCCTGACTCAGGACCTCTCCGCGGATGCACTGGAGCGGCTCGACTCGATGCTCGACCAGCCCAGCCCGCTCAAGCGTGGTGAATCCCTGATCACCCAGGGCAATGCCTTCACCAGCCTCTATCTGGTGCGCAGCGGTAGCCTAAAGCAGGTGGTCAGGCCGCTGGGCCAGGAACTGGAACACGTGGTGGGATTCTACTTGCCGGGTGAAACGGTGGGCCTGGAAGGGATCGGCGAATCTCACTGTCCCGCCTCGGTGGTGGCGATGGAAACCACCTTCGTCTGTGAGCTGCCCTATGCGCGCCTGAGCGAGCTGTATTGCAACAACCCCTCCCTCAGTGAGTCGCTTCTTCATCGCATGAGCCGCGAGTTGCGCGGCGAGAAGCGCCAGCTCTGCCTGATGTCCGGACGCACCGCCGAGCAGCGCCTGGCCGGCTTCCTGCTGGGGCTCTCCGAACGCTTCCAGCAGCGCGGCTGCAGCCGCTACCGGTTCCGCCTGGCCATGTCCCGCGGTGACATCGGCAGCCACCTCGGCCTGGCTCTGGAGACGGTCAGTCGTGTGCTGGGGCGTTTCCAGCGCCAGGGGGTGATCCAGATTGCCACGCGAGAGCTGACCATCCTCTCCCTCGAAGGGCTGCGGGCCATCCTCGAGGAGCACTGAGGAGTTCCTCAAAGCCTATCTTCCTCCGCGTTGACAGCGTCACGTCCAGCGCTGAATACCGTCACCGGCATAGCAGGTATCCTGAAGATATACCGAATCCCCTCCACGCCGTTGCAGATGAGAAACGAAGGAGCCTCTCTTGAGCCTGAAACTGCGCTTCCTGCTGGTGGCGGCGGCCCTGATGCTGGGTGCCTCGCTGCTGGCCTGGTTCAGCTTCCAGTACATGGCGGAGCGGATCGTCGAGCAGTGGGGACGACGGGTAGCCGAGGTGCAGGTGCAATACGACAGCGCCCGCCTGCTGCAGCCGCTGGAGCGCGAGGTCGCCCTCGCCCACCAGCTCGCCAACTCCCAGGTGCTCAAGCGCTGGGCGGCAAACCCCGAGGAGCCCCTGCTGCGCGCCCAGGCGATCAGCGAGATGGAGAGCTTCCGGCGCAACTTCATCGACCGCAACTACTTCGTCGCCCTTCGCGAGAGCGGCGCCTACTACCATAACAACGCCGAGAACGAATTCGGCGAGGACCCGCTGCGCTACCACCTGCGCGAGAACCGCCCCGCCGACGCCTGGTTCTATCAGCTGATCGAAGAGGGGCGAGACTTCCACCTCAACGTCAACCCGGACGTCGAGCTCGGTATCACCCAGCTGTGGATCGACGTGCTGATGCGCGACGAAGAGGGCGAGATCCTCGGCGTGGTAGGCACCGGCATCGAGCTCGGCAACATCCTCGAGCAGATCATCGACATCGATCAGCGCGGCATCACCACCCTGTTTGCCGACGTCAACGGCGCCATCCAGCTCTACCGCGATCCACGCTTCATCGACTTCGCCAGCTTCGTCAAGCCCGAGGGGCAGAAGCGCACCCTCGACCTGCTGTTCGACCTCCCCAGCGACGGCGAGCGGGTGATGGAGCGCATGCGTCGCCTGCGCGACGCCCCGCTGGAGCAACCCAGTGTGATCACCGACTTCGTCACCGTGGACGGCAAACGCCACCTCGCCGGCATCGCCTACCTGGCCAGCATCGGCTGGTTCGAGGTCACGCTGCTCGACCTCGACGAGGTGATGCCGGTGGCCAGCTTCGTGCCGGCGCTAGGCTTGCTGATCGCCTTTCTGCTGGTGGCACTGCTGCTGTTCTACTGGGCGCTACACCGCCAGCTGCTCAGCCCCATGGCCTCGCTCAGGCAGGCCATGGGGGCGCTGCGCGAGGGGCGCCGCGAGGTTTCTCTGCCCCGCGGTAGCGGCGAGATGGGCCAGCTGATCCGCCATTTCGGCGACATGGCCGACGAGGTCACCCGCCACACCGAGGCGCTGGAAGCCAAGGTACGCGAGCGCACTGAGGAGCTGGAGCGCCTGGCCCGAGTCGACGTGCTGACCGGGTTACTCAATCGCCGGGGCATGACCCTGCTATTGGAGGAGCAGACCGCGCGGGCGGCCCGCGACAACCTCGCCTTCGGCCTGATCTGGCTCGACCTGGATCGCTTCAAGGACATCAATGATGGCGCCGGCCATGCCGCCGGCGACCAGGCACTGTGCGAGGTGGCGCGGGTACTGGAGGCCGGCCTGCGCGGCTACGACCACGCAGCACGTTGGGGCGGTGATGAATTCCTGGTGCTGCTGACCCCCTGTGAGGCCGACGACCTGATGACAATCGCCGCCCGCCTGCGCCGGGAAGTCGCCGAGCAGGCCCGTTACCCAGGTGGCGGTGTCACCGTCAGCGTGGGCGCCTGCCTGGCCCAGCCCGGCGAGACGCTGGAAAGCGCGCTGCAGCGCGCCGACGAGGCGCTCTACCGCGCCAAGGAGAACGGCCGCGACCGACTGGTGGTGGCCTGATGCACAGGGGCCTGCGCCGACTGACCCGCTGGGGCGCTCCCTGGTTGCTGCTGGCCGGAAGCCTGGGGCCGACAGCCCAGGCGCAACCCGATGCCGAAGCAACGGGCGATGCCATCCAGGTGCTCGCCTCCTACCACCGGGGCAGCCCCTGGTCGGACGAGCTGGTCGACCGAATCGAAGAGGCGGCGATACAGCTCGGCTGGGACGAGGGCCTGGACGTCGACTATCTGGACGCCCGCCGGCTGGGCCTCGAGACCGCCTTCGACATCGAGCGCCGCCGCCTCGCCGAGCGCCGCGCCGTGGCTCCCGCCGAGCGGGTGCTACTGATCGATGATGCCGCCCTGCGCTTTTACCTCGGCTACCCCGGCGCCCTACATCACCCCGAGCGAGTGGTGGCGATCGGCATCAATGACCCCGAGCTGCTCGCCCGCGCCACCGAGCGCGGCGTACGGGTGATCGTGACCCGCGCGGTGGAACGGCAATCGCTGACCTTCCTGCGCGATCTGTTCGGCGAACCGCTGTCGCTGCTGGTGCTGGGCGACGAGGAGAGCAGCGGGCGCTACCTGACCCAGCATTTCCTCGACAGCGTGGCCGAGGAGCCTGGGGTCCGCAGCGCCAGCGTGCTGTGGGACTGGCGCCCGGCGAGCGTGTTGGCAGCCCTCGAGCGCCTGCCGGCCGATACGCGCGTCTACCTGGTGGAGGGCCATACCACCGGTGCCCAGGACCTCTACCCCGGCTCCCGGGAGTGGCTGGAGCGGCTCGGCGAGCGTGGGGTGCGGGTCTTTTGTCACCTGCCCTATCAGGTGACGCTGGGCTGTGCCGGGGGCGCCCTGCTCGACACCCGGCGCCTGGGTAGGCTGGCCCTAGAGTCGCTGATCAGCCCGGCCTTCGAGGCACTGCCGTCGCTTCAGGAGGTGGGTGTAGGGCGCTATGCCCTACATGCCAGCTTTTATCAGCGCACGCCCGAGGCCCATCGCGACTCCATCGAGTGGCTAGCGGTGGAAGGCACCATCGCCAGTGCCGACAGCCGGATCTCATTGCTGGTCCGCGGGGGAGCGGCGGTCACCGTCATGCTGCTCGCCGCCCTGCTGCTGATGGCGCTGTCGCGGCGGCGCGCCCGGCGCGCCCAGCGCCGGCTGGCTATCGACCCGGCCAGCGGCCTGCCGACGCGCCAGGTGCTGGAGAGCGAACTGCCTGCGCTATGCCGTCGCCACGCCGGCGGCTGGCTGTTCGCGCTTGTCTCGCCGGGGCTGCGTGACTACCGCCAGCACCTCGGCCTGCCCGCCGCCCAGGCGCTGTTCCGGGAGCAGCTCGGCACCCTGCGCACCCTGCTGCCGCGCACGGGTCGACTCTACCTCAACGCCGACCTGGGGGTGATTGGCTTCCTGCCGCTCCACGATCGCGAGCAGGCCGAGCCTCTGGTCGACCGGATGCTCACCTCCCTGGGACATGCCAGCGACGATGGCGGCATGCGTCGCCTGGCCTGGTACGCCAGCCTGCTGCGCCTGCCCGGCAGCGAGGCAGACTTCCCCCAGTGCCGCGCCGCCCTGGACGATGGCCTGTTTCGCCTCGAGCGCCAGGGCTGGCGCCAGCCGCTGATCCGGGTCGAGCCGGTCGACCGGGAGCGCGCCACCCGCTTCCGGCAGCTCTCCGATGCCCTGGAGGGGCTGATCGACGACCCCGGCCGCGAGTGGCGGCTGGTGCTGCAGCCCAAGGTGGCCGCGGCCGATGGCGAGTTGCGTGGCGCCGAGGTGCTGCTGCGCTGGCATCACCCGGTGCTGGGCGAGATCTCTCCCGGCGAGTTCCTGCCGGTGGCGGAGATTCTCGGGTTGGCCTCGCGGCTGGATCACTGGGTGATGGAGGAGAGCCTCGCCTGGCTGGCCGCCGCCAGGCCGCGGCTGCCCGGGCTCGGCAGCCTGGCCATCAACGTCAAGCTGGCGACCCTGGCCGAGGCGGCCTTCCGGCGCCGCCTGCTGGAACGCCTGCAGGCCCTGTCGCTACCGGCGGCGATGATCGAGCTGGAGGTCACCGAGCACTCCGACTTCCGTGACCTGGAGGCGGTGGAGCGGCACATGAACGACCTGCGGGCCCACGGCGTGCGGCTGGCGCTGGACGACTTCGGCACCGGCAACACCTCCTTCCAGTTAATCCAGCGCTTGCCCTTCACGGCGATCAAGATGGACCGCAGCCTGCTGCTGGGCGCCGACCGCTATCCCCGGGCCCGGGAGGCCTATGCTGCCATGGTGCAGTTCTCCCGCCACCTCGGGCTGGCGGTGGTGGCCGAAGGGGTCGAGGAACCGGAACAGGCCAAGTGGCTGCGCTCGCTGGGCATCGACGAATTACAGGGCTTCCTGTTTGCCCGGCCGCTGGAGCCCGAGGCGATGCTGTCCCGCTACGGCCGCTGACCTATACCCACCGTCAGCCGGGAAGTCGTCAGCTCGGAAACCCTGGCAGGGCCTCCTTGCCGCTCACCAACGGCGCCGGCCGCGCATAGAGGTAACCCTGGAAGCGCCGGCAGCCATGCTCACGCAGCCAGTTCGCCTGCTCCTCGGTCTCCACGCCTTCGGCGATCACCCGCATCCCCAACCTGTCGGCCAGGGCGATGATGGTCTCGACAATGGCGGCATCGGCGGAACTCTCGAGCAGATCCCGTACGAAACTCTGGTCGATCTTGAGCTCGTCGAGGGGAAGACGCTTGAGGTAGCCAAGCGACGAGTAGCCGGTACCGAAATCGTCCAGGGCAAAGCGCACACCAAGCGCGCTGAGTGCCAGCATGGTATCGCGGGCCTGCTCCGGATCCTGCAGGAACAGCGATTCGGTCACTTCCAGCACCAGATGGCGCGGATCGGCACCGCTTCTCGCCAGGATCTCGCGCACACTGTCGACGAAACCCGCCTGGCGAAACTGCACCGGGCTGACGTTGACCGAAATGGTCAGATCCCGTCGCCGTGGCTGTTCGGCCCATTGCGCCAGCTGCTGACAGGCGCTCTCCAGCACCCAGCCACCGATGGCCACGATACGGCCGCTCTCCTCGGCCAGGGGGATAAACACCCCGGGCGAGACCATGCCGCGAACAGGGTGCTCCCAGCGCAGCAGCACCTCCAGCCCCACGGTGACGCCCGTGGTATCGACCTGGGGCTGGTAGAAGAGCCTCAGCTCGCTGCCCTCCAGGGCCCGGTCCAGATCGGCCTCAAGATGAGCACGCTCTGTCACGCTGGCCTGCATGGCATGGTCGAAGAAACGCAGCGCCGCACCGCCCTCGCGTTTGGCTTCGTACATGGCCAGCTCGGCCTGCTGAATCGCCTCGGCGCCATCCAGGTCGTCGTCATGAAACAGCGAGATACCGATGCTGGCCGTGAGTGGCAGGCTCTCGTCGCCGCCACCCGCTGTGCATGCGATCTCGCGTAACAGCTTCTCCCCCAGCCGTTCGGCCCCCCGGGCGGCGTGGGCCGGCTCGTCCCCCAGGTCCTGAACCAGCAGGGCAAACTGGTCACCGCCCCAGCGCGCCAGGGTGTCGCTCTCGCGCAGACTGTCACGCAGCACCTCGGCCAGGCGGCGCAGCAGGGTGTCGCCGCTGGCGTGCCCGAGGGTCGTGTTATAGGCCTTGAAGTTGTCCAGACCCACCAGCAGCAGGGAGGCGTAGTGATTGCGGCGCCGGGTGTGGCTGATCACCTGCCCCAGGCGGTCGAGCAACAGGCGACGATTGGGCAGGCCGGTCAGCGGATCGTAGAACGCCAGGCGCTGGATGGTGGACTCCGCCGCCTTGGCCTCGGACAGATCGCTCAGGGTCGCCACGTAGTGGCGGACTTCGCCCATATCGCCGCGCATGGCGCTGATGGTCAGCCACTGGGGGTAGACGCCGATTCCATACCTCCCCCTGCCAGCTGCCCTCGGCGGCAATGGTCTGCCACATCTCGGTATAGAAGGTGGAATCGTGACGACCGGAGGCCCACATGCTGGGGTTACGGCCCTTGACCTCATCTGCGGCGTAGCCAGTAATACGGCTGAAGGTGGGGTTGGTACGCAGCACCCGCCCAGCGGCATCGGTGATGAACATGCCGAGATGGGTATCGAAGGCCATGGCGGCGATCTTGAGCTCCGCGGCACTCTCCTCGACACGCCGCTGGGCCTCGGCGCGGTGCCTCGTCTCCTCGCGCAGGCGGTCCTTGGCAGCCAGCAGGCTCAGGTGCCGGCGCAGGGCGACAAGGCCCACCAGGGCCAGGAACAGCCAGCCTCCTCCCAGGAGGGCGACCTGATGCCAGAGGATCTGCTGCAGACTGCAATCGGCAAGCGCCGGATAGGCGTCGGTGCCAGGGCCACAGGAAGATAACTGGAGCGTCCCGCTCCTGAGGGACCAGCCCATCACCAGGCCGGTCACGACCAGCACGGCGCCGTAGAGCACAAACGCACGGGCACGCGAGACATGCGGCCGCGTGCCGAGGAAAGTGGGTGAGGTGGATGGCAACAGGATTACCCCAGGATGAACCGGGGGAAAGCTTGTCACAAGTCATGAAATTTTTACAATGGGTTATAACACTGTCTTGACCTGCATCAAGTCGCTGGCAGTACCGCGTAATCGCCGCGCGCCTCCAGGCAGAGGGTGTCGCCGCACCACAGGCGCTGTACCAGGGCGATGCGCCCGCGGCCCTTGTCGGCCAGCCGCGTGTTGAGGCGCTCGGGCCCCGCTTCGTCTTCGGGCAGGCACTCCAGACGGTAGTCGCCGGTCACCGGGGCCAGGAAGCGCTGGGTCGCCTCGGCCACCACGACATCGCGGGAGAGCCCGTGACGACGCAGCCAGAGGGTGGTCCAGCACCAGCCGAGCAGGGTGGTCTGGGCGGCCAGGGCCCCGCCGAAGCCGGTGCCCTTGTCGTTGAGGCTGGGGGTGAGGGCCAGCTCCCAGGTGAGTCGGGCGCCGTCGCGGCGCATCTCGCGGATGCCGAGATGGGCCACCATGGGAATCGCCTCGCCGAGCCAGGTCAGGAACTCGGCGGGGTCATCCTCGCCGCCGGGGGACGGCAGCGGGAGGCGCGGATGGGGAACGCCGACCCCGCGCATCTCAGCGCCAGCGCTCCACGAAGCCCTCGATATCGTGCTCGGGGATCGGCTTGTGGCGCCCACCCAAGGTACCCAGGTAAATGAAGGCCACCACCTCGTCCTCTTCCTCGAGCCCCAGCCCCTTGCGCACCACCGGATCGAAGGCGTACTTGCCGCTGCGCCACATGGCGCCGAGGCCCAGCGCGTGGGCGGCGAGCAGGATGGCGTGGGCGGCGCAGCCGGCGGAGATCACCTGCTCCATCTTCGGCACCTTGGGCACGTCCGGGGTGACCCTGGCGATCACCGCGATCACCATGGGCGCGCGCAGCGGCTTCTTGCGGGCGGCGTCCAGGGCGGCGTCGCCGACGTGGGGGTCCTCGCGGTAGTCCGCCTCCGCGAACAGCTCGCCCAGGCGCTCGCGGCCCTCGCCGGAGAACTCGATGAAGCGCCAGGGGCGCAGCTCCTTGTGGTCCGGCGCACGCAGCGCCGCCCGGTAGATGGCCTCGAGCTGCTCGGTGTCGGGCGGCGGCCCCATCAGCTTGCCCATGGAGCTGCGTTCATGCAGCAGCGTCATCGCATCCATCGGTCTCTCCCTTGGCTGTCGTCCCACGAGAATCTTTCTCGTCACTCTACCAGCGTGCCGGCGGGCTGTCGTGCCGACCGCTACTGGCGGGCCAGGCGCAGCGGCGTCGGCGGATGCTCTCCCGGGGTGGCGCGCCAGGGGCTGATGTCCAGCCCGCCGCGGCGTACGTAACGCGCCAACACCAGCAGCCGCTCGGGCCGGGCGCGGGCCATCAGGTCCATGTAGATATGTTCCACGCAGTGCTCGTGGAAGTCCTGGTGCTGGCGGTAACCCACTAGGTAGCGCAGGAGCCCCTCGCGGTCGAGGCGCGGCCCGCGATAGCGGATCAGCACGCTGCCCCAGTCGGGCTGCCCTGTGACCGGGCAGTTGGACTTGAGCAGGTGGGAGTGGAGGGTCTCCTCCACCACTTCGTCGCCGACGCGCAAATGATCGGCGCTGGGGGTGTAGTCGTCGATGGTGATATCCAGGTCGTCCAGGCACTCGCCGGGCAGCCGGCGCGGCGCGAGCGCCTCGTCGTCGACCGCGAAGAGCTCCACCGACACCGGCGCCCCGGCGGCCCGCGACAGGTCCCGTTCCAGGATCTCGATGACCGCCTGACGGCTGGCGAAGCGGCTCTGGTTGAAGCCGTTGAGGTAGAGCTTCCAGGACTTGGACTCGATCAGGTTGGGCGAGTCCGCCGGCAACCGGAAGCGCGCCACGGCCACCACTGGCTTGCCGCGGGCGTTGAGCCAGCTGACCTCGAAGGCGTGCCACTCGTCCTCGCCGACGAAGGGCAGCGCGCCCTCCTCGATGCCCAGCGGCGCGCGGTTGGCGGCGCGGGGGATGGGATAGAGCAGCCCGGCATCGTAGTGCTCGGGGTAGGCAGACTCGCGCCCCAGGGGGGCGTCGGCGAGGGTCTCGGGACGCCGGCTCATGAGCGGATCCCCTGGCCACGCTCCAGCATGCGCAGGGCGATGGTGAAGAGCACCGCGATGAAGGCGAGGATGGCGGCCAGCGCCCAGCCCACCGGGATGTCCGAGACGCCCAGGAAGCCGTAGCGGAAGACGTTGACCATATAGAGGATGGGGTTGAGCATCGACACCCCCTGCCAGAACGCCGGCAGCAGCGAGATGGAGTAGAAGACCCCGCCCAGGTAGGTCAGCGGCGTCAGGATGAAGGTCGGCACGATGGAGATGTCGTCGAACTTCTTGCCCAGCAGGGCGTTGATGAAGCCGCCGATGGCGAACAGCGCCGCGGTCATCACCACCACCAGCAGGGTCAGCACCGGGTGGGCCACCTCGAGGCGGGTGAAGAACAGCGACACGATGGTGACGATCAGCCCCACGCCGAGGCCGCGGGCCATGCCCCCCAGCACGAAGCCGGAGAGGATCACCCAGCTCGGCATCGGCGACACCATCATCTCCTCGACGCTGCGCTGGAACTTGTTGGAGAAGAAGGAGGAGGCGACATTGGAGTAGCTGTTGGTGATCACCGCCATCATGATCAGCCCGGGGACGATGAAGTCCATATAGCTGTAGCCGTCCATCTCGCCGATGCGCGAGCCGATCAGGTTGCCGAAGATGATGAAGTACATGGTCATGGTGATCGACGGCGGCAGCAGGGTCTGCGGCCAGATGCGCGTGAAGCGCTTGATCTCCTTGACCACCAGGGTCCACAGGGCGATGGCGATCTGACGAGGGTTCATGCGCGCGCCTCCTTGTCCTTGCCCTTATCTTCGGCGGCCCGGTCCAGGGCCTGGTTGCCCTGCTCCACCATGGAGACGAACATCTCCTCCAGGCGGTTGGCGCGGTTGCGCATGGAGACCACCTGGATGCCGCGGGCGGAGAGCGCCTCGAAGACGTCGTTGAGCCGCTGGCCGCGATGCACCACCACCGCCAGCTGGGCGGGCTCCGGCTGGCTGAGCTCGAAGCCCTCGACCTCGGGGGCGGCCTCCACGGGATGGGCCAGGTCGAGCAGGAAGGTCTCGGTATCCAGCTCCATCAACAGGTCACGCACGCTGGTGTTACGGATGATCTCGCCGTGGTTGATGATCGCCACGTTGCGGCAGAGGCTCTCCGCCTCCTCCAGGTAGTGGGTGGTGAGGATGATGGTGGTGCCCTCCTCGCGGTTGATGCGGCGCATGTACTCCCACATGCTGCGACGCAGCTCGATGTCCACGCCGGCGGTGGGCTCGTCGAGGATCAGCAGTTTCGGACGGTGCATCAGCGCCCGGGCGATCATCAACCGGCGCTTCATGCCGCCGGAGAGCATCCGGGCGCTGCCATTGCGCTTGTCCCACAGCCCCAGGTCGCGCAGCAGCTCCTCGGCGCGGGGCAGCGCCTGGCGCCGCGACATGCCGTAGTAGCCCGCCTGGGCCAGAACGATGTCGAGCACCTTCTCGAACTGGTTGAAGTTGAACTCCTGGGGCACCACGCCGAGGTGGTACTTGGCGCGGGCGAAGTCGCGGTCGATGTCGATGCCGAAGATCGACACGCGGCCGGCGCTCTTCTGCACCAGCGACGACACCACCCCCAGGGTGGTGGACTTGCCGGCACCGTTGGGGCCCAGCAGTGCGAAGAAGTCCCCTTCGGCGACATCGAGGTCGATGCCCTTGAGGGCCTGGAAGCCATTGCCGTAGACCTTGGTCAGGCCACGGATGGACAGAGCCGGTTCGGCCATGCGCAATCCTTGAAACGGTTCGGGGTTCGATGGCGGGCATGCCGCAAAGGCATATCGATATGGGGGCGCCTGGCATGAAGTTCAAGCCGGCAGCGGCCAAGCCCGGATGTCAGGCACGCAAAATGGCCTGCGCATCGGCAGACTGAAGCAACATCAAATTAGGGGGGGAGGTTCCGATTGGAGCGGGAAAGGAGATGCGACTGGGCCGACTTTCGGCTCCTGACGCGAGCCTTGGCCTGTTGCAGGTGACCGATTGGAGCGGGAAAGGAGATTCGAACTCCCGACCCTCGCCTTGGCAAGGCGATGCTCTACCACTGAGCTATTCCCGCTTGATCGGTACCGCTGAGCGGGCGAGGTGGCGTCCCATAGGGGGTTCGAACCCCTGTTCCCGCCGTGAAAGGGCGGTGTCCTGGACCACTAGACGAATGGGACGGAGCGGGAAAGGAGATTCGAACTCCCGACCCTCGCCTTGGCAAGGCGATGCTCTACCACTGAGCTATTCCCGCTTGTCTCGCATGCTGCACTTGCTGTCCGGAGAAGTGGCGTCCCATAGGGGGTTCGAACCCCTGTTCCCGCCGTGAAAGGGCGGTGTCCTGGACCACTAGACGAATGGGAAGTGGCGTCCCATAGGGGGTTCGAACCCCTGTTCCCGCCGTGAAAGGGCGGTGTCCTGGACCACTAGACGAATGGGACGCATCGTCTTCCTAAAGGAAGATGGAGCGGGAAACGAGATTCGAACTCGCGACCCTCGCCTTGGCAAGGCGATGCTCTACCACTGAGCTATTCCCGCACTCCGGTTACCTGATGAGTCGAGTGGCGTCCCATAGGGGGTTCGAACCCCTGTTCCCGCCGTGAAAGGGCGGTGTCCTGGACCACTAGACGAATGGGACGCAATGTCTCGCCTCGTCGAGGTGGCGCGCATATTATCGAGCCCTCGGCAGGGTGTCAAGCCTTGGCATGCCTTCCATATCAGGCAGTTGACAGCCCGCCCCGCGGAAGATAGAGTACGCGCCGCTGGCTACGTAGCTCAGCTGGTTAGAGCACATCACTCATAATGATGGGGTCCCCTGTTCGAATCAGGGCGTAGCCACCAGCCAGACACCGAAAAGCCCGCCTGACATCGTCAGGCGGGCTTTTTTGGCTTCGGGCTTCGCGCAACAGGCAGCCGGCCGCCTTACCGGCGGCCGGCAGGGGTCAGGCCAGCTCGGCGCGATTGCAGAAGGCGGCCAGCATCCGCGTCAGGTAGGCCACATCCTGACTGCCCGCGGTCTCGCGGATCGAGTGCATGGCCCACTGAGGCACCCCCACGTCCAGGGTCGGCACACCCAGCTCGGTGGCGGTGATCGGCCCGATGGTGCTGCCGCAACCCATGTCGGCACGGGTCACGAAGCTCTGCACCGGCACCTCGGCCTCGCGACAGAGGTCGCGGAACAGCGCTGCGGTGGCGCTGTTGGTGGCGTAACGCTGGCTGGCATTGACCTTGATCACCGGGCCCCCGTTGAGCGCCGGTCCATGGGCGGCATCGTGCTTGTCCTGGAAGTTGGGGTGCAGCGCGTGGGCGTTGTCGCAGGAGATCATCCTGGAGGCCTGGATCAGGCGGATGAAGCCCTCCTCGCTGCCGTCGCCAAGCTGCTCGCTGACCCGACGCAGCACGTCCCCCAGGAAGGGTCCCTGGGCGCCGCAGGCGCTGGCACTCCCCACCTCCTCATGGTCGTTGGCCACCAGCAACGCCCCTTGCCGGCCATCGCTGGCCAGCAGCGCCTCCAGGCCGATAAAGCAGGAGAGCAGGTTGTCGAGCCGGGCGCTGGCGATCAGCTCACCGTTGATCCCCACTCGTGCCGGCGGCTGCATATCATGGAATCCCAGTTCGAAGTCGAGCAGCTCGACGTCGGCCAGGCCGTGCTGCTCGGCAATCCACGCCTTGAGCAGCTTTTCGAAATCGCCCAGCTCACCACCCTGCAGCAGCACCGGCGCCATCTCGGTCTGGGCGTTCAGTGCACGCCCGTTGTTGGCCTCGCGGTCGAGGTGGATGGCGAGGCTGGGAATGATCGCCACGGGGCGGTCGACATGCAGCAGCCGTCCCTCGAGACGCCCGTCGGGGTGGCGCACATGGACGCGTCCGGCGAGACCGAGGTCGCGGTCGAACCAGGGGGCGAGCAGCGCCCCGCCGTAGACCTCGACGCCGAGCTGCAGCCAGCCGGCCGCGGTCTGGGCGGCATTGGGCTTGAGCCGTAGCCCGGGGCTGTCGGTGTGTGCGCCGATCATGCGTAGCGCCTCGAGCCTGCCTTCGGGCAGCTGCAGGGCGATGATCGACGAGTCGTTACGCGTCACGTAGACGCGCTCGCCGGGCGTCAGCGCCCAGGCCTCGCGCTCATCGAGGCGCCGGAAGCCGGCCTCCTCGAGGCGCGCGGCCATGTTGGCGGTGGCGTGCCAGGGGGTGGGCGAGCGATGCAGGAAGTCGAGAAGCCGCTGGAGCAGATCGTCCTGAGACAACATGGGTTCCTCTGGGCTGGAGGTGATGGGCGCAGCAGGTAAGCTGCTACAATGCATCCTCGGCCAGCGCAACTCGCGGGCCGGATCAGGGTCAAGGGAAATGAGTGTACATCAAACCGGGAGTGCTTCATCGATGAGCCCGCTTGCCCATACGGGACGATCCATGGCCGTGCTGGCAGGCCTGCTGCTGACCGCCGGCGTCGCCCTGGCACAGCCAGAACCCACCGACGCCCAGCGCCAGGTCGCCACCGAAGTGGCCGAATCGCTGCGCTACGGCCACTACGCCGACGTCAGCCTGGACGACAACTGGTCACGCCAGGCCTTCGAGCGCTATCTCGACGTGCTTGACGGTCAGCGCGCCTTCCTGACCGAACAGGACGTGGCGGAGTTCCTCCCGCTGGAAGAGCAGATCGATGACGCCCTGCTCGATGGTGAGCTATCCCCCTTCTTCGCGCTCTATCAGCGCTACCACGAGCGCGCCGAGGCACGCTTCGAATGGTTGCTGGCGCGCCTCGACGAGGGCCTCGACTTCACCTATGACGGCCAGCAGCGCCTGGAAGTGGACCGCGAGGATGCACCCTGGGCGGAGAGCACCCAGGCCCTCGACGAGCTGTGGACCCGCCGCCTCAAGAACGCCGCCCTGACCCTGGCGATCAGCGACCAGGACGACGAGCAGATCGAGACCAACCTTCGCCAGCGCTACGAGGGCCAGCTCAACCGCCTGCGCCAGACCAAGCCGGAAGATGTCTTCGGCCTGCTGATGGCCGCCGTCACCAGCACCATCGATCCCCACAGCGAGTACCTCTCCCCTCGCCAGGGGGAGTCCTTCGATATCCAGATGCGTCTGTCGCTGGAAGGCATCGGCGCCCTGCTCCAGGCCGACGGCGAATACGTCAAGGTATCGAGCCTGGTGCCCGGCGGGCCGGCGGAACGGGCCGGCGTGCTCGAGCCCGCCGACCGCATCGTCGGGGTCGGCCAGGAAGAGGGCGAGATGGTCAACGTGGTGGGCATGCGCCTGGACGAGGTGGTGGAGCTGATCCGTGGCCCCAAGGGCTCGGTGGTCCGTCTCGACGTGGTGCCCGCCCAGGCGGTGGACATGACCCGCTCCAAGGAGGTGCAGATCACCCGGGACACCGTGAAGCTCGAGGACCAGGCCGCCCAGAGCGAGGTGATCGAGCTCGAGCGCGACGACGGCACTCACCGTGTCGGAGTGATCACGGTCCCCACCTTCTACGTCGACTTCGACGCCTGGCAGGCCGGCGAGGAGGATTACCGCAGCACCACCCGCGACGTGGCCAAGGAGATCGAGTCACTCCAGGAGCAAGGAATCGAGGGCATCGTGCTCGACCTGCGCAACAACGGTGGCGGCGCGCTGCAGGAGGCCAACTCGCTGATCGGGCTGTTCATCGACCGCGGGCCCACCGTCCAGGTGCGCGATGCCCGCGGGCGCATCAGTCTCTACGGCGATACCGAGACCGGCGCCGCCTACGACGGCCCGCTGGTGGTGCTGGTCAACCGCCTGTCGGCCTCCGCCTCTGAGATCTTCGCCGGCGCCATCCAGGACTACGGTCGCGGCCTGGTGGTGGGCACCCCCACCTTCGGCAAGGGCACGGTGCAGACCCTCAACGAGCTCAGCCATGGCGAGATCAAGCTGACCCGCGCCAAGTTCTACCGCATCTCCGGCGAGAGCACCCAGCACCGCGGCGTGGAGCCGGACATCATCTTCCCGAGCCTGATCGACCCCGAGCTGATCGGCGAGAGCAGCCTCGACAACGCCCTGGACTGGGACACCGTGCGCTCGGTGCAGTACCGCGAGTACGGCGAGCCGTGGCGCTTCCTGGAGTCGCTGCGCGACCGCCATCGCCAGCGCACCGAGGCCCACCCCAACTTCCGCTATCTCGAGCAGCAGGCCGAGCTGAACCGCCGGATGCGCGAGGAGACCACCAGCCTCAGTCTCAACCGTGAGCTCCGCCAGGAGGAAGCCGAGGCCCAGGAGGCCGAACAGCTGGCCCTGGAGAACCAGCGCCGCGAGGCCCTGGGTCTGGAACCCCTGGAGGAGTGGATCGACGCCCGGGGCGAGGAAGATGAGAGCGGCGAAGAACAGGAGGAGGAACCGGTGGAGCAGGTGCAGGTGCAGGAAGCGGCCCAGATCCTGCTCGACTACGCCCAGCTGGAGAGCAACTTCCGCTTCGCCCACCGCGACTGAATCGCCCCACCCTGCCGATACACGGCCGTCACCCATGGGCGGCGGCCTTTTTCATGGCGGCAGATCGCCGTCACCGCCAACGAACGGACACGCAGAAACGCCGGAGCTTGGCCGGACAGGAGTCGTGATACAAGGGTGTGGCTAGTGCAGGGGGGAAGAAGGTGGCTCCCGGAGCAGGACTCGAACCTGCGACCCAGTGATTAACAGTCACTTGCTCTACCAACTGAGCTATCCGGGAACGGCGTCGAACACGGGGCGTAGTATACGGATCCGCCCGGCCAGGTCAAGGACCTCCACGATGATCCTTGCCCACACCCATCAAAACGCACAGCGCCCGCGCGGCAATTGCCGGGCGGGCGCTGGGAAGATCCTGGTGGCTACGCCCTGATTCGAACAGGGGACCCCATCATTATGAGTGATGTGCTCTAACCAGCTGAGCTACGTAGCCTTTTCACAAGATTGCCCGACCTCGGCCGAGCAATGGAGACGCATTATGCACGCGGGCCCGCCGCTTGGCAAGCCCGGCAGCATCTCCTCAGGAGTCGATATCGAGTGCCTCGCGCACCGCGGCAAGGCCCGCCTCGCCATCGCGGGTCTCGACGCCCTCGAGCCACGCCTCGAGCACCTCGGGGTTGGCCTGCAGATAGGCGCGGGCGGCGTCGCGGGGATCCTCACCCTCGTCCATGATCTCGCCCATCAGCTGGTTCTCCATCTCGAGGGTGAACTCGAGGTTGGAAAGCAGGGTGCCGACGTTGCCGCACTCCTCGACGAAGCCGCTACGGGTGTTGGTATAGACCGTGGCACCGCCCAGGTCGGGGCCGAAGTAGTCGCCGGCACCCTCGAGATAGGCCATATCGAAGTTGGTGTTCATCGGGTGGGGCTCCCAGCCCAGGAATACCATCCACTCCTCGTCCGGCACCCTGGCACCCAGTTCGGACAGCATGCCCGCCTCGCTGGAGTCGATCAGCTGCCAGTCCCCCAGGCCGAAGGCATCATCGTCGATCATCTGCTGGATCAGCTGATTGCCATCGTTGCCGGCCTCGATGCCGTGAATGGAGGAATCGAACTTCTCGGCATGCTCGGCGAGATCCTCTACCGAGGTAACGCCTGCATCGTGCACGTACTGCGGCACCGCCAGGGTGTACTTGGCGCCCTCGAGATTGGCACCCAGGCGGTCGACGCTGCCGTCCTCGACGTAGGGGTCGCTGATCGATGCCATGGAGGGCATCCAGTTGCCCAGGAAGATATCGAAGTCGCCGTTCTTCATGCCCTGGTAGGCGATGGGCACGGAGACAGTGTCGATGCGGGTGTCATAGCCCAGCGCCTCGAGTACCTCGGTGGTCAGGGCGGTAGTGGCGGTGATATCCGTCCAGCCCACCTCGGCGAAGCGCAGCGTGCTGCAGCTCTCGGACTCCTGGGCATACAGCGGGGTCGCGCCGAGGGCCAGGACAGTGGCGCCCAGGCCAAGGCCGAGGCGGAAAGTCAGGGGAGATGCACTCATGAAATATCCTCCGGTGAGGGGAATTGAGTATAGTCGGAGTCTGCCACACTTTTATTGATTGAACGTTCAATAAAGAAATGGCAAGCTGTGCCTATCCTAACCGCACATACCGGTGTGGTGGCAAGTCATCCGGACAAGGGAGGGCTCAACGATGCCCAAGGTCGGAATGGAACCCATCCGCCGCCAGCAGCTGATCAAGGCGACTATGGCGGCCATCGATGAGGTCGGCCTGGCCGACACGACCGTGGCACGCATCGCGCGGCATGCCGGCGTCTCCGCCGGCATCATCAGCCACTACTTCGGCGGCAAGGATGGACTGCTCGAAGCCACCATGCGCCAGATCCTCACCGACCTGGGCGACGCCGTTGCTGCCTGCCGCCGCGAGCTGCCGCATGACACCCCGCGAGCCCGGTTGGAGGCGATTATCGAGGGCAACTTCGATCGCAGCCAGGTGACCGACCCTGTCGCCAAGACCTGGCTGGCTTTCTGGGCCAGCAGCATGCACAAGCCGAGCCTCGCCCGGCTGCAGCAGGTCAACGACCGACGCCTCTATTCGAACCTGTGCGCCCAGTTCCGCCGCCTGATGCCGCATGAGGAGGCCCGCCTGGCCTCACGCACACTGGCGGCAGTGATCGATGGCCTGTGGCTGCGCGGGGCGCTGACGCCGGAGGGCCTGGACGCCGACGGCGCGCGCCGCGCGGCGCTCGCCACCCTCGACCGGCTACTTGCCGCCTCCGCTACCGACACCTCCTCAAGGAGAGACTCATGACCGACACGCCTAGCCTGCCTCTCTACATCAACGGCCGCCAAACGGCCGCCACCTCCGGCGAGACCTTCTCGGTGGTCAACCCCTTCGATGGCTCGCGGCTTGCCCAGGTGCAGCAGGCTGCCGAGGCGGACGTGGATGCCGCCGTGGCCGCGGCCCGCCAGGGCCAGCGCGTCTGGGCGGCGATGTCCGGCATGGAGCGTGGCCGCATCCTCAACCGCGCCGTGGCCCTCCTGCGAGAGCGCAATGACGAGATCGCCGAACTCGAGACCCGCAACACCGGCAAGCCGATCAGCGAGACCGCCGCGGTGGACATCGTCACCGGCGCCGATGTGCTCGAGTACTATGCCGGCCTGGCACCGGCCATCGAGGGCAGCCAGATCCCGTTGCGTGCGGACTCCTTCGTCTACACGCGTCGCGAGCCGCTGGGGGTGATCGGTGCGATTGGCGCCTGGAACTACCCCATCCAGATCGCCTGCTGGAAGTCCGCCCCGGCACTGGCCGCCGGCAACGCGGTGGTCTTCAAGCCCAGCGAGGTCACCCCGCTGACCACCATGAAACTGGCCGAGATCTTCTCCGAGGCCGGCCTGCCCGACGGTGTGTTCAACGTCATCCACGGTGACGGCAGTGTCGGTGCCCTGATGACCGGCCACCCCGGCATCGACAAGATCTCCTTCACCGGCGAGGTGGGTACCGGCCGGAAGGTGATGGCCGCCGCCGGGGGCTCCACCCTCAAGGACGTCACCATGGAGCTGGGTGGCAAGTCGCCGCTGATCGTCTTCCATGATGCCGACCTCGACCGCGCCGCCGACGCCGCCATGATGGCCAACTTCTACTCCAGCGGACAGATCTGCACCAACGGTACCCGGGTCTTCGTCGAGCGCTCGGTGAAGGCGGACTTCGAGGCCAGGATCGCCGAGCGCGTGGCACGCATCCGGGCCGGCGACCCGCTGGACCCCAGCGTCAACTTCGGCCCCCTGGTGAGCTTCGAGCACCAGGAGAAGGTGCTCTCCTATATCGCGCTGGGCAAGCAGGAAGGCGCCAGGGTGCTGGCCGGCGGCGAGACCTGGGAAGAGGGCGAGCGGGCGAACGGCGCCTGGGCCGCCCCCACGGTATTCACCGACTGCACGGACGAGATGCGCATCGTGCGCGAGGAGATCTTCGGCCCGGTGATGTCGATTCTCGCCTTCGATGACGAGGAGGAGGTGATCCTCCGCGCCAACGACACCCACTACGGGCTGGCCGCAGGTGTCTTCACCGAGGGCCTCAACCGCGCCCATCGGGTGATCCACCGCCTCGAGGCGGGCATCTGCTGGATCAACACCTGGGGCGAGTCCCCCGCCGAGATGCCGGTGGGCGGCTACAAGCAGTCCGGCGTGGGCCGCGAGAACGGCCTCGAGACACTGACCCACTACACCCAGACCAAGTCGGTGCAGGTCGAGATGGGCCCCTTCGAGTCGGTATTTTAAGGAGATCCCGTGCCCCAGATCCGTGAATTCGACTACGTCATCATCGGCGCCGGCTCGGCCGGCAATGTGCTCGCCACCCGCCTCACCGAGGACTCGGAGGTCTCGGTGCTGCTGCTCGAGGCCGGTGGTCCCGACCACCGCTTCGACTTCCGCACCCAGATGCCGGCGGCCCTGGCCTACCCGTTGCAGGGCAAGCGCTACAACTGGGCCTTCGAGACCGACCCCGAGCCGTACATGGACGGCCGGCGCATGGAGTGCGGCCGTGGCAAGGGGCTGGGGGGCTCCTCGCTGATCAACGGCATGTGCTACATCCGCGGCAACGCCCTGGATTACGACCACTGGGCCCAGGCGCCGGGCCTGGCGGACTGGAGCTACGCCGACTGCCTGCCCTACTTCAGGAAGTCCGAGACTCGCGACATCGGCCCGAACGACTACCATGGCGGCGACGGCCCGGTGAGCGTCACGACGCCGAAAGCCGGGAACAACCCGCTCTACCGCACCTTCATCGAGGCGGGCAAGCAGGCCGGCTACCTGGAGACCGAGGACGTCAACGGCTACCAGCAGGAGGGCTTCGGCCCCATGGACCGCTTCGTGACGCCCAACGGCCGGCGCGCCTCCACCGCCCGTGGCTATCTCGACCAGGCGAAGCAGCGCGAGAACCTGACTATCGAGACCCGCGCCATCACCGACGTCATCGAGTTCGAGGCCAAGCGGGCGGTGGGCGTGCGCTACCAGCGCCGCGGCCAGGAGCAGCGGGTACACGCCCGCCGCGAGGTCCTGCTGTGCGGCGGGGCGATCGCCTCGCCGCAGATCCTGCAGCGCTCCGGCGTCGGCCCCCGCGAGGTCCTCGACGAGTGCGGCATCGAGGCGGTTCACATCAACGACAACGTCGGCGCCCACCTCCAGGATCACCTGGAGATGTACATCCAGTACGAATGCACCCAGCCGATCTCGCTCTACCCGGCATTGAAGTGGTGGAACCAGCCGAAGATCGGCGCCGAGTGGCTGTTCCTCGGCCGCGGCATCGGCGCCAGCAACCAGTTCGAGGCGGCGGGCTTCATCCGCAGCAATGACCAGGAGGCGTGGCCCAACCTGCAGTACCACTTCCTGCCCATCGCCATCAGCTACAACGGCAAGAGTGCAGTGCAGGCCCACGGCTTCCAGGCCCACGTGGGCTCCATGCGTTCCGAGAGCCGCGGCCGCATTCGGCTGACCTCACGGGACCCCGAGGCGGCGCCGAGCATCCTGTTCAACTACATGTCCACCGACAAGGACTGGCAGGAGTTCCGCGACGCTATCCGCCTGACCCGCGAGATCATCAATCAGCCCGCCTTCGACGCCTACCGCGGCCGGGAGATCTCGCCGGGGCCGGACGTGCAGTCCGACGCCGAGCTGGACGCCTTCGTGAAGGCGCATGCCGAGACCGCCTATCACCCCTGCGGCAGCTGCCGCATGGGCGCAGGTGACGACGCCGTGGTGGATGGCCAGGGTCGGGTGCACGGCGTGGAGGGACTGCGAGTGGTGGATGCCTCGCTCTTCCCGCAGATCCCCACCGGCAACCTCAACGCGCCGACCATCATGCTGGCCGAGAAGATCGCCGACCGCATCCGCGGCCGCGAGCCGCTGCCGAAGAGCGACGCCCCCTACTACGTGGCGGGCGACTCCCCCGCTCGCAGCGAGCCGCAGCGCCGCCTCGACTGAAGACGTCCACGCGGCACCACGACGCCCCGCCCTGCCCTGCAGCGCGGGGCGTTTTCGTGGGAACAGAGGTACCGCAGATGCAGGAACTTAGGGGCGCTGGGGACAAGTCGTAGAGGAGGTCCTACGCCAGGGGTGAGGAGCACCGCTCCGAACGGGCTGGCCATGGATGGCCAGCACCGGACCTGCAAGCGGAGCGGGACGCGAGAGCGAAGCAGGGCGTCGGTAGCGCCCAGGGAGGGGTTCACAGCGCCTCCTCTACGGTCCGGCGCCCCGGGACTTGTCGCCAGATCAGCCCCGAGCTACGAGCAATCTGCGATAACCCTATGCATGCCTACTGGCCGGTTGCACCGATGTGGGCTAACCTGCAAGAATTCAAACATCTGTTCGAATCCTTGCGACTTACAACAACCGGAGTCTCTCCATGCTCACCCTGATCCTGCTTCTCGCGGCCATCGTTGGCCTGCTCGCGGTGATGCGCCGCGAGGCGGGCGCCCTGCCCGCCCTGGCGGTTCTCGCCGTCACCGGTCTGATAAGCCTGCTCGTCGCCTCCGCGGTGCTTGGCGTCATCCTGCTCGCCGCAGCCGCGGTTATCGCCGCCGCCGGCCTGCCGGCCCTGCGCGGCAAGTGGCTGACCCCGCGCCTCTTCGCCATGTTCAAGAAGGTCTCGCCGAAGGTCTCCGACACCGAACGCACCGCGCTGGAGGCCGGCAGCGTGGCCTGGGACGGCGAGCTCTTCACCGGCAAGCCGAACTGGCAGGCGCTGCTGGACTATACGGACAATGGTCTCACCGAGGAGGAGCGTGCCTTCATCGACCACCAGTGCTCCGTGGCTGCCGGCATGTGCAACGCCTGGGATATCGCCAAGGAGCGTGCCGACCTGCCCCAGGAACTCTGGGACCACCTCAAGCAGGAGCGCTACTTCGGGATGATCATCCCGAAGGAGTACGGCGGCCTGGGTTTCTCCGCCAAGGCCCAGTCCCTGGTGCTGCAGAAGCTCTCCATCAACGAGACCCTGATGGTTACCGTGGGCGTGCCCAACTCCCTGGGCCCGGGCGAGTTGCTGCTCAAGTACGGCACCGACGAGCAGAAGAACCACTACCTGCCGCGGCTGGCCGACGGCCGCGAGATCCCCTGCTTCGGCCTCACCGGCCCTCGAGCCGGGTCTGACGCCACCTCGCTGCCCGACACCGGCGTGGTCTGCAAACAGGAGATCGACGGCAAGGAGGTGCTGGGCGTGCGCCTCAACTTCGAGAAGCGCTGGATCACCTTGGCGCCCATCGCCACCGTGGTGGGCCTGGCCTTCCGCCTGTTCGACCCGGAGAAGCTGCTGGGTGACGAGGAGGATCGCGGCATCACCCTGGCGCTGATCCCCCGCGATACCGCGGGCATGGAGATCGGCCGTCGCCACCACCCCATCGGCAGCCCGTTCCTCAACGGCCCGATCAAGGGCAAGGATGTCTTCGTACCGATGGACACCATCATCGGTGGCGAGGCGATGATCGGCCAGGGTTGGCGGATGCTGGTGGAGTGCCTCTCCGTGGGACGCTGCATCACCCTGCCCTCCGGCGCCACCGGCACCGCCCGCTACGCCATCGGCTGGAGCGGCGGCTTCGCGCGTATCCGCCGGCAGTTCAACGTGCCGGTGGCAGAGATGGAGGGGGTGCAAGAGCCACTCGCCCGCATGACGGCGCTGGGCTATATCGCCCAGGCGGCGGTCTACCAGACCGCGAACACCATCGACCGTGGCGAGAAACCGGCGGTCCCCTCGGCGATCCTCAAGAGCCAGCTCACCGAGTTCCAGCGGGTGATCCTCGGCGACGCCATGGATATCCATGGCGGCAAGGCGGTGACCCTGGGCCCGCGCAACTACTTAGGGATAGGCTACAGCGCCAATCCGGTGGCGATCACCGTGGAAGGCGCCAACATCATGACCCGCAACCTGATGATCTTCGGCCAGGGGGCGATCCGCTGCCATCCCTATGTGCTCGAGGAACTCGCAGCCAAGGATGCCGACGATATCCAGGCCTTCGACCGCGCCTTCTTCGGCCACGCCGGCCTGATCTTCGGCAACGCCGCCCGCGCCTTTACCCAGGGGCTGGGCATCGGCAAGCAGGCGGTGCCCTTCGATGGCGAGGCGCAGCGCTACGCCCAGGAGGTCGCGCGCCTCTCCGCCGGCTTCGGGCTCTGCGCCGATGCCGCCATGGCGAGCCTCGGCGCCACCCTCAAGCTGCGCGAGATGCTCTCGGCGCGTCTGGGCGACGTGCTGTCGAACCTCTACCTCGCCTCCATGGTGCTCAAGCAATGGCACGAGGGAGACAAGGTGGAAGGCGAGGAGGCACTGCTGCACTACAGCTGCCAGCTGCTGCTGGGCCGCGCCGAGCAGGCCCTGGACGAGCTGTTCGACAACCTGCCCAACCGGCTGCTCGCCGGCGTGCTGCGCCGGGTGGTGATGCCACGCGGCAAACGCTTCAAGCGTCCCCATGACGACCTGGCCCGTAGCATCGCCCAGGCGGTCTCACGAGACAGCGCCCTGCGCGAGAAGCTGCTGGCCAACACCTGGAGCGCCGACGACGGCGAACAGGCGAACCCCCTGGCGCAGTACAACGCCCTGCTGGCCACCCAGGAGCGTGCCGAGACCCTCTACCGCACCGTCAACAAGGCCTATGCGAAGGGGGAGCTGCCCTCTGATGCACTGCATCCCGAGCAGCGGGTGGAAGAGGCTGCCAGAGCCGGCATCATCAGTGAGGAGGATGCCACCTTTATGCACGAGCGCGAGGCCCAGGTGCTGGAACTGCTCACCGTGGACGACTTCGAGTACGACGCTTTCGTCATCGACAAGGCCAAGGTACTGCGCCACCACGCCGCCTGACGGTTCTCATCCCCGCCAACCCCACGCCCCGGCCATGTGCCGGGGCGATTCGTTTACAGCGGCCACACCAGCAGGATCATGGGGATGGCCACCAGGGTGATCACCGCCTCCAGGGGCAGTCCCATGCGCCAGTAGTCGCCGAAGCGGTAGCCACCGGGGCCCATCACCAGGGTGTTGGACTGGTGACCGATGGGGGTCAGGAAGGCACAGGAGGCGCTGACTGCCACGGCCATCAGGAAAGGATCCAGGGAGACCCCGAAGCCATTGGCCAGGCTCGCCGCGATGGGTGCCATCAGCACCGCCGCCGCGGCATTATTGACCACGTCGGAGAGCATCATGGTGACCACGAAGAGACCGGTCAGGGTGACCACCACCGGCCATTCGCTACCCCAGGCGAGCATCGCCTCGGCGATCAGCGCGGCGCCGCCGCTGGTCTCCAGCGCCTGCCCCACCGGGATCATGGCACCGAGTAGCACGATCACCGGTCCGTCGATGGCCTGGTAGCCCTCGCGCAGGGGCAGCACCCCCACCAGCAGCGAGACCAGCGCGGCGGTGGCCAGCGCCACCGCCGCGGGCAGCACCCCGGTGAGGATGGCCAGGATGGCGGCGGCAAAGATGGCAAGCGACACCAGCAGCATACGCGGCTGGCCGAGCTGGAGATCGCGCCGGGCGAGGGGCAGGCAACCCAGGGTCGCCAAGCTTTCGGCGAGCTCGCTCTCGCCACCCTGCAACAGCAGCACGTCCCCCGGGCGGAAGCGGATCTCGCGCAGGCGCTGCTTGAGGCGGCCGCCGTCCCGGGCCACCGCTACCAGGTGCAGGCCGAACTGGTTGTGGAGGCGCAGCTGGGTCACGGTGCGGTTGACCATCATGGAGTCGTTGCGCACCACCGCCTCCATCAGCTGTAGCCCCTCGGTGTCCACGCCGCGCTTCTCTTCCTTCTTTTTTTTTCGTTCATCCTTGTCCGTCTCCCTGTCCCCGGCCTGATCCCCGGTCGCGTCTTCACGAGGAGGCCTCGCCACGCGACCCTCCTCGTTCTGTTCCTCCCGCTCTTCCTCCTCGGCGTCCTGGCCCAGGCTCAGGCCGGCCTTCTCCTCCAGCAACTTCATCTCTTCGGGGCCGGCCTCCATCAGCAAGATGTCGCCCTCCCTGAGGGTGCCGAAGAAGGCGTGGCCGGCACGGCGCCTGTCGTCGCGCACCACGGCCAGCACCGGGATGGTCTCCTCCAGCTCCTGCTGGAGTTCACGCAGGCTCAGGCCGTTGGCCTTGGCGTCTTCGCCGACACGCAGCTCGACCAGGTAGTGGGCGGTATCGAACATCGCTTCCGTGGAGGCCTTGCCCGCCCGTTGTGGGACCAGCCGCCAGCCGATCAGCAGTATGAAGGCGAGTCCCGCCAGGGCCACCGTGGCCCCCACCGGCGTGAAGCTGAACAGACCAAAGCCCTCGCCGGTGACGTCGCCGCGGTAGCTGGCGATGATGATATTGGGTGGAGTACCGATCAGGGTGGTGAGACCGCCCAGCAGTGAGCCGAAGGCCAGCGGCATCAGCAGCAGCGATGGTGAAGTGTCGTGCTCCCGGGCCAGGCGCATGGCCACCGGCAGCAGCAGTGCCAGCGCCCCGACGTTGTTCATGAAGCCGGAGAGCACCACCACGGTACCGGTGAGCGCCGCCAGCTGCAGGAAGAGCCGCTCCCCCACCTTGAGCACCTGGTCGGCGATCACATCCACCACGCCGGAGTGCTCGAAGGCGCGGCTGAGCACCAGCACAGCGGCCACGGTGATCACCGCCGGGTGGCCGAAGCCCAGAAAGGCCTCATCGCCGGGCACCAAGCCGAGGATCACCGAGCCGAGCAGCGCGGCCAGCGCCACCAGGTCGTAGCGGAAGCGGCCCCAGACGAAGGCGACCAGGGTCAGCCCGAGCACGATAAAGACCAAGGTGCTGTCGGCCATCGGTTCACCTCCCTGTGAGATCGGATGGCCCCAGCATCGCCAGGCAGGCACCTCGGCGACAAGTGTTTTTTCTTCCGCTCGAGGCTGTTCCGGGGACAAGCCTTCGGGGAGGCGCTGTAAACCCGTCCTTGGGCGCTACCGACGCCATCCCTGGCGTAGGACCTCCCCTCCGACTTGTCCCCGGCGCCCCTCGCTCAGAGCATCAGCGGAAATCAGGAGGTTGACCCGCGTTACTTCGCCATCTTCTCCAGCATGGCGTTGACCGCCTCCAAGTGCTCGGGCTCGTTGTGGCACATGCCCTGGAACACCGCGCAGAGGTCGAGGAAATCCTTGAGCTCGGTGCGCTGCGCCATCTTCATCAGCCGCTTGGTGAGGCGCGTCGCCTTTGGCGGCTGGGCGGCGATGCGGCCGGCCAGCTCGCCCACCTTCTCCATCAGCGCCTCGGGCTCGGTCACCTCCAGCACGATGCCGTACTCCTTCGCCTCCTCGGCGTCGATCACCCGGCCCGAGAGCGTCAGCTCGAAGGCGCGCTGATAGCCGATCAGGCGCTGCATGAACCAGGCACCGCCGTCGCCGGGGATGATTCCCAGGTTGAGGAAGGTCTCGCCGAACTTCGCGCGGGAGGAGGCGATGCGGATATCCGCCATGTTGGCCAGGTCGAAGCCGGCGCCGATGGCCGGGCCGTTGACCGCGGCGATGATCGGCACCTCCACCTCGGCAAGCGCCAGCGGGATGCGCTGGATGCCCCGACGATAGCGCGCCGACACCTCGGCCACGTCGCCGGCGAAGTCGCCGCCGCGGCTGGCCATGTCCTTGACGTTGCCGCCGGCCGAGAAGGCGCTGCCGGCGCCGGTGATCACCAGTACCGAGACCTCGTCGCAGGCGTTGACCCATTGCGCCACGGCGATGATGTCATCGACCAGGGCCGTGCCGGTCAGGGCATTGCGCACATCGTGTCGGTCCAGGGTCAGGGTGGCCACTCGCCCTTCCAGGGTAAGGCGGGCGTCGGTCAGTTGCGGCTGGTGCTGGCTCATGCGTCTGCGTCCTTGTCGGTGGGTTCGGCGTCACGGTCGACGATAACCCGGGCATCCACCACGGCATAGCCGTCGGCGTTGACGATCACCGGGTTGAGGTCGAGTTCGGCAAGTGCCGGGTAGGCCTCGACGATGCGCGACACCTTGAGCAGCAGGTCGACCAGCGAGGCCTTGTCCACCGCCTTCTCGCCGCGCACCCCACCGAGGATCTTCTTGGCCTTGATCTGCTCCACCATGGACTCGGCGTCGTGGCGCGAGAGCGGGATCGAGCGGAAGGCCACGTCCTCGAGGATCTCGACGAAGATGCCGCCGAGGCCGAACATCAGCACCGGGCCGAAGATGGGGTCGCGGATCACCCCGAGGATCACCTCGACGCCCTTCTTCGCCATGGGGGTGACCAGCACGCCCTCGATCTCGGCGCTGGCGTCGTACTCACGGCAGGAGGCGAGGATCGCCTCGCGGGCATCCCGCATCGCGGCCTCGCCTACCACGTTGAGCTTCACGCCACCGGCATCGGACTTGTGCAGGATGTCCTTTGATACCACCTTCATGGCCAACGGTGTCTCGCCACTCTCTCCAGCAAAACGACCTGCGGCATCCACCAGTTCCGCCTCGTTGCGCACTACCAGTTCCAGCGGCACCTCGATGCCGTGGTCGCGAAGCAGGCGCTTGGCCTCGTACTCGAAGAGGTCCCTTCCCTCGGCCCGGGCCTGCTGGAACATGGCGCTGAGCTCGGGAAGCGGCTCCACGCTGCGCTCGCGACTCTGGCGATGGTACTGGGCCAGATACTGGCCACGCTCGCCCAGCGCCGAGAGCACGCGCACCGCATGCTCGATGGAGGCGTAGACCGGCAGCCCCGCCTCGTGCAGGCGACGCAGCGCCGGCGGCTTGACCGGGGTATACAGGCTGTAGATCACCAGCGGTTTCTCGGTGGCATTGGAGAGGTCCACCATCGCCTCGGCGCCACGCATCTCGTCACCCAGCAGCGACTCGGCGAAGCGCTGGCTGTAGCCGCCGAACATGCCCACCAGGAAGACGCTGTCGACGTTGTCATCGGCGGCGACGATCTCCATGCAGGTGGCCAGCAGCGAGGGATTGGCATCGGTGGAGCCGGCCACGTCCACCGGGTTGACGGTGGAGGCCTGGGGGAAGAGCACCTCGCGCAGTTTCGCCCGGGTCGCCTCGGAGAGCTCGGCCAGTTCCAGTCCAGCCTCGGTCAGGCGGTCGGAAGCGATAGTGGCCTGGCCGCCGCCGTCGGAGACGACGGCCACCCGCTTGCCGCGCGCCTTCTGCAGCAGCCCCAGCCCCTCGGCCACGGGCAGGATCTCGTCGGACTGGTGGACCACGCTGACACCCGACTGCTTGAGCAGGTCGACCGTCATGGCGTAGCTGCCGGCCAGGGCCCCGGTGTGGGAGCTGGCCGCCTTCTGGCCCGCCGCGGTGGATCCCGACTTGTAGACCACCACCGGCTTCATGGCGGCGACCTCGCGGGCCACCTCCAGGAACTTGCGCCCGTCGCGGAAGCCCTCCACATAGAGGGTGGCGACGCGGGTGTGGTGGTCCTCGCCTAGGTAGCGCAGGTAGTCGTTGAAGCCGATATCGCTCTGGTTGCCGGGGCCGACATAGGTGGAGAAGCCCACCTGGCCGTTGTACTGCGCCTCCAGCGCCAGCGACAGCAGCATGTTGCCGGACTGCGAGATGATCCCCACGTCACCGGGCTTGACGTTGTCCAGCGACAGCAGGTTGACCTTGTGGTGGAGGTTGAAGATGCCCGAGGTATTGGGGCCGATGATGCGCACGCCGTGGGCACGTGCCTTATCCATCATCTCTCGCTCGAGCTCGGCCCCCTCCTCGCCGATCTCGGCGAAGCCGCTGGCCAGAATCACCGCCCCCTTGATGCCGCGCCGGCCGCACTCGGCGATCAGCCCGGGCACCGAGGGTGCCGGGGTGCAGATCAGCGCCAGCTCGGGATTGCCGGGGATGGCGGTGACCGAGGGCCACGCCTTGACCCCGAGGATCATGTCGGCCTTGGGGTTGACCGGGTAGATCTCGCCCCGGTAGCCATCCTTGATCAGGCCCACCATGGCCTTGTAGCCGCGCTTGGTGGGATCGGCGGAGGCGCCCACCACGGCGATGCCGCTGGGGGCCAGGATGTCGTGCAGCGGGCTGCGGGTGGCGAGGTGTCCTTCGATGGGATTCATATGCTGGCTGACCTTGCCCTCGGGGGCGAATGACGGGTGTGGTTCCGGCCCGGCGGTGGCCGGGCGATAGAGATTCGACGGCGGGTGGCGCCGTGTGTCAGCGGCCCTCGAAGCGCGGTGCGCGCTTCTCGGCGAAGGCGTCGATGCCCTCCTGCCAGTCCCGGGTCGTGCCGACGAACATCATGCCCTCGAGCTCGGCGGTCAGGCAGGCATCCAGGGTACGCTCGCCGGACATGGTCAGCTGCTCCTTGGCCAGCGCCATGGAGAACGGCGCCTTGCCGGCGACCTTCTCGGCAAATGCCAGGGCGGCGTCAAGAAAGTCCTCATCGGGATAGTGGCGATTGGCCAGGCCGATGCGTACCGCCTCGAGACCGTCGATGCGCTCCCCCAGGAAGACCAGTTCGCGAGCCTTGGCCAGGCCGACCAGGCGCGGCAACAGCCAGGTGACACCACCGCCCAGGAAGTTGCCGATGGAGACCTCGGGCAGGCCGATCTGGGCGCTGTCGGCCATCAGCAGGAAGTCGGCGGCGAGGGCGATCTCGGCCCCGGCACCCAGGGCGAAGCCATTCACTGCGGCAATCACCGGGGTCTTCATCTGCATCAGGCGTTTGCAGACGATCTGCTCGCCCTGCAGGTACTGGCGGCGATCGAAGGCGGTGCGCCCGGCCTTGTGCTCCTTGAGGTCGGCGCCGACACAGAAGGCACGCCCCTCGCCGGTGATCACCACCACGCGCACCTCGGGATCCTGCTCGGCCACGGTCAGGGCATCATTGAGCTCGTCGTAGAGCACCTGGGTCACGGCGTTGAGGCGATGGGGTCGGTTGAGGCGAATCTCCTGCACCTGGCCGTGGCGGCGAAGGATGAGGGTCTCGGGGTCTGACGAGGCGGCATGGCTCATGGTGTCGAAAGCGCTCCGGCATGGTGGTGATCAATAACGCGGCGATCAATAACGGGTGACGGACGTTTCCGCCACTGAAAACAAACGTGTCATTATCGATGAGTTTTCAGCACGCTTGTATTGCCTGCATCCTAACCAAGGGCCGCCCTATGGTCAACACGTGCGTGCCACATGAATTGATCTACAGAAACGATTGTTTCACCACCCTGCCGAACACATCGGTTACAATGCGCGCCCCTGCCTCATCCACGACCACTCAGGAGACCGCCGTGCTGGAAAACGATCGCCAAGACGACGCCCCGGTGGACGCCGGCCCGAGCCGCCTGGACGCGGTCAACCAGCAGCTCGCCGAGGCCTATCCCGAGCTCAGCCCGCAGCTCAAGCTGGCCGCAGGCTACGTGCTGGAACACCCGGTGGAGATCGCCTTCCAGTCGATCCGCAAGTCGGCCTCGGCGGCCGCGGTCACCGCCTCGTCACTGGTGCGCCTGGCCAAGCGCCTGGGCTTCGACAGCTATGAGCAGTTTCGTGAGGTGTTCCAGTCGGCGGTACAGGCCGGCCCGGTGGAGCTCTCCGGACGCGCCAGCCAGCTGCGCAGCCTGGCCAGCCAGACCGATGACCAGGTGTTCCTCGATGTGGGGGATGCCGCCTTCGACAATATCGGGCGGCTGTTTACCGCGGACAACCAGGCACGGGTGCGCGAGGCCGCCCGGCTGCTGCTGGGGGCCGACAGGATCGCCGTGGTGGGGTTTCGTGACACCTTCGCCTGCGCCTACCACTTCGCCTATGTGGGGCGCATCGCCATGCCCAATATCCAGCTGATCCGCGGCCAGGAGGGGGGGCTGCTTACCGAGCTTGCGCCCTTCGGCGAGGGGGACGTGGTCGTAGTGTTCGGGTTCGAGCCCTACTGCGCCGAGACCATGCGGGCTCTCGAGATCACCCGGGCGGCGGGGGTAAGCGCCATCGTCATCACCGACACCCTGCGCTCGCCGCTGGTGCCGGGGGCCACCATCACCTTCCCGGTCGCCAACGCCACACCGCACTTCTTCCCGTCGATCCTCTCCGCCATCACCCTGGTGGAGACGCTGCTCGCCGAGTGCGTGGCGTTCGGCCCAGACGACCTTGTGGACAACGTGGCGAGCTTCGAATCACGGATGCGGGCGATGGGCGCCTATGTGGAAAGCTCCTAAGCTGAAAACTGGATAGCAGTCTAATGTAAATCGCCCCCATGGCCAGGCCATGGGGGCGATTTTTCTGGTTCTTCGCAGACTGGCGTGAAAACGAAGTACTCTTAGGCGACGGCGGGATAGAGAAACGGCGGTAAATCCGAGTAGGCCTATGGGTACCGCGACACGGAATACTTCTTCCTGAAGATCCGTGCCGCGTTTCCCGGCAAAATGCGATGAACCAGAAAGAAGGCCGCCTCGAAGGAGGCGGCCAAGATGCGATCGAAACTGCCAGTGGGGCAACAGTGTTAGCGACTGCTATTGCGACTGGCTGTACAGGATCAGACAGCGGCTGGAGAAAAAGTTCGCGACACAACCGAATTTTTCTTGCCTCGCCGGGAATAGCCCTTGGTAAAACAGCCGCTTGGCGCCGCCACGCCGCCATCCCGGAAAAACCACCGGCTCGGGCTTGCATGGCTAAGCGGTTGGTTTTACTATCGATTCGGTATCGCGGGTGTAGCTCAATGGTAGAGCAGAAGCTTCCCAAGCTTAAGACGAGGGTTCGATTCCCTTCACCCGCTCCAGTTTCTTCCCGCCCTCCGTGGCCCTCCCTTCCCCGATACACGGGGTCACGATGGAGCTTGCCATGGCCCTCTTCCTGCTGGTCTTCGCCGTCTGCCTGCTGATCTTCGGTGGCATGGTCGGACTCCTGCTGCTTTCCGGCACGCCGCGCTTTCGCACCGACCCCGAGCAGCTGCTGACGCTCTTCGACCAGGCCCTGGAGGGCCGCGTGAACGAGAGTGAATGGAACGCCATCATGGGCTACCCGATCCGTCACGACGACTATCTGGATGGCGTGCGACGCCGTGCCCAGCGCCTGATGGAAGAGCACGGCAACCACGGCCGCGCCGCCCGCGGCAAGCCGCTGCTGGACGCGACGGGACATGGCGAGCTCGAGGCGCTGCGCGCCCACCTGGCGAGCCGCCAGGCCCTGCGCGAGCGTCAACGCAGCGTGGAATGAGACATCCTGCCGCAAGAGGTAAAATGTCACTTCGCCCGCCAGCCTGAGGGAGGCCGCCATGCCCAGCGTGATCCGCCAGATTCCCCTCGATACCGCTACCCACCACCATGCCCATGACTTCCATCAGGTGGTTATCGGCCTTCGCGGCCGCGCGGAGTTCGAGATCGAGGGGCTGGGCGGCGCCATCTCGGCGCTCTCCGGCTGCATCGTGCCGGCCAACCATGTGCATTACTACGCAGGCACCGGCGACAACCGCCAGCTGATTCTCGACCTGCCGACCCGATCCGTGGCCCTGACCGGGCACCAGCAGCGGCTCTCCCGGCTGTTCGATGCTCCCCGCTTCTTTACCCTGGACGACCCGCTCAAGCGCTACCTGGAATTCCTGTTGCTGGAACTCGAACACTCGGCCCACGACCACGAGCAGGGCGAGCGCCTCGCCGCCACCCTGTTGGGCTGCCTGCACAGCCGCCTGGCCCGTGATGAACCGCCGCCTGCCCCGCGACTCGACCTGGAGCGACTCGAGCGTTTCATCGAGGCGCATCTTGCCCGCCGGCTGAGCGTCGCCGACCTGGCCCGAGAAGCGTGCCTCAGCGAGTCGCACTTCCGCGACTGCTTCCGTCAACAGACCGGTCTCACACCCTGGCAATTCGTGCGCCGGCGGCGCCTGGAGGCTGCCCGGCGCCTGCTCGACGAGAGCCGGCTGCCGTTGGCCGAGATCGCCGCCCTCACCGGCTTCAGCACCCAGAGCGCGCTTTCCCACGCCTGTCGCGAGGCGTATGGCCAGCCACCGAGCCGCCTGCGTGGGCGCCTGGCCGCCACGTCCCGGCCCACCGCCGGCGCGCTGGGACGCGCCGCTCCCTCACCACGAATTAAGACAAAAGTCTAACCATCTGACGCCATCGTCGGGCAATTACCGCGGTTTTCGCAACAACTCCCGCGGAATCCATAAGCATCATCGGCGCCTGACACCTACAGTCAGGGGCAGGCCAGGCTGCAAGAGCTTCGCCCTCATGGCGCCGGCGAGGCCGGAGAGGGGGTCCAGCCCCGGACGCCACACGAACCGACTGACATCACAGGAGGCCACCACCGGAAGACACCGCCAACAAGCCTCGGAACATCCGGGCGTGGCGAGATCGATACAACAAGGTCAATAAAGTGGTGTCCGACTGCCGACCCCTCGGCACTGGCACCAACCACTTGGAGCCAAGCTCCACCCTGATGAACTGGAGAGTTTTCATGGAAACTGGTGTATGGATCAGCCTGCTGGGCTACTTCGTACTCATGATCGCCATCGGCGTTTATGCGATGCAGAAGGCTACCTCGTCCTCCGAGGACTACATGCTGGGGGGCCGCGGCTTGAGCCCCAAGGTGGCCGCGCTGTCGGCGGGGGCCTCGGACATGAGCGGCTGGCTGCTGCTGGGCCTGCCGGGGGCCATGTTCGTGTCGGGCCTCGGTTCGGCCTGGATCGGCATCGGCCTGCTGGTGGGCGCCTTCTTCAACTGGACCCTGGTGGCGCCGCGTCTGCGTGAACAGACGGTCCACTACGGCAACGCGATCACCATCCCCGAGTTCCTGGCCAACCGCTTCCCGACCCGCGCCCTGTCGCTGCGCACCGTGTCGGCGGTCGTCATCGTGGTGTTCTTCGCGGTCTACACCGCCTCCGGCCTGGTGGCGGGCGGCAAGCTGTTCGAGAGCGCCTTCGCCGGGGTGTTCAACTTCGGCGGCATGAGCGACTACAGCGCCGGGGTCGTCATCACCCTGGGCATCGTGCTGGTCTACACCGTGATCGGTGGCTTCCTGGCCGTCAGCCTGACCGACTTCGTGCAGGGCTGCATCATGATGCTGGCGCTGGTGATCATGCCCGCCGTGGTGCTCTTCGGTGAGGGCGGCGGCGGCTTCGCCCAGGCCTCCCAGACGCTCAATGAGGTGGACCCCTCCCTGCTCACCTGGACCGAGGGCCTGACGATCATCGGCTGGCTCTCCGCGGTGACCTGGGGCCTGGGCTACTTCGGCCAGCCGCACATCATCGTGCGCTTCATGGCCATCCGCAGCCTCAAGGAGGTTCCGGTGGCACGCAACATCGGCATGTCCTGGATGGCCATCTCGCTGATCGGCGCCGTGTCACTGGGCCTGTTCGGCCGCGCCTTCGCCGTGCGCAACGGCATGGATGTCGAGGACCCGGAGACCATCTTCATCATCCTCGCCGACCTGCTGTTCCACCCGCTGGTCACCGGCTTCCTGTATGCCGCGCTGCTGGCAGCGATCATGAGCACCATCTCCAGCCAGTTGCTGGTCTCCTCCTCGTCGCTGACCGAGGACTTCTACCGGCTCTTCCTGCGCAAGCAGGCTTCCGACAAGGAGACGGTGGCGATCGGTCGCCTGTGCGTGGTGCTGGTGGGCATCGTCGCCGTGATGATCGCCTCCAACCCCGACTCCCAGGTGCTGGGCCTGGTCAGTAACGCCTGGGCAGGCTTCGGCTCGGCCTTCGGCCCGCTGATCATCCTCTCGCTGATGTGGCGGCGCACCAACGGCGCCGGCGCCATCGCCGGCATGGTGGTCGGTGCCCTCACCGTGATGATCTGGATCTCGCTGGGCTGGAACGGCTCCTTCATGGGCGGACCCGGTGTCTACGAGATCATCCCCGGCTTCATCGCGGCCTGGGTGGCCATCATGGTGGTGAGCCTCGCCACCGCCGATGCCGGTGAATATCAGCATATCGAGCGCTAGGTCAGGGCAGGTTCCGCGCTGAACCAAGCAATGTCATGTGGCCCCGCACGCGGGGCCACTTGCAGGAGAGCAACCATGAACCACGCCAACCCGGGTCCCCAGCCGGTCGAGAACGCCCTGCGTACGCGTATCCGCGACCACTACTCTATTGATGAAGCCAGCGTGCTGAAGGGTCTGCTGGAGCAACTCCGACTCTCCGAGGAGGAGCGCCGCCGGATCGCCGAGGCCGGCGCGGGATACGTGGCCCGCGTACGCAAGGAGACCTCCCCCTCGATGATGGAGGCATTCCTGGCCGAATACGGCCTCTCCACCGCCGAGGGGGTCGGCCTGATGTGCCTGGCCGAGGCCCTGCTGCGGGTCCCCGATGCCGAGACCATCGACGACCTGATTCACGACAAGATCGAGCCGTCGGACTGGGGAGCCCACCTGGGCAAATCCTCGTCATCGATGGTCAACGCCTCGACCTGGGCGCTGATGCTGACCGGCAAGGTGCTCGACGACGATCCCAAGGGGCCGGTGCGCGCGCTGCGCGGCCTGGTGCGACGCATGGGCGAGCCCGTGGTCCGCACCGCGGTCGGCCAGTCGATGCGCATCCTCGGCCGCCAGTTCGTGCTCGGCCAGACCATCGAGGAGGGCATGAAGAATGCCCGTGACCTCGAGAAGCAAGGTTACACCTACTCCTACGACATGCTCGGCGAGGCGGCTCGCACCGACGAGGACGCCCTGCGTTATCACCAGGCCTACGCCGCGGCGATCGCGGCGATCGCCAAGCAGGCCAAGGGCGACGTGCGTGGCAGCCCCGGCATCTCGGTCAAGCTCTCGGCGCTGCACCCGCGCTACGAGACCACCCACCGCGAGACCGTGATGGAGGTGCTGGTGCCGCGCGCCAAGGAGCTGGTGCAGCAGGCAGCGAAGGCCAACATCGGCTTCAACATCGACGCCGAGGAGCAGGACCGCCTGGACCTCTCGCTGGACGTGATCGAGGCGCTGATGGCCGACCCCAGCCTCGACGGCTGGGACGGCTTCGGGATCGTGGTGCAGGCCTACGGCCGCCGCGCCGCCCCGGTGATCGAGGCGCTCTACGACCTCGCCGAGCGCCACGACCGGCGCATCATGATACGCCTGGTCAAGGGCGCCTACTGGGACACCGAGATCAAGCTGGCCCAGGAGATGGGCGTCGAGACCTTCCCGGTCTTCACCCGCAAGGTCAACACCGACGTCAGCTACATGGCCTGTGCGCGGCTCCTGCTCGAGCGGCGGGACCGCATCTACCCGCAGTTCGCCACCCACAACGCCCACACCTGCGCCGCCATCGTGGCCATGGCGGGCGACGACAAGGACAGCTACGAGTTCCAGCGCCTGCACGGCATGGGCGAATCGCTGCACCAGATCGTCAAGGAGACCGAGGGGACCCACTGCCGCATCTACGCCCCGGTGGGCGCCCACCGCGACCTGCTCGCCTACCTGGTGCGTCGCCTGCTGGAGAACGGGGCCAACTCCTCGTTCGTCAACCAGGTGGTGGACGACTCGATCCCCCCGAGCGAGGTGGCCCGGGACCCGGTGGCCGGTCTGCTCGAGCTGGGCGACACCATTGCCAGCCCCATGATCCGCCAGCCCGGCGAGCTCTTCGCACCTGACCGGAAAAACTCCCGTGGCTACCGCATCAATGAGCCCGCCTCCATCCTACCGCTGCTGAAGGCCCGCGAGGCGTTCGCCGACACTACCTGGCGCGCCGGCCCCATGCTGGCCGGTAGCCCCGCGCCCCGGGGCGAGGCCCGTGATGCCCTCTCACCCGCCGACGGCACCCGGGTCGTCGGCCAGGTACATGAGGCCACGCCTGAGGAGGTGACGGCCGCCCTCGACGCCGCCGAGGCGGGCTTCCAGGAGTGGTCGGCGCGCCCCGTGGCCGACCGCGCCGAGGTACTGCGACGTACCGCCGACCTCTACGAGGAGCACATCGCCGAGCTGACGGTGATCTGCACCCGCGAGGCGGGCAAGATGATGTTCGACGGCATCGCCGAGGTGCGCGAAGCGGTCGACTTCCTGCGCTACTACGCCAACGAGTGCGAGCGGCTGGAGACGGAGGAGCCCGGCAGCGCTCGGGGCACCTTCGTCTGCATCAGCCCCTGGAACTTCCCGCTGGCCATCTTCACCGGCCAGATCGCCGCGGCCCTGGCGGCCGGCAACGCGGTGCTCGCCAAGCCTGCCGAGCAGACCCCGCTGATCGCCGCGCGGGCCGTCGAGCTGATGCGCGAGGCGGGCCTGCCCGAGGCGGCGCTGCAGCTGCTGCCCGGCGATGGCCCGACCGTGGGCGCACCGCTGACCAGCGATCCACGCATCGCTGGGGTCTGCTTCACCGGCTCCACCGAGGTGGCGCAGATCATCCACAAGACCCTGGCACAGAACGCCGGGCCGGATGCCATCCTGATCGCCGAGACCGGCGGCCTGAACGCCATGATCGTGGACTCCACGGCGCTGACCGAGCAGGCGGTGCGCGACATCCTGATCTCCTCCTTCCAGTCGGCCGGCCAGCGATGCTCGGCGCTGCGCATGCTCTATGTGCAGGAGGAGGCGCGCGAGCGGCTACTGCATATGCTCGACGGCGCCATGGACGCGCTGACCATCGGCGACCCCTGGAACACCGACACCGACGTCTCGCCGGTGATCGACGCCGAGGCCCAGGCCGACATCAGCGCCTACGTGGCGGAGAAGGAAAAGGCCGGCAAGGTATTGAAAAAGCTGCCTGCGCCGGACGTCGGCACCTTCGTCACCCCCGCCGTGGTCGAGGTCGGCGGGATCGAGGACCTCGAGCGCGAGATCTTCGGCCCGGTGCTCCACGTGGCCACCTTCAAGGCGCGCGACATCGACAAGGTGGTGGACACCATCAACGACCGTGGCTACGGCCTCACCTTCGGCCTGCACACCCGCATCGACGACCGCGTGCAGCAGATCGTCGAGCGCATCCACGTGGGCAACATCTATGTCAACCGCAACCAGATCGGCGCCATCGTCGGCTCCCAGCCCTTCGGCGGCGAGGGGCTCTCGGGCACCGGCCCCAAGGCGGGCGGCCCGCTCTACGTCAACCGCTTCCGGCGTACCGCCCGGGAGGAGCGCCTCGCGGCGCCCGAGGGTGACGCCATCGGCAAGGAGGCGCTGCAGGCGGCGCTGGATGGCCTCGATGCGCGCAACTGGTCGGCGCGCCCCGATCGCGTGGAGGTGCTGCGTCGCGCACTCTCCGGCAAGGGCGGGGTGATCCGCAAGGCGCTGGCCGAGACCGCGGCGCTGGACATGACGCCCCAGACGCTGCCCGGGCCCACCGGGGAAAGCAACCGCCTGTCGATGTACCCGAAGGGCATGGTGCTGTGCCTCGGCCCGACCCTGGAGATCGCCATCGCCCAGGCGGTACAGGCACTCGGTTGCGGCTCCCCTGCGCTGGTGGTCGCCCCGGGGGCGAGCCAGGCGGTGGGGCCGCTGGTCGAGGCGGGAGCACCGGTCGCCGGCCTCGACGGCAGCGTGGCGGCCGAGACGCTGACCGAGCTTGCGGGCATCGCCAGCGTCGCCGCGGCCGGCACCAGCGACTGGACCCGCGAGCTGCGCCTGGCGTTGGCCGCGCGCGAAGGCGCCATCGTGCCGCTGGAGACCCAGGCCATCGCCCCGGAGCGCTACGTGGTGGAGCGCCACCTGTGCATCGACACCACCGCGGCGGGGGGCAACGCCAGCCTGCTGGCCACGGCCGAGTAGGCCAGGCAAGACGCGCGAGGGTATCCCCCTCGCGCCATCCCACCCACACCGTGCAGGCCCTCGCCTGCCCCTTCCCACCAGCGGGCCGCCCTCGGGCGGCCCGCTGCGTTAGCGGCGTTTTTCGGCGGGCCGGTCTACCCCGAGAGCGCCCGTCCCGCCAGCAGCAGGGTGAAGGCGACCAGGGCCCCCAGCCGCCAGGCTGACGACGGCGCCCGCCTGGCCCTCTCCATCACCAGTGGGGCGGAAAAGGCCGCCCCCAGGGTGGCAACACCCAGCAGCACCAGCGGCAACCTCAGCGGCATGGGCAGGGCACCGATCAGCTCGGGCTCGAACAGCAGCCATACCGCCAGGCCGGCGGCCAGCAGCAGTCCCACCAGGGTCAGTCGGCTCTCGTCCCGCGGGCTCGCGTTTCCCATCCCGGCGCCTCCATGGTTAGTCCTCCCGTAAGTGAAGCCGATAGCGGCGAGTTCGGCGACCTGTCGCCAGACGGCTACGCTTCTCCGAACGTCGAGTCCACGCCAAGGGTGGCCCCAAAGGTGGCAGTTCACCGCACTGCATCATTTCCTTGCGCTGGATCAACTCCCTCAGCGGGAAGCGCGGCTACACTGAACTTATCTTCCCTTGCGGCGTCGTGCCGCACCCGAGCCAGCAGGAGCCGAAACCATGCGCAAGAGTGCCCTCACCACCCTGATCGCGGCGAGCGTCGCCGCCGCTGCCGTCACCGCCAGCACCCAGGCCTTCGCTTACGGCGCCGGCGACTTCTTTACCCGCGTCGGCGTGGCCAAGGTCGAGCCCAAGAGTGATAACGGCTCGCTGGATGCGGTCGCAATCGATGCGTACGGGCTGGAAACTGATGTGGAAGACGACAGCGCCTTCGCCTTTACCTTGGGTTATCGCTTTACCGACAAGCTGGGCGTCGAGCTGCTGGCCGCCGAGCCCTTCGACCATGACTTTACGCTCGGCGGTGGCGCCGCGACTGGTTCTACTGACCACCTGCCGCCGACGCTGACCCTGCAGTACTACCCGCTGGGCGGCACCGATGCCTATGTGCAGCCCTATATGGGTGTGGGCGTCAACTACACCAAGTTCTCCGATGAGAAGGCTACTGTTGCCGGTGTAGGAGAGGTGGATGTTGAGTTTGATGATTCGTGGGGCGCCGTCGGCCAACTGGGCGTGGACCTGCTGATCGACGACAACTGGGCCCTCAACGGCGCGGTCTGGTATATGGATATCGACTCCGACGCTAAGATCGCAGGCATTGACGCCGGCAAGGTCGAGATCGACCCGGTGGTGGTGATGGGTGGCATCAGCTACCGGTTCTGATCCGCAGCCGACACCGAACGCAGCGGGGCCCGCCAATGGCGGGCCCCGCTGCGTTATGGTCCGGCTATCCGTCGAACCGGCCACTGGGTGGCCGGTTCAGTTCTCGGTGACCAGGCGGTCGATCTCCTCCACCGCCTGGCAGAGCAGCAGCCGGTCGCTGGCGCGCACCCCCTCCTGGGTGAGATAGGCCTCCAGCGCCGGGGCCACGTCGCAGCTTGCCGGCAGCGCGGCGCGCCGCTCCACCAGGGCGTCCAGGCGGGCGATAAACACGAAGCGCAGCCACTGGGGCAGCGCCATGGTATCGACGCAGAAGGGCTGCTGGCTGTCGAACGCCGCGGGGTCGGGCGTCTCCATGCGCCACAGGTTGGCGGCCTTCATGGTGGCCTCGAGCCGGCGCAGGGATTGGTCGAGTTCGTCGTGAACCGTCATCGGGGAAACTCCATGCGGGTGTGGGGCCATTATCCCGCCCCCGGCGGCGAGTGGCCACCCGTCGCACCGCTGTCCACTCCCCCATTCACAGTTTCCGTGAACGGGGCTGTGGATAACCGCTGGAAAGAGTTCGCCAGCCCCGATGTCATGGGCGCCGGCGGCCGGCGGTCAAGATTTGACCATTGCCCCGGGATCCACGGCGAACCTGCTGACAGTCCATCGATGCCGCGGTAGAGTGCACGCTCTGACAAGCGGAGATGCCATGCAACCCATCCACACCCTTCACGATTTCTTCGTGCGCAGCGGTGCCGAGGTGCGGCTCTACCACCTTGGCCGGCGCGTGGAACCCTGCGAGATGGCCACCCTGGCGGCCCTGGAGGATGACGCGACGCCCTGGCCCGCCCCCTGGCAGGGCCAGGCCAGGCTGGGTCTGGTCTTTCGCCTGGGTGACATGCAGGACCCGCTGATCTGGTTCCTGGCGCTGCCCCTGGATGAACAGGGCCGCCTCGACCCGGCATCCCGCGATGCCTTCGTGCAGCGGCTGCTCGAGACCCTGGGGCGCAGCGTGGGGAGCGTCGGCCGCGAGGATGGCCAGGCGGTGGATAACCTGATGAAGGACAATCCCCTGGCATTCACCCCTTCGCTGCCCTTCCAGGCCATGCTGCACGCCCGCGCCAGTCACGACCTGGGCCGTCCGGCCAGCCAGCACCTGGAGCCGGTGGAGGCCTACCTGAGCGGCCAGCAGGCCCTCGACTGGCAGGCCCTCGGCCTCCAGGGGCTGGCCGACTTCGCGGTGCGCATGGGCGAGGAGGAGCGCCGCCAGCTGGTGGCGCGGCTTCCCGACCTGCCCCACGCGGTACTGATCTCGCTGTGCTACTGCCTGGAGCATGTGGCCATCGATGGCGAGCTGGCCGCTGCCCTGCGCACCCGGGGCGAGGCGGCCGCCGAGGCCGGTGACGTGGAGGCCATGTGTGCCTGTGTGCGCGCCGTCTCGGGAAGCGAGGCCGCCGGCGCCTGGTTCGACAGCCTGCTCGCCGATGCCCACGCCTGTGGTCCCGACCTGCTGGCGGCCATCGCCGCACGCGGCTGGCCCCTGCTCGAGGATGGCCAGCGGCTGCCACGCTACCTGGAGCGCCTGGCCAGCTGCGAGCAGGCCGACTTCATGACAGTGGCCCGCGACCTGGCCCTGATTCCCAGGCTGCGACTGCCGGTGCTGATGACCCTGCGCGAGGCGCCCGCCGACTCGCCCATCGGCCGGCGGCTCGCGGCCCTGACGCGCTGAAGGCGAGAACGACCCATGACGATGATGAAGGAACTGCCCTATACCCCCAAGGCGGTGATCGGCCGCCGCGAGATGGTCGAGCTGCCGGAGATGCACCTCGTGCTGTGCGCCAAGGCGGATACCGGGGCACGCACCTCGGCGCTGCACGCCGAGGACATCGAGTCCTTCGAGGAGGACGGCCACCTGTGGGTCAGCTTCACCACCCGCAGCGGGGGCCCCGAGACACCGCCCCACGTCTTTCGCATGCACCTCCACGACCGCCGCAAGGTGCGCAGCTCCAACGGCCAGGAGGAGTGGCGCTACGTGATCCGCACGCCCATGCGCCTGGGCTCGCTGGAGTACCAGGTGGAGCTCTCCCTGACCGACCGGCGCAATATGCGCCACCCCATGCTGCTGGGCCGCCGCGCCCTGCGCCGCCTGCTGGTGGCGCCCGGCGCCGCCTTCCTGCACGGCGAACCCTGAACCGACCGGCCCATCGTCCCGGAGCTACTCGATGCATATCGCGCTGCTGTCACGCAATCGCAACCTCTACTCCACGCGGCGCCTGGTGGAGGCCGCCGAGGCGCGCGGCCACACCGCCCGGGTGGTCGACACCCTGCGCTGCTACATGAGCATCGCCGCCCACAACCCCTCGATCCACTACAAGGGGGAGGAGCTGGAGCCCTTCGACGCGGTGGTGCCGCGTATCGGTGCCTCGGTGACCTTCTACGGCTGTGCGGTGCTGCGCCAGTTCGAGATGATGGGCACCTATGTGCTCAACGATAACGTCTCGATCACCCGCTCCCGGGACAAGCTGCGCTCGCTGCAGCTGCTGTCGCGCAAGGGACTGGGACTGCCGATCACCGGCTTCGCCCACTCCCCCGACGACATCCCCGACCTGATCACCATGGTCAAGGGCGCCCCCCTGGTCATCAAGCTGCTCGAGGGCACCCAGGGCATCGGCGTGGTGCTGGCCGAGACCAATCAGGCGGCGGAGAGCGTGATCCAGGCCTTCATGGGCATGAAGGCCAATATCATGGTCCAGGAGTACATCAAGGAGGCCCGCGGCGCTGATATCCGTTGCTTCGTGATCGGCGACAAGGTGGTGGCGGCCATGAAGCGCCAGGCCGCCGATGGCGAGTTCCGCTCCAACCTGCACCGTGGCGGGACCGCCAGCGTGATCCGCATCACGCCGGAAGAGCGCTCCACGGCGATCCGCGCCGCCAAGGCCATGGGCCTGAGGGTGGCCGGCGTCGACCTGCTGCGTGCCAATCACGGCCCGGTGATCATGGAGGTCAACTCCTCGCCAGGGCTGCAGGGGATCGAGACGGCCACCGGCAAGGATATTGCCGGGTTGATCATCGAACACCTGGAGAAGAATGCCGCCCCGGCCCGCAAGGCACCGCCTAAGCCCAAGGGGTAATTGCCAGTTGTGCACAGGCCAGGCCCAATGGGCATCGCGGATTCCACACTTATTCCAGTCCGGGGGTAGCAAAACAGTGTTTCCCCGGCCACAATCTGCGTCACCAAAGGGGGTGACCGCTCATGTTTCTCGACAATCGCCAGGTGGCGATGGACAGCGTGCTGGAAGCGCTGGCCGATAGCATCGACTACTTTCAGGACAATCTGGAGCGCCTGCGCCCATCGCTGCGCGACGCACTCAAGCCGCACTATGAGGCGCGCAGCCAGTCGATGCGCGAGCTGCAGGAGCTCGCCCGGGAGCATCTCAACATGCTGCCCCGGGACGCCGACGTCGAGCGCGACGACTACATGTGGCTGTGGAGCCGGCTGAAGAGCTTCGTCGGCAACGAGAGCCAGGTGGTGATCGGGGAGCTGTTGGAGCAGGAACGCGTGCTGATGCAGGCACTCTCCAACCTGATGACCCACCCCCTGCCCGATGCCCTGGAGCCAAAGGTAGAGGAGTGCTGGAAGGGCTGCCGGGCGCTGATCCGCGAGCTCTACACGCTGCAGAAGAGCCGCCCCAAGCGGCGCTGAGCACTCTTGTCCGAATGGCGCTGAAGGCTTATGTCCGAGTGACGCTGAAGGCTTATTCCCGAATGGCGCTGAAGGCTCTGGGTGACACCGAGGGCTGCTGATCAGCGCCGCTCTGCTGGCGGTCCCGGCGTATCGTCGGCCCACCCCTGCGGTGGCAGACGCTGCGGCACGATTACCAGCGGCTCTCTAGGGCCCAGGAAGTGGGGCTCACGCCCCCACAGATAGAGATCCCCCAGGGTGGCCAGGCGCGCCACCCACTCCCGCGCCGCCAGCCGCCACTGCCCCCTCACCTCCCGTGTCGATACCGCGCAGCCCTGGGCCTCGATGCCCAGCGCCTCGGCGATGAACAGCGCTCGGGGCAGGTGCCAGGCCTGGGTGACCAGCAGTGCACGCTCCACGCCGAATACCTGGCGGGCTCGGGCCAGGGTATCGAAGGTACTGAAACCGGCGTAATCGAGCGTCATGGCGGTTTCGGGCACCTCGCGGCCGCGCAGGTCGCGCCACATGGTGATGGGTTCGTTGTAGGAGAGAGTGCGGTTGTCGCCGGAGAGCAGCAGGTGGTCGACGCGGCCCAGGCTCAGCAGCTGCGCCGCGGCGCTCATGCGCGCCTCGAAGTAGGGATTGCGGACCCCGCTGCGGGTCCAGTGTGAGGTGCCAAAGACGATGCCCACCCGTTCGGCACGGCACATCGGCAGATCACGCTCGATACGCTCACGGGTCTCTCCCAGCACCCAGAGGTTGGCGAGCAGCAACAGCAGAGCCGCCAGCAGCACCGCCGTGCCCAGCGCCATCAGGATGGCCCGGAGGACCCGCCATGCTGCCAACTTCATCGGCATCTCCTGTACCCCCTGCGTGCGGCACGTCCCGGTCGACCTCCCCGAGGTGCCGCGAGCACAGGCCGCTAGAACATGCCGAGCTCGAGCTTGGCCTCGTCGCTCATCATCTCACGGCTCCAGGGCGGATCGAAGACGATCTCGGTGTGTACCTTGCTGATCTGCGGGGCACCGAGGATCTTGTTGCGCGCATCGGCGGCGATCACGTCGCCCATGCCGCAGCCCGGCGCGGTGAGCGTCATGCGGATGGTGACGATGCGCTCGCCGCTGATCAGCCGCTCGAGGCGACAGCCGTAGACCAGCCCCAGGTCGACGATATTGACCGGGATCTCCGGGTCGAAACAGGTGCGCAGCTGGTCCCACACGAACTGCTCGATCTCCTCGTCGGAGGCGTCCTCGGGCAGGGTCGGGCGCGGCAGCGCCTCCAGGCCCAGGGCGTCGAGGTTGGCGCCCTCGATCAGGTAGAGGCGCCCCTCGAAGCCGACACTGACCGTGCTGCCCTTGGCCTGCATCACGCTGACCACGCTGTCCTCGGCGAGGGTCACGGTCTTGCCGAAGGGGATGGAGATCACCTCCACGTCGCGCTGCAAGGGCAGCTCCTGCCCCTTGTGGAGGCTCGCTATCTGCTCGATATCGCTCATGGCGTTCCTTTATCTGGCGGATTCCCTGTCCGACCGGGGCTTACCTGACCATGCCGATGACGCGTTCCAGGGCCTCGGCGAAGACGTCGATCTCTTCCAGGGTGTTGTAGGCGGCGAACGATGCCCGGCAGGTGGCGTCCACGCCGAAGTGGGCGAGCAGCGGCTGGGCACAGTGGTGACCGGTACGGATCGCCACCCCGAGCTGGTCGATCAGCAGACCGATATCCTGGGCATGGGCGCCGTCGACCACGAACGACAGCACCCCGGCCTTGTCCGGGGCGGTGCCCAGGATGCGCAGGCCATCGATGTGCAGGACCCGCTCGGTGGCGTGGGCCAGCAGCCGGCCCTCCCAGGCGCCGATGGCGTCGAGACCGACGCCGGCGACCCACTTCAGCGCCTCGCCCAGGGCGATCACCTCGGCGATGGCCGGGGTGCCGGCCTCGAACTTGTGGGGAAGCCCGGCGAAGGTGGTACCGGCCTCGAAGGAGACCGTGGCGATCATCTCGCCACCGCCCTGCCAGGGCGGCATCGCCTCGAGCAGCTCGGCCTTGCCGTAGAGCACGCCGACACCGGTGGGGCCGTAGACTTTGTGCCCGGAGAAGGCATAGAAGTCGGCGTCGATATCGCGCACGTCCACCGCCTGGTGGGGCGTGGCCTGGGCGCCGTCGACCAGGATCAGCGCGCCGTGGGCATGGGCGATCGCCGCCATCGCCTTGACCGGGTTGACCGTGCCGAAGGCGTTGGAGACATGGTTCACCGCCACCAGCCGGGTGCGCTCGGTGAAGAGCTCGCGGTAGGCGTCGAGGTCGAGAACGCCGCGTTCGTCCACCGGGATCACCTTGATGGTGAAGCCGAGCTCGGCGGCCAGCAGCTGCCAGGGCACGATATTGGAGTGGTGCTCGAGGCGCGAGATCAGCACCTCGTCGCCGGCCTTGAGGTTGGCGCGCCCCCAGCTGTTGGCCACCAGGTTGATCGCCTCGGTGGTGCCGCGGGTGAAGATGATCTCGCGGGTCTCGGCTGCGTTCAGGAAACCGCGCACCGTTTCCCGGGTGCCCTCGAAGGCCGCCGTGGCCTCGTCTGCCAGGGTGTGCAGCCCGCGGTGAATATTGGCGTTGTAGCCGCCGTAGTAGGCGTCGAACGCCGCGATCACCTGGCGCGGGGTCTGGCTGGTCGCCGCGTTGTCGAGATAGACCAGCGGCCTGCCATGCACCTGGCGGGAGAGGATCGGGAAGTCCGCGCGGATCGCCGCGACATCGAGACTCGGCATCGCCGCGGCACGGGTGGCCAGGTCGTTCATGGCAGGCTCCTCCTCATGGGCTCTCGGTTATTCATCACCCATGGCCACGGCGGCTTCCACCAGCCCGGCCAGGTTGAAGCGCTCGGGCAGCTTGCCGGCCACGGCGAGCTCCACACGCTCGGCGATGGCATCCAGGTTCACCTCCTCCAGCACCTCGCCGGCGAAGGCCAGGGTCAGCAGACCGCGGGCGGTCTGGCGGTCGATGCCACGGCTGCGCAGGGCATAGATCGCCTCCTCGTCGAGCTGGCCGGTGGTGGTGCCGTGGGAGCACTTGACGTCATCGGCGTAGATCTCGAGCTCCGGCTTGGCATCGATCTCGGCACGGTCGGAGAGCAGCAGGTTGGCGTTGCTCTGGAAGCCCTCGATCTTCTGGCTGTCGCGCTTGACCACCACCTTGCCGTTGAACACGCCGTGGGCGCGGTCATCGAGGATGCCCTTGTAGTTCTCGTTGGAGAAGGTATGGGGCGCGTTGTGGTTGGCCAGGGTGTGGCTGTCCACGTGCTGACGTCCCTGGCCGTAGAACAGGCCATAGAAGTCGCAGGTGGCATTCTCGCCATTCAGCTCGCTGATCAGGTCGGTGCGCACCAGGGCGCCACCCAGGTTCAGGTTGAACGAGGTGTAGCGGCTGTCGCGGGCCTGCTCGACGTGGATCGAGGCCACATGCAGGTCAGCCAGCGGCGCCTCCTGCAGCTTGTAGTGGGTAAGGATGGCGTTGCGCTCGAGGATGATCTCCTCCACCAGATTGGTGAAGTTGGCGGCCTCCTCCTCGCCCACGTGGTGCTCGACCAGGGTCGCCTGGCTGCGCCCGCCGGCCTGGACCAGGATGCGCGGATGGCTCATCACCGGCTGCGCTCCGTTCCTGGAAAGGAACTGCAGGATGATCGGCTTCTCGACCACCGTGCCCGGCGCCAGGCGCAGCACGGCGCCCTCCTCCATGAAGGCGGTATTGAGCGCCGAGAAGGGCGAGAACTCGACCCCGGTGAGGCGCCCCAGCGGACCACCCACCGCCTCGTGGTTCTCCTCCAGGGCCGCCGAGAGCGGCACCAGGCTGACACCCGCCGGCAGGTCGTCGAGCCGCGACAGGGCCGGGGCGAAGACGCCGTCGACGAAGGTCAGCCGGTGCGCATCGATGGGCAGGGTCAGGGCCGCCGCGCCCGCCTGGGAGAACTCGGCATCCTCGGCCAGGGCGAAGTCGCCCCGGGCGATGGCGCGCACGTCGGTGTACTTCCACGCCTCGTCGCGGCGGGTGGGGAAGCCCATCGCCTCGAAGCGGGCCGCACCGGCCTGGCGCCGGGCGGCGATCCAGGTCGGCTCCTGGCCCCGAGTCTCGAGGCGGCCGGCGCGGAACTCGGCCAGGCGGTCGAGAAAACGTTGTGTCTCTTCACTCATGCGGCAGACTCCTCCAGCACCCAGTCGTAGCCACGGGATTCGAGTTCGCGCGCCAGTTCCGCGTCGCCGCTCTTGGCGATGCGGCCGTCGATCAGCACGTGCACGCGATCGGGCACGATGTAGTCGAGCAGGCGCTGATAGTGGGTCACCAGCAGGATGCCACGGTCCTCGGCGCGCAGGCTGTTGACCCCGTCGGCCACCACGCGCAGGGCGTCGATGTCGAGGCCGGAGTCGATCTCGTCGAGCATGGCGAGCTTCGGCTGCAGCACCAGCATCTGCAGGATCTCGTTGCGCTTCTTCTCGCCACCGGAGAAGCCCTCATTGACGGAACGCTGCAGGAAGCTGGCGTCCATCTGCATCTCGGCGATCTTCTCCTTGATCAGCTTGAGAAACTCCGGGGCAGGCATCTCGCCCTCGCCGCGGGCCGCCCGCTGGGCGTTGAGCGCCGACTTGAGCAGGTAGATGTTCTTCACCCCGGGGATCTCGACGGGGTGCTGGAAGCCCAGCAGCAGGCCGGCCTGGGCGCGCTCCTCGACCTCCATCTCCAGCACGTCCTGGCCCTCGAAGGTGATGGAGCCCGAGGTGACTTCGTAGCCTTCCTTGCCGGCGATCACCGAGGAGAGGGTCGACTTGCCGGCCCCGTTGGGGCCCATGATGGCGTGCACCTCACCGGCATTGATGGTCAGGGAAAGGCCCTTGAGGATTTCCTTGCCCTCGACCGTGACGTGCAGATCCTTGACTTCGAGCATCGTGAATACCTTTTGATTCGAGAAAGCGATTGGCAACAGGGTGATCAGCCGACGGAGCCTTCGAGAGTGACGCTGAGCAGCGCCTCGGCCTCGACGGCAAACTCCATGGGCAGCTCCTGGAAGACGTCCTTGCAGAAGCCATTGACGATCATGCTCACCGCGTCCTCCTCGGAGATGCCGCGGCTCTGGCAGTAGAACAGCTGGTCCTCGCCGATCTTGGAGGTGGTGGCCTCGTGCTCCACGGTGGCGGTGCTGTTGCCGATCTCCTGGTAGGGGAAGGTGTGGGCGCCGCACTTGTCACCGATCAGCAGCGAGTCGCACTGGGTGAAGTTGCGTGCCCCCTTGGCCCGTGGGCCGATTTTCACCAGGCCACGGTAGGACTGGTTGCTGCGGCCGGCGGAGATCCCCTTGGAGATGATGCTGGAGCGCGAGCCCTCGCCGATATGGATCATCTTGGTGCCGGTATCGGCCTGCTGACGGCCGTTGGTCACCGCCACCGAATAGAACTCGCCCTTGCTGTCCTTGCCGCGCAGCACGCAGGAGGGATACTTCCAGGTAATGGCGGAGCCGGTCTCGACCTGGGTCCAGCTGATCCGCGAGCGGTCGCCACGACAGTCGCCGCGCTTGGTGACGAAGTTGTAGATGCCGCCCTTGCCATCCTCGTCGCCGGGATACCAGTTCTGCACGGTGGAGTACTTGATGTAGGCGTCATCCAGCGCCACCAGCTCGACCACCGCGGCGTGCAGCTGGTTCTCGTCACGCATCGGCGCGGTGCAGCCCTCCAGGTAGGAGACCTGGGCCCCCTCCTCGCAGATGATCAGGGTGCGCTCGAACTGGCCGGTGTTCTCGGCGTTGATACGGAAATAGGTGGAGAGCTCCATGGGGCAGGTCACGCCCTTGGGCACGAAGACGAAGGAGCCGTCGGTAAACACCGCGGAGTTGAGGGCCGCGAAGTAGTTATCGGTCTGGGGTACCACACTGCCCAGGTACTGCTTGACCAGCTCCGGGTACTCCTTCACCGCCTCGGAGATGGAGCAGAAGATCACCCCGGCCTCAGCCAGCTTCTCCTTGAAGGTGGTGGTCACCGAGACGGAATCGAACACCGCGTCCACCGCCACGCCGGCAAGGGCGGCGCGCTCGTGCAGCGGGATGCCCAGCTTCTCGTAGGTCTCGAGCAGCTTGGGGTCCACCTCGTCGAGGCTCTGGGGACGATCCTCGGGGCGCTTGGGGGCGCTGAAGTAGGAGATCGCCTGGTAGTCGATGGGCGGATAGTCGAGGTGCGCCCAGGAGGGTGGCGTCATCTTCAACCACTTGCGATAGGCGTCCAGGCGCCACTCCAGCATCCACTCCGGCTCGCCTTTCTTGTTCGAGATGAAGGCGATCACATCCTCGTCGAGGCCGGGCGGTAGCGTGTCGCTCTCGATGTCGGTCACGAACCCTTCCTTGTAGTCGCGACGGACCAGCTGTTCCATTTCCTGACTTGCCATGATCTCTCCCCTCCCGGGCGGTTGGGCCGGCGAGACGGGCTCGCCGATTGAATCCGATGAAACTTGAGTGGCTCAGGCCGTGTCGGCGGCCAGGCTCACGCTCTGGATGGGCAGCTGCACCGGCAGCTTGATCGGCGAGGCGCTGGCCAGATGGGCCAGGGTCACGCTGCCGAGCAGGGTACGCACCCCCAGCGAAACGCGCTGCCAGTTGTCGGCCACGCCGCAGGTAGCGGCCAGGTCACAGTCGCCCTCGGCATGACTGCATTCGGTCATCGCCACCGGCCCCTCGATGGCGGTGATGATGTCGATGGCGGTGATCTCGGAGGCGGGCCGCGCCAGGGAGTATCCCCCCTGGGCACCGCGCCGCGACTCCAGCAACCCCGCCTTGACCAGCATCTTCAGCGTCTTGCTGACGGTGGGATGCGGAAGCTGGACCGCTTCGGCGAGTTCGGCCGCCGCCTGGGGCTGCTCGGGATGACGGGCAATCTGGGCCATCACAACGGCGGCATAGTCGGTCAGCCGCGAGAGCTTGAGCATGACGAGCCTCCTGTCAGCGAGCGGCCCGGCGGAATACCGTGCCTCGATTGCGGACCATTTTAGTCCTGTATGAATTCGATGTGAAGCCCGCAAGACGGTTTCCCTGCCAGAGGGGCAGCTTTACAGCACGATAGGCACCATTCGCATCAAGAACGTCTATCGTTCTCATTGTTGCCCGCTATCGCAACCCTTGCCCCGAGCCTGCTCATGCCTTCTTCACGAACTCGGACTTCAGCTTCATGGGGCCGACCCCGTCGACCTTGCAGTCGATATCGTGGTCGCCCTCCACCAGGCGGATATTCTTGACCTTGGTGCCCACCTTCACCACCAGGGAGGAGCCCTTGACCTTGAGGTCCTTGATCACGGTCACGCTGTCGCCATCGGCCAGGGGGTTGCCGTTGGCATCGCGTACGTGGAGGGTGTCGTCGCTCTCGACGTTCGCTTCCCCGGACCACTCGTGGCCGCACTCCGGGCAGACATACTGGATGCCGTCCTCATAGGTATAGGGGGAAGAGCAGGCGGGACAGACGGGCAGATCGCTCATGGCGGGCTCCTGACGGGGTGACGGAAAGCCGCCAAGCGTACACCGCGGCGACACGGGTCTCCAGCGGACACATGACGGCCGCGGCCCGGCCTGGCAGGATTGACGCTCTTGATCGACGAGAAGGAAGCAGCATGCAGGAGGGCCCGACCACGGTATTCGGTGGCACCGGTTTCCTCGGCCGCGCCATCGTGCGCGAGCTGGTGGAGGCCGGCCGGGCGGTACGCATCGCCGCGCGCCACCCGCGCCTGCCCGACTGGCGCGAGCCCGGAGACCGCATCGAGAGCGTGGCGTGCGATATTCGCGACGAGAGTCAGGTGGCCGCCGCCCTGGCAGGCAGCGTCGCCGCGATCAATGCGGTAGGCCTCTACGTGGAGCGGCGCCGGGCGGGGCTGACCTTCACCACGATCCACGCGGAGGGGGCCGACCGACTGGCCAGGCTCGCCCGGGAGGCCAGCATCGCGCGACTGGTGCATGTCTCGGGCATCGGCACCAGCGCCGACTCCCCTTCCGCCTATGTGCGCGCCCGCGCCGCCGGCGAGGACGCCGTGCTCGAGGCGCTGCCCAAGGCGATCCTGCTGCGCCCCTCGGTGCTGTTCGGCCCCGATGACGCCCTGCTGGCCAACCTCGCCCGGCTGGTACGCCTGCCGCTGGTGCCGCTGTTCGGGCGAGGCGCCACCCGGCTGCAGCCGGTGCATGTGGACGACGTGGCCCGCGCCGCGGTGCGCCTGAGCGGCTCTCGCCCGGTGGCGCGCCGACTCTTCGAGCTGGGTGGCCCCGAGATCCTCAGCTACCGCGAACTGGTCCAGCGGGTGGCGGCGCAGCTGGAGCGTCATCCGCGGCTGGTGCCGCTGCCCTTCCTCGCCTGGCGCCTGGCCGCCGCCCTGCTCTCCCCGCTGCCCTCGCCGCCGCTGACCCGGGACCAGGTGTGGCTGATGCAGCGCGACAACCTGGCCGACCCGGACGCTGGGGGCTTCGCCGACCTCGGCATTGTGCCGCGCACCCTGCATGACAGCCTGCCGCGCTGCCTGCCCGAAAACTGACGGGCCCGTGGGTGACGCAATATGCATCCCCGTCGGACAGCGCGCCGCCTGGCCGGCTATGCTGGGAAGGCGGGCCCACCTCCAGCCGGGCCTCGACCATCAGGGAGCCCCAGCCGTGAGCGACCAGAATCGGGTGATCGCCTTCTATGACGAGCGCATGCTGGCCCACGAGCCGGATATCGAGGCGCCATTCCTCCCGGGACGCATGGACACGCGAATCCGCTCGCTGCTGTCGGGTCTCGGGGTGCCCTGGAAGTACCCGGAACACCCCGCCAGGCTCACTGCCATCCGCCACTTCCTCGAACTCGAGCCGGTCCCCGGGGTGACCTTCGAGGCGGGCGTGGCCGCGACGCGCGAACAGCTGGCACGGGTCCACACCCTCTCCTATCTCGACAGCATCTTCCAGCTGCGCGGCAAGAGCGCCTGGCTGGACGTGGACACCACGGCGGTGTCACCCGGCAGCGTCGAAGCGGCCGAGGTGGCCGCCGGCACGGCGATCGCGGCAGTGGAGGCGGTGATCGAGGGACGCGCGGAGAGCAGCTTCGCCCTGGTGAGGCCCCCGGGCCATCACGCCGAGCCGGTTCGCGCCCGGGGCTTCTGCCTGTTCAACAACGTGGCGGTAGCCGCCGCCCATGCCCAGGCGATATTGGGCTGCGAGCGAGTGATGATCGTCGACTGGGATGCCCACCACGGCAACGGTACCCAGGACATCTTCTGGGCCGATCCCGACGTGCTGCTCTTCGACATCCACCGCGGCGCACCCTTCTACCCCGGCACTGGCAGCCTGGAGGAGGTCGGGGTAGGCCTCGGTGATGGAACCAACGTCAACGTGCCGCTACCGGCCGATGCCGGTGACGCCGCCTACCTCAAGGCGTTCCGCGAGATCCTGGTTCCCGCGGCGAAGTGCTTTCGGCCCGACCTGATCCTGGTGTCCGCGGGCTTCGATCCCCACAGCCATGACCTGGCCTTGAATGTTTCCTATGACGGCTTTGCCGCCATGACCGGCATCCTCCAGGCCCTGGCCCGGGAGCAGTGCGGAGGTCGACTGGTCTTTGTGCTGGAGGGAGGCTACAACCTCATCTCCCTGTCACGCGGGGTCAGCGCGGTGCTGCGCGTGCTGGCCGGAGAGGCGCCGCCGGAACCCGGGCAGCGCGGGATAGCCGAAGTGGAAGCCGCCGCTGCCTTCCATCGCGGCGCCTTCCTCGGCTAGCTCACTTGACCTCGACCTTGCGCCGAGTGGCCTTGTTGAGCTTGGGAAGGGTCAACTCGAGGATGCCGTTCTTGAAGCTCGCCTCGGCCTTGTCGGCGTCGATATCGCTGGGCAACGGCACGCTGCGACTGAAGGAGCCGGTGGTGATCTCGGAGCGATAGAACTCGCCCTCCTCCTCCTTGCTCTCCTGCCGGTGCTCGCCCTTGACGGTGACGCTGCGGTCGCTGACCGACACCTCGAGATCCTCGCGCTCGAAGCCGGGCACCTCGGCGCGCACCACTACCTCGGCATCACGCTCGATCACGTCGACCTTGGGCATGCCCTTGTCGAACCCGGCAAAGCGCTCCCACAGCGAGTGGTCGCGATGCAGCATGGGCATCCAGCCGCGATCGAAGACGTTATCGAAGAAGCGATCGAACTCCTGCAAGGGACTGACGCTCCGCGACGCCGTTTTCGGAGCCGGGGACGTTTCCTTGGATTTCTTGGCCATACAGGCACCCTCCAGACTCTTGGCAACAGGTTGATGGCAGGACCCGGCACGCAGCTCCCGGCGACGCTCGTCACCACGCCCGCAATGGCAGGTCCCTCAATCAGCAGCCTAGACCAGCCCCGCCCGCTCGACTTGATACATGTCAAGCATGGCTCCCTTGCCTCCACCAACAAGGCAAAAGAAAAAACCATAACAACACTCCCCTGCGGAAAGAGTTGCCAACAGAAACGGAAAATGAAGAATAGCCGCCCGAACCCATCGCAAATCAGGCGACTTTCATGGAATTCTTCAACCGACTGGTAGACGGCGGCAATGGCCTGCTGTGGGGCAGCGTACTGATCTACCTGCTGATCGGCGCCGGTCTGTACTTCACCGTGATGACTCGCGGTATCCAGTTCCGCTACTTCGGCCATATGTTCAAGCTGCTGAGACACTCCCGCGAGGGGGACGGTGGCATCTCCTCATTCCAGGCGCTCTCAACCAGCCTGGCGGCTCGGGTAGGCACCGGCAACCTGGCCGGCGTCGCCGTGGCCATCTACTTCGGCGGCCCCGGCGCCATCTTCTGGATGTGGATGACGGCTCTGGTCGGCATGGCCACCAGCTTCGTGGAATCCACCCTGGCCCAGGCCTACAAGGTCGATCACGGTGACCAGACCTTCCGCGGCGGTCCGGCGCGCTACATCGAGCGTGGCCTGGGCCTGCGCTGGCTGGCCGTGCTCTTCTCGATCTGCCTGATCATTGCCTTCGGCCTGGCCTTCAACAGCGTACAGGCCAACTCCATCGCCCAGGCGATGCAGGAGGCCTTCGCGGTACCCACCTGGGCCATGGGCCTGGTACTGGTCGTGGTGGTCGCACCGATCATCTTCGGTGGCCTCAAGTCCATTGCCCGGGTCGCCGAACTGGTGGTGCCGCTGATGGCGCTGCTCTACCTGCTGCTGGCGGTGACCGTGGTACTGCTCAATATCGGCGACCTGCCCGCAGCGCTGGGCACCATCATCAGGAGCGCCTTCGGACTCGAACAGGCTGCCGGCGGCGCGGTGGGCTATGCGGTGGCCCAGGCCATCATGAACGGTATCAAGCGCGGGCTGTTCTCCAACGAGGCGGGCATGGGCTCGGCTCCCAACGCCGCGGCCACCGCCACCACTCACCCCAATCACCCCGCGGCCCAGGGCTTCATCCAGATGCTCGGTGTCTTCCTCGACACCCTGGTGATCTGCACCGCCACCGCGGCCATCATCATCATGGCAGGCCCCGAGCTGCTGGCCAGCGACCAGGCCAATGGCATCCAGCTCACTCAGATCGCACTCTCCCAGCACGTGGGCGAGTGGGGTGGCAAGTTCATCGCCATTGCCATCCTGCTGTTCGCCTTCACCTCGGTGATCGCCAACTACTCCTATGGCGAATCCAACGTGGAGTACCTGGCCGGCCCGCGCCGCGCACCACTGGCCATCCTGCTCTATCGCCTGGCCGTGCTGGGAATGGTAATGGTCGGATCCATGGCAAGCCTGGGGGCCATCTGGAACTTCGCCGACCTCTCCATGGGCATGATGGCACTGATCAACCTGGTCGCCATTCTGCTGCTCTCACCGGTGGCCTTCGCGCTGTTCCGGGACTATGAGCGCCAGCTCAAGGCGGGGCAGGCCCCCACCTTCGACCCAAGCCGCTTCCCCAGGCTGGCCGACAAGGTCGACCCCAGGGCCTGGCCCGGGCACTGAGGCGAGCCCATTCAGCGCCAGTTCACCACCGTAACGCCACGCCCATGCGTGGCGTTGCTTGTTTCTCCGGGCCAACTAGAGGCCGACGCCGAACAGGGCCTGGGCGAGATGGCCGGTGAGGAAGGCGAGCCCCGCCGCGGCGCCCCCCATCAACAGGGTACGCACGCCGGAGGCCAGCACCGGCTGGTGGTAGACGAGACTCTTGCCCATGCCGATCAGGAAGAACATCACTCCGGCGAGAGCAAGGCTCGCCAGGAACTGGGTATTGGTGGCCAGGCCGGGCACGGCGTAGGGCAGCAGCGGTACCGCGCCCACCACCAGGAAGGCGGCAAAGGTCACAAGCCCCGAACGCAGAGGGCTCAGCCCCTCGGTCTGCAGGCCATGCTCCTCGCGCAGCATGGTCTCCACCCATAGCTCGCGGTCGCTGCAGATGGTCTCCACCACCTGCTCCAGCACCTCCCCCTTGAAGCCCTTGGCGATAAATATCTGGCGGATCTCCTCGCGCTCGCCATCGGGGATCACGTCGATATGGTGGTGCTCATCGCGGCGCACCCCGTCGACATGCTCACGCTGCGCCTTGATCGCCTCGTAGTTGCTGATCGCCATGCTGAAACCGTCGGCCAGCAGGTTGGCGAAGCCCAGCACCAGCGCCACCGTGGCCGAGAAGCCGGCCCCGAAGGCACCCGACACCACTGCAAAGGTGGTCACGCAGCCGTCGATGCCACCGAGGATGGCATCGGGCAGGCTCTGCCCAGCATTGCCGCCCTGCAGGCGGCGGCGAATGGCCTCGGGATGATGCTCCTGCTCCAGGTCGCCACGCTTGTATCCTTGCATGCTGCTCCCCCGATTCACCGATATCCTCAATGCCAGCTTCGCATATCCGGTGACGCCAGGCAGCCACTGCTGAGTGGGGGCCGGTGCATGGTAAGCTGGGGAAACACACTCATGGGAGCCTATCGCCATGACGCTGATTCACGCCATCCTGCAGGTTGCCCTCTCGGCCGCTCCCTGGCTGTTGCTGGGGCTGACCATCGCCGGCCTGATCAAGGCGCTGCTCCCCGAGCAGCTGCTGCAGCGCTGGGTCGGCGGGCGCGGCGTGGCCAGCGTGACCCGCGCCGCCATCATCGGCGCCCCGCTGCCACTGTGCTCCTGTGGCGCCATTCCCACCGCCCTGGCACTGCACCGTGGCGGCGCCGCGCGCGGCCCGACCACCGCCTTCCTGATCGGCACCCCGGGCATCGGCGTCGACTCGCTGGCCATCAGCTATGCCCTGCTGGGCCCCTTCATGGCCGCCGCCAGGGCACTTACCGCCGTGATCACCGCCATTGCCACGGGGCTGCTGGTCGGCACCACCGCAAGCGCTGCACCCGCCGCTCCTGCGGCAACACCAGCCGGCTCCGGCTGCTGCGCGAGCGGTGGCTGTGCCGGTTCGGGCAGCCAGCCCGAGGGTCCCGAGCCCCTCGCCCGGCGCCTGTCAGGCGGGCTGCGCTATGCCTTCAGCGATATCCTCGATGATATCAGCCGCTGGTTGCTCGTCGGCCTGGTAGTGGCCGGTGCCCTGATCGCTCTGGTGCCCGCCGAACAGCTCGCCGCCTTCGGCAGCGGGCTCCCCGCCATGCTGTTGATGGCGGTGATCGGCATTCCCATGTATCTGTGCGCCACCGCGGCCACCCCGATAGCCGCTGGCCTGTTGCTGGCCGGCGTTTCGCCGGGCACCGTGCTGGTCTTCCTGGTGGCCGCCCCCGTCACCAGCCTGGCTACCCTGGGGGTGCTGCGCCGGGAACTGGGGGGCCATGCGCTGATCGCCTACCTGGCCGGCATCCTGACCAGCGTGTTACTGCTGGGGCTGGGCACCGATGTCCTGGCCAATGTCTGGCAACTGAATATCCCGGATCAGGTCGAGGGGGTGCAGGAACTGCTGCCCGAATGGCTGGAAGCGGCGGCCCTGGTGGTACTGCTGGTACTCGCCATCAAGCCGCTGCGCCAGCGGCTGGGCGTCCTGCTTCCCCAGCGCGCCTGACCCACGTCTCGACACCCATCACGACGCGGGCGCCGGTCATGGCGCCCGCCATGCAAGGAGAACCAACGAATGAGCGATACCCCCTGGACGTCCGCCATGCCCGAGGAGCAGTTCGAGCTGATGCGCAAGATCCTCGCCGCACCAAGCCCCGTGGGGCTCGAAGGGGCCATGACCTACGGCGTGCTCAAGCCCCATTTCGAGCGCTTTGCCCCCGATGGCTGGCAACTCCACCAGTTCAAGGGGCACGCCGGTGTGGTGCTGGACACCCACCCGGGCCGCGACGACCTCTTCAAGGTGATGATCATCGGCCACGCCGACAAGATCCGCATGCAGGTGCGCTCCATCGGCGAGGACGGCAAGATCTGGATCAACAGCGACTCCTTCCTGCCCAACGTGCTGGTCGGCCATGAGGTGACCCTGTTCAGCGAGGACCCCGAGGCACCGGGAAGCTACCGGCGCATCGAGGGCGGCACCGTGGAGGCACTGGGCGCCATCCACTTCTCCGACCCGGCCCAGCGCAATGGTGACAAGGGCATCAAGAAGGAGCAGCTCTACCTCGACCTGCAGATCCATGGCGACAACAAGAAGCAGCAGGTGGAGAACCTGGGCGTGCGTCCCGGCGACGCCATCCTGCTGGAGCGTCCCATCCGCCACGGCTTCAGCCCGGACACCTTCTACGGCGCCTACCTCGACAACGGCCTGGGCTGCTTCGTCACCGCCGAGGTGGCGCGACTGATCGCCGAGGCAGGCGGCACTGAGAAGGTCAGGGTGATGTTCGCCATCGCCAGCTACGAGGAGATCGGCCGCTTCGGCAGCCGGGTGCTGGCCGGGGAGCTCGAGCCGGACGCCATCATCGCCGTGGACGTCAACCACGACTATGTGGCCGCACCCGGCATCGGCGACCGCCGCATGCAGCCTCTGGAGATGGGCAAGGGCTTCACCATGTCGGTGGGCTCCATCGCCAGCGAGCAGCTCAACCGCATCATCGAGAGCACCGCCCGCGAGCATGCCATCCCCATGCAGCGCGACGTCGCCGGTGTCGACACCGGTACCGACGGCATGGCCGGCGTGCTCGCCGCGGTGGACTGCGTGGCCACCTCCATCGGCTTCCCGATCCGCAACATGCACACCATCTCGGAGACCGGCAACACCCGGGATGTGGTGGCGGCGATCCACGCCATCACCCGCAGCTTGCAGGCCCTGGATGCCCTGCCCGACCCGCACCGCGAGTTCCTCGACCACCATCCGCGCCTCGACCAGGCCGGTCCGCTGGGCCATCGTGGTGGCGAGAAACCGGCAGACCAGCAGAGCTGACCGATACTCCGCGACGCCTGTCGTGACACCGACACCAGGACCCCGCATGCCTGCATGCGGGGTCCTGTCGTTTGCGGCATCCATCATGCCGGCGAGGAATGATGCACTGGCGTCATGGGGAGTGTGACAACGGCATTCACATTCGCTCAGGAAATCCACTGCAGGGGACTATCATGTGTCTCACAGTCACCAGCCAGTGAGAGCGTCATGCAACCCTTCCTCGTCGACGTCTACGCTATCCACCCCCGCGGCCATGAACACCACCTCGGCGGCGGCATCTTCCACGCCACCAACGCTGGCGAGGCCGAGGAACTGGCCACCCAGGAATTCTGGCAGGAAAGGCTGGAGGATCAGGGCTTCGACATCGGCTTCCAGACCGACCAGCCCGAGACCGGTCACAAGGTGATGAGCCTGGAGAGCCTCAGGGCCTTCATGCCACGTCCCGCCTTCGCCTGAGCCGCACAGCAACCCTGCGACCGCGCCGCCTTCCTGGGCGGCGCGGTCGTTTTGTATGGATTCATCACCTTGACCGGCTGGGGGTTACCACAACCCTTCCAGGGCCTCGGCCAGCACCGGCGCCATGGCGATGGCATTGCTCTGATGGGCAATACAGTCGGTACTCCACACTTCTCCTACGCCGGCCGAGCGAATCACCGCCAGGGCATCATCGGCAAACAACGCATGGGTCAGGGCCAGGTCCACCGACGCCGCGCCCGCGGCAAGCAACGCCTCGGTGGCCCGGGCCACGGTATGCCCGGAGCTCGCCACGTCGTCCATCAGCACCACCTGGCGACCCGCCAAAGAAAGTTCGGGGAGTTGGATCGACACATCACGATCGCCGTGGCGTACCTTGCGGCACACCCCGAAGTCGCCGCCGGTGACCGCGGCAGCCTGGGCCACCCACTGCCTCGCCTCCTCGTCCGGGCCCAGCAGCAGTGCCGCGGGGCGCTTCTCGGCCACCAGTTCGGCCAGGCGTGGCGCACCGGAGAGCGCGATGGCGTGCTCGAGGGGGATCGCCTGGTCGAGGCGCTCGATGCGATGCAGGTGCGGGTCCACGGTGATCACGGCGTCGAACAGCTCGGCCAGGAAGCCACCGACGATGGTCTGGCTGACGATCTCGCCGGGGTGGAAGGCGATATCCTGGCGCATGTAAGCGAGGTAGGGCGCCACCAGCACCAGGCGCCTCACGCCCTGGCGGCGCGCATGGCGGGCCAGCAGCAGCAGCTCGACCAGCTTGTCGTTGGGCCGATCCAGGCTGCGATAGACCACCAGGTTCTCGGGCAGGGCGCCCTCACTGCTGACGGGCAGGGTCAGCTTCAGCTCGGCATCGGGGAAGCGGTGGCGCTCGACGGCCAGTGACTGCATGCCGGTGGCGTCGGCCAGGCGCCGAGCCGCGGCGGCCTCGTCGGCGAAATGCAGGAGTGCGCATGCCTTGTCTCGGTTCAAGGGATCACATCTCCACGTTAAGGTGCATCAGCTGATCACGCTGCCCCAGGGTCACACCGCTGTCGCGCTCGCTGGACTGGTGGGCCAGCGACAGCTCGTTGCGGAAGGCGGCATAGACGGTATAGAGCGTCTGGCCGGCCCTGATCGTATCGCCCAGGCGCACGGCCATGTCGACCCCCGCCCCGAGGGCCTTGGGCGCCCCGGCCAGCCTGGCGATGCGCGCCAGCTTGAGGTTGTCGATGCCCACCACCACGCCATCCTCGGGTGCCAACACCTCGAAGCGGTGCGGCGCCAGGGGCGGACTCTCCGGGTCGAAGGGCTTCGCCCCCTGGGCCTCGATGATCGCCTGCATCTTCTCCAGGGCACGCCCGGAATCGAGGATATCCCGGGCGATGCCAAAGCCGTCACCGCCGCGCACGTCGGGGTCGAACTCCAGTATCCGCCCGGCCAGGCGCAGCGCCTTCTGGCGCAGGTCCATGGGGGCATCAGGATGATTGGTCAACACCTGCATCACGTCGCGGGCCTCGAGCATGGGGCCGATGCCGCGACCGATGGGTTGGCTGCCGTCGGTGATCACCACGTCCAGCGTCAGCCCCATGCGTCCGGCAACGAACTCGAACAGCTTGCGCAGTTGGCGGGCCTCGGGCATGGAGCGCACCTTGGCATGGGGGCCCACGGGGATATCCAGCAGCAGGTGGGTGGAGCCGGCGGCGACCTTCTTGGAGAGGATCGAGGCGACCATCTGGCCCGGTGAGTCGATGGAGAGCGGGCGCTCCACCGAGATCAGCACGTCATCGGCCGGCGAAAGCTGGCTGGTGCCGCCCCAGGCGAGGCAGCCGCGATGGGTACGCACGATCTCGCCCAGGGCGTCGAAGGGCAGGTCGACGTTGGCCAGCACCTCCATGGTGTCGGCGGTGCCCGAGGGCGAGGTGATGGCTCGCGATGAGGTCTTGGGGCAGAGCAGCCCGTGGGCAGCGACGATGGGCACCACCAGCATCGAGGTCCGGTTGCCGGGGATGCCGCCGATGCAGTGCTTGTCGACCACCGGCTGCTCGTGCCAGTCGAGGCGACGCCCCACCCGGCACATGGCATCGCTGAGGTAGAAGATCTCCTCGCGATCCAGCTCGCCCAGGTCACAGGCCACCACGAAGGCGGTCAGCTCGATCTTCGAGTAGCGCAGCTCGGCGATGTCCTGGATGATCGCCCGGTAGTCGTCGCGCTCGAGGCGCTCGCCACGGATCTTGCGGTGCAGGGCGGGAATCGAGGCCGGCGGCTCGGCCTGGGAGACGCTCACCGGCCGTCCCTCCTCCAGCCCCAGCGAGACGAAGGCGTCCTCGGAGAGGCCGAGCTGCTGGCAGTCGACGATGCTGGGGTCATCGACCACGTTGAGGCTGGCGAGGATACGCTGGCCATTGGCACGCACCTCCACCTTGGAGAGGGCCTGGAAGCCCTCGGCACGGTAGAGGTGGCACTCGCGATGCAGGTAGGCCACGTTTTCGCGATAGGTGTCGATACCCACCCGCTTGAGTACCAGCGGCGAGAGGGTATCGTCCAGCGGTGCCACCGCGGGGGAACTCTTCTTCATGGCGACGTCCAGGGGCGTGGCAGCCAGGCCCATGGCCGGACCATCACGGGTTGGTTGGATACCTCCATCCTACCAGCCGCCGCGTCGGGGCGTCATGGCGTCGCGCGGGGCTTAACGCGGGTCGTCGGATCACGCTAGGCTGACGGCTTCCGACCAGCGGAGTACCTCCAGTGTTCGATGCCTACCTGGATCCAGGCCACTTCTGGGCCGTGGCCACTGCCCTGATCGCGGTAACGCTCTGCATCCTGCTGCACTACGAGGTGTCGATGCGGCTTTGGCGGGGACTGGAACGCGCCCATGGCACCCTGCGCCGGCGCTTCCTGATGCTCAGCTTCGTGCTGTTTGGCGCCCATGTGGCAGAGATCTGGATCTTCGGCGTGGCCATGGCCCTGCTTGCCGAACATCCCCTGGCAGGGCAGCTGGTGGGACTCGAGACCGTTACCCTGCTCGACTACGTCTACTTCTCCGCCATCACCTACAGCACCCTGGGTTACGGTGACCTATTTCCCACCGGGCCGATCCGCTTCATCACCGGCAGCGAGGCACTGCTGGGTTTCATGCTGATCACCTGGTCGGCTTCGCTCACCTTCCTCGAGATGCAGCGCCACTGGTCGGCCCGCCGCGAACGCTGAACCGGGGTGCCGGCCGTGCCGTTAGCGCCACGGCGGTGTAGGCTCTGCCTGATGACATCGGCACGAGGAGAGAGGGATGCGTTTCGCGATCATGGGCAGCGGCGGCGTGGGCGGCTACTTCGGCGCGCGCCTGGCCGCAGCCGGCCACGAGGTCACCTTCATCGCCCGCGGCGAGCACCTGGCCGCCCTGCAGCGCGACGGGCTGCGAGTCTCGAGCATCGAGGGCGACCTGCACCTGACCGAGGTGAAGGCAACCGACGACCCGCACACCGTCGGCGTGGTGGATGCCGTCATCGTGGCGGTCAAGGCGTGGCAGGTCAGCGAGGCCGCCGAGGCGATACGCCCCCTGGTGGGGGCCGAGACCCTGGTGGTCCCGCTGGAGAACGGTGTCGAGGCCGCTGATACCCTGGCCGAGGCACTCGGTAAGGAGAGCGTACTGGAGGGGCTGTGCGGGATCCTCGCCTGGCAGGAGGCCCCGGGGCATATCAGGCATGCCGGCGTCGCCCCCTTCGTGCGCTTCGGCGAGCGCGACAACCACACGAGCGAGCGCGCCGAGCGCCTCAAGGCCGCCTTCGATGCGGCCCATGGCGTCACCGCCGAGATCCCCGACGATATCCAGGCCGCGGTGTGGAGCAAGTTCCTGTTCATCTGCGCCATGAGCGGCATCGGAGCCATCACCCGCGCACCCATCGGCGTGACCCGCCGCCTGCCCGAGACCCGCGAGATGATTGAGCAGATCCTCACAGAGATCGTCGCGGTGGCCCGGGCGCGAGGTATCGCCCTGCCCGAGGATGCCGAGGCGAGGGCGCTGGGCTTCATCGATGCCCTGCCCGAGGCGAGCACCGCCTCCATGCAGCGCGACATCATGGCCGGCCGCCCCTCCGAACTGGAATCACAGAACGGGGCCGTGGTGCGCCTGGGCCGCGAGGCCGGGGTGGCCACCCCGGTCAACGCCCTGATCCACTCGGCCCTGCTGCCCCAGGAGCGCAAGGCGCGGGAGGCAAACTGAGACACCGCCACGCTCGCCAGCCATCAACCTGCCGTAGAGGCCGAGATGACACGCCCTTTACGGCAGGCGCCCCTGGCGCGCCAGGCGTCGCCTGACCCAGGCGTCATAGCCCCGGCGCAGCAGCGACTTGACGCCGGGGAGACCGATCAACCAGGCCAGGGGCCTGAGCCGCGACACCCGGCGCATCAGCAGGATATAGGCGTCGATGCCCTCGCTGATGCGCCCGTCCTCCTCCTCCACGTGCAGCGAGAGCAGCGCCGCCTGGGGGTCGACGCCCCTGTCCCGTAGCGCCTGCTGATGCTCGGTCACGTCGCACCACTGAACCTGCGCGCCCGCCTCCCCGGCCCAGCGCTCGTAGCGGGCGCGGTCACGCCGGCAACCGGGGCAGATGCCGTCGTAGTAGACCCGCAAGACGTCGTTACGCCCCTCTGGCATGACAGGCCTCCGCTTCCCCGTGCCGACATGATGGATACCCTGCATGCCGGCCATAGCCAAACTCCAATTCCCGAGTGGCATGCTCTTGCTTCACAATGGATCGCGACGCTTGCGAAGACAATGCTACAGACAGGAGAGCTCCATGAGCCAACGTATTCTGATGGTCCTTACCTCCCATGACCGCCTCGGCGACACCGGCAAGCCCACCGGGTTCTGGCTGGAGGAGCTGGCGGCACCCTACTATGCCTGCCTGGATGCCGGTGCCGAGGTGGTACTCGCCTCGCCCGCCGGCGGCCAGCCGCCGCTGGACCCCAGCAGCGACGCCGAGGAGAGCCAGACCGAGGCCACCCGGCGCTTCAAGCAGGACCCGGAAGCCCAGCAGCAACTGGCCACCACCCGTCGTCTCGACGAGGTGAACGCCGACGACTTCGATGCCATCTTCTACCCCGGCGGCCATGGCCCGCTGTGGGATCTGGTGGACAATCCCGACTCCATCCGCCTGATCGAGACCTTCTGGGCCCAGCAGAAGCCCGTGGCGGCGGTGTGCCACGCTCCCATCGTGCTGCTCCATGCGCGCGACGCCAACGGGGAGCCGCTCGTCCGAGGCCGCCGGGTCACCGGCTTCACCAACGGCGAGGAGGACGCCGTGGGGCTGACCGAGGTGGTGCCGCAACTGGTGGAGGAGGCCTTGAAGGCCGCCGGCGCCGACTACTCCAAGGCGGATGACTTCGCGCCCTATACCTGCCGCGACGGCCGCCTGATCACCGGCCAAAACCCGCCCTCCTCGGAGCCTGTCGCCAGGGTGCTGCTGGAGGCACTGGCCGAGTGATCGCCTGACCACCCGGCAGCGCCCCCACCCAGGGCAGGAAATGACGACGCCCCGGCATCCATCAGGATACCGGGGCGTCGTCGTCTGGAGCGGAGATGATCAGCCGCGACGGTAGGTGCCCACCAGGCGATTCATGCCCAGCAGATGCGGCTCGACCTTGACCAGCAGGTCACGCAGCGAGAGCCCTTCGGGAAGGTCGTCGGTGGGCTTGTCCATCGCCAGCACCCAGAAGTAGTAGCGGTGGTCGCCGTGCCCTTCCGGGGGCATGGGGCCGCCGTAGCCCAGCTTGCCGAAGTCGTTCTTGCCGCGAGTTCCCACCCGGGTCGCCTCCTCCAGGCTGCCGGTGGACGCCGGAATGTTGTAGAGCACCCAGTGCACGAAACCGTAGGTGCCGTTCTGCACCAGCGGGGCGTCCGGATCGTGGCAGATCAGGGCGAAACCCTTGGTGCCCTTCGGGGCGTCCTGCCAGACCAGTGCCGGCGAGAGATCATCGCCCTCACCCGTATGCTTGGCAGGAATGGCACCCCCGTCCTCGAAGGCGGGGCTGGAGAGTCGCAGGGTCGACAGGGCGAATGCCATGGATGATCCTCCTGATGAAAGCGAATAAGTGCCGATGTAGCCTGGGAAACAACCGAGGAGCTGTCAATATGCCCAAGCGCCTGCTGATCGTCGCCCATGCCCCCTCCCCCAACACCGCCAGGCTGCTCGAGGCCGCCGAGCGTGGGGCGTGCCATCCCGATATCGAGGACGTGGAGATCACCGTCAAGGCACCGCTGGAGGCCGGCCCCGAGGATGTGTTGGCCTGCGATGCCATCCTGCTTGGTACCACGGAAAACCTGGGCTACATGAGCGGCGCCCTCAAGGACTTCTTCGACCGCAGCTACTACCCGGTGCTGGAGGAAAAGCAGGGGCTGCCCTGCGCGCTCTATGTCCGCGCCGGCCATGACGGCACCGGCACCCGCCGGGCCGTGGAGGGCATCATCACCGGCCTGCGCTGGAAGTGGGTGCAGGAACCGCTGACCCTGCGCGGCGAGTGGCAGGAGGACTTCGTCGGCCAGGTGGAGGAACTGGGCATGGCCATGGCCGCGGGGCTAGAGGGCGGCATGCTGTAGCTTTGGCACTTGCAAACGCAAGCGGCGGCGGTCCAGAGAGCGCCGCCGCTTGTATTCAGGGAAACCCGAGGCCCTACTTCAGCCGTTCGAACACCGTGGCCACGCCCTGGCCCATGCCGATACACATGGTGGCCAGGCCCAGGGTGGTGTCGCGCTCGCGCATCACGTTGAGCAGGGTGGTGCAGATGCGCGCGCCGGAGCAGCCCAGCGGGTGGCCCAGGGCGATGGCGCCGCCATGCAGGTTGACCTTCTCCTCCATGACATCACGCAGCCCGAGATCCTTGAGCACCGGCAGCGCCTGGGCGGCGAAGGCTTCGTTGAGCTCCACGGTGTCGAGATCGTCGGCCGTGAGGCCGGCGGCCTTGAGCGCCTTCTTCGAGGCCGGCACCGGGCCATAGCCCATGATGGAGGCGTCACAGCCGGCCACGCCGGTGGAGAGCACCCGAGCGATGGGCTCGAGACCCAGCGCCTGGGCGCGCTCGTAGCTCATCACCGCCATGGCCGAGGCGCCCACCGAGAGCGCCGAGGAGGTGCCTGCAGTGACGGTGCCGCCACGCGGGTCGAAGGCCGGCTTGAGCTCGGCCATCTTCTCCAGGCTGGCATCGGCACGGATCACCTCGTCGCGCTTGACCAGGGTGCGGAAGCCATTGGCATCATGCCCCTCCACGCCGATGATCTCGTTGTCGAAACCGCCCTTCTCCATGGCCGCCTGGGCACGCTGGTGGGAACGCACGCCGAAGGCGTCCTGCTCCTCACGGGAGACGCCATGCATCTTGCCCAGCAGTTCGGCGGTCAGGCCCATCATCATCGCCGCTTTGGCGACATGCTTGCTGGCCGACGGATTGACGTCAACACCGTGGGTCATGGGCACGTGCTCCATGTGCTCCACGCCACCGATCACGTAGAAGTCTCCCATGCCGGCCTTGATGTTGGCCGCAGCGATATGCAGCGCGCTCATCGAGGAACCACACAGGCGGTTGACCGTCTGGGCCGGCACGCTGCGCGGAATGCCGGTCAGGATCGCCGCGTTGCGGGCGATGTTCATGGACTGCTCCAGGGTCTGGTTGACACAGCCCCAGATCACGTCGTCAACCTCTGCCGGATCGAGGCCGGCATTGCGCTCGAACAGCGACTGCATGACGGCGGCAGAGAGGTTCTCGGCGCGCACGTGTCGGAAGGCGCCGTTCTTGGCCTTGGCCATGGCGGTACGCACACAGTCGACCACCACGATATCTCTCGGATTCAGACTCATTGCTTGCGACTCCTGTTGTCGTGGCGGGGATCAGGCCTGGGCCGGGGCCTGGTTCTGGGTGTCGTAGAAGCGCTCGCCGGCGGCGGCCATCTCACGCAGCTTGTCGGTGGGCGCATAGAGGGCACCCAGCTCCTTGGCCAGGTCGTCGGCCAGCGCGACGAAGGCATCCACGCCCATGGCGTCGATGTAGCGCAGCGCCCCCCCACGGAACGGCGGGAAGCCGATGCCGTAGATCAGCGCCATATCGGCCTCGGCCGGGCTGCCGACGATGCCATCCTCGAGGCAGCGCACGGCTTCCAGGCACAGCGGCACCATCATGCGCGCGATGATCTCCTCGTCGCTGAACTCGCGGCTCTCCCTGGCCACCCCCTTGACCAGCTCGATGGCGGCCTCGTCGCGCACCTTCTTCGGCTTGCCGCGGCGATCCTCCTCGTAGGCGTAGAAGCCTTTGGCATTCTTCTGGCCCAGGCGGTCGTTCTCGAACATCATCTGGATGGCGCTCTGGCTGTCGCCTTCACCCTTGGCGCCACCGGCCAGGCTGCCCATGCGCTCCGGGAAGCCCTCGGCCATCACCTCGCCGGCGTGCACCGCGGTATCCAGGCCCACCACGTCGAGCAGGTAGGCGGGGCCCATGGGCCAGCCGAACTTCTCCATCACCTTGTCGACCCGCGCGAAGTCGGCGCCCTGCTCCATCAGCAGGCTGAAGCCGCCGAAGTAGGGGAAGAGCACCCGGTTGACCAGGAACCCCGGACAGTCGTTGACCACGATGGGGGTCTTGCCCATGGCCCGGGCGTAGGCCACGGTGGCGGCCACGGCGGCATCGCTGGTCTGCTCGCCGCGGATCACCTCCACCAGTGGCATGCGGTGCACCGGGTTGAAGAAGTGCATGCCGCAGAAGTTCTCGGGGCGCTTGAGGTTCTGTGCCAGGCGCGTGATGGAGATGGTGGAGGTGTTGGAGGTCAGGATGGTCTGCTCGCTCACCTCGGCTTCCACCTCGGCCAGTACCGCCTCCTTGACCTTCGGGTTCTCGACCACCGCCTCGACCACCAGGTCGACGTGGCCGAAGTCGCCGTAGGCGAGGGTCGGACGAATATTGGTGAGCCGCTCGGCCATCTTCTCGGTGGTGAGCTTGCCACGCTCCACCTGCTTGGCGAACAGCTTGCGCGCCTCCTTGAGGCCAAGCTCGATGGCGTCGTCCTTGATGTCCTTCATCAGGATCGGCGTGCCCTTGCTGGCACTCTGGTAGGCGATACCGCCGCCCATGATCCCGGCGCCGAGCACGGCGGCCTGCTTGACCGGGCGCGCCTGCTTCTCGTAGCGGGCCCCCCTCTTCTTGACCACCTGGTCGTTCATGAACAGGCCGACCAGGTTGAAGGCCACCTCACCCATCGCCAACTTGACGAAGGCCTTGGACTCGATGGCCTGGGCCCGGGCGCGCTCCTCGCCGGCGCCCTTCTGGATCACCTTGATCGCCTCTACGGGCGCCGGGTAGTGCGGGCCCACCTTGCCGGCCACATAACCCTTGGCCGTCTCGAAGGCCATCATCTGCTCGATCGGCCCCAGCTTGAGTGGCTGCTGCTTCTCGGCGCGGCGGGCCCGGTAATCCAGCTCACCGGCGATGGCGCGGGCCAGGATATCGCGGGCCGCCGCCTCCAGCTGCTCGGCCGGCACCACGGCATCCACAGCGCCCATCTTCAGGGCGACATCGGCCCGGTTCTGGGTGCCGCCGGCGATCCACTCGACGGCGTTGTCGGCGCCGATCAGACGCGGCAGGCGCACGCAGCCGCCCCAGCCGGGCAGGATGCCGAGCTTGGTTTCGGGCAGGCCGATCTGGGCACTCTCGCTCATCACCCGGAAGTCGGTGGTCAGCAGCACCTCGCAGCCACCGCCCAGCGCCAGGCCATTGATGGCGGTGACGGTGGGGAACGGCAGGTCCTCGATGGCATTGAAGATCCCGTGGACCCGCACCAGCATCGACTCCAGGAAGTCCCCCCCCTTGCCGAACATGGCCTGGAACTCGGTGATGTCGGCGCCGACGATGAAGGCCTCCTTGGCGCTGGTGAGCAGCAGGCCCGCCAGACCACTCTCGCCTTGCAGCGCCTTGACCGCTTCATCCAGCTCGGTGACCACCGCGCTGGAGAGCTTGTTGACCGACTCGTCCTGCAGATCGAAGGTGAGCGTGGCGATATCGTCATCGCCACGCACCACCGTGATGGCATTGCCCTGATAGATCATTCCGCGAATCTCCCGATTTCATACGGCCGTTTGAATGCGCACAGCTTGGTTCAGCCTGGCGCCGGCGTCAAGTGTCTCTGCCAAAGACCCAGGGCCATCGCAGATGGCAGCACCGCTCAAGGCGGTTCCGGGGACAGACTCCGGAGCACCGGACCGCCGCTGGGACGCTTCCAGTACTTCCTTGTACACTACCTCGGCCTGTCGGCGGACGGCGACTCCATATGCCGAGTGCTAGTCTGCTAGGGTGCCAGCCGACCGAGATGCGAATGTCCCACCCCGACAATACGCCAGCCACCAGCCGAGCCGCTCGCCTGCAGGCCTGTGCCGAAGCACTGATCCACCGCCTGCGCCCCTGGAGCTGGCTGTGGCCGCCCATTGCCTTCGCCGCCGGCCTCGGCAGTTTCTTCCTGGTGGAGCGCCAGCAGTGGCTCGGCGCGCTGCTCGCGCTGGGGATGCTCGGCGCCTGGCTGCTGCTGCTCTCGGAAAGCCTGATCGGTCGGCTGCTGGCGCGACGCGGCTATCCCACCCTGCCGCGCACGGTGACCCAGTTCCTTGCCCAGATGATCCACCAGGAGACGCTGTTCTTCTGTCTCCCCTTCCTGCTGGCCACCACGGTGTGGCGCAGCGGCCAGGCGCTGTTCACCCTGCTGATCATCGCCATGGCGCTGTTTTCCGTCCTCGATCCCCTCTACCACCGGATCGCCGAACGGCAGCGCTGGTTCTACTTCGCCTTTCACGCCCAGTGCGTCTTCCTGGTGGTGCTGGTCACCCTGCCCACCCTGCTGCACCTCACCACCTACCAGAGCCTGCTGCTGGCCATCGCTGCCATGCTGCTGTTCAGCCTGCCGAGCCTGCTGCACCTGACCGCCAACCAGCGCGGACGACGCTGGCTGATGGTGCTGGTCCTTCTGCCGCTGCTGGCGGGGGCGGCCTGGGCGGGACGCACCTGGGTGCCACCGGCCAGCCTGTGGATCACTGCAACCGCCCTCTCGCCGGGCTTCGACGAGGCCGCCCGAGCACCAAGTGGCGAGTTGCGCCTTACCCCCGAGGCACTGAGCAGCCAGGGGCTGTTCGCCTACACGGCCATCCGGGCCCCTCGCGGCCTGCGTGAGGAGATCCAGCATGTGTGGCGCCAGAATGGCCAGGAAGTGGACCGGATTCCGCTGGTGATCGAGGGGGGCCGCGAGGCGGGCTACCGCGCCTGGAGCCACAAGCAGAATTTTCCCGAGTCGCCCGCGGGGCACTGGCGCATCGATGTGATGACCGAAGGTGGCCAGCGCATCGGCGTGATCCGCTTCCAGGTGGCCGAGGATGAGTCGGCCACCCTGGCCGATGGGCGTCCGCGCCGGCCAGCGGGCCTGCCGCGGCTGGCATGGCAGCCGCACGTCCCGGGCGATGGTGAGGCCGAGGGCGCAGAGATGACATCACAGGAGGCAGCCATGGAGCAGACGCCGGGCGACCCCGAGAGAAGCGAGGAAGAAAGTGGCGAGGAAGAGAGTGGCGATGAGAGCGAGATCAGCCCCGCCGATACACCGGCGCCGGCAACTGCAGGGAAAAGCGAATGATAAGCCCGCTTGCAATCCACGCAGTGGGTTCCGACAATTCAGGAAGATTTCCTGAACCGAAGGCCCAACGTCCATGCAAGAGAACATCGGGTTCCAGCTCAGCCGTTTGCCCCGCCTGTGGCGTGCGGTCATCGACGAGCGTCTCGCCCCCCTGGGACTGACCCAGACCCGCTGGGTCACGCTCTACCACCTGTGGCGGCTGGGTGATGGCCAGCCCCAGTGCGACCTCGCCCGTGCCATCGGCGTCGAGGCCCCCTCGCTGGTGCGTACCCTCGACCAGCTCTCCGAGCAGGGCCTGGTGGAGCGCCGCCCCTGCGACCAAGACCGTCGCACCAAGCGCGTCTATCTCACCGCCGCGGCCACGCCGCTGCTCGAGCGCATCGACGACGTGGTGCGAGAAGCACGCAACGAGATGCTCGCCGGCCTCGATGAGGCCGAGGTGACCACCCTGGCCGACCTGCTGTCACGCATCGAGAACAATGGCCTGGCGCTGCAGGCGCGGGGGGATGAAGCGCACGGCTAGACGGCGGGCGGCACCGGCGGACCGGATGCCTGTGGGTCATCGGGCCGCCCTGCCAGGCCATCACGCAGGGCCTCGAAATCCTCGAGATAGGTCGAGAAGCGCTCATAGCCCTGGGATTCATGCCACCACAGTGTCAAGGCCCGGGTATCGGACTCCACCACCAGGGCATCCTGGGGCAACCGCTCCAGCAGCCGCTTGAGCCTCGCCTCCAGCGCGTCGGGCAGGGGCCGCAACGGCTCCTTGCGCCAGCGCCAGTCATGGGCGAAGGGCTTGAGCGCTGCGGCCGCATGCGAGCCGCGGACCAGCATGAAATCCGGCCCCGGCCGCTGTGGCGGATAGGGCCAGCGATAGGCCGGCATCGGCACCTTGTCGCCATGCAGCGGCGGCACCTGCAGCGTCACCTTGAGCCCGGTCTGCATGGCCGCGTTGCGGAGTGCCGCAACACGCTTCTGTCGCGGGCTGGGCTTGAGCCACATCACCGGCGAGATCACCAGCAGCATGGCCAGCACGATGAACAGCCAGATCATCGGCGTCTCTCCTTCGGGTTGATACGCAACAATGGATGCGAAATGGTTGATATAGACCGTTGTCTTGCCGGATCAGCCGGCCTAGAGTGATGGCATCACCATAGACCGCACGACATCTGTCGAGGAGCCCTCCCATGAGCAACGAATATCGTCACGTCCTGGTCGCCGTCGACCTGACCAAGGATTCCCACCGGGTGCTGGAGCGCGCCGCCCAGATCGCCGACCGCAACCAGGCCAAGCTCTCCATCATGCACACCCTGGAGCCGCTGGGCTTCGCCTATGGCGGCGACATCCCCATGGACCTGACCAGCATCCAGGACCAGCTCGACGAGCATGCCAAGCATCGTCTCGCCGAGATCGCCGACCCGCGCGTGGCCAAGGAGGACCAGCACGTAGTGGTGGGCATGCCCGACACCGAGATCCACCGTTTCGCCGAGGAGCACGATGTCGATCTGATCGTGGTCGGCTCCCATGGCCGTCACGGCTTTGCCCTGCTGCTGGGCTCAACCTCCACCGGCGTGCTCCACGGCGCCCAGTGCGACGTGCTGGCCGTGCGCGTGGGCCAGAAGGGCGAGAAGAGCGAAGAGTAATCGCCTACTGTCGCCCCATTTCTCTAGGCGCCCTCCGGGGCGCCTTTCTCATGCCTCGCCGGACGCCTGGGCCTCCAGCTCCATCCAACGTTCCATGGCCGCATCGAGCTCGGCCTGCCGCGCGGCGAGGGCCTCCAGCGTGGCGGTCACCTCACTGGCCTCCCGCTGATAGAAGCCCGGGTCACCGACCTGGGCCTCGAACCCGGCGACCTCCCCCTCAAGCCGTTCGATCTCCGCCGGCAGGCCGTCGAGTTCGCGCTGCAGCTTGTAGGAGAGCTTGGCGGGCTTCCTGGAGGCACCCTTGTCAGCGGCCGACGCCTGGCCGGCCGAGGCGGACTTCTCCGTCCCCTCGGCCACAACCGTCGTGCCCCCCGATGGCGACGGCTCCGCCACCGGCTCGGCGTGCTGGCGCGCCGCCCCTTCCCAGGGGGCAGGCGGCAGACTGCCGCCCTGGCGCACCCAGTCACTGTAGCCACCCACATATTCGCGCACCCGGCCCTCGCCCTCGAAGGCCAGCACGCTGGTGACCACGTTGTCCATGAAGGCCCGGTCGTGGGAGACCAGCAGCAGGGTGCCGTCGAAGTCGAGCAGCAACTCCTCGAGCAGCTCCAGGGTCTCCACGTCGAGATCGTTGGTGGGCTCGTCGAGCACCAGCACGTTGGCGGGCTGGGTGAACAGCTTGGCCAGCAGCAGGCGATTGGACTCGCCGCCGGAAAGCGCCTTGACCGGCTGCCGCACCCGCTCCGGGGTGAACAGGAAGTCCTGCAGGTAGCTCATCACGTGGCGGTCGCGGCCGCCCACGCTGATGCGATCGCTGCCCTGGGCGACGTTGTCGTAGACCGTCTTCTCGGGTTCCAGCCCGGCGCGCAGCTGGTCGAAATAGGCCACCTGCAGCTTGGTCCCGAACTGCACCTTGCCCTCGCTCGGCTGAAGCTCTCCGAGCAGGATCTTGAGCAGCGTGGTCTTGCCGGCACCGTTGCGGCCGATGAAGCCGATGCGGTCGCCGCGCTGCACCTCCAGCGACAGGTCGCGGATCACCGGCTCGCCGGCAAAGCGCTGGGTGACATGCTCGAGGCTCACTACCCGCTTGCCGCTGCGCTCGCCGCTATCGACGGAGAGCGCGGCCTTGCCCTGGCGCTCACGGCGCTCGCTGCGCTCACGGCGCAGCTGCTCCAGTGCCCTGACCCGGCCCTCGTTGCGGGTGCGTCGGGCCTTGATGCCCTGGCGGATCCAGGCCTCCTCCTGGGCGAGCTTCTTGTCGAATTCGGCATGCTCGCGGGCCTCGACTTCCAGCTCGTGGCTCTTCTGCGCCTGATAGGCGGCATACTCCCCGGGATAGCGGCCCAGCCGCCCGCGATCGAGCTCGAGGATCGCCGTGGCCAGCCTCGACAGGAAGGCACGGTCGTGGGTAATGAAGAGCACGGCACCACTGAAGTCCAGCAGCTGCTCCTCCAGCCAGGCGATGGTGTCCAGGTCGAGGTGGTTGGTGGGCTCGTCGAGCAGCAGCAGGTCGGGCTCGGCGACCAGCGCCCGGGCCAGCGCCACACGGCGACGCCAGCCGCCGGAGAGGTCTGCCATCTCGGCCTCGGCGGGCAGGCCGAGGCGGGTCAGCACCACATCGATGCGCTGGTGGAAGGACCAGCCGTCGATGGCCTCGAGCCGCGTCTGCAGCTCGGCCATGCGGCGCATGTCGGGCTCGTCCTCATGGATCAGGTGGTGGTACTCGGAGAGCAGCTCGCCGGCCTCGGGCAGTCCACCCGCCACCATGTCGAAGATGGTCTGGCCGGAGGCCTCGGGAAGCTCCTGGGCCAGCACGCCGATCTTGAGCCCGGGAGCACGCCAGATATTGCCGCCGTCGGGCAGGATCTCGCCGGCCACCAGGCGCAGCAGCGTCGACTTGCCGGTGCCGTTGCGCCCCACCAGGGCCAGGCGCTCGCCCTTCTGCAGCACCAGATCGGCGCCGTCGAGAAGCACATGGGTACCATAGGCCAGTTGCAGCTGTTCCAGACGTAGCAGGGTCACGCGGGGTCCTCCTCGATCGACAGGGCGCCCAGTGTAACTCAAGCGTGCCCGGACGTGGCCGTGGCCTCCGTCCGACGGGTAGAATAGCGCCCCCTGCCGACCCCCACTGCACAGGAGCCTAGGCGTGGCCGACACCTTCGATGACTTCCTGCCCGAGGCGCTGCGCTTCACCTCGCCCAGCCCGCTGGTCGACATCGGCGCCAACCTGACCCATGACAGCTTTGCCCGGGACCTGCCGGCGGTGCTGGCCCGGGCCCGGGCGGCCAACGTGACCACACTGATCCTCACCGGCACCGATCGCGAGCACGCCGAGCAGGCGGTGGCCATGGCCCGTCGGCTCGCCGGCGAGGGCCTGGCGCTGCACGCCACCGCCGGGGTCCACCCCCACGATGCCAGCCGCTGGGATGCGGGACTTGCCGCCGACATGGCCGAGCTGCAGCGCCAGCCCGAGGTGGTGGCCGTGGGCGAGTGTGGCCTCGACTTCAACCGTAACTTCTCGACCCCCGCCGAGCAGGAGCGCGCCTTCGAGGCCCAGCTGGGGCTGGCAGCGGAGAGCGGCAAGCCCCTGTTCATCCACGAGCGCGACGCCGGCCAGCGCATGCGCGAGATGCTGCATTCATGGCGCGACGCGATCGGCGATGCCGTGGTGCACTGCTTCACCGCCGACCGTGCAACGCTGTTCGGCTATCTCGATCTGGACCTGCATATCGGCCTGACCGGCTGGCTGTGCGACGAGCGCCGTGGCCACCACCTGCGCGAGCTGGTCGCGGAGATCCCCGCCACGCGGCTGATGGTGGAGACCGACTGTCCCTACCTGCTGCCGCGCAACTTACCTGCCAAACTCAAGGGCAGGCGCCATGAGCCGGCGCTGCTGCCCTGGATCCTGCGCGAGATCGCCCACTGGCGCGGCGACAGCGAGGCCGAACTGGCGGCGGCTACGACCACAACGGCCCGGCGCTTCTTCCGACTGCCGGCCGACGCTTCCCGCGAGGCGAGCCGCGGCGACACGACACCATGAGGACACCCGACATGCCACCCAAAGGCGATGACACTTCGATCCCCGGCTTTATCGCCGTGGAGACCGGCGACGAGGGCGGGCTGCCGCTGGCGATCGCCTGGACGCTGCCCGATGGCCGCGTCAAGCACACCCTGATCCAGCCCGAGGACGAGTGGCTGGAGGCCGAGCTGGTCTCGCTGGGCGGCTATAGCCTCGAGGAACTCGGCAGCATGGGGGTGAGCCCGCTGGACGTGATCCGCGAGCTGGAAAACGACCATTTCAGCGCCACTCTGTTCACTGCCGGGGTCGGCGACGACGAGGCGGCCCTGTCACGGCTCTTCGACACCTACGGCCTGGACCCCTTCGTCGAACTGGCTCCCGCGGAGAGCCTGTATGACGACCTCGACCCCGGTGACTGGTCGCGGGCACGCGGCGAGCTTTTCGGCGAACTGGGCCTCGAGCCACTGCGCCCGGAGCACGAGGTGGAAGTGATGCTGCGACTGCATCAGCGACTCAACGGCGGCGAGGCGGACTAGACGACCGGCTATCGACCCAGCAGCTCCCGGGCGCGCACCACGATGTCCTCCGCGGCGGGCAGGGTCACGGTGGCGGCGCGCCCCAGGGGAATGAAGCTGTCCTCGGCGGTGAGTCGCATCACCTGCCTGCCGTCCAGCCCCCGCTCCACCAGCCCGGTCACCAGCTCCTCGCTCGGCGAGCCGGAGCGACGGCACTCATCGACGATCAGTACCCGCGCGCAGTCGGCCACGGCGGCATGCACGGCATCGTGGTCGATGGCGGTGAGCCAGCGCAGGTCGACGATGCGCAGCGCGATTCCCTCGGCCTGCAGCCGCTCCGCGGCCTGCCGCGACAGGTAGACGCCGTTGCCGTAGGTGACGATGGCCAGGTCCCGGCCGGTGCCCCACTGGCCCAGCTCACCCACCGCCAGGCGATGTTCGGGCCCCGGATCGGTGAAGCACCAGGCGCCGTCGCCCTCCGCGAACAGGTCGCGGGTGTGGTAGAGGGCGATGGGCTCGATGACCACCACCACCCGCTGCTCCTCGTCGGCCAGGCGAACCGCCTCCTGCAGGAGCCCCACCGCATCGGCCCCGTTGGAGGGGCAGGCCACCAGCAGTCCCGGGATGTCGCGCAGCACGGCGATGGCATTGTCGTTGTGGAAGTGCCCCCCGAAGCCCTTCTGGTAACCCAGTCCGGCGATACGCACCACCATGGGGTTGGTGTACTGCCCGCTGGAGAAGAAGCTGAGCGTGGCCGCCTCGCCGCGCAGCTGGTCCTCGGCGTTGTGCAGGTAGGCCAGGAACTGGATCTCGAGGATCGGCACCAGGCCATTCTGGGCCATGCCGATGCCGAGCCCCAGGATGCTCTGCTCGTCGAGCAGGGTATCGATCACCCGATGCGCCCCGAATCGCGCCTGCAGCTTCTGGGTCACCCCGTAGACGCCGCCCTTGCGACCGATGTCCTCACCCGCCATGACCAGGTGCGGGTAGCGGCCCATCAGCCGCTCCAGGGCGCGATTGAGATGCCGCGCCAGGGTGTCGGGGGTGACATCGACCGTGCCCTGCCAGGGCGCGATACGCGACGGCCGAGGCGGCGGCACGATACTCGCCATCACCTGCTCCGCACTCGTCAGACGCGGACGACCGATCGCCTCCTCGGCACGGCGCGCCACCTGCTCACGCAGGTCATGATAGCGCTGGGCGATGGCGTCGCGACTCAGGACGCCGTGGCGGCGCAACAGACCGGCGGTGATCAGCAGCGGGTCGCGGGCCTCGTCGGCCTGGATGCGCGCGGGAGAAAGATACGCCTGCTGGGCATCGGAGCCGGCGTGGCCGAAGAGCCGTACGCAGCGCATATGCAGGAACACCGGCCGCCGCCGGGTGCGCGCGATATGCACCGCCTCGCGTGCCGCCCGCCAGGTATCGAGCAGGTCGAGGCCATCGCAGGCCAGGTAGTGAACGCCGGGGCGTGACGTCATGCTCGCCGCGATCCACCCGGCGGGCGTGGGGGTCGAAATGCCGATGCCATTGTCCTCGCAGAGCCACACCAGCGGCATCGGCAGGCCCTGGTAGGCGCTCCAGGCCGCGGCATTGAGCGCCCCCTGAGCGGTGGAGTGGTTGAAGGAGGCGTCCCCGAAGCTGCACAGCACCACCCCGTCATGGGGCCACTGGCCCGCGACTCCCAGGCGTTTCGTCAGGGCCAGGGAGTGGGCGGTGCCCATGGCCTTGGGCAGGTGGGAGGCGATGGTGCTGGTCTGGGGCGGCACATTGAGCACCCTGGAGCCCAGCACCTTGTGGCGGCCACCGGAGATCGGGTCCTCGGCACAGGCCGCGAAGCTCAGCAGCAGATCGCGCAGCGGATCCTGACCCGGCACCATGCGTGCGCGCTGGATGAAGAAGGCCGCATCACGGTAATGGAGGAAGGCGGGGTCGGTGTGTCGCAGCGCCAGGGCCACGGCGGCATTGCCCTCGTGGCCGGCGCTGCCGATGGTGTAGAAGGCCTCGCCACGCGCCTGCAGGCGGCGCGCCTGGAGGTCCAGGTGGCGGCTCATCAGCTGCGATTCGAACAGCTCGATCAGGGCCTCGGGGGAGAGTCCTGCCTGCGCCAGGCTCAGGGCCTGCTCGGCAGCGGGCCAGTCGTCCTGGCCCAGGGCCTCGAGGAAGCGTTGCTCCTGCGGGTGCGGATCGGGGTACACGGTGACTCCATCGGCCAGCGATAAAACATACACCCTAGCCCGCTCGCGGCCGCTGCGAACAGCACCCGCCGACTCACGCTTGCCAACGCTTCAGGCCGGCTCGACCTGCAGCCGGTCGCGACCGGCCGCCAGCGCCTCGTCGAGTGCTGCGCCGTCGCGGTAGAAGGTCGCCAACGCAGTGCGCAGCGCCTCGGCCCGAAGTGGCAGGCCCTCGCTCAGATAGCGCCAGGCACGCGCCTCGACCTTGGCATGGAAGGCGTCGCGATCCACTTCGGCATCGCCGTCGAGGTTGTCGACGCTGACGTGAAAGCGCAGCCCACAGGCCCGGGAGAAGAGCAGTTCCAGCGCCTGGGGCGCCACCTCCACGGCCTCGAAGTCACGCTGCTGGCGGGCGTCCCGACCGTCGGGCAGGTACCAGTAACCGTAATCCTCCAGCTCGCGGCGCCGCGCGCCGGCGATGCACCAGTGGCTGATCTCGTGCAGCGCGCTGGTGAAGAAACCGCGGGCGAAGATCACTCGATGCCAGGGGCTCTCGGCGTCGGCGGGCAGGTAGAGGGGTTCATCCCCCCCGCGTACCAGGCGAGTCCGGTAAGTCTCCTCGAACAGGCCGTCGAACAGGGCGATGATGTCCTCGAGGCGGTGTGTCACGCGGCCTCCGTGGTCATGGGTAAGGCGCCAGTATACCCGTCGCCAGACGGGTAAAAAACGCTCGGCCTTGCTAGCATGAGCGCCCTTCCCGGCCGCATGGAGGGCACCCCTTGAGCCGCCCGCTTGCCACCCTTCTCGACACCGCACGCCGCGAGACGCGCCCGCTGCTGGTGCTGGCCCTGCCGATCTGCGGTGCCCAGCTGGCCCAGGCCGGCATGAGCGTGGCCGACGTGATGATGACCGGACGCCTGAGCGCCACCGACCTGGCGGCGGTATCGGTGGGCTCCAGCCTGTGGCTGCCACTGATGCTGTTCATGACCGGTACCCTGATGGGGCTGACGCCCATCGTCGCTCAGCTGCTGGGTGGCCGACGCGGAGGCGAGATCGGCCCCAACGTGCACCAGGGATTGTGGGTGGCCCTGGCACTGGGGGCGCTGGCCGCTACCCTGCTGTGGTTCGCAGTGGGCCCGATCTTCACCCTGATGGACGTGCCCGAAGCGGTGGCGGAGCGCTCCCGCAGCTACCTCTTCGCGGTCGCCTTCGGCATGCCCGGAGCCGCCCTCTTCCAGGCCCTGCGCGCCTTCTCCGACGGCATGAATCACACCCGTCCCTCGCTGTGGATCAGCCTGCTGGGCCTCGCGGTCAATGTGCCCAGCAACTTCGTGCTGATCTACGGCGGCGAGGGTCTCAGCGACCTGCTGGGCAGCTGGCTGCCGGGCTGGATTCAAACGCTGCCAGCCCTGGGAGCCTTGGGCTGCGGCATCGCCACGGCGCTGTCGCTGTGGACCATGTGCCTGGCCATGGTGCTCTATACCCGCCACTCGCGAGCCTATGGCGAGGTCTCGCTGTGGCACGCCCCCAGCCCCCCTCGGCGGCGGATGATCGGCGAGCTGCTCTACGTGGGATTGCCCATCGGCGTGGCGATCTTCGTCGAGGTCACGCTGTTCACGCTGATCGCCCTGTTCATCGCCAGCCTGGGTGAGATCACCGTGGCCGCCCATCAGGTGGCGCTCAACTACACGTCCATCCTGTTCATGCTCCCGCTGTCGCTGAGCATGGCGCTGACGGTGCGCGTGGGCAACGTGCTCGGCCAGGGCCGCCCGAGCTATGCTCGGCGGGTGGCCTGGCACGGCATCACCGTCTGCCTCGCCGTGGCACTGTTCAACGGCCTGCTGCTGCGCTTTACCGCGGAACCGGTGATCGGTCTCTATACCCGCGACGCCGAAGTGGCCAGCCTGGCCCTGTCGCTGGTGCTGCTGGCCATGATCTACCAGGTCTCCGATTCACTGCAGGTCAACCTGGCCGGTGCGCTGCGCGGCTACAAGGATACGCGTATCATCATGGTGATCACGCTGGCTTCCTACTGGCTGGTGGGCATGGCCGGCGGTCACTGGCTGGGCACCCGCGGCATTCCCGGACTCGTCGAGCCTCTCGGTGTGCATGGCTACTGGATCGGCCTGATCGGCGGGCTCACCGCTGCCGCGGTGATGCTCGGCGAGCGACTGAGACGAATCGGCAAGGCGGTGGCCCATGGCGAACGCGACCCGCTCCATCCCTGACTCACTGCGCCGCGTCGGCGTGGGCATCGTCCTGTCGGTAAGCCTGGTCGGCTGCGGCGGCAACGACGCCAGTGACCACCTGCTCCGCGACTACCAGCGAGCCCTCGCCGAGCGGCTCGACCTGGCACCCCCCGAGCACGCCAAGCCCCGCAATATCGGCGCCTTCCCCGAACTGCGCGAACGCCGCGTGAACATTCCCGAGACCCGCGAAGGCATGCTCGACATCCACGCCCTGCGCGAATGCCACATCACCACCCTGGTCGCCGAGCGCAACAGCACCCTGGGCCGTGTGGCACCGGCCAGCCAGCGCTGGCAATACGAGCTCGAGCTCTGGCGGCGCCTGGAGTCATGTCTGTCGGGCGAGGTGGCGGAGCGCCTCGCCGCGGATGATCTCGCCCGCCTAGAGCGGCTCACCGTGACCAAGCGCGAGCAACTGCCCCGCGCGATCTGGAACGGGTTGTTCGGGTCGGAGGAGTGGGCGCATAGCTTTTCGCGGGTCAGCTCCGCCCTGGCACCGGAAGCCCTGGCGCCTCCAGGCGAGCAGCTGGCCGCCCTCGACTATCTCCACGAGCTGAGCCGTGCCCCCTTCGAGGCAGACCGACCGCTACCCAGCCCTGATAGGCTGGAGGACCACCTGCAGGCACTCAACGACCGCCCCTACACGGCAGAGCTGCTGCGAACCCTGCTGCTCGCCGAACAGCGCCTCACTGAAGCCAATGCCCTGCTCGACCGGGCACTCTCCACCCCCGGGCACTGCCCCACAGGAGACTTCACCGCCGACCTGCAGCAGACCCCCGAGGCCCGACGGCTCGCCGCCTGGCTGGAGGCACTGGATGACGCGGCCGCGGCCTGGCTCATGGGCCTGGAACCGCTCTTCGCCAGCCTGAAAGCGCCGCCCGACGATGTGGAGGCGTACCGCCAGGCGTGGCTCTCGCGACAGCGCAACGAGGCGCCTTTACCCCGCTTTCGCCAGGCCATGCAAGGCCATCTGGAGCGGCGACACCGCCTGGCATCGCGCTGTTGAGCGTCTATCCCGACGGTGGCCCAAGGCCACAGGGCTTAACCTGGGGGTGGGTCTATGCTATTGGTGGTGCCTGAGTGACGCAGAGCGCTTCGCGCCGGCCCGGGGAGCCCGCCACCCGGCCCGGTCCCGTGATCAAGCAGCACCTGGAGAGACGCCATGGGAACCCAGCTGTCACCCCGCTCCGCCCGGGTCATCGACCTGGAAGCAAGGCGCCAGCGTCAGCAGGCCAGACGCCGCCTGATACGACTGGCACCGGAACTCGATGGGCTCGAGATGGTGTATCGCCTGGATTCCAGCCCGGACACCCTGTATGGCATGCCGCTGCTGGCCTGGGGCCTGCGCGAGGATGGTGAAGTGGTCGGACTGGTGGCGTGGATGGAGTCGTTGACGCCCTGCCATCGCCTCGATGACGACGAGCACGGCCGCTTCGTCGGCTACCGAGACCCCGAGACCGAAGAGCTGTTCGAGGTAGCGCCGGAGCACAAGCTGATGGAGCTGGAGCACGCCGCGAACTACTTCGACTATGAGGAGACCGAGCAGGTCACCCTGATCCAGCAGTTGCCCGAGATTCAGGGCACCCATGCCCTGTGCATGGACGACGGCGATGCACCCTGGCAGCTAAAGCAGGTGTTCGGCTGGCGCCTCTACAGCGACGGCAAGATCGAAGCGCTGCTGGCCGACGAGCGCCGCGTCGAGGAGACGCCTATCCTGCTCGGCGATGCCTGCCTCTATCCCGGACACAGCCGCCACCGACTGGTCTACTTCTTCCAGCGTCAGATAGCCAACCGCATCCGTCAGGAAGACCCTGCGATCCTGGAGGCACTGGCCCTGATGGTGATGCCGGAGAGCGACCCCGGAACCTGACCAACAGGGCCGGGACAGAATTAGCCTAACCGGATAAAGTAGAGGTAACTGTCTCCGAGCTGCCGCTGATCGACCAGCTCATGGCCCAGGAACTGGCAGAATCTGGGCACGTCGCGGGTGGTAGCCGGATCGCTGGCAATCACCTTCAGCACTTCGCCCGCCTGCATATCGCGGACCTTGTTGTGCATCAGCATGATCGGCTCGGGACAGTAGAGCCCGGTGGTATCGAGTTCGGCGTGAAAGTCGGGTATCTCCGCCATCGAGGACCTCGTGGGTTGCTTAAGAAAATCAGTCGGAGCCTGCAAGATGATCAAGATCATTATCGAACGCCGTATCATGCCCGGTCTCGAGGAGGAGTACGAGGAGGCTGCCCGCGAGGCCATGCGTGAGTCCCTGGGCGCCAGGGGCTTCGTGGGTGGCGAGAGTCTCGTGGAACTGGGGCACAGTGACCGGCGTCTGATGATCACCAAGTGGCGCGACATGCGCGCCTGGAAGGAGTGGTACTCCAGCGAGACCCGCACCCGGGTGATGCAGCGGCTGCTGCCACTGCTGACCGAGGAGGAGCGCATCCGCATCTACGAGCCCACCGCCCACTGAGCATCACCCCCGCAGGCGCACATGCACCGTCACCTCTTCACGATCATGGTAGAGGTGACGGCAGGCAATCTCGGCGTCGACCCTGGCAGCCTCCAGCGCCTCGGCGAGCCGTCCCAGGCAGGCTTCCACTTCGGGCCAGCGTCGCTTCATCGGCAACTTGAGGTTGAAGACCGCCTCTCGGCACCAACGCCTAACCAGCCAGCGCTCCACCATCGCCTCGACCCGTGACGGCTTGTCGACGATATCGCAGACCAGCCAGTCGAGGCGATACGGGGGCTCCCAGGTAAAACCATCCTCGTGCAGGTGCTCGACCTGCCCGGTGGCCATCAGTGCCTTGTCCATGGGGCCGTTGTCGATGGCGTAGACATGCATGCCGCGCTGCACCAGCTGCCAGGTCCAGCCGCCGGGCGCCGCCCCCAGATCCGCCGCCTGCATGCCCTGACCGAGACGCTCGTCCCACTCAGCGCGCGGCACGAACTCATGCCACGCCTCCTCCAGCTTGAGGGTGGAACGGCTGGGCGCCGCTTTCGGGAAGCGCAGGCGACGAATGCCGCCCGGCAGCTCGCTGCGATTGCCTGGAAAACTCATGCCCAGCTGCACACGATCACCGGCACTCCACAGCAGATGGAGCCGCCGCCCGCCGGCCTTGCGACGCAGTGCCTTGCGCTTGGTCAGCAGCGAGGTCAGTGGCCTCTCCAGCGCCTTGGCCAGCCCGGACAGCGCCTTGCCCTCGTTGGTATCCGGGGTCTCCTGCCACAGGCTCTCGAAGCTCCAGCCGCTGGCCACCACCTGGTCGATGATCGGCGTTAGCCGGTCATCACGCGTCAGCAGCAGTGGTGGCAGAGCCACCAGGCTCTGCCGGGCGAAGACCAGCCCTGTCAGCGGCAGGTCACGATGCAGGCCGTTGGCTGCCTCGCCTTCAGGCAGCAGGAAACGCACGAAGCCATCGGCCTGCGTGTAGTGAGCCTCACCTTCTCTGCCGAGCGCCGTGACCTTGTCGGCCAGCTCGGCTGCCAGATCGGGCTCGAAACCAGGCCGACAGTAGCAGAGCAGCTCCCCCGGGTAAGTCATCGTCTTCTCCATGCCGCACCTTGTTTCTGTGTATGCCTATGGCCCCGCCCCTGCCGGGGCAACCGGGGGCGAAGCACCTTAGCACCACGCTTCCCACGAGGAAAGCCGGTAAAGGATTGCAGACATCACGCAACCTGCGTTTAAAAACCATCTATGAAGAAATATCGATGCATGAATTGGGTGCAAGTGTTTTCCGGATTTACAAGCGTGTTTGGCTCATAACAATGTCTAACGAGCGCATGACCCATACATTTGCTGCATAATGGTGCATTGCTATATAGTCGTTGCCCGTGGAAACCACTTTCAGATTGGCCTGTTGCGGCCGGCACATTCACTCACACAGGAAACGATGATGCCCTACGTTCACGATACCCTGGAAAACCTTCGCAAGAGCAGCCCTGCCCAGACCGAGTTCTACCAGGCCGCCGAGGAAGTCCTGGAGTGCCTGCGTCCGCTGTTCCAGCACAGCCCCCACTACCTGGACCACAGCATCATCGAGCGCATCGTGGAACCCGAGCGCCAGATCATGTTCCGCATCTGCTGGACCGACGACGACGGCCGCGTCCAGGTGAACAAGGGTTACCGCATCCAGTTCAACTCGGCGCTGGGCCCCTACAAGGGTGGGCTGCGCTTCCACCCCAGTGTCACCTCCGGCACCATCAAGTTCCTCGGCTTCGAGCAGATCTTCAAGAATGCCCTCACCGGCCTGCCCATCGGTGGCGGCAAGGGCGGCTCGGACTTCGACCCCAAGGGCAAGTCCGATGGCGAGATCATGCGCTTCTGCCAGGCCTTCATGTCCGAGCTGTATCGGCATATCGGCCCGCACACCGACGTCCCCGCTGGCGACATCGGTGTCGGCGGCCGTGAGATCGGCTACCTCTACGGCCAGTACAAGCGCCTGACCGGCCGCTATGAGGGCGTACTCACCGGCAAGGGGCTGGACTGGGGCGGCTCAATCGGTCGCAAGGAGGCTACCGGCTACGGCGCGGTCTACTTCGCCCAGAACATGCTGGAAGCCCTCGGCAAGGCCCTCGAAGGCAAGACCTGCCTGGTCTCCGGCGCCGGTAACGTGGCGATCTACACCATCGAGAAGCTCTACGAGATGGGCGCCAAGCCGGTGACCTGCTCCGACTCCCGCGGCACCCTGCATGACGCCCGCGGCATCGACCTTGACCTGCTCAAGGAGCTCAAGGAGGTCAAGCGCGCTTCGCTGGAGGCCTATCTGGAGCAGCACCCCGAAGCGACCTACATTCCGGCCGGCGAGTACCCCGAGGGTGGCCACGCGGTCTGGCGTATCAAGGCCGATGCCGCCTTCCCCTGCGCCACCCAGAACGAACTCACCGCCGACGACGCCCAGGCCCTGCTGGACAACGGCGTCTACTGCATCAGCGAAGGCGCCAACATGCCCTCCACCGCAGATGCCGTGGACCGCTTCCTCGAGGCGAAGATCGCCTACGGACCCGGCAAGGCTGCCAATGCCGGCGGTGTGGCGACCAGCCAGCTGGAGATGGCCCAGAACAGCAGCATGGAGCAGTGGCCGCTGGAGAAGGTCGACGAGAAGCTCAAGGAGATCATGGCCAATATTCACCGCCAGTGCGCCGATACCGCCGAGGAGTTCGGCGAACCCACCAACCTGGTGCTGGGTGCCAATATTGCCGGTTTCCGCAAGGTGGCCGATGCGATGATCGACCAGGGCGTGGTGTAAGACACACGCCCCGAAGCATCACTACGCAAAAGCCCGGACCACATGGTCCGGGCTTTTCTGTTGTTGCCTGTATCGCCGACCGGCTCGGCAAGCGACGAGGCTCAGACGTGGGGCATGAAACCACGGCGGGCATGTGCAGCGCACTGAGCTTCAGCCAGCTTGATCATTCCACGCCACACGCCGCGCAGAAGAGGCTTTACGACACGGCGCGAGGTTCCGCTGCGGTCCCAGATGGCAGGAAAGGCTTCGACCGACTTGATCATGACAAGGACCTCTGGCTCTATTGATAATGGCGAACATTATACCTTGGTATAAAGACCAAAGTCTAACCTCGGCCATCAGGGCCCAGGACCGCGAGCTGACCTCCCCTCCTACGAACGCAAAAAAGCCCCGACCATCTCACGATGCTCGGGGCTTTTTCTGAATAAGTGCCTGACGATGACCTACTCTCACATGGGGAGACCCCACACTACCATCGGCGCTGAGCGGTTTCA
>NZ_WUTT01000001.1:2693861-2800704 GCF_009902005.1 Halomonas alimentaria | reverse complement strand
GACCGTCTGGAAGACGTGGGGCCGGCGCTGAAGAAGGCGGTGGACATGCAGATGAACGAAGGCAAGACCTGCGTCATCGAGGTCATGTGCACCCGCGAGCTGGGCGACCCCTTCCGCCGTGACGCCCTGAAGAAGCCGGTGCGCATGCTCGAGAAGTATCAGGACTACGTCTGATCCTGAAGCTCTAATGTAAGGGCATTCCCCGGCATCGCCGGGGGACTCGAAGCCCCGGCTCAACGGCCTCTTTCGCCGTTGGGTCGGGGTTTTTTTATGTTGGTTTCTCTGGCCCAACAGCTGGCATGTATCTGGCGCTAATGCCCTGGGGGCTTTGTCAGTAGTCTTGGGGTGTACGCGGCCCAGGTGTCGCCACGATCAGCCAGCTGCCCTGCAGGGCAGTACCGATAACGACAACTCACCAGGAGTCCATCATGAGTCAGCCGACCACCGAGTTTCTTCAGGCCTTTAGCGATGCTCTCAACAATCACGACATCGATGCGATCATGTCGATGATGACCGATGACTGCGTCTTCCACGCTGTCGGCGGTCCCGACCTGCTTGGCAAGAGCTTTGTCGGCCAGGAGGAGGTGCGCCAGGGTCTCGAGAACGCCTGGAAGAGTGCCCCCGATGCCAGCTGGGTCGATGCCGAGCATCATGTCGTCGGTGACAAGGGCTTCACCGAGTCGACCTACAAGGGTACCACCACCGACGGTGTGCGCTCCGAGGCGCGCATGATCGACGCCTTTACCTTCCGCGACGGCAAGATCGCCGTGAAGAACGCCTTCCGCAAGAACCGTCCGCCCGTCAACGCCTGATTGCTTCGGGTTCGAGCACAGCATCCAGACTGCCAGGAGTCCGATCATGGAGACAACAATGCCAAGAAGCGGGGTGGAGAACGAGGCGACCAAGACCTCACCCTCCCAGCCATATGATCCGGCCTATGACCCCCTGAAGAGTGCCACCCCGGGGGCGGGTCGTGACTATGCGCCGACCTACTGGGTCGGCACCGCCGGCGAGCCGCCGGCCGATGATGGGCCCATCACCCAGGATACGGATGCCGATGTGGTCATCATCGGTTCCGGCTTCACGGGGCTCACGGCGGCGATCTTCCTGGCTCAGGAGTACGGCATCAAGGCCACCGTACTCGAAGCCAATCGCACCAGCTGGGGCTGCTCGACCCGCAACGGCGGCCAGGCCCAGTGTGCTTCCGGTCGACTCAAGCGCTCCCAGTGGATTCAGCGCTACGGCCTGGACACGGCACTCAAGCTGCATCGTGAATGCCTCGATGGCATGGCGACATTCAAGGAGCTGATCAAGGACATCGACTGCGAGCCGCAGCCGGGGGGCCATCTCTATCTGGCCCATCGGGACAAGGTGATGCCGACCCTCGAGAAGGAAGCGAAGCTGCTGCGCGAGACCTTCGACTACGATGCCCAGATCCTGGACGCCGACACGGTCAAGCGCGAGTGGCTGGACGACAAGGAGGCGGCCGGCGCCATGCACGAGCCGGAAGGGATCGGTATCCACGCCGGCAAGCTGGCCTTCGGCTATCACCGCAAGGCCCGGGCGCTCGGCGTGAAGATCCATCCGGCAAGTCCCGTGCAGGGCTTCGAGACGCGTAACGGCGTGCACTATCTGCAGACCCCGGGCGGTGTCGTGAAGGCGCGGGCCGTGGGTATCGCCACCGGCGGTTACACCTCCCAGAGCCTGCATCGCGAGCTCAAGAATCGCCTGTTGCCGATCCTCTCCAACTCCATCGTCACCCGGCCGCTGACCGACGAGGAACTGGCGGCGTGCAATTTCCGCACCCACCAGATCATCACCGACACCCGAATCCTGCGTCACTACTACCGTCTGTTGCCGGACAACCGCCTGCAGATCGGCAGCCGCAGCGCGATCACCGGCCGCGATGCGCCGCAGCAGAAGTACGAGGATATGCTGGTCGGTGACATGCACCGCAAGTTCCCGGCGCTCCAGGGCATCGAGCTCGACTACTCCTGGTGGGGCTGGGTGGATGTCAGCCACGACATGATGCCGCGCATCCATCAGCCCGATGCCAGGGAGACGGTCTACTACGCCCTGGGCTACGGGGGCAACGGCGTGATGTACTCCGCCCAGGCCGGCCGGCGCCTGGCGCAGTGGATCGCCGGTCACGGCCAGGAGCTGGAACTGCCGATCTTCACCTCCAGGCTGCCGTTTCCCAACCTGCGTGAGATGGTCGAGGCCCAGGCCTTCGCACCGTTTCGGCGCTTTGGCCAGCGGTTCCTGTACCGCTGGTATCACCTCAAGGACGAGGTGATCTGATAGCAGTCGTCCCGCCGCACTTCTCGCTCGCTTGAGGCCGCCCCACCAGGGCGGCCTTCTGGTGTGGTCTCACGCAGATGAAGTTGCATATGGAATCAGTGCCGCCAGGCGTGCGATTCCCTCCTCGATACGATCATCGGCAATCGCCGAAAAGCCGAGTCGGAAGTACTCTCGACGTGGGGAGTCGAAGAAGTGGATGTCGCCACACTCGATCAGAATGCTCTGTTCGGCGGCCAGGCGCCTAAGCTTTTGGCAATCGAGGCCCTCAGGCCCCTTGATCCAGAAGCAGGAGCCACCGTAGGTGGAAGGCAGCGCTGCGTGAGGCATGTGATGGGCAAGGGCATCTCTCATCAGCTGCCAGCGTCTGTGATAGGCCTGATGCATCTGGCGCAGCAGGGCATCGTGATAGCCGCGGTCGAGAAACAGCGCCACGGCACGCTGGTTGTTGGTCGGCGGATGCCGCAGCATCAAGCGTCTCAGCGCGCGAGCTTCGCGAATCAAGGTAGGATGGCCGACCATATAGCCCAGACGTAGCCCGGGTGCCAGGGTCTTGGAGAGACTGCCTACATAGATGACCCGCTTGTGACGATCCAGGCTCTTGAGTGCCGGCGTGGGGGTATCCAGATAATTGGTTTCACTCTCGTAGTCGTCTTCGATGATCAGGAAGTTATGGATCTCGGCCATGTCCAGCAGTTGTCGCCGACGCTCCAGAGGCATGGTGACCGTGGTGGGTGATTGATGGCTGGGCGTGGCATAGACGAGCTCGCAACTTGCGATATCGGCGTCCAGTCGCATCCCCTGCTCATCGACCGGTAGCAGCAGAATATCGTCCGTAAAGGTACGGGCGGTGTTGTAAACATCGACGTAGCCCGGGTTTTCCATGCCGAATCGCCGCCCGGCCTTGAGCATCAGCATGCAGGTGATCCACAGCGCCTGTTGGGCACCCACCGTAACCAGGATTTCCTCGGGTTTGGCCCAGACCCCGCGGCGTGGGAGCAGGCGCTGGTGGATTTGCTCGATCAGCATCGGGTCATCGTTGTTGAGGTGATCCACGGCCCAGCTGCGGATGGCCGGTACGCTCATCGAATCGCGGCTACATTCGCGCCAGCGCTGGGTGGGGAACAGCTCAGGGTCGATCTGGCCGTACAGGAATGGGTAATCGTAGTTGGGCCAGTCATTGGGCTTGTTGATGGTCTTCTGCCGGGATGGATGCATGGTCAGGAGCTCCTCCCAGGGCAGCCGGTCCGCTTCGATATCATTGAGCCGTACCGGCTTTTCGGCATGGCCCTTTAGGATCTCGGGGTTGACGAAGTAGCCGCTGCGCTCCCTGGCGATCAGATAGCCGTCGTCCAGCAACTGTTCATAGGCCAGCATCACGGTATTGCGGGCCACGTTCAGGTCCCTGGCCAGCTTGCGGCTCGAGGGGAGGGCCTGCTCCAGCGGCAGGTGACCGTTGAGGATGGCGCGAGCGATCTGTTCCCTGAGCTGGCGCTGCAGGCTATCAGGCAGACTGGGATCGAGATGGAAAAGTAGCTCGCTCATGGGTGCGCAGTCCTCATCTTGCCAACGGTGGAGTGGGCTGTGCTGCCATGACTCGATGGCAGTTCGCGTTGGTGGTGCTGTCCATTGTACTTGGTCATTTTCCTTTATAAATCCATTTGTTACAGCTGGACCAAAGGGTAATGCCGGACTGGTACTAGTCGGTGATCTGGCAAGTGCGTAGAAACCGAAGTATGGAAAGGTAATAACTCCTGTTCCATGCAAGGAAATGGAGGAGAGTAGGGCCTGAAGGGACGCGACACCAACTTGGCATGACTCCCCGTGTGTCGACGATCCGGCAGAGCCACTCTTCGATGATCACTATTGGTGCTCATTTGCCATTTACCTGTCGTCAACGACAACAACAACCCTTGGAGTTCCTATGCGTATTCAGAAGATTGTCCTTCCCATGGCGGTATCCGCGGTGAGCCTTGCGCTGAGTGGTAACGTGCTGGCCGAGACCTGGAAAATGGCAATCGGTGACGCCGCCGGCGGTACCCAGTATGAGCTTGGCAAGACCTTTGCCGAGCTGATCGAGGAGAAGACCGGTGGCGACGTCACCGTGGACCTTTTTCCCAATGGTCAGCTCGGTAGCGAACAGGACACCGTCAACAATGCCAGCATGGGTTTGGTGGACCTCTCCATTGTCGCCATCAATAATATCACCCCGTTCTCGCCGACTGTGGGGGTGCTGACACTGCCCTATGTCATCCAGGGCGCCGAAGATGCCAAGCTGCTGACCCAGGGGGAGATCGGTGAGGAGCTGGCCGAGAACACCATTCGAGATGCAGGTGTGCGTCTTCTCGGCTGGGCTTATTCCGGCTGCCGCCGTTTGACCAACTCCGCGCGTCCGGTGGCGGAGCCCGGCGATCTCGACGGCCTGGTTATTCGAGTACCCAAGAACGAGATCATGATTTCTGCCTACCAGTCCTGGGGCGTCAACCCCAACCCGCTGGCGTGGTCGGAAACCTTCACCGCCCTGCAGCAGGGCGTTGTCGATGGCCAGGATAACCCCTACATCACCATCGATGCCATGAAGTTCTATGAGGTTCAGGACTATGTGACCGACAGCTGTTATGTCTTCTCGCTGGAGCCGCTGATCATCGGCGAGGGGCAGTTCCAGAGCCTGAGTCCGGAGCTTCAAGCAGCCGTGCTTGAGGCTGGCCAGGAAGCCACCGAACACAGTTACAGCTACCTGCTGGAAAGCGAGGAAGCCATCAAGCAGCGCCTGGTGGAAGAGCATGGCATGGAGATCGTCGAGCCTGCCAACGACGAGCAGAAGTGGATCGAGCTTGCCACCGGCATCTGGCCGGACTTCTACGACAGCATTGGCGGCAAGGAAAAGCTGGACGAGGTTCTCGCCACGCTGGGTCGTGAGCCCGCTCCGGAGCAGTGATCCCGGTTTTGTCATGATGGCGTGAAACGCCCCCTGCTCCGGTCGTTGGCCGGGGTAGGGCTGTTCCTAGAAGGTTCTCGCCTCAGGGGTCGGCTTAATGAAACACTTCTTCAAGCTAATCGATAATCTGGAGAACTATCTCTGCCAGTTTCTCCTGGTTACCTTCGTAGCGCTGCTTTTCGCACAGATCCTGCTGCGCAACATGTTCAGCTACTCGTTGCCATGGGGCGATGAGCTGGCGACATATGCCTTCGTCTGGTTTGCCTATCTCGGGGCGGTGTATGCCACCAAGATGTCGGCACATAACCGAGTGACGTTCCAGTTCAAGTTTCTTCCTCGGTGGGTGGAGAAAGTTTGTGGTCTTCTAACCGACCTGATCTGGATTGGCTTCAATGCCGTATTTATCTATATGAGTTATGACTTTGTCTTCAGCAAGATGAACCTGTTCTGGAAATCCCAGACACTGGGCGTTCCGATGAAGTATTTTTATCTTATTCTTCCGATTGCCTTTACTGCCATGACGATCCGTATCCTTCAGAATAACTATCTAAGGTTCGTCAAGAAGGTGGATATCGTCGACCCCGAATCCCAGGAAGTCGAAAAACTCAAGAATACCGGCGATGAAGAGCAAGATACGCCGAAAGGTCGGGAGAAATAGGCATGGATACGACGATTATTTACGTCCTGTTTGGGGTCTTCTTCCTGCTGCTGGTTCTCGGAGCCCCGATCACTGTCTCCCTGGGTGTGGCGGCGCTGGCGACCTACCTAAGCCTGGGGGAAAACCCCATGGCGTTCGTGCAGATCGCCTTCACCTCGGTGGGCTCCTTTCCGCTGATGGCATTGCCGGCATTCATTCTTGCCGGTGCACTGATGGAAGCGGCGGGTATCTCAAAGCGGCTGGTGGATATCGCCGAGGCCTTCGCCGGGCCGGTGACCGGTGGACTGGCAGCGGCTACGGTGTTCGCCTGCATGTTCTTCGGTGCGATCTCCGGCTCCGGCCCCGCCACTACCGCGGCGGTGGGCATGTTGATGATTCCGGCCATGGCCAACCGTGGCTATGATCGAGGCTATGGCTCGGCCATCACCGCCTCCTCGGGTGGCTTGGGTGTTGTGATACCACCGTCGATTCCCATGGTGATCTTCGGCATATCGGGTATGGGGCTGCAACCACCGGCGGAAGCCGTCGCCGAGCATGGCGCCTTTCAGACACTATCCATTCCCAAGCTGTTTATTGCCGGGATCCTGCCGGGCGTGGTGATCGCCAGCTGTCTCTTGAGCATCAACTACATTATTTCACGCAAGCGCGGCTACCGTGGCTTGACCGATCACTGGTCGTGGCCGCAGATCCGCGGGACCCTGCGCAAGGGTATCTGGTCGATGCTGGCGCCCATCATCATTCTGGGAGGCATCTATAGCGGCCTATTCACGCCTACCGAGTCCGCTGTCGTGGCTATCGTCTATACCTTGATCGTCGGTATCTTCCTGCACAAGGAGCTTGCCTGGAAGCCTGCCATGCGAACGCTAGAGACCACCACCTGGATCACCGGGCGCGTGCTGCTGATACTGTTCACGGCCACGGTCTTTGGGCGCCTGTTGGTGGAGCAGCGCGTTCCGGCCTATATTGCCGAGGGGATGTTGAGCTTCACCGACAACATCTACCTGATCTGGGGCATGGTGATCTTCTTCCTGCTGTTTGTGGGTATGTTCATGGAGACTCTGGCGGCAATCATGATTCTGACGCCGGTGCTGCTGCCCATCATGTACATGCTGGGGATGGACCCGGTGCATGTGGGGATCGTGGTGGTCTGCGCCCTGGCGATCGGCTTCCAGACGCCGCCACTGGGTGAGAACCTGTTCGTCGCTTCGGGCATTGGAGGAGCATCGATCGAGGAGATCTCGCTCAAGGCACTGCCTTTTGCCGGTGCTTCGATCGTGGCACTCTTTATCATCGCCTATTTCCCGCAGATCTCGCTGTGGTTACCCAGCCTGCTGGGCTACTGATCGGCCCACGATGAACCGCCACCAGGCCATGATGCCGGTGGCGGTCGAGGAGGAAACATGAGTCATGGTATCGAACGCATCCTGTGCTGCGTGGGCCTACGTGCCGATAGCGACTACGTGTTGCACCGGGCAGTCTCCCTGGCACTGGCCACGCAGGCCGAGCTGCATGTTCTGCATGCGGTCAAGGCGCTTCCCGATGAAATGGCGAACACACTGAAGGTCAACATACGTGATCGTGACGTACTGAATACGTTAATGGAGCAGCGCATCGAGCAGGCTAGAGTGGAGCTGGAAGCGAAGCTCGACGCCTTCTGGCAACGCCACTCGCAACTGCATGAGGTCTTTGGCGACCGGAAGATAAGCTGCACCGTGCTGGAGGGCTATCCATCGTCGGTGATTTCCCATTTCGCCAGCCGGGGAAAGTTTGACATGATCGTGGTGGCTGCCAACAAGCGGAGCTTTTCTGCCAGCTACGCAGGCAAGGTAACCAAGGGTGTGATCAAGAGATCCAAAATCCCGGTAGTGGTGGTGCCCAAGAGTTCTTGAAGCGCAAATGTATTAGTCGTTGGTTGATGGTATAGGAAGATAGATCAGCTCAAGTAAATCATGTGCTGGAATTTTCAGGCGTCACCTTCCGAAAGGGGGTGGCGTTTTTTTTATTTTCAGTGTTAAATTTTGAATTTTGTTATGTGGTAAAAGGTAACGTCAATTGGATGTTGGTCTAGGTGGTCCGATGTGGAAGTCATTTCTGGACCTATCGGCTCTTTGGGTGACGTCCTAATATCGAGTGTTGATATGAGGTTGGCAAAACCCCTTTAGCCATATTGCTTGTGGCTATTTAAAGCAATGAGAGCCGCTTCTTCCAAGGGCCTTATGCTTTCTCGCTGGTTCCAGGCTTCGCAAGAAGCCCAAGGTGGGACAAGAAAAAAACGTAACCTAAAGACTTCCATAGGATGCCGGAAAAAATAGTTTTTCTGACAATATCGTTGCATCTTTGGAACGAAGGAGAAATTTAATGGAACAAACCAGTCAGCTAAAGAAGTGTCTGAAACCGCATTGGGTATGGGCCATTGCATTCGGTTCCGCCGTCGGGTGGGGAAGCTTTGTACTGCCCGCCGACTGGATCGCCACGGCAGGCCCAATGGGGGCCATCATCGGGCTGGCAATCGGCGCCTTGCTGATGATTATTATCGGCGTAAGCTATGGATTTCTGATAAAAATCTTTCCCGTGGCAGGTGGAGGCTTCTCCTACGCCTACCTGGGGTTTGGACGCCGGCATGCCTTCTTCTGTGGATGGTTCCTGACACTAGGATATGTCTCAATCGTGGCATTGAATGCTTCCGCACTGGCTCTGCTGGCGAAGTTCCTGATGCCCGAGGTTGCGACCTTCGGAAAAATGTACACCATTGCCGGCTGGGAGGTCTATTTCGGAGAAGTGGCCATCGCCAGCCTGGCATTGATGCTGTTTGCCTGGATCAATATTCGTGGTGGAAGTCTCTCTGGAAAGAGTCAGTTTATCTTCTGCATGCTGCTGGTTGGTGGTGCCTTCCTGGTGGTTGCCGGGATGCTGGTTTCGCCTACCACGTCGTTTGACAACATGGTGCCGCTGTTTCAGCCGGAGAAGGCCACCTGGTCGGCGATTTTCGCCATCGTCGCGATTGCGCCCTGGGCCTATGTGGGATTCGACAGCGTGCCCCAGGCGGCGGAGGAGTTCGACTTCTCTCCGGCGAAGGCATTCTTGTTGATCGTTCTCGCGTTGCTGATGGCGGCTGTGCACTACTCGGTTCTGATCGTCGCCACTTCGATCGCCATGCCCTGGGCCGAGCTGGTGGCTGGCTCTCCGGTCTGGGGTACCGGTGAGGTGGTGCAGGGCGTGCTGGGCAACCTGGGTCTCGCGGTTCTGTCCGTGGCGCTGCTGATGGGGGTCGCCACCGGTCTCAACGGCTTCTATATTTCCACCAGTCGTCTGCTGTTCGCTCAAGGGCGAGCGAAGTTCCTGCCCGAGATGTTTGCTCGGCTTCACCCCGTTCACGGCACTCCCTCCACCGGCATTCTGTTCACCTGCGGGATCTGCCTGCTGGCCCCCTGGTTCGGGCGTGAGGTGCTGCTGTGGATCGTCGATATGGCCGCCACCGGTGTGGCGATCGCCTACTTCTACTGCTGTGCGGTGGCCTACAAGTGCTTCAAATGGTCTCCAGCCTGCGTTGGGCAGCATTATGAGGGCTGCGTCTCGCCCTTCAAGAAGGTGCTGTCACTGATGGGGGGCCTGAGCAGCCTGTGTTTCCTGTCGCTGCTGCTGATTCCTGGCTCGCCGGGTGCCTTGAGCCTGCCGTCCTGGATTGCCCTGGTGGCCTGGGGCGCGCTGGGAGCAGCCCTCTATGCCGCGCGTCGCCTGCATATCCACCAGATGCCCAAGCATAAGCTCGACCGCCTGATCCTGGCGGCCGGAGAGGGCTGATATCCAGCGGCTGACTGACCGAGAGGGACCTGCGATCGCTACAGGGTGATCGCGTGGTCCGAGTCAACGGTTGGTCTCAAGCATGCCCATCAACTGGCGCTAACTCTGACGGGGTGGTCGAGGCACCATGCGCCATGAGGGCCACCATGTGCATTCCGTCCGCGCACGAGCCCCATACCTAGCCGGTGCGGCCGCGATATCAGGCCGACTCGAGCCGATGGTTCCAATAATAAGCGGGACGCTTGCCCTGTTGGGCGCCCCCTGTCGACAAAGGCGGCAATCTGGTCTGGCCCAGACCCGCCGTGGGAGTCACTGTCATGTCCAGTCTCGAAGCCTCCAGGTTTTCCCCGTCGCGTCTGATGGATGCCTTTCAGCACAGAATGCCGGGTGTACTGATCTGCATCACCATCGCCTTGGCAACGACGTTCATCGCCGACCACTATGGTGGTCCAACCCTGCTTTACGCCCTGCTGTTCGGCATGACCCTGCACTTCCTCTCCGAGGAGGGGCGCTGCCTGGCCGGCGTTGAGTTCTCGGCGCGGACTATCCTGCGCCTCGGTGTGGCGTTGCTGGGGGTGAGAATCACCATCGAGGAAGTCGCCGAGCTCGGGATCGGCCCGGTGCTGACCGTCATCTGCGGGGTGGCCTTCACCATCGCCTTTGGTGCGGTCATGGCACGCCTGCTGAGGCTCGATCGCGATATGGGGCTGCTCACCGGTGGTTCGGTGGCGATCTGTGGGGCCTCGGCCGCGCTGGCACTGTCGGCGGTGATGCCGCGTAACGCTACCCATGAACGCAACACCATCATGACGGTGGCCGGCGTGACCACGCTCTCCACCCTGGCGATGGTCACCTATCCGCTGATTGTAGGGGTATTGGGACTCAGTGATACCGAAGCGGGGATCTTCCTCGGTGGCACCATCCATGATGTGGCCCAGGTGGTGGGTGCCGGTTACATGATTTCCCAGGATACCGGCGATGTCTCGACCTTCGTCAAGCTGCTGCGCGTGGCCATGCTGGTACCGGCGGTGATGGTGTTCATGTTCCTATTTCGCCGTGAGCGTCAGGAAGAGGGGGGCGATCAAAAGGTGCCGATGCTGCCGAGCTTCCTGGTGGCCTTCGTCGCCCTGGTGATCGTTAACAGCCTCGGGTGGATTCCTCCGGTGGTGGTCGATGGCTTCACCGAGATGTCGCGCTGGTGCCTGGTCACTGCCATCGCCGCCCTGGGTATCAAGACATCCTTCCAGAAGCTGGCCGTGGTGGGCTGGAAGCCGGTGATCCTGATGGTGGCCGAGACACTGTTCCTGCTGCTGCTGGTGCTGGTATTTATCCAGACAGGCCTGGTAAGCCTTTAATTCGCTGCCCCCGGTCGCAAGGCTACGGGCACTACCCGATACATTACGGGATGAGTAACAACGATCACGCCGGCCCCTGGGCCGGCGTGATCGTTTCATGGCACCGGATGAGACGGCGTCATGCTCAGGGAGGAGTCAGTCGGCGAGGTCCAGCCCCATCTGCCAGAAGTCGATCTCAAGACGAGTGGCGTCGCGGAAGATGGTGGTCAGCTGTTCGAAACGCTCGGGTGTGATATCGGCCAGGCGGGCGTCGAGCCAGGCGATCTCGTCGCGCATGGCGGCCTGGAACGCGTCGCTTGCATACATCTGCAGCCACTTCTCGAAGGGGTTGGCATCACCGCGAATGGTGAAGGGCTGCTCGGCCTGCCACTGGGAGATGACTCCATAGCCGACCAGGCAGGGGGCCAGGGCCACATGCATATCGAGAAGGTCGCCGCGGTTGCCGGTATCCAGCACATAGCGGGTATAGGCCATGGTGGCGCGGGCTTCCGGCAGACCGGCCAGGTCGGCCTCCGAGATGCCCCATTCGCGGCAGTAGTCGATATGCAGGCCGAGCTCGACATCGATGATGGTCTTCAGCCCTTCCAGACTATGGCGCAGCTCGGTGATGTCGCGACTCTTGTAGGTCGCCAGCGCATAGGCACGCCCGAAGTGGATCAGAAACAGGTAGTCCTGCTTCAGATAGTGACGAAACGCCTCGTCCGCCAGGGTGCCGGCGGCCAGTTGACGCACGAAGTCGTGCTCGATATAGGCGCGCCAGTCATCATGGCAGGCCTGCGTAAGGTCACTGAATCGATAGCCCATCATGCCTCCAGTCAAGCTAAGCAATCCGGCAGGTGGTAGAGGGCATAGGCGGAGGGTAGGGCAGGGCAGAGAGGTGGCCTGGCTACCGCTTGATTCCTACGCCGGTACTAGCCGGATCAGGTTCAACGGGCCTCGCCGTGATGACATTCACTGTCATGGGACGATCTCAGCCGGTACCACCGGCACCCCGTCAAGCGAAGGCCCAGTCTAGCAGGTCGCCGGGCGCTTTCCAGTCGCAGGGCTCAGTCGGTCTCGAGGCTTAGCCGATCGAACCAGGTCTCGCTCTCGGGCAGTACCAGCTCGCTGGCTGGCTGGCCGCTGGTGTACCACGCCCGGGCATTGAGCAGCTGCCAGCGACGCCTGCCGTCGTCGATCTCGATGCCCAGTCGCAGTGGTCCGTAGCGGGCGAAGGCACGGCCGACGAGCCGCGAATCGCGCAGGGCCAGGTTGGCCAGTAGCTCCAGACGCTCGCCGCCCTGCACGGCGAGGTTCTCCAGCCGCACGCTGTTGTCGTCGAGGAGCACGCGGGTCTCGCCGTGCACCTCGCCGAGGGTGAGACGTTTGCGCAGCCAGCGTCGCTCACGGGCGGCATCGATCAGCAGATTTACCAGCAGGCCGCTGTCGCGCATGGCCAGTTCCAGCCGGGCGTCGAGGGTCAGTGGCGTCTCCCAGCGCAGGCGGCCCTCGGGCAGGGCGAGCCGTGCCCACCAGCCGCGGCTGAGATTGCCGGCGGCGTCGGCCAGGCGCACGCCGTCCAGGCTGAGCCGTGAGCCGGAGATGTCGAAGTCGAGAGTCTCCAGATGGCCATCGGTGAGTTGGGTATCCAGATGCAGGGCGCCCTCCAGGGTCTGCTGATGCACGGCGAGTCGAGCGTCCGGTGCATGCAGCTCCAGTCTGCCTCGGGCTCGCATGCCCTCGAGCTGTAGCTGGAGGGCGAGGCGCGTCTGGCCGGCGAGCAGCTCGAGGGTGCTGCCCGAGGGCAGATAGTCGTTGAAGGCGGCCAGATCCGGCGCCACCAGATAGGGGATCTCGATGCGCGTGCTCAGCTCGCGCAGCCCCTGGGAGATATCGGTATGACGTGCCTGGCTGTGAATCTCCAGCAGCCGTCCCTCGATCAGGGCACCCGCATCCGCCTGGCGGCGCAGGCCGAAGCGAGGTAGCGACAGATGAAGCTCCGCTCCGGGATCAGTGGTGGTAAGGATCAGCGAGCCGTCACCGATAGCCTCGTAGTGCAGAAAGCGAGCCGCCAGTTTGTCGGAGTGAAGCCTGAGCTCGCTGCCGGCGACGATATCGCCTCCGGCGAAGCGCAGGTCGGCGCCGAGGCGTCCACCGCCCTGGATGGCCAATGCGTGCTCCGCGGGCAGAAAGGCGTTGATAAAGCCGAGGCGGTCGAGCAGGCCGTCCAGGCGTAGCGTGCCGGAAAGGGGCCTGGCCGGCGCATCGCTGCCGGGCCAGTCGAAGCCGCCCTGGAGCCTTGCCTGGCGGACCACCAGCCGGGTCACCAGGGGGGCGGCAGCGTGCGTCGACGCCTTGACGGACAGGCGACTGCCGGAGAGGTCCAGGCGTTGGCTGGCGGGGTGGAGGTCGCGCAGCTCCAGGGTCAGATCCAGCTCGCCATCGAAGCGCTCCTGAAGCAGGCGGCCGTCGATGGCATCCCCGGTCAGGGTGATTCGTCCTTGAGCATGCTCCCCGGCGATCAGGAGTCGGCCGTTGCTGCTGGCCTCGCCACCGTGCAGCCGCAGCGGAGACGACGATGGCAGATAGCCATCGAGTACCGCCACGTCGGGGAGGCGCGCGTCACGCCACGCGATCTCGACGTGGGTGGGAAGCTCGGTCCCGGCCTCTGCCAGGGTGCCGTTATCGAGTTGTCGCCAGGTCAGCGGCGACCGGAAGCGGGCGACAGGTAGCTCGATAAGGGTGGAGAGTGGCGCCTCCTCGCCCGGGGCTGAGGCCTCGAGATGAAGGCGCGTGCCGGAGATGTCCACGGCGCCACCTTCGAGATCGAGCTCGACGATGGGCAGGTGCAAGCTTAGCCGACCACGCAGGGGCTGCTCGCCGAGGCGGGCCGAGATGGCGTCGCCCGCCAGGTCGAATTCGCCGGTGAGGCGTTCGTCGGCATAGGTAAGCCCACCCTGAAGCCGTGCCGAGCCCCCCAGCAGCGTCAGCGGCACCGGCGCGGGAAGGTAGTGATCGAAGCTGGCAACATCATGCGCCTCGACGTTGCGCCACTGCAGTTCGGCGCGCTGCAGCTCGTCCGGCGGCGCATCCAGGCGCAGCACGGGGGTATCCAGGGTCAGGCGGAATCCATCACCGCCGATCACGGGCCGTTGTGAGGTGGTGTCGGATATCGCCTCGGTCATCGCCTCGGACATCGTCACCTGGTCGAGCTCGAGAGTCAGGCGGGCCCGTTGTGCCACCTCGGCCTCGATGGCCCCACTGCCTTCGATCCGATAGCGGGATCCGCCTTCCAGCCAGTGGCGCTCGTCGATCCGCACGCTCAGGCGAGACGAGTCCAGGCGCAGCCGACTGCCCGGCAGCACCTCGCCGCGCTCAATGGTGATCTTCGCCGTCAGGTCGCCGCTGCCGCCGATCGCCAGCCAGTCCAGTGCGGAGAGGTAGGGGTTGAAGACATCGTAGGCGTCGCTGCGCCCGGCCAGGGCCAGGGTGCCGGATATAAAGCGTGTCGCCCCGCTGCCGGGATGCTCGGCCAGGGTCAGTGGTGCCAGGCCAAGCTCGGCACTCAGCGCCACGGCTTGCGCCAGTACCCTGTCGCCGTGGCGGATGATGCCATCTTCCAGCTCCAGCGTGAGGCTCTCGGCGCCTGTTTCGCCGGTGTGCCAGTGGAAGCCTGCCAGCCGTAGCGTGCCCCTGCCCTCCAGGCGGTAGTCGTCGAGGCTGGCGTGGCGGACCCCCTCGGCTTCCAGGGCGCGAATCCAGATCTCTCGATTGAGCAGGGGGACGAGCCCAAGGCGCAGGGTGACGCGCTCGGCGGCCAGGGTCACGTCACGCTCGTCGGCGCTGCCGGACAGGCGTAGCCCGGTGACCTCGACTCGGCCGGGAACCAGCGTCCAGGCATGCCGCCACTCCACTGTCAGTTGCGGTTCACGGTCGAGCTGGGCGCGCGCCCAGGCACTGGCGAGCAGTACGTTGGCGGCGATCAGGTAGGCGCCGTAGAGCATAACCAGCGTCAACCCGAGCCATAGTAGTGCCTTGAGTGGCCTGGCGCGGGTCATGGATGGCGTACGTCGTAGTGACATCGTAGTGACATGGCTCCTCCCGGGTACAGGCCGCGGTAGCAGCGTTAGTAAATCCGGAAGCGCCGGTGCTGAGGATCTCCTTCCTGCTCCTGGATCACCTTGCGGTAGCGCTTGTACTCCCACTGGTACTGGGCGGGATCCAGGGCGATGGCGGCCTCCACGCAGGCGTTGACCCCGGTGGCCGACTCGACCTCGTCTGCTTGATAGACGCGCTCGTCGGCGGGCAGGAAGTGGATCTCGAAGCCCCGGCCGGGGAGGCGCCTGGCGACCCCGGTGACCACCCGGGCCTCGGTGCGGGCGACGAGTTTGGGCAGCAGGGTGGCGGTGTAGGCGAGGCGGCCGAAGAAGGGGGCGAAGACGCCGCTGCCCCAGTTCGGTTCCTGGTCGGGCAGGATGCCGATCGCCTCGCTGCGCTTGAGCGCCTTGAGCAGGGCGGCCACGCCACGCGGGTTGGTGGGCACCAGGCTCGCTCCCATGCGCTCGCGGCCGGCGCGGGTCACGGCGTCGAGTTCGGCGATCTTGGGCGGCTCGTACATGGCGGTGAAGGGGAAGTGGCTGGAGAGCCAGAAGTTGAGCACCTCCCAGTTGCCGAAGTGGGGGGCCAGCACGATGACCCCGCGCCCCTCGGCGCGTGCCTCGTCGAGCAGTTCGCGGCCGTGCACGGCGACGATCGAGGCCTCGACCCGGTCGGGCTCGCCCATCCAGGCGAAGCCGATCTCGAGCATGGTGGCGGCGGAGTGGGTCAGGCTCTCGCCGGTGAGGCGGCGACGATCGGCAGCGCCCTGCTCCGGGTAGACCTGGGCCAGGTTGGCCTCGGTAACCTCGCGCTCGCGGCGGCTGAAACGCCGCACCAGCGGACCGATCAGGCGCGCCAGGCGCCACAGGGTGGCGAGCCGGCGACCGGCCAGCGATCGCCACAGGGTCTCGATGGCGCGGGCCTGCAGTGCGCTCGTGCGGGAAGAAGCCTTGGCCATGCCGTTACACCAGCCAGGTGTCCACGTTCTCGGGAGAACGCTTCTCCTGCAGCCCCTTGAAGCCCTTGACGCAGCGGATCACCAGCCACACCACGGCCACCAGCCACAGCACGAAGCCGATCAGCACGAACATCAGCACGCCGGACAGGCAGAAGTAGAGCAGGCCGATCCAGAAGGTGCGTACCTGGTAGCGATAGTGCTGGTCGAGCCACTCCGGCCCCTTGCCGCGGTAGACATAGGCGATCACCACGCCAACCAGGGCGGTGAGTCCCCCGGTGACGATGCTCGCCAGGTAGAGGGCGTAGATGACCATGGGGAGCGTCGTGTCGACCGGCTCGGGACTCTCGATGACCACATTGTCGTTCTGCAGGTTGTCGCTCATGGCGTGGGCTAACGTCCTGGTTCGGTATGGAAAGCTGGCCGCCCATGATACCCGGCGAGGGCGGCAATGCCAGTGTCGGAGGTCTCAGTCGGCGTCGGGTGCGCTGCGCAGCGGTCGGCTGATCTCGAGCAGGTTGCCGTCCGGGTCGCGCAGATAGAGGGACTCGATGGCCCCGGTGGCGCCCTGGCGCTGTACCGGCCCCAGCTCGATCTCCACGTCCAGTGCCTCGAGGTGGCGGGCCACCTCATCCAGCGGCAGCAGGCTGCGCAGGCAGAGGTCCAGGCTGCCGGGAGTCGGCGTGGCGGCCCGGGGCTCGATATCGGTGGCGGTCCAGTGCAGGCGCAGGGCCAGGTCGCCGAGGATCAGGTCGACACGTTCGCGATCGCGGTAGCGTACCTCCAGCCCCAGCACCCGGGAGTAGAAGTCCACGGCGCGGGAAATGTCGGTCACGGTGATGACCAGATGGTCCAGACCTGACAGCATTCGTCTCTCCTTGCAGGATTGTTCAGGCGTAAATGGCTCTGCCACAGAGGATACGATGATGCCGACCTGCCCGCTATGCGCATCCGCCGATACGGCGTTCTACCACCGCGATGCGCGGCGCGAGTACCACCGCTGCCGACGCTGCACGCTGGTCTTCGTGCCGCCGGCCTTCCGGCTCGACCCCCAAGCGGAGCGGGCGGTCTACGACCAGCACGAGAACTCACCGGACGACCCCGGCTACCGGCGCTTCCTGTCGCGGCTCTTCGAACCGCTTAAGGCCAGGCTCGAGCCCGGTGCCCGTGGGCTCGACTTCGGCGCCGGGCCGGGGCCGACGCTGTCGGTGATGTTCGAGGAGGCCGGTCACCGCATGGCGATCTATGACCCCTTCTATGCCCCCGACGCCTCGGTACTCGAACAGTCCTACGATTTCATCACCGCCACCGAGGTGGTCGAGCATCTCTTCGCGCCCGGCAAGGAGCTGGCGAGGCTGGCGAGCCTGCTGCGTCCCGGTGGCTGGCTCGGGTTGATGACCAAGCGGGTCACCGACCACGCCACCTTCACCCGCTGGCACTATATTCTCGATCCCACCCATGTGAGTTTCTTCGGCGAGGCGACCTTCCGCTGGTTGGCCGATGAACTCGGGATGAGCATCGAGTTTCCCGCCGCCGACGTGGTGCTGCTGCACAAGAGGCCGAGCTGATGGCGGAGGATATTGCCGAAATGCCCTCCGTTGCCGGAAGAAAATGCTGGCATCGTCCCCGGCTCCGGAAAAGCGATTGACTGGCGGATGATCGGGCGTATGATTCGCGCGCTCAGCATGGCGGGCGAGGGCGTCTCGATGCCGCCTGCCAGGCGCCTTTGCGGCGCATCTGCCACTCTTCTCTTCTACCTCCTTCCCGTGTGAGGCATGCAATGTCGCGGCAACTGCTGGCCATGGCCCTCGCTCCCCTGCTGGGGCTCTTCATCCTCGGTATCGGCAACGGCTTCCTGGCCACGCTGATCACCCTGCGCCTGGACGCCGCCGGCGAGTCGGCGGTGGTGATCGGCTGGGTCTCCTCGGCCTACTTCATCGGCCTGGCGCTGGGTGCCATGCTCAACGACCGGCTGCTGCTGCGCATCGGTCATATCCGCGCCTACGGCAGCTTCGCCTCGCTGGTGGCGGTCACCGTGCTGCTGCAGGGCCTGGTGGAGCACCCCTGGGCCTGGTTCGCCCTGCGCCTGGTCGGGGGCTGGGCCACGGTGGGAGTCTACCTGGTGATCGAGAGCTGGCTGCTGGCCTCCGGCGATGCCGGGGTCCGCGGCCGCCTGCTGGCGCTCTACATGATCGCGCTCTACGCCGCCGGGGTGCTGGGCCAGCTGCTGCTGGGTGTCACCGAGGCCATGGGCGGGGCGGCGTCGTTCATGGTGATCGGCATGCTGGCCTCGCTCTCGGTGCTGCCCATGGCGATGATCCCGCGGGTCTCGCCGTTGATCGACAAGGCCGAACCGCTCTCGCCGCTGCGCCTGATCACCCTGACCCCCACCGGGGTGATGGGCAGTTTTGGTTCGGGACTCGCCGTGGCAGCGGTCTACTCCCTGCTGCCGCTCTACCTGCAGCGCACCGGTCTGCCGGTGGATCGCATCGGCCAGATGATGGCGGTGGTGGTGCTCGGTGCGCTGCTGCTGCAGTACCCGGTGGGGCGCTGGTCCGATCGCCATGACCGCCAGCTGGTGCTGATCCTGATCGGGGCCTTCTGCACCCTGATCTCCGCGGCCGTGCTGTGGCTGCCGATGACGACCTGGACGCTGGCCGGGCTGCTGTTCCTGCTGGGGGGCGGGGTCTTCTCGCTCTACCCGGTGGCGGTGGGCCATTCCGCCGACCGCGCACCGGCGGGCGCCCTGGTGCGCATGAGCCAGGGCCTGCTGCTGATCAACGCCATCGGTTCGGCACTCAGCCCGCCGCTGATCTCGCCGGTGATGGCGGTACTGGGCGATGCTGGCCTGTTCTGGAGCTTCGGTGGCATGGGCGTCTTCCTGGTGCTCTTCTTCGGCTGGCGGCGCAGCGTGCGTCCGGCGCCGGTTCCCGTGGCGCCGTTCTCGCCCAGCACGCCGATGTCGGCCGCCGGTGCCGAGCTGGCGGTAACCGAGGAGCTGGTGCAGGGGGCCATCGAGCACGAGCACATGGAGGACCTCTCCGACGTGGTGCCCGAGGTGGAGGTGGCCGAGCCGCTGGTCGGCCCGCCGCCTGCCGATGAATCGCGTGTTGCCTACTTCGACGACACCCCAAGCGTGGAAGGTGACGAGCCCGCCCAGGCGGAGCTGCCCGGCATCGAGCCCGCGGTGGGTCGCACCTGACGCGGGAGGGGCGCAGCAGCGGTTAAGACCTTGGGATAATGGTCGACGAAAAGTAGTGAATCTACTATCGCTGTTATCATTTTCCCGAGAGGTGCCTCGATGATCCCCTTTGCTGCCCCCGTCCGTGACCTCCGCTTCGTGCTGGAGGAGCTCCTCGAGCACGGCTCGCTCGCGCTGCCTGGCTTCGAGGAGGCCAGCCCCGATTTGGTGGAGGCCGTGCTGGAGGAGGCGGCGAGGCTTGCCGGTGAGGTGTGGGCGCCGCTCAATGCCAGCGGCGACCGCCAGGGGTGCGCCCGGCGCGACGATGGTGGCGTCAGCGTACCCGACGGCTTTATCGAGGCCTATCAGGCCTACGCCGAGGGGGGCTGGAACGGTATCGGCGTCTCCGAGGCGCTGGGTGGCCAGGGGCTGCCCGAGGTGGTGGCAAGCTCGGTCCAGGAGATGCTCCACGGCGCCAACATGGCGCTGGGGCTGTGCCCCATGCTGACCGCCGGTGCCATCGAGGCGCTGGCCCACCACGGTAGCGACGAGCAGCAGGCGACCTACCTGCCGAAGCTGGTCGAGGGCACCTGGACCGGCACCATGAACCTCACCGAGCCCCAGGCCGGCTCGGACCTCTCCAAGGTGCGCACCCGCGCCGTGCCCCAGGAGGATGGCAGCTACCGGCTCTTCGGCCAGAAGATCTTCATCACCTGGGGCGAGCACGACGCCGCCGAGAACATCATCCACCTGGTGCTGGCGCGCAAGCCCGATGCCCCCGAGGGCAACAAGGGCATCTCGCTGTTCCTGGTACCCAAGTTCCTGGTCAACGAGGACGGCTCGCTGGGCAGCCGCAATGACGTCACCTGCGCCTCCATCGAGCACAAGCTGGGCATCCACGGCTCGCCCACCTGTACCCTCGCCTTCGGCGAGAACGACGGCGCCATCGGCTATCTGGTGGGCGAGGAGGGGCGCGGCCTCAACCACATGTTCACCATGATGAACGAGGCCCGCCACAAGGTGGGGATCCAGGGCATCGGCGTGGCCGAGCGCGCCTGCCAGCACGCCTTCGCCTACGCCCTGGACCGTACCCAGGGGCGCAGCCCGCGCTCCGGTCGCAGCGACTGCACCATCAGCGACCACCTGGATGTGCGCCGCATGCTGCTCTCCATGCGGGCTCGCACCGATGCCCTGCGGGCGCTCGCCCTCTACTGCGCCGCCCAACTCGACGTGGCCCGCCACGCCGCCGATGAAGGCGAGCGCAAGGCGGCCCAGGCGAGGGTCGACGTGCTGATCCCGGTGGTCAAGGCCTTCTCCACAGACCAGGCGGTGGAGATCGCCTCGCTGGGGGTTCAGGTCCACGGCGGCATGGGCTTCATCGAGGAGACCGGCGCCGCCCAGCTGCTGCGCGATGCGCGAATCGCGCCGATCTACGAGGGCACCAACGGCATTCAGGCGCTGGACCTGGCGGGGCGGAAACTGCAGCGCGACGGCGGTGCGGCCCTCGAGGGCCTGATCGGCGAAGTGGAAGCCACCGCCGCGGAGCTCGAGGCGAGCGCCGAACACGTCGAGCTCGGCAGGAGCCTGGCCGGGGGTGCCGCCGACCTGCGTGCCGCCATGGCGGCGGTGCTGGAGGCGGGTGCCGACCCCGAGAGTGGCGCCGATGCCGTCCAGGCCTACGCGACTCCCTTCCTGAATCTCGCCGGCCACGTGCTGTGCGCCTGGCAGATGGGCCGGGCGGCCCTCAAGGCCAGTGCCGCCCAGGCCAGCGGCAGTGAGGAACCGTTCTACTCGGCCAAGCGCCAGAGTGCCGACTATGCTATCCGTCAGTGGCTGCCGGTGGGCCGCGCCCAGCGTGCGGTGATCGAGGCCGGCATGGCGAGCCTGGCAGCCTTCGACGCCAACCCCCACTGATTCCCGCTTCGATTCGCCGCCGGCCCTGCGCCGGCGGCCTCCTTTCGGTCCACGAATTCTTCCATGGCCAAGCGCCAGATCACGGAGCCTCCCATGAGCCAGAGCATCTTCGAACAGGGCCTGCCGCAGACGCCGGCCAATCACGTGGCGCTCTCGCCGCTGACCTTTATCGAGCGTACCGCCTCGGTCTATCCGGACTACCCGGCGGTGGTCCACGGCGAGATCCGCCGCGACTGGGGTACCACCTGGGAGCGCTGCCGCCGGCTCGCCTCGGCGCTTGGGAAGCGCGGTATCCAGCCGGGCGAGACGGTGGCCGCCATGCTGCCCAACGTACCGGCGATGTTCGAGGCCCACTTCGGCGTGCCGCTGGCCGGCTGCGTGCTCAACACCCTGAATATCCGCCTGGATGCCGAGGCGATTGCCTACATGCTGGAGCACGGCGAGGCGAAGGCAATCCTGGTTGACCCCGAGTTCAGTGATGTCATCGAGGAGGCGGTGGCGAAGCTCGACGACAAGCCGCTGATCATCGATGTGGCGGACCCCGAATTCATGCCCGAGGGGCGTGCCATCGGCGAGCTGGAGTACGAGGCGCTGCTTGCCGAGGGTGACCCGGCCTACCCTTACCGGCTGCCCGAGGACGAGTGGCAGGCGATCTCGCTGAACTACACCTCCGGGACCACCGGCAAGCCCAAGGGGGTGGTCTACCATCACCGTGGCGCCTACCTGAACGCCACCAGCAACATCCTGGTGTGGGCGATGCCCCATCATCCGGTCTACCTGTGGACCCTGCCGATGTTCCACTGCAATGGCTGGTGCTTCCCCTGGACCATCGCCGCCGCTGCCGGCACCAATGTCTGCCTGCGCAAGGTGGAGCCGAAGCGGGTGATGGACCTGATCGCCGACGAGGGTGTGACCCACTTCAGCGGCGCGCCTATCGTTCTCAACGGCCTGGTCAACCTGCCCGCCGAGGAGAAGCGCGACTTCGATCACCCGGTGAAGGTCACCACCGCGGGTGCGGCACCGCCCGCCTCGGTGATCGCCGGCGTCGAGAAGCTCGGCATCGACGTGACCCACGTCTACGGCCTTACCGAGGTCTATGGTCCGGTCACCTCCTGCGCCTGGCGCGAGGCATGGAACGAGCTGCCCATGGAGGAGCGAGCCAAGCTCAAGTCTCGTCAGGGGGTGCGCTACCACATGCTGGAGGCGCTCTGCGTGGCCGATCCCAACACCCTGGAGCCGGTGCCCAAGGATGGCCAGACCATCGGCGAGATCCTGATGCGCGGCAACAACGTGATGAAGGGCTATCTCAAGAATGAGGCGGCCACCGAACAGGCGCTCGAAGGCGGTTGGTACCATACCGGCGACCTGGCCGTTTGGCACCCGGACGGCTACATCGAGATCAAGGACCGCTCCAAGGACATCATCATCTCCGGCGGCGAGAACATCTCCACCATCGAGGTGGAGGATTGCATCTACTCGCACCCGGCGGTGGAGGAGGCCGCGGTAGTGGCCAAGCCCGACGAGAAGTGGGGCGAGACCCCCTGTGCCTTCGTCAAGTTGAAGATCGGCTACGGCGAGGTCACCGAGCAGGACATCATCAAGCACTGCCGTGAACACCTGGCCCACTTCAAGGCGCCGAAGACGGTGGTCTTTACCGAGCTGCCCAAGACCTCCACCGGCAAGATCCAGAAATTCGTGCTGCGCGACGAAGCGCGCAAGCAGTAGACATCTGCCGTGCGGGAGTCCCCTTGGGGTCAGACCCCGGCGGTGGGCAACTCGGTTCGACAAGCACAAGGTGACAGGCTTGGTGGCTTGGCTGGGGTCTGACCCCAAGGGGGCGGGCCACCGAGGCATCACCCACAAGAACAGATCAGGAGAGTGCAATGAGTGAGCAAGTGATCGGCGTGGTGGGCGCCGGCACCATGGGGCAGGGCATCGCCCAGGTGCTGGTTCAAAGCGGCTTCGCCGTCAAGCTCTACGACGTCGCCGACGAGCAGCTGCAGCGCGCAAGGGCTGCCATCGACAAGGGGCTGGGCAAGCTGGTGGCCAAGGAGAAGCTGGGTGAGGCCGACAAGGACGCCGCCATGCAGCGCCTGGATACTTCCACGGCCCTGGATGCCCTGCGCGACTGCGAGGTGATCATCGAGGCCGCGCCCGAGCAGCCGGCCCTCAAGGAAAAGCTGTTCCGCGACCTGAGCCGCCTGACCCACGAAGCGATACTGGCCTCCAACACCTCGTCGCTGTCGCTGACCCGCCTGGCCGCCGTCTGCGAGCGCCCAGAGCGGGTGGTGGGCATGCACTTCTTCAACCCGGTGCCGGTGCTCAAGCTGGTCGAGGTGATCCGTGCCGAGCAGACCAGTGATGCCACCGTGGCGCGCATCGAGGCGCTCACCGAGTCCCTGGGCAAGACCGCCGTGGCCATCGGTGACTCCCCCGGCTTCGCCGTCAACCGCCTGCTGGTACCGATGATCAACGAGGCCGCCTTCCTGCTTCAGGAGGGCGTGGCCAGCGCCGAGGACATCGATGCGGCCATGAAGCTCGGCGCCGCCCACCCGCTGGGCCCGCTGGCGCTCGCCGACCTGATCGGGCTGGACGTCTGCCTCTCCATCATGGAGGTGCTGCAGGAGGGCTTCGGCGATCCCAAGTACCGCCCCTGTCCGCTGCTCAAGCGCATGGTCGACGCCGGCTATCTCGGGCGGAAGAGCGGCCGCGGCTTCCACGTCTACTCCTGATCACTCACCTGGCGGGCCGGTCTCTCCTGTGGGAGGCCGGCTCCACCGGGCGAAGGCGGCGCCAGGCGCCCCCGGGGAGCCTCATACCCGGACTGGATCCACCAAGGAAGCATTGCCGCCCAACCAAGCGTTCGCTAGGGTTGGGCGGTATCGTCCAATACCGTCCCAACACCGATTCAACAACAACCCGAGGAGTGCCCCCATGAGCGAGAACCTGATCGAGGTGGTCGACAACGCCGGCATCGTGCGCCTGACCATCAGCCGTCCCAAGGCCCTGAACGCCCTGAACACGGCCGTACTGGCGGAGCTGGAGCGCGTGCTGGCCGGGCTCGAGGGTCGTGCCGACCTGCGCGCGGTGGTGATTACCGGCGCCGGAGAGAAGTCCTTCGTGGCCGGTGCCGATATCGCCGAGATGCGCGAGAAGACCGCCGAGCAGGCCCGCGACTTCGCCCGCCAGGCGCTGGACACCTTCAAGCGCCTGGAGACCCTGCCGGTGCCCACCGTAGCGCTGGTCAACGGTTTCTGCCTGGGCGGCGGCTGCGAGCTGGCGCTGGCCTGCGACTGGGCGGTGGCCAGCGACAACGCCATCTTCGGCCAGCCCGAAGTGCTGCTCGGCGTGATTCCCGGCTTCGGCGGCACCCAGCGCCTGCCGCGCCGCGTGGGCCCGGCCATGGCCATCGACTTGTGCACCACCGGGCGCAAGATCGATGCCAATGAGGCCCTGCGCATCGGCCTGGTCAACCGGGTGATGCCCCAGGCCGAGCTCGAGAGCTACGTTGAGGAGCTCACCAAGCAGCTGGGCGGCAACGGCCCGCAGTCGGTGCGCGCCGCCAAGCAGGCGATCCACGACGGCATGGACCAGGACCTCGATAGCGCCCTGGCGCTGGAGAACGCCCTGTTCGCCTTCTGCTTCGCGGGCGACGAGCAGACCGAGGGCATGAGCGCCTTCGTCGAGAAGCGCAAGCCGAACTTCTAAGGCAGCATCGACTCGCCCTAAACAGTGCGGCCGTGGCAGGAATGCCACGGCCGCGCCGTTGTCACCTCAGCGTGTTGGGGGAGCGGCGGCGGTCAGGCCGCGTCGCCCTGCTTCAGCGACTGCATGTCGATGACGAAGCGGTAGCGGACGTCACCCTTCTGCATGCGCTCGAAGGCGGTGTTGATCTCGTCGATGTTGATCATCTCCACGTCGCAGGTGATGCCCTGCTCGGCGCACAGGTCGAGCAGCTCCTGGGTCTCGGGGATGCCACCGATCAGCGAACCGGCCAGCACGCGACGCTTGAAGATCAGGTTGAAGCCTTCCACCGCCGGCTCGATGGGGTCCATCAGGCCCACCAGGATATGGGTGCCGTCGTAACGCAGCGTGGCCAGGTAGGGATTGAGGTCATGCTGCACCGGCACGGTGTCGAGCATGAAGTCGAAGGTCTCGGCCACGGCCTCCATCTGCGCCTCGTCGCTGGAGACGACCACATGGTCGGCGCCGTGGCGCTTGGCCTCTTCCACCTTGGCCTCTGAGCGGGTGAACACCGTCACCTCGGCGCCCAGCGCCTTGGCCAGCTTGACCCCCATGTGACCGAGGCCGCCCATGCCGATCACCCCGACCTTGTGGCCGGCCTTCACGCCGTAGTGCTTGAGCGGCGAGTAGGTGGTGATGCCGGCGCACAGGATGGGCGCGGCGGAGGGGAGGTCGATGCCCTCCGGCATGCGCAGCACGAAGTGCTCGCTGACCACGATGCGGTCGGAGTAGCCGCCCTGGGTCAGGCTGCCGTCGTGTGGCGATCGTCGCTGCCGTAGGTCATGGTGAAGCCGTTCTCGCAGTACTGCTCGACGCCTTCGCGGCAGGGCTGGCAGTCGCGGCAGGAGTCGACCATGCAGCCGACCCCCACCAGGTCGCCCTCCTTGAAGTGGCTCACCGCGTCGCCCACGGCGGTGACGCGACCGACGATCTCGTGGCCGGGCACGATGGGGTAGCGGGTCATGCCCCAGTCGTTGTAGGCGAAGTGCAGGTCGCTGTGGCAGACGCCGCAGTAGAGGATCTCGATGGATACATCATCCGGGCGCGGCTGGCGGCGCTCGAAGGAGAAGGGTGCCAGGGGCTTGTCTTCGGCGAAGGCCGCATAGGCGCGGGTCTGGCTCATGTCAGTGATTCTCCTCGGGTCGTCGGATTCGTGAGGCTGGCGGGTCGCCCGCCTCACTTGGCGAACAGCTGGCCCATGTCCTTGAACGCCTTGAACTCCAGGGCGTTGCCGCAGGGGTCGAGCAGGAACATGGTGGCCTGCTCGCCCACCTGACCCTGAAAACGCACATAGGGTTCAATCACGAATTCGGTGCCGCGCTCGCGCAGCCGCTTGGCGAGCGCCTCCCAGTCGTCCCAGCCGAGCACCACACCGAAGTGGGGCACCGGCACGTCGTGGCCGTCCACGGCGTTGGTGTGGGCGTTGTCCTGGTAGGGCATCTTCGGGTGCTCGTGGATCACCAGCTGGTGACCGAAGAAGTCGAAGTCGACCCACTGCTCGCTGGAACGACCCTCCTCCAGGCCGAACACCTCGCCGTAGAAGGCGCGGGCCGCGGGCAGGTCATGGACAGGAATCGCCAGATGAAAGGGGGAAAGGCTCATGAAACTCTCCTCAAGCAGGGGGAACGCTTACAACTGGGCCAACACCGTCTCGGCGCTGCTCTGCTCGACACCCTTGGCATCGATGCCCAGGTACTTCACCACGCCGTCGTCGACGATCATGGCGAAGCGCTGGCAGCGTACGCCCATGCCGGCGCCGCTGGCGTCCTTCTCGAGCCCCAGGGCGCGGGTCAGCTCGGCGTTGCCGTCGGCCAGCATGGTGATGGCCTCGGCATTCTGGTCGCGCTGCCAGGCAGCCATCACGAAGGCGTCGTTGACCGCCAGGCAGGCGATGGCATCGACCCCCTTGGCGAGGATCTTGTCGGCGTTGACCACGAAGCCCGGCATATGGGTGTTGGAGCAGCCGGGGGTGAAGGCACCGGGCACCGCGAACAGCACCACCTTCCTGCCGGTGAGGAAGTCGCCGGTGCTGAGGTCCTGGGGGCCTTCCGGGCCGTTGGTCTTGATGGTGACGTCGGGGAACCGCTCGCCGGTGGCAATCGTCATGGGGCAGGTCCTTCTTTTGATGAAAGGGTGGGATACCGCGACTCGCCAGTCTGCCTCGACCAGGCGGAGAACACCAAACACCGCCTTTCACGCTTGGCCGGCCACTCCTTGATGTCTGTCATGGTGGAATCGCGTTTGCCTGCTATAGCTGTAGGGGTCACCCTTCCTCGCCATCCAGGAGTCCGCCATGCCCGCCATGATGAAAGCCGCCGTCTTCGTCGAGCCCGGCTGCATCGAGATCGATGACCGCCCGATCCCCGACATCGGCCCCAACGACGCCCTGATCCGGGTTACCACCACCACCATCTGCGGCACCGACGTGCATATCCTCAAGGGCGAGTACCCGGTGGAGAAGGGGCTGATCGTGGGCCACGAGCCGGTGGGCGTGATCGAGAAGCTCGGCGCCAACGTCCAGGGCTACCGGGAGGGCCAGCGGGTAATCGCCGGCGCCATATGCCCGAGCTTCACCTCCTACGCCTGCCAGGACGGCTGCAGTTCCCAGGACGGCGGCCACCACGCCCACGGCTACAAGCCCATGGGTGGCTGGCGCTTCGGCAACACCATCGACGGCGCCCAGGCCGAGTACCTGCGGGTGCCGGATGCCCAGGCCAACCTCTCGCCGGTGCCCGACGGTCTCACCGACGACCAGGTGCTGATGTGCCCGGACATCATGTCCACCGGCTTCGCCGGGGCGGAGTCCGCCAACATCAAGATCGGCGACAGCGTGGCGGTCTTTGCCCAGGGCCCCATCGGCCTGTGCGCCACCGCCGGCGCCAGGCTGCGCGGCGCGGGGTTGATCATCGCCGTGGATGGCGTCGACGAGCGCCTCGAGATGGCCAGAAAGATGGGTGCCGACGTCACCCTCAACTTCCGTCAGGTGGACGTGGTGGACGAGATCCGCAAGCTTACCGGCGGGCGCGGGGTGGACGCCTCCATCGAGGCGCTGGGGCTGCAGCAGACCTTCGCGCAGGCGCTGCGGGTCATCAAGCCCGGCGGCACCCTGTCGAGCCTCGGGGTCTACTCCGAGAACCTGAGCATCCCGCTGGACGCCTTCTGCGCGGGCCTGGGCGATCACCGCATCGTCACTTCGCTCTGCCCCGGCGGCAAGGAGCGCATGCGCCGGCTGATGCAAGTCATCGACAGCGGCCGCCTGGACCTCGGCCCCATGGTCACCCACCGCTACCCGCTGGAGAAGATCGTCGATGCCTACGACCTCTTCTCCCACCAGCGCGACGGCGTGCTCAAGATCGCCCTGGAGGTCTCTTGAGGTTCGCTACTCCCCAGCCGGGCGGAATGCTCCGCCCGGTAATCCTTTATTCCCTGTCGGCAATGTCTCGCACGCCATATGGCGAATCGCTGACAGGGTCATCCGCCGATTACGTAATTCGCGCCAACGTTGACGGATGAGGCCGCAAACAGGGGCATTATCGGTTAGGCTGCTGGCTAATGGTCCTTTGGGTAATGAGGTGCAGGGGCTTATGCCGCAGTCAGCGTCTTCCCTCGCGTCGTCGTCATGTTGCCTGTAGGAGCTCGATTTATCGGGCGAAGAGCCGCTATCGACCCAAAGCAGACATTTTGCGGTTTACAGAACACAGGGCGATTAAGCTTTTACACTGCCCAAGATAAACTTGGCGAGACTTCATTTTTCCGAGCTTTATGAAAAAGGGTAATTTCGAGGGTAGTGGATTAAGCCTAAGCCCTACCACTATCAAAATTCAACAAATAACCAACGGGGTAGGCTGATGAGGATTTCCCGGGTCAGGCTGATTAACTTCGCGAATTTTTCCAATATAGATATCGAAACAGATGAGAGCATCGTCATAGTTGGAGAGAATAAGGTCGGCAAGAGCAACTTTATCCGTGGCCTGCAACTGATCCTTGATCCGGGTTTGTCCGAACGCGACCGGCACCTAGGGCTAGAACACTTCTGGGATGGACTGAGCGCGAACAAGGTCGGTGAGACAGTTGAGATTTCAGTGGATTTGATGAATTTCACCGACGATCCCCGCTTGATGGCCCATCTTAACGATTGCGTGATTGACCCAGGCCCCCCTATGGTTGCCCGTCTCACCTATCGCTTTCAGCCAAAAGCCGGACTGGGACGCGCCCCTGAATCACTAAAAGACTATGAGTATGTAATCTTTGGCGGTAATGATCCTGAAATGCGCGTCGGTGGCCTACTTCGCCGTATGTTGCCGATAGATGTTCAGGTGGCGCTGCGTGATGCTGAGAAGGATCTTGCAAGCTGGCGCAATTCGCCGTTGAGGCCGCTTATTGAAGATCTAGCCGCGTCACTGGATGACGAGGCCCGTGAGGAAATCCAAGATCAGATCGACGAAGCACATCGAGAACTAGCTGATCACGATGAAGTAGTGGCGACATCAGAACGAATAAGCGAGCGGTTGATGGCCATTGCTGGTAAGCAGCATGCCGTTCCCTTGTCGCTCGGGCTTGCTCCAACTCGCGTGGATGCACTGCTGCGTAGCCTGCGGTTGCTGATCGATAATGGAGTTCGCGGCGTTGGCGATGCCAGTCTAGGAACGGCAAACCTCATCTTCTTGGCCCTGAAGAGCCTTGAACTTGATCGTCTCGTCTTCGACGGAGAACGTGACCATACATTTTTTGTAGTTGAGGAGCCCGAAGCGCACCTGCATCCGCACGTTCAGCGTCTTATCTATCGCTACTTCCTCGGCTCCGAAGAAGTGGGGGAGGTAAAACTTCCGATGACGACAGTACTCACCACTCATTCCCCTCATATCTCAAGCGTTGCACCGATCAGATCTATAGTCTTGTTACGCCATAATGCGGCTGACGGCAAGACTGTCGCAGTCTCGACGGCAAAAGCTCCTTTTACACAGAGGGATGAAGACGATCTCCAACGTTACATTGATGTTACCCGCGGCGAGATTTTCTTTTCACGAGGCGTCATCCTGGTCGAAGGCGACGCGGAGCGGTTTCTAGTCCCCGCATTCGCCGAGGCGCTCGATATTTCACTCGACATGCTTGGGATCACCGTATGTTCGGTCGGTGGGACCAACTTTACTCCGTATGTGAAGCTCCTAGGCCCTGGAGGGTTGGATATTCCCCACGTGATCCTCACGGATCGTGATCCTATCGACGGCAGGGTCCCGCTGGTCCGCAGGCGACTGATCAACCTTCTTGATGTGGTTGGGGATGAGTTAGACCACGGGAACATGGATACGGACGAGGTGATTGAACTTGCCGAAAGTTACGGATATTTCGTGAACGAGGACACTTTGGAACCGGAACTATTCGCCAGCGGACTGGCCGACGCGATGCAAGAGGTGATCGGACGGGAACTGAGGTTGGCGAAAAACGCCCAAATAACATTACAGCAGTGGGTAGATGATCCAGACCATGTCAATAAAGAAAAACTACTGAAGTGGATCGAAAGAATCGGAAAAGGACGGTTCGCCCAGTCACTTGCATCCTCAGTGTCGGAAGACGTTTGTCCTGACTACATCCGTTCAGCACTGGAGCATATCCGCGATGTGGTCGCGTAGTGTCAGTACAGCCTACTTGGCTCAGGCTGCTGAGTTGGCTGGAAATCCAGGCCAGTTAGCAGCGTATAACTCTCAAGGGCACTGCGTGGTGCTTGCCGGTCCGGGAAGTGGAAAAACCAAGACGCTCGTGCTGAAGCTGGCTCGCATCCTGGCTGAGGACGTTCAGGCCCCGCGTGGTGCTGCGTGCATCACCTATAGTCACGAGTGCGCGCGCGAACTGAACCGTCGGCTCGAAGTGTTGGGGTTGCGAGAGACGCCGAACCTGTTCATTGGTACAGTCCATGGGTTCTGTCTGCGCCATCTGCTAATGCCATATGGGCGCTTAGCTGATCTACCGATTCAGTTTCCGCTTTCGGTAGCATCCCAGCGCGTAAGGAACCGTTTGATCAGGCAATCCGGAGACAGACTCTTTGGGCCTAACCATCCTTACAAGGAAATCGATCTAGGGCGGCATCGCCGATCCGTGCTGAATCGAAACAGCGTCGATTGGCGTAGCGAGGAGGAACTCGCCGCCTGGGCCGAAGCTTACGAAGCGGCATTACGCCAAGAGGGGCTAATCGACTACGATGACATGGTTATCTTTGGTCATCGTCTAATCGCCGAGCATGATTGGGTGCTCCCCTTAGTACAGGCTAAATTTCCGGTGCTGGCGATAGATGAATACCAAGATCTAGGAGTCGCGCTCCATTGCATCGTCAAGCGCCTGGTTTTCGAGGGTGGCGTACGCTTGTTCGCAGTTGGCGATGCGGACCAGTCAATATACGGTTTTACGGGGGCTGATGGCTCATTGCTCATGGAGCTAGCTGCTCGTGAGGATATCGAACCGGTCAGGCTTCAAATGAACTACCGCTCATGCGCAGGTATCGTCAGCGCTTCAGAGATGGCATTAGGTGAGATTCGTGGCTATCGAGCGAACGACCCGACCCGTCAGGCGACCATAGAGTTCGTGCCACGCCCCGGTGGTCTGTCAGACCAGGCCGCGCATGCTGTCGCACAGATCATACCAGCTGCCTTAGCCTCTAAGCCGGGTCGAACGCTGGGCGATATCGCAATCCTTTATAAGGACTATCGCGCAGGGGATGTTATGACCGAAGCGGTGGCAGCCGGTGGTTTCGATTACATCCGCGTGGACAACTCCGCTCCTTATCGCAAGGTTGCCCTGACAAGCTGGGTGGAAGACTGTGCGAGCTGGTGCGCTGGTGGCTGGCGTATCGGGCGCCCACAACTGCGCGGGTTGATCGACCGTTATCTCGCATTTTATCGGGCGAATCTGGATGATGCTCAGGCTCGACGCGAGGGGCAAGAGCTGACCGCTTTGCTATGGAGATTGAGGAACGACCAGCAGCCCGCACGTGATTTCGTTGCTTCGTTGCGTGACGGCATCGTAGATCGTCTCTTGGCTGCGGAGTTAGTGCTTGCCGATCAGAAAGAGCAACTGGACCGCATGACTGAAGCGCTCGCCGAAGGCGGAGTACTGGCTAAGCTCGACATCACCAGTCTGGGTGGGCGAGACGGCTCGCCGGATCACTTGAATCTACTGACACTCCACTCCGCTAAGGGATGCGAGTACGACGTGGTTATTATGGTTGGTCTCGACCTCGGAAATTTGCCATGGCTAAACGAGAGCCCAGAGAAGTTACGCGAGAGCCGCCGACTCTTCTACGTGGGGCTCACACGTGCACGCGACGAGGTTCATATGTTGTATTCAGGGTACGTTGAGGGGCGATATGGTCCGATGTATCGTGGGCGCTCGCCATTTCTGAATGAACTGGAGCAGCGAATGCGTGCCGCCGGTTTCTAAATGTCGTACCGGAAGCGTCATCCTCGCCTTCGGTCGGCTCCCACTCATTTTTTGGCTCTGCGCTACGTTGGGCTCCGGTTACTCTGGTCATTATTTTTAAGAGGCTTCAGTGAATCATTTGGAAGAGTTTAGGAAAAAGAAAGGGTTCGATGAAAAGCTAAATTTATCAAACATTAAAGTTGCCCTAGAGTGTGCAGCAGATGCGAATAAGATATCTTATGACTATATAGCAAATATTGACAATAAAACCGAAAAAGATGGCTTTATTGTACATGCTCATCTCAATTTTATTGGTAGAATCTATGAACAAATAGAAGGTATGCTTTGTTGTATTGCAGCTCAGTGCTTTACCAGTTCGGAAGCGCTGGCTAGAGTTGTTCAAGAGTCTTCTATCAACCTGATGTTCATGGCTTTGCATGGAGATGAACGCACAATTACCGCTTACATGGCGAAGTGGTATGACGAACATGTTCGAAAGCTAAAAGAGTGGAAGGTAGAAGCTTCTAAAAAAGAATATGCGTCCCAGGTCACGCCTTTGATCGATGAGCGTATAAGTGCTATTTCATTTTATGAAAACTATGTAGAGCTTGCTAAAACCAATTTTTCAGTGAAGCCTAGTGAATACAATGATCTTTGGTGGAATTCATTGTTTAAGCGATTTGAACAGTTGGGGAAAACTGGTGATTATTTTTCAATTTATCACCGTTTGAGTGGTTCTAGTCATATGACTGCAGAAGATACAATTCTTCATATGATGACGCTTCAACACCCTTTGGAAGCACGGAAGTTAATAGCATTTGAGGCATGCTCTTACTCGGTTATGATGTCTAGAATTGTAACTAGCTCTTTTGTGGAAGCCGTTACGTATTGTTGTATTCGACACAACATGATCGATGAAGAAAATTTAAGTAAATTCAAAAAATTACTTTCAAGGCTTGGGGAGGAGATCAAGAAAATCTCCAAGGATGCAGGTGTGCCAAGTCCTGATACTAAATAAAGCAAAGAATATTTTAGGGCATTGCAAAGCATGTTTGGTATAAATTTGAATAAAGAGAGATAAAATATAAAAAATCCTTTAGGCCGGGTCCTTAAATTGGCTAAATTTCGCTTTGCTTTGCGCTTTAGCCAACTGTTGCTCACCGCTTAAGGCGGCGTTAAATATCAGGAAAATCTCAATGGCCGCTTCTGGCCGAAACCGGTCCTCCGACATGTTGGTCAACAGCGACACCAGCCCCGCGTCATGCGGGATGCGGACGATAGTGATGGCTTCGGCGCAACTTCTGGTACACTCCCGCCATCCCTGAAGTAGACGGAGACACGATGGAAACGGAATTGAGCGAGTTCGAGCGGCAGATGCGCCGCGACATCAACGCCTTCATGGACAACGCGCAGGAAACACGCCGCAAGGCGGCTACCGCGCCCCCCGAGTGGCCCAGGGAAGCCGGTGAAGAGCCCAAGGCCAAGGCGCCGCGCAGCAAGCCCGAAGGCGCACCCAAGACCGGCCATCTGGTGAAGCTGGCCGTACGCACCAAGCAGCTCGAGATGGACACCGTGTTCGAGCATGTCTCCTCCAGCATCTCCAAGGTCGAGGCCCAGTTGGAAGCCGAGAAGGCCGCGCGCAAGGCCGGCTATCCCATCATCGGTTATGTGATCGAAACCAGCCGGCTGTAATCCCCCCTCGGCTGGGATAGGCTTTGGGCATCGCCCTGCCAGGAGCCCGCCGTGAAGATCACCCAGCTCAACATCTATCCGGTCAAGTCGCTGGGCGGCATCGCCCTGGACACAGCCGAGCTGACCGCCGAGGGTCTCGCCTGGGATCGCCGCTGGATGGTGGTGGACGACGTGGGGCGTTTCGTGACCCAGCGTCAGCTGCCGACCATGGCACGCATCCGCGTGCATCTCGAAGCCGATGCCCTGGTGCTAAGCCACCCCGAGGTGGCGCCGCTGCGCGTGCCGCTGGCGGTGGGGGCGCTTCCCCGGATCCCGGTGTACGTGTGGGAGGACCGCTGCGAGGCCCTGGACGAGGGCGTCGAGGCACGCGACTGGTTGAGCGACGTGCTGGGCGACTGGCGCGGCAGCGGCCTGCGCCTGGTGCGCTTCGCCCCCGAACAGCGTCGCGCCGTCGAGCCCCACTACCTGGCGCCCGGCGAGCGGGCCCATACCGGATTCGCCGACGGCTACCCCCTGCTGGTGGTGAGCGAGGGCTCGCTTGACGAGATGAATCGCCGCCTTGCCGCCAAGGGGCTCGATCCGGTGCCCATGAGCCGCTTCCGGCCGAGCCTGGTGGTCGATCACGCGACTCCCTTCGCCGAGGATGGCTGGGACACCCTGGCCGCCGCCGACGGCGCCTGGCGTCTCGGGCTGCGCAAGCCCTGCCAGCGCTGCAAGATCACCACCGTGGACCAGCACAGCGGCGAGATCGCCGTACCCGGCGAGCCGCTGCGCACCCTGGTGGAGATGAATACCCGCGCCGCTCCGGGCGGCTACTTCGGCCAGAACGCCATCGTCCTCGAGGGTGAAGGGGCGAGGCTTTCGGTAGGCGATGACATCACCATGAGGACTCGCTCATGACCATTGGCGCCATTCCCGTCGACCAGCGGGTCATCGGCATCGACTCGCGCCGCTTCGCCTCCATCGAGAAGGCCCTGGTGGAGCTGATCACCAACAGCGACGACAGCTACGGGCGCCTCGAGCGCGCCGGCGAGAGGGGGAGGGAAGAGGACCCGAGCGGCGAGATCCGTATCGAGTACGAGCGCCATCAGAACGGCGCTCTGCTCAAGGTCACCGACCAGGCGGAGGGCATGTCGTTCGAGTGTGCCGCCAGCATCCTCACCTACGGCGGTGCCCACAGCTGCTCTCCCGCGGCGAGGGGGAGGGGCGCGGCTTCTTCGGCCGGGGCCTCAAGCAGGCGATCTACGGCCTCGGCCACGGCTGGCTGGAGACCCTCCATGAGGGCCGCCACACCCGCATCGAGCTGTTCCGCGACGCCAATGGCGGCTACCTCTTCGATGACGGTGAAGGCGACCGGGAAGCCACCGAAGGCGACCAGCGTCGGCTCGGTATCCGTCGCAACGGCACCCGGGTGACCATCGTGGTGGAGAACCCCCAGGTCGCCATCACCCAGTTCCATACCCTGGTGCAGGCCCTGGCCGACAACGTCTACCTGCGCGATATCCTCGAGCGGCGCGAAGTGAGTCTGGCGCACCTGAGGCGCGGCCGGGTGGTGGAGGAGAGTGGACGGATCCGCTTTCAGCAGCCGCCGTCGCTGCTGCTGGTCGGGCCGGAGCAGGCGAGCAGTTTCGTCTTCCAGCAGCAGGAGTTCCCCTTCACCCTGACACTCAAGCGCTCCCGCGAGGCCGAACTGACCCAGCATGGCGACGACCGCACCAACGGCCTGGTGGTGTTCTCCGGCATGGCGGCCCTGGACTGCCAGCTGTTCGAGTTCGAGAACCAGGTGGGCACCGAGTACCTGTTCGGCAGCGTGCGCTGCCCGGCGCTGCTCGAGAAACTCGCCGAGGGCGAGGCGATCATCAGCGACGAGCGCGAGGGGCTCAATCCCCGCAACGCCTTCGTCAAGGCCTTCTCCCGCGCCGTCAGCCGTCTGGTTGCGCCTCACGTGCTCGCCGAGCAGGAGAAGCTCAAGCACCTGGCCCGGGCGACCACCTCGCAGCGCACCGCCCATATGATCGAGCACCTGCTGCAGCGCATGAGCCGCGCGGCGGTGCAGGACCTGGGGCTCACGCCACCGCTGGCGAGCGAGCCCGCCGAGGCGCCTGCGCTCGACACCGCCCTGCGCTTTACCACTCCCTTTTACTACCGCCGGCCGGGCCACTCCTTCCATGTCACGCTGCTGGTGGACCGCGCGCAGCTTCCCCAGGGGGCGGAGCTTGCCATCGACTATGCGCTGCCCGACTCGCTCGCCATCGACGCCACTCCCACGCAGGTGAGGGTGGAGGAGCTCGGCGAGGAGGGGCGCCTCACCTGGACCCTGAGCGGCGAGGAGGAGGGGGCCCGGGGCGAGATCAACGTGCGTGCCGGCGCCTACTGGGCCTGGTGCGAGATCGTGCTGGCCCGCCACGCCTCCCACCACGGCCATGGCGGCGTGCCCCATGCGCCGCGTCGCGGTCCATCGCGGGATCACGGCGAGGCGATGTTCCTGGGCTACGAATTCCGCAACCTCGAGGAGACCCTGGACCGTGCCGTCTACAGCCCCGAGGAGCGCAAGATCCTGATCAACACCGGGGCCCCGACGGTACAGCTCTACGTGGATGGCCGTGGGCACTTCCGTGACTCCGCCAGGCTGCTGTTGGCCGAGCTCTTCCTGGAGGTGATCGCCGAGGAACTGGCCACGCGCACCCTGGAGAAATCGGGGCGCCAGGGCAGTGTCGCCGACTTTCACGCCACCAAACGGGCGATCGTCCGGCGCTATGGAAGCGAGATCCATCGCTCCTTCCTGAGCGTCTGATGGCGTATAGTGGAACTATTTTCCAATAACTGTTCGCCGCGTTATCATGGGGCTCCAGCCTCGACATTCAGGAGCCCTGCATGAGCTTTCACGTCTATCTATCCGGCGAGATCCATACCGACTGGCGCGACGAGATCCGGCGTGGCGCCGAGGCGGCCGGCCTCGACGTGGTGTTCACCGCTCCGGTGACAGACCACGACGCCAGCGATGCCGCCGGCGACCACCTCGGCGAGACCCCCAGCCAGTTCTGGCGCGACCACCAGTCCTCCAAGGTCAACGCCATCCGTACCCGCACCCTGATCGAGCAGAGCGACATGGTGGTGGTGCGTTTCGGCGACAAGTACAAGCAGTGGAACGCGGCCTTCGACGCCGGCTACTGCGCGGCACTCGGCAAGCCCTACGTGACCCTGCATGGCGAGGAGATCGTCCACCCGCTCAAGGAGGTCGATGCCGAGGCCCAGGCCTGGTGCACCACCACCGACCAGGTGGTCGAGATCCTGCGCTACGTGCTCAAGGCCTGAGGTCGGTCGGCTACACTGGGGGCGTCACCCATCACAGGAGGACGCCCATGAGCCTGGCCCTCAAGCGCGCCTTCGAGGCGCCTGCCCCCGAGGATGGACACCGTGTGCTGGTCGACCGGCTATGGCCACGCGGCGTGGCCAAGGCCGACGCCCGTATCGATGACTGGCCGAAGGAGGTCGCTCCCAGCGACGCCCTGCGCAAGGCCTTCCACGCTGGTGAGCTCGGCTGGGGCGAGTTCCGGCGCCGCTACCTGCGCGAGCTCAAGGCGCACCGCGAGACCCTGCGACCGCTGGCCGAGCGCGCCGCCCGGGAGCCCGTGACCCTGGTGTTCGCCGCCAAGGATGAGCACCACAACAACGCCGTGGTGCTCGCCCAGTATCTGGCCATGCTCAAGCCGCGCTAGGTACCTGATAGTCGTTAACGGGACAAGGCCGCCAAATCCGCAGCAACTGCTAACTTCAAGGTTAAGGCGGTGTCTTGCCGCCATCCTGCGAGGTGGCCGTCATGCTGTTCATCACCAACCGTTTTCCTACCCAGAGCATCCGTACCCGAATCGACCGCAACTTCACCTTCGATCTCAACAACAACGCCTCCAGCAACTCGGTGTTCTACTGCGAGCGCCAGGCAGAGGGGAGTTATCAGGAAATCGGCAGCTCAGCTTTCCTCCAGCGGCTCAAGGAGACCGAGGCTCGCCAGGTGCTGATCTATATTCATGGCTTCTCCAACCTGCCCGAAGACGTATTCACTGCGGTTCGGGAGTTTCAGGGGCTCTGTGATGCCGCCAGGCCCGGCGAGGTGCTGGTGGTCCCTTTGGTCTGGCCCTGCGACAACGACCTGGGCGTGGTCAAGGATTACTGGGACGATCAGGAATCTGCCGACTTGAGCGCCTTCTCCTTCGCCCGGGTGCTGCAGCGTTTCCTGGACTGGCGCGAGGGCGAGCAGTTCGAGCAAGACCCCACCCCCTGCCTCAAGCGCATCAACGTGCTGGCCCACTCCATGGGTAACCGCGTGCTGCGCGAGACGCTGCGCGTCTGGCGCAAGTACTCACTACCGGGCGGGGTGCCGCTGCTGTTCCGCAATACCTTCCTGGTCGCCGCGGATATCGTCAACGAGTCGTTGGAGGAGGGGCGCAGCGGAGAGCTCATCGTGCACAGCTCTCGCAACGTGACCGTCTACTTTGCCTCCGATGACCTGGCGCTGCGTGCCAGCAAGGCTTCCAACCTGAAGAACCGCATCGCTTCCCGGCGGCTTGGCCACACCGGGCCGGAAGACATGGCCCGGGTGGCACGCAATGTGTTTGCGGTCGACTGCGACGACGTCAACACCCGCTATGACTACCCCAAGGGGCACTCATACTTCCGTTCCGGCGAGGTGTTCGGCGAGCCCGGTGTGGTATTCCAGCATCTGTTTGTTGCCCTGGAGAGTGGCCGTGTCTTCCCCGAAGACGAGACACGCCGCATGACCATCCTGCGGGGCTGAGGTGCCTGGCGTCATAGCTTGACCGCCTGCACGTGCATCCAGTCGAAGTTGCGCGTGCGTCCCAGACTGACCCAGCCCTCCTCTTCCCAGAGGCGCCACCAGGTGTCGTATTCTAACCGGGCCAGCCGTGCCCGGTCGCGTCCCCACTTGAGCTTGTTGTGGGCCGGGTCCCAGTCGATGGCCAGGCCCCAGGCATGGGTCGACCAATGGGTGCCGCCGCGCTTGCGACGCTTGTTGTAGCAGCCGCCATACCGGTGAAGACCCAGTTCCCTGAGGCGTTGCGGCCCGTAGTGGTCATGCGCCCGACTCAGGATGCGAGCCAGGCTGTCGGCTACCAGTTCGTGGCAGCCGATGCCGCTGGGGCAGGTGTTGAGGTCCCAAGCCAGCGCGAGTTTCCAGGGGCAGGGTACTACCGTCAGCGGCGGCTTGCGTGTCGGCGAGCCCAGCGCCTGTTCAAGCTCGGCCTCTCGATACCAGTTATTGGGGTTGGCATCCGTTGGCTGCCGGTCGCGCCAGGGATCTGGCTTGCTGCCGGTTGTCTGCAGCGTGGCCAGAACGCTCGCCGCATACTCGGTCTGGGGACCCCAGAGACCGTCGATGGGGCCGGCCTCGATCTTGCTCAGTTGGCAGGCCAGCTGCAGGCACGCGACGGCGCGTCGTCGGTCGCTCCAGCGCTCTGCCCCGTCGGGCAATTGGCTGGCATGGTTCCTTAACGTGGCATTGATGGCGGCAAGGGTCTTCGGTCCGCGAATGCCGTCGATGCTGCCATTGTAGGTCTTCTGGTCAGAAAGGAACCGTTGGAGGGTACGAACGGCGGTCTTGTTCATGTTTTGGTCTCCTCATCCCGTGATCCTGGCGCACCTGTCAGCATGGCTAGGCGGCTGCCCTTAGTGTAGGCGGCTGATGCCCAGCGCGTTCGGTGGTACTGTTCCCTCATTCGAATGAACTCAGGCTCGGGCGGCGTTAGGCCGCCCGGGGCAACAGGGAACAGCAACGGAGCGGGCCTTGGCTCAACTCGAACATATCCAGGCGCTGGAGAAGCGCCTGTGGAGCGCCGCGGACAACTTGCGCGCCAACTCGAACTACGCCAGCAATGAATACTTCCTGCCGGTGATGGGCCTGGTCTTCCTGCGCCACGCCTACAGCCGCTACCTGGCGGTGAAGGACGATATCCAGGCCAGCCTGCCGTCGCGGGGTGGCAAGACCCGCGAGGTCACCAAAGAGGATTTCTCCCAGCGCAGCGCCATCTACCTGCGCCCGGAGGCGCAGTTCGACCACCTGGTGAGCCTGCCGGACAGCGCCGATCGCGCCCGCGCCATCATCGACGCCATGGAGGCGATCGAGAACGACTACACCTCGCTCAAGGGTGTGCTGCCCAAGAGCGAATACCAGGAGCTCGACAACGAGGTGCTGGGCCAGCTGCTGCGTACCCTCAACCCCGACGAGCTCAAGCGGGTGAAGGGCGACGTCTTCGGCCGCATCTACGAGTACTTCCTCACCCAGTTCGCCGACCAGGGCGCCCACGACGGCGGCGAGTTCTTCACCCCGGTGTCGCTGGTCTCACTGATCGCCCATGTGCTCGACCCAGAACGCGGCACCGTACTGGATCCGGCCTGCGGCTCCGGCGGCATGTTCGTGCAGAGCGCGCGTACCGTGGAGGAGCATGGCGACAACCCTAGCGAGCGGCTCACTTTCCGCGGCCTGGAGAAGAACGCCACCACCGTGCGACTGGCCAAGATGAACCTGGCGGTTCATGGCCTGGAGGGCGATATCCAGCGCGCCATCACCTACTACGAGGACCCCCACGAGCTGGTCGGCAAGGCCGACTACGTGATGGCCAACCCGCCGTTCAACGTCGACGAGATCGACGCCGAAAAGATCAAGGCCGACCCGCGCCTGCCCTTCGGCCTGCCGGGGGTGAACAAGAAGGGTAAGGTCTCCAACGGCAACTACGTCTGGATCAGCTACTTCTACAGTTACCTCAGCGAGCGCGGCAGGGCGGGCTTCGTGATGTCCTCCCAGGCCTCCAGCGCCGGGCGCGACGAGGCGCGGCTGCGCCAGGCGCTGGTGGAGACCGGCGACGTCGACGCCATGATCGGCATCCGCGGCAACTTCTTCTATACGCGCAGCGTGCCCTGCGAGCTGTGGTTCCTGAACCGTGCCAAGCCCGCCGAGCATCGCGACAAGGTGCTGATGATCGATGCCCGCCAGATCTATCGCCAGGTGACGCGCAAGATCTACGACTTCAGCCCCGAACAGCAGCAGAACCTCCAGGCCATCGTCTGGCTCTACCGCGGCGAGACTGAGCGCTACCTGATGCTGGTGGAGGGCTATGGCCGGCGCACCCTGTGTGATGCCGCCGCCTGCTTCGAGCGGCAGGATGAGGAGGGAAGCACCGACGCTCCCTTGGCTGACTTCGACACGACCCTGGATGCCCTGGGCGAGAGCGCCGCACCTTTCCTCGATAGCCTCAACGACGCCTCTCCCTCGCTGGCGCCGCTCGCGGAGGCCCGCGAGGAGCTGGCCCAGGCCCGCCACGCCTTTGCCACCGATGTCGCCGCCTTCCGCGAGACCCTGACCGCCGAGCAGGCAGAATGGCGCGGGCAATCATTGACCAACGGCGCCCTCAAGCAGGCCGTCGACCGCCTGACGCCCCTGGCCGAGGCGAGCCGCGACCTGGTCAGGCAGACGGACCTGCTCTACAAGCTGGCCTGCCGGGTCATCGACAGCTGCGAGCAGGAGTACGCCGCCAAGAAGAGCCGCCTGTGGCCCAGCCGTGAGATCAACCGTGCCCGCAAGGCCGCCGACGCGGCGCGCCATGAGGTGGTCGAGCAGCTCAAGGCCGTGCGCTACGTCTGGAAGCAGGCCCACTGGCTCACCGAGCGCTTCCCGGAGGCGACGCTGCGCGACGTGGAGGGGCTGGTCAAGCTGGTCAGCATCGAGGAGATCGCCGCCAACGACTGGAGCCTGACCCCCGGGCGCTATGTGGGCGTCGCCCCGGAAGAGGAGGACGAGGATTTCGACTTCGAGGAGGCCCTGCGAGGGATCCATGTGGAGCTCGCCGACCTCGATGCCGAGGCGAGCAAGTTGGCCGCGAAGATCCGCCGCAACTTCGAGGAGTTGGGGGTATGACTCATCTCACAGCAACTCTTGATGAGGTTTGCGAGTTCATAGTTGATTGCCTCCATGCGACTGCGCCGACGCAGGAGACAGGTTATCCGCTGATCAGAACACCAAATATTGGAAAGGGAAGGCTTAGTCTAGAAAAAGCGTATCGTGTATCTGATGAAACATATCAGAAATGGACTCGAAGAGCTGTCCCTGAGCCTGGCGACCTGATACTCGCTCGTGAAGCACCGGCAGGGAATATTGCTTTGGTCCAACCGGGACAAGAGGTATGCTTAGGCCAACGGACTGTGCATTTACGTCTAGATAAGAAAAAAGTGGATCCAGCCTTTCTTTGCTATTACCTGCTCTCCCCATCGCAGCAGGCTGCCTTATTGGCTGGTGAAACGGGCGCAACTGCTAAGCATGTAAACATGAAAGATATTCGGCGGTTGCCACTAGTTAACCTTCCCCACCTTGATGTTCAAGTGAAAGTGGGAGAGATGTTGGCGGGTTATGATGATCTGATAGAAAATAATCAGCGCCGTATCCAGCTCCTTGAGGAGTCAGCCCGCCTGCTTTACAAGGAGTGGTTCGTCCATCTCCGCTTTCCCGGCCATGAACACGTCAAGGTCACCAATGGCGTGCCGGAGGGGTGGGAGCCACTTCCGCTTGGGGATTTGATCACTCTTCAGCGTGGTTTTGATCTTCCAGTGTCGAAGCGGGTAGAAGGCGAAGTGCCTATCTATGCTTCAACAGGTATAACGGGGTATCACGCAGAGGCGAAAGTTTCTGGGCCTGGTGTGGTAACCGGGCGCTCCGGATCACTTGGGCATGTGATGTATGTTAGTGATGACTATTGGCCACTGAATACCACGCTTTGGATCAAAGATTTCAAGAAAATTAAGCCGCATTTTGCTCGCCACCTATTGGCTAACCTGCACCTTGAACAGTACAACGGTGGTGCAGCAGTGCCGACTCTGAATCGTAACGATGTGCATCGCATCCAAGCGCTTTTTCCGCCTTCCATGCTGCTTTCGTTATTCGAAGAGCAGGCACTGGACCTCTACCGTCAGGTCGACGTGTTAACCAAGACTAATGAACGCCTTGCCAAGGCCCGCGATCTGCTGCTGCCCAAGCTGATGAGCGGAGAGCTGGCCGCATGAATCGCCAGGCGCTGAATGACCTGCTCGCGCTCGGAGAGGGCTTTACCACCGAGTTCAAGAAGGCCGGCACCTCCGGCCTGGGGCGGGAGATCTGCGCCTTCGCCAACGCCACCGGCGGGGTGATCCTGATCGGCGTCACCGATGCCGGCGAGGTGGTCGGGGTGGCCGACCACAACAAGTTGAAGTCCTACGTGCAGGCCACGGCGCGCTCCGCTGAGCCGCCCATCGCCGTGGAGGTGGAGAGCACCGGCGAGGTGCTGTGCGTGACCGTGCCGGCCCAGCACAGCAAACCCTACTCTTTCGGCGGCAAGTTCTACCTGCGCGAGGGCGCCTCCTCTCAGCAGATGTCGCGCCAGGAGATCCGCGAATTCTTCTACCGCGAGGGGCTGATCCACTTCGACGAGACCCCCTGTGAGCGCTTCTCCCTGGAGGAGGACCTGACCGACGCGGCCTGGGACACCTTCCGGCGCCGGGCGCGCATTCCCGCCGACATGCCGCCGCTTACCGCGCTCAGGAACCTTCACCTGCTCACCGACGACGGCAGGATGACCCACGCCGGCGCCTGGCTGCTGGCCCGCGACATCCAGAAGTTCTCCATCAGCGCCGACGTGGCCTGCGCCCTGTTCATGGGCAGCGACAAGGTGCATATCCTTGACCGCCGCGGCTTCCACGGCGACGTCTACTCGATGATCGACGAAGTCATTGCCTGGCTGCTCTCCAAGCTCAACGTCGCCTACATCATCCAGCACGTGAAGCGCGAGGAGCGCCCCGAGCTGCCCGAGGAGGCGCTGCGCGAGGCGGTGGTCAACGCCCTGGTGCACCGCGACTACCGATCCACCGCCAACGTGCATGTCTACGTGTTCAAGGATCGGGTCGAGGTGGTCAGCCCCGGCGGCCTGCCCGCCGGCATGAGCGAGGCGGACCTGGGCGTCAAGAGCATTCCGCGCAACCCGCTGCTGTTCGGCATGCTGCACCGCATGGAGGCCGTGGAGCATATCGGCTCCGGCATCCGGCGCATCCGCCGGCTGTGCGCCGAGTATGGCGTGGCCGAGCCCGAGATCGAGGTGTCGCCGCACTGGTTCGTGCTGCGTTTTCCGCGGCCGAGTATTGCCGAAGAGGCGGGCCAGGAGCGACTGGGTCCCGATGCTGCGAAAGTCACCCCGGAAGTCACCCCGGAAGTCACCCCGGAAGTCACCCCGGAAGTTCGCCTGTGTGGGGTCTTGGATGGGGAAATGTCGCGGCAGGCGCTTCAGGAGAAGCTTTCCTTGAAGGATGCCGAGTATTTCCGTAAAGCTTATTTAGTGCCTGCCTTGGAAAAGGGGCTGATAGAGATGACTCTGCCCGACAAGCCCCGCAGCAGTAAGCAGCGCTACCGGCTGACCGAGCGCGGTCGCCGCTATCTTGAGGAACACGCCCCGGAGCAGAACGACAAGGATGCGTGATGAGCCCGAGCCCCTACAGCGAAGATACCCTGGTCCAGCAGACCACCGCCGACTATCTGGAACAGCGGCTCGGCTGGCGCTCGGTGCTGGCCTGGAACCAGGAGGACTTCGGGCCGGATAGCCTGCTGGGGCGAAGCTCCGAGCGCGAGGTGGTGCTCACTCGCACGCTGCGCGAGCGACTGGTTCGGCTGAACCCCGGGCTGCCGGCCGAGGCCTATGACGATGCCGTGCGCCAGGTGGTGGCCTCGCCGGTGGCCCAGTCCCTGGCGGCCACCAACCGCGACAAGTACGCTCAGCTGCGCGACGGCGTCTGGGTCACCTTCCGCGACGCCAAGGGCGAGCGCTGCCGCGAGCGCCTGCGGCTCATCGACTTCGACGAGCCGGACAACAACGACTTCCTCTGCGTGCGCGAGCTGTGGGTGCAGGGCGACCTCTACCGCCGCCGTGCCGATATCATCGGCTTCGTCAATGGCCTGCCGCTGCTGTTCATGGAATGCAAGAACATCGGCAAGCACCTGCGTGCTGCCTTCGAGCAGAACTTCTCCAGCTACAAGGGCGAGGTGCCGCACCTCTTCCACCACAATGCCCTGGTGGTGTTCGGCAACGGTGAGAAGGCCAAGCTGGGGTCGCTGACCAGCCGCTGGGAACACTTCACCGACTGGAAGCGCCTGGCCGAGGAGGATCCGGGCTCGGTGGACATGGAAACCCTGCTCAAGGGTGTCTGCGAGCGGCGTAATTTCCTCGACCTGGTCGAGAACTTCATCCTCTTCGACGATTCCACCGGCGAGCCGAAGAAGATCATCGCCCGCAACCACCAGTTCCTGGGCGTCAACCGGGCGTTGCAGGCGGTGCGTGAACGCCGCCAGCGGCAGGGCAAGCTGGGGGTGTTCTGGCACACCCAGGGCTCCGGCAAGAGCTACTCCATGGTGATGTTCACCCGCAAGGTGCACCGCAAGCTGGGCGGCAACTTCACCTTCGTGGTGCTTACCGACCGCGAGGACCTCGATACCCAGATCTACAAGACCTATGCCGGCTGTGGGCTGGTGGACAACGATCGGGACCCCTGCCGTGCCGGCAGCGGCGATCACCTGGAAGCGCTGCTGGGGCAGCACAAGGCCTACCTGTTCTCGCTGATCCAGAAGTTCCGCCCGGAGATGCCGCCCAACCGGCGCGACGACATCATCGTCATCTCCGACGAGGCCCACCGTACCCAGTACGGCAGCCTGGCACTGAACATGCGCAACGCCCTACCGCAGGCCAGCGTGATCGGTTTCACCGGCACGCCGCTGTTCAAGGACGACGAGATCACCCGGCGGATGTTCGGCGACTACGTTTCCACCTATGACTTCCAGCGGGCCGTGGAAGACCAGGCCACGGTGCCGCTTTACTACGACGCCCGCGGCGACAAGCTGGGTGTGGCCATCGGCGATATGAACGAACGCATCGCCGAGCGCCTGGAGCAGTTCGAGACCGACGATGTGGACGTGGAGCAGCGCCTCGAACGGGATCTCAAGCGGGACTATCACATCATCACCGCCGGCAAGCGGCTGGACAGGGTGGCCCAGGATTTCGTCGAGCACTACGCCAACGCCTGGGAGACGGGCAAGGCGATGCTGGTGTGCATCGACAAGATCACCTGCGTGCGCATGCACAAGCTGATCGGCTTCTACTGGGACGCGAAGATCCACGAGCTGGAGAGGTCACTGGCCAGGTGCGCCGATGAGCAGGAGGAGCTGTTCCAGAGTCGGCAGCTCGCCTGGATGCGCGAGACGCGGATGGCCGTGGTGGTCAGTGAGGAGCAGGGCGAGGAGGAGAAGTTTCGCCGCTGGGACCTGGATATCACACCCCACCGACGGTTGATGAAGGAGGGCATGGCGCTCCCCGAATCGATGCGCGAGCTGCCCCAGTTCCGCCACATGCAGCGCATGGCCCTGGATGACGCCTTCAAGGCCGAACAGCACCCGTTTCGTATCGCCATCGTCTGCGCCATGTGGCTGACCGGCTTCGACGTGCCGAGCCTCGCCACCCTCTACCTCGACAAGCCGCTCAAGGCCCACACCCTGATGCAGACCATCGCCCGCGCCAACCGGGTCAGCGAGGGCAAGAACAACGGCCTGATCGTCGACTACTGCGGCATCCTGCGCCATCTGCGCAAAGCACTGGCGACCTTCGCCGGCACCACCGGGAACGGCGACCCGGGGGATGGCCGCGATCCTGCACGCCCAGAGGCAGAGCTGCTGGCCGACCTGGATGAGGCGGTGGCGATGACCAGGACCTTTCTTGAGGAGCGCGAGGCCTCGCTGGCGGCGGTGCAAACCACCAGCGGCTTCGAGCGTAACGCGGCCATCGTCGCTTGCAAGGAGGCGGCCAACCAGAGCGACGAGAGCCGCAAGCGCTTCGAGGTGATGTGCCGCGAGGTGTTCAAGAAGTTCAAGGCCTGCCTGAACGCCAAAGGCGTCAACGCCCGCCGTGCCGACCGGGATGCCATCGATATCGTCTACAAGAGCCTGCAACAGGACCGCGAGCAGGCTGATATCTCGCATATCATCCGCGAGCTGCATGGCGTGGTGGATGAAGCCATCGAGGTTCGCGAGCCGAACGATCGCGTGCGTGAAGCCGGCGTCTACGATATCAGCGCCATCGACTTCGAGCGCCTCAAGAAGGAGTTCGAAAGGCACAAGCAGCAGCGCACCCTGGTGCAGGAGTTGAGCCAGGTGGTCGAGCAGAAGCTGCAGCGTCTGCTGCTGCAGAATCCGCTGCGTACCGACTTCCAGAACCACTACGAGAAGCTGGTGGCCGACTACAACCGCGAGAAGGATCGCGCGACTGTCGAGCAAACCTTCGAGGGACTGCTGGATACGCTGTCTGAACTGGATGAAGAAGCGGCCCGGGCCAAGCGGGAGGGGCTGGATGAAGAGTCGCTGGCGATCTTCGATCTGCTGCGCAAGCCGGAGCTCAGCGGCGCCGAGATTCGCCGCATCAAGCGGGTGTCGGTGGAACTGCTGGAGAACCTGAAGGTAAGGATCACCGAGATCGACCATTGGCAGGAGCGCGAGTCCAGCCGCGATTCGGTTCAGATCATCATCCGCGACTTCCTGTGGGACGACCGCACCGGTTTGCCGGTGGACCATTACAGCGAGGAAGAGGTGCTGGAGAAGACAGGCGAGGTCTTCCGGCACGTGATGCGGGCTTACCCGCGTGTACCCTCGCCGGTCTACTCAGGGCAGGCGTTGCACTGAGCCACGTTCGACATGGGTATGTGCCCGTTACAGCGACGCCGCCTCCGGCCAGGGCCGTGGCGGCGCGTGATCAGTGGTGGGTACGCTCTACAGCGTCATGAAGGGCTGGGGCTCGCCGTCGCGGAACTGGTAGACGTTCCATGCCTCCTGCTTGGGCCCTGGCATCCCGGGAGTGCCGATGGGCATGCCTGCAAGGCCGATGCCATCGGTGTCAGGGCGCTCCTCGAAGAGCCTCTCCAGCGCCTCCATGGGCACGTGCCCCTCGATGACATACTCGCCCATCTCGATGGTGTGGCAGGAGCCCAGGCCATAGGGCAGGCCGGCGTCCTGCTTGACCTTGCCCAGCTCGACATCATCGACGATGGTCACCTCGACGCCATGCTCCTCGAGATGGCGGGCGTACTCGTCGCAGCAGCCGCACTGCGGGTTCTTGTAGAGGGTCGCCTCGGCGGGCAGGGCGGCGTGGGCGGTACCGGCACCCAGCAACAGCGACGCGGAGAAGAGCAGGGAGGAAGGGGTTCGTTTCATATGAGGGTTCTCCTGAGTGGCGAAAGGCGTCCGGGGCTTGCCGGTCATGCGACGGCCGGCCTTATGGATGCCCCATTGTGCACCGTGCGTCTTCCGGTCGTATATGATCCAGCGCAAGTGACGCTGCGGCGACCGATCGGCGCCTGATGGCAAGCAGCCGGGGGCAAGGCGCGTCATCATGAGGCTAGTGGGGATGACGCGACTGGCGGTTACCATGAGCTTAAAACCTATGGGTTACCCCATGGTCAAGGGCTGCCTGTCACTAATCACGGATGGATCAGTCGCTGTCGGCGGGATGTTGCGGCAGCGCTTCCACCAGGCCCAGCGCCACGCACAGACGCACCAGCTCGGCCAGGTTGGCGGCACCCAGCGCCTTCATGGCGCGCAGCCGGTAGACTTCCACTGTCTTGGGGCTGATCCCGAGATGGTCGGCCACCTCGCGGCTGGTCAGGCCCCGGGCAACGTGGACCAGGATCTGGCGCTCCTTGGGGCGCAGCGCCGCATAGCGTTCACGCAGTGCCTCCAGGCGGGCGAGGGCCTGGCGCGCCTGCTGGTGGGCCAGCAGGGCCTGCTGCACGGTATCGATCAGCTGCTGGTGGTTGAAGGGCTTCTCGAGGAAATCGCGGGCCCCGGCCTTGAGGGCGGCGACGGCCATGGGCACGTCGCCGTGGCCGGTCATGAAGACGACCGGCGGGGTGTTCTCCCGCTCGGCGAGGCGCTGCTGCACCTGGAGGCCCGAGAGACCGGGCATGCGCACGTCCAGCAGCACCGTGTCGAAGCCGGCAGGGTCGGCGGCCAGGAAGGCCTCGCCATCGGCGAAGGGGCGGCTGGCGATGCCCACGGAATCCAGCAGCCAGGCCAGGGAGTCACGCAGGGCCTCATCGTCGTCGACGATGGCGATGCAGGGTGGAGCTGTGTCGGTCATGGGCGCGTCATGGCGTCGGCGTGGGAGGGTTCGGCGAGCAGTGTAGCGGCAAAGGTGGCGCCGCCGGAACCATCCGGCGAGAGCAGGCGCAGGTTGCCGCCCATGGCCTCCATCAGCGAGCGGCTGATGGCCAGGCCCATGCCCAGGCCCTCGGCCCGGCCCGAATGGAAGGGGGCGAAGATGCTCTCTGCCTGGTCGACCGGTACCCCGGGGCCCTGGTCGTTGACCGTCAGGGTCACCTCGCGGCGCCCACTGCGCCGGGCCCTGATTTCGACCCGCCCGGCGCGGGGCTGCTCGCGACACGCCTCCAGGGCGTTGAGCAGCAGGTTGACCAGTACCTGTTCCAGCGCCACCGGGTCGGCGACCACCCGTGGCAATGGGTCCGCGAGGATCAGTTCGAGGTCGACCCGGGCTTGCTGGTACTGCCATTCACAGAGCCGGCAGGCGGCGTCCACCACCTCGGCCAGCGTCACGGGGCGCGACCGGACCTGTCCCTTGCGCACGAAACTGCGGATATGGCGCAGGCGCTCCGCGAGGCGCTCTACCTGTGCCTGGATCCGCTCGAGAGGCAGGCGCAATGCCTCGGCGGGCTGGCCTGCATCGAGCTTGAGCAGGGCGCCGCTGGCGTAGTTGGCGATGGTGCCCAGTGGCTGGTTGAGCTCGTGGGCGATATTGGAGGCCAGCTCGCCGGTGGTCGCCAGCCGATTGGCATGGGCGATCTGCGCCTGATGCTGGCGCGCCTGCTCCTCGGCGGCCTGGCGCAGGCGGATATCGCGATTGAGCAACGACACATGGCCAGGCTCGGAGCCGGGCCCCGAGTGCGCCATGACCACACTGAGTACCGGTACCGGCCCCTCGGGGCCGCGCATCTCCAGCTCCCCGCTCCAGGAGCCGTAGCGGGCCACGGCAGGCAACACGATATCGCGCAGGTCGGTCAGTGAGCCCTCGACGTAGGCATCGGCCAGGTGCGCGGTACCGCCCGTGCGCGGCAGCTGCAGGAGGTGGCGTGCGGCCTGGTTGGCGTAGAAGAGCCGCTCGTCGTCATCCATGAACAGCACGAACTCGGTGGTCGACTCCACCACCCGCGCCAGGCGCTCGCGGTTGGCCTCGGCATGGATGCGGCGGCCCACGTCCCGGGAGACGCAGAGGATGTCGAGCAGTTCGCCGCTCTGCGGGTCGCGCCGGGTGCGGCTGGTGGTCTCGAACCAGACGTAGTGGCCGTCCCGGGCGCGGAAGCGGTAGGTCTGCTGGTAGAAGCCATCGTGGTAGTAGACCCGCGGCGACTTGTTGAGCAGGTCGGCCAGGTCGGCGGGGTGGAAGAGGTCGTAGGCGGAGACCCCGATCAGCTCATCCGGCTCATAGCCGAGCAGGTCGCGGGCGGCGCGGGAGGCGTACAGGAAGGTGCCATCCCGGGCATGGCGCGAGATCAGGTCGGTGCTGCTCTCGGCCAGCCACTGGTAGTGGTCGCGCTGCGCCGCGAGGGCGCGGTTGTGCTCCTCCAGCTCGGCACAACGCGCCTCCAGGTCGGCCAGGCGGGTGGTGTCGCCTTGCCTGGTCATCAGCGCGCCGGGTCGACCAGGCCGCCCAGCGAGGCATTGCGCCGGAACCAGCCGGCGATGCTGGCGCGGGGCAGGCGGGTGGGGAGCACCTCATGGGGTACCGTCTCGGAGAGGAAGCAGGCGAAGTTGCCGGCCGCCGGTCGGACTCGAGCCACCTCGCGCTCGGGGTCGTCGGCAGCGAATATCAGCATCTCGCCGCCGCCATCCTCGGGCCAGTCGGGGTTGAGGTAGCCCACCGTGGAGATCACCCGGTTGGCGCGGCCACGGAAGCTGTCGAGATGCTTGCGATAGAAGGCCCCGGGCGGATAGTGGGCGAAGTGCGCCTCGTACTCGAAGAGCCCCAGGAACAGCGCCTGGTTGAGCGCATGCTGCAGCTCGCCCATGGCGGCCAGGTAGCGCCGCTGGGCCTGACTCTCGCGGTCGAGCCAGTGGATGGCGTCACCGCGGATGTCGCGGCGCAGGGCGTGCTCGTTGCCGCGGCCGATACCGGCCGCGGCCAGGGCATCGCGCTTGGCGCGGTCGCAGAGCTCGGCATGCAGGGCGGCGCAGACTCCGGCATCGAGTACCCCTTCGCCCAGGTACCAGCCCTGTTCCACCAGGGCGTCGATCAGGTGGGGCAGGGTCGCGGGGGACAGCACGGGAGGGGCATTCGGCGTGGCAATCTGCATTCGGCGTCGGGTCCGCGGCTCAGGTGGTGGCGTGCTGCTGGATGCGCAGCAGGCGATCGGGAAAATAGCACAGCGGCCCCGGAGGTTCGCGATGCAGGTCGATCGGCTGGCCGAAGCCCTCGGCCAGCAGCTCCACCAGCATCATCGCCGAGAGCCCCCAGATCACCTGGCCGTCGACGTGGTAGTTGGGCACATACCAGGGGCGGCCGTCCACCGGTATGACGTCGGTATGGTGGCGGCGATCCTCCAGGAACAGCGCCAGCGGCACCTCGAAGATGATGTCCAGCTCGGTGGGATCGGCGACCAGTGGCAGGTCGGGCGGAATAAGCCCCACGAAGGGAGTGACTCTCAGGCCATGCAGCGAGACCACCTCCGATAACCGGCCGAGCAGTTCCACGCGCTGGGGGGGCAGGGCGATCTCCTCCTCGGATTCGCGCAGGGCGGTGGTCAGCAGGTCGGGATCGTGGGCTTCGCGCTTGCCACCGGGAAAGGCCACCTGGCCGCTGTGGGTATTGAGGTGGGCGGCACGGCGGGTAAACAGCAGGGTCGGCTCGGGGCGGTCGACGATGGGCATCAGCACCGCCGCCTCGGCCAGACGCAGTGTCAGGCGGCTCGGGCGGTGTGCTTGCAGGCGTTCACGAAGTTTCTCTAACATGGAGTTTCCGTCGGGTTTGCTATCTTCTACCCGGCCGACTTCCGCGGCGTCAAGTCCGCCCGCCTGCCTGGGAGCCCCATGAACTTCTGCAGCCACTGTGGCCATACTGTGCGTTTCGCGATCCCCCGAGGGGATGATCGCCCCCGCTACCTGTGCGACGAGTGCGGCACCATCCACTACCAGAACCCGCGGATCGTCGCCGGCACGCTGCCGGTGAGTGGCAGCCGGGTTCTGCTGTGTCGCCGCGCCATCGCCCCGCGCAAGGGCTACTGGACCCTGCCGGCAGGCTACATGGAGAATGCCGAGACTACCGTCGAGGCGGCCGCCCGGGAGACCCTCGAGGAGGCCTGCGCCGAGGTGACGGTGCATGGCCTCTACACCCTGATCAACCTGCCGCATATCAACCAGGTTTACATGATGTTCCTGGCCGACCTGGTCGGTGGCTTCGATGCCGGCCCCGAGAGCCTCGAGGTGGCGCTCTTCGAGGAGCATGAGATCCCCTGGGACGAGCTCGCCTTCCCGACCATCGAGCGTACCCTTCGGCACTTCTATCGCGACCGTGTCGAGGGTGACTATCCGCTGCATATCAGCGACATCACCGCCGAGGATCGCGAGCGCTACTTTGGTTCCGCCTGACTGGGGTTCCGCGTGAATACGCCCGGCTCGGCCCGACGAAGCCGGGCCTCAGCAGTGGACTCGAGGGGTGTGGATCACGCCCCACTCAGTCGAACGTCTCCAGCCGCCAGGCGTCGAAGGCGGGCTCCTCGTAGGGATGGGCGAGGCGCAACGCCGCGATTGCCGCGCGGATCAGCGCATCCTCGCAGACCAGCTCCACCTTGAGCTCCTCCACCCGCTCCAGGTCGCCGACCCGGCCGATATGCGGGTCGGCGTCCTCCAGGGGGCGAAACTGGCCCGTGCCCCGGGTCTGGAAACAGCACGCCTCGTAGTCACCGATGCGCCCGGCGCCGGTGGCGAATACCGCCTCCTTGACCGCCTCGGCGTCCTCCACGGGGACGAAGAAGGCCAGCTTGTACATGATCGCTCTCCTCGACTGTCTGTCATCCACTCCCTTGTGCCATACCCCGGGCCGTCTCGTCAGCCTCTCGCCTGGCGTCGAAAAAAAATTCTGCGACAGGGGTGAACTTCTTGTTCAATACATGTACAAATAAGTTGACCTGTACAGCTATGCGGCAGTCGCCGCCGGGTCGTTCCCCTGACCACACCAGGCCCCTTGCCGGGGCCACCGTGAACGAGGTGAGACCATGATCCACAAGAAGATGAAGACCGTTGGCTGGATGACCTCCGCTGCCGCCGGCGTGCTGCTTTCTGCCGCCGCCCAGGCCGACCATCACGGAATGAAGAAGGATATCGTCGATACCGCCGTGGAGGCCGGTCAGTTCGAGACTCTGGTGGCCGCGGTCCAGGCCGCCGACCTGGTCGAGACCCTCAAGGGCGAGGGGCCCTACACCGTCTTCGCACCCACCGACGAGGCCTTTGCCGCCCTGCCCGAGGGCACGGTGGAGTCGCTGCTGGAGGAGGAGAATCGCGATCAGCTCCAGGCGATCCTCACCTACCACGTGGTGTCTGGCAAGATCATGGCCGAGGACGCCATGGCCGCCGACAGCGCTACCACCGTCCAGGGTCAGGACCTGACCATTACCACCATGGATGGCAGTGTGATGATCGACGACGCCACCGTCATCCAGGCCGATATCGAGACCAGCAACGGTGTCATCCACGTGATCGACAGTGTGCTGATGCCTGAGTGAGTCCCAGCGGTAGACCGCTGATCTGCTAGTCCATGCTCTGTCCCTGCTTGCCGCCCCGCCCCGGGCGGCTTTTTTGTGCCGGGTGCCCCCTTGACGGCCGTCTCTGCGGCGGCAAGCCTGGTGCTTCTGGTCACAGTGGGAGGAAACGCATGGAGTCGAGTCTGCAGAGCTGCCTGGCCGCAGCCGGGCTGACGCCGAGAGGTGGGCTCGAGCCCCTCTCGGGTGGCGATATCGCCGCGGTCTATCGCCTGGCCACCGACCGTGGCGAGGTGGTGGTCAAGCGTGACGCCGCCGAGCGCCTGGCGGGTGAGGCCGATGGGCTGCGTGCCCTGGCGGCGGCAGGCTCGGGGCTGGTGGTGCCCGAGGTGCTGGCCGAAGGCGATGGCTGGCTGGTGATGGAGGCGCTTGAGGTGTCATCCGGCCGCCGTGATCCGGTGGCCCTGGGCGAGGGATTGCGACGGTTGCATGAGGCTACCGGCGAGTCCCATGGCTGGCCTTGTGACAACGCCTGCGGGCGGACTCCCCAGCCCAATGCGCCGCTCTCCGATGGCCGTGCCTTCCAGCGCGAGCGTCGGCTGCTGCCGCTGGCCGAGGCGTGCCATGCGAAAGGTCTACTCGATCATCGATTGCGCGCCCGGGTGGAGGCCATCGCCCAAGGCCTGGAGACATGGCTGCCTGACGCCCCGGCGAGCCTGGTGCATGGGGACCTTTGGTCGGGCAACGTGCTCTTCACGCCGTCGGGGCCCGCGCTGATCGACCCGGCGGTCTATCGCCACTATCCGGAGGTGGACCTGGCGATGCTGACCCTGTTCGGTGCGCCGGGCGAGGCCTTCCTCGAGGCCTACTGGGATGGCGAGCCGCCTGTGGAGTGGCCGCGACGCGAGACGCTGTTCCAGCTCTACCCGCTGCTCAACCACCTGCTGCTGTTCGGCGGCGGCTACCGTGGAGCCGTGGAACGTGCGGTATCGCGGCTGGAGGCCGGCATATCGTGAATGTTACTGCAGCGAGCGACGCAGGCGTGACAGGGCAATCACGAAGAAGCCGGCACCGATGGCGGCCAGGGCCAGCAGTTGGGGCCAGATAACCGCGACCCCGGCGCCGCGGAACAGCACCGCCTGGGCCAGTTGGATGAAGTGGGTGGTGGGGGCAGCGAGCATGATCTGCTGCACCAGCTCGGGCATGCTCTCGCGGGGTGTCATGCCACCTGAGAGGATCTGCAGTGGGATAAGCACCAGGATGATCAGCAGGCCCAGCTGAGGCATCGATCGGGCCAGGGTGCCGAACAGGATGCCCATGGAGGTGGTGGCGAAAAGGTGCAGAGCGGCGCCGAGCAGGAACAGTTCCAACGAACCTCGCACCGGCACCTCCAGCCAGCCCTGGACTACCAGGCGCAGGGCCAGCGCCGAGGCGACCAGCACTACAGCGGCCATGGACCATACCTTGGCCAGCATGATCTCCAGTGGTGTGATCGGCATCACCAGCAGGTGCTCGATGGTGCCGTGCTCGCGTTCGCGGATCAGCGCAGCCCCGGTGAGGATGATCGACAGCATGGTGATCTGGTCGATCACCGAGTTGATCGCACCGAACCAGGCACGATCCAGGTTGGGGTTGTAGGCGGTGCGTATCACCGCCTCCACCGGCATGACCGGTTCGGCGCGGTGGCGGGCCAGGAACTCGGCCACCTCGGCGTTCATGATCTGCTGTATATGGCCGGCGCCGGTAAAGGCCTGGGAGATCTGGGTGGCGTCGACGTTGAGCTGGATTTCGGCACCGCGCCCACCTAGCAGGTCGCGCTGGAAGTCGGGGGGAATGTCCAGGGTGAAGGTAAAGCGACCACTATCCATGCCAGTGTCCATCTGTTCCCGGGTAATTGATTCGGGGGGTAGGAAGTAGGGCATTTGCAGGGCGTCGATCAGCCGCCAGGAGAGGGCCGAGGCGTCTTCGTTCACCACCCCGACGGTGGCGCGATGCGGCGACTCGGGGACGGCCGTGGCGCTGGTATGGATACTCAGGCTGAAGGCATAGAGGATCAGCAGTACCATCGCCGGGTCCCCGGCCAGGCTGCGCAGCTCCTTGATCCCCAGCTGCAGGATATTGCCCAGTGATGGCATCTTATTTCTCCTGGTCGCGTAGGCCGGCCACGCTGGCCAGCGACAGTAGGGGAATCGCCACCAGCAGCGGCACGAAGTAGGGCCACAGCTCGGTGAAGCCCAGGCCCTTGGAGAATACTCCCCGCGTGATGATCAGGAAGTGCGTGGTGGGGTAGGCCTGGCCGACCAGGGCACTGATGCCCTCCATGGCCGAGACCGGGTGGAGCATCCCCGAGAATTGCACCGCTGGGATCAGGGTGAGAACCGCGGTGCCGAAGATGGCAGCTATCTGGCTGCGCAGCAGCGATGAGATCAGCAACCCCAGGCCGGTGGCACACAGCAGATAGAGGAGGGCGGCCAGGCCAAGGGTTGCAAGGCTGCCGCTGATGGGGACCTTGAAGACCCATACCGAAAGTGCCACCAGGGTGACGAAGTTGACCATGCCCATGGCCACGTAGGGCAGCTGCTTGCCGAGCAGGAACTCGGTACGGGTGACCGGCGTGACATAGAAATTGGTGATCGATCCCATCTCCTTCTCGCGCACCACGCCGAGCGCGGTGAGCATGGCCGGAATCATCATCAGCAGCAGTGGAATTACCGCCGGCACCATGGCGGGCAGGCTCTCCACTTCTGGGTTGTAGCGATAGCGAAGGACGATCTCCACGCCCGGGGTTGCCATGGGTGCCCCCGACTCGCGAGCCAGGGTCTGCAGGTAGTGGGCGTGCAGGCCCAGGGCGTAGCCCTTGATGGTATCGGCTCGGGTGGGCATGGCACCGTCGATCCAGAAGGCAATCTCGGGAACCGCGCCGCGCTTGAGGTCACGACCGAAGCCGGGTGGGATCTCCACCGCCAGGCTGATATCGCCACTGCGCATTCGTGCCTCCATCTCGGCCTGGCTGGTCAATGCCGGGCGTTCGGTGAAGTAGCGCGAACCGGACAGGTTGAGGGCATAGGCCTGGCTGGTGGTGGTTTGGTCGTGGTCGAGGACCGCATAGTCGAGGTTCTCGACATCCAGGCTGATGCCGTAGCCGATGATGAACATCAGCAGTACGCTGCCGAACAGGGCCAGGATGCCGCGCAGTGGGTCGCGGCGCAGCTCCATGCTCTCCCGCCGGGCGTAGCTCATAAGACGCTTGAGACTGAAGGCCGGCGGATCGCGCTGGGGAGCGTTCGACCCGGTTGCACGGGGCGTGGCCTGCAGGTCGGCGGGAGGCTCGTCGGAGGCCTCCTCGAGCCAGGCGATAAAGGCCTCCTCGAGGGTGTCGGTGCCGCGTTCTTTGCGCAGCGCCTCGGGAGTGTCACAGGCCAGTACACGTCCCGCGTGCATCAGTGAGATCCGATCGCAGCGTTGGGCCTCGTTCATGAAGTGGGTGGAGATGAAGATGGTCACGCCCTCTTCCCGCGAGAGCCTGACCAGTTCCCGCCAGAAGGCATCCCGGGCCACTGGATCGACCCCGGAGGTGGGTTCGTCGAGGATCAGGATCTCGGGGCGGTGCAGCACGGCCACGGCCAGGGAGAGCCGCTGCCGAATGCCCAGCGGCAGCCCGCCCGACAGGCTGTCGGCAACCACTGTCAATGCGAAGCGCTCGAGCATCTCCTCGATACGCGCCTCGTGTTCGGCCTGGGGCAGATGGAAGAGCCGCGCGTGCAGGGCGAGGTTCTGGCGCACACTGAGCTCGCCATACAGGGAAAATGCCTGGGACATGTAGCCCACCCGGCGTCGGATCGCCAGATCCCGGGGATCGACCCGCTGGCCGAACAGCTCGGCCTCGCCTTCGCTTGCCGGCAGCAGGCCGGTGAGCATCTTCATGGTGGTGCTCTTGCCGCAGCCGTTGGAGCCCAGGAAACCAAAGATCTCACCACGCTCGATGCGGAAGTCCACGCTGTCAACGGCGGTGAAGTGGCCGAAGCGCTTGGTCAGCCCGCGGGCCGCGATGGCGATGCTGTCACAGGCGGTGCGTTGCGGGATGCTGATGGGGTGATGCTGGCGGCGCCTCGCCTCGGGCAGCAAGCCGATGAAGGCGTTCTCCAGATCGTGCGTCCCGGTGCGTTCCAGTAATTCTGCAGGCGACCCGCTGGCCAGGGGCCGGCCGGCATCCATGGCGACCAGGTGATCGAAGTGCTGGGCCTCATCCATATAGGCGGTGGCAACGATCACGCTCATTTCCGGGCGCGCTCTGCGGATGCTTGCGATCAGCGCCCAGAACTGACTGCGTGATAGCGGGTCGACGCCGGTGGTGGGTTCGTCGAGAATCAACAGGTCTGGGTCGTGGATCAGCGCACAGCACAGCCCCAGCTTCTGTTTCATGCCGCCGGAGAGCTTGGCCGCCGGTCGCTCAGTAAAGGAAGCCAGCCCCGTGGCGCGGGTCAGTGTCGCGATACGCCGATCCCGTTCGGCGCCATCCTGACCGAATAGCCTGCCGAAGAACTCGAGATTTTCGCGTACCGATAGGGTGGGGTAGAGGTTCCGACCCAGTCCCTGGGGCATATAGGCGATGCGCGGGCAGGTCAGGCGCCGGTGGTGGGCATCGCGCATATCACCGCCCAGTACCACGATTTGACCCTGCTGCAGGCGTCGAGCCCCGGCGAGCAGCGCCAGCAGGCTGGACTTGCCCACCCCGTCGGGGCCGATCAGGCCGACCATCTGGCCGGCCGGAAGGTCCAGACTGATATTGTCCAGGGCGAGGATTTCGCCGTAGCGCTGGGTTACCCCCGCGATGCTGGCGACCTGAGCTGCCTGCTGCGGACTCATGGCGTGACTCGGATCTCGAGGGTGTCGGGCCAGTTGGCTGCGTCGTCGAGCTTCAGGTAGGCCAGGCCCGGCAGCCCGGTCTTGACCTGTTCGATATGACGGCGCAGCAGTTCGGGATCGATCCTGGCGCGCACGCGGAACATCAGCTTCTCTCGCTCGCTCTCGGTCTCCACGCTCTTGGGGGTGAACTGGGCGACGCTGGCCACGTAGCTGACACGCGCGGGGATCACGTATTCCGGCGCGGCGTCCAGCACCAGGCGGACCTCGTCGCCGATGGCCACCCGGCCCGCTTCGCGGGTGGGCAGGAAGAAGGTCATGTAGACGTTGGTGAGATCGACCAGGTTGAGCACCTTGCCCCCGGCCCCCAGTACCTCGCCGGGCTCGGTGATCCGGTACTGCACGCGGGCCAGGCGGTCTGCCGTCAGCACGCTGTCATCCAGGTCGGCCTGGATACGCGTCAGGGTCGCCTCACTGGCCTCGACCTGGGACTGGGCTTCTATGACCTGTGACTCGGTGGCGCGGATGGCGGCACGGGCGGAGAGTACCTGGGCATTCGCCGAGGCCAGGCCCGCCTGCTGGCTCTGCCAGGCGGCCAGGGTGTCGTCGAACTGCTGTCGCGAGATGGCATTACGCTCCACCAGGCTGGTGGCGCGCTCGTAGCGCTTGCGCGCTGCTTCGAGCTCGGCCTGGCGCTGGCTGACCACCGCCTGGGCGGCGCTCAGCTCGCTCTCGCGGAGTGCCACCATGGCCCGGGCCGTTTCCAGGGCATTCTCGGCGCGGCGCCGCTGGGCCTGGGCCTGGGCGAGTTCGGCCTCCAGGGTTGCGGTATCCATGCGGGCAACTGCTTGGCCGGTCTCGACGATCTCGCCTTCGTCGACCAGTACCTCAGCAAGGCGGCCGGGAAGCCGCGTGGCAACATCGATCTCGGTGGCTTCAATTCGGCCATTTCCCGATGTCAGGCCCGGATGCTCGGTTTCCGGCTGCAGCGCCCACCAGGCTACCCCTGCCAGCAAGGCAAGCGCTGCCATGACAAGGACCGCCTTCAGCAAGCGCCTGGTAACGCGTTTGTCCATGCCGATTCTCCCCATTCCTGGAACTCCCTTGATGATGCACGTTATCCGCCGGAGGTGCCGTGAGCTATATCAAGGAACTGTGGCATCCTGATGATCTACTGGTCCTCCAGAACCTCTATCGCCCAGCCTGTCAGAACTTCGGCGAGCTCATCGCTTGCCACACCGAAGGCCATCACCGCCGCCTCGGGCGTGGCGTCGCTGGCCTCGGCCATGGTCTCGAAGCGGCGGCTGGCCAGCAGCTTGCGACTGGATTCGTCGATCAGCTGGGCGTCCAGGCGCACCACGGCCCGGCGAGCATCACCGTCGAGGCGCAGGTGAAAGGCCGCGAGATGGCCGCCCAGGACCGCGTCGCTGCGTGCGCTGCTGGTATCGTCGATCACGCCGCCCAGGCGCCCGGCGTGGCGAAAGGCCTCGAGCAATCGCTCCTGCAGCAGTCGCGGGGCGTCGTCCCGCCAGCGCACCCCGGCCCAGGCCTCGAACTCATTGGCACGCGGCATCACCAGCAGCCGGTTGCCGCCGTGAGGCGCGCTGGCAGTAAGCGAATCGATGCGCAGGGTAGCGGTCGTGGTCGGGCCCAAGGCATCGATATCGGTACCCCCGGGCAGGGCGAACAGCCGCTGGGGCTCGCGCTCGGGCAGGATCGTGCAGCCGGCCGCAAGCACCAGCAGCAGGGCCAGCAGGGTGGGGGCAAGGTGGCGTGGGCTCATGGGCTGGACTCTCATGGCGTGTATGTTCAAGGGGCGTACTTTCAAGGGGTGTACTTTCAAGGTTCGTACTGGGGCAGCGGGTCGCGGCCCAGCAGGGTGTCGGCGGGGCTATCCTCGAGGCGCCGCACCAGGCGGTTGAGGGCGCGCAGCGCGGCGTGCAGTTCCCGCATGGCAGGATCGAGCTCGCCGATGCCCTGCAGTCCGCGGGCGATCTCCTGTTCGTGGTCGGCGGTCAGGCGGGCCAGCCGGCCGGCACCCTCTTCCAGGGAGGCCATGGCGCGTTCGGCGTGGCTCAGGGTGCGCCGGCCCTCCGCGTCGAGCAGCCGGTCGGCACGCTCGCCAAACCGGGCGTAGGTCTCAAGCGTCGCCTCGGCCTGGATCAGGGTGGCTTCGACGCGCTCGCCGAGGGCCGCCAGGTCGAGCTCGTCGCCGGAGAGGCGGGCGGTGGCCTGCTCCAGGTTGGCCAGGCTCCGTGACAGGTGCGCGACGTTGTCGTCGGAGAGCAGCTCACTGGCGCCATCGAGCAGGCGATTGAAGCGGATCATCAGCTGTTCGCTGTTGCTGAGCAGCGAGCTCAGCGGTGAGGGGCGGGCCCGGATCACCGGGGGATTCTCGCGATTGCCCACCAGGCGCTCGCTCTCCGGGGTGCCGCCATAGAGCTGGATGTTCATGCTGCCGGTGATATTGGCGAGTGCCAGGCTGGCGCGGGTATCGGCCTTGATCGGCACGCTGGCATCGATACGGATCAGCGCGCGCACCCGGCGTGGATCCTTGGGGTCGAGGTGCAGTTCGGCCACGTTACCCACCTCGATGCCGCTGTACTGCACGGCGTTGCCCTCGGCCAGGCCGCTGACCGCCCGGTCGAAGACTACCTCGTACCAGGTGTCATTGCGGTCGAGACTCGACTTGCCCATCCATAACGCGAACAGCAGGGCGCCACCCAGGGCGAGCACGGTGAACAGGCCGATCAGCACGTGGTGGGCGCGGGGCTCCATGGTCAACTCTCCTTGGCGGTGCGAGCGGCGCCTTCGGCCGCGCGGCCACGTGGGCCGTGAAAGTAGTCGCGAATCCAGTCGTCATCGGTGGCCGCCACGCTCTCGAGGCGGTCGGCCACCAGCACGTGCCCGCGGGCCAGCACCGCTACCCGGTCGCAGGCCGTGTAGAGGGTATCCAGATCGTGGGTGACCAGGAACACGCTCAGCCCCAGGGCGTCACGCAGGGTCAGCAGCAGCTGGTCGAAGGCGGCCGCCCCGATCGGGTCCAGGCCCGCGGTGGGCTCATCCAGGAACAGGACCTCGGGGTCCAGCGCCAGGGCGCGGGCCAGTGCGGCGCGCTTGATCATGCCGCCGGAGAGCTCGGCCGGGTACTGGGTGGCGGCCTGGCCCGGCAGTCCGGCCAGGGCCAGCTTGAGCCGGGCCAGCGCCTCGGCCTCGGGCCGGGGCAGGCCGGCATGCTCGATCAGCGGCAGGGCGACGTTCTCGGCCAGGGTCAGCGAGGTGAACAGTGCCCCGCGCTGGAAGAGCACGCCGAAGCGCTGCTCGAGGTGCGAGCGCTCTGCGGCGGGCAGGCGCTGCAGGTCCTGGCCGAACACCTCGATGCTGCCGGCGCTGGGGCGTAGCAGGCCGACGATGCTGCGCAAGAGTACCGACTTGCCGGTGCCGGAGCCGCCCACCACGCCGAGGATCTCGCCGGGGTAGAGGTCCAGGTCCAGCCCCTGGTGCACGACATGGCGGCCGAAGCGGTTCTCCAGGTCGCGCACGCGAATCAGTGGTTGCGGCGTCTCGCTCACCAGCCCATCTCCATGCAGAACAGCGCGGCCACCGCATCGAGCAGGATCACCATGAAGATCGACTGCACCACGCTCGAGGTGGTGTGTTCGCCCACCGACTGGGCGCTACCGCTGACCTTGAAGCCCTCCAGGCAGCCGATCACCGCGACCACGAAGGCGAACAACGGGGCCTTGCCGATGCCCACCAGGAAGTGCTGCACGGCGATGTCGCGTTCGAGGATGGCCAGGAACTGGGCCGCCGAGATGTCCAGGGCCACCAGGCAGACCATGGCGCCGCCGAGGATGCCACTGAGCATTCCCACGAAGGTGAGGATCGGCAGGCTGATGCAGAGTGCCACCACCCGCGGCAGCACCAGCAGTTCCACCGGGTCGAGGCCCAGGGTGCGCAGGGCGTCGAGTTCCTCGTTGGCCTTCATGGCGCCGAGCTGGGCGGTGAAGGCGCTGGCGGTACGCCCGGCCAGCAGGATGGCGGCCAGGATCACACCGAACTCGCGCAGGAAGGCGTAGGCCACCAGGTGGACCGTGTAGAGGGTGGCGCCGAAGTCGCGCAGCACCGTGGCGCCGAGAAACGCCACCACCGCCCCCACCAGGAAGGTGAGCAGGGCGACGATGGGCAGGGCATCCAGGCCGGTCTGGTGAACCTGGGAGACCACCGAGGTGAGGCGCCAGCGCCTGGGCCGCCAGAGGCTGGTGGCCAGGGTGGCGAGTACCTGGCCGATAAAGCCGAGCAGTTGCGTCTGCTGGCGGCCGATGCCTTCCATGCGGCGTCCGATATCGGCCAGCGGGCCACGCAGGGGATGGGGGCGTGGCGCGGCCGGAGTCTCGCAGCGGGTGAGTGCCTCGCCCACCGCCCGCAGCAGGGCTCGGCGTTCGGCGGGAAGTCCCGGGGCCCGCTCATCGATTCCTGCCAGATACTCGGCACCGGTGAGCTCGGCAAGCAGTGCGGCGCCAGCGGTATCGATGGCGGCGATCTCGTCAAGCGACTCGGGAGCGCCGGCCCCCGCACGGCGCGCCGCATCGATGCGGTGGCGCAGGTTGGTGTGGTGCTCGAGGGTCCAGTCGCCACGCGGGTGCGGGGTGCCCGCCTCGAGGAGAAGCTCTCCGGGTTGCGATGCCACCTCAGGGCTCCTCGGCGGCGAGGAAGCGACGCAGCGGCTCGACCTGGCTGTCGCGATCGAGGAAGGGGGCATGGCCGCAGCCGGCCGCCTCCAGGGTGATGAGCCCGGGCTGCGTCTCGGCCATGCGCGCCACCGTGGTGGCGGCAAGCAGGGGCGAGTCGGCGCCGCGGATCACCATCGCCGGGCAACGCAGGGCGTGCCAGTCGGCCCACAGGTCCCGCGGGGTATCGTGGGCAAACTGCGCGGTGATGTCAGGGTCGTAGTGGAAGCTCCAGCGCCCGTCGGGCAGGCGGCGTGCGCTCTCCAGCGCCAGGCGACGCCAGGTGTCGTCATCGGCGATGCCGAAGCCGGCATAGTGATGGCGCAGCTCCACCGCGAGGTCCTGGAAGGTCGAAAACTCATGGGGGCGCGAGAAATAGTCGCCGAGCTCCTCCAGGCCGGCCGGCTCGAGTTCGGGCCCGATATCGTTGAGCACCAGGCGCTCGATGCGCGAGGCGGTGGCCGGCTCGGCCGCCAGGCGCAGGCCCAGCAGGCCGCCCATGGAGGTGCCCAGCCAGGCCGCTCGCTCGAGAGCGAAGTGGTCGAGCATGACGCGGGCGATCTCGGCGTAGCGGGCGTAGGTGTAGTCGCGTTCGGGCCGAGGCGACCAGGTGGAGAGGCCGCGTCCCGGGGTGTCCGGTGCCAGCACCCGCCACCCGGGGCCGAGGCGGTGGGCGAGGGCCGCGAAGTCACCACCGTGACGGGCCAGGCCGTGCCAGGCCACCAGTGTGCGGGAGGCGCCGGGGTGCCAGACCCTCACGGCCACGTCGAGATCGTCTACGCTGATCCATTCAAGGTGCTGCATGCTGCGCCTCCGCCGCCTGGGAGTCCACGATATGCCATATTTATCCTCGATGATAAGGTGGAATCGATCCACGAACATGCGACAATGTATGTATATCAACCTTCCATCGATCGAGGATGAGCCGATGACGTCACCCTGCCCGTCGCGTTGTGCCCGCCCTGCACGAGTGCTGCGCCGCGCCCTGCTGCCGATGATGGTGGCTTCCGCCCTGGCGGCACCTGCCCAGGCGGCGGACCTGCTGACCATCGCCCAGGACGCCCTGCAGAACAACGCCGAGCTGGCCTCGGCGCGCTCCCAGACCAGCGGCGTCGAGGCCGGGCGCGACGTGGAGCGGGCCGACCTGCTGCCCCAGGTCAGTGTCACCGGTAACCTGGCCCACAGCCGAGAGTACGAGAGTCAGGCCAGATCTGGCTCTGGCCCAGATCTCAGCGGGTTCAGTGATGAACTGCAAGCGTTTGCTGCCGCACAATCGAGCGGTTCTCAACCGCAAGATGACAATATCAACAGTGTTGGACTTGAGCTTCGTGCTACTCAGGCTCTATTCAATGCCATCGATAGTCGCCAGGTGGAGCGCAGTGAGCGCCAGATTGATGAGCAACTTTATCTCCTGGCCGCCACCGAGCAGGGCGTGCTGATCGAGGTGGCCAGCGCCTACTTCGAGATCCTGCGTGCCCATGAGGTGTTGGAGGCGCGCCGCGCCCAGGAGCGCGCCATCAATCGCCAGCTCGAGCAGGCCCGTGAGCAGTTCGAGGTGGGCCTGATCGCCATCACCGAAGTGGAGGAGGCCAAGGCGGCCTTCGACCAGGCCAGGGCGGTCCGCATCGCCGCCGAGAGCGACCTGCAGGTGCGCTTCGAGGCCCTGGAGCGGCTTACCGGCCAGCGCTACGACAGCATCGATGCCCTGGGCGAGGAGCTTGCCATCGCCCCACCTACACCGACCGATCGCGGTGCCTGGGTGGAGCTGGCCATGCAGAACAACCCCCAGGTACTGGCCAGCCAGGCCGGCATCGAGGTGTCGCGCAGTGCGGTGGAGATCGCCCGCGCCGGGCGCCTCCCGCAGGTCAACGCCTTCGCCAACTACAACTATTCGGATAGCGATACCGATGGTCTAACTGGTTACGACTCGGATAGCCGGATTGGCTTGGAAGCGACTTTGCCGCTCTATACCGGTGGACGCACCAGTGCCTCGGTGCGTCAGAACACCTATCTGCTGGAGTCCTCCCAGTATGACTTCGAGGCTCAGCGGCGCAGCACCATCCAGGACGTACGCTCCAGCTATACCCGGGTGACCAACGACGTCTCCACGGTGGAGGCGCGCGCCCAGGCGGTGGTCTCCAACCAGAGCGCCCTGGATGCTACCCGCGCCGGCTACGAGGTGGGCACCCGCAATATCGTCGATGTGCTCAACGCCGAGCAGAGCCTCTACGATGCCATCGCCGACCTGGCCAGCGCCCGCTACGACTACGTGATCAACCTGCTGACGCTGCGTCAGCAGGCCGGCACCCTCGACGAGGAGGCCCTGGCCGAGGTCAACGCCTGGCTCGATGGCGGCAGCGTTGATTTTCAGCTACCGGACGAGGGGGGGGGCGACCCGGTGATGGATATCGGCGAGCGCCCCACGCCCTAGCGGCAGGTATCGCGGGCATTGGCCGTCTGGGCTTTGCTTAGGCGGCTAATGTTTACATCCATACAAGAATGAATGTAAGATTCGTTCCACCTTGACGTCATAACGGGAACCCCACGCACATGAAGACTGCATTCCGATTCGGCCGGGCGGGCCTCCTCGTCCTGGTCGCCGGCCTGTTCCTGGCCGCCTGTGGTCAGGACGAGGCTCCTGCGCAGGCCCAGCAGGGCGGGCAGGAGAAGCCGCCGCACCCGGTGGAGGTGGCCGAGCTGTCCCGCCAGGATGTTGCCCTGGAGCGCTCCTATCCCTCGCTGCTGCGCAGCGACGACGAGGTCACCCTGGTGGCGCGCGTCACCGGCACCCTGGAGCAGCGACACTTCGAACCCGGCGAGATGGTGGAGGAGGGGCAGGTGCTCTACTCCATCGAGCCGGACGTCTACCAGGCGGTGGTCAATCAGCGTGAGGCCGACCTGCAGAGCGCTCGCGCCGAACTGGAGCGTGCTCAGCGCGATGCCACCCGCTTCGAGCGCCTGCTCAGCCAGAACTCGGTGAGCCGACAGCAGTATGACCAGGCACGTTCCGAACTCGGCGTGGCGCGCGCAGCGGTGGCCCAGGCCGAGGCGGCCCTGGCCAGCGCGCGCATTGATCTCGACTACGCCGAGGTCACCGCGCCGGTGTCGGGAATGATCAGCCTCTCCCGGGTCAACGTGGGCAATCTGGTGAGCAACGGCACCCAGCTTGCCACCATCACGCCGCTGGACCCGCTGGAGGTGCGCTTCCAGCTGCCCCAACGCGATGCCTTCGAGCTGCGCCGCCAGCTGGCGGGCAGCGGAGATATCGCCGAGATCAGAGCGGTTCTGCAGGTGCCTGGCCTGGATGGCAACGCCGGCGAGCGCCTCGAGGGGCGCCTGGACTTCCTCGGCTCCCGTGTGGAGGAGGGCACCAGTACCGTTCAGGCCAGTGCCACCTTCACCAACCCCGAGGGGCGTGTGCTTCCCGGGCAGTTCGTGCGTGTCGGGCTCGAGGGACTCAAGCGCTTCGAGGTGCTGGCGGTGCCCGAGATCGCCGTCGGCCAGGGCCTGATGGGGCCCCAGGTATTCGTGCTCGACGAGGACAATGTGGCCCGTGCCCGTCCGGTCGGCCTGGGCGAGGTGGCCGGACCCTGGCAGATCCTGCGCGACGGCGTCGAGGAGGGCGAGCGCGTGGTGGTCGGTGACCTGGCTGGCATCGAGCCGGGGGTGACCATCGACCCGCAGCCCTTCGATGGCGAGGCCGGCGAGATCGTCGAGGAGGTCGAGGAGCAGGAACGCCAGGCCGAGCAGCAGGAAGTGGAAGCGGCGGCCGAGGCCGAGTCGGGGGCACCCGCGGAGGGCGCTGAGGACAACGCCTCATGAGCTTCTCCAACTTCTTCATCAAGCGGCCGATCTTCGCCACGGTACTGGCGATCATCCTGACAGTGGTCGGGGTGGCCAGCATGCGCGTGCTGCCCATCGAGCAGTATCCCAGCGTGGTGCCCCCCACCGTCTCGGTGACCGCCCAGTTCCCCGGTGCCGACGCCGAGACGGTGGCCCAGACGGTGGCCGCCCCCCTGGCCGAGGCCATCAATGGCGTCGAGGACATGCTCTACATGACCTCGACCAGTGCCGACAACGGCATGATGAGCCTCAGCGTGGCCTTCGATATCGGCACCGATGGCGATATCAACACCATCAACGTCAATAACCGGGTGCAGGGGGCGCTGTCGCAGCTGCCCGAGCAGGTGCAGTCCCAGGGCGTGACCGTGGAACTGCGCTCCAGCTCGATCCTGATGCTGGTCGCGCTGATCTCGCCGGAAGGCGACTACGACAACGTCTTCATGCAGAACTATGCCACCCTCAACATCCTCGACGAGCTGCGCCAGGTTCCCGGCGTAGGTGAGGCCGAGGTGCTAGGGGGCGGCGAGTTCGCCATGCGCATCTGGATGGATCCCGACAAGCTGGCCCAGTACGACCTCACACCCACCGAAGTGGCGGCGGCGATACGCTCCCAGAACACCGAAGTGCCGGCGGGCAGCCTGGCCAGTACGCCCCAGAGCGAGCCACGCGCCTTCACCTACACCATCACCGCCGGTGGTCGTCTCAACAACGTCGACGACTTCCGCGAGATCTTCCTGCGCACCAACCCCGACGGCTCGTCGCTGCGTCTGCAGGACGTGGCGCGCATCGAGCTGGGCGCGTCATTCTACGGGGTGGGTGCCAAGCTCAACGGCGCCACCATGACGCCGATCATTATCAACCAGCAGCCCGGCGCCAACGCCCTGGAGACCGCCCAGACGGTCCACAACACCATGGCCGAGCTGGAGGAGCGCTTCCCGCCGGGACTCGAGTACGTGGTGCCCTACGACACCACCCTGTTCATCGGCGCCTCCGTCGACACCGTGACCAAGGTATTCATCGAGGCGTTCCTGATCGTCGGTGTGATCCTGTTTATCTTCCTGCAGAACTGGCGCTTCACGGTGATCGCCATGTCGGTGGTGCCGGTCTCGGTGCTGGCCACCTTCGCCGGCTTCTACATGTTCGGCTTCTCGATCAACCTGCTGACGCTGTTCGCCCTGGTGCTTTCCATCGGCATCGTGGTGGACGACGCCATCCTGGTGGTGGAAAACGTCGAGCGGGTGCTCAGCGAGGACGAGGAGATCACGGTCACTCAGGCCACCATCCGTGCCATGAAGGAGGTCGGTGGCCCAGTCATCGCTACCTCGCTGATCATGGCGGCGGTATTCGTGCCGGTGGCCTTCCTGGGCGGTTTCACCGGACAGATCTACCAGCAGTTCGCTCTGACCGTGGCGATCTCGGTGGCCTTCTCGGCGCTGATGGCGCTGACCTTCACCCCGGCCCTGTCGGCCGTGTTCATCAAGCACAAGCCGCAGCTGGGTGAGTCGAAACTGATGCGCGCCGTGAACACCCCGCTGCGTCTGTTCGATAGCCTGTTTGCCGGAATCACCGCCGGCTACATGTGGGTGGTCAAGGTACTGGTGCGCTTCTGGGGCCTGGCGCTGCTGCTTACCGGCCTGGTGATCGGCGGTTCCTGGTGGCTGTACCAGACCACCCCTTCGACGCTGGTGCCGGAGACCGACCAGGGCGTGGTGCTCGCCAGCATACAGTTGCCCGATTCTGCCTCGCTGGACCGGACTCGTGCCTACATGGACGAACTGAGCTCCCGAATCGAGGAGATCGAGGGGGTCGAGTACAGCTCCGCCGTGGCGGGCTATGACATCCTCTCCAGTGCGGTCAACTCCGCCCGCGGTGTCATGTTCATCAACATGCTGCCCTGGGAGGAGCGCGAGCTGACCGCCGATGAGCTGGTGGGCAGGATCATGCAGCTGGGCGCACAGGTCCCCGGCGGCTCGGCCATGGCATTCAACGTGCCACCGATCATGGGGCTCTCCACCACCGGCGGTTTCACCGGCTACCTGCAGTCCTTCGAGGGTGCCACTCCCCAGGAGCTCTTCCAGGCCTCGCTGAAGGTGATGCAGGCGGCGGGTGAGAATCCTGTACTGCAGCGCGTCTTTACCACCTTCAATGTCAACGTGCCGGGTTACCGCGCCGAGATCGACCAGCAGAAGGCGTTGAGCTATGGCGTGTCGCTGCAGCAGCTCAACTCCACTCTGTCCAATACCTTCGGCAACGGTTTCGTCAACTATTTCAGCTACCAGAACCGCAACTTCCAGGTCTACCTGCAGAACGAGGACGAGTTCCGCAAGACGCCGGATGACATGGGCAAGGTCTATGTGCGCGGAGGCAATGGCGAGCGCATTCCGCTTTCGGAGTTCGTGACCCTGGAGCGCCAGGCCAAGCCGGCGGTGGTGTCACGCTTCGGTGTCTATCTGGGGGCCCAGTTCCAGGGCGGCCCGGCACCGGGCTACAGCTCCGGCGAGGCGATTGCCGCCATGGAGGAGATCGTCGCGGAGGAGCTCGGCAACAACTGGGGCATGGGCTGGACCGGCACCGCCTATCAGGAGAGTCAGATGGGCAGCACCGCCAGTCTGGCGATCATTTTCGGCCTGCTGATGGTGTTCCTGATCCTCGCCGCCCAGTACGAGAGCTGGTCGCTGCCGCTGGCGGTACTGACCGCCACGCCCTTCGCCTTCCTGGGTGGCATCGGTGGCATCGTGCTGCGCGGGTTGGATACCAGCGTCTATGTGGAGATCGGCATGCTGGTGGTAGTGGGCCTGGCGGCCAAGAACGCCATCCTGATCGTCGAGTTCGCCGAGCTGCAGCGCAAGGAGCTGGGCAAGACGATCCGCGAGGCGGCCATCAGTGCGGCGGAGCTGCGCTTCCGGCCCATCGTGATGACCTCGCTGGCCTTTATCTTCGGTACCCTGCCACTGGCCCTGGCCAGCGGGGCGAGTGACGTCAGCAGCCACCATATCGGTACCACGGTGGCGGTGGGCATGGGCTCGGTGGCCGTGCTGGGCAGCTTCTTCATTCCCAGCTTCTACGCCATGATCGCCTCGATCTCCGCCTGGCTGGGACGCAAGCTGCGCGGCAAGGAGGGGCAACACCAGGCCCCGGCATCCGAACAGGGCTAATCCTGTCCGCGGTCGGGTCACCATGACAGGGGGCGCCTCACAGGAGGCGCCCCCTGTTGCCATGGGCCCTTGTACGACGGGCCATGACGCAGGTCATGGAGGACTCGCCACGGGGCGCAGCGGATCGGCTATAGTGAGGAGCAGGAGTTGATTCGTTGGCTAAGCATTACCGCGAGGAGGTAGTCATGCAGTTCGTCATGGAGATTGCGCTGAGTTTTCCGGTGGTGGTGTTCAGCGTGCTGCTGCCGCTGGCACTGCTCTACTGGGTACTGGTGGCGCTGCACCTGGCGCCGCTGGAGCTCTTCGAGCACGACAGCCTGAAGGGGGACTATCTCTCAAGCTCGCTGGTCGCCCTGGGCTTCGCCGGCGTGCCGGCCTCGTTTTCGCTCTCGGTACTGCTGCTGCTGGCGGCGGCCATCACCCTGGCGGTGGAGCTGCTCGGCCTGCGCTGGCTGGAGCTGGGCCTGTTCCGGGTGCCACTGGGGGTGGTGGTGCTGTGGGGCGCCTTCGCCATCGCCTCACCGCTTGCCGCGGCACTCTGCGGTTCGATGCGTCGCTGGTTTCATCGCCACCTGCTCGGCCACCAGCGCTGCCTGCTCGGTGAGCATGTCGAGGTACTGGCCGAACCGGATGGCGATGGGTGGACCCGCGCCGCCTTGCTCGATGACCCGCAGCATGAGGTGCGTCTGCACGGCAAGGAGGGCAGCATGCCACGCGTCGGTGAACACCGGGTGCTGGTCAAGTATGTGGCGGAGGAGGGGGCCTATCGCAGCGTCGACGCCAGGGAGTTTCGTGAGGCGCGCTCACACCTCCACCGCCTGCGCCTTGGTGGAGGCCGCTCGGCCACCGTTTGATGGGTCTGAGTGGTTAGGCGCGACGCATCAGGGCGAGCTGGGTATCCACCAGCTCGCGGCCCTTGGCCACCAGCGAGAAGCGCTCGTGGTTGCGCAGCCAGTCGTGGAAGAGGCCGCCGAGCATCGCCTGCATCAGCTCGGCGGCGATGACCGGCGAGAGGTCGTCGCGCAGATGGCCCAGGCGGGCGGCGCAGGTGAAGTAGTCGGCCAGCGCACCGCAGGACTCGTCGGCCATCTCGTTCTGCATGGCCAGCGGGTCGATGTCGCCGAACACCTCGCAGTGGTGGATCAGGATGGCGTGGACCCGCCGATACTGGGGCTGTTCCAGACGCTCGAAGCCCTTGAGGATGGCCAGCCGAATGGCCTCGAGGGGGCGCTCCACCAGGCTTGGATCACCAATCTCCGCAACCAGCTCCTGGAAGGGCATGCGCACCCGGCCGAGCATCGCCTGGAAGAGGTCGGCCTTGTTGCGGAAGTGCCAGTAGACAGCACCGCGTGTCATGCCGGCGTGGCGGGCGATCTGTTCCAGGGAGGTACGGGCGACCCCCTTCTCGAGGAATACCTCCTCGGCGGCGTCGAGCAGTGCCTCGCGGGTGGCAGCGGCCTCGGCCTTGGTGCGTCGGGCCATGGAACGAGCCTCATGCGGGGAAAGATGCCAGTATTCTACCCGATCCCTTCGGGTATTTACATACAAGCATGTATGCCTGGCACCCTTGTCGACGTCATGGTTCGCGAGAGCCCTCGCCATCGCCGCTCGCGGGGCGTATAAGGATTCGGTGAACGTCAGCTCAAGGAGCGCCCGATGGCCAGAGCCCCCTTCGATCTCGCCGGCATCAGGATTGCCGCCGGTTCCCGGACCCAGATCGACGTGCCCGCCGCACGCCTGTATACCCATGCACCGCTCTCGATTCCGGTGGAGGTGGTGCATGGCCGCCAGGCAGGGCCCACGCTGCTGGTATGCGGCGGCATCCACGGTGATGAGATCAACGGCGTGGAGATCGTGCGCCGTCTGTTGCGTTCGAAGCAGCTCCAGGGACTGCGCGGGACACTGATAGCCGCCCCCATCGTCAATGTCTTCGGTTTCGTGCAGCACAGTCGCTACCTGCCCGACCGGCGCGATCTCAACCGCTGCTTCCCGGGCAGCGAGTCGGGCTCCCTGGGCGGGCGCATGGCGGCGCTGTTCCGCGAGGCGATCGTCGATCAGGCCACGCATATCATCGACCTGCACACCGGGGCGATCCACCGCACCAACCTGCCCCAGATCCGAGCCCAGTTGGTGGCGGGTGGCGAGACCGAACTCATGGCCAATGCCTTCGGTGCACCGGTGATCCTCAACGCCGAGCTGCGCGAGGGCAGCCTGCGTCACTACGCCCAGAATCGTGGCATCCCGGTGCTGACCTACGAGGCCGGTGAGGCGTTGCGCTTCGACGAATGGGCGATCACTCCCGGGGTGCGTGGGGTGATCAGGGTGATGCGCCGCCTGGGGATGCTGGCCGGCGAGCGGCGTCGCCGCGATCCGCCGGCCGCCGAGGTGGCCAATGGCTCGAGCTGGGCGCGGGCGCCCATCGACGGCATCCTGCGCCCCAAGGTGCGCCTGGGCGCCCGGGTGGCCAAGGGCGATGTGCTGGGCCGGGTGGCGGATCCCTTCGGTAACGCGGAAGGGGAGGTGCATGCCATGGCCGATGGCATCGTCATCGGCATGAGCCGCTTGCCGCTGGCCAACGAAGGCGAGGCGTTGTTCCATATCGCCCGCTTCGATGCCATCGAGGAGGCGGAGAGCGCCATCGAGGACTTCCACTCCAGCCTGGAGCCGCCGCCCGACCCCCTGTACTGAGTGGCCTCAGGCCACGGCGGCGGCCTCGCGTTCGGCGACCAGGCCCAGGGCGTCGTCGAATACCGCCAGGCTCGCGCCCTCACGATGGGCGTTCTCGGAGAGGTGACGGCGGAACTTGCGTCCGCCCGGCTGGCCCTGGAAGAGGCCCAGCAGGTGGCGGGTGAGGTGGTTGAGCTTGGCGCCCTCTTCGAGTCGTCGGGCGATATAGGGGCGCAGGGCACGGGCCGCTGCATGGCGGCTCACTGCCGGCCCCGGCTCGCCGTAGAGCGCTTCATCGACTCCAGCCAGCAGCCAGGGATTCTGGTAGGCCTCGCGGCCGACCATCACGCTGTCGACGTATTCGAGCTGTTCGCGGCAGGCATCGAGTGTCTTCAGTCCGCCGTTGATGCCGATATGCAGCTCGGGGCGGCTCGCCTTGAGTCGATGCACCCGGGAGTAGTTGAGCGGCGGCACATCGCGGTTCTCCTTGGGGGAGAGTCCCTCCAGCCACGCCTTGCGCGCATGCACGATGAAGGTGTCGCAGCCGGCGTCGGCGACGATGTCGATGAAGCGCGAAAGATCCTTGTCCTCGTCCTGGTCGTCGATGCCGATGCGACACTTGACCGTGACCGGGATCGATACCGCCTCGCGCATGGCGCGCACGGCGCTGGCGACCTTCTCCGGGTGGCCCATCAGGCAGGCACCGATCAGGTTGTTCTGCACCCGATCGCTGGGACAGCCGACGTTGAGGTTGACCTCGTCATAGCCCCACGCCTCGGCGATGGCAGCGCACTCGGCCAGCTCGCCGGCATCGCTGCCGCCCAGCTGCAGGGCGATGGGGTGCTCCACCTCATCAAAGCCCAGGAAGCGCTCGCGAGGACTACCGTGCAGGATGGCCCCGGTGGTCACCATCTCGGTATAGAGCAGGGCGTGGCGCGTCAGGGTCCGGGCGAAGGCGCGGTAGTCGCGGGTCGTCCAATCCATCATGGGCGCCACGGAGAAGGTACGGTCGAGCTGGGGCATCGGCATCACGGGTGTCGGTCGAGAAGGCGCATAGTTTATCAGTCCCCCGCGGTCAGGCCGAGGGGTGGACGACGCCAGTCCCCCGGGAGTGGTAGCCTGAGAGTTAATGACATAGTCGGAGATGGCAGATGGCAAGGGCTCGATGCGCGATACTTTCGTGGGCGTTGCTGGTAGGAATGGCGCTGGCGACGGCCGGGTGCGGTGGCGAGGGCGAGCCGCCGGCGAGCGAGCCAGCCGAGACGAGCTCCGCCGCCGAGACTCCCGAGCCGCAGGCTGCGCCCGAGCCTGAGGCACCCGAGGTGCCGCCCTTCGACCAGCCGGTAGCGATCGAGATTACCTCCCGACTGGGTAGCGATCGGCGCCTGACGGTGGAGGGCAGCACCAACCTGCCCGAGGCAACTCGCCTGCAGGTCATCGTGGAGAGGGAACTCAGCGGGGTGCGCTGGCGCGAGCGCGTGTCGGTGGAGGCTGGCGGTTTCGTGGCGGGTCCCTTCGGCCCCGGCAGCGGGCTGCCGGATGGTGGCTATCGCGTCACCGTCGATGTGCAGGAGAGCAGCGTTCAGCCACGTTCGGTGCGTGACCGCCTGGGCGAGGAGAACGAGCATCTCAGCGGTCCCCTGGTGGGGCAATCCCGGCATGGCCTGGGGCAGGTGGCCAGCTTCAGCCAGCGTTTCCTGGTGGGCAGCGAGACGCGCCGTACCCACGATCGGGTGGAAGTGCTGCGAGTCGAGTAGACGCCCGTCGTAAGGGCGCCGCTAGCCGATCATGTCTGTAGCAGGCCGGGCTGCCAGCGTGCCAGCAGCTTGCCCAGCAGCAGGGTGTCGGAGGTGTAGCCCGAGGAGGTGTCGGCGCCGGGGTGGGCGAAGCGCAGGGCGCCGTCCGTGGCCTGGGTGACGTGGCGTACCCGGTGCTCGCCCTCCTGCTGGATCAGGTAGAGGCCGGCGCGGCGGAAGATGTCGGTGGGCGCCACGGCGACCAGGTCGCCGGGGGCGAGATAGTCGAAGGGCTCGTCGGGGGCCGGCGTGACCAGGAAGCAGTCGCCCTCCCACTCGAGTTCGGGCACCAGTTCGAAGGGCAGGACGATGCGACCGGCGTGGCGATCATGCCAGGGGGCCGGCGGGTGTCTCCGCAGATAGAGCGGCGCGGCGCGGTTACTGCTGTCACCCTCCAGCAGGCGGGAGAGCGGGCACTCCAGGGCACGAGCCAGGGCGACCAGGCGCTCGTGGCCGATCTGCTTGATAGCCCCGGACTCCCAGTAGGAGATGGTCACGTCCGAGACACCCACCCGGCGAGCGAGGGCGGCCTTGTTGAGCTTGGCTTCCTCGCGCAACGCTTTGATCCGCGGGCCTAGTTGGTGCATGTCTCCATCCTGTCGACTTTCGTGAGGTTGTTGTGATGACCCGAGATGATCTGCGATCACCTGGGCCTGTGCAATAGCGTGCGGCCAACGCTGCAACTGCGAAGGCTACCAGGCGACCGGCTCGCCGGCCCAGTCATAGAAGCTGTCACTCTCGGCGTATCGCCCGACGCCGATCACCCGCCCGGGGCGCACCAGCAGGGCGTCCACCACGGCAGCGACGATGCTGCCTCCGGCACCGGTAATCAGGGCGGTAAAGCCCTCGGGGAGTTGGCCGAGCATCACGCTCTCCTTCGCAGATGACCAGACATTGACCCCGGTCAGGCAGGATGATTCCCGGCCACGGCTGCCGAGGCGTCGGCAGGTGCGTATAATGCCGCCATCCATCCACCATCGGACCCGGGACACCGTAACGACATGACCGTACGCACGCGTATCGCGCCATCACCGACCGGCGACCCCCACGTCGGCACCGCCTACATCGCCCTGTTCAATCTGTGCTTCGCCCGCCAGCACGGCGGTCAGTTCATCCTGCGCATCGAAGATACCGACCGGGTGCGCTCCACCGCCGAATCGGAACAGATGATCCTCGACTCGCTGCGCTGGCTGGGCCTGGAGTGGGACGAGGGGCCCGACGTGGGCGGCCCCCATGGCCCCTACCGCCAGAGCGAGCGCGGCGATATCTACGCGGAGTACGCCCGCCAGCTGATCGAGTCGGGCCACGCCTTCCGCTGCTACCGCACCAGCGAGGAGCTGGACGAGCTGCGCGAGGCACGCAAGGCCGCGGGCATGCACCTGGCGCTCAAGCCCGCCGACCTGGCTCTGCCCGCCGAGGAGCAGGCACGCCGCGAGAAGGAGGGGTGGCCGCATGTGGTGCGCATGCAGGTGCCGGCCAGCGGCACCTGTGTGGTCCTGGACATGCTGCGCGGGAGCATCGAGGTGGACTGGGCCCAGGTGGATGCCCAGATCCTGCTCAAGTCCGACGGCATGCCCACCTACCACCTGGCCAATGTGGTGGACGACCACCTGATGGGCATCACCCATGTGCTGCGCGGCGAGGAGTGGATCAACTCCGCCCCCAAGCACCAGCTGCTCTACGAGTACTTCGGCTGGGAGATGCCGCAGCTCTGCCATATGCCGCTGTTGCGCAACCCGGACAAGTCGAAGCTCTCCAAGCGCAAGAACCCGACCTCCATCAACTACTACCGGCGCATGGGCTACCTGCCCCAGGCGGTGACCAACTACCTGGGCCGCATGGGCTGGTCGATGCCGGATGAGCGCGAGAAGTTCAGCCTCGACGAGATGATGGCCCACTTCGATATCCAGCGGGTCTCGCTGGGCGGGCCGGTCTTCGACCTGGAGAAGTTGACCTGGCTCAACGGCCTCTATATCCGCGAAGAGCTGGACGACGAGGGTTTCCTCAAAGCGCTGATGGAGTGGGCCTTCAACGAGCCCTACGTCAGGGAGATCCTGCCCCAGGTGCGCCCACGCGTGGAGACCCTCTCCGAGGTGGTGCCGCTCGCGGGTCACTTCTTCTCCGGCCTGCCGCGCATCAGCGAGGAGAGCTTCGACGGTGTGAAGCTGGGCCGCGAGGACCTGCTCAAGCTGCTGCAGTTCCTGGTGTGGCGTTTCGAGACGCTACCCGCCTGGCACAAGGAGGCGCTGCTCGCCGAGGTCAAGGCGCTTGCGGCACACTTCGAGCTCAAGATGAAGGAGTTCCTGGCTCCGGTGTTCATTGCCGTGACCGGCTCGCCCTCCAGCACCTCGGTGATGGATGCCATGGCGATCCTCGGTTCGGACATGACCCGGGCACGGCTGCGCCACGCCATCGAGGTGCTGGGCGGTGTCTCCAAGAAGCAGGCCAAGCGCTTCGAGAAGGAATACAGGGAGCTCTGAAAAAGAGTTGACGAAGTCGGGGCGGATCAGTAACATACGCCTCGTCTTCACGGCACGTTGGGGCCTTAGCTCAGCTGGGAGAGCGCAACACTGGCAGTGTTGAGGTCAGCGGTTCGATCCCGCTAGGCTCCACCAATTCGTGCGCAGCGTGAAGGTCACGTCCCATTCGTCTAGTGGCCTAGGACACCGCCCTTTCACGGCGGGAACAGGGGTTCGAACCCCCTATGGGACGCCATCTTGATTCAAAAAGGGCACCCCCTTGTGGGTGCCCTTTTTGTTCCCCGGTGATACCTCAAAGCGCCTGTTGCCAGCGTTGACATTTCTCACGTTATACCCCCTCCCTGACGCCGATTTCGTGGCGATTTCCGCTTGACTTGTCCACTCGGCATGGTTCCGTGCGGCTGTCTGTGCATAGTTCGGCCGCAAAGGCCCGCGCTGCCTGGCTTTTAATTAAATCCCTTTAAAAACAACAGTTTATACGCGATCAAAAAATGATCAATCTAAGCTCAGGCCGCTGATCATGGCGATTGTGAGACCTTTTCGAGGGGTTTTGAACAGGGTTATCCACAGAATGTGTGGAAAACGCCGGGGCAGTGGAAAAACAACCTTGCGGCGGCCCTGAAGGCCGCCGCGGGAAAGGGTCAGTCGGGCTTCACGGCGCGCAGGCGACGCAGCAGCGAGGAGGTGTCCCAGCGACCGCCGCCCATCACCTGGACGTCGGCATAGAACTGGTCGACCAGGGCGGTTACCGGCAGGCGAGCCTGGAGTCGGCGTGCCTGTTCCAGGCAGATGCCGAGATCCTTGCGCATCCAGTCAACGGCGAAGCCGTGCTCATATTCGTCGGCGATCATGGTGCCGTGGCGGTTCTCCATCTGCCAGGAGCCGGCGGCCCCCTTGGAGATCACGTCCACTACCCGCTGGCGGTCGAGACCGGCCTGCTCGGCAAAGTGCAGCCCCTCGGCCAGCCCCTGGACCAGGCCGGCGATGCAGATCTGGTTGACCATCTTGGTGAGCTGGCCGCTGCCGGCGGGGCCCATCAGCGTCACCGCGCGACCGTAGTGGCCGAGTAGCGGCTCGATGCAGGCAAAATCGGCGTCATCGCCACCGCACATGATGGTCAGGGCGCCGTTCTCGGCACCCTGCTGGCCGCCGGAGACCGGAGCGTCCACGAAGCCGATGCCGCGCTCGCGGCAAGCGGCATCCAGCTCCTCGGCGAGATCAGCGGAAGCCGTGGTGTGGTCCACCAGCAGGCTGCCCTCGGCCATGCCGGATAGGGCGCCGTTCTCGCCGGTGGTGACCTCACGTACATCGTCGTCGTTACCCACGCAGACCAGTATCAGGTCGGCACCGCTGGCGGCCTCGCACGGCGTTGCGTGGTGGCTGCCTCCGTGTTCCCCGGCCCAGGCCTCGGCCTTGGCCGGGGTGCGGTTGTAGACGCGCACGTCGAGGCCTGCGCGGGCGAGGTGGCCGGCCATGGGGTAGCCCATCACGCCCAGGCCGATAAAGGCGACGGTGGAGATCTTCTGGCTCATGGAGAATTCCTTGTTCTTCGGGTTGGGATAACGCAGAAAACCGCCCGAAGGCGGCTTTCTGTGATAGGTCGCGATGCCTGCCAGCGACTTACTTGGCAGGATAGTCGCGCTGGTCGTGGCCCGTATAGAGCTGGCGCGGGCGACCGATCTTGTAGCTGTCGCTGAGCATCTCGTGCCAGTGGGAGATCCAGCCGATGGTGCGCGACACCGCGAAGATCACGGTGAACATGTTGGTCGGGATGCCCATGGCCTTGAGGATGATGCCGGAGTAGAAGTCGACGTTGGGGTAGAGCTTGCGCTCGACGAAGTACTCGTCCTCCAGGGCGATCTGCTCCAGACGCTTGGCGATCTTGAGCTGCGGGTCGTCGATGCCGAGCTCGGCCAGGACCTCATCGCAGGTCTCCTTCATCACCTTGGCGCGCGGGTCGAAGTTGCGATAGACGCGGTGGCCGAAGCCCATCAGCTTGAAGGGATCATCCTTGTCCTTGGCCTTGTCGATGAAGCGCTGGATGTTCTCCTCGGAGTCGTCACCGATCTCGTCGAGCATCTTGAGCACCGCCTCGTTGGCGCCGCCGTGGGCTGGGCCCCACAGGGCCGCGATGCCGGCACTGATGCAGGCGAACGGATTGGCGCCGGTGGAGCCCGCCAGGCGCACCGTGGAGGTGGAGGCGTTCTGCTCGTGGTCGGCATGCAGCATGAAGATGCGGTCCATCGCCTTGGCGTAGACCGGGTTGATCTTGTACTCCTCGCACGGCGTGCTGAACATCATGTAGAGGAAGTTCTCTGCATAGTTCAGGTCGTTGCGCGGGTAGTTGAACGGCTGGCCCACATTGTACTTGTAGGACATCGCGGCGATGGTCGGCATCTTGGCGATCAGGCGGATCGCGCTGATGATGCGATCCTCCTCGACGTTGATGTCCATGTGGTCGTGATAGAAGGCGGCCAGGCCACCCACGACGCCGCACAGGATCGACATCGGATGGGCATCGCGACGGAAGCCCTTGAAGAAGTTGTTGATCTGGTCGTGGACCATGGTGTGGTTGCTGACCCGCGACTCGAAGTCGGCGTACTGCTCGTCGTTGGGCAGTTCGCCGAACAGCAGCAGGTAGCAGAGCTCGACGAAGTTCGACTCCTTCGCCAGCTGGTCGATGGGGTAGCCGCGATGCAGCAGGACGCCCTTGCCACCATCGATGTAGGTGATGGCCGACTGGCAGGAGGAGGTGGCCATGAAGCCGGGATCATAGGTGAACAAGCCTTCGGCGCCGAGTCCACGGACGTCGACGACGTCGGGGCCCAGGGAGCCCGAGTAGACGGGCAGTTCGATCGTCTTGTCCAGGCCGTCAACCGTCAGCGTCGCTTTCCTGTCAGCCATGAAAGGCCTCCTCTCGAGTTCGTGATTAGGGCGATAAGTCATTCATTCTTTGGCGTCTTCGCAGGGGGATGCCGGCGAAAAAGGTTCGCCCACTATAGAAGCGTCCCAGCGATTGTCAATTAGCCCATGGCGAGGGCTCTCATCTACTCTGATCGTCTTGTTGCATAGGACTTGCATAGGAAATGGTGCAAAGCACCATTACGCGGGGCTGCCCGGCGGCTCACGCCGGCAGAGCGGAGAAAAGGGAAGGGCGAGAGCTTTGTACCATGGTCTAGTCGGGGGCCGCCCGGTTTGTCATGGGGCGGGCGGGCCCCTATAATCCACCCCGCGCGACTGGCAGGTACAGCCGGTCTTGCCGCCCTCCGGCAACGGCCGATGCCTTCCCGAAACCACCGCCCGCCCGGCGCCTGTCCAGGCTTCCCAAAGCGGGCCATAGAGAGTGTGTAGAGAGCCGTGAATAGCAAACGACCCGTAAATCTGGATCTGTCCACGATACAGTTTCCGCTACCCGCCCTGACGTCGATCGCTCACCGCATCACCGGCGTCATCCTTTTCATTGGCCTGATCTTTGCCTTCTGGGCGTTGAGCACATCGCTCTCCTCCCCGGCAGGCTTTGTCGCGGTAAGCGATGCACTGGCCGGCAACTTCCTGGCCAAGCTGATCGCCTGGGGTCTGCTGTCTGCCCTGGCATTCCACTTCGTTGCCGGCATCAAGCACCTGCTGATGGACATGGATATCGGCGTGACCCTCGAGGGCGGCCACAAGAAGGCGCAGATCACCGTGGTGGTGAGCGCCGTACTGATCATTCTGGCGGGAGTCTGGGTATGGTAACCAACGTCACGAACCTCGGCCGCAGTGGCCTCTCCGACTGGCTGATCCAGCGGGTCTCGGCCATCATCCTGGCGCTCTATACGCTCTTCATCGTTCTCTACCTGCTGTTCAACCCGAATCTCGACTACGCGACCTGGAGCGGCCTGTTCGCCCAGACCTGGATGCGCATCTTCTCGCTGCTGGCCTTCGTCTCTCTGGCTGGCCACGCCTGGGTGGGGCTGTGGACCGTGACCACCGACTATCTCAAGCCGACCGCCATCCGCGTGACCGTTCAACTTCTTGTCATCCTGGCCATTTTTGCCTTCCTGGTCTGGGGCATTCAGATTCTGTGGGGAGCCTGATTCATGTCCAACATGCGTAGCCTGACCTTCGACGCCATCATCATCGGCGGTGGCGGTGCCGGCCTGCGGGCCGCCCTGGAACTCGCCAAGTCCGGCAAGAAGACCGCGGTACTCTCCAAGGTCTTCCCGACCCGCTCGCACACCGTGTCTGCCCAGGGTGGCATCACCTGTGCCATCGCCTCGGCCGATCCCAACGACGACTGGCGCTGGCACATGTACGACACCGTCAAGGGTGGTGATTATATCGCCGACCAGGACGCCGCCGAATACATGTGCTCCGAGGGTCCCAAGGCCGTCTTCGAACTCGAGCACATGGGCCTGCCGTTCTCGCGCTTCGACAACGGCCGCATCTACCAGCGTCCGTTCGGTGGCCAGTCCAAGGACTTCGGCGCCGGTGGCCAGGCGGCACGCACCTGTGCAGCGGCCGACCGTACCGGTCACGCCCTGCTGCACACGCTCTATCAGAACAACCTGAAGAACAACACCACCTTCCTCAACGAGTGGTATGCCGTCGATCTGGTCAAGAATGCCAACGGCGACGTGGTGGGCTGCATCGCCATGGACATCGAGACCGGCGAAGTGGTGCACGTCAAGTCCAAGGCGACCGTGCTGGCCACCGGTGGCTCCGGTCGTATCTACGCCTCCACCACCAATGCCCTGATCAACACCGGTGATGGCATCGGCATGGCGCTGCGCGCCGGCTTCCCGATGCAGGACATGGAAATGTGGCAGTTCCACCCCACCGGCATCTACGGTGCGGGCACCCTGGTCACCGAGGGTTGCCGTGGCGAGGGTGGCTACCTGGTCAACAAGGATGGCGAACGCTTCATGGAGCGCTATGCGCCCAACGCCAAGGACCTGGCCGGCCGCGACGTGGTCGCGCGTTCCATGGTCATGGAGATCCTCGAGGGCCGTGGCTGCGGCGAGAACGGCGACCACGTCTACCTCAAGCTGGATCACCTGGGCGAGGAAGTCCTCGGCAAGCGTCTGCCCGGCATCGTCGAGCTCTCCAAGACCTTTGCCCACGTGGATCCGGCCAAGGAGCCGATCCCGGTGGTGCCGACTTGTCACTACATGATGGGTGGCGTGCCGACCAACGTGCACGGCCAGGCCATCATGCGTGGTGAAGACGGCAAGGACCAGATCGTCAACGGCCTGTTCGCCTGTGGCGAGGCGGCCTGTGTCTCGGTCCACGGCGCCAACCGCCTGGGTGGCAACTCGCTGCTCGACCTGGTGGTGTTCGGCCGCGCGGCGGGCATGTTCATCGAAGGCGCACTCAACGAGGGTATCGACTACCTCGACGCCTCCGAGTCCGACGTCGAGACCGCGATGAAGCGTATCACGCGCTGGAACGAGTCCGAGGGCGGCGAGACCGTGCCCGAGCTCAAGCGTGAACTGCAGGCCATCATGCAGAACTCCTTCGGCGTGTTCCGCGAAGAGGAGAACATGCAGAAGGGTGTCAAGCAGCTGGCCGAACTGCGTGGCCGTATCGCCAACGCCTACCTGCCCGACAAGACCAACGCCTTCAACACCGCGCGTGTCGAGGCGCTGGAGCTGGACAACCTGATGGAGGTCGCCGAGGCCACTGCCATCGCCGCCCTTGAGCGCAAGGAGAGCCGTGGCGCCCACTCTCGCTACGACTACCCGGACCGTGACGACGTCAACTGGCTGAAGCATTCGCTTTACTTCCCGGCCGACAAGTCGGTCGGTCAGCGTGATGTGAACTTCAAGCCCAGGACCGTCGACACCTTCGAGCCGAAAGTCCGTACCTACTAATTCAGCAAATACGAGGGTGAGCCACGATGCTTCAGGTATCCATCTACCGCTACAATCCGGAGACCGACTCCGCGCCCTACATGCAGGAGTTCCAGGTCGACACCCAGGGCCGCGACGTCATGGTGCTCGACGTCCTGCACATGATGAAGGAGCAGGACAACGGCCTGGCCTACCGTCGCAGCTGCCGCGAGGGCGTGTGCGGCTCCGACGGCATGAACATGAACGGCAAGAACGGTCTGGCCTGCATCACGCCGCTTTCCGAGGTGGTGAAGGGCAACAAGCTTACGCTGCGCCCGCTGCCTGGCCTGCCGGTGATCCGTGACCTGGTCGTCGACATGGGGCTGTTCTACCAGCAGTACGAGCGCATCCAGCCCTACCTGCAGAACGATGAGCCGGCGCCGGCCATCGAGCGCCTGCAGTCACCGGAGGATCGCGACAAGCTCGACGGCCTCTACGAGTGCATCCTGTGCGCCTGCTGCTCCACCTCCTGCCCGTCGTTCTGGTGGAACCCGGACAAGTTCGTGGGGCCCGCGGGTCTGCTGCAGTCCTACCGCTTCCTGGTGGACTCCCGGGATACCGCCACCCGCGAGCGCCTGTCCGAGCTCGAGGATCCGTTCAGCGTGTTCCGCTGCCGCGGCATCATGAACTGCGTGGCGGTGTGCCCCAAGGGGCTCAACCCCACTCGCGCGATCGGCAAGATCCGCGAGATGCTGTTGGCCAACGGTAGCTGAGTCGATGGCACTTAAATCGTGTTCCGGGGCTTGGTATCATATGTCCAGCCCATCTCCTGCGACCATGGGTCGCGGGTAGCAGGGACACAGTGTTGGAAGCCGGTGCCCTGGGTGCCGGCTTCTGACCATGAAATTCAAGGTTTCCGGCCAGCGACGGCCGGAAGCGCCGGATACGCATAGGCCCCAGCCGGCAGGGCACCCCCGATGTCGCCGTGGCCGCGTCGCGGTGACGCCGATCACACCCCATCAGTGCAGGGTGACCGAGAGATGCAACAAGGCATAATGGAGTTGATGTGGCGCTCCTCCCACGTCACTGGCAGCAATGTCCACTACGTGGAAGCGCTCTACGAGCAGTACCTCGATGACCCCTCCGCCGTTCCCGACGAGTGGCGCCAGTACTTCGACGAGTTGCCGCGCCCCGAAGACGGCCCCTCCCACGATGTTCCCCTGGCCCCGGTCCGCGAACAGTTCCACCAGCTCGGCAAGCAGCGTCGTACGGCACTGGCACCCGCTGCTGCCGATGGCGAGGAAAATCGCAAGCAGGTCAGGGTCCTGCAGCTGATCAACGCCTACCGCTTCCGCGGTCACCAGAAGGCTAATATCGATCCGCTGGGACTGCGCAGCCAGATGCCGGTTCCCGACCTCGACCTCTCCTTCCATCAGCTGTCGAAGAGTGACCTCGATACCGAGTTCCAGACCGGTTCGTTCTTCCTGGGCATGGACAAGGCTCCGCTCAAGGAGATCGTCGACGCCCTGGAGCAGACCTATTGTCGCTCCATCGGCTGCGAGATCATGCATATCGTCGACACCGAGGAGAAGCGATGGCTGCAGCAGCGCTTCGAGTCGGTGCGCAGCGCGCCCACCTTCAGCAATCAGGTGCGCCAGCATGTGCTGGAGCGCCTGACCGCTGCCGAGGGCCTGGAGAACTACCTGGCCTCCAAGTACCCGGGTACCAAGCGCTTCGGCCTGGAGGGGGGCGAGTCCTTCATTCCGATGATGGACGAACTGATCCAGCGTGGTGGTGGGTATGGCGTCAAGGAAGTCGTGATCGGCATGGCGCACCGCGGTCGCCTCAACCTGCTGGTCAACATCCTCGGCAAGAACCCCGGCGAGCTGATCGACGAGTTCGACGGCAAGAAGGTGATCGAGCGCGGCTCCGGTGACGTCAAGTACCACCAGGGCTTCAGTTCCAACGTGATGACGCCGGGCGGCGAAGTGCACCTGGCACTGGCCTTCAACCCCTCCCACCTGGAGATCGTCTCCCCGGTGGTCGAGGGCTCGGTGCGTGCTCGCCAGGATCGCCGTGACGACAGCGACGGCACCAAGGTGCTGCCGATCAACGTGCACGGCGATGCGGCCTTCGCCGGTCAGGGCGTGGTCATGGAGACCTTCCAGATGTCCCAGACCCGTGCCTACAAGACCGGCGGCACGCTGCACATCGTCATCAACAACCAGGTCGGCTTCACTACCTCGCATCCCGAGGACTCGCGTTCCACCGAGTACTGCACCGATATCGCCAAGATGGTCCAGGCGCCGATCTTCCACGTCAACGGTGACGATCCGGACGCGGTGCTGCACGCGACCCAGGTGGCGCTCGACTACCGCCAGCAGTTCAAGAAGGACGTGGTGATCGACCTCGTCTGCTACCGCCGCCGTGGTCACAACGAGGCCGACGAGCCCAGCGGCACCCAGCCGATGATGTACCGCAAGATCAAGGATCACCCTTCCTCGCGGGCCGTCTACGCGCAGCGTCTGGTAGAGCAGGGCGTGCTCTCCGAGGACGAGGCCAAGGCGATGATCGAGACCTATCGCGAGGACCTGATGGCCGGTAACCATGTGGCCAATGCCCTGGTTCAGGAGCCCAACACCTCGCTGTTCGTCGACTGGAAGCCCTACCTGGGACACGAGTGGACCGGCCACGCCGACACCTCGGTGCCGATGAAGAAGCTGCAGCGCCTGGCGGCGAAGATGTGCGAGATTCCCGACGGGGTCGAGGTCCAGCGTCAGGTGGCCAAGATCTACGACGACCGCCGCAAGATGCAGGCCGGCGGCATGGCCCTCAACTGGGGCTTCGCCGAGACCCTGGCCTACGCCACCCTCATCGACCAGGGGCATCCGGTACGCATCACCGGCCAGGACGTGGGTCGCGGCACCTTCTCCCACCGCCATGCGGTGGTGCACAACCAGAAGGACGGCAGCGCCTACGTTCCCCTGCAGCACATGGCGGACGGTCAGCCGCGCTTCACCATCCATGACTCCTTCCTCTCCGAGGAGGCGGTGCTCGGCTTCGAGTATGGCTATGCCACCACCGCCCCCAATGATCTGGTGATCTGGGAGGCGCAGTTCGGGGACTTCTTCAATGGCGCCCAGGTGGTGGTCGACCAGTTCATCTCCTCCGGCGAGACCAAGTGGGGTCGGCTGTGCGGCCTGACCATGCTGCTGCCCCATGGCTACGAGGGGCAGGGCCCCGAGCACTCCTCGGCCCGTCTGGAGCGCTTCCTGCAGATGTGCGCCGAGCACAACATGCAGGTCTGTGTGCCCACCACCCCGGCGCAGATCTTCCATCTGCTGCGTCGTCAGGTGATCCGCAAGGTGCGAAAGCCGCTGGTGGTGATGTCGCCCAAGAGCCTGCTGCGCCACAAGGATGCCACCTCCAGCCTCGACGAGCTGGCCGAGGGCAAGTTCCAGATGGTGCTGCCCGATCAGGCCAACCTCGAGGCGGCCAGCGTGGAGCGCATCATCCTGTGTGCCGGCAAGGTCTACTACGATCTGGCGGCCTGGCGTCAGGAGAACGGTCGGGACGACGTGGCCATCCTGCGCGTCGAGCAGCTCTACCCCTTCCCCAAGGAGGAGCTGTTCGAGGCGATCCAGGCCTATACCAACGTTACCGATATCGTGTGGTGTCAGGAGGAGCCGCTCAACCAGGGCGCCTGGTATCCGAGCCAGCACCATATGCGTGCCGTGGCGGACATGCTCAAGGACGGTCTGGGAGGCAAGCTCAAGTTTGCCGGCCGGCCGGCCTCGGCGGCTCCCGCTGCCGGCTATATGTCCGTGCACACTGAACAGCAGCGCCAGCTGGTGGAAGACGCCTTCAATCTATAACGGCGCCCACCAGGACGAGAGAGAACTCACAAGGGATACGACATGGCTACCGAGATCAAGGCCCCAACCTTTCCGGAATCCGTTGCCGAGGGCAGCGTCGCTGCCTGGCACAAGAAGCCGGGTGACAGCGTCGAGCGTGACGAGCTGATCGTCGAGATCGAGACCGACAAGGTCGTGCTCGAGGTGCTGGCCCCCGAGGCGGGCGTCCTCGCCGAAGTGCTCGCCGAGGAGGGCGAGACCGTGGAGTCCGAGCAGGTGCTGGGAAGTATCGGTGAAGGCTCAGGCGACAAGCCGCAGGCCCAGGGCAACGACAAGGCCGATGCCAAGGCCGAGAAGAAGGACGACGCCAAGGTCGAGAAGCCGGCTGGCGGTGGCAAGCAGCATGAAGTGAAGGCGCCGACCTTCCCGGAGTCGATCCAGGAAGGCACCGTGGCCAGCTGGAGCAAGCAGGTTGGCGAAGCGGTCAAGCGCGACGAGGTGCTGGCCGAGATCGAGACCGACAAGGTGGTGCTCGAGGTGGTCGCCCCCGCCGATGGCGCGCTCGCCGAGATCAAGGCCGAGGAGGGCAGCCAGGTCACCTCCGAGCAGGTGCTGGCGATCTTTGCCGAAGGCGCCGGCGGCGAGGCGAGCACTTCCGCCGATGCCGAACCGGCCGCCTCCGCCGATGATGGCGCCAGTGACGAGAAGGTGGGCGACAAGATCCTCGCCCCCGCCGCGCGCAAGCTGGTCGCCGAGCACGACCTCGATGTCAGCAAGATCGAGGGCACCGGCAAGGGCGGACGCATCCTCAAGGAGGACGTGCAGCGCGCCGTGAAGGAGGGCTCGGCCAGCAAGTCCGCCAAGGCTTCCGGTGGTGGTGCCGCCAAGGCCGCCGCCGCGGCACCCGCCGTCGAGGGCGAGCGCCCCGAGAAGCGCGTGCCGATGAGCCGCCTGCGCCAGACCATCGCCAAGCGACTGGTTCAGGCCCAGCAGACCGCCGCCATGCTGACCACCTACAACGAGGTGGACATGGGCGCAGTCATGGACCTGCGTGCCCAGTACAAGGACACCTTCGTCAAGACCCACGACGTCAAGCTCGGCTTCATGGGCTTCTTCGTCAAGGCGGCAAGCGAAGCGCTCAAGCGCTTCCCGGACGTCAACGCCTCCATCGACGGTACCGACATCGTCTATCACGGCTACCAGGACATCGGCGTGGCGGTCTCCACCGACCGTGGCCTGGTGGTGCCGGTGCTGCGCGATACCGACAGCATGAAGATCGCCGATGTCGAGAAGGGCATCGTCGACTTCGGGAAGCGGGCCCGTGACGGCAAGCTCGGCATCGACGAGATGCAGGGCGGTACCTTCACCATCACCAACGGCGGCATCTTCGGTTCGTTGATGTCCACGCCGATCATCAACCCGCCGCAGACCGCCATCCTGGGCATGCACAAGATCCAGGAGCGCCCCATGGCGGTGAACGGAAAGGTCGAGATCCGCCCGATGATGTACCTGGCGGTCTCCTATGACCACCGCATGATCGACGGCAAGGACGCGGTGCAGTTCCTGGTCACCATCAAGGAGCTGCTGGAAGATCCGGCGCGCCTGCTGCTGGACATCTGAGCGGCAAGAGCCGCCGGTTGACCCCGGCGGCCCCTGAATCCAAGACATGCAACAGGAGCCAACATGGCCGACAAGTATGATGTGATCGTGATCGGTGCGGGCCCCGGTGGTTACGTGGCCGCCATTCGCGCCGCCCAGATGGGTCTCAAGACTGCCTGCGTCGAGAAGTGGATCGGCAAGGAAGGCAAGGTGGTGTTCGGCGGTACCTGCCTGAACGTGGGCTGCATCCCCTCCAAGGCGCTGCTCGAGGCCTCCCACAAGTTCGTCGAGGCCAAGCATGACTTCGATGACATGGGCATCCAGGCCGGCGACGTCCAGATGGACGTCAAGAAGATGATCGCCCGCAAGGACAAGATCGTGAAGAACCTCACCGGTGGCATCGCCGGCCTGTTCAAGGCCAACGGCGTGACCGGCATCGAGGGCACCGGCAAGGTGACCGGCAGCAAGCAGGTCGAGGTCACCGACCAGGACGGCAAGGCCACCACCTTTGAAGCGGACAACATCATCATCGCCGCCGGCTCGGTGCCGGTGGAAATTCCGCCGACCCCGCTCACCGACGACATCATCGTCGACTCCACCGGTGCCCTCGAGTTCACCGAGACGCCCAAGCGCCTTGGCGTGATCGGTGCCGGCGTGATCGGTCTGGAACTGGGCAGTGTCTGGAACCGTCTGGGTTCCGAGGTCACCGTGCTCGAGGCCATGGACAGCTTCCTGCCGATGGTCGATGGCGCCATCGCCAAGGAGACCCAGAAGCTGCTCAAGAAGCAGGGCCTGGACATCAAGCTGGGCGCTCGCGTCACCGGCTCCGAGGTCAAGGATGGCGAGGTCATCGTCAAGTACAGCGACGGTGACAACGACCAGGAGATGACCTTCGACAAGCTGATCGTCTGCGTCGGCCGCAAGCCCTATACCCAGGGCGTCATCGCCGAGGGTGTGGGCGTCGAGACCGACGAGCGCGGCTTCATCCAGGTCGATGACCAGTGCCGCACCAGCGTGCCGAGTGTCTACGCCATCGGTGACTGCGTGCGCGGCCCGATGCTGGCCCACAAGGCCTCCGAGGAGGGCGTGATGGTGGCCGACATCATCGCCGGCCACAAGGCGGAGATGAATTACGACGCCATTCCCAACGTCATCTACACCTTCCCCGAGGTGGCCTGGGTCGGCATGACCGAGCAGGATGCCAAGGCCAAGGGCATCGAGGTCAAGACCGGGTCCTTCCCGTTCGCTGCCAGCGGTCGCGCCATGGCCAACAATGCCACCGAGGGCCAGGCCAAGATCATCGCCGACGCCGAGACCGACCGCGTGCTGGGCATGCATATCGTCGGCCAGCACGCCGGCGAGATGATCGCCCAGGGCGTCATTGCCCTGGAGTTCGGCTCCAGCGCCGAGGATCTCGCGCTGACCTGCTATGCCCACCCGACCATGTCGGAGGCGGTGCATGAGGCCGCGCTGGCCGTGGAAGGCCATGCCATCCACATGGCCAACCGCAAGAAGAAGAAGTAAGGATAACAAGCGCCGCCCACCGGGCGGCGTGCCCCTTCCGGCCATGCATCGGAGGGGACGGTGGCGTCCCGTGAGTCAGTCCCTCGAGGTCGAGCAGGGGCGCCGTTCGAGTCACATGCAACCAATGGCATGAATCGATGAACCTTCACGAGTATCAGGGCAAACAGCTGTTTGCCGACTATGGTCTGCCGGTGTCCAAGGGTTTCGCCGTGGACACTCCCGAGGAAGCCGCGGAAGCCTGCAAGAAGATCGGCGGCGACATGTGGGTCGTCAAGGCCCAGGTCCACGCTGGCGGTCGCGGCAAGGCTGGCGGCGTCAAGCTGATCAAGAGCCCGGATGAGGCCAAGGCCTTCGCCGAGCAGTGGCTGGGCAAGAACCTGGTGACCTTCCAGACCGATGCCAATGGCCAGCCGGTCGCCAAGATCCTGGTCGAGACCTGCACCGACATCGCCGACGAGCTCTACCTGGGTGCCGTGGTCGACCGTGGCACTCGCCGCGTGGTCTTCATGGCCTCCACCGAGGGCGGCGTCGAGATCGAGAAGGTCGCCGAGGAGACGCCCGAGAAGATCCTCAAGGCCGAGATCGACCCGCTGGTGGGTGCTCAGCCCTACCAGGCCCGCGAGCTGGCTTTCGCCCTGGGGCTGAAGGGTGACCAGGTCAAGCAGTTCACCAAGATCTTCCTGGGCCTCTCCAAGCTGTTCCATGACAAGGATCTGGCGCTGCTCGAGATCAACCCGCTGGTGATCACCGACGAGGGCAACCTGCACTGTCTCGACGCCAAGATCGGCCTGGATGGCAACGCCCTCTATCGCCATCCGGACCTGCAGGCGATGCGTGACCCCTCCCAGGAGGACGAGCGCGAGGCCGAGGCAGCGGCGTGGGAGCTCAACTACGTGGCGCTGGACGGCAACATCGGTTGCATGGTCAACGGTGCCGGCCTGGCCATGGGTACCATGGATATCGTCAACCTGCATGGCGGCAAGCCGGCCAACTTCCTTGACGTCGGCGGCGGCGCCACCAAGGAGCGCGTGGCAGAGGCGTTCAAGCTGATCCTCTCCGACGACAACGTCAAGGCGGTACTGGTCAACATCTTCGGCGGTATCGTGCGCTGCGACATGATCGCCGAGGGCATCATCGGTGCCGTCGAGCAGGTCGGTGTCAACGTGCCGGTCGTGGTGCGCCTGGAAGGCACCAACGCCGAGCTGGGCGCCGAGAAGCTGGCATCCAGCGGACTCAACATCATCGCTGCCGAGAGCCTCACCGATGCGGCTCAACAGGTAGTCAAGGCAGCGGAGGGCAAGTAATGAGCATCCTGATCGACAAGAACACCAAGGTCATCTGCCAGGGCTTCACTGGCGGCCAGGGGACCTTCCACTCCGAACAGGCGATCGCCTACGGCACCCAGATGGTCGGCGGCGTGACCCCGGGCAAGGGCGGCCAGGAGCACCTCGGCCTGCCGGTGTTCAACACCGTCAAGGAAGCCGTGGAGAAGACCGGCGCCGAGGCCAGCGTGATCTACGTGCCGGCCCCGTTCTGCAAGGACTCCATCCTCGAGGCCGCCAACGCCGGCATCAAGCTGATCGTGTGCATCACCGAGGGTATCCCGACCCTCGATATGCTCGACGTCAAGGTGAAGTGTGACGAGCTGGGCGTGCGCCTGATCGGCCCCAACTGCCCGGGCGTGATCACCCCCGGCGAGACCAAGATCGGCATCATGCCGGGCCACATCCACAAGCCCGGCAAGGTCGGTATCGTGTCGCGCTCCGGCACCCTGACCTACGAGGCGGTCAAGCAGACCACCGATCATGGCTTCGGCCAGTCCACCTGTGTGGGCATCGGCGGTGACCCGATCCCGGGCTCCAACTTCATCGACATCCTCGAGATGTTCGAGAAGGACCCGGCCACCGAGGCGATCGTGATGATCGGCGAGATCGGCGGTACCGCCGAGGAAGAGGCGGCGGCCTACATCAAGGCCAATGTTTCCAAGCCGGTGGTCTCCTACATCGCCGGCGTCACCGCTCCGGCGGGCAAGCGCATGGGCCACGCCGGTGCGATCATCGCCGGCGGCAAGGGCACCGCAGACGACAAGTTTGCCGCCCTCGAGGAGGCCGGCGTCAAGACCGTGCGCTCCCTGGCCGAGATCGGCAGTGCCCTGAAGGAAGTGACCGGCTGGTAAGCCGAGAGCTCCTCCAGCGATGTTGAAAGGGCGCCTTCGGGCGCCCTTTCTCGTATCATGCCAGGGCGACAGGACGCCTGGGAGGGGAGAGGGGCATGACGCGGTTCGTCTGGATACTGGTGGCTGGTGCGTTGCTGCTCGCCGGCTGCAGCGAGGCCCCTACCGGGCGTTCGCGCCTGGCGCTGGTGCCCGAGGGCATGCTGGCCCAGATGGGCGAGCAGAGCTTCGCGGAGATGCGCCGCCGGCGCCCCGCGGTGACCGGCACGCCGGCCAACGCCCTGGTGCAGTGCGTCACCCGCGAGGTGGCGGCCGCCGCGGGCGCGGTCTATCCCGGTGTCACCCTGCCCGATGCCTGGGAGGTGGTGCTGTTCGAGGATCCCAGCCCCAACGCCTTCGCCCTGCCCGGTGGGCGCATCGGCGTGCACACCGGGCTGATGCGGGTCGCCGAGTCCCCCGCCCAACTGGCGGCAGTGATCGGCCATGAGGTGGCCCATGTGCTGGCCGAGCACGGCAACGAGCGTCTCACCCAGCAGCTCGGCATCCGCGCGGTGCTGCTGGTGGTGGGGCTGTTCAGCGGGGGCGACCTGGCGGGCGAACCCCTGATGCGGGCGCTGGGTCTGGGTGCCCACCTGGGCATCGCCTTGCCGTTCAGCCGCGCCCACGAGGAGGAGGCCGATGCCATGGGGCTCGCCATCATGGCCGAGGCGGGCTTCGATCCCCGCGAGAGCACCGCGCTGTGGCGCAACATGGCCGCCGCCGGCGATGGTCAGCCGCCGGAGTTCCTCTCCACTCACCCGGCCCATGAATCACGCATCCAGGGCCTCGAGGCCGCCATGGACGCGGCCCTGGCGCGCTACCGCGATGCCGACCCCGCCCGCTGCGGTTGATGAGCGCCGGCGGCATTCTCCAGCAACTCACGCGAAGCCCAGGAAGACAGCCAGCGCTCTGTTGACGGCGACCATGGTGCTGTCATCGAGGTGGCCGAAGGCCTCTCGCACCCTCTCTCGCTTCACCGTCATGGGCTTGTCCACCATGATCTGGGAGTGTCGCCGCAGGCCATTCTCGGTAGTAGGCTCCACATCGAGGCGGATCAGCGGGGCATCGACCCGGGTGCTGGAGAGCAACAGCACCGTCACACTGCCGGTTCCGGCAAACTGGTCTGACTGGACGATGAGAGCGGGGCGCGGCTTTCCGAAGTCACCCGACAGGGCAATGGTCACCAGATCGCCACGTCTCATGCGTCACACTCGTCGTCGTCCAGGTCCAGGAGAGCGGCATCCATGAAGTCCTGCAGATCCTGATCCCCGGCGTCGGCGGCCGCGACGGCAGCGCACTGGCGGCGGGCCTCTTCGGCGAAGCCGGGTTGGCGAGTATCCGGCACCCAGATCTGGATCGGGCGCAGGCCGGCCGCACGCAAGGCGTCACGGTGCCTCTTCACCCGGTTGTTCACGTCATTGGTAGCTACCATGGCGAATTCTCCCCTTGTTTCATGCAACAGAGTAGAGCAATCCTTTGTTACATGCAACACGCTTGTCCGGAGAATGCGCCGTAGGCGGTTCAAGCCCATGGCTATCGCAGTTACCGACAGGGTGAAAGCGAAAGGCGTCGTCGACAGGCCAGCAGCAGGAACATCGGCGCCCCGGCGACCAGATAGAGATGGTAGGAGACCAGGCGCCATACCAGCACCGCGGCAGCGGCCTGTTCGCGACCGACCACCGGCAGCAGCAGCCCGCCGACGCCCAGCTCGGCCGCTCCCGCACCGCCGGGCAGGAAGCTGAACTGGCTCGCGGCCATGGCCAGCATCTGGGTCAGGAAGGTCCACAGCCAGTCGATGTTGCCACCGGCACCCAGCACCGCCAGGTAGAGCAGGCTGTAGCGCAGCAGCCAATGCGCCGCCGTGAGCATCAACACCGCCAACAGCGTGGTGATGGGCAGCCCCAGGGTCGTCCTGAGCGCCTGCCGACACCTGAGCAGGCGGCGTGCCAGCCAACGGCGACGGTAGCCGCTCAGCCAGCGTGCCACCGATGCTGAGGGGCGGCGCAGCAGGCGTGGCAGGCAGCCGATCGCCAGGCCGCCGCCAAGCGTCACCAGGGCGAGTGCGAGCAGGGCCAGCTGGATCAGCGAAGGGTAGGGCCAGCGTGGCTCACCCAACAGGGAGTAGGCCACCACTGCTGACAGCATGCACAGGAAGAACAGCAGGTCACAGCCCTGGTCGAGCAGGAAGACGGCGGCTCCCCGTGAGGCCGGAAGGCCGCGCCGGGAGAGCAGCACCAGCAGGGTGGCGGGGCCTCCGCCGCCTCCCGGGGTGGCGCACAAGGCAAACTTGGAGGCCAGCTCGATGCCCAGGGCGCCGCGCTGTCCGAGCCGGCCCGCGCGGCCGTCCAGCATCAGGCGCAGCCGGGCGGCGTTGAGGTTCCAGCACAGGAATGCGATCAGCAGCATCAGGGCGAGCATGGCCGCTGGGAAGTCCCTGGCCGCCGCCAGGGCATCGGCACCGCCCAGCCAGGCGGTCACCCCCAGTGGGGCCAGCAGTGCCATCAGGATCAGCAGGCCGTGCCATGGCCGCCAGCGTGGCAGATGGCGGCGAGGATCAGCCATTCCGGGAGGTCGCCTGGTCCTGGTTGCCGTGACACAGCTGCCGATAGTGGCCCAGCAGATCATCGATGACCCGTTCCCAGTCGAAGTGGCGTTCCACGTGACGCCGGGCGTGGCGTCCCATGGCCTGCGGGTCGTTGAGGAACAGCTCGCGGGTCGCCCGCGCCATGTCGTCGGGATCACGGGGGCGGCAGAGGATGCCGGCACCCAGCGGCACATACTCCTTGAGGGCACCGGCGCGTGCCGCCACGACCGGTAGCCCGCTGGCCATGGCCTCCTGGGCCACCAGGCCGAAGGTCTCGCGGGTGCCGGCGTGCAGCATGGCATCGGCGCTGGCCAGGGCCGTGGCGACCTCTCCTGGCGGGCAGTAGCGAGGCACCACGCTGACATTGGCGGGGACCCGAGCGGGCATCCCCGGGCCCATCAGCAGCAGGTGGTAGTCGGCTCCCAGCCGCCCCATCGTCGCCAGCAGTACATCGACGTGCTTCTCCGGTGAATGGCGCCCGGCGAAGACCAGCAGATGCTGCTGATCGCCGAGCCCCAGGCGTCGGCGCAGTTCAGGATCGCGATGGCGGGGGTGGAAGGTCTCCAGATCGACTCCCAGGGGCTGAACACGCAGCTTGCTCACGCCCCAGTCGGCCAGGTGTTCGGCCATGGCGGTGCAGGGCGCCAGGACGCTGTCGAAGTGGCCATATAGCTCCCCTACATAGCGCTCCAGGCGTCGTCGGACGCCGCCGCCGAAGCGATCTCCCATCAACCGTGGCAGGTCGGAGTGGAAGAAGCCGACCGTGGGCACTCCGAGGCGCTGGCCCGCCTCCACGGCGGCCCAGGCGGTCACGTAGGGGTCGCCCGCCTCGATAAGGTCCGGCGCCATGTCGATCAGTGCCTCCCGCCAGGGCACGCGGCGCAGCGGAAAGCGATAGCCCTGGCCCAGCGGCAGGCGCGGGGCGGGGAGGGTGTGCACACCGCCCAGCGAACCGCGCTCCGCGCCGGGAACCAGCAGGCTGGTGCGCAGATCGGGGTGGCGGGCCAGGAGGCGATGCTTGGCCTGCAGATAGGTGCGAACGCCGCCGCTGGCAGGGGCGTGGAACATGGTGATATCGACGAGGTGCACTTGGCCTCCTGGCGGTGGGTCGAACCGTCAGGCTAGGGCCTGTATGCGACACTTCGAAGACAGCGGCGGGGTGTCCGGCCATAACGCAACACGGCGGCCCGAGGGCCGCCGTGGTGTCGGTCATTGCCAATGGCCGGGATGCGCGGCTCAGTCGGCCGGGCGGGCCACCAGGGAGCGGGTCTCCTCGCGGGCCTCGACCAGCGCCACGCGCAGATGGTCGCCCAGCTTGTAGCGCTCTTCGCTCTCCACCTGGATGCGTCCCTCCTTGTCGTCGATGGCCACCTTGTTGCGCTCGCTGTGCATCATCGGTGCCGGCACGAAGGCAGTGGCGCCGTTGGCGGTGAGGCGCACGCGCATGCCGCCACGGTTGATCTGGATGACCTCGGCGTCGAAGGTTTCCTGGGCCTCGGCCGCGGGGCTCAGGTAGCGCACGTAGAGCCAGTCCTTGACGTCGCGCTCGGCCATGCGGTTGAGGCGACGACGCTCGGTGAGCTGCTCGGTGAGCGCCAGGCTCGCCTCGGCCGGGGCCTGCTCGCCCTTGAGGACCCGCTTGATCAGGCGATGGTTGACCATGTCGCCATACTTGCGGATCGGCGAGGTCCAGGTAGCGTAGGCCGGCAGCCCCAGGCCGAAGTGCGGGCCGGGCTTCGCCGACATGCTGGTGAAGCCCTGGAAGCGACGCAGGCGGGCGTCGAGCCAGGCATCGTCGCGCCCCTCGAGCTCGCGCTTGAGCTCCTTGTAGCGGGAGAGCTCGGTGAGCGCCTCGCGCTCCACCTCGATCTCCTGGCTGGCCAGGAACTCCTGGGCGGCCTCGGCCTTGTCGTCCTCGAAGGCGCGGTGCACGTTGAAGATGCCGTGGCCGACGTGCTCGGCGAGCAGGTGGGCGCAGCAGGCATTGGCGGCGATCATCGACTCCTCGATCATGCGGTTGGCGATGCGCCGCTCCTCGGTGCGGATATCCAGCACGTTGCCGGCCGGATCCAGGTCGAAGACGAAGTCGGGACGGTCCTTGAATACCAGGGCATGCTCGGCGCGCCAGGCGGCACGGGCCTCGGTGAGGTCGCGCAGTGCCTTGAGCTGCTCGCCGATCTCCGCCGCCGGCGCCCAGTCGCCCTGGCCCTCGAGCCAGTCGGAGACGTGGTCGTAGACCAGCTTGGCGTGGGAGGTGGCGGTGGCGGCGAAGAAGCGATAGTCGCCCAGGCTGCCATCGGCATGCACGGTCAGCGTGCAGGCCAGCACCGGGCGCTCCTTGCCCTCCCACAGCGAGCAGAGGTCGTCGGCCAGCTGCTCGGGCAGCATGGTGACGTTCTGCCCCGGCAGGTAGACGGTGAAGGCGCGGGTACGGGCCTCGAGGTCGGCGGCGTGGCCCTCCTCGACATAGGCGGTGGGGTCGGCGATGGCCACGCTGAGGTCCCAGCCGCCATCCGCGCGGGGCACGATGCGCAGGGCATCGTCCATGTCGCGGGTCTTCTCGCCGTCGATGGTGAAGAAGGGCTCGGCATTCAGGTCTTCACGCACCAGGCCCTCATCGCGCAGCGGCCAGTCGTCGCCGGCATCCGGGCACTCCTGCTCCAGCGCGTGGCGAGCCAGGGTCACCCGCCACGGCACCGCGGGGTCGTCGGCCTTGGCCACCAGCTCGTCGATCTGGGTGAAGAAGCCACGATCGTCGGCCTTGAGGGGGTGGCGCACCAGGCGGGCGACGACCCAGTCGGCGTCACCGATGGTGGCTTCATCGAGGCTGCGCTTGATGCGTGCCTTGAGGACATTCTTGATCGAGGGGTGGTCCGGCACCACGGCCAGACGGCCCTCGCGCTTCTGGACCCGGGCGATGAAGCGGTCGAGGCCCTGTTCGATCAGGGTGTCGGGCTCGACACTCTTCTTGTCGCCCTCCTCATGCAGCACCGCCGCGACGCGATCGCCGTGCAGTACCTGCTTCATGGCGGGGGGCGGCACGAAGTAGGAGTCGCCCTCGTCGGTCTCGAGGAAGCCGAAGCCCTTCTCGGTGGCCTTGATCACGCCCTCGACACGAGGGGTGGTGGAGCGAATCTGTTGCTTGAGTTGGGCAAGCAGGGCGTTGTTCTGCAGCATGATCACGAACGTGTGGCGGGGGTAGGCTGGCCACTATACGGATTCCCGTGCGCCGCGCCAAACCTGGCGTCGGGGGGATACCGCGAATCAGTGGCTTGGCGCGAGGCCAGGGCTGCGGAACGCATGACGGCGCCTGTCGACGCCGTCGCAAGTCACCCGGGGAAGCGGGATCAGCGTACCGTGATCACCGTGCATTCGGCGGTGTGGGCCACCTTGTGAGAGACGCTGCCGACCACGAAGCCCTTGAGGTCGCTGAGGCCGCGGCTGCCCATGACGATGGCATCGACGCCGCGCTTGCGCGATTCGCTGAGGATGGCGCGGGCCGGGTCGCCCTGGGCGATCACCGTCTCGATCTTGGTCGCTCCCTGCTCGCGGGCCGCCTCGGCGGCGCGGCTGATCACCTGCTTGCCGGCTTCCTCACGCTCCTCGCGGGAGGCCTCGATGGCGATGGCGCCGATGCCCCATACCAGGGTGGTCTCGTGGGAGAGCTCCTCGGGGATATGCAGCAGGTGCAGGAGGCTACCCTCCTGGCGGGCCAGCTGGCAGGCCACGGCGAGGGCCTTCTGGGCGTGCTCGGAGCCGTCGACGGGAACCAGGATGGAGGTATACATGGAGAGACTCCTTGTCGGTGGGGGCTATCTCGAGCCTAGCGGTTTTCCCCGCCGGGGTCATCTGCCATGCCGCCCGGCAGGCGCAACCTTGACCTGCATCACGGCTGCTGGCGTTCGCCGTCTGCCTCGAGGCGACGCAGCTGCTGCCACAGCTCCCGGCGCAGGTCGGCCAGGCGCGGGGCCTGGTCCGCGCGGAAGGGCAGCGGGCGGGTCAGGCGCTGGGTGCGCAGCCCCAGCCGGGCGCTGGTCAGGCCGATACCCAGGCCCTGGGCGGCCCGGGTGGAGAGGCGTCCGGCGAGGTTCATCGAGAGCATCTCCATGCCGGCGTCGCCGGCCATCTCGGTGGCCCCGGCGAAGGCCATCTGGCGCAATACCTCGCGCAGCAGGCGTAGCCGCGCCGCATAGCCCAGTTCCAGGCCGTAGAGCCGGCACAGGCGATCGACCATGGCCAGGCTGCGCCAGGCCACCAGCGCCATGTCGACCAGGGTAAGCGGGCTCACCGCCACCATCACCGCGGTCTCGCCGGACATCCGCGACACCAGGCGGCGAGCCGCTCGATCTCTGGGGGCCAGCAGGTGATGGTCGAGCAGGGTATGGAGCTCGGCTCCGCCGTGATGAGGCTGTCTCGCGGCCAGGAAGGCCTGCCAATGAGGGTGGTCGGTCTCCAGGTCCAGGGCACGACGCAGGGCCTCGGCGGTGGCATCGGCCTCGCGGCGGGAGGCCGCGGAGAGATCGCCCAGTCGCTCGCGCAGCCGATCGTGGCGACGCAGCCGGCGCAGGCGCCACAGCTCGCGGCCGAGGGCACCTCCGCCCAGTGCCAGGGCGAGCAGCAGCAGCAGGCTCCAGGCGCCGGCCAGCCAGTCACCGCCCAGGCCGGCGGCGTAGAGGGTGGTGCCGGCCTCGACCGCGCCCAGCCCGAGGCTACCGCCCAGCAGCATGAGCAGCCCCCAGCGGCGTCGGCGTGGCCGGCCCAGGCTGGCCGCAAGCGCTGGCTCGGCCGGCTCCTCGCTCGGTGTCAGCGCCTGGCTCGGCAGATCGGGAGCGAAGGCCCGGGGTGGGCGCGGGTCGGCTGCCGTGGAGGCCGGGGCCGGCTCCTCGGGGGTGAAGTGCCGACCGGGGCGGGGGTCGCGGGGCGTGCTCACGTCAGCTTGTCTCCGATCAGCCAGTCGAGGGCGGCATCCATGCGGATATGGGGCAGGGCCCCACTCTCCAGGGGGAGCGGGCGGAAGGCCGGGAAGTCGAAGCCCTGGCGGGCCCAGAAGGCGTCGTCGGGGAGCCGTTCCGGTACCTCGCCCGGATACATCAGCAGCGGCTCGCCGTCGAGGTCGGTGCCGCGCAGTGCCGGCGTGCGCCGCCCCTGGGTCTCGACCTCGCGTGATTCGCTGGAACGGATCGCCGCCAGCGACAGCGCGCGCACCGGGACATCGGCATAGCGCAGGTCCTTGAGCGGCTCGGCAAGAAGCGCCTCGAGCAGTGCCACCAGGCGGGGATGCTGCTCCGGTGTCACATGGTCGGCCTTGGTGGCGGCGATGGCCAGGCGGTCGATGCGCGGGGCGAACAGCCGCGAGAGCAGGCTGCGCTGGCCGTAATCGAAGCTCTGCATCAGGTTGGCGAGCGCCCGGGAGAGGTCCTGGAAGCGTTCGGGCCCGGCGTTCAGCGCCCCCAGCAGGTCCACCAGCACGATCTGGCGATCGAAGCGTCGGAAGTGGTCGCGGTAGAAGGGACGCACGATATGCTGCTGGTAGTAGCGGAAGCGTCGCGCCAGGGTAGCGTAGTTGCTCGAATCGGGCAGAGCGGCCAGCGTCTCGGGATCCGCCTCGGCGACACCGGGCAGCGGGAAGAACTGCAGCACCGGCGCACCCGAGAGGTCCCCCGGCAGCAGGAAGCGGCCCGGCTGCAGGTCGGCGAAGCCTGCCTCCCGGGCGCCGCGCAGTCCCGCGGCGAAGTGGTCGGCGACCTCGGCCAGCTGCGCCTCGTCGGCCTCGGCGGCGGGGTCGAGCCTGGCGACCGCGGCCTGCCAGGCGCTGAAGTGGGATGCCCGCTGTCGCCCCTCCAGGGCGCGCTGGCGCGCACACCAGCCGGGGTAGTCGAGCCCCAGCAGCGGCAGGTCGAGCAACCACTCACCCGGGTAGTCGAAGAGGTCCAGAGTCAGCTGGCGGGAATCGCCACCGAGCAGGCCGCGTCGTGCCGGGCGATAGCGGATTGCCAGGCGCAGCTCGCTGATGCCTCGGGTGGGCTCCGGCCAGCGCGGCGGCGTCGCCGACAGCGCCGCCATAGCCTGGTCATAGGGAAAGCGCGGCACGCCGAGGTCCTGCTGGTTGACGCGACGGGCTCCCAGCAGACGGCCTTCCCTGGCGGCGGGCAGCAGGTCCAGGTGCGCCTCCAGGCCGGCATGGCGCAGCTGGTTGACCAGGGAGGTAAGGAAGGCGGTCTTGCCCGAGCGGGAGAGGCCGGTGACGGCCAGGCGCAGCTGACGGTCGCGGCCACGCTCGAGCAGGTCCTGGAGTTCACGGGCGAGGGGCTGGCGCATGCAGTGGGCTCCGTCAGCCGGTGATGAGGCCGTAGAGGGTCGGTGAGGCGGCCAGCAGGAATCCTGCGCCGGCTATCACCCGCCCCGGCCAGACATGGCGAGTGGTGTGGGCCAGGGTCAGGCCGCCGAGGCAGACCAGCATGCCGAGGATGTTGAAGACGTAGGTGATCATCGACCAGATGGGGTCGGGATTCATGCGATGCCGCTCCTCGCTTGTGGTGTCTCGCCGGGGATGGTATCAGGAGAGCGGGCCCAGCGGCAGCGGACAGGGAGGTGAAGATGACGACGCCGGACGAGGTACTGAGCTTCTGGTTCGACGAGCTCGAGGCGGCGCAGTGGTTTCGCAAGGATCCGGCGCTGGACGCCGAGATCGCCGAGCGATTCGCTGCCTGCCTGGAGGCGGCCCGACGCGCCGAGCTGTGGGGCTGGCGCGAGACCCCGGAGGGTCGCCTCGCCGAGGTGATCGTGCTCGACCAGTTCTCGCGTAACGTCCATCGCGACACGCCTGACGCCTTCGCGGCCGACCCGCTGGCCCTGGGGCTCGCTCAGGAGGCGGTGGCCCGCGGCGACGATGCGGCATTGCCACCGGCGTGGCGGGCCTTTCTCTACATGCCCTTCATGCACAGCGAGTCGGCGGCGATCCACGAGCAGGCACTGCGGCTGTTCACTCAGCCGGGGCTCGAGGAAAACCTGCGTTTCGAGCATCGCCATCGCGACATCATCCTGCGTTTCGGACGCTATCCGCATCGCAACGCCATCCTCGGCCGGGTTTCCACTCCGGCGGAGCTGGCGTTCCTGGCGCAGCCGGGCTCCTCCTTCTAGCATCTTCACCATGTCACGTTCCTCATCCTATCCACGAAAACAGGAGGCACCATGGGAATCATCGCCTGGTTGATCATCGGCGGGCTGGCCGGCTGGATCGCTGGCCATATCATGCGGGGAGGGGGCTTCGGCATCCTCGGCAACATCGGCGTCGGCGTGGTCGGCGCGGTGATCGGTGGCTTCATCTTTCAGCAGATCCTCGGCATGGGCACCGGAGGCTTCCTGGGCTCGCTGTTCAGTGCCGTGGTCGGCGCGGTGATCCTGCTGTGGGTGATCAGCAAGGTGAAGAAGGGGTGACCAAGGTCGAGCAGGACTAAAGTTTACGTCAACGTCACCTGCCGGATAGGCGCCATTTCTGTCGACAGAAATGGCGCCTATTTGCGTCTAACACGCCGTTATCCGTCGACAAGCCATCGTTGTCGCGGATTTCTGTCGACAATCTCGGCGATATCCCCACCTGTGGCTCTGACCCAAAGTCGAATGTTCGCAACTGCAGCATGCACGTAAAACCCCATGACCATAACAACAACGACGAGAGGACCCACAGGTGAATAACCAGAAATCATGAGGATACGACGTGCTGCTGAAACGTGAACACGGTGAGGAACACCCCTACTGGCCGCTGGGCCCCTTCAAGCTCCGCCTGCCCTTCATCCATTTCCGCTGGGAGATTCCCGAGACCATCCAGGCGCTGGTGATGTTCGTCATCGCCATGGGCATGATCCCGCTGCTCGAGCAGTACCTGGGGCTTCCCTACGAGGTGGCGCTGGCCTATGTGGTGGTGTGCGGGGTCGGCTTCATGCTGCCGCCGCTGCTGGGGGTGCCCTTCATCGCCGGCTGGATTACCCCGGCGATTCCGGTGGTGCTGCTGTTCCTGAGCGACTTCACGCCCGGCCCGGAAGCGATTCGCGCCATGGTCGCGCTGCAGCTGGTAGTGACCGCGATCTTCCTGATCATGGCGGTCACTCGACTCGGCTCGAAGCTGGTCAACAACGTGCCTGACTCGATCAAGGCGGGCATCCTGCTGGGCGCCGGCATCGCCGCCATCAGCGGCGAGATCAGCGAAGGGGGGCGTCTCTACAACACGCCGATCTCGCTGGGCATCGGTGGCCTGGTGACCCTCTACGTGCTGTTCTCGCTCTCCTTCCGCGACCTCACCGAGAAGTATCGCTGGGCGCGCAACATCGCCGCCTACGGCATGGTTCCCGGCATGCTGGTGACCATGGCCATTGGCTGGGGCATGGGCGAGTATCCGCTGCCCACCGTTGAGTGGGGCGTGGCCGTTCCGGACTTCAGCGGCATCTGGGCCTACCTGCCCTTCACGGTGGGGCTGCCCGGCATCGAACTGCTGATTGCCGCGATCCCCACCGCGATCATCGCCTATATCATCGCCTTCGGCGACATCATCGTCGGCCAGAGCCTGATCAAGCGCGTCGATCACCTGCGCCCCGATGAGCAGATCGAGGTCAACGTGGACCGGGTCCACCTGATCACCGGCCTGCGCAACCTGATGCACTCGCTGCTGGCCCCCTATCCGGGCCTGGCCGGACCGCTGTTCACCGGTGCCATGGCCACCGTGGCCGAGCGCTACCGGTATGGGCGCAAGGCGATGGATACCATCTACGGTGGTGCCTCGGTGTTCTGGATCATCGGCTTCCTGGCCCTGTTCATGCTGCCGCTGATCACCCTGTTCCGTCCGGTGCTGCCCATCGCGCTCTCCATCACCCTGCTGATCACCGGCTACCTGTGCATCGCCGTGGCCGTCGAGCAGATCAAGAACGCCACCGCCATGGGCGTGGCCGGGATCATGGGCGTGGTGCTGGCCACCCACGGTGCCGCCTGGGGCCTGGGCGTCGGCCTGGTGCTCTACTTCATGGTCGAGCACCGCCTGCGGGGCGCCCGCGAGGCCGAAGAGCAGGAGCCGATCCATGTCGAGGATGACATGGCGGTGGAAAGCGAGGAGCCTGAGCCCGTCACACGCTGATTGGGCCGCGTTCGAGCCACGACGGGCCGCCCAAGGGCGGCCCGTCGTCGTGTTGGAGGATCGCGGCGCAGAGTCAGGGCAGGTGAGAGATGAAGCGGCTCGGATCGTCGCTGATCGCGGCATCCACGCCCCACTGCCACAGGTGGGCGAAGGCAGCCGGGTCGTTGGGCGTGTAGCAGAGCAGGGCGTAGCCGTCATCCTTGACCGCCGTGGTCCCGCGCCGGCTCAGGCGACGCCAGTCGGCATGGACGCTGAATGCCTCCAGCTCCGTGCAGCGACTCCGCCAGCCACGACCGATCCCCTCGAAGAGCACACCCAGCGCGAGCCGTGAGGCGGGCGCCAGCTCGCGGGTGCAGGCCAGGGCGTCGTCATTGAAGGAGGAGATGATCAGCCGCTCCGGCGGCAGGGCATCTAGGGCGGCGGGTACCGCCTCCTCGACCAGCGCCGCGGCACTGCGCCCGCGGTTGACCTTGAGCTCCAGGTTGAGGCCCATCCCGCACTCGTCGATCAGCTTGAGCATCTCGGCCAGGGTAGCGATGCGCTCGCCACGGAAGGCGTCGCCGAACCAGGCCCCCACGTCGAGCCGGCGGGCCGTGGGCAGGTCCAGGTCGGCGAGTCGGCCGCTGGCGTCCGAGCAGCGGCGCACCCCGGCATCGTGCCAGATGACCGGGGTGCCATCGCCCAGCAGCTGCACATCCAGCTCGACCCAGGTGCAGCCGGTGGCGTGGGCGGCGCGCACGGCGGCCAGGGTATTCTCCGGGGCATGGGCGGAGAGGCCGCGGTGGGCGATCAGGCGGGGAAGCGAAATGTCGGGGTGGGGCATGGGCCGTCATCCTGGTCAGCGAGGCGCCGTCACTGGCGGCGAGGAACCTTCCGGTAGCGTAGCGCCATCCACCCTGGCCTGGATATGGTAGGCTGCGCGATTTTGGGCCCCGGTGGTAGCGGTACCCACGATGCGAGGAGAGCGAGATGAGAGTCGTGCATATCAAGAATCCCGGGCAGCGCGAGGCCTGCCTGGCCCGGCTGTGTGCCGAATCCTATGGCCATGAGGCGGGACTGCGGCCGCTGGCGACCTTCGCCGGTACCCTGGGGGTGCTGATCGAGCAGGAGGCAGCCAGGGTGCTGGCGCTGGTGGATGATCATTCACGCCCGGTGGCGCTGGCACTGCTGGTGCTCGACGAGCGTGGCAGCAGCATGACCGTGATGCTGCTGGCCGAACTCGATCAGGAGCCGCCGGGCGTGGCCAGACCCGCCGAGAGGCTGGTGGCCGAGCTGGCGCAGAAGGCGCCCCTGCGTGTCGATGCCCGGGACGCCGAGCAGGAGGCACGCTTTCGCGAGGCGGGCATCTCGCGCTGGCTGGACGGCAAGGCCGGGGTGCGCATCGGGCTGGGGCCCCGGCATCCGGCCAGCTCCCTCGAGGACCTGCCTCGGGCGCTGACCTTCGACGAGGCGGCGGTGATCCAGTCCTTCAAGCAGGACCGCCAGCAGTTCGATGACTACAAGGCGCGTTTTATCCGTGGCCTGGAAGCCTTTCCTGCCACGCTGTAAAGGCGGGGTGACTTGACCCTGCCGGGCCATGGCGCTTGACTGGTGGGCTCATCCAGCAGGCAGCACAAGGAAACACCTTCATGGCCAAGCGTATCCAGTTTGCCCGTACCGGCGGCTCCGAGGTCCTCGAACTCGTCGACGTCACCCCGGCGGAGCCGGGCCCCGGCGAGGTGAGGGTCGCCAACCGTGCCGTCGGCCTCAACTTCATCGACATCTACTTCCGCACCGGCCTCTACCCGGCACCCTCGCTCCCCTCCGGGCTGGGCACCGAGGCGGCCGGCGTGGTCGACGCCGTGGGCGATGGAGTGACCCACCTCAAGCCGGGCGATCGCGTCGCCTACGCCCAGGGCCCCCTGGGCGCCTACGCCGAGCTGCACACCCTGCCCGCCGACAAGGTGGTGGTGCTGCCCGACGGTATCGACTTCGAGACCGCCGCGGCGAGCATGCTCAAGGGCCTGACCGTGCAGTACCTGATGCGCCAGACCCACCGGGTCGAGGCCGGCGAGACCATCCTCTGGCATGCCGCCGCCGGTGGGGTGGGTTCCATCGCCTGCCAGTGGGCCAGGGCGCTGGGCGTCAGGCTGATCGGCACCGTCAGCTCGCCGGAGAAGGCGGCGCTGGCCGAGAAGAACGGCGCCTGGGCGACCATCGACTATACCAAGGAGGATGTGGTCGAGCGGGTGCGCGAGCTGACCGACGGCGCGATGTGCGACGTGGTCTACGACTCGGTGGGCAAGGATACCTGGGAGACCTCCCTGGACTGCCTCAAGCCACGCTCGCTGATGGTCAGCTTCGGCAACGCCTCCGGCGCCGTGGAAGGCGTCAACCTGGGGATCCTCAACCAGAAGGGCTCGCTCTACACCACGCGTCCCAGCCTCAACGGTTATGCCGACACCCGCGAGCGCCTGGAGGCGATGGCCGCCGAGCTCTTCGAGATGCTCGAGAGCGGCAAGGTGAAGGTCGATATCTCGAGCCGTTACCCGCTCGCCGAGGCGGGCAAGGCCCAGGACGCCCTGCAGGGCCGTCAGACCACCGGCTCCACCATCCTCCTTCCCTGACCCGGCTTCGCCGGGCCAGAAGCTTGAAGAGCGGCGCTTCGCGCCTGGAAGCTTGAAGCTGGAAGAAAAATGGTTCATCGCATTTTGCCGGGAAACGCGGCACGGATCTTCAGGAAGAAGTATTCCGTGTCGCGGTACCCATAGGC
>NZ_WUTT01000001.1:1826226-2693761 GCF_009902005.1 Halomonas alimentaria | reverse complement strand
CTCGGATTTACCGCCGTTTCTCTATCCCGCCGTCGCCTAAGAGTACTTCGTTTTCACGCCAGTCTGCGAAGAACCTTCTTTTTTTCGGGAGACGAGTCAGGGCCTGGCGGGTGGCGACAACGCGCTCGCCCCGTCGACTGACGGGGCGAGCAAGTGAGGGAGGGGCGAGGTCGTCGCCGCTCAGCGGTGGCGCATGCGCAGGATGGCGTTGAGCACGTCGCGGCGGGTCACGATGCCCACCAGCCGGTTCTGCTCCACGACCGGGTAGACCTTGGGCTTGTTGCCGAGCATCTCCTGGGCCAGGTCGGTGATGCTCTTGGTGGGGGATACCGAGAGCACCTCGTGGCGCATCAGGTCGCTGACCAGCGGTGGTTCGTCGTTGAGGTAGGCACTCTCCAGCACCTTGCCCATCACGTCCTGCTCGGAGATGAAGCCGATCAGGTGGTCGTGGTCGTCGACCACCGGGACGCCGGGCAGCCGGTGCAGCGAGAGGCCTTCGGCCAGCGTCGAGACCGAGGTCTTGCCGGTGACCCGGTAGCAGTCGCGTGACATGATCTCACGCACGATGGTGGGGGCCTTGTTGGGCATGAAGGGTCTCCTTGTGCCGGTTTGCCCTTAGCATAGCCGACCATGGCGGCTTGTCCGCCTCGCTCCGGCGGGCGGCTTCAACGCTCGGCGGCGTCTGTGGAACCCGGCACGCCATCACCCCCTCCAAGTTCTCACCATTCCTTGATCCTCCGGAGCCCGCCCATGGATGCACGCGAATACCTCGCCAGACAGGGGATCGACGGCGAACGCGACCGCGAACGCCCCAACACCCTGGAAGAGAAGGCCTGGGCCCGTGCCCGGGAGGCCGGCGATCACCGCCCCCGGGCCGGCACGCCTTATGACTGGGAAGAGTGGGAGCGCTACCACGACGATCTGGCCGAGGGTGCCGAGTCGATCACCCAGAAGATTGACCGTGAGGCCCACCGCCGCGCCCTGGATCATGACAGCGCCCCCCGCGACGATGCCACTGTCAGGAGCCATGTGCCTTCCCGGGGGCGCGAGGTGGGTGACAGTGGTACCTTGCCTCCGTTGCCCGATCAGGCTCCCGCTGAACCGCCACGGGTGCGCCTGGCGTTCAGGATGTTGGCGATCCTGCTGCCGCCCCTGGCCCTTGGCCTGGCCGGACAGTCCCCACGCCGGGTGCTGGTCGCCGTGGCATTGACTCTGCTGGGCTGGATACCCGGGGTGGTATACGCCTGGCGACGGCTCTCGAGCCCCTGAGGTGCGAGCCTCTTGGCAGTGGGGTAGTACCCCCTGTAAGCTTGGTAAACCTTCTTTTGAATTGAGGTTTACCGATGGGCTTCCTGGTTGGTGTTACCGTCCTGTGGGCGTTCTCCTTCTCGCTGATCGGCGTCTACCTGGCCGGCCAGGTGGACAGCTACTTTGCGGTGCTGATGCGTGTCGGGCTGGCGGCACTGGTCTTCCTGCCCTTCCTGCGCCCACGGCTGTTGAGAGGACGGCAGCGCTGGCTGCTGATGGGGCTCGGGGCGGTGCAACTGGGCGTGATGTACCTGTTCTTCTACCAGTCATTCCTGCTGCTGTCGGTGCCGGAGGTGCTGCTGTTCACCATCTTCACGCCGATCTATATCACCCTGCTCGACGATGCGCTGTTCGGCCGCTTCACCCCCTTCTACCTGGCCACCGCGGCGCTGGCGGTGCTGGGTGCCGCGGTGATCCGCTACGCCGACGTGGACAGCGGCTTCTGGCTGGGCTTCCTGGTGGTACAGGGTGCCAACCTCTGTTTCGCCCTGGGGCAGGTGGGTTACCGGCGGCTGTCGGCCGAGCTTCCCGACGCATTACCGCGCCACAGCGTGTTCGCCTGGTTCTATCTAGGGGCCCTGTTGGTGGCGGTACCTGCCTTCGCATTCCTCGGTAACGCCGCCGCGCTGCCCACCACCGGCGTGCAGTGGGGGGTGTTGCTGTGGCTGGGCCTGGTGGCCTCGGGTCTCGGCTACTTCCTGTGGAACCTCGGTGCCGTGCGGGTGGATGCCGGCGCGCTGGCGATCATGAACAACGCGCTGATTCCGGCCGGGCTGGTGGTCAACCTGGTGATCTGGAACCGCGATGCCGACCTCGCCCGCCTGGGGCTCGGTGGCGCCATCATCCTGGCGGCCCTGCTGCTCAACGAGTGGTGGGTGCGTCGGCGCTCGGTGGAAGCGGCCTGAGGTCCGGTTTGCTCGGGACCGGGTCGCTCGCCATAATGAGCCGCTGCGATGCGAGAGGCCCCCGAATGCCATCCCAACAGAGAACACCCGAGGGGCGCGAGACGCCACCCTTCCGCAACATCGGCCTGATCGGCCGCCTGGGCAGTGCCAAGGTGGTCGAGACCCTCAAGCGGCTGATGCGCTTCCTCGATGAGCGTGGCCTGCATGTGATCGTCGAGGATCGTACCGCCACGGTGCTGCTCGACCATGGCCACCCCGAGGCCAGTCGTCGCATGCTCGGCGAACTGTGTGACCTGGTGATCGTGGTCGGCGGCGATGGCAGCCTGCTGGGCGCGGCTCGCACCTTGTGTCACAGCGGCACCCTGGTGCTTGGTGTCAATCGTGGCCGGCTGGGATTCTTGACCGATATCTCCCCCGACGAGCTGGAGGAGCGGGTGGGTGAGGTGCTCGAGGGGCGCTATGAGGTAGAGGAGCGCTTCCTGCTCGATGCCGAGCTCTACCGCGGCGACACCCTGATGGGCAGCGGCGACGCCCTCAACGAGGTGGTGCTGCACCCCGGCAAGGCGGTGCGCATGATCGAGTTCGAGCTGTTCCTCGACGGTCAGTTCGTCTACAGCCAGCGCAGCGACGGCCTGATCATCGCTACCCCCACCGGCTCCACGGCCTATTCGCTCTCCGGCGGCGGGCCGATCATGCATCCGCGGCTGGATGTGCTGACTCTGGTGCCGATGTTTCCGCACACCCTGTCGAGTCGCCCCATCGTGGTGGATGCCGGAAGCGAGATCCGCATCCATATCGGCGAGACCAACCAGACCTATCCGCATATCAGCTGCGACGGCCAGACCCGGGCGGTGGCCAAGCCCGACGACGTCCTGGTGATTCGCCGCAAGCCCCAGACGGTGCACCTGGTGCATCCGGTGGGACACAATTTCTACGAGGTCCTGCGCAGCAAGCTGGGCTGGAGCCACCGCCTGGGAGATTGACGTGAACAAGCGGGCGAGGCTCGAAGGCTATGACCTGATCGGCGATGTGCACGGCTGTGGTGCCACCCTGGCCGCGCTGCTGGAGAAGCTGGGCTACCACCAGCGCGGCGGGGTCTACCGCCATCCGCGGCGCAAGGTGATCTTCCTCGGCGACCTGGTCGACAGGGGGCCGCGTATCCGGCTAGCGGTGCAGATCGCCCGGCGCATGGTGGAGGAGGGCGAGGCGCATATCGTGATGGGCAATCACGAATACAATGCCCTGACCTACTGCCAGCGTGCTCCCTCCGGACTGGGGCGCGACTGGCTGCGCGAGCATACCCCACGCAACAACCGCATCATTCGCGAGACCCTGGAGCAGTATCAGGACCATCCCCAGGAGTGGGAGGATGCCCTGGCCTGGTTTCTGGAGATCCCGCTGTGCCTGGAACTCGATGGTCTGCGCGTGGTGCACGCCTGTTGGGACCAGCCGCTGGTCGACGAGCTCTATCGGCGGCGTCCCAATGGCCGCATGGACGAGGCCTTCCTGGTCGAGTCCACGGCGCCCGGCACCCGGGCCTTTCATATCCTCGATCGCCTGACGCGTGGCACTCAGATCCCCCTGCCGCTGGGCGTGGACATCCACTCCGGAGATGGCTTCACCCGCCGCAGCTTCCGCGCCCACTTCTGGGCACGGGCGCCCGAGACCTGGGGCGATGTGGTGTTCCAGCCCGACAACCTGCCGGGGGACCTCGAACAGCGTCCCTTGACGGCGGAGGAGCGAGCTCGCCTGAGCCATTATGGTCTCGACGAGCCGCCGCTGTTCATCGGGCATTACTGGTGCGAGGGCATTCCCGCGCTGCCGGCTCCCAATATCGCCTGCCTGGACTACAGCGCGGTCAAGTTCGGGCGTCTGGTGGCCTATCGATGGAGCGGCGAGTCGCGCCTGGATGCCGACCACTTCGTGTGGCTGGGAGTGCCCCGGGAAGAGCGGGTGCGTCCCCAGCCGTGGGAGATCGATCTCGATTGATACAAACCGTTACAAAATTCCTGGGCCGGGGGCTGAACTCCCGACCCTATCCGCCATCTGAGTAGGTGTTCCCTTGAATGATCCCTTGCTCTTGTCCGGCGGACCCTCCGCCGGATTTTTTATGCGTGTCCGTCCAGCGCTTGCCGTCGACACTTCCCTCCGCTCGAGGTAATGCCATGTACCGTGTGATGCTGCTGCCCACCGACGCCGATACCCGAGAGTTGCGCCGCGCCCTGTGGGCGGCGCGCATCGGCCATCGCATCACCGAGGAGGCGGAGGGGCAGCTGCTGTGGCTGGCCGACCCGGCCCAGCACGAGGCGATGGTGGAGGTGGTGGGACGCTGGCAGCGCGGTGAGCCGCTGCCGGTCGAGACGCCGCCGCTGCGTCCCGGCAATGCCGACTCGCTGCTGTCGGTGCTGCGCCAGGTGCCGCTCACCGCGGCGACCCTGGGCCTGTGCCTGCTGGTGTTTGCCGCCATGGCGGTGTTCGGCGATCTGGTGATTGCGGGGCTTGCCATCGTGCCTCTGGGGATCAGCCCGGCCGGCACCCTGTCGGTGGGTAGCCTGACGGAGGCGCTGGCGTCGGGCCAGGTGTGGCGGTTGCTGTCGCCGGCCTTCCTGCATTTCGGCTGGATGCACCTGATCTTCAACATGCTCTGGCTGTGGTATTTCGGCCGCCAGGTGGAGGCGCTGCAGGGCAGCCTGCGCATGCTGACGATCCTGCTTGCCGCCGGGATCGGTGCCAACCTGGCCCAGTACGCCGCCGGAACCGCGCTGTTCGGCGGCATGTCCGGCGTGGACTTCGCGCTGCTCGGCTATGTCTGGCTGATGTCGCGGCGCGCCCCGGGCAGCGGCTTCTTCGTGCCCCAGATGCTGGTGGTCTTCATGCTCGGCTGGATGCTCTTCACCATGACCGACATGGCCGGTGCAGTGGGCTTCGGCAACGTGGCCAATGAGGCACACCTGGGCGGCCTGGTCGTGGGCCTGGTGATGGGCTGGTACTATTCCGGGCGGGCACGCCGGCAGCGCTGATCTCGCCGTCACCGCATTGCGTATGAACACAGAGAGATGAACCATGAGCGATATGACCTTCGAGCGCATGATCCAGCAGATGACCCCGGCCATCTACACGAGCCTCAAGCAGGCGGTGTCCCTGCGCAAGTGGCCCGACGGCCGGATGCTGACCCGCGAGCAGACCGAGCTGTGCCTCGAGGCAGTGATGCGTTTCGAGGTGGAGAACAATGTGCCCGAGAGCGAGCGGGTAGGCTACCTCGAACGGCGCACCTGCGGCGGCGCCAGCAGCGGGGCGAATGTCGACCCCGCGCTGGCCGGCCTGGCCAAGGATGCCGGCCGTGACTGAGTCCATTGCCGCGGCCGCCGAGGTGACGGGCTGCCTGACCAAGATGGCCATCGTTCCGGGGCAGGGCGGCGAGCCCGCCCGCTATACCCTGCGCGCTGGCGAGCAGCGCCTTGACCTCAACGAACGCCTTGGCAAGCCGCTCTCGCTTGCCTGGAGCGGTGCCATCGCCTGCACCCACTGCGGCCGCGCGACGAAGAAGAGTTTCGCCCAGGGCTACTGCTACCCCTGCTTCAAGCGCCTCGCCCAGTGCGATACCTGTATCGTCAAGCCGGAGACCTGCCACTTCTTCGAGGGCACCTGCCGAGAGCCGGAGTGGGCCGAGCGACACTGTTTCCAGCCGCATATCGTCTATCTGGCCAACGCCTCGGGCCTCAAGGTGGGGATTACCCGCGGCACCCAGGTGCCGACCCGCTGGCTCGACCAGGGCGCCGTCCAGGCGCTGCCTGTCCTGGTCGTGGATACCCGTCAGCAGTCCGGCTTCGTGGAGGTGCTGTTCAAGGAGGAGGTCTCCGACCGCACCAACTGGCGAGCCATGCTCAAGGGCGAGACCGCAGCGCTCGACCTGCCCGCCGAGCGGGACCGCCTGCTGGCGCGCCTCGAGGCCGGCCTCGCCAACCTGCGTGAACGCTTCGGTGCGGATGCCATCCGCGTGCTGGACGAGACACCGGTGGCTCTCGACTATCCGGTGCTCGAGTATCCCACCAAGGTGGTCTCCCATAACCTCGACAAGAGCCCGGAGGTGTCCGGCACCCTGCTGGGCCTCAAGGGGCAGTACCTGATACTGGACAGCGGTGTGATCAACCTGCGCAAGTACACCGGGTACGAGGTCAAGGTCGTCGCCTGACGCCTCGGCTATCCTGTCGGCTGAGCCCACGATGACAGCCGACAGGAGACGCCCGATGAGCGAGACCATGCGCGCCATGCGCCTGCATGCCCCCGGCCAGCCGCTGGTGCTGGAAACCCTGCCGCGCCCTCGACCGGGGGCCGGAGAGGTCCAGCTGCGGGTGCTGGCCTGTGGCGTGTGCCGTACCGACCTGCACGTGGTGGATGGCGAGCTGACCGAACCTCGCCTGCCGCTGGTGCCCGGCCATGAGATCGTTGGTGAGGTCACCGCACTGGGGGAGGGGGTGAGCGGACTCGCGATCGGCCAGCGCGTCGGGGTGCCCTGGCTGGGCTGGACCTGCGGCGAGTGCGCCCCCTGCCGGCGCGGCGAGGAGAACCTCTGCGAGCGCGCCGAGTTCACCGGCTACACCCGCGATGGTGGCTACGCCGAGTATTGCGTGGCCGATGCCCGCTACTGCTTTCCCGTGCACGGCGACGATGCCCAGGCGTGTGCACCGCTGCTCTGCGCGGGACTGATCGGCTACCGCACCTGGCGCCTGGCCGGCGGCGAGGCGAACCAACGCCTGGGTATCTACGGGTTCGGCGCCGCGGCGCATATCCTGGCACAGCTGGCCGTCGCCCGAGGCCAGCGCGTCTTCGCCTTTACCCGACCCGGTGATGCCGAGGCCCAGGCCTTCGCCCGCCGCCTCGGCGCCGAGTGGGCCGGTGGCAGCGACGAGGTACCGCCTGAACCCCTCGACGCCGCCCTGCTGTTCGCCCCGGTGGGCGATCTGGTGCCCACCGCACTCGCCCAGGTGCGTCCCGGTGGCGTGGTGGTCTCCGGTGGCATCCATATGTCCGATATCCCGAGCTTTCCCTACCGCCTGCTGTGGGAGGAGCGCAGCGTGAAGTCGGTGGCCAACCTGACCCGTCGCGACGGCGAGGAGTTCCTGGCCCTGGCCCCCGGGGTGCCGATTCGTACCGAGACCCGCGCCTACCCCCTGGCGCAGGCCAACCAGGCGCTTGATGACCTGCGCGTTGGGCGCCTCTCCGGGGCGGCGGTGCTGATTCCCTGACCTTCGGCCGCCCACGTGCCAACGCGACCAGGCCCCTCGCAAGGGGCCTGTGGATGCCTCGGTGTGTGGATGGCGCGTCAGCCGGAGTCGGCGACCGTCGGGTAGGGGTTGTCCGGCATCAGCGTGCGCGGTAGCGCCGGACGGCGGGTATCCTCCTTGGGACCGTAGTACTCGGCCAGGTAGTCGAGGATGGTGTCCTCCGTCTCGGGCTGGAACTCCCACAGCCCCTGGGTCTCCTGCATCCAGCGGATCAGGTACTCCCAGTGGTTGCGAGTGCCGCTGTTCTGGGTCACCAGATTGGCCGAGTGGCAGGCGGTGCAGTTGCTGCGGACCGTCTCCCAGCCCTCGGCCATCACCAGGCCGGTATCGGGGTCGCTCTCCTGGGCGGCGACGCTCAGCGGCAAGCCGAGCATCGCGACACCCAGCAGCGGGTTGATAAGCCTCTTGAAACGCATCATGGCTACCTCCTAGGTTCTGTCTGGAAAGTCGGCACGTAGACAGCGATCTATGCAGGCCAGGCATACCATCGCTCTGAAGCTGCTGGCCAACTTGTCGTAGCGGGTGCAGACGCGGCGCAGTTCTTTAATCCACCCGAAACAGCGCTCGATGATGTTGCGTTCTCGATAGCGCACCTTGTCGAAGCCCCGTGGGGCGCCAGGGCGCGGTTTTCGCTTCATCTTGCGCCGGGCAATGATCGGCTTCATGCGGTGCCTATCACAGTAGCGGCGAAGCGGGTCGCTGTCATAACCCTTGTCCGCCACGATGTAGCGACAGCGCTTACGTGGCCTGCCCCTGTTTCCAGGCAGATGAACGTGTTCCATGGCCGGGATGAAGTGCCGTGTATCCGAGTCCTGACCGGGAGAGAGTGTGAAGGTCAGCGGCCATCCATGCCGATCACAGACCATGTGGATCTTGGTCGTCAGACCGCCACGGCTGCGGCCCAGGGCATGGTCTACGGGCTCCTGGTGTCCCCCTTTTTGCCGCCTCCAGAGGCGGCACGGGTGGCGCGGATCGACGTTGAGTCGATCATCCAAGTGTCCAGGTCCATCAGGCCATCCTCTCGCAAGCGGAGTTGGAGACGCGCCAGGATGGCTTCGAAGGTGCCATCGTCTCGCCACTGACGGAAGCGGTCATAGACCGTCTTCCAAGGACCGTAGCGCTCCGGCAGATCGCGCCACTTGGCGCCTGAGCAGAGGATCCAGAAGATGCCGTTCAGCACCTGGCGGTCATCACGGCGGGGGCGCCCCGTCCTTTGTGGCGGCGACACGATGTCCTCGATGAGGGCCCAGCCGTTGTCGGAGATCTCGTAGCGTCCTGCCATGGTTCACCTATGCTGCTGAGGCATAGGTGACATTAGCAAATTCGAGTTTTCGGACAAAGCCTAGGCCACCTGGACCGCGATGCGGTGACAGGCGTTGTTGAGGTAGCCCTTGGGGTTCCAGCCCGGCACCACCATGGGCTGGGAGTGCCCCTCCTCGTCGGTGGCCCTGGCCCATACCTCGTAGTAGCCGGTCTCGGGGAACTCCACGGCGGTGGTCCAGCGCTGCCAGGCCAGGCGGTTGGGGGCTTCCTTCAATTCGGCCTTCTGCCAGGTGGCGCCGAAGTCGATGGAGACGTGCACCTCCTTCACGGCCAGGTCGCCGGCCCAGGCATGGCCGCGCACCTCCATGGCCTCGCCGAGGGCGTGGTCGATCCCGGACTTCGGGAAGGTTACCAGCGACTTCACCGGCATCGACTCGATGGTCACGAAGTCCTCTTTGGGCACCACGCTGCCCGGGGCGACCGGGTTCTTGGGCACACTGTAGGAGGGGGCGCCCATCTTGGTGCCATCGTGCTTCTGGTTGCGGATCACGATGCGCTTGAGCCACTTGCCGGAGACCGACCCCGGCCAGCCGCCGCAGACGACGCGCAGGGGGTAGCCGTTGAGGTAGGGGATGTCCTCACCGTTCATCGCCCAGGCGATGAGCGACTCGTCCTCCAGGGCCTTGGACATGGGCACGCCGCGCGAGATCGGGTCCTTGCCAGGGTCGCCGCTGGCATGACGGTCGGCGCCGTAGTAGCCGATATAGACGGCATCGTCCTTGATCCCGCAGGCCTCCAGCACGTCGCGCAGGCGCACGCCGGTGAAGGTCGGGCAGGCCACGGCGCCGGTGGTCCACTGGTTGCCGCTGGCCGAGGGCACGTACTCGCTGCGTCCGTTGCCACCGCACTCTACCTGGAGCTGGTAGGTATGATGCTCGAACTTCTCCTTGAGGTCGGCGATGGTGAAGGTCTGTGGGTTCTCGCAGGATTCCCCGCCGATCTCCAGCTCCCAGGTGTCGGCGTCGATGCTCTCCACCTCGGGAGGGATGCCGTTGTTGCGCACGAACATGTACTTCGCCGGGGTGATGTCGTCATCGAGCAGGTGGGCCGGGGTCTCGGCATTGATCGGACGGTCGTTGAGGACGGTCAGTCCCTCCTTGCCCTCCAGGGTGAAGGGCTCCTCGCTCTGGGCGAGGGCCGCCGGGATCAGGCCGCCAGGCATCTTGTCGGCAAAGGGAATCGAGCCACCCACTGCGGCCGCCATGGCCAGCAGGCTCGAGCGCTTGAGGAAGCCGCGGCGGGTCACCGGGTCGACTTCGCGGTTCCACAGCAGGCGGTCCGCTGCCTCGGGGTCCTCGGCGTAGAGCTCATGGAGGCCGCGAGTCCTGGTGTCGGGGGGGAGTTTTGTCATGGCGCTGCTCCTGGCGGGACCGGACACCAGCTTCCCGCTGGCGCCGGCCCCTTGTTGTGCTTGTGGTTTTGGTGCCGGAGTCGTCCCTTGCTCGGGTATTACGTTATTCCAGCCTAGCAGGATTGCGGCAAATTGCCGCTCGGGGTGCAGGGGTCACCCCAGGCATGCAGCTTACTTGCGCCGTCGCAGCCCGCACGTATCGGTGGACCCTGGGCGCGTCGGTGACAGTCTGGCGGGCGCGGGCTCAGCCCGGCCTGGGCAGGATGCGTCGGTAGCGGTCGAGGCGTTCGTCGAGCCAGGCCCCGGTGAGGCGGGGAGGCGGTGTGGTGCTGGGCACGCGCAGCGTGAGCAGGAACCAGCCGCTGGCGCCGGATGACTCGGGAAGGGCGGCGGCGAGGCCGGTCGGCAGTCGCTGCGGACGCCGCCAGGCGAGCTCGAGGGCGTCGCGTTCCAGCAGATACTGGAAACGTGCGGCGTCGCGCAGTATGGAGATGGCGCCTTCGGCGACACCCCGGGAGAGGCTCTCCAGGGTGCGGTAGGCCGGCGCGCCAGCGGCGCGACAGGCGTGGGTGCCGGCCACGTGGCAGCGCTCGCGGGCCTCGGGGGGCTCGGGCCAGCTGCCCCCGGCCAGGCGCTTCGCGGTGGCAGGGTAGGCGAGGGCGACGGCCAGCGCCGGGGTGCCGTCGGCGAGGCGCGCCGCCTCGTCGACCACGGTGCCGTGGCGCAGCTGGTCGCACAGCCAGCGATAGTCGCTGGCCTGCTGCACGCTGGCGCGGGCCTCGTCGGCGGTGTGGCTGGCGCCCTGCAGGGAGCGCAGCAGGGAGAGGGTTCTGAGTATCACGCTATGGCCTCGCGGTGGACGCCGCTATCTTCCTGGCTGGCTGCTATCCATGCAAGTAGGGAGATACTGAGCGTTCAAAACGAGCACCGCCCGGCACGTGGCCGGGCGGTGAGGTCGGGCGGGGTCGCCGGGATCAGGCGGTGGCGGGCTGGCCCACCAGCTCCTTGAGGGACTCCTCGACGATGGCCAGGCCCTCTTCCAGCACCTCGTCCTCGATGGTGACGGGCATCAGGAAGCGGATGGTGTTGCCGTAGAGGCCGCAGGAGAGCAGGATTAGCCCCTTCTCGCGGGCACGCTTGCAAAGCGCCGCCGCCAGGTCGGCATTCGGGGTGTGCTTGGCCTTGTCGGAGACCAGGTCGATGGCGGCCATGGCGCCCATGTGGCGGCCGTTGTCGACGCAGTCGAACTGCTGCTGCCACTTCTCGAAGCGCTTGCCGAGCTTCTCGCCCAGCGCCTGGCTCTTCTCGAGGATGTTCTCCTCCTTGAAGACGTCCAGCACCGCCAGCACCGCGGCACAGGAGACCGGGCTACCGGTGTAGGTACCGCCCAGGGAGTTGGCCCCGGAGGCGTCCATGTGCACGTCGGTACCCACCACGGCGGAGATCGGCATGCCGTCGGCCATGCTCTTGGCCATGGTGATGATGTCCGGCTCGACACCGCTGTGCTCGATGGCGAACATCTTGCCGGTGCGGCCGAAGCCGGACTGCACCTCGTCGATGATCATCAGCATGCCATGCTCGTCGCAGATCTCGCGGATCGCCTTGAGGAAGCTGGCCGGGGCGGGGTAGAAGCCGCCCTCGCCGAGCACCGGCTCGAGCACGATGGCCGCGGTGTCGCGGGGGTTGGCGTCGGTCTTGAGCGCCATCTTCAGGCCGCGCAGGGCCTCATCCTCGCTGACCCCGTGGTAGGGCACCGGGTAGGGCGCGCGGAAGACGTTGCCCGGCATGCTGCCGAAGTCGGCGGCGTAGGGGGCGACCTTGCCGTTCATGGCCATGGTCATGAAGGTGCGGCCGTGGTAGCCGCCGTCGAAGCAGATCACGTTGTTCTTGCCGGTGGCGGCACGCGCGACCTTGACGGCGTTCTCCAGCGCCTCGGCGCCGGAGTTGGCCAGCATCACCTTGGCGTGGCCGCGCACCGGGGTGACCTTGCTGAGCTGCTCGGCCACCTTCACGTAGCCCTCGTACGGCATCACGGTCTGGCAGGTGTGCATCACCTTGTCGAGCTGCGCCTTGACCGCCTCGACCACCTTGGGGTGGCGATGGCCGATATTGAGCACGCCGATGCCGCCGGCGAAGTCGATGATGCGGTTGCCGTCGGCATCCCAGATCAGGGCGTTCTCGGCGCGGTCGGCGAACTGGGTGGCGGGGCTGGCGGCGCCGTTGGCGACGTAGCGCTTCTTCAGGTCGTTGAGTTCAGCGTTGGTCATGTTGCCTCCTGGTGGTTGAGTGGCGGACGTTACAGGCCGCCGACACACACATATTTTAGTTCAGTATATTCATCCAGGCCGTGGTGGGAGCCTTCGCGCCCGAGGCCTGACTCCTTGACGCCGCCGAAGGGGGCCAGCTCGGTGGAGAGGATCCCCTCGTTCACCGCCACCATGCCATACTCCAGCCCTTCCATGACATGCCAGATGCGACGGTAGTCGCGGGCGTAGAAATAGGCGGCGAGGCCGAACTCGGTAGCGTTGGCCATGGCGATGGCCTGCTCCTCGGTCGCGAAGCGGAACACCGGTGCCAGGGGACCGAAGGTCTCCTCGCGGGCGACCCGCATCTCCTCGCTGACATCGGCAATCACCGTAGGTTCGAAGAAGGTGCCACCCAGGGCGTGGGGCTTGCCGCCGGTGACCAGGCGCCCCCCCTTGGCCAGGGCGTCGGCGATGTGCGCCTCGACCTTCTCCACCGCCGCGGCATTGATCAGCGGCCCCTGGGCCACGCCCTCCTCGAGACCACTGCCCACCCGGAGCTCGGCCACCCGGGCGGCCAGCTTCTCCACGAAGGCGTCGTAGACGCCGTCCTGCACCAGCAGGCGATTGGTGCACACGCAGGTCTGCCCGGAGTTGCGGTACTTGGAGGCGATGGCGCCCTCCACGGCGGCGTCCAGGTCGGCGTCGTCGAAGACGATGAAGGGCGCATTGCCGCCCAGCTCCATGGAGGCCTTCTTGACGGTGCCGGCGCACTGGGCGAGCAGCTTCTTGCCCACCGGGGTGGAGCCGGTGAAGGAGATCTTGCGTACTCGCGGGTCGCTGGTCAGCACCTCGCCGACCTCGGCCGGGCGACTGGCGGTGACCACGTTGATCACTCCGGCCGGGAAGCCGACGAGCTCGGCCAGGCGTGCCAGCGCCAGGGCGGTAAGCGGCGTGGCCTCGGCGGGCTTGATCACCACCGGGCAGCCGGCGGCCAGCGCCGGGGCGCACTTGCGGGTGATCATCGCCAGCGGGAAGTTCCAGGGGGTGATGGCCGCCACCACACCGATGGGCTCGCGGAACACCAGGATGCGCTTGTCGACGCCGTGGCTGGGCAGGGTCTCGCCGGCCACGCGCTTGGCCTCCTCGGCGTAGAACTCCACGAAGGAGGCGCCGTAGGCCACCTCGCCCCGGGACTCGGTCAGCGGCTTCCCCTGCTCCCGGGTCATCAGCCGGGCGAGTGCCTCCTGATGGTCCATGATGGCGTCATACCAGCCGCGCAGCAGGTTGGCCCGCTCCTTGGCGGTGCGCTTCCGCCACGCAGGCCAGGCGGCTTCGGCGGCGGCCACGGCGTCGCGGGTGGCGTCGGCGCCCAGGTCGGGTACCTCGGCGAGCACCTCGCCGCTGGCGGGGTCCGTGACGGCGAAGCGCGTCTCGGCATCGCGCCACTCGCCGGCGATGAAGGCCTTGGGGATCAGGATATCGGGCAGCTCTGGCATGGGTCCTCCGGGGGTGTTGTTGGCATAATTTACGCAGTGTGCATTATTTAAAACGCTGCGCCAAGCAGATGGCATCCGCTAACGGTGATGGATGAAAGATCGCGCCAGTCATCGGCGCCGGCGATGCTTTCCGCTACAATATGGCGCCTAAAATCATGGCGCCTGAAATCATGGCCCCTGACAGCACGGCGCCCAGTGTCACTGACGCCGGACGACTCCCACGTCGACATCTTCCGGCCGCTGCGAGCGGCCCTTGCGACCTGATATCGAGGTGAGCATTGATCGATCTCCTGAACGCCTGGTGGGCCCAGCAGCTGGTGCTCTGTGACTGGGCCTTCGACCCCGACCCGCTCAGCGTGGAGCCGGAAGATGCCCGTGCTCGACTGTCGATCCTGGCGGTACCCGATCGCGGTGAGCTTGGCTGGCGGTTGCTGGAGTCACTGGGCACCGGTGGTGCCGATGCCGACCCGGCCAGGCTGCTGGCGGCTCTCGAGCTGGCCGCCCTGGGCGCGGCCGCGGGCTGGCTGGACGAGGCCCAGGCACGCGCCTGGGCCCACTGGCTGGCCGGCGAGGTCGTGGCCCACCATCGCGACCTGGACGCCTGGCTGGAAGCGCTGCGCCGCGCGCGCAGTGCCGATGGCTGGGTGCGCGGCGATGATGGCTTCGCCGATGCCTGCGAGGCGCTGGCGGTGCTCGAACACGAGGGGGAGGGAATCACCTGGGAGCGTCTCGGCGAGTGGCTGGCGGTGCATGATCGTCCCGAGGCACCCTGGCCCGGCGGCGGTGGCGCGGCGGCCTGGCGGCTGCGTGCCGGCTTTGCCCCGGTGCTGGCCCTGCCCGCCGGCGAGCACGACTGGGCGGGCCTGGCCGAGTGGCTCGCCGAGGACTGGCGGGTGCACAGCCGCGAGGACCTGCTGCGGGTCCTGCTCTGGTTGGGAGCTCAGGGCGACCGCCAGGGCTGGGACCTGGATGCCACTCGGCTGTTGGCCCTGGATCACGATGCCCGTCGTGCCTGGTGCGCTGGGCTGGAGGCGGACGAGCGCCGCTACGGTCGCACCCTGCTGGCCTTACTGGAGCAGGGCGAGCCGCTGGAGTGGGCCGCCTGGGACTGGCTGCGCCTGGTGGACCTGGCCTGGGCGGGCGCCTGCCTGGGGTGGCTCGAGGCCGAGGAGGCCGAAACCTTCGCCCTGCATGCGGCCGACCTGATCCAGCACCGCTACAGCGACTGGTCGGCCCTGGCGAGGGCCTACCAGCGCGGACGCAGCCTGTTCGATGGGCGCGACCTGCTGGGAGCGTTCGAGAGCGACTGGCGCCTGCTGCTGCAGTCGCCGCTGAGCCCCTGGCGGGTGCCGCTGCAGGGGCTGGTCGACGAGGAGCGGCTGGCACCGGCCCGCGAGGCGATGCGAGGCTGGCGTGCCGATCCTCGCCACTGGGTGCTGGCACTGGCTTCGGTGCGAGAGCCGGAGCTCGCCGTGCGCCAGGGACCACCGGTGGCAGTGAGCGCGGCGCGCCGTGACGATGCGCTGGGTTTTCTGGCCGAGAATCTCGACCTGCATCCCGAAGAGGGAGTCGCGGCACTGGAACGCTACTGGCTGCCGGCCCAGGCGCATCACCTGAACCAGCTCGCTGCCGATGCGGCCCACGGAGCCCTGCCGCCGGCCGAGACGCCCTTCGGGGTGGCGGAGCCTGCCGCGCTGGCCCAGCGTGATGGCCTGCGCCGGGCCAGCCATCATGCGGCGACCATCCATATGGCAGAGAAGTACGCCTTCTACCTGCAGATGGCCTTCGACAGCGAGGCCTTCGATGTCGACGGGCTGGAGGCCCTGGCCGAGGCGCTGCGCGGCTCCCTGTGTCGCTTCTACCCCGATTCCCGACGCCTGCTGGAGGCCTGGGTCAGCTGGGACTCGCTGCTCCCGGAGGAGGACCAGCCGACTCTCGCCCTGGAGATCCGCTGGCACCTGGAGGACCCGGGCAGCCTGTTCCACTGGCTCGACTGGCGGGTCGACGAGTGGCGTGAGCCCGGCCCCCGCCCGAGGCTCTCGCAGTTTACCGCGCTATCACTGGTGGGGCCGCTCAACAGTCCGCCCTGGAGCGTGCCGCACCGCGAGAGCGAGCGTGAGGCGGTGGCCATCCGCGAGTGGGTCGATGGCCACTACGGCCTGCATTCCGCCGAGGAGCTCAGCGAGTTCCTGGACTTCCTGCTGGAGAACGGTGATCGCCAGGAGTACCAGATCAACTACGCCCCCTACACGCTCAATTCGGCCCGCCTCGCCTCTGAGATAGCCACCCTGGAGAGCGGCGAGTGCAGTGACGAGGAGCGCACCCACCTGCTGCGTCTCCAGCGGGTTCGCGACAACGAGGATGGCTGCAACGAGACCGACCTCACGGCCTGGGATCTGGCCCAGGCGGTGGACCTGGCGGTCGCCGGTCGCCAGCTGGGCTGGCTGGAGTCGGCGGCCTTCGACAGGGTGCTGGAGCGAGCCCACGGCCTGGCCGCGTCCCACTACTCCGGTTGGGATGCCTACGCCCGCGGCTTCTACGCCGGCTTCTCCTTCTTCATGGGGGAGACCCCGGAGCGCGAGAGCTTCCTGGCGGGCCTTCGTCAGGCCTTGGTGGCCTGGCTCAGTGCCGCGCCACCCCTGGCGGGACCCTGGGCCAGCCTGGAATTTCCCGGTGCCCGGCCGCGTCACTGGGCGCCGATGCATATCGATACCCTGCCGGGCGACGCCCGGCTGCTGCACTGAGGCGATGCGCGGGGCTCGCCAGCCCCGCGATGCTGGTTTATAGTCGTTCCCGAATATGCCATGGCTCCACCTGTCGGGAGCCCCGTATCACTCGAGCCGCCGACAGGCCGCTTCGGCAGTGCTACCGGCCTTGGCCGGCGTCACTGCCACAGCGTTGCTCCCCGCCCCGGATCCACGATGCCGGCGGGCGTGGCTCAGGGAAGAGGTCGCTGCAGGATGGTCGTCAACCCCTTGTGCCGTACCCTGCTGGTTGTCGTGTCATTGGCCGTGCTGGCCGGCTGTGCCTCGACGTCGCGGGATCGCGCTTCCCTCGACGCCGAGGAGCCCTATTTTGCCCGTGACTTGCCGGGCCTTCCCGGCGGCTGGGACCCCATGATGTCGCCGGTGGACAACCCCATCCTCGAGGCACGTCGTCTCGGCAATCCGCCGCCGGCGCTGGTGCGTCAGGCCCTGCTGGCCCAGCACGAGCGCTGGGTGGGCACTCCCTACCGCCTGGGCGGTACCTCCCGGGGAGGAGTCGACTGTTCGGCTCTGGTGCAGAATGTCTTCGAGGAGACCTTCCAGCTCTCCCTGCCGCGCACCACCGGTGAGCAGGTGAGCCAGGGGCGTCCCGTTGCACGCGATGAGCTGGCCCCGGGCGATCTGGTGTTCTTCCGGCCGCCCGGCACCTACCGCCACGTCGGCATCTATGTCGGCGAGGGGCGCTTCCTGCACGCCTCCTCCTCGCGAGGGGTGATGATCTCCAAGCTCGACAACAGCTACTGGCGTCGCCACTACTGGCAGGCTCGGCGTGCCCTGGAGCCGACCAACCTGGCCCAGCGCCTGCAGGCCGACGTCGACGCCTGAGGGGGCAGGGCGCCCGCCATTCAAGGTCTGTCATGATTCGCATACGCAGCGCCGCCTGGTGGCGAGCCACCCTGGCATTGAGCCTGGGCTCGCTGCTGGTCTTCATCAATCTCTATGCGCCGCAGCCGCTGCTGCCTGACCTGCGCGAGGCCTACGGTGTCTCGACGCTGGTGGTGGGGCTGGTGATGTCGCTGGCCACGCTGGCGCTGGCGGCCTCGTTGCTTGTCTTCGGGCCACTGTCGGATGCCATCGGCCGCGCCGGCATCATGCGTCTCAGCCTGCTGGCGGCGGGACTGCTCTCCCTTGCCCTGGCCCTGGCGCCCAACTTCGAGACCCTGCTGGCGCTGCGCACCCTGCAGGGCTTCGTGCTGGGTGGCCTGCCGGCGGTGGCCATCGCCTGGATGGGCGACGAGTTCGAGCCCGATGCCATGCTGGCCGCCGTGGGCCTCTATATCGGTGCCAACACCCTGGGTGGGATCAGCGGGCGCGTGGTGGGCGGTGGCATGGGTGAGCTGGGCGGCAGCGCGTCCGGCTTCCTGGCGGTGGGGCTGATCACCCTGGCAGGGGTGGTACTATTCTGGAAGCTGCTGCCGCCGTCGCGGGGCTTCACGCCGCGCCGCTTCGAGCTGGCCGGCGCCGTCGCGGATCTCGGTGCCCACCTGCGCAACCCGACCCTGCTCTCGGCGTACCTGCTCGGCGGGCTCAACTTCCTGATCTTCATCAACCAGTACAGCTACATTACCTTCCGCCTGGCGGCTCCGCCCTTCGACCTCGGTGCCACCCTGCTGGGGCTGATCTTTCTCACCTACCTGGGCGGCACCCTGGGCTCGTCGCTCTCCGGGCGACTGGTGCGCCATCTCTCCCAGCCGGCCTGCATGATGATGGGCATCGCCATCTTCATGGCGGGCACCCTGGTGACGCTCTCCGACAGCCTGCCGCTGATCCTGGTGGGACTGACCATCAACGCCTTCGGCTTCTTCGTGGCCCACTCCATGGCCTCGAGCTGGGTGGGGCGGCATGCGCGCCAGGCGCGGGGCAGCGCCTCGGCACTCTATCTGGTGTTCTACTACACCGGCGCCAGCCTCGGGGTGTTCTGGCTGGAGCCGTTCTGGCACCTGGGCGGCTGGAGGGGAGTGGCACTGGGTTCCTGGCTGGTGCTGGGTGTGACGCTATCCATCGCCATCTGGCTGTGGCGGCGGCGTCCGGAGGGTGCCGCCGCCAGCTGACTCGTCACCGGCATGCACACGTAAAAGAGGCAGCCAATCGGCTGCCCCTTCACGATGCGGTGTCGCTCACTGAGTGACTCAGTGCTCGTGGCCACCCTCGCCGTGCACATGACCGTGCTCGACCTCTTCCTCGCTGGCTTCGCGCACCGAGGCGATCTCGACGTCGAAGTTCAGGGTCTGGCCTGCCAGCGGGTGGTTGCCATCGACGGTGACGGTGTCGCCACCGACTTGGGTCACGGTGACCATCAGCGGGCCGCCCTGGGTCTGGGCCTGGAACTGCATTCCGGGCTCGATGCTCTCGACACCCTGGAAGGCGTCACGCGGCACTTCCTGAACCAGCTGCTCCTGCTTCTCGCCGTAGCCCTCGGCGGGCGTCACGGTGGCGTTGAGCTTGTCGCCGGCAGCGCGGCCCTCAAGCTCCTTCTCGAGGCCCGGAATGATGTTGCCGGCGCCGTGGAGGTAGGTCAGCGGCTCGCGGCCTTCCGAGCTGTCCAGCACTTCACCTGCGTCATTGGTCAGGGTGTAGTGGAACGCGACAACGGAATTTTGCGCAATCTGCATTATTGAAGAACCTTTCGGTGAGTGCATGTCGTGGGCATGGTAACGCGACGGGCACATCCTGTCAGGGGCGATGGGGCATTTTCAGGATCTTCGCCACCATCCTGAGTCGTGTTCACCCGCATCAGCGCCGACCTTCGGATGGTTGCGTCGCCCCGGTGCCGGGGCTAACCTAGCGTCCACTCGAATCTTCCAACGACACTCACTCGAATCCTGGAGACCCCCATGGCCCAAGTCGTGATCTGGTTGATCGCCTTCGCAGCGATCCTGTTTCTCTCGCTCAAGCGCTGGCCGTCGCTGAGTGCATCGCTGGATTGCCTCCTGCCCCAGGCGATGAAGACCGGTGGCAACAACAGCGTGGTCTGGAGCCTGGCCCTGGCCGTGATCGGTGCCACCACCCTGGTGCGTCCGGTGGACGTTCTGATGACCGCCATCGTGGTCGGCATCCTGGTGCTGGTCGCCGTCAAGCTGGGTGGCTGGGCGATGAGCAAGGTGGATTTCCACTGAGCCGTTGGCCTGGCCACTGGCCAGGCCATTCGATGCGCCATGCGAAAGGCCCGCGGATCTCTCCGCGGGCCTTTCTCTGTTTATGCCGGCATTTCAAGCCGGCATTGCCAGTTCATCACCAGGCAGCGATGAGCGCCGGTGCCTCAGTAGGGGGCGACGGTGATATTGCTGCCACTGCCGATCAGGCGCACGCGCTGACCGACCTGGAAGGCCTGGTCGGCCTTCTGCACGACCACGATATCGATGCCGTCGTCACGACGGATCTCCATCTCCCAGGCACTGACCCGGTTGGCGGACTCCTCGATCTTGCTGCCAGCCACGCTGCCGGCGATGACGCCAGCGGCGGTGGCCAGGGTACGCCCGGAGCCACCGCCCACCTGGTTGCCCAGCAGGCCACCGATCACCGCACCACCGCCGGTACCGACAATGCCGCCGGCACGGCTGTCGGCCTGGACCTGCACCTGGCGCAGGGCCTGGATGGTGCCGAAGCGCACGGTCTGTTCGGCACCGACCTGGTTGCTGCTGTAGACGTTGCCGCCCATGGAAGCGGTGTTGGCACAGCCGGCCAGCGTCAGGGCGCCGATGGCGAGTACGGGGAGAAGACGTTTCATGGGAATCATGCTTGACCTCCTGGGGCGTTCACCGAGCGCCATGGCTTCGATGACTTCCTGTCGAGTGAGCGAACACTGTTTTGTTAATTCAAGTTTACCCGGGACCACCATGCTTGGCCAGCACCGGGCGGGTGATTGCTGTTCATTCTAGCCCGATAAGGTGACAAGAAAAGTGGATATTCACCGGCGGTAATAGAATTTGCGCACACAAAAAAAGGGGAGGCGTGAGCCTCCCCAAGGTTCCAGTCGTCTAGTGCGGCACCATGCTCAGAACTGGTTCATGGTGTTGTCCTTGCCACCGGCCTTGAGAGCCGCATCGCCGTGGAAGAACTCCTTGTGGTCGTCGCCGATGTTGGAGCCGGCCATGTCCTGGTGACGGACGGTGGCGATGCCTTCGCGGATCTCGCGGCGTTGCACGCCCTCCACGTAGGCCAGCATGCCCTCGTCGCCGAAGTAGCCCTTGGCCAGGGTGTCGGTGGAGAGTGCCGCGGTGTGGTAGGTGGGCAGGGTGATCAGGTGGTGGAAGATGCCCGCATCGCGGGAGGCGTCGCGCTGGAAGTTGCGGGTCCACTCGTCGGCCAGCCGGGCCAGGTCGGTGGCGTCGTACTCTGGGCTCATCAGCTTGGCACGATCGTAGGCGGAGACATCCTTGCCCTCTTGCTGCCAGGCATCGAACACCTGCTGACGGAAGTTCAGCGTCCAGTTGAAGGACGGGCTGTTGTTGTAGACCAGCTTGGCGTCGGGCACCGCCTGGCGAATGCGGTTCACCATGCCGGCAATCTGGCCGACATGGGGCTTCTCGGTCTCGATCCAGATCAGGTCGGCACCATTCTGCAGGCTGGTGATGCAGTCCAGCACCACGCGGTCCTCGCCGGTACCCGGCTTGAACTGGTAGAGGCCGGAGGCCAGGCGCTTGACCTTGACCAGCTTGCCGTTCTGCTTGATGACCACGTCACCGTTGTTGATGTCTTCGGCCTTCTCGATGACGTCGCCGTCGAGGAAGCTGTTGTACTGGTCGCCCAGGTCGCCCGGCTCGTTGGTCACGGCGATCTTCTGGGTCAGGCCGGCGCCCAGGGAGTCGGTGCGAGCAACGATGACGCCGTCGTCGATACCGAGTTCCAGGAAGGCGTAGCGCACGGCGTTGATCTTGGCCAGGAAGTCCTCGTGGGGCACGGTGACCTTGCCGTCCTGGTGGCCGCACTGCTTCTCGTCGGAGACCTGGTTCTCGATCTGGATGCAGCAGGCACCCGCCTCGATCATCTGCTTGGCCAGCAGATAGGTGGCCTCGGCGTTGCCGAAACCGGCGTCGATGTCGGCGATGATCGGCACGATGTGGGTCTCGTGGTTGTCGATCGCCTTCTCGAGCTCGGTCACCCTGGCGCTGTCGCCGGCCTGACGGGCCTCTTCCAGGTCGCGGAACAGGTGGTTGAGCTCCCAGGCGTCGGCCTGGCGCAGGAAGGTGTAGAGCTCCTCGATCAGGCCGGAGACGGCGGTCTTCTCGTGCATGGACTGGTCGGGCAGCGGGCCGAACTCGGAACGCAGGGCGGCGACCATCCAGCCGGAGAGGTAGAGGTAGCGGCTCTTGGTGGTGCCGAAGTGCTTCTTGATGGAGATCATCTTCTGCTGGCCGATGAAGCCGTGCCAGCAGCCCAGTGACTGGGTGTACTTGGCGCTGTCGGCGTCGTAGGCCGCCATATCGTCGCGCATGATCTTCGCGGTGTACTTGGCGATGTCCAGGCCAGTCTTGAAACGGTTCTGGGCACGCATGCGGGCGGCGTTCTCGGGGCTGATGTCTGCCCACTTGCCCTGCATGGCTTCACGAAGCTGGGACAGTGCCTTGATATCTTCCTGGTATGACATGGGGCCATCCTCTCTCAGGGAAATTGCTCGGGTGTTGGTCGCTTGCCGGTGCTTCTCGATGCTGCACCTGCGAAGTGAGATCAGGGTCATCGATCGAAGGCGGTCTGTCTCTGCTGCCTTGGTCGAACACTGGCGGATTTGAAACATCTGTATGAGACAGGCCTGAAAAAAACCTTAAACAGGTGTTTGCTCACTCGCCTTGATCAGCACTATGGCGCATGGCGACGGGACACAACAATCGCCCCTTAGGGTAAGGCAGGGTTGTAGCTCGACTACAGGAAGCCGCCCTGCGGGGACTTCCTGTAGTGATTTTTCGTTTGAAGGTGGGAGGGGTGGCTCAGCGGTCGCCCAGCAGGAGGCGCATATTGCGGTGCGGTATGCCGGCGTCGAGGAACTCCGGGCCATGGGCCGCAAAGCCCAGCCGGGCGTAGAATTCGAGGGCATGGGTCTGGGAGGCGAGTTCCACGACGGCGTGGCCGTGGCGGCGGGCGGCCTCGATGGCGGCGTGCATCAGCGCCGCCCCGATGCCGTGGCCGCGCGCCCCAGCGAGCACCGCGACCCGTCCGATATGAGCATCCGGCAGCAGGCGGGCGGTGCCCACCGGCCGGCCATTCAGGAGGGCAAGGAAGTGGTGGCACTCGCCATCACGGCCGTCCCACTCCTCCTCCCGGGAGACCCCCTGCTCCTCGATGAAGACCAAGTGGCGGATCTCGGTGGCCTGGGCCCCGAGCGCCTCCCAGCTACCCTCGCGAATCTCCACGGTATCCCTTTGCATGATAAGCAGCTCCCGGTTGGATCATGATTTCCTTGCGCCTTGCGCCTTGCGCCTTGCGCCTTGCGCCTTGCGCCTTGCGCCTTGCGCCTTGCGCCTTGCTACTCTTCGAGCTCATCCGCCCAGGCCAGGCTGCCGGCGTCGAGCAGCGCGGCGAGCAGTGCATCGGCCCCTTCGTGGGTCAGCAGTTCGGCATCCAGCACCGCCTGGGAGGCGATCAGCCGGGCCAGTGGCAGCGCGCACTCAGCGCCATCGCCATCGGCGAACAGGGTGGCGCGACCCTCGCCCAGGGCATGCCAGGCGAAGCGGGAGCCCGGGGTGCGCACCAGCACCTCGCCCGCCTGTAGTGCGGCGACAAGGTCCGTCGGGTCGGTGGGCGTCTCGTTGGCCACCAGCTGGTCGGCGTACTTGGGCTGGGTCATCACCCGGCCGAACCACTGGGCGAGCCGGGTGGGGTCGTCCAGGGTGTCGAGGATCAGACGGCGCATGCGCTCGACGGCGGCGTCATCGAGCTCGCCGGGATCGACGGGCGGGGCCATGCCGGCGTCGGCGTAGCGCAGCGAGTCGGGGAGCTTGTCACCCAGGAAGTCGGCGAAGGAGACGATCGCCTCGTCGGCCGAGGGGGCCCGGAAGCCCACCGAGAGGGTCAGGCAGTCGTCGGACTGGCTGACACCGTGGTGGGCCCAGCCCGGTGGCAGGTAGAGCATGTCGCCGGGTTCCAGCACCCAGTCGTCGCCGGCCTCCACCTCGAAGCGCTCGAGGATGCGCAGGTCGATGCCGGGGATGATCGCGGCATCGTCGGGCACCCGGCCGCCCAGCTGCCAGCGGCGGCTCCCCATGCCCTGGAGCAGGAAGACGTCATACTGGTCGACGTGGGGACCGACGCTGCCCCCCGGCGGGGCGTAGCTGATCATGATGTCGTCGAGGCGCCAGCGGGGCAGGAAGGCGAAGCGCTCGAGCAGTTCGGCCACCTCGGGCACGTAGTGGTCCACCGCCTGCACCAGCAGGGACCAGTCACGGTCGGGCAGGGCGGCGAAGGTCGCTTCACTGAAGGGGCCATGGCTGACTCGCCAGGGGCACACCCGGCCCTGTTCGTCATAGCCATGCTCCTCGACCAGGCGAGCCTCGACTCCCTCTTCGCAGGCCAGCCCGGCCAGCTCGTCGGGGGAAAGCGGACACTCAAGGTCGGGGAAGGCACCGCGGATCAGCACCGGCTTCTGTTGCCAGTAATCGCGCAGGAATTCAGCGCTGGTGAGATCACCGAGCATGGTGAGTGGGGTCTCGGGACTCATAGGCTTCTCGCCTGCTCGGCGGCATTACCGATATAGCAGGCCGGGGTCAGTGCCTTGAGTTCGGCCTTCACGGAAGCGGGCAGCTCCAGTGTGTCGATAAAGGCGGCAAAGCCGGCCTGGTCGATGCGCTTGCCCCGCGTCAGCTCCTTGAGCTTCTCATAGGGCTTCTCGATGCCGTAGCGACGCATCACGGTCTGGATCGGCTCGGCGAGCACCTCCCAGCTGGCGTCGAGGTCCTCGGCGATGCGCGCCGGGTTGGCCTCCAGCTTGCCGATGCCCTTGAGCGCGGCCTCGTAGGCGATCAGGCCGTAGGCCAGGCCCACGCCCAGGTTCCTGAGCACCGTGGAGTCGGTGAGGTCGCGCTGCCAGCGTGAGATCGGCAGCTTCTGGGCCAGGTGGTCGAGGATCGCGTTGGCAAGCCCCAGGTTGCCCTCGGAGTTCTCGAAGTCGATGGGGTTGACCTTGTGGGGCATGGTCGAGGAGCCGATCTCGCCCTCCACGGTCTTCTGCTTGAAGTAGCCCAGCGAGATGTAGCCCCAGACGTCGCGGTCGAAGTCGACAAGAATGGTGTTGAAGCGACACACCGCATCGAACAGCTCGGCGATATAGTCATGGGGTTCGATCTGGGTGGTGTAGGGGTTGAAGGTCAGGCCCAGGCCCTCGACGAAGGTGCGGGCGTTGGCCTGCCAGTCCACTTCCGGATAGGTGGTCAGATGAGCGTTGTAGTTGCCCACCGCACCATTGATCTTGCCCAGTATCTCGACACCCTCGATCAGCTTCAGCTGACGGCGCAGTCGATAGGCGACGTTGGCCATCTCCTTGCCCAGGGTGGTGGGGCTCGCCGTCTGGCCGTGGGTGCGCGAGAGCATCGGCAGCTCGGCATGCTTATGGGCCAGGCGAGCGATCTGATCGGCCACCTCGTGCATGGTCGGCAGCAGGGATGCGAGGCCGTCGCTCAACATCACCCCATGGGAGAGGTTGTTGATATCCTCGCTGGTACAGGCGAAGTGCACGAACTCGCCGATGGCGTGCAGCTCGGGCACCTCGGCGATGCGCTCCTTGAGGAAGTACTCCACTGCCTTGACGTCGTGGTTGGTGGTCCTCTCGATGGTCTTGACGCGCTCGGCGTCCTCTACCGAGAAGTCGCGGATCAGCTCCTCGAGGAAGGCCGTGGCCTGGGCAGAGAGCGGCGGTACCTCGGTGATGCCGGACTGCTCGGCCAGGCGCTGCAGCCAGCGGACCTCGACGATGACGCGGGCGCGGATCAGGCCAAATTCGCTGAAGTGCTCGCGCAGGCGCTCGGCCTTGGTACCGTAGCGGCCGTCGACGGGAGAAAGGGCGGTCAAGGCGGAGAGGGGCAGGGCTTGCATGGGCGTGTTCCGATTCATGAGGGCATTGAGCGTCGTAGGGGGAGGGTGGCTCAGGCGAGCCGATCCAGGGACTTCTTCAGGGCGCCACGCTGGACGATAAGCTTCCAGCGCCGGCCACCCTGCTGGTGCCACAGCAGGGCGAAGCGAATGCCGGCCAGCAGGCAGGCACGTACCCGCTCCGGCATCATGCGGCTCTGCAGCAGCGAGGGGTCGCCCTGGACCACGAGACGGGTCTTGAAGGTGGAAAGCGTCTCCTGGTAGGCCTCGCCCAGGCTGGCGATGACGTTCTCGTGGGTGTCGCCGAAGTGCTCGGCCTGGCCCTGGATACGGGCCAGCTTCTCGCCCAGGGCATCCATCATCGCCGTGTTCTGGCGCAGCTTGTTCATCAGCAGCAGCAGGGTGAAGCCGTAGCGCAGCACCACCGGGTTTGCCTGCTTGCGACCGATCACACCCTCGAGTACCTCGAGGCCCCGGCGCAGGTTGTTGGGGTGACCGCCATAGATCGCTTCGAAGCTCTCGGGACTGGTGTCCAGAGTGGCGCGGATCAGGGTGTCCCAGGCACGCTGGTCGACCTGGCCGGTGCGGGCCAGTTCGTCGACCAGGCTGGCGGCCTGGAAGACCCCGGCCAGGGCCAGGGCCTGGCGGGTGGTGGGGTCGTCGGGGACGCGGTGGATCGGCGTGGTGGCGGTCATGCGGCCACCTCCGCGGCGTTCCAGGTCTCGCGGATGACACCGCCGCCCAGGCAGATCTCGCCGTCGTAGAGGACCAGCGACTGACCGGGGGTGACGGCACGCTGGGGTTCGTCGAAGACCACCTCGACGCCGCCGTCCGGCCGGGTGCGGAAGGTGCAGGGCACGTCGGCCTGGCGGTAGCGAGTCTTGGCGGTGAGGCGGCCCTCGGCCAGCGGTGCCTCGCCGGCGACCCACTCCATGGCCTCGGTGGCCAGGCTGTCGGTATAGAGCAGCGGGTGGTGCTTGCCCTGCACGGCGACGAGCACGTTGCGCTCGAGGTCCTTGGCGGCCACGTACCAGGGCGCCTCGGGATGGTCGGGCAGCCCGCCGATGCCGAGCCCCTGGCGCTGGCCCAGGGTGTAGTACATCAGTCCCATGTGCTCGCCGATCACCTCGCCCTCGGGGGTCTCGATCACCCCGGGCTGGGCGGGCAGGTACTGCTGCAGGAAGTCGCGGAAGCGCCGCTCGCCGATGAAGCAGATGCCGGTGGAGTCCTTCTTGCGTGCGGTGACCAGGTCGTGGCGCTCGGCGATGGCGCGCACTTCGGGCTTCTCGAGTTCGCCCACCGGGAAGAGGGTGCGGGCGATGGCGGCCTCGGGCACGGCATGCAGGAAGTAGCTCTGGTCCTTGTTGGGATCGAGCCCCTTGAGCAATCTCGGGCGGACCTCGCCGCGGATCCCCTGGCGGACCCGTCCTTCACGAACATAGTGGCCGGTGGCGATCTTCTCCGCGCCGAGCATCTCGGCGTACTCCAGGAACACCTTGAACTTGATCTCGCGGTTGCAGAGGATGTCCGGGTTCGGCGTGCGTCCCGCCTGGTACTCGGCGAGGAAGTGCTCGAAGACGTTGTCCCAGTACTCGGCGGCGAAGTTGGCGGTGTGCAGCCGGATGCCGAGCTTCTCGCAGACGGCCTCGGCGTCCGCCAGGTCCTCCTTGGCGGTGCAGTATTCGGTGCCGTCGTCCTCGTCCCAGTTCTTCATGAACAGGCCCTCGACGTCATAGCCCTGCTCGAGCAGGAGCAGGGCGGAGACGGAGGAGTCGACGCCGCCGGACATGCCGACGATCACCTTGCCTGGGGTGGCGGTCATGGGCGTCCTCGAAATCGGTGTGACATAAATGGGGCGAGATTATACATGATCCGGGCGCTGGTCGCCGAGCGCTCAACGTTCGTGAATCACGTCCATGGGGTAGAAGCGTCCGGCCAGGGCGTCGCGGATGCGGCGTAGCACCAGGGAGCTTCTCAGGCGCCCCTCGCGCTCCAGTGCCTCGATCTGTTCCAGGGTCAGCCAGTGCACGGCGTGGATCGCCGGGTCCAGATCATTGCCCATATGCGCCAGCGCCATGCCGAGGAAGGCGTGGCTATGGAAGGTCTTGCCGTCGGGGGCCTGGTAGACGTACATGCCGAGATAGTCGCTGATGCCGACCCGCCAGGCGGTCTCCTCCTCCACCTCGCGCAGGGCGGCATCGCGGATGCGCTCGCCGGGCTCCAGATGGCCGGCGGGCTGGTTGAACAGCGTCTGCGGGCCGCCGCGCTCCTCTTCCACCATCAGGAAGGCGCCGGCGCGCTCTACCACGCAGGCCACCGTCACATAGGGGTGCCAGCGGCTCATCGTCTGCCTCCTTGCTTGTCGGTGGGTCTCTTGCCGGGTGCCCCGCGGCGGGGCCCTTGCGTGCGGCGGGTGGCGGAGGGGGCGTGCAGCGTCTCGCGGCGCCACTCCCCGGGGGCCAGCCCGTCGAGCCGCCAGGGGCCGATAGCCACCCGCACCAGGCGTAGGGTCGGGTGGCCCACATGCGCGGTCATGCGCCTTACCTGTCGATTGCGCCCCTCGCTGATGGTCAGCTCCAACCAGGTGGTCACGGGGTGGCGCCTGGGGTCCAGGGGCGGGTTGCGTTCCGGCAGCCCGCTCTGCGCAAGCCGGCGCACCTTGGCCGGGAGTGTCATGCCGTCGCCGAGCTCGACGCCTGCCCGCAGCGCCTGCAGGGCGTCTTCCCCGGGGGTGCCTTCTACTTGAACGCGATAGGTCTTGGGCTGCTTGTGGCGGGGGTGGCTGATGCGATGGATCAGTTCGCCGTCGTCGCTGAGCAGCAGCAGTCCTTCCGAGTCGTGGTCGAGGCGGCCGGCCGGGTAGATGCCGGGCACGTCGATCACATCGGCCAGGGTGGCGCGCGGCCCCCTGTCACCGTCCCCGCGGTCGGTGAACTGGGACAGCATGCGGTAGGGCTTGTGCAGCAGATAGAGGTTGCTCATGGGGCAAGCTTACCGGCAAGCCGGGCGGGATGGCAGGGGCGCGTCAGCCTTATTGCGCATACGCCGGGGCGGGGTGGCTGGTATAATGCGCCCGCTTGCCGGCAGTGCATCGTCATTACAAGGCCTGCCGAGACTCCGCCAGCGGCGCGGTGCCGAGCGCATCCCCGCCGGATCATAACTTGGGGGGAGCACCCCGGGGTCCCCCGTTCCAGTCATCGTGAGCGCGCTAGCGATCCCGTTTCTTGCTACCGCAGCAACCAGAGAGATCAACGCCAACATGTCCAAAACGCCGAAGATTATCTACACGTTCACCGACGAAGCGCCTGCGCTGGCGACCCACTCGCTGCTGCCGATCATCGACGCCTTCACCGATGCTGCCGGCATCGAAGTGGAGACCCGCGACATCTCCCTGGCGGCGCGGATCCTCTCTCTGTTCCCCGACTATCTGGCCGAAGGCCAGCGCGTCGAGGACCACCTGGCCGAACTGGGCGCCCTGACCAAGACGCCGGAGGCCAACATCATCAAGCTGCCTAATATCAGTGCCTCCATGCCGCAGCTGCGGGCGGCGATCAAGGAGCTGCAGGGCCAGGGCTACCCGCTGCCGGACTACCCGGACGAGCCGAGCAGCGACGAGGAGCGTGACATCAAGGCGCGCTTTGCCAAGGTCATGGGCAGCGCGGTGAACCCGGTGCTGCGCGAGGGCAACTCCGACCGTCGCGCGCCAAAGGCGGTCAAGGAGTACGCCCGCAAGTACCCGCACCACATGGGCGAGTGGAGCCAGGCCTCGCGCACCCATGTCTCCCACATGCATGGCGGCGACTTCTACCATGGCGAGAAGTCGATGACCCTGGACCGCGCCCGCAAGGTGAAGATGGAGCTGATCACCGACAGCGGCCAAGCGCTGGTGCTCAAGCCCGAGGTCTCGCTGCTCGAAGGCGAGATCATCGACAGCATGTTCATGAGCAAGAAGGCGCTTCTCGACTTCTACGAGCGCGAGATCGAGGATGCCCGCAAGACCGGTGTGATGTTCTCCCTGCACGTCAAGGCCACCATGATGAAGGTCTCGCACCCCATCGTGTTCGGCCACTGTGTGCGGATGTTCTACAAGGAGGCCTTCGAGAAGCATGGCGCGCTGTTCGATGAGCTGGGCGTCGACGTCAACAACGGCATCGCCAACCTCTACGAGAAGCTTGATACCCTGCCCGAGGCTCAGCGTGACGAGATCGTCCGCGACCTGCACGCCTGCCACGATGAGCGCCCGGAGCTGGCCATGGTGGACTCGGCACGCGGCATCACCAATTTCCACTCGCCCAGCGACGTGATCGTCGACGCCTCGATGCCGGCCATGATCCGAGCCGGCGGCAAGATGTACGGCGCCGATGGCCGCATGAAGGACGTCAAGGCGGTGATGCCGGAGTCCACCTTCGCCCGCATCTACCAGGAGATGATCAACTTCTGCAAGTGGCATGGCGCCTTCGATCCCGCCACCATGGGCACCGTGCCCAACGTCGGTCTGATGGCCCAGAAGGCCGAGGAGTACGGCTCCCACGACAAGACCTTCGAGGTGCCGGAGGCGGGCGTGGCCAATATCACCGATCTGGAAACCGGCGAGGTGCTGCTCTCCCAGACCGTCGAGGAGGGCGATATCTGGCGGATGTGCCAGGTCAAGGACGCGCCGATCCGCGACTGGGTCAAGCTCGCCGTGAACCGTTGCCGCGACTCCGGCATGCCGGCGGTGTTCTGGCTCGACCCCTATCGCCCCCATGAGAACGAGCTGATCAAGAAGGTCCGCACCTACCTCAAGGACCACGACACCGAGGGCCTGGATATCCAGATCATGTCCCAGGTTCGTGCCATGCGTTACACCCTGGAGCGTGTGATCCGTGGCCTCGACACCATCTCGGTGACCGGCAACATCCTGCGTGATTACCTCACCGACCTGTTCCCGATCCTCGAGCTCGGTACCAGTGCCAAGATGCTCTCCATCGTGCCCCTGATGGAGGGTGGCGGCCTGTTCGAGACCGGTGCCGGCGGCTCGGCGCCCAAGCACGTGCAGCAGCTGCTCGAGGAGAACCACCTGCGCTGGGACAGCCTCGGCGAGTTCCTGGCCATGACCGCCTCCCTGGAGCATCTCGCCAAGACCTTCGGCAACACGCGCGCTACCCTGCTGGCGGATGCGCTGGACAAGGCCACCGGCCGCTTCCTCGAGGAGAACAAGTCACCGTCGCGCAAGGTCGGCGAGATCGACAACCGCGGCAGCCACTTCTACCTGGCGCTGTACTGGGCAGAGGCGCTGGCCGCCCAGGACGAGGACGCCGACCTCAAGGCGCTGTTCGGGCGTCTGGCCGAAACCCTGGAGGCCAACGAGGCGACCATCCTCGAGGAGCTGAATGGTGTTCAGGGACAGCCGGTGGATATCAAGGGTTACTACCATGCCGACGCCGAGCTGGCCCGTGCGGTCATGCGTCCCAGCAAGACCCTGAATGACGCCCTGGCGCTGGTCGCCAAAGGCTGAAGTATCGCGCTACAGAGCGTTGTACCCTCCCCAGGGAGGTTCCTTCGGCCCCCGTCCACCACCAGGTGGGCGGGGGCCGTTAGCGTTATGTCGAAGGGGTGCCATGGGCCGGGTGGGGCGGGCAATGCTATACTTCGCGCTCCAATGAACACACCACTACAGGGGAGTTCTCAATGGGATTCCAGAAAATTGTCGTTCCCGAAGGCGGCCAGAAGATCACCGCCAACGCCGACAACACTCTGAACGTGCCGAACGAGCCGGTCATCCCGTTCATCGAGGGCGACGGCATCGGTGTCGATGTCACCCCGGCGATGATGATCGCCATCGACGCCGCCGTGCAGAAGGCCTACAACGGCGAGCGCAAGATCCACTGGATGGAGGTCTTTGCCGGCGAGAAGGCCACCCAGGTCTATGATGCCGATACCTGGCTGCCGGAAGAGACCCTGGAAGCCGTCAAGGACTATGTGGTCTCCATCAAGGGGCCGCTGACCACCCCGGTGGGCGGTGGCATCCGCTCCCTGAACGTGGCCCTGCGCCAGAAGCTCGACCTCTACGTCTGTCAGCGTCCGGTGCGCTGGTTCGAGGGCGTGCCGAGCCCGGTGAAGAAGCCCGCCGACGTCGACATGGTGATCTTCCGCGAGAACTCCGAGGACATCTATGCCGGCATCGAGTGGAAGGCCGGCACCCCGGAGGCCGACAAGGTCATCAAGTTCTTCCGTGAGGAGATGGGGGTCACCAACATCCGTTTCCCGGAGAACTGCGGTATCGGTGTCAAGCCGGTCTCCGTGGAGGGCACCAAGCGTCTGGTTCGCCAGGCCCTGCAGTACACCATCGACAACGACCGCGAGTCGCTGACCCTGGTGCACAAGGGCAACATCATGAAATTCACCGAGGGTGCCTTCAAGGACTGGGGCTACGAGCTGGCCCGTGAGGAGTTCGGTGCCGAGCTGCTCGACGGTGGCCCCTGGATGACCATGAAGAACCCCAGGACCGGCAAGGAAATCGTCATCAAGGACGTGATCGCCGACGCCATGCTGCAGCAGATCCTGCTGCGCCCGGCCGAGTACGATGTGATCGCGACCCTGAACCTCAACGGCGACTATCTTTCCGACGCCCTGGCGGCCGAGGTGGGCGGCATCGGCATCGCGCCGGGTGCCAACATCTCCGATACCACTGCCATGTTCGAGGCGACCCACGGCACCGCGCCGAAGTACGCCGGCCAGGACAAGGTCAACCCGGGCTCGCTGATCCTCTCCGCCGAGATGATGCTGCGCCACATGGGGTGGGTCGAGGCCGCCGACCTGGTGCTCAAGGGCATGGAGAAGGCGATCTCCAGGGGCGAGGTCACCTATGACTTCCATCGCCTGATGGACGATGCCAAGCTGCTCAAGTGCTCCGAGTTCGGTCAGGCAGTCGCCGACAACATGTAAGTGGCGATGCGGGATCCGGGCCCCCGTCCGCCATCCGGCGGGCGGGGGCCTTTACGTTATCGCCCCGATATCAAGCGGGGCGGTGAACCCTGTCGGCAGCGCGACGTCCAACCTCGGTCGAGATGCTCGAATGGCTGCCGGCTTGTCGAGATGGAAAGTGGGCCCTATGTTCAGAAATGAAGTGGTGTGCGGCATGACGCGCCCCCCGGCGCCGGGGGAGGAGGACGGCGACCTGGCGGTACAGAGTGCCGATCCTCAACTGGCGACGCCGCCGATGTACAAGGTGGTGTTGCACAACGATGACTTCACCCCCATGGAGTTCGTGGTGGAGGTGCTGCAGACCTTCTTCCACCTGGATAGCGAGACCGCAGTGCAGGTGATGCTGACGGTGCATACCCAGGGCAAGGCGACCTGTGGCATCTTTACCCGTGACATCGCTGAAACCAAAAGTCATCAAGTCAATCAATATGCTAGAGAGTGTCAGCATCCGCTGCTCTCGGATATCGAGGCGGCGGACTGACTCCCCGGACATGGTCGCGACGGGTGTGCCATCGGCTGCCGTTGGTAAGTGAGCTTGCAACGGTGGCGTTTGTACCCGATGTTGATGATGCCGGACCGAGAAAGATCCGACGCAATGCCCTGGGCGGCAAGAAGGGGACTGCCATGCTGAGCAAAGAACTTGAACTGACCCTGAACACGGCCTTCACCGTGGCGCGCTCCAAGCGCCATGAGTTCATGACCGTGGAGCACCTGCTGCTGGCGCTGCTCGACAACGCCTCGGCGGCCGATGTGCTGCGCGCCTGCGGGGCCAACCTCGACAAGCTGCGGTCCGACCTGCAGGACTTCATCAACTCCACCACGCCGCTGATTCCCGAGGATCATGCCGACCGCGAGACCCAGCCCACGCTGGGCTTCCAGCGCGTGCTGCAGCGTGCTGTGTTCCACGTGCAGTCATCCGGCAAGAGCGAGGTGACCGGTGCCAACGTGCTGGTGGCGATCTTCTCCGAGCAGGAGAGCCAGGCGGTCTACTTCCTCAAGCAGCAGAACGTGGCGCGTGTCGACGCCGTCAACTATATCGCCCACGGCATCTCCAAGGTGTCCGGCCATGATCAGGCGCCATCCTCCTCGTCGCCGGATTCCGACGAGGTCGAGGAGGGCGGCGAGACAGCATCCAACCCGTTGACCGGTTATGCCACCAACCTTAACGAGCAGGCCCGCATGGGCAAGATCGACCCGCTGATCGGCCGTGAGCACGAGCTGGAGCGGGTGGTGCAGATCCTCGCCCGCCGGCGCAAGAACAACCCGCTGCTGGTGGGTGAGGCCGGCGTGGGCAAGACCGCCATCGCCGAGGGGCTGGCCAAGCGTATCGTCGAGGAGGATGTGCCGGAGGTGATCGGCGACGCCGTGGTCTACTCGCTGGACATGGGTGCGCTGCTGGCCGGCACCAAGTATCGCGGTGACTTCGAGAAGCGTCTCAAGGCGCTGCTTGCCGAGTTGCGCAAGCAGCCCAATGCCATCCTCTTCATCGACGAGATACATACCGTGATCGGTGCCGGGGCCGCCTCCGGCGGGGTGATGGACGCCTCCAACCTGCTCAAGCCGATGCTCTCTTCCGGCGAGCTGCGTTGCATCGGCTCCACGACCTTCCAGGAGTATCGTGGCATCTTCGAGAAGGATCGCGCCCTGGCCCGTCGCTTCCAGAAGGTGGACGTCCCCGCGCCGTCGGTGGATGACACCATCCGCATCCTCAAGGGTCTGCGTTCGCGCTTCGAGGAGCACCACCAGCTCAAGTACACCGATGGTGCCCTGGAGAGTGCGGCGCGCCTGGCGGATCGCTATATCAATGACCGCCACCTGCCAGACAAGGCGATCGACGTGATCGACGAGGCGGGTGCCCACCAGCGCCTGCTGCCGCCGGAGATGCGTGTCGATACCATCGATACCGACCAGGTCGAGGCGGTGGTCGCTTCCATCGCACGGATTCCGCCGAAGAGCGTCTCCAGTTCCGACCGCAAGCTGCTGGCCAATATCGATCGCGACCTGAAGATGCTGGTGTTCGGCCAGGATGAGGCGATCGACAGCCTGTCGGCGGCGATCAAGCTGTCGCGGGCCGGCCTCAAGGCGCCGGACAAGCCGGTGGGCAGCTTCCTATTCGCCGGTCCGACCGGGGTGGGCAAGACCGAGGTGGCCCGCCAGCTCGCGCACATCATGGGCATCGAGCTGGTGCGCTTCGACATGTCGGAGTACATGGAGCGCCACACGGTGTCACGCCTGATCGGTGCCCCTCCCGGCTACGTCGGCTACGACCAGGGTGGGCTGTTGACCGAGGCGATCACCAAGCAGCCGCACTGCGTGCTGCTGCTCGATGAGATCGAGAAGGCGCACCCCGAGGTCTTCAACCTGCTGCTGCAGGTGATGGACCACGGCCGGCTCACCGACAACAACGGCCGCGAGGCGGATTTCCGCCACGTGATCCTGATCATGACCTCCAATGCCGGGGTCGAGCAGGCCACGCGGCGCTCCATCGGCTTCCAGACCCAGGATCACTCCACCGACGCCATGGAGGTGATCCGCAAGACCTTCTCGCCGGAGTTCCGCAACCGCCTGGACGGCATCATCCAGTTCCACTCCCTGCCGACCTCGGTGGTGCGCAGCGTGGTCGACAAGTTCCTGGTGGAGCTGCAGGCCCAGCTGGACGAGAAGCGAGTCCAGCTCGACGTGGACGAGGAGGCCCGCGCCTGGCTGGCGGAGAAGGGGTACGATCCGGACATGGGGGCTCGGCCCATGGCGCGCCTGATCCAGGAGAAGCTCAAGAAGCCGCTGGCGGAGATGATCCTGTTCGGCGAGCTTTCCGAGCACGGCGGGTTGGTCCACGTCAGCGTGGAGGAGGGAGAACTGCACCTCGAGACCGAGTCGGAGATGGCCGACGCACCGTGATCGGGCGGGCGTCAGCCCGCCGCTCATCCACGACACAGCGCCCTGTCGAGAGACGGGGCGTTGTCGTGTCGGCGTCAGGGGAGGTCGAGTCGCTCGACCGCCGGGATCAGCGGGAGCGGTAGACGATGCGACCCTTGGTCAGGTCATAGGGAGTCAGCTCGACCTTGACCTTGTCGCCGGTGAGGATGCGGATATAGTTCTTGCGCATCTTGCCGGAGATATGCGCGGTCACCACGTGTCCGTTCTCGAGTTCGACGCGGAAGGTGGTGTTGGGAAGGGTGTCGACGATGACGCCTTCCATCTCGATATGGTCTTCACGTGCCATATAGGCGATTCCTCGCTGTTGGTTAATCACGACCCACTGGCCAGCGTGGCCCCTGGGTACAAGAATAGCGCGGTATTGTGCCGCATGCCGGCCTGCAAGGCAAAGAAAGGGCGGTTACCGTCACGCGGGAATCAGTCGCCGCCAGTGGCGGCCCTCCAGCCGCTCGAGCGGCTGGAAGGCCTGCTTGTAGGCCATCTTGCGGCATTCACGGATCCAGTAGCCCAGGTAGACGTGGGGCAAGTCGCGACGCCGCGCCAGGTCGACGAGGCTCAGCACCGCGTAGGTACCCAGGGAGCGCCGCTCCAGATCCGGGGCGGGATCGAAGAAGGTGTAGATCGCCGATAGGCCGTGCTCGAGCTGGTCGAAGGCGGCAACCGCCACCAGGCGACCCGCGAGGCGGAATTCGAGCAGCCGAGCATAGGGCTGATCGAGGGTCAGGAAGGTGCGGTACTGCTCGTGGCTCGGTGGATACATGTCGCCATCGGCGTGACGTGTGCGGATGTACCGGGCATAGAGCGCATAGTGTTCGGGGTCGTAGATGGCCGGCCTCAGATGAAGGGTCAGGTCGGCGTTGCGCCTGGCCAGGCGCCGCTGGGTGCGGTCGGGGGTGAACTCCGCCACCGGGATGCGTACCGAGATGCAGGCGCTGCAGCCCTCGCAGTGAGGGCGATAGAGATGGCGCCCGCTGCGCCGGAAGCCGAGCAGGGCCAGGGCGTCATAGACCCCCTGGCCAGGAGACTCCTGGGGATCCAGGAACAGCGTGGTGGCCTCGCGCCCCTCCAGATAGCTGCAGGCGTGGGGCACGGTGAGGAAGAAACGCAGGTCCCGGGTCGGCTGGCGGGGGGTGTTGCTGCTCACGGCGGCTCTCCCTGGCACAGGGCAGTCAGTCGGAATCGCTGGCAGGCCCGGCGAGGGGCTCAAAAGACCAGCAGGCGGGTGTCCAGCGGTGGGACGATGAGTCACCTTCACCGGGGCAACCCAGCCACTCTTCAAGATAGCCGATGAACGTTTTTCGGGCGATATCCCGAGCCCCCAGGCTGGCCAGGTGAGGGGTGTGCATCTGGCAGTCGATCAGCCGTCCGCCGCCCGCTGACATGGCGCTGGCCAGCCGCACCAGGGCGATCTTGGAGGCGTCGGCGACCCGCGAGAACATCGACTCGCCGAAGAATACCGGTCCCAGGGCGACGCCGTAGAGTCCGCCCACCAGTTTTCCGTCTCGCCAGACTTCCACCGAATGGGCTGCGCCGATGGCGTGCAGGCGAGCGTAGGCGGTGCGCATCTCGTCGCTGATCCAGGTACCCGGCTGGCCCTCGCGGGGTGCCGCGCAAGCCGCCGTCACGTCGATGAAGGCGCGGTTGGCGGTCACCGTGAAGCCACCGTTGCGCAGACGCTTGGCCAGGCTGCGACGTACGCGAATCTCGTTCGGGAACAGCACCATGCGCGGGTCGGGGCTCCACCACAGGATCGGCTGGTCGTCGCTGTACCAGGGGAAGATGCCGCGACGATAGGCGGCCAGCAGCCATTCGGGAGCGAGTGTCCCGCCGGCCGCCAGCAGGCCGTCGGGGTCGCGCAGCGCCTCGTCCACGGAGGGGAACTGCACGGGGGAGGGGGGCAGCCAGGGCAGCATGGCGTCGGCATCCTTGCGGTGGAAGGAGCAGTGTGCCGCCCGCGACCCCATCGCTCAAGGCGTGGCGACTGTGATGCGGCGCCTTCGCTCGGGTATGATTGGCGCCACGCATTCGCAAGGCGCCAGGCGTGGCGCAAGGGGGATGACCAGTTGAGTGTCGACAAGCAGACCGTGTCGCGGCGAGATCGCGCGACCAACGCCAGGGAATCGGCGAAACGCTTCGGGGTGAAGCTGCAGGGAGCGGCGCGCGAGGGTGTGGTGATCGTGCTGCTGGCGGCCTGCGTGTTCCTGCTGCTGGCCCTGTTCAGCTATGAGGGAGCCGACCCCGGCTGGTCGCGCAGTGGCCCCGAGACCGAAGTGGCCAACTGGATGGGCCCGGTGGGCGCCTGGCTTGCCGATGTACTCTATTCGCTGTTCGGCGTCAGCGCCCTGTGGTGGCCGGGCATGCTGGGCTTTGCCGCCTGGCGGATGCTGCGTTCCCGACAGGTTCGCCTGGTCTGGGATGCCACGGCGCTGGCGGTGCGCGGCGGTGGGCTGATCCTGCTGCTGCTGGGGACCACCACCCTCGGCGCGCTGCACTTCTATCGTCCGGAGGGCCCCTTGCCCTACTCCACGGGGGGCATCCTCGGTGAAGGCCTGGTGGGGGCCCTGCTGCCCATGGTAGGCGTGGGCGGCAGCGGCCTGCTGGCGCTGGCGGCCCTGCTCTGCGGCTTTCCCCTTTTCAGTGGGATCTCCTGGTTCAGCGTGATGGATGAGCTGGGCCGCGGGGCGCTGCGCCTGTGGGGCTGGGTGGCAGGGCGTTTCGCCTTCACTCGGCAGGAAGCCTCGTCGCCTGCCGAGCCCGAGGCGGCCAGCAGCGCTGCCACCGAGGAGGCCGAAGCCGACTCGGCGCTGGCGGAGGAGGGTACCGATCGACCGCGCTGGTGGCAGCGCCTGCTGCCAGGGCGGCGCGCCGGTCAGTCCGAATCGACGGCTGCCCACGCATCACGCCGTGAGCCCGGTTTCGGCGATGACGGCAATACCGAGATCCCCTGGGAAGTGCCCGAGCGGACACCGTCGGCCAAGCAGCCCGGCGCCGCCTATACCGCGCGTGAATCCGCGGGTTCTGCATCTTCCGCAACGGCGGCAACTTCCGCTTCACTCGCACCTCGTGGCACGACTGACGGCACAGGCGTGGCCGCCGGCGCCGCGGGCACTGCCGCAGGCATGGCTCGCGCCGCCACCCAGGGCGCCACTGCCGGCGCGGCGGATGCGGCCGCTGAGCCGTCCGCAACCGGCGGTTCGACGCCTCCTCCCTCCGCTGCCGGGGCTCCCGAGAGCGAGCAGGTACTGCCGACACGGGCGCCGGAGAGCGTGCCCGAACCCATGCTCCCCGATGAGGATGAGCCGGCAACGGCCTGGCATGGGCCGGCCCTGAGGGCCACCCGCGACGACGAGACCCCGGCGGCCGATCGGGATCTGGTGGACGCGCAACCGGCCGCCGGGTCCGTTGCCTCCGCGGCGTCGACCCACAGGACGGAGTCGGCCAGTCACCAGCGCCGCGAGCCGGCCCTGGGCGGAGGCCACCTCGATGGCGACGGCACCGACGATGATGAGCCGAGGCTCACCTGGGACGAGCCGGCGGTGGCCGAGGAGGCCGAGGAGGACGAAGTGCCGCCGGCCGTGACCTCGGCGCAGGACCCCGACGCCTCCGCGCTGCACCAGCCGCCCGAGCCCCAGCAGGCAGGTGAGGATGACGAGCCGGAGACGCCGCGAGTGGCCACCGCCGAGCAGGCCAGGGAGGCCGTCGAGGAGGAGGGCATGCGGCTATGGACCGTGGAGCACCTGCAGAGCCAGCGCCCGGTGCTGGATGACCTGCCCGAGCCCGATGGTGACCTGCCCAGCCTGCGCCTGCTCACCCCGCCGGAACCCCAGAAGCAGAACTACTCCGGCGAACAGCTAGCCGAGATGGCCGAGCTCCTCGAGGTCCGCCTGCGCGAATACGGGGTCAAGGCGGAGGTGGTGGATACCTGGCCGGGGCCGGTAATCACGCGCTTCGAGATCAAGCCCGCCGCCGGCGTTAAGGTCTCCAAGATCAGCAATCTGGCCAAGGACCTGGCGCGCTCGCTGATGGTCAAGAGCGTGCGCGTGGTGGAGGTGATTCCCGGGCGACCCACGGTGGGCATCGAGATCCCCAATCCGCACCGGGCGATGATCCGCCTGCGCGAGGTGATCGACTCCGACCGCTACCAGCAGGAGGCCTCGGCGCTGACCCTGGCGCTGGGCCAGGACATCGGCGGTGGCCCGGTGGTGGCCAACCTCGGCAAGATGCCCCACCTGCTGGTCGCCGGCACCACCGGCTCGGGCAAGTCGGTGGGGGTCAACGCCATGCTGATCTCCATGCTGCTCAAGGCCACGCCCGACGAGCTTCGATTGATCATGGTCGATCCCAAGATGCTGGAGCTCTCCGTCTACGACGGCATCCCGCACTTGCTGGCGCCGGTGGTCACCGACATGAAGGAGGCCGCCAACGCCCTGCGCTGGTGCGTGGCCGAGATGGAGCGGCGCTACAAGCTGATGGCAGCCATGGGGGTGCGCAATATCGCCGGCTTCAACGCCAAGCTCGATGAGGCCGAGCGGGCCGGTGCCCAGGTGGCGGACCCGCTGTGGGAGCCTCAGCCATGGGAGATGCACCAGACCCCGCCGGTGCTCGAGAAGCTCCCCTACATCGTGGTGGTGATCGACGAGTTCGCCGACATGTTCATGATCGTCGGCAAGAAGGTCGAGGAACTGATCGCCCGCCTGGCCCAGAAGGCTCGCGCCGCCGGCATCCACCTGATACTCGCCACCCAGCGTCCCTCGGTGGACGTGGTCACTGGTCTGATCAAGGCCAACATTCCCACCCGCATGGCCTTCCAGGTCTCCTCGCGGGTCGACTCGCGTACCATCCTCGACCAGGGCGGCGCCGAGAATCTGCTGGGCCATGGTGACATGCTCTACCTGCCCGCAGGTTCCGGCATGCCCTCCCGGGTGCATGGCGCCTTCGTCGACGACGATGAGGTGCATCGGGTGGTGGAGGATTGGAAGCGTCGCGGCGAGCCCGAGTATATCGATGAGATCCTCTCCGGCGGTGTCTCCGCCGAGGCCCTCACCGGGCTGGAGGCCGAAGGGGCGGATGGCGATGACGCCGAGCAGGATGCGCTCTACGACGAGGCGGTGGCCTTTGTTACCGACTCGCGGCGCGCCTCCATCTCGGCCGTGCAGCGCCGCTTCAAGATCGGTTACAACCGAGCCGCCCGTCTGGTGGAGGCGATGGAGATGGCGGGGGTGGTCTCCACCATGGGCACCAATGGTGCCCGTGAGGTGCTGGCACCGCCGCCGGCCGGCGGCTAACCTGCGGTCGTCATCTGGCGACAGCGTCATGTAACCATGCAGCTACCATGAACACGCCGTCGGGAACGCAACCCGGCGGTGCACGCGGGGTCCGAGTGTCAGGATCTACCGGAACCGCCCAGGGAGACAGTCATGACAGTGAAGAAGACCCTCGCCACCCTTGTCGTTGGCCTTGCCATGCCGCTATCGGCGATCGCCAGCGAAGGCGCCGAGCGGCTCAGTCGCATACTGGAACCGATGCAGACCTACGAGGCCACCTTCGAGCAGCAGATACTCGATGCCAGCGGCGAGCGGCTGCAGGAGGCGCGCGGCAGCATGTGGTTGTCGCGGCCCGGAAAATTCCGCTGGGAGGTGGATGCCCCCTATCAGCAGCTGGTGGTCTCCGACGGTGAGGATGTCGTGCTCTACGACCCCGACCTGGAGCAGGCGACCGTCCAGGCGCTGGACCAGCGGGTGACCCATACGCCGGCCCTGCTGCTCTCGGGCAGCGCCGATGAGCTGGTCGAGAGCTTCGACGTCACACGCAGCCAGCAGGGCAGCGCCGAGCGCTTCAGCCTGCTGCCGAAGGACCCCGACACCCTCTTCGAGGAGCTGGAGATGACTTTCCGAGGCGAACGCCTGGTTGGTCTTCAGATGCTCGACAGCACTGGCCAGCGCACGGCCATCGCCTTTCACGACGTGCAGATGAACCGGGCCATCGAGGATGCGCGCTTCGATTTTGTGATCCCGGATGGCACCGATGTGATTCGCGATACGCACTGACCCGGCTGGGCCGGAGCTCGAAGCCTTAAGCTGGAAGAAGAATCGCCCCCATGGCCTGCCATGGGGGCGATTCACATTAGGCTGCTATCCAGCTTACGGCGCTATTCGTCGCCTTCGTCCGCCTCGGCGTCGAGCTGCTCCCGCCACGCCATGATCTGGGCGTAGCGCTTCTCCTGGCCGAACTCGGTGGGACGATAGAAGCGCTGGCGAGGGAGCTCCTCCGGCCAGCAGTCGTGGCCGCTGCCGGCGGGGTAGCCGTGGGGCTCGTTATGCGCATAGCGGTAGCCCTGGCCGTGGCCCAGGCTCTCCATCAGCTTCGTTGGGGCGTTGCGCAGATAGGTCGGCACCTCCAGTTGTGGCTGGCCAGCCGCGAAAGCCTTGGCCTGGTGCCAGGCCCGGTCGATGGCGTTGCTCTTGGGGGCTACCGCCAGATGGATCGCGGCGTGGGCGATGGCGCGCTGGCCCTCGTAATCACCCAGGCGCAGGTAGGCGTCCCAGGCGGCCATCACCAGCGGCAGGGCGCGGGGGTCGGCATTGCCCACATCCTCGGAGGCGATGGCGGTCAGGCGGCGAATCACGTCCAGCGGGTCGCCGCCGCCCTGGATAAAGCGGGCCATGTAGAGCAGGGCGGCGTCCGGGCGCGATGAGCGCACCGACTTGTGGATCGCCGACAGCAGGTCGTAGAAGTGATCGCCCTGCTTGTCGAAGGCGCTGGCCTGGTGACCGATCACCGCCTCCAGGGCTTCCCGGCGCAGCGTCTCGCCACCCTCCGGATTGGCCTGGGTAAAGTCGCAGGCGCTCTCCAGTAACCCCAGGGCGCGGCGGGCATCGCCAGCGGCAGCCCGGGCCAGCACCCCGAGCACCCCCTCCTCGGCGTGGATACGGCGCATGCCCAGGCCTCGCGCCTCGTCGGCCAGCGCTCGCTGCAGCACCTCCACCAGCTCCTCCTCGGAGAGTGATGTCAGCACATGCACCCGGGCACGGGAGAGCAGGGCCGAGTTGACCTCGAAGGAGGGGTTCTCGGTGGTGGCGCCGATCAGCGTCAGCAGGCCGGACTCCACATGGGGCAGCAGGGCGTCCTGCTGGCTCTTGTTGAGGCGATGGATCTCGTCGAGGAACAACAGGGTCGCCATCCCTCGGGACTGCTGGGCCCTGGCGCGCTCCACGGCGGCGCGGATCTCCTTGACCCCGGCCATCACCGCGGAGAGATGCTCGAGGCAAGCGCCGGACTCGGCGGCCAGGATCTCGGCCAGGGTAGTCTTGCCGGTGCCCGGCGGTCCCCACAGGATCATCGAGCGCACCACGCCGCTCTCGACCATGCGCCTCAGCGGCTTGCCGGGGCCGACCAGCGCCTGCTGTCCCACATAGTCGTCGAGCCGTCGCGGCCGCATGCGCCAGGCGAGCGGGGCATCGTCGTCACGCTCGCTTGCGAAGAGATCCATGGGCGACTCCTTGCGTTGATCGAAAAGCAGCAGGCCGGCGGCCAGGCTGCTAGAGTGGGGGAGGCGTCGAGGGGCCTATCGGGCTCCACGATGAACCCTGTCCCGGATGACGCATCCAATGGAGAGTGCCTTCTCCCATGTACCATACAGGAGGGCCCGACATGCCCATGCTGACCCAGCTGCGTCAGGATCATGCCAATATGGCGCGCATGTTGCACGTTCTGCAGCTCAAGCAGAAGACCCTGGCCGCCGGCGAGCGTCCCAATTTTCAACTGGTCCGCGAGGTCGTCGACTACATACTCGACTACCAGGAAGGCTTCACCCGTCCGCTCGAGAAGGTCTGCACGGAGCGACTCTCCGAGCTGGACCCCTCCAGCACCGAGGTGACCCAGCGTCTGGCCCAGGACTATCGAGCGTTGCAGTCCCGGCTCAAGCGCCTCTCCAACGACCTTGACATGATCCTGATGGATGCCGTCGTGCCAATGGATCGTTTCGCCGAGGACCTCAGGGCCTATCTGGACAGCCACCGTGCCTACCTGCGCGACGAGCGCGAGCTGCTGTTTCCGCTGATTCGCGCGAACTTCAATGACGAGGACCTCAAGGCCCTGGCAGCGGCGCTGCCCGAGGGTGCCCAGGCACAGCTCGAACGGCTGCAGGAGGCCTACCCCGAACTCTATGCCGAGCTGCGCGATGCCCCCGAGCCGGTGACCTGAGCGCCGCCGACCAGACGCCGGGTGCGAGCCTCGGCTCGCCGCCGAGTGTGAGGTAGAATGCTCGGCTATCTCATCGGCCAGCGTCTTGTCATGTCCCATCCGACCCTCCTTGCCCCGCCAGGCACCTGCCTTCCCGCCCCGTCCTCGAGGCGACGGGAGGAGGGGTGATGGCGGGTCCGATCCTGGTTTTCGATTCCGGTGTGGGCGGCCTCTCGGTGGTGGCCGCCCTGCGCGAGCGGCTGCCCCAGGCAGCCCTGGCCTATGCCTGCGACAACGCCATGTTGCCCTACGGGCGGCGGGAGGATGCCTGGTTGGTGCGGCGTATCCTCGCGGTGTGCGATGCCGCCGTGCGCACCAGCGGCTGTGTGGCCCTGGTGGTGGCCTGCAATACCGCCAGTACCCTGGCCCTGGACGCCCTGCGCGAGCGGCTGCGGGTCCCTGTGGTTGGCACGGTACCGGCCATCAAGCCCGCCGCCGCCCTCAGCCGCAGCGGACACATTGGCCTGCTGGCCACCAGCGCCACGGTGTCGCGTCCCTATACGTTGCGCCTGATCGAGACCTTCGCCACGGACTGCACGGTACGTCGGATCGCGGCGGACCCCCTGGTGCGCGAGGCGGAGCGCCGCCTGGCCGGCGAGGCCCACGATGCCGCCGTGATCGAGGAGGCCCTGGCGCCGCTGTGGGAGGATCCCGAGCTCGACACCGTGGTGCTCGGCTGTACCCACTTTCCTCTGCTGCGTGACGCCCTGGCCGCTGCCGCCCCTCGTGAGGTGGCCTGGGTCGATTCCAGCGAGGCCATCGCCCGGCGCACGGCCCAGGTGGCGGCTGGCGTGGCGCCCGCAGCGGGCCCCGGGGCGAGCTTTGCCACCGCCCCCGACGCGGCCCTGGCCAGCGCCCTGGCACGCTTCGGCTTCGCCGCCCCGCAGCTGCTGCACCTGGACTGAATGTCCGGGACCCGTTCCCCTTTTCCTGTTCACTGGTATCCCTGGAGGCTTCTTGGCCATTCCCGTCGTCGAACCCGCCCGCTATGACCAGCAACTCGAGGCCAAGGCCGAGCGCATCCGCCGCGACTTCGCTCGCTTCGCCCCGCCTGCCCTGGAGGTCTATCCCTCGCCCCCCAGCCACTATCGCCAGCGTTGCGAGTTCCGGATCTGGCACGAGGGGGATGACCTCTTCTACGCCATGTTTGAGATACAGGAGTCCGAGGGGGATGCCGAGGGCTCGAAGAAAAAGCACAAGACGGTGGTTCGCCTGGATGACTACCCGGTGGCCAGCCGGCAGATCAACGCCCTCATGCCGCGCCTGCTCGACGCCATCCGCGACAACGACCTGCTGCGTCGTCGGCTCTTCCAGGTCGAGTTCCTGACCACCCTCTCCGGCGAGGCTCTGGTCACCCTGATCTATCATCGCCCTCTGGACGAGGCATGGGAGGCCGAGGCACGGCGCCTGCAGGATCGGCTCGGGGTGATGATCATCGGCCGCGCCCGCAAGCAGCGCCGGGTGCTCGAGCGGGATCATGTGTGGGAGCGTCTCGAGGTGGAGGGACGCGAGTTCGTCTATCAGCAGGTGGAGAACAGCTTCACCCAGCCCAACGCCGAGATCTGCCGCTCCATGCTGACTTGGGCGAGAGAGGTCACCCGGGGCAGCCAGGACGGTGATCTGGTGGAGCTCTACTGTGGCAACGGCAACTTCACGGTGGGCCTGGCCGAGAATTTCCGCCGTGTGCTTGCCACCGAGATCTCGCGCACCTCGGTGGCAAGCGCCCGGGAGAACCTGGCTGCCAACCGCATCGACAACGTCACCGTGGGGCGCATGTCCGCCGAGGAGTTCGCCGCGGCACTCAAGGGCGAGAAGGGTGGGCGCCGCGTGGCCGAGTGGGCCCTGGACGAGTATGACTTCACTACCGTGCTGGTGGACCCGCCCCGCGCCGGTCTCGACGAGGCCAGCTGCCGCCAGCTGAGCGGCTACTCTCGTATCGTCTATATTTCATGCAACCCGGAGACATTGGCGAACAACCTGGAGCGCCTGACCGAGACCCACCGGATCACGCGCTTCGCGCTGTTCGACCAGTTTCCCTGGACCCACCACTGCGAGTGCGGTGTTCTGCTCGAGCGACGCGAGTGACGGAGTCCTGTCTGCGATTGGCAATGCGCAACCGACATGCTCCATGAGCAGAACGTCAAGTGGCTGGGTCGAGCTCCGGGAGTCGCGTAAGCTGGCGACAGGGCCCCGCCGGGGCCGTGTCGAACACTTCCGGTCGCAGCAGCGACCGCCGGTAGCCGAGGTGATGGATGCAGCACGTTGCGAATGACGAAGCCAGACAGGATCTGCTCAAGCAGCTTCATGAGAGGCTGAATGCCAAGCTGGACGCCGCCAAGGCGGAGGCTGTCGGCGCCTTCGCCGAATACTTCTATGCCGCCGTGCCACTGGATGACCTTGAGGATCGTCGCCTCGACGACGTCTATGGCGCCACCCTCTCGGTGTGGCACTTCCTGCAGCAGTTCGATCCGGCCGATCCCAAGGTGCGGGTATTCAACCCGGATTTCGAGGAACACGGCTGGCAGTCACCCCACACCTTCGTGGCGGTGCTGCACGAGGACATGCCCTTCCTGGTCGATTCGGTGCGCATCGAGCTCAACCGGCGTGGCATCACCGTGCATGCCATTCACAATGCCGTGCTGGCCACCGAGCGCGGTCGCGACCATCGCCTGAAGCAGGTGACCTCGCCGAAGGATCCCGCCGCCCCTGCGCGGCGCGAATCGCTGATCGTCATCGAGATCGATCGCCACTCCGATGTCGAGATGCTGCAGGAGATGCAGGCCAGCCTCGAGGAAGTGCTGGTCGACGTGCGTACCGCGGTGGCCGACTTCGATCCCATGCGTTCCAAGGTCGAGGAGGCCCTGGCGGAGTTACGTGCCGGCTGCCCACCGCAGACCGATCCGGATGACCATGCCGAGGCGATCACCTTCCTGGAGTGGATGCTCCATGACAACTTCACCTTCCTGGGGTACGACGCCTACGTGGTGAAGGAGAAGAGCGGCAAGGAGACCCTCGACAAGGTCAAGGGCAGCGAGCTCGGGGTGTTCCGCCTTGACCAGCCCCGCTATCGGGAGCGTATCCGCACCGAACTCGGTATCGAGGATGGCCATTACGTCCTGGTACCCGAGCTCCTGAGCTTCTCCAAGAGTGCCCACCACGCCCGGGTTCATCGGCCGACCTATCCCGACTACATTTCCATCGACCGCTACGATGCCAAGGGCAACCTGGTCGGCGAGCATCGCTTCCTGGGGCTGTTTACCGCCACCGTCTACAACGAGTCGCCGCGCAACGTGCCGATCCTGCGCCGCAAGCTCAAGTCGGTGATGGAGATCGCCGGCTTCAACCCCAAGGGGCACAACGGCAAGCAGCTGCTGCAGATCCTCGAGGTCTATCCCCGCGACGACTTCTTCCAGATCGATACCGAGGAGCTGGCCCAGACGGCGCTGGGCATCCTCAGCATCCGCGAGCGCCGCCGTGTGCGGCTCTTCGTGCGCGAGGATCGTCCGGGGCGCTTCTACTCCTGCCTGGCCTTCGTGCCACGGGACGTGTTCTCCACTGAGCTGCGCCTGCGCATCCAGGAGATGCTCTGCGAGGAGCTCGATGCCACCTTCGGCGACTTCAATACCTACCTCTCGGAGTCGGTGCTGGCGCGCATCCAGTTCATCCTGCGCTTCAAGGACGAACGCCCGGCCGAGTACGACATCAAGCGCCTCGAGGCCAAGCTGTCCAAGCTGGCACGCAACTGGCGCGATGACCTCCAGGCCGCCTGCATCGACGGCTTCGGCGAGGAGCAGGCCAACCGCCTGATGGATCGCTTCCGCGATGCCTTCCCGGCCAGCTACCGCGACGACTTCAGTGCCCGCACCGCGGTCTATGACCTGCACCATATCGGTGAGCTGGATGATGGTGACGCGCTGTCGCTGTCGCTCTACCGCCTGGTGGAGGAGGAGGGCAGCGGGGTCAACCTCAAGCTGTTTCACCGTGATGCGCCGATCCCGCTCTCCGATGTGCTGCCGATGATGGAGAACCTGGGGCTCAGGGTGATCGGCGAGCGTCCCTACGAGATTGGCGCCACCGATGCCAGCTACTGGATCCATGACTTCAACCTCGAGCACCACACCAGCACCGAGGTCAATCTCCAGGAGATGCGTGAGCCCTTCATCGAGGCCTTCCAGCGCATCTGGGCCGGCGAGGCGGACAACGACGCCTTCAACCGGTTGATCATTGGCGCCAACCTCGACTGGCGCGAGGTGGCGATGCTGCGTGCCTACGCCCGCTACCTCAAGCAGATCCGCTTCGGCGTCTCCCAGGACTACATGGCCAACACCCTGGCCAGCTATCCGGAGATCACCCGCGAGCTGGTGACGCTGTTCGAGCTGCGCTTCGACCCCGCCGACCGCCCCGATGAGGGTGAGGTGGAGTCCTGCGTGGAGCGCATCCAGCGGCTGCTCGACGAGGTGGCTAGCCTCAACGACGACCAGCTGCTGCGTCGCTACATGGAGCTGATCCTGGCGACCCTGCGCACCAACTACTACCAGCGCCGCGAGGACGGTGGCGTCAAGGACTATATCGCCTTCAAGCTGGAGCCCTCGAAGGTCACCGGCATGCCCAAGCCGCGTCCCGCCTTCGAGATCTTCGTCTGCTCCCCGCGGGTCGAGGGCGTTCACCTGCGCGGCGGCAAGGTGGCCCGCGGCGGGCTGCGCTGGTCCGACCGCCACGAGGACTTCCGCACCGAGGTGCTGGGCCTGGTCAAGGCCCAGCAGGTCAAGAACTCGGTGATCGTGCCGGTGGGCGCCAAGGGCGGCTTCGTCTGCAAGCGGCTGCCCGAGGGCGATCGCGAGGCCTTCCAGCGCGAGGGCATCGAGTGCTACAAGACCTTCATCCGTGCCCTGCTCGATGTGACCGACAACCTCAAGGGGGGCGAGGTGGTGCCGCCGCGCGACGTGGTGCGCCACGACGACGATGACGCCTACCTGGTGGTGGCCGCCGACAAGGGCACCGCGACCTTCTCGGATATCGCCAACGAGATCTCCGCCGAGTATGACCACTGGCTGGGCGATGCCTTCGCTTCGGGTGGCGCCAACGGCTACGACCACAAGAAGATGGGGATCACCGCCAAGGGCGCCTGGGAGTCGGTCAAGCGCCACTTCCGCGGCCTGGGGGTGAACACCCAGGAGGACGAGTTCAGCGTGGTGGGCATCGGCGACATGGGCGGCGATGTCTTCGGCAACGGCATGCTGCTGTCGGACAAGATCCGACTGGTGGGGGCCTTCAACCACCTGCATATCTTCGTCGACCCCGAGCCTGACGCGGTGGCCACCTTCGCCGAGCGCAAGCGCCTTTTCGAGATGCCGCGCTCCAGCTGGGAGGATTTCGACAGCGCACTGATCTCCGAGGGGGGCGGGGTGTTCAAGCGCAGTGCCAAGTCGATCCCCATCTCCAAGCAGATGAAATCGCGTTTCGGTGTCCGCGAAGACAGGCTCTCGCCCAACGAGCTGATCAGCGCCATGCTCAGGTCCGAAGTCGACCTGATCTGGAACGGCGGCATCGGCACCTACGTCAAGGGCAGCGACGAGACCGATGCCCAGGTGGGCGACAAGGCCAATGATGGCCTGCGCATCGACGGCCGCGAGCTCAACTGCAAGGTGGTGGGCGAGGGCGGCAACCTAGGCTTCACCCAGCGTGGCCGCATGGAGGCCGCCGCCCGGGGCGTGCGGGTCAATACCGACTTCATCGATAACGCCGGTGGGGTGAACTGCTCCGACCATGAGGTCAACATCAAGATCCTCATCGACGAGGTGGTCAAGCGCGGCGATATGACCGACAAGCAGCGTAACCAGCTGCTTGCCGAGATGACCGGTGAGGTGAGCGATCTGGTGCTGATCGACAACTATCGCCAGACCCAGGCCCTGGATCTCGCCGAGCTGCTCTCGCAGCAGGGGGTCGGCCCCTTCCGGCGCTTCATCAGCGAGCTGGAGGCCGCCGGTCAGCTCGACCGCGAGCTCGAGTTCCTGCCCGCGGACGAGGAACTCCAGGAGCGTGCCGCCAACCAGCAGGGCATGCTGCTGCCGGAGCTGGCCATGCTGATCTCCTACGCCAAGAGCGTGCTCAAGGGTGACCTAATCGTCTCCGATGTTCCCGACGACCCGGTCATCGTGCGCTATGTGGAGCGCATCTTCCCGGGGGTACTGGTGGAGCGCTACCGCGACGAGATGTACGAGCATCGCCTCAAGCGCGAGATCGTTGCCACCCAGGTGGCCAACGACCTGGTCGACCACATGGGCATCGTCTTCGTGCGCCGGCTGATCGACTCCACCGGGGCTGGCCGGGCCGAGATTGCCCGCGCCTATATCATTGCCCGCGAGGTGTTCGGGCTGGGCGAGATCTGGTCGCAGATCGAGGCGCTGGACAACCGGGTGCCGAGCCACGTGCAGTACTCGATGATGCTCGACCTGATGCGGATGATCCGCCGCTCCACTCGTTGGTTCCTGCGCGGTCGCGTCGGCGTCGATACCCGCGAGTGTATCGATTACTTCGCGCCTCGCCTGGCGGCGATCCGCGAGGGTATCGGCGAGCGCCTCAGCGGCGAGGAGCGCGAGAGCTGGGAGGCGCGTCGTGACGAGCTGGTGGAAGCCGGGGTGCCCGAGGCACTGGCGTCCAGCGTGGCGGCCGCCGGGAGCCTGTATGCCGGGCTGGGTATCATCCAGGCCGCACGCCAGGCCGATGTGGTGCCGGAACAGGTGGCCGAGGTGTTCTACGAGATCGGCAGTCGCCTGGAGCTGCCGTGGATGATTCGCCAGATCACCGATCTGCAGGTGCGCGACAGCTGGCAGGCCCAGGCCCGCGAGACCTTCCGTGACGACATCGATCGTCAGCAGCTGGCGTTGACGGTCAGCGTGCTGCAGATGGAGGCGGGGCCCGACGACGCCGTGGCCCGTGTCGCCGAGTGGCTCGAGCGGCATGATGCCATGCATGCGCGCTGGCGCCGTCTGCTCGAGCAGGTGGGTAGCGGCGGCCAGGGTGGCTTCCCGCTGTTCGCCGTGGCGGTTCGCGAACTGGTCGACCTGGCCGAGAGCAGCCGCGATCTCTGAGCACTTTCCATTCACCACCAACGAGGAACCCCGCCATCAGGCGGGGTTCCTCGTTATGGGCGGCGAGCAGGGCTTGGCGGGAGTCTCACAGCAGGAAGTAGGTGGCCAGGCCCAGGAAGGACATGAAGCCCACCACGTCGGTGACGGTGGTGAGGATCACCGAGCCCGACAGCGCCGGGTCGATTCCTGCCCGCTTGAGCAGCAGCGGAATGACGATGCCGGCGATGCCTGCTGCCAGCATGTTGATCACCAGGGCGGCGCCGATGATCGTGCCGATGGCGATGCTCTTGAACCACAGCAGTGCCAGTACCGCTACCACCAGGGCCCACAGCACGCCGTTGAGGATGGCGATGCCGACCTCCTTGCGCAGCAGCCAGGCGCTGTTGGTGCTGCTGATCTGGCCCAGGGCAAGACCGCGGATCGCCAGGGTCAGGGTCTGGCTGCCGGCGATGCCCCCCATGCTGGCGACGATGGGCATCAGCACCGCCAGGGCGACGATCTGGTCCAGGGCATCCTCGAAGCGGCCGATCACCCAGGCGGCCAGGAAGGCGGTGATCAGGTTGATGCCCAGCCACACGGCGCGACGCTTGGCGCTGGGCAGCACCGGGGCGAACAGGTCCTCCTCCTCGTCGAGGCCGGCCATGTTCATCAGTGCCTGCTCGGAGTCCTCGCGGATGACGTCGACGATATCATCGATGACGATGCGACCGAGCAGCAGGCCCGCCTCGTCCACCACTGGTGCCGAGACCAGGTCGTGGGTCTGGAACAGGGTGGCCACGTCGCGGGACTTCATGTCCACGCGGATGCTGTCCACCTCGTGGTCCATCAGGTCGGCCACCGCCATCTCCGGCGGGTGGCTGATCAGCCGCGCCATCGGCAGGGTGCCCTGGAAGAGGCCGTCGCGGTCCACCACCATCAGCAGGTGGGTGTTGTCGGGGATCGACTCCTTCCAGCGCAGGAAGCGGCACACCGTCTCCAGGCTGACGTCGCTGCGCACCGCGATGGTGTCGGTGCGCATCAGGCGCCCGGCGCTGTCCTCCTCGAAGGAGAGGGTCTCCTCCAGGCGTTCGCGCTGCAGGGCATCCATGGAGCGCAGCATGTCCTCGGCGACCTGCTGGGGTAGGTCCTCGAAGATCTCCGCCAGGTCGGCGGTGTCCATGCCGGTGGCGGCGGCCACGATCTCCTCGTGGTCCATGTCGTCCAGCAGGGTGCTGCGCACCTCGTCGTGCACATGCAGCAGCACCTCGCCGTCGACCTCGCCGGGTACCCGCTGCCACAGGCGGATACGCGCAGCGGGAGGCAGCGACTCCAGCAACAGGGCGATCTCGGCCGGCTCCAGGTCGTCCAGCACGGCATCGACGGCTTCGAGATGCTCATCCCCCAGCGCACGGTGTATGCGCGACAGGCGGTCCTCGAGGGTTTCGGTGGTCTCGGCCATATGCATCTCCCTGGCTCCGCGGCGGTGTGTTCCGGGTGCTCCACACCCCGGTGTCTCTTGGTTGGCTACAGTAGATCACAAAATCGGCGTCGGCTGCCCCCTGTGACGTCGTTTCCCCAGGGAGGCGCTGCTATAATCACGCCCCGCCCGTGACCGCTACCCTCCGGAGACGCCATGTACTCTCTTGCCCGCTCGCTGCTCTTTCGTCTGGACGCCGAGACAGCCCACGGCCTGACCCTGCGCGGGCTGGACCTGGCCGCCAGGGTGGGGTTGGCGGCACGCCTGGGGGGCGAGCGAGTGGCGGACCCGGTGGAGCTGATGGGGCTGCGCTTCCCCAACCGGGTGGGACTCGCCGCCGGACTCGACAAGAATGGCGACCACCTCGATGCCCTGGGTGCGCTGGGCTTCGGCTTCGTGGAGGTCGGTACCGTGACCCCCAGGCCACAGCCCGGCAATCCACGGCCGCGGCTGTTCCGGCTGCCCGAGGCGGGTGCCATCATCAACCGCATGGGCTTCAACAACGCCGGGGTCGACCACCTGGTCGCGAAGGTCAGGGCCAGCCGTTTCGACGGCGTGATCGGCATCAATATCGGCAAGAACCTGACGACCCCGGTGGAGCAGGCGGTGGATGACTACCTGATCTGCCTGGAGAAGGTGCACGCCTACGCCCACTACGTCACCGTCAATATCTCCTCGCCCAATACCCCGGGGCTGCGTAACCTCCAGTTCGGCGAGCACCTCGACGGATTGCTCTCGGCGCTTCGCGAGGCGGGCTCGCGCCTCGACCGCGACAGCGGTCGCCGGGTGCCCCTGGCGGTGAAGATCGCGCCGGACATGGAGGCCGAGGAGGTGGGGCTGGTGGCCGATTGCCTGGCGGCCAATGCCATCGATGCGGTGATTGCCACCAATACCACGGTGTCCCGCGAGGCGGTGGCGGGCCTGGCCCATGCCGACGAGGCCGGCGGCCTCTCCGGACGACCGGTGTTCGAGGCATCCAATGCGGTGATTCGGGAGCTGCGCCGCCGGCTGCCCGAGATGCCGATCGTCGGCGTGGGTGGCATCGACAGCGGTGCGGCGGCACTGGCCAAGCGCGAGGCCGGGGCCGACCTGGTACAGCTCTATTCGGGCTTCATCTACCGCGGCCCGGCGCTCGTTGGGGAGTGCGCGCGGGCGCTGCGCGACGGGGCCTGAGCCGCAGCGTACCCACGCAAAAAGCCCGCGGCTTGCCGCGGGCTTGAGGAAGCGTGAACCTCGATAGGTTCGGGTAGCGGGTTCACACCACCATGGGGTTCTTGTGGATGCCGGAGACACCGGTCATGCCGGCCCAATGATCCCCACGACCTTCACGCCAACCGCTCATCCAGTATTCGCGAAGATTGACGTCCTGACTGGGACAGTCATCGCGGGAGCGACCTGAGACACCTGCCTTGTAGCCATGCGTATAGGCACGCTGGAAGCGATCACGTTTCTGTCGTTTCATTGGACTACCTCTTGATAAGGTATCTGACTGGCTCGGGGATTGTTGAAGCGGCCCGAGCCGTAACATGCCACCGGCCCAGAATCTGGAAAGGGCAGGCCCGATGACAGGAAACGCATGCGTGTTCTCAGTAGCTACTGTCCTATTGATAGCCCATCCCGATCCGGGTTGTCGACCACCGATTTGTAACAGCTCGTTCACCTGCCTGACATGGCACACATTTACCCTACTGCCTCGCGGTGATTGCCGATGAATCCGACCCCATCCACCTCTTCCCTTGAGCTATTGGTGACCTGCCCCCGCGGTCTCGAGGAACTGCTGGCCGAGGAGCTGGCAGCCCTTGGCGCCGCACCCGGCAAGAGCACCGTGGGGGCGGTGAATGCCCGGGCTGACCTGGCCTCGGCCTACCGGCTCTGCCTGTGGTCGCGCCTGGCCAACCGCGTCATCCTGTGCCTGGTCCGCGAGGAGGGCGTGAATACCCCCGACCAACTGCGCGAGGCGGTGGCCGCGGTGGCCTGGGAGCAGCACCTGCCGCTCGGTGCCAGCCTGGCGGTGGACTTCCATGGACGCAGCGAGGAGATCCGCCACACCCGCTTCGGTGCCCAGACGGTCAAGGATGGCGTGGTCGATCGCCTGCAGGCCCGGGAGTTGCCGCGCCCCTCGGTGGATCTCAAGCAGCCGGACTTGCGTCTCTACGCCAATCTCCACCGTGGTCGCCTGGTGGTGGGTATCGACCTCTCCGGCGAGAGCCTGCACCGTCGTGGCTATCGTCGCGACGTGGGGCACGCGCCGCTCAAGGAGAACCTGGCCGCGGCCCTGCTGGTGCGTGCCGGCTGGCCCGAGCTGGCCCGCCAGGGGGCGCCGCTGGTCGATCCGCTGTGTGGCGCCGGGACCCTGCTGATCGAGGCGGCACTGATGGCCGCCGACATGGCACCCAACCTGCCCCGGGAGCGCTTCGGCTTCCACGGCTGGGCGGGGCACGACGAGGCGGCATGGCGAGAGCTCCGGCGCGAGGCCGAGGCGCGGGCCAGCATCGGTCGCAAGCGCTGCCGTTCGCGGTTCTACGGTTTCGACCAGAGCCCGGCGGCGCTCTCCGCGGCCAAAGCCAATGCCATGCGTGCCGGCATCCCGGCGCTGATCGAGCTTCAGGGCGCGGGGCTCGCCGAGCTGGCCCGCCCGCAAGGGCTCGAGGAGGCGCCGGCGGGCCTGGTGATCACGAATCCGCCCTATGGCGAGCGACTCGGCGAGCTGCCGGAGCTGGTGACCCTCTACGCCCGGCTGGGCGAGCGGGTGCGCGCAGCCTTCCCTGGCTGGCGCCTGGCGGTGTTCACCGGCAACCCTGACCTTGGCCATCGCATCGGCCTGCGTGCCCACAAGCAGTATGCGCTGCGCAACGGCCCCCTGGAGACGAAGCTGCTGCTGATGGCGGTACCCGAGCGGGAGGGCGAGGAGACGGCCACGCCGCCGTCCCGCTCGGAGGGGGCGCAGATGTTCGCCAACCGGCTGGAGAAGAACCGCAAGCGGCTCAGGAAGTGGCTGAAGAAGAGCGGCGAGAGCTGCTACCGCCTCTACGATGCGGATATGCCGGAGTATGCGCTGGCGGTGGATGTCTATGCTGGCTGGGTGCATGTGCAGGAGTATGCGGCGCCGAAGTCGGTGGATGCCGGCCAGGCCCAGAAGCGGCTCTTCGAGGCGCTGGCGGTGATCCCCGAGGTGCTCGAGGTGGACTCCGCACGGGTCGTGGTCAAGCGACGCCAGCGCCAGAGCGGACGCGACCAGTACCAGAAGCAGGCCGCCACCGGCGAGCGCTTCGAGGTGCACGAGGGGCCGGCCAGGCTGTGGGTCAACCTGCGCGACTACCTGGATACCGGACTCTTCCTCGACCATCGCCCGGTACGCCGGATGCTCGGCGAGATGGCCGCCGGCAAGCGCTTCCTCAATCTGTTCTGCTACACCGGGGCGGCTACCGTGCAGGCGGCCCTGGGCAGCGGCAGCGCGGGTGGTGCGGTGGAGAGCGTCAGCGTCGACCTCTCCAACACCTACCTGCAGTGGGCCCGCGACAACTTTGCGCTCAACCGCCTCGATCCGGGGCGACATCGGGTGGTGCGTGACGACTGCCTGCGCTGGCTGGAGAGTGCCCGGGCCGAGTTCGACCTGATCTTCATGGACCCGCCGACCTTCTCCAACTCGAAGAAGATGGAGGATACCCTGGATATCCAGCGCGACCACGGCCGGCTGGTGCGCCTGGCCATGGCGCGCCTGGCACCCGGGGGAACCCTGGTGTTCTCCAATAACCAGCGGCGCTTCACGCTGGACGCCGACCTGGCGGAACACTATGCGGTGGAGGAGATCTCGGCGCGGACCTTCGACCCCGATTTCTCTCGGAATCCCGACCTGCACCACGTCTTCCTGATCCGCCACCGGGAGGGCCCGGCATGAGGCCTTCGACCCGCTCTCTGACATGCTCTCGGAATCCCGATCTGCACCACGTCTTCCTGATCCGCCACCAGGAATCACGGAAAGGGGGCGACGCATGATCCAGTTGACCCTCTACACCACCCTCGGCTGCCATCTCTGCACCCAGCTGGAGGCGTTGCTGGCACGGCTGTGCCACGAGCCGGTCGTCCTGGAGCGTGTGGAGATCAGCGAGGACGAGGGCCTGATGGCGCGCTACGGCGTGCGTATCCCGGTGCTAGCCGATGGCGAGGACGACGAGCTCGATCGCGGCTTCGAGCCCGAACGGCTCGCCGCCTGGCTGAAGGCCCGGGGCTGGCTGGATGAGGCGGCCTGGGCGTCACTCCTGCGCGAGCTTTCCGGCGCGGACGAGCCCCGGGAGGCGCGGCCGGCGACGGTGCGTGGCGGCAGGCGCTATCTGGGGTGACCCGACGTAGTCGGGAGCTGGAAGAGCGTCGCTTCGCTCCTGGAAGCTGGAAGCAACCCCTTGAGCGCGACGGTAATGGGCTATGTTGCCTTTCAGCTTTCAGCTTTCAGCTTTCAGCTTTCAGCTTACGGCTCGAGCAGCGACAGCTGGCTGACCGCCTCGCGACCCTCGGGGCTATGGTCCTCAACCTCCAGCACCTTGCGAAAGCCCCGGGAGGCCTGGATGGTGGCCTCGTCGGCCAGCCACATCATCGCCTGGTCGCGTTCGTCGGCCAGCTGGTGCTTGAGGCCGCCGAACTGGGTGCCGATCTGGCCCCAGGCGCGGCTGAAAATCCAGTCGCCGAACATGTCCTGATGGATGTGCACCAGCACATAGTCATGGTCGGTTTCCCAGCGAATGATCATGGTGACTCCCGCGTGCTGCTGTGTGCCGGCCTGGGCGGCGAAGTGGTAAGCTGGCGCCTATTGTAATGGCTTGCTGGGGGCGAACAACGTTCATGAAGATCCTCGTCGATGCCAATGTGCCTGCCGCCGATGCCTGCTTCGGGGCATTGGGGGAGGTGGTTCGCCGCCCGGGACGCGAGATCGCCCCCGGCGACCTGCGCGATGCCGATGCCCTGGTGGTGCGTTCGATCACCCGGGTCGATGCGGCGCTGCTCGCCGAGGCGCGGTGTCTGCGCTTCGTGGGCACCTGCACCATCGGTACCGACCATGTGGATACCCGGCTGCTGGCCGAACGCGGCATCGCCTTCGCCAGCGCCCCGGGCTGCAACGCCGAGGCGGTGGTCGACCATGTGCTGGTGAGCCTCGCGACCCTGGCCGAGCGCCAGGGCTGGCGGCTCGCCGAGCGGCGCGTGGGGGTGGTGGGCGCCGGCAACGTGGGCGGGCGGTTGCTGCACCGCCTCTCGGCCATGGGCATCGACTGCCTGGCCTGCGACCCGCCCAGGGTAGAGGCGGAGGACCTCGTTGCACCCGGCAGCGGTGCGCCTGCCGACTTCGTGGACCTGGATACCCTGATCGACGAGTGCGACGTGCTCTGCCTGCACACTCCGCTGGTGCGCGAGGGCCCCCATGCCACCCATCACCTGCTCGATGCCGAGCGCATCGCCGCCCTGGCCCCCGGGACGCTGCTGCTCAATGCCGGGCGCGGTGATTGCCTCGATGGCCAGGCGCTGCGTGCGCGCCTGGCGGGGCAGGGCGATATCTCCGCGGTGCTCGACGTGTGGGAGGGTGAGCCCGGCATCGACGCGGCGTTGCGCGACCTGGTCGAGCTCGCCACCCCGCATATCGCCGGCTACAGCCTCGACGGCAAGCTGCGCGGTACCCACCAGGTGACCCGGGCTCTATGCCGGGCGTTCGGCCTGCCGTGCCGCGTTAGCCTCGACGAGCTGCTGCCGGCGCCGCCGCTGGCCCGGCTCGAGCTTGGCCCGGGGCTCTCCACCGAGGAGGCCCTGCGTCTTGCCATGCGCGCCGTCTACGACCCGCGCCGCGACCACGACGCACTGCAACGCGAGAGTCGCCGCCAGGGCATGGCCGCCGGCTTCGATGCCTGCCGGGCGGCCTACCCGCTGCGCCGGGAGTTCGCCACCCTCGAGGTGGCGCTGCTGGAAGCGGAGGGGCAGATGGCGGGGTGGCTGACGGGGGCGGGATTTCGAGTCACCACCGCCTAGCCTGACGGGAGGAGTGGAAACGCAACGGGCCCGCCGATTGGCGGGCCCGTTGCGTGTGTCGCTCACGAGTCAATCGTTACTCGCGATAGGCCGCCTCCTTCAGCGCCCGGATGCGATCATCCAGGGGAGGGTGGCTGGCAAAGAGTTTCTCCACCAGTGAGCGAGTCTGGCCCTTGGTGATGGCCATGGCACGCAGGGTGTCGGGCATCTGGTCGGGCAGCTCGGTCTCGGCCTTGAGGCGGGCGAGGGCATTGATCATGGCCCCGGAGCCGGCCAGCTTGGCACCGGCGGCGTCGGCGCGATACTCGCGGAAGCGCGAGAACCAGGCGACGATGGCCGAGGCGGCAATGCCGAAGACGATCTCGGCCACCATGACCACCGCGAAGTAGCCCATGAAGCCCAGGCCGCCCTCGCCGTCACTACGGGCGCGCAGGAACTGGTCGACCAGCTGGGCCACTACCCGGGCGAAGAACATCACGAAGGTGTTCACCACGCCCTGGATCAATGCCAGGGTGACCATGTCACCGTTGGCCACGTGGCCGATCTCGTGGGCCAGCACCGCGCGCACCTCCTCGGGGCGCATGCGGTTGAGCAGGCCGGCGGAGACCGCCACCAGGGCGTCATCCTTGTTCCAGCCGGTGGCGAAGGCATTGGACTGCTGGGCCGGGAAGATGCCGACCTCCGGGGTCTTGATTCCGGCATCCCGGGCCAGCTCCGCCACGGTCTCCACCAGCCACTTCTCGGTGGCATTTGACGGTGTCTCGATCACCACGGTGCCGGTGCTGCGCTTGGCCATCCACTTGGAGATGAACAGCGAGATCATCGAGCCGGCCATGCCGAAGATGAAGCAGAAGATCAGCAGGCTCTGGAAGTTGATCCCCTGGTCGCTCAGGTAGCTCTCCACGCCCAGCAGGCGCAGGGTGATGCTGGCCACCAGCAGTACCGCCAGGTTGGTGCCCAGGAAGAGCAGGATTCGCATCATGTCGGTGGATCTCCATCGATCATCGAAAGGGTGCCGCCCGTCGGGCGGCGTGGACAAGCTGTTGCTTAGATACGGCCAGGCACTGCGGGTTTCAAGCGCCGCTACTGACGGTAGCGCGACAGGAAGCGCGCGAAGCGGTCCAGGGCATCACCCAGCTGGTCGGCCCAGGGCAGGGTGACGATGCGCACATGGTCCGGCTCCGGCCAGTTGAAGGCGGTACCCTGCACCAGCAGGATCTTCTCCTGAAGCAGCAGGTCGAGCACCATCTGCTGGTCGTCCTGGATATTGAAGACCTTGGGGTCCAGGCGCGGGAAGGCGTAGAGCGCGCCCTTGGGCTTCACGCAGGAGACGCCGGGGATGGCGTTGAGCTTCTCATGGGTGATATCGCGCTGGGCCAGCAGGCGCCCGCCCGGCAGGATCAGGTCGTTGATCGACTGGTAGCCGCCGAGGGCGGTCTGGATCGCATGTTGCGCCGGCACGTTGGCACACAGGCGCATCGAGGCGAGCATGGTCAGCCCCTGGATGAAGTCGGCGGCGCGCTGCTTGGCGATATTGCCGGAGAGGATCATCCAGCCGGAGCGGAAGCCGGCGCAGCGGTAGCTCTTGGAGAGCCCGTTCATGGTCACCACCAGCTGGTCCTCGCCGGCAAGTGCCCCGGTGGAGACGTGCGCCACGTCGTCGTAGAGGATCTTGTCGTAGATCTCGTCGGAGAACACCACCAGGTCGTGCTGGCGGGCGATCTCGAGCAGCTCGCGCAGCACTTCCGGGGGGTAGACGGCGCCGGTGGGGTTGTTGGGGTTGATGATCACGATCGCCCGGGTGTGGGCGGTGATCTTGGAGCGGATGTCGTCCAGGTCCGGCGCCCAGTCGGCCTGTTCGTCGCAGCGGTAGTGGACGGCATGGCCACCGGCGAGGTTGGCCGCGGCGGTCCACAGCGGGTAGTCGGGGGCCGGGATCAGCACCTCGTCACCGTCGTTGAGCAGCGCCTGCAGCGCCATCACGATCAGCTCGGAGACACCGTTGCCGATGTAGATGTCCTCGATGCCGACGCCCGGGATCTCGCGGCGCTGGCACTCCTGCATGATCGCCTTGCGCGCCGAGTAGAGGCCCTTGGAGTCGCAGTAGCCCTGGGCGGTGGGCAGGTTGCGCATCACATCCTGGAGGATCTCCTCGGGGGCCTCGAAGCCGAACGGGGCGGGGTTGCCGATGTTGAGCTTGAGGATGCGCTGGCCTTCCTCCTCCAGGCGCTTGGCGTGGTCGAGCACCGGGCCGCGGATGTCGTAACAGACGTTGTGCAGCTTGTGCGATTTGCGGATCGGGGTGGTATCCATGTCGTTCGGTGTCCAGGTCGGCGAGGGCGATAGGATTATGCGTCGTGCGGGGGCTCGGCGTCATCGGCGCCATCCGGCTCGATGACCGGCTCCGGGGGAATGTCTGCCGGGGTCTCCAGGGTCAGGCGGCCGAGCTTGCCGTCGCGCAGCTCATGCAGCAGCACCTCGGCACCGCGATGCAGGTCCACCTCGCCGCCGGGGCGCAGGCCGCCACGCCGGCCGGCGATATCGGCCAGTATCGCGTGGCCGTCGAAACCGGCCACGGCCAGCAGGTCCACGCGCAGCGGGCCGTCGGCTTCGACCCGTGCGGCTTCCGGGTTGGCCTGGTAGCCGGGCAGCGCCTTGAGCTTGTAGCGGGCCTTGAGGGCCTCGGGGTAGCGGCGGGCCAGCTCGGCGGCGGCGACCACCGCCACGTCCACGTAGTCGATGGCGGTGTCGCGGATGGCTCCGCTGGCCGCCAGCCGGTAGGCGCTGGCCTGGTCCTCGATCTTGGGCCACAGCACCCCGGGGGTGTCGATCAGCGCCACGCGCCCGCCGATGCGCACCTTCTGCTGGCGCTTGGTCACCGCGGGCTCGTTGCCGGTCTTGGCGATGCTCTTGCCGGCCAGGCCGTTGATCAGGGTCGACTTGCCGACATTGGGTATGCCCATCACCATCACCCGCACGTCGCGGTCGGCGCGGACCGCCCCGGCGAGCTCGTGGCAGAGCTTGGGGATGCGCTTGAGCTCCCGGGCGTTGGTGGTGGTCACGGCGAGCGCGCGCATGTCGGGCTGGGCGTCGAAATAGGCCACCCACTCACGGGTGCGCTCCGGGTCGGCCAGGTCGGCCCGGGAGAGGATCTTGAGCACCGGCTTGTGGCGGGTGAGCTCGGCGAGCATGGGGTTGGCGCTGGAGTAGGGCAGGCGGGCGTCGAGCACCTCGATCACCACGTCGATCTCCGGCAGCGCCTCGGTAATCTGGCGCCGCGCCTTGTTCATGTGTCCCGGGTACCAGCCGAGCATGGACCTCTCCTGCCTTCAAAAGAATCGGCCGCCCATCTTAGCAGATGCGCGGCCGCGGCAGGATGGGATGTCTATTCGCCGGCGTGGAAGTCCAGCGCCACGGAGTTGATGCAGTAGCGCAGGCCGGTGGTGTCGGCGGGGCCGTCGGGGAAGACGTGGCCGAGGTGCGCATTGCAGCGCGCGCAGGTCACCTCGGTGCGGCGCATGCCGTGGGAGGTGTCGAGATGCTCTGCGACACAGGAGGGGGTCATGGGCCGGTCGAAGCTCGGCCAGCCACAACCGGCCTCGAACTTGTGCTCGTTCTCGAACAGCGGGGCGTTGCAGCAGACGCAGTGGTAGATGCCGTGCTCGTCGGTGACCCGGCAGTCGCCGCTGAAGGGCGGCTCGGTGCCCTTCTCGCGGGTGACGCGGTACTGCTCGGGGGTCAGCTGCTCGCGCCATTCGGCGTCGGGCTTGTCGATCTTCCAGGGCATGGCGGCTCTCCTTGTCGTCGGGGCAATGCTCCTATTGTGGCACGCACCGGGCATGGCGGGGGAGTCCTTGCCGCGGTAGCGGTCACGACGCCTCAACGCAGTTGCCCCCGGTAGAGTGCCGGGGGCGCGAGTCTCGGGGGGAGTCGAGGAGGGGGTCAGACGTTGAAGCGGAAGTGGATCACATCGCCGTCCTGGACGATGTACTCCTTGCCCTCCAGTCGCCACTTGCCGGCGTCCTTGGCACCCTGCTCGCCACCCAGCGTGACGAAGTCGTCGTAGGCGATGACCTCGGCGCGGATGAAGCCCTTCTGGAAGTCGGTGTGGATCACCCCGGCGGCCTCGGGGGCGGTGGCACCCACCTTCACGGTCCAGGCGCGCACCTCCTTCACCCCCGCGGTGAAGTAGGTCTGCAGGCCGAGCAGGGCGTAGCCGGCGCGGATCACGCGGTCGAGCCCCGGCTCCTGCATGCCCATCTCGTCGAGGAACATGGCACGCTCCTCGTCGTCGAGCTCGGCGATCTCGGCCTCGAGCTGGTTGCATACCGGCACCACCACGGCGCCTTCCTCGGCGGCGATCTCGTTGACCACGTCGAGATAGGGGTTCTCCTCGAAGCCATCCTCGTTGACGTTGGCGATGTACATGGTGGGCTTCAGCGTCAGGAAGCCGAACCCCTTGAGCTGGTGCTTTTCGTCGTCGTTCAGGCCGAAGCTGCGCAGCGGCAGGCCCTCGGCGAGATGGGGCTGGATGCGCTCGAGGATCGCCTTGGTGGCGATGGCCTCCTTGTCGCCGCCCTTGGCCACGCGCACCAGGCGCTGGATGGCGCGTTCCACGGTGTCGAGGTCGGCCAGTGCGAGTTCCATGTTGATGATCTCGATATCCGCCCGCGGATCGACCTGGTTGGCGACGTGGATCACGTTGTCGTTGTCGAAGCAGCGCACCACATGGGCGATGGCCTGGGTCTCGCGGATATTGGCCAGGAACTTGTTGCCGAGTCCCTCGCCCTTGGAGGCACCGGCGACCAGGCCGGCGATATCCACGAATTCCATGGTGGTGGGAAGCACCTTCTGGGGCTTGACGATCTCCGCCAGCTTGTCGAGACGCGGATCGGGCATCGGCACGATGCCGACGTTGGGCTCGATGGTGCAGAAGGGGAAGTTCTCGGCGTCGATGCCGGACTTGGTCAGGGCGTTGAAGAGGGTCGACTTGCCGACATTGGGCAGGCCGACGATACCGCAGTTGAAACCCATGGGAGTGTCCTGGAAAGCGTGTTCGCGAGTGGAAAGTGGCGACCATTCTACCCGACTGGAGGGCAAGCTATAAGCTGGAATAGCGCCGCTTCGCGGCTGGCTCTTCCGCCTCAGGCAGAGAAGCTGTGCAGCCGGTTCATGGCCTTGGCCCACTGACCGTCGAGGGCGTCGGGCAGGGTGGCCAGGCACTCGTCGATGGCAGCCTCGATGGCGATATGCTCGGCCTTGCCGGGGCGCCCGAGCACATAGTTCGTCACCTGGCGCGAGTCCCCGGGGTGACCGATGCCGAGGCGCAGGCGATGGAAGCCGCGTTCGTTGCCCAGGGCGCTGATGATGTCGCGCAGGCCGTTGTGGCCGCCGTGGCCGCCGCCGGTCTTGTAGCGCGCACTGCCCGGGGGCAGGTCCAGCTCGTCGTGGGCCACCAGCAGCTCATCCGGTGCCAGCTTGAAGAACTGGCAGAGTGCTGCCACCGCACCGCCGCTGCGGTTCATGAAGGTGGTGGGGTTGAGCAGGTGGAGGTCACGCCCCTCGAACTGGACCCTGGCATGCAGGCCCAGGAACTTGCGGTCCGCCCGCAGTTCGCCGCCGGCGCGGCGTGCCACCGCCTCCACCAGCCAGGCCCCGGCGTTATGACGGGTGGCTTCGTAGTCGGCACCGGGGTTGCCCAGGCCGATGATCGCTCTGACCTGACTCATGTTTCACCTCCAAAAAAAATCAAGCGCCGGGGCGCTTGATCATCAGCAGGAGGGCCGCGCCTGGCGCGGCCCCTGAGCGGGTGAGGATCACTCCTCGCCCTTCTCGCCCTCTTCCTCGTCCTCGGCGGCTTCGCCTTCGTCTTCCTCGGCGCGCACCTTCGGCTTGGAGATGCTGAGCACGGCGTTGTCGTGGTCTTCACCATGGGTCAGGTCGACCAGGGTGACACCGGCCGGCAGGCTCAGGTCGGAGAGGTGCAGGGTGGTGCCCAGCTCGACCTCGGAGATGTCGACTTCCAGGTAGTCGGGCAGGTCCTTGGGCAGGCAGCTCACCTGGACTTCGTTGGCCAGCACGTGCAGCTCGCCGTCCTGGTCCTTGATGCCCTTGCACTTGTCCTCGCCCACCACGTGCAGCGGCACGTTCAGGGTGATCTCGTGGGTAGCATCCACACGCAGGAAGTCAGCGTGGGTGACCAGCTGCTTGAAGGGGTGACGCTGCAGGTCACGAACCACTACCTGCTCGCTCTTGCCGTCGACCACCAGGTTGAGGATGGAGGAGAAGAAGGACTCTTCCTCGATCGCCTTGTAGAAGGCGGACTTCTCGACGGCGATCGGCTGGGGCTCCTTCTCACCACCGTAGATGATGGCGGGAACCTGCTCGTTCGCACGACGCAGGCGGCGGCTCGCACCTTTCCCCAGGTCGTTACGAACACTGGCGTTGAGAGTAAAATCGGACATGGAATTGCCTCTTGCTTGAAGTAGGAAAGCGTCAGGGACCGCGACCAGAGCCCTGACGCTTCCGGATGCCCCGAAGGGCGCTTTCCGGCGCCTGTTGCCGAGGTTGCCCTCAGTGGAACATGGCGCTGACGGATTCCTCGTTGCTCACCCGACGGATCGCCTCGGCAATCAGCCCGGCCACGCTCAGCTGGCGGATCCTGCCGCTGCGACGTGCGGGTTCGGAGAGCGGAATGGTATCGGTGACCACCACCTCGTCGAGTACCGAGCCGATGATATTGTCGACCGCCGGGCCCGAGAGGATGGGGTGGGTGGCGTAGGCCACCACACGCTCGGCGCCGTGGTCCTTGAGCGCTTCGCCGGCCTTGCACAGGGTGCCGGCGGTGTCGATCATGTCGTCCACCACCACGCAGTTGCGACCCTCGATCTCGCCGATGATGTGCATCACCTGGGCCTGGTTGGCCGCGGGGCGACGCTTGTCGATGATGGCGAGGTCGGCGTTGAGCTGCTTGGCGATGGCACGGGCGCGCACCACGCCGCCCACGTCGGGGGAGACCACCACCAGGTTCTCGTAGTTCTGGCGCTCGATGTCGTCGAGCAGGATCGGCGAGCCGTAGACGTTGTCCACCGGCACGTCGAAGAAGCCCTGGATCTGGTCGGCGTGGAGGTCCATGGTCATCACCCGGTCGACGCCGGCCTTGACCATCATGTCGGCGACGATCTTGGCCGAGATCGGCACGCGGGCGGAGCGTACGCGGCGGTCCTGACGGGCATAGCCGAAGTAGGGCACCACGGCGGTGATCCGCGATGCAGAGGCCCGGCGCAGGGCATCTATCATCAGGATCAGCTCCATCAGGTTGTCATTGGTCGGCGCACAGGTGGACTGCAGGACGAAGACATCCTTGCCGCGTACGTTCTCATTGATCTCTACCGCGATCTCGCCGTCGCTGAACTGACCGACCGTGGCGTTGCCCTGGCGGGTGTCCAGACTCTCGGCGATCTTGCGGGCGAGTTCGGGATTGGCGTTCCCGGCGAAAACCATCAATTTTGACACGCGCGGCCACCTATGCAGTGTGTTGGGTCATCGGGGGGCGGATCGGGTGTGATCAGCGATCCAGAGCGTCATGCAGCGGAGAGCGATTCAGGCCGTGGGCCTTGAAGGCCTGCCAGCGGCCGTCGATCTCGGCCAGCAGCCGGTCGGCCTGCTTCTCGTCTGCCACGCTGGCGAAGATGCAGGCACCCGTGCCGGTCAGCATGGTCGGGGCTCGTCGCGCCAGCCAGTCCAGGGCTGCGGCTACCGGCGGATAGAGTGACCTGACCGTGGCCTCGCAGTCGTTGCGCCAGCTGGACGCTCCCCCCTGCAGGGCGCGCGCCATGGTAATCGGGGGGGTGTGGCGTGTCAATTCGGGGGCCCGGAATACCGCCGGGGTGGCCACCTCGATACCAGGGTGGACCACCACGAACCAGGGCGTGTCGAGATCCACCGGCGTGAGGCGCTCGCCGATCCCCTCGGCCCAGGCGGCGTGGCCGCGCACGAAGACCGGCACATCGGCGCCCAGCGCCAGGCCCAGTTCGGCGAGGCGGTCGAGCGACAGCCCCAGTCCCCAGAGGGCGTCGAGGCCGAGCAGGACGGTCGCGGCATCCGAGCTGCCACCGCCCAGGCCGCCACCCATGGGCAGGCGCTTCTCCAGGCGAATATCGGCGCCCACCCGGCAGCCACTCTCCGCCTGGAGCCGACGTGCCGCACGCACGATCAGGTTCTGGTCATGGGGCACGCCGGGAACCTCCGGCGTCAGCCGGATCTCGCCATCCTCGCGCCGGGTCAGGTGCAGGGTATCGCCATGATCGAGAAACTGGAACAGCGTCTGCAGCTCGTGGTAGCCGTCGGCGCGCCGCCCGGTGATGTGCAGCATGCGGTTGAGCTTGGCCGGGGCCGGCAAGGTCAGGCGCCGGCACGGGGCGGGCTGGGCGTCACTCATCGACGACGGGGCGCCAGTCGTTGACCACCAAGGTCACCCGCAGATCACCGTAGGTCATCACCAGGCGTCTCGGTAGCCACAGGCCGTCGGTATGGAGCCAGTCGCGGTAGTCGACCTTCCAGCCATCCTGTTCGAGGCGGGCCGGGAAGCCCAGTTCGTCCTCCTCGAGCCGATAGTCGCTGGCGTCGCCGGGCAGGCCGCGGATCCAGTCCGACAGTGCACCGAGCGGCAGCGACCAGCCGAGCTGTTGCTGCATCAGCGCCTCGGGGGTCTCGGCCTCGAAGCGCCCTTCGGAGGTGGTCAACGAGAACCGTCCCTCGCGGCCCTCAAGGGTAGTGCGGCCGCCGCCGAAGGGGCCACTGATCAGCAGGCGGTAGTAGTGGGGGTGCTGGCTCCAGTCGAGGTTGGCACTGGTGGAGTCCTCGGGGGTGCGCAGCCCGGCCTTGCCGGCCAGTTGCCAGGTATCCAGTGACTCGATGCGTGCCTCCTGGGCCTGCCACTGCCCCGCGGCCCGCTCCCCCTCGGGCAGCGGAGCCTGTCGGGCGCAGCCGGCGGCCAGGGCCATCAGCAGCAGGGCGGCGGTGAGTCGAAGCGGGTGTCGGCGTCGCATGGCGGTCTCATGGTCGGGTGGGCGTGTTATCGGGGAGCAATTTCCGGGATGCGTTGCAGCAGGTCGTCGATCAGCGGATGTTCGTCGAAGCGCTCGAGGGCCTCGCGGACACGTTCGCGGGCCTTCTCGCGGCGGTCCAGGGCCCACAGCACCTCGGCCAGGTGGGCGGCGATCTCCTGGTCGGGCATGACGCGATAGGCGCGCTCCAGCCATGGCAGGGCGCCTTGCGGGTCGCCCTCGCGGTAATGCACCCAGCCCAGGCTGTCGAGGATGGCGGGGTTGTCGGGCTCGAGGGCGTGGGCGCGCTCGACCAGTTCGCGGGCTTCCGCCAGGCGTGATGCGGGTCCCTGGTCGGCCAGGGTGTAGCCCAGGGCGTTGAGGGCCATGGCGTTGTCGGGGTTGCGCTCGATGATGCGCCCCAGGTCGCGCTCCATGCCCGCCAGGTCGCCAGCCTCCCAGGCGCGCATTCCACGCAGGTAGAGCAGCTGCTCGTCGTTGGGGGTGCGGGCCAGCTCGCGGTCGAGCAGGGCATCGGCGTCCTCGCCGAGACCCTCGCGGTCGAGCAGCTCGGCTTCCAGGGAGACCAGTTCGCTGAACCAGTCGTCGTGGCGCAGCCGCTCGTTGCGCAGGAAGGTGCGTGCGTCATCCAGCCGGTCGTCCTCGACCAGCATCTCGGCGGCCCGCAGCCGGCTGAGCAGGAAGCCCTGCTCCAGGGGTACCTGGCGGTAATAAAGCAGGGCGTTGTCGATCTCGCCCTCGGCGCGGGCGATATCGCCGAGCAGCAGGAAGGCATCGGCGGGGGCCTCGGGGGACTCCACCAGCGGCAGCAGTAGGCGCCGTGCCGGCTCGTGGTGCCCTTCGTCAAGGTAGAGGCGGGCCAGGCCGATGGTCAGCGCGGCATCGCCGGTATGCTCCTCGAGCAGGGCGTCGGTCTGCGCCTCGGCGGCCGCGACGTTACCCAGGCGCAGCTCACTCTGGGCCAGCAGCAGGATGAAGCGGGCGTCGCCAGGCGAGACCTCGAGGCCGCGGCGTGCGGCGCTGCGGGCGGCACGCGGGTCGTCCGCCTCCTGGGCCAACCGGGCACGGGTCAGCCACAGCGCCGGCAGCTCCGGAGCCCGGGCTCCGAGTCGCTCCAGGCGTCGTTCGGCGGCATCCGTCTCGCCGACGGCTACCTCGAGCATAGCGGTGGCGAGCTCGGCGTCATGGCGGCGGGCATCCTCAGGCGCCGTGGCCAGGTAGTCGCGCAGCCTGGACAGCAGCGGGGCAGCGTCGGCGTTGGCTGCCAGGGCGGATTCGACCAGCGGCGAGATCTCGCTGTCGCCGCCCTCCCGAACCAGTGCCAGCCGCTGGCGCAGCGCTTCGTCCCAGTCGCCGCGCTGCACGGCGAGGCCGGCCAGCAGCCGGGCCGGCGCGGGGCTGCCGGGAGCCAGCCCCTGCCACTCCCGGGCGGCTCGGTCGAGCAGCTCGGGTTCGTTGCCGAAGCTCGCGGCCAGTGCCGCCCGCTCCGCCAGGCCGGCGCTGCGGTAGCGTTGGCTTGCGGTAAGATAGCCCTCGGCCGCACGTCGGTAATCACCGCGCTGGCCGGCCAGCTCCGCGGTGATCAGCCCGGCCAGGCCTTCGGCGTCGAGGCCGCGCTCGATGGGCGGGGCACCGGCCAGCGGGTCCTCCATCAGTGAGGCCTCGTCGTCGGCGAGCGGCCACGCCTGGCAGCCGGCCAGCATCAGGGCCAGTGCCGGCATCGCCAGAGGCAGGGGTAACAGGGAAAGCGGGGCGCGGGCCATGGGGGTCTCGCTTGCGGTGCGGTGGCCTCAGCATAACGGCTCGGCCGGCGTGGGCAAAGGCAAGCGGTGGGGTGCGCCCTTCGCCTGTCGGCTGTGATAGAATCCTCGCGCCTCGATCGCGAGGCCGTAATGGCCGCACACCCCACGTTCAAGATGCCCGACGCATGACGCTGCTTGCCCTTGGAATCAATCACCGAACCGCCACCGTGGAGGTGCGCGAGCAGGTGGCCTTCGACCCCGCCGAGCTGGATGCCGCGCTGGGCGAACTGCGTGGCCTGCCCGAGGTAAAGGAGGCGGCCGTCCTCTCCACCTGCAATCGCACCGAGCTCTACTGCGTGACCGAGCCCGAAGGGGAGGTGGCCATCCTGGACTGGCTGGGCCGCTTTCACGGCCTGCCGGTCGATGACCTCTCGAAGTGCGCCTATCACTACCTGGACAACGACGCCGCCCGCCACCTGATGCGGGTGGCGGTGGGGCTGGACTCCATGGTGCTGGGCGAGCCGCAGATCCTCGGCCAGCTCAAGGACGCCTACCAGGCCAGTCGCCTGGGGCGTGGCCTGGGCAAGGAACTGGAGTGCCTGTTCCAGCACACCTTCGCCGTGGCCAAGCAGGTGCGCACCGAGACCGGCATCGGCCGCAACCCGGTGTCGGTGGCCTATGCGGCGGTGAGCCTGGCCAGCCGCATCTTCGATGACTTCGGCCGCGCCCGGGCGCTGCTGATCGGCGCCGGCGAGACCATCGAGCTGGTGGCCCGCCACCTGGTGGAGGCGGGCGTCAGCCAGCTTACCGTGGCCAACCGCACCCGCGAGCGCGGCGAGCTTCTGGCCGCGCCACTGGGTGGCCGGGCGATCACCCTGGATGCCATCCCCGACGCCCTGGCCGATGCCGATATCGTCATCTCCTCCACCGCGGCGCCGCTGCCGATCCTCGGCAAGGGCATGGTGGAGCGGGCTCTGAAGAAGCGCCGTCACCGGCCGATCTTCATGGTCGATATTGCCGTGCCCCGGGACATCGAGCCCGAGGTGGGCCAGCTGGCCGACATCTTCCTGTATACGGTGGATGACCTTCAGGAGGTGATCGCGGAGAACCGCCGCCACCGCCAGGTGGCCGCCGACCAGGCGGAGTCGCTGATCGAGCACGGCGTGGGTGCCTGGCTGCATGACCGTCGCATCCGCAGCGGCGGCGAGCTGATCCATGACTACCGCTCCCGTGGCGAGGTGCAGCGCGACCACTCCCTGGAGCAGGCCCTGGCGCGGCTCGGTCGCGGCGAGGATCCCGAGGCCGTGGTGCGGCGCCTGGCCCATCAGCTCACCAACCGGCTGCTGCACGGCCCCACCGTGGCGCTGCGTGAGGCCGCTTCCGCAGAACGCCACGACCTGCTCGAGGCGGCCAGCGTGCTGCTGCTCGAGGCGACCCCCGACAAGACCCGATAGGACCGATTCATGAAAGCTTCCCTGCGTGCGCGTCTCGACGCCTTCGGCGAGCGCTTCGAGGAGCTCGCCGCCCTGCTGGCGGAGCCCGAGGTGATCGGCGACCAGGCCCGCTTCCGCGACTACTCCCGTGAATATGCCGAGCTCGAGTCCCTGGTGGAGGCGTGGCGGGAATATCGCGCCGTGGAGAACGATATCGAGGACGCCGCACAGCTCGCCTCCGACAGTGACCCCGAGATGCGCGAGCTGGCCGAGCTCGAACTGGCCGAGAGTCGCGAGAAGCGTGACGCCCTGGAGGTGACCCTCAAGCGCCTGCTGGTGCCGAAAGACCCCGACGATGGCCGTGGCGTCTTCCTCGAGGTGCGCGCCGGTACCGGTGGCGACGAGGCGGCGCTGTTCGCCGGCGACCTGTTCCGCATGTACTCCCGCTACGCCGAGAAGCACGGCTGGAAGGTGGAGGTGATCAGCGCCAGCCACGGCGAGCAGGGCGGCTACAAGGAGGTCATCGCGCGCATCAAGGGCGAGGGGGCCTACGCCCGGCTCAAGTTCGAGTCCGGCGCCCACCGCGTGCAGCGCGTGCCGGCCACCGAGTCCCAGGGGCGCATCCACACCTCCGCCTGCACCGTGGCGGTGATGCCCGAGGTGGAGGCGGTGGGCGACATCGACCTCGACCCGGGCGACCTGCGCGTGGACACCTTCCGCTCCAGCGGCGCCGGCGGCCAGCACGTCAACACCACCGACTCCGCCATCCGCATCACCCACCTGCCCAGTGGCGTGGTGGTGGAGTGCCAGGAGGAGCGCAGCCAGCACAAGAACCGCGCCAAGGCGATGTCGCTGCTCGCCGCCCGCCTCAAGCAGCACGCCGTGGACAGCCAGCGCCAGCAGCAGGCCGATACCCGGCGCTCCCTGGTGGGCTCCGGGGATCGCAGCGAGCGCATCCGCACCTACAACTTTCCCCAGGGGAGGGTCACCGACCACCGCATCAACCTCACCCTCTACAAGCTCGCCGAAGTGATCGGCGGCGAACACCTCGATGAAGTGATCGAGCCGCTGATCCACGAGTATCAGGCCGAACAGCTCGCCGCCCTGCAGCAGGAGGCCTGAGGTGGCGGGCGGAAGAGTGACCCTCGACGCCCTGCTGGCCGAGGCCACGGCGAGTCTGGTTGCGGCGGGCTCGCCGTCGGCCCGCCTCGATGCCGAGGTACTGCTCTGCCATGTGCTGGGTGTCGAGCGCACCTGGCTCTACACCTGGGGCGACCGCGACGCCGACGGCGAGGCGACTGGGCGCTTTCGGGCGCTGCTGGCGCGCCGCATGGCGGGAGAGCCGGTGGCCTATCTCACCGGCGAGCGCGAGTTCTGGGGGCTTACCCTGGCCACCGACCCCAGCACCCTGATTCCGCGCCCCGATACCGAGACCCTGGTCGAGGCGGCGCTGGCCCTGGCCACGACGTCTGGCGGGCGGCTGCTCGACCTGGGCACCGGCAGCGGCGCCATCGCCCTGGCGTTTGCCAGTGAACGCCCCGGCTGGCGCGTGCTGGGCCTGGATATCCGCCCCGAGGCGGTGTCCCTGGCGCGACAAAATGCCGCGCGTCACGCCCTGGCCAACGCCGTGTTCGACGAGAGCGACTGGTTCGCCGCCCTGGCCGGGCAGGGCGAGGATGCCCGCTTCGACCTGGTGGTCTCCAATCCCCCCTATATCGCCGCGGACGACCCGCACCTGGCCGAGGGCGACGTGCGCTTCGAGCCGCGCTCGGCGCTGGTGGCCGGTGGCGAGGGCCTGGCCGACCTGCGCCACCTGGTGGCGGCGGCACGCGAGCACCTGCTGCCCGGCGGCTGGCTGCTGCTGGAGCATGGCTTTCGCCAGGCCGAGGCGGTGCGCGAGGCACTGGTGGAGGCGGGCTACGCCGAGGTGGCCAGCCGCCGCGACCTCGCCGGCCATGAGCGCATCAGCCTGGGGCGTCACCCGGCGTGAGTCAGGCCACAGAGCAATCGCAGTTGCAGAAACCAAGGGGCGCTGGTGACAAGCCGTAGAGGAGGTCCTACGCCAGGGATGGCGTCGGTAGCGCCCAGGGAGGGGTTCACAGCGCCTCCTCGAAGGCTTGTCGCCAGATCAGCCCCGAGCGACAAGTCATCTGCGATAGCCCTGAGTCAGACCAAGCGTTGATAGCCGTGGATGCGAGGCTGTGGTACACCTTCGGCAGATGATATTTCCGTCAGCTGCCGTAATGCAGGGTGATTAGCAGTCGATTCTGCTGTTGCGGCGGCGCTCATGACTCTTCCGACCGGTGCCACCCATTACAATGAAAGCCAAGTCCCGCTCCCTCGACCGCATCGACCTCAAGATCCTGCGCTGCCTGCAGGAGAACGCGCGTATCTCCTACGTCGACCTCGCCAGCCAGGTGGGACTCTCCACCACCCCCTGCCTTGAGCGGGTCAAGCGCCTGGAGCGCGCAGGGGTGATTCGCGGCTACCGTGCCGTGCTCGATCCCCGGGCGCTCAAGGCCAACCTGCTGGTGTTCGTGGAGATCAGCCTGGAGACCCAGTCGCCGGCGGTGTTCGACGAGTTTCGCCGCGCCGTGGCGCGCCTGCCCCAGATCCAGGAGTGCCATCTGGTCTCGGGGCAGTTCGACTACATCCTCAAGTGCCGCATTCCCGAGATGTCTGCCTATCGTCAGCTGCTCGGCGACGTGGTGCTGACCCTGCCGGGGGTCAAGGAGTCCAAGAGCTACGTGGTGATGGAGGAGGTCAAGGAGGAGTTCTCCCTCCACGTGCCCGATATCGAGGAGTTCGACAGCAAGTGAGTCACGCCATGAACGACCGCGACCTGCTGCGCTACAGCCGCCAGATCATGCTCGAGGCCATCGACATCGAGGGCCAGGAGCGCCTGCTTGCCGGCCACGCCCTGGTGGTCGGCGCCGGTGGCCTGGGGTCGCCGGTGGCCCTCTACCTGGCCGCCGCCGGTGTCGGGCGGCTGACCCTGGCCGATGCCGACGAGGTCGAGCTCTCCAACCTGCAGCGCCAGATCGCCCACGGCGAGGCGGACCTGGGGCGCAACAAGGCCGAGTCGGCCCGCGAGGCGGCGCAGGCGCTCAACCCGGGGTGTCGCATCGAGACGTGTACGACGCATCTGGAGGGCGAGAGCATGGCCACGGCGGTGGCCGCCGCCGACGTGGTGCTCGACTGCACCGACCGCTTCTCCAGCCGTTACGCCATCAACGCCGCCTGCCACGCGGCCGGGGTGCCGCTGGTCTCGGGCGCGGCGATCCGCTTCTCGGGCCAGCTGGCGGTGTTCGACCCCCGCGATCCCGACTGCCCCTGCTACGCCTGTCTCTATCCCCCGGATGGCCAGGGCGACGCGGCGCTCTCCTGCGCCGAGAGCGGCGTGGTGGCGCCTCTGGTGGGGCTGATCGGCAGCTTCCAGGCACTGGAGGCGATCAAGCTGCTCAGCGGTGCGGGCACCCCCCATCGGGGGCTCTCCACCTTCGACGGCCTGAGCGGCGAGTGGCGCCGCTTCGGCGTGCCGCGGGATCCTGCCTGCGTCACCTGTGGCAATCCCGTGACGGTATCGTGATCGTGATTTCTTGACGTTTGGCGCGCCGCGCCGAGCGCCTGCACGATCGCGACGTACGGCCCTTCATGGCGCAGTAGCGATGCCAGGGCCGGTTGCCTGGGCGTCCGGGAAAGGGGGCTGTGGTGGTTGGGCGTTGTTATTGAATACTTGACATGCACGCGTCGCCTGGTGTCAAACTGATTCCCAGCAGCACCCGTCTTCACAACAACGACAATGGCCACCGGCGCCCAGCGCCCAACCCCGGGGAGCCCGCATGACCGACCACGCCGCACCGCCGAACTCCTGGTACCGCGACTCCATCGCCGTCGACCTCGGCGCCTGTCCGCCCCTCGAGGGCGAGGTACGCGCCGATGTCTGCGTGGTGGGGGGCGGCATCACCGGCTCCTCGGCAGCGCTGGAGCTGGCCGAACGCGGCTACTCGGTGGTGCTGCTGGAGGCCGGCGAGATCGGCTACGGCGCCTCGGGGCGCAGCGGCGGGCAGATCCTGCCGGGGCTGGGCACCGACATGGCCACCGTGGAGAAGGCCCTGGGGCGTGAGCGGGCCCGCGACATCTGGCAGCTCAGTCGCGAGGCGGTTCGCCTGACCGCCGAGCGTGTCGAGCGCCACGCCATCCCCTGCGACCTGCAGTGGGGCTACCTGCATGCGGCGGTCAAGCCGCGCCATGTGCGCGAGCTGGCCGAGCACCGCGAGCGCATGGCCCGGGACTATGACTACCATGATCTCGAGATGCTCGAGGGCGATGCACTGCGTGAACGGGTGGTCACCGACGCCTACCCGGCCGCCCTGCACGAGTCCGCTGCCGGGCATCTGCACCCGCTCAACTACACCCTGGGGCTGGCCCGCGCCGCCCGCGAGGCCGGGGTGGTCATCCACGAGCAGAGCGCCGCCGTGGCCATCGAGCGTGGCCAGCCGGCCAGCGTGCGTACCGCCGCCGGGCGGGTCACCGCCGATTTCGTGGTGCTGGGCACCAACGCCTACCAGGCGGGGCTGGTGCCGGAAATGGGGGGGCGGGTGATGCGTGCCGCCAACTACATGATCGCCACCGCCCCGCTCAGCGAGGACCAGGCGGCGCAGGTACTGCCCCACAACGACGCCCTGTCGGATGCCAACTTCGTGCTCGACTACTACCGCCTCTCCGGTGATCGCCGCCTTATCTACGGCGGCGAGGTGAGCTACGACGGCCGCGAGCCCAAGGGCATCCAGGCGCGCATGGATGCCAAGATCGCGCGACTCTTCCCGGTGCTCGAGGGCATTTCCATCGACTATCGCTGGGGTGGCGACGTGGCCATCACGCTCAATCGTGCGCCGGACTTCGGCCGCCTCGGCGGCAATATCTACTATGCCCAGGGCTACTCCGGACACGGCATGGCCCTGGCGGGGCTGGCCGGGCGGCTGATGGCCGAGGCCATCGCCGGCCAGGCCGAACGTTTCGACGCCTTCGCCGCCATGCCTCATCGGCGCTTCCCGGGGGGAGCCCTGTTGCGGACCCCACTGCTGGTACTGGCGACCACCTTCTACAAGCTGCGTGACCGGCTGTGACGGCCGGCGAGACACCAAAACAACAGAGAGCAACGCCATGAACGATACCCTGACCCTGGATGCCGCCGAGGCCTCGCGAGCCGAGGCCGCCGAGTCGACTCGCGAGGCCTCCTCCATCGAGATGCAGGGGCTGCACAAGCGCTTCGGGCGCGACACCGTGGCCCTGGACGGCGTCGCTCTGGTCATCGAGGCCGGCGAGTTCTTCACCCTGCTGGGCCCCTCCGGCTGCGGCAAGACCACCCTGCTGCGCATCCTCGCCGGGCTGGAGGAGGCCGATGACGGGCGCCTGGCCATCGGCGGCCGTGACGTCACCGAGGTGCCACCCCACAAGCGCAGCGTCAATACCGTGTTCCAGTCCTATGCGCTCTTCCCGCACCTGTCGGTGCGCGAGAACCTGGCCTTCGGCCTCAAGATGCGTGGCATGCCCCCCGGGGAGCGCGAGGCGCGGGTGGCGAAGATCGCCGAATTCATCAAGCTGGGCGACCTGGTGGACCGCCGCGTCGACCAGCTCTCCGGCGGCCAGCGCCAGCGCATCGCCCTGGCCCGGGCGCTGGTCAACGAGCCCGACGTGCTGCTGCTCGACGAGCCGCTCTCGGCGCTGGATGCCGGCCTGCGCAGCCAGCTGCAGGTGGAGCTGCTGCGGGTACAGAAGCGCCTGGGCATGACCTTCGTGTTCGTCACCCACGACCAGCAGGAGGCGATGGTGATGTCCGACCGCATCGCCGTGCTCAACGGCGGAGTGATCCAGCAGGTGGGCCCGCCCCGGGAGGTCTACGAGCACCCGGCCAACGCCTTCGTGGCGCGCTTCATGGGTCATGACAACCTCTACCCGATCAGTGCCCGCGACGGCGACCGCCTGACCACGTCGCTCGGCGAGCTTACCGCCGAAGCGGCCGGGGAGGGCGACCTGCTGCTGATCCGCCCCGAGACCCTGGACCTGCTCCCCGGCGAGCAGGCCGGCGAGAACCAGCTGCCGGCCACCGTCAGCGAGCGGCTCTACCGCGGCAGCCACGCCGAGTATCGCCTGGAGGTGGGCGAGACGACGCTGCAGGCCACGCTGAACAACCGCGGACGGCGCCTGCCCGAGGTGGGCGACCGGGTCACCGTCAAGGTGGCCCCGGAAGACCTGGTCACCCTGAGCGAATGAGGAGTTTCCCATGTCCTACGCCGGCGTGACCCCGACGGCCCGCAGCCGGGCCATGGTGCGCGAGAGTCGCCACCTGCTGTTTACCGTCGCCCCCGGGGCGACCTGGATCATCATCTTCCTGGTGTTGCCCAGCGCCTACCTGATGGGCGTGGCCTTCATGACCAATGGCCCCTACGGCCTGCCGGAGATGCCGCTGTCGCTGGAATCGTTCCGGCGCCTGGCGGGCTTCGGCTTCCTGGGCTGGAGCCCGGGCAACCTCTACACCCTGCTGCGCTCGTTGTGGCAGACCCTGGTCTCCACCGGCCTGGTGGTGATCGTTGCCTACCCCATCGCCTACTACATCAGCACCTGTCGCGCGAAGTGGCGGCCGATCATGCTGCTGCTGGTGGTGGTACCCAGCTGGACCAACCAGGTGATCCGCACCTTCGGCTGGATGAACCTGCTGGCCCCGGGCACCCCGCTCTCCGGCCTGGCCGAGAGCCTGGGGTTGATCGCTCCCAACATGGGGCTCTACCCCTCCAACTTCGCGGTGACCCTGGGCCTGGTCTACAACTTCCTGCCCTTCATGGTGCTGCCGCTCTACGCCGCCTTCGAGAAGCTCGATACCGCCCAGGTGGAGGCCGCCCAGGACCTCTACGCCTCGCCCGTGCGCGCCTTCTGGCATGCGGTGTTCCCCCAGACCCTGCCGGGGCTGCTGGCCGGCATCGTGCTGGTGGCGATTCCCGCCTTCGGCATGTATGTAATCCCCGAGCTGCTGGGCGGCGGCAAGGGCATGATGCTCGGCAACCTGGTGGCCAACCAGTTCTCCGGTGGCGCCAACTGGCCGCTGGGGGCGGCCGGCGCGATCCTGATGCTGATCGCCACCTTCATCGGGCTCTACGCCATGCGTCGCATCGGCAAGCGCCTGGGTGGCGGCGAGGAGGTGGTGATATGAGAAAGCGCACGCTCAAGCGAGGCCTGACCGGCTTCTGGTGGTTCACCTTGGCCTTCCTCTACCTGCCGCTGGCGGTGGTGATGTTGTTCTCCTTCAACGCCTCCAACAGCGCGGCACGCTTTACCGGCTTCTCGCTGCGCTGGTACGAGCGGCTGCTGGGCAACGAGGAGATCCTCTCGGCCTTCGCCAACAGCATGGTGCTGGCCATCGTCTCCTCGGTGATCGCACTGGGCGTCGGCTGCCTGATCGGCTACGGCATGTACCGTCACCGGCATCGCAAGCTGGGCTGGCTGATCGTGCTGATCTACCTGCCCATCGTGCTGCCCGACATCGTCTTCGGCATCTCGGAGATGGCCTTCTTTGTGCAGATCCACCGCCTGACCGGGCTCTTCCAGCCGGGCCTGGGCACCATGATCATCGCCCACGTCACCTTCCAGATCCCCTTCGTGGCGCTGATCGTCTACTCGCGCTTCGTGGGTCTGGACCCGACGCTCTTCGAGGCGGCCAAGGATCTCTATGCCACGCCGGCCAAGCGGGTGATCCACTTCATGCTGCCGACCATCAAGCCGGCGCTGATCTCGGCCTTCTTCCTCTCCTTCACCCTGTCGGTGGATGACTTCGTGATCAGCTTCTTCACCGCGGGGCCGGAGAGCGCGACCCTGCCGATCTACATCTGGGGTGCGATCAAGAAGGGGGTGTCGCCCGAGATCAACGCCATCGCTACCCTGATGATCGGCGCGGTAGCCATCGCCGCCATCATCAGCCTGATGTTCAGCCGTCGCCGGCAGGCCTGAGCCGGCACCTCACTCCACGGGGAAACCAGGAGAGTCATCATGACAATCAACAAGACCGCACTTGCCCTGTCCGTCGGCGCCGCGCTGCTCGCCGGCAGCGTCCAGGCCCAGGAGAACAAGCTCTACCTGTTCAACTGGACCGAGTACATGGACCCCGAGATCATCGAGGCCTTCGAGGAGAAGTACGACGTCGAGGTGGTGCAGAACTACTTCAACTCGCTGCCTGAGATGCTCTCCAAGCTCCAGGCCGGGGGTGTCTCCCAGTACGACATCATCGTGCCCTCCAACTACTACGTGCCGCGGCTGATCGAGACCGGCCTGGTGCAGAAGCTCGACAAGGCGAAGCTTCCCAACTTCGCCAACGTCATGGAGCAGTTCCAGGACCCGGTGTTCGACCCGGGCGCCGAGTACACCGCCCCCTACCAGTGGGGCACCACCGGGGTGGTCTACAACACCGAGACCTTCCCGGATGCGCCCAAGAGCTGGTCGCTGCTGTTCGACCCCGAGGTCAATCCGGACCATCCCTTCGCGCTGATGGGGGACGGTCAGGTCAGCCTGGGCGGCGCCTGCGCCTACCTCGGCCACGGCTACGACTGCACCGACCCCGAGGGCTGGAAGGAGGCCGCCCGCCTGCTGATCGAGACCAAGGGACGCGATACCTTCAGCGGCTTCACCGACGGCACCCCGGCGCTGCAGCAGCTGGCCCGCGGCGTGACCCATATCGGACTCTCCTACAACGGCGACTACCTGTTCTTCAAGGACGAGGACCCGGAGTCCTTCGAAACCCTGGACTTCATGATCCCCGACGAGGGGGCCGAGATGTGGGTGGACTCGATGATGATCACCTCCGAGGCCCCCAATGCCGACATGGCCCACAAGTTCATCGACTTCATCCTCGATGCCGAGGTGGGCGCCCAGCTCTCCAACTACAACTACTACGCCAGCCCCAATGCCGCCGCCGAGCCCTACCTGGATGAGGTGCTGACCGTGCCGCCAGTGCAGCCCAGCGAGGATGACATGGCACGCCTGCGCTTCACGCCGAGCCTGGAGGGCGAGTCCCTGCAGATCTTCCAGCAGCTCTGGTCGGAGGTTCAGTCACGCTGAGCGGACGGCCCCCGGTGCGCCGGGGGCCGCCTTACCATGAGCAAGGACATTCCCATGAGTAACCGACAGGAGCAGCCGCTCCTCAACGACTGGTTCCAGAATCACGGTATCACCGAGGTGGAGTGCCTGGTCAGCGACCTGACCGGCATCCTCAAGGGCAAGATCATGCCCGCCGGCAAGTACCTCAACGGCGGGCGACCGCGCCTGCCCGACTCGATCTTCATCCAGACCGTCACCGGGGGGTATCCCGATGACGAGGATATCCGCTTCTGGAATCCCGCCGAGCGGGACATGGAGCTGGTGCCCGATCCCAAGGCCGTCTTCCTGGTGCCCTGGGCCGAGGATCCCACTGCCCAGATCATCCACGACTGCTACTACCTGACCGGTGAGCCGGTGGAGCTGGCGCCGCGCCATGTGCTCAAGCGGGTGCTGGAGCTCTATGCCAAGCGTGGCTGGACCCCGGTGATCGCCCCCGAGGTGGAGTTCTACCTGGTCAAGACCAACACCGACTCCGACTACCCCCTGGAGCCGCCCATCGGCCGTACCGGGCGCCAGGAGAGCAGCCGTCAGTCCTTCTCCATCGATGCGGTCAATGAGTTCGATCCGCTGTTCGAGGAGATGTACGACTACTGCGAGGCCATGAATCTCGACCTGGACACCCTGATCCACGAAGAGGGGGCGGGGCAGATGGAGGTCAACTTCCAGCATGGCGACCCGCTGGCACTGGCCGACCAGGTGGTGATGTTCAAGCGCACCCTGCGCGAGACGGCGCTGCGCCACGGCATGTACGCCACCTTCATGGCCAAGCCCATGGCCAACGAGCCGGGCAGCTCCATGCATATCCACCAGAGCCTGCTGGACGCCAAGGACGGGCATAACGTCTTCGCCGGCGACGACGGCCAGCCCAGCCGGCTCTTCCACCACTTCATCGGCGGCCTGCAGAAGTACCTGCCGTCGGTGATGCCGCTGTTGGCTCCCAACGTCAACTCCTATCGTCGCCTGATGCGCACCGAGAGCAGCGGTTCTGCGCCGATCAACGTGGAGTGGGGCATGGACAACCGCACGGTGGGGCTGCGGGTGCCAGTCTCGTCGCCCGAGGCGACCCGGGTGGAGAACCGCCTGGCCGGCGCCGATGCCAACCCCTACCTGGTGATGGCTGCCTCGCTGGCCTGCGGCTACCTGGGCATGCTCAGCCAGCTCGAGCCGCGTCCGCCGATGACCGGCTCCGCCTGGTCCGGCGGCCACAAGCTGCCCGACGATATCGGCCCGGCCCTGGATCTGCTGCACGACTGCCAGCCCCTGGCCGATATCCTCGGTGAGCGTTTTACCCACAGCTACCTGGCGGTGAAGCGCGCCGAGCATCGTGCCTATTTCCAGGTGATCAGTTCCTGGGAGCGGGAGCATCTGCTGCTCAGGGTCTAGGCTTACAGCCGGGCGCCTCGATGCGCCCGGTGATCCGCAACAGGGAGAATGACGATGCCGATGACACCGAGCCGCTGGGCGCCGCTCGCCGGACTGGGCCTGCTCACGCTGAGCGTGGCCGCCGCTGCCGCTGACGGCAAGCTGCGGCTGTTCAACTGGTCGGACTACATGGATCCGGCCATCATCGAGGACTTCGAGGAGGAGAGTGGCCTGGAGGTGGTACAGAACTACTACAACTCCAACGCCGAACTGTTCTCCAAGCTCACCGCCGGGGGCGACGCCCAGTACGACCTGATCGTGCCCTCGGACTACTTCGTGCCGCGGCTGATCGACGCCGGGCTGGTGCGTCCACTGGCCGCCGAGGGCGAGGCGCTGGAGGGGCACGACAATATCCTCGACGAGTTCCGCGCACCCAGCTATGACCCCGAGGGTGCCTATACCGTGCCCTACCTGTGGGGCGCCACCGGCATCGTCTACAACACCGAGACCTGGCCCGACCCGGTACCGAGCTGGGGCCTGCTCTATGATCCCGAGGTCAACGGCGACTACCCCTTCGCGCTGCTCAAGGGTGACGCCCAGTTCACCTTCGGCACCGCCTGCGCCTTCCAGGGGGCCGGCTTCGACTGCGTGGGGCAGGAGCCCTGGGTAGCGGCGGCCAGGCAGGTCATCGAGACCCGCGGCCGAGACAACTTCGTCGGCTTCGTGGATGCCACGGCGGCCATCGAACAGGTGGCCAACGGGGTGATCCACGCCGGCATCGCCTACAACGGTGACCTGGCCGGAAAGCGTGCCGAGGATCCCGAGACCTACGGCAAGCTGGGCTTCTTCATCCCCGAGGAGGGATCCCAGCGCTGGGTCGACGTGCTGGCGATCCCGGCGCGCGCCCCGAACCCCGAGGCGGCGCAGGCCTTCATCGAGTACCTGCTGCGTCCCGAGGTGGCCGCCCGACTGGCCAACTACAACTTCTATACCACGCCCAACGAGGCGGCCCTGTCGCTGGTCAACGATGCCCTTCGCGAACCGCCGGTGATGCCCGACGCCGCCGCCCGCGAGCGGCTCCACTTCACCCCCTCGGTGAGTGGCGAGCAGCTGGAGCTGCTCCAGGAGCTGTGGAACGAGGCGCGCAGCCGCTGAGGCTGGCCGCGCTCGCCATCACGCCGCCGGGGGCACCCTCGGCGGCGTCTTTTTTGGTGAATATATAATGCCATCATGTTTGCCATTCTCCGGGATAGGTCGGTAATATGGCGATCAAGTGTTGAATAAAATTTCCAAGGGGGTCTCATGTCCGTCTCGTTCGAGCCCGATCACGCCGCGTCCTGGTACGCGGCCACCGCCAACCCTGCTCCCGAGCGCCCCGCCCTCGAGGGCGAGGTCGAGTGTGATGTCTGCGTGGTGGGCGCCGGCTTCACCGGCATCTCCGCCGCCCTTCACCTGGCTGAGCGGGGCCTCTCGGTGGTGGTGCTGGAGGCCGTGCGGGTCGGCTACGGCGCCTCCGGGCGCAATGGCGGCCAGATCGTCAACAGCTACAGCCGCGACATGGACGTGATCGAGGCCAAGTACGGTGCCGAGACCGCCCGAGCCCTGGGCGACATGGCCTTCGAGGGCAACCGCATCATCCGCGAGCGCGTCGACCGCTATGCCATCGACTGCGATCTCAGGGACGGCAACCTCTTCGCCGCCTGCAATCAAAAGCAGCTCGAGGGGCTGCGCGAGCACCAGGCGCTCTGGGAGCGCTATGGCTACCGCGAGCTCGAGCTGCTGGAAGGCGAGGCACTCAAGCGCGAGGTGAATTCCGACCGCTACTCCGGCGCCCTGGTGGATCACGGTGGCGGCCACCTGCACCCGCTCAACCTGGTGCTGGGTCAGGCCGCCGCCCTGGAGTCGCTCGGCGGGCGCATCTTCGAATACTCGCCGGTGACCGGCCTTGCGCATGGCGAGCCCGTGGTGGTGAGCACCGCCAACGGCCGGGTGCGCGCCGAACGGGTGGTGATGGCGGGCAACGCCTACCTCAAGGGGGTGCTGCCGGAGATCGAGGGCAGGTCGATGCCCTGCGGAACCCAGATCATCACCACCGAGCCGCTGGGCGAGGAGCGGGCCCGTGAGCTGATTCCCAATGGCCTGGCGGTGGAGGACTGCAACTACCTGCTCGACTACTACCGCCTGACCCGCGACAACCGCCTGCTCTACGGCGGCGGGGTCAACTACGGCGGCAGCGACCCGGCAGACATCACGGCGGTGATCCGTCCCAAGATGCTCAAGACCTTTCCAGAACTCGCCGACGTCAAGGTCGACTACGCCTGGAGCGGCACCTTCCTGATGACCTTGAACCGTCTGCCCCAGTTCGGGGTGGTCAACGGCAATGTCTACTTCGCCCAGGGCTACTCCGGCCACGGCGTTACCTGCACCCACCTGGCCGGAAAGCTGATCGCCGAGGTCATGCATGGCCAGGGGGAGCGCTTCGATGCCTTCGCCGGGCTGCCCCAGCTGCCGTTCCCGGGCGGGCGCCTGCTGCGGGTGCCGCTCTCGGCCGTCGGCGCCTGGTATTACCAGACCCGCGACAGGTTGGGTATCTGAACTCAGTAGAGGCCGACTGTCTCGCCATCCTCATCGATATCGAGCCGTGTGGCGGCGGGAGAGGCACTGAATCCCGGCATGGTGAGGATGTTCCCGGCCAGGGCGTAGACGAAGCCGGCGCCGGCGGAAAGGCGCACCTCGCGCACCGGCAGCCGCCAGCCGGTCGGGGCGCCGAGCCGTTTCGGGTCGGCCGACAGCGACATATGTGTCTTGGCGATGCACACCGGATAGGCTCCGTAGCCCTGGCGCTGCCAGGTCTCCAGTCGCTCGCGTGTGCCGGGGGCGAAGTCGACCCCCTCGGCGCCGTAGAGGCGCGTGGCGATGCGCTCGATCTTCTCCGCCAGCGCCATCTCGGCGGGGTAGAGGAAGTGGAAGCCGTTCCCGGTGGTGTCTGCCTCGTCGATCGCCGAGATCAGCGCCTCTGCCAGGGCCATGGCACCCTCACCGCCGTCACGCACATGAGTGGAGACTTCGGCGCGCACCCCCACCGAGGCGCACAGCTCGCGGATGGCGGCATGCTCGCTCGGGTGGTCGCCGGGGAAGGCATTGATCGCCACCACGGGGGTGAGGCCGTGGGCGCGCACGTTGTCGATCTGCTTGAGCAGGTTGGCGCCCCCCTCCCGGACCTCGTCCGGGGATTCCCCGAGCAACGAGGCGGGCAGTGGCTGGCCGGGCATCACTCGGTGGCGGCTGCTGTGGTACTTCAGGGCGCGTACCGTGACCACCAGCACCGCGGCATCCGGGACGAGGCCCGAGGCCCGGCACTTGATGTTGAAGAAGCGCTCGGCACCCATGTCGGCTCCGAAACCCGCCTCGGTGATCAGGAAGTCGCCGGCGTGAAGGCCGATGCGGTCGGCGACGATCGAGGAGTTGCCGTGGGCGATGTTGCCGAAGGGGCCGGCATGGATCAGCGCCGGGGCGTGCTCCAGGGTCTGCAGCAGGTTGGGCTTGAGCGCCTCCTTGAGCAGCACCGTCATGGCACCGGCGGCGCCGATCTGTTCGGCGGTGACCGGCTCGCCGTCGTGGTCCAGTCCCACGATCAGCCGGCCCAGGCGGCGGCGCAGGTCGGCCAGGGAGTCGGCCAGCGCCAGTACCGCCATCACCTCCGAGGCGGCGGTGATCTCGAAGCCGCCCTGGCGGGGGACCCCGTCGCTGCGCCCGCCGAGACCCATCACCAGATGCCGCAAGGCGCGGTCGTTGAGGTCGATGACCCGCTGCCAGCGTACCTCGCGGGGATCCAGCTCGGGGGCCAGGCGATGGTGAAGGTGATTGTCGACCATGGCCGCCAGCAGGTTGTGGGCCGCTCCCACCGCGTGGATGTCGCCGGTGAGGTGCAGGTTGATGCGCTCCATGGGCAGCACCTGGCTGTAGCCTCCGCCGGTGGCACCGCCCTTGAGGCCCAGCGTCGGGCCCATGGAGGGCTGGCGCAGGGCCACCGTGGCGGTGTGGCCGAGGCGCTGGAGCCCCTGCACCAGGCCGATGGCGGTGGTGGTCTTGCCCTCCCCGGGCGGGGTGGGGGTCATCGAGGTCACCACCACGTAGCGCCCCCTAGGACGCTCGGCCAGGCTCGCCATGGCCGTCAGGTCGAGCTTGGCGATGCCGCGGCCATAGGGCTCCACCGCCTCGCCGGACAGGCCCAGGCGATGGGCGATCTCCTCGATGGGCCAGAGTCTCGCCGCACGGGCGATGCTCAGGTTGTCAGCCGACGGGGCCGCCGCCGGTTCGCTCGCTTGTGGGGCCATCGCTCTCTCCTCCTGGGCAGCGGCGAGTCGTGCTCGTGTTGCGTTCAGTATCGTGCGCCTCGCGCGATACTCTTGTCTGCCGACGTCCGCGGCCTTGGGCGCAACGACATACCTCCTGTGCCTCTGCTCTTGCCGAAAGCCGAAGGGATGGGCTATGCCTGATGACAACCTCGCCGCGGTCGTGCGCTGGCGATGATCAGGAGGCGTGATGGATGCTCCCGTTTCGGCCAAGGGTCACTATGACATCGGCTTCCTGCTACTGACAGGGTTCTCGCAACTCGCCTTCTCCGCGGCCCTGGAGTCATTGCGCATGGCCAACCATCTGGCCGAGCGCCCCCTCTTTTGTCGGTCTGCACGTCTAAACCTTCAATCGAGTCGAAGCTACCCGCCGTTGGCTGGATGGGCGTTGGGGGCTCGCGGCGCCGCGGGCCGCAGTGGCCGAGCCGGAAGGCGAAGCCGTCACCTCCGCCGGCGAGCCCCTGGCCTGATTGCCGCGATTGTCTCTGCTGACCTGGCTGTCGCCAGGCGGCGACGGCCAGGGAGAGTCTGTGGAAGTCATCTCCACCGGGCCCTCGACAGGACGCATCATCCTATACTGGGTTTCGTCGGGTGGCGCCGGATTGCGCTGCCCCTCTCATCGCCCCAAGCCGTCATGGTCACTCACGCCTGGAGCCCGATGGTGTTTCAGCGAGTGGTGTTCCACTCTCTTCAGGAGGTGACAGATGAGCAAGTCGATAGTCGTCGGTGCGACGCTGGCCGTGCTGGGCCTGGGCGGGCTGGCCTTCGGTGCCTGGCAGGTCCAGCAGCCACGCGGGCCGGAGTACGCCGAGATCCTGGCCGTGCAGCCCGTGACCCGTACCGTGGAGCGGCCCCGCGAGGTCTGCGAGGACGTGGAGCGGGTCGTGAGCGAGGAGGTGCCGGTCGAGGTGCCGGTTCAGGTACCGGTGGAGGCGCCGGCCCCGAGCGGCCCGGCGGCCAGCCGGGATCCTCACCGTATCGTCGGTGGTGCTGCCGGTGCCGTCGTCGGTGGCCTGCTGGGCAACCAGATCGGTGGTGGCAGCGGCAAGAAGCTCGCCACCGTGGCCGGTGCCATCGGCGGTGCCCTGGCCGGGCGTGAGGTGCAGGAGCGTGTCGAGGCCCGCCAGCATGCCCAGGCACAGCCGCAGGTCCAGTACGAGACCCGTTACGAGACGCGCTACGAGACCCGCGAGCGAGTGGTGACCGAGGAGCAGTGCCGCACGGTCATGGAGGAACATGAGGAGACCCAGGGCTATGACGTCACCTACCGCCTCGACGGCGAGGAGCAGTCGCGACGCCTCGATACCGCTCCCCAGGCCGAGCGCCTGCCGGTAATTGACGGCGAGGTACAGTGGCAGGCCGAGCCCGAGGTTCGGGAGGGCGAGGCCACCGAGGTGTGAGCCTGCGGTGTTCGCGCCCTGAAGCCTGTCGGATGTGACCGGCCCTCGCCGTGAGTCAGCCTCGAGTCCGGCAGGTGCCTAGACCTGGCGCAGGTACCAGTCGGTCTCCAGGCGGCTGACATGCTGCATGGCGAGATCGCGTTCGGCACGTCGATTGGCCAGGAAGACCGTCAGGAAGTCGTCTCCCAGGGCCGCGCGGAGCGGCTCGCTTGCCTCCAGCAGGTCGAGCGCCTGACACCAGCTGTTGGTCAGGCTCGGCTCGACCTGGGCATAGGCGTTGCCGGTGATCGGCTGCGGCGGGGTCAGCTCCCTGGAGAGGCCGTAGTCGATGCCCGCCAGCAGGGCCGCCAGCAGCAGGTAGGGGTTGGCATCGGCGCCGGCCACCCGGTGCTCGAGCCGCCGTGCGGCGTTGGGCCCCGAGGGGATGCGCACCGCCACCGAGCGATTGTCGAAGCCCCAGGTGGGCGCCATGGGCACGTAGAGTCCCGGCTGGAAGCGGCGGAAGGAGTTGAGGTTCGGAGCGAACAGCGCCACGCTGGCCGGCATCAGCGTCAGCAGGCCGGCCGCCGCATGATGCAGGTCGGGAGTGCCCAGGGGGTCGCCGTCGGTGGCGGCGAAGACGTTGTCGCCGTCCTCGTTCAGCAGGCTGATATGCACGTGGGTGCCGTTGCCCGCCTCGAGGCCGTAGGGCTTGGCCATGAAGGTGGCCTCGAAGCCATGGTTCTGCGCCACCCCCTTGATCAGCCGCTTGAGCAGTACCGCCGCGTCGCAGGCGGCCAGCACGTCCGCGCCGTGCTTCAGGGTGATCTCGAATTGCCCCGGGGCACACTCCTTGAGCATGGTATCCAGCGGCAGCCCCTGGATGTCGGCCGCGCTCTGAACCTCGCCGAGGAAGTCCGCATACTCGTCGAGCTCACTGACCGAATAGAGCTGGCTCTGGCTGGCGCGCTCGCCGGTCGCCGGTGAGCAGGGCGGCTGGATCGTGCCGCTGGCGTCGCGCTGGCGGTCCACCAGGTAGAACTCCATCTCCACGGCGACCACCGGGGTCAGGCCACGCGCCGTCAGGCGCTCGAGCTGCCGGCCGAGCAGCTGGCGCGGCTCGGCGAAGAAGCCGCTGCCGTCGGGTTCCTGCATATGCATCAGCAACTGGGCCTGGCGGCCCTGGCGTCGCCAGGGGGTGGGCATCAGCGTGCCGGGAAGCGGCCGGCACACTCGATCGGCGTCGCCGCTGTCGAGGCCCAGACCGGTCTCCTCGATGGTATTGCCGAGGATATCCAGGGCGTAGACCGAGGCGGGCAGGTTGATACCCTGGGTATAGGCCTTCTCCAGGTTCTCGGGAGAGACCCGCTTGCCGCGCAGCACGCCGTTGAGATCGCTGATCAGCAGGTCGATGGCGTCGATCTCGGGGTGCTGAGCGAGGAAGTCCCGGGCCTCGGAGGCGACGTGTGGCGACATGATGGCAGAGTCCCTTGTTTGGCTTGGCTTGGTGCTATCTTTGTGGTGGCACCTGGGTGTTGTCAAATACTTTACGTTATACGCGGCCCGCAGGCAGTGGTATCGGTATCGTCTGGTCGCTGCTTCCTCATGGTTTCCCATCGTATCCTGTGGCCTTTCGGCTCCCGCTTGGCATCCGTCCCGGGACAGGCTATGTTGAACAAAGCATAACATCGAGATTCATTGACGAGAGGAGAGCGCAATGTCGTCCCGACCCCTGGTGGGCGTGATTGCCTGCCGCCGCGAGGTGGAGGGCCATCCGGCGCATATGGTCACCGACAAGTATCTTGCCGCCCTGCGCGAGTACGGCCTGGCGCCGGTGATCCTGCCGGTGTGGGAGGACGCCGTGTCCGGCGACCTGCCGGCCCATCTGGATGGCCTGCTGCTCACCGGCAGCTATACCAACGTCGAGCCGGGCCGTTACGGGGCCGAGCGGGAGCCGGAGAATACCCGGGATGACCTCCACCGCGACGCCGCAGCCTTGGCCTGGATTCCCGCCGCACTGGATCTCGGCCTGCCGCTGCTGGGCATCTGTCGCGGCTTCCAGGAGCTCAATGTGGCCTTCGGCGGGACCCTGCATCAGGCGGTGCAGCGGGTGCCGGGCATGCTCGACCACCGCGAGCCCGCGGGGGAGAAGTCGGAGCAGTACGCCCCGAGCCATGACCTTGCCATCGTGCCTGGCAGCCGGCTGGCTGCCCTCTATCCCGAACCCCACGCCCAGGTGAACTCCCTGCACCAGCAGGGCGTCGCCACCCTGGGGCCGGGCCTGGTCGCCGAGGCCCACGCCCCGGACGGGCTGGTCGAGGCGATCTCGGTGGGCGATGCCCCGGGCTTCGCCCTGGCCGTGCAGTGGCACCCCGAGTGGCACCCCACCGAGCATCCGCTCTATGACGCCCTGTTTCGTGGCTTCGCCGAGGCGTGCCACTCCCGTCGGGCCGCCCGAATTCCCCAGCCTGGAGTCGTCGACCATGCAGACCTCTGACTACCAGCGGCTCGACCGCGCCCACCATCTGCACCCCTTCACCGACTTCAAGGCCCTGGGTGAGGAGGGCAGCCGCATCATCGAGCGTGGCGAGGGGGTCTATATCATCGACTCCGAGGGCAACCGCATCCTCGACGGCATGGCGGGTCTGTGGTGTGTGAACCTCGGCTACGGCCGCGAGGAGCTGGTGGAGGCCGCCACCGCCCAGATGCGCCAGCTCCCCTACTACAACAACTTCTTCAAGACCACCCATCCGCCGGCGGTCAAGCTCGCCGAGACGCTATGCCGGCTGGCGCCGCCGCATATCAACCGCGTCTTCTTCACCGGCTCCGGCTCCGAAGCCAACGACACCGTGCTGCGCATGGTGCGCCGCTACTGGGCCCTGAAGGGGCAGCCCGAAAAACAGTGGGTGATCGGCCGCGAGAATGCCTACCACGGCTCCACCGTGGCCGGGCTGAGCCTCGGTGGCATGGCGCCCATGCACGAGCAGGGTGGCCCCCTGGTGCCGAAGATCGCCCATGTACGCCAGCCCTGGTGGTTTGGAGAAGGGCGGTTTGGAGAGGGGCGTTCCGAGGGCCAGGACCCCGAAACCTTCGGGCGCGAGTGTGCCGCGGCCCTGGAGGCGAAGATCCTCGAGCTCGGCGAGGAGAACGTCGCGGCCTTCATCGCCGAGCCGGTGCAGGGCGCCGGCGGCGCCATCATCCCCCCGGCGAGCTACTGGCCGGCGGTCAAGGCGGTGCTGGCGAAGTACGACATCCTGCTGGTGGCCGACGAGGTGATCTGCGGTTTCGGCCGGCTGGGCGAGTGGTTCGGCAGCGTCCACTACGGGCTCGAGCCCGACCTGATGCCCATCGCCAAGGGGCTCTCCTCGGGCTACCTGCCCATCGGCGGCGTGCTGGTGGGTGACCGGGTCGCCGACACCCTCATCGAGGAGGGCGGTGAGTTCTTCCACGGCTTCACCTACTCCGGCCACCCCACCTGCGCCGCCGTGGCGCAGAGGAACCTCGAGCTGATGGAGGCGGAGGGCGTGGTCGAGCGGGTGCGCGACGACCTCGGCCCCTACCTGGCGCAGCGCTGGCAGGCACTCGCCAAGCATCCGCTGGTGGGCGAGGCGCGCTCGCTGGGCCTGATCGGCGCCCTGGAGCTGATCGACCCCGCCACCGGCGAGCGCTTCGACAAGGCGCTTGCGGTGGGCAACCTGTGCCGCGACCTCTGCTTCGCCTCGGGACTGGTGATGCGCTCGGTGGGCGATACCATGATCATCTCGCCGCCGCTGGTGATCTCCCACGCCGAGATCGACGAACTCGTCGACAAGGCGCGCGCCGCCCTGGATGCTACCCTGGCTCGACTGGCCGACACCACCACCGATCAGCAAGAGGAGACCTCCGCATGAGTCGCCCCGAGATGCCCAAGACCCTGGCCGAGTGGCAGCAACTCGCCGCCGCCCTCAAGTCCGATAGCGGTCTCGAGACCCGCGCCTTCATCAATGACGTCTTCGTCGATGCCGCCAGCGGCGAGACCTTCGAGAGCGTCAATCCGGCTACCAGCGAGGTGCTGGCTCGGGTGGCGAGCTGCGATGCCGCCGACGCCGACGTGGCGGTGAGCCACGCCCGCGCCGCCTTCGATGGCGGTGACTGGTCACGCCGCGCCCCGGGCAAGCGCAAGAAGACGCTGCTGCGCCTGGCCGACCTGATGGAGGCCAACAAGGCCGAGCTCGCCCTGCTCGATACCTTGGACATGGGCAAGCCGATCGCAAGCTCGCTCGGCGACATGAGTGGCGCCATCGCCTGCTTCCGCTACCAGGCGGAGTGCATCGACAAGCTCTACGGCGAGGTGGCCCCCACCGGCGAGGAGGCCCTGGCGCTGGTGCTGCGCGAGCCATTGGGCGTGGTGGCCTCCATCGTGCCCTGGAACTTCCCGCTGATGATGACCTCGTGGAAGGTGGCCCCGGCGCTTGCCGCCGGCAACAGCGTGATCCTCAAGCCCTCTGAGAAGTCGCCGCTCTCGGCGCTGCGCCTGGCCCAGCTGGCCCGGGAGGCGGGCCTGCCGCGGGGCGTCTTCCAGGTGCTGCCGGGCTTCGGCCATACCGTGGGCAAGGCGCTGGCGCTCTCCATGGAGGTGGACTGTCTCGCCTTTACCGGCTCCACCGGGGTGGGCAAGCTGCTGATGCAGTACGCCGGCGAGTCCAACCTCAAGCGCCTCTACCTGGAGTGCGGCGGCAAGAGCCCGAATATCGTCTTCGCCGATTGCAAGAACCTGGATCAGGTGGCCAAGCATGCCGCTGCGGCGATCTTCCATAACCAGGGCGAGGTGTGCATCGCCGGCTCCCGGCTGCTGGTGGAGAACAGCATTCGCGAGGCCTTCATCGACAAGGTGGTGGCCGCGGCCGAGACCATGCAGCCCGGTGACCCGCTCGACCCGGAGAGCTTCATGGGCGCCATGGTCGACGAGACCCAGTACCGCCGGGTGCTGGAGTTCATCCGCCGTGGCCAGGAAGAGGGCGCCCGACTGCGTGCCGGTGGTGAGGCCACCGTGGTCGATGGCAAGGGGTTCTTCATCCCGCCCACGGTGTTCGATGGCGTCACCCCCGAGATGGCCATCGGTCGCGAGGAGATCTTCGGTCCGGTGCTTTCGGTGTTCGGCTTCGACAGCGAGGAGGAGGCGGTGCGCCTGGCGAACGACAGCGTCTACGGCCTGGCGGCAGGCCTGTGGAGCCAGGACATCGACCGCATCATGCGGGTGACCCGGCGGTTGCAGTCGGGCCAGGTGTTCGTCAACAACTGGGCCGGCGGCGACCAGACCATGCCCTTCGGTGGGGTCAAGCAGTCCGGCAACGGCCGCGACAAGTCCCACCACTCCCTGGAGGAGTACTCCGACCTCAAGAGCGTGTGGATGTCGCTGGCCAACTGAGCTGCGTGACCCTCCGCAACACGACGAGGCCGGCGCCATGGCGCTGGCCTCGTTGTATTTAAATGAATCATTCGTACAACTCTTGTATCGATTTATCCTGCCGAAAGGGGTAGGCTGTGGGAACACCCCCAGAGGAGATGCCCCATGTTCGGACTCTTCAAGACGGACCCGACCAGGAAGCTGCAGAAGGCCTACGAGCAGAAGCTCGAGCAGGCGATGCACGCCGCTCGCAACGGCGACATGCGCGCCAACGCCTCCCTCACCGAGGAGGCGGAGGCGCTGCGCGAGGAGATCGACAAGCTCAAGAAGGGCTGAACCCGGGCCTCAGAAGGCCCGGGCGGGGGTCGCGCAGCTCACCAGGCGGCAGGGCTCGCCGCCCGGGTTGCGGAAGCGGTGGGGCACGTTGGTCTCGAAGTAGTAGGCCTCCCCGGCCTTCAGCATCCGCGACTCGGCGCCGATGGTGATCTCGATCTCTCCCTCCAGCACCACGCCGGCCTCCTCGCCCTGGTGGGCGATCATCTCGCGGCCGGTGTCGGCGCCGGGGGGATAGGTCTCGATCATGAAGGCCAAGGCCCGGTCGCGACGATCGGCGCCCACCAGCTTGTAGATGACGTCGCCTGCGCCCACGTCGGCCAGGTCCTCGGCCGAATAGAAGACTCGGCGGCCGTTCTCCAGGTCCATGGTGAAGAAGTCACCGACGCTCATGGGTATGGCGTCGAGGATCTTCTTCAGGGAGCTCACCGAGGGGCTCACCTTGCCCTGCTCGATAAGCGACAGGCTGGAGTGTGTCACCCCGCAGCGCTTGGCCAGCTCACGCTGGGAGATACCGCGCAGGGTGCGCAGGGTGCGCAGCCGTGCGCCGACGTCATCGGCCATGTCGGACCTCCTCCTGGGCTCCGAGTGTCGTCCCCGTCGTCAGCACAGGGCGTCGAGCTTCTCTTTGAGCAGGCCGTTGACCTGCTGCGGGTTGGCGGTGCCGCGGGAGGCCTTCATTACCTGGCCGACGAAGTAGCCGATCATCTTGCCGCGCTTCTCCGGCTCGGCGTCGCGGTACTGGGCCACCTGGGCGGGGCTGTCCGCGATCACCTGGTCGATCATCGCCTCGATGGCGCCGGTGTCGGTGACCTGCTTGAGGCCCTTGGCCTCGATCACCTCGTCGGCGCTCTCGCCCTGGCCGTTCCACAGCGCCTGGAACACCTGCTTGGCGGCCTTGCCGTTGATGGTGTCGTCCATCACCCGGGCGATCAGTCCACCGAGCTGAGCGGCGGAGACGGGGCTGTCCTGGATCGCCAGGCCCTCACGGTTCAGGGCGCCGGAGAGCTCCCCCTGCACCCAGTTGGCGGCCTGCTTGGCATCGCCGCAGGCGTCCTTGACCGCCTCGAAGTACTCGGCCATCTCGCGGCTGGCCGCAAGCACACCGGCGTCGTAGGCGGAGAGTCCCATTTCGTCCTGGAAGCGGGCGCGCTTCTCGTCGGGCAGCTCCGGCAGGATCTCGCGCAGGTGGTCCACGTAGGCGCCGTCGAGCACCACTGGCAGCAGGTCGGGACAGGGGAAGTAGCGGTAGTCGTTGGCCTCCTCCTTGGTGCGCATGCTGCGGGTCTCGTCGCGCTCGGGATCATAGAGGCGCGTCTCCTGGACCACCTTGCCGCCATCCTCGATCAGCTCGATCTGGCGCTCCACCTCGAACTCGATGGCGCGCTCCACGAAGCGGAAGGAGTTGACGTTCTTGATCTCGGCGCGGGTACCGAACTCGGCCTGGCCCACGGGGCGCACCGAGACGTTGACGTCGCAGCGCATCGAGCCCTCGGCCATGTTGCCGTCCGAGATGCCGAGATAGGTGACGATGGAGTGGATCGCCTTGAGGTAGGCGGCCGCCTCCTTCGCCGAGCGCATGTCCGGCTCGGAGACGATCTCCAGCAGCGGGGTGCCGGCACGATTGAGATCGATGCCGGTCATGGCGTGGCCCATGCCGTCAGAAAAGGATTCGTGGAGGGACTTGCCGGCGTCCTCTTCCAGGTGGGCGTGGTGCACCCGGATGCGCTTGGCCTCGCCCTGCTCAAGGGTGATCTCCACCTCGCCGGGGCCGACGATGGGGTGGTACATCTGGCTGGTCTGGTAGCCCTTGGGCAGGTCGGGGTAGAAGTAGTTCTTGCGGTCGAACACCGAGATCTCCGGGATCTCGGCGTGGATCGCCAGGCCGAACTGCACCGCCATGGCCACCGCCTGCTCGTTGAGCACCGGCAGCACCCCGGGCAGGCCCAGATCCACGGCACAGGCCTGGGTGTTGGGCTCGGCGCCGAAGGCGGTGGGGGCGCCGGAGAAGATCTTGGACCGGGTGGCGAGCTGGACGTGGACCTCAAGGCCGATCACGGTTTCCCATTGCATCAGGCGCTCTCCTCGACAAGCTGGGGACGACGCAGGTGCCAGTCGGTGGCCTGCTGGAACTGGTGGGCGACGTTGAGCAGGCGCTGCTCGGCGAAGTGGGTGCCGAGTATCTGCAGCCCCACCGGGCGCTTGCCCACGAAGCCCGCCGGTACGCTGATGCCGGGGATGCCGGCCAGGTTGACGGCGATGGTGTAGATGTCCTGCAGGTACATGGAGACCGGATCCTTCTGGGCGCCCAGGTCGAAGGCCGGGGTGGGGGAGGCCGGGCCCATCAGAACGTCGACCTCCTCGAAGGCATCGAGGAAGTCCTGGCGGATCAGGCGGCGCACCTGCTGTGCCTTCTTGTAGTAGGCATCGAAGAAGCCTTCGGAGAGGGTATGGGTGCCGATCAGGATGCGCCGCTTGACCTCCTCGCCGAAGCCCTCGGCGCGGGAGCGCTTGTAGAGGTCGATAAGGTCGCTGGGGTTCTCGCAGCGGTGGCCGAAGCGCACGCCGTCATAGCGGGAGAGGTTCGACGAGGCCTCCGCCGGGGCGATGACGTAGTAGGCCGGGATCGCGTAGTGGGTGTGCGGCAGGCTGACCTCGCGCACCTTGGCGCCCAGCGACTCGTAGACCGCCACCGCCTCGCGCACCGCACTCTCCACCTCGGGGTCGAGGCCGTCGCCGAAGTACTCCCGGGGCAGGCCGATCTTGAGGCCCGCCAATGGCGCGTTGAGTTCCTCGCGGTAGTCGGGCACGCCGCGGGCCACGCAGGTGGAATCCCTGGGGTCGTGGCCGGCGATGGCGTTCAGCAGCAGGGCGCAGTCCTCGGCGGTGCGCGCCATGGGGCCCGCCTGGTCGAGGCTCGAGGCGTAGGCGATGATGCCCCAGCGCGATACCCGGCCGTAGGTGGGCTTGAGGCCGGTGATGCCGCAGAAGGCGGCTGGCTGGCGGATCGAGCCGCCGGTGTCGGTGCCCATGGCGGCGGGAGCCAGTCCCGCGGCTACCGCGGCGGCGCTGCCACCGGAGGAGCCGCCCGGCACGGCGCTGGTGTCCCAGGGGTTCTTCACCGCGCCGAAGGCGCTGTTCTCGTTGGAGGAGCCCATGGCGAACTCGTCCAGGTTGGCCTTGCCCAGGCTCACCGTGCCGGCGGCCTTGAGTCGCTCCACCACGCTGGCATCGTAGGGGGCGACGAAATTGGCCAGCATCTTCGAGCCGGCGGTGGTCAGCACTCCGTCGGTGCAGAACAGGTCCTTGATCGCCACCGGCAAGCCGGTCAGCGGCCCGGCCTCGCCGCGGGTACGCGCGGCATCGGCGGCGTCGGCCGCGGCCAGGGCCTGCTCCGGGGTGACGGTAATAAAGCTGTTGAGCTCACCGTCGTGGCGCTGGATACGCCCCAGCAGATGTTCGGTCAGCTCGCGGCTGGTGAACTCGCCGGCCGCCAGACTGGCGGCGAGCTCGGTCAGTGTCTTGTCATGCATGGGCCGGAGGCTCCGTAGAAAGTGGCTCACTCGACGACGCGGGGTACCAGGTAGAGGCCCTGTTCCACCGCCGGGGCGCAGCGCTGGAAATGGTCGCGCCGGTCGCTCTCGGTGACCTCGTCGGCGCGCAGCCGCTGGGTGGCGTCCAGGGGGTGGGCCAGGGGGGCAACGCCCTCGGTGTCCAGTGCCTGGAGGCGGTCGACCATCTCGAGGATGCGGCCGAGGTCGTCCAGGTAGTGGACGGCGTCTTCGTCGGAGAGGCCGAGCCGGGCGAGATGCGCGGCCCTGAGCACATCAGCGTGTTCAAGCGCCATGAGTCGGGTGTCCTCGATGAGAAAATCAGGCCGCTGAAGGTACCATATTCGGCGTCGCTCGGGCAGGGCCTCGATGTGCCGCTGCCCGGGGGTTTCGCTTGCTGCTGAGGGGGTGCGGTGATACCGTTTGCCTCCGCACAGGGTTCCCGGACTGCACTAGGTAACGACTTCCATGTTCAAACGCTTGAGGGGGCTGTTCTCCAGCGATCTGTCGATCGATCTGGGCACGGCCAATACGCTGATCTACGTCCGCGGCCGAGGCATCGTGCTCGACGAACCATCGGTCGTGGCCATTCGCCAGTCCGGCAACATGCGCAGCGTGGCCGCCGTGGGCTCCGACGCCAAGCGCATGCTGGGCCGCACCCCTGGCAATATCACCGCCATCCGGCCGATGAAGGACGGGGTGATCGCCGACTTCACCGTCACCGAGCAGATGCTCCAGCACTTCATCCGCAAGGTCCATCAGAGCACCTTCCTCACCCCGAGTCCGCGGGTGCTGGTGTGCGTGCCCTGCATGTCGACCCAGGTGGAGCGCCGGGCCATCAAGGAGTCCGCCGAGGGCGCCGGTGCCCGTGAGGTGTTCCTGATCGAGGAGCCCATGGCGGCCGCCATCGGTGCCGGCCTGCCGGTGGAGGAGGCCCAGGGTTCCATGGTGGTGGATATCGGTGGCGGCACCAGCGAGATCGCCATCATCTCCTTGAATGGCATCGTCTACTCCGAGTCGATCCGCGTCGGCGGCGACCGCTTCGACGAGGCGATCATCGGCTATGTGCGGCGCCACTATGGCAGCCTGATCGGTGAGGCCACCGCCGAGCGCATCAAGGAGGAGATCGGCTGCGCCTACCCCGGCGGCGAGCTGCGCGAGATCGATGTGCGCGGCCGCAACCTGGCCGAGGGCATCCCGCGCAGCTTCACCCTCAATTCCCACGAGATCCTCGACGCCCTGCAGGAGACCCTGGCCTCCATCGTCGCCGCGGTGAAGAACGCCCTGGAGCAGTCCCCCCCGGAACTCGCCTCCGATATCGCCGAGCGTGGCCTGGTGCTGACCGGCGGGGGTGCGCTGCTGCGTGACCTGGACAAGCTGATCGCCGAGGAGACCGGCCTGCCGGTGATCGTCGCCGAGGATCCGCTGACCTGCGTGGCGCGCGGCGGCGGCAAGGCCCTCGAGATGATCGACCAGCACACCTTCGAGCTGCTGTCCAGCGACTGACCCGGGGAGACGCGTCATCAAGCCGCTGTTCTCGCATGGCCCGCTGCCTGTCTATCGCCTGCTGGTCTGCGCGATCGTCGCGGTCGGGCTGATGGTCGCCGACTTGCGGTTGACCCGCATGGAGGAGGTGCGCGCCCAGCTCTCCACGGTGGTGGCCCCCGTCCAGTGGGTGGTCAGTCTGCCCAGCAGCGTGCTGAGCTGGGCGACGCTGGCACTCTCCGACCAGCGTGCTCTGGTCGACGAGAATCGGCGGCTGCGCGAGCAGATCCTGACACTCTCTCACCGCGTCCAGCGCATGGCGGATCTCACCGCCGAGAACGTGCGCCTGCGCGAGCTACTCTCCGCCGCTCGCCAGCACGACATGCCCTTCATCACCGCCGAGCTGCTCTCCCTGGACCCCGACCCCTTCGCCCATCAGATGGTGCTGGATCGTGGTCGTCGCGACGGGGTCCATGTGGGGCAGCCGGTGATGGATGCTGCCGGCCTGGTCGGCCAGGTGACCTCGGTCTCGGCCTACTCGAGCCGGGTGCTGATGGTGGCCGATGCGAGCCATGCGCTGCCGGTACGGGTCAATCGCAATGGCCTGCGCTTCATTCTTCAGGGCGGTGGGAGCTACGACCGCCTCAACGTGCTGCATGTCCCCGATACCGCCGATATCCGTGTGGGCGACCTGCTGGTGACCTCGGGCCTGGCGCGACGCTTCCCCCCCGGTTACCCGGTGGCCCGGGTCAGTGAGGTGGTGCACGACCCTGGCGAGCCGTTCGCCCGGGTCAGTGCTGCGCCGGTGGCCCAGCTGCAGCGCTCGCGCCACTTCCTGCTGCTCTTCCCGCCCAGCCAGCTGCGCTTCGATGATCTCGGGTGGGACGGCGACATCGAGGCGATGGCCATCGAGGCAGCCCGGGCGGTGGTCGGCGACGCTGTACGGGCGCCCGCCCCCGAGGACGACGACGAGGAGGATCGCTGATGGCCGCCCCCTCCGCCGCCAATCTGGCGCTGCCGTGGATCTGGTGTTCCCTGCTGCTGGCGCTGTGCCTTCAGGTGATGCCGCTGGCCGAAGGCTGGCAGATCTGGCGGCCCGACTGGCTGGGACTGATGCTGGTCTACTGGTGCATGAAGACTCCCTATCGGGTGGGCGTCTTCCATGCCTTCGTGCTGGGCATACTGCTCGACCTGATCGAGGGGGCGGTGCTCGGCCAGAACGCCCTGCTGCTGTCGCTGCTGGCCTTCCTGTGCGCCCTGGTCTATCCGCGCTTTCGTGCCTACTCGCTGGTCCAGCAGGCCCTGATGGTGCTGGTGCTGCTGGGCAGCGTGCAGCTCCTGGAACAGTGGTTGCGCACTCTGCTCGGCCCCTTCGCCATCCACCTCTCCTTCCTGACGCCGTCGCTGATCGGTGCGCTGCTCTGGCCCTGGTTCGCCACCCTCTTCAATGCCCTGGGGCGGCGCCTGGCCGGCGATTGACCGGAGCCTGTCAATGTCCGCTACCCCCTCTCCCTTGCTCTGCCTGGCCTCCGCTTCGCCGCGGCGCCGCGAACTGCTGGCCTCCATCGGCGTGCCGTTGACGTCTTGTCCGGTGGATATCGACGAGACCCCTCTCCCCGGCGAGTCAGCCGAGGCGTATGTGACGCGCCTGGCCCGGGAGAAGGCGCTGGCCGGTGCGCGCCTCTCTTCGCTGCCGACCCTGGGCTCCGATACGGCAGTCGTCCTCGATGGCGCGATCCTCGGCAAGCCCGAGGGGCCGGCGCATGCGGCCGCCATGCTGCGCTCGCTCGCCGGGCGAGAGCACCGGGTGCTCACCGCGGTGGCGGTCACCGGCCCCGCCGGCCTGCTCGACGCCTGCGTGGCCACCACGGTGGCGATGCGCGAGATCTCGGATGACGAGATCGCCGCCTACTGGGCCAGCGGCGAGCCCGCCGACAAGGCGGGAGGCTATGCCATCCAGGGACGGGCGGCGGTGTTCGTCGAGCATATTGCCGGCAGCCACTCGGCGGTGGTGGGTCTGCCGCTGTTCGAGACCGCCGCGCTGTTGCGCCGCCAGGGGGTGGCGCTGTGGGATGGCGCCCTCGGCTGAGGCCGCGGCCCATCTCTGCGCCTTGGGGGCGGGTCTCTATGTCATAATGGCCGCAAAGCAATCTGGACAAGGATTTCCGCATGAGCGGCGAAGTACTGATCAACCTGACGCCGATGGAGACCCGCGTCGCCGTGGTGGAAAACGGCGTGCTGCAGGAAGCCTTCATCGAGCGCAGCCGGCGACGCGGCATCGTCGGCAATATCTACAAGGGCCGGGTGGTGAGGGTACTGCCCGGCATGCAGGCGGCGTTCGTCGACATCGGCCTCGACCGTGCCGCCTTTATCCATGCCCATGAGGTGATGCCCCCCGGCACCCCGGCCGAGGAGCAGCTCTCCATAGGCCACCTGCTCCACGAGGGCCAGGCGCTGGTGGTGCAGGTCACCAAGGACCCCATCGGCTCCAAGGGGGCGCGGCTCACCACCCATCTGTCGGTGCCGTCGCGCTACCTGGTCTACATGCCCGACGCCCCCCATCACGGCGTCTCCCAGCGTATCGAGGACGAACGTGAGCGTGAGCGCCTGCGCGGCCTGATCGAGGAGGCCCAGGCCCAGCAGAGCCTGGAGGTGGCCGGCGGCTTTATCGTGCGCACCGCCGCCGAGGGGGTGGGCGTCCAGGAACTGGCCGCCGACATGCACTTCCTGCTGCGGCTGTGTCGCAAGGTGAGCGAGCGCAAGGTGACCTCTTCGGCGCCCAGCGTGATCTACGACGACCTGCCGCTGTTCATGCGCATCCTGCGCGACGTGATGCGTGACGACATCGAGAAGGTGCGCATCGATTCCCGGGAGAACTACGTCAAGCTGATCGAGTTCGCCGAGGAGTTCATGCCTGACGCCGTGGAGCGCATCGAGCACTACGCCGGCGAGCGGCCGATCTTCGACCTCTACAGCGTCGAGGACGAGATTCACAAGGCGCTGGGCCGCAAGGTTCAGCTCAAGTCCGGTGGCTACCTGGTGATCGACCCCACCGAGGCGATGACCACCATCGACGTCAATACCGGCGGCTATGTGGGGCACCGCAACCTCGAGGAGACCATCTTCAAGACCAATCTCGAGGCCGCCACCGCCATCGCCCGCCAGCTGCGGCTGCGCAATCTCGGCGGCATCATCATTATCGACTTCATCGACATGGAGGATACCGAGCATCAGCGCCAGGTGCTGCGCATGCTCGAGAAGTCGCTGGAGCGCGATCACGCCAAGACCAAGTGCACCGGGGTCACCGAACTGGGTCTCGTGCAGCTGACCCGCAAGCGCACCCGGGAGAGCCTCGAGCAGACGCTCTGCGAGGCGTGCCCGACCTGCGCGGGCCGTGGCACTCTCAAGACCCCCGAGACGGTCTGCTACGAGATCTTCCGTGAGATCCTGCGCGAGGAGCGTGCCTACAGTGCCGAGACCTACATGGTACTGGCGGCGCAGGAGGTGGTGGACCGCCTGCTCGACGAGGAGTCGGCGGCGGTAGCCGACCTGGAGGAGTTCATCGGCAAGCCGATCCGCTTCCAGGTGGAGGCCCACTACTCCCAGGAGCAGTACGACATCGTGCTGATGTGAGCCCATGGCCATGACTCGCCCGGTGATTCGCTGGACCCTGACCCTGGTGGCCTTGCTGCTGGCGGGGGTGGCGCTGCTGGTGCTGCTGGCGCGCCTGGCGCTGGGGCTGGCCGATGGCCTGGTGCCGCGGCTGGAGGCGCTGCTCTCGGCGCGTTTCGCGGCGGAGGTGCGGATCGCCTCCCTGGAAGGCGGCCTGGCGTACCTCGACCCGCACCTCAGCCTGGATGATCTGAGCCTGAGCACCCGGGAGGGTGACAGGCCGCTGCTGGAGGTCCGGTCGGGCCACCTGCGCCTGGACAGCTGGCAGAGCCTGCGCGAAGGGCTGCCGGTGGTGGAGGATGCTCGCCTCGAGGGCGTGACGTTGCACCTCTACCAGACTCCCGACGGGGGCTGGCACTGGCCCGATCCCGCCGAGCTACCGCCCGAACTGCAGCCCGAAGGCGAGCTCGACCTGGAACGTATCGACTTCTGGGTCGGGGTCCTGCTGCGTCAGCGCGCCTGGGCCGAGCGGGTGAACGTGGTGCTGCATGGCCGTGAACGGCGGGTCGCCTTCGAGGCGCCGCGACTGCTGATGACCGGCGATGACCGACGCGCCCATCTCGAGGGGGAACTGCGCCTGGTGGGCGATCCGGATGTTGCCATGCAGGTGGCCCTGGAGGTGCTGCCGGGCCAGGCCGGATTTCGCGATTTCGGCGCCGCCCTGCAGGCCGAGTTGCGTCTCGACAGCCTGGTGGAGCTGGCCGCGGTGTTGGGTAACAGCCAGCCGCTGCGCCTCGACGAGGCGCGCGGTGAGGCGAGCCTGTGGGGACGCTGGCAAGGCGGCAGCCTGGCCGACGCCCGCCTGGCCCTGGACATCGAACGGCTGGCGGTCAGCCACCGGGACGCGGCGGGAGAGCGCCATGACCTGGAACTCGACAGCGTTACCGGGCGCGGCCAGTGGTTGAAGGGAGAGAGTGGCTGGCAGGCGTGGTTCCAGGGCGACGCCGAGAGTCCCGATGCCAGCGAGCCAGATGTCCCCGCACCTCGCTGGGGCCCGGCCTTGCCCTATCGCTGGCACCTGAGCGGTGATGCCGACGGCTGGTGGCTCAACACCAGTGCCTTCGACCTGGGTTCGCTGGCCGCCTGGCGTGACCGGGTCCCGCTGCCCGAGGCCCTGTCCCGGGTGGTGGACAGCCTCGACCCGCGCGGGCGCGTGATGGGCTTCGGCCTGGGTTTCCAGGAGGGAGAGTGGCAGGCGCGGGCCGCACTGCGCGGGGTGGAGGTCTCGCCCTGGCAGCAGGCGCCGGGCGGTGGGCCCTTCGACATGTGGGTGGAAGCCCGCGGGGGGAGCGGGCTGGTGCGCTTCGTCGGCGGCGACGCCGCCACGCTGCATTTTCCCGAGGTCTTCGCCGGCCCCATGGCGCTCGAGCACGCCTCGGGCGAGGTGCGCTGGGTCTACGATGGCCCGCGCAGCATGGTCAGCGGCCGCGACCTTGTGGTGGGCTGGAACGGCGCCGAGGTCAGCGGCGGCTTCGGCCTCTCCGTCGGCAGTGGTGCCCGGGGTGGTTTCGGCCTGACCCTGGCCCTCGAGGAGGTCGATGCCGTGGAGACACCGCTTATCGAGTGGCTGCCGGTGGGTATCCTCGGTGATGAACTGCACGACTGGCTCGCCGACGGCGTGGCGGGGCGGGTGCCCGAGGGTTCGCTGCGCCTGCATGTGCCGCTCTCAGGGGGCCGCGACGAGCGCGTCGCGGCGAGCTTCGGCCTCGACCTCGCCATTCGCGATGGTCGCCTGCCCATCGCCCCGGGCTGGCCGATGCTGGAGGGCATCGGGGGCCGGTTGCGCCTCGACGACGGCGTACTCGACGCCGAGGTGACCCACGCCGAGAGCCTCGGCGTGGAGGCCCGCGATGGCCGGGTACGCCTGGCCGACGAGCGCCTCGAGGTGGAGGGCCAGCTGGCCACCGAGGCGGCCGGGCTGCGTCGCTTCCTGCTGGCCATGCCGGTGGAGGGGATGGAGGCTCTGGATGCCTGGCAGGCCGAGGGGCGTGCCGAGGGCGCGCTCTCCCTGGCGCTGCCCCTGGCCGAGCCCGAGGGCCTCGAGCTGGATATCGTCACCGAGACCGCCTTCCCGCGCCTGGAGTATCGTCCCCTTGGCCTTGCTTTCCGCGACCTCGCGGGGCCGCTTGCCTGGCGCCAGCGTGGCGACGAGGGCGGTCTCGAGGGACGCATCGAGGGCCAGGCGCTGGGCGGGCCGGTGCAGGCCGATATCGACACCCTGCAGGGTGGTCTCGAGCTTGCCGGCACGGCCGAGACGAGAGCGCTGCTCGAGCTGGGCGGTGTCACCGCACTCGGCGAACGGCTGTCGGGCCGTTTCGACTGGCGCGGACGGCTGGGCGTCGGCGAGAGCGTTTCCTTGCGTCTGGAGAGCACTCTCCAGGGGCTGGCCGCCGACCTGCCTGCCCCGCTGGGCAAGTCGGCGGGGGAGACGCGTCCGCTGCGGCTCGACATGGACCTGACCGAAGGGCGCCTGGAGGGGCGCCTGGGTGAGGCGCTGGCACTGCGCTGGCGGGCGCTGCCGGGTGGCGACAGCGGCCAGGGACAGGTGTGGCTGGGTCGCCCGGCCTCCGGCAGCTGGCCAACGGGGGCGGGCTGGTGGGTCGACGCCTACCTGCCGAGGCTGTCACCCGCCGCCTGGGGCGAGTCGCTCTCCGGCCTGGTGGGTGCCGGCTCGGGAACGGCGGGCGGCGCCCTGAATCTGCGCGAGGCGCGCCTGGCGAGTGACTGCCTGCATCACGATGACCGCTGTCTGGGTTCCTTCTACGCCACGGCACGCCCTCAATCCGGAGGCGGCTGGCGCCTGGCGCTGGATGGCAGCCTGCTGGAGGGGCAGCTCGACTACCGGCCCCAACTCGCCGAGCCCCTGGATATCGGACTGGCTCGGCTCTCCCTGGATGCGCTGATGCCGGGCAGTCGCGAAGTCGGCTCGCTGTTCGACGAGATCGCCACCCCACCCGAGCCGCAGCCACTGCCCGGCTGGGTGGGCGACCTCCCCGACGGTCGCCTGCGTGTTGCCGACAACGAACGCGCCGGCCAGCGGCTGGGCCCCCTGACCGCCCGCTGGCAGGCCACACCCGAGCGACTCACTATCGCGCCCCTGGGGCTGACCCTGGGCGAGGTCAGTGCCCGCGGCGAACTGGTCTGGGAGGCAGCCGGTGCCGGGGCCAGCCTGACCCGTGCGCGTCTCGACCTGGATGGGCGCGACCTTGGCACGGCGCTCGAGCGCCTTGGGCAGGAGGCGGTGATCCGCAGCCAGGAGACCCGGGTCAAGAGTCAGCTCGCCTGGCCGGGGGCCCCCTGGCAGTTTGCCCTGGAGCGCTCCCGGGGCAGCGTGGAGGCGGAGCTGCGTGACGGGCGTTTCGTCAATCTGGAATCCACCCCGGCGCGCCTGGTGGGTCTGCTCAATATCGACAACCTGGTACGTCGCCTGCGTCTGGACTTCTCCGACGTGACCGGACAGGGGACCGCCTTCGATCGTGTCAGTGGCGCGGCGACCCTGTATGGTGGCAGTCTCGAGACACGGGGGCCGGTCGAGGTCGTGGGGCCCGCCACCCGCTTCTCTGTGGATGGCAGCGTCGAGCTGGCACGGCGGGAACTCGACATGCGGCTGGGGGTCACGGTACCCGTCAGCCGCAACCTGCCGCTGGCCGCGGTGATCGCCGGCGCCCCGGTGGTAGGTGGCGCCCTGTTCATTGCCGACCGCCTGTTCGGTGATGCCATCGACAGCGTGACCCGAATTCATTATCGCGTGCTCGGTCCCTGGACCGCGCCGCAGATCTCAGTGGAAAGCGCCGAATGACCCAAGCGAGACACGCACTGCTAGACGAAGCCGCCGGTATCCTGCTGGCTCCCGGCGGCCTCTCCCTGGATGACCTGGATGCTGGCCTTGGCCACGCCATGGGCCCGGGCATCGACTATGCCGACCTCTACTTCCAGCGCAGCTGGCATGAGGGATGGGTGCTGGAGGACGGCGAGGTCAAGGAGGCCAGCTACAATATCGACGGCGGGGTGGGCGTGCGCTCCCTGGCCGGCGAGAAGACCGGCTTCGCCTACTCCAACCAGATCACCGCCGACGCCCTGGGCGAGACCGGGCGCACCGCCGCGGGCATCGTGCGCAGCGGCAAGCGCCTGAGCCTGGGCGTTCCTGTCGCCGTCACGCCCACGGCGCGCTATGCCGGGGTCGACCCGCTCTCAGGCCTCTCTGCCGAGGAAAAGGTCGCCATGCTCAAGGAGGCGGATCGCGTGGCCCGCGCCGCCGATCCCTCGGTCAGCCAGGTCAGTGCCTCGCTCTCCGGGGTCCATGAGGTGGTGCTGGTGCGTGCCAGCGACGGCACCCTGGCGGCGGATATCCGCCCCCTAGTGCGCTTCAACGTCAGCGTGATTGCGGTGCGGGGCGGGCGTCGCGAGCGCGGCAGCGCCGGTGGCGGTGGCCGCTATCCCATGTCGCGCCTGCGCGACGAAGGCGTGGCCGAGCGCTATGCGAAGGAGGCGGTACGCCAGGCACTGGTCAACCTGGAGGCGGTCGACGCCCCGGCCGGCCAGCTGCCGGTGGTGCTGGCACCAGGCTGGCCCGGCATCCTGCTCCACGAGGCGGTGGGTCACGGCCTGGAGGGCGACTTCAACCGCAAGGGCAGCTCGGCCTTCGCGGGACGCATGGGCCAGCGCGTGGCCGCGCCGGGGGTGACAGTGGTGGACGATGCCACCCTGGCCGACCGCCGCGGCTCGATGAGTGTCGACGATGAAGGCACTGCCGGTCAGCGCACCCCGTTGATCGAGGATGGCATCCTGACCGGCTACATGCAGGACAAGCTCAATGCCCGGCTGATGGGCATGGCGCCCACCGGCAACGCACGCCGCGAGTCCTTCGCCCACCTGCCCATGCCGCGCATGACCAACACCGTCATGCTGGCCGGGCAGGACGACCCCGCCGATATCCTCAAGAGCGTCAGGCGTGGCCTCTATGCGGTGAGCTTCGGCGGCGGCCAGGTGGACATCACCTCGGGCAAGTTCGTGTTCTCGGCAAGCGAGGCCTACCTGATCGAAGATGGCCGGATCACCGCCCCGGTGAAGGGCGCGACGCTGATCGGCAACGGCCCCGAGGTGATGGGGCAGGTGTCGATGATCGGCCATGACATGGAGCTGGATAGCGGCATTGGCGTCTGCGGCAAGGAGGGCCAGGGCGTGCCCGTGGGCGTCGGCCAGCCGACCCTCAAGATCGACGAGCTGACCGTGGGTGGTACTGCTTCCTGATCGAGCGAGGGGCGCCGGGGGCAAGCTGAAGAGGAGGTTCGATTCCAGGGAAGGAATCGGTAGCGTACAGGGAGGTATTCACAGCGCCCCCTTGCAAGCTTGCCGCCGGATCAGCCCCGAGCAGTGCGAGACCTACAGCCCCGCGGTATCGCGGATCAGCTTGAACAGCTTGCGGGCGCTGGCCGGGGGCTTGCCCCGTTCGCGCTCGCGCTGGGCATTGCGGATCAGCTGGCGCAGGGCCTGGCGGTCGGCGTCGGGGTAGTCGGCCACGAAGGCCTCCACTGCGGCGTCGCCCTCGTCGACGAGGCGGTCACGCCACTTCTCGAGGCGATGGAAGGCGTGGTCGCGGCGCAGCGTCTCCTGCTCGATCTCGTCGTGGACGGCCCGGATCGCCTCGAGGTCCTCGCGACGCATCAACTTGCCGATGTACTGCATATGGCGGCGTCGCCCCTCGTGGGAGCGGATGCGCGTGGTCTCCTCCACCGCGGCGAGCATGTCGTCGGAGAGCGGAAAGCGCGCCCGCTCGCCGGGTGTCATGGCGATGATCTGTTCGCCCAGCGTCTGCAGCGCCTGCATCTCGCGCTTGAGCTGGGACTTGCTGGGGCGTTCGTCGTTGTCCGGCTGCTGAAGGATCTGGTCGAGCAGCTCGCGGGGAGATTCCTGGGACATGCCGCTTCCATCGGTTGGGGGCTGGGTGTCCCGACAGTATACCAGCCCGCTACACCGGGCTGAGAATGAACATCACAGGCGCGGCCTCTGGGTCCGCCGAAGGAGGATAGAGATGACTCAGGCTTTCGATGCCGTCGCCCAGCAGATCCAGCTGGAGAGCCGTTCCCGACAGGCCGTGGAGCTGGCCCGCAAGCTCGGTGCCGACGCCTGCGAAGTGGGCGCCAGCGTCGACCAGGGCGTCGGTGTCAGCGTGCGCGAAGGGGAAGTGGAGACCGTCGAGCTCTCTCGTGACCAGGGCATCGCGGTGACCGTCTATCTCGGGCAGCGCAAGGGCAGTGCCTCCTCCACCGACGCCGGAGAGGCCTCCATTCGTGCCGTGGTCGAGAAGGCCATCGCCATCGCCCGCTACACCGGCGAGGATCCCGCCGCCGGCCTCGCCGACCCCGAGCTGATGGCCACCCACCTGCCGGATCTCGACGTGCACCACCCCTGGCCGCTGACCACCGAGGAGGCGATCGACCTGGCGCTGGCCTGCGAGGCTGCCGGTCGCGGCAAGGCGGGAATCAAGAGCTCCGACGGGGCCTCGCTCTCCAGCGGCGAGGGGGTGCGGGTCTATGCCAACAGTCACGGTTTCCTGGGCAGCCAGTGCGGCAGCCGCCACTCCCTCTCCTGCATGCTGATCGCCGAGGACGCTGCCGGCATGCAGCGCGACTACGACTTTACCAGCGCCCGGAACCCCCGCGACCTGCTGGCTCCCGAGCGCGTCGGCGAGAGCGCCGCCGAGCACACCCTGCGGCGCCTGGGCGCCCGCCGGCCGGCCACCGGGCGCATGCCGGTACTCTTCGACCCCAACCTGGCCGCGGGCCTGGTCGGCTCGTTGATGGGCGCCATCGCCGGCGGAGCGCTGTTCCGCCAGTCCTCCTTCCTCTGCGACCGCCTCGGCGATGAGCTCTTCCCCGAGTGGTTCAGCCTGCAGGAGAAGCCCATGGAGATCGGCGCCATGGCCAGCTTGCCCTTCGACAACGACGGCGTGCAGACCCGCGACAATGTGTTCATCGAGAACGGGCGCCTGGCCAGCTACATGCTCTCGGCCTACAGTGCCCGCCGCCTCGGCATGCAGACCACCGCCAACGCCGGCGGCGCCCGCAACCTGCGCATCGCGGCGCCGCTGGCCTCACGCGACGAGCTGCTCGCCCGCATGGGGCGCGGCGTACTGGTCACCGAGCTGATGGGGCAGGGCGTCAATGCTGTCACCGGCGACTACTCGCGCGGCGCGGCAGGCTTCTGGGTTGAGAACGGCAAGATCCAGTACCCGGTGGAGGAGTTCACCATCGCCGGTAACCTGGAGGCGATGTTCCGCGGACTGGCCGGCGTGGGCAGCGATATCGACACCCGCGGAAGCATCCATACCGGCAGCTGGCTGATCGACGAGATGACCGTGGCCGGCAGCTAGTCATCCTCGTCGAAGCGGGCCTCGAACAGCGCCTGCACGGCGTCGAGGGCCGTCTCGGCATCCTCCCCCTCGGCGCTGACGGTGAGTTCGGTGCCGCAGGGGGCGGCGAGCATCAGCAGCGACATGATGTTGTCTGCCGCGCCCTGCATGGCGCCATTGGCCACGCAGATGCGTGCGTCGAAGGGCTGGCAGCACTGCACCAGCCGGGTGGCGGCGCGGGCGTGGAGCCCGCGCTTGTTGGTCAGGGTCAGCTTGCGTTGCGGCACGCTCAACTTCCTTGATGAGGTGTGGCGTCGGGGCCGGGCAGGGTGTTCTGGGTGCCCAGCTCACGGTGGCGCAGGCGTACATGGGTCTGGCTCTGTGCCAGCTGCATCGCCAGCCGCTCGGCGATATAAACCGAGCGATGCTGCCCGCCGGTGCAGCCGATGGCCACGGTCAGGTAGCTGCGATGGCTGGCCTCGTAGCTGGGTAGCCAGCGGGTCAGCCAGGCGTGGATATCCTCGAGCATCGCCTGGACCAGGGGATAGCCCTCGAGGAAGGCGATGATCTCTGGGTCCTGGCCGGTGAACGGCCTCAGGCGCGGGTCCCAGTAGGGATTGGGCAGGCAGCGGGCATCGAACACCAGATCGGCGTCGAGGGGCACGCCGCGCTTGAAGCCGAAGGATTCCACGGTCAGGGTCAGCTGCTCGGGGCGATGCCGGGCCACCTGGTCGGCGATGCGACCGCGCAGCTCGTGCACCGACAGCCGTGAGGTGTCGATCACCAGGTCGGCCAGGTCACGGATCTCGGCCAGCGCCTGCTCCTCGGAGTCGATCGCCTCGGCCAGCGTCATCTCGCTTCCGCGGGTTAGGGGGTGGCGGCGCCGGGTGGCAGAGTAGCGCTCGATCAGGATGCGTGCGTCGGTGGTGAGGTAGATCACCTGGCAGTCGATGCCGCGGTCACGCACCTCCTCGAGCAGGCTGGGAAAGCGCTTCAGGGCCTGGGGCAGGTTGCGGGCGTCGATACTGACGGCAATCGAGGAGCGAGGGGACTCGGGGTTGCCCAGCTCGTCGACCAGTGAGCCCAGCAGCATGGCTGGCAGGTTGTCGATGGCGTAGTAGCCGAGATCCTCCAGGGCCTGCAGGGCGATCGACTTGCCCGAGCCGGAACGGCCGCTGATGATCACGAGCTGCATGGGGATCTCCTGGTCGTCCTGGCCGAGCGGGTGCTCAGCCCTGTCGTCGGATGGCCTCGATCAGGCCCTCGTGGAGTTCTCGCTGACTGGTGCTTCGGCGCAGGCGAGTTCGGGTGTCGACGTCGTTCATGATGCCGGCCACCTGGGCCAGCAGGGTCAGGTGGGCAGCATCGGCCTCCTCGGGCACCAGCAGCACGAACACCAGGTCGACGGGCTCGCCGTCGATGGCATCGAAATCCACCGGCTCGGCCAGCTTCAGGAAGCCGGCGATGGGGGCCTTGCAGTGGGGGCTTCTGGCATGCGGGATGGCCACGCCATTGCCGATCCCCGTACTGCCCAGGCGTTCGCGGGCGATCAGCCGCGCGAACACCTCCTGGCTGTCGAGGCTGGGAGTATTCTGGGCAATGAAGGTGCTGAAGAACTCCAGCACCCGCTTCTTGCTCCCCCCGGGCACATCGAAGAGGGTGCGCTCGGGGGGCAGGATGGTTTCGAGAGACGACATCGTGGACTCAGCGAGCGCCGGCGCCCTGGGCGCGGGCCTGAGCCTTTTCCTTGTGCTTGACCAGTTGGCGGTCCAGCTTGTCGGCCAGGGCATCGATGGCGGCGTACATGTCGTTCTCCTGAGCCTCGGCGTGCAGATCGGCACCGGCGGCGTGCAGGGTGCAGGCAGCAGACTGGCGCTCCTTCTCCACCGACAGGGTCACCTGCACGTTGGTGATATTGTCGTAGTGGCGCTCCACGCGCGTCAGTTTCTCGCTGACATAGTCACGCAGGGCATCGGTCAGTTCCACATGATGGCCGGTGATGTTGACTTGCATGACACGCTCCTTGCTCGTTGGTTGTGCTTCGATTGTAACCCTTTTTCCTGCCTTGCATACCCCCCGTGCTGACGCCCTGGATGCCCGTGATGACGCGGGTCATGCCAGCCGCTTGCGTTCGCTGGAGGAGGGGATGCCCATGGCCTCGCGGGTAAGCTTTGGAGAGTGCCACGGTGCGGCGCCGCGCGGGGTTATCCCAGCCGCTTGCGTTCGCTGGAAGAGGGGATGCCCATGGCCTCGCGGTACTTTGCTACGGTGCGGCGCGCGACCTTGATGCCGGCTTCGTCGAGCAGGCTGACCAGCTTGCTGTCGGAGAGCGGCTTGCGTGGCGGTTCCGCCTGGATCAGCTTGCGGATGTGTGCGCGGATGGCGGTGCTGGAGTGGGCGTCGCCATCGCCCTCGCCACGGACCTGGCTGGAGAAGAAGTACTTGAGCTCGAACACCCCCCGCGGCGTGTGGATGAACTTCTGGGTGGTGACCCGCGAGATGGTGGATTCGTGCATCTCCACCGCCTGGGCGATATCGGCCAGGATGAGTGGCTTCATCGCCTCTTCGCCGCGCTCGAGGAAGTCGAGCTGGCGGGCCAGGATCTCACGGCCCACTCGCAGGAGGGTGTCGTTGCGGCTGGACAGGCTCTTCATCAACCAGCGCGCCTCCTGGAGGTGCTCCTTCAGGAACTGGTTGTCGTCACTCCTGTCGGCGCGGCGCACCAGGGCGGCGTAATCGGGTTGAATGCGCAGCCTTGGCAGTGCCTCGGGGTTGAGTTCGACGTGCCAGCCACCCCGGTCGTGGAAGGCGACGAGGTCGGGGATCACATAGTCGTCGGTCACGCTGGCAAAGGCACTGCCGGGTCGTGGGTCCAGACCTCGCACCAGGCTGATGGTGGCGTCGAGCGTGGCATCGTCCAGCCCCAGACGCCGTTTGAGCAGGCGTCGGTCGCCGCTGGCCAGGGCCTCCAGGAACTGGCGTACCAGGCGCCGCGCCTGGGGCAGCAGCGGTGTGTCGTCGGGGAAGGCGGCGAGCTGCAGCTGCAGGCATTCGCGCAGGTCGCGTGCGAAGATGCCGGTGGGTTCGAACTGCTGCAGGCGCAGCAGCACCCGCTCCATCTCCGGGCTGCGCAGGTCGGCAAGGCCCTGCTGCTTCAGGCCGTCACGGATCTCGTCGAGGGGGGCGGCCAGGTAGCCGGCATCGTCCACGGCATCGATCAGGCTCTCGGCGATCTGTCGTGCCCGGGGATCGAGGTCGCTCATCGCCAGCTGCCAGGCGAGGTGGCTCTGGAGGCTCTGGCCCTGGGCCTGGCGCTCGAAATCGGGCCCCTCACCGCCGGCGGGCGCGCCCAGGTCCTGGTAGGTGTCGGACCAGTCGCTGTCGGTGACGAGCTGTTCGGGAATCTCGTTTGCCCAGTCGTCTTCCGCGGGCTCCTGAGTGGCCTGCTCGCCGAACCCGTCGTCGAGCTCCAGCAGCGGGTTGTTCTCCATCGCCTGCTGGATCTCCTGGCGCAGGTCCAGGGTGGAGAGCTGCAGCAGGGCGATGGCCTGCTGCAACTGGGGTGTCATGGTCAGCTGGGTGCCGACCCGCAACTGCAGGGATGCCTTCATGGCCATGGCAGGCGTCCTCCTGGCGTGTCGGAAAGCCTTACCCTAGCGCCTGGCCTCGCAGGGCGCAATAAGTCTTTAAGCAATAATCATGCCATTGATGGATTGCCCGCCGGAATATGAATATAGTGAGGCGCTTGTTCCGGCCGGTGATCACAGGCGGAAGTCTTCACCGAGGTAGACCTCGCGCACCCTCTGGTTGGCGAGGATCGATTCAGCGTCGCCCTCGGCGATGATCTTGCCGTCGCCGACGATATAGGCGCTGTCGCAGATGTCGAGGGTGTCGCGGACGTTGTGGTCGGTGATCAACACGCCGATGCCGCGGGCCTTGAGCTGGCGGATGATGCCCTTGATCTCGCCCACCGAGATCGGGTCGACCCCGGCGAAGGGCTCGTCGAGCAGGATGAAAGCGGGTTCCGTCGCCAGCGCCCTGGCGATCTCCACCCGGCGCCGCTCTCCGCCGGAAAGGCTCATGCCCGGGTTGTCGCGAATATGCGTGACATGGAACTCCTCGAGCAGCTGTTCCAGGCGTGCGCGACGGCCCTCCCGGTCGAGATCCTTGCGGGTCTCGAGGATGGCCATGATGTTGTCGGCCACCGACAGCTTGCGGAAGATCGAGGCCTCCTGGGGCAGGTAACCGATCCCCGCCCGGGCTCGCTCGTGCATGGCGGCCCGGGAGAGATCCAGGTCATCGATGGCCACCGAGCCCGCATCGGCACGCACCAGTCCCACGATCATATAGAAGGAGGTGGTCTTGCCGGCGCCGTTGGGCCCCAGCAGTCCGACGATGCTGCCCTGGGGGATAGACAGACCGATGTCCTGCACCACGCGGCGGCGCTTGTAGCTCTTGGCCAGGTGACGGGCGTGTAGGGTCTTCATGGCATCCTTACTGCTGTTCCGGCTGGAGCGTCATGCGGATTCGCTGGCTGCCTTCGACGCCTTCGGCATCGGCGCGGGCCTGCACCACGCGGCGGTCGAGGAAGTACTCCAGATAGCCGCCTTCGAAGGTGTCGCCGCCCTGGTGGAGCTCGGCGCGATCGATCAGCTCCACGCGGCGTTCGGCCACGTGGTAGATGACGGTGCGGCCCCACCCCTTGACCACCGGCTCGGCGGGATCGGGCTGCTGTTCGAGGTAGGCCCGTTCGCCGGTGGCGGTGGCCAGGGAGAGCTCGCCGGCCGCGTTGCGGCGGATCTCCACTCGGTTGCCGGTCAGGCGCATGCTGCCCTGGCGGATATCCACGTTGCCGGTGTAGACGGCGGTGCCGGCGCGGTCGTCCAGGTCGAGGCGGTCCGCCTCGACCAGGATGGGGGCATTGGCATCCTGATTCTGGGACTGGTTCTGTGCCTGGCTGGCGGGGGCGATAGCCAGCGCCAGCAGCAGTGCACAGGCCAGTGTGGAGAGCGGATGGCGCGTCATGGCGAGGACTCCTCGGCTGTCTCGGGCGGATGGTGGCCGCGCACATTGTCGGTCAGGCGCGCCCGGTTGTCATGAAGCCAGGCGTCGAAACGCTCGCCGCTCATGCGCTGGGGGGGCTGGCGCAGCGTGGCCGGGGTGGTGCTCCAGGCATGCCCGGTGTCGGCATCGTAGTGCAGCGTCTCGGTCTCGAGCTCCCAGCGCTCAGCGGGGGCGCGCAGGCGGGCGTCACCGTCGAGCAGCAGCGGGTTGCCTCCCGCCCCCAGCTCGCCGCGCTCGGCCTCGGCCAGCCATAGCCGACCCTCGCGGTCGTGGAGCCGGGCAAGCGGCGTCTCCAGGCGGGTCACGTCGTCTACCGGGGTATGCACCAGCCGCGGCGTGGTCACCCGCTGGTGGGGCCGGCCCTCGCTGTCGAAGCGGGTGAGGCGGGCATTCTCGAGGTAGAAGTCGGGTTCGCCCGCGGCATCGCGCGGTACCTGACCGGTGGGGCTGGGGTCGCGCAGGTCGAGCAGCGCCAGGCCTCCGCCCAGCGCCAGCAGCAGCAGGGTCAGCCAGGTGCGAAAGCCGGGGCGCGGCAGGGCCATGATCTCAGCCGGCCCCGTGGAGGTAGGTGTCGATCACCGCGTCCCAGTGGCCCTGGGCGCGCAGCAGGGTGTCGGCGATCTCGCGGGCGGCGCCCTGGCCGCCGCTGCGTTCGGTGACCCAGTCCGCGTGCTTCTGGATATAGGCTGGTGCATTGGGCACGCTGATGCCCACGCCGGCACGGCGGATGGCGCCGACATCGGGCATGTCGTCGCCACAGTAGGCCACCTGGTCGAACTCCAGGCCCAGGCGTGCGGTGAGCTCCCGCAGCACCGGCAGCTTCTTCTCCACACCCTGGAAGACATGCTGGATGCCCAGGGCAGCGGCGCGGCGACTCACGGTGGGGGATTCACGGCCGGTGATCAGCGCGACCTGAATGCCGGCACGCTTGAGCAGCTTGAGGCCGTGACCATCCTGGACATTGAAGGCCTTGATCTCGATGCCGTCGGCCTGGAAGTAGAGCTGGCCGTCGGTGAGCACGCCGTCGACATCAAGCGCGAGCAGGCGGATGCGGCGCAGGCGGTCGGTCAGCAGCGGATCCTGCAGGGGGGAGGTATGGGTCATGGGGACTCCGTGTCGTTGAGGTCAGATCACGCCGCTGGCGAGCAGGTCGTGCATATGCAGGGCGCCCACGGGGCGGCCCTCGTCATCGACCACGGCCAGGGCGGAGATGCGGTGGTCTTCCATCAGGCTTACCGCCTCGGCGGCCAGGGTCTCCGGGGAGACGCGCTTGCCGGGGCAGGTCATCACCTCATCCACGGTCAGCCCGGTGAGGTCACTGTGCTGGTCCAGGGTGCGGCGCAGGTCGCCATCGGTATAGACCCCGGCGAGGCGGCCGTCGGGAGCTACCACGCAGGTGAAGCCCAGCCCCTGGCGGGTGATCTCCAGCAGGGCGTCGCGCAGCGGACTGCCCAGTGCCACCCGGGGCAGCCTGTCACCCGAGTGCATCAGGTCACCGACGCGCAGCAGCAGCCGCTTGCCGAGGCTGCCCCCGGGATGGGAAAGGGCGAAGTCCTCGGCGGTGAAGCCGCGCGACTCCAGCAGGGCCACGGCCAGGGCATCCCCCATGGCCAGGGCGGCGGTGGTGGAGGCGGTCGGGGCGAGGTCGAGAGGACAGGCCTCGCGTTCGACACCGACATCGAGATGCGCCTCGGCGTGGCGGGCCAGGCTCGAGGCCGGGCGGCCGGTCATGCTGATCAGCGGCACCTTCATGCGCTTGAGCAGCGGCAGCAGGGCGGTTACCTCGGCGGTCTCGCCCGAGTTGGAGAGGGCCAGCACCACGTCGCCAGGCGTGATCATGCCGAGGTCGCCGTGGCTGGCCTCGCCGGGATGCACGAAGAAGGCCGGCGTGCCGGTGCTGGCCAGGGTGGCAGCGATCTTGCCCGCGATATGGCCCGACTTGCCCATGCCGGTGACCACCACCCGGCCGTGGCAGGCCAGGATCAGTTCGCAGGCGCTGTCGAAGGCGTCATCGAGGCGCGCCACCAGGGCGCCCACGGCCTGCTGCTCGAGGCGAAGGGTGCGTTTGGCGCTGTCACGGAGGGCCGAACCGGCCGAGGGGGTATCGGATGTCATGGCGACGATTGTTGCCTGTTCGAGGGGTTCACTCAAGAGCCGCCGCCCAGACTGGTCGTGCCGAGCCAGATCAGGTAGCCGAAATAGCTGGCCGCCAGTGCCGCGCCGGGGAGGCGACCCAGATGGTTGCGGCGGTGCCACAGCAGCAGGGCGCCGAGTACCAGGGTCAGCACCAGCAGCAGCGGATAGTCACGCTCGCCGGCGGCGGGGTCGGTCGGGCCCGGCGCAAGCAGGCCGGGTACCGGCAGTACCGCCAGCAGGTTGAAGAGGTTGGAGCCGATGATATTGCCGATGGCCAGGTCGTGGTGTCGCTTGAGGGCGCTGGCCACGCAGGCCACCAGTTCGGGCAGGCTGGTACCGATGGCGACAATGGTCAGGCCGATGACCAGCTCGCTGACCCCCATGCTGCGGGCCAGTTCGCTGGCCCCCCACACCAGGCCCCGGGAGCCGGCGACCATCACCGCGAGGGTCGCCACCAGCCACAGCAGTGCACGCGCCAGCGTCATGTCGGGTATCTCGCCTGCCACTTCCTCCTTGGCGTCCGGGGTATCGGCACGGAACAGCCACCACAGGCTGAACACCAGCAGGGCGATGAGCAGCGCGGCATCTATCCGCCCCAGGTGACCGTTGGCCAGGGCGTAGCCGGCCAGTCCGGTGGCGCCGAGCAGCAGCGGCAGCTCGCGGCGCACGATGGAGAAGCGTACCGGGATTGGCACCACCAGCGCGGTGATGCCCAGCACCAGCCCGATATTGGCGATGTTGGAGCCCAGGGCGTTGCCGGTGGCCAGGTCGGGAATTCCGTCCAGGGACGCCATCAGCGAGACCACGATCTCGGGCGCCGAGGTGCCCAGGGCGACGATGGTCATGCCCACCAGCATCGTGCTCATGCCGGCGCGGCGGGCGGTGGCGGCCGCCGCGCCGACGAAGTGGTCGGCGCTCCACAGCAGGGCCACGAGGCCTGCGGCGACGGCGATCAGGGGAAGCAGCATGGAAAGCGTCTCGTTCGTTCGGCCAATGTCGGAAGGGCGCCATTAAACGTGCTGGCCAGCAGTGGTGCAAGCCGGGTTGGCGGCATCGGGCTGGCACCCGACAGGGCAGTTAGGATACGATGTTCGATAATTTTACTGGGATGGCTGAGCCGATGAGTGACACTCCCTTCGTGGCGGTGGAGGGGCTGCATTTCGCGCGTGGCGACAAGGAGATCTTCCGCGGCGTCGACATGCTGATCCAGCGAGGCGGCATCACCGCCATCATGGGCCCCAGCGGCAGTGGCAAGACCACCCTGCTCAAGCTGATCGGCGGCCAGCTCATGCCCGACGCCGGCCGGGTGCTGATCGAGGGTCAGGACGTGCATCGCCAGTCGCGCAAGGCGCTGTTTTCCATGCGCCAGCGCATGGGCATGCTGTTCCAGAGCGGGGCGCTGTTCTCGGACCTCAGCGTGTTCGAGAATGTGGCCTTCCCGCTGCGGGTGCATACCGATCTGCCGGGTACCATGGTCCGCGACCTGGTGCTGATGAAGCTCGAGGCGGTGGGGCTGCGCGGAGCCAGGGAGCTGATGCCCGCGGAACTTTCCGGGGGCATGGCGCGCCGGGTGGCCCTGGCCCGGGCCATCGCCCTGGATCCCGAGCTGATCCTCTATGACGAGCCGTTCGTCGGCCAGGACCCGATCTCCATGGGCGTGCTGGTGCAGCTGATCAAGCGCCTCAACCAGGCGCTGGGGCTGACCTCCATCGTGGTCTCCCATGATATCAAGGAGACCCTGACCATCGCCGACTACGTCTACGTGGTCGCCGATGGCCAGGTGATGGCCCATGGCACGCCCAAGAGCCTCGACGTGGACCAGGATCCCCGGGTCAGCCAGTTCGTCCACGGCGAGCCGGATGGGCCGGTGCCTTTCCACTACCCGGCGGTGGACTTCATCAGCGACATGCTCAGCCCGGGAGGTCCACGATGATCCAGCGAATCCGGCGCCTCGGGCGCCGCGGCTGCGACCTGCTCGAGGCCTTTGGCCGCGCCGGCATCTTCCTGGTCCAGTCCGCCGTGGGGCTGCCGAGTCGTGAGGGCCTCTACCTCTGGGTGCGCCAGATGCATTTCGTGGGCGTGCTGTCGCTGGCCATCGTGCTCGTCTCGGGGCTCTTTATCGGCATGGTGCTGTCGCTGCAGGGCTATACCATCCTGGTCGATTTCGGTGCCGAGGATGCGCTGGGTCAGATGGTGGCGCTATCTCTGCTGCGTGAGCTTGCCCCGGTGGTGGCGGCACTGCTGTTCGCCGGGCGCGCCGGCTCGGCACTGACCGCCGAGATCGGCCTGATGAAGGCCACCGAGCAGTTGACCAGCATGGAGATGATCGGCGTCGACCCGCTGCGCCGGGTGGTGGCGCCACGCCTGTGGGCGGGCTTCGTGGCCCTTCCGCTGCTTACCGTGGGCTTCGGTGTGGTGGGCATCTACGGTGGCTACCTGGTCGGGGTCGACTGGCTGGGCGTCTTCGAGGGCTCCTACTGGTCCAACATGCAGGCCAGCGTCGACTTCATCGACGACGTGGGCAACGGCATCATCAAGAGCCTGGTGTTTGCCGTGGTGGTGACCTGGATCGCGGTTTTCCAGGGCTATGACCTGGTGCCCACCTCGGAGGGCATCTCGCGGGCCACCACCCGTACCGTGGTCTATTCCTCGCTGGCCGTGCTCGGCCTCGATTTCGTGCTGACCGCCGTGATGTTCGGCGGCCTCGCCTGAGCGGCGAACGATCGCCCTGATGTGTGGAGATACTGATGAAGCGCAGCAAAACCATGGAGCTGGGGGTGGGGCTTTTCATGCTCGCCGGCATCCTCGGCCTGGTGTTCCTCGGCCTGCGGGTCAGCGGCATGACCCTGCAGACCCCCGGCGATACCTTCCGCCTGGAGGCCAATTTCGCCAATATCGGCGGCCTCAAGCCCCGCGCACGGGTCACCATGGCAGGGGTCACGGTGGGGCGCGTGGCGGCCATCGAGCTCGATACCGACTGGTACGATGCCCGTGTAGTGCTCGAGCTCGACGATGACCTGCAGGGGCAGCTCTCCCGGGATACCACCGCGGCGATCCTGACCTCGGGCCTGCTCGGCGAGCAGTACGTGGGGCTTTCCGTGGGCGGCGACCCCGAGACCCTGGCCGACGGCGATACCATCCGCGATACCCAGTCGGCCCTGGTGCTTGAAGAACTCATCCAGCAGTTCGTGTCAAACATGGTCAGCGACTAGCCGCTGACCGACCTTTCATCGACCCCGACATGGAGACGTTGATCATGATCCGTTATCCCCTGGCCCTGGCAACGTTGCTGCTGAGCCTGCTGTTCAGCCTGACCGTGCAGGCCGCCCCCGAGCGCAGCCCCGATGAGTTGATCCGCCACAGCGTCGAGACGCTGACCGGCCAGATCGAGGGCCGGCGTGATCACTTCGCCAACAACATGGATGAGCTCGAGGCGCTGGTCGACGACAGCCTCGATGAGATCGCCGACTTCCGCTACATCGGCGCCAGCGTGATGGGGCGCTATTTCGCCAACGCCACGCCGCAGCAGCGTTCGCGCTTCGTCGAGACCTTCCGCCAGACCCTGATCGATACCTACGCCAAGGGGCTGGTGACCTTCGACTACCGCGAGCTGCGCGTGCTCGATGCCCAGCGTGCCCAGCGCCACGAGGATCAGGCCAGCGTGGACATGGAAGTGGTGGCCGAGGATGGTACCGTCTACCCGGTCAGCTACTCCCTGCGCCTCTCCGGTGGCGAATGGCGAGTGGTCAACGTGATTGTCAACGGCATCAACCTGGGGCTGACCTTCCGCAACCAGTTCGATCAGGCGATGCGTGACAACGCTCGCGATTACGACGCCGTGATCGACGGCTGGTCGCCGGAGGTGGGTGTCGAGGAGCTGGAGCAGGGCGCGTGAGCGACCTGCTGGTGCGCGATGGCCTGAGGCTGGAGGCCGGTGATGCTGGTCTGGTGGTGCGCGGCGAAGTGGGCTTTGAGCATGCGGCCGCACTCGCCGAGGCGGGCAGTCGTTGGCTGGCGGGGCGCGAGTCGGGCGAGACCGTGAGCTTCGACCTGCGTGGTGTCGCCGGCGTCAGCAGTGCGGCCCTCTCCGTGCTGCTGGAGTGGGCCCGTGCGGCGAGCCGTGCCGGGCTCGCCCTGGAGCGGGTACAGCTGTCGGCGCCCCTCTGGCGCCTCACCGACCTGGCCGGCCTCGAGCGACTGCTGCCGCTGGAGGCGGCGGGCGAGTAGCCGGGGCGATCGCCAAGCGCGGTGCTTTTCATTACCATGGGTCATCCCTATTGCCTGTCGACGACGAGGTGGCTGTCGTCGACGGACCCGTTTCAGCTCTTTCATTTCAGTACTACAAGGAGTGCCTCACCATGCAACCCAGTGACGTCAAGGGGCTGCTCGAGTCGCGTATCGACGGCTGCGATTTCCATATCCAGGGCGAGGGCTGCAATTTCCAGGTGGTGGCCGTGGGCGAGGTGTTCGCTGGCATGTCACCCGTCAAGCGCCAGCAGCTGATCTATGGCGCGCTCTCCGACGAGATCGCCTCCGGCGCGCTGCATGCGGTGAGCATCAAGACCTATACCCCGGCGCAGTGGCAAGACGCGCCGGAGAATTCCCGCGCCTGAGACCTCGACCCTCCATGGACAAGTTGATCATTACCGGCAACGGGCCGGTCGATGGCGAGGTGTGGGTCAGCGGTGCCAAGAACGCCGCCCTGCCCATCCTTTGCGCCACCCTTCTGGCCGACGAGCCGGTGACCATCGGCAACCTGCCGCACCTGCAGGACATCACCACCACCCTGGAGCTGCTCGGCCATCTGGGGGTGGAGCCGGTGATGGGCGAGAAGATGACCATCCAGCTCGATGGTTCCCAGGTGAAGCACTGCGATGCGCCCTATGAGCTGGTCAAGAAGATGCGTGCCTCGATCCTGGTGCTGGGCCCGCTGGTGGCTCACTTCGGCCACGCCGATGTCTCCCTGCCAGGGGGGTGCGCCATCGGTTCGCGTCCGGTCGATCTGCACCTGCGTGGCCTCGAGGCCATGGGGGCAGAGATTCGCGTCGAGGCCGGCTATATCCGTGCCCGGGTGGAGGGGCGGCTGAAGGGAGCCACCATCTTCTTCGATACCGTCACGGTGACCGGTACCGAGAACCTGCTGATGGCGGCTGCGCTGGCGGAGGGCACCACGGTGCTCGAAAACGCCGCCCGGGAGCCTGAGGTGGTCGACCTGGCCGAGTTGCTGATCAAGATGGGGGCCAACATCCGCGGCCACGGTACCGATACCATCACCATCGAGGGGGTGGAGCGCCTGCACGGCGCCTACCACGACGTGATGCCCGACCGCATCGAGACCGGCACCTTTCTGGTCGCCGCCGCACTGTCACGCGGACGCGTCCGGGTGCGGCGCACCCGCGCCGATATCCTCGAGGCGGTGCTGGCCAAGCTTGAGGAGGCCGGCGCGGAGATCACCATCGGCGATGACTGGATCGAGCTGGACATGCACGGCAGGCGCCCGCGGCCGGTCAATATTCGTACCGCGCCTTATCCGGCCTTTCCCACCGACATGCAGGCCCAGTTCGTGGCCATGAACGCGGTGGCCGACGGCACCTCGCGGGTAGTCGAAACCATCTTCGAGAACCGCTTCATGCACGTCCAGGAGCTCAATCGCATGGGGGCGAAGATCGCTCTGGAGGGTAACACCGCTGTGATCGAAGGAGTCGAGCAGCTCTCCGGTGCCCCGGTGATGGCGACCGACCTGCGCGCCTCGGCGTCGCTGGTGATCGCGGCGATGATGGCCGAGGGGGAGACGCTGGTCGACCGTATCTACCATATCGATCGCGGCTACGAATGCATCGAGGAGAAGCTGCAGCTGCTCGGCGCGCGCATCCGTCGCGTACCGGGCTAGCCTGCACCCTGACCAAGGCGAGAGCATGAGCAAACAACTGATCGTGGCCCTCTCCAAGGGCCGTATCCTGGACGAGACCCTGCCGCTGCTGGCCGACGCCGGCGTCGAGCCGGCGGAAGACCTGGGCAGCAGCCGCAAGCTGCTGTTCGATACCAACCTGCCCGACGTCAAGCTGGTGGTGATCCGCGCCACCGACGTGCCGACCTATGTGCAGCTGGGCGCCGCCGATCTGGGGGTGGCGGGCAAGGACGTGCTCCTCGAGCACGGCGCGGCGGGGCTCTATGAGCCGCTGGACCTGGAGATCGCTCGCTGCCGGCTGATGACCGCGGGCATCACCGGCGCCGAGCCGGCCCGTGCGCGGCGCCGGGTGGCCACCAAGTTCGTCAACGTCGCCCGGCGCTGGTATGCCGAGCAGGGCATCCAGGCCGAGGTGATCAAGCTCTACGGCGCCATGGAACTGGCGCCGCTGATGAACCTGGCCGACGAGATCGTCGATATCGTCGATACCGGCAATACCCTGCGCGCCAACGGCATGGAGCCCCGCGAGCTGATCGCGCCGATCTCCACCCGCCTGGTGGTCAACAAGGCGTCGATGACCATGAAGCATGCGCGTATCAAGCCGCTGCTCGAGCGCCTCGAGCAGGCGGTGACCGCACGTCGCGAGGGCGTCGCGGGCTGAGATGCCGGCGATGGACCCGACTGGATAGTCCCGACACGATATGGATGCTGCCATGACCGAGACCACTGCTCCCTCCGGAATTGCCCGCCTCGCCACTACCGACGCCGACTTCACGGCTCGGCTCGACCACCTGCTGGCCTGGGAGGGGGTCTCCGACGGCGAGGTCCAGGCGCGGGTCGCGGAGATTCTCGCCGCGGTGAAGGATCGCGGCGATGCCGCCCTGGTGGAGGCCAGCAACCGCTTCGATCGCCTCTCGGTATCGAGCATGGCCGAACTGACCCTCAGTGCACCGCGCTTGCGCCAGGCCTATGAGGGGTTGCCCGCCGAGCAGCGCGAGGCGCTGGCCCAGGCCGCCGAACGTATCCGCCTCTACCACGAGCGCCAGAAGCCCGAGTCCTGGCACTACACCGAGGCGGACGGCAGCGTGCTCGGCCAGCAGGTCATGCCGCTGGACCGCGCCGGCATCTATGTGCCGGGTGGCAAGGCGGCCTATCCCTCCTCGGTGTTGATGAACGCGATTCCCGCCCACGTGGCCGGCGTTCGCGAGATCATCATGGTAGTGCCCACCCCGGATGGGGTGCTCAACGAGCTGGTGCTGGCCGCGGCGCATCTCGCCGGGGTCGACCGGGTGTTCACGGTGGGCGGCGCCCAGGCCATTGCGGCCCTGGCCTACGGCACCGAGACGGTGCCGCGGGTCGACAAGATCGTCGGTCCGGGCAACATCTACGTGGCCACCGCCAAGCGCGCGGTGTTCGGCCAGGTAGGCATCGACATGATCGCCGGCCCTTCGGAGATCCTGGTGGTCTCCGATGGCGGCACCGACCCCGAGTGGCTGGCCATGGACCTGTTCTCCCAGGCCGAGCATGACGAGGACGCCCAGGCGATCCTGGTTGGTTGGGATGCCGGGCACCTGGACGCCGTGGAGGCCGCCATCGACCGGCTGCTGCCGACCCTGGAGCGCCAGGCGATCGTTCGCGAGTCGCTCTCCCGGCGTGGGGCGCTGATTCATTGCCGCGATCGCGCCGAGGCGATGACGCTGATCAACCGCATCGCCCCGGAGCACCTCGAGCTCTCGGTAGCCAACCCCGAGGGTTGGTTGCCCGAGGTGCGGCACGCCGGTGCCATCTTCATGGGGCGCTACACCGCCGAGGCGCTGGGCGACTACTGTGCCGGCCCCAACCATGTGCTGCCGACTTCGGGCACCGCGCGTTTCTCGTCGCCGCTGGGGGTCTACGACTTCCAGAAGCGCTCGTCGGTCATTCACTGCTCGCCCGAAGGGGCGTCGGAGCTGGGCCGGGTGGCCTCGGTGCTGGCTCGCGGCGAATCGCTTACTGCCCATGCGCGCAGCGCCGAGTACCGGATCAAGGAGTGAGCGGCCCCGAGTGAGTCGTGGTGGGAGAGTGGGTCGTGGTTGGAGAGTGAGTCGGCCAGTCAGCTGCATGAATGACTGGCTGTAAGCAGAGGGCCCCGCCGGATGGCGGGGCCCTCTGCGTTGTGGGGGAGTGGTAATGGCCGGGTGACGTCGAGGCCGAGCGGCTACTCGGGGCTGCGCAGCTCGGGGGGCGGGCGTTCGCCGACTTCTACCGTCAGCTCCAGCTCCTCGCCGCCGCGTACCACGGTGAGCGGCAGGCTATCGCCGGGCTCCACCGCGGCAATGTCGGACATCGTTTCCCGGGCATCGAGGATCGGTCGGCCCTCGATCGAGAGCAGCACGTCACCGGGGCGCAGGCCGGCCTGGTCGGCAGGGCCTCCCGGAACCACTCCGGCAATGATCACGCCACGCGGCGCCTGCAGGCCGAAGGAGGCGGCCAGCTCCGGGTTGAGCTCCTGGGCCTCGACTCCCAACCAGCCACGGATCACCCGCCCCTGGGTGACCAGCTCCTCGAGGATATTGCGCGCCAGGTTGGCGGGGATGGCGAAGCCGATGCCCTGGGAGCCGCCGGAGCGCGAGAAGATGGCGGTGTTGATGCCGACCATGGCGCCGTCGGGGCTGATCAGCGCGCCTCCGGAGTTGCCCGGGTTGATGGCGGCATCGGTCTGGATGAAGTCCTCGTAGGCGTTGAGCCCCAGGTGGCTGCGGCCGGTGGCACTGATGATGCCCATGGTGACCGTCTGGCCGACCCCGAAGGGGTTGCCGATGGCCAGGGCCACATCGCCGATAGCCACCTCGGCGGAGTCGGCGAGCTCGATCACCGGCAGGTCGTCGAGCTGGATGCGCAGCACGGCGAGGTCGCTCTCCGGGTCGGTACCGATCACCTCGGCCAGGGTCTCTCGGCCGTCGCGCAGGGCTACCTGGATCTGGTCGGCGCCGCCGATGACATGGTGGTTGGTCAGCACATAGCCCTCTTCACTGACGATGACGCCCGAGCCGAGACTCGAGAGCATGCGTTGGCGCGTCGGCATGTCGTCACCGAAGAACTGGCGGAAGAAGGGGTCCGACATCAGCGGGTGCTGGTCGCGCTCGACGACCCGTGAGGAGTAGATATTGACGACCGCCGGGGCGGCACGCTCCACCGCGGCGGCGTAGCTGGCCGGCCCCTGTTCGCGGGCGAGCGGCGGTGCCTGGCGCAGTGCCGGGGCGGGGCGCTCGGTTTCATCGCTGGATGCCGCGACATCGGGGGACACCGCCAGCGGCTCGCGCCGGGTCGGGGAGGGCGCTTGTGGCGACGGCGAGTCGGCCGTATCGCGGCCGGTGAGCTGCGGGAAGGCATTGAGCAGTATCACGGCCAGCAGCACCCCGATCAGTACCGGCAGCAGGTAGGGGGCGAGGGAGCGAAGGCGATGGCGCGGTAGTCGGTACGGCATGCGGGACTCGGTTCTCGTCCGGGCGGTCGCGTCAGGTCTGTGACGGTCGCCGGCACTCGTCGGTGACGGTTACAATCGGCGCATGGTAACACCTTCATTCCACAGCGTCCGGAGGAGACGATGACCCATCGCGACACCCTGGTGGCGGCCTGCGCCAGCAAGCTGCAGCCCGAGCGCTTCAAGGACTACACCGTCAACGGCCTGCAGGTGGAGGGGCGTGACGAGGTCATGCGGGTGCTGAGCGGCGTCACCGCCTGCCAGGCGCTGCTCGACGAGGCGCTGGCGTGGGAGGCCGACCTGGTGCTCGTGCACCATGGCTATTTCTGGAAGAACGAGCCGGTGGCCATCACCGGTATGAAACGGCGCCGCCTGAAGACCCTGCTGGCCCACGACATTAGCCTGCTGGCCTATCATCTGCCGCTGGATGCCCATGCCGGGCTCGGCAATAACGCCGAGCTGGGGCGTCGGCTGGGCTTCACGGTGGAAGGGTGCGCCGACGGTGAGCTCGGGGAGGGGCTCCTCTGGCTGGGGGCGCCACCGTCGGTGATGGATGCGCGGGCGCTGGCCGACCACGTCGGTGAGCGTCTGGGGCGCGAGGCGCTGCTGGTGGAGGCGCCGGCGAGTGGGCGCATCGAGCGGGTGGCCTGGTGCACCGGCGGTGCCCAGGACATGATCACCGCGGCCTGGGAGGCGGGCGCCGACGCCTTCATCTCCGGAGAGATCTCCGAACGCACCACCCATCTGGCCCGCGAGCTGGGCATTCACTACCTGTGTGCGGGGCACCACGCCACCGAGCGCGACGGTGTCTGCGCGCTGGGCGAGTGGCTGGCCGGAGAGTTCGGCATCGAGCACCGCTTCGTGGATATCGATAACCCGGCATGAGGCCCTGAAACCGCAACGCCCCGCCGGTGGGGCGGGGCGCTGGTGGCTGGTACTCGGCTCAGTAGCGAGGAGCCTCGGGCTCCCGGCTGGCATCGTCCTTGAGGCCGAAGTCCTCGGATAGGGTGCCGCCGGAGCCGTCGGCATAGTCACGGGGCGTCGGCAGGGCCTCGTCGTTGGTGGCGTCGGCAGGGATGGCGGGCGTCTCCACGGCAAGGCCCGGGCGGTTCCGTGTGCGCCCGCCGAGGTTGCCGGCATCCTCGGCGAGGCGGGCGGCCAGCGCCTCACCGTCCCGGCGCAGCAATTCCGCCAGTCGGCTGACCTCGTCGAAGTGCTCGTCGAGGCCGTCGCGCAGGGCCGCAAGCTCCCGGTCGCGTTCGGCGAGTCGCTGGCGCAGGCGCTGCATGCCGTGTGCACCGGCATTGAGCAGGTGGTAGCCCAGTGCTCCCAGGCCGATACCGGCCAGCAGGCAGGCGATGGCCAGAATCCAGTTGATGTTGCTCTCGTCCACGTCGGTCTCCCTGCGGCGGTGAACGATCCAGCGGCCGGCGTTTCGGCGGGCGGATCCGGTGGTGGGGCGGTAGCCCCGGCGCGCACCATTATAGGGGCGAGCGCCATCGCCGGGTCAACGCGGACAGGCGTCGGCGATGCGCTTCGTGGTTCAGGCGCGTATAATATGCAGCCTGTCGAAGCCGCAACAGGCCGTTTTCGCCCCCATGAGTGCCGCAAATCGAGACGTTCGTCCCACCCCCATGGCCCGCTATCGGGCCGATCTGGAACGTGACGACTTCCAGTATGACGCCGCCCAGGAGCAGGCCGTGGCGCATCTGCAGCGACTGTACGAGGAGCTGCTCGCGGCGCCGGCGTCGCCGCCGCGCCCTGCCGCTTCGGGTGGTGGGCTGGCCTCACGCGTGGCCGGGCTGTTCGGCAAGCGTGCACGCAGTGAACCCGAGGCGCCGGTCCTGCCGGAGGTCCGCGGGCTCTACTTCTGGGGCGGTGTCGGGCGCGGCAAGACCTACCTCGTGGACGCCTTCTACGAGTCGCTGCCCTTTCCCGAGAAGATGCGTACCCACTTCCACCGCTTCATGCAGCGGGTGCACAACGAATTGGAGCACTACAAGGGCGAGAAGAATCCGCTGCGCCTGATCGCCGCGAAGTTCGCCGCCGAGGCCAGGGTGATCTGCTTCGACGAATTCTTCGTCAAGGACATCACCGATGCCATGATCCTGGCCAACCTGCTCGAGGCGCTGTTCGAGCGTGGGGTGGTGCTGGTTGCGACCTCCAATATCGTGCCCGGCGATCTCTACAAGGATGGCCTGCAGCGCGCACGCTTCCTGCCGGCCATCGACCTGCTCGAGCGCCACTGCGAGGTGGTCAATGTCGACTCGGGTATCGACTACCGGCTGCGCGCTCTGGAGCGTGCCGAGATCTTCCACTCGCCCCTCGACGAGGCTGCCGAGGTGGAGCTGGCGCGCAGCTTCCGCGAGATCGCCGGCCATGACGGCGAGGTCGATGTGCCGCTGGAGGTGAACCATCGCGTGCTGCACGCCCGGCGGCTCCACGACGATGTGGTGTGGTTCGAGTTCCGCGAGCTGTGCGACGGTCCGCGCAGCCAGAACGACTATATCGAGCTGGCCCGCGAGTTCCACTCGGTGCTGGTTTCCAACGTGACCCGCATGAGCGGGGCCACCGACGACCAGGCGCGACGCTTCATCAACATGGTCGATGAGTTCTACGATCGCGGCGTCAAGCTGCTGATGTCCGCGGAGGTGCCCGCCGAGGCCCTGTACGCCGACGGGCGCCTTGAATTCGAGTTCCAGCGCACCCTGTCGCGGCTGCAGGAGATGCAGTCCCACGACTACCTGGCACTACCCCACAAGCCCTGAGTGGCATTGCCTTGTGGGCCGTGCCCATGTAGAATTCGCGCGCTCTACTCGTTGTGCCCGCCAGTCGGGGGCAACCAAGAAGAATAGGGATGGTTGCATGCCGGATGATCGGCTGATAACCCAATACACTTGATTGGTGAGATTCCATGAAGACGTTCACTGCCAAACCGCAGTCCGTCGAGCGCGACTGGTACGTCGTCGACGCCACGGACAAGACGCTGGGCCGTCTGGCCACAGAGATCGCTCGTCGCCTGCGCGGCAAGCACAAGCCGGAGTTCACCCCGCACGTGGATACCGGCGACTACATCGTCGTTATCAACGCCGAGAAGGTGAAGGTCACCGGCAACAAGGCCAAGGCCAAGACCTACTATCGCCACACCGGTTACCCGGGTGGCCTGCGTTCCATGACCTTCGACAAGATGCTCGACCACGCCCCCGAGCGTATCATCGAGAGTGCCGTCAAGGGCATGCTGCCGAAGGGCCCCCTGGGCCGCGCCATGTATACCAAACTCAAGGTCTACGCCGGCGCCGAGCATCCGCACGCCGCCCAGCAGCCGCAAGAACTGAACTTCTGAGGGAATCTTCGCCATGACACAGCAGTATTACGGTACCGGGCGCCGCAAGACCTCTACCGCCCGCGTCTTCCTGAAGCCGGGCACCGGCAAGATCACCGTCAACAGCCGTGAGCTGGACCAGTACTTCGGTCGCGTCACCGGTCGCATGGTGGTCCGTCAGCCCCTCGAGCTGACCGAGACCCTGGGCCAGTTCGACGTCTACGTGACCGTCAAGGGCGGTGGTGGTTCTGCCCAGGCCGGCGCGATCCGTCACGGCATCACCCGCGCCCTGATGTCCTATAACGAGGACTTCCGCGCGCCGCTGCGCGAGGCGGGCTATGTGACCCGTGACGCACGCCAGGTCGAGCGCAAGAAGGTCGGTCTGCGCAAGGCGCGCCGCCGTCCGCAGTTCTCCAAGCGCTGATCGCCAGCCATCTTGGAAGCTTCGACGCCCGGGTTTATCAACCCGGGCGTTTCTTGTTCTGGGTCAACAATTTGTGTGTGCCATGCCACCTTGGTCAAGGTCCTTTTCCTTGTGCGGGGCGGCTCGATTTCTTAACATGTACCGCATTTGGTGTCCGTGTTCGCGGGGATGATGCCCGTGATGGATCAACGGGTAAGCTGATGGGAGAAACCTTGAAATGGCAGATAACGGCGTGAACAAGGGTCGGCGCCGTTTCCTCGTGGGTGCCACCACCGTTGTAGGTGGGGTTGGTGCCGTCGGGGTTGCGGTCCCCTTTGTGGCTTCCTGGCAGCCGAGTGCCAGGGCGAGAGCGGCGGGCGCGCCGGTAAAGGCTGACGTGTCCAAGCTGGAGCCGGGTCAGCGCATGGTCGTGGAGTGGCGCGGCAAACCGGTGTGGGTCGTCTACCGTACCCCGGAGATGGTCGAGCGAACCGAGGGCTTCGACGCCTCGCGTCTGGCCGATCCCGATTCGGAGGTTCCCCAGCAGCCCGCCTATGTGACGGGGCCGCTGCGGGCGATCAAGCCCGAACTTGGCGTCTATATCGGGATCTGCACCCATCTGGGCTGCTCACCGCTGTTCCGTCCCGAGCCGGATGCCGACGACGTGGGCACCGACGACTGGCCGGGTGGCTACTTCTGCCCCTGTCACGGTTCGCGTTTCGACCTGGCGGGTCGGGTATTCCGCGGGGTGCCGGCGCCCACCAACCTGGAGGTGCCGCCTTACCGCTTCGAGTCCGACGATATCATTGTCGTTGGCGAAGATGAGGAGACTGCCTGATGGGTAACCCGAACAAGGCGATGGCGGAGAAGGGGCTCATGCGCTGGGTGGATGAGCGCTTCCCCGCGACGCAGATGTGGCAGGAGCACCTGTCCAAGTACTACGCCCCCAAGAACTTCAACTTCTGGTACTTCTTCGGCTCGCTGGCGCTGCTGGTGCTGGTCAACCAGATCCTGACCGGCATCTGGCTGACCATGAGCTACAACCCCTCCGCGGAGGGCGCCTTCGCCTCCGTCGAGTACATCATGCGCGATGTGGAGTGGGGCTGGCTGATTCGCTATATGCACTCCACCGGCGCCACGGCGTTCTTCGTGGTGGTCTACCTGCACATGTTCCGCGGCCTGCTCTATGGCTCCTACAAGGCCCCCCGCGAGCTGGTGTGGATCTTCGGCATGGCGATCTACCTGGCGTTGATGGCCGAGGCCTTCATGGGCTACCTGCTGCCCTGGGGGCAGATGTCCTACTGGGGTGCCCAGGTCATCATCTCGCTGTTCTCCGCCATCCCGGTGATCGGCCCCGACCTGACCCAGTGGGTGCGCGGCGACTTCCTGATCTCCGGTATCACGCTCAATCGCTTCTTCGCCCTGCACGTGGTGGCGCTGCCCATCGTGATCCTGGCGCTGGTGGTGCTGCACATCATTGCCCTGCATGAAGTCGGCTCCAACAACCCGGACGGCATCGACATCAAGCAGAAGAAGGACGAGACCGGCAAGCCGCTGGACGGCATCCCCTTCCACCCGTACTACACGGTGAAGGATATCGTCGGTGTGGCGGTGTTCCTGTTCGTCTTCGCGGTGGTGATCTTCTACTTCCCCGAGGGTGGCGGCTACTTCCTCGAGAAGCCCAACTTCGAGCCGGCGAACCCCATGGTGACCCCGGACCATATCGCGCCGGTGTGGTACTTCACGCCCTTCTACGCGATCCTGCGCGCCATCAACTTCTCGCTGTTCGGCCTCGACGCCAAGCTCCTCGGCGTGATCTGCATGGGGGGGGCGATCGCGGTGCTCTTCGTGCTGCCCTGGCTCGACCGCAGCCCGGTGCGCTCCATCCGCTACAAGGGCTGGATTTCCAAGGTGATGCTGGTGCTGTTCGCCATCAGCTTCGTGATCCTCGGGGTGCTGGGCGTGTTGCCCGCCACCGATGGTCGGACCCTGGTGGCCCAGATCTGCACCGCTATCTACTTCGCCTTCTTCCTGCTGATGCCGTTCTACACCCGGCTGGAGAAGACCAAACCCGTTCCGGAGAGGGTGACTGGCTAATGAAAAAGCAACTGTTCGCACTGCTCTTCGCGCTGGTGCCCCTGACGGCGATGGCCGCGGGGGGGGCGAGCGTGCCGTACTCCATGACGCCCGACCTGGACGACAAGGCGTCGTTGCAGCGGGGCATGCAGCTCTACACCAACTACTGCATGGGCTGTCACTCCCTCGAGCACCAGCGCTTCGCGCGGGCTGCCGAGGACCTGAACATGCCCCAGGACCTGGTCGAGGAGAACCTGATCTTCTCCTCCGACCTGGCCTTCAACGACCAGATGCATATCGCCATGAGCCAGGATGACGGCGAGGCCTGGTTTGGTGCAGCGCCGCCCGACCTGACCCTGGAGTCGCGCCTGCGCGGTACCGACTGGATCTACTCCTACCTGCTGTCGTTCTACAAGGATCCGAGCACCGGCACCGGGGTGAACAACGCCGTGTTCGACCTGGTGGCCATGCCCAACGTGCTGGAGCCGCTGCAGGGTGTGCAGGAGAAGGTGTGTGCCGAGACCGACCGCCCGGTAGAAGGGGCCGAGCTCGATCCGCTGACCGGCAAGTACCAGTCCTGCGAGACCCTGCAGGTGACCCAGCCCGGTGAGATGGAGCCCGCGGAGTTCGAGGAAGCGGTCTATGACCTGACCAACTTCCTGGCCTACGTCGGCGAGCCCTCCAAGCTGCAGGCCCAGGCCCTGGCGCCCAAGGTGCTGATCTTCATCTTCATCTTCGGTGTCATCGCCTACCTGCTCAAGCGCGAGTACTGGCGCGACATCCACTGATCCACCGCGGTGGACAATGCGGGGGCGCACGGCCAACGGCCATGCGCCCCCGCGACGTATGTGCCGGGCGAAACGCTCCCCCGCGGAGCGCTGCCCGCGTGTTATCATAGTCGTTCGATTTGATGCGAGGATTGTTTCATGGGTGTAGTGGCCAAGCGGTCGTCGATGATCTTCTATTCCGGTGGTACCGATCACTTCAGTCATCGGGTGCGTATCGTGCTCGCCGAGAAGGGTGTGGCGGTGGACATCGTGGAAGTCACCCAGGACCAGCCCCCCGAGGAGCTCGCCGACCTCAACCCCTACAACAGCGTGCCGACCCTGCTGGATCGTGATCTGGTGTTGTACGAGTCCAAGGTGATGATGGAGTACCTGGACGAGCGCTTCCCGCATCCTCCGCTGCTGCCGGTCTATCCGGTGGCGCGTGCCCAGAGCCGCCTCTGGATGCATCGCATCGAGCGCGAGTGGTGCCCGCTGGTGGAGCAGATCGAGCAGGGGGCCAAGAAGGAGGCGGACAAGGCACGCAAGGAGCTGCGCGAGAGCCTGGTGGGTATCTCGCCCATCTTCGAGGACATGGCGTTCTTCATGAGCGAGGAGTTCACCCTGGTGGACTGCTGCCTGGCACCGATCCTGTGGCGCCTGCCGGCACTGGGCATCGAGCTGCCCGAGAAGCAGGTAGGGCCGCTGCTCGGCTACATGGAACGGGTCTTCGAGCGTGATGGCTTCAAGGCCTCGCTGAGTGAACGCGAGCGCGAGATGCGTAGCTGATACACTTCCGGTCGCCTGCGGGCGGCCGTTCAACGGAGGAGGGCCTGACGATGGATTCCAGTCGTCCCAACCTATCCAGTCGCCCCTACCTGGCCAGGGCCCTGTTCCAGTGGCTGCTGGACAACGACCTCACGCCGCATATCGTGGTCGATGCGGAGCACCCCGACGTCGAGGTCCCGCGGCAGTTCGTGCAGAACGGCCAGATAGTCCTCAACCTGTCGCCGACCGCGGTACGTGATCTCGCCATGGAGAACGACGCGATCAGCTTCGGGGCCCGCTTCGGTGGCCAGCCCATGCGGGTGATGGTGCCGAGCGACGCCCTGGTGGCCATCTATGGTCGCGAGAATGGCGTGGGCATGGTCTTCGGCCATGAGCCGGTGATGCCGCAGCCCGCCGATGCCGCCGACGAGGAGGCGCCGACGCTGACCGAGGTGGAGAGTGACGGCGATGCCTCGGCAGGCGAGGAGCCTCCGGCCGAGGAGGGTGAAGGCAACCGTCGCCCGCCCAAGGGCAGGCCCTCGCTGCGCGTGATCAAGTAGTTCCCGGTCAGGTGTGGAAACCCAGGACGGCAGGCCCGAGGGCCTGCCGTCCTGCGTTGGGGGGGGGCTTGTCGCGGTGCCCGTCGGGCACGCCGGTCAGTCGAGCCCGTCAGTCAAGATAGTCGAACACCTTGACGATACGCTGCATGCCGCCCAGCTGCGAGACTGCCTGGACGATGCGCTCGGCCTCGGCACGGGTCACGATGCCCATCAGGTAGACGCTGGCATTTTCGGTGATCACCCGGATGCGGCTCGAGTCGATGCTCTCGTTGGCGGCCAGGTGGGTGCGGATGCGCGTATTGAGCCAGGTATCCGAGAGCCGCTGGCTGGCGGGCAGGTTGCCGGCGATGGTGAGCTCATTGTGAATGGTGCGCACGTTGCGCACGTCACTGGCCACTTCGTTGGCCCGGGCCTTGAGCTCCTCGCTGGGGACCTGGCCGGTAAGCAGTACCACGCCGTTGTAGCTGTCGACATTGATCCGGGCATCGCCCAGGCGGGCGTCGGTGCGGCCGAGGTTGTGGGAGATCTTGGTCTCGATGCTCTGATCCTCGACCTGAGCACCGGCGGTGCGCTTGCCGTAGTTCTCGTCGATGGTGCCCTGGTGCGTCACGCTGGTCACGGTGGTGCAGCCGGCGAGGCCCAGGACGGCGGACAGCAGCAGCGCGCTGAGCAGGGGGGTGCGTGTCGTCATTCGCTTGCTCCAAAGAGTTGTTCGTCGATCAGGTCGCAGAGGCAGTGGATCACCAGCAGGTGGACCTCCTGGATGCGCGCGGTGGAGGTCGCCGGGACGCGGATCTCGCAGTCGTCCTGGCCGAGCAGCGAGGCCATGTTGCCGCCGTCGCGTCCGGTCAGTGCCACCACCGTCATGTCGCGGTCATGGGCGGCCTGGATGGCCTGGATGACGTTGGCCGAGTTGCCGCTGGTGGAGATCGCCAGCAGGATATCGCCGGGCTGGCCTAGGGCGCGCACCTGCTTGGAGAAGACCTCGTTGTAGCTGTAGTCGTTGGCGATGGAGGTCAGGGTCGAGGTGTCGGTCGTCAGCGCCAGGGCGGGCAGGCTGGGGCGCTCCCGCTCGAAACGGTTGAGCAGCTCCGACGAGAAGTGCTGGCTGTCGCCGGCGCTGCCGCCGTTGCCGCAGGCCAGGATCTTGCCCTCGCTGACCAGGCACTGGACCATCATCTGGCTGGCCACCTCGATGAAGGGCGGCAGCACTTCACTGGCGTAGGTCTTGGTGTCGATGCTGGCGTTGAAGTGGCCGAGAATGCGCTGCTGGAAATCCATGCTGAGTCGGGTTCCTCTGGCGAGTTAGTAGGCATCGAAGGCGTTGACCACCCACTGGATGTCGAGTTCGGGGGGCTGGCCGGTCACGGCCACCACATCGAAGCGGCAGGCACATGATAGCCGGTTGCGCTGGAGATAAAAACGCGCCGCCCGGACCAGGCGGCGCTGCTTGGTGGCGGTGATGGTCTCGAGGGGGTGGCCGTGGCGTGTATCGGCCCGGTGACGCACCTCGACGAAGACCAGGGTCTCGCCGTCGCGCATCACCAGATCCAGTTCGCCACCCTTGGCGTGCTGGTTGGCGGCCACCGGCGTCAGGCCGCGCTCTGTGAGCCAGGCCGCGACGAGGCGCTCGATGGCCTCGCCGCGGGCCCGTGCATTACGGGGACTGCTCATCACCGAAGATCCCCGGGATCAGCACCGGCTGAGGGACGCCGTTGACAAAGCGTGCCCAGGGCAGCTGACGCTGGATACGGCCGTCGGGCCCCGGGCGCAGGGTGCCGGTGGCGCCGAACACCTCGCTGCCCGACACCAGCTGGAACTGGGGCAGCCGCCGCGCCAGCTCGAAGGCGTCGACCCCCATGGCGTTCAGGCGGAAGAGGTTGGGGTCCGCCTCCTCGCGCAGGGCGCGGTAGCTCGCGGAGAAGGGCAGGGCGTCCTCGCCGCCCACGGCGGCATCGGGGATCTGCCAGGGGATGTCGAGGAACAGCACGTCGTCCAGGTCGCCGTCGAGGCGCGGATTGAGCTGCCCGTTGAACAGGTGCGAGGTGGCATACACCGGCAGGTCGCCGGCGCCGTAATAGTCCAGGGTCGGTGGTACCTGGCGGGCGTAGTCGGGAAGCGCCAGCATGAACAGGGCGTCGGGGCGTGCCTCGGCGATGGCGCGACGGGTGCTTTCGGTGGCGGCGGCGCCGGGGTTGTAGCGCACCGCCTTGGTGACCTCCCCGCCCTGGGCGCGCCATTCATCCCAGAAGGCCTCGCCGACGCGGCGCCCCCAGTCGTTGTCAGGTACCAGCAGGGCGGCGCGGCGATGCCCGTCGCGCCAGGCGCGCTGGGCGGCCTGGGCGGCCTCGTCCTCGGCGGAGAGGCCGTACTGGAAGAGCCCCTCGGCGTGATTGCTGCCGCCCCTGCCGTAGTTGAGCGCCAGGGTGGGGAGTGGCACCCGGTCGCGGCGCTCGAGTTCGCTGACCCGGTCCTTGTCGAGGGGGCCGATCACTACCTGGGCGCCGCGATTCTCGGCTTCCCGATAGAGCGCCTCGAGGCTGCCGGAGGAGCCATCGATGAAGCTCAGGCGGACATTGGCATCATTCGACAGGCGGTGCTGGGTACGAATGCCCTCGGCGACGGCCTCGGCGATTCGTGACAGGGGGCCGGAGTCGGGCAGCAGCACGGCGATATGCTGTACCTCCTGGCCGCTCAGCTCGCGCAGGGCGAGCAGGTCTGCCGGCAGTCGGCGTGCCGCCGGGTGGCGCTGATTGCGGCTGCGCCAGTCATCCAGGCGCTGGAACAGGCGCTCGATATCGCCACCGCCGCTGCGCACCGTCTCGCTCAACTCGACCCAGCCGCGGGTCAGGGCATCGCCCTGTTCACCTAACCGGGTCAGCCGGCGCCCATCGAGCCCCCCCAGGGCGCGCCAGATGGGGTCGTTGAGGGCCTCGTCATCGGACTCTGCCTGCACTGCCAGCAGGGCCTCGGCGGCGGCAAGGGGCTCATCGACCTCGAGCAGGGCCAGGCCCCGCTGTTCGCGCAGGGCCAGTGCCTGGCCACGATTCAGCTCCAGGCCGTCGAGGTCCTGGGTCGCGCGGATCACCGCCTCGGGGTTGCCTTCACTCTCGCCGAGATCGGCCAGCAGCAGCGCCCAGCGCGCCCGCTGGTCGCCGGCCAGGCGAGCATCGTCGATATTGCGGGCGATCTCGAGTGCCTGGGTGCGCTCCCCCTGGCGTGCTAGGATGTCCGCCGCGTCCAGCCGCGTGCGCGCCGCCTGGTCCGGTTCCTGTTGCTGGGCCTGCTCGAGCAGGCTCGCGGGGTCATCATCGGTGACGCGCTCGACGATGCCCGGCTGGTAGGCGCAGCCGGCCAGCAGCAGCGCGAGTAGCGCGGTGGCCAGCAGGCCGCGTGTGAGTGTGAGCATGCATCCTTCCTTTCTTCATCCGTCGTATCGGGAGCCCGCCGAGGAGGCGACGTGTCAGAACCGAACTCTGCTTCATTGTACGTGGTCGCCACGCCGATTGGGAATCTGGCCGACCTGAGCCCGCGTGCCGCCGGGGTGCTGGCCGAGGTGGCGCTGGTCGCCGCCGAGGACACCCGGCACACCGCACGCCTGCTGCGCCACCTGGGGGTGCAGGTGCCCATGCTGTCGCTGCATGAGCATAACGAGGCGGCGCGGGTCGAGCAGCTGGACGCCCGCCTGGCCGCCGGCGAGTCCATCGCCCTGGTCTCCGATGCCGGTACGCCGCTGATCAGCGACCCCGGCTTCGTGCTGGTGCGCGAGTTGCGCGCCCGGGGGCGGCGCATCGTGCCGGTTCCCGGTGCCTGTGCGCTGGTCGCCGCTCTCTCGGCCGCGGGCTTGCCTACCGACCGCTTCACCTTCCATGGCTTCCTGCCGGCCAAGGGCGGGGCGCGTCGCGCGCAGCTCGAGGAGCTGTCGACGCGCAGCGAGACCCTGGTCTTCTATGAATCGCCGCATCGCATTCGCGACACCCTGACGGATATCGGGACGGTATTCGGCGAGCGTCGCCTGGTGCTGGCGCGGGAGCTGACCAAGGCCTTCGAGACCTTTCTGGAGGGCAGCGCCGCCGAGCTGTCCCGGCGCATGGAGGAGGACCCCAACCAGGCCCGCGGCGAGTTCGTGGTGATGGTGGCCGGTGCGCCGCCGCGCGAGAAGGGCGCCGGCGGCGAAGTGGAGGGGGAGGCGCTGCTCGCGGCGCTGCTGGCCGAGGGCGCCGGCGTCAAGCAGACTGCGGCGGTGGCGTCGCGTGTGCTGGGGGGCGCCAAGAAGGCCTGGTATGCCCGCGCCTTGGCGTTGAAGGAGCAGGGGTAGGGCGGGTGGACAGGATGCAGGGCTATTGCAGATGGCAGCTCCACTCAAGGCTGTTCCGGCGACAGGCCTCCGAAGGGGCGCTACGAGTACTTCCTTGTAGGCTACCTCGGCCATCCCTGGTCCTTGGACCCCCTCTTCGACCTGTCCCCGGCGCCTTTCGCTATCTCTCTGTCGGTAACTGCGAATGCCCTGGGACAGGATGGGTCGACATTGAGGGCAGCCCGAGGCACTGGTATCCTTGCCGCGGGAGTCGGCCAGACAGTCGCCGCCGGAGTGATCCGGGGGAGGAAAGTCCGGGCTCCACAGGGCAGAGTGCCAGGTAACGCCTGGGCGGCGTGAGCCGACGGAAAGTGCAGCAGAGAGCAGACCGCCTACGTCTCCCTCGGGAGGCCGGTAAGGGTGAAAGGGTGCGGTAAGAGCGCACCGCGCGCCTGGTAACAGTGCGTGGCACGGTAAACCCCACTCGGAGCAAGACCAAATAGGAACCCGCTGGCGTGGCCCGCGCCGGGTTCGGGTAGGTTGCTCGAGGGTCGTGGTGACGCGACCCCTAGATGAATGACTGTCCTCGACAGAACCCGGCTTATCGGCCGGCTCCCCCCTGTTTTCAGTCCGGCGGCGGAACTCTCCGTCGCCCCACCGTGGATCGATAAGCGCATGCAGTCCGCCCCTGATACACCCCCGCGGGGTTTTCGCCACGCCAGCGTGCTGCTCGACGGTGCGGTCGATGCCCTGGTCCACGATTCCGATGGTGCCTATCTCGACGGTACCTTCGGTCGCGGCGGCCACTCGCGGGAGATCCTGTCGCGCCTCTCGCCCCGGGGCAGGCTGCTGGCCATCGATCGTGACCCTCAGGCGATTGCCGAGGCAGCCGCCATCGATGACCCGCGCTTCACCATCGAGCGTGCCGAATTCGCCCGCCTCGACGAGGTCGCCCGTGCCCATGAGCTGCATGGTCGGCTGGCCGGGGTGCTGCTCGATATCGGCGTCTCCTCTCCCCAGCTCGACGATCCCGAGCGCGGCTTCAGCTTCCTGCGCGACGGCCCGCTGGACATGCGCATGGATCCGACCCGAGGCGAGAGCGCGGCGGGCTTCATTGCCCGCGCCGGCGAGGCCGAGCTGTCTCGGGTGTTCAAGGAGTACGGCGAGGAGCGCTATGCCCGGCGCCTGGCCAGGGCGATTCTCGCGCGACGCACCGAGCGACGCTTCGAGCGCACCGCCGACCTGGCCGAGGTGGTCAAGACCGCCCACCCCGCCTGGGAGAAGCACAAGCACCCCGCGACGCGGGTCTTCCAGGCCCTGCGCATCCAGGTTAACGGCGAGCTCGAGCAGCTCGACGCGGCTCTGGAGGCGGCGCTGGAGGCGCTGGCCCCGGGTGGCCACCTGGTGGTGATCAGCTTTCACTCCCTGGAGGATCGTCGGGTCAAGCGTTTCATCCGGCACCATGTGCGGGGTGACACCCACCTGCCCCGGGGCATCCCGATTCGCGACGAGCAGCTCGAGCGTCGCCTGGAGGCGGTGGGCAAGGCCCAGCGTCCCGGGGAGTCGGAGGTCAAGGAGAACCCCCGCGCACGCAGCGCGGTGATGCGCGTCGCGCGCAAGCGCTATTGAGCATGCGACAGTGAAGGAAGGAGTCGGCATGACACAGGGAAGGTCGTTTACCGCTCGTCTCGCCTGGCCCTCGGCGCTGCGCCTGAACCCGCGCGCGCTGCTGGTGCTTCTGCTGCTGGCCGGCTGCCTGGCCAGCGCCCTGGCAGTGATCGCCATCAGCCACCTGACCCGTGAGGAGTACGCCGCCCTGCAGCAGCTCGAACGCGAGCAGCAGCAGCTGCAGACCGAGTGGGGTCAGCTGCTCCTCGAGGAGAGTGCCTGGTCGTCGCCGGCCCGCATCGAGCGCCTGGCCGTGGAGCGCCTGGAGATGCGCCTGCCCGGCGTGGACGAGGTGGAGGTGATCCGGCGATGAATACCGAAGTTCGCAGCGGTGTGTCGCCGCGTCGTCGCCCGCCCGGCGTGCCCATGGGGCGGCTGCGCTATGTCGTGATGCTGGGAATGGTGCTGCTCGGGCTGGGGCTGCTGGTGGGGCGTGTGGTCATCCTGCACGTGGTCGACCGCCCCTTCCTGCAGGGGCAGGGCGATGCCCGTACCCTGCGCACCGACTCGCTGCCTGCCCACCGCGGCATGATCGCCGACCGTCACGGCGAACCGCTGGCCATCTCCACCCCGGTGGTGACCCTGTGGGCCAACCCCCAGGATGTGCCCGATGACCCCATCCAGCGTGTCCAGCTGGCCTCGGCGCTGGGCATGGAGCTGGAGACCCTCAACGAGCGGCTGGCGCGTTATGCCGAGCGCGAGTTCATGTACCTGCGCCGTCAGCTGACCCCCGAGGCGGCCCAGCGGGTCCTCGACCTGCGTGTGCCCGGCGTCTACGGCCAGGACGAGTACAAGCGCTACTACCCGGCCGGCGAGGTGGCCGCCCAGCTGCTGGGGGTGACCAACGTCGACGACGTGGGGCAGGAGGGGCTCGAGCTGGCCTATCAGCCCTACCTGGCGGGCACCCCCGGGCTGCGCCGCGTGCTCAAGGACCGGCGCGGACGCCTGGTGCGTGACCTCGAGGTGCTGCGCGAGGCCAAGCCCGGTGGCGAGCTGACGCTTTCCATCGACCAGCGCCTCCAGTACATGGCCTACCGTGAGCTCAAGGCCGCGGTGGCCGAGCAGGATGCCGATGGTGGCGTGGTGGTGATGCTGGATGCGCGCACCGGCGAGGTGCTGGCCATGGCCAACCAGCCCTCCTACAACCCCAACAACCGTGCCGGGCTTGATCCCCAGGGGCTGCGCAACCGAGTCATCGTCGACCCCTACGAGCCCGGCTCGGTGGTCAAGCCGCTGGCCATGGCGGCCATGCTCGATGCCGGCGACCTGTCTCCCTCCACCGTGGTGGATACCTCCCCCGGCTGGATGCGGATCGACCGCTTCACCATCCGCGATATACGCAACTACGGCGAGCTCGACCTCGCCGGTATCCTCGAGAAGTCCTCCAATATCGGCATGTCCAAGCTGGTGCTGCGCTATGACGAGCCGGTGGTGCCCCAGCTCTATCGCCGCCTGGGCTTCGGCCAGGCACCGGGTACCGGCTTTCCCGGCGAGGCGACCGGGGAGGTGCCGGCACCGGTGCGCTGGTCGAGCAGCCAGTGGGCGGCGCTCTCCTACGGCTACGGACTTTCGGTCACGCCGCTCCAGCTGGCCAGTGCCTTTACTGCCATCGCCAACCAGGGGCGCCTGCTGCCGCCGTCACTGCTGCGCCTCGACGAGCCCGTCACGGGGGAGCAGGTCATCTCGCCCGAGGTCGCTCGCCAGGTCCTGGAAATGATGGATAAGGTCGTCGAGCCGGATACCGGTGCCCGGCGAGCCGAGGTGCCGGGCTATCGTGTCGCCGGCAAGACCGGCACGGTGCGCAAGACCGGCGCCGGGGGTTACCAGGAGAACGCCTATCGCGGCTTCTTCGTGGGCATCGCCCCGGTCAGCAACCCGCGCATCGTGGCGGTGGTGATGATCGACCACCCGCGGGGCGACTCCTACTACGGTGGTGCGGTGGCGGCACCGGTGTTCTCGCGCGTCGCCGGCAGTGCCCTGCGCCTGCTCGATGTACCCCCCGACCAGCGTCACGTCCCGGAGGACGAATGAGCGAACCCCTCCTGCCAACCGACCGCCTGAAGCGAGCCCTGTCATGTCGATAACGCTCTCCCGCCTGGACGCCACCCTGTCGCGGCTCTGGCCCGACCACGCGTTCGTCACGCAAGGCGAGGGGGAGACCCGCCTGGAGACCGACAGCCGGCGGGTGGCGACGGGCGATGTCTTTGTCGCGGTGCCCGGGGTGGCGGTGGACGGGCGCGACTTCATCGACCAGGCCCTGGCCGGCGGTGCGCTGCGGGTGCTCTGCCACTCGGGTGACGGCCGCGGATGCCTCACCGACCCGCGGGTAGTGCCGCTCGAGGGCCTGCGCGAACGCCTGGGAGAGCTCGGCCGCCTGCTCTACGGCGTGCCCGATTCCCTCGAGCTGGTCGGTGTCACCGGCACCAACGGCAAGAGCTCGGTGACCCATTACATCGCCGAGCTGAGCCGGTCGCTGGGCGTCGATGCCGCGGTGACCGGCACCCTCGGCAACGGCCGCCCCGGTCAACTGGTCGACGCCGGATTGACGACTCCGGGGCCCCTGGCGCTGCAGGCCTCGCTTGCCGAGCTCGCCGACGACGGCGTCACGCGGGTGGCCATGGAGGTCTCCTCGCATGCCCTGGAGCAGGGCCGCCTCGATGGCTGCCGGGTGCAGGCCGCGGTCTTCACCAACCTGAGCCGCGACCACCTCGACTACCACGGCAGCATGGCCGCCTATGCCGCCGCCAAGGCGCGGCTGTTTCGCAGGCCCGAGCTCGAGCTCGCCGTGGTCAATGGCGATGACCCCCTGGCCCGGCTGATGTTGGCCGGCCTGTCCGCCGGCGTGCGGGTACTCGCCACCGGACATGACGAGGCGGTGACCCTGCGCGTGCTGGAGCGCTTCCCCCATGCCACCGGTCAGCGCGCCCTGATCGCCACACCCCAGGGCGAGCGCGAGCTGGCACTGCCGCTGGTGGGGCGCTTCAACCTCGACAACGTGCTGCTGGCCATGGCCACGCTGCTCGGGCTGGGGCACGACCTCGAGGCACTGTGCGAGGCGGTGGAGCATCTCGCACCGGTGCCCGGGCGCATGGAGATCCTGGCACGGCCCGGGATGCCCACGGTGGTGATCGACTATGCGCATACCCCTGATGCCCTGGACAACGCCCTGTCGGCGTTGCTCGACCACCTGCCCGGCCAGGGCCGGCTCTGGTGCCTGTTCGGCTGTGGCGGCGATCGCGATCCCGGCAAGCGGGCACCCATGGCCGCCGCCGCCGAGCGCCACGCCGACCGCCTGGTGGTCACCGACGACAACCCCCGCGGCGAGGCGCCGGCCTCCATCCGCGAGCAGATGATGGCTGGCCTGAGCGAGGCGGCCCGTCAAAGGACCTGGGATATCGCCGGGCGCGCGGCGGCCATCCGCCGCACCCTGGCCGAGGCGGGCCCCGACGATGTGGTGCTGATCGCCGGCAAGGGCCACGAGAACTACCAGGAGATCGCCGGCGTGCGCCACCCCTTCGACGACCGCGAGGTGGCCGAGCAGTCGCTGGCGGCTCGCGGCAAGGGGGAGGGGGCGTGATGAGCCGCTGCGGGCTGTCCAGCCTGGCCGAGGTGGCCGAGGCCCTGGGGATCGCAATCCCGGCCGAGGACCTGCCGGTGGACGCGATCGTTACCGATACCCGCAAGGTCGCGGCGGGGGCGCTCTTCGTCGCGCTGCGCGGCGAGCGCTTCGATGCCCATGACTTCCTGGCCGAGGCCCGCGAGGCGGGGGCCGTGGCCGCCGTGGTCGAGCGGGCGGTGGATGATCCGCTGCCCCAGCTGGTGGTGGCCGATACCCGCCTCGCCCTGGGTCTGTTGGGCCGTGCCCGTCGTCGCGCCTGGGGTGGCCCGGTGGCGGCGGTGACGGGCAACAGCGGCAAGACCACCGTCAAGGAGCTGTTGGCGGCAATCCTCAACCGCCACGGGGCGACGCTGGCCACGCGCGGCAACCTCAACAACGACTTCGGGGCGCCGCTGACCCTGCTCGAGCTGACCCCGGCCCACCGCCAGGCGGTGGTGGAGCTGGGGGCCAATCATCTGGGCGAGATCGCCTGGACGGTAGGCCTGGCCGAACCTCGAGTGGCAGTGATCACCAACGTTACCGGTGCCCATGTCGGCGAGTTCGGAGGCATGGGGCAGATCGCCCAGGCCAAGGCGGAGATTATCGCCGGCCTGCCCGCGGACGGCGTGGCGGTGCTCAACCGCGACGATACCTACTTCGCCACCTGGAGCCAGCTGGCCGCCCCGCGCGAGGTGCTCGACTTCGGGCTGGCCGAGGGCGCCAGGGTCACGGCGCGTTCACTGGTCGCAGATGCCCTCGGGCGCTATGCTTTCACGCTTGTCGTCGACGACCACGAGCTTGGCGATGTCAGTCTGCGACTGATGGGACGCCACAGCGTGGCCAATGCCCTGGCCGCGGCGGCGGCGGCCCTGGCCATGGGGGCCTCCGTCAGCGATGTGCTGGCAGGCCTCGCGGCGGTCGAGCCGATGGCCGGCCGCCAGGCCGTGGTGGCGGGCATCCGCGCCACCCGAATCATCGATGACAGCTATAACGCCAACCCCGGTGCGGTGAAGGCCGCACTCGAGCTGCTGGGCAGCCTGCCAGCGCCGCGCTGGTGCCTGCTGGGTGCCATGGGAGAGTTGGGAGAGGCGTCCGCGGCGTTGCACGCCGAGATCGGGCGCCACGCACGGGAACTGGGGATCGACTTCCTGGGCACCCTTGGCGAGGCGGCACGCCCCGCCAGCCATGCCTTCGGTGAAGGCGGGTGCCATTTCGACGGCCGCGAGGCGCTGGTGCGCCACGCGCTGGATCATCTTCCCCCCGGCGCCAGCGTGCTGGTCAAGGGGTCGCGGAGTGTCGCCATGGAGCAGGTGGTGGCGGCACTGCGCGAGGACACAACACGGTGAACGTGATACATGCTTCTCTATCTGGCTGAATTCCTGGCGCAGTACTTCAGTGCCTTCAATGTCTTCGAATACCTCACGCTGAGGATGATCCTCGCCACCATCACCGCCCTGGTGCTCTGCCTGTGGCTCGGCCCGGTGATGATCCGCCGGCTGGTCGAGGGGCAGATCGGCCAGGCGGTGCGTGACGATGGTCCCCAGTCGCATCTCTCCAAGGCGGGCACCCCGACCATGGGCGGCGCCATGATCCTGATGGCCATCGCCGTCAGTACCCTGCTGTGGGGAGACCTGGCCAACCATTATGTGTGGGTCGTGCTGGCCGTGACCCTGGGCTTCGGTGCCATCGGGTGGGTCGATGATTACCGCAAGGTCGTGGAGAAGAATCCGCGCGGCCTGCCGGCTCGCTGGAAATATCTCTGGCAGTCGGTGATCGGCCTGGCGGCGGCGGTGCTGCTCTATGTCACCGCCGCCTCGCCGGTGGAGACCAGCCTGATCGTGCCGCTGTTCAAGGAGTTCGTGTTGCCGCTGGGGCTCTTCTACGTGGTGCTGGCCTATCTGGTGATCGTCGGCAGCTCCAACGCCGTCAACCTTACCGACGGCCTCGATGGCCTGGCGATCATGCCCACCGTGCTGGTGGCCATGGGGCTGGGGATCTTCGCCTATGCCAGCGGCAATGCGGTGTTTGCCGAATATCTGCAGATCCCGGGGATTCCCGGGGCCGGTGAGCTCGCCGTGTTCTGTGCCACCATCGCCGGCGCCGGCCTGGGCTTCCTGTGGTTCAACACCTATCCGGCCCAGGTGTTCATGGGCGACGTGGGGGCGCTGGCCCTGGGCGCGGCCCTCGGCGTGGTGGCGGTGATCGTGCGCCAGGAGATCGTTCTGTTCATCATGGGCGGTATCTTCGTGATGGAGACCGTCTCGGTGATCCTGCAGGTGGCGTCCTACAAGCTCACCGGTCGGCGCATCTTCCGGATGGCGCCGCTGCACCACCATTACGAGCTCAAGGGCTGGCCGGAGCCGCGGGTCATCGTGCGCTTCTGGATCATCACCGTGGTGCTGGTGCTGATCGGGCTGGCCACCCTCAAGGTGCGCTGATGGAACACGACGCGACCGCCACGCATGATGCCGTCATCCCGGTGCCCCCCGGCACCACCCTGGTGGTGGGGCTGGGGCTCTCCGGTCGCGCGATCTGTCGCCATCTGGCGCGGCTTGGCGTGCCCTTCATGGTCGCCGACACCCGCGAGGCGCCGCCCGGAGTGGATGACTTCCGGGCCGCCCATCCCGGGGTCGCGTTACACCTCGGTCCCCTCGATGCACTCGACCTCGAGGCGGTCGAGGAGGTGGTGCTGAGCCCCGGCATCGACCCGCACACGGAGGGGCTCGAGACGCTGGCCGGGGGCATCAATCCCGCCACCGGCGAGCCGCGACTGATCGGCGAGATCGCGCTCTTCGTGCGCGCGGCCCGAGCGCCCATCGCCGCGATCACCGGCTCCAATGCCAAGTCCACCGTGACGACGCTGGTCGGTGAGATGGCCCGTGAGGCGGGGGTGCGGGTGGCCGTGGGAGGCAATCTCGGTACCCCGGCTCTCGATCTGCTTGCCGAGGTGCCCGATGCCGGGCTCTACGTGCTGGAGCTTTCCAGCTTCCAGCTCGAGACCACGCCGCACCTGGGCGCCGAGAGCGCCGCCTTCCTCAACCTCTCCGAGGACCATCTGGACCGCCATGGCGACATGGCCGGCTACCGTGCCGCCAAACTCGCCATCTTCCGGGGCGCACGCCACGCCGTGGTCAATGCCGACGACGCCCTGACCTGGCCGGCGGGGGAGGTGCCCGTTGTCGATCGCTTTACCACCGGGCTGCCGCAGGGCGACGACTGGGGTGTGGCCGGCCGCGACGGTGGTGACTGGCTGATGCATGGCGAGTCGCCGCTGATGCCCGTCGCCGCCATGCGCCTGGCCGGCCGTCACCACCAGGCCAACGCCCTGGCGGCCCTGGCCATGGGCCATCGGCTCGGCTTTCCGCTGGATGCCATGCGGGCGGTGCTCGAACGCTTCCCGGGGTTGCCCCACCGCAGCGAGCTGGTCGCCGAGGCGGGCGGCGTGCGCTGGATCAACGACTCCAAGGGCACCAACGTCGGCGCGACCCTGGCGGCCATCGCCGGGCTTGGCCCCACCCTCGATGGCCGGCTGATCCTGCTGGCCGGTGGCGTGGGCAAGGGCGCCGACTTCACGCCCCTGGCCGAGCCCCTGGCGCGTTTCGGCCGCGAGGCGATCCTGTTCGGTGCCGATGCCGGCCGCCTCGAGGCGGCTCTCGCCGGGCGGCTGCCGGTCACCCGGGTCGCCGACCTGGCCACGGCCCTGGCACGGGCCGTGACCATCGCCGAACCGGGAGATGCTGTGCTGCTCTCGCCGGCCTGTGCCAGCCTCGATCAGTTCAGAAACTATCAGGTGCGTGGCGACGCCTTTCGCGACTGGGTCCACCATCACCTGGCGCAGGAGGGGGCATGAGCCGACTGGCAAGACTCCGCGAGGCACTCTCGACCCGTGACCACCCCGTTGACGGATGGCTGCTGGTGGCCGCCTTGGCACTGCTACTGGTCGGCTGGGTCATGGTCACCTCCGCCTCCACCGGCGTGGCGGCGAGCCTGACCGGTAACCCCTGGTACTTCAGCATTCGTCACGGCATCTTCCTGCTGGTGGCGATCACGGTGGCGACCGGCGTGCTGCGCGTGCCGCTGGGTTGGTGGAGGGCCAACGGCCCCCTGCTGCTGCTGCTGGGGTTGCTTCTGCTGGCGCTGGTTCTGCTGGTGGGGCGCGAGGTCAACGGCAGCAGGCGCTGGCTGTCGATTCCCGGGGTGCCCTTCAATGTCCAGGCCTCCGAATTCGCCAAGCTGTTCCTGATTGTCTATCTGGCAGGCTACCTGGAGCGCTTCCTGCCCCAGGTGCGTCGGCACTGGGGGGCCTTCCTGCGCCCCCTGGTGGTACTTGGCCTGTACGGGGTCCTGCTGATCATGGAGCCCGACTACGGCGCCGTGGTGGTGTTGACCGGCTGCGTGATGGGCATGCTGCTGATGGCCGGTGCGCCCTGGGGACGCTTCCTGCTGCTGGCGCTGCTGGTGGCCGCCGGTGGTGCCCTGCTGGCCATCGCCGAGCCCTACCGGCTGGCGCGACTGACCAGCTTCGTCGATCCCTGGGCCGACCAGTTCGCCAGCGGCTACCAGCTGACCCAGGCGCTCATCGCCTTCGGTCGCGGCGGGTGGCTGGGTGTGGGGCTGGGCAACAGCGTCCAGAAGCTCTTCTACCTGCCCGAGGCGCACACCGACTTCGTCTTCGCGGTGCTGGCCGAGGAGCTCGGGCTGCTGGGGGCGGTCTGCGTCATCGGCCTCTTCGCCCTGCTGGTGTGGCGCGCCATGGCGGTGGGGCGGCGTGCCGAGCTGGCGGGTCGAGCATTTTCCGCGTACCTCAGCTATGGCATCGCACTGGTGATCGGCGCCCAGGCATTCATCAATATCGCGGTGAGCAGCGGCATGCTGCCCACCAAGGGGCTGACCCTGCCGCTGCTCAGCTACGGCGGCTCCAGTCTGCTGGTATGTACCTGCATGGTGGCGATGCTGCTGCGCGTGGATATCGAGACGCGGCGTGAACAGCGACGCCGCTCACCAGCGGCTCCACGCCCGGTGGCGGCTGTCGGCTCGTCCACACTGGCCAGACAAGGAGTCGAGCCATGAGCGAATCCACTCCCCGTCGGGCTCTGATCATGGCCGGCGGTACCGGGGGCCATGTGATCCCCGCGCTCTCCCTGGCCCGTGGCCTTCAGGCCCGCGGCGTGGAGGTCGCCTGGCTGGGCAGCCCGCGGGGCATCGAGAACCGCCTGGTGCCGGAGGCAGGCATTCCCCTCCATCGCATCGCCGTGGCCGGCCTGCGCGGCAACGGCGCGGCCGGCTGGCTGCTGGCGCCCTTCAACCTGAGCCGGGCGGTATGGCAGGCATGGCGGGTGATCCGTGCCTTCGACCCCCAGCTGGTGGTGGGACTGGGTGGCTTCGCCAGTGGCCCCGGCGGACTCGCCGCCTGGCTGTCGCGGCGCCCGCTGGTGATCCACGAGCAGAACGCCGTGGCCGGTCTCACCAACCGTGCCCTGGCGCGGCTGGCGCGGCGGGTCTATGCGGCTTTCCCCCAGGCCTTCCGGGGCCGCGGCGAGGTGATCGGCAACCCGGTGCGCGACGAGATCGCGATCCTCGGCGAGGCCCCGCGTGGCGTCGCCGAGATGGCCGGGCGTCCGCTGCGCCTGCTGGTGGTCGGCGGCTCCCTGGGCGCCCAGGCATTGAACGAGGGCCTGCCGGCGGCCCTGGCCCGGCTGCCCGAGGAGCTCAGACCCGAGGTTCACCACCAGGCCGGTCGTGACAAGGATGCCGCCACCCGCGATGCCTACGCTCGGCAGGGCGTCGTCGGGGAGGTCACCGCCTTTATCGATGATATGGCTTCCGCCTATGCCTGGGCCGACCTGGTGGTGTGCCGGGCCGGGGCACTGACCGTGGCGGAGCTCGCCGCCGCGGCCAAGCCGGCGCTGTTCGTGCCCTTCCCGCACGCCGTGGACGACCACCAGACCGCCAATGCCAGGGCGCTGGTGGAGGAGGGCGCCGCCGAGCTGCTGCCCCAGAGAGAACTCAGTGCAGCGTCGCTGGCCGACCGGCTGGCGGCGCTGCTCGACCCCGATACCCTCGCCACCATGGCGTCGCGGGCCCGCGCCTGCGCCCATCTCGACGCCGTCGAGCGCCTGGTGGCCGGCTGCATGGAGACAGGCTTTGAGCGATAGCAGATCACATCCGATGCCCGGCCAGGCCGAGCCCGCCCGCCATGGTCGCGGTCTGGGCATGCGCCGTATCCGCAACATCCACTTCGTGGGCATCGGCGGTGCCGGCATGTGCGGTATCGCCGAGGTGCTGGCCAACCAGGGCTACACCGTCAGCGGCAGCGACCTGCGCGAGTCGCCGGTGGTCGCCAGGCTGCGCCGCTGCGGAATCCGCGTGGCCATCGGTCATGCCGCCGAGCACGTCGCCGGCGCCGACGTGGTGGTGGTCTCCACCGCGGTGGACGAGACCAACCCCGAGATCGTCTGGGCCCATGAGCATCGTGTGCCGGTGGTGCGGCGTGCCGAGATGCTTGCCGAGCTGATGCGCTTCCGCCACGGCATCGCCGTGGCCGGTACCCACGGCAAGACCACCACCACCAGCCTGACCGCGACCCTGCTCGGCGAGGGTGGTCTCGATCCCACCTTCGTGATCGGCGGTCGGCTGACCAGCGCCGGCACCAACGCACGCTTGGGGGAGGGCGATTATCTGGTGGCCGAGGCCGACGAGTCCGATGCCTCCTTCCTGCACCTGCAGCCCATGGTCTCCATCGTCACCAATATCGACGCCGACCACATGAGCACCTACGGCGGTGACTTCGAGAAGCTCAAGGGCACCTTCATCGAGTTTCTGCACAACCTGCCTTTCTACGGACTGGCCATCCTGTGTATCGATGATGAACATGTGCGCGGGCTGCTCGACCGTGTCAGCCGCCAGTTCGTCACCTACGGCTTCAGCGAGGATGCCGATTACCGCGTCGAGGACTTCGTCCAGGCCCAGGGCGAGGTGCGCTTCACCGCCCGCCGTCCCGGCGAGCTGGCTCCCCTCGAGGTGAGATTGGCGATGCCCGGCCGCCACAACGCACTGAATGCCCTGGCCGCCATCGCCGTGGCCAGTGACGCCGGCGTGGATGATGACGCCATCCTGCGCGGCCTTGCCGGTTTCCAGGGGGTGGGACGTCGCTTCCAGGTCCACGGCCACTACCCGGCCCCGGGAGGCGAGGGCGAGGTGATGCTGGTGGACGACTATGGTCACCATCCTCGTGAGGTGGAGATGGTGATTCAGGCGGTGCGTGCCGGCTGGCCCGAGCGTCGCCTGGTGATGCTTTATCAGCCACACCGCTACACGCGCACTCGTGATCTCTTTGAAGACTTCGTGCGGGTTCTGGGCGGAGTCGACACCCTGCTGCTGCTCGACGTCTACAGCGCGGGTGAGGCGGCGATCCCCGGTGCCGAGGGGCGCACCCTGGCCGGCTCCATTCGGCAGCGCGGCGCCGTCGACCCGATCTTCGTCCAGGACAAGGCAGAGCTGCCCGAACTGCTCGGCCGCGTGCTCAGGCCCGACGATATCCTGATTACCCAGGGGGCCGGTGATATCGGTGGCATCTCCCTGGCGCTGGCCGAGGCGGCGCTGGCATTCGAGGAGGTGACGCTATGAGCCTGGTGACTGAACTGGGGCGCGTGGCGGTGCTCTTCGGCGGCAGTTCCGCCGAACGTGAGGTATCGCTGAAGAGCGGGCAGGCAGTGCTATCGGCGCTCACCCGCTCCGGTGTCGATGCGGTCGGCTACGACCCGGCCGATGGCGGCCTGGTGGGGCTCGAGGCGCTGGCTCCGGATCGCGTATTCATTGCTCTGCACGGGCGTGGTGGCGAGGACGGCACCCTGCAGGGGGCGCTGGAACTGCTGGGCATTCCCTATACCGGCAGCGGGGTGCTGGCCTCGGCGCTGGGCATGGACAAGCAGCGCACCAAGCTGGTGTGGCAGGCACTCGGCATGCCTACCCCCGAGGCGGAGATGCTGGGGCCGGCAGCCGACTGGCAGGCCGTGGTGGAACGCCTGGGGTTGCCGCTGATCGTCAAGCCGGTTCACGAAGGCTCGACACTGGGCATCAGTGTGGTGGAAAGCGCCGAGGCGCTGGCCGAGGCCTACCACGAGGCGGCGCGTTTCGATGCCCGGGTGATGGCCGAACGCTTCGTGAAGGGCGAGGAGTACACGGTGTCGCTGCTCGGCGACGAGGTGCTGCCGGCGATCCGCGTGGAGGCCGCCGGTGGCTTCTACGATTACGAGGCCAAGTACCTCTCCGACGAGACCCTCTACCACCTGCCCTGTGGGCTGGGGGAGAGCGACGAGGCCGAGCTGGGTGAGCTGTGCCGCCAGGCCTTCGCCGCGGTGGGCGGTGAGGGCTGGGGACGTGTCGACGTGATGCGTGATGCCCAGGGACGCTTCTGGCTGATCGAGGTCAACACCTCCCCGGGCATGACCGACCATAGCCTGGTTCCCCAGGCCGCGGCCCATGTCGGCATCGACTTCGAGACGCTGGTGCTGCGCATCCTTGCCGCTACCCTGGAGAGCCGTCCGGCATGAACCAGCGTGGTGGATGGCTGGGCGTGATGCTGCTGGTGGTGTTGTTCGGCGCCGGTGGCAGGGCGCTGTGGCTGTGGCTGGATCGCCCCCTCGAGCGCGTCTCGATCGGCGGTGACCTGGAGCATGTCAGCGCCGACTATCTGCGCAGCGAGCTGACGCCGCTGCTGCGTGGCCATACCTGGCTGTCGGTGGATGTCGCTGAACTACGCGAGCAGGCCCTGGAGGTCGAGTGGATCGCCGAGGCTCGGGTCAGCCGCGAATGGCCCAATGCCCTGACCCTCGAACTGGTGGAGCAGGTGCCGGTCGCACGCTGGAACGATGATTACCTGCTCAATCCCGAGGGGGAACCCTTCGCCACCGGCCCGGTGTCGCCTCCCGGCGACCTGCCCGATCTCGCCGGTCCCCGCGGAAGCGGTGCCGAGGTGCTCGCCTACCATGAACGTCTCGCCACGCGCTTCGCCGAACTGGGGCTCGAGCTGACCCAGCTGCGACTGGAGCCGCGGGGCGCCTGGCGCTTCCAGCTCGATGACGGCGTCTGGGTGATGCTGGGGCGCAGTGACCGCGAAGGGCGCCTGGCGCGCCTGACCGCGGCCTGGCGTCGACAGCTCGAAGAGCAGGCGTCGCATATCCGCTACATCGACCTTCGATACCCCAATGGGGTGGCCGTGGCATGGCACGGCGAAAGCGACCCTCTCGAGCAGGATGGCGAAGAGGAGGGCTGAGCCCTTTTTTCGGCCAAACACGCATGGTGAAGGGCATACGCCTGTTTCTTTCGCGACAAAATGGCCGTATCGTGAAGGGGCTTTTTCGTTCCGGGGTGGAGGAATACGCTCAGTTGTTCCTATAATTGGCCCCAGGTTCATTTTCGTGTTGCAGGCCCATCAAGCGGGCCAGGTTCGAGGAGACTTCCCGACTCATGGCAGGTCCATCCAATGCGTCCAATATGGTAGTCGGGCTGGATATCGGAACGTCCAAGGTGGTGGCGATCGTGGGGCAGCCCACCGATGACGGCGGCATCGAGATCGCCGGTATCGGCTCGCACCCCTCCCGAGGCATGAAGAAGGGAGTGGTGATCAATATCGAATCCACGGTGCAGTCGATCCAGCGTGCCGTGGAAGAGGCGGAACTGATGGCTGGCTGCGATATCCACTCGGTCTATGTGGGGGTCGCGGGCAGCCATATCAGTTCCATGAACTCCGATGGCGTGGTGGCGATCAAGGAGCGCGAGGTCACCCCTTCGGATATCGACCGCGTGATCGATTCGGCCCGTGCCCGGGCCATCTCCGAGGGTCAGCGGGTATTGCACGTGCTGCCCCAGGAGTTCGCCATCGATGCCCAGGGCGGCATCCGCGAGCCGCTGGGCATGTCCGGTGTGCGCCTGGAGGCGCGCGTCCATCTGGTCACGGCCGCCCTCAATGCGGTGCAGAACATCGAGAAGTGCGTGCGCCGCTGCGGACTGGAGGTCGACGCCATCATCCTCGAGCAGCTCGCCTCCAGCATGGCGGTGCTTACCGAGGATGAGCGCGAGCTCGGGGTCTGCATGGTCGATATCGGTGGTGGTACCACCGATATCGCCGTGTTCACCGAGGGGGCCATTCGCTACACCGCGGTGATCCCCATCGCCGGCGACCAGGTCACCAACGACATTGCCATGGCGCTGCGCACGCCGACCCAGCACGCGGAAGAGATCAAGGTCAAGTACGCCTGTGCGCTGACTCAGCTGGCCGCCAGCGACGAGATGATCAAGGTGCCCAGCGTCGGTGACCGCCCGGCCCGCGACCTCTCGCGCCAGGCTCTCGCCGAGGTGGTCGAGCCGCGCTACGAGGAGCTCTTCACCCTGGTCCGCGACGAGCTGCGCCGCAGCGGTTACGAGGACCTGGTGGCCGCCGGTGTGGTGCTGACCGGGGGTACCGCCCGCATGGAGGGTGTGGTGGAGCTGGCCGAGGAGATCTTTCACATGCCGGTGCGCATCGCCTGCCCGCAGAACGTCCGCGGGCTGGCCGATGTGGTGCGCAACCCGATTTATTCGACCGGAGTCGGTTTGTTACATTACGCTCTACAAGAAACACGGCAGGGGCACGGTCGACAGGCACAGGGCAGCATGATGTCCGCACAGTCCCGGCGCGAGGACGCCGCACGCCGCGGCGACAGGGAAGGACTCTCGGCGCTGACGAGGCTGAAGGGCTGGTTGAAAGGAAATTTCTGACAGGATCGCCAGCGGCGGTTCAGGAGACGGGGCAAATGTTTGAACTGGTAGATAGCGCACCCTCAAGCAGCGCGGTCATCAAGGTGATCGGCGTGGGCGGCGGCGGCGGCAATGCCGTCAACCACATGGTCGAGAGCAGCATCGAGGGCGTGGAGTTCATCTGCGCCAACACCGATGCCCAGGCCCTCAAGCGAGTGGCGGCCAAGACCGTGCTCCAGCTCGGCAACGAGATCACCAAGGGGCTGGGGGCCGGTGCCAACCCCGATGTGGGGCGCCAGGCCGCCATGGAGGATCGCGAGCGCATCGCCGAGCTGCTCGAGGGCGCCGATATGGTGTTCATCACCGCCGGCATGGGTGGTGGCACCGGCACCGGTGGTGCCCCCGTGGTAGCGCAGGTGGCCAAGGAGCTGGGCATCCTCACCGTGGCGGTGGTGACCCGGCCCTTCCCCTTCGAGGGTCCCAAGCGCATGCGCGCCGCCGAAGAGGGCATGCGTGAGCTCTCCGAGCACGTCGATTCGCTGATCACCATTCCCAACGAGAAACTGCTCTCGGTGCTGGGCAAGAGTGCCAGCCTGCTCTCCGCCTTCAGTGCCGCCAATGATGTTCTGCTGGGGGCCGTGCAGGGGATCGCCGAGCTGATCACCAGCCCCGGCATCATCAACGTCGACTTCGCCGACGTACGCACCGTGATGTCCGAGATGGGCATGGCGATGATGGGCACGGGCAGCGCCACCGGGGAGAACCGCGCCCGCGAGGCCGCCGAGAAGGCCATCCGCAGCCCGCTGCTGGAGGACATCGACCTCCACGGCGCCCGCGGTATCCTGGTCAATATCACCGCCGGTCCGGACCTCTCCATCGGCGAGTTCAACGATGTGGGTGCCACCGTCCAGGAGTTCGCCTCCCAGGATGCCACCATCGTGGTGGGTACCTCCATCGACATGGAGTTGACCGACGAGCTGCGCGTCACCGTGGTGGCCGCCGGTCTCGAGGGTGCCCAGAAGAAGGCGTCGAGCCGCGAGAGTGCCAAGCGGGTCGAGGCGGGTGGCGACTACCGTCGCAGTGCCCAGCCGGGTATCGCTGCACGGCAGTCCTCCGCCGCGGCGGCCCGTGCCGAGCCCGAGGAGGCCCCCAAGCCGCGCCCCGAGAAGCGCCGCTCCCAGGAGCTCGATGACTACCTCGATATTCCGGCGTTCCTGCGTCGTCAGGCCGATTGAGGCAGGCTATCGGGGCCATGCGCCGCACCGAACGAGCTTTCTTTGTTGAAACGCTCGTTCGGTGCTATAGTGAACACTGTTTGATAATCCGATAACCGCCTGGCCACTGCCCATGATCAGACAACGCACCCTGAAGAACGTCATCCGCGCCACCGGCGTCGGCCTGCATTCCGGAAAGAAGGTCTACATGACCCTGAGGCCGGCGCCCGTGGATAGCGGCATCATCTTCGTGCGCACCGACCTGGATCCCGAGGTGCAGATTCCGGCCCGCGCGGAACTGGTGACCGATACCACCCTGTGCACCGCCCTGACCCATGCCGGCGCCAAGGTTGCCACCGTGGAGCACCTGATGTCGGCGCTGGCCGGGCTGGGTATCGACAACGCCTACGTGGATCTCAGTGCCGCCGAGGTGCCGATCATGGATGGCAGCGCCGGCCCCTTCGTGTTCCTGATCCAGTCAGCGGGGATCAGCGAGCAGAACGCCCCCAAGAAGTTCATGCGCATCAAGCGCGAGCTGACGGTGCGTGATGGCGACAAGGAAGCCACCTTCCGCCCCCACAAGGGCTTCAAGGTAGGCTTCTCCATCGACTTCGACCATCCGGTGTTCGAGAGCCAGACCCAGACCGCCGCCGTGGACTTCTCCACCACCTCCTTCGTCAAGGAGGTGTCGCGGGCGCGCACCTTCGGCTTCATGCGTGACCTGGAGTACCTGCGCTCCAACAACCTGGCGCTGGGTGGCAGCCTCGACAACGCCATCGTCGTGGACGACTACCGCATCGTCAACGAGGGCGGGTTGCGCTACGACGACGAGTTCGTCAAGCACAAGGTGCTCGATGCCATCGGTGATCTCTACCAGCTGGGCTACAGCCTGATCGGCGAATTCCATGGCGTGAAGTCCGGGCATGCCCTGAACAATCAGCTGTGTCGCGCCCTGATGGACCAGCCCGATGCCTACGAGATCGTCACCTTCGAGGACGAGAGCGAGGTCGCCCCGATCTCCTATGCTGCCCCCGCCATGGCCTGAACCCGGCTGCGCTGGGAGCTGTAAGCCATAAGCTTCAAGCTGCAAGAGAACCGCCCCCGTGGTCATGCCACGGGGGCGGTTTGCTTTATGGCGCGCTCCAGCTTCCAGCTTACGGCTCGTCCTTCCGTTCGGCATGGGAGGCGAGCCGCTCCAGGGCTTCCCTGAGCCTCGGGTCCTCGGTATCGGCGGCGCAGCTGGAGATCTCGTCGGCGGCCCGGGTCGGCAGATGGCGAACCTGGCGTAGCGGTGCCTTGGGTGGGCGCACGGGCCTGACCTTCAGGTTGAACCCCTGGACCGCCTCGAAGCCGGGCAACTCGTGCAATAGTTCCAGCAGGCGAGGCTGTTCATAGCGCAGTCGGGTCAACCAGGCGGCACCGTCGGCGATCAGGGTCAGCTTGCCGTCGCGAAAGCCGCCGACATGCAGGTGCTCGGCAAGCTCCTCGGGCAGGTGGGCGCGCAGGTGTGACTGGGCGAGGTCGATCAGCCTCGCCATGCGCATCAGCGAGCCGAGTTCGCCGCGCCCGCCAAGCAGCCGGGACATGGGCTGGGCGCGAAAGCGCTTAACCTTTATACTCATGGGCTTGACTCTCTCGGCCCGCGCCAGGCGGGTCAGACGATAAACGCGATGGGCCTGCAGCGCCCGCCAGACTAGCACGCCCGGGAGCCCCTCGACAGCATGGCCGTGACCCTCAGCCACTCGCCAGCCACACCCGCCAGGCCCGCTCCATCGCGGCGTCACGCCCGCTGGTGGCTGGCTGGCCTGCTGGTGAGCTGCCTGCTCCCCGCGGGCCTTGCCCAGGGTGACCTGACGCGTCAGGCCGAGCGGCTGGTGCAGGTGTGCATCCTGGCCCCGGCGCTGATTCGAGCCAGCTCGCGGCTCAAGGCGCGCCGCCGGATGCGGGGCTGGCCGCTGCTGCGGCGGGCCAGCGTGACACCCCGTGGCGGCATGCCCGCACTCCCACGCGTGGCCATCCTGCAGGCCACCGCCGCCCATGACGTCCTGACTCGCCGCGGTCCTCCCCCTGCGTGGGCAAGCTGAACCCCTGACCATGGCCGACCGCCCCGGGCCGTCGGCGCTATGCCATACGCAGATTACGGACACTTCATGATCAATTCCCTGTTACGCAAGGTCGTCGGCTCCAAGAACGACCGCGAAGTCAAGCGCATGGGCCGCCAGGTCGAGCGCGTCAATGTTCTCGAGAACGAGCTCGAAGGGCTCGATGATGCGGCCATCAAGGCGCGTACTGACGACTTCCGCGAGCGCCTCGAGGGGGGCGAGGCGCTGGATGCGCTGCTGCCCGAGGCCTTCGCCACGGTGCGCGAGGCCAGCAAGCGGGTCATGGGCATGCGCCACTTCGACGTCCAGATGATCGGTGGCATGACCCTGCACAATGGTCGCATCGCGGAGATGAAGACCGGCGAGGGCAAGACCCTGGTGGCGACCCTGGCGGTCTATCTCAACGCCCTGCCCGGCAAGGGTGTGCACGTGGTGACGGTCAACGACTACCTGGCGCGGCGTGACGCCCAGTGGATGCGTCCCCTATACGAGTTCCTCGGGCTCAGCGTCGGCGTCATCTACGCCGGCCAGACACCCGAGGAGAAGCGTGCCGCCTACGCCTGCGACATCACCTACGGCACCAACAACGAGTTCGGTTTCGACTACCTGCGTGACAACATGGCCTTCTCCCTGGAGGACAAGGTCCAGCGCGGGCTGCACTACGCTATCGTCGACGAGGTGGACTCGATCCTGATCGATGAGGCGCGCACGCCGCTGATCATTTCCGGGGCGGTGGACGAGAATACCGAACTCTATCGGGTTGTCGATCGGTTGTCGGTGCATCTGGTCCAGGGCGAAGTCTCGGAAGATGCCGATGCTTCGGTAGAGGGTGACTTCACGCTGGACGAGAAGCACAAGCAGGTGGAGATCACCGAAAACGGTCACCACAAGATCGAGGACCTGATGCGCGAGCAGGGGCTGCTGGGCGAGGAAGACTCCCTCTACGCCGCCCAGAACCTCAACCTGCTGCAGCATATGCACTCGGCCCTGCGCGCCCGTCATCTCTACCATCGTGACGTCGACTATATCGTCAGCGATGGCCAGGTGGTGATCGTCGACGAGCACACCGGCCGCACCATGCCCGGCCGTCGCTGGTCCGAGGGGCTGCACCAGGCGGTGGAGGCCAAGGAGGGGGTGGCCGTGCAGCGCGAGAGCCAGACGCTCGCCTCCACCACCTTCCAGAATTATTTCCGCCTCTACGAGAAGCTGGCGGGCATGACCGGCACTGCCGACACCGAGGCCTTCGAGTTCCGTCAGATCTACGGCCTCGACGTGGTGGTGATCCCCACCAACAAGCCGCTGATTCGCCGCGACCGTAACGATCTCGTCTATCTCACCGCCGAGGAGAAGTTCGAGGCGATCATCGAGGACGTCAAGGCCGAGACCGAGGCGGGCAGGCCGGTGCTGGTGGGTACCGCCTCCATCGAGACCTCCGAGTACCTGGCCAACCTGATGAAGAAGGGCGGCCTCAAGTTCAACGTGCTCAACGCCAAGCAGCACCAGAGCGAAGCCGAGATCATCGCCCAGGCCGGCCGCCCGGGAGCCATTACCATCGCCACCAACATGGCCGGCCGCGGTACCGATATCGTGCTGGGTGGCAACTGGGAGGCTGAGGCGGCCAAGCTGGAGAATCCCAGTGCCGCGCAGGTCGAGCAGCTCAAGGCCGAGTGGCAGGCCCGCCATGAGGCGGTGCTCGAGGCCGGCGGCCTGCACGTGATCGGCTCCGAGCGCCACGAGTCGCGGCGCATCGACAACCAGCTGCGTGGCCGTGCCGGCCGCCAGGGTGACCCGGGCTCGACCCGCTTCTTCCTGTCGCTGGAGGATAGCCTGATGCGGCTGTTCGGCTCCGACCGGGTACAGCGCATGATGAAGGCACTGGGCCTGGAACACGGCGAGGCGATCGAGCACAAGATGGTGTCGAATGCCGTGGAGCGTGCCCAGAAGAAGGTCGAGAGCCGCAACTTCGATATTCGCAAGCAGCTGCTCGAGTATGACGACGTGGCCAACGACCAGCGTCGCGTGATCTACGAGCAGCGCAACGAGGTGCTTGCCGCCGAGGAGGTATCGGCGGCGGTGGCCGGCATCCGCGAGGAGGTCATGGACCTCGCGATTAGCGACTACGTGCCGCCCCAGAGTCTGCCCGAGCAGTGGGATCTTGCCGGGCTCCAGGAGTACCTCAAGTCAGAGTTCAACCTGGACGCACCCGTGGTGCAGTGGGCCGAGGAGGACGAGCGCTTCCACGAGGAGCAGTTGCGCGAGCGTCTGCAGAGCCTGCACCGCGAGGCCTATGAGGCCAAGGTGGAGCAGGCTGGCGCCGAGCTGATGCGCCGCTTCGAGAAGCAGGTGATGCTGCAGGTGCTGGATACCCGCTGGAAGGAGCACCTGCAATCCATGGACCACCTGCGCCGGGGCATCCACCTGCGCGGCTACGCCCAGAAGAATCCCAAGCAGGAGTACAAGCGCGAGGCCTTCGAGCTGTTCCAGAACCTGCTGGCCAATATCAAGGGCGATGTCACGCGCATTCTCAGCCACGTTCAGGTTCGCCGTCCCGAGGAGGTCGAGGAGCTGGAGCGTCAGCGCCGTGAGGCCCTGGAGCGCGAGAAGGCCACCGCGGCGAGTCGCCACGATGCGCCCGAGGCCGCCCGTGATGACGACGACGAGGCGCCGGTGGCGCCGGGAGCCGATGGGCGTCCGGTACGTCGTGAAGGACCCAAGGTGGGGCGCAACGACCCCTGTCCCTGCGGTTCGGGAAAGAAGTACAAGCAGTGCTGCGGCAAGCTGAGCTGAACCTGGCCTTCGGCCAACCCCAGAGGAGACGAGACGATGGCAGTGGGTGACGCAACATTTCCCGAGATGCCGGCCATTCCCGGCGTGCGACTGGGCACCGCCATGGCGGGGATCAAGAAGCCTGGCCGCCGCGACCTGGTAGTGATCGAGAGTCCCGAGGGGGCCCGCATGGCGGGAGCCTTCACTCGCAATGCCTTCTGCGCGGCCCCGGTGACGGTAGCCCGGGAGCACCTGGCAAGCGGTGAGGCGCCGCGCTACCTGGTGATCAATACCGGAAACGCCAATGCCGGGACCGGCGAGATCGGATTGCGTGACGCACGTGCCAGCTGCGCCGAATTGGCCCGCCTGGCCGGGGTCGACGCACGGGCCGTTCTGCCATTCTCCACCGGGGTGATCGGCGAGCCGCTGCCCATGGAGCGGCTGCTGGGGGGCCTGCCGGCCGCACTCGACAGCCTCGATGAAGGTGCCGAGGCGTGGCACCAGGCCGGAGAGGGAATCCTGACTACCGATACCCGCGCCAAGGGCGCCAGCGTCACCCTGGAGATTGCCGGGGAGCGGGTGGTCATCAACGGCATCGCCAAGGGCTCGGGGATGATCCAGCCCAACATGGCCACCATGCTGGCCTTCGTGGCCACCGATGCCAGCCTCGAGCAGGAGCTCCTCGACAGGCTGCTGCGCGAGAGCGTCGAGCGCTCCTTCAACTGCATCACCGTGGATGGTGACACCTCCACCAACGACGCCTGCGTGCTGATCAGCACCCAGCGCGGCCCGGTGGTGGCGGATGAGGAGGCGATTGCCATCTTCCGCAACGGCCTGCAGCGGGTGATGTCCGAGCTGGCCCAGGCGATCATTCGTGACGGAGAAGGCGCCACCAAGTTCGTGACCCTGCAGGTCGACGGCGCTACCAGTCGGCAGGAGGCACTCGACGTGGCCTTCACGGTAGCCAACTCGCCGCTGGTCAAGACGGCGCTCTACGCCTCGGATGCCAACTGGGGGCGAATACTTGCCGCGGTGGGGCGTGCGCCGGTGGCCGACTTCGATGTGTCACGGGTGACCATCGACCTGGGCGAGGTGCGCCTGGTGGAAGGGGGCGGGCGTGCCCCGGGCTATACCGAGGAGGCCGGAAGCGCGGTGATGGGGCGCGAGGAGATTCCCATCCGCATCGCGCTCGACCGCGGTGGGGAGAGTGCCACGGTGTGGACCACCGACCTCTCCCATGACTATGTCAGCATCAATGCCGACTACCGCAGCTGAGCGTCGGCATACTGCCAGATCCGGTACATCCGGTCAGACACAGACCCCGCGCCGCCGTGCGCGGACACGTTGGAAGGGTGAATGAACGCAATGGTGAAGAGAAGGGTGCACGTGGCGGCGGCGGCCATCATCAGCGCCGACGGCCGCGAGGTGCTGATCGCGCGCCGGCCCAGTAACGTTGATCATGGTGGGCTCTGGGAGTTTCCCGGCGGCAAGCTGGCGCCTTACGAGACGGGCCTGGGTGGGCTCAAGCGCGAGCTCCACGAGGAGCTGGGCGTCGAGATCCGGCGCGCCCAGCCGCTGATTCGCATCCATCACGAGTATCCCGACAAGCATATCCTGCTCGATGTATGGCAGGTCCATGAGTTCTCCGGTGAGCCCTTCGGTCGCGAGGGTCAGGCGGTGCGCTGGGTGCCGATGAAGGACCTGGTCAACTACCCCTTTCCGGCGGCCAACCTGCCGATCCTGCGCGCGGTGATGCTGCCCACCGAGTACCTTATCTCCGGCGAGGAGGAGGACGATGGGCAGTTTGACCAGCGTCTCGAGCATGCCCTGGTAGAGGATGGCGTGCGCCTGGTGCAGCTGCGTGCCAAGCAGCTGGATGACGCCGCTTACCTGGCTCGCGCGGAGTCCGCTCTGGCGCGTTGTCGCCAGTACGGTGCGCGTCTGCTGCTCAACGGGGAACCCGAGCTGCTCGAGTCGGTGGATGCCGATGGTATCCACCTGACCAGTGAGCGGCTGATGCAGTTGGAGCGGCGCCCCATCGCCGAGGGCAAGTGGCTCGCCGCCTCGACCCACGATCGCGAGCAGCTCGTCCAGGCCGGCAGGCTGGGCTGCGATTTCGTGACCCTCTCGCCGCTGCGTACCACGCCGTCGCATCCCGATGTGCCGCCCGTGGGCTGGCACGACTTCCAGGAGCTGGTGGAGCGCGCCGCCATGCCGGTCTTTGCGCTGGGTGGCATGACCCGCTTCGATGCCAACCACGCCCGCGCCGTGGGGGCTCAGGGGGTCGCCTCGATCCGCGACTTCTGGAAGTGAGGCCTCGCCGAGCCACTCGGCAGCCCTGAACGACTCGCCCCGCCATCTGGCGGGGCGAGTCGTCTGTGTCGGGCGTGATAGCGCTCAGCTTGGCCGGGTGGCGGGGTCACTCATTGCCTGGCGGCTCTCCTGCCAGGCGAAGTAGAGGAACAGCGCGCCCATCACCAGGTAGCCCAGGGTGTAGTCGCCGGCGGCATTGAGGGCGAGCTTCGGCGCGTGCATCAGCCCCACGAAGGAGAAGCCGGCCGCGACGGCGGCGAAGGCGGCGGCACGCCGGAACTGGTGGTCGATCACCGCCACCGTCATGGCACCGAGGAAGATCGCCGTGAACATGGCGCCCTGGCCCAGGGGCACCACGCCGCCGGAGATCCCGCTCACCGTCTCCTCGGCGGCGCGGTTGAAGCGGGTCATCACGTAGTTGGCGAAATAGGGCAGCATGGCCAGGGCCACCGCCGGATAGTAGCGGGTATCGTTGCTCTGGAAGGCGGTGGCGATCATCGACATGCCGACGAACACCAGGATCGGCGCCACCACCGAGACCGGAATGATGGCGGCCAGCGCGGCGATCAGCCCGAACATGGTGGCCAGGGCATAGACCGCGCCGTTGAGGATGCTGTAGCCGCGTCCCGCGCCCATCCACTTGGCGCCCACGGTGGCGATATAGACGGTGGTCGGGAAGACGCCGCCGAACAGGGCGCCGAGCATGGTGCCCACGCCGTCCACCGCCTGGCACTCACGCACGTCATACTTGTCGCCGGCGGCCTCCATTGCTTCGACGTTGTTCATGGTCTCGATGGCGTTGTAGAGCGTGATCGGCAGCACCACGGTGAGCACCGCCAGCATACCGGTGAACAGCAGCCCCAGGCCCTCGAACCAGGCCAGGTTGGGCAGCAGCGGGTAGAAGCCCAGATGGGTGAAGGCATCGCTGAAGCGCTCGCCGCCGGCGTCGCCGATCAGGTAGGCCATGGCGGTACCCACCACGATGGCGAACAGCGAGGTGGGCAGGCGGAAGGGCATCGCCACCCGCGCCACCAGGCCGACGATGATGATCGCCAGCACCAGCAGGCCGATCACCGGCATCTCCAGGGTCTTGAACAGCATCTCGCCGGCGATAAAGGTCAAGGCAACGCCAGCCACGGCGCCGAGCATCGCCGCCCGCGGCAGGTGGTACTGCACCCAACGGCCGATCAGGCTTATTACCGCCTCGATGGCACCGCTGATGAAGCAGGCGGCCACCGCCACCTTCCAGGCCAGCTCGGCATCGCCGGTGAGCTGCTTGGCCGGCAGCAGCACGCCGAACAGGAAGACGAACATCACCGGAGTCGAGATGCCGTAGGAGAGGGCGGTGACGTCGGCACGGTTCTCCTTGCGGGCCAGGCGCGCCGCACTCCAGGCATAGTAGAAATTGCCCACCATCACCGCTACGGCGGCGCCGGGCAGTACCTGGCCGAAGACGATCGAGGCCGGAAACTCCATGCCCAGCATGGTGATGGCGATGATCACGAAGTTGGCGATATTGTTCTGGAACAGCGCGAAGAAGGCGTCGGTGTCCTCCTTCTTGTACCAGGGGTAGTGCACCGGTTGGTGCTGGGAGGGAGCCGCCATGGGTGAGCCTCTTGGTTGTCGGATTATTGGAACAAGGCCGAGAGGCAGTCTGGTCGAAACCTGACTGACTGGTCAAGCCTGGCCGTTCCACGGGCGCCACTCGGCGCCCCGGGCCCCGGCGGCAATGGAGTCGATGACTCTGGAAGGCGGGGATTCTACCCCAAACGCAGACGCCCGGGCAGGGCCCGGGCGTCGTGACTGGCTGGCATGGCGGCGATCAGTTGACCGCGGCGACCGCCTTGGCCAGGTAGGGCAGGTTCTCATGGGAGAAGCCCGCCACGTTGGCGCGGCCGGAGCGCACCATGTAGATGCCGAACTCGTCGCGCAGGCGGTCGACCTGCTCCGGCGTCAGACCGGTATAGCTGAACATGCCGCGCTGTTCGGCGATATGCGCATACTTCTGGTCCAGGCCGTAGGGCTTGAGGGCCTCGACGAAGTCGCGACGCAGGGTGTTGATGCGGTCGCGCATCTCGGTGAGCTCCTCGCGCCAGATGGCGGCGAGCTCGGCGGAGTTCAGGATCTCGCTGACGATGGCCCCGCCGTGGGCCGGCGGGTTGGAGTAGTTCTCGCGGGCCACGATGGCGATCTGGGAGCGTACGTTCTCCATCTGCTCGGCGTCCTTCGCCACCATGATCAGGCAGCCGGTGCGCTCGCAGTAGATGCCGAAGTTCTTTGAGCAGGAGCTGGTGATGATCACCTCGTCGAGATTCTCGGCCAGCAGGCGCACCCCGTAGGCGTCCTCGTCCAGGCCTTCGCCGAAGCCCTGGTAGGCGAAGTCCACCAGCGGCAGCAGGCGACGCTCACGCAGCACCTCGAGCACGGTCTGCCACTGCTCACGGGACAAGTCGAAGCCGGTGGGGTTGTGGCAGCAGGCGTGCAGCACCACGACATCGCCCTCGGGGATCTGCTTGAGGGCCGTGAGCATGCCGTCGAAGTCGAGGCGGTTGTCGGCGTCCACATAGGGGTACTTGTGCAGCTCGATGCCGGCGGCAGTAAAGATGCCGTGATGGTTGGGCCAGGTGGGGTCGGAGACCCAGATGCCCTTGCCGGGCAGCTTCTTGGCGATGAAGTCCGCCGCCAGGCGCAGGGCGCCGGTGCCGCCGGGCGACTGGGTGGCGCTGGCGCGACCGGCCTCGAGTACTGGAGAGGCCTCGCCCAGGACCATGGGCAGGATCACCGCGCCATACTCCGGCGCCCCGTGGGAGCCGATGTAGGTCTTGGTGGTCTCGTTCTTGAGCAGCAGGGCCTCGGCTTCTTTGACGGCGCGCATTACCGGGGTGTTGCCCTGGGCGTCCTTGTAGACCCCGACGCCGAGATCGACCTTCTGAGGATTGGTGTCCTTCTTGAAGGCCTCGATCAGACCGAGGATGGCATCCCCGGGAACCCGCTCAATGTGTTCGAACATTTATTTCGCTACCTCGTCGGTTCTGGCGGCAAGAATGAAGTCGTTCCTGTGCAGGCCCTTGATCTTGTGTGACCACCAGGTCACGGTGACCTTGCCCCATTCGGTCAGCAGGGCTGGGTGATGATCTGCCTGCTCGGCGAGCTCACCGACGCGCTGGGTGAAGGCCAGCGCCTGCCGGAAGTCGGGGAAGGTGAAGACCCGCTCGAGCTTCATGATGCCATCGCGCTCGACGATCTGCCACTCGGGTACCTCGGCGCCGAGTGCCTTGACCTCCTCCTCGGTGACCCTCGGGGCGCCGACGCGGCAGGCCTCGCAGGACTCTCTGGAAAGCTGGCTCATGGTCGTCTCCTGGGTCGGGGATTCAACCCGAAAGGTCGTGCAGCGGGGGCGAGGCGTCAAGCGTTGCAGCGCATGCCAGCCGCTGTCACTCTCAAGAGGCACGCCTTATGCCTGAAGGGAGTTGGAATGCCCGACACTGCAAGCAACTCACTTCCCCTCTGGCTCAAGCTCGCCTTCACCGCCTGGATCGCCGGGTGGGCGCCTACCTTCTGGGTGCTGCTGGGTCCCCAGAACTACTTCTGGCTATGCAACCTGGCCAACTTCCTGATCCTGGTGGGACTGTGGCGCGAGAGCCGCCTGCTGCTCTCCATGCAGTGGCTGGCGGTGGCCCTGGTCGGGACGCTGTGGGCGCTGGACGTGGGGACCGCGGTGCTGATCGGCTGGCACCCCATCGGCGGTACCGAGTACATGTTCGACGGCGAGGAGCCGCTGCTGACCCGACTGCTCTCGCTCTACCACCTGATCCTGCCGGCGGTGGCGGGGCTCTCGGTCTGGCGGCTGGGCTATGACCGGCGGGCCCTGGCCTGGCAGACGGGGCTCACCTGGCTGGTGATCCCGGCCAGCTTCCTGCTCACCGACCCCTCGCGCAACGTCAACTGGACCCGGGGCCCCTTCGGCAGCGAGCCCCAGGCCCTGGTGGACCCGCTGTTCTACCTGGTCGCCCTGATGGGCCTCTGGCCACTGCTGCTCTTCCTGCCCGTTCACCTGCTGATGCGCGCCCTGCAGCGCCGGGGGCTACTGCGCTGAATCACTCGCGCCATGCGGGGCCAGCCACTCGCGCACCTCGGCGTAGGGGGTACCCTCCAGGGCACCGAAGCCCGACAGCTGCCGCGCCTTGAGCCGAGTGAAGAGCGGGGTGGCTATGCCGCACAGGAAGCGTGCCAGCAGGTCCGGAGTGGCGGGGTGTCCGTCGCCCTGGTCGGCCAGGCGCGTGCGGAACTCGCCGAGCAGTTCGTCGGGATGGCGTCCCGTCAGCGGGGCGCGTTCGGCGGCCGGCGGCAACCGGGCGGGCTGCCCACGACAGGCCGAGCAGTGGCCGCACTGTTCCGGTGCGCGGTCGTCGCCGAACCACTCGGCCAGGCGGCGGCTCAGGCAGCGCTCGCTCTCGAAGAGTTCGAGCATGGCATGCAGGCGAGTGATCTCGGCGGCCTCCTTGTCGCGAAAATAGCCGTGGAGCTCGTCGCTCAATGCCTGGGGATCGAGCCCGGGCTGCTCGACCTCATAGACCTCGGTGAGCTGACGGCTCTGCAACTCGAGCCAGCCCTTGTCGACGAAGTAGTCCAGGGCGGTGATCACCCGGCTGCGTGTGGTGTCCAGGCCACGCTCCCGGCCCAGGGCCTCCAGGCTGGCGAAATCCAGTTCGTGCCAGGTGCGTGCCTTGCGGGAGGCGTCGAGGATTGCCTGGACGAAGGCCTGACGCTCGCCCTGGAAGCGGGCGACCAGGCTCTCGGGTTCGCACAGCAGCTTGAAACGATAGTCGGCGAAGTAGGCGTGCCGCGGGCGGATGATGCCACGCAGCTCGAGCTGCACCAGCAGGGTCTTGAGCGGCAGCGGCCGGATGTTGGCATGCTGGGAAAGTGCGTTGAGGGTCAGCTCCCAGCGCGGCCCGGCGGCGCGTAGCTCGTCGATCACCCGGCGGATGCCGTGCCGCTCCGGGGTGTCGCCGTAGACGAAGGTCTCCAGCACACCGAGGGTGTCGCGGCCGGCCAGCATCAGGCACTCGGAGGGCTTGCCGTCGCGACCGGCACGGCCGATCTCCTGGCTGTAGTTCTCGATGGACTTGGGCAGGTCGAAGTGGACCACGGCGCGGATATCGGCCTTGTCGATGCCCATGCCGAAGGCGATGGTGGCGACGATGCAGTCACTGTGGCCAGCCATGAAGTCGCGCTGGATTGCCTCGCGCCGCTCGGCGTCGAGGCCTGCATGGTAGGCGGTGGCTGCGATGCCGGCCTTGCCCAGGTAGGCGGCGAGTCGCTCGGCGGTCTGCTGCAGGGTGACGTAGACGATGGTGGGGAAGGGGGCATCGCCCCGGCGCTCCTTGAGCCAGGTGGCCAGGGCGCGGGGGCGGGTGTCGGCGGGTACCGGTGCCACCGTCAGGTCGAGGTTTTCGCGGTAGAAGCCGGTGGCGGTGACATCGGAGGCCTCGATCGCGAAGCGTTCGCGCATGTCGTCGATCACCCGCGGGGTGGCGGTGGCGGTGAGCAGCAGAGCCTGGGGGATGGCGAACTCGCGCTGGTAGTCGGGCAGCTTCAGGTAGTCAGGGCGGAAGTTGTGCCCCCACTCGGAGATGCAGTGGGCCTCGTCGACCACCATCAGCGAGATCGGTACCCGGCGGATGAAGGCGCGGAAGCGCTCGTTCTTGAGGCGCTCCACCGAGATCATCAGGATGCGGATCTCGCCACGTTCGACCCCCGCCATCACCGCGGCGGCCTCCTCGCGGCTCTGCCCGGAGTCGATGCTGGCGGCCCGGATGCCGTGGCGCTCGAGGAAGGCGAGTTGGTCCTGCATCAGCGCCAGCAACGGCGAGATCACCAGGGTCAGGTGGGGCAGGTGCAGGGCGGGCAGCTGGTAGCAGAGCGACTTCCCGGAGCCCGTGGGGAAGATCGCCGCCGCCGATCGCCCGGCCACCACGGCTTCGATCACGGGGCGCTGGCCGGGGCGGAAATCGGGGTAGCCGAAGACGCGCTGGAGGGTCTCGTCGATCATGTTGGGATCAGCTTATTATGGATGTATGTCCAGTATAGTCGCTCCCGTCCAGGAATGTCCTCACCGCTCAGGCATCGGCCATGGCCTGGTTGCGCCCATCGCCCTTGGCCGCGTAGAGCTGGCGGTCGGCGCGCTCGATGAGCTGGCGGTGGCCCTCGCCGATGCGGTGCTCGGCGACGCCGATGCTGACCGTGATACCGTTCTCCACTTCGAAATCATGCGCCGCGATGACGCCGCACAGGCGTTCGGCCAGCGTCAACGCGCGATGTCCAGGTGTCAGCGGCAACAGCAGGGCGAACTCCTCACCGCCCATGCGGGCCACCAGATCCTCTTCTCGCAGGGTTTCCCGGCACAGGTGGGCGACCTGGCGCAGTACCTCATCGCCCTGCAGATGGCCGTGGGTGTCGTTGATGCCCTTGAAATGGTCGATGTCGAGGATCATCAGCGAGAGCGGCGTGGCGTGTCGGTTGCTGAGTGACACGGCTTCCTCGAGACGCGCCATCAGGCGGCGGCGGTTGGCCACCCCGGTCAGGTCGTCGGTGTCGGAGAGCCGACGCAGGCGGGCCTCCTCGCTGACCTGTTCCGAGATATCCATCATCATGCCATGCCAGCGCATGCCGTCCGGGAAGGGCGACGGCTGGGCGCGCAGGGCCACCCAGCGCACGCCTTGCCCCTTGAGAGGCAACCGGAAGCGGGTGCTGAGCGGCGTCTGCCAACGCATCGAGCGTTCCAGTGCCGCCATCAGGCGGGGGTAATCCTCCTCGACCAGGCGGTCCAGGGCGGGCCGGGCATCCTCGGCGAGTCGCTCCGGGGCGATGCCGATCAGGCGGACGCCACCGCCGGCCAGGTAGGGGAAATGTAGCCGCCCGTCATGACTGCGGTGCAGCTGAAAGATGACCCCTGGCAGCCTGTCGATGGCCGCGGCGTCTGCATCTCTCCTGCCCGGCATGACTGTCGTCGACGTCATGCGGGGTTCCTCTTGTCAGTGTCCTGCTGCGTACAGGTCGTGTTCTGGTTATGTTGGGCGCGGCGCTGCGGCTGGCCATGGGGCCAGTCTACCCGGATTCCCGGTTGCCGTGCGTTGACGAATCTCCATCTGATGATGTAGGAAATCGCCGACAATTCATCGTTTCCTGATTCATATCAGGGAGCAGGCATCTTCAACGCGGCGCATCATAGCGTTGGGGACGGTCCCGGGAGAAGACCACCTGCCACAGCTGCAGATGGCGTGCCCGGAAGGCACCGGCACACACGGCGAGGTAGTAGCGGAACATGCGCCGGGTGCGTTCGTTGTAGCGATGGGCGATCTCGGACCAGTGAGTGTCGAAATTCGCCAGCCAGGCCATCAGGGTGCGGTCGTAGTCGGGGCCGAAATTCTGCCAATCCTCCATCAGCAGGTGCGGCTCGCTGGCACGGGCGATCTGCATTGCCGAGGGCAGTACCCCGTTGGGGAAGATGTACTTGTTGATCCAGGGGTCGGCGGTGATCTCGGAGTGGTTGGAGCCGATGGTATGCAGCAGGAAGAGACCCTCGGCTTCCAGCAGCCGCTCCACGGTGGCGAAGTAGGTGGGATAGTTGCGATGACCGACATGCTCGAACATGCCGATGGAGACGATGCGGTCGAAGCGGCCGGTGAGGTCGCGATAATCCATCAGCTCGATGGTCACCGGCAGGCCGGCGCAGCGCTCGCGGGCCAGCGCCGCTTGCTCCCGGGAGATGGTGATACCGGTCACCTCGACCCCGTGGTGGCGCGCGGCGTGTTCGGCGAAGCTGCCCCAGCCGCAGCCGATATCCAGTACGCGCATGCCCGGCACCAGTGCGAGCTTGCGACAGGCGAGCTCCAGCTTGGCGACCTGGGCCTCGTGCAGGGTATCTGCCTCCTTCCAGTAACCACAGGAGTAGCACATGGTCGGGTCGAGCATGCGCTCGAAGAGGTCGTTGCCCAGGTCGTAGTGAGCTTCTCCGACGATGTAGGCCCGTGCCCGGCTCTGCAGGTTGAAGAAGCCGGCCTGCAGGCGATACATCAGCCGCTCCGATGGGGTATGGGCGCGCTCGGCGAGGCCGTGGCGCAGCAGCCGGCAGGCCATCTCGTCGATGCGCTCGCACTCCCACCAGCCGTCCATGTAGGCCTCGCCGAGGCCCAGGGTGCCCTGATGAAGCACCCGAGAGAAGAAGTCGGGATGATAGATGCGCAGATCCTGAGGGGCATCGCCATTGAGGGTGACGCCGGAACCCTCGAGCAGTTCCTGGAAGACGCGGCGCGCTCGAGTGTCGGGCAGGGCGATCGGGCCGATCCGAGGGTTGCTGGTCATGACAGGCTCCGAGTCCAGAAGTCTCGTCCATATGAGCATAGTCGAGCCTGTCAGCGAGGGAAAAATCCGGCACAATATGCGGCTTTAGTATTGCCACGCGGCGTGGCAGCGACTCCTCAACCGACGGGCACAAGATGACGACGACGCAACCCCGTATCCAGTGGCTGGGCCGCTGGGGCTTCGTGCTGGCGGCTACCGGCTCGGCGGTGGGCCTGGGCAATATCTGGAAGTTTCCCTACATGACCGGCGAGTATGGCGGCGGCGCCTTCGTGCTGGTCTATCTCGTCTGCATCCTGGCGCTGGGGGTGCCGGTGATGATGGCCGAGATCGCCCTGGGACGGCGCGGCCGGGGCAGCCCCATCGATGCGGTCCGCCGAGTGGCCGCCGAGTCGGGGCGCTCGGCGGCCTGGTCGCTGCTGGGCTGGATGGCGATGCTCTGTGGCTTCCTGATCCTGTGCTTCTATGTGGTGGTGGCCGGCTGGTCCTTCTCCTACCTGTGGAAGATGCTCAGCGGTGGCCTGGCCGGCGGCAGTGTCGACGACATGGTGGCGATCTTCGCGGCCAACAACGCCAGTCCGCTGAACCTCGGCCTGTGGAGCACCCTGGTGACGGTGGTCACCATGCTCATCGTCGGCAAGGGGGTGCAGGGCGGCATCGAGAAGAGCGTCGGCTGGATGATGCCCGGCATGGTGGTGATGCTGCTGGTGCTGATCCTGTATGGCGTGTTCTCCGGCGGCTTCTCCGACGCCCTGCGCTTCCTGTTCGTCTTCGATGCCGGCTCGCTCTCCAGCGAAGGCCTGCTGGCGGCCCTGGGACACGCCTTCTTCACCCTGTCGCTGGCCTCCGGCGCCATCCTCACCTATGGCAGCTACCTGCCGGCTGGGGCCTCCATCGCCCGCACCACCCTGACGGTGGCGGTAGCCGATACCCTGGTGGCGCTGATGGCGGGTCTGGCGATCTTTCCGGCGATCTTCGCCAATGGCATGGATCCTGGCGAGGGGCCGGGGCTGATCTTCATGAGCCTGCCGCTGGCCTTCCAGGCCATGCCCCTGGGTACCCTGTTCGGCGTGCTGTTCTTCGCCATGCTCTCCATGGCGGCGCTGACCTCGTCGATCTCCATGGTAGAGGCCACCGTCTCCTGGCTGTGCGACCGCCAGGGGCTCTCGCGCCGCGCCGCGGCCTGGGTGGCGGGCGGCGTGCTGTGGGTGATCAGCACCCTGGCCATGCTCTCCTTCAATGTCGGCGCCGACTGGACCCTGGCCGGTCGCCACCTGTTCGACTGGCTCGACTACCTCACCTCGCGCTGGATGATGCCGTTGGGCGGCCTGGGCACGGCGCTGCTCGTCGGTTTCGTGCTGGGTGCGGCGCCAATGCGCGAGGAGCTGGGGCTGTCCTCGGCCTGGCATGCCCTGTGGCTTTACATGGTGCGCTATGTCAGTCCACTGGGGATCCTGGTGATCTTCGTCGATGCCCTGGGCATCGTATCCGTGGAGTTCGCCACGCACTGGCCCTTCCTGCTGGGGCTGCTGCTGGCCATCAGCCTGGGGGGAGAGCTGGCAAGCCCGCGGCTACGGCGTACCCTGTCTGACAGCACCCCATCACGGGAGGGCGTCGAATGAGTGTCGAGAGAGATCCGCAAGAAGGGGGGGCGGGGCAAGCCGAGCCACGCGGCATCGTCAGCCTGGTGGGCGCTGGCCCCGGTGACCCTGAGCTGCTCACCCTCAAGGCGCTGCGGCGCCTCGAGGCGGCCGAGGTCATCCTGCATGATCGCCTGGTAAGCCCCGAGGTGCTGGCCATGGCCAATCCCGCCGCCCGGCGGCTGTATGTCGGCAAGGCACGCTCCGACCACAGCCTGCCCCAGGCCGAGATCAACCAGGCACTGGTCGACTGGGCGCGCCAGGGCAAGCGGGTGGTGCGCCTCAAGGGGGGCGATCCCTTCATCTTCGGGCGCGGTGGCGAGGAGCTCGAGACCCTGGCCGAGGCCGGTGTCGACTTCGAGGTGATCCCCGGCATCACCGCCGCCTCGGGCTGTGCCGCCTACGCCGGCATCCCGCTTACCCACCGTGACCACGCCCAGTCGGTGCGTTTCATCACCGGTCATCTGCGCAAGGGGAGTGCCGACCTCGACTGGCCCTCACTGGCGAGCCGAGGACAGACCCTGGTGTTCTACATGGGCCTGCACGGCCTGCCCGAGATCTGTCGCCAGCTGGTCGCCCACGGTCTGCCGGGCGAGACCCCGGTAGCGCTTATCGAACAGGGCTCCACGGCCCGCCAGCGAGTGCACCGGGCGAGTCTTGCGAGCCTGCCGGGAGAACTCGCCGGGGTCAGCGTCAAGCCGCCCACCCTGATCATCGTCGGTGGGGTTGTGGCGCTGCATGACCGCCTGGCCTGGTTCGAGGCGACCCGGGCCGGCACCGCCGGCTGGGAGACCGCCGAGCGCTGCGGCTAGTCCGCCGCGACGCTGTCGGCGCTGTCGTCAGTGGCGAGCGCGCGGCGAAATTCGCGCTGCCAGCGAGCCAGTAACGCCTGGCGCTTGAGGCGGTCGAGACCGGCAAGCAAGCCCGGCCCCAGGCCCGGCGGACGCAGGGCATCGCCGAGTCGCTCGCGCAGTTGGGTGGCGGTTCCCGGGCCCGTCAAGGCGGGGTGGATGGCGCCCAGCGAGGTCTCCTCGGCCAGGGTGCGTTGCCCCTCCAGGCTCAGCAGGTAGTCCATGAACAGCTCCGCACTTTGCGGGTTGGGCGCCTGGCGGGGCACCAAAGCCAGGCGCTGGCTGACCAGGGCGTAGTCATCGGGGATGATCATCTCGAGGTCCGGAGCCGCCGCTACCCCGGGGGCAGCGTAGCTGCCCAGCAGGTTGTAACCGATCAGGAAGCGTCCCTCCTTCAGGCCGTCGAGCATCGCCCCGGTGGTCTCCACCAGCTCGGCCTCGACGCCGCCCAGCGCGGCCACCAGGTCCCAGTAACGCGGCGAGAGCTGCGACTCCTGCATGGCATAGGCATAGCCTGCCCCGCTGCGTACCGGGTCATAGCTGGCCACCCGTCCCGCGAGTGCCTGGCGATGGGTATTCAGCAGCGCCAGCAGTTCGGCATGGTTGCGTGGTGGCTCGGCAATGTCTGCCAGTTCGCGGTGAATCACCATGACGATGGGCTCGAAGGTGAAGGCGATCAGTTCATCGCGCCAGCGTGCCCAGGCCGGCCAGGCCTCGAGGTGGGGGCTGTCGAGCGGTCGGGCATGACCATCGTTGGCCAGCGCGAACTGCCAGGGCATGGCCGAGGAGATCAGCACGTCGACCTCGTCGGGATGGTCGAGGAAACGCTCGTGAAGCTCGAGGGTGGTGAGGTTGCGATAGATCAGGTCGATGCCGGGGTGGCGGCGATGGAAGTCTTCCAGCAGCGGGCGCGCCTGGGGCAGGTCGAGGGCGGCATGAATCACCAGCGGGCGGGCGGGCCCGGCATCCGTGGCGGCGGGCAGCCGCAGCAGCTGCTCGGCGCAGGCGACCACCGGCAGCAGGCAGAGGGCGCCGAGAAGCGCCACGCGGGCGAGGGCGGAGCACTTCATGTCGGGGCCTCCGGGAAACGCATCTCCACCCGCAACCCGCGCCCCGAGTCGCTCTCGGCGAGATCCAGTCGAGCGCCGTGGTTGCGGGCGATACCGTCGACGATGGCGAGCCCCAGCCCCGAGCCTTCGCCGTCGTCGCGTCCGCGATGAAAGGGGCGCAGGACCAGCAGGCGTCGCTCGGCCGGGATGCCTGGCCCATCGTCCTCGACGAAGAGACGCGGAGGGTCGCTGAGGACGCCCAGGGTGATGCGGTGAGCGCCATAGCGGCGTGAATTGTCGATAAGGTTGGCTAGCGCCTCCTGGAGCTGCCACTCGCTCGCCGCGACGCGCAGCGGCGATGGCAGGCAGTCGGCGCCCAGGTCGATACCCGCCTGATGACAGGCCACCCAGTGGTCGCGTACTGCCTGGCGTACGCAGTCATTGAGATCGACGGGATGCAACTCCGGTCGGTATTCGGGGTTGTCGAGTCGAGTCAGCGAGAGCAGCTGCATGGCCAGGCGGGCGGTCCTCTCGCTGGTGGAGTGAACCGTTTCCAGGGCGGTACGCCACTCCTCGGGTTCCTGACGACGCAGGGCCAGCTCGGCACGCGCGGTGATGCCCGCCAGGGGCGTGCGCAGCTGATGCGAGGCGTCGCCGATGAAGCGCTCCTGGTTGGCTCGCACCCGGCGCATGCGCGCGAGCAGTTCGTTGAGTGCCTCGCGCAGCTCTGCGAGTTCCCGGGGCAGCTCCAGGTCAAGCGACTTCAGGGTGCGCGGGTCCCGGGCGCGGATGGCGTGGCGCAATCGGGTTAGCGGTTTCAGCGCCGCTCGCACCGCCAGCAGCAGGGTAGCGACCGCCAGCGCTCCCATGGCCAGGATGCCGGCCAGGTTGCTGCGCAACAGCTCGAGGCGCAGCGCATCGCGCCCTTCACGGGTGTGGGCAACTCGGACCTCGAAAGGCTCCCCGCTGCGCCAGTCCTCGAGACGCGTGCGACGGATGCCCTGGCGCAGGGCCATGCCATGCCGCTCAATATCGCGGTAGAGCAGGGTGTCGCCGCTGGCAGCGCTGGCGCCGGGATGCTCCGGCAGCCTGGCGTTGCCGGTGATGTGGCGGCCTTGCTGGTCCACCAGGGAGTAGAAGACCCGCTCTTGGGCGTCACCCGCCAGCATCTCCAGGGCGGCTGGCGGCAGGTCGAGCCAGAGACGCTCATCCTGCCACTGCACCTGCTCGGCGATCGCCAGGGTGGCGGCGTCGAGCAGGCGATCATAGGCACGGTCGGCGGTGGCGCGGGCCTCGAGCCAGGCCTGCAGCAGCAGCAGGGCACCCAGCGTCAGCAGCGGCAGGGTCAGCCAGGCCAGCAGGCGACCGTAGAGGCTGCCGGCAGGGTTCACGGCCCGGTTTCCAGCAGGTAGCCCAGGCCGCGAACGGTCCTGAGTGCCAGTCGCTCTGTGGGCAGGCGCTTGCGCAGCCGGTGTACGTAGACCTCGATGGCGTTGTCGCCCAGTGGTTCGCCACCGAAGGCTTCCTCGGCGAGGCGCGCCTTCTCCACGGGTTCGCCGGCGTGGCGCAGCAGGCAGGCCAGCAGACGCTGTTCGCGGGGGGGGAGGGGAAAGGGCGCACCGTCGATGGTGAAGCCGAGGGTGGTGGCGTCGAACTCGAGCGGCCCCAGGGTCAGGCGAGTGGCGCGGGCGTGGCGCCTGAGCAGGGCGCGGACCCGGGCCTCCAGCTCGTCCAGGGCGAAGGGCTTGGCCAGATAGTCGTCGGCCCCCAGGTCCAGGCCGCGCACGCGATCCTCCACGGCGCCTCGCGCGGTCAGCACCAGCACCGGGGTCTCACGGTCGTGTCGGCGCAGCGCCTCCAGCACCTCGAGGCCACCGGCGCCGGGCAGGTTGAGATCGAGCAATACCAGGTCGATGCTGTGCTCGTGATCCGCGAGCCGCGCCAGCGCCGCGTCACCGCGGGGCAGGTGTTCGACCCGATGGCCGTGGTCGCGCAGCAGTGCCAGCAGCGATTCGGCCAGCAGGGCATCGTCTTCCACCAGCAGCAGTTTCATTTCACCGGCTCCTCTGCGGACGGTGCTTCCAGGCCAGCGCTGGCGTCGGCCAGGGCCCGGGTCGCATCGGCGAGGACCAGGCGCCCCTCGGGGCCGGAGAGTGCCAGCCAGCGTGGGGGTGATCCCGGCAGCGGGTGGGCGACCATGACGCCACCGGCAATGGTCGGGCAGGGCGAATCTCGGGTGATGGTCTGCCAGGTGGCGCCGGGTCGCAAGTCGTGGCGCAGCGCGCTGGCAGGCAGTGCCACCAGCCGGCACTCGATCTGTCCTCCCGCCTGCTCCAGCAGTGAGGCGGTTTCGCCGAGTCCGCTTGCCAGCCGGTCGAGCACCGGCTGGACACGGGCGGTGAGCAGGCGCAGGGGGTCCTGGCGACGCGCCAGGCGGCCAGGCGTCTCGCCCAGCTGCCAGAGGCCATCGGCGTCGCGGCGCACATAGTCGAAGCGCGAAAGCGATCCCAGCAGTCGCAGCAGGGTGCTCTTGTAGAAACCGGTGGCGTTGGCCAGCTCGGCGAGACTCATGACGGGGCGGTCGGCGTCGAACGCCTCCAGCACCGTCAACGCGCGTTCGACGGCCTCCACACGATCCTGGGCCATACTCAAACGACTCCTCGGGGAAAACCCCCTTCTCGAACTTTGGTCGTAATTTGTCCGTGCAGCGTTGACGGCCTGCGTGACGCCCTCTAGCTTTCTACCCTGAAGAACGTAGTTCTGCCTTACAGAATTGTAAGCCAGTTGAAAGCACTCGGCAAGGCCGCCGGGATTGTCCTTCAACACCATCCAACAAACCCGAGGACATCACCATGTCGATCAAGACGCCTCTCAAGCTGGTTGCCGTTGCCGCGCTCACCGTGAGTGCCGGCAGCGTCATGGCCTTCGAGCCCAAGGGCAAGGTGGAGTGCATTGCCCCGTCGGACCCCGGCGGTGGCTGGGACTTCACCTGCCGCAGTGTGGGTAACGTGTTGCAGGAGCTGGATCTGGTGCCCGGCAACGTCCAGACCATCAACATGGCCGGCGCCGGCGGTGGGGTGGCCTACGCCCATGTGGTGAGCAAGCGCGCCGGAGATGAACAGCTGCTGGTTGCCGCCTCGACCGCCACCACCACGCGTCTGGCCCAGGGCCAGTTTCCCGGCATGAATGCCGACATGGTCAACTGGATCGGGGCGCTGGGTGCCGACTATGGCGTGATTGCCGTGTCGGCCGACTCCGAGTACCAGGACCTGCCGGCGCTCATGGAGGCCATCGATGAGGACCCGCGCAGCGTCAAGTTCGCCGGTGGCAGTGCCAAGGGCGGCTGGGACCACCTCAAGGTACTGATCACCGCCGATGCGGCCGGGGTCGACGAGCTGCCGCGCATTCCCTACCTCTCCTACAACAATGGCGGCGAGGCCATGACCCAGGTCGTCGGTGGCCACGTCGATGCCTTCACCGGCGATATCTCCGAGGCCCAGGGCTTCATGGAGTCGGGGGACCTCCGGGTGCTCGCGGTGCTTTCCGAGGAGCGTCTGCCCGGTGAGTTCGACGACATTCCCACCGCCATGGAGCAGGGTATCGATGCCGTGGGCCCCAACTGGCGCGGCTTCTACATGCCCACCGATATCTCCGACGAGTCGCGGCAGTACTGGATCGACGCCATGGATACCGTCTATGCCAGCGATGAGTGGAAGGAGCTGATGGTCAGCAACGGCCTGATGCCGTTCCACATGACTGCCGGTGAGTTCGAGACCTTCGTCAAGGAGCAGATCGCCGATATCGAGCAGCTTTCCAAGGACATCGGGCTGATCCAGTGACAACCATGAATGATCGTATCTTCGGCATCCTGCTGATCGTCCTGGCCGTCGCGTACGGCTGGGGCGCCACTCAGCTCCCCGCCCCCTTCGGCGGCAGCGAAGCGGTGGGTCCCGAGACCTTCCCCCTGCTGCTGTCGGTGGTGCTGGGCCTCTCCAGCCTCTACATGATCGTGCGTCCCGACCCCGACAACGCCTGGCCCTGGAGCCGCACCGGCATCGAGCTGGTGATCGCAGTGGTGGTGCTAGTGTTCTACGCGGCGCTGCTGCAGCCGCTGGGTTTCATCCTCAGCACCACCCTGGCGGTCGGCACGCTCTGCTGGCGCATGGGGTCGGCACCCGTGCGGGCCTACCTGACCGGTGCGGCATCGGGGGTGGTGGTATTCCTGCTGTTCAATTTCGCCCTTGATCTGGCCTTGCCGCTGGGCGTGCTTTCCTTCCTGGAGGTGAGCTGATGGAGACCCTCGGCTTCCTGATCGACGGCTTCGGGGTGGCGCTGGCGCCCCATAACCTTATGTTTGCGCTGCTGGGTGCCTTCCTGGGTACCCTGATCGGCGCGCTCCCGGGCCTGGGCCCGGCCAACGGGGTGGCGATCCTCATTCCATTGGCCTTCACCCTGGGCCTGGCCCCGGAAACCGCCCTGATCATGCTCACCTCGGTCTATGCCGGGGCCATGTATGGCGGGCGGATCTCGTCGATCCTGCTCAATATTCCTGGTGATGAGCCGGCCATGATGACCTGCCTGGACGGTTATCCCATGGCCCAGCAGGGCAAGGCGGCGGAGGCCCTGGCGATCTCCGCCGTGGCGTCCTTTATCGGCAGCCTGGTAGCGACCGTCGGACTGATCCTGCTCGCTCCAGTGCTGGCAAAGTTCGCCTTGACCTTCGGCCCCGCCGAGTACTTCGCGCTCTTCCTGCTGGCCTTCGCCACCCTGGGCGGGATCACTGGCAAGAATCCCATGAAGACCGTGGTGGCGGCCTGCATCGGCCTGATGATCGCCACCGTGGGCATCGACAACACCGGGGTGCAGCGTTACACCTTCGGCGTGCTGGAGCTCTACGAGGGGGTGGACTTCATCATCGCCATCGTCGGCCTGTTCGCCATCTCCGAACTGCTGTTCTTCATCGAGGAGAAGGCCGGTGGCGGCAAGGAGAAGATGACCGTCAACAAGCTGTCGCTGAAGTGGGCCGATATCCGCAATATCCTGCCTTCCAGCCTGCGCGGCGGGGTGCTTGGCTTCATCGCCGGCGTGCTGCCCGGTGCCGGCGCTTCCCTGGGCAGCTTTATCGGCTATACCCTCGAGAAGAAGGTGGTGGGCAAGAAGGGCTATTTCGGCCAGGGCGATCCGCGCGGCGTGGCAGGCCCCGAAGCCGGTAACAACGGTGCCTCCAGTGGCGCGCTGGTGCCCATGCTGACGCTGGGTGTGCCGGGCAGCGGCACCACGGCGGTGCTGCTGGCGCTGCTGATCTCGCTCAACATCACCCCCGGCCCGTTGATGTTCACCCAGAACGCCGACATCGTCTGGGGCGTGATCGCGGCTCTGCTCATCGGCAACTTCCTGCTGCTGCTGTTGAACATTCCGCTGGTGGGGATCTTCGTCAAGCTGCTGTCGGTGCCACCGATGTTCCTGCTGCCGATCGTGACCATGATCGCCTTCGTGGGCATCTACTCGATCAGCAATACCACCTTCGATCTCTATTTCATGGTCGCCTTCGGCGTCGCCGGCTATATCTTCCGCAAGCTGGAGATCCCGCTGGTGCCGGTCATCCTCGGCCTGCTGCTGGGGCCGGAGATGGAGAAGAACCTGCGCCATGCCATGGACATCTCCGACGGTGACTGGACCATCCTGTGGGACAGCGGCCTGGCCATCGGCCTGTGGGTGTTCGCCGGCCTGGGGCTGATCCTGCCCTACATCGTCGGCCCGCTGCTGCGTCGACGCATGAAGGTCAACACCGGCACGGGCGGCCCCGAGGGAGACTGAACCACGGGTTCGGGGTGCTGCCCAGCGGGGGCGTCGACCGGGTCGGCGCCCCCGCTTTCGCTTCGTCCCCGCTGCATCACCGCGCCCCGCGGCGTATGCTGGACCGGCTAGGGAGCTCGGGCAGGGAGGGCGAGAGATGGCCAGGCGAGGGAGAGGGCGTGTGGTGGGGATCATCCTGATGGTAGCGCTGCTGGCGTGGGGTGGCATGGGGGCCTGGCAGCGCTTCAAGCCACTTCCCGAGGGGGTTGGCGTGGCCTTTCCCGAGCGTCCCGCCGAGCAGGTGCGCTTCGTGGCCGACAGTACCTGGTACGACGTCGCCGGAAAGCGCCACCTCGACCAGGCGATCTTCGATGAGGTGCTCGCCATGATCGCCCAGGCAAGGCGTCTGGTGGTGGCGGACATGTTCCTGTTCAATGACTTCGCCGGCAGTGCCGAGGGCGAAGATTTCCGCCCGCTCTCCCGGCAGCTGACCGAGGCTCTGCTCGAGCAGAAGCGCCGCCATCCCGGGCTCCAGGCGGTGCTGATCACCGATCCGCTCAATACCCTCTACGGTGGCCTCGAACTCGACCACCTCCAGCGTCTGCGCGGGGCGGGCGTTGCCGTGGTGGAGAGCGACCTGACCCGTCTGCGCGCCTCCAATCCCCTCTGGTCGGGCTTGTGGCACCTGGGCCCGCGCTGGTTCGGCAATGACAGCGACGGAGGCTGGCTGCCCAATGCCCTGGGGCCGGGGCGGGTCACCCTGCGCAGCTACCTGTCGCTGCTCAACTTCAACGCCAATCACCGCAAGACCCTGGTGGTGGATCATGGCGATGGCTGGGCGGGCCTGGTGACCTCCGCCAACCCCCACGATGCCAGCAGCCGGCATGGCAACGTGGCTCTGCGTTTCCAGGGAGCGGCGGCCTTGGACCTGCTGGCCAGCGAGCGGCCCGTGGCGGCCTGGTCCGGCGTGGCGCTGCCCGGCCCCGAGCCTGCCCCGGTACAGGAGCCGGTACGCGAAGGCACCAGGCTGCAGCTGCTGACTGAGGGGGCGATCCGCGATGCCCTGGTGGCGGCCATTGCCGCCAGCGGCGCCGGTGATCGCCTCGACGTAGCGGTGTTCTACCTGGCCCACCGTGGCGTGATCGAGGCACTCGAGCAGGCCCGGGCACGTGGCGCCATGGTGAGAGTGCTGCTCGATCCCAACCGCGATGCCTTCGGCATCGAGAAGAGCGGCATTCCCAACCGGCCGGTGGCCCACGAGCTGCATTCGGCGGGCATCGAGGTTCGCTGGTGCATGACCCGCGGCGAGCAGTGCCACAGCAAGCTGCTGCTGCGCCGCCCGGCCGGTGCCGGCGAGGCCGAGATGATCCTCGGCTCGGCCAACTTCACTCGCCGCAACCTCGACGATCTCAACCTCGAAACCAGCGTGCGTCTGGTAGGCCCGGCGGACACCCCGGCCCTCCAGGAGGCGGCAGCCTTCTTCGAGGAGCGCTGGAACAGCACTCCCGAGCGAAACACCAGTGCGCCCTTTGCGGCATTCGACGACACCACCCTCTGGCAGCGAATGCGCTATCGGCTGATGGAGGCCACGGGGCTATCGACGTTCTAGCCAGTGGGCAAGGCTCATGCCTTTCGGGGCATCAATCCACGTGGGTGACGGCCTGATGCCGCGGATCGATGTGCCAGGGCAGGCCGAGGCGGGCATTGCGTTCAAGCTCGGCGATCACCTGGGCACCCAGCAGCAGGATAATGGCGCCCACCTCCAGGCTCAGCAGCACCACGATCAGGGTCGCCAGTGACCCGTAGACCGCGTTGACGAAGGAGAGATTGGCGAAGTAGTAGACCAGTAGCAGGCGCACGCCTTCCCACAGCAGGGCGGCCACGAAGCCGCCCACCAAGGCGCGCCGCAGGGCGATGCGCACCACCGGCAGCACCTTGTAGATGGCGCTGAACAGCAGGAAGACCCCGACGAAGCTGGTCAGGTTGAGCAGCGGCTCGGAGAGTCCGGACAGCGGCAGCTCGCGCCCCGCCAGGGCGATCGAGAGGGCGTTGAGGCCGCTCAGCAGGCTGACTACCAGGGTCAGCGCCAGCAGGCCCGCGCCCAGCACCACCATGAAAGCATAGGGCAGCAGTACCGATACCCACAGGCTGCGTCCCTGGTGCTGGGCATCCGGCGCATGGAAAATGATTGCCAGGGCATCCTCGAGCATGCGGAAGGCAAAGGAGCTGAATAGCAGCAGAACCGGGAAACCCAGCAGGCCGATCACCTCCCGCGACTCGAGCAAGGCGCGCACCGCCTCGAGCAGGACCTCGGCATGGGCCGGCGCCAGGTGGCGGGCCTGAACCGAGAGCACCTCGAGCAGGCGCGTCTCATCGACCACGCCCGCCAGCAGGACTACCAGCAGCGCAAACAGCGGCACGATGGAGAGCAGGATGTTGTAGCCGACCCCGCCGGCGAGCAGGATCCCCCGGTTGCGCAGGAACGCGCAGATCACCCGCCACAGAAAGCGCGCCATGCGCGGCAGCAGGGTAAGGGCAAGGTGGCGCGCAGGGTAAGGAGATGTCATCGGCCTGGCCATCCATGGGCGTTCCTGCATCATACGCCCGTGCTGGCGCCGGGCGTCAACGCAGGCGGCAACTATCCGCGTGCTGCGCCATGGCTGCATGGCAACCCCCCGCCGGGACCCGCATAATACGGCGAACCGTCTGTCCGATGCCTCCCCACCTTACTTCCGATAAGAGACTCCATGGCCAAGTTCGAAACGATCGGTACCGCAAGCATTCCCGGCAAGGGCAGCGAGCTGCGGCTGTTGCAACGCAACGATGAGTTCTCCATCCGCATCGCCGGGACCCCCGGCGAGCTGATGAATACCCGCCTGCATGGCTCCGAGGATGCCCTCGCCGAGCTGGCCTGTCGGCGAGTTGCCGACCGCCCACAGGCCCGGGTGATGGTGGGTGGGCTGGGCATGGGCTTCACCCTGGCCGCGGCGCTCAAGGCCCTGGGGGCGGATGCCGAGGTGGTGGTGGCCGAGCTGGTGCCGGGCGTGGTGGAGTGGAACCGTGGCCCGCTGGGTACCGCCGCGGGCAACCCTCTGGCCGACCCTCGCACGCGGGTCAGCGTGGGTGACGTGGGTGAGCTGCTGCGCCGAGAGCCCGGCGGCTTCGATGCGATCATGCTCGACGTGGATAACGGCCCCGAGGGGCTGACACGGCGCGAGAACGACTGGCTCTATTCGCCCGAGGGACTGGCTACTGCCCAGCAGGCACTGCGTCCCGACGGGGTGCTCGCCGTGTGGTCGGCGGGCCAGGATCCGGCCTTTACCGAGCGCCTGCGGCGGGTAGGCCTGCTGGTCGAGACGGTCACGGTGCGTGCCCAGCGTCCCGGCAAGGGGGCCAGGCACTGCATCTGGCTGGCTTACTGAAATGTCGGCAACGGTAGCGGTGGGGCAGGGGCCCCAGAGCATGGTGGATCGGAACGCTTCGGCAGAGGAGCAGGAATGAGCAACAACGAAAGTGGCGAACGCCTCTCCAAGCGGCTGGCCCGTGAGCTGCCCTGTTCTCGTCGCGAGGCCGAGTTCTATATTGCCGGGGGTTGGGTGAGCGTAGACGGCCGGATCGTCGAGGAGCCCCAGTTCAAGGTCGTCGAACAGCGAATCGAGCTGATCCCTGGGGCCCGGCCGCTGGAGATTCCGCCGGCGACACTGCTGTTCAACTGCCCTGCCGATATCGGCGTCGCCGAGGGCGAGGACCTGGCCAGGCGCCTGATCCGCAAGGCCAACCACTGGACGGAGGATCCCGCCGGACAGCCGCCGCTCAAGGCACACTTCCGTGGACTGGTCACCCTGCTGCCGCTGGGCCCCGCCGAAGCGGGCCTGATGGTATTCACCCAGGATCGTGGCGTGGTGCGACGCCTGGAGGAGAAGCGCTCGCGGCTGGAGGAGGAGTGGCTGGTGGAAGTGACCGGTACCCTGGACGAGCAGGGTCTTGCGGCACTGCGCGATGGTTCGGCGGTGCCGGGGCGCCGCCTGGCCCCGGGCAAGGTCAGCTGGCAGAGCGAGACCCGCCTGCGCTTCGCCATGAAGGGCATGGTGCCCGGCCAGCTCGAACCGATGTGCCGTGCCGTGGGGCTCACGGTGGTTGGCCTGCGCCGCCTGCGTGTCGGGGGCGTGTCACTGGGTTCGGTGCCGGCCGGAGAGTGGCGCTACCTGCGACGCGACGAGCGCTTCTGAGTCGCGAGGGGCGGTCCACCGCGTCCCTTTCCCCGCTGGGTATCGCTCTGTATGCTGAACTCGAGTGCCCCACTACTGTTCGGCCCCCGCCGACCGGTCCCGAATCCGGAACCGGCCCCCGGGCCGACTCAACGAGGATGCATCCATGTCGGAAACCCCGCAGACATCACCGTTCAAGGATAACCGCGTGCGCGGCCTCGCCGGCATCGCGGCCGTTGGCTTCGTCTGGGCGATCATCGCCCAGAGCAGTGCCGGTACCCACAAGGAGGCGCGCGAGGCCCTTGAGGCCGAGATGGCCGTGCTGGAGTCGCGTAACCAGACACTGGCCACCCAGCTGGAAGAGCATGACCAGGCCAGCCAGGAGATCGAGGCGCTCGAGTCGCAGATCGCCGAACTCGAGCAGCGCCGACAGACCCTGGAGGCCGACGTCGAGGCACGTGAGGCCGAGGCCAGCGAGCGCCTGGAGGCCATCCAGGCCGAGATCGGCTCTGCCGAGACGCGACTCGAGGAGCTGAAGGGGTCCCGGGAGGCCCTCGAGGCGAATATTGCCACGCTCAAAGAGGAGCAGTCGGGTCTCGAGACGACCCTGGCGGAGCTGAAGGAGGAGCGCGACACCGTGGAGCAGGCGCTCAGCGATGCCGAGGAGGCGCGCGAATCCGCCGAGGCTGCCCGTCAGGAGGCCGAGGGCCAGCGCCAGGAGGCCGAAGAGGCCCGCCAGGCGGCGCTGGAGGAGCGCCAGGCGGCCGAGGAGGCGCGTCAGCAGGCAGAAGCGGACCTGGAGAACCTGCAGGGGGAGATCGATGCGGCGGGAGAGCGCCATGCGGCACTCCAGGAGGAGGTCGAGGCCAGCCAGGCCGAACGCGACCAGCTCGAGGAGCGCCTCGCGGCCCTGGGCGAGGAGCGCGATGCCCTGACTCAGGAACTCGCATCGCTGCGCGATGAGCGTGACCAGGCGCAGCAGGCAGTCCAGGAGGCACAGGGCCAGCTCGAGGACCTCAAGCTGGCCATCGGCATCGGCCGTGACGAGCAGGCCGCCGTGGAGAGCGAGGTCGAGCGTCGCGAGGCCCAGCTGCGTGGGCTGGAGTCGCAGCTGGCGACCTGGCGCAGCGAACTCGAGTCGCTCGAGGTCGGCAGCAGCCAGGATTCCAGCGGGGATTCGGAGTCGGCAGAGACCGAGACGAACCTCGGTGGTGATGCAGAGGCCGGTGAGGCGGCGGACAGCGAAGCCGAGCCGGCGGCCGCCGAGACCGAGGGGCAGGGCTGACGCCAGCGCACCTCGACAGCATGACAGGACGGCGGGCCCCGGGGTCCGCCGTCCTGCTGTGGGAGGTTCGGTCGCCGTCAAGCAAGGCGTATACTGATTTCCTGTGTGTCGGTCTCGCGCCGGCGCGGTGATTCTACAAGCGAAGGAGCAGGACGTGATTGAAGGGGTCAAGCATATCGTCGCCGTGGCATCCGGCAAGGGCGGCGTCGGCAAGTCTACCGTCACCGTGAACCTGGCCCTGGCCATGGCCGCGGAAGGGTACCGGGTAGGCATCCTGGATGCCGACATCCACGGCCCCAGCCAGGCCCAGATGCTCGGTGTGGGGGAGGGTGTGCGTCCCGAGGCGGCCGGCGAGAATCGCATGCGCCCGCTCGAGGCCCATGGCATCCAGGCCATGTCCATGGCCTTCATGGTCGATATCCGCGAGCCCATGGTGTGGCGCGGACCGATGGTAGCCGGGGCCTTCCAGCAGCTGCTGACCCAGACCGTCTGGGATGACCTGGACTACCTGTTCATCGACATGCCGCCGGGCACCGGTGACATCCAGCTGACCCTGGCGCAGAAGGTGCCGGTAGATGGCGCGGTGATCGTCACCACGCCCCAGGACATTGCCCTGCTGGACGCCCGCAAGGGGATCGAGATGTTCCGCAAGGTCAACGTGCCGGTGCTCGGGGTGGTGGAGAACATGTCGCTGCATATCTGCTCGAACTGTGGTCATGCCGAGCCGATCTTCGGCGAGGGTGGCGGGGAGCGCATCGCCCAGGAGTATGAGACTCGGGTGCTGGGTCGCCTGCCGCTGACCCTCTCCATCCGCGAGCAGGTCGACGGTGGCCGGCCCACGGTGGTTGCCGACCCGGAGGGCGAGGTGACCGCCACCTTCCGCGACATGGCGCGCCAGGTCGCCGCGCAGGTGCAGGCCCAGGCCGACGAGGGCCCGAGCATCTCGTTCAGCGAGTGATTCTCAGTGTGTCCGCCGGCGTGACGCCCGGGCCCGGGGCCGCTATCATGGCGGCCCCGGGCCCGCGCCCCTGATTCCAACGCAGCAGGAAAAGGTTCCATGAGCATCAAGTCCGACAACTGGATTCGCCGCATGGCCGAGCAGGAGGGCATGATAGAGCCCTTCGAGGCCGACCAGGTTCGCTATGTGAACGAGCGTCGGGTGATCTCCTACGGGACCTCCAGCTACGGCTACGACGTGCGCTGTGCCGACGAGTTCAAGGTGTTCACCAACATCCACTCGGCGGTGGTGGACCCCAAGGCCTTCGATGACAAGAGCTTCGTCGACGTCAAGGGTGACGTCTGCGTGATTCCGCCCAACTCCTTTGCCCTGGCGCGTACCGTGGAGTACTTCCGCATCCCGCGCAGCGTGCTGACCATCTGCCTGGGCAAGTCCACCTACGCGCGCTGTGGCATCATCGTCAACGTGACGCCGCTGGAGCCGGAGTGGGAAGGGCATGTGACCCTGGAGTTCTCCAACACCACCAACCTGCCGGCCAAGATCTACGCCAACGAGGGCGTGGCCCAGATGCTGTTCCTGGAGTCCGACGAGGTGTGCGCGACCTCCTACAAGGACCGCGGCGGCAAGTACATGGGGCAGCGAGGCGTGACCCTGCCGCGCACCTGAGGGCCTTCGGCCAGGTTCAAGTGACAAGTGACAAGGTTCAAGTGACAAGGTGCAAGTGAAAAGCAAGCCCCGCCGGCGCGCAGCCTGCGGGGCTTTTCAGTGTCGCTGGAACGTCTTTCTACTTTCTACTTGGCCGCTTATGCCTCGAGATCCTCGTCCAGCTCCTCGGCGGCGTCGGCGTGGGACATGCGCATTCCGTGGGGCGGCAGCGGGGTGCCGTCCAGGGTCGCGCCCTCGCCGGTGAACTGCAGGCGACCCTCCAGGCACCACTTCACGGCGATGGGGTAGATGAGGTGCTCGCGGGCGTGCACCTTCTGCTTGAGGCTCTCCTCGGTCTCGTCCGCGGCGACCTCGACCACGGCCTGCATCAGGACCGGCCCCCCGTCGAGCTCTTCGGTGACGAAATGCACGCTGCAGCCATGCTCGGCGACACCATCGGCCAGCGCCCGGGCGTGGGTGTTCAGGCCCTGGTAGTCGGGCAGCAGCGAGGGGTGGATATTGATCAGGCGCCCCAGGAAGCGCTGCACGAAGCGCGGGGTGAGTATGCGCATGAAGCCGGCGAGTACCACCAGATCCGGCTCATGGCGCTCGATCACCTTGATCAGGGCGCCGTCGTAGGCGTCGCGACTCTCGTACTCTCGGTGGGGCAGTACCACCGCGTCGATGCCCGCCTCCCGGGCGCGGGTCAGCCCGTAGGCGCCCGGCTCGTTGGAGACGACCGCGACGACCTCGCCGCCCAGGGCATCGTGGCTCTGGGCGTCGATCAGCGCCTGCAGGTTGCTGCCGTTGCCGGAGATCAGCACCACCACCCGGCGGGCATCGGCGGCCTCGGGGGTGAAGTCCTGCAGGGTATCGCTCTCGTAGTTCTCGCTCATGCCGACAGGTTCTCCAGGATCACCCGTTCGCCGCCATTCTCGCCGGCGACGATCTCGCCGATACGGTAGACCGCCTCACCCTGGGCCTGCAGGTGGGCGCGGGCCTGGTCGGCCTTCTCGGCCGGGACCACGATGACCATGCCGATGCCGCAGTTCAGCACGCGATACATCTCCTCCTCGGCGACGTTGCCCTGCTCGCGCAGCCACTGGAAGACCGCCGGACGCTGCCAGGCGCTGACATCGACCCGGGCGGCGAGGCCCTCGGGCAGCACCCGGGGCAGGTTCTCGGTGAGACCACCGCCGGTGATATGTGAGAGGGCATGCACCGGCACGCCGCTCTCCCTGATCAGTGACAGCAGCGGCTTCACGTAGATGCGCGTCGGCGCCATCAGGGCGTCGCCCAGGGACTCGCCGGCGAGCTCGGTGTCCAGCGCGGCGCCGGAGACCTCGAGGATCTTGCGGATCAGCGAGTAGCCGTTGGAGTGGGGGCCGGAGGAGGCCATGCCCAGCAGTACGTCGCCCTCGGCCACCTTGTGGCCATCGAGTATCTCGGACTTCTCCACGACGCCGACGCAGAAGCCCGCCAGGTCGTAGTCGCTGCCCTCGTACATGCCGGGCATCTCGGCAGTCTCGCCGCCCACCAGGGCGCAGCCGGCCTTCTCACAGCCGGCGCCGATGCCGTCGACCACGTCGGCGGCGATGTCCACATCGAGCTTGCCCGTGGCATAGTAGTCGAGGAAGAACAGCGGCTCGGCGCCGGCCACCACCAGGTCATTGACGCACATGGCCACCAGGTCGATACCGATGGTGTCGTGGCGACCCAGGTCCATGGCCAGGCGCAGCTTGGTGCCGACGCCATCGGTGCCCGAGACCAGCACCGGCTCGCGGTAGCCGGTGGGCAGTTCGCAGAGGGCGCCGAAGCCGCCCAGTCCGCCCATCACTTCCGGGCGAGTGGTACGCTTGGCGACCCCCTTGATGCGGTCGACCAGGGCATTGCCGGCGTCGATATCGACGCCGGCGTCCTTGTAGCTGAGCGAGGGGCGTGAGGAGGAGTCGGTCATCGGGAGTCCTGTCGGGTGGTCGGCGTGGCGGGAGCCGCCACGCGGTAGGCAAGTCTGGGGCGGAATTGTAGCATCACGGCGAACGGCTGGCAGCCCGTCGGCGGTCGCGGGACAAGGAGGTAGCAATGCGCAGACAGTGGTGGGTCGCGGCCGGGTTGGCGGCGCTGGCGCTGTGGTTCTTCGTCAGCATCGAGCCGGTGCTGATGCCGTTCTTCGTCAGCATGGTGCTGGCCTATCTGGGTGACCCCCTGGCCGACCGTCTGGAGGCACTGGGCCTGTCGCGCCGACTCTCGGTGTCGCTGGTGTTCCTGCTGCTGACGCTGGTCATCGTGATCTCGCTGCTGCTGGTGGTGCCGGTGCTGGGTCGCCAGCTCGCCCAGCTGGTGGAGTCGCTGCCGGCAGTGCTCGAGTGGATACAGCAGACGGTGGTACCGAAGGTGCAGTCGTTGACCGGCATGGACCTTTCCACCGATATCGATGCCCTGCGCCAGACGGTGATGGACAACTGGAAGGAGACCGGCACCTTCGCCGCGACCCTGCTCTCCCAGGTGTCGCGTTCGGGCCTGGCTCTGGTCGGCTGGATCGGCAACCTGGCATTGATTCCGGTGGTCACCTTCTACCTGCTGCTCGACTGGGACATCATCGTCGCCAAGGTGCGTGACTGGCTGCCGCGGCGCTGGGAGGATACCGTGATCCGCCTGGCGGGCCAGTGCGACGAGGTGCTTTCGGCGTTCCTGCGCGGCCAGCTGATCGTGATGCTGTGCCTGGGGATCATCTACGCCATCGGCCTCACCCTGCTGGGGGTGCGCTTTGGCCTGCTGATCGGTCTGCTCTCGGGGCTGGCCAGCATCGTGCCCTACCTGGGTGTGATCGTCGGCATCAGCGTGGCCGGCCTGGTGGCCTTCTTTCAGGGCGGCGAGTGGTGGCTGCTGCCGGGGGTGGCGGCGGTGTTCGGCTTCGGCCAGGTGGTGGAGAGCGTGGTGCTGCAACCCAAGCTGCTGGGCGACAAGATCGGCCTGCACCCGGTGGCGGTGATCTTCGCGGTACTCGCCGGTGGCAACCTGTTCGGCTTCACCGGGGTGCTGCTGGCGCTGCCGGCGGCGGCGGTGATCATGGTACTCTTGCGGGAACTCAACAGCCGCTACAAGAACAGTGCCTTGTACGACGAGACACTCAACCGAAGCCACGACGAGGAGTCGCCATGAGCCGTGCGCCCGCGCAGCTGCCACTGGGCGTCGGGCTGCGTGACGATGCCACCTTCGTCAACTTCCATCCTGGCCCCAACGCCACTCTGGTGGGGCGGCTGACTCACCAGCTCGAGCCCGAGGGCGAGCCCTTTCTCTACCTGTGGGGGGCGCCGGGAGTGGGGCGCAGCCACTTGCTGCAGGCCGCCTGCCACGCGGCTTCGGATCGCGACATGCGTGCCCTCTATCTGCCGCTGGAGGAGCTCGGCCACTTCCCCCCGCTGATGCTCGAGGATATCGAGCGCCTGGACCTGGTGGCCATCGATGACCTGGACCGGGTGGTGGGACGGCCCCGCTGGGAGGAGGCACTGTTTCACGCCTTCAACCGCCTGCGCGATGCCGGCAAGCGGCTGGTGGTGGCCGCCGAGGCGCCACCGCGCCAGCTACCCGTGAAGCTTCCCGACCTCGCCTCGCGCCTGACCTGGGGGGTGACCTTCCACGTTCAGGGCCTGGACGACAGCGGGCGTCTGGCCGCCCTGCAGCTGCGTGCCCGGGGTCGCGGCATGCAGCTCGGCGACGAGGTGGCGCGTTATATCCTGCACCGTGGGCCGCGGCGGCTCGACGAGCTGTTCCGCCTGCTGGAGCAGCTCGATCGTGCCTCGCTCTCCGCCCAGCGCAAGCTGACCATTCCCTTCGTCAAGCTGGCGCTGGGCTGGTAGCGATCACTGGCGGCTGCACAACCATTCAGTATCGAAGCGGAAGGCATTGAGGATGTCATCCTGGGTGAAGCCGTGGCCACTCAGGGTCTCTTCCCAGGCCCCGGTGTTGCGATAGTCGAGCAGCGCCTCGTTGAAGGCGTCGCGTAGCGACTCGGCGCCGGGGGAGAAGGCGAACCCGCCCCAACTGCGTACCAACTCCCCCTCCACTTCGGGGTCGACGAAGTTCTGGGCGACCTCCACCCGGGTATCCTGCTCGGCCAGTTGGCTGACCGTCAGGCCTGTACCGGCATAGGCATCGGCGCTACCGTCGAGAATCGTGTCGATGGCCTGGGCGTTGGTGTCGATCACGACCAGCCGATCCTCCGGTACGCCCATGGTGGCGAGGATGTCGACCTGGGTCGCTCCCGCGAGCACCGCGACACGGATGTCATCGCGTGCGACAAAATGGTCGTAGGCAGTGATCTCGTGGGGATTGGCGGCCTGTACCAGCAGACCTTCGCCATAGGAGGTGTTGGGCTCCGAGAAGAGGACCCGGTTACAGCGCTCAGGGCGAATGGCCATCTCCGCCGCGGCCATGTCGAACTCTCCGTGCTCGAGCCCCGGGATCAGGTCCTCGAAGTCGACGACCTGCCACTCGATCCGCTCGATGCCCAGCCGTTCGAGCAGCGGACGGGCTACATCGGGGCCAGCACCGCGTCCCTCGCCCTCGGCATCCAGATAGCCGTAGGGGACTTCGTCCGCTACCGCCACTCGTATATGGCCGCGTTCGCGTAGCTCCTCGAGGCTGGTGGCGGCGACGGCGCTGGGTAAGGTGAGCAAGCTGGCAAACAGGGCGATGCCCAGGCCGGCGGCGGTTGTGGGGGGTGTCCTCTCCATGTGGATCCTCCTGTGACAGCAAACGAGCCCCGTGGAGCGCACTAGCTGCTTCCAAGCCTAGGAGGCTGTCAGAGATAATGCTAACCGGGTCTGCGTCCGCGGCCTGCCGGTCCACTGCTTTGGGCGATCGCCATGCCGCGGCACACCGTCAGCGGCTGAGGTCGACCTCGAGCTGCTGGCTCTTGCTCAGGCTGACCTGTCGGATCACCACCCTGGGTTCGCCGGTCTGCGGGTCGGGGCCTGCACCCGAGACGTAGAACTCTCCGGCGGGCAGGTTGGAGACACGGAAGTAGCCGTTGCCGTCGGTGCGAGTGGTGTGGGTGTACTCCCGTGCCCTGGGGTCGGCGGGCTCCACAGCGACCCCGGCCAGCGCCTTCTCGGCGGCCTCGGCGGAGTAGCTGGTCACCGGCGCCACCGAGACGCCGGCATTGGGCACCGCACGTCCGCTCAGCGTCAGGCGCCCGCTGACCGCCGCACTGCCGTGTTTCTCGAGCCTGGCATACTCGGCCTCGGGATAGGCGACCTCTCTCTTGGCGCGTGAGGCAGTGGCGTCGCGCTCCGCTTCACGAGTCTCCTGCGGGGCATCACGCTGGGTCTCACCCCGCTCGATGACCTCGATGCGCTCGGTAGGGGCGGGGGGAACGACTTCACAGCCGGCGAGCACCAGTGCCGCGAAGACGAGGGGAAAGTAGCGTTTCATGATTGACCTCCCTATCCGGTTCAATTTCTGCAGGCGCCCCGTGCCTCGGCCAAGGGTAGCGTAACACCAGGCCAAAGGGCATGCCGCTACCAACGAAAACCGCCGCCCTGCAAGGGGCGGCGGTTTGGGGATCTCCCGGGGGAGCAGGGCGCCGGAGCGCCCCGAGGTCAAGCTTACTGGGCGGCCTTGGTGGCGGTCGCCTGGGCCTGCTTGACGTTCTCCTCGGTCAGCTTCTGGCTCTGCTGGACGAAGTCCTGCTGCAGGGAGACAACCTTCTCGGCGTCGCCCTTCATGCGCTCGGCGAGGTCCTTGGCGACCTTCTGCTGACCTTCCATGTAGGAGCGCAGGCCTTCGGCATCCTTGACGTTCATCAGGGTGCGCAGCTGGGCCAGGCCAGTGTCGGTGTAGGCCTTGGTGGCGTCGAGCTGGGCGTGGGCCAGTTTCTCGCTGTAGTCCACCGCCAGGTTGGCGTAGGCGCGGGCCGGAGCGAAGAACATGGACTCGACTTGCTTGGTGTCGAAGGCCTTGGTGTCGAAGTTGAAGGCGTTCATCATGGTGGAACCTCCTGGTTTCACTGAGTGTAGGGGAGCAGTTGCTGCTCTGTTGCGATGCACAATAGCAGAGCGGCTTGTGCAGTGCAACATCGATATCGAGCAGCACCGCGAGTGACGCGGGCCTTGCCGAATGGGGTGGGCGGCACCATGGTGAGGGGAGAGAACCGCGGCCGACATGAGGAGCCAGGCGATGAGTGCGACACGCAGCGAACGCGACAGCATGGGGGCGCTGGAGGTCCCGGCGGATGCCCTCTATGGGGCGCAGACTCAGCGCGCCGTCAACAATTTCCCGGTCTCGGGCCAGGCCATGCCCGCGCCGTTCATTCATGCCATTGCGCGTATCAAGCTCGCCGCGGCGCGCGTCAATGCCGAGCTCGGGCTACTCGACGACGAGCGCGCCGAGGCGATCGCCACCGCCGCCGAGGCGGTGATCCGCGGTGAGCATGATGAGCACTTTCCGGTGGACGTCTTCCAGACCGGTTCCGGTACGTCCAGCAACATGAATGTCAACGAGGTGCTGGCGAACCTGGCCAGTCGCAAGGGGCTGGAGGTGGGGCCCAATGATCATGTCAACATGGGCCAGTCCAGCAATGACGTGATTCCCACCGCCATCCATGTCGCCGCGGCGCTGGAGGTGACCAACCGCCTGCGTCCGGCCCTGGTTCATCTGCGCGAGACCATCGACAGCCGCGCCGCTGATCTCGATGGCGTGGTCAAGACCGGTCGTACCCACCTGATGGATGCCATGCCCCTGCGCATGAGCCAGGAACTGGGCGGCTGGTCGAGCCAGCTGGGGCAGGCCATCGAGCGCCTGGATAGTGCTCTGGTCAGGCTCTGCCGCCTGGCCCAGGGGGGCACGGCGGTGGGTACCGGCATCAATGCTCACCCCGAGTTCGCCGAGCGCATGGCCGCCCGGCTCTCCGAGCAGAGCGTACTCGCCTTCACCCCAAACGACAGCTTCTTTGCCAGCCTCGCCTCCCAGGATGCGGCGGTGGAGCTCTCCGGACAGCTCAGGGGCCTGGCGTGTGTGATCATGAAGATCGCCAACGACCTGCGCTGGATGAACTCCGGCCCGTTGGCCGGCCTTGGCGAGATCGAGCTGGAGGCCCTGCAGCCGGGCAGCTCGATCATGCCGGGCAAGGTCAATCCGGTGATCCCCGAGTCGGCGGCCCAGGCCGCTGCCCAGGTGATCGGGCTCGATACGGCGGTCACCGTGGCCGGGCAGAGCGGCAACTTCCAGCTCAACGTCATGCTGCCGCTGATCGCACACAATCTGCTGACGTCGATCACCCTGATGAGCAATACCGCCTGGCTGCTCGGCAACCGCGCCATCGCCACCTTCCGGGTGCGTGAGGAGAACCTCGCCGAGCCGTTGTCACGCAACCCGATCCTGGTGACGGCGCTGAACTCGGTGATCGGCTACAACGCCGCGGCGGCCATCGCCAAGCAGGCCTACCAGGCCGGTCGGCCGATCATCGAGGTGGCCGAGGAGCAGACCGAGCTCTCCCGGGAGGAGCTCACGCGGCTGCTCGACCCCGCTGCTCTGACGCGGGGCGGAATACCGGAATAGCGCTCACTCCTGCTGCTCGCGCTCCTTGCCCTCGTGGACCGTGTTGTGGGCCTCGCGGTGCTCTTCGGCGTCCGCCTCTGGGGTGTCATGCTCGTCGGCTCGGGCGGGCCGGAAGCAGAGTGTGGCCAGGATGGGAAAGTGGTCAGAGCCGAAGCCGCGCAGTCGCTTCAGGCCTCCCAGGGTGAAGTGCTCGCTTGCGAAGACGTGGTCAAGCGGCCAGCGCAACAGGGGATAGTGGGCGTGGAAGGTGCTGAACATGCCGCGGCCCCGGCGTGGGTCGAGCATGCCGCTTACCCGGCAGAACAGGCGTGTGGTGCGAGACCAGGCGACATCGTTGAGGTCCCCCGCCACCAGAGTTGGCACCGGGTCGTCGTGGATCGCCTTGCCCACCAGCAGCAGCTCGGCGTCGCGCCACAGTGACTCCTCGCTCTCGCCGGGGGCAGGCGGGCGTGGGTGCAGGGCGTGGAGGCGGATCTCGTCGCCGCAAGGCAGGCGAACGCCGGTATGAAACGAGGGGATATCGTCCTGGATCAGCCACTGGACCTCGGGGTCGACCAGCGGCAGGCGTGAATAGAGATGCATGCCGTAGAGGTTGTCCAGCGGAACCCTTATTGCATGGGGCCACGCCTCGTTGAGGGCGCCATCGAGTTGCTCCTGCCACCAGCCATCGGACTCCAGGGTGAGCACGAGGTCGGGGCGGTATTGATGGATCTGTGCGATCAGCCCCCGGGCATTGCGGTTGGGCGTCAGGACATTGGCGATCAGCAGCGTCAGGCAGCGGCTCTCGTGTCCCGGCTCGGCACGCTTGACCTGTACCGGCCAGAACGGGGTCCAGGGCAGTACATGGACGACCTGGATCGCGATCACCATCAGGCAGCTCCCAAGGCCAACCAGAGACCAGGGGGCGTCGGCAAATGTGCAGATGGGCAGCAACAGCAGGGCGGCGGCGGCCAGTTGTACCCGGGGGAATTCGGCAGCGCGAATCCACCACCAGGTGACGCGCAGCCTGGCGACGAGGGTGATGCCGAGCAGCAGCAAGGCAAGCACGGCAGACGCAATGGAGACCACTAGGCATGTTCCCTTGCAGACGATACTCCCAGCATACCTCGAGAAGGTTACGTTGGCTCGATCAGGCTCTGCTGATACCCCGTTCAATCCGGAGATTGCGACCAGCACCATGACCCACCTGTTTCCCGCAGCGTCAGGCAGGCGGCACAACCGCTATCTGCTGATTCGCCATGGCCACAGCCAGGCCAACCAGCAGGGCGTCATCATCAGCTCGCCGGAACAGGGGATTGCCGGCTATGGTCTCTCGTGCCGAGGGCGGGAGCAGCTCGATGCGCTGCTGGCCGACTGGCGATGGGCGATCCCCCAGCGAATCCTGCATTCGGACTTCCGTCGTACCACGGAGACGGCAGAGCGCATCGCGCGTCACTTCGGGCTTCCGCTCGTCGCCGAAACGAGGCTTCGGGAACGATACTTCGGCGACTTCGAGGGGCGCACAGACGACCACTATGCGCAGGTCTGGACACGGGATGCCGCTGATCCGACGCATCGCCATGCCGGGGTCGAGAGCGTGGTCGAGGTGGCGGCCCGCATGACGGCGGTGATCGATGAACTGGAGGAGCGCCTCGCCGGTGAAACCGTAATGCTGGTCAGCCACGGGGACCCGCTGCAGATCTTGCTCGCCGCCCTCGAAGGGCGCGAGCTGAACAGACATCGCGAGCCGCCGTCGCTGACGCCTGCCAGCATCACTGTCCTGTGAGCGTGTCCAGATACGCCCTGAGCCGACGCACCCCGACGGTGTCGAGGTGCAGTGCCAGCTTGGTTCGCCGCCACAGGATGTCCTCGAGGGAGCGTGCCCACTCACGATCGACGAGGTAGTCCACCTCGGCGGCGGTCAGTCCGGCGCCGAACGCCAGCCCCAGGGCGGCTTGAGAGTCCCTGCCGTCGAGAAACGTCTGGCAAAGCGAACCATAGGTGCGCGCAAAGCGCCGCGCCTGGGCGGCGTCCAGGAATGGGTATTTCGTGAGCAGCTGAGCCTCGTAGCTTGCCGGGTCACCGATATCGCCGCCCGGCAGCGGCGTCTCGGCGGTCCAGGGCTTGCCCATGGTCGGCAGGTGCGGCGCCAGCGCCGCCAGGGCGGCCTCGGCGAGCTTGCGGTAGGTGGTGATCTTGCCGCCGAAGACCGACAGCAACGGGGCACCGCGAGCATCCAGGTCGAGGGTATAGTCCCGCGTCATGGCCGAGGGGTCGGCCGATTCGTCATCGCACAGCGGACGCACCCCGGAGAAGGTGTGGATCACGGCGTCCCGGGAGAGCTGGCTGCGGAAGTGGGCATTGACCACCGACAGCAGGTAGTCGATCTCCTCCTCACTCGCCTCGACGCGTGACGGGTCGCCCTGATAGCGACGGTCGGTGGTGCCGATCAGGCTGAAGTCTTCCTCGTAGGGCAGCGCGAAGACGATGCGCCGGTCGCTGTTCTGCAGGATATAGGCACGCTCGTCATGGTTCAGCCGAGGCACGATCAGGTGGCTGCCCTGGATAAGGCGCACTCCGTACCGCGATGACCTGCTGGCCTGGTGGCGGACCACCTGCTCCACCCAGGGGCCGGCGGCGTTGACCAGTGTCCGGCAGCGACGGGACAGGCGGCGGCCTGAATCGACCTCCTCGAGCTCCACTTCCCACTGCCCGTCGACTTCTCGGGTGCCGATGCAGCGGGTGCGGACACGGATGTCGGCGCCGTTGTCGCGGGCCTGGATGGCATTGAGCACCACCAGGCGGGCATCATCTACCCAGCAGTCTGAATACTCGAAGCCGGTGGTGATGTCGGCGGCCAGGCCCAGGTCCGGGGTGAGCCGGATCCTGCGTGATCCCGGGAGCCTGTCACGCTTGCCGAGATGGTCGTAGAGGAACAGGCCGGTGCGCAGCATCCAGGCCGGACGCAGGTGGGGGCGGTAGGGCAGGATGAAGCGCAGTGGCCAGATGATGTGCGGGGCCTTGGCAAGCAGCACCTCGCGCTCGCGCAACGCCTCGCGCACCAGCCGGAATTCGTGGTGTTCCAGGTAGCGCAGGCCGCCGTGGATCAGCTTGCTGCTGGCCGAGGAGGTGGCGCCGGCGAGGTCTCCCTGTTCGCACAGGCCGACCGTCAGGCCGCGACCGGCGGCATCATTGGCAATCCCGGCGCCATTGATGCCGCCGCCGATCACGAACAGGTCCAGCGGCTGGGTCGTGTCTGCCTGCTGCATGTCGGCTTTCCTGGCTGGGTGGGAGCCCCGCCCCTGGCGGGGCCCCGCGAGTCTGGCGGTAAGGATCATCCGAGGGTACCGTAGAATGATACGTCAACGGTGATAACAGGAGCCGGCATGGCCGACTATCTGCTCGCTATCGATCAGGGCACCACCAGTTCCCGCGCCATCCTCTTCGATCGTGATGGTCAGGCTGTGGCCACGGCGCAGCGCGAATTCCCTCAGCACTTTCCCCACGATGGCTGGATCGAGCATGATCCGGAGGATATCTGGGAGTCCGTGCTCGCCACCTGCCGCGAAGTGCTCGCCGATACGGGCATCGCTCCGGAGGCGATCGCCGGGGTCGGCATCACCAATCAGCGCGAGACCACCGTGCTGTGGGACCGGGCGACCGGCGAGCCGCTCTACAACGCCATCGTCTGGCAGGATCGCCGCACTGACGAGGCCTGCCGGCAGTTGCGTGAGGCGGGCCACCTGGAGGATGTCCAGTCACGCACGGGGCTGCTGATCGACCCCTACTTCTCGGCGACCAAGCTCGGCTGGCTGCTCGATGAGGTCCCGGGTGCGCGGGAGCGGGCCGAGCGGGGAGAGCTGGCCTTCGGCACCGTGGACAGCTTCCTGATCTGGCGGCTGACGGGCGGTCGGGTGCATGCCACCGATGCCACCAATGCCTCGCGCACCGCCCTGTTCAATATCCATGAGCAGCGCTGGGACGAGGCGCTGCTGGCCTTGTTCGACATCCCGGAAAACCTGCTGCCCGAGGTCAAGGACTCCAGCGACGACTTCGGCCATGTCGATGCCCGCTGGCTGGGAGAGGAGTTGCCCATCGCCGGGGTGGCCGGTGACCAGCAGGCCGCGCTGGTCGGCCAGGCCTGCTTCACGCCCGGCATGGGCAAGAGCACCTACGGCACCGGCTGCTTCATGATCGTCAACACCGGCGAGGTCGCCGAGACCTCGCGCAACCGCTTGCTGACCACGGTGGCCTATCGGCTCAACGGCAAGCCCACCTACGCCATGGAGGGCAGCATCTTCGTTGCCGGAGCTACGGTGCAGTGGCTGCGCGACGGTCTGCAGCTGTTTGCCGACGCCGCGGAGACCGAGGCCCTGGCGCGCCAGACGCGCAGCGGCCATAGCGTCTATCTGGTGCCGGCCTTCACCGGCCTGGGCGCACCGCACTGGGACCCCAAGGCGCGCGGGGCGATCTTCGGCCTGACCCGCGATACCGGTATCGCCGAGATCGTCGCCGCCGGCCTCCAGGCCGTCTGCTACCAGAGCCGCGACCTGCAGGTCTGCATGGACGATGACATGTCCGCCACGCCGGGCATCCTCAGGGTCGATGGTGGCATGGTGGCCAACAACTGGGTGATGCAGTTCCTCGCCGACATGCTGGGCGTTCCGGTGGACCGCCCCACGGTGCTGGAGACGACGGCCCTGGGTGCTGCCTATCTCGCCGGGCTTCGGCTCGGCTGGTATCGTGACCTCGACGAGATCGCCGCGCTGTGGCGCTGTGAACGTCGCTTTTCGCCGCAGATGGACGAGGCAGAACGCGAGCGCCTCTATGGAGGCTGGAAGGAGGCCATCGAACGGGTGCGTACCGAGTAGCGTGAAACCGTTCAAGGTGCTGATTCGCCGGCATTGGCGGGTGACATCAGGGCTTGCATTCCCGGGCCGGATGGGTAGAATACGCATCCGTTGCCGCGACGAAGTCTTGTCGCAGCGGAGATTCAGGACCATAGCTCAGTTGGTTAGAGCGCCACGTTGACATCGTGGAGGTCGGCGGTTCAAATCCGCCTGGTCCTACCAGATACAGAATCGCCCCCGCAGCCCTGCTGCGGGGGCGATTTGTTTTGTACCTCCTGCCTGGCTGCCGAGGCTCAGGCGAGGTCGGTGCGTTCGATGAAGGTGGCCATCAGGGCCTCGATGCCCGCCTGGTCCTCGTCGGTGAAACGCCCCTGGCGTGGGCTGTCCAGGTCCAGCACGCCCCACAGTCGATCCGCAACCACGACCGGCACCACCAGTTCGGCGCTGGAGTCGGCGTCGCAGGCGATATGGTCGGCCACGCTGTGGACGTCATCCACGCGCTGGGTGGAGCGTGTGCGTGCGGCTGCCCCGCACACTCCCTTGGCGAAGGGAATTGGGTGGCAGGCCGGTTTGCCCTGGAAGGGGCCCAGGGAGAGCAGCTCCGGCTGGCGCTGCAGATAGAACCCGGCCCAGTTGAGATCGGGGACCTGCTGCATGATGAAGGCACAGGTCTGGGCGCTGTTGGTCAGCCAGTCGCGGGTGTCGAGAAGGGCTGCCAGCTGGCGGTCGAGTAGCGAATAGTCGGGCGTCATCTTGGCTCCTTGAAACAGCAGGGCCGGCCTTGCGGCCGGCCCTCTGGCATTGTCGGTGCTGATCCGGCGGCAAGCCCCGGAGCGCCGGACCGCCGAGGAGGCGCTGTGAACCCCTCCCTGGGCGCTACCGACGCCATCCCTGGCGTAGGACCTCCTCTCCGGCTTGCCCCCGGCGCACCTTGCCGCTAGGCAATCGAGTTACCTTACTTCCAGCCGGGCACCGCCTGGGCACCGAACAGCTCCTCGGCCTTGGCCTCGACCTCTTCGGTCTGGTAGGACTTGACCAGCTGCTGGATCGCTTCGCGCTCTTCGTCACCGCCGCGTACCGCGATCAGGTTGACGTAGGGTGACTCCGGGCCCTCCTTGATCAGGGCGTCGTCCAGGGTCAAACCGGCGGGCTGGGCGAAGGTGTTGTTGATGAAGGCCATATCGACGTCGGGCAGCACGCGCGGGAGCTGGGCGGCCTCGATCTCGCGGAACTCGAAGTCGCGCGGGTTGGCGGCGATATCCAGCGGCGTGGCTTCCAGGTTCTCGGGGTCGGTCAGCTCCAGCATGCCGAGGTTGTGCATCAGGATAAGCGCGCGCCCCTCGTTGGAGGGGTCATTGGGCAGGGCGATGGTGGCACCGTCCGGCAGCGCCTCGATGCTGTCATATTTCTCGGAGTAGGCGCCGATGGGGTAGACGAAGGTGTAGCCGGCGATGGCGAAGTCGTAGCCGCGGTCCTCGACCATGGAGCGCATGTAGGGCTCGTGCTGGTAGGCGTTGGCGTCGAGGCTGCCGTCGGCCAGTGCGGCGTTGGGTGTCACGTAGTCGGTGAACTCGATGATCTCCACCTCGAGGCCGTACTCGCGCTCGGCGATCTCGGCGGCGACTTCCATCACCTGGGTCTCGGGACCGGCGACGGTGCCGACCTTGATGGCGTGATCATCGGCCAGGGCGCTGCCGACGGGCAGGATGGAGGCCAGCAGGGTGGCGAGCAGTGTCTTGCGCATGGAATCGCTCCTTCTGTTGTGTCGTTACGATACTAAAGGAATAAGCCTGATATTTTAAATATCAATATGTTATTTAACGGTGTCTTCCTTACTTGTGGTCGCTCTTCCTTACCAGGTAGTCCCCCAGGCTCTGGAAGCCCTGCACCATGACCACCAGGATCGCCACGGTGATCAACATGATGGTGGGGTTGAATCGATTGTAGCCGTAGCGGATGCCGAGGTCGCCCAGGCCGCCGCCGCCCACGGCGCCGGCCATGGCCGAGTAGCTCACCAGGGTCACGATGGTGACGGTAAGGGCGGTGAAGATGCCACCCCGTGCCTCGGGCAGCAGCACCTTGAGGATGATCTGCCAGGGGGTGGCGCCCATGGACTGGGCGGCCTCGACCAGGCCCGGGTTGATCTCGTTGAGTGCGCCTTCTACCAGGCGTGCGATGAACGGAATCGCGGCGATGGTCAGCGGCACGGCGGCGGCGTTGGTGCCGATGGAGGTGCCCACCAGCATGCGTGTGAAGGGGATAATCGCCACCATCAGGATGATGAACGGGATCGAGCGGCCGATATTGGTGATGATTCCCAGCGCGCCGTTGAGTGCCGGTTGGGCCAGCACCTGACCAGGGCGGGTGACATAGAGCAGTACCCCCAGCGGGATGCCCACCAGGGCCGAGATCACCCCGGAGATGGCTACCATATAGAGGGTGTCGAGGGTCGCCTCGAGGATCAGTTCAAGCATTGCGCTGGACATGGCCAAGCACCTCCACCTGCAGGTCGTGGGATTCGAGATAGTCGAGGGCCTCGCGGGTCTTCTCCGCCGGGCCCATCAGTTCGGCGATCATCAGGCCCAGGGTGCGCTCCTGGATCGACTCCACCTTGGCCTGCAGGATGCTGACATCGACGCCGCACTCCCGGGCCAGGCGCGACACCAGCGGCGAGGCCACGGCGTCGCCGCGGAAGGCCAGGCGCACCACCGGGTGGGTGTTGTGGCCCGGGGACGCCTCGAGTCGCTCGATCAGTGCCCGCGGTGGCTCCAGCTTGAGGAAGTCGTTGAGGAACTCGCGGCCCAGCCGCGTCTGCGGGGCGGTAAAGAAGTCGCCCACGTCAGCCTCCTCGACCAGCTCGCCGTCGGAGATCAGGCTCACCCGATGACAGATCGACTTGACCACCTCCATCTCGTGGGTGATCAGCAGGATAGTCAGGCCGAGCTTCTGGTTGATGTCGCGCAGCAGGGCCAGGATCGACCCGGTGGTCTGTGGGTCGAGTGCCGAGGTGGCCTCGTCGCACAGCAGTACCTTGGGACGGCTGGCGAGTGCCCGGGCGATGGCCACGCGCTGCTTCTGGCCGCCGGAGAGCTGGGCCGGATACTGGCTGGCCTTGTCGGCGAGTCCTACCAACTCCAGCAGCGGGGTGACCCGCTCGCGGATCTCGCCGCGCGGCATGCCCATCAGCTCCAGGGGCAGGGCCACATTGGCGAAGACAGTGCGGTTGGTCAGCAGGTTGAAATGCTGGAAGATCATGCCCATGCCATGGCGCGCCTGGTTGAGCGCCTGGCGCGACAGGCCGGTGAGTTCGCGGCCGTCGACGGTGACGGTGCCGGTGGTCGGGCGTTCGAGAAGGTTGACGCAGCGGATCAGCGTCGACTTGCCGGCCCCGGAGAGACCGATCACGCCGTGGATGCGGCCCGCGGGCACGTGGAAGTCGACGTGCTTGAGCGCCGGCACGGTCCTGGCGATGCCGCCGTGTCGGCCCTTGAGCACATAGGTCTTGGAAACGTTGTCGAGTCGGATCATGGATGCCACCGCTGTGGGCGCCGAGGCGGGCGGTGCAGGGCAGGGGCCAAAAAAAGGCCACCCTGGCGGGTGGCCATCAACGCTGGACACACCCTTTTAGCTGCACTTCACGCCATGACCGAGTCATGTCGCGGGCGCCCGCAAGCCGGGTTCAAATCGGCGCCATTCAATGTAGCCGGCAAGCATAGGGGCAGGCCATGGGCCTGTCAATAACGCCGACGGGCTACCTGGTCTCTTGTCATTAATGTCGAAATATCCTTTGTCGATGTCGAAGGATTTGGTGGATCTTGTGGTATCCGGCGGCAATGGACGCGAGCGCGACGAATTGCCTACACTCGTCCTCCTTTCCAAGCCCCGTGTGGGCGCCAGTTGTCAGGAGCCGTCATGTTCACCGGTATCGTCCAGGGCACCGCCGAGGTGGTGGCCATCCAGGAGGCCGAGGCCTTCCGTACCCATGTCGTCGCGCTGCCCGGGAGCCTGGGGGAGGAGCTCGCGATCGGGGCCTCGGTGGCCCATAACGGCGTCTGTCTTACGGCGACCGCCATCGATGGTGAACGCGTCAGCTTCGACCTGATGCGCGAGACGCTGCGCGTCACCAATCTCGGTGAGCTGGCGGTGGGGGATCGGGTCAACATCGAGCGGGCCGCGCGCTTCGGTGACGAGATAGGCGGGCACGCCATGTCGGGACACATCATGGCCCAGGCCGAGCTGGTCGAGCTCGACGAGGCGCCCAACAATCGGCGGCTGTGGTTCGAGCTACCCCATGCCCTGGGTCGCTTCCTGTTCGCCAAGGGCTATATCGGCGTCGACGGGGCGAGCCTGACCATCGGCGAGGTGCGTCGTGCCACGGCCGAGCATGGCCCGCGCTTCTGCGTCGACCTGATACCCGAGACCCTGCACCGCACCATCCTGGGCGTGCGCGTGCCCGGCGATCGGGTCAATATCGAGATCGACCCCCAGACCCAGGCCATCGTCGAGACGGTTGAGCGTGTGCTGGAGACCCGTGGCATCTAGCGTTGGTGGCGGCGGCTGACGCCGCTACCGTCAGCTGCTTAACTTGGCAGACACCGCTGCCTCGCATCGCCGTGAGGCTTTGGGTACCATGTGCGGCTTTTCCGCACCCAGGATCGCAGCACCGTCCACGCGCCCAGGAACGACACCATGCTGAATCGCCTGATCGAACGTCAATTCAAGCTCTCCGAGCACAAGACTTCCGTCAAGACGGAGGTCATCGCGGGGTTCACCACCTTCCTGACGATGGCCTACATCATCTTCGTCAACCCCAGCATCCTCTCCGAGGCGGGCATGGACTACGGTGCGGTGTTCGTCGCCACCTGCCTGGCCGCGGCACTGGGCTGCCTGGTGATGGGGTTGTGGGCCAACTATCCCATCGCCCAGGCCCCGGGCATGGGGCTCAACGCCTTCTTTACCTACGGCGTGGTGCTGGGCATGGGCTACACCTGGGAGGCGGCGCTGGGTGCGGTCTTCTTCTCGGGCCTGACCTTCTTCCTGCTCAGCATCTTCCGGGTGCGCGAGTGGATCATCAACTCGATCCCGCTCTCCCTGCGCCTTGGCATCGCCGCGGGTATCGGTCTGTTCCTGGCGATGATCGCCATGAAGAACGCCGGCATCGTGGTCGCCAACCCGGCCACCTACGTCGCGGTGGGTGACCTCTCCGAACCGTCGGCGCTGTATGCGCTGCTGGGCTTCTTCGTGATCACCGCGCTCTCCTACATGCGTGTCACCGGTGCGGTGATGATCGGCATCCTCGGCATCACCGTGCTGGCCATGGTGCTCGGCCATAACGAGTATGGCGGCCTGATGTCCATGCCGCCCTCCATGGCCCCGACCTTCATGGCCCTGGACCTGGCCGGCGCACTCGATGTGGCGATGCTCAGCGTGATCTTCGCCTTCCTGTTCGTCGACCTCTTCGATACCTCCGGCACGCTGATCGGCGTGGCCCACAAGGGCGGCCTGCTCGACAAGGAGGGCAAGCTGCCGCGCATCGGTCGGGCGATGATGGCCGACAGTACCGCTTCCATGGCCGGCGCCGTGCTGGGCACTTCCACCACCACCAGCTACGTGGAATCCACCGCCGGCATCGCCTCGGGCGGGCGCACCGGCCTGACCGCCGTGGTGGTGGCCGTGCTGTTCCTGATCAGCCTGTTCTTCGCCCCGCTGGCAGGCTCCATTCCGGCCTATGCCACGGCCGGTGCGCTGCTCTATGTAGCGGTGCTGATGGCCGGCAGCCTGGCCCATGCCAACTGGGAAGACCCCACCGACGCCGCCCCGGTGCTGATCGCCGCCCTGGCCATGCCGCTGACCTTCTCCATCGCCGAGGGGATCGCGCTGGGCTTCATCAGCTTCGTTGCCATCAAGGCGCTCTCCGGCCGCTTCCGTGACCTGAATCCGGCGGTGGTCGTGCTGGCCCTGCTGTTCGCCGCCAAGTTCCTGTTCCTCGACTGATCATTCATTACCGGTATCCTCCATGAGCATCTACGGCGACTACATCAAGTCCGTCATCCGCACCGTCCCCGACTGGCCCCAGCCGGGGGTCAACTTCCGGGATATCACGCCGCTGCTGCAGAACAGTGCCGCCTTCCGCAAGCTGGTCGACAGCTTCGTGCACCGCTATCAGGAGATGGATATCGACGCCGTGGCGGCCATCGACGCCCGCGGATTCATCGTCGGCGCGCCCCTGGCCTACGAGTTGGGCTGCAGCTTCGTGCCGGTGCGCAAGAAGGGCAAGCTGCCGTTTCGCACCATCAGCGAGACCTACACCCTGGAGTACGGCGAGGCCGAGGTGGAGCTGCACTCCGACGCCTTCAAGGCGGGCGACCGCATCCTGATCGTCGATGACCTGATCGCCACCGGTGGCACCATGCTGGCCGCCGCCAAGCTGATCAGCCGCAGCGGCGGTCAGGTGGTCGAGACCGCCACCATCGTCGACCTGCCGGACCTCGGCGGATCCCAGCGCATCCGCGAGGCCGGCTACGGCGTCTTTGCCGTCTGTTCCTTCACCGAGGACGAATGATTCCATGAGCAGCAACCGCTACCACCAGCACTTCACCGTCTCCTGGGATCAGCTGCATCGCGACGTGCGCGAGCTCTGCCACCGCCTGGTGGAACGTGACTTCAAGGGCATCGTCGCCATCACCCGTGGCGGCCTGATCCCCGCGGCACTGATCGCCCGGGAGCTCAACGTGCGCCTGATCGATACGGTGTGCATCAAGAGCTACGACCACATGGATCAGGGCGGGCTGGACGTCATGAAGGGCGTCGACCATGACGGCGAGGGCTGGCTGCTGGTCGATGACCTGGTGGACACCGGCAAGACCGCCCGCAAGGTCCGCGAGATGCTGCCCAGGGCACACTTCGTCACCGTCTATGCCAAGCCCGAGGGCAAGCCGCTGGTCGACCAGTACCTCACCGAGGTGGCCCAGGACTGCTGGATCCAGTTCCCCTGGGACATGGGCGTGGCCTACGTCGAGCCGCTGGCCGACCAGGTCAAGCGCTGAGGCGAGGAGGGCAGGGATGGCAGCACCGCTACCCGCCAGCTGGCAGCAGTGGCTCGACGCCGAGTTCGAGGCGCCCTACATGCAGTCGCTGCGTGACTTCCTGGCCGCCGAGAAGGCCGCCAGGAGGGTGATCTACCCCCACTCCTCGGAGTGGTTTCGCGCCTTCGAGCTCACCCCCCTGGAAAGGGTCAAGGTGGTGATCCTCGGCCAGGATCCCTACCACGGACCGGGCCAGGCCCACGGGCTGTGCTTCTCGGTGCGTCCAGGCGTGCGCATCCCGCCGTCGCTGGTCAATATCTACAAGGAATTGCAGGCGGACGTGGGTTTCAGGCCGGTGGATCACGGCAATCTCGAATCCTGGGCGCGCCAGGGGGTGCTGCTGCTCAACACCTCGCTGACGGTGGAGCAGGGCAATGCCGGCTCGCACCGCGGCCGCGGCTGGGAGACCTTCACCGACCACGCCATCGCCACGGTGAGCGAGCATGCCGAGCCCTCGGTGTTCCTGCTCTGGGGCAGCCCGGCCCGCAAGAAGAAGGCACTGATCGATACCTCGCGCCATCTGGTGCTGGAGTCCCCACACCCCTCGCCACTCTCCGCCCACCGCGGCTTCTTCGGCAACCATCACTTCTCCCGTGCCAACGCCTTTCTGGTCGAGCACGGTCGCGAGCCCATCGACTGGCAACTGCCCGAGCAACCGGACGCGCCCACGCCTTAACCTCAACGCAGGATGCGGGTAGAATGGCGCGCAATTTGTCACCGTGGTCCATGCGACCAAGGTCGACCGGTTTCCGTCGCCCGCCAACCCCCGTCGCACCAGTGAAGAGGTCCCGACCATGAGCGTCCACGCCATCCAGCACCCCCTGGTCCAGCACAAGCTGGGCTTGATGCGTGAAGCTGGTATCAGCACCAAGAGTTTTCGCGAACTGGCCGGTGAGCTGGCCAAGCTGCTCACCTACGAGGCGACCCAGGACCTTGAGCTCCAGGAGCAGGAGATCGACGGCTGGAGCGGCAACAAGATCCCGGTACAGCTGCTCAAGGGCAAGAAGGTCACCATCGTGCCGATCCTGCGCGCCGGCCTGGGCATGCTCGACGGCGTCACCGACCTGATCCCCAGCGCGCGGATCAGCGTGGTGGGTCTCTATCGCGACGAGGAGACCCTCGAGCCGGTGCCCTACTTCGCCAAGTTCGCCAATGATCTGGACGAGCGCATGGCCATCGTCATCGACCCCATGCTGGCCACCGGCGGCACCATGGTGGCGACCCTGGACATGCTGCGCGAACGGGGCTGCAAGCATATGAAGGTGATCGTCCTGGTGGCGGCGCCCGAGGGGATCAAGCGGGTGCAGGAGGCCTATCCCGACATCGAGATCTATACCGCCGGGGTGGATGAGCGCCTCGACGAGAATGGCTATATCGTCCCGGGCCTGGGCGATGCCGGTGACAAGATCTTCGGTACTCGCTGACCCCTTTCGAACCTCTCATCACGCCCCTGAGACCTCGCTCCAGGGGCGTTTTCATGGAGACCCGTCATATGAGTGATACCCCTGCGGCCGGCTCGCGGCCCGTCGACTCCCTGCCACGTACCCTGCTCACCGGCGTGCAGATGCTGTTCGTCGCCTTCGGCGCCCTGGTGCTGGTGCCGCTGCTCACCGGCCTCGATCCCAGCGTAGCCCTGTTTACCGCGGGTATCGGCACGCTGCTGTTCCATGGGGTGACGAAGCTGACGGTGCCGGTCTTCCTGGCCTCGTCGTTCGCCTTTATCGCGCCGATCCAGGGCTCCATCGCCAACTTCGGTGTGTCGGCCACCATGGGCGGGCTGATGGCCGCCGGCCTGGTCTACGTGGCGATCTCCCAGGCCGTGCGCCTCAAGGGCACCGCCTGGTTGCATCGCCTGTTGCCACCGGTGGTGGTGGGACCGGTGATCATGGTGATCGGCCTGGCACTGGCACCGGTGGCGGTGAGCATGGCGACCGGTGAGACCAGCGACCATATCGATTACGGCCCGGCACTCTTCCTGTCCATGACGAGCCTGCTGGTGACTCTGGTGCTGGCGGTCTTCGGTCGTGGCATCGTGCGCCTGGTCCCGATCATGGGGGGCATCGTCACTGGCTATGTGCTGGCGCTGATGATGGGGCTGGTGGACTTCTCGCCGGTGCGCGAGGCGGCCTGGTTGGCGATCCCCGAGTTCACCGCGCCGAGCTTCCACTGGGCGGCGATCCTGTTCATGATCCCGGTGGCCATCGCCCCGGCGGTGGAGCATATCGGCGACATGGTGGCGATCGGTTCGGTGACGCGCCAGAACTACCTGCAGAAGCCGGGCCTGCATCGCACCCTGCTCGGTGATGGCCTGGCCACCACCGCCGCGGCGCTGTTCGGCGGGCCGCCCAACACCACCTATTCCGAGGTGACTGGGGCGGTGACCCTGACCCGCGCTTTCGACCCGCGCATCATGCTGGTGGCCGCCTGCACCGCCATCACCCTGGCCTTCATCGCCAAGCTGGGAGCGCTGCTGCAGACCATCCCCGGGCCCGTGATGGGAGGGATCATGACGCTGCTGTTCGGCTCCATTGCCGTGGTGGGCATGAACACCCTGGTGCGTGCCGGCCACTCGCTGACCGCGCCGCGCAACCTGGTGGTGATCTCGCTGATTCTGGTGTTCGGCATCGGTGGCATGCAGGTGGGTGGTGGCCAGTTCACCCTGCAGGGGGTGAGCCTGGCCGCCCTGGTGGGCATCGTCCTGAACTGGGTGCTGCCCGGCGCCGAGGAGGAGTAGGAGCACGATTTATCGCGCGATACATCGCGCTCCTACGAGTCGGGTTGCTCTGGCATCCTCTGACGCAGGCAGTTAGCGCTCTTCAGTCCCGATAGCGGCGGGTCAGGTCGCCGTAGGCGTCGACGCGGCGGTCTCGCAGATACGGCCAGATCCGCCGCACGTCCTCGCCGCGGTCCATGTCCAGGGTCACCAGCAGGCGCTCGGCCTGGGTGCCGGCGTGGGCCAGCAGCTCCCCCTGGGGGCCGGCGATGAAGCTGCCGCCCCAGAAGTCGACGCCGCGGCCGACCCCGGAGTGGTCGGGCTCGTGGTCGACGCGGTTGGCCACCACCACCGGCACGCCGTTGGCCACTGCGTGGCTGCGCTGGATCAGGGTCCAGGCGTCCTTCTGACGCGCCTTCTCGTCATCGTCGTCGGCGGGGTCCCAGCCGATGGCGGTGGGGTAGAGCAGCAGCTCCGCTCCGGCCAGGGCCATCAGGCGCGCTGCTTCCGGGTACCACTGGTCCCAGCACACCAGCACGCCGAGCCGGCCTACCGAGGTGTCGATGGGGGCGAAGCCCTGGCCGGTGCCATCGGCGTCCCCCGGCGTGAAGTAGAACTTCTCGTAGAAGCCCGGATCGTCGGGGATGTGCATCTTGCGGTAGTGGCCCACGGCGCCCAGCTTGCGGTCATAGATCACTGCGGTGTTGTGGTAGAGGCCGGCGGCGCGGCGCTCGAACAGCGAGCCCACCAGCACGATATCGAGCTCGGCGGCCAGTGCTGCGAGGCGGGTCCCGGTGGGGCCGTCCAGCGGCTCGGCCAGGTCGAAGAGTTCGGTGTCTTCGTACTGGCAGAAGTAGTGGGTGGCGTGCAGCTCCTGGAGCATGACCAGCTCGGCGCCGGCGGCGGCCAGCTCGCGGATGCCGGCCTCGCTCTCGGCGAGGCTTCTGGCCTTGTCAGGCCAGGCGGGCTGCTGGACCAGGCCGACCTTCAGATGACGGGACATGTTGAGTTCTCCTCGTTATGTTTTGCTCGAGGCGTATCCGGCGATAGCCTCACATTCTCTACAACCTATCCCCGGGCCTCTCGTTTAGTCCTGGTCAGTCGCCTGGATGTTCAGGCTGCCACTGGGCAGCTGCATGGTCAGGCAGTGCAGGCTGCCGTGCTGGCGGATCACGCTGCGACAGTCGATGGGCACGATATCCCGCTCCGGAAAGGCCTCGGCCAGGGCATTCAATGCCCGGGTGTCGGCGGCGTCGCCGTAGGTGGGCACCAGCACGGCGCCGTTGATGATCAGGAAGTTGGCATAGGTGGCCGGCAGGCGGTGGCCGTCCTCGGGATCCAGGCAGGCTTTGGGCCAGGGCAGGGGCACCAGACGGTAGGGCTGGCCGTCGGCGCGGCGCAGCGCCTTGAGCTCCGCCTCCATGGCGGCAAGCGCCGGGTAGTGGGGATCCTGCTCGTCGTCGCAATGCACGTAGGCGATGGTGGCCGGGTCGCAGAAGCGCGCCAGGGTATCCACGTGGCTGTCGGTGTCGTCGCCCTCCAGGTGCCCGTGGGACAGCCACAGCACCCGCGTCACGCCGAAGTCCGCGTGGAGCCACTCCTCCACGGCGCGGCGGTCGAGCCCGGGGTTGCGATTGGGGTTGAGCAGGCAGGCCTCGGTGGTGAGCAGGGTACCCTCGCCGTCGCTCTCGATGGCGCCGCCCTCCAGTACCAGGCCACGCTCGCTGACCGGGCAGGCGTAGGCGCCGGCTGCGGCGAGGCGGCGGGTCAGGGTGTTGTCCCTGGCGGCGGGAAACTTACCGCCCCAGCCGGTGAATACATAGTCGTTCAGTACCAGCTTGCCGTCGCACTCCACGGCCAGGGGGCCATGGTCGCGGGCCCAGGTGTCGTCCGCCTCGGCGACCACCAGCGTCAGCCGCTCGGCAGGGACACCCAGCAGGGAGAAGCGTCGCGCGAGGTGGGTGCGGACAAGCGTGGTGGGCACGCTGATCAGCACGCTCTCGTAGCGGGCGATGGCGACCACCATCGCCTCCAGGGTCGCCTCGATGCGCTCCAGCATCGATGCCCAATCGCTCTCCGGGCCGGGCCAGGTCAGTTGGACGGCATCCTGGGGATGCCACTCGGGGAGCAGGCGTGTGGCCATCGGGTCATGTCCCTGATCGTGGGGTGTCAGGCGGCGAATGTAGGCGGCCCGGTCGCGCTATGCAAGCGCACAGGACGGCACAGCCCCGGGTGGTCTTCGCCCCGGGCGGTGGTATCCTGATGGCAACGTCGACCGTTCCGGGGTCGCTAAGGAGTCGCATGCGCGCCAGTTCCCTGCTTTCCGTGATCACCTTGCTTGGTCTGATGCTCGGCGGCTGTACCTCGCTTCCCGACCGTGAAACGGTGGCCAGCACCTCGAACGAGTGGCTGACGCGTTCCGGCGAGGCGATCAGCGCCCAGGGTCAGCGCCTTGCAGGACTCTTCGGACGCGATGATGCGGAACAGGCGGCGCTGGCCCGGGAGCGTCGCGAAGAGCGTCAGGCGCTGTTCGACCAGCCCTACATCGATCCGTTGACCCGCTATCTGGAGAAGCATGGCGAGGATCCTCGCTATGCCGAGGTGCTGACCGATATCTCGCAGGAGCGTGATCGCCGCTGTGCGGCCGTCGCCGACGAGTATGCCGAGCGCCCCGTCAGTCGTGAGACCCTGGCTCGCTTTCGGCGCGGCTACCTCTACTCCTGCCCCGCCGAGGTCAATGCCTTCTATTCACGGGTGCGCCAGCAGGAGGCACGCCGTGCCGCCGCGGCACCCGCACCCGATGCCGTCGAGATGCCTGCCGAGCCCCTGGCGGAGCGCGACGAGCGAGTCGAGGAGGCGGTGGATCGGCGCCAGGCCAACGACTGCTACCTGCTGTTCACCATTCGCAACCTGGGCAAGGCTCGCGAGGCCTGCCGGGTTCCCGCCGAACAGGATGACCCCCGTGCCCAGCGACACATGGGCAGCATGGCCGAACTGGCTGGCGAACGGGAGGAGGCGTTGCGCTGGTACCGGCGTGCCGTGAGCAACGGCGATGACCAGGCCAGGGAGCGGCTCGAGGCACTCACCGCCTCGCCTGGCGATGCGGGCATCGAGGGCACCCGGTGAGACGTCAGCGCCCCGTCCTCGGGCGCCGCCCCCTGATCATGCTGCTGCTGGCGCTGCTGGTGGCGCTGTTCTTCGGTGGCATGTGGCTGCTCTCGACCCTCAATCTGCGCTATGCGGAGGGTGCGCTCGCGGAGCTGCGTGAGCGGCAGATCGTCGATACCTTCCACGCCAACCTCGACCGCATCGATGCCCACCATCGGCGCATGGAGCAGAACAGCCGCGGGTTGGCCCGGGCGGGTTTACTGCTTGCCGAGATGGAGGCGGGCGAGGCCAGGGTATCCGAGGCCCTGGAGCAGGCCCTGGCAGAGTTTCCCGACGCCCGGGGAGCTACCCTGTGGTTGACCCGGTCGGCGCGCCCCGTCGCGATGTTCGCGCGTCGCGAGGAGCAGCGTGTGGTGGTCGAGCCACTGGAGTCCGGCTGGGCCCAGGCGGAGTGGTTGCAGAGCCGCCTTGATGGCTGGCGCGAGGGCAACCCCCAGCCACACTGGACCGCTACCTACTTCAAGCCGCGTATCGACGATGCGGTGATCAGCGTCAGTGCGCCGATTCTCGATGCGGCGGGGCGCGTGCTCGGCATGGCCGCCAGCGACTGGGTGGCCGATGACATCATCGGCCTGGTCAGCGATGTGCAGGTTACCCCCAGCACCTTCGCCTTCCTGGTCGATCGCGAGAATCGCAACCTCTCCAGCCTGGCCCGTGCCGAGGACCTGCAGCGAGCCCAGCGCCTCATCGAGGAGGTGTCGGCGCTGGAGCTGCACCGTGACGCCGACAAACTGGCCGCCGTGGAGGGCATGGTGCGGCGCGATCTCGCCCTCGGGGGAGAGCCCTGGTCGCTCTATCACGATACCTCCCGCGCCGGCATGGTCTTCGGTATCGCCGTGCCCCAGGCCGAGATCGATGCCGTCCTGGCCCCCATGCGCGGGGTCAACCTGCAGCTGTTGGTCGGCATCGGCCTGGCCCTGCTGGTGCTGGCGGGGGTGATCCTGTTCCTGGTGGCGGGGCTGCTGCGCCAGCTGCGCACTCTCTATACCGATCCGCTGACCCGGCTGCCCAACCGCGCGCGACTGCTGGCCGACCTCGAGGCGGGCCGGGCGGGTTCGCTGATGCTGGTCAATGTCGACGGCTTCAAGCAGATCAACGACCTCTTCGGCCATCGCTGCGGTGACCGGGTGATCCAGCACCTGGCGACGCGTCTCGAAGAGTTGTTGAAGGCGAGTGGTTGGCGCAATTGCCGGCTCTATCGCATGCCCGGTGACGAGCAGGCGGTGTGGCTCCCCGGTGCCGTGGCAGATGACACCCTGCAGGCGACTGTCGAATCTCTCTACCACTCCCTGAGCGGCCTGCGGCTCGACTGGCGGGGGCAGGAACTGCCGCTGCAGATGACTCTGGGCGTGGCCTCGAGCTGGCAGTTGGAGCGCGGCAGCGATGGCGACGAGACCCTGCTTTCGTCGGCCAACATCGCCCTCAAGCAGGCCCGCGGAGAGCAGCGGCCCTTCGCCTTCTATGATCCGGCCACCCGGGTGCGCCGCGACTATGAGCGCAACCTGGCCTGGGCCAATCGGCTGGCCGAGGCCCTCGATGATGGCCGGGTCGTGGCCTATTTCCAGCCGATTCTCGAGGTGGCGAGCGGGCGGGTCGGCAAGTTTGAATGCCTGGTGCGGATGCTGGATGAAGAGGGCAGCCCGGTCAGTCCCGGCGTCTTCCTCGAGGTGGCCCGGCGCAGTCGGCTCTACCGCCGGCTGACGCTGACCATGATCGATCGCTGCCTGACGGCCATGGCCGAGAGTCCCCACGAGTTCTCCTTGAACTTCTCCGGCGAGGATATCGCCGATGCCGAGATCAGCGAGGTGCTGCTGGCGCGGGTGGCCGAGAGTGGCGCCGGCGAGCGGCTGATCTTCGAGATCCTCGAATCCGAGGGTATCGATAACTATGCCGTGGTCAGCGCCTTCATCGAGCGGGCCAAGGCGCTTGGGGTGCGCATCGCCATCGATGACTTCGGCAGCGGTTACTCGAACTTCGAGCATCTGCTTCGTCTCGACGTGGACCTGCTCAAGATCGATGGCAGCCTGGTGCGTCAGGTCGATACCGACGCCGATGCCGAGACCCTGATCCGCGGTATCGTGGGGTTCGCCCGCGAACTGGGCATCGCCACGGTGGCGGAGTTCGTGCACAGCGAGGCGGTGCTGTCACGGGTGCGCGCCCTGGGTGTGGATTTCGCCCAGGGCGCCTGCATCGGCATGCCCGAGCCGCATCCCGAGTTCGCGGCTGCCATCGGCGAGAGCCGTGCAAATCCCGTGGATTAGCGCTTCCCGGCGATGCAGCGCCAAGGCAAAAGCCTTACCATGGGCGCCCGCCGCCTTGCTGCAGGGCTAATGCCGCCTTGCTACAGGGCCATCGCCGACAAGGAACGCCATCAATGCTGGATAGACTGCCCTTCCTGATCGGGTTGCGCTATGTGCGCGCCAAGCGCCGCAACCACTTCATCTCCTTCATATCGCTGACCTCCATGCTGGGCCTGATGCTCGGTGTGGCCGTGCTGATCCTGGTGCTCTCGGTGATGAACGGCTTCGATCACGAGTTGCGCACACGGATCCTCGGTATGGTGCCCCACACCAAGATCGAGTCACGCACCGGCATGGTGGAGTGGGAGGCGCTGGCTGAGCGCCTGATGACGCGCGACCGGGTGATCGGTGCCGCCCCCTACGTGGAGCAGCAGGGCATGTTCTCGGTAGGCGGCAGCAACGAGGGCGCCATGGTCAATGGTATCCATCCCGAGTGGGAGGATCGGGTGTCGATCATCGGCGAGAACATGCAGCAGGGCAGTCTAGCCGACCTCGAGTCCGGCGAGTGGAACATCGTGCTCGGCTCGATCCTGGCGCGACGCCTGGGGGTGGGGGTCGGCGACCGGGTCACCCTGCTGGTGCCCGAGGCCTCGATCACCCCGGCCGGGGTCTTCCCTCGACTCAAGCGCTTCAATGTCAGCGGTATCTTCAGCGTCGGGGCTGATCTCGACGCCGCCCTGGCCTATGCCCATATCGAGGACATGCAGACCCTGGCGCGCCTGGGCGACGCCGTGGGCGGCCTGCGCCTGGAGCTCGATGACCTGTTCGCGGCGAGCGCCGAGACCCGGGCGATCGTCAACGAGCTGGGGCCGGGCTACCGCGGCTACGACTGGACCTTCTCCCACGGCAACCTCTTCCAGGCGATCCAGATGGAGAAGCGCATGATCGCGCTGCTGCTCACGGTGATCATTGCCGTCGCGGCCTTCAATATCGTCTCGACCCTGGTCATGGTGGTTACCGACAAGCACGCCGATATCGCCATCCTGCGCACCATCGGCGCCACGCCGCGCTCGATCATGGGCATCTTCGTGGTCCAGGGCCTGGCCATCGGGGTGATCGGTATCCTGGTGGGCGTGGGGCTCGGGGTGCTGCTGGCACTGACCATCTCCGACATCATCGACTGGGTCGAGGCGGTGTTCGGCATCCAGTTCCTCGACGCCGGTGTCTACTTCATCAGCAATCTTCCCTCGCGGCTGCACTGGGAGGACGTCGGCAATATCGTCGCCGCGGCCCTGGTCCTGACCTTCCTCTCCACCCTCTATCCGGCATGGCGCGCCGCCCGCGTGCAGCCGGCGGAGGTGCTGCGCTATGAGTGATGCCCGCCACGCCCCGAGCCCCCACCAGGAGACAGCCATGCAACGTACCGCCGGGCAGACGATGCTGGAGTGCCACGACCTGACCCGCGTCTACCGCGAGGGGCCTCAGGACATTACCGTGCTCGATGGGCTCACCCTCACCGTCAATGCCGGTGAGCGAGTGGCCATCGTCGGCAGTTCCGGCTCCGGCAAGACCACACTGCTCAATCTGCTGGGCGGGCTCGACCGGCCCAGCCGCGGCGAGGTGCGTATCGCCGGCGAGTCGTTGCTCAACCTCGGTGAGGCCGCACTGGGACGCTTCCGCAACCGTCATATCGGCTTCGTCTACCAGTTCCACCATCTGCTGGCCGAGTTCACCGCGGTGGAGAACGCGGCCCTGCCGCTGATCGTGCGTGGCCAGCGCAAGAAGGTGGCCGAGGCCAGCGCCATGAAGCTGCTGGAGAAGGTGGGCATGGCATCGCGCGCCGACCACAAGCCCGGCGAGCTCTCCGGCGGCGAACGCCAGCGGGTGGCCATCGCCCGTGCACTGGTCACCGATCCCAGCCTGGTGCTGATGGACGAGCCCACCGGCAATCTCGACCAGCACACCGCTGCCGGCATCCTGGCGCTGATGGATGAGCTGGCCCGTACCGCCGCCTGCGCCTTCGTCATCGTCACCCACGACCCTGCCCTGGCCGCCCACCAGGATCGTGTCATGCGCCTCGACGAAGGGAAGCTGAGCGAACAGCCGCGTGCGTCGACCGCGAGCTGAGCCCGTACCGTTCGCCATGCCTGCGGCCGCCTCTCGAGGCGGCCGCCTGCATTGTGGGGGCCTGAGCTGGGGCAGGATGGTGTCGTGCCTGGGGGACTACAGGGCGTCGTCGCAGTCGGCTCGGCGCCGCCGTCGATGGCGGGCCTTCCAACTGCGCGAGATCTGCCAGCGCCACAGCAGCCGCACTGCCAGGTTGGCGACGAGCGCCAGCGCCACCGCCGTGACCACCGAGCCCAGCGCCAGGGAGGGCAGGATGTCGCCCAGCCGTTCGGCGATCCAGTAGGGGGAGAGGCGCTCGGGGGCGTCGCGTGCCGGTACATCCATCAGCCAGGCCCCGAGGCGGTAATTGGCGTAGAAGATCAGCGGCATGGTCAAGGGGTTGGTGACCCAGACCAGGCCCACCGAGAGCGGGAGATTGCAACGTGCCAGCCAGGCGCCGCAGGCCGCCACCGCCATCTGCAGAGGGATCGGCAGCATGGCGCTGAACAGGCCCACCGAGAAGGCGTTGGCCACGCTGCGTCGAGTCAGCACCCATAGTGCGGGATTGCCGATCAGGCCGTTCATGAAGCGCAGCGAGCGCTGTCGCCTCAGGGTATCGGGGTGGGGCATGTAGCGCTGTAGCAGGCGGCGCGGCATGGGCACTGGCTCGCGGCATCGTGACCTGGCCTATTATCCATACAAGGCCGCGTGACCGCACCCGCGGCCTTTCACGCTGCGGGGAGATCGGCCCCGGTTGTCGGAGCCAGGCAATGCCGAGAGGATGGGCACTTCCCCTGGCCCTCGCCGTGCTGTCGGGCATCGGGCTGGGGGCCAGTCCGCCGCCGGGCCTCGCCGAGGGGCTGGGCCTGGTGTTACTGGCTAGCCTGGCGCTACGCTGCAGGGCGGCGGTGGCGGGTGTGCTGCTGGTCTCCTGGATGGCGGGCGCCGTGCTCACGGTGCAGGGCGGGCAGTTGCCGCCCGGATTGGGGGGCGTCGACCTGGTGCTGGAGGGGCGGCTCGAATCGGTGGTGTCGCAGGGGCGGCTGACACGACTCGGCGTGGCCGTGGAGCGGTGTCGGCCCATCGCCTCGCCGCGGCTGCCCTGTGATGAGCTGACACGAGTCCGCCTCAATGCCTATGCGCCGCCGCCCATGCAGAAGGGGGAGCGCTGGGCACTCGCCGTCAGGCTGCGACCCCCCGGCGGGCTCGCCAACCCCGGTACCTTCGACTATCGCGCCTGGCTGTGGCGCGAGGGCATCCAGGCGACCGGCTATGTCCGCGACGCACCGGCTCCGCAACGTTTGGCCACGGCGCCGCCCGACCCTCGGGGCCTGGCACTGGCACTGCTCGACAGGCAACAGCTGCCTCCACTCCCGTCACGCTGGCTGGCGGCCCTGACCCTGGGGGCCGGCGAGCGCCTCTCGGATGAGGACTGGGCGCTGCTCAACGCCACCGGCACCACCCACCTGATGGTGATCTCCGGCCTCCATGTGAGCCTGGTGGCGGCCTTCGTGCTGCTGCTGGGTCGCGGCGTCGCACGCCTGGTGACGCCGGAGCGCTGGCGACTGACGGTATGGCCCTGGTGGCTGGCGGCGTGCGGGGCGAGTGGCTATGCGCTGCTGGCCGGACTCGAGCCACCAGCCCTGCGCGCCTTGACCATGGCCCTGGTGGGCCTCTGGGTAGCCAGCGGGCGCCATGCGCCGGGGCCCTGGCAGGGCTGGTGGCTGGCGCTCGCCCTGGTGCTGTTGATCGACCCGCTCAGCGCCTGGCGGCCGGGACTGTGGCTCTCCTTCGGGGCGGTGGCCATGCTGATCCTCATCTGGCAGGGTCGTCCGCGACCGCGCGGGGTGCGTGGCTGGCTGTGGGGGCTGGTGCGTACCCAACTGCTGCTGGCCCCGGCGATGGCCGCCGCCGTGCTGCTGGCCTTCGATCGTCTGGCTCCGGGGGCACCGCTGGTCAACCTGGTCGCCGTGCCGCTGGTGGGCAGCCTGCTGGTGCCGCTGGGACTGCTGGGGTGGTTGCTGACACCCCTGCCGGGGCTGACACAGGCCTGCTGGTGGCTGTTCGCACGGCTGGCTGAAGGGCTGGCATGGCTGCTGGATGCGGCGGCAGCGTGGCTGCCGCTGTGGCACCCCGAACCCGTCCAGACGCTGCCGGTGGCGCTCGCGCTTCTGGTCCTGGCGATGCTGTGGGGATTGCCCGGCCTGGATCGACGCTTGCGGGTGACGGCCTCGCTGTTGCTGGTGCTGGTCCCGCTGTTGTGGCAGCCCGAGCGCCTGCCGCCCGGTGAGCTGGTGGTCAGGGTTCATGATGTGGGGCAGGGCCAGCTGGTCGAGCTCGCTACCGCGGACTATCGGCTGCTCTACGATACCGGGCCGCGCTTCGCCTCGGGTTTCACGCCGTTGGAAACGCTGTGGCCACCGGGACAAGCCTTCGACACGGTGATCGTCAGCCACGCCGATGGTGATCATGCCGGTGGGGTGGCGGGCCTGGAGGCGCAGCATCGCGTCGAGCACTACCTGGGGCCCCAGGCAGCGCTGCCGGGGACGGGGGGCGAGCCCTGCAGGGCCGGTCGCGAGTGGCGTCGTGACGGCGTCGCTTTCCGCCTGCTGTGGCCACCCCACGATGTAAGGGGGCTCTCGGACAATGACCGCTCCTGCGTGCTTGAGGTCACCGCCGGCGATCATCGCCTGCTGCTGACCGGCGACTTGGGCAAGGCACAGGAGCGGCGGCTGCTGGGCGAGGCCGCTGCTCCCGTGAGCCTGCTGCTCGCCGGTCACCACGGCAGTGCCACCAGTTCGGGTCCGGCGCTGGTGGCGGCGCTCGCCCCTCGCCACCTGGTCTATAGCGTGGGGCGCCATAACCCCTTCGGCCACCCGGCGCCCGAGGTAGTCAGGCGCTTCCGGCGCGCCGGGGTCTGCCAGTGGAGCACCGGCCTGGACGGCGCGCTGACCTTCCGACTCGGCGGTGACGAGCTGTCGATTCCCGAGACGGCCCGGCCCGGCGTTCGGCCCGGTGTCGATTGCGGGCACCTTGCGTTAGAATCGCCGTAAACGCGGCTGGACTCCCGCGGCCACCGGAGAGGATGTGCGCATGGACATGATGGAGGCCCTGATCGCCGGGGGCTGGCTGATGCTGCCGCTGCTCGGCTGCTCGCTGCTGGCCACGGTGATCATCATCGAGCGCCTGTGGACCCTGCGCGCCGGGCGCATCGCCCCGCGCGGGCTGGGCCAGGAGGTGTGCACCCTGATCACCCGCGGCCAGGTCAATCTCTACTGGCTGGAGAGTCACTCGCCGCTGGGCGGGGTGCTGGCCGCCGGGCTGCGCAATGCCCGGCTCGGCCACGAGCAGGTGAGGGCGCGCCTGACCGAGGCCGCCACCGCGGTGATTCACGACATGGAACGCTTCCTCAGCCCGCTGGGCACCATCGCCGCCATCGCCCCATTGATCGGCCTGCTGGGCACCGTGGTGGGCATGATCGAGGTATTCGCGGTGATCGTGTCGGCGGAAGGGGCGAGCCGTGCGGGTGAGCTGGCCGGCGGCATCTCCCAGGCCCTGGTGACCACCGCGGCGGGTCTCACCGTGGCCATTCCCGCGCTGATGTTCCACCGCTACTTTCAGCGGCGTGTCGAGGATATCACCGTACGCATGGAGGAGCAGGCCGGCCAGGTGGTGGAGTTCCTGGCCCACTATGGCGACGATCTCACGCTGGCCGAGCGCCAGGAGCCGGCCCGGGACGCCGAGCGCGTCGAGGCCGATGGTCGGCTCGCTCCTGAGGTGAAGCGCCCGTGAGGTTCCCCCGGCGCCGCCGTGACCCGGTGGAGGTGAATCTCACCCCGCTGATCGATGTGGTGTTCCTGCTGCTGATCTTCTTCATGGTCTCCACCACCTTCGAGACCCGGCAGGCGCTCGAACTCACCCTGCCGGAGTCGGTCAGTGGCGTCGCCGCCGAGCCGTCGCCGGTGACCCTGGTGGTCACCGCCGAGGGCGTCTATCGGCTGGCAGGGCGTGAACTGGCCCCCGAGTCGCTGGGTGCGGCGCTGGCCGCCGAAGCGGAGCAGGCCCGCGAGCATGGCCTGGTGGTGGAGGCCGATGCCCAAGCCCGCCATGCGGATGTGGTGCGTGCCCTCGACCAGGCCGGACAGCAGGGTATCCAGCGCGTGCGGATAGCGACTACCGAGAGTTCGTCGAGCGATTCCTTTCCCAGACCAGCGGAGACGCCGTGACCCCCATCGGGACTTCCCAACACGCTTCCCGGCAGTCGGGCGTGACGCTCTATCGCCGCCTGCTGGGCTATGTGCGCCCCTACTGGCGCTCCTTCGCCCTGGCCATCTTCGGCTATGCCATCTATGCCGCCTCCAGCACCGCCCTGGCGGAGATGATGAAGCGCCTGATCGACGGCATCCAGGAGCCCGACGCCGCCTTTCGGCTGTTCCTGCCGCTGTTCGTGGTGGGCATGTTCGCCGCCCGGGGGCTGGGTACCTTTCTCGGCACCTACTACATGAGCAACGTGGCGCGTAACGTGGTCCACGCGCTGCGCTGCGATGTCTTCAACCATATGCTGCATCTGCCGGGGCGCTTCTTCGACAACCACTCCAGCGGCCACCTGATCTCGCGGGTCACCTACCACGTGGAGCAGGTCACCGGGGCGGCCACCAAGGCACTGACCATCCTGTTGCGCGAGGGTCTCTTCGTGATCGGCCTGGTCAGCTACCTGCTGTGGACCAACTGGATGCTGACGCTGCTGTTCCTGGCGGTCACCCCGCTGATCGGCGGGGTGGTGAGCTATACCAGCAAGCGCTTCCGGCGTATCTCGGGGCGCATCCAGGCCTCCATGGGAGAGGTCACCCACGTCGCCTCCGAGGCGCTCTCCGGCTACCGGGTGGTGCGCACCCACGGCGCCGAGGAGTTCGAGAAGGCCCGCTTCGCGGCGGCCAGCGACTACAACCGCCAGCAGAGCCTGAAGGAGGCGCTGACCAAGGCGGTCAGTACCCCGGTGATCCAGCTGCTGGTGGCCCTGGCCCTGGCGGTACTGGTGTGGCTGGCCATGTCGCCGGCGCTGATGGCCGACATGACCGCCGGCGAGTTCGTGGCCTTCATCACCGCCGCCTCGCTGATGGCCAAGCCGGTGCGTCAGCTGACCGAGATCAACAGCGAGATCCAGAAGGGCCTGGCCGCCTCGTCGGAGCTGTTCGGGCTGCTCGAGCAGCCTCCCGAGCGCGACGAGGGTACCTACGAGCCCTCGCGACTTGCCGGTCGCGTGACCCTGGAGGGGGTCGCCTTCCGCTATGCCGATGGCCAGCCGGAGGTGCTCAAGGGCATCGACCTTGAGGTGGCCGAGGGCGAGATGGTGGCGATCGTCGGGCGCTCGGGCAGCGGCAAGTCGACGCTGGTCGGCCTGCTGCCGCGCTTCTATCGTCCCAGTGCCGGGCGCGTGCTGATCGACGATGTGCCGCTGGATGACTATCGGCTAGCGCCGCTGCGCCGCCAGATCGCCCTGGTCTCCCAGCAGGTGACCCTGTTCAATTCGAGCATTGCCGACAATATCGCCTACGGCGTGGACGACGCCGATCCGGCAGCCATCGAGGCGGCGGCCCGCTCCGCCCATGCCCATGAGTTCATCGAGCGCCTGCCCCAGGGCTATGCGACGCTGGTCGGTGACAACGGCGTGATGCTCTCCGGCGGGCAGCGTCAGCGCCTGGCCATCGCCCGGGCGATCTTCAAGGATGCGCCGCTGCTGATCCTCGACGAGGCCACCTCGGCTCTGGATACCGAGTCCGAACGCCATATCCAGGCGGCACTGGAAGAGGTCTGCAAGGGGCGCACCACCCTGGTGATCGCCCACCGCCTCTCCACCATCGAGCGCGCCGATCGCATCCTGGTCATGGAGCAGGGCGAGATCATCGAGCAGGGCAGCCATGCCGAGCTGCTGGCCCGTGATGGTGCCTATGCGGCGCTGCATCGCCTGCAGTTCCAGGAGGCGGACCCGGGATGAAGCGCAGGCAGGCAGTCGGGATGGCGACCCTGGCCGCGGCGCAGCATCGCCTGCGCTGCCGGAAGTCCAGGCCGGCATGAGCGGGCTGGGCGAGCGCTGGCTGACCGCCGCCTACCGGGGGGATGCCTGGCTGGGGCTGCTGCGCCCGCTGGAGGCGCTCTACCGCTGGGCGGTGCGGCGTCGCGTCGCTGCCTATGCCAGCGGGCGCCGCCAGGCATGGCGGGCGCCGGTGCCGGTTATCGTGGTCGGTAACCTGACCCTGGGCGGCACCGGCAAGTCGCCGCTGGTGGCCTGGCTGGTGGAGCACCTGGCCGAGCGCGGCTGGCGGCCGGGTATCCTGTCGCGGGGCTATGGCGGCAAGTGCGCCGACTATCCGCTGCTGGTGGAGCCCTCGACACCGGCCGCGGCCTGCGGTGACGAGCCGCGCATGCTGGCCGACCAGAGCGGGGTGCCGGTGGTGGTGGACCCCGACCGTCCGCGCGGCGCTCGCCGGCTGCTGGAGGCCGGCTGCGATATCCTGGTCAGCGACGATGGCCTGCAGCACCTGGCACTGGCCCGCGACCTGGAGCTGGTAGTGGTGGATGGTGCGCGGGGCTTCGGCAATGGTCGCTGCCTGCCGGTGGGACCACTGCGCGAACCCCTGTCGCGGCTGGAGAGCGTGGATGCCACCCTGGTCAACGGCGAAGCGCAGCGCACTCTGCCCGTGGCCGCCCGGCGCATGACGCTGGTGCCATCTGCCTGGCGTCGCCTTGGCGATGGCCGGCGCTACCCCATCGCGGCGCCACCCTTCGCGGGGCCGGTGCATGCCGTGGCCGGCATCGGCCGACCGGAACGCTTCTTCGAGACCCTCGAGGGGCTCGGCATCGAAGTGATGCCCCACCCCTTCGGTGACCATCATGCCTTCCGTGCCGATGAGCTGCGCTTCGCCGATCATCGGCCGCTGGTGATGACCGCCAAGGATGCCGTCAAGTGCCGTGACCTGGCCCCCGGGGAGAGCTGGGTGCTGGAAGTGGAGGCCGCTCCCGAGCCTGCCTTTGTCGCCTGGCTCGACGAGCGCCTGACGGCGCTGAGGGCTCGTCGGGTGCCCGGGAACGATGACACGAATTCGCGAGCCGGCGAGATGCCGGCTCATCCCCCGAAGTGAGGTGAATACGATGGACAAGGAACTGCTGGCCATGCTGGTCTGCCCGCTGTGCAAGGGCAAGCTCAAGTACCACCGCGAGGCCGATGAACTGCACTGCCTCTTCGATGGCCTGGCCTATCCGGTCCGCGATGGCATTCCTGTGATGCTGGCCGAGGAGGCGCGACAGCTCACCGTCGACGAGAAGCTGCATGACTCGCCCGGACGCACGGGAGAGGCCTGATGGCGGAGGGGACGGGGAAAAATCGAAGGGAGTTCATCGCGGTCATCCCGGCACGCTTCGCCTCGTCACGGCTGCCCGGCAAGCCGCTGGCCGAGATCGCCGGTGAGCCGATGCTGGCCCACGTCTGGCGACGTGCCAGGGAGAGCGGGGCGACTCGGGTGGTGGTGGCCACCGACGATCCGCGTATCGAGCAGGCCATGGCGCCGCTGGGAGCGGAGGTGGTGATGACCCGCGCGGACCACCCCTCCGGCACCGACCGACTGGCCGAGGTCGCCGAGCGCTTGGGGCTCGATGACGATGCCGTACTGGTCAACGTCCAGGGCGACGAGCCGCTGATCCCCCCGGCGCTGATTGATCAGGTCGCCGAGCGACTGTTCGATGATCCCGGGGCTTCCATCGCCACCCTGGCCGAGCCGATCGGCGAGGTGGAGTCACTGTTCAACCCCAACGTGGTCAAGGTGGTACGCGCCCTGGATGGCCGCGCCCTCTACTTCTCCCGGGCACCCATCCCATGGGATCGCGATGCCTTCGCCACGCGGCCCGAGTGGCTCGAGACCGATGCCTGGCTGCGCCATATCGGCCTCTATGCCTACCGCGCCGGCTTTCTCGCCGAGTACCGCGATTGGTTGCCGTCGCCCCTGGAGCGCCTGGAGCATCTCGAACAGCTGCGTGCGCTGCACCATGGCCACGCCATCCAGGTGGCGCTGGCCCGGGAGCCCCATCCCGCGGGAGTGGACACCGCCGAGGACCTGGCCCGTGTGCGGGCCCTGCTGACTACCGACGACGCTGAATCGGGAGGCCATTGATGCGTGTGCTGTTCGCCTGTCTGGGCAATATCTGCCGCTCTCCCACCGCAGAGGGGGTCTTTCGCCGCAAGCTCGAGGAGCGTGGCCTGGCCCACCGGGTCGCGGTCGACTCCTGTGGCATCGGCCCCTGGCATGTCGGCAAGGCGCCGGATCAGCGCGCCCGGGAGGCGGCCGCCCGGCGCGGCATCGACCTCTCGGCGCTGCGCGCCCGGCAGCTGGACGCCGCCGACTTCCATGCCTTCGATTATCTGCTGGCCATGGACCACGATAACCTGCAGGCGATGCATGAACAGGCGCCCGACGACCTCGACGTCCATATGGGACTCTTCCTCGAGTTCGCCGACCTGCCGGACACCGCCGTCCCCGACCCCTACTATGGCGGCGAGGATGGCTTCGAGGAGGTCCTCGACCTGGTCGAGCGAGCCGCCGACGGGCTGCTGGAGGAGATCGCCGTGCGCCTGGAGACGCCGCGCTGATGGCGTCGATCCAGCGCAACCACGACCTGAGCCAGGCCAATACCCTGGGCCTGCCCTGTGTGGCCGAACGCTTTATCGCACCGGGTAGCGTCGCGCAGCTCGGAGAAGCGCTGGCCGAGGCGCGCGCGCATGACTGGCCGCTGACCCTGCTGGGCGGCGGCAGCAACCTGATCCTGCCAGCACGCCTGCCGGGCCTGGTTATTCAGCCGGCCATGGCCGACTGGTGGCAGGAGGAGGGCGAGGAGGGCGCGGTGCTGGTCCATGCCGAGGCCGGGGTGAACTGGCACGAGCTGGTCATGGCGCTGGCCGCCGCTGGCCTTTGGGGTACCGAGAACCTGGCGTTGATTCCCGGCCATTGCGGCGCCGCACCGATCCAGAATATCGGCGCCTACGGCGTGGAACTGAGCGATGTCATCGAGGCGGTGCACCTGATCCATCTCGACGATGGGCGTGAGGCGGTGCTCTCGCCGAGTGAGTGCGCCTTCGGTTATCGCGACAGCGTCTTCAAGGGAGCACTGGCGGGACGCGTAGTGATTACCCGGCTGGTGTTGCGTGTCTCTCGCCTGGCGCAGCCGCGCCTCGGCTATGGTGATCTCGCGAGCCGCACGGGGGCATCGCCCACCGCCCTCGAGGTGGCCGAGGCGGTGTGTGCCATCCGCCGCGAGAAGCTGCCCGACCCCGCACTGCTGGGCAATGCCGGCAGCTTCTTCAAGAACCCGCTGGTAGCGGTCGAACTGGCCGAGCGCCTGCTGGCCGAGTTTCCCGAGATGCCGCACTTCCCCCAGCCGGATGGCCGCGTCAAGCTGGCCGCCGGCTGGCTGATCGACCGCTGTGGCCTGAAGGGCTGGCGAGAGGGGCATTTCGGCGTGCACGAGCGCCAGGCACTGGTGCTGGTCCACTTCGGTGGCGGCAGTGCCGAGGAGCTGCTGGAGTTTGCCGGGCGTGTCGCCGATAGCGTGCGCGAGCGCTTCGGTGTGTTACTGGAGCGCGAGCCACGGCTGGCCAGCGAGAGCCCCTGAGAGCTCCCTGGCCGAGAGCAATAAACGACAGCGCCCGCAGCCAAGGCTGCGGGCGCTGTCGTTGGTGGGGGGGAAAGCGGAGCCTCGGCTCCGCCTTTGACCCGCCTAGCGCTGCTGGTTTTCCTGGGCCTTGGCCTCCTGCTCACGACGGCGGATCTCCCGCGGGTCGTTGTGGGCACGGCGGCGACGGCGGCTGGCACGGCTCTCGGCCTTGGGCTCTTCGGCCTTTGGCGCCTCGGGCTTGGGCTCTGCCTTCGGGGCTTCGGCCTTGGGTGCCTCGGGCTTGGGCTCTGCCTTCGGTGCTTCGGCCTTGGGCGCCTCGGGCTTGGACTCTGCCTTCGGGGCTTCGGCCTTGGTTACCTCGGGCTTGGCTTCTGCCTTGGGAGCCTCGGCCTTGGGCTCTGCCTTCGGTGCTTCTGCCTTGGGAGCCTCGGCCTTGGGCTCTGCCTTCGGTGCTTCAGCCTTGGGTGCCTCGGGCTTGGCTTCTGCCTTGGGAGCTTCGGCCTTGGTTGCCTCGGGCTTGGGCTCTGCCTTCGGGGCTTCAGCCTTGGGTGCCTCGGGCTTGGGCTCTGCCTTGGGTGCTTCGGCCTTGGGCGCTTCGGGCTTGGGCTCTGCCTTAGGGGCTTCGGCCTTGGGCGCTTCGGGCTTGGCCTCTGCCTTCGGGGCTTCGGCCTTGGGGGCCTCGGGCTTGGGTCGAGCAGCGTCAGCTCTTGATCGACGCACCGACAAGCCAGATTAATTATGCGAACTTGAGAATCGCCACACTAGCGGTGGGGCGGCATTCCGGCATTGACCCGGTGCGGGAGGCGCTAGCGGGTCACCACCTTCCCGCCATCGTCGATCTCCAGGCGGCGGTTGCGTCCGGCAAACAGCGCGAAGCCGGCGGCGAGGGCGCAGATCGTCACCAGCACGCTTGTGATGGCGGTGAGGCCCAGGCCTAACTGGAGCATCACGCCCACGCCCAGCGGGCCCATGGCGGCCAGGGTGTAGCCACCGCCCTGGGCCAGCCCGGAGAGTTTTCCGGCCAGGCGCGAGTTACCGGTACGCAGCACGATCAGCGTCAGCGCCATGCTGAAACTGCCTCCCTGGCCCAGGCCGAGGAGGATCACGCCGAGCCAGCGCAGCGAGGGCGTGGCCTGGAGCAGCAGCCAGAATCCCGTGGCGCTTAGGGTCAGCACACAGAGCAGGGCAGGCCGCTGGTCCCGACCCAGGCGCGCCAGCCAGGGCGCGGCGAGGGCGGCGGGCAGCTGCACCATCACCGAGGCACCCATCATCCAGCCCGCCTCGGCCTCGCCATAGCCGCGGGCCACCAGTAGGGTGGGCAGCCAGCCGAAGACGATATAGGCCAGCGACGACTGCAGCCCCATCAGCAGCATGACCTGCCAGGCCAGGGGCTGGCCCAGCACCGAGCGCATCGAGCCGCCGCCCCCGGGCAGCGCCGCCTCGTCGCGGTGGGGAGCCAGCGCCAGCCAGGCCAGCAGGGCGATGAGGGCCAGCAGCGACCAGCTGGCCAGCCCCAGGTGCCAGGCTCCCAGCCAGTCGGCCAGGGGAATGCTCAGCCCCGCCCCCAGGGCGCCGCCCAGGCACAGCGCCATGGTGTAGACACCGGTCATCAGGTCGGCCCCGGCGGGCAGTTCGCGCTTGACCAGGGCCGGCAGCAGGGTACCGGCCACGCCGATGGCGGCGCCGACCATCAGGGTTCCGATGAACAGGGTGGTGATCAGCGGCACGCCGCGCAGCAGCAAGCCTGCGGCCAGCAGCATCAGGCCGGCGGCCAGGGCCCGCTCGGGCCCGAGGCGCTTGGCCAGCCAGGGGGCCAGAGGGGCGAACAGCCCCAGGCAGAGCACGGGAAGGGTGGTGAGGGCGCCGATGGCCAGCGGCGAGAGCCCGGTCTCCTGCTGGATGCGGGTCAGTACCGGCGCCAGGGAAGAGAGGGCGGGGCGCAGGTTAAGTCCCACCAGCACCATCAGGGCAATGAACAGGGCCAGGCTGGCCTTCGGTGTGCGCTCAGCCATCATCGTCGCGGCGCTCCCATCCGGGCTTGGGGCGTGGGGCACGCGGCACCCCCTCATCACGGGAGGCGATCAGCGGGTGATCCTCTGCGCGGTTCTCGGGGCGAAAGACTACTTCCCCAGGCCGGCGGGGTGCCTCCTGCTCCGCCTGGCGGCGGATGCCGGAGACATCCTCGGCGCTGACCAGGGCGCCTGTACCGCCCAGCGGGTCCGGCCTGGCCACCAGACGGCCCTCATAGGTCCAGCAGCGCTGGGGCGCCTGGGCGAGCTGCCAGTCGCGCCCCCGCCAGCGCGCCTGGCCATCGGGGAGCAGCTGCAGTTCGTCGATCGGCACCAGGGCCTGGAAGAGCCGGGCATTGAGCACGGCTCCGCCCGCCAGCATGGTGACGGGGCCCTGGTACCCGGTTCCGGCCAGTGCTGCCAGCACCGCCTTGCGGCTGGGCTTGGCGGGCAGGGTGGCGCGCCCGCACAGGTGAAGCAGGTCGCTGTCGACCTGCTTGATGACCCAGACCTCGATGGGCTGCTTGCCGAAGAGTCGTTTCAGCATGGTGGCGTGACGCTTGGTGGGGGAAACGAGCTACATTCGCATATTGCGATGCTGTCTGCCAGTCTGGCCTCAGGCCTGCTGGCGACCACCACCACCGCGCCGACGACGCCGAGTGGCGGTGGGCTGCTCGCCACCGCGGCGCTGTCCCTGCCCCCGGTTCTGGCCGGCGTCACCGCGCTTCTGGCCATTGCCGCCGCGGCCACCGCCGCCACCGCGACGATTGCGGCCGTTCTCGATGGGTTCGGGCTTGGCATTGGGGTCGGGCTCGAAGCCAGGCTCGATGCGCTTCTCCAGGTCGCGCTTGATCAGCCGCTCGATGCCCTTGAGCAGGCCGTGCTCGTCGACGCAGACCAGCGAGACCGCCTGGCCTTCGCTGCCGGCGCGGCCGGTGCGTCCGATGCGGTGCACATAGTCCTCGGCGACGTTGGGCAGCTCGAAGTTGACCACATGGGGCAGCTCCTCGATATCCAGGCCGCGGGCGGCGATATCGGTGGCCACCAGCACCTGCAGGTCACCGGTCTTGAAGGCGGCCAGCGCCTTGGTGCGCGCGGACTGGCTCTTGTTGCCATGGATCGCCATGGCCGGAATCTCCTGCTTGGAGAGCTGTTCGGCCAGGCGGTTGGCGCCGTGCTTGGTACGCGTGAAGACCAGTACCTGATGCCAGTCGTGCTCGGTGATCAGGTGGGCCAGCAGCTCGCGCTTCTTCTCGCGGTCGACACGATAGATCGCCTGGTCGACGAGCTCGGCGGTGGTGTTGCGGCGGGCGACCTCGATCATCTCGGGATCGTCGAGCAGCTTGTTCGCCAGCGCCTGGATCTCGTTGGAGAAAGTCGCCGAGAAGAGCAGGTTCTGGCGCTTCTCGGGCAGTACCCGCAGGATCTTCTTGATGTCGTGAATGAAGCCCATGTCGAGCATGCGATCGGCTTCGTCGAGCACCAGGATCTCGACTTTCGACAGGTCGACGTGCTTCTGCTGCTGCAGATCGAGCAGGCGTCCCGGGGTGGCAACCAGCACATCCAGGCCCGGACGAATCGCGTCCACCTGGGGCTGCTGGCCCACGCCGCCGAAGATCACGTGGCTCTTGAGGGTCAGGTGGCGCCCATAGTCGGCCACGCTCTCGCCCACCTGGGCGGCCAGTTCGCGGGTCGGTGTCAGCACCAGGGCGCGCACCTGGCGCTTGCCGGGGCGCGGGCCGTCGGCCAGGCGCTGCAGCATCGGCAGGGTGAAGCCCGCGGTCTTGCCGGTCCCGGTCTGGGCGCTGGCGAGAAGGTCGCCGCCCTTGAGCACGGCGGGAATCGCCTTGAGCTGGATCGGGGTCGGGGTGGTATAGCCTTGTGCCTCGACGGCACTCAGCAGTTCGGCACGCAGGCCGAGGTCGGAAAAGGTCATGCGGTCTCCGCAGAACGCCTCGGCCGTGTCACGCAGTCGCGCGTGACCAGTCCCGGGCCGGGGCGTATAAAATTCGGGGGTCAGGGCGCGGCAGGAGGGACTCGCTGATGTGCCGCGAGCGCTATTATGCCAGATCGGTGGCCGCGACGCAGCTATTCTTGCGGGCGCTCCTGCTCAATGACCTCGGCGAGCCGCTCGGCCACCTCGTCCCAGCCACGGCCCAGCGCGCGCACCAGCGCCGGATAGCCGTCGGCCGCAAGGACGCTCTCCACGTCCAGGCTGTGCATGGCGAGCAGGCTGCCGTCGGGGGCATAAAGCCGAAAGCGCCCCCCGATCACGGCCAGGCCATCGTGGCGACCCTGGAAGCGGTCGATTTCCAGTGCCAGGCGCAGCGCCTGGGCCTCGCGACTCCCGGGCTCCTCGAGCATGACCCGGGTATCGGGCAGGCGGTTCGCCAGGCGGTCGCGCAGGGCGCGCTGCAGCTGGCGGCCCAGGGCCTCGGCCCACTGGTGCCCACGGGCCTCCACCAGGGTGATGTCGTCGACCTGCATGACGATGCCATCCACGTCCAGGTAATGGGCGAGCCGCGGTGACGCCAGCAGCAGCTGGTGGCGCGCCTCGGCGCCGGCCGCGTCCTGAACCGGAGCGGCGGGCAGGGTGTAGCGCTCGGGTGCCGGCGTGCTGCTGGCGCAGCCCCCCAGTGCGCCGCCCAGCAGCACCGTCATCAGGGTAACGCCGATCCATCGTCTTGCTTTCATCGCCTGATCTCCTTGTGCTCAGTCGTTGCGCGGTGCGCGGGGCAGCGGATCCTCGGCATCGAGGCTGTCGAAGAGCAGGGCGCGTGGATTGTCGGAGAGCGTCCGGGCCACCGGCTGCAGGTCGCGCATCAGCCGCTCCAGACGCTCCACGGCGCTGACCAGCTCCTGGTAGGCCGCAGATTCGGGCGAGAGGCCCTCCAGTGTGCCGCGCAGCTCGGTCAGGGTGGCGTTGAGGTTGGCCGGCATCTGTCGCGTGCCGGGATCCTCGACCACTTCTCGCAGTGACGTGGAGAGGCTGCGTACCTCCTCGAGCATTGCCTGGGAGGCGGTCAGGTTGCGATCCAGGCCCTCGAGCAGCGGCTCCACCTCCAGGTCGTTGAGCTTGGCCAGCAGGTCGGTGACCTGGGATTCGATCAGCGCGAAGCCGCCGGAGGTGGTGGGGAAGACACGCTGTTCGGCGAAGGTCAGCGGCGCGTAGTCGTCCTCGAGGTCGCGGTGGAAGTTGAGGTCCACGAACAGCGCCCCGGTCAGCAGGTTGCCGCTCTTGAGGGTGGCACGCAGGCCCAGCTCGAAGAAGCGGTCATAGCGCTCCCGCCACTCCTCGATGTCGACCTCTTGGTTCTCGATGCCCAGGCGCTGGGGTTCGATGCGGATCAGCACCGGGATGGCGAAGCCCCCGCGACCGGTGGGCTGCTCGGCGGTGAAGTTCCAGGGCACGGCGGCCACGGTACCCACGCGGACCCCGCGGAACTCCACCGGGGCACCCTTGGAGAGGCCCCGCACCGAGTCATCGACCAGCAGCACGAACTCCAGGTAGCGGTTGAAGGTACCCTGGCGCGCGGTGTCCTCGTCCGGGTAGAGGTTGAAGGTGGTGTCGGCCTCCACCGTGCCGCCCAGTGGCAGGTCCTCGGGCACGCCGAAGGTGACGCCACCACCCAGCAGGGCCTCGAAGGATTCGACGTTGACCCGGAAGCCCTCGGAATCCAGGCGCAGATCGATGCCGCTGGCCGACCAGAAGCGGGTGCTTTCGGTGACCAGGCTGTCGTAGGGGGCCTCGATGAACACGCGATGCTGCATGCGCCGGGTAGTGGCGTCAAAGGTGGCCTCCTCGACGCGGCCCACGGTGTAGCCCTGGTAGGTGACCGGGTCGCCGATGCGCAGCGAGTTGCCCAGCTGGCTGATCAGGTTGATGCGCAGGCCCGCGGCGCCGGCCGGTGCCACCGGAGGCTGGTCACTGACCTCGAACTCGCGGGACTCGATCTCGCTCTCGCCTGGCTGCAGCTGGAGATAGGCGCCGGAGAGCACGGTACCCAGCCCGCTGATGCCCTCGCGACCGACACGCGGCTTGACCACCCAGAACTGGCTATCCTCGACCAGCATTGCCTCGTTGCCGGGGCTCATGCGAGCGGTGATCACCGCCGTGGAGAGGTCCTCGGAGAGGTGCACCTGTTCGACCCGGCCCACCTCCACGTTGCGGGTCTTGATCAGGGTGCTGCCGGCCTCGATGCCCTCGGCGTTGCCGATGGTCAGGGTGATCTGCGGGCCGCGGCTGCGGTAGTTGTCCCATACCAGCCAGGCCCCGATCAGCAGCGCCACGATGGGCACGATCCAGATCGGCGAGAAGCGTGCCTGGGGCGTGGCCCTGGCGCGGTTGAGAGTGTCGGAGGCGTCGTCGTGATGCGGTGTGTCTTCACTCATCCAGAGTTTCCTTCCGGGTGTCGCCCATCGGGGGCGGACGTGCGTGGCGATCGCTCGCTGCGCGGCAGCGGGCTGTCCCAGAGCAGGCGCGGATCGAAGGTCATGGCGGCCACCATGGTGATCACCACCACGGCGCCGAAGGCCAGGGCGGCGGGCCCCGGTTCGATGGACATCAGTGAGCCGGCGCGTATCAGTGCTACCAGGATGGCGACGACGAAGACATCGATCATCGACCAGCGACCGATGAACTCGGTGATCCGGTAGAGCCGGGTGCGGGTGGCCGCATTGAGCTCGTTGCTGCGGCGAACCACCAGGCACAGCCAGGCCAGGGCCACCAGCTTGCCCACCGGCACGATCACACTGGCGATGAAGATGATCGCAGCCACCGGCCAGGAGCCCATCTGGATCAGCTCCACCACCCCGCCGACGATGGTGGAGGGTGAGCTCTGGCCCAGGCTGGTGGTGGTCATGATGGGATAGACATTGGCCGGGATATACATGATCGAGGCGCCGGCGAGTAGTGCCCAGGTCCGCTGCACGCTATGGGGGTGGCGGGCATGCAGCGCCTCGCCACAGCGGTCACAGCGGCCATGGCCGTCGGCATCGAGGCGGCCGATCAGGCCGCAGGTGTGGCAGCCGGATAGTCGCTGGGGGGCGGCGGTCTCCCCGGTTCGGGTGCCCTCCGGGGCGCGGGGTTCACCGGCCAGGGAGAACCACATCCAGTCGGCATCCAGCGACTGGGTGGTCATCAGCAGCAGCAGGGCGAAGGCGCAGAATGACCAGAACGACACGCCGAGGTCGATGTCGGCCATCCCGGCAATCTTGATCAGGCTGACCAGGGCACCAATGATGAAGACATCGGCCATCATCCAGGGATTGAGGTGGGCAAGCGAACGGGCGATGGTGCGACTGGCCGGCAGCGGGTCGTCGCGCAGCAGGCCCAGCTGCAGCCAGATCACCCCGGCCAGGTAGACCGCCGGCAGCACCACGATGGTCATTATCACGGCGCCACCCACCACCGGCTGGTGGAAGCCGATCAGGGTAGTGGCGGTCTGGCTCAGCTCGATCCGATTGCCGATGCCGCCCACGCTGAAGCTGAGGAAGGGGAAGGCGAGCGCCAGCCCCAGCGCCATGAGGGCCGCCAGGGCCAGGGCCATGCTGCGCTGGGCGGGGCGAAAATGGCGCTTGACGAGGGTATGCCCACAGCGCGGGCAGTCGGCCTTCTCGCCGGGACGCAGTGGCGGTAGTGCCACCACCCAGTCGCACTCCTCGCAGGCGCGCAGGCGTCGTCGCGCGCGACTCTCCGGCGGTGTGCGTTCGATCCGCGGCGCTTCGCCCTGCAGCAGCTGCGGGGAGGTCAGGCGGTGGCGGATGCGCAGGGGGGGCGTGGCCAAGGGGCGTCGTCTCTCCAGGGGCTCGGCTTCACTCGATGCCGGGCGCCGGCGTACACTCGCCGGGCCGTGGGCAGGTGGAAAGTGTGACACGTCCCCGCGGGCACTACCATATTCCAACATGCAAACCTGAATGTAACGGGAACGATACGATGATCCTACCCGCAGTGGCGGTAGTGGCAGGATTGATCCTGCTGGTGTGGAGCGCCGAGCGCTTCGTCGATGGTGCGGCGGCGACCTCCGCGCGCCTGGGGCTCTCCCCCCTGCTTATCGGCATGCTGGTGATCGGTTTCGGCACCTCCGCGCCTGAGCTGGTGGTCTCGGCGCTGGCGGCGGGGCAGGGCAATCCCGGCCTGGCGCTGGGCAACGCCTACGGCTCCAATATCGCCAACATCGGCCTGATCCTGGGACTGGTGGCGTTGGTCTCACCGCTGGCGGTGCACTCCTCGGTGGTGCGTCGCGAACTGCCGGTGCTGGGGGCGGTGACGCTTCTCTCGGCACTGCTGATGTGGGGAGGCATGATCGGTCGCCTGGAGGGGGGGCTGCTGCTGGTGCTGCTGGCCGCCTTCATGGGTGTCAGCATCTGGCGGGCCCGCGGCGAGGGCGCGGACCCGCTGGCCGCCGAGACCGAGGAGAGCCTGCAGGTCCACCCCATGAGCCTGAAGGTCGGCCTGATCTGGACCGGTGTCGGCCTGGTGCTGCTGGTGATCAGCTCGCGCGTGCTGGTGTGGGGGGCCGTGGCCATTGCCCAGGGCTTCGGGGTCAGCGACCTGATCATCGGCCTGACCGTGGTGGCGGTGGGCACCTCGCTGCCCGAACTCGCCTCGTCGATCAGCGCACTGCGTCGCCGTGAGCACGACCTGGTGCTGGGCAACGTGGTCGGCTCCAACCTTTTCAACACCCTGGGCGTGGTGGGCCTCGCGGCGGTGATTCATCCCATCGAGGTGGGCAGTGAGGTGCTGCTGCGCGACTGGAGCCTGATGACCGTCATGACGGTCCTGCTGGGGGTGTTCGCCATGGGCTGGCGGGGGCGCGAGGGACGCATCAACCGCTATGAAGGGGCGGTGCTGCTCTCGATGTTCATCGCCTACACTGGCTGGATGGTGAACCTGGTGATCAGCGGCGGTGCCGGCTGAGGCAGGCTGCGACAACGAGACACCCCGGAAAGCGTTGCCAGCGCTGTCCGCTCAGTGGCGAATAGGCGTATGCTGATCTTGGGAAAGGAATAAGCTTAGCTGTCCGGGTTATTTAAGGAGCGCTCCTCATTTTTCTCGGGCCTGCTAGGCTTTGCCTGTCCCCTTGGTGTCCAGGAGGAATGCGTCACGGTACCGGCGGCTGTCGGTTCCCGAAGCACAATGCGCCAGCGGCGCATCCGCATCCCTTGCGACCTTCTCGAGTTACCTGCGTAACGAGGCAAGCGTCATGGAATTGGATCCTCTCCTGCTGTCGCGATTGCAATTCGCCTTCGTGGTCTCCTTCCACGCCATCTTCCCGGTGTTCACCATCGGCCTGGCGTCCTATATCGCCGTGCTCAACGGCCTCTTCTACAAGACCGAAAATCCCGCCTGGGACCGCCTTGCGCTGTTCTGGACGCGGGTCTTCGCCGTGGTGTTCGGCATGGGGGTGGTGTCGGGCATCGTGATGTCCTTCCAGTTCGGCACCAACTGGAGCAACTTCTCCTATGCCACCGCCAACTTCATGGGGCCGATGCTCAGCTACGAGGTGGTCACGGCCTTCTTCCTGGAGGCGGCCTTCCTCGGGGTACTGCTGTTCGGTCGCGGCAAGGTGCCCCAGGGGGTGCACCTGTTCGCCTCGATCATGGTGGCGCTGGGCACCTTCATCTCCTCGTTCTGGATCCTCTCCGCCAACAGCTGGATGCAGACCCCGGCCGGTGCCGAACTGATCGATGGCCGCTTCCATATCACCGACTGGGCGGCGGCGATCTTCAATCCCTCCTTCCCGTGGCGCTTCTCGCACAAGGTGATGGCGTCATTCGTCACCGGTGGCTTCGTGGTGGCGGGTGTCAGCGCCTGGTACCTGCTGATCGGCCGTGACGTCGAGGCCAACCGCCGGGCGCTATCCATGTGCCTGTGGCTGCTGCTGGTGCTGACCCCCGCCCAGGCGGTGATCGGCGACTTCCACGGCCTCAATACCCTGGAGCACCAGCCCACCAAGGTGGCCGCCATGGAGGGCAACTGGGAGACCGGGCCCAACGTGCCGCTGCTGCTGGCCGCCTGGCCCGACCAGCTGGCCCAGGAGAATCTCTTCGAGATCGGCATTCCCAGCCTGGCGAGCCTGATCCTGACCCACCATGCCGATGGCGAGGTGCCGGGCATCAGCGAGGTGCCGCCGGAGGAGCAGCCGCCGGTGTGGCTGGTGTTCTGGTCGTTCCGGGTCATGGTGGGGCTGGGCTTCCTGATGATCGGTGTCGCCCTGGTCGGTCTGTGGCTGCGCCGCGGAGGCCGCGTCTATCGGCATCGCGGCTTCCTGCAGACGCTGCGCGTGATGAGCGTGACGCCCTTCGTCGCGGTGCTGGCCGGCTGGTTCGTCACCGAGACCGGACGCGCACCCTGGCTGGTCTACGGTGTCATGACCCATGCCGAGGGCGTGACTCCGTCTCTGACCGGCGGCATGGCGCTGTTTACCCTGCTCGGCTACATGGCGGTTTATGCCGTGGTGTTCGCCTGCGGCCTCTATTACCTGACCCGCGTGGTACGCCAGGGCATGTTGCCCGAATCGGGGGATGATTCCGGCGAGGCCCATCACGCCAAGCGTCCCTTCTCGGCAGCCAACGCCCGCTTCGATGACGATGCGGCACCGACCTGGAGGCAGTGACATGGAATCCTTCGACCTCTCCGTGATCTGGGCGCTGATCATCGGCTTCGGCGTGATCATGTATGTGCTCATGGATGGCTTCGACCTCGGCCTCGGCATCCTCTATCCCTTCGCGCCGAACGAGGAGGCCCGGGACGTGATGATGAACTCCGTGGCCCCGGTGTGGGACGGCAACGAGACCTGGCTGGTGCTGGGTGGGGCCGGCCTGCTGGGCGCCTTCCCGCTGGTCTATTCGGTCTACCTGCCGGCGCTCTATATCGGGGTCTTCCTGATGCTGGCCGGGCTGATCTTCCGCGGCATAGCCTTCGAGTTCCGCTTCAAGTCGCGGCGCAACCGGGTGTGGTGGAACCGCGCCTTCTGCTGGGGCTCCGCGGTGGCCGCCTTCGCCCAGGGGGCCGTGGTGGGTGCCTATATCGAGGGCTTCCCGGTGGAGGACTTCGTGTTCGTAGGCGGTGCCCTGGACTGGCTGTCCCCCTTCGCGGTGCTCACCGGCATCAGCCTGATGACGGGCTATGCGCTGCTCGGTGCCACCTGGCTGATCCTCAAGTCGGAAGGCGAGGTGCAGCGCTGGGCCTATCGCATCACCCCGGCCCTGCTGCTGGCGGTGCTATCCGCCTTCGCCATGATCAGTTTCTGGACGCCGCTGGTGGACCCCGCGGTGTTCGAGCGCTGGTTCAACCATATCCACCTGATCTGGATTCTGCCGACCCTGGCTCTGGCCTGTGCCGCCTGGCTGGTGATGGCGGTCTACCGTCGCCAGGAGGGCCAGCCGTTCATCGCCACCCTGGGGCTGTTCATCTTCACCTACCTGGGCCTGGTGGCCAGCAAGTGGCCGGTGATCGTGCCTCCCAACTACACGATCTGGGATGCCGCCTCGGCGCCCGAGTCGCAGCTCTTCCTGCTGATCGGCGTGCTCTTCGTGATCCCCATCGTCCTGGCCTACACCGCCTGGACCTACTGGGTGTTCCGCGGCAAGGTCCGTCCCGGCGACGGCTACCACTAGGCGGTGGCCGATCGCCGCAATGCCACCGGGGACGCGTCCCGGTGGCTGGCCGCGCATGCCGCCGCGGAGCGTGTTCGCCTCGGCCTGGCGGTCGCCGCCGGGATGGCCGCCACCCTGGCGACCCTGGGGCAGCTGGCGCTGCTCGCCCGCTTCGTCAGCGAACTGCTTGTCGCCGAGGTGCCGGTCTTCGACCTGGCTCCCCTGGCGCTGGGCATGCTGGGGCTGCTGGGGGTACGCAGCCTGGCGCTTTTCGCCCAGGAGCGCCTGGGAGTTGCCGCCAGCCTGGCCCTGCGTCATCGGGTACGTGCCGAACTGCTCGATCACCTGGCGCGCCTGGGACCGGCGGGGCTTGCCTCACGCCACTCGGCGTCTCTGGCCAGCCAGCTGGTCGAGCAGGTGGAGGCGCTGGACGGCTATGTGGCGCGCTATCGACCCCAGCGGCTCCTCGCGATCATCCAGCCGCTGCTGGTGCTCGCCGCAGTGGCTTGGCTCGACTGGCTGGCGGCGCTCTTCCTGGTGCTCTCGGCACCGCTGATCCCCCTGTTCATGGCCCTGGTGGGCATGGGGGCCGAGCGCCTCAATCGTGAGCAGTTCGAGGCGGTATCGCGGCTCTCCGGCCACTTCATCGACCGGGTCCGGGCGGTCAGCACCCTGCAGCTCTTCGGTCGCACCCGGGAGGCGACCGACGAGGTCCATGCCGCCGCCGATGACTATCGCCGCCGCAGCCTGCGCACCCTGCGCGTGGCCTTCCTCTCCTCGGCGGTGCTGGAGTTCTTCGCTTCGGTGGCCATCGCCGTGGTGGCGATCTATGTCGGCTTCGGCCTGCTCGGTTATATCGGCTATGGCCCCTCGCCCGAGCTGACCCTCTACAGCGGCCTGCTGGTGCTGCTGCTCGCCCCGGAGTTCTTCCAGCCGCTGCGCGTGCTCTCCCAGCACTATCACGACCGTGCCGCGGCCCTGGGGGCGGCCGATGGCCTGGTGGCGCTGCTCGACGCGGATGTCGAGTCGCTGCGTGGCGTGTCCGAGAAGACCGATCCGGCGCCGACGGGGGAGCTGGTGCGCCTCGAGGGCGCCTGCGTCGACTACCCCGGGCGCGGTCGCGTGCTGGGGCCCCTGGACCTGACGCTGGTGCCCGGCGAGGTGGTGGCGGTCACCGCTCCCTCGGGCGGGGGGAAGTCCACGCTGCTGCAGCTGCTTGCCGGCTTCCTGGGCCCAAACGAGGGGCGGAGGCGGACGGCCCCGGGCCTGACTTTCGCCTGGATGGACCAGCGCCCGCTGCTGATCCAGGGTAGCCTGGCCGACAACCTGCGCCTGGCCGCCCCAGAGGCGGACGATGCCCGCCTGGTCGCGGCGCTGCAGCATGCCGGCCTGGGCGAGTTGCTGGCGCGGCTGCCGGAAGGCCTGGCCACCGTCGTGGGGGAGCGCGGCGCCGGGCTCTCCGGCGGGCAGGCCCAACGCCTGGCACTGGCCAGGATCTTCCTGTCCGACGCCCCGTTGGTGCTGCTCGACGAGCCCACGGCGAGTCTCGACGCCGATACCGAGGCGCGGGTCATCGCCGCACTTGGTGAGCTCGCCGAGCAGGGCCGCTGCCTGGTCATCGCCACCCACCATCCGGCGCTGATGGCGCTGGCCGACCGGTGCCTGGCACTGGAGACAGACACAGGAGCATCGCCATGAGTCGACCCGGCGAGGGCCATCGAGGCCTGCTGTCTGAGCTCGCGCCCTGGCTGGCCATGCTGGCTCGCCATCGAGGACGGCTGGCTGGCGGGGCGGGGTTGATGGCGTTGACCCTGGTCTCCGCCATCGGCCTGCTGGCGCTGTCTGGCTGGTTCATCACCGCCACCGGTCTCACCGGGCTACTGCTGGCCGCAGGCGTGGCGGCGCGCCTGGATGTCTACCTGCCGGGGGGCGGCATCCGCACCTTTGCGGTGACCCGTACCGTGGCTCGCTACCTGGAGCGGCTCTACAACCACGACACGGTGCTGCGCCTGCTCGCGGACCTGCGCGGGCGACTGTTCGCTGTGGTCGCCGGCCTCGACGCCCATGCCCTGGCGCAGCGTCGCGCCAGCGACTGGCTCAACCGGCTGACCGCCGATATCGACGCCCTGGACAGCCTCTTCCTGCGCCTGCTGGCACCCGCCGCGGTGGCGCTGCTGGCGATCCTCGGCTTGGCAGGCTTCCTCGCCCTGTGGGCGCCGGCGGCGGGACTCGCCGCGGGTGGTCTGCTGTTGGTCGGCTGGGCCTGGCTGGTGGTCGGCCAGGCTCGCCTGGGCATGGCCGCCAGCCGGCGCCAGGTCGAGGACCGCGAGGCGCTGAGAGGGCGCCTCGTGGAACAGCTGCAGGGGCTGGCGGAGCTCGAGGCCTACGGAGCCCTGGACGCTCAGCGTCGGCGCCTCGAGACCCTGGAGGCCGGGCTCTACCGTGACCAGCGTCGGCTCGGCACCCTGGTAGCGCTGGGCAATGCCCTGTCTGTCCTGCTGGTCGGGGCGGCGGCGCTCGCCGCGCTCTGGCTCGCCGCCACGGCCTGGCAGGCCGGGGCACTCTCGGGCCCCCTGGCGGTGATGATGCCCCTGGCGGTGCTGGCCATGAGCGAGGCGCTGGCCGGGCTTCCCGCCGCCTTCACCTGGCTGGGGGCCACCCGTGGCGCGGCAGCTAGGCTCAGCGGCCTGCGCCAGGCCGCGGGCAGGAGCGAAGCGACGGCGGGTGAGCCGCCACCTCCCGGGCCCCTCTCGGTCGCAGTGCAGGGCGTCTCGCTGCACTACCCCGGGGCGCCCCTGGCGGCCCTCGAGGGGCTTTCGCTGCGCCTGGAGCCCGGCGAGAGGCTGGCGCTGTGCGGTGCCTCGGGGGCAGGCAAGTCGAGCGTGGCGGCGCTGCTGCTGCGCCAGCTCCAGCCCTCCGGCGGCGAGATCCGGCTGGGCGGGGTGGCGCTCCCGGCCTGGCCCGAGGCCGAACTGCGTCGCCGCGTGGCGGCGCTGACCCAGCGCATCGACCTGATCGATGACAGCCTGTCCGCCAACCTACGCCTGGCCAGGCCCGATGCGGTGGAGGGCGAGCTGTGGGCGGCGCTGGCCTGGGTCGAGCTGGCGGCCTGGGCGGAGGCCCTTCCCGAAGGGCTTGCGACACGGGTGGGCGAGGGTGGCCGGCGCCTCTCCGGCGGTCAGGCGCGGCGCCTCGCCCTGGCAAGATTGCACCTGCTGGACCCCGATCTGGTGCTGCTCGACGAACCCTTCGCCGGGCTGGACGCCGGCACCGTGGCACGCCTCAAGCCGCGCCTGGATGCCTGGCTGGCCGGGCGCAGCGTGATCTTCCTGATGCACCAGCTGGATGACGGGGCTTTCGACCCGCCGGGGATCGATCGGCGCCTGACGCTGGTCGAAGGCCGGCTGGCAGGCTATACCTGAACCAGTTTTTTTCGAATCGGCCTACCCAAGGAGACGACCATGCGTGTCAGGGACGCAGCCACCCGGCGAGATCGCCGCCACTCCACGCTTCGTATCGCCGCCGCCCTGGTCACCGTGTGGCCACTGGGCTCGGTCCTGGCCGAGGAGCTGCCGGTGGAGGCGGTGACCCTCTCCTCCGGTGGCCTGGCCGAGGTTCAGCGCAGCGCTCGCCTGGACGGCGACGGGACCCTCTACCTGGAGGTGCCCCTCGAGCAGGTCAACGATGTACTCAAGAGCCTCGTCGTCCGGGACCCCGGTGGCCGCATCCGGGGCCTCAGCCTCGATGGCCTGGCGACCCTGGAGGAGACCTTCCGTCGGCTACCCTTCGGTCCCGATGACCTGGGCTCGGTGGCCCGCCTGGCCGCGACCCTGCAGGGCGTGGAGGTGCGGGTCAGCTCCGGCGGTCAGCGCCTCGAGGGGCTGCTGCTGGGGGTGGCGGAGAGCGAACCCGACGAGGAGGGGCACCGCGTACGCACCCTTTCGCTGCTCGATGCCGAGGGTGGCGTGGCGACGCTGCGCCTGGGAGATGATGCGCGGCTGGAGGTACTGGATAGTGCCCTGCGTGAACGCCTGGGCGAGGCCGCCGAGGTCAGCGGTCGGGCACGCACCGAGGAGATGCGCCGCATCGCCATCGAGCTCGATGGCGAGGGTGAGCGCGAGGTGTCGCTGACCTATGTGGTGGCCGCCCCGGTATGGAAGAGCGCCTACCGCCTTCTGCTCGAGGCCGATGACGCCGCGCGTCTGCAGGCCTGGTCGGTGGTCGAGAACGCCAGCGGCAGCGACTGGGATGACGTGGCCCTGACCCTCTCCAGCGGCGCCCCGGTGACCCTGACCCAGCGCCTGCTGGAGCGCTACTGGGCGTCTCGGCCGGAGGTGCCGGTCAGCGCCGATGCCACCGCCCCGGTGCGGCCCGACGAGGGTGCCATGGATTCCCTGGGGGGTGCCAAGGCCGAATCCATGATGGCCTATGGTGATGCGGCGGTGAGCCGCAGCGTAGCGGCGCCGGCGGCTCCGGCATCGCGTCCCGAAGTGGTCGAGAGCGCGACTGCCGCCACCTGGCGGCTGCCCGACGCGGTCGACCTCGCCGCGGGGCGCACCCTGTCGCTGCCCTATATCGACGCCGAGGTGCCCGCTCGGCGCGTGTCGCTCTACCAGCCCGAGCGCGGCGAGCGCCATCCGGTGGCTGCGGTTCGCCTGGAGAACACCACCGATGCCTGGCTGCCGCCCGGCCTGGTGACCGTCTACGAGGCTCGGGTCGGCCACGTCGGGGACGTCAACCTGCCCGGCATCCCGGCCGGTGAGTCGCGGCTGGCCAGTTTCGCCGCCGACCGCCAGGTGCGGGTGGTGGAGAGCACCCGTCCCGAGGAGCGGCTCGAGCGAATGGTGATCGTCGACGGCGCGCTGCGCGTCACCCACCAGTCCCGGCGCCTGACCCGCTATGCCGTGGAAAACGATGCCCGCGAGAGCCGTGAGGTGCTGATCGAGCATCCGCGCCGCGAGGGGTGGGAGTTTGCCTCCGACGCCCTGGTCGAGAGCACGCCGAACCATCGTCGCCTGGCACTGACCCTGGCCGCCGGTGAGAGTGGCGAGGTGGAGGCCCTGGAGACGCTGACTCGCCGCCAGAGCGTGGCCCTGGTCGATGCCGGAGTGGCGCAACTGGTGGAGTGGCGCGATGCCGCCGAGGGGGATACCGCCGCGCAGCTGGAGGCGGTGCTGGAGCGGCGCCGGGCCCTGGCCGAGGTGGAGCGTGAACTCGAGCGTATCGAGCAAGGGCTCGGGCGGGCCGGCGAGGGCCAGGCTCGCATCCGCGACAACCTGGCGGTGGTGGGTACCGACAACGAGCTCGGCCAGCGCTACCTGGCCGACCTCAAGGCCCAGGAGGAGCGCATTGCCGAGCTGGAGGATCAGCGCCAGCGCGCCGAGCAGGAGCGAGAGCGGCGGCGCGAGGCGCTGGCCGAGACCCTGCGCCGGCTGCCATGAGGGCGTTGATACGCTCAAGAGGGCGTTGACGGCCGGGGCTTTGCGCGGCGGCCCGCTTTCTATCAGGATGTGATGATAGGATCCGAGGAGAGCGAGACGAACCATGCGTGATTTCCTGACCCGCCTGCCCAAGGCCGAGCTGCACCTGCATATCGAGGGCTCGCTGGAGCCCGAGCTGATGTTCGCCCTGGCCGAGCGCAACGGGATCGCGCTGCCTTATGCCACGGTGGAGGATGTGCGCGCCGCCTACGACTTCTCGGACCTGCAGTCCTTTCTGGACCTCTACTACCAGGGCATGAGCGTGCTGCAGACCGCCCAGGACTTCCACGACCTGGCCATGGACTACTTCCGACGCGCCCACGCCGAGGGGGTGGTTCACGTGGAGATGCACTTCGACCCCCAGGCGCACCTGGCGCGTGGCATCGAGCTTCAGGTGGTGATGGAGGGGCTCTCCCTGGCGCGACGTGAGGCCGCCCGCGAACTGGGGCTCTCCACCGCCCTGATCATGGCCTTCCTGCGCGACCGCGACGCCGACGAGGCGCTCAAGGTGCTGGAGGAGGCCGCCCCCTACTGGGAGATGCTCGACGCCGTGGGGCTGGACAGCGCCGAGCAGGGCAACCCGCCGGAGAAGTTTGCCGAGGTATTCGAGCGGGCCCGGTGCCTGGGTATCCCGCGGGTGGCCCATGCCGGCGAGGAGGGGCCTCCCGCCTATATCCGCGGGGCACTTGACCACCTCGGCGTGTGTCGCATCGACCACGGGGTGCGCTGCCTGGAGGATCCCGAGCTGGTCGCCCGGCTGCGTGATGAGCAGACGGTACTCACCGTCTGCCCGCTCTCCAATGTGCGCCTCAAGGTGGTCGAACGCCTCGAGGATCACCCGCTGCCGCGCCTGCTCGCCGAGGGGCTCAATGTCACCCTCAACTCCGATGACCCGGCCTACTTCGGTGGTGGCATGCTGGAGAACTTCCTCGCCTGCCAGCGTGCCTTCGGCTGGGACGAGGCCACCTTCCGCCGCCTGGCCGGCAACGCCATCGAGGCGGCCTTCGTCGACGAGGCCCGCCGCGACGAGCTGCGCCGGCTGCTGGCCGAGGCGTAGGCGCTGGCTCGCACACTACCTCACGACGAGTGGTGTAACACGGTCGCGAAACACGACGCGGCCCCGGGACAGCTCCTCGGGGCCGCGTTGCATTCCATGTTCCTCAAGGGCCGGGCCGCAACAGCCCGGCGCCAGGGTCACGGCAGGGCCGGCACCTCGTAGTCTGGCTGCTCGCCGGTCAGGCTGTGCAGGAAGGCGGTGATGTCGGCGATGGTCTGCTCCTCGAAGTCGCGACCCAGCATCTCCTTACCCATGATGGCCACGGCCTCCTCGAGGGTCTCGGTGGCGCCGTTGTTCATGTAGGGGTAGGTGACTGCCACGTTGCGCAGGGTCGGGGTGCGGAAGCGATGGCGGTCGCTCTCCTCGCCGGTGACGTCGAAGCGGCCGACATCGGTGGAGCCGGGTACCTGGATGCGGTGGAACTGGCTGTCGGTCAGCGCCGGGCCGCGGTGGCAGGCGATGCAACCGTTGTCCACGAAGGCCACCATGCCGTCCTTCTGCTGGTCGCTCAGGGCGTCCAGATCGCCGTGCAGGTAACGGTCGAAGGGCGAGTCCGGGGTATTGAGGGTGCGCTCGAAGCTGGCGATGGCGTGGGCCAGGTTATCGGCGCTGATCGGGTCCTCATCGTCCGGGAAGGCCGCGGCGAACTTCTGCTCGTAGACCTCGAACCCCTCCAGGCGCTCCAGGGCCTGATCCAGATCCATGGCCATCTCCACGTCGGCCTCGATGGGACCGACTGCCTGGCCCTCCAGGTCCGGCTCGCGGCCATCCCAGAACTGCGAGCCCAGGAAGCCGGAGTTGAGCACCGTGGGGGTGTTGCGCTCGCCGATCTGGCCGTCGTGGCCGGTGGCCCGCGGGATACGGTCGGTCCAGCCCAGCGCCGGGTTATGGCAAGTGGCGCAGCTGATCACCCCGCTGGAGGAGATGCGTGGCTCGAAGAACAGCATGTTACCGAGCTCCACCTTGGCGTCGGTGAGGGAGTTGTCCGCCGGAATCGCCGGCAGGTGCGGCAGCGGTTCGAAGCGGTCGCGATAGTCGCCGAGGCCGTCATCGGCCAGGGCCGGGGTCGAGATGGCGAGGGCCGAACCGATGGTGACGGCCGTGGCCAGCAGGCGCTTGTTGTACATGATGATTCCCCTTTGTGTAATGACCCGTCAGGCAGTGAAGCCGTTAATCGATGGTTAACGTTCTATCAGCCAGTTAGGCAGCTGGCCTGATACTAATCAACCCAGTACAACGGTCGGACAAGGGGGTTGCTTGACCTGCATCAAGAAATTGCCCCGATAGGGATTGCCGTCTGGACCGGTCACGCCGGGTCATGGAAGCTGGCGCGATATTCCTTCCTATGGGAGAGATGCCATGGCCCGTTACCGCTACCCCGTCATTGCCGAATCCGAGGTGACGCCAAGAGAGCTGTTTCGCCAGCGACGGCGCTTTATCCAGGGCGGGGCGGCCCTGGGCGCCGCGGCGTTGGCGCCGGGGCTGCTGCTGCCGAGCAGCGCCTACGCCTGGCAGGAGAGCCTGGCCGACAGGCTCGAAGGCGACCTGCCATCACGTGGATTCGCCGGTGGCGAGACCCTTACGCACCGCAAGGATGCCACCGCCTACAACAACTTCTACGAGCTCGGGGTCCGCAAGAGTGATCCCGAGGTCTATGCCCACAAGCTGATTACCGACCCCTGGTCACTCACCATCGATGGCGAGGTGGGCAAGCCCGGCACCCTGGCGCTGGAGGAGGTGCTGAAGCGTGAGACCCTGGAGGAGCGTATCTATCGGCTGCGCTGCGTCGAGGCGTGGTCCATGGTGATTCCCTGGGTCGGCTTCCCGCTGGCCGACCTGCTCAAGCGCCATGCTCCCACCTCAAGGGCCCGCTACGTGCACTTCGAGTCGATCCATGACCCCGAGAACCTGCGTGGCCAGAAGAGCTCGATCCTCGACTGGCCCTACCGTGAGGCGCTGCGTATCGACGAGGCGATGCATCCGCTTACCCTGCTGGCGGTGGGCATGTACGGCGAGGTGATGCCCAACCAGAACGGCGCACCGATCCGCCTGGTGGTGCCCTGGAAGTACGGTTTCAAGAGCATCAAGGCGGTGGTGCGCATCACCCTCACCGAGGAGCGGCCGGTGAGCGCCTGGATGGAGCAGAACCCCGAGGAGTATGGCTTCTACGCCAACGTCAATCCCGAGGTGGATCACCCGCGGTGGAGCCAGGCCCGGGAGCGGCGTATCGGCGAGCGCGGCAAGCGCGAGACGCTGATGTTCAACGGCTATGCCGAGGAGGTCGCCGGGCTCTACGCCGGTATGGACCTGAACGAGCACTTCTGACGACGGGGAGTCGCATGTCGATCGCCAAGGGCCCGGTGCTGATGTTCCGCCTGCTGGTGCTGACGTCCGGCCTGCTGCCGGCGCTGTGGCTCGCCTGGCGCTGGGGGCAGGATGACCTCGGCGTCGTCCCCGAGGAGGCGATGGTGCACCTGACCGGGCGCATCGGCCTGGCCCTGCTGCTGGCCACCATCGCCTTCAGCCCCGCCTTCCGGCTCACCGGCTGGGTAGGCATCATGATCGCTCGACGCCAGGTGGGGCTATGGGCCTTCGCCTGGCTCTGTGCCCACGCCCTGGCGTGGATGGGGCTGGAACAATACTGGGCCTGGGAGTGGATCTGGCACGACATGCAGGACCTTCCCTATGTGCGCTACGGAGTGGTGGGCCTTGTGTTGCTGGTGCCCCTGGCGCTCACCTCCTTCCGGCGAGTGCGTCAGGCCATGGGGGAGCGCGCCTGGCACTGGCTGCATCGCCTGGTCTACGTCTCGGCGGCGCTGGCTGCCACCCACCTGTGGATCCTGACCCGGGCCGACTATCGCCTGCCGATGCTGGTGGTCGCCGTGGTCGCCGCCCTGATCCTGTTCCGGCTGGTGGATGCCGCCCGCCATCGCCAATAGTGCCTAGTCATGCTGATGCTGGAGCCGGCCGCCTGCCCAGGTCTCGGCCACGCTACGGTCGTCGCCCATCATCATCAGCGCGAAGAGGGTCTCGGCCAGGCTCCGGCTGCGCGCGGTGCGCCGCGCCAGCAGTGGCGTGGCGGCGGGGTCGAGCACCACCAGGTCGGCATCCATGCCCGGCGCCAGGCGGCCGATGCGGTCATCCAGCGAGAGCGCCCGGGCGTTGCCCAGGGTCAGGCCATAGAGGCCCTGCCAGGCGGTGAGCGGCTGGCCGCGCAGCTGGCCCACCTGGTAGGCGGCCTTGAGCGTGGCGAGCCCCGAGAGGTCGGTGCCGCCCCCCACGTCACTGGCGTAGGTGACATTGAGCCCCATCTGCCGGGCGGCCTGGCGGTCGAAGAGCCCGCTGCCCAGGAAGAGGTTGGAGCTGGGGCAGAAGGCGAGGTTGGCGCCGCGCTCGGCGAGCCGCCCGCGCATCTCCTGGTCGAGGTGGATGCCGTGGGCGAAGGTGCTGCGCGGCCCCACCAGGCCGGAGCGCTCGTAGACCTCGAGGTAGTCGCGGCTGCCGGGGAAGAGCTCGGCTACCCAGTCGAGCTCGCCGGTGTTCTCGGCGAGGTGGGTCTGCAGCCAGAGGCTTTCGTCGTTGCGCAGCAGCGCGCCTGTGGCGTCGAGCTGCGCGCGGGTGGAGGTGGGGGCGAAGCGCGGGGTCAGGCTGTAGCCTAGCCGCCCCTTGCCGTGCCAGTCGCTGATCAGACGCTCGCTGTCGCGGATGCCGCCCACGACATCGTCGGTGAGCCCCTCAGGCGCGTGGCGGTCCATCAGCACCTTGCCGGCCAGCATGCAGAGGCCGCGGCGGTGGCTCGCCGCGAAGAAGGCGTCCACCGAGGTGGGGTGGCTCGAGCAGAACACCTGGGCGGTGGTGGTGCCGACCCGCAGCAGCTCGTCGAGGAAGGCCTCGGAGAGTGCGGCGGCGTGGTCGGGGTCGGCGAAGCGCAGCTCCTCGGGGAAGGTGTAGTCGTTCAGCCAGTCGAGCAGCTGTCGCCCGTAGGAGGCGATGATCTCCAGCTGCACGTAGTGGACATGGCTGTCGATAAAGCCGGGGCTGATCAGCTTGCCGCGGTGGTCGACCACCTCGATGCCCGGCGGCAGTTCGGGGGCCAGGGCGGCGTAGTCGTCCACGGCGCGGATGCGGCCGTTCTCGATCCATACTGCGCCATCGGGGTGGTGGCGCACGCTGCCCGGTGCCGGGGTATCGTCGTCGCCGGGGTCGGCATCGAAGCTCAGCAGTTCGGCGCGCAGCACGCGCGAGTCGTTGTTCGTCATCTTTTGGGCTCGTTTGTTACCGCCATCGGGCTCATCCGGCAACAGGCCTTCGAGGAGGCGCTGTGAATCCTTCCCTGGACGCTACATTTGCCATCCTTGGCAAATGACCTCCTCTTCGGCCTATTCCCGGCGCCCGCTGGCCATCGTTGTCGCGGCTCGGTGGATCGTTCGGGGTCGCCGGCTAGAACAGGTCACGCAGCACGGCGGGGTCCAGGCCGCGCTGGTCGGGGCGCTCAGCGTCGGCGGTCAGCGGCAGCAGCTCGGCGAGAGTGGCCAGGGCGATGGCGTAGGGGCGCTTGTCGCCGCCCGTCCCCCCTGTCGACATGCCGATCGGGCAGCGCACCCGGGCCAGCGACTCGGCGTCATGGCCGGCGTCTGACAGCCGCGAGCGGAAGCTGGCCCACTTGCTTTTCGATCCGATCAGGCCCAGCGAGGCCGTGTCGTCGCGCTTGAGCAGGGCGTCCACCAGGTCGCGATCCTCGGCGTGGTCATGGGTCATCACCAAGGCGTGGCTGCCGGCTGGCAGCTCGGCCACGGCGGCGGTCGGGTCCGTGGTGCGCCGGCACTCCAGGCGCGGGATCTCGTCGGCCCAGGCCGGGAAGGCGTCGTCGCGGCTGTCGTGCCAGAGGAGCTGCCAGCCCAGGGGCTCGGCCAGCCGCACGATCTCGCGGCCGACGTGGCCGGCGCCGAACAGCACCAGGGTCACGGGGCTGCCCGGGAAGACCTCGAGCAGCACGTTGACGAAGCCGCCACAGCACTGGCCGCTGCGCCCGCCGAGGCTGAAGGCCTCCAGGCTCATGCCGGGCTCGCCGTGCTCAAGGCGGCGGCGGGCCGCCTCGATGGTCTGCCACTCGAAGGTGCCACCACCCAGGGTATCGAAGACGGCATCCGCGGTGATCACCATCCGCGCCCCGGGCTCCCGCGGGGTGGAGCCGGCGCTGGTCACCTGGGTGGCCAGGGCGTGGGGCACCCCCTCGCGCTGCAGCCGGTGCAGGGCGGCATGCCAGCTCTCGGCATGGGCGCTCATGGCGTCGACTCCCCGCGGTGGCGCAGCGCCTCGGCGGCCATCAAGACCCGCTCCGGGGTGGCCGGGGTGTCCAGCCGCGGCGACTCGCGGTAGTCGGTGAGGCTCGCCAGGGCGTCGCGCAGCGCCGACCATACCGAGATGGCCAGCATGAAGGGCGGCTCGCCCACCGCCTTGGAGCGGTAGAGGCTCGCCATGGAGTTGGGGTGGCCCTCCATCAGCGCGACATTGAAGCGCGGCGGCAGGTCACCGAAGGTGGGGATCTTGTAGGTGGCCGGGCCATCGGAGATCAGTCGTCCGCCCTCGTTCCACCTGAGCTCCTCGCTGGTGAGCCAGCCCATGCCCTGGATGAAGCCGCCCTCCACCTGGCCGGCGTCGATGGCCGGATTGAGGGAGTCACCCACGTCGTGGAGGATGTCGACTCCCTCTACCCGGTACTCGCCGCTCAGGGTGTCCACGCGCACCTCGGCCACCGCGGCGCCGAAGGCGTAGTAGTAGAAGGGGCGCCCCTGGCCAGTCTGGCGGTCGTAGTGGATCAGCGGCGTGGCGTAGAAGCCCTTCTCGGAAAGCGAGACCCGCCCGAAGTAGGCCGTCTGCACCAGCTCGCCCCAGGGGATGCGCCGCTCGCTCTTACCCCAGCCCGCCACCAGGTGGCCGTCCTCCAGGCGCATGCCCTCGCGGTCGAGGGCATGCCCTTGATAAAAGTGCTCGGCGGCGAAGTCGAACAGGCGCTCCTTGAGCCTCAGGCAGGCGTCCCGGGCGGCCATGCCGTTGAGGTCGGCGCCGCTGGAGGCGGCGGTGGGCGAGGTGTTGGGCACCTTGTCCGTGCGCGTGGCGGTAATGCGCACGGCGTCGAGGTCGAGGCCCAGCTCCCGGGCCACCACCTGGCAGATCTTGGTGTGCAGGCCCTGGCCCATCTCGGTGCCGCCGTGGTTGATCTGCACGCTGCCGTCGGTATAGACGTGGAGCAGGGCGCCCGCCTGGTTGAGGTGCTGGGCGGTGAAGGAGATGCCGAACTTCACCGGAGTGAGCGCCAGGCCGCGCTTGACCACCGGGCTCTGGGCGTTGAAGGCGGCGATCTCGCTACGGCGTGTCCAGTAGTCGCTGCTCGCCTCCAGCCGCGCCACCAGCTCATGCAGCAGGCCGAGCTGCTCCACGCTCTGGCCGTAGTGGGTAACGTCCCGACCCTGGCGATAGAGGTTGCGCTTGCGGATGGTCAGCGGGTCCTCGCCCACGCGCCGGGCGATGTCGTCCATGGCCGCCTCGATCACCATCATCCCCTGGGGGCCGCCGAAGCCGCGGAAGGCGGTGTTGGAGGCGAAATGGGTACGCGCCCGGTGGCCGGTGACCCGCGCCTGGCCCAGGGAGTAGGCGTTGTCGGCGTGGAACATGGCGCGGTCGACGATGGCATCCGAGAGGTCCGGCGAGTAACCGCAGTCGCCGATCACGGTGATCTCGCCGCCCTGGATCACGCCCTGCGCGTCCACCCCCAGCCGGTAGCGGTTGTGGAAGGGGTGGCGCTTGCCGGTAACGCGCATGTCCTCGCCGCGGGGCAGGCGCAGCTTGGCCGCACGGCCGGTACGACGGCTGACCAGGGCGGCCATGCAGGCCCAGGGCGAGGCCTGGGTCTCCTTGCCGCCGAAGCCGCCGCCCATGCGGCGCACCTCCACGGTAACCGCATGCAGGGGTACGCCCAGCACCTCGGCCACCAGCTTCTGGGTCTCGCTGGGATGCTGGTTGGAGGTGTGCACCACCACGCCCTCGTCCTCGGTGGGGGTGACCAGGCAGGCCTGGCCCTCCAGGTAGAAGTGCTCCTGGCCGCCGACGAACTGCTCGCCGATCACCGTCAGTGCGGCGTCCTCCAGGCTGGCCGCCCAGTCGCCGCGCTCCTGCACATGTGTGGGGCGCACGAACTCGCCGCGCTCGGTAGCGGCCACCGCATCGAGGCTTGCCGGGTGCTCATCGATCTCCACGACGCCGGCATCAAGGGCCGCCTTCACCGCCTCCCGGGCGGCGCGATGGCTCTCGGCGGCCACCGCGAAGAGCACCTGGCCGGCGTAGCTGACCTCCTCCTCCACGAAGAGCGGGTCGCCGGGGAAGACCGGCCCGATATCGGTGTGGCCGGGCACGTCGGGAAAGCCCACGGCGTCCACCACGCCGGGCAGGGCGCGGACCCGGTCGAGATCGAGGCGGGTCAGGCGGCCATGGGCCACCGGCGAGAGGGCGAGCGCCAGGTGCAGGCAGTCCGCCGGCACCTTGAGGTCGTCGATATAGGCGGCCCGGCCGGTGACGTGCTTGATGGCGCTCTCGTGGGCACGGGCGCTGCCGGCGCCGCCCTGGCCCAGGGTCTCGCGAGCGACCGGGCCCGAGCCCTGGATACGCCCCTCGAGGTCGCGGCGTGCCGCGGCGGCGTTGCTATCGAGGTCATCGGGGCGGGTGTCGGGTGCCTGAGCCGGCGCGGCTTCGGGCGCCTGGGTCGAAAGCCTAGTGAGCGTACGCATCGAGCATCACCTCCCGGGCGCTGGTGGAAGTCGTGTCCTGGCCATCGGCGGTCACCACCAGGCGCAGGCGTTCGAGCAGGTTGGCGGCGGAGAGGCGGCGGTAATCGGCGCTGCCACGCACATCGCTCATGGGCTGGAAGTCCTCCGCAAGGGCGGCACGGGCCGCCGCGAAGGACGCCTCGCTGGGCGCCTGCCCCTCCAGGGCCGCCTCGGCGGCCGCGGCGCGCTTGGGGGTCGCCGCCATGCCGCCGAAGGCGAGGCGCACGTCGCGCAGCACGCCCTCCTCGAGGCGCCAGGCGAAGGCTCCGAGCACCGCAGAGATATCGTCCTCGCGCCGCTTGGAGAGCTTCCAGACCTTCAGGTGTCGTCCCGCCTCTGGCCTGGGCAGGAAGATGGCGCGGATCACCTCGCCTTCGCACTCCCTGTCCTGGTTCAGGGCGGTCTTCTTGTAGTCGAGGAAGAAGTCGTCGAGGGGCAGCTCGCGTTCACCCTTCGGTCCGGCGAGCCACAGCCGCGCGCCCAGGGCGAGCAGCACCGGCGGGGTATCGCCGATGGGGGAGGCGTTGGCGATGTTGCCGCCCAGGGTACCGCGGTTGCGCACCTGGGCCGAGCCCAGACGATGCAGCAGGTGGGCGAAGGCCGGGTAGTGCTCGGCGAGCAGCGGCTCGAGCCGCGCACAGGTCACCGCGCCGCCGATCCACCAGCCGGCGCGGCCATCCGCGAGGGTGGTTTCCTCGAGGGTAGCGAGCTCGGCCACCCGGGTGACGTCTACCACCCGCGGGAAGCGGGCAAGGCGCTGGGTCACCTCGAGCCACAGGTCGGTGCCGCCGGCGACGAGCGGCGCCTCGGGGTGGGCGCGGCGCTCGGCGACCAGTGCCTCCAGGGTCGTGGGCTGGACGAAGGCCGCCTCGGGCGCTGCCTCCTGCGGCGGGGCTGCGGCATCCACGGCGAGGTCGAGCCACTCGGCGCGCGCCTCGGGATAGTCGCCCATGGCCAGCGCCGCATCGCGGATCGGGCGGTAGCCGGTGCAGCGGCAGAGGTTGCCGCCAAGCGCCGCCTCCAGACGCTCCGGGGTCAGGGGCGCCGGACGCTCTCCATCTCCTCGTCGCTGGCTTTCATGCAGGGTGAAGAGCGACATCACGATGCCCGGGGTGCAGAAGCCACACTGGCTGCCGTGGTGCTCGACCATGGCCGCCTGGGCGGGGTGCAGGGTCTCGCCCCGGGCCAGGCCTTCCACGGTGACCAGGGCGCGGCCCTGTAGCTGGTGGGCCGGGGTGATGCAGGCGTTGGCGGCGTGGTAGCGGGTCTTGCCATCGGCATCGGGCTCGCCGATGGCCACGGTGCAGGCGCCGCAGTCGCCAGAGGCGCAACCCTCCTTGGTGCCGGTCTGGCCCAGGGTGTCGCGCAGGAGCTCGAGCACGCTGGTGTCGGGCGAGGCCTCGCACCGGCGGGGCTGCCCGTTGAGCAGGAAGTCGATCATCGTGTTGTCTCTGTTCTTGATTGCGACTGTTGATTGCGACTCGTTGTTGCGACCGTCGATCGCGTCAGGGATTCGTTTCAGGAAGCATCTTGACCATTCGGTCAGGAATGATCTCAGCATGGTCCAGATATGGGTGCTTTGCAAGCTCCCGGGGCATGCGGCAAACTCCCCCGCAACCTTTCATATGGCCAGGAGGCGCTTGATGAGCCAGGGCGATGTCCCCGCGAACCCCAGGGGGGAGGGTGGCAACGGCGCTACCCGAGAGCGCAACGAGCGCGAGATCCTGGCCGCTGCCGAGCGGGTCTTCGCCGCCCACGGCTACCGAGGCGCCAGCCTGGCCACCATCGCCGAGCAGGCGGGGCTGCCCAAGTCCAATGTGCTCTACTACATGGGCAGCAAGCGGGGCCTCTACGTTCGACTGCTGGAGCGGATGATGGCGCGCTGGAACGCCCTGCTCGACGACATCTCGGTGGACGACGACCCGGCCGAGGTGCTGGAGGCCTTCATCCGCAGCAAGATGCAGCTCTCCCGGCGCCACCCCGAAGGCTCGCGGCTGTTCGCCGCCGAGATCCTGGGTGGCGCCCCCTTCCTGCAGGAGTACCTGCGCGGCGACCTGCGCGACTGGGTCCAGGCGCGCGCGGCGATCTTCCGTCAGTGGGCCGAGCGCGGCCTGATGGATCCGGTGGATCCGGTATGGCTGATCTTCCTGATCTGGTCGGCCACCCAGCACTACGCCGACTTCGAGGCCCAGGTGCTCGGCATTACCGACCGCGAGTCGCTCAGCGACGCCGACGTGGAGGCGATCACCGCCTTTTTGACCCGGGTGATCCTCAAGGGGTGCGGCGTGACGTCCAGGCCACAAGGCGCATGATAGGATGGATACGAAACACGGCATGGCCGGTGGAGGGTGAGATGAACACGGCAAAGCAGGATGTACGGCAGATGCTCGAATCGCTGCCCGAGGATTGCTCCCTCGAGGACATCCAGTATCACCTCTATGTCACCGAAAAGGTCCGGCGTGGTCTCACCCGAGCTGAGCATGAGGGGACCTTGAGTCAGGCACAGGTCGAGGAGAGGCTGGCCAAGTGGCTGCAACGCTAGTCTGGTCACCGGAAGCCCTCGAGGACCTTGAGCTGATCGCCGAGTACATCGAGCGTGATTCCGCGTTCTACGCATCGGCAGTGGTCGGCAAGCTGGTGGCCAAGGCGCGCGATATCGCCGAATTCCCCGACAGCGGCCGTGTTGTACCGGAATTCAAGGATCCTACCCTTCGAGAAGCCTTCGTTTATAGCTATCGTCTTGTTTATCAAAGTGGTGATGACACAGTGCTGATTGTTGTCGTCGTGCATGGTAAACGCCTTCTCGAGAACAGCGGTCGCTTCGAGTAAGCCGGCATGACGTCACTTCCCATCGAGTCCCGTCTGCCCGCCATCCAGGCGGCCCTGGCCGATCATCCCCGTGCGCTGCTGGTGGCCGAACCCGGCGCCGGCAAGACCACCCGGGTGCCGCTTTCGCTGCTCGAGGCGCCATGGGCCCGCGAGGGGAGGTTGTTGCTGCTGGAGCCGCGGCGGGTAGCGGCGCGCCTGGCCGCCGGCTTCATGGCCGAGAGCCTGGGCGAGCGGGTCGGGGAGACCGTCGGCTACCGCATGCGCGGCGAGAGTCGCGTCGGCCCGCACACCCGCCTGGAGGTGGTCACCCAGGGGGTGCTGACCCGGATGCTCCAGGAGGACCCGCTGCTCGAAGGCGTGGCCGGCATCCTCTTCGACGAGTTCCACGAGCGCAGCCTGGAGGCGGACCTGGGCCTCGCGCTGGCGCTTGATGCCCAGTCGGTGCGCGACGACCTGCGCCTGCTGGTGATGTCGGCGACCCTGGATGTCGAGGCCCTGCTCGGGGTGCTGGGGGAGGCGACCCCGGTGATCGACTGCCCCGGGCGCAGCTACCCCGTCGAGACTCGCCACCGCGCCCTCAATGCCCGCGACGACACCGCCCCCCAGCAGGCCCGTGCGCTGCTCGAGGCCATGGCGGCGCAGGCAGGCGATGCCCTGGTGATCCTGCCCGGGGTGGCGGAGATTCGCCGGCTGGCCCGGGAGCTCGCCGGCCGGGCGCCTGAGCTTGTCGTGATGGAGTTGCACGGCCGCCTGCCGTTGGAAGCCCAGCGCCGCGCCCTGCGCCCGGACCCCGAGGGGCGCCGGCGAGTGGTGCTGGCCACCGCCATCGCCGAGTCCAGCGTCACCGTGGATGGCGTGCGCCTGGTGATGGACGCCGGTCAGGAGCGGGTGCCGGTGTTCCAGCCCAGGAGCGGCCTGACGCGGCTCGAGACCCGCCGCGTCAACCGCGCCAGCGCCGACCAGCGCCGTGGCCGCGCCGGCCGCCAGGGGCCGGGCCTCTGCCTACGGCTGTGGGCCGAGGAGCAGCCGCTGGTTCCCCATGGCGAGCCGGAGATCCGCCAGGCCGATCTGGCGCCGCTCGCCTTCGAGCTGGCCCGTTGGGGCATCACCGACCCGAGCCAGTTGGCCTGGGTGACTCCGCCGCCCGAGGCGGCGCTGGCCGCCGGGCGCGAGCTGCTGCATCGCCTGGGCCTGCTTGACGACGCCTTCCATCTGACCGAACCGGGGCGCTCCGCCGCCCGCTGGCCGACCCACCCGCGCCTGGCGGCGATGCTGGAGCGCTCCCATGGGCTCGATGCGCTGCCGCTGGCCTGTGCCCTGGTGGCACTGCTGGAGGAGCGCGGTGGTGACGAGGAGCGCGACCTGGAATGGGCGCTGCAGTCGCGGTTGCGTGAGCCCCGCAGATATCGTCAGTGGTGGCGCGATGCCGAGCGCCTGGCCCGGACCGCCGGTGTGCCCCTCGAGGTGGCGAGCCTGGCTCCGCTGGGGGAGCTGCTGGCCGTCGCCTACCCGGAACGCATCGCCCAACGCCTGGACGCCCCGGGCCGCTTTCGCCTGGCTTCCGGGGGGCTGGCGACCCTGACGGAGGCGCACCCCCTGGCCCACGCCGATCTGCTGGTGGCCGCCGAGCTCTCCGGCGAGGCGAGCGGGGCGCGGATCTACCGGGCGGTGGGGCTTGGCGTCGAGCGCCTGGCGGCGCTCTATCCCGAGTGCACCGAGTGGCGCCCACGCCTGGAGTGGTCCGATGAGCAGGGCCGCCTTGTCGGCGAGCAGGTGCGCGGCCTGGGGGCGGTGGTGCTCGAACGCCGCCCGCTCCAGCGGTTGCCTGCCGAGGCGGTGCGCGAGGCCCTGCTCGAGGCGCTACGCCGCCGCGGCCTGCCGCGGGACGAGTCGCTCACCCAGTTGCGCGGCCGCCTGGCGCTGCTGCGGGCGACCCTGGGTGATGACTGGCCGGAGGCCAGCGAGGAAGCGCTGCTTGCGACCCTCGCGAGTTGGCTCGCCCCGCACCTCGACGGTATCACGCGCCTGGAGGCCGTGGAGCGCCTGCCGCTGGCTCGCCTCTTGCTGGACACCCTCGACTGGCCGCTGCGCGCCCGGCTCGACGAGCTCGCCCCCGAGCGCCTGGCGGTGCCCAGCGGTGCCCGACACCGGGTCGACTACGCCCCCTGTCTGGAGGGCCAGTCGCCGGTGCTGGCGGTGAAGCTGCAGGAGTGCTTCGGCTGGCACGCCTCGCCGCGGGTTGCCGACGGGCGCGCGGCGGTGCTGCTGCACCTGCTCTCGCCGGCGCGGCGCCCCCTGCAGGTCACCGCCGACCTGGCGAGCTTCTGGGCGGGCGGCTACGCCGAGGTGCGCCGCGAGATGAGGGGGCGCTATCCCAAGCACCCCTGGCCCGAGGACCCCACTACCGCCGAGGCCACCGCCCGCACCAAGCGCCGCTAGCCTCTGTCAGCCTAGGCTTTGTCTGAAAAGTCGGCGAGCGAAGGTCAGACAAGGCAAAAATCGGCGAAAAGACGGAGTTTACGGGGTGTAAATGAGTACTTTGAGTCGATTTTTAACGCCGTATGGCCGAGCGCAGCCAGTTTTCGGACAGAGCCTAGGCCTCATTGCCGCGGCGCAGCAGGCGAATCGCCAGACCGCCCACCAGCAGCGTACCGGCGACCAGCACGCTCCACAGCAGCCAGAGTGTCCAGTCCCGGGGTGGTGTCAGGGCGGCCTCGCCGGCCAGCGTCTGCCGCTCGCCCAGGTGAGCACTGGCCGGCTCCCAGCCTTCACCCTGGCGCCGACGCAGCGAGTCCAGCATCGGCGCCACCGCGGCCTGCTGGCGCCGTGCCCGAGCGCTGCCGGCCACCAGCCGCCAGGGGGCCTCGCCCTCGGCCAGGAACACCACCCGCTCCGGCGTGTAGCCCAGGCGCAGTGTTGGCGCTGGACCGCTGCGTGGCGAGTCGGCGAGCAGTCGCCAGTGGCGGTCGCGATGAGTGCCGAGCAGCGGCTGGGGCGGCGAGCGCAGTTCGCCATTCCTCTCCACCAGGTGATAGCCCGTCCACGCCGATGTGCGTGCCTGCCAGGCGGCGTCCGGCGCCTCGCGGCTCTCCAGTCGCCAGCGTGCGGCGTAGGGGGTGTCGCTCGTCACATCGGCGAGGCTCACCGGCAGTCGTGACGCCATTCGGTAGTGGAACTCGCCGCCTTCCGCGCGAACGCCTTCGAGGGACTCCCAGCTCGGCTTCGCTACCGGCCCCGACTGACGCGTCACCGCCTGGATGCCGGCGAGAACCACTGCGGAATGGCCCGGCAGCGGACGCAGGCGCAGGTAGCGGGCCGAGACCTCGCCCAGCTCGAGGCGACGACGCACCAGGCGCTCGCCGTCGTGGGTGATATCCAGCAGCCGTCCCTGTCTCAGCACGCCACGCCATGTCTCGAGATCATCGCTCGCCTCGACCCGGTAGAGGCTGTCCAGCGGGGCAGCGGCGTCGTCCCAACTGAGGTCCAGGGCGGTAACGGGGCGCTGGATCGCACTCAGGTCGACCAGGGCGGCGCCGGCCTCCCGGGCGTCGCTGGATCCCCCGCCTCGGGTCTCGATGCGGCGCAGTCGGCCCTCGGCGTCGGTCTCGCCGATCAGTTCCCAGCGCGCATCGTCGAGGGGCAGTGGTGGCAGCGGAAACCAGGGTGCCCGTTGCAGGCGCTCGGTCGACGCCGGGGCGGGCGCAGGCTGTATCAGGGTGGGTACCGCCTGGCCACGGGCGTCGACCACCTGCAGATCGGCAAGCGACGGGGAGTGCAGGGTTCGGTAGATCTCCGGGGTCAGCTCCAGGCGATAGGCCGCCGCCGGTTCCTCGACACTCAGCGGCCAGGCGTGACTCCACTCCGCCTCGAGCTCCCCGGCCGCGACGAGAGCCGGCCAGGCCAGCAGTGCCAGATACCCGATGCGTCTCATGTCGCCTCCTCCTGTTGCCGCGGCGGTGCCGGGGCGATGAAGCCCACACCGATGCACAGCAGCCCGTAGCCGATGAACGAGGCGATGCCCAGCAGATTGCCCAGGTGCTGGCGATCCACCGCCACCAGCTTGACCAGCACCACCGCCATCAGCAGTGCGGAGAGTTGCCACAGGGTGCGCTGGTGGCGCCGCGAGCCCAGCACCCAGCCGATCACGCCGAGCAGGCTCCACAGCAGGGTGATGCCGGTCTGCACCAGGCCGAGTTCCAGCATCGCCGGCGACCAGGGGGCACCGCCCGCCAGATGCGCTCCGCGCAGCAACTCCACGGTGAGCAGCAGGAAGGCCGTGGCCCCCAGCAGGGCCGGGGCGTGGCCGTCCGCCGTCGCAGGCCAGAGGCCGCCTCGCCAGAGCTGCCAGGCGATCAGCAGCGTCGCCCACTGCACCAGCGCCAGGGGATTGGCCAGCGGCAGCCAGGGCAGCGGGAAGGGGGCGCCGGTGCGCGGCAGCAGCGCCACCCAGGCGAGGGTCAGCACCAGCAGCAGGCCGGTCGCGAGCGATACGCGCCAGGCCTGTGCCGGCTCGGCCAGGGGGCGCAGCACCCAGCCGGGTCGGTGGCAGAGCAGGGCGGCGAGCGTGAGCCAGGGCAGCAGCGCGGCGGCGAGCTGCCAGGCGGGTGCCAGGTTCAGGGGGAGCGGTTGCAGCAGCAGGGTGCTGAGGAAGAGTGGCGTGGAGGCGAGCCAGGCCCCCTGGGCCCAGGCGGCGGGCGGCAGGGGCTCGTCCTGGAGCGCTTCGGAGTGTCGCGCCAGCCCCTGCAGCTGGCGATAGCCGAGCGCCATCACCAGTACCCAGCCCCAGGGGGCGAGGGGGCCGGTGGCGAGAGGAGCCACGAGGAGGCGCTCGAGCGCCCCGGCCAGCAGGAGGGCCGCGAGCAGCAGCCCACCGGCGACGCCCCAGGCCAGCGCCGCAGCCGGCCGGCGGCGGTAGCGCTCGGCCAGGGCCAGCCCGGTGAGTGCCAGCAGCGCCAGGCGCCAGTCATCGACCATGGCCGGGGCGGCGAACAGGTCGATCTCCCGGGCGGCGATGGCAAGCCACCAGGCCAGGCCCCAGGCGAGGGCGGCCAGCGCCCAGCGGGGGTAAGCGCCTCGCCACAGGGTCTCGGCGGAGACGAGGCCCGCCGCGGCAAGGATCACCCCGGCCATGAAGGCGGCGTTGGCGACGGGAGTGTCCACGGCCCAGGCGAAGACAAGGCTGCCAAGCAGCGTCAGGCCGGCAACCAGCTGCAGGGCCAGGCCGGCGAGGCGGGGCAGCAGGCGGTGCTGGCGAATGCCCAGCCATATCAGGGCGGCCCCCTCCACGGCGAAGAGCGCGGCGCTGACTCGCGCCGAGAGTGCCAGCGGAATCGCCAGGGTGGCGAAGCCCAGTGCCAGGGCGGCGTGGGCCTCACCGAGCGGACGCGTGCGCGCCTGGCGCAGTAGCCAGTTGGCGAGCAGGGCATAGAGCAGTGCGATGCCCAGGGCACACAGGGCCAGCGACAGCCGCTCGCCCTCGAGCAGCGCCGCCTGGAGACCGAACGCCACCAGCGGCGTGCCGAAGACCAGGCTGCCGTCGATGCGGCTGTCCGTCCTGTGCGGCGACGCCTGCGCTTGTCGGCGCCTGGCGTGGAGGATCGGGATCAGCAGGTAGAGCAGGAAGAACAGTGCCAGGAAGGGCTGGGCCACCGCGTAGTGCCGGGGGCTGTAGTCGAGAACGCCCCAGGCGGTGGCGATGGCGAAGGTGGCCACGAAACCCAGCAGGTCGAGTAGCCGCCAGTGGCGCACCCAGGCGATGGCGAAGATGCCCAGGTTGAGCAGCGCGTAGTAGCCGAACAGCACCAGCGGATCGCCAGGAGCACGGGCCAGCCACAGCGGCGCGAGAAAGCCCGCCAGACTGCCCAGCACGGCCAGTGCCAGCGCATTCTGGAGTGCGCCCAGCACCCCGAGCCCGGCCACCAGTGCCACGCTGAGAAGGAAGGCCAACGGCAGGGGCAGCAGCGCGAAGCGCTGGGCGGCGGCGAAGATCACCATCAACAGCACGCCGATGGCCCCGCCCTGCAGGCTCAGCGCGAACACCCGCCGGGTGCGACGCTGCTGCCAGCCGAAGCCCAGGGCGGCCACCGCCAGGACGGCGATGCCGGCCAGGCGCAGTTCGATGGAGAGGGTCAGCCAGCCCTGGGTGGAGGCGTGGCGGATCAGTGCCGCGAGCCCCGCGAAGAGCACCAGGATACCGATCTTGACCGGCAGGTTGCCCTCGCTGAGCCAGCCTGCCGCGGCGCCTCGCACCCGGCGAGCTCCGCTGGACAACCGGCGGGCGAGGCCGTCGCGCCAGAGGGGGCGTCGGCTCGCGCCTGTCTCGACCTTCCTGCCCCGGGAGGGGGCGGCCGGCGCGTCCTCCGTGGCGGGTCGGGCCAGGGCCGCCTCCAGTGACTCCACCCGACGCGTCAGACGGGCGAGGCGCATCAGGGCGACGATGGCCACCAGGCTCGGCAGCCCCAGCAGGAGCAGCAGCAGTGTCAGCAGCAGCGGCATGGCCTTCCTCTCTGGCTGGGGTTACTCAGGACACCCGCGACCTCCACAGCATGGGCCACAAGCGTGCCGCTGTCGTTGGTGCCGTGGGGTCAGCGCCGCCGTCGCAGCACCCACTTCTCCGCCTCAATCACCAGGTAGATGGCCACGCTCACCAGCAAGATCGCCAGCCAGTGGGGGGCTTCGAGCCCTTCACCGCCGAACACCAACTGCATGAACGGCAGGTAGGTCCAGCCCAGCTGCAGCAGGGCCACGGCGGCGATGGAGCCCCATATCGGCTTGCTGCCGAAGATCCCCTGGAGGGAGAGGGTGCTGGCGGTGAGGAAGCGACTGTTGATCAGGTAGGCGGCACTGCCCGCCACCAGCATGTTCACCGCCCCCGCGCGGGCCTGCTCGATGCTGCCTCCCTGGGCATTGAGTATCCAGGAGAAGACCCCGAACACGCCGAGCAGCAGCAGCATCGAGACGAAGCCCACCCGCCACAGCAGGAAGAGGTCGAGCAGGGCGGCGTCGGGGTCCCGGGGCCGACGACGCATCAGGTCCCCCTCGCCCTTCTCGAAGGCCAGTGCCAGGCCCAGGGTCACCGCCACCACCATGTTGACCCACAGCGCCTGCACCGGGGTCACCGGCAGCTGGGTGCCGGCCAGCACGGCGAGCAGGATCGCCAGCCCCTGGGCACCGTTGGTGGGCAGCAGGTAGGTGATGGTCTTGCGGATGTTGTCGTAGACCTTGCGCCCCTCGCGGATGGCTCCGACGATGGTGGCGAAGTTGTCGTCGGCCAGCACCATCTCCGCGGCCTCCTTGGCGGCCTCGGTGCCCTGGATACCCATGGCCACGCCGACGTCGGCGCGCTTGAGCGCCGGGCCATCGTTGACCCCGTCGCCGGTCATGGCACAGATGCCGCCGTGGGACTGCATCGCCTGGACCAGGCGCAGCTTGTGCTCCGGTGCGGCCCGGGCGAAGACATCCACCTCGAGGATTACCTCGGCCAGCTCGGCGTCGGACATCGCCTCGATCTCGCGGCCGCTGATCGCGCGTTCGGTATGCGCAAACCCCAGCTGGCGGGCGATGGCCAGGGCGGTAACGGCATGGTCGCCGGTGATCATCACCGGACGGATGCCGGCGGCCAGGCACTCCTTCACCGCCTCGATGGCCTCGTCCCGGGGCGGGTCCAGCAGTCCCACCAGTCCCAGCAGCACCAGGCCGTCCTCGGCGTGGTGATCCTCGAGCGACTCGACGTCATGGAGGGGCTTCTCGGCCAGCGCCAGCACCCGCAGCCCCTGCCCGGAGAGGGCATGGATGCGCTCTTCCCACTCGGCGTGATCGAGTTCTCTGTCCTCGCCATCCTCCTGGCGCACGCGGTGGCACATCTCAAGCAGGCGGTCCGGGGCGCCCTTGACCAGCAGGCAGTGGCGTCCGTCGATCTCATGCAGGGTGGCCATGTACTTGTTCGCGGACTCGAAGGGGATGGCGTCCTGGCGGTCGTGATCGCCGCGCAGGGCGCGCGCCTCCAGGCCCGCCTTGGCGGCCGCCACCACCAGGGCGCCTTCGGTGGGATCGCCGTGGATCTTCCAGTGGCCCTCTTCGCGGGCCAGTTCGGCGTCGTTGCAGAGCACGCCGACCTTGAGGAAGTGGCGCAGGGCGTGATGGTCGTCAAGATCCAGCGGCGCCTCCTGTGCCTCGCCACCCTCATCCAGCGCGTGGAAGTCACCCTCGGGGGCGAAGCCGGTGCCGTCGATGCGGATCTCGCCCTGGGGCAGCCAGATCGACCGGGCGGTCATCTCGTTGCGGGTCAGGGTACCGGTCTTGTCGGAGAAGATGGTGGAGATGGAGCCCAGGGTCTCCACCGCCGGCAGGCGCCGGATGATGGCGTTGCGGCGGGCCATGGCCTGCACCCCCAGGGCCAGGCCGATGGTGACGATGGCGGGCATGCCCTCGGGGATCGCCGCCACGGCGAGGCCCACCGCGGCCATGAACATGTCGCCGACGGGCTGGCCGTGGACCAGCACGCCGAAGGCCGCGGTGAGGATGGCGATCACCAGGATGATCAGCGCCAGCACGCGACCGGCGCGATCGATCTGGCGCAGCAGCGGTGTCTTGAGCTGCTCGACGCCGCGCAACATCTCGGAGATGCGGCCGAGCTCGGTGCGTGTGCCGGTCTCCACCACCAGGCCCCGTGCAGCGCCCTGGACCACGATGGTGCCGGCGTAGGCCATGCCGGTGCGGTCGCCCAGGTCGGCGTCCTCTGCCACCGGCGGAGTATCCTTGTCCACGGCGGTGGACTCGCCGGTCAGGGAGGCCTCCTCGGTGCGCAGCCGCCTGGCCTCCAGCAGGCGCAGGTCCGCCGGCACCCGGTCACCACTCTCCACCATCACCACGTCACCCGGCACCAGCTGCTCGGCGGGGATCGTCTGGCGTTTGCCGTCGCGCAGCACCTTGGCCTGGGGGGAGAGCATGTCACGAATGCTCTCCAGCGCCTGCTCGGCCTTGCCCTCCTGAATGAAGCCGATCAGGGCGATAATCAGCACCACGCCCAGGATGGCGATCGCATCCACGCCATGGCCAAGCCCGAGGCTCGCCACCGCGGCGCCGATCAGTACCAGCATCAGGACATTGTTGAGCTGTTCGAGCAGGCGTTTCCACCAGGGGCGGGCCTCGGCCTGCTGCAGCTGGTTGGGGCCGAAGCGCTCCAGCCGCGCCTGGGCCTCGCTGGCGGAGAGCCCGTCACTGTCGGCCTCGAGACGCTCCAGCGCTTCCTGTTCGGGCTGGGCGTGCCAGGCGATTGCCTTCCGGGCGTGGGGTTCGGACATCCTGTGACCTCCGGCTGCGGGCGTGATGAAGACTAAGGTGTAACACACTCGATGCTGCAGTGCAGTGATGCAGGGCAAGCTTCAGTGATAAGTTGCTGAAATGAGGCGGCGACTTTCGCTATCGCTGCATGGCTAGCTGTGATAGCCCTGGCGCGGTGATGAGTTCGGTCGAGGCCCGGGCCTGCAGTTGCTAGAATGAGTGCCCGTTGTTACCAGCTCACTTTACCTTCCGGATGTGTCCCATGGCCCAGACCCTCTCGAAAAGGATCAACAAGTACATCAGCGAAAGCGGCATGTGCTCGCGGCGGGAAGCCGATCGCTACATCGAGCAGGGCAGCGTGCAGATCGATGGCCGGCGCGCCACCCCCGGTGACCGGGTCGTCCCCGGCAGCGTCGTCAAGGTCAATGGCCAGGTCGTCGAGCCCCTGGAACTGGAGGAGGAGGACCTGGTGTTCATCGCGCTGAACAAGCCGGTGGGCATCGTCAGCACCACGGACCCGGTCGAGAAGGCCAACATCGTCGATTTCGTCGGGCATGGCGCGCGGATCTTTCCCATCGGCCGGCTGGACAAGGATTCCCAGGGGCTGATCTTCCTGACCAACAACGGCGACCTGGTCAACCGCATCCTGCGGGCGAGCAACCAGCACGAGAAGGAGTATCGGGTCACCGTCAACAAGCCGATCAGCGACGATTTCATCGCCGGCATGGGCGGTGGGGTACCGATCCTCGGCGAGGTCACCAAGAAGTGCCGGGTGGTCAGGGAGTCGCGTTTCGTCTTCAACATCACCCTGGTCCAGGGGCTGAATCGCCAGATTCGGCGCATGTGCGAGGTGTTCGGCTATGAGGTGGTGAAGCTCGAACGCATCCGCATCATGAACGTCTCGCTCAAGGGGCTGGCCACCGGCGACTGGCGCGACCTGACCCCGGCCGAGGTGTCGACGATCCTCTCCCTGACCGAGCACTCCAGCTCCGAGGCCCAGCAGCCCGAGCGTCGCACGGCGCGACGCAAGGCCGGCAAGGGCAGCCGAGGCGGTACCGGGAAGCCCGGAAGCAGGTCGTCAGGCAAGGCGGCGACCGGGCAACGCAGCGCGTCTCGCCGCGGTGACGTCGCCAAACCGGGGGCGGGAAAGACTGGTGCTGGAAAGACCGGTGCTGGAAAGACCGGTGCTGGAAAGCTCGGCGGTGGCAAGCCCACCAGGCGCAAGGTGACGGAGAAGGGGGCTGGACCCGGCAAGAAGCCGGCGGGAAAGAAGGCAGCGGCAAGCAAGGCGGGGGGCAAGCCCAAGGGCGGGCGTCCCTCGGGTTCGCGCGCCAAGGCCCTCGCCCCGGGCGGCAAGCCGCGGGGCAGGAAGCGCTAGGTCCTCATCTGCCTCTCGCGGGGGCCGCAGCAACCAGCTGAGGCCGTGGACATCCTAGTCGGACTCGGGCACCTCCCCCGGCACGCGATAGCGCGGCGGGGCGTTCTCGCGCTCCTCCCGGGTCAGCGTCTCGTCCTCGGCGGGCACGCCCCATACCGTCTCGCTCTCGCGGTCCGGGTAGCTGTAGGTGGTGCAGCCGGCGAGCAGTGCCAGGCTGATGGTGAGGGGCAGCGCGAGGGCGGCGAGCCGCGGGCGGGTGAGGGACATGGAATCTCTCCGGTGAGACGGTGAAGGGGGGCCGGCCAGCGTCACCGCTGGCCGGCGTAGGGTCAAGGCCGCTTAACCCGACCAGCCGAGCAATATTGGCACGTAGACCACCAGCAGCAGCACCGCGATCAGTCCCAACAGGTAGGGGATGATCGCCCGGGTGATGCGCTCCAGCGGCAGCTGGGTGACCGAGGAGGCCACGTAGAGGTTGATCGCCACCGGTGGGGTGATCATGCCGATGGCAAGGCCCACCACGATGATCAGGCCGAAGTGGATCGGGTCGATGCCCAGCTGGGTGACCAGCGGCAGCAGTACCGGGGTGAGGATGATCAGGGCGCTGGCGGTCTCGATGAACACGCCGGTGAGCAGGATCACCGCCACCACCAGCAGCATGATCACCAGCGGGTCGGTGGAGAGCGACAGCACCGCCTGGGCGATGGCGCCGGGCACCTGCCAGCTGGAGAGTGTCCAGCTGAGTACCGCCGAGGTGGCGATCACCAGCATGATCACCGAGGTGGTGATGGCCGAGCGGATCAGGATGCGGTAGACGTCGGCCAGGTTCAGGTCGCGGTAGATGAACAGCGACACCAGCAGGGCGTAGTTGACCGCCACCACCGCCGCCTCGCTGGGCGTGAAGATCCCCGAGAAGATGCCGCCGAGGATGATCACAGGAGTCATCAGGCCCCAGCTGGCGCTTCGGAAGGTGCGCCAGATGGTGGCCGCCGAGAGGGCGGTGCCCCGCGGGTAGTTGCGGCGGTAGGCCTGCACGATGGCGATGGCGGAGAGCCCGAGGCCCATGGCGATGCCCGGCAGGATGCCGCTCAGGAACAGCGATGATACCGACTGCTGGGCGATCACCGCATAGATGATCATCGGCACCGAGGGCGGGATCACCACCCCGATGGTGCCGCTGGCGGCGATCAGGCTGGCCGCCGAGGCGGGCTCGTAGCCCTTCCTGCGCAGCTCCGGCACCAGGCTCGAGCCCACCGCGGCGGTGGTGGCCGCCCCGGAGCCGGAGATGGCGGCGAAGAACATCCCGGCCCCCACCGAGACGATGGAGAGGCCCCCCTTGAGGAAGCCGAACAGCGAATCGGCGAAGTCGACCAGCTTCTCGCTCACCTTGCCCTGGGCCATCAGGTCGCCGGCGAGGATGAACATGGGCACCGCCACCAGGGCAAAGGAGTTGATGCCCTGGAACATCTGCTGGGTCACCACCATCGGTGGCACGCCCTGGGCGTGCAGCGCCACCAGGGTACTGGCGCCGATGGCCAGGGCGATGGGTACTCCCAGCAGCATGAAGATCAGGAACAGCACGAAGAGCAGCGCGGTCATGGCTGCTCCTCGTCGTCGGCGTGTGGCACGGGGTCATCGCCCAGTGCCAGGCCGGCGATGTCCACCAGGGCATACCAGGCCATGATCGCCGCGGATAGCGGGATCACGGCGTAGACCCAGGTCATGGAGAGGCGCAGTGAGGCGGATTTCTGGAAGCTCTGCACCTGCATGTACTCCCAGCCGATGGTGACCAGCCCGAGCAGGAAGCCCAGCGACACCAGCAGGGCGGCGATGCGCGCCAGGCGCCGGGGCAGCCCGGGCAGGGCGTCCACCACGAAGGTCACGGCGATATGCCGGCCGCGGCGGAAGGCGAGGGTGGCGGCCAGGAAGGTGATCCACACCAGCAGGAAGCGCGCCACCTCCTCGGTCCAGCCCACCGCGGTGAAGAAGACCCGCGAGACGATCTGCAGGGTGATCACACCGATCAACGCCGCCATCGCCGTGAAGACCACGGGGGCGATGGTGGCGTCGAGGGCGCGCTCACTCCACCGCAGCGGTCGCAGCAGGGAATGGGCGGAGAAGGTCACTTACTTCAGCGCCTCCTGGATGCGCGGCAGATAGTCGCCGAACTGCTCACCGTACTGCTCGTAGACCGGGGCCACGGCCTCCTGGAAGGCGGCGATATCGGGCTCTTCGACGATCTGCATGCCGGCCTCGCGCAGCTCGGCCAGCTGCTCGGCCTCCATCTCGGCATTCACCTGGCGCTCGTGCTCGGCGGCCTCCTGGGCGGCTTGTTCGATCACCGCCTGGGCGGCCTCCGGCAGCGCATTCCAGACCGGCATGCCCATCACGAAGAGCGCCGGCGCATAGGTGTGGCGCGACAGGGTCATGTGATCCTGGGTCTCGTAGAGCTTGAACGAGTGGATGACGTTGACCGGGTTTTCCTGGCCGTCGATGGTGCCCTGCTGCATGGCGGTGAGCGCCTCGGTCCAGGCCATGGGTACCGCGTTGGCACCCAGCTCGCGGAAGGTGTCGACGTAGACCGGGTTCTCCATCACGCGGACGCGCAGGCCGTCGATGTCATCCGGCGAGGTGACCGCCCGCTCGCTGTTGGTGAGGTTGCGGAAGCCGCGCTCGGCATAGGCCAGGCCCTTGAGGTTGACCTCGGAAAGGCGGTCGAGCAGCTCCTGGCCGATCTCGCCGTCGAGTACCTCGTAGGCGGCCTCGGGGCTGGGGAAGAGGAAGGGCAGCTCGAACACCGCCATCTCCTCGAGGAAGTTGGCCACCGGACCGTTGGTGATCACGCCCATGTCCACGGTGCCGATCTGCATCCCCTCGAGCAGGGTGCGCTCGTCGCCCAGGCTGGCATTGGGGTAGAGCTCGATGTCCACCTTGCCGTCGGTGCGCTCCTCCACCAGCTCCTCGAACTTCATGGCGGCGATATGGAAGCCGTCCTGCTCGTTGACCACGTGGGCCAGGCGCAGGGTGACAGGATCCATGTCGGCGAAATCTGATGCGTTGGCAGAGGCCATCACGGCCAGTGAAATGCCCAGTGCCAGCGAGCTGCGTGCAAAGCCTTTCATTGTTGGTTTCCTTTTGGTGTCAGCGTGTTGCGAAGTCCAGCGTCCAAGAGCATGCACCGAGGCGGGTAAAGCGGTCAATCGACGCTGGCCGGGCCTGGGCGGCTTACCAAACAGCGCGTAAAGCATCGCCCAATCGGGCGGTGATACAAGCGCGCACCGCGAAGCGGTGCTGAATGGATATTGCCTCGAACCCCTGATATCTTTCCAGTATGACAAAGCGTGCCTACAAAGAACGGTTCTACCCCACCCCCGAGCAGGCGGTGCTGCTGGCGCAGTCGTTCGGATGTACCCGTTTTGTCTGGAACAATACGCTGGCCTATCGCACCGAGGCCTATCAGCAGCGCGGCGAGCCGGTGTCGCACGCCGCCGCAGAAAAGCGCCTGGTCGCGCTCAAGGCCAACTATCCCTGGTTGAAGGATGTCTCCAGCGTGATCCTGCAGCAGACGCTGCGCGATCAAAAGGCGGCCTTCGACAATTTTTTCAACCCCAAACTCAAGGCGCGCTATCCGCGCTTCAAGCGCAAGGACGGCCGGCAGTCGATCCGGCTGACCAAGGCGGCATTTAGCTATCGCGATGGCGAGATCACCATCGCCAAGACCACGGCGCCGCTGCCGATCCGCTGGAGCCGCCCGCTGCCCAGCGAACCCTCCAGCATCACGATTTCGCGGGATCGTGCCGGCCGCTATTTCATCAGCTGCCTGTGCGAGTTCGAGCCGGAGACGCTGCCGGTCACGCCGAAGATGGTAGGCATCGATCTCGGCCTGACCGACCTGTTCATCACCAGCGAGGGCATGAAGTCGGGCAACCCGCGTCATCTCAAACGCTATGAGGCCAAGCTGGCCTATCTGCAACGCCGGTTGTCGAAAAAGCAGAAAGGCTCGCACAACCGCCACAAGCTGCGCCAGAAAGTGGCGCGGCTACATGTCAGGATCGCGGACTGCCGCCGCGATGCGATCCACAAAGCGACCCGCACGCTGATTAACGAAAACCAAGTGCTGTGTGTCGAATCGCTCAATATCGTGGGCATGGTAAAAAACCGTTCCTTGGCCAAGGCCATCAGCGATGCCGGCTGGGGAGAGTTTGTGCGCCAACTCGAATACAAGGCCGCCTGGGCGGGCCGGCAACTGGTGAAAGTCAGCCAGTGGCTGCCGAGCAGCAAGCGGTGCCACGGCTGTGGGCACCAAGTTGAGAAACTGCCGCTATCGCAACGCCATTGGCACTGCGAGGGCTGCGGCCAAGCCATCGACCGTGATATCAACGCGGCCAGAAATATCCGAACCGCCGGGCTGGCGGGGTTAGCCTGTGGAGCGACTGGAGCGGGGGCCGTGGCCTAGTCACGGCCTAGCAGTCTGTCGGGTTTTCGATAATGCCGTGAGATACTCTCAGCATGCCGCCACTACTGGAACGTCGCCATGAGTCGCTTCATCCCCGTTGACCGCCAGACCGACTATCTCCTGCCGCCTTCGGTGGATGAGTGGCTGCCCGATGGCCACCTGGCACGGTTCGTGGTGGATGTTGTCGAGCAGCTGGACCTCTCGGCATTAACGCGGCGCTACGCCGGCCGCGGGCACAAGGCGCATCACCCGGCGGTGCTGCTGAGCCTGCTGGTCTACGGCTACGCCACCGGGGTGGTCTCCAGCCGCAAGATCGAGCGCGCCACCTATGACTCGGTGGCGTTCCGTTACCTGGCCGCCAATACCCATCCCGACCATGACACGCTGGCCACCTTTCGCCGCCGCTTTCTGCCGGAACTGGAGCAGTTGTTCGTGCAGGTGCTGTTGCTGGCCCGCGAGATGAAGCTTCTCAAGCTCGGCACCATCGCCCTGGACGGCACCAAGCTCAAGGCCAACGCCAGCAAGCACAAGGCGCTATCGTATGGCCACGCCAAGAAGCTGGAGGCGCAGTTCAGGGCTGAGGTGAAAGCGCTGACGCAGCGGGCCGAGTCGGCGGACAAGGAGGACGCTGCCGATGGCATGGATATCCCCGCCGAGATTGCCCGCCGTGAAGCACGCCTGGCGGCCATCGCCGAGGCGAAGGCCAAGATCGAGGCGCGTGCCGAGGAGCGGGACGCCACCGAGCAAGCCGCCTACCAGGAAAAGGTGGCGCGACGAGACGCACAGCGCAAGGCCGGCAAGAAGCCCCGTGGGCGTGATCCCGAACCGCCGACTGGCGGCCCGCGTGACAAGGACCAGATCAACTTCACCGACCCGCAGTCTCGCATCATGCCGGTCACCGGCAAGGGGTTTGATCAGTGCTACAACGCCCAGGCCGCCGTCGATACCGAGAGTCTGCTGGTGACCCATGTCCACGTCACTCAGGCGACCAACGACAAGCAGCAAGTCATGCCGTTACTGACGGCCTGGCAGGGTTACCCGGAGACGCTGGGCAAGCCTGACCACCTGCTGGGTGATACCGGCTACTTCAGTACCGCCAATATCCAGGCCTGCCATGACCATGGTATCGAACCGCTATTGGCGATGAAGCGTGACATCCATCACCTGCCGGTCTTCGAACGTTTCGCCGCGGACCCGCCCGCACCGGAGAGCGAGGATCCCGTCGAGCACATGGCGTACCGCTTGAAGACGCAGGCGGGCCGAGCGCTCTATGCGCTGCGCAAGCACACGGTGGAGCCGGTCTTCGGGATCATCAATCACGTGATGGGGTTCCGGCAGTTCTCGCTACGCGGTCTGGATAAGGTCAGCGGTGAGTGGCGACTGGCCACCCTGGCATGGAATATCAAGCGGATGCATCGCTTGGCAGCAGGCTGAGGGCCGTCCCTTAGCCTGATAGGGCGGCGTCACAAGCGCTCAGGCTACTCCAGGATTGCCGAACGACGCCAGGTTGCTGACATGGCCGGCGCCAACACGAAAATGGAGAGAAGTGGGTGTCGTTACTGTGAGCGACACCCATAACCCGACAGACTGCTAGTGAAGGCGTGTCGAAGCAGGAAGGTTCTGGGGGTGACCTCAGAACCCTCGCCCAAAGCGCGAAGCGCGGCGGGCGGGGAGTGTCAGAGCCGGCGGTACATCACATGGGCGTCCACCGCTCCGAGCACCGGATGGCGGAAGGCGCCGGGCAGCGTGCCGCACACCGCGAAGCCGTGGGCCTGCCATAGCCGCACCGCCACCGTGTTGGTGGCCACCACCAGGTTGTACTGCATGGCGGTGAAACCGAGCTCCCGGGCGAGTCCCAGGGAGTGCTCGCACATCTGCCCCGCCAAGCCACGGCCTCGCGCCTCGGCAGCGACGATATAGCCGCAGTTGGCGACATGGTCGCCGGGGCCGGCCTGGTTGGGCTTCATGTAGTAGGTGCCCAGCGGCTTGTCCGCCTCGTCCACCGCCACCCGTACCGCCCGCGGCAGCTCGATCCACATGCGGTGGGCATCCTGCTCGGTGATGTCCCGGGGCACGGCATAGGTCTCGCCGGCGCGGAACACCGGCGCGAGCATGGCCCACAGCGCGGGCCAGTCGTCGGGGTGGTAGGCTCGCAAGGTGATCATGCCGCCTCCTGCTGGGTGCGCAGCCAGACGATCTCCTCGGCCCAGATGGCGGGCTCGATGGTCTCCAGTACCAGCGGCATGTCGTCGGTGCGCGGGTCCTGCATCAGGGCGCTGAAACAGTCGCTGCCGATATTGCCCTGGCCGAGGCTGTGGTGACGGTCCACCCGGCTGCCAAGCTCGCTCTTGGCGTCATTGAGGTGCATCCCCTTGAGGTACTCGATGCCCACCACGGCGTCGAATTCGTCGAGCATGGCGACGGTGGCTTCCCGGGTACGCAGGTCATAGCCAGCGGCGAAGGCGTGGCAGGTGTCGATGCACACGCCGACCCGCGACTTGTCCTCCACCTGCTCGATGATCTCGGCCAGCTGCTCGAAGCGCCACCCCAGGTTGCTGCCCTGACCCGCGGTGTTCTCGAGTACCGCGGTGACGCCATCAGTCTCGGCGAGCACCTGGTTGAGCGACTCGGCGATGCGTGCCAGGCAGTCGCTCTCGCTGATCTTGCGCAGGTGGCTGCCGGGATGGAAGTTGAGGCGGTCGATGCCCAGCTGCTCGCAGCGCTGCATCTCGTCGAGGAACGCAGCCCGGGACTTGGCCAGCCCCTCGGCCTCGGGGTGGCCGAGGTTGATCAGATAGCTGTCGTGGGGAAGGATCTGTCCCGGACCGAAGCCGTGGCGTCGGCAGACGTCGCGGAAGGCAGTAACCACCGCCTCGTCGAGCGGCTTGGCTCGCCACTGGCGCTGGTTCTTGGTGAACAGCGCGAAAGCGTTGGCGCCGATCGCCACGGCGCGCTCGACCGCCTGGTCGACGCCGCCGGCGGCGCTGACATGGGCTCCGATGTATTTCATGCAGTAGGGTCCTGTGTGCTGTCTGGTCCAGGGTTCCAGGGGGGTGGATCACGGGATTGTCGCCGATCCGAAGGCCGAACCCCAGCGTCGAACCAGAGGGCATGGATTCGTGGCGACGGTGGACGCCACCCGATGCGGTCCGCTAGGGTCAGGGGCCAATTCTAAGACTCAGGAGATCCCATGACCCTGCGCAAGTCGCTCGCCGTATCCTCACTGTCCCTGGCGCTCGCCGTGCCGGCCTTCGCCCAGCAGATGCCCCAGGGCCAGGCGCCCAGCGCCGAGGACCAGGTGGCCCAGCTCGACCAGATGGTGGACCTCGACCAGGGCCAGGAGCAGGAGCTGGTGAGCCTGCTCAGCGAGTCTCGCCAGCGTATCCAGTCGCTGCGCAGCGAGGCCCAGGAAGTGCAGATGCGGTTGCAGCAGAATGCCGGCCCTGAATTCGACGAGGCCGCCATTCGCCAGGATGCCGAGCTGCTGGGTGACCTCACCGGCGAGATGACCGCCGAGAGCGTGCTGATGCAGTCGCGCATGCAGGCGGCCCTGAGCCCGGCGCAGCGAGACGAGCTGGAACGCCAGATCGAGGAGCGCCAGCAGCAGATGCGCCAGATGCAGCAGCAGATGCAACAGCAGCAGGCGCCCGCCCAGTAATCCTCCTCGGATGGGCTTGCGGTCGCCTCGGCGACCGTGGTTCCCGGCATGACGGCACCCCGCGGGGTGCCGTCTGCGTTACATCACTGGCGCCGGTTGCCGGGGCGGCCGAGCCAGTAGCGATGCCCCTGGCGCTCCGGGCGTGTCTCCACCAGTGGATGGGAGGGGCGCGAGGAGGGCGGCCGGGGCCCCTGCTGCGAGGCCAGCGCCAGCAGGCGCCGCACCCGCTCATCTGTCGGCGGATGGGTCTGCAGGTAGTGCAGCCAGCTCGGGAGTTGCCTGCGGCCGAACAGGGTCGTCAGCCACATCCCGTTGCGTCGCTCCAGGGCCTCCAGGGCGTCGGCCAGGCCCTGCGGATCGCGGGTCAGCGCCGTCGCCTCCAGGTCGGCGGTGAACTCGCGGTTACGCGACAGTGCCAGTTGCAGCAGGGTGCTCGCCACGGGGGCCAGCCCCACCACCATCAGCTCCAGCCAGGGCATGCGGATCTCGCCGGCCATGGCCATGGGCAGCATGGCGATCAGCGCTAGCTGTACCAGGAAGGCCCCCCAGATGGTGAGCCGCGTCATGGTGGCGGCCATGGACATCACCCGGGTGTCGCCGTGGCGCAGATGGCTGACCTCGTGGGCCAGCACGCCGGCCAACTCACGCAGGGACAGGCCGTGCAGCAATCCTTCGGTGATGGCGATGCCGCCGTCCTCGGCATCCCCCACGGCGAAGGCATTGAGATCCGGCGACGGCACATAGAACAGCCAGGGCTGCTGGGTGAGCCCCGCTCGCCGATAGAGGAGGTCCATCACGCGATAGAGCTGCGGCGCCTGGTGGCGATGCAGCACCCCGGCGCCGGTGCGCGCCAGCACCAGTCGCGCCGGTATCCGACCACCGAGGTAGAGGGTCAGCATCACCAGGCCGAAGGCCCACAGCACACCGCCGCTTCCCGCCAGCAACCAGGCGGGCACCGCAAGCAGCAGCGACATGCCGGCCAGGATCAGCAGGTGCTGAAGGGTGTTGTGCAGGCGCTGGGCGGTGAAGCGAGAGAGCATCGTATCCTCCTGATGCCAACAGGTTACCGCGCCCGGGTCCTGCTGGCACCTGCCGGTGGAACCACGCGCTGAAGTCGTGAAGAAACATTCGGTTACAGTCGCGCAAGAATTATGGAAACCCTTACCAAAGAGATTGAAAAAGGCGCGGGGATGGGTTCTATTAGGCTGGTAATCAACCTGGAGATACCCCATGCCACTGTCCATTGACATCCCGGAAATCCTGGAACACCTGATGGAGAAGGCCGAGGCCATCCGATCCTGCCGCGAGGCGATCGCCACCTATATCGACTAAGCCTCGTTGACCCAGTTTCCCCCGGCCAGGGACGGCCACCCTACCTCTGCTCCCTCTTTCGTCTCTTTCTCGCTTCTCCTCTCGTCTGCTCCACCGTCTAAGGTGCCGACTCACGGCTGCCTCGGGTCGCCTGCGCCCACTGCCTCCCGCGGGCCCAATTGAGAAGCCAGCGCCGCTCCGGCACTATGTGCGCTCGCCGGCGATGACCCGGCTACCGCCATGCCAAACGACCAGGGACGCGACATGGGCCAGCTGCTTCGCATCGTGATGATACACGGCCACCTCGAGGGCGTGGTCGAGCTCAGTGTGGATGGCCACACCAATATCTGCGGTACCAATGCCTCGGGAAAGACCACCCTGCAGCGGCTGGTGCCGGTGTTCTATGGTGAGCTGCCCAACAAGGTGGTGCCACGCACGCGCCTCAAGTTCGATGCCTTCTACCTGCCGCATCGCAACAGCTATCTCGTCTACGAATACCGCCGCGAGGAGGGTGATGTGTGCCAGGCGGTGCTGACCCGGCGCAGCGAGGGCGGAGTCGAGTACCGCTTCGTCGGCGACGCCTACCGCCCCGAGGATTACCTGGTCGAGAGCGAGGCCGGCGTGGCCGCCCTGGACTATGCCCAGTGGGCCAACGGCCTGCGCCGGCGGGGCGTATCGGTCTCGCCCAAGCTGGGGGCCACCTCCGAGTATCGCGCGGTGATCCAGAACGACTTCACCCAGACCGGGACCCAGCCTCGGGGCAACAGCAAGGAGGGGTTGCGCCTGCGCCAGGTGGCCGCCCGCTTCAGCCTGGTGCGTCCCGGCCAGCGCATCCGGCATATGGAGAAGCTGGTCTCCGCGGTGCATGCCAAGGAGGGCAAGATGGATACCCTCAAGACCATGCTGGCGGCGATCTTCGAGGAGGACGGGGTCGAGTTGCCGGTGACCCGTATCCGCAATACCAAGGCCCGCGAGTGGATCGCTCGCATGCGCCAGTCCATGCGCCTGGAGCCGCTGCAGCGCTCGCTGGGTGAGCTCGAACGCCTGGATCGCGAGATCGCCGACCTTGAGGCGACGCTGTGGCAGCTCAAGCCCCAGCTGGAGGCGGACCGCCACCGTGCCGCGCGGGACCAGGCCGAGCGCGAGGCCGAGATCCAGCAGCGCCAGCGTGACTTCAAGGCCCTTGATACGGCTTATCAGGAGCGCCGTGACGCCCTCAACGACCGTGCCAGCCGTGTCGACAGCGAGCTCGACCAGACCCGCGGCGTTCTCGATGACCTGCAGCGCCAGTTCGAGGCCTACGAGGCGGCGGATATGCCGGGCCTGGAGCAGGACCTCAAGGCGCTGCCCCAGTGGCGTGAGCAGCAGCAACAGCTGCGCGACCACCTGGAGCTGATGCAGCAGGCGGTCAAGGAGAGCAAGGCCAAGCTGGAGGCGCGCCTGGTGGAGCTGGGCGACCTGCTCGAGTCGCGCCGCGACGAGCTCCAGGCGCTGATCGATGCCCTGGGCGAGGAGAAGGAGGCCTGCCGTGACCAGCAGAGCGAGGCCGAGAGTCGCCTGGAGGCCGACTACCAGGCCCGCCGCCAGGCCCTGGATGACGACTATCGCGCCCGCCTGGAGCAGGTGACCGCGCGTCTCGCCGAACTCAAGGCGCAGCTGTCCCACACCGCCCAGAGCGCGGAGGAGGCCCGCGAGGCAGAGCAGGCCCAGGCTCGGGTCGACCAGGCCCAGAGCGAGCAGAGCGCCGCTGCCGCCGCCGTGGAATCACTGCGTGGTGAACTCGATGAGTGTCGCCAGGCCCGGGGGCTGGCCGAGCGCGACCTGGAGCTGGCCCGCACCCAGCTGTCGCGTGCCCGCGGACACCTCGACGAGTTGCTGATCCAGCGTGATCCCGCCCAGGGCAGCCTGCGTCACTTCCTGCGCCATCACCGCCCAGGCTGGGAACAGAGCCTGGGCAAGGTGATCGCCCCGGAGCTGCTCGAGCGCCGCGACCTCGCTCCCCAGTTCAACGAGGAGGGCAGCGACGACCTGTTCGGGCTCGCCCTGGACCTCGCTGCCATCGCGCTGCCCGACTATGCCCAGGACGAGGCCAGCCTGTTGGCCGAGATCGAAGCCGCCGAGCAGGCGCTGGCCCAGGCCGAGGAGGGCGAAGCGACTGCCGAGAAGTCGCTGCGCGGTTGCCACCAGAAGGTGCAGGAGGCCGATGCCCGCCTCCAGCGGGCGCGTGTCGCCCGCCGCCGTGCCGCCGAGGAGGTGGACTACGCCCTGCAGGCCCGCAGCCAGTGCCAGCAGCGCCACGCCGCCGCCCAGCAGGCGCGCCAGGCCAGCGCCAAGGAGACACTGGCGGAGCAGGAGGCCGCTCACCAGGCGCTGCGCGACGAGCAGCGCCGGGCGCTGGAGGCGCTGGCCGATGGCCACCGTGCCCAGCGCCTGGAGCTGACCGCCGACTTCCAGGGGCGGCTGGCTGGCTTCGACCAGCAGGTCGCCCAGTACCGCCGCCAGCTCGCCGAGCACAAGGAGGAGCATCGCCGCCAGCGCGACGAGCTCACCGCCGCCTTCGACCGCGAGCTGGCCGAGCAGGGTGTCGACCCCGAGACCGTGCGTGATACCCGCGCGCGGCTGGAGGCGCTGGGCAAGCGTATTCGACAGACCACCGAGCGCGAGGATGAACTGAGGGAGTATCGTCACTTCATGCGCGTGGAGTGGGGCGAGCGCAAGCCGCGCCTGGTCGCGAAGGAGGCCGAGCTTGCCCGCGACCGGGATGCCCTGGCGCGGGAGCGCGAACAGCATGCTGCCGACTTCCGTACTGCCCGCAGCGAGCATCAGGCCGCGGTGAGCGAACTTGCCACCCGGCGTGACGACGCCAGGGCGCTGGTGGAGACCCTGGCGCCGCTGCTCGACAAGCTGGAAACCCTGGCCCTGGAGCCGGCTCCCGAGCCCCTCGGCGAGGCACCGGGGGATGTGGAGGAGCGCATCGAGCGTCTGCGCCAGGGTCTCACCGACCACGCCCGTGAGCTCGACGCCTTGCGCCGTGGCTGCGAGAAGCTCGAGTCCGAGCTGATCAAGGGGGCCAGCGCCGACTTCCAGGCCACCCTTGCGGCCGAACGCGCCCGGCTCGACGGCGAGAGCCCGCGCCGCCTGCTGCCGGTGATCGCCGGCATGCTCCAGCTGCTCGAGGGGCAACAGCAGCAGCTGCTGCAGGAGGGGCGCAACCTCTCCGACGACCTCGACAAGTTCTTCACCGTATTCAGCGACCTCAATCGGCGCATCAGCGCCCAGAGCCGGCGCCTCTCCGACGAGGTGGCCGACGACCTGGTGCTCGAGGGCATCGGCCGCGCCGAGGTGAGGATCCAGTCGACCATCGACGAGCTGGGCTTCTGGGAGCCGCTCAAACGCTTCGCCCAGCGCTACCGCGAGTGGCGCGACTCGGGCCAGCCGCTCCCCGGCGACGACTACCTGGATGCCCTGGCCGACGTGGTGGAGCTGCTGCGCAGCGACCAGCAGTACAGCTTCGAGAGCCTGCTGCGCCTGGAGCTGCACCTCAACGAGGGCGGCACCGACCTGGTGATCCGCAACGACCGCCAGTTGCTGGAGTCCTCCAGCCACGGCATGGCCTACCTGATCCTGTGCAAGTTCCTTCTCGCCTTCACCCGACTGCTGCGTGGCCCGGCCGAGATCGTCATCCACTGGCCCATCGACGAGATCGGCACCCTGGCCTACCACAACGTCGAGAAGCTGTTCGACGCCTGCGACAACAACCGCATCCATATCGTCGGCGCCTTCCCCAATCCCGAGTCGGACGTGCTGCTGCTGTTCCACAATCGCTACCTGATCGACCGTGACGAGGCCGCCCCCGCCAAGCGCCGCCTCAAGCGCATCGAGCCGCGCCTGAGCCGCCTGGCCCAGCGCCTGCAGGCCCGCGCCGAGGAGGCGGCATCATGAGTGAACATACCCCGATGGAGCGCTCCATGGTAGAGTTCGGTCCCCTGCTGGAGCGCCTGCTGGCCGGCGAGTTCATCTGCGCGGTGAGCGACGAGGGCGCCTTTCGCCGCCTGCAGGACGATGAGACCCGCGAGCGGATCGACGCCTACCTGCGCCCGCTCAACCGCCGCCTGGCCAGCAACGACGAGGGCAGCGTCTATTTCCTGGCCTGGCGTGTGCTCGACGAGGCCGCCCGGGAGCAGCTCTCGCGGCAGCTGGGCGAGACCGTGGCGAGCCTGCTGCCGCTGCTGGAGTGGCTGCAGCTGGTCCAGGAGGCGCTGGGGCGCGACGGGCCGGCCGCGCCCGGAGAGGTGCTCAAGCCCGCCGACTTCAGCTCGCGCTGCGAGGACAACCAGGGGCTGCGCGAGCGTCTCGAGCGCCTGGCCAGCGACCCCTTCTTCGGCTCCCAGAGCGACCAGCTCGACGCCCAGCTTAAGCAGGTGTTCAAGCGGCTCAGGGAGCACGGCTACCTGCTCCAGCCCCATGCCGACCGCCAGTACTATCTGGTCACCGCCAAGATCGACTACCTCATCGACCTGGCGCGCTTCATCCGCGACGAGGAGAACCTGCCGGTGGATGACCAGGCGCCGAGCGGCCAGGAGAGCCTGCTGTGAGTGTCGACCATCCCCACGCCCTGGAGAGCCGCCTGGTCAGCACCGGGGTCGAGCGCCTGGCGCTGCTGGGCAAGCACGCCGAGGCGCTGATGGCCGGCTACGCCCGGGACGAGGTGCCGCTGGAGGGGCTGAGCACCACCGCCCTCAACCGGCTGCTGGCGGCACGCATCCTGTGGCGCCCGGATGAGCAGGGCGGGGTGAAGCTGGCGCCCAAGGTGCGCGAGTTGATCGCCGAGATGCTCGCCGACGAGAGCCGCCGCCACGTCAACGCCGATGTGGCCGAGACCCTGGAGCTGTTACGTAGCCTGGTGCAGAGCTACCGCGAGGCCCGCGACGGCGGTGAATACTGGCGTCAGGAGCAGCAGCTGCTGCGCCTGCGCCAGGAGGTGGATGACCTCAATGGCCGCTTCGCCGACGCCATCGACAGCCTGTGGCGACGCCTCAACGGCGATTTCGGCTTCGTCAGCCGCCTGGGCGACAAGATCCGCGAGAACCAGCGCGCCCAGAAACAGATCGTGCGCCTGCTCGACGGCCTGGCGCTGATCGACTTCGACGAGCTGATCGAGCTGGTGGGCAGCGACGGCGCGCTGCGCAAGCTGCTGGTCAGCGGCCTGCAGCAGCAGCTTACCCAGCACTACACCAGCCTGCGTGAGGTACAGCGGCGCCTGGTCGAGCTGATGGCACGCTTCCGCCAGCAGCAGTCGCGCAGCCGCCTGGTGGCCGGCATGGCCGGGTTCCTGCGTGAGCACCCCGGCTTCGTCCCCGGCAACTACGCCCGGCGCGGCGAGGTGCCGGCACTGGTCAACCGCGCCGCCCCGCTGGTCGCCGCCGGTGCTGCTGCCCTGGACCACCATCCCGATAGCCGTGTGCTCGGCGAACTGCTGCACCGCCTGCCGCGGCCCGCTCCGCGCCCGCAACCGGTGACCGCCGCGGGTGCCGCCGCGCCTCAGGAGGACACCCTCGTGGCCGCTCGCCAGCAGGCCCTCAAGGAGGACGTTGAGCGCTTCTATCTGGCGGTGGTGGACGGTGGCGAGGGGCTCAGCGCTCTGGAGTTCCTGCAGCAGGGGGAGTACGAGTGGAGCGAGGAGATCTGGCTGTTCCAGGTGATCGCCGAATTCCAGGGGCTGCCCAGAAGCGAGCAGCGCGCCTTCCGCCTCAGCCAGCAGGAGAGCCAGGCGAGCCGCTACAATCATGTCCGGCTGATCCACGACGTCACCCTTCAGCTCGCCTGACGGACGGACTTGATCGCCGATAAATCGGGCTCCCACAGGTGGAAGGCCTGACTGTAGGAGCGCAGATCCTGCGCGATGGCGCCGCAGGCGCCCGATATAGGAGGAGACCCCCTTGCACCTGACCACAAGCGCCCGCAAACAGCTTCGCGATGCCGCCGAACGGCTCCGCTGCGAGCCCGTGGTGGGGAAACGCCGGGGCAGGGCGGTCGACGAGATCGTGGCCTGGTGCCAGGCGCACGATATCGAACTCGGTGCGCGCCTCACCCATGCCCGTCTGGTGCTCGACCGTGAGCTGCTGGACCGCATCGACGAGGCCCTGGCCGCCCTGGGCGAGCCCGCCATCGCCGCCGAGCTTTCAGGCCTCTCCACCGCCGAGCAGGCGGAACTCGGCAACCGCGAGGCGAAGGGCGTCCGCGAGAAGCCGCGTGCCCGCCGCGTGCTGGCCAGCCTGCCGGCGGTGAGCCGTCCCGGGGTCGCTTGCCGGGCGCACGACTGCCTCGATCTCGACCGGCACGACCTCGAACTCGCCGCCTTCGACGCCCTGGTGCAGGTCGAGAACCTCGACAGCTTCTACGGCTTGCCCGACACGCTGCCGGCACTCTCGTCCTGGCCGCGCCCGCTGGTGCTCTACCGCGGCGATAGCTTCTATGGCGGCGGCTTCACCGACCTGGCCACCGACTGGGCCGCAAGCGGTCGGCCGCACCTCTACCTGGGTGACTTCGATGCCAAGGGGGTGAGCATTGCCCTGGAGCGAGGTGCCAGCCACCAGCTGTTGCCACCCCTTGAGTTGGTGGCCGAGCGTGCCAATGTCCAGCAGCTGCCCCCCACGCAACAGCGCTTCCAGGCGGCGCTGCGCCAGCATGCGGCGCGACTGCCCGAGGAGCATCCGCTGGCTCGCTATCTCGCCATCCTGCTCGGTGAGCAGCGCGGCCTGCTGCAGCAGTGGTTCGGCAGCGCCGACGACTGGGTCGCGGTGCCGCTGCACCCCCGCCCGACTCCCTGATGCCCCAACCGGAAGACGCCACCGTGGAACTCCTGCAGACGCTCGACACGACCCAGCTGATCCTGGGCCTGGCCACCTTCGCGGCAGGCCTCGTGATCGCCTTCGCCCTCCAGCAACGTCGCCTGAGCAACGCACGCCGCGAGCGGGAGGCCATACGTGGCGAGCTGCATGCCCAGCAGCTGGAGGCCCGCGAGCAGACGGTGGCGCTGCAGGTAGCCGAAGGCGAGGTGGAGACCCAGCGCGAAGCCAACCAGGCCCAGGCGCGGGAGCTCGACCGCTTCCGCGAGGCCTACTATGCGCTCAAGCAGACCCATGGCGAGCTGACCACTCGCCTGGAGGAGAAGGAGGCGCACTTCGCCCGCCAGCTGCAGTGGATGGAGGAGAGCAAGGGCCAGCTCAAGGTGGAGTTCGAGAATCTCGCCAATGAGCTGCTGGAGCAGAAGGGCAGGGCCTTCTCGTCGCTCTCCGAGCGCAACCTGCAGGGGCTGCTCAAGCCCTTTCAGGAGGAGATCAAGGGCTTCCGCGAGAAGGTCGAGACCCTGCACCACCAGGAGACCGCCCAGCGCGCCAGCCTGACCACCGAGCTCAAGCACCTGCAGCAGCTCAATCGCGATATCACCGACCAGGCCGCCCAGCTGACCGAGGCGCTCAAGGGGCAGAAGAAGGTCCAGGGCAACTGGGGCGAGCTGATGCTGGAGAACGTGCTCGACAGTGCCGGTCTGCGCCCCGGAGAGGATTACCAGCGCGAGAAGAGCTTTACCACCGAGGCGGGCAAGCGCCGCCCCGATGCGCTGGTCTACCTGCCCGAGGGGCGCCATCTGGTGATTGACGCCAAGACCTCGCTTGCCGCCTACCTGGAGTACGTCAACGCCGAGGACGAGCCGACCCGCCAGCGGGCATTGGCCGACCACGCCCGGGCGGTGGGCGATCGCATCGAGGAGCTGGCCGACAAGCACTACTACGACCTGCCGGGGCTCAACTCGCCGGAGGTGGTGATCATGTTCATCCCGGTGGAGTCGGCCTATATCGAGGCGCTGCGCCACGACGCCACCCTCTACCAGCGCGCCATCGAGCGCAACGTGCTGGTGGCCACTCCCACCACGCTGCTCACCAGCCTGAATATCGTCGGCCAGCTGTGGCGCTTCGAGAACCAGAGCCGCCACAGCGCCGAGCTGGCCCGCAAGGCCGAGCGCTTCCACAGCAAGCTCTCCACCTTCCTCGACAGCATGCAGGACGTGGGGCGCAAGCTCGATGGCGCCCGCGAGAGCTACGACCGCGCGCTGGGGCAACTGGTCAACGGCCGTGGCAACCTGGTCAAGCAGGCCAGCGAGTTCCGCGAACTGGGCGTGGCGGTAAAGAAGGAGCTGCCTGCCGAGATCCTCGAGCGTGCCAGGCTCGAAGTGGGCACGGCCCCGCCGGGTGATGGGCGGAGCGACGATCAGGCGCGGAGCTGAGCCTGTGCGAAGTCGAGCAGCCGGCGATACTCTCGCTGGCGGATAATGGACTCGACGATCGCGGCATCAAGATTCAGGTAGTCGTGCACCAGCGCATTGCGCAGCCCGATCACCTTGTTCCAGGGGACGTCGCTGGCATCGAGTCCCTGTTCGCGCAGCTTGTCGAACGCCTTGCGGGCATCGCTCGGAACAACGCTGCCCTGCGACTTGAGGCGCTGCTTGGCGATACCGATGCAGGCCTCCGTCAGCAGCTGCAGGTTGCGTTCGGCGGCGCGGTAGAGCAGGGCGTTGAGACCGTTCGCCATCGTGGACGCCTCATGTAGCTGCTCCAGCTCTTCGGCAAGCGTCGCCAGGTGCTCGCCCATGGCATCGATGTATTCGGGTTCCATCGCGGGGGTCCTGTGGTCGGTACCTGAGGCATCAGGCGAATTGTTGCTGATGGTAGAGGTGATCCAGCTCCCACATAGAGGTGATGCGGTTTTCCTCGCGGGCCAGGCGCAGTCGGTCGTTGGCCTGCAGCACCCTTCCGGTGCGGATCACGGCATGGGCCAGTGGCAGGGGAGCCAGGTTGATATCGACGATGGAGAGGCGCTCCGCCTCCAGCCCCATGGCATCCTGCCAGGCCTGAGTCAGCAGCTCGGGCCGCAGGCGCCGCTCCAGCGGGTCCTGCTCGAAGTCGCGGAAGGCTGCGGCCAGGTCGATGTCGCTCTGAGCGGTCGCAGTGCCCTTGGCGTGGGAGCCGTAGAGCCACAGCACGGCGATGCTGGGCTCGCGTCTGGCCATGTCGGCGAAGGCCTCGAGCAGGATGTCGATATCCGGCATAGTGAATCCCTTGGCGTGATGAAGGTTTGCCGCCAGTCTACCATCCCCATCACAGGTTCAGGCGGCAGGTATGCAGCCGTTGAGCCATGGGGGTAGGACCGTAGGAAGTCAGCATAGGGAGCAGGGAGTCGAGATGGCCTTTCGTTTCCAGCGTCGCATCCGCCTGGCACCCGGGGTGCGCCTCAACCTCAGCAAGCGCGGCCTGGGCCTCTCGGTGGGCCCGCGGGGTGCCAGCCTAAGTGTCGGGCCCAGCGGCGTGCATGGTCATGCCGGGATCCCCGGCACCGGCCTCTCCTATCGGCAGAAGCTTTCCGGCGCTGGTCGCCAGCGGCGTGCCAGCCGGAGCGCAGCGGCCTCGGCCCTGGCCCAGCGGCTGGCCGAGGGCGATAGCCTGGCGCTGACCCTCGAGATCGACGAGAGCGGCCAGCTCCGCTACTTCCATGCCGATGGCACGCCGATGTCGGATGCCGAGGCGCGTGAGGTGCGTCGCCATGCCGAGGCGAGCCTGCGCGAGCAGCTCCAGGCCCACTGCGAGCGCCTCAACGCCGACCTCGACCGCCTGGGGCGCCTCCACGAGGAGACCCCGGCGCCCGAGGTCACAGGCTACGCGATGCGCGACTTCGACGAGCCGCCCCCGGCACCGTTTCAGCCGCTGGCCCCGGTGTGGTGGCATGCGCTGTGGCCTCCGGCCCGGCGAGCCCGGGAGGCGCAGAGTCGGCGCCTGAAGGCCGAGTTCGACGAGCGCTATCGAGCCTGGGAGTGGCGCAAGGCGGAGCACGATGCCGCCGAGTTTGCCCGCCATCGCCGCGAGAGCGAGGGCGTCTGGGACGATCCGGAGGCGATGGAGGCGACCCTGCGTGAGCGGCTGGAGGAGATCGACTGGCCGCGGGAGACGCTGATCGACTTCGACCTGGGCAGCGATATCTCGACCATCGCGGTGGACATCGACCTGCCCGGCGAGGAGGAGATGCCCGATCGCTACTGGGGCATGCCCCCCAAACAGCTCAAGCTCTCGTCGCGCCGGCTGAGCGATACCTGCCAGCGCAAGCTCTACCGCGACCATGTCCACGGCATCGCCTTCCGTGTATTGGGGGCGGTGTTCGCCCGCCTGCCGGGGGTGAAGGAGGCGCGGGTCTCCGGCTACCGCCAGGTGGTCGACCCCGCCACCGGCGCCGAGCGCGACCAGTACCTCTACAGCGTCAAGGTCACTCGCGCCCAGTGGGAGGCGATCCGTTTCGACCGCCTCGACCAGGTCGACCCGGTGGCCGCCCTGGAGGCCTTCACCCTGCGCCGCGACATGACGAAGACGGGAATCTTCCGCGACATCGAGCCGCTGAAGCTGGTGTAGGGTGACGCCGGGCGTCAGGCGTAGCGTCGGGCGGTTCTCTGGTTGCTCTCGGCGGCGGGTTTCGTTCCAATACTGGCCTCGCCTTCAAGCCGTGAGGACTATTCGTGTCGGATCCCCAACTCGCCGCCCCCGCCCTGAAGCTCTACCACACCCTGGAGGATATCCCCTGGCAGCGCAGCTTCGATCCACGCTCGCTGACCCGTGGGCGTGGCTATGCGCGGCAGGGCAAGGTGCGTCACGGAATCCGACTCGAGCGAGAACGAGAGATGCTGGTGCTGCGGGCCCAGGTGGAGGGCAGCGGTCACAGGCGCTACCTCACCAGTCTCGCGGTGGATCCTGATGACCACAGCATGGGGGTGGTCAGCGACTGCAGCTGCCCGGTGGGACGCCAGTGCAAGCACGCGGTGGCGGTGATCCAGAGCTTCATCGATGACCTGGAGGCCGATGGCATTCCGCCACGTGACGACACGGCGCTGCTGGAGCAGCGCTGGGAGTCCTGGCTTGCCGAGCTCCAGACGCCACTTGGCGGCAGGCGTTACGTCGAGGAACTGGAGAGTGACTATCGCCTGGCGCTGTTCCTCGACGTTGACCCTGACCCGCGTGCCCCCACCCTGCAGGTGTCGCCGGTGTGGCTGCGCCCCGCCAAACAGCGCAGCCGCGGCAACGGCTGGGTCAAGCCGCGACCCATCATGGTGCGCAGCGGTGGCGGGCTCACCCCCAGGCCGCCTCACGGACTGGCAGCGGATGAGGAAGAGGCGCTGGAGCTGCTCATGCTGGGCGAGCAGCGGCGGCAGTATGTGGGAGCCAATGAGCAGCGCTGGAGCCGTGTCACCCACGCCTTCCAGGCGCGCGCCCTGTGGTCGCTGCTGGAGAGCGATACCCCTCCGCTGCTGTTCCACCCCAAGCAGACCGGCACCATGCTCGACCCCGGCCCCAGTTGTCGGCTGGCCCTCGCCTGGGAGCCCGATGCCGATGGCAACCAGCACCTGCGTGCGGATACCCAACCCGCCGACGTCATCTCGGATCAGGCGGTGATCGTGCGGGCCGGCACCGAGCTGTGCTATCTCGATGAGCGGCGCGGTCGCATCGGGCGACTGGAAGGTGACCCCGACGTGCTGATGCGCCTGCGCCGCGCGCCGCCGCTGCCCCCCGAGATGAGCGGCTGGCTGACCGAGCGTCTGCATCGGGTCCCGGGTCTTTCCAGGCGGCTGCCGGCCCCCCAGGAAGTCGAGGAGCGCACCCTTGAGGGAGTGGCACCGCGCCTCAAGGTCACCATGAGAGTCGCCACCGGCCAACTGGGCTACCGCGACGGCGCCATGGTGCCGCACTGGATCGAGGTGGGCGCCGCCGTGGTGGGCTTCGACTACGCCGGAATCGAGGTGCCACCGGAGGAGGGCGAGAGCCACCAGGCCTTCCGCGACGGCCAGCACCTTACCGTGAAGCGCGACCGCGAGGCGGAGCTGGCCCTGGTGCGCAACCTGCCGCCCGGCATGGTGACCCTGGAGCGCCTGCAGCAGATCGATGCCGTGCCGGCGCACCTCGATCTGCCCGAATGGTCGCTGCTGCTGCCGCGCGAAGGCACGCCGCCACGTTGTGCCAATGAGTGGCCAACCCACCTGGCCGGGCCCGACGAGTGGTGGGAGATGATCGCCAGGCTGCGCGAAGCGGGCTGTGTGGTCATCTTCAGCGATGACTTCCCCGAGGAACCTACCGTCGTCGAGCCGGATGACTGGGTCGGCGAGCTGGAGCCGGCCGGCAATGGCTGGTTCGACCTGGCACTGGATATCGAGGTGGAGGGCGAGCGCCTCAACCTGCTGCCCATCCTGCGCCGGCTGTTCCGGGATCCCGCCTTCCCGCTGGAGCCCGCCGAGGGCGAGGCCGACGACGCCAGCTGGACGCTGGCCCTGCCGGAGAATCGCCGGCTGGTGATGCCCCTTTCCCGGCTGCGCTCGCTGATGGCGCCGATCCTCGACTGGCTCGGCGACGAGAAAGACGACGAGGCGGCCGTGCGCCTGCCGGTGATGGCAGCCGAGAAGCTGGCGCCGCTGGCCGAGCACGAGCGCTGGGCCGGGCGCGAGGACGTCACCGCCCTGGCCCGGCGCCTGCGCGAGCTGCCCGCCAGCCTGCCGGCGCCGGAGGGCTTCGCCGGCGAGCTGCGCGACTATCAGGCCCGCGGTATCGCCTGGATGCGCTTCCTTTCCGAGCTCGGTACCGGCGGCATCCTGGCCGACGACATGGGCCTGGGCAAGACGGTGCAGGTGCTGGCCCATGTGCTCGACGAGCGTGCCCGTGGCGCGTTGACCCGCCCGACCCTGGTGGTGGCGCCCACCAGCCTGGTGGGCAACTGGTGTGCGGAGGCAGAGCGCTTCGCCCCCGAGCTCAAGGTGGTCGCCCTGCAGGGCGGCAAGGCGCAGCGCGAGCGCCAGTTCGAGGAAGCGCTGCCCGACGCTGACCTGGCGGTGACCACCTATGCGCTCCTGATGCGCGATCTCGAGCGGCTGCGCGAACATGATTTCGGCCTGCTGGTGCTCGACGAAGCCCAGGCGATCAAGAACGCCGCCAGCCAGACCGCCCGCGCGGTGCGCGAGCTCAACGCCCAGCGCGCCATCGCCATGACCGGCACACCGTTGGAGAACCACCTGGGTGAGCTGTGGGCTCAGCTCGATGCCGTGGCCCCGGGCGCCCTGGGCAGCCAGCAATGGTTCGGACAGCGCTTCCGCACCCCCATCGAAAAGGAGAGAGATGTCGAGCTACGTCAGCGTCTCTCGCGGCGCATCGCCCCGCTGATGCTGCGCCGCACCAAGCAGCAGGTGCTGACCGAGCTGCCGGAGATCACCGAGACCCGCCGCGAGGTCACTCTGAGCGGCGCCCAGCGCGAGCTCTACGAGAGCCTGCGCTTGGCCCAGCACCAGCGCGTCCAGCAGGCCGTCGCCGAGCGCGGCCTGGCCGCCTCCGGCATCGTCATGCTCGATGCGCTGCTCAAGCTGCGTCAGGTGTGCTGCGACCCGCGGCTGGTCAAGCTGGACAGCGCGCGCAAGACGAAGCGCTCGGCCAAGCTCGACCAGCTGCGCGAGCTGGTGCCGCCGCTGGTGGAGGAGGGCAGGCGCATCCTGATCTTCTCCCAGTTCACCGAGATGCTGGCGCTGATCGGTGACGCCCTCGAGAAGGACGGCATTCCCTTCACCACCCTGACCGGCGACACCCCCGGCAGAACCCGTACCCAGCGCGTGGCGCTGTTCCAGCAGGGCGAGATCCCGGTGTTCCTGATCAGCCTCAAGGCCGGCGGCACCGGCCTCAACCTGACCGCCGCGGACACCGTGATCCACTATGACCCCTGGTGGAACCCCGCGGTGGAGGCCCAGGCCACCGGCCGCGCCCACCGCATGGGCCAGCAGAATCCGGTGTTCGTCTACAAGCTGGTCTGCGCCGGCACCGTGGAGGAGCGCATCCTCGACCTGCAGGCGCGGAAGGCCGACCTCGCCGCCTCCATCCTCGAGGGCGGCGCAGAACAAAAGGGCGACGGCCCGCTGTTCGACGAGGAAGACCTGGCGCTGCTGTTTGCGCCGGTGGTGTAACGAGCGGGGCAGGGGTCAAGAAAAAAGCCAGTCTTTGTTGAGAACTGAAGATTTTCCTGCTGTAGTCAACGAAATATCTCGTTAACCGGGCATGGTGATGAAAAACGTTGGCTATGCGCATCTTCATCAGCACCTGGCGCTGGGTGTCCTGCCGCCGCGATGCCCGGCGCGAGTGCGCCCGGTGACGCGCCTGATGTGGCTCGAGGAAGAACTTGCCGTGCCGCCGGAGCGTGCGCCATCAGATGATGACGTGCTTTCGCATCTGCTGTTCGCCCTGAAGCATGAGGGCGTGGACCTGGCCATTCTTGCCGAGACGCTGCCACACCTGCCGGTCGAGACGCTTGTTGCGGCCCTGGAGGCGTCACCCAACGGCATCTATCTGCGTCGAGTGGCTTGCCTGTACGAGAGCTTCGTGGAACTGCTGCCGCTGGAGCCCTCGGTCAAGGGCAGCGCCGTACCGCTGTTCGACCCTGAGCGCTACCTGACGGGCCCGGCCAGGCGTAACAGCCGCTGGCGTGTGGACGTCAATGGCCTGGGCACCCTCCAATACTGCCCAGTGGTGCGTCGGACTCCCGAGATCGAGGCGCTCCTGCGGGAAGATATCCTGGCCGAGGCGCGTGCCTTCATGGCGTCTCTGCCGCCAGGCATGCTGGATCGCGCCATCCAATGGGCCTATCTCAGCGAGACGCAGTCCTCGTTCGAGATCGAGCGCGAATCGCCATCCCCCGACAAGCAGCACCGCTTCATGCAACTGCTGCGCAAGGCACATGATGGCCAGCCACTGGATGAAGAGTATCTGGTGGCCCTTCAGAACAGCGTTGTCAGCAATCCCTTCGACAAGGCGGGCGCCTTTCGCCATGAGCAGAACTATCTGCATAACGGGCTGCCGGGTGCCATCGGTGTCAGCTATCTGCCGCCACCTCCCGGGCTCTGTGAGACCCTGATGGAAGCGCTCATGGGATGGGCCAATAGGCTGCCCGAGGGGCAGGGCGGCTCTTCCGTCGAGCGTGTGCCGGCACTTGTCGCCGCCACCGTGATCTCGTTCGGCTTCGTCTTCCTGCACCCCTTCATGGACGGCAATGGCCGCATTTCCCGGTTTCTGTTGCACCATACGCTGTGCCGGCTGGGCGAGTTGCCGCGTGGCAATCTGCTGCCCATTTCCATCGCCATGAAGCGGCATGAAGGCGACTACCTCGCGGCACTCGAAGCCTTCTCGACACTGGCTCGGGAGCAGTGGCGGGTCAACTGGATCGATGCCGACCATCATGAATTCCACTTCGAGGGGAGCGAAAACCTCTATCGATACTGGGATGCCACCCAGGCGGTGGCCTTCACGCTGCGTATGGCGAGGGAGGCACTGAGGGAGGACCTGAAGGCGGAAACTCGCTACCTGGCCTGCTTCGACCGCGTCTATCGCGCCATCGACACGCGTTTCGATGTGCGCGGCAGCGATCTGTCACGGCTGGTGATGATGTGCCTGAGCCATGACGGCGTGCTCTCGAAGAATCGCCGCAAGCAGTTTCGCTACCAGGTACCCGAAGAGGTGCTGGACGCCATCGAAGCGGAAGCCCGGAAGGCGCTTGTCGATGAGGAGCAGGGTGAGCCCGCTGGCCCATGACTATGCTGGCTACGGCTGCCTGATCAGGCCTCGCGCCGTTTGTTAGCCTGGCGTAACATGGCTTCAAAAGGAGGTGAGCGGCATCATCGTTAGCCCAAGGTTTATCAGTGGTTTAGCGTTCACCTCCGCGGGAATGCAGGGGACAACATGATCAAGGATGCAGCAAAGTTGGCCGAGCTGCGTGTGCTCGTCGGCTACCTGGGGGAGCAGTCCCCCGCCTGGTGGGGCTCCCACTTCTTCGGCCAGACCGCCATGGCCTTCCTGACTCCCGTGTTCGGGCGCTCCGCTCATCAGGCGCAATACCAGGGTGTGCTGGAGGCCGCGCGCCGGGTTCACGATGAACGCATCGGTGTAGGCCGCACCCTCCACCTCTTCCATATGCCGGAGCACTACGAACAGGGTGCCGCCAGCCTGATCGCCGACCGCGAGGAGGGTGAGCGGCTCCTCGCCCACACGGCTTCACCGGACAACGCCCTGGCGAGACTGCAGACGCTGGCCTCGCCTCAGCAGGCGGAGGAGGGGCCGGTGGTGGTGGGTGACCTCGGAGAAGATCTCGGCACCGCACTCGCTGTCATGGCCGGCCTCTATCTGGACGCCTTCCGACGCGGTATCCAGACCTATCCCTACCTGCGGGAGGCGCAGTGAGTCAGCCGCCTCTCTACACCACCCAGCTTCAGGCCGGCTTGGGGCTGATCGAGGAGACCCAGCGGCTTCTCGAGCTCTACGAGCCGGACATGTCTACTCAGCAGCTATACGAGCGAGCCCTCGAGTCCGGCCAGTTTCCTCTGGTGACAGCACGTCGCCTGCTCAACATCGTCAAGGAGTGCTTTGCCCCACGCTACCTGCGCCAGCCAGGTGTCGCCGAATCGGTGAAGCTGCTCTTTCCCTGTCTCGATAGCGACGAGCGCCGCCAGCTGCTGATGCTGCATACCGCGCGAGCCAACGTCATCCTTGCCGACTTCATTCGCGAGGTGTACTGGCCGCGCTATACCTCCGGGCGAAACAGCCTCTCCCGGGATGATGCGCTGCGTTTCGTCGAGGATGCCGTGCGCGAGGGCAGGACCCAGAAGCGCTGGGCTGACAGCACCATCAGCCGGATGTCCGGTTACTTGCTCAGTGCCTGCGCCGACTTCGGCTTGCTGGAGGATCGGCTGCGTGGGCCACGCCGGCTCTATTCCTTGCGTCTCTCCACCCGCGTGGCCGGCTACCTGGCCTATGACCTCAAGTTGCAGGATCTGGGCGACAATCAGGTGCTCAACCATCCCGACTGGCAGCTCTTCGGCCTGGAGCGCGTGGATGTGCGGGAGCAGTTCAAGCGGCTCTCGCTCGAGGGGCTGCTGATCATGCAGACCGCCGGTGACGTCACCCACATCAGTTGGCAGCACAAGAATATGCAGAAGGTGGTCGATGTCCTCGCTGGATACTGACTTCAACGAGCTGATGGAGCGGATACGCCACGGCCGCGAATTCGGCCATGCCAGCTTCGAGCCGATCTTCTACCTGGTGTTTCGCCCGGAGCAGATCCTGGCCGTGAAGCGTCATCTGGCCGCCTGGAAGAGCCGGCTGGGCAACGAGGGATGGGACGTTCACACCTTCTCCATCGCTGAGGCGGTCGACGAGATCCTCACCCAGGCCCGCATGCGCAAGATCTGGTTGGCGGCCGATCAGCGCAATCCCCAGGACTGGAAGAAGACCAATACGTCGCTCGCCAACGCCGTGGCCAACGGCGCGTTGCAGGAGCGTCTCGAGGCCAAGCTGAGCGAGCTGGAGGGCAACCCAGCCAGCATCCTGCTTGTGACCGACCTGGAGGCGCTGCACCCCTACATGCGCATCGGGGTCATCGAAGGCCAGCTACAGGGACGCTTCCACGTGCCCACCGTATTCCTCTACCCGGGTGTGCGCACCGGCAAGACGCGGCTCAAGTTTCTGGGCTTCTACCCGGAAGATGGCAACTACCGGTCGGTCCACGTCGGCGGCTAAGGAAGGAGTGACTCATGGAAATCAAACAGCTTTTTGACCCCAGCCGCGATATCTACCGCAGTATCGAGAAGGTGATCGCCTACGGCGTCTCCCAGGAGGAGCGCCTGAGAAAGGAGATCTCCGAGTATGTGGTCACCGACGCCATCGACGAGCAGTTCAACCAGCTGCTGACCAAGATGCAGGTCGCCATGGAAGCCGGTGGCGAGAATGAGGTCGGCGTCTGGGTATCGGGCTTCTACGGCTCGGGCAAGAGCTCCTTCACCAAGTACCTCGGCCTGGCCTTCGACGACAGCGTCACCATCGACGGGGTGCCCTTCCGCCAACACCTCCAGGACCGTCTCAAGAACACCACCACCCGCCAGCTGCTGAGTACCGTGGCCAAGCGCTTCCCTGCCGCCGTGCTGATGCTGGACCTGGCCACCGAGCAGGTCAGTGGTGCCACCATGGAGGAGGTCTCCAGCGTCCTCTACTACAAGGTGCTGCAGTGGGCCGGCTACTCGCGCAACCTCAAGGTGGCCTCCCTGGAGCGCCGCCTGAAGCAGGAGGGGCGCTATGAGGAGTTCCTTACGCTCTTCGAGGAGAAGACCGGTGGCGAGGCCTGGCGCGACTATCGCAACGACGAGCTGGTGGTCGATAGCCTGATACCGGAGATCGCCCACGAGCTCTACCCCTCGCTCTTCACCACGCCGGCCTCCTTCAATACCGCCACCAGTGAGGTGATCCGTTTCGAGAATGATCGTGTGCAGGAGATGCTGGACATCGTGCGCGAGCACTCCGGCAAGGAGCACGTGATCTTCATCGTCGACGAGGTGGGGCAGTACGTGGGGGCGCGCCAGCCGCTGATTCTCAACCTCGATGGCCTGGCCAAGAACATCAAGGCCCAGGGCAACGGCAAGGTGTGGCTGATCGGCACCGGCCAGCAGACTCTGACCGAGGATGATCCGCGGGCCTCGCTCAACTCACCGGAGCTCTTCAAGCTCAAGGACCGTTTCCCGATCTCCATCGACCTTGAGGCCGATGACATCAAGGAGATCTGCTATACCCGCCTGCTCGGCAAGTCGCCGGACGGAGCCAAGCAGCTCGGTGAGCTGTTCGACCAGTACGGCCAGGCGCTGCGCCACAACACCAAGCTGGAGGATGCCCGCGCCTACGGGGCCGACTTCGATCGCCAGACTTTCATCGACCTCTACCCCTTCCTGCCGGCGCATTTCGACATCCTGCTGCACCTGCTGGGGGCGCTGGCGCGCTCGACCGGCGGCATCGGCCTGCGCTCGGCCATCAAGGTGATCCAGGACATCCTGATCGAGGGCGATGGCAAGCGCATACCCGTCGCCGACCAGCCGGTGGGCTGGCTGGCCACCACGGTGACCCTCTACGACGCCCTGGAGAAAGATATCGAGCGCGCCTTCCCCAACTGGCACAAGGCCGTGAATACGGTCACCAAGATCCGCTATCGCGACGCCGAGCTGCCCCAGCGCATCGCCAAGACAGTGGCCGTGCTGCAGATCCTCGGCAACCTGCCGATTACCCGGCGCAACGTCGCGAGCCTGATCCACTCCGAGGTAGCCAGTGGCAGCCAGGCGGAGGAGATCAATGCCGCCATCGAGGAGCTGATCGGTGACTCGATCGTGCCCTTCGGCGAGCAGGATGGCTTCCTCTGTTTCTTCAGCGAGAAGCTCAACGATATTGAGCAGGAGCGCACCCAGATCCCGCTGCGCGGCGTGGAAATGAAGCGCATCCTCAACCGCGCGCTGGAGGAGGTGTTCTCGCCGCTGCCCAGCACCCAGCTGCATGGTTCGCTCTCGGTGCAGACCGGCCTCAAGACCCAGGGCCCCGAGGGCTTGCCTACCTCCCTGGCGGGGGACCGCCATCCCATCCAGACTGTGGTCGAGTTGGTCGAACCCACCGACTACGATGCCGCTCGCTCGCGCCTCCAGGACGACTCCCGGGTCAAGGCCAACGAGAACCTGATCTACCTGGTGGGGCGCAAGTCGCCCGAACTGGATGACCTCACCGCGGACATCTATCGCTGCCAGGAGATCGACGCCAAGTTCCGCCACGACCCCGACCAGGAGGTGCGCGACTATTGCCGCGCCCAGGTCGAGCGCGCCAGCCGTCTGGGCGCCGACCTGCAGCGCTTGATCAAGCGCAGCCTGGTCCAGGGCTCTTTCATCTTCCGCGGGCAGACCACGGCGGTGGAAAGCCTGGCCAGCGAGCTCCCCGAGGCCGCGCGCAAGCAGCTGGCTGGCGTGGCAGGTCAGGTGTTCAGTCGCTATGGCGAGGCTCCCGAGCGGGTGCAGAGCGATCTGGCCGAGCGCTTCCTGCGCGTGGGCAACCTCAGCGGAATCACCACGAAGCTGGACCCCCTTGGCCTGGTGACCCAACAAGGTGGCCAGCCCGGCATCAACACCGACCATCGTGCCTTGGTCAGCATCCGCGACCACATCGACCGGGTCGGCATGGTGGAAGGCAAGAGCCTCTCAAGTCGCTTCAGCGATGCTCCCTACGGCTGGTCCCAGGACACCCTGCGCTACCTGGTGGCCGCCATGCTCGTCGGCGGGGTGATCAAGCTGAAGGTCTCCGGGCGCGAGGTGACCGTCAACGGCCAGCAGGCCATCGAGGCACTGAAGAGCAACAACGCCTTCAAGAACGTGGGGATCTCTCTGCGCGAAGACCGCCCCTCCATGGACATGCTGGCGCTGGCTTCCAAGCGGCTGACCGAGCTGAGCGGCGATATGGTGGTACCGCTGGAGGATGCCATCAGCAAGGCGGCCACCAAGCTCTTCCCCCAGCTTCAGCAGCGCTATGCCTCGCTCTCCGGCCGCTTGCAGGCTCTGGGGCTCCCCGGCGACGAGCGTCTCGAGGCGATGGGGCGTGACATGGCGGACATCCTGCTCACCGATGGCTCCGACGCACCCCAGCGGTTGGGCCGGCAGGAATCCAGCCTCTATGACAACCTGACCTGGGCGGCCGAACTCAAGAAGGCGCTCGAGCAGGGTCTGGAGGATACCCTGAAGGAGCTGCGCGCTCTGGCCCAGGCCATCGAAGGGCTGCCCGGCAGCGGCATTCCTGGCGAGCTTAAGGCGGAGCTGGCCGAACCGCTAAAGGAGATCGCGACTCGCCTGGCTTCCGAGGAGGCGTACCGCAGCGCCTCGGATTTCAATACCCGCCTCACCGAGCTGCGCAGCCAGGTACGCCAGGCCACCGAGCGCATGCAGGAACAGCAGCAGCAGCGGCTGCGCCAGGCGGAGCAGGAGCTCGCCCGGGTGCCGGAGTGGCCTGAGCTGACCAACCAGGAGCAGCAGGACCTGCTCGGCCGCCTGGATGCGCTGGCGCTGGAAGCCTCGACTGATATCGAGGGGCTCAAGCGTCTGGTCAACCGTGACTACGAGCTCCAGGCGGAGTTGGCCTCCCTCAAAGAGCATATCGAGCGGGTCGGCCGCGAGCGCCAGCAGGAGCGTATCCGCGAGGAGCAGAAAGAGCTCGAGGAGGAGCAGGAGGGGTGCCAGGAGAACAAGAAGGTGCTCACCCGGCGCTTCAAGACGCGCTCGCGCATCACCTCCCTGGACACCCTCGACGCCATGATCCGTGAGCTGCAGAAGCTGCGCGGTGAGCTGGAGTACGCCCATGCCTTCGAGCTGGACGTCGCCTTCGATGAGGCCCCCGAGAACCGCGACAAGGAGTAAGTCATGGCCTTCGATCAAGGTACACGCAACCGTCTGCAGCGCCTGGTCAGCGACTGTCGCAAGACACTGACTGACGAGTTCACGCTGCAGCTGCAGCAGGACTACGGCCTCGATCCCCTCACCGGCGAGGTGACCGAGCTCTCGCGGCTGACCCATCTGACCGACCGTGAACGCCACACCGCAGCACTGCTGCGTGAAACGCTCGCCCACTACCTGGCCGGGGAAGGCGAGAGCAAGACCCAGCGCCAGATGGCCATCCAACGCATCATCCGCGAACAGGCCTTCACCGTGCTCAACCGCCTGGCGGCGCTGTTGATGATGGAGGCGCGTGGGCTGCTGCTGCCCGCCGTCAGCCAGGGTGTTCAGTCCCAGGCCTTCGAGCTCTATCGTCATGTGGCCGGCACCGCCCTGGGGGAGACCGGCGAGGCCTACCAGACCTTCCTGTTCAGCCTCTTCGACGAGTTCGCCCTCGATCTGCCGGCGCTATTCGACCGCTTCGCGCCCCAAGGGCGGCTCTTCCCCCGTGAGACGGCGCTCAACGAACTGCTGGCGCTGCTCAACGACCACGAGATTGAGCCGCTGTGGGCGCTGGACGAGACCATCGGCTGGATCTACCAGTACTTCAACAGCCAGGAAGAGCGCAAGGCGATGCGCAAGGCAAGCCAGGCACCGCGCAACAGCCGGGAGCTGGCGGTGCGCAACCAGTTCTTCACCCCGCGCTATGTGGTGGAGTTCCTGGTCGACAACACCCTGGGTCGCCAATGGTTCAACGCCACCGGCGGCACCACGCCGCTGCGCGACAGCTGTCAGTACCTGCTGGTGAAGCCCGACGAGCAGCCCGAGGCAGGAGTCAAGCTGCGCGACCCGCGTACCCTCAAGCTGCTGGACCCGGCCTGTGGCTCCATGCACTTCGGCCTCTACGCCTTCGACCTCTTCCTGCAGATATACCGCGACGCCTGGCAGTGGGAGCAGCAGCATGGCCCTGGCTCATTGGACGTCTCCACCCAGCCGGAGGCCGGCTTCGCGCCGCTCTGCCATACCTATGGCGATGAAGAGGCCCTGCTGCGCGACGTGCCGCGACTGATCATCGAGCACAACATTTACGGGGTGGACATCGACCCTCGTGCCGCCCAGATCGCTTCGCTGGCGCTGTGGTTGCGTGCCCAGCGCGCCTGGCACGAGGCCGGCGTACAGGCCATGGAGCGCCCGGACGTGGGGCAGGGCAACGTTATCGCCGCGGTGGCCCCGCCTGCCGAAAAGGCGCTCCGCGAGGCCTTTATGGCCCGTCTGGATCGCCAGGATGCCGAACTCTTCGAGAAGACCCTGCAGATGCTCAAGGGCCTGCCCGAGCTCGGCGTGCTGCTGCGCGCCGAGAAGGAGCTCCCCGCGCTGATCCGCCAGGTCTATGTGGGCAAGGGCAGCGATCTTTTCGCCGAGCAGGAGCAGGAGACCTGGCAGAAGGCCGAGGAGCGCCTGCGCCGGGCCTTGGTCGAGTTCTCCGAGGAAGCCGGCGCCACCTATCAGAGTCGCCTCTTCGCCCAGGATGCCTTGCAGGGCCTGCGCATGATTGATCTCTGTCGCGTGGTCTTCGACGTGGTAGTGATGAATCCGCCTTTTGGCGCGCTCAGTGCTGGAGTTAAATCCAAACTTGGAAAGGATTATCCCAACAGCAAGAATGATTTGCTGGCGATCTTTGTTGAACGTGGCCTAGCGCTTATCAATAAAGGTGGTCGCTTGGGAGCAGTTACGTCACGAGCCTGTTTTTTTATAACTACCTATCGGAAATGGCGTGAAAACATAGTGCTGGGCATTGGGCGTCCAGAGGTTATGGCTGACTTGGGTTATGGCGTAATGGACGACGCCATGGTAGAGGCTGCCGCCTATGTGTTGGAGAAGCAAGAATGAGCCATTTTCTGCGATTTCTAAAAGAATCTGATAAAAGTGAGGCGCTGTTAAGCGCTTGTGAAAGCATTAGGCGAGGTGAGACTGATCCTCGTACCTTTGATGTGGATTCAGCTACATTTAATGACATACCGGGGAATCCATTTGCGTACTGGGTCAGTGAGCCAGTGCGCAGGGCTTTTGTTAAGTACCCTGCAGTCCAAAATAAAGAAAGGATTGCAGCCATAGGGGCCTCAACAAAAGATGATGGTAGGTTTCTTAGAACGCATTGGGAAGTTCTACGAGGAAAAAAGGATTTTCCTTCATTTGCAAAGGGTGGAGTGTTTTCTCCATTTTATGCTGATGTTTATTTGGTTATTAGATGGATGAATGATGGTTTAGAGGCCAAAACCTTTGTTAGTGACTATAGGGCAGAGAGGGGCTGGAGTCCTCACTGGAAGGCAGAGCTTCACAATCCTCATTGTTATTTCCGCCCAGGCCTCACCTGGCCGCGTCGTACACAAGGCGGTCTCAGCTTGAGAGTTATGCCGGCAGGCTGTATTTTCGCCGATAAAGGTCCAGCCGTTTTTGTTGAGGATGATGATTCGGAAGAGTTGTTGGCCTTACTGGCTATCGTCAACTCCCATGCTTTCAGGTTACTGGTGTCGCTTCAGATGGCATTTGGCTCCTACGAAGTAGGCGTCATTCAGAAAACTCCCGCCCCTGATCTTAACGAGAGGATCAAGGGGCGCCTCGCCGTGTTAGCACACAAATCATGGTCACTCAAACGAATGCTCGATACTGTAACCGAGACCTCGCATGCATTTTTGGTGCCAGAAACTTTGCGTGATCGAGTGAGTGACTATGATCCTGATGTTATTCATATCGAATTGGCCGAAATTCAGACCCAAATAGACGATATCGCATTCGACCTTTACGACTTCTCTGAGGAAGATCGTCGGGCGGCTCAGGGAGATGCCTTTATAGCAGAAGATGTTGGAGAAGACGACGACAACGAAAGCCAAGCAGAAGAGGCTCCCCCCCTGGATGCGCTGCTCTCCTGGACAGCCGGTGTCGCCTTCGGCCGCTTCGACTGGCGCTTGGCCACCGGCGAGCGCGAAGTGCCTCCCGAACCTGAACCATTCGATCCTCTGCCGGCCAAGAGCCCCGGTATGCTGCCCGACGGCGATGAACCCTACCATCGCCATGCCGGTATCCTGGTGGATGATACCGGCCATGAGCATGACCTGCCGCGGCTGATGGCCGATGTGCTTGAGACGGTAGATGCCCACGTCGACGAAGACCTGCGCCGCTGGCTACGCCGCGACTTCTTCAAGTACCACCTGCAGCAGTACTCCAAGAGCCGCCGCAAGGCGCCGATCTACTGGCCGCTGGCCACGGCCTCGGGCAGCTACACCCTGTGGCTCTACTACCCGGACCTGACCAACCAGACCCTCTTCACAGCGGTCAACGACTTCGTGGAGCCCAAGCTCAAACAAGTCGACAGTGAGCTGAGCAACCTGCGCCTGGCGGGCGTCAGCCTCAGCCGTGCCGACGAGAAGCGCCTGGAGGAGCTGAGTGACTTCCGCGACGAGCTGGCCGACCTGCGCGACACCCTGCTGAAGATCGCCCCAGACTACAAACTCAACCACGATGACGGCGTGCAGATCACCGCCGCGCCGCTCTGGCCGCTGTTCCGCCACAAGCCGTGGCAGAAGGTACTCAAGGAAACCTGGGAGAAGCTGGAGCAGGGCGACTACGACTGGGCCCACCTGGCCATGGCCTACTGGCCGGAGCGCGTGCGCGAGAAGTGTGTCACCGACAAGTCGCTGGCCATCGCCCACGACCTCGAGCACCTCTTCGTCGAACCAGAGCCGTCGCCCAAGAAGGCGCGCGGGCGGAAGAAAAACACAGGGAGCAGTGAATGAGCATCATGGTGCAGTCCAGCAAAGCGCACGATCGCAGCCTTGGCGAATGGTTTCACGACATCCAGCGTGGTTCGATCAAGCTGCCACGCTTCCAGCGCATGGAGGCCTGGGACCGGCATAGGATCGCCAGCTTCCTGGATACGGTGATCAGCAACCTGCCGATGGGTGTGGTGCTGATCCTCCAGGTCGATGGTAACGAAGACGAAAGTAAAAACTTTGTTTCTCGGTTTATCAGCACCGCCGAGCCGGCAAAGGAAGGCACGGTGACCCAGCACCTGCTGGATGGCCAGCAGCGGCTGACGGCCTTCTGGCGGGCGATGCATAACAACTACGAGTACGAGACCTTTTTCGTCTACCACCCGGACTTTGACCCTCGTGACGAGAAGGCCGGCGACGAGGTTCAGGTCTTCATGAAGCCCAGGTGGTTCGACAAGCATGGCAGGCGGATGCCGCTCTGGGCGGATGATCCACGATACACCCTGGAACGTGGCCTATTTCCTATCTCGCTTCTGCGGCCTGGCGACATGAACGCTGAGGTATCCACCTGGCTGGCCGATGCTACCCAGCACCTGAGGCCGTCGGGTAGCGATGAGGATGCCTTCGAAAAGCTTCAGGCCTACATGACGCTGCAGGAAAAGCTGAAAGACACCATCAATCAGCTCAGGGAACGGGTGACTCACTTCAACCTTCCCTACCTGGCACTGCCGGCGGCTACTCCCAAGGAGGTGGCACTGCAGGTGTTCATCAATATGAATACCAACAGTAAGCCGCTATCGCTCTACGACATTATCGTGGCGGAGGTGGAGAGCGTCGCCGGCAGTTCGCTGCATGACCTCGAGGCGCGGCTCGACTCCTATTGCTCCCACGCCAAGCGCTATGCCGAACTGCGAGACCTGATTCTCTCGACCTCGGCGCTGCTGCAGGACAAGGTGCCGAACAACCGCGGCATGATCGAGATGAACAAGCAGGTGTTGGTCGATAACTGGAAACACCTGGAACGCGGGTTGGAGCGTATGGCGTTCTTCCTGGCCAGCCAGGGTATTCACGATGCCGCCAGGCTCCCTACCAATGCCGTGCTCCCGGTGATCGCGGCCTGCTACGAGCTGATTCCCGATGACGGCGACTATCGTGGCAAGGCCGAGACCCTGCTGCAGCGCTACCTCTGGTCGGCGTTCTTTACCGATCGCTATGAGAACTCCTCCTCGTCGCGGGCCTATGCGGACTTCAAGGCGCTCAAGGCAGTGCTCAAGAACCAGCAGTTCGACGAAACGCATATCGCGCAGATTCCGTTGATGGACCGCACCCAGTACCCGCTGGCGACCAAGGATGAGTTGAAGGCGGCAGGCTGGCCCAAGGCCATGGGCATTGAGGCGCGGGGCATCATGGCGGTAACGACCTATCTGGAGGCACGGGACTTCGCTGATAACCAGCCGGCCAGCTATGACAGCCTACAGAAGCGGGAGTACCACCATGTGTTCCCCGATGCGCTGCTTCAGGAGGCCGAGATACCGAGCTTCCTGGCGCTCAACTGTGCGCTGATCACCTGGAAGACCAACCGTGTGATCGGCCGCAAGGATCCGCTCGCCTACCTGAAGGAGCGTGTGGACTGGGCCGGCGAGGACACGGTTCGCCAACGCATGAAGACCCATCTTATCGACTACGACCTGCTGGCCAAGGGCGATTACGGTGATCTTCAGCAGCCGGAGGCGCGCGAGAGGCTCAAGCAGGACTTCGAGCGCTTCCTCGAGGACCGGGCAGGGCGGGTTGCCCAGGTGGTCGAGGGACTTGCCGCTGGGCGTCAGCCAGACCTGCACCAGCTGTGGCAGGCGCCGGCAACCATGGAGAGCTGATGGCGATGGCCGTTCACTACCATCTGGGTGACTTTCCGCCCGAGCAGCTCGACTGGCCACAGCTGATTCCGCTGCTGGGGCCAGCTTCTGCGGCGGTTGCGCGCTACGACGGGACCCTGGCGGCCATTCCCAACGCTTCGGTTCTGCTGTCGCCCCTGACTACCCAGGAGGCGGTGCTGTCGTCGCGTATCGAAGGCACCCAGGCCACCATGGGTGAGGTGTTAGAGTTCGAGGCAGAGGGAGACAAGGCCGAACTGAGCCCCGATCGCCGTGCCGACATCCAGGAGATCCAGAATTATCGTGCCGCGGTACGCCAGGCAGAAGAGATGCTGCAGGCGCTGCCGCTGTCCCAGCGAGTCATCCTCGAAGCGCACAAGGTGCTGCTCTCCGGTGTGAGGGGGCATGGCAAGTCCCCGGGGGCCTATCGCCGCATTCCCAACTGGATTGGTCCTGCCGGCTGCAGCATCGAGCAGGCCCGCTTCGTTCCCATCTCGGCCGAGAAGCTACCGGATGCCATGGGCGCCTGGGAGCGTTACGCGCACTCCGATGCTCCAGATCGCCTGGTTCAGTTGGCCATCCTGCATGCCGAATTCGAGGCGCTTCACCCCTTCCTGGACGGTAACGGCCGGCTTGGGCGCATGCTGGTGCCGCTGTTCATGTGGCAGGTCGGGCTGATCCAGCGGCCGATGTTCTACATCAGCGCCTTCTTCGAGGCCAGCCGGGATGAGTACTACGATCGACTGCTGGCGGTTTCCCGTGATGGCGACTGGACGGGGTGGTGCCGCTTCTTCCTCCAGGCCGTGCAGTCCCAGGCCGAGGAGAACCAGCAGCGGGCGACGCAGATCCTCGAGCTCTACGAGCGCATGAAGCGCGAGCTCCCCGAGCTGACACGCTCGCAGTACGCCATCCTGGCCCTGGACTGGATATTCGCGCGGCCGATCTTCAAGAGCTCGGATTTCGTGGCTAGCGCAGGCATTCCCGAGGCCACCGCCAAGCGGATCCTCCAGCTTTTACGATCAGGAGAAGATCCGGTATTGCGTGACCTGATAGAAGCCAGCGGACGCCGGGCTGCTGTGCTGTGCTTCCCTGCGTTGTTGAATATCGCTGAGGGGACTGAAGCGTTTTGAGGGTCATCGGTGAGCCACAACAGGTTTTGTGGATCACTTTATCCATAATATGACCCACAAATAATGTTGTCGCTTACGCGTGAGCGACAAACAGATGCCGCAAGGCTGCTGGACTTGGATCATGCAGACCAGCAGGCTCATGAATTTAGCCGGGCACGAGATCCGGTAGGCGATGCGCCAGGGAACAGGAGTGTGAACTAGATGAGTATCGAGGCCTACATCCAGGAGCAGGTGCTGGCCGAGCGGCTGCGTATGAGCTCGGTCGTGGTGGTCTATGACCCCGAGATTCGCTATCGCCGGCTGTGCCAGGGGCTGGCGAGTGATTCCACAGTAGTGGTGGACGCCACCGAGAGCAGCATCGAGAGCCGGGAACAGGCGATGTGTTCTCTCCAGGCGTTGGGTCGTAACGAGATCAAGAGCCTGCTGGTGTACGTGCCGATGAAGGCCCCTGTGGATGAGGAGCACAAGCAGGTCGACCCGTTTTCTCCCTTCGCGGCCTGCGGCGGGGTTTTTCCGGATGGCGACGGTGACAGCTTCCAGTCGCTGTGCCTCAAGGCCAAGCCGGAGCATGCTGAGGAGATCCGTCGTCTCTTCGCCGAGGATGCCAACCCCGATTTCGCTGTGATCGATGCCGTGGGTGGCGGTGTGGGCTGGCCTAACCTGCGCGCGCAGCTGGGTGCGGAATCCAGCCGCGACATCCTGCTGGGGTTGATGGCGCCGGACACCCATCAGCTCGAGGCACTGCAAGCCAATGATGCCTGGGTGAGTGAAGCGCGAGATCTCTTCAAGCGTACCCTGGGGCTGAAGCTGCGTACTCGCGGCAAGACCTGGTCCTCCATTGCCGATGAGCTGTGGCGTTTCGTGCTGTTCAGCGAGTTCGTGTTTGACCTGCCGGAGTCACTGCCCGAGGCCCTGGCCGACATTCCCCGGGGCGAGGAGGGGGTACGCCCGATCATCGAAGGTTTGTGCGATACCTTGCGCAATGATCGGCGCAGCCAGGACCTCTATATCGAGAAGGCCGAGGAGATCGAGGCTGATCTGAACCTGCCGGATCAGTGCCGGGCACTGACCGATCTGGGGGTGCGCGATACCTTCCCGTTCGAGGAGCGGACTTTTCTGCAGCAGGCTATGGCGGCCTTCGACCAGGGGGACATCGAGCGGGTGCGAGGCATCCTGGGCCAGCATGAGCGTTCCGTATGGACGGCCCAGGGGGAAAGCAGGGAGAAGTGGTATCTGGTCGATTCAGCGGCGTCGCTCGCTCAGGTCTGCGACGACCTCGAGCAGCGCCTGCCGGAGTACTCCGATAGCCTGGAAGGTCTCGTGCAGTTCTATGTAGGCGCTCTGCGTGAGATGGATCGTCTGCATCGTGAGTTCGAGCAGGCGGTGAGCGACTACGTGTGGCAAGACACTCGCGGCGAGATGTCAGCGCTGATCCAGCGCGCCCGTAAGTGCTACGCCAACCTGGCGGAGTCAGCCCAGCAATGCTTCATGCGACTGATCAAGAAGACTGGGTGGCCGCTGCCCGGCATGTTGGCCAATACCCAGGCCTTCGATCGTCTCGTGGCCCCTCAGCTGAAGCAGAACGGCCATCGGGTGGCCTACTTCATGGTGGATGCGCTGCGCTATGAGCTGGGCGTGGCACTCGAGAAGCAGCTGGCTGACGACGGCTCGATCGAGATGCAGCCGTCACTGGCTCAGCTCCCCAGCGTGACACCGGTGGGCATGGCCAGCCTGCTGCCCGGCGCCGATGACCAGCTGACGGTGGAGAAGGGCGAGGATGGGGTGGTACCCATGCTGGACGGTAAGCCGGTAGCGACCGTGGCTCAGCGGATGGACGCTTTCCGGCGTCGCTATGGGCAACGTTTCGCCGAGATGCGCCTCGAGGACTTCGTGCGCAACAAGGGGCCCGAGATCGACCCCGAGACGGACCTGCTGGTGTTGCGCTCCGTGGAGATCGACAGCCACTTCGAGAACCACCCCGAGACAGCTCCGGCACAGATCACCAATGCGCTGAAGCGTATTCGCATGGCGGTGAACCGCCTGGTCGACCATGGCTTCCATGAGGTGGTGATCGCGACCGACCACGGGTTTTACATGAACAACCATGCTGGTGCCGGTGATGTGGCCACTAAGCCGCATGGAGACTGGCTGATCGTTCACGATCGCTGTGCCCTGGGTGACGGCTCGGCGGATGACCACCACCTGGTGATGGAGACCGAGCGCCTCGGGATACGCAGCAATGCGGCGAGGCTAGCGGCACCGCTCACCATGGCGCCTTACCGGGTCGGCCTGCAGTACTTCCATGGTGGCCTTTCGCTGCAGGAGTGCGTCGTGCCGGTGATCCGGATGCAGCTCAGAAGCCACGAACAGCCTAGCGTGAAGCGAGCCAGCATCAGCATCAGCTACAAGCAAGGTGCGACGCGTATCACCACCCGGGTGCCGGTGATCGATGTGGCCGTTGAAGCGGCCGACATGTTCTCCAGTGAGGGCAGCTACGAGATTTTGCTCGAGGCTCAGGACAAGAAGGGCAACGTGGTCGGCGAGGCCAGGGCGACCGGCCCGGTGAACCCGGCGACGGGCACGCTGAGCCTGCAACCGGGTGAAGCGGTGAAGGTGAACCTGAAGATGCAGATGGAATACGAGGGCAAGTTCAAGGTGAAGGCCCTGGACCCCAGGACCCATACTGTCTACAGCCAGATCGACCTTGAAACGGACTATACGGTGTAAGCCATGGATCAATTTGATCAGGATAATCTCGACCAGCAGTTGACCGCACTGTTCGATGGCAAGGTGGTTCGCAAGGACCTCCTGCACCGCATCAAGAAGGGCACCAATGTGCCGACCTTCGTGCTCGAGTTTCTGCTGGCGCGTTACTGCGCCAGCGACGAGCCGGAAGAGATCCAGGCCGGCATGGAAGCCGTGCTGGATACCCTCAACGACAACTACGTGCGCCCCAACGAGGCCAACGCGGCCCAGTCCCGGGTGGCGACCAAGGGTAAGCATCGCTTCATCGACAAGGTTCACGTCAACTATATCGAGAAGGACCGGCGGCACTGGGCTGCCCTGGAGAACTTCGATTCCCGCCGCGTGGCGATCAGCGAGAAGTTCTATCGTGACAACGAGCGGTTGCTTCAGGGTGGACTCTGGGCCGAGGTGACCATCGGCTACAACGAGATCGAGGATGACGATTACGCCTTCTTCGTGGAGGACCTGCGTCCGATCCAGCTGAGTCGTTTCGACTTCGACCGCTACTGCGAGGGACGCGAAGCCTTCAGCCGTGATGACTGGATGGACGTCATCCTGCGCTCGGTAGGCCTGGAGCCGACCCGTCTAACCAAGCGCGTGAAGTTCCACTTCATCGCCCGCCTGGCACCGCTGATCGAGCCTAACTTCAACTTCATCGAGCTGGGGCCGCGGGGCACCGGCAAGTCGTACTTCTACAGCGAGTTTTCACCCTACTCGACGCTGATCAGCGGGGGCCAGGCTACCAAGGCGACCCTGTTCTACAACGTGCAGCGCCGCAAGATCGGCCTGGTGGGGTACTGGGATACCGTTGCCTTCGACGAGGTCGGTGGGATCAAGATCAAGGATCCCGACACCATCCAGATCATGAAGGACTTCATGGCTAACGGCCGCTTCTCTCGCGGCGTCGAGGTCATCGCTCAGGCCTCCATGGCCTATGTGGGCAATCTGGATCTCTCCGTGGAGCAGATCGTCAACTCGGAGGTGTATGACCTCTTCCAACCGTTACCCAAGGAGTTCGACCTGGCAGTGCAGGACCGCTTCGCCTGTTACCTGCCTGGCTGGGAGATGCCCAAGAACAGCAGCGAGTTCCTGACCGGCAACTACGGCTTTATCACCGACTACCTGGCCGAGGCGTTCCACTACCAGTTCAAGCAGACCAACCGCTACGAGGAGGTCTCCAGCCGGGTGAAGCTGGGCGATGCCGTGGAGGGGCGCGACGAGAAGGGCATCAAGAAGACGCTGTGCGCCTTCCTCAAGATTCTTCATCCCAACGGCAAGCCGAGCGATGAGGAGTTCGAGGAGTATGTGGCCTATGCCGTGGAGACCCGCCGCCGGGTCAAGGAGCAGATGAACAAGCGCAAGACCGATGATGAGTTCTCGCGTATCAATCTTTCCTACTTCACGGCTACGGGAGAGGAAGTAATTGTCTACTGCCCCGAGTCGAGGACTGCCGCGGCAACCCAGGAGCCGAGCCGGCGCAACATTCACGCTGGGGAGGAGGGCGACGACACGCCCGCGGAGACACAGACCAGTACTCCCATGGTGCCTGGTGTGGAAGTGCCGACAGAGCCACCATCGCCGGCGATTGAAGCAGAGACCAAACCTGAGCCCGAGGAGCAGCACTTCACGATTCACTATGGCGATACCGGCTATAGCTATGAGGCGCTGATCCTGCCTTACCTGCAGGGTGCCAAGCAGGTTGAGATCGAGGACCCCTACATCAGGGCCAACCACCAGATCCACAACTTCGTGCGCTTCTGCGAGGCCGTGATCAAGTCACCCACTGTCCGCAAGATCGTGCTGACGACAAGCTACGACCAGGATACCGACCTCAAGATGCTCAACGAACGCTTCGAGGAGCTCAAGCAGAGCCTCCTGGAGCTGGATATCGAACTAAAGATCCTGGTCAACGAGAATATGCATGATCGTGAGATTCGGATCGACAACGGCTGGATGATCAAGATCGGGCGCGGGCTGGATTTTTATCAGAAGCCTGATCTGTGGTTCGGGGTAGGGGCACATGATCTGAGCATGAGAAGGTGCCTTGAGACAAAGGTGGATATTTTTCGTGGGTAGGTGAGTCCGCTATCGAGGTGATGTATGCCGCTCAACGATAAGCAGAAAGGTATTCTGATGAGGCGAAAGCCTTCGACGCAGGGGGATGGTCAGAACTCGAAAAAGGTGCAGGAGATGGCCTCCCAACTGATAAGCAAGGGGTTTACTCGTCAAGCTGCCTATGCCAAAGCTAGAAGGAAGTACAAGGAAGAGTACAGGACCTCTGGTCGCCGTTTCTACAGCGGCGGAGGCGTGAAGCCAAAGTAGATGAGTTTCTGCAAGCCGACTCACCTTTTATGGAGGTGATATGTGTAATGCATGGAATCACTCGCCTGATTGCCGGTGCGGCTGGGGCGGGGAGGGCCACAAGGGAAAGTCTTCTGGTAACTCATTACCAGGCGCGTTTTCGGGGTATTTCCCGGGTGTGCCCCCGATCGATAAAAGCTACGAAAGCTTTACCATCCCGAATGCTACCTGCCCCGTTTGTGGGGATTTTGTCTTTTTCTATCAGTCACCTGAGGGCGGTCGGGTGTTCTTCGATGAGCTTGGTCCGCCATGGCCTAAGCATCCATGTACAGACCACAATAGCCGGCCTGGACTCATCGGAGATGTTTCTCGCTCAGCCCCGTCAAGAACCTACACTTGGCAGAAAGAGGGGTGGTCGCCATTTATCATTAGTTTCGTGAGCAGGGTTGATCAGAATATATTAAAGATTTCTGGAGAGCTCGAGGGTGAGGAGAAGGTGGTATTTACTCGGCGCCACCTCACACATGGGTTCGGTGATGGAGACAGCGTAACTTCGGCATGCATTGCTTTTCTTAGAAAGAGTGGGCCTGAGAAGATTTCGCTGAGCTACATTTCTGAAAGAGGCAATGAGATAGAAGCGGAATGCTATAAGGATTCTCTGGATGCCAGGAGAGCGAACCCTCCCAAGCCACCGAGCAGAAAAAGAAGGAGTGGAAGGAGCGGGCGAAGAAGATAGGCTATTAAATTTATCTTATGTTGTTAAAAAATTTGCTCGCAGTGGGCTCGATGAGATGCTGTGATTAGGTGATCTCGGTGGGCAGCATTTTTTTATCCTGCATCAATTTGGTCATATAAAAATATGAAAGATTCATTTGCAATATTAGGTGGTGGGACAGTGGGATGGGATAGACAGGCTTTTTGGCATCTCACTCCCCGATGCCTATCACATATATGAAGAGGGCCCCATGATTTTCTGGGGCCCAAGGTGATCGACTAGCGTAGCGTTATTCGGAATAAGGTACGTTTCTTATTCCTCGGAGACGTTCGAAAAGGTCCCGCTCTTTCTGGACCGCCATGGGATCTCGAGCTCTACTCTTCCCTCCTGATCCGGTCCGGTCATCCGAAACATTGCAGGTAGGTGAATTTATTTGCTTTCGCTCTTGAGCTAGTGCCTCTAGCTCAGCAGCGCCGCCTTTTACACGGCAGTACCCGCAACCGAACTGATTGGAGTTGCTGCTGATCATCAGTCGATGGGATTTCCCGGGACAGTTTGCGTACCAGGCCGAGGGCGAGCGTCCCGCAGGTTCGGGTCTCAGGCCCAGTCGACGAGCCAACTCGATGATTTCTGTCCCTGCCTGGGCCCCGGCTTCCCGAGTGTTGCGGTCGATCTCGGCCTGCAGCTCGCCGAGGATCTGACAATGGGTGGCTTCGGTGATCAGCGGGCCCTCCAGAAAGTCCTCGGGCCAGACATGGCCATGGCGTGCTGCGGTGAGGGCGCGGAACAGGATCTCGGCCCCTGTCGAACGGGTACCCTGACTACTAGCCCAGGCGACGCGCCCCTGCTTGTAGGCGCTGGCCAGCTGAACATCACGCGGCTTGCCGGGGGCACCGTGGCGCAGGCCGGCCGCCCATAGCTCGTCTTGGCCATCGTGGCGGCGAAAGAATAGCGCCTCGGGGATGATATCCACGCCACCCAGGTTGATCTCCTGCAGGCAGGCGAGCTCGGCATCATCTGGCACGCTGACGCGGTTCTCTGGCTGCTTGAGCCAGGGGTCCAGACGAAGGTCATCAGAATGTTGATTGAGGTTCGGCATGTGAACTCCTTCTCCCCCCATGGGATCGGTCGGCAAGCGCCGACTCAGGGGGAAGGTGAGCCACGGCGCCGCTTTAGCTGAACTTTTATCCCGCCCGCAAGTTGGTGCTTAAATCGGCGGTGGCCCGGAGGCCAGACAGCAAAAACCCGCTCAGCGTTGACTAAAGCGGGTCTCTGGCGACGCTTTAGCTGGATTTGTAGAGCGCCCGCAAGCTGAGGGTCAAATCGGCGCTTCCGTGAAGCTACTTCAGGACGGCTTTGAACGTCAATGAATTCTTTGCTCGATGCGGCCGATGGGCATCCAGCAGCAGAATGCGGGAAGCGGATGGCTCCAGGGTAGAGGGTGGGGACCGGGGTTCCGGGCCGTAGCTAGGATGTCATGCGAGTGGAGCTGGTGAGCCAGTTGTTGATCTTGGTTGCTGGGTGTTGCTGACCCGTGTCACCTATATGTCACCTAGAATGGCGCACAACGAAAAACCGCCACCCGGCATGATCCGTAAGTGGCGGTTTCTCTTGATGTTTCTGGTCGGAGCGACAGGATTCGAACCTGCGACCTTTGCAACCCCATTTTTCCGCCGAGTGCATTGTAAGCTACTGTTTTTACTTTGAAAACCCCCGATTTCGGGTGCGGTCAAATCAGGCATGCCAGCCATTATAAATCAATAGGTTACGAGACGGGTTTTGACAACAGCTCGGCCATGTTCAGGGCGCTGCCTTGGGCCTGCTGCCAGCGTATGTCGTGGCCATCCAGATAGACCTCGGTCATCTCCGGATCCGCGTGGCCCATCAGCACCTGAATCGATGCGACGTCGGTACCAGAGAGCTCGTGGAGGCGGCTACCCAGGGCTCGGATCTCGTGAAAGGTAGGCTTGGCCTTGTCGGGCAGGCGAGCGATGCTCGGCACCTTCTCACGAAGCCGCTGGAACTCCTTGCTGAGCTGGTCGGCGCTCAGCTGGGACCAGTGCTCCTTGCTGGCACTCTTGCGCAACCGTGCGGGCTGTTGGTGCACGATGTAGGGCGACACCGGTGGTAGGGCCCGGGCCCGCTTGATTAGATCCTCAATGGGCGGGGTGAGGGCGATGGCGACGTAGGCCGTCTTGCTTCGCTCCTTCGTCTTCTGGCGTACGTAGTGCAGGCGGCCGTTGCGCACGTCGTCGAAGCGGGCGTTCACCACCTCAGCCCGGCCTAGCAGGCAGAGCAAGCCTAGCTCCATGGCAATCTGCATCCACTCCGGCGCGATCCCGTGGATCGACTGGAACTGCTCGACGGTGAGGCGCTTGCGCTGTTTCTCATACTGGTTGCTCGAGCGGGTCGGGGCTACTGGGTTCGCCTCCAGCCATCCCTTCGTCTGCGCGTATTGGCAAACCTGGGAGAGCACCGCCCGGTACTGCACGTAGGCGCTGCCCTGGTGGTGCTCGTCCAGGTACTGGGCACACCAGCGCGTGGTGATCTGGGCGAGGGGAAGGTCACCGGCATCCTCGATCAACCGCTTGCCGCGCCCACGCTTGGCGCTCTTCGTCCACTTGCTGAGCTTCCGGTCGGGTTCGACCCACTCGGCTAGCCAGCCCTTCACCGCAGCGCCCAGGGAGTCTCCTTCCTCGCCCATTACCTGGGCGACGTAGTCCACTCCCCGCATCAGCCGGGCATTGAGGATCCGAGCAGCGTCTTGCGCTTCAGCGCGATCGCGGCCCAGCCCGTGCCAGGTGCCAGTGTCCGGGCGGCGGTAGGTGTAGTACCCGTTGCGCTCATAGAGGTTGGGCTCGAGGCCGCGGTTCTTGCGCTTGCGAGGCCGTGGTGCCACGTCACGCCTCCAGGATAGCGTCGACGAGCGGGTTGCCGGTCTGACGGCGCTCGGCGTCCAGATCGATGAACCAGGTGCCGCCCATTTTCTTGGCAGGGACGTGACCTTCGCGACACCAGCGGCGCACGGTAGTCATGCTTGGTGGCTTGCCGGCGAAGCGGGCCCGCCGCCACTGGTCGAGATCCATCAGCTTGCTCATCTGTTTCCTCGCGGATCAACGTGTTTGAACACATTATACCAATCCGTTGCGAAACCGACTGGATTGGCGTGGTTCGACGTTAAGCTGATTGCGTATACTAAGCTACTGATAGAGGATGGAGGCTCTCTGCCGATGGGCGGGGTTACTGTGTATATTTATTCCGAAAGAGGTTTTTTTAATGGTTGTTAGAGCAATAGTAATTTCAGCTGCCCTCTTTTCAATCTCAGGGTGTGTAGGTTACTCCGGAGTGCCGAAGAAAAATAGTGTGTTTGAAACTACTGAGGCTACTACAAATGATGGGGGGTCTCATGAAAAAATAGAGAGGTTCAGGGAGCCTCTGGCTGAAGAAGAGGAAGAGAGGGTAAAGTTTCTGGTAAAGCAGAGGCTTAAAGACCCTGAGTCGGCTAAGTTTAAAGATATTTTCCTCTCCGTGCCAGATTCAGATGAGCTAAACTCTAGTACTTGTGGTCAGGTGAACGCTAAAAATAGTTTTGGGGGTTATAACGGGTATAAATGGTTTTTTATGGTGGGTGATGAACCTAATTTCTGGGAGGTTAACCCAAAGTATAATTATAGCGTTAACAACGACATGATCAAGCTACTGTGCATTAGGGCTAAATAAATCTTTGCTCTTACAGTGTTGTTATCTCCCGGGCCCTTGAACGTGAAAAAGGTATTCTGTCCGAGGGCCTTCCCTAAAAAATCGAATATCGTTGATGAGGTGTCACTCGACACACACTGGCAGTTTTCTTGGCGGCCCACTTTTATGCAATTCAGCAACCTTGAGATTGGCAAGGTGCCTAGCCTTCCGAGATAGAAGGGTCTTGGCCTTGTGGACCTGGAAGTATTCGTACGACGAATACTTGTCTGCTACAACCCAAGTTTTTAGTTCCGAGCTCCATGCGACTATCACGTACATTTCGCTCGGGGGGAGCGTCCTACCATCCACGACTACCTCCAGCTGGTATCCTCCATCGATAGGATGCCAGCGGTGCTTTATAACTTCTCCTGAGAACTCCGTGTGCTCCATCTCCTCGGAGATATTTTCCAGGTCGGAGACAGTCTCTCGAAGAAGTTCGGTGTCGGCTTCGCTAAGAGAGGTCTGAGGGTGGGTTGCGAGGTCTCGCAGCAGGCGAGTACGTAGGGCTATAACCTTTTTCCAGGGTGCAAGGGCAGGGTGAGTCATGGCAGCCTCCGAAAGTCGGTGAGACTCAAGCGTAGCACGGAGTCTTGCTGCACTGGTTACGTGTTGGTATATTGATGTTGCTGCAGCAAAATCTGCGGCCAGGATTGGCGTCCTGAAATGAACCGAGCGGGCCATCCGCTAACACAAGGCGGATTTTTTGTGCCCAGTCCCGTTATGGCGGGTCTGTAGGTGGGCATCTTCGGATGCGCCGGTTTCCAGCTTGGTTCACCGGTACGCCAACCCCTATAGGCCCGCCTCCCTTCGTTTTGGCAGGCGGACTTCAACAGCGGTTTTGGAGCCTCCACCATGCCTATGCTCACTAGCACCTTCACGGCAGATTCCATGCTCTCTCTGGGGCAGGTTTTCTATGGGTGTTATGCAGTCATTGGTCTGGTGCATGCCCTATGCATAACTCGCATAACCCGTATTTCACGGGGTTTTCAGCCCCATGGACTGCTCAATTTTCCCGCCAATCCAGCCCATTCATAAAACGCTGTTACACGTTAAAGCGTTGTATAAAAAGGGTTTTTTCTTTGTGAGCTCCCCGGGTTGGGTGGTATGATTTTGCTGCACTCGGATACCAGGCACGGCAGGTTCTCCAGCGATATGCCGGATTCGAGAAGCAGGGGAGGCGCCAGGTAGCTGGCAAAAAGGTGCCCGCTGCGGACACAGCGGGCTAGATACACACTTCAACAAGTGAGTGAATTATGACCCTCGATACCGAATCAGTCAACTTTTCCGATGCAGCCTGCGAGCCCAGTGCTCACGGGCAAGAGTTAGTGGTCGATCTGGAGGAAGCGCAACGCTTTCTGGACGTAGTACAGCCGTCCGGTAGCCTGATCTTCCTGGCAAAACCCGAGGCGGACTCGAATCGAGGTAAGCCGTATCAGCGCCGGGGGAGCCTGTCGTCCCTGGGCCGCCGCCTGACACGGCTCAACCGTGAAGGTCATGCGATCTACTGGGGGGCCCAGGAATACGAGGGGAAGGCTCGTAGGTCAGAAAACACGGCTGCTTTCCGCAACCTCGTGGCCGACCTGGATGCGCCCGACACGACTCGCCTGGAGCGCCTCCCTAGCGTTCTGGAGGAGCGGCGCCTGCCCTTGCCCACATTTATCGTTGAATCTTCACCAGGTAAACACCAGCTGGTTTGGACGGTACCTGTTGATTGGTCCCCCTTGCCCGGTACAGAAGAGTACCTGACGAAAGCGCTGGCTAATCTTCTGTCTGATGAGGGTGCGGACCCTGCTGTCGCTAAGCTAAGTCAGCCTTTTCGTCTGCCTGGTTTCTTTCACCAGAAGCGCGAACCGTTCCGCTCTCGGATAGTAGGTGGAACCGGTAGGCCCGTTAGCCCGCCCATAGTAGTCCAGCGTGCCGCCTCTAAGCTCATGTTTGAAGAGGAAGTGGCGCGTGTAAGGGCCCGGATGGAGCAAGGGGAAGAGGCTGATGGTCGCTGGGGACTCAACATAGAAGCGGCTCGTCAATATCTCACTTACGTTGACCCCATTATTAACGGTGATCATGAATCCTGGAAGACTATTGTCGGTGGGATCCAGCACGAGGTGGGCCACCTGGAGGGCGGCCTTGAGCTCATGCTGGAGTGGTGCCGGGGCGACCTTGCTGGGGCCTGGAACCCCGCCTTCGATGAGAAAGAAAACCGCAGTCTCTGGAAGTTCTTCTCTCGTGCCAGTGGCGTAAGCCGTCCAACCTGGGCGAGCGTAGCTAAAGCTGCGAAAGAGGGCGGGGCCAACCTGAAAGCTCTGGCCAGGGAGCACCTGCCTGAGCGAGAAGCAGAGGGTGGCGGCTCGTTCACCATCGAGTCCATCAGCAAAGACCAGTGGAAACTCGTTGGTGGGCGGCATGCCTCGCTCCCGGACCTTTCAGTGGTAGAGCAATGCGGTGCTATTGAGAACGGCTTCGACGCCATCGGGGGTAGCTCGTGCGTCGTCTGGGCAGACCGTGGCGCCGGCAAGACGTCAAAGGTGTTTGCTCCGATGGTGGAGAAGGGCAATGCCGTCGTCCTGTTGAGCCATCTCATCTCCCTCTGTGGGGAAACCGCCCGCCGCTTGGGTATGGGCCTCTACTCCAACGACCCGAGCACGTGGGGTAGCAAACTGGTCACCACGCCCCATACAGCGGCAATCAGTGAGTCCGTTAAGGGGCACATTCGCGATTCAAATCTCATCCTGATCGACGAGTTCTCGTCAGAGGCCGAAGTGTTGTTCGATCATCGCGGGAACATCAAAAACCCGGCAGCCATGGCAGTCCTGGCGCTGCTCAAGGAGGTCGTCGACAGCGGTGCACAGGTAGTAATGGCAGATGCCGACATCACCCCCCCTGGTGGGCACCTGATGGAGTACCTGGGCATCACCCGGGTCCTCCGGTTCGATAGCGTACACAGGCGCAAGAAACTAAATCTGTACCTGTCTGGCAAAGATAAAAACGGTAACGAAACGCGCGCTGTCGGTGAGATGGCTAGGAACGCCAAGAAGGCCTACCTATTCCACGACAACCGCAATGACGTGGAGGCATGGGGTGAGCGCGGCTACCTGGCGTTCACCTCGGAGACCCGCGGCCTGGCAGAGCAGAAACTGTTCATGTCGGATATCCCTCGCTGGATTAAAGAGCAGCCCTTGCTGGCTGCCAGCCCGGTGTGGCAGTCAGGGCTCAGCCTCGAGTATGACGTCCGGGATGTACTCGGCTTCTACGACGGGATCACCGCGCCGGAGTCACTGATGCAGCAGGCCGAACGCCAAAGGGAGGCCACTGACGACACTATCCATGTCCAGCTCACCAGCATGGCCTGGCGCAGCCGTTCGGGCGTGGGTGGGAACCTGGAGGACTGGAGGAAGACTCTGAAAGACACTCTCCCCGAGGAGGGACCGGCCTACCTGGACCTCGCTGAAAGTGGCGTGAATGAATCCATTTCAGCCTGGGTGGGCGGCGTGGCGACCAAGATCGTGGCCGACAATGGCTGGAGAACCTGCCCAGCCGTTGCCCTCGTCGTGTACGCCCTGGAAGCCGGGTACGATGTGGAGATCATCGAGCCGGAAGATATCGAGGCGGACGTCGAGCATGAGGTCAGCAAGAAGAGCGTTAAACAGCGGCGGGTCGATCGTGTAGCCTCCGCTGGGCGCGTAGAAAGCTGGGAAGAGGTTGAGGAGCTGAAGAAGCTCGAGCCTACGCCTGAGCTCAGTGCTCGTATTGCTCGGGGGAGTGCTGAGCTACAGCTGCACGTGACCGACGGGGATCTGGACGAAGACGGCAACATGCCTGAGGACATGGCCAAGGAGGTCCAGTCAGGGGAACTGGTGAAGCGGTCGAAGCTGGCTAGCTGGTTATGGGTGGATCACGAGAACCTGCAGGGTAAGCGCCACGGGCGCATGGATGAGTGTGTGCTCAAGCGCCTGGCGGATATTACAGCGGCTAAGGCGGGATTGGATCCGTTCAATCCGACGAAGCCCGGGCGGCATGTGCTCCGCAGTGCTGATGAGGCCGTTGACATGATGAAGGCTATCCAGGAAGTGGTTGGTGGTAAGACAAGGGAGGCCAACCGAGTTCTGAGCCTGGGCGGGCTGCCGGCCCTGTTGAACGACAAGGAGAGGAAAGCTGCTGATAATAAAGACTTGGGCTCTTGGTTCAGCGGCTGGATGGGGGCTTGGGGCTACGTGAGCACCCGAGTTCAGGAGAAGGGGGTCAAGCAAAGGCGCTACCGGTGGTCTATGAAGCCGAGCTACGCGATCTTCGGTAAGCGAATCGCAGACGACAAAAACGGTGTTTGGGGTAATTTGGGCAAATTACCCCAAACGGACACCGAATCGCCCGCAAGCCCCGTGGTTGACGGGTTTTCCGAAGCCGACCCCCGGGGTGATAGCACTATATGTTCATCGGAAAGGTCGGCTTCCAGGAAGCCAGCCACTGACCCCTTAGCTCGTGCATCGAAGGGTGGTCTGCCTGGGGTCAAAAAGGGTCGTAAGAAGACCTCTCGCGACACCCTCGCCGACATTGGCAGCGAAGGCAGCTCCCGCCGCGAGATGGGGGAAGCACTTCGCGAGATTCGCCAGGACCGCATCGGCGCCATCCCGACCACGCCGCGGAGCGAGTGGACGGCCCAGCAACGCATCGACTCATTGCTCGTGATGTCGGGCTTCGCTCAGCCTGGTGGCGTCCGCTTCGAAGGCCTGGAGCTGTCGGCCAACGACGGTGAGTACGCGAAGCAGTCCGCGGCCTAGTGGCGGGGCGGCCAAGGACGGCCGCCTGTGAGGCTCTGTAGCGGCGAAGTGAGGGTAGGCAGTAGGTTGCCTACCCCCATGCAAGCAAACGGCCTCAGCGAGGCGCTGGGGCCGCTAACGCCTGGTCCCAATCCTCTTCTTCTTCCTCCTCAAGCGCGGCGTCGAGAACCTGCAGTTCCGCGCTTCGTTCAATCTCGCCGCCATGTACTGCTTGAGAGAATTCTTCCCACCAGCCGCATAGCGCTGTGGCCGTCTCGCCAGACTTCAATGATGTTCGGTCCCAATAATGCATACTTCCCGGTTCGACACCCCGGACGAGTATTTTGCCCTCTTGCTCGAGACGTCGAAGCGTGGAAGAAAACACGCCCACCTCAATCAATCCTCCGAGCTTGCGGATCAGGTCAAGAAAGCAACCACGACGCCACATCCTCACCGCAATTCACTGAAACATGTTCCGCTTATACGCAAATAAGCATTTCAAAACAATGACTTAGGTGTTGACGCGACTCCACGACTAGGCTACGATATCGCTAGGCTGGTTCGAATTGGGTCGGTACTCCTCCGCCGACGTGTGGACGACAGCCCGCCGGCAAGCGGTTCGCTTCTTCCCGCATGCCGGCACCCCGAATTCAACAAAGCCCTGCTATTTCAGCGGGGCTTTTTACTAGATAGGTATCTTGAGATGGCGAAAACTACTGCTGATAAGGGTCGAAAGCTGACTGTCCTTCAGCAGGCTTTCGTCGAAGAGTACCTTGTTGATCTTAATGCTTACCAGGCAGCAGTTCGCGCCGGTTACGCAAAATCTACTGCTAGAAAGCAGGCGCCTATATGGGTGGGCAAGAATAGAGATGCCTGCAAGCCAAGCATGCGGCATGTTTGGGACGCCATTCAAAAGGCAAAAGCCGAACGTTCCAAGCGGACTCAGGTAGACGCCGACTATGTGCTGAACCGTCTCCATGAGATCGATCAGCTGGATGTACTCGATATCCTGAACGACGACGGCAGCATGAAGCCCATCAAGGACTGGCCGAAGTCGTGGCGCACATCGATCAACGGACTGGACGTCCAAACTATGATGTCGGGCGACACTGAAGCGGTGATGAAGAAGATCAAGTGGCCTGACAAGGCGAAGAACCTCGATCTTCTGGGCCGTCATGTCAGCGTCAATGCCTGGAACCCCGAGAATTCATCGGCTGAACCCACTGCCATCAACATCGAGGTCGTAAATCCTCATGCCGAGAGTTGAACCCTCTAAGCCCCAGTTCGACTACCTGGTGGCAGAGGACCAATTCCCAGCGATGGTGGCGGGGTTCGGTGCAGGAAAGACGGAAGCTGCTGTTCTCCGCTCAATCTTCGGCAAGCTCAAGTACCCCGGCCTGAACCGGGGTTTTTATTGCCCGACGTATGACCTGGTCCGCATGATCGCCTTCCCGAGGTTCGAGGAGGCACTGACCAAGCTGGGCATTCAATATCGCCTGTACAAAAGTCCGTTGAACTACCTGGAGATTCCCGGATACGGCAAGATCTTCTTTCGCTCGATGGACACTCCATCACGCATTATCGGTTATGAACATGCCGATGCGGATGTGGACGAGCTGGATACGCTCAAGGCCGATGACGCCGCCGAGGTCTGGCGCCGCATCCTCTCGCGGAATCGCCAGAAGAAGCCTGACGGAAAGCCCAACACGGTCGGCACGACCACCACCCCGGAGGGGTTTCGTTTCGTCTACCGAACCTGGCGGCAGCACCCGCAGCCCGGCTACCGGATCATCCAGGCGCCGACGCATAGCAATCCGCACCTGCCGGACGGCTACATCGAATCGCTGCGCGATATCTATCCAGAGCAACAGCTCCGGGCCTATCTGCGCGGCGAGTTCGTCAACCTGGCCTCCGGCACGGTCTACCACACCTTCTCCCGTGAAATGAACCATACCGACGCCGTCGAGAAGCGGGGCGAGCACCTCCACGTCGGCATGGACTTCAATATCGAAAACATGAGCGCGGTGGTGCACGTCATTCGCGATGGCCTCCCGCTGGCGGTCGGCGAGCTGACGGGCGTTCTGGATACGCCGGCAATGATCGACCTCATCAAGGAGCGATACGCCGACCACAAGATCAGCGTGTACCCTGACGCCTCGGGCGGCAGCCGCAAGACGGTTGATGCCAGCACCAACGACCTGGCTCTTCTCAAAAAGGCGGGCTTCAAGGTCGTAGCTGATAAATCAAATCCGGCTGTTCGGGATCGCATCCTGTCGATGTGTGGCATGTTCTGCAACGCCAACGGCGACCGTCGCTACCTCGTCAATACGACACGATGTCCGGAATACACCACCGGCCTCGAGCAGATGGCCTACAACCGCCACGGCGCGCCCGACAAGACGAAAGGCACTGATCACGTCACTGACGCCGGTGGCTATTTCATTACCAAAATGTTCCCGGTAGTGAAGCCGAAGAAGCCCCAAATGAAGCGCGTTGTCGGCCTGGTGTGAGTCTCGCCGTAGCCACCGCTGCAACAACCAACCACCAAGGATATCCAGTCAAATGTCAGTCTCCACGCCCATCGCTGAATACCAGGACCAGGCGCCGGACTGGCGTTTGATGAGCGACAGTCTCGCGGGTGAGCGCACTATCAAAGGTGCTACAACTCGCTATCTCCCCAAGACCAGCGGCATGATCGCTGCCGAGTCCTACGCCCGAGCCGAGGACAGCCCGATCGACCCGGCACAGGCGGCGCAGATCTACCGCAGCTACGTTGATCGCGCTCAGTACCCGGCCTGGGTATCAGACTCACTACGCTCGATGAACGGCCTGGTCAGCCGACTGGCACCCACTGTCGATCTGCCGCGGCAGCTACAGAACGTCGGTACCCAGGACGGCTTCGGCCTCGAGCAGCTGTTCCAGCGCGTGGTCGGCGACCTGCTGAAAGCCGGGCGCGTGGCGCTACTCGCCGATTTCGACGAGGACGGTCGCCCCTTCATCGCCCAGTACGCCGCTGAGTCGGTGATCCGCTGGCGTGAGCAGGCGGGGCAGCTGACCCAGGTCGTGATGGTTGAGACTCGCTCGGTTGCCGAGGACGAGTTTGACGACAGCGTTGAGACGGTTTACCGGGTCCTCGACTTGCAGGACGGTGCCTACCGAGTCCGGCTGTTCGACGCGGACGGTGACGTGATCAGCGAAGATTACCCCGGCACCACGGCCGGCACCCTGGACTTCATACCGTTGACGTTCGCCGGCAGCTGCGACAACAACACTGCCGTGGATCCTATCCCGCTGCTCAGCATGGCCCAGGCCGCGATGCAGTTTTACCGCCTGTCAGGCGACTACCACCAGGCGCTGCACCACTGCGCCCACCCTCAGCCGGTCGTGACCGGACTGGATGAGGATACTGATCTCCGGGTCAGCGGGCCGATGGCCGCCTGGACGCTTCCCGAGGGAGCGTCGGCGTTCTACCTTGAGACCTCTGGGACCGGCATCGAGGCCACCCGTCAGGCCATGCTCGACCAGCGTGATGCTGCGCTCGAGGCCGGTGCCCGGGTGCTCGACCGAGGCCGCTCCGCGGAGTCCGGCGATGCCCGACGAGCCCGGCAGGACGACCAGCAGGCCACACTGCACAACGTCTGCCACCAAGCCGCAGAAGCCATCGAGCAGGTGCTGGGCTATCTCGCCGTCTGGGCGGGCGCCACGCAGCTACCCCTGTTCGCGGTTGAGCCGAAGTTCAGCAGCGAGGTGATCGACTCGGCGCTGGTACAGATCGTCAGCAACATGACGCTGGCCGGCGAGCTGCCGAGATCCGTGCTCTACAACGCATTGCGTAAGACCGGGGTCACGTCGCTGTCCGACGAAGAGCTGGAAGAGCAGCGCGAGGGAGGTGTGGTCGATGCTTGATCAGCTCGATTGGAAATACTTCGTTTTCGTTCTCGGCTACTCCGTGTCGCCGCTTTTCCTGGACGTTCTGATTGGCTGAGGAGGCCGCCATGTTTCGCAACATCCTAATTGCCATGGGCGCGGCGGCCGCCATCGCCCTCGTCTATGCCGCTCTGGGTCATCTGTGAGTGATGAGGGGCGGGTGCTGGTCCTGTTCCTCGTCGTCCTGTACCTGGCCTGGAAGGTGAGCTAGCTTCTCTGCTTCACTGCACGCTGCACAGTTGAAACTCCGCAGCCCAGCATCTCCGCGGTTTTACGGTAGCTGAAGCCTGCACTACGTAGCTCCAGGATCCGGTTGTGCAGCTCCTGGTTGACGGGACGCCCTTTGTAAGCACCCCGTTCCCGGGCCTTCTCGATGCCCTCGGCCTGACGCCGGCGCCGGTCCTCGTAGTCTTTGCGAGACATGGCTGCGGCCATATCCAGCAACATGCTGTTCACTGCGTCGAGCATGCGCCCTGTGAAGTCATCATCACTCGAAGCGGTTAGCGCAGCGTAGCTGGTAGGTAGGTCGACAGCGACAACCCGAAGTCCAGCCGTTTTGATGGCTGCTTTCAGCTGATCCCAGTTCGCCTTGTTGAGGCGCGTAAGGCGGTCCACTTGCTCAACCAGCAAGACATCGCCCGGCTCCGAGTCGGCAATGAGCCGGGCCAGTTCTGTCCTGTCGCCTTTGGCGCCGCTGGCGTTTTCGGTGTACCAAGCGACGATCCTTACGCCTCTCTCCTTGGCGAACGCTTTGAGGGCGCCCCTAGCACGGTTGGCGTCCTGGTCATCGGTGGAAGCGCGAAGGTAGGCGCGGACGATTGGCACGAGCATGATGAGGCTCCTGTGGTCTTTAAGGTGTGTTCACAGCAAGTGTAGTCGTTTGGGTCGAAAAACCCTAGCAATGAATACGATATATCGTGAAACCTCTCGGTGTTTTTTCAGGTACACCCGAAAGAACACAGCCTCAACCGTTGAAAGGTCACCATGAGCGAAAAAATCCTCGACGCGCTAGTGAGACATGGGGCCAACCTCCATCGCCTGTCATCCGGCGTCATCAACGACGTCATCGAGCAGCTCGACCGCTCAGCCGCAGAGATGGTCAGCGAACTTCGAGGCAGATTGGAGTCGCTGACCCCTGCGGAGGCCAGCGCATTCGCTGCCGGCAGAATCACGACCAGCCGGTTGCGCGGCATAGACAACCTGATCAAGGACTTCATCGACACGTTCGGTGCCAACCTGAACGACGTCTTCATGCCGGCGGCAAAAGAGCTGATAGAGAACGAGGTGGGCTACACCGCGGACGTGCTGGCCCGGGCCGGAATCGAAGGGGATGCACCCCAGGTCAGCGGGGTCTGGAGTGCAGCGCTGGCTACTCCGGTGGCGGGATCAACGATTCGAGAGATGTTGGATGAGACCCCACGAACACTCGACAAGCGAGTCAGGTCAGCCATCAGGCAAGGCCTCGCTGACGGCCAGTCAGCCTCGGACATTGCGACAGCGATCCGCGGCACGGCTGCGCTCCGCCGGAAGGATGGCGTTGTCCAGAGCACTCGTAACGCTGTGGATAGGGATGTTCGCACTGCAAGGACTCACCTGGCTAGTCAAGCGAATGCTGAGGTCTACCAGGCGCTAGGCGTCCGGAAGGTCGCGTGGACATCCACACTTGATGGGCGCACTTGCAAGACCTGTGCCAACCTTGACGGCAAAGTCTTTGAAGTTGGGAAGCCTCACCCTCAGCCGCCGGCTCACCCGAATTGCCGATGCTTCTACCGCCCCCAGACACCAGGTGATGACGGTGGAGAGCGCCCCTACGTCAAGGCCAGAAAAATCAAAGGTGAGTTTCGCAGTATCGGCCGGATGACCAAGCGTCAGCGCCGGGAGGCGGCCCTCGAAGTCGGCCAGGTATCGGCCTCCACCAAGTTTCCTGAGTGGTTCGCTCGTCAGGATCGAGCTTTTCAACTCGACTGGCTGGGTCCGAAACGCTACGAGCTGTATCGCAAAGGTGGCTACAGCCTGGACCGGTTCGTCGATCCCCGGGGCGCCGAGCTGACCATTGATCAGCTTCGCCAGAAGGACCGCGAGACATTCGACCGGCTGTTCAGCGCATAACCCCAACAGTTTCAATCTGAAGCCCTGCCATCGAGCGGGCTTTTTCATGAGCGTCGGCCAGGCCGGCGACACCAACCAGCTCTAGGAGCACATCACCATGGCATTTGAACTCGACGACCTGAAACAGATTCTCGGCGACGACGTGACCGAGGAGCAGGCCCAGAAGCTGGCCGACGCCCATCAAGCAGCTCTCGATGAAGAGGTCGGGGGCCTGAAGTCCAAGCGCGACGAGCTGCTCGAGGCGCAGAAGCGGCTCAAAAGCCAGCTCGGCGAGTACTCCGACATCGATGTCGATAAAGCCCGCAAGCTGCAGCAGGTTCTCGAAGAAGACGAGGAGGCCCGGCTGATTGCCGAGGGCAAGGCCGATGAAGTCGTGAACCGCCGCACCAAGGCCATGCGCGAGGAGTTCGAGTCCAAGCTCGAGCAGGCCCAGACCCAGGCCAGCGCTCTTCGGGATCGCGCCCTCTCGGACGAGATCCGTCGCGAGGCGGCACAGGCCGGCGTCCTACCGTCAGCAGTGGATGACATTCTTCTGCGAGCCCGAAGCCAATTCACAGTCGATGAAGCGGGCCAACTGGCCGCCCGCGACGGCGTCCTCGGCAAGGACGGCGAACCACTGGGCACCGGTGAATGGCTGAATGCGCTGAAAGAACAGGCGCCACACCTCTTCCCCCAGCCGAAAGGCAGCGGGGCGCCGGGTTCGAATGGCGGCGGGGGAGCACCTACGCAGTGGACCTCCAACATGTCAGCCGCCGAGAAGGTTGCGTACCTGAAAGCCCGCGGATGATTGCATCGCAGTACCGGCTACCCCGGCCCGTCCGGGGTCGTCCAAGCCTCGTCAAGGACGGGGGCTAAAACCCAACTGGCTAGGCCAGAGCAACACCAAGTTCCATCTCGGGCGATAAAGCCCTCAAACCTAGTAACGAGGTAATACCCTATGTCTACCCAAGACGTCATGAGCACTTTCAAGACCTACGTATTCCGCGCTTCTGGCGAAGCTCTCGCCCAAAACGTGAATGCGTTCAACGAGGCTAGCCGCGGCGCCATCCAACTGGGTGCAGCTCAGAACGTGGGCGACTTCTCCCACCAGGCTGCCTTCGCCGCGGTGAAGAATTTCGTCCGCCGCCGTGATCCGTATGCCAACACTTCCGTGGACCCCACTCCGCTGGAGATGCTCAACGAGACCAGTGTGAAGGTGGCTACCGGCACCAGCCCGGTGACTTTCAGCCCGTCCCACTACCGCTGGATCCAAGAGAACCCCGAAGAAGCCGGCGTTATGCTTGGCGAAGAACTGGCTGAAGCAATTTTGCAGGATCAGCTGAACGCCAGCATCATCGCCGCCCGCGCCGCCATTACAGGCAACGCTGATGCGGTCTATGACGGCACTGCCAACAAGCTGGATCTCCAAGCTCTGCTGCAGGGCGCTGCCAAGTTCGGTGACCAGGCCAGTCAGTTGGTTGCGTGGGTGTGCCATTCGAAGCCGCTTCACGATCTGTACTCGGCCAACGTGGCGAACAACACCCAGCTGTTCCAGTTCGGAACGGTGAACATCCAGCAGGATGGTTTCGGTCGCATTCTGGTCTGCTCCGACTCTCCGGCGCTTTCCTATGAAGATAACGGCACCTTCTTCACCACGCTGGGCCTGACCCAAGGTGGCATCAAGGTTGAGGATAACGGCGACATGGACAGCCACATCGAAACCACCACTGGCAGGGAGAACCTGGTTCGCACCTTCCAAGCGGAGAGTTCGTTCAATGTGGGCGTTCGTGGCTACGCCTATAGTGGCGCCAAAGCTCCGACCGATGCCGAACTGGGCACTGGCGCAAGCTGGACCCAGGTGGCTTCCGACGTGAAGGGTACCGCAGGCGTTGCTGTCAACAGCAAGTAAACCGCCATGGGCCAGCCTACGGGCTGGCCCCCGCCCTTGAATCAGATGGAGGTCAACAGATGCACATCGTTTACACAGCTCGAGCTACTGGTTTCAAGCCCGGTATCAGTTACCGGAACCCGCAGTTCTTCCACAGTCCCGAGCATGGCGTCACCAGCGTTGAGATCGAAGACGGCGAGTGGCCTGAGATCGTCAAAGCCTACGAAGCCGCTGGCATCGAAGTCACCAGTGACAAGCCGAAGAAGGCCAAACGCAAAAAGGCCGAGCCGAAGCCCGACCTTTCCGAAGAGAGCGAAGGCTAGCCCTTACTGGCTTCCTTCCTGGATTCGTCGACGTACTCCCGCAGCACCTTCTCGACCAGGTTCGACATTGACCTGTGCTGCTCCTCGGCCAGTCGTCGCACCTCTTCCTTGAGCTCTTCGTCGAAGTTTACGACGAGGATGGCAACGTCAAACACACTTACACCCTGCCTGATAACGAGGCGGAGGTGGCATAGGGATCAACGTAATGCACACCTTCATCACTGTCGCTGACGCCGATTCACTGCTCCCCGCCGGCTGGCAGGGTGAGGGTGACGCTGCCGACGCGATACGCCAAGCTAATATCTTTCTCTCGGCGCAGAACCTGAACCAGCAGGCACAGGATGACCCCACCCCTGACCCCGTCCTACAGGCCGGTGCCTACGCTGCCCAGGAGGCCGCCCAGGGCAAGCTGTTCAGCGACCAGGGCCCAGCAGTGAAGAGCAAGACCGTTACCGCGGGCCCGGTGACCAGCCGGAAAGAATACGCTGAGGGCTCGGTCGCCAAGACTGCAGCGATGCAGATGGTAACGGCGCTGCTTCAGCCCTATCGAACCAAACGACACGGCGCTCAGATCTTGGGGAGGCTCTGACATGGGCCTGAAAGCTGACTTAGAAGAAAGCCTGGCTGAGGCGTTCGATACCGACCTGGCCGACGCTGTATCCGAGTTCTCCGGCGTTCACATGGGTGAGGTTGTGTATGACCCAGTGGAGATGGAGTACACCGCTGAAGAAACCCCCTTCAGTGGTCGGGGGGTCTTTACGGACTACACCCTATGGGAGCTCGATACTCTCGGCATCCCCGCCACTGACGTCAAGCTGATATGCCTGGCGAACGAGATCGACCGGGTGCCTGAGGTGGACGACAAAATAGAGGATCTGGCCGTGAAGAGTGTAGAGCGCGACCCGGTGAGCGCCACGCTGGAAATCCAGCTGGGTGTCGTATGAGCAAATGGAATGGCCGGCCGACGGATTTCCTGGACGAGATCGAGCAGGACCTCACCGAGCGGCAGAAGGATATGGCCTCCTTCGCCCTGGGCCGAATCATCTCTGCCAGCCCGGTCGACACCGGGGCGTACCGGCAGTCCCACACCGTCAGTATCGACTCGGAAGACCACTCAACCACGGCATCCACTGAGGCCGAGGGCAAGGCCACCATCGCCTCGCTGAATGTGCCTTACAGCACCGTATATATCCAGAGCAATAGTCCGTATGGCGAACGGCTCGAGCATGGCCACAGCCAGCAGGCGCCGGCGGGGGTATACGGAAATGCAGCGTTGGCTACCAAGGAGAGGTTCACCAGGTGACTTTTCTCGAGATCCATCAAGTCGTAAATGCCCGCATCGCCGAATGGCTGGCCAGCTACGACCCGAACCTCCCAGTCGACTGGGACAACGTCCCCGCCAGCCCGCGGCTCAAAGCCGCCTGGGAAGGCAAGAGGTCAGCGTGGATCCGGCCTGTTATCAACGTAGCCGACACCGCAACTGCCACGATCGGCCATGAGCCGTCCTCTCGCACTACAGGCAAGATCCAGGTCCAGGTCTTCGTACCCGAGAACGGCACCGTCCGCCAGACACTGGAGATTGGCGACTCGCTGGGCCAACACCTGGAGTACTGGCGGAGCGGAACCCTGGTCACCGATTGCTACAGCGCCAATCGAGCAGGCACCTCTGACGGCTGGTTCATGGCCGTGATCGACGTGGACTTCACCGCCGGCTAGTGTTGGATATTTGGTACCAAAAGGTGGTTTCCGCCACTTGAAAAACGCCCGGAAACGGATCGAATGTCGATCGACATTCGCGAGGGTGAAAAAAGACCTAAACCGCTCAACCACGCGGGTTACAGCGGAGAATTTGTGCGCGCAGCTCTATATATAAAACACCGTCTAGCGCGCACAAAATTGTCGACCTCCACCTGTAAAGTATTCCAACACCACACACCCGCCCATGAGCGGGTTTTTTGTTTCACCAATCCGCTCAATGGAGCATTGCACATATGGCTACTACCAACTCCGCCAACCGTGTTCGGCTGGCATACCGCATCGGCGATACTGGCCCGTTCCAAGTCGTTAACTTCACCTCCGACTCCTTTACTGCCACACCTGAGACAAAGCAAAGCGAAGCTATTTCCAGCAACCGCAAGGCCGGCGGTCAAAAGGTAACCCAGATCACGGTGTCCGGCTCAATCGATGTCGAGATGGCCCCCCTGGTATTCGACGACTTCCTGGCTGCCGCCCTGGCAAGCGACTGGCAGACAGACACACCGACCGCCGGCACGGACCAGCTGTCCGTGGGCGTGGCCGACAAGCGGTTTCAGATCGTCAAATCCTACCTCGACGTCGACAAGCATGTGCTATTCAGCAACTGCGCTGTGAACAGCATGTCCTTAAATATGAATGCCGGTGAGAAGGTCACGGCTTCAATGGAAATGGTGGGCGAGGAGGTGGACCCCGAGTTCCAGGCTTCCGGTGAGACCTTCGATCCCGCCCCCAGTGCTCTCTTCTTCGACGCATCGAACAACATCTCCAGTCTGACCATCGACGGTTCGCCTGTCGCGGGCTGCATCACCGAGATGGGGCTGACCGTTGAGAACGGTTACGACGGAGGAAATGGCTGCGTGGGCGAGCAAACCAAACGCCAGACGATTGGCCAGTCCGCCGTCACTACATCGAAAACCCTCCGCATGACGGCGGATGCTTTCGATATGTGGAAGAGCACCCTCGAAAACGCGGAGTTTGGCTCGAGCTTCACCATGGGGGACGGGACTACTTCTTATACGTTCTCGATTGGTCGTGAGTTCATGAGCTCGGAGCTGCCCGGTGGTGAGACGTCAGGCGTGCTGACCATGGCGTTCGAAAGCACTGCAGCAGTGGACTCCGCCGGCGAGACCTTGATTATCGAGCGAACCTCCGCTTAACGAATTCGCTCCCGCGGGTGTTCTGCCGTGCTCCGGGAGCGGATAGCTGGGTCGGAGACGGCCCAGCTCCTTAACGGCTATCAAATTTCAACGGCGAATAGGAAGACAAGCATGGCTTTTCAAAGCGAGAAGTACGCAGCAGATAAGTTCGAGTCCGGCGTCTGGCGTGAGATTGACGGTGGCCGGTTCCGGATCGCTAAAGCGGGAAACTCAGTTTACGAGGAAGCTCTCGAGGCCAACGGCTACCGTAAGGCAAAAACGCCAAAGGCTCGTGAGAAAGCCCTCTATACCGCGGTAGCTACTGGCATCTTGAAGGGCTGGGAGGATGTGATCGATGCCAAAGGTACCAATATCCCGTACAGCGTCGACGCAGCGGTCAAGGTCCTCTCCGAGAACCCTGACCTCGTGTCGAAGATCCTCGAGGAAGCCAACGATCTCGATAACTTCCGCCGAGAAGACATCAAGGAGCAGGCCGACGCCGCCGTGGGTTTTACCGATTCCAGCGAGAATGGCTGAAGCCTGGCCAGCCCCTTGAGGCAGCCTACGCCGAGTTCTACCGCGTCCACGAACAACTCGGCGTAGAGGCTGAGCCGCCCGAGCTGGACCGTCGCACGGAGCAGTGGCTGGCCCTGTTCCGACACTGCTCGTCTCAGCGCTCCTACCTCGAAGCGGGGCCTCTGCCGATCAAACCACTGGACATCATCGCTCTGGTCAAAGAGCTGGGCTTCCCCGCCGATACGGAGGAAGCCTTGGCAGTGATTCAGGCGTTGGACGACGACTGGCTGGAGGCAGCCAGAAGCTCCGCCTCCTCAACCTGAGGAGGTGTCCTCCTGGTCCCAGAGGCTGGCATCGATACCCGCAATATCCCTCAGCCACTCCACCAAGCTGTCAGTTTGCTGTTCTGGCTCCATTTTCCCTCCTGGTTGATCCAACAAATTTAGGTAAACACCCATGGCTTATCAATCTCGATTGGAGCTCGTCGTTGATTCGAGCGGTGCCCGCTCTCAGCTACGCCGCTTCGAGCGCGACCTGACCCGCACCGAACGCACAGGGCAGCAAACATCCGAGTCCGTCGATGGAGTCAATGCTTCCATCAACCGACTACGCGGTGTGGCCCTGGCCGCCTCTGGCGCGCTGGTGGGCCTCACTGGCGCCCTGGGAGCCCGAGAAGTCATCCAGTATGCCGATGCCTGGCGCAACGCCGAAAACCGCCTCAAGACCGTCACTGACTCCACCAGCGAGCTGACATCGGTGCAGCAAAAGCTGATGGAGGCCGCCAACGGCTCTCGGTCTTCGTTCGAGAGCACCGTCGACCTCTATGCCAGGCTCAAGTTCGCCACCGACGAGCTGGGCGTCTCGCAGGAAGGCGCCATCCAGCTGACTTCCACGCTGCAGAAGATGCTGTCCCTGGGCGGTGCGTCTGCTCAGGAGGCTGCCAGTGCAGCCACTCAGCTTGGCCAAGCCCTTGGATCCGGCGTACTCCGCGGCGAGGAGTTCAATGCAGTCCTTGAAGCCAGCCCCAACATCATCGACGCCATCGCGCAATCCATGGGCAAGTCCCGTGGCGAGATGCGGGCCATGGCCGAGGCAGGGGAGATCACTGCTGACCGAGTGGTTGAGGCGATCCAAGGGATTAGCGACCAGGTCGAGGGCGAATATAGCCAGTCGATGGCGACATTTGCCGACAAGATGACTCAGGCCCAGAACAACCTGACGGAGTTTTTCGGCACCTCAGAGGAGGTGGGGGCAGGTGCGGAGGTACTGGGCGACTCCATCGTGATGCTCACCGAGAGCCTCGACGAGATGGCCGCTGTCGCCAAGGTGGTGGCCGGCGTCTTCGCCGCTCGGCTGTTTGGCAACGCTGCTACCGCCGGTGCTGCTGCACTCTCGAAGTCGCTGGCCGGCCTGTCCCGCCAGTTCTCCGGTGTGGCCCTGGACTCCCGTCGTATGACCTCTGCGATGCAGGACGAGCTGGGCGATGTCATGTATCAGCATAGCGCGAGCATGACTCAGGCCCAGTTTCGAGCCCAGAAGCTCACGGAAGCCAACCGCATCCTCACGCGAGAGTACGGCCCGTTGACCAAGGGCATGCAGGCGTCGACCGCTGCCACCATTGCGGCTTCTGCAGCCGGACGTGGGCTTTCCGTGGTCATGGCCGGCCTGGGTGGGCCAGTTGGTGTTGCCGCTCTGGCTGCGACAGCAGTATACAGCTACCGCGAAGAGCTCGGCCTGGTTGAGCCGCCCGCCCGTGAAGCCATTACTGCAACAGATGACTTCGCCGAGTCGGTGTCGAATCTCTCCAGGGAGATCACCAAGAACAAGATTACCGAGCTTAAGGCCGATATGGTCGATCTTGAGCGAGCGGCCCGTGAAGCGACCAGGTCGGTGTCGGAGCAGGAGTCTGCTGCTCGGCAGGACTTCTCGTCAACCATCGCCATGGGGCTGACTGGGGGAGCGGTGCAGCGCCAGGAAGCGCCCCGCACTCCTGTGGGCGAGCTGAAGCGGGAGGCCGAAGAGGCCCAGACTGAGGTGCTGGAGGCCCAGGGTCAGCTCGACGTGCTCGAGGCCCACCTGGAAAGTCTTGGTAAGCCGGGCCGTAGTGGATCCGGGGGTGGGGGAGGTTCATCCACACTGAAGAGCTTCTCCGGCGACCTAGCTCGATTCCACGAAATCGTGGATGGGCCCGTCCAGGCCGCGGTGCGAAAGCACAATGACCAAATGAACATGCTCGAGTCGCTCTACAAGGCTGGCAAAATCAGCCAGAGCGACTACAGCCTGGCGACCCAGAAGATCGCGCAGACGTTTCAGGAAGCGGTTGAGGCCGCCAACCCGGTCCTGCAGAAGATCAAGGACGTCCGGGAGGAGTACCTCGGCTTCACGAAGGACATCGCCGGGCTCTACGACGACCGCCAGGTTATCCAGGGCAACCTCTCTGGCCCCGAGCAGGAGCTGGCGATGGGAGAATGGAACCAGCGCCGCGATGAGCAGCTGTTTGGCGGGATGCCGTCGGTTCGCGGTCTGTCTCCAGAAACCGGCGGGGCCTTCTCCGAAGCCAACCAGATCCAGGGCGAGGCGGATCAGCAGAACGCCTGGTTCGACCGTCAGCTCCAGCAGCAGCAGGAACTCCTGGATGCCAAGATCATCAACGAGGAGCAGTATGCCCAGCGCAGTAACGATCTGACTCGCCGGCGGGAGCAGGAAAACGCCCGCATCGAGCAAGCAATCGGCCAGGCAAGACTGGCCGGCGGTGAACAGCTGTTCGGCGACTTGGCTGGGTTGGCAAAAGGTTTCGCGGGGGAGCAATCAGGCATTTACAAGGCCATGTTTGCAACCCAGAAGGCTTTCTCTATCGCCCAGTCAATCATGTCGATCCAGCAGGGTATCGCTCAGGCAGCGGCCATGCCTTTTCCAGCAAACCTCGGGGCCATGGCAACGGTGGCGGCCGCTACGGCGGGCATCGTCAGCGACATTCAGGCGGTATCGTTGAGCGCTAGCGGCGGTGGCGATGGTGGCTACGCCGGCGCCTACGATAAAGGCGGCCGCATCCCATCAGGCCAGTGGGGCATCGTCGGCGAGGTGGGCCCCGAGATCGTCAAAGGACCTGCCAACGTCACCGGCCGTGAGGAAACGGCCAGGAAGCTGAAAGGCGGAGGCGACACCTACTTCAACCCCGAGATCACCGTCAACGTTGAGCGCTCAGAGAACGACCAGGGTGACGGCGAGCAGATGGGCAAGCAGGTGGCCAAGGCCGTCGAGACGCAGGTGATGAATATCATGCACCGCGAGATGCGTCCGCGAGGGGTGTTGGACCGCTTCCAGCGGGGTCGTTGAGCAGGGGCTCCTCCCACCCACTCGGGCGGGAGGCCGCGCTCAAGGAGCGTGGGGGATCCGCGTGTCCAACGCGGCTTCCCTGCGCTCCTTCTTCAGCTTCTCGCGCCTGGCGATTTCGGCGAGGTGGGGCAGTCCGCAGGCCTGCTGCCGGAGCTCTTCCTGTTCGGCGATCTCTGCCAGCGCTCGGGCTGAGCAGAATGCTGTGTTGTGGGCTTCGAGGATCTCTTGGTAGTCGAGGTGGTTCAATTTTCTTCTCCCGTTGCTGTGCGACGGCAAGACACCGCCTGTTCGTAGTCGCTGAAGCAGCCCACGTGGCGGTCCTGGCTGTCCCGAACATGCCAGCGTTGGCTCTTCTTGTTCCAGTACACGCCTTTGTGGCCGCCCCTGGCAGTCGGCCTCCGGGCGGACTTGTTTCGCGTGCCTTCCAATCTCAGGTTGGATGAGCGGAGGTCAAGGTAGTCTCCATTTCGGGCGATGACGTCTCCCTCCCGGGGCACCACCCCAAAAAGGAGGGCGCAGGCCGCCCGGTGCGCGGAGTACTGCTTGCCGCGAAGCTGGAAAACGCGCCTCTCCTGCTTCCCGTTCTGCTGGACACACCCAGGCACGTGACCTGCGTAAAGGTTGTGCCAACGGCGGTGGGCCCCTTCGCTTTCTCCGGGCAACTTCGGCCGGCTCATCGCCCACCGGAGGCCACCCGTCTCTGGGTCGTAGCGTAGGAATGTCCGCAGCAGCTCGATCTCACTCATCCTCCACCCCCACGATCTGCTCCTTGAGCCAGGCCTTGCCCGCCCGGGCAGCATCCTTGAGCGCCTGGCCATTGCGGTACGGGCGAGTCTCGGCGATGCCCGGGGCGAAGCCGAGGTCGAGGAGGTAGGTCGGCAGGTCGTCAACGACCTGGGCGTACGAGGCCTGCCACAGGGCGGCTCTGCTGGTTTTTCGGGGAGAGCACTTGGCGGCCTGGAACAGCACGGCAATCTGCCGGCGCTGAGGCAGCTGCGCGACCAGGTGTTTTGCCTTGTGGTGCCATTCGGACATGCCGCTGCCGGCGCGATACTGGATCTCGGCAGGGCGGGAGCTTCCGCCCGTGGGCATTCCTACAAGTTCGCTACTCGTGATGCCGTAGTCACCAACGCGATCGTGCAGGAGCTCCATCCGGCGCTCGAGCTCGAGGTCCAGCAACCGATCCACCAGAACGTCCGCGGCGCCGTCGTCCCGCTGAGCCAGGTTGAGGAGCTGGTCCAGGCGGGTGGTCCAGAGCTTGTCTGACGGCAAGGTTCGAATGGTGAGGGTATTACGGCTCATCGACGTGATCCTCCCTGTCGAGCCTGTCCAGGTGGCAGCGGAGCGCCTCGCGAACGAGGTCGGAGAGCGAGACAGCGTCCCCGGTTTGTAGGCGGGCCCGTCTGGCGGCGGCATCCAGCCGGTCTTTCTCGTCCTCGCTCAAGCGCACGGTGATTGTTGGCATTGGTCGGCCTGTTGCTTGTAGATCTGCGTATTACTGTACTACAGGGCGAGCGGTTTCGCAAGGCCTGAGACGGAAAACTGCCTTTCAGGGCGTTGTTTATAAATGAATAAGTAGAATATGGCACAGGAAATGCTTGGTTTTTGCTGGTATCCTGCAGGCAGTATTTTTGTAGGAGACATACCATGCAGGAGAAGAGACCAAACACCCCCGATCTGGAGGCGTTTCAGGCGCTCTGGATATCCGCAATCATCGTTTATGCGAGGGATGCGGCGGCTGGCTGGACAGGAGCAGGGGTGGGCAAGCCAGCTGCGAAGAAAGCGTATCTCGAGGCAGTGGAGGATCTGTTCGGAGATCGGCAGCAGCTAGCTCGGCTGTGCCGGCCGGCAGGCATGGATGTAGACGTTGTTGCGGCGGCGATCATGTGGCACTTGGAGATCGCTGAGGCTCAGGTGGCGGCGGGGAAGGGGCTGCCGCTATTGAGAGGGCCCGAAGCCGAGAATACAGGGAGAGGGGTTCAAGTTTAAGTGGTTCATTTTAAAGCGGAAGTGAGTTTTACGGGTGTGCCCCTGTAGGGTATCCTGTCATCGAATGCACAGCAAAACGCCGGGAGGCGGCAACCTCCCAGCGTTAGCTGTCATTCAATCTGTTCGAGAAGCTGCCCAGCGACCAACTGCCGCTTCTCGAGAACCACACCGCTTGCTGCGGGGATGGCCATCCTACTTCAAGGCGGCTCCCCCTCGCAAGCTGGAAAAGCCCAGACTTACGGGAGAAAGTAGCCATGACTGCAACCGCCGAAGCCATCAAACTCCGCCACCAGCAGGGCCTCCGCCGGCTCCATCTCCGCAAGCGCGATGTGAAAGCGGACTTCAAGTCCCTCCTCCGCAACCCACCGACCCGATACGGGCTCAAGTACCCGGACGGGGAGCTTGATTCCTTGTTGCCGGAGCAGATGTCGGGGTCGGATGTGATCCTGGGCGGCGTCGAGGGGCTGCCGTGTTCGATGGTGGGCGGCGACCGGATGGTGGATACCCGGCCCATTTTCGAGTGGCTCGAGGAGCACGGATCCGAGGTACAGCGGCACGCCTGGCAATGGTGGATGCTTGAGCGCCTGGTACGGTCTTGGGTCCGGTCGTACGGATACGTGGACGATCGGGAAGACTATTTGAGCTGGTTCGATTGAGGGTGCTAGCCCTCTGCGTAGCCAGGCCTGCAACAGGCCAAACCACCCGCGAGTTTTGACAATATTTTGATAATATTTTGAGCGCAACGAAAAACCGCCACCCGGCATGATCCGTAAGTGGCGGTTTCTCTTGATGTTTCTGGTCGGAGCGACAGGATTCGAACCTGCGACCTTTGCAACCCCATTGCAACGCGCTACCAAGCTGCGCCACGCTCCGACTCTGTTTTCGGGTTTTGTGGCTATCTGGCCTGTCCCCCGAGAACGAGGCGTATACTAGCGCTTTCGTGGGCAAATGAAAAGCCCCTTTTGCACTTTCTTATCAATCGCTTGGCTCGGAGCCTCTGGGGCCGGCCTGGGTTATGCACTATGATGTGACGCAATCATCAGGATCGAGCACAAGCGGTGACGTGGTTCGCCACGTAGAGGTGTGTCCGGTAACCCGCTTCGAGACTTGCTCGTGAGGGCCGGGCGTGAGTAGGCGTTGCCGGCCTGATGGCCGGGAGGAGATGGAGATGGCGGGCGGATGGAGCAAGGATGGTGCGGTTCAGGATCAGATCGATGCCAGCGTTGAGGATGCGGTCTCGCTGGCGCGCAGCCGGCTGCCGCATGGCGAGAGCCTTACGCACTGCGAGGAGTGCGATGACGAGATACCGCAGGCGCGGCGCGAGGCCATTCCCGGGGTGCGTCTGTGTGTCGCCTGCCAGGCAGAGCGTGACAAGCGGCAGGGCGCCACGGCGGGTTACAACCGCAGGGGCAGCAAGGACAGCCAGTTGCGCTGAGCTGGCCCGCCTGATTCTTCGGTGGTTTGCTCCGGCGCAGGGCAGCATACCCTGCGTTCCGGCTTGGATGGCCTTGTTTGCGGGAGGTGGCGAATGCCGCTGATCATGGGAATGAGCGTGCTGCTCGCTTGCCAGTTTCTGGGTGAGCTGGTGGCGCGTGGCCTGACCCTGCCGATACCGGGGCCGGTTATCGGCATGGTGATCCTGCTGGTCGGGTTGATGGTGAGAGGCAAGGTGCCCACCAGTCTCAGGATCACCGGCGAGGGGCTGCTGAACTATCTGACGCTGCTCTTCGTGCCGGCGGGCGTGGGGCTGATGGTTCACTTTGCACTGATCGGCCGAGATCTGTTGCCGATCCTCGTCACCCTGGTGGTATCCACGGCGCTGACTCTGGCCGCCACTGCCTGGGCCCTGGATCGACTCAATCGTCGTCGCAGAGGGCAGGGGCGATGAACGTCGCGACACTCGACCAGCTGTGGGTCTATCTCTCCGGTAATCCGCTGCTCTCCCTGCTGGTGACGCTGCTGGTGTTTACCCTGGCGGTGCGCATCAACAAGGCGCTGGGGGGGACGCCGCTGGTGCACCCGGTCACGCTCTCCATCGCCATTCTGATCGGCCTGCTGCTGCTCGTGGATATGGACTACGCCACCTACTTCGAGGGGGCCCAGTTCATCCACTTCCTGCTGGGGCCGGCCACCGTGGCGCTGGCGATCCCGCTCTACGACCACCGGGAGCGGGTGGGCCGCCTGTTGGTGCCACTGCTGGTGGCCTGTGTGGTCGGCATCGTCACCGCGGTGGCCAGCACCCTGGGCATTGCCCTGGCCATGGGCGCGCGCCCGGAAACGGTGCTCTCTCTGGCACCACGCTCGGTGACCTCGCCCATCGCCATGGGTATCGCCGAGCAGATCGGCGGGATTCCCTCTCTGGCGGCGGGGTTGGTGTTGCTGACCGGCTCCATCGGTTGTGCACTGGCGCCCTGGGTGTTCCGCTTGCTGCGCATCACGGACCCGGCGGTGCAGGGCTTCGCGCTGGGGCTCTCTGCCCATGGCTTCGGTACCGCTCAGGCATTCGCGCGCATCGGTGCAGTGGCTGGGGCCTTCTCGGGCCTGGCCATGGGCCTGACCGGCTTGCTGACGGCCTTCCTGCTGCCGCTGATCACGGGGCTGTTCGGGCTGGGTAACTGAAAAGGCGCCCCGTCAGGGCGCCTTGTCTCTCGCTGGGTGTGGTGCTCACCGCACCTTGTCTGGCTAGATCTCTTCCCACAGTCGCTTGCGAAAATCGTGGGTGAGCTGTGAGGCCTGCTCGAGGCGCTTCATCTGGGCGTCGCCTACCTCCTTTACCAGCTTTTCGTAGCAGGCCTGCACCTCCTCCGGCGTAGTGGGCTGCTTGCCGTTGAAGCACTTGGCCATCCGTTCACCGCTCTCGGCGATGGCCTTCAGGAACTGGGCCTCGAACTGCAGGGCCTCGGCCATGCTCTCCATCCACGCCAGCTGGGTGCGAGCCATGGGATTGACCCCCTTCGTCCACTGCTGCTGCCACCACTCGAACATCGGGTTGGCAAAGGGATTCTGGGACATGATGACCTCCTGTTGAACGCATCACCGGATGGATGAATGCGGCATATGCCGTGGTGTCTTGACTAGAGTATAGGGGAGCCATGCCGGTAGGGCCTGCGGTGAATCGGTGCAAGTTTGATCCCTGTCATGGAGAGAGTGCGATGTGGAGCGTAGTCAAGTCGGTATTGGCGGCTTTCTTCGGCGTGCAGAAGGATGTGCGCCGACGTGAGGATTTCGAGAAGGGCCATCCTGTGGCCTTCATTGTCGTGGGCATACTGATGGCCCTTGTGCTGGTGGTGCTGGTGGCGGTGCTTGCCGTGACGGTGGCCCGTTGAAAGTGCCGTTGGCGGAATGGAGGTCTGCGACAGTCGGCCGCAGGCGAGGCGTCTACACTCCTTTCATGAGGCGTATCTGAACTGACCGACCAGCAGTGTGCGCCTGTCGCATGACACGACAGCTCACGACAAAAACAAGCCCCGACAACTAGCAAGGAGGAGGCGCCGATGCGCACGTTTATCGTGTGGATGGCAGGTTGCCTGGTCGTCCCCCTGATGACGACGCTGGCCATGGCCAATGGCTGGAACATGCCGGTGGGTGTGACCGACGTCAGCCGTGAGATTCACTCGCTGCACATGACCATCTTCTGGATCTGCGTGGTCATCGGCGTGGTGGTGTTCGGGGTGATGTTCTACTCCCTGTTCCGCTTCCGGCATTCGAGGGGGGCCAAGTCGGCGCACTTCCACGAGCACACCCTGGTCGAGGTGATCTGGACGGCGATCCCGCTGCTGATCCTCATCGGCATGGCCGTTCCGGCGACCGCCACTCTCAAGAAGATGTACGACCCCTCCGATGCCGACCTGGATGTCATGATCACCGGGCAGCAGTGGCGCTGGCGCTACGAGTACCTGGGCGAGGATGTGGCCTTTACCTCCAACCTCGGCACGCCGCGGGAATCGATCCGCGGCGAAGGCGAGCGTGGCGAGCACTACCTGCTCGAGGTCGACGAGCCACTGGTGCTGCCGGTGGGGCGCAAGGTGCGTTTCCTGCTTACCTCCGACGATGTCATCCATTCCTGGTGGGTCCCCGACCTTGCCGTGAAGCAGGACACCATTCCCGGCTTCGTCAACGAGAACTGGGTGCGCATCAACGAGCCCGGCATCTATCGCGGCCAGTGCGCCGAGCTGTGCGGCATGGATCACGGTTTCATGCCCATCGTGGTGCACGCCATGGAGGGCGAGGAGTTCGATTCCTGGCTGGCGGAGCGCAAGGAGGCCGCAACCCAGGAGGCGCAAGGGGTCGACCGCGAATGGTCCATGGACGAGCTGATGGCGCGCGGCGAGCAGAGCTACAACGCCGTGTGTGCTTCCTGCCACCAGCCCGACGGCAGCGGCAACCCGCCGGCCTTCCCGGCGCTGGCAGGCAACCAGGCGCTGATGGATGACCGGGAGCGGCACATCGATGTCGTCATCAACGGCGTGTCGGGCGCGGCGATGCCGGCGTTCCGCAGTACCCTGAACCCGGTGGAGATCGCTGCCGTGATCACCTATGAACGCAACGCCTGGGGCAACGACACCGGTGACCTGGTGCAGCCTGCGGAGATAGCCGAGCGGCTGGCCGACTAGGCCGGCCCATGTTGCCCAGCGCGATCCGATAAGAACAGCGAAGATCAGGGAGATTCACCATGGCGCCCAAGTTGCCCTTGCATCACCCCGTCGAGCAGAGCTCCACCGCCAGTGCCGGTGGCCAGGCGAGTGCCCACGCCGCGCCCCCGCGCGGGCTGATGCGCTGGCTGCTCACTACCAATCACAAGGAGATCGGTAGTCTCTACCTGATCTTCTCGCTGACGATGTTCTTTATCGGTGGGGTCTTCGCGCTGGTGGTTCGCGCCGAGCTGTTCCAGCCCGGGCTGCAGCTGGTGGTGCCGGAGTTCTTCAACCAGATGACCACCATGCACGGGCTGATCATGGTGTTCGGGGCGATCATGCCGGCCTTCGTGGGGCTGGCCAACTGGATGGTGCCGCTGCAGATCGGCGCGCCGGACATGGCCCTGCCGCGACTCAACAACTTCAGCTTCTGGCTGCTGCCGGTGGCCTTTACCCTGCTGCTCAGCACCCTGCTGATGCCCGGGGGTGGCCCCAACTTCGGCTGGACCTTCTATGCGCCGCTTTCCACCACCTACGCGCCGCCGTCCACCACCTTCTTCATCCTCTCGCTGCATATTGCCGGTGTCAGCTCGATCCTCGGCGCCATCAACATCATCGCCACGATCCTCAACCTGCGTGCCCCGGGCATGCGCCTGATGGACATGCCGCTGTTCTGCTGGACCTGGCTGATCACCGCCTTCCTGCTGATCGCAGTGATGCCGGTGCTGGCCGGGGCGGTCACCATGATGCTGATGGACATCAACTTCGGTACCAGCTTCTTCAATGCCGCCGGCGGCGGGGACCCGGTGCTGTTCCAGCACCTGTTCTGGTTCTTCGGGCATCCCGAGGTCTACATCATGATCCTGCCGGCCTTCGGCATCGTCTCGGCGATCATCCCGACCTTCTCTCGCAAGCGCCTGTTCGGCTACGCCTCCATGGTCTATGCCACGGCATCCATCGCCATCCTGTCGTTCCTGGTGTGGGCGCACCATATGTTCACCGTGGGCCTGCCGCTCGCCGCCGAGCTGTTCTTCATGTACACCACCATGCTGATCGCGGTGCCCACCGGGGTGAAGGTATTCAACTGGATCGCCACGATGTTCCGCGGCTCCATCAGCTTCGAACCACCCATGCTGTTTGCCCTGGCCTTCGTGGTGCAGTTCACCATCGGTGGCTTCTCGGGACTGATGCTGGCCATCTCGCCGGCGGACTTCCAGTACCACGACACCTACTTCGTGGTGGCTCACTTCCACTATGTGCTGGTGCCGGGCGCGCTGTTTGCGATCCTCGCCGCGGCCTACTATTGGCTGCCCAAGTGGACCGGTCACTACCCCAACGTGAAGCTGGCCCAGTGGCACTTCTGGTTGTCGGTGATCGGCGTGAACCTGACCTTCTTCCCCATGCACTTCTCGGGGCTGGCCGGTATGCCGCGACGCATCCCCGACTATGCGCTGCAGTTCGCTGACTTCAACGTGGCCTCGAGCCTCGGTGCCTTCCTGTTCGGTGCCTCGCAGTTGCTCTTCGTGATACTCATCATCAAGTGCGTGCGAGGCGGCGAAAAGGCCCCGGCCAAGGCCTGGGAGGGCGCCGAGGATCTGGAGTGGAGCGTGCCGAGCCCGGCGCCCCTGCATACCTTCGAGCATCCGCCCACCTTCCACCGCCAAGGCGAGTGAGGCCAGCGCCAGGAGGAGACCGCCATGTCCGATGTCCGGGAGCCCGCCAGCCGTCAGGGGGTGCGACGTACCGTCGCCAAGACGCTGTTCGCCCTGGCCGGAATGTTTGCCTTCGCCTTCGCCCTGGTGCCCCTCTATGACGTCTTCTGCGAGGTGACCGGGCTCAATGGCAAGACCAGTGGTTCGGCCCAGGCCCTGGTGCACGAGGAGGTCGATGCCTCGCGCATGGTGACGGTGCAGTTCGTGACCCGTGGCAGCGCCGGGCTGCCCTGGAACATCGATGTCGAGACGCGCCAGGTACGCATCCATCCGGGGCAGAGCGCCGAGGTCGGCTTCGCCTTTCACAACACCGGCGACAGCGCCGTCTGGGGGCGGGCGGTGCCCAGCGTGTCGCCGGCGCGCGCCAACCCGCACCTGCGCAAGCTGACCTGCTTCTGTTTCCAGGAGCAGCGCCTCGAGGCGGGTGAGAGGATGTCGGCGCCGCTGGTGTTCCAGCTGACCCGGGACCTGCCCGAGGACGTCAATACCGTAACCCTGGTCTACACCCTGTATCCGGTCACCCGAGATGAAGCGGCGCTTCAGGCACGGGCGAGCGGCGGCATAGGAGATGAGGCATGAGTGGTGGCAGCTACTACGTTCCCGCAACCAGCAAGTGGCCGATACTGGGCTCCCTGGCGTTGGGCACGATGATGATAGGGGCCGGCATGGTCATGGTGCACGGTCGGGGCAGTGCGCTGCTGGCGGTCGGCATGCTGGCGGTCCTGTCGGTAATGGGGTTGTGGTTCCGCGATGTGATCAAGGAGTCTCGCGGGGGGCTCTACGATGCCCAGATGGATCGCTCCTTCCGCCAGGGCATGGCCTGGTTCATCTTCTCCGAGGTGATGTTCTTCGCCGCCTTCTTCGGTGCGCTCTTCTATGTGCGCACCTTCGCGCTGCCGTGGCTGGACGGCGACGGGGCCAAGGGCGTGGCCGCACTGCTGTGGCCGGAATTCACCGCCAGCTGGCCGCTGCTGGAACCGCCGGGCGACGTGGCCGGCCCCCGCGATACCTTCAGCCCCTGGCAGCTGCCACTGGTCAACACCCTGATCCTGGTGGGCTCGAGTATCACTCTCACCGTGGCCCACGAGGGGCTCAAGGAGGGGATGCGTGAGACCACGCGCAACTGGCTGTTGGTCACCGTGCTGCTGGGCTTCACCTTCATCATCATCCAGGGCGTGGAGTACTACGAGGCCTACCACCATTACGGCATCACCCTGGAGGCGGGGATCTACGGGGCGACCTTCTTCCTGCTTACCGGCTTCCACGGGGCCCATGTGATCATCGGTGCCACCATCCTGACGGTGATGCTGCTCCGTATCCTGCGGGGGCACTTCGCCCCGGAGAACCATTTCGGCTTCGAGGCGGCGGCCTGGTACTGGCACTTCGTGGACGTGGTATGGATCGGGCTGTTCCTGTTCGTCTATGTGTTCTGATCCAGTGTCAGGGACTCGCAGGATCAGCCCAGGCTACCGGCATAGAAGCCGTAGAAGAGCAGGGCCAGCAGGGTGGCGGCCAGCGCCACTCGCAGCTTCAGGGAGACCAGCAGGCGCCGGGAGGTGCCGCTGTCGCGTAGCAGGAAGCCGGCACCGGCGGCAAGGCTCGCCAGCATGGCCAGGAACACCAGAGCGATCAGGACCTTGAGCAGCATGGAACACTCCTTGGGCAGCAATGTTTCCCAGCATGCCCGCCACGGACGGTGGCGGCAACGCCTGTGGTGGAGCCTGTGGTCGCTGCTGGTGGTGCTGGGGCTCGCACTGGGCCTCTGGCAGTGGGAGCGCGGTGAGGAAAAGCGTGACTATCTGGCAAGGCTGGCGAGTGCGCCGACCCTGACCGCGCCCAGCGAGATGCCCCCCCAGGGCAGCCGTCTCACGCTCAGCGGCGAGTATCTGCCGGATCACACGCTGTTTCTGGACAACCGGACTCATGAGGGTCGCCTGGGGGTCGCTCCGCTAACCCCGCTGCGAGGCGATGATGGCCGCATCTGGCTGGTGCAGCGCGGCTTTCTGGAGACCGGTACCAGCCGTGCCGACCCTGCCGTGGCGACGCCACAGGGCAGGGTCACCCTGTGTGGGCGCTGGCAGGCGGCGGGCGAGGGTGCGCCGCTGTTCGGTCCCAACCATGAGGGCGCGCGGCTGCAGCGTATCCAGCTCGACGCCTGGGCCCTCGACTTCGCCCACCCCGGCTGGCTGCATCTGGAGGAGGGGCCCGGCGCGCTGCCAGCCTGGTGGACGCCCAGCGTGATGCCGCCCAGCCGACATGTGGGCTACGCCGTCCAGTGGTGGGGCCTGGCGCTGGCGGCACTGGTGGTGATGATTATCGGCGGGCGGCGCATGCGCCGCGACGGCTTGCCCGTGGAGGACTCAAAATGACGATGACCCATGCTGCGCGCTACGGGCGGCTCAAGCTGCTGGCGCTGCTGCTGTTCCTCTCCTTGCCGGTGCTGGTGGCCACGGTCATGGCGCTAGGGCGAGTCGGCATCCCCGAGGGGCGCACGGCCCATGGTGAACTGGCCCCGGAGATTCCGGTACTCGCCGAGTGGCCACTGGCCGCGAACATGGCACCGTCGGTGTCCGGCGACTGGGTACTGGCCTTCGACTGCGGACGGCGCTGTGCCGAGCTGAGCGACCAGTGGTGGCGTCTGCATCGCGCGCTGGGGCGTGAGGCGCCCCGCGTCAGCCGGTTGCGCGTGGGCGGCCAGGCCGAGGCGCTGCCCGGCGAGGTGGTGGCGCGCTGGGCCGAGCGGCCAAGCTGGCTCGAGCCGGGTCGGCTATGGCTGCTCGACCCGCGTGGACAGCCGGTGCTTGGTTACCCGGCGGATGTGGACCCCTATGCGGTGAAGGCAGATCTGGGGCGCCTGCTGCGCATGAATCCGGAGGCACCCTGGCAGGGTGGTCAGGAATTGGCGGGCCAGGAGCTGGCGGGACGCTGATCCTGCAATGACAAGGGAGGTGGGGCGATGCACGCAGCACAGCGGCGACTGGCACTGCTCAAGATGCTGAGCCTGTTGGGCGTGGTGCTGACGGTGGGGGTGATCCTGCTGGGCGCCTGGACGCGCTTGGTGGATGCTGGGCTGGGCTGCCCCGACTGGCCGGGCTGCTATGGCGCCCTGGTGGTGCCCGACGAGGGGCGGGCCCTGGCCCACACCCCGGAAGCACCGCTGGAGAGTGCCAAGGCCTGGATGGAGATGATCCATCGCTATGTGGCTTCCTCCCTGGGTCTGCTGGTCATCGCCCTGGTGGTGCTGGGCAGGCCCCTGCGGCGACGTGCCGACTACCCCTGGCGCCTCAGCCTGGGGCTGCTGGCCTTGATCCTGGTGCAGGGGGCGTTCGGCGCCTTCACGGTTACCCTCAGGTTGTGGCCCCAGGTGGTCACCCTGCATCTGCTGGGGGGGCTTGGCGTGATGCTGGTGTTCCTGTGGCTGCATCTGCGCCTGCGGCGTTGTGCAAGCGGCAGCCTGGCGCCTGGCGGGGTTGCCGCGCCGCGCCGCGCATTGACACCACTCTGGGGGCTGGCTGCCTTCCTGCTGGTGGTTCAGCTGGCGCTGGGCGGCTGGGTGTCGAGTAACTACGCCGGCATCGCCTGCCAGGGGTTCCCCACCTGCAACGGCGAGTGGTGGTCCGGCCTGGACTGGAGCGAGGGCTTTCACCTGACCCAGAGCGTCGGCCCCAACTACCTGCATGGTCAACTGCATGCCGAGGCGCGCAGTGCCATCCAGGTGGGGCACCGCCTGGGGGCGTTGGCGCTGGGAGTCGCGATCCTGGCGCTGCTGCTGTGCTACTGGCGCGAGACGGCGATGCGTCCGTGGCTGGGTGCCCTGGGCCTGGCCTATGGGGTGCAGTTCTCGCTGGGGGTGGCCAATGTGCTGCTGTGGCTGCCCCTGTGGTTGGCGCTGCTGCATACCGCTGGCGCCGTGGCGCTGGTGCTGAGCCTGGCGCTGGCTTCCTGGAGATGGCGCTGCCTGGCGCCGGCGTCGACCACGACACAACAATCATCGTTGCAGAAGAAGGAGTGGCTCCATGTCTGATGCGCTGACGACCGAGATCCGTGTCGCCGAACTCCCGTCCCCGGCGCTGGGTGAATGGGGCTGGCGGGACCTGGTGACCCTGTGCAAGCCACGGGTGGTGCTGGTGATGCTGGTGTGTGCCCTGGTGGGCATGGCGCTGGCGCAGCCGGTGCTGCCGTCGCCTGCCGTGGTGCTTTACGGCCTGGCCGGGATCGGCCTGACCGCCTGCGGGGCGGCGGCCTTCAACCATGTGGTCGACCGGCGCCTCGATGCCATGATGCTGCGTACCTCGCGACGCCCGCTGGCGGCAAGGCGCATGCCCGGGAGCATCGCCCTGGCGTGGGCCACGCTGCTCTCGCTGGCCGGTCTCGCCCTGCTGGTGTGGCAGGTCAATGCCCTGACCGCCTGGCTGACCCTGGGCTCGCTGATCGGCTACGCACTGGTCTATACCGCCTTCCTCAAGCACGCCACGCCCCAGAACATCGTGATCGGCGGGGTAGCCGGGGCGGCGCCGCCGCTGCTGGGCTGGACGGCGGTGACCGGCCAGGTCGGCCCCGAGCCGCTGCTGCTGGTGCTGATCATCTTCGCCTGGACCCCACCGCACTTCTGGGCACTGGCACTGCACAAGCGCGATGAATATGCCCGTGCCGGTGTGCCGATGCTGCCGGTCACCCATGGGGAGGCCTTTACCCGACTGCAGGTGTGGCTCTACGGCTGGCTGACCGTGGCGGTGACCCTGCTGCCCTTCGCCATCGGCATGAGCGGGGCGCTCTATCTGGTCGGGGTGATGGCGCTCAATATGCGCTTTATGGTCTGGAACTACCGGGTGTGGCGGGGGCAGGACCCGAAGGCTCCCCTGGCCGCCTTCTGGTTCTCTATTCGCTATATCCTGGGGCTGTTCGGCGTGCTGCTGCTGGATCACTACGCCCAGGCCTGGTCGCTGTGGATGGCTCCGGGGATCCAGTAGTGGGTGCCATCGCCTAGCGACAACGACACGGGCCCGGCATCTGCCGGGCCCGTGTCGTTGGCAGGGAGAGAGATCACCAGAAGAGCTGGATCAGCCCGTAGGCCATCAGGGTCACCAGCACGCTGCTGATCAGGTTCAAGGCGAAGCCGGCCCGGATCATCGACTGGATCTTCATATGGCCGGTACCGAAGACGATGGCGTTGGGTGGCGTTGCCACCGGCATCATGAAGGCACAGCTGGCGGCGATGGCCGCCGGCACCGTGATCAGCAGCGGAGAGATATCCAGCGACAGCGCCAGGGCGCCCAGCAGTGGCAGGAAGGCCGCGGCGGTGGCGGTGTTGGAGGTCACCTCGGTCAGGAAGATGATGACCAGGACCACGATGCCGATCATGGCCAGCAGCGGCAGGGTACCGAAGATCCCCAGCTGGTTGGCGATCCATTCCGCCAGCCCGGTGCGGGTGATGGTGCCGGCCAGGGCGAGGCCACCACCGAACAGCAGCAGGATGCCCCAGGGGACCTTCTGGGCATCGCCCCAGACCAGCAGTCGCTCACCGGGCCGTGCCCCGCTGGGAGTCAGGAAGAGGGCGATGCCGGCGGCGATGGCGATGCCGGTGTCGGTGAGCCAGGACAGGCCGGCGTCATTGAGCAGCGGGCGGGCCACCCACGCCAGCGCGGCGAGGGTGAAGAGCATGGCCACCCGGCGCTCCGCGGTCGACATGCGACCGAGCCTTTTCAGCTCGTCGTCGATCATATCGGCGCTCTGGTCGGCCGCATTGAGCGCGAAGCCGCGCCGGGTCAGCCACCACCAGGCCGCCGTCATCATAGCGATGCTGATCGGCAGGCCAACTACCATCCACTGGGCGAAGCCCAGGTCGATGCCACGATCCTCGGCCAGGTAGCCGGCGAGCAGGGCGTTGGGCGGCGTGCCGATCAGGGTGGCCACGCCACCGATGCTGGCCGAGTAGGCGATGGCCAGCAGCAGGGCGGTGGCGTAGCGCCTGAGCTCCTCGGGATCGCTGTCGCCGAGCAGGCTTATCACCGACATGCCGATGGGCAACATCATGATCGCCGTGGCGGTATTGGAGACCCACATGCTGAGGAAGCCGGTAGCGAGCATGAAACCGGCGATCTGCCGCCGCGGCTGGTGCCCCACCAGCTTCAGCACGTGCAGGGCGAGGCGGCGGTGCAGCTCCCAGCGTTGCATGGCGATGCCGAGCAGGAAGCCGCCCAGGAACAGGTAGATGATCGGATTGGCATAGCTGCCGGTGGCCTCGCCCATGCTGCCCAGCCCCAGGGCGGGCACCAGTACCATGGGCAGCAGCGAGGTGGCGGGAATCGGTATGGCCTCGGTGGACCACCAGGTGGCCATCAGCAGCGCCATACCGACACAGGCCCACGCCGCCGGTGACATTTCCGCCGGTGGCGGCAACAGCAGGGTGGCCAGCAGCAGAAGAGGACCGAGCCACAGGCCGATCCTGGCGGCGGTAGAAGGCGGCGCTGGCGCGCCTGCGGGAGTGGGGGACTCAGACATGCCAGTCTCCATTGGTTGGCGGGATGCATGAAACACTAGGTGATCGCATCATACTTAAGTATGCAGCCACACGTCAGCGTCCTGTGCCGGTGGCATCATGCCTGAAACCCTCGGCGGCTACCGGGGTGTCGTCGCGGTGACGTTGGGGTGGCGGCGCGCAAGCGGGTAGAATCGTCAGTCCATTTCTCGTGATACCACGGTGATCCCCGATGAGTACCACCACTGCCCTTATCCTCTCCGGCCTTGCTCTGGTGATCATCGCCGGACTTGGCGCCTATGCCTTTACCCTGTGGCGTGAAGTTCGCCGGCGCCGGGCGAGTCAGCAGGAGGAGATGAAGCGCGCCCACGATAACTGCCTGGAGAACCTCGAGCTGGTGGCCTCGGCGCTGCTCCAGGAGCAAGTCGATATCACTGAAGGGGCGTGGCGCTGCAAGGTGCTGCTGGAGATCCTCGATTCGCGCCTGCTGGAACGCGAGAGTTTCCGCCCCTTCGGCGACGTGCATGCCCTTACCCGGCACCTGCATACCCATGAGGCGCGTCAGGCGCTCAGCCCCAAGGAGCGCTTCAAGGAGGACAAGGAGCGCTTCGCGGTCGAGGAGGAGCATCGCCATGCCGTACTCGAGGCTGCCAGGGCGGCGCTGGCCTTCCGGCGCGACTGGCCGGCGAGCCTGCATTGAGAATATGCTTCGACAAACTGTTTTATCGAACACTGTGCGCATTCGCCACAAGTCTGCTAATCTAGCCATATGCGATTGAAAGATCTGTCGGGCTACTGCAAGCTTGGCAGCGTGTCGAGACCAGTGAACGTTTTCGAGAGGTTACTGTGTCGCGGCATGGATGTTGCGACGTAGAGCGCAACATCCGATCGTCGGGATCATCTGGGAAGGCGGTAAGCTGTTGCCTGCCCTGGAGCGATAAAAGAAAAGAGAAGGAGTTTCATATGAAGAAGTCCACGACTGGCTTGCTGCTCGGTTCTGCTCTGGTGGTCGGTCTCTCCGGCTGTGCCACTTCCAACACGACGTCCTCTGTCGACAAGCCCTGGTACCAGCACCCGATGGTGTGTGGCCTGGCCGGCGGTGTGATCGGTGGTGGTATCGGTTATGCCACCAGCAGTGAATCCGATGAGGACACTGGTGCTGCCATCGGCGGTACTGCGGGTGCCACCATCGGTGCCATGCTGTGTGCTGACTCACCGGAGCCGGTAGCCGAGCCCGAGCCGATGCCCGAGCCGGAGCCGGAGCCCGAGCCCTTCGAGCCGGTGACCCTGTCCAGCGACGTCACCTTCGCCTTCGACTCCGCAGAGCTGCGCCCCGGTGCCGCCTCCGAGCTGAACCAGGTGGCCAGCACCCTCAACAACAACCCCGAGGTTCGCGTGACCATCGCCGGTCACACCGACGCCGTGGGTTCCAACGAGTACAACCTGGGCCTCTCCCAGGATCGTGCCGATTCCGTGGCCAGCTACCTGATGAGCCAGGGCGTTGCCGGTAATCGCATGCGCACCGTGGGTTATGGCGAAGAGCGTCCGGTCGCTACCAACGAGACCGACGCAGGTCGTGCCATGAACCGTCGCGTCGAGATCATGAGCCAGTAAGTTCGGCTCAATCTCAAGCGAACTCCTTGAGTTCGCGAGGCAGGGGCGCCTTCGGGCGCCCCTGATTCGTCTGGGTCGGTGCGCCTGGCTTGCTGCGCCTGGACTGTGGCGCCCGACCTGGCGCTTTGCTATCGTAGCGCGTCATCCGGCACGGGCCGACACCGTCTCGCCTGGCGTTCGACGCCGCCGGCGATGGTCGGTCTCCGGGTGACACTACGCTTCCATTCTTCGTTCACTGCGACATGTGGTCTTTCGTATGGGCCACCACTGCGCGAAAGGACCCCTGCATGCCCATCGTGACCCTGCCCGACGGCAGCCAGAGACGCTTCGACGAACCGCTTACCGTGATGCAGCTGGCCGAGGATATCGGCCCCGGACTCGCCAAGGCCTGCGTAGCCGGCAAGATCAATGGTGTGCCGGTCGATGCGGCCGACATCATCGAGCATGACGCCGAGGTGGCCATCCTCACTGCCAAGGATCCCGAAGGCCTGGAGGTGGTACGCCACTCCTGTGCCCACCTGATCGGCCATGCCGTCAAGCAGCTCTATCCCGAGGCGAAGATGGCCATCGGCCCGGTCATCGAGGATGGCTTCTACTACGATATCGACTTCGGCCGATCGGCGACCCCCGAGGATCTGGAAGCCATCGAGAAGCGCATGAAGGAGCTGATCGACAAGGGCTATGACGTGGTCCGCGAGTACGTCGACCGTGACAAGGCGATGCTCACCTTCCTGCATCGCGATGAGCCCTACAAGCAGGAGATCGTCCGCGAGATACCGGAAGGCGAGAGTATCCGCCTCTATCATCACGAAGAGTATATCGACATGTGCCGGGGCCCCCACGTGCCCAATACCCGGCACCTGAAGGCGTTCAAGCTGACCAAGCTGGCTGGCGCCTACTGGCGCGGCGACGCCGAGAAACCGATGCTGACCCGCATCTACGGCACCGCCTGGCCTGACAAGAAGCAGCTCAAGGCCTACCTCAAGCGTCTCGAGGAGGCGGAGAAGCGTGACCACCGCAAGCTGGCGCGCAAGATGGACCTCTTCCACCTTCAGGAGGAGGCGCCGGGCATGGTGTTCTGGCACCCCAATGGCTGGACCATGTACCAGGCCCTGGAGCAGTACATGCGCCGGGTTCAGATCGAGAACGGTTACCAGGAGATCAAGACACCGCAGGTGGTGGATCTCTCGCTGTGGAAGAAGTCCGGTCACTGGGGCCACTACAGCGAGCTGATGTTCACCACCGAGTCGGAGAAGCGCGACTACGCCATCAAGCCCATGAACTGCCCCTGTCACGTGCAGGTGTTCAACCAGGGGCTGAAGAGCTACCGGGACCTGCCGCTGCGCCTGGCGGAGTTCGGCAGCTGTCACCGCAACGAGCCCTCCGGCTCCCTGCACGGCCTGATGCGCGTACGCGGTTTTACCCAGGACGACGCCCATATCTTCTGCAGCGAGAAGCAGATCCAGTCCGAGGCCGAGGCGTTCATCGCCCTGACCCTCAAGGTCTACCAGGATCTCGGCTTCGACGATGTGGAGCTCAAGCTGTCGACTCGCCCCGATGACTTCATGGGCGAGCCGGCGCTGTGGGACCGTGCCGAGGCGGGCCTCGAGGCCGCCCTCGATGCCACCGGCCTCGAGTGGGAGCTGCAGCCGGGCGAGGGGGCCTTCTACGGACCCAAGATCGAGTTTTCCCTGCGCGACTGCCTCAATCGCGTCTGGCAGTGCGGCACCCTGCAGCTCGACTTCAACCTGCCCGGCCGCCTCGGCGCCCAGTTCGTCGACGAGGACGGCGCACGCAAGACACCGGTGATGCTGCACCGTGCGATACTGGGCTCCTTCGAACGCTTCCTGGGGATCCTCATCGAGCACTACGCCGGTGCCATGCCGCTGTGGCTCGCGCCACAGCAGGCGGTGATCCTCAATATCACCGATTCCCAGCGCGAATTCGTGCTGGATCTCGAGCGTCGTCTGCAGAAATTCGGCTTGCGCGTCAAGGCGGACTTGAGGAATGAGAAGATCGGCTTTAAAATCCGCGAGCATACCTTGCAGAAAGTTCCCTATCTCCTGGTGGTGGGAGATAAGGAAGTCGAAGCCGACTCGGTTGCCCTGCGTACGCGCAGCGGAGAAGACCTTGGCACCATGACGGTCGATGAACTCATGGCCCGCCTCGGTGACGAACTCGGTGAGAGACATTCGTCAATTGCCTAAGGAGACGGAACATCAAGCGTAGCAACCCAAGAGGGCGCGTCCAGGATAAGCGCCCCCCGATGAACGAGCGCATTACCGAGGATCAGGTTCGCCTGATCGACAGCGACGGTGAGCAGCTGGGCATTGTGCCCACCAGCGAGGCGCTGGAGCGTGCCGAAGCCGCCGGTATGGATCTCGTGCAGATCTCCAATGCCGATCCGATCGTCTGCAAGATCATGGATTACGGCAAGTTCGTCTTCGAGCAGAAGAAGCAGAAGGCTGCCCAGAAGAAGAAGACGAAGCAGATTCAGGTCAAGGAAGTGAAATTCCGGCCTGGCACCGACGAGGGCGACTATCAGGTCAAGATGAAGAACCTGACGCGCTTCCTCGAAGCCGGTGACAAGGGCAAGGTCACCCTGCGCTTCCGTGGTCGTGAGATGGCGCACCAGGACATCGGCCGCAAGCTGATGGAGCGGATCGCCGCCGACCTCGAAGAGCTCGGGACCGTGGAGTCCTTCCCCAAGATGGAAGGTCGCCAGATGATCATGATCATTGCCCCCAAGAAGAAGCAGTAAGCGGTACCAGCAGTACCAAAAGAAGTGATCCGATGGCCGGTCAAACGGGCGGGAGGCGTCAGCGTCTTGCGTCGGCCTCGGGTTTTCTGAAGAACCTCGAGCGGAGTTATTCTCATGCCGAAGATCAAGAGCAACAGCGGCGCTGCCAAGCGCTTCAAGAAGACGGCCAACGGCTTCAAGCACAAGCAGTCGTTCCGTAGCCACATCCTGACCAAGAAGTCCACCAAGCGTAAGCGTCAACTGCGTGGCATGAAGCAGATCCACGACGCGGACAAGGCGCTCATCCAGCGGATGCTGCCCAACCTGTAACCCTTGGTAGATTCCATTTTCGTCAGGAGTAAGCTATGACTCGTGTCAAGCGTGGCGTTGTCGCCCGTCGTCGTCACAAGAAGATTCTCAAGCAGGCCAAGGGCTACTACGGTGCCCGCAGCCGTGTCTTTCGCGTCGCCAAGCAGGCGGTCATCAAGGCCGGTCAGTATGCCTATCGCGACCGTCGTCAACGCAAGCGCCAGTTCCGCGCCCTGTGGATCCAGCGCATCAACGCCGGCGCACGCCAGCACGGCCTGTCCTACAGCCGCTTCGTTGGCGGTCTGAAGAAGGCCGGCATCGAGATTGACCGCAAGGTCCTGGCGGACCTGGCCGTCAACGAGAAGGCAGCCTTCGCTGCCATCGTCGAGAAGGCCAAGGCTGCCCAGTAAGAGATAGCGTCATTTCCGGCTGTCCGGTTTCAGCCGGAGGGCCGCAGACGTCGCAGGGGAAGAGCAGCCGCTCTTCCCCTGTTTTTTTAGCCCTGTGTTTTACGTATCGAATTCGGAGCGCAACGGATGGACCACCTTCCCAACCTGGTCACCGAGGCCCGCGAGGCGATCCAGGCCGCCGACAGCATCGCGGCCCTGGAAGAGCTGCGCGTGCGCTACCTCGGCAAGAAGGGCGAGATCACCGCGCTGCTCAAGGGGCTGGGCAAACTGCCCGCCGCCGAGCGCCCGGCCGCCGGCGAACGTATCAACGAGGCCAAGCAGGCCCTGACTGGCGAGCTCGAGTCACGCAAGGCCAGCCTCGAGAAGGCCGCCCTGGAGGCGCGCCTCGCCGCCGAGCGCCTCGACGTGACCCTGCCCGGCCGGGGGCAGCCCAGCGGTGGGCTCCACCCGGTGACTCGCACCCTGGAGCGTATCGAGGGGCTGTTCACGCGTATCGGCTATGACGTGGCGGTCGGCCCCGAGATCGAGGATGACTACCACAACTTCGAGGCCCTTAACATTCCCGCCCACCATCCGGCGCGAGGGATGGCCGATACCTTCTACTTCGATGCCACGCGGCTACTGCGCACCCACACCTCGCCGGTGCAGGTTAGGACCATGAAGGAGGGCAGGCTGCCGATCCGTATCGTGTGCCCGGGTCGCGTCTATCGCAGCGATTCGGATCTCACCCATACGCCCATGTTCCACCAGGTGGAGGGGTTGCTGGTGGATGAGGATGTGAGCTTTGCCGACCTCAAGGGCACCATCGAGGACTTCCTGCACGCCTTCTTCGAGCGTGACGATCTCTCGGTGCGCTTCCGCCCCTCCTACTTCCCCTTCACCGAGCCTTCTGCCGAGGTCGATATCCAGTGCGTGATGTGCAGCGGCGACGGCTGTCGGGTGTGCGGCCATAGTGGCTGGCTGGAGGTGATGGGCTGCGGCATGGTACATCCCGAGGTGTTCCGCCACTCCGGCATCGACAGCGAGCGCTATACCGGCTTCGCCTTCGGCATGGGGGCCGAGCGCCTGGCGATGTTGCGCTACGGGGTCAATGACCTGCGGCTGTTCTTCGACAACGACCTGCGCTTCCTGCGCCAGTTCGCCTGATCGTCCACCGGATAAGCAGAACACAGCGATAGGATTTGCCATGAAATTTTCCGAACAGTGGCTGCGCGAGTGGGTCTCGCCTCAGCTCGGAACCCAGGCCCTGGCCGACCAGATCACCATGGCCGGCCTCGAGGTGGATGCCGTGGAGCCGGTTGCCGCGGCCTTCGAGGGGGTGGTGGTGGCCGAGGTGCTGGAGAAGTCACAGCACCCGGATGCCGACAAGCTCAGCGTCTGCCGGGTCGACGACGGCAGCGGCGAGCCGGTGCAGGTGGTCTGCGGCGCGCCCAACGTGGCGGCGGGGCAGAAGGTGCCCTTCGCCCGGGTCGGTGCCGTGCTGCCCGGTGACTTCAAGATCAAGCGGGCCAAGCTGCGCGGCCAGGAGTCCCGCGGCATGATCTGCTCTGCCTCGGAGCTGGGCCTGGAGGAGGAGACCTCGCCGGGGATCCTCGAGCTGCCCGGCTCGGCGCCGGTAGGCGAGGACTTCCGCGCCTGGCTGGGGCTCGACGACCACACCATCGAGGTCGACCTCACCCCCAATCGCGGTGACTGCCTGAGCCTCAAGGGTCTGGCCCGTGAGGTCGGCGTGCTCAACCGCCTGGCGGTGACGGGGCCGGAGGTCGCCGCGGTGGCGGCTTCCCATGACGAGACCTTCCCGGTACGGGTCGAGGATGGCGAGCGCTGCCCGCGCTATATCGGACGTCTGATCAAGGGCGTCGACGTAGGTGCCGAGACGCCGCTGTGGATGGTGGAGCGCCTGCGCCGCGGCGGTGTGCGCAGCATCGACCCGGTGGTGGATGTCACCAACTACGTGATGCTCGAGCTGGGCCAGCCGCTGCACGCCTTCGACCGCGCGAACCTGAGTGGTGCGGTGATCGTGCGCCTGGCTCGAGAGGGCGAGCGGCTGGTGCTGCTTGACGGCCAGGAAGTCAGCCTGGACGACTCGACCCTGGTGATCGCCGACGAGCGTGGTCCATTGGCCATCGCCGGCGTCATGGGGGGCGAGCATTCCGGAGTCAACGAGCAAACCCGTGACATCTTCCTGGAATCGGCATTCTTTACCCCCCTGGCGGTAGCCGGCCAGGCACGCACCTATGGTCTGCACACCGATGCCTCCCATCGCTTCGAGCGCGGCGTCGACCCTCGGCTGGCCCGCGAGGCTGCCGAGCGCGCCACGGCGTTGCTGCTGGAGATCGTGGGTGGTGACGCCGGCCCCCTGGTAGAGGTGGCGAGCGAAGCTCACCTGCCGGAGGCCCGCCGCGTCGTCCTGCGCAGCGCACGCCTCGAGCAGGCGCTGGGCAAGGCGCTTGCCGGCGAAGAGGTTGGCGAGATTCTCGAACGCCTCGGCATGCAGGTCGAGACCACCGAGTCGGGGTGGCGCGTCCTGGTCCCCAGCTGGCGGTTCGATATTGCCATCGAGGAGGACCTGATCGAGGAGGTGGCCCGCATCCATGGTTACAATCGCCTCCCCGTGCGCCGTCCCCAGGCGCGACTCGGCCTGCGGCCGGATCATGAGGCACGTACACCACTGGCCAGGTTGCGCCGCCAGATGGTGGCCCGCGGCTACCAGGAAGCCGTGACCTACAGCTTCGTGGCACCTGATCTGCAGAAGACCCTGCTGCCCGAGGCGGTATCGCCGGTACTGGCCAACCCCATCTCCACGGATCTCTCGGTGATGCGGGCCAGCCTCTTTCCGGGTCTGGTGCGGGCGCTTCAGCATAACCTCAATCGTCAGCAGAGCCGGGTACGGCTGTTCGAGAGTGGCCTGGTATTCCGCGGCGAGCTCGATGATCTGGCGCAGATCCCGATGCTCGGCGCCCTGGCCTGCGGCTCCCGCGAGCCGGAAGGCTGGGCGGGCAATCGAGCACCGGTGGACTTCTTCGACCTCAAGGGCGATCTCGAGAGCCTGCTGGCCATGGGCGGCGACGCCGAGGCATGGCGCTTCGAGCCCGCCGAGCATCCCTCGCTTCACCCTGGGCAGTGTGCCCGCATCCTGCACCGTGGGGAGGAGGCCGGCTGGATCGGCACCCTGCATCCGGCAGTCCGCGCCCAGCTGGGGCTCAAGGCGGAGGCGGTACTCTTCGAGGTGCGCCTCGATGCCCTGACCCACGGCCGTGTGCCGGCCTTCATGCCGCTGTCGCGCTTTCCCGAGGTGCGCCGCGACCTGGCCTTCCTGGTCGACGAGGACCTGCCGGTGCAGGCACTGCTGGATACCCTGCGCGCGGAGGCCGGTGAATGGCTGATCGAGTGCCGGCTGTTCGACGTCTATCAGGGCAAGGGTGTGTCGGAAGGGCGCAAGAGCGTGGCCCTGGGCTTGACCTGGCAGCATCCTTCGCGCACGCTTAATGACGAGGAAATCAACAAGTTGGTCGATGCCATCGTCAACGAGTCCCGTCAGCATCTGGGTGCCGAGCTACGCGGCTAGATGTTGCGCGTCGCGGGATGAGGCTTGCGGGTATCGGCCGTCTAGCGAACCCGGGTTGGCCGGGATGGGCCAAGAGGGGAGAGTGACGATGGGCGCACTGACCAAGGCCGAGCTGGCCGAACACCTGCATGCTGAACTCGGCCTCTCCAAGCGGGAGGCCAAGTCCATGGTGGAGGCCTTCTTCGAGGAGATACGCGGCTGCCTGCGCGAGAACGAACAGGTCAAGCTGTCCGGGTTCGGTAACTTTGACCTGCGCGACAAGCGCGAGCGGCCCGGTCGCAACCCCAAGACGGGGGAGGAGATCCCCATCTCTGCCCGGCGGGTGGTGACCTTCCGCCCTGGCCAGAAGCTCAAGAGCCAGGTGGAGGGCTACCGCGGCGAGCATCACTGAACCGACCCGCCTCCGCCTGACACGCGAAAGGGCCACCCCATGGGGGTGGCCCTTTTCGTAAGCGGCGTGTGGGGTCAGGGTCAGACGGCTCCGCCGTTCTCCAGCATCCAGGTGATGACCACCTTGAGCACATATCCGAGCATGCCGGCGCCCAATACCACGAACAGCATGATGGTACCGAAGCGTCCGGCGTTGGACTTCTTCGCCAGGTCCCAGATGATGAAGCACATGAACACGATCAACCCGCCGATCATCAGCGGGGTGATCCACGCCTCGAAGGTCTGTTGCATGCTTTCTCCGCCAGAGGTTAAAAACCCACTATTCTAGTTGGTTATTCCCGCTGACTGCAGCGCGATACCTGCGACGAAATGCCACGCTCTTGATCCAGATTCAGACACGGCGAGCGTGCGGGTCGGGGTGGATGCGAGACGGTGGGGAGACATGTTATTATTCGCGTATATTTCTCAGGTAAATCCGTGACATGCCCATGCTGAAGATCTTTGTTGGCACCATGTATGGCGGCGCCCTGGACGTCGCCGAGCAGGTCAAGCCGTTGTTCGAGGAAGCCGGCTACGAGGTCGCCATCCTCGAGAACCCCACCCTGGACGATCTCGACGCCGAGACGACCGACCTGGCGCTGTTCTGCGTCTCCACCACCGGCAGTGGCGACTACCCCGGCGCCTTCGCGCCCTTCGCCAATGCCATCGGCGAGAAGAGTCCTGGCCTCGGCTGGTTGCGCTACGGGCTGATCGCCCTGGGCGACAGCTCCTATGGCGAGACCTTCTGCGGTGCTGGCCGTCAGCTCGATGAACTGCTCGCGGGGCAGGGCGCCCAGCGGCTGGGCGAGCGCCTGGAAGTCGACGCCATGGAGACCTTCATGGCCGATGATGCCGCGCTTCCCTGGGTGGAGGAGTGGATCGACGCCCAGCAGCTCAAGGTCGCCTGAGGTGGGCACGACCCCCACACCGGAGCGCCTCAGCCTGGTGCTGGGGCTAGCCGTGCTGATGTTCGCTACCATCCCCCGCTATCTGGTGGGTGGCCACGACAATCGCCTGAACCTGATCCTGCTTGCCCTGGCGGTCGTGGCCGCGGTGGCCGTGGTCCAGTGGCGCCTGCTCGAAGCCGAGGCCCGGCGGCGCCTGCCGCGGCTGGTGGGCCGCCTGGGGCTCTGCCTGGTGGCCGGCCTGGCCGGCATGGGTGCCTGGCACGCGCTAGTCACCGACTTCATCGGCTGGGAACTGCTGATCGCCCACGGCGCCACCCTGGGGCTGCTGCTGCATGCCCTGTCGCTCTGGATCAAGGCGCCGCGTTAGGCCAGCCATCAGCTACAAGCCACAAGGAGCAAGCGACAAGGAAACTCCTTGGCTTGCCCCTTGCCCCTTGCCCCTTGCCGCTCAGCCCAGCGTATAGCAGGGCTCGTACTCGCCGGAGAGCTTCATCCGTCCCTGGGCCACGAAGGAGTCGAGCAGCTCATCCAGGCGTGCCATCAGCTCGGGCTCGGCGCTGAGTCGGAAGGGGCCGTTGGCCTTGATCGCACGGATGCCGTGCTCCTTGACGTTGCCGGCGACAATCCCGGAAAAGGCGCGGCGCAGGTTGGCTGCCAGCTCATGTACTGGCTGGTCGCGATCGAGCGTCAACCCCGCCATGGCCTCGTGGGTAGGCTCGAAGGGGGCCTGGAAGGGACGGTCGATGGTCAGTCGCCAGTTGAAATAGAAGGCATCCTGGCGCGCGCGGCGATACTCGGCTACCTCGTCGATCCCCTTGCGCATGGTGCGCGCCACCTCGGTGGGGTCATCGATGATGATGCGGTAGCGGCGACGTGCCTCGTCGCCGAGGGTATAGGCCAGGAACTCGTCGATGCGCTCGAAATACGCCGCACTGCTGGCCGGGCCGGTGAAGATCACCGGCAGGGCCATGTCGGCGTTGTCCGGGTGCAACAGGATCCCCAGCAGGTAAAGGATCTCCTCGGCGGTGCCCACGCCGCCGGGGAAGACGATGATACCGTGGCCGAGGCGCACGAAGGCCTCCAGGCGCTTCTCGATATCCGGCATCACCACCAGCTCGTTGACGATGGGGTTGGGTGCCTCGGCGGCGATGATGCCGGGCTCCGAGACCCCCAGGTAGCGGCCCTGATGGCGGCGCTGCTTGGCATGGGCGACGTTGGCCCCCTTCATCGGCCCCTTCATGGCACCGGGGCCGCAACCGGTGCAGATGTCCAGTTCGCGCAGCCCCAGGTGGTAGCCCACGTCCTTGCTGTAGTCGTACTCCTCCCGGGAGATGGAGTGGCCACCCCAGCACACCACCAGGCTGGGGTCGACACCCGGTTTCAAAGTGCCGGCCTTGCGCAGGATATGGAACACCGCATTAGTGGTGCCCTCGCCGGTGGTCAGGTCGAAGCGCTGGTGGCCCTGGATCTCGTTGTAGACGTAGACGATATCGCGCAGCACCGCGGAGAGATGCTCGCGGATGCCGCGGATCATCTTGCCGTCGACGAAGGCCTCGGCCGGGGCGTTGGTGAGCTTCAGGCGGATGCCGCGGTCCTGGGGCACTACCTCGATATCGAAGTCGGCATAGGCTTCCATCAGCGCCAGGCCGTCGTCGGTGGGTGAGCCGCAGTTGAGCACCGCCAGGGCGCAACAGCGCAGCAGGTCGTGCAGGCCGGCCCGAGAGGTGTCGTGAAGGCGCGCGACCTCGTGCTGGGAGAGGATCTCGAGGCTGCCTTCCGGCGAGATGGTGCTGGAGATGGTGTCGGGCATGCTGGCGTCCTTGTCGTGCGGAAAAGTGCCCCGTGATGCTATCACGCCGGGTGGGACGGCAGTGATAGAATCGTCGCTCCACTCGCCGTGTGATCCGCCATGTTCAATGCGCTCTACTTTCGTACCTTCATCACCCTGGTCGAGACCGGCAGCTTCACCCAGACCGCCCATCGACTGGAGATGACCCAGCCAGGGGTCAGCCAGCATGTGCGCAAGCTGGAGCGCTACCTGGACAAGCCCTTGCTGGAGCGTCACGGTCGACGCTTCACCCTCACCGAGGCTGGCCGGCGGGTGTATGACTACGCCCTCAAGCTGTTCGCCGAGCATGAGCAGTTCCGCCACTCGCTGGACGCCGACTCTACCTACTCGGGCGACTGTCGGTTGGCCTCGCCGGGTAGCGTCGGCAGCATGCTCTATCCCTTCCTGCTCGGCCAGCAGCAGATGTATCCGGGGCTGACGGTGAGTTACAGCTTCGCCTTCAATCAGGAGATCTCCCAGGATGTGCTGGCGGGGCGCTATGACCTTGGCATCGTCACCGAGCCCATGCGCCATCCCGACCTGGAAGTCACCCCCTGGCATCGCGAACCGCTGTGTCTGGTGGTGCCGGCGGATTTTACCGGTACCGGCCTGGCCGATCTGATGGGTATCGGCTTCATCAGCTACTTCGACGGCCTGAACCACGCCAGTGCGCTGCTGCGCGGCAACTTTCCCAGGGAGTTTCGTTCCATGAGCCACTTTCGCCGCCAGGGCTTCACCAACGAGGTGGGCATGGTGCTGGATGCCGTGGCCCGCGGCCTGGGGTTCACGGTGGTATCGCGGCCGGTGCTGGAGACCTCGCCCTGGCAGCGTCAGGTCAAGGCGATGGAACTGCCCGTGGCCGTTCACGAGACGCTGTATCACGTGACTCGGACAGGCAGCGAGATGCCGCGACGCTATGTGCGCCTGCTTGAGGACTTCCGCGAGCAACGGCGCATGGCACTGCACGGTTACGGCGACCCCACCGAGGTGGGGCCGTCGCTCTAGCGCCTCCTGTCCAGCGACGCCTGCCCCCGAACGCGACAGGGCCCCGCCATGGCGGGGCCCTGTCATATCGTGATGTCGCCTAAGCGAGCGTCAGTCACGATACTCGTCGATGCTCGGGCAGGAGCAGATCAGCTGACGGTCGCCAAAGACGTTGTCGACCCGGTTGACCGCCGGCCAGTACTTGGCCGCCTTGACCGCGTCGCTGGGGAAGGCGCCGAGTTCGCGGGAGTAGGGGCGCTCCCAGGCCTCATCCATGAGGTCGGCCATGGTATGCGGTGCCTTGACCAGCGGGTTGTTGTCGGCGGGCCACTCGCCGGCTTCGACGCGGGCGATCTCCTCGCGGATACTGATCATGGCGTCGCAGAAGCGGTTGATCTCGTAGAGCGACTCCGACTCGGTGGGCTCGATCATCAGCGTGCCGGGCACCGGGAAGGACATGGTGGGGGCGTGGAAGCCGTAGTCCATCAGACGCTTGGCGATATCCTCCTCGCTGATCCCCGAGGCCGCCTTGAGCGGGCGAATATCGATGATGCACTCGTGGGCCACGGTGCCATTCTCGCCCTTGTAGAGCACCGGGTAGTGCTCGCCCAGGCGCTTGGCGATGTAGTTGGCGTTGAGGATGGCAAGCTCGGTCGCCTCGCGCAGGCCGCGGGCGCCCATCATCTTGATATAGGCCCAGGAGATCGGCAGGATCGAGGCGCTGCCAAAGGCCGCCGCCGCCACGGCGCCGCACTCGGCGTTGACGCCGTCGATGGGCGTGACCACGTGGTTGGAGACGAAGGGCGCCAGATGCGCCTTGACGCCGATGGGCCCCATGCCCGGGCCGCCGCCACCATGGGGAATACAGAACGTCTTGTGCAGGTTGAGGTGGCTGACATCGCCGCCGAAGTCGCCGGGGCGCGAGAGGCCCACCTGGGCGTTCATGTTGGCGCCATCGACGTAGACCTGGCCACCGTGGGCGTGGACGATCTCGCATACCTCGCGCACCCCGGCCTCGAAGACGCCGTGGGTGGAGGGGTAGGTGATCATGATCGCCGCGAGGGCATCACCGTGCTTCTCGGCCTTGGCGCGCAGGTCATCGACGTCGATATTGCCGTCGGCGTCGCACTCCACCACCACGACCTTCATGCCGACCATGGCCGCCGAGGCAGGGTTGGTGCCGTGGGCGGAGCTGGGGATCAGGCAGACATCGCGATGCCCCTCGCCGATGGAGGCCTGATAGCGGCGAATGGCCACCAGCCCGGCGTACTCGCCCTGGGCACCGGAGTTGGGCTGCATGGAGATATGGTCGTAGCCGGTGATCTCCACCAGGAACGCCGAAAGCTCGTCGATCATCTGCTTGTAGCCGGCCACCTGGTCGCGGGGCACGAAGGGATGTACCTCGGCGAATTCCGGCCAGGTGATCGGAATCATCTCGCTGGTGGCATTGAGCTTCATGGTGCATGAGCCCAGCGGGATCATGGCGTGGGCCAGCGACAGGTCCTTGTTTTCCAGGCGCTTGAGGTAGCGCAGCATCTCTGTCTCGCTGCGGTAGCGCGTGAAGGTAGGGTGGGTCAGGAAGTCACTGTCGCGACGGCAGGCGGCGGGGATGCCGCTCGCACCCTCGGCCACCGCACGCTCGTCCAGCTCGCGCACCGAGAGACCGTGCTCCTCGCCGAGCAGCACGTCGAACAGCACGTCGAGGTCATGGGCGGTGGTGGTCTCGTCCAGGGCGATGCCGACATCACCGTTGTCGAAGTAGCGGACGTTGATCTCGTGGGTCAGCGCTCGGCCATGGATCTTGCCGGCATCGATACCGGTCAGGCGCAGGGTGTCGAACCAGCTGTCGTGGACCAGGGTGATACCTTTCTGCTGCAGGCCCAGCGCCAGCAGGGTGGTGAGGCGGTGGATGCGACCGGCGATGGTACGCAGCCCCTCGGCGCCATGGTAGACGGCATAGAAGCCGGCGATATTGGCCAGCAGTGCCTGGGCGGTGCAGATGTTGGAGGTGGCTTTCTCGCGACGGATGTGCTGCTCGCGCGTCTGCATCGCCATGCGCAGGGCCTGGCCGTCACGGCTGTCCTTGGAGACGCCGATGATGCGACCCGGGATCGAGCGCTTGAGTTTGTCGGTGGTGGCGAAGAAGGCGGCATGCGGACCGCCGAAGCCCATGGGCACGCCGAAGCGCTGGGTGGAGCCGACCACCATATCGGCGCCCAGGGCGCCGGGCTCCTTCAGCAGCACCAGGCCCATGATGTCGGCCGCCACGCAGGTCATGATGCCGCGCTCCCTGGCCGTCTCGAGCAGCGGTGCCAGGTCGCTCACTCGCCCGCTCTCGCCGGGGTACTGGAGCAGGGCGCCGAAGGCCTCCACCTCGGCGAGCTGTTCCGCCGGTGCCACCACCAGCTCGAAGCCGAAGTAGGCGGCACGGGTACGCACCACGTCCAGGGTCTGGGCCAGGACATCGTCAGCAACGAAGAAGACATCGCTCTTGATCTTCTTGTTGGAGCGCTTGCACAACGCCATGGCCTCGGCAGCGGCGGTGGCCTCATCGAGCAGCGAAGCGTTGGCCAGCTCCATGCCGGTCAGGTCCATGACTACCTGCTGGAAGTTGAGCAGGCCCTCCAGGCGGCCCTGGGAGATCTCGGGCTGGTAGGGCGTATAAGCGGTATACCAGCCGGGATTTTCCAGCACGTTGCGCTGGATCACCGTGGGCAGGTGGGTGCCGTGGTAGCCCTGGCCCAGATAGCTCTTGAAGGGGCGGTTCTGGGCAGCCAGACGCTGCAGGTAGCTCAGCGCCTCGGCCTCGCTCCTGGGCGGGTCGAGGTCGAGCTCACGGTCCAGGCGGATATCGGCGGGCACGGTGCGTTCGATCAGGGTGTCCAGGCTCGGCATGTCGAGCTCGGCGAGCATGGCCTTCACCTCCTGCTCGCGAGGTCCATTGTGGCGTTGGATGAAGGCATCATGAGCGGCCAGGTCGGCCAGGCGGCGGTTGTCGAGAGCCATGTAACACCCTATCGATGAAATTGAGGCCGGTCGCCAAGGGGGCGGCACGGCGAATCGTCGGGACCCCGACCCGAGGGTCGGGGCCATCCAGATAGACGCAGCGGTTTCAGTCGTCGGCGCTGGCTACGGCCTCATAGCCGTCGGCGTCGAGCAGGTCGTCGAGCTGAGTGGCATCCTCGAGGCGCACCTTCATGATCCAGCCATCCTCATAGGGTGACTCGTTCAGCGTCTCGGGCGCATCTTCCAGCGCCTCGTTGACTTCGATGACCTCGCCGGCCACCGGTGCGTAGAGGTCGGAGGCGGCCTTGACCGACTCCACAACGCCGAACTCTTCCTTGAGCTCGAGGGTACGGCCGACCTCGGGCAGTTCGACGAATACCACATCACCCAGGGACTCCTGGGCGTGGTCGCTGATGCCGATGGTCACGGTACCGTCGCCGTTGTCGAGGACCCACTCGTGGCTTTCGGCATAACGCAGATTGGCAGGAATAGAGCTCATCGAAATTTCCTATAAGAAAAGTTTTTCCAGGCAGGACGAATGCTACCGCCATTAGCGGCGTTTGGCGAGTCCCTCACCGTGAGTCTGACCCGCCGGGCGGGGGCTCGCCATTCAGGGTGGCCCGTCGCGGCGCATCCGTCCAGCCTGGCTGACCCAGCAGCGAGCGCTAAAGCTGCCGTCCGGCGGGCTTGGCGGGGTGAAACGGGCAGCTCGATCCTGCCGCCTGCGCAGGTGGGTACGCCCAGACGACGCCGAGCGCCTGTCGGTCTATGCTGACAGGCGGTACGCTGTGCGAGTGGGTCTGCAGGTTTCTGATCGGAAACTTGTGCCTGACGTGCGACGGCCGGTGTTGAATCTGCGTCGTTCGTCTAGGTGGTGTCGTGGCCATAGAATCCGCTATGTTACGCGGGCTTGTGCTGTGGTTTGCGCGCCTGTAAAGCCATATCCCGGTGGATCATACGCTGTAGTGGCGGCAGTCGACCCTGGCGGCCACGGGGGGTGCCGGGAGCGTTAAACTTCAGCGCACAACAATAATCGCTTAGGGAGATTCACGTGGAAACCTTGAACAGTATATTCGGCGCCATCAACGGCGTGGTGTGGGGGCCATTGATGCTCATCCTGTTGCTCGGGGTGGGTATCTATCTGCAGGCCGGCCTCAAGCTGATGCCGATCCGCAAGCTTGGCACCGGCTTCAAGCTGATGTGGCAAGGGCGCGATCGCAAACTGGCACCCGGCGAGACCAAGACCAAGGAGCAAGAGGGCGAGATCTCTCCCTTCAACGCCCTGATGACGGCGCTCTCCGCCACCATCGGTACCGGCAACATCGCCGGCGTGGCCACCGCCATCGCCCTGGGTGGTCCCGGTGCGGTGTTCTGGATGTGGATCACGGCGCTGGTGGGCATGGCCACCAAGTTCTCCGAGGCCGTGCTGGCGGTGCGTTACCGCGAGACGGACAGCACCGGCTATCATGTCGGCGGCCCGATGTTCTACATCAAGAACGGCCTGGGCCGTAAGTGGCTGTGGCTCGCCGGCGCCTTCGCCTTCTTCGGTGCCGTGGCGGCCTTCGGTATCGGCAACACCGTGCAGTCCAACTCCGTGGCGGATGCCCTGAACTCCACCTTCGGCCTGCCGCACTGGATCACCGGGGTGGTGATCATGGTGCTGGCCGGGGCGGTCATCCTCGGCGGCATCAAGCGTATCGCCAAGGTGGCGGGCAAGCTGGTGCCGATCATGGGCATCCTCTACGTGCTGGCCGGCCTGGTCGTGCTGGCCATCAATGCCGGCCAGATCGGCGACGCCTTCGGCATGATCTTCTACTACGCCTTCAACCCCCACGCCGCCATGGGCGGTTTCGCCGGTGCGGCGGTGATGGCGGCGATCCGCTTCGGTGTCGCCCGTGGCGTCTTCTCCAACGAGGCAGGCCTGGGCAGCGCGCCCATCGCCCACGCCGCGGCGCAGACCAAGAACCCGGTTCGCCAGGGCCTGATCGCCATGCTGGGTACCTTCATCGATACCATCATCGTCTGCTCCATCACCGCCCTGGTGATCCTGACGGCCGGTGTCTGGGAAACCGGTGAGGCGGGCGCATCGCTCACCGCGCTCTCCTTCGATGAGGCGCTGCCGGGCATGGGCAACCAGATCGTCTCGCTGGCGTTGGCGGTATTCGCCTTCACCACCATCCTGGGCTGGTCCTTCTATGGTGAGAAGTGCTTCCAGTTCCTGTTCGGCACCCGTTCGATCATGCTCTACCGGGTGCTGTTCGTGCTGGCAATCCCGCTGGGTGCCATGGCCCAGCTGGGCTTCATCTGGCTGATGGCGGATACCTTCAATGCCATGATGGCCATTCCCAACCTGATCGCCCTGGCCCTGTTGTCGCCGGTGGTGTTCAAGCTGGCACGCGCCTACTTCAACGGCGAGGAAGTGCTGCCGGGCGAGGAGCTGGACCACGACAAGTCGTGAGGCCACGCTTGCCATGACGACCGAAGAGGCGCCCCACGGGGCGCCTCTTCGCGTATCGGGGCACCACATGGTGGCATGAAGCGGCATCGCCATGGGATTGGCGATGCCCGGAACTATATACCGTTATCTCTATCGATCATCATGACTTGGTCGAGAGGCCTGAGTTGGGCAGGACCTGTTCAGCACGCGGACATCACCAGTCGAAAGGTCAGGCTGATGCGAACTCCCGGCAGGCGGCGTGGCAGCAGGGCATGCTGCAGTCGCCGCTGCACGCCCGGCCCCATCACCAGCAGGCTGCCGTGGGGCAGCCAGACATTGAAGGCCGGGGCCTCGCGGCGCTTCCAGCGAAAGCGCAACGGGCGCTCGGCGCCCAGGCTGACCACGGCGATCAGCGGGTCGTCGCCGAGTTCGGGTTCGTCATCGCTGTGCCAGCCCATGCGCTCCTCGCCGCTGGCGTAGCGGTTGAGCAGGACGCTGTTGAATCGGGCATCGATACCGGCGGCGACCAGGGCAGTGATCACCCGATCGCGGAGATCGGCCACGGCGGGATGCCAGGGCTCGGGCAGGAACTCACGGCCGGAGTAGCGATAGCTCGCTTCGGGGGTCCCCATCCAGACCTGTTGGCGCGGGATGGGGTGTTCGCGTCCGTAGAGGCGCAGGGAAGGCTGCTGCCAGGCGAGCTCGGCATCCAGGGCCGCGAGCAGCGCACTGGCATCGGGCTCCTCCAGCAGGGGATCCATGAGCCACAATGGCGGGTCGGCAAGCAGGGTCTCGATCGGCATGCACCAAGGATGCCATGCAGCGCCTCAGCCGACGAGGGCCAGGCTGCCCCACGCAAACAGCAGCCCGATCAGGCCTCCGGCCAGCACGTCACTGGCGTAGTGCAGGCCGAGTCCCACCCGGGATAGGGCGATCAGTATTACCAGTGGCACCAGCCAGGGGGCGAGCCAGGGTAGGTGGCTTGCGGTCAGGGTCAGGAACATCACCGCATGCATGGTGTGGCCGCTGGGGAAGCTGTAGCGGTCCCGGGCCGGCGCCTGCCGGCTGACGTTGCCAACGAAGGTGATGAAGGGGCGTTCGCGACACAGTCGCGTCTTGAGCAACCGGTAGACGCCGATCGCGATCAGGGCGGTCAGGGTGTACTGGAGCAGATAGTGCCAGCCTTTCTCCGGCTGCAGCAGGGGCTGGGCAGCGATCAGCACCACCCAGGCCGGCCAGTCGCCCAGGTGACTGGCCATGCGCAGGGTGGTCAGCCAGGGCCGATAGAGGTTGAAGCGGGCCAGGCGTCGGCAGAGTTGCCATTCGAGCATGTCGAGGCGTTCAAACACGGCAGGCGCGTGCGGTCGCATGGCGGTTCTCCCGGGCATCTTCGAGGGTGGAGAGGAAGGTGTCGGTGATGGCGGACCAGGTGTAGTCGAGGGCCCGGATGCGGGCGGCTCGTCCCAGCCGTGCCCAGCGGGCGGGGTGCTGACAGAGCGCCACGGCGGCCTCCCGAAAGCCCGCCTCGTCGCCGGCAGCCAGCGAGAGGCCTGTGTGTCCGTCGTCGATCAGTTCGGCACCGGCGGCGTGACGAAAGGCGATCACTCCCAGGCCACTGGCCATGGCCTCCAGCAGCACGTTGCCCCAGGTCTCCGACAGGGAGGGGAACAGGAAGAGGTCGGCGCTGGCGTAATGTCGGGCCAGCGCTTCGGGCGATACGAACCCGGTGAAGTGGGCTTCGGGCAGGCTGCGTTCCAGGGAGCGCCGGGAGGGCCCGTCGCCGACGACGACCAGGCGCAGCCCGGGGTGGGCGGCGCGCATGGCGCGGAAACTGTCGCGCAGCAGGTCGAGGTTCTTTTCCGGGGCCAGCCGGCCCACATGCAGTGCCACCGGGGTGTGCGGGCTCGCGCCCCAGCGGCTGCGCAGGGCCTCGTCGCGGTGCCCCGGGGAGAAGCGAGTACCATCGATCCCCCGGGCCATGCAGCGCAGCTCCAGGAAGCCGCGTCGCCGCAGGTCATCACGCTGGGCGTGGGTCGGCACCAGGGTCGCGGCGCAGCGGTTGTGAAAGGTGCGCAGGCGCGCTTCCACCAGCGGTGCCAGCCAGGGGATGCCGTAGTCCCGGCAGTAGTGGTCGAAATTGGTGTGCCAGCCTGCGACCAGGGGCAGGCCGAGGCGGCCTGCGGCTCGCTGTGCGGACCAGCCAAGTGGCCCCTGGGTGGCCAGGTAGACCACATCGGGTGGCGTCTCGCGCCACCACCTGACGATACGTCGTGTGGCGGGAATCCCGAAGCGCACCTGGCGATAACCGGGCACGGCCAGCCCCGGTACCTGAAGCTCACTCGCCATCCTCGCAGCGGAACCAGGCACCCTGGGTCGCGGGCGTATCAGCTGCAGGTGATGGCCGCGGGCGAGTAGTTCGCCGCTCAGCTGTGCCAGGGTATGGGCGACGCCGTTGACCTCGGGCGTCCAGGTCTCGCTGACCAGGCAGATGCGCATCACCATCCTCGTTGCAGGCGGGCTTGCGCCCGGTTGCCTCAAGGATGGTGGTTGCGGATGACAGGACGGCGACAGGCTGGTTAAGCGGGCATGTCAGCGCAGCACGCCGCGAGGATTCACCGGCTTGCCCCCGTGGCGCAGGTCGAACAGCAGATCATGGCGCTCGGTGGCGTTGCTGTAACCCACCTCGCAGAGTGCCTCACCGCGCGCCACGGCCTGGCCATTCTCCACCAGCAGTCGCTCACAGAGCGCATAGACGCTCTGCAGGTTATCGGGGTGGTGGACGATCACCACCTTGCCGAGCTGGCGCATGCTGCCGGCATAGCGTACCTCGCCGGCCGCCACGGCCTTGGCCTGAGCGCCTGCGTCGGTGGCCAGCAGCATCGGCTGCAGGGTGCCTCGGCTGTCGGTGCCGTAGGGTCGCACGATGCGATAATCGTCCAGCGGCCAGGGCCAGCGGCGCGCCGAGCTCGGCAGGTTGCCGGGATCCGGCAGGCTGGCGCGGCGGGGCGAGGATGGGGCACTCGCGCCGGCACCGTTGCCGCTCGCCGAGCTCGGGTTGGTGCGGGAGCCTCCCAAGGCCAGGGGAACACTGATCAGCTGGCCCACCGCAAGGCGGGTAGGGGCGACCCCGGGGTTGGCGGCCTGTACTCGCGAGGCTTCCGTGCGAAAGCGACGGGCGATGCTCGAGTAGGTGTCCCCGGGCCGCACCTGGTAGCGGTAGGGCCCCCGGTATGGTGCACGCTCACGCTGGGTCGGCATCAGCAGGCGCTGGCCCACCGCCAGACGCCTGGCGTCGACGTCGGGATTGAAGCGCTGCAGGCGCTCCAGGGGCACACCGCCGCGCTGTGCCAGCTCACCCAGGGTGTCGCCTCGCTGCACGATGACCCAACCCCCGACGCGGGATGCCTCGGCCGCATCCCGCGTCGCCCTGTCCGACGGCTGCGAGGCACAGCCGGCCAGCATCAGCAGCAGGACGATCAGAAGCGCGAGAGCCGATCGTCCTTTTGGTGCCAAAGCGCATTGATCCATGTGTGGAAGCGTTCCTTGTCGCTGGCGTTATCCTGGTAGTTGCCACCCGGCATCCAGTCCTCGACAGGCATGAGGCGGGTGTGCATGACGATGCGTTCCTCGCGCCCGCACAGGTACCCCCAGAAGGTGGGGCGCGGATTGTCGTAGTGGAGGGTGACATCGAGGATCCCGGCAAGCTGGTCGCCGAGCAGGTTGAGGACCTGGGCAACGCCACCGGCGCGTGGCTTCAGCAACTGCCGATAGGGCGAGTCCTGGGCGGCATGCTTGGCCGGGGTGAAACGGGTACCCTCCACGAAATTGAAGATGGCGATAGGCATCTCCCGGGCGCGTTGGCACATGCGCTCCGTGGCCTGCTGGTCGCGCCGGGCGAGGTGCGGGTGGCGGGCACGCTGTGCGGCGGTCATGCGGCGCATGAAGGGGAACTCCAGTGCCCACCAGGCCAGGCCCACGATGGGGATCCAGATCAACTGTCGCTTGAGGAAGAAGCGGGGCATGGGGATGCGCCGGTGCAGGGCGAAGAACAGCACGAAGATATCGGTCCAGCTGCGGTGGTTGGAGAGCACCAGCCAGCCGTGCTGGCGCGAGAGTCCTTCGGGCAGCTCGATCTCCAGCCGCGGCTTCAGCCAGTGCCGCATCCACCAGAGGTTCAGCCCGATCCAGTTGAGGGCGATGGCATTGAGCACCCTGAGCACCGCCAGGCGCAGGCGATGGCCCGGCGTGATCAGCTTGACCACCGTCATCAGCAGCAGGGGGAGGCCCCACAGCAGGGTGGTCAGGGTGAGCAGCAGCAGGCTGACGATGCCCCTGAGGGTCGACATGCCGATCTCCATGGGTGGCCTGTGGAATGTCGGCAATGCTAAAGGATCCCCCGACGCCTGCCCAGCGCCTGCGACCAACGCCCGCGGTCTATGGGCCGGTGAGATGCCCGGCGGCGGGGCCCTGGGTCTCGACGATCACCTCCTTCAGGGCCAGGGCCGCGGTGGAGAGCTCGCCATGGGTGAGGATGCCCACGTCGCGCTGTATGACGGGGGCCTCCAGTGTCAGGCAGCGCGCGCCGAGCTCCTCCATCTGGCCACGGCACAGCGAGGGCACTGCGCTGACTCCCAGTCCGCTGGCTACCATGCGGCCCACCGTGGCCAGCTGGTGGCTCTCGAAGGCGCCGGGCAGTGCCATGCCTTCCGCTTCCAGCTGCTGCTCCAGCAGGCGGCGCACCATGGAGGGGCGCTGCAGGGCGATGAAGTCGTGGGTGAGCAACATCTCCCAGCGCAGCGAGGCGTGCCCGGCCAGCAGTGAGTGGGGCGGCACCACGGCGACGAACCGGTCGCTGAACAGGGGCGTGAAGGTAAGGCTGCCCACGGCCTCGGGCTCGAAGGCGATGCCCAGCTCCACCTGGCCGTTGCGCACCATCTCGATCACCTGCTCGTTGATCACGTCGTGCACGGTGACATTGATGCGCGGGTAACGCTGTCGAAACGCCATCAGCGCCGGGGGCAGCAGGTTCCCGGCGAAGGAAGGCATGGCGGCCACCCCGAGCCGGCCCATCTGCAGGGTGAAGCGCTGGCGCATTAGCTCCTCGGTGTTGTCCCACTCGGCCAGCAGCCGTTTGGCCAGCGGGACCAGCGATTCGCCTTCGGGTGTCAGCCGTACGCTGCGTGTGCTGCGCGTCAGCAGGCGTCCGCCCAGGCTCTCCTCGAGCCCCTTGATCGCCAGGCTAAGCGCAGGCTGGGAAAGGTGCAGGCGCTCGCAGGCCTGGGTAAAGCTCAGGGCGCTGGCCACGGCGAGGAAGGCGCGAAGCTGCTTGACGGTCATGATGGCTACCGGAAGTGGGTATGCGACCAAGGTTTAATTTATGAGGTTTTTCGATCAAATGATAAGAAAAACAAACTTAACAAATATATCCTCCGCACTAACACTAGGGCAACGAGTCTCCCAAAGACCCGCTATTCTTCCTGAGTAATTTCAGCCCACAACAACACGAGGCGTCCTATGGCCGGATTCGACAAGCGCGTTAACTCCTATGCAGAGGCGATGGAAGGCATCGAGAGCGGCATGACGGTCGCCGCCGGTGGCTTCGGCCTGTGCGGCATTCCCGAGAACCTGATCGCCGAGATCAAGCGTCGCGGTGTGAACGACCTGACCGTGATCTCCAACAACTGCGGCGTGGATGGCTTCGGCCTGGGCCTGCTGCTGGAAGACAAGCAGATCTCGCGCATCTACGCCTCCTACGTGGGGGAGAACGCGCTGTTCGAGCAGCAGATGCTCAACGACGAGATCGAGGTGATCCTGACCCCCCAGGGCACCCTGGCAGAGAAGATGCGCGCCGGCGGTGCCGGCATCCCGGCCTTCTATACCGCCACGGGCTACGGCACGCCCATTGGCGAGGGCAAGGAGGTGCGCGAATTCAACGGTCGTCCGCACATCCTCGAGGAGGCGTTCCACGCCGACTTCGCCGTCGTCAAGGGCTGGAAGGCCGACCGCTACGGCAACGTGGTCTATCGCGATACCGCCCAGAACTTCAATCCGCTGGCGGCCACCTGCGGCCGGATCACCGTGGTCGAGGTCGAGGAGATCGTCGAGCCCGGCGAGCTGAAGCCCGACCAGATTCACACCCCGGGGATCTACGTCGACCGCATCATCCAGGGCTCCTTCGAGAAGCGCATCGAGAAGCGCACCGTGCGCGAGGCGTGATCTCCTCGCTGCTGGCGTTTCTCACCGACCGTTTCTCATCGAACAAAGAGGCAACAAGATGGCACTGACTCGCGAACAGATGGCAATGCGCGTGGCGCGTGAACTGGAAGATGGCTTCTACGTCAACCTGGGCATCGGCATTCCGACCCTGGTGGCCAACTATATCCCCGACGGCATCGACGTGATGCTGCAGTCCGAGAATGGCCTGCTGGGCATGGGGCGCTTCCCTACCGAGGAGGAGGTCGACCCGGACATGATCAACGCCGGCAAGCAGACGGTAACTGCGCGTCCCGGCGCGGCGATCTTCTCGTCGGCGGAGTCCTTCGCCATGATCCGCGGCGGCCACGTCGACCTGACCGTGCTGGGGGCCTTCGAGGTCGACCAGAACGGTAACATCGCCTCCTGGATGATCCCCGGCAAGCTGATCAAGGGCATGGGCGGCGCCATGGACCTGGTGGCGGGCGCAGAGAACATCATCTGCACCATGACTCACGCCTCCAAGCACGGCGAGTCCAAGCTGCTGGAGAGCTGCAACCTGCCGCTGACCGGCGCCGGCTGCATCAACCGGGTGCTGACCGACCTCGCCTACCTGGAGATCAAGGACGGCGCTTTCCACCTCAAGGAGCGCGCCCCGGGCGTCTCCGTAGAGGAGATCAAGTCGCTGACCGCGGGCAAGCTGGTGGTGCCCGATCACGTCCCGGAGATGACCTTCGACTGAGGCGTGACCCTCAACGCTGCTGCCGCGGCCCGGACGTCAAGCGTCCGGGCCGCGCGCGTTCGGGGACGGCGAATTTATGACCATCGCGTCATACGGCCGGTGGTTAGTGGCGTGGTCGCCTATGTTGCACAGCGTTATCCACAGATTTTGTGGACGACAGGTCAGGAGAGCTGGCAGCGGGTGTGGTGAGGCAACAGCAGTTCGACCACTCGCTCCTGGTGGGCGCTGACCGACTTCTGTACCAGCGCGATGCCACCGGTCTCGACACGGTGCTCGTCACCCTCGGCGAAGGGCAGCCGTCGCGAGCCTGACGGGTAGAAGCGATAGTCGACCAGCGGCGAGATGGGAAAGAGGCCGTGATGGCGATCGTCAGTGCCGGCAAAGCCGGCCTCTTCCATCCCCCGGTGCAATTCCTCAAGGGAGGCATCGAGGTGCCGGCAATCGTAGCCGACATGGTGCAGCCGCGGCCCGTTGACGGCGAGCAGGGCGGCCAGGGGGTGTGCCTGGTGCAGGGTCTGGTAACTCTCCCAGTCAGGCACTGGCCAGGGCCGTCCCCGGCACAGGCGGTTGGTGCCGCGGTGGGCGGACTCGGGGGCCTGGTCGACAAGCGTCTCGAGCAGGGCCCGGGGTCGCCTGGCCAGAGTGCCCATCTGGAGTTCGGCGACGGCCAGCCAGGGGCCTGTGCCTGGCGGTGCCAGCAGGTTGACCAGCAGCCCGCGGTCGGCCATGGCGTGACGGTGACGGATGCGGTATCCGAAGTGTGCGAGCGCTGGCATCAGGGCATCCATGCCATGATGGCGGTGATTGAGGGTCAACAGGGCCAGGTATTCGACCGGGGCATCCAGCGGCCAGAGCCGTAGGCCGCCGATCTCCGGATGCTGGTGGATAAAATCCAGCCATAACTGCTGAATGAACTCTTCCCTCTGCATTGAAAGCGCTTCCCTTGTCGTCGTGACTGGCGGGAAGTATAGGCATCAGCGTCAAGGGACCTTTCAACGCCAGTACTACGCTTTCGAGGGAAGCCGGTGTCAGTGGGCCTGGGCTGCAGACAGCAGGCCTTGCTTGCGCACGTATTGATCGAATTCGGAGAAGCCGCCGATCGGGGTGGCATCCAGAAATACCTGGGGCACGGTGTGCACGGTCTGGCCCACCTTCTCAGTCAGATCGGCCTTGGTCAGCCCCTCGGCATACATATCGATATAGCGATAGCCTTCGATGGCCCCGGCGGCCTCGAGGCGCTGGGCAAGGTCCTTGGCGAACACGCAGAAGGGACAGCCTGGGCGGCCGTAGATAGTGACGAACATGGGTTCTCCTTGGCGCCTGGGGCGCTGGCTGGAACAAAGATGGCACCATTGTCCGTGATAGCGGACGCCCTGGCCAATAGGTCCTGGCGAGCCGAGCCATTGTCCGCCGCTATGGGTTGTCAGCCGCCATGGATTGTGACCGCCATAGTTCATGGCGTGTCCAGTTCACCGGCATCGGCACGCCGCAGCAGCTCGCCCAGTTCGGCGTGGATACCCGGGCTCGAGGCAAGCAGGTTCTCCCCATAGAGTGCCGCGGGAATGCCCTCGGGGCAGGGGTAGAGGTGACCCGTGCGGGCGCCGGCCTCCCTGGCGATCAGCCAGCCGGCCGCAAAGTCCCACGGCGAGACACTCTCGTAGTAGGCATCCAGTCGTCCGCAGGCGACGTCGCACAGATCGAGTGCCGCCGAGCCGTTGCGGCGCACGTCCTGACAGCGATCGAGCACCGCGGCGAGGCGGCGCATCAGCGGTGGCCGACTGTCGCGGCGGTAGGGGAAGCCGGTAGCGACCAGGCTGCGGCTCAGGTCGTTGCGGCGGCTGGCGTGAATCGGCTCGCCGTTGCGCCAGGCTCCTTCACCGCGGATCGCCGTGTAGGTCTCGCCCAGGAAGGGGGCATGAACCACGCCGATACGCGCCTCGCCATGCTCGAGCCAGGCGATGGAGACCGCGACGTGGGCAAGCCCGTGGGCGAAATTGACGGTTCCATCGATGGGATCGACAACCCACAGTGGCCCCTCCACGGCCAGCACGCTGCGGTCGGGAGAGAGCTCCTCGCTGAGGCGTGCCTCACCCGGGAAGGTGGTCTCCAGCCGTGAGCCGATCTGGCGATCCACCGCCACGTCGATATCGGTCACCAGCTCCTCGCCGCCCTTGTAGCGATGGCCGAAGTCCCGGTCATGACGGGCATCGCGGATACGCTCGCCCGCCTCCAGGGCGATCTCCAGGGCATGCTGCAGGCGTTGGTTGTCGGTCATGGTGGACTCCCTCTGATTGGGCTGGGCTGGACAGCTCCGGGATGGCGCGTGTCGATAGCCTAGCAGCTCGCCGGCCGAGCGCCGATGGCCTCTGGGCCCCGCGGCTCGCTGCGCCTATACTGGCGCCGCCCGACATCGTGGAGAGACTCATGCATGCCCTGACTCCGGAACAGTATCAGCGCCTGCGACGGCTTGCCGAGGCCTGGACCGCCAGCCATCTGCGCGAGTCCAAGTCGCTGTCCCACTTCAATCCGCGGCTGGCTGCCGATGCACTCTGTTTCCAGTGCTATCGCCTGCCCGAGCACGGCGAACAGCTGGTGGGTGCCCTGGTCACGCCGGTGTCGCTGTGGCTGGTGATGCTGCCCGCCGGCGATACCGAGCCCATGCCTTTAGCAGGAGAGTGCTGCACGCTGTCGCTGCCCTCGGGGCGCTACCCCATGGAAGCCGTGGCTCTGGGAGAGTCGCTCGGCTGCTGGCGCCTGGTGCTGCTCGATGATCTCGCCGATGTCGCCACCCGACAGGATGCCAGCCGCCTCGCCCAGCGGCTGATGGAGCGGGTGATGGCTTCCGCACAGCAATCCGGGGAAACCTCTCCGCGCGGAGAGTGATTCGCCACCTCGCCGAGGTGGCGCGACATGCCGCCATCCCCTTATGCTGGTGGCTCCGCGTGTTTACACAATCTGCATCAACAAGGAGTCGTCAATGTCAGCGTCCGTCACCCCCCGCGTCGCCCTCGTCACCGGTACCAGCAGTGGTATCGGCGAGGCGGTGGTGCGTCACTTCTGCCAACTGGGTCATCAGGTGCTGGCGGTGGACTTCAATCCCGCGGGGCGCGAGGTGGCCGAGGAGGCCGGCGCCAGTTTCTTTCAGGCCGACCTGACGGACGGCGAAGCCTGCAAGGCTGCCGTTGCCGAGGCGATCAAGCGTTTCGGGCGCGTGGATATCCTGGTCAACAATGCCGGTATCCAGCACGTCTCGCCGATTGAGGAGTTTCCCGAGGCGAAGTGGCGCCAGATTATCGACCTGATGTTGACCGCGCCCTTCCTGCTCACCCAGGCAGCCTGGCCCTCCATGCGCGAGAATGGCTGGGGGCGCATCGTCAACATCGCCTCGGTACACGCCCAGGTGGCATCGCCAGGTAAGTCGGCCTATATCAGTGCCAAGCATGGCATGATCGGCCTGACCAAGACCGCGGCGCTGGAGGGTGGCGCCCAGGGCATCACCGCCAATGCCATCTGCCCCGCCTACGTGAAGACGCCGCTGGTCGACAATCAGATCGCCGATCAGGCGAAGCTGCACGGCATGCAGGAGCAGGAGGTGATCGAGCAGATCATGCTCAAGAATGCCGCCGTCAAGCGCCTGATCGAACCCGGCGAGGTCGCCGAGCTGGTGGCCTACCTGGCCTCCGACGCCGCCGGCGCCGTCACCGGGGCGAGCTGGAATATGGATCTGGGGTGGACGGCGCAATAACCGGGCTTTGCCCGGAGCTGTAAGAACGCCCGCTTCGCGGGCTTAAGCTTGAAGCTGGAAGAAAAACCTTAACCCCAGAGTTAGCGGAATCACGCTGGCTTCCAGCTTCCAGCTTCCAGCTTCCAGCTTCCAGCTTTCAGCGCCGTACCGGTCGTTTCTGCAGCTTGCGCTGCAGGGTGCGGCGGTGCATGCCCAGGGCGCGGGCGGTGGCTGAGATGTTGCCGTCGTGCTCCTGCAGCACCTTCTGAATATGCTCCCAGGCGATGCGGTTGATTGAGGGGGGCTGGTCGGCCACCTCGATCTGCGGGTCGCCATCATGCTTGTTGAATGCGGCCAGCACCTCGTCGGCATCGGCCGGTTTGCATAGGTAGTTGACCGCTCCCAGCTTGATCGCCTCCACGGCCGTGGCGATGCTGGAGTAACCCGTCAGGATCACCACCCGACACTCCGGCACCACTTCCAGCAGCTCCGGTAACAGCTGGAGCCCGGACTCATGCTCAAGCTTGAGGTCGAGGGTGGCCAGGGTGGGGCGGTGCTGACGGGCCAGGGAGAGTGCCTCCTGGGCGTCCCGGGCGACTACCACCTCGTAACCGCGTCGGGTCATGGCACGGTCAAGCACGTGGCAGAACATCTCGTCGTCGTCGATGATCAGCAGGCGTTCGGGCGTCTCTTGCATGGGTCTCTCGCTCGGATGGTGGGTGAGCTCATTCGGCAGCGGGGGCCCGGGGCAGCACGACCTCGGTCAGAGTGCCACCCTGGGGGTGATTGTATAGGCTGACGCCGCCGCCGAAGCGGTTGATGGTGGCATGGGTCAGGAACAGGCCGATGCCCATCCCCTTGCTCTTGGTGGAGACGAAGGTCTCGCCGAGTTGGTCGGCGATAGCCAGGGCAACGCCGGGACCGTGGTCGCGGATATCGATGATTACCTCGTCGTCATGCCAGTCGAGGCCGATGACGATGTCGTCGGGGTTGGCGTCGGCAGCGTTGTTGAGCAGGTTGGTCAGCGCCTGCTCGAGGGTCGTATCCACCGCCAGCCAGGGGCGGCTGCGGTGTTCGGACACTGTCATGTGGTGGCTGACATCCGGACGCAGCACCAGCCAGCGCTGGACCACCCCGGCCAACCACACCTCGGCATCGGTGATCTGCGGCTCGCCCATGCGGCGGCGGTCGGCGCTCTCCACCAGTTGCTGCAGCCGCGACTTGCAGGTATCCACCTGTTGGCGCAGTAGCTCGATATCCTTCTGCAGCATGGGGTTGTCCTCGGCCTCTGCACGCATCTCGGAAAGCAGCACCGCCATGGTGGAGAGCGGGGTGCCCAGCTCGTGGGCGGTACCCGCGGCCTGGGTCGCCACGGCGAGCACCTGCTCGTTGCGCAGGGCGGCTTCGCGGGTCCGTGACAGTGCCTGCTCCCTGCTGCGCAGGGCGTGGGCCATCTTGTAGATGAAGAAGGTGACCAGGCCCGCCGAGAGGGCGAAGTTCAGCCACATGCCAAGCACGTGCAGGTTGAGACCGGCGGTCGGCCCGTGGCCACCGGTCAGCTGGGGTACCGGGTAGTGGAAGGCCAGCAACGCGCTGTAGCCGAGCATGGAGGTGGCCGCGATGATCCAGGCGCAGCGCCAGGGCAGGGTAGCGGCGGCGATGGTCACCGGTACCAGATAGTAGGTGATGAAAGGGTTGCTGGCGCCGCCGGTGAAGTAGAACAGCAGCGTCAGGCCGGCAACATCGGCCAGCAGGTGGAGCAGGTATTCGCCGTCGGTAACCGCGCGGTGGCGGCCCAGGCGCCACCAGGTGGCCAGATTGATCACCGCCATCACCAGCACCACACCGATCACCGCGGTTACCTGGAGTTCGAAGCCCAGCACCTCGACCCCGAAGATGATGGCGGCGAGGAAGCCGGTCCAGGTGATGCCGCGCACGATGGTCAAGCGCACCAGGTTGCGATTGGGGGTGGAGAGGGGCAGTGGCTGGGTGGTCTGCATGCTGGCTCCTTTTCGACCGCCACATGATAGCGCGCCTGTGGCGTCGGGTGGCGTGTCCGACCTACATTTCGGCCCGGCGAGGGCGTAGAATAGTCGCCAAACTCCTCTCTCGGCCCCGCGCTGCTCTCCTCGAGTACAAGGTCGAGAACCAATTGGCGAACCCAACGCATGTCAGACCAGAAACAGGCCCATGAGACCGGGCTTCGACGCACTTTTGCGATCATCTCGCACCCGGATGCCGGCAAGACGACCATCACCGAGAAGATGCTGCTGTTCGGCAATGCCATCCAGATGGCCGGCTCGGTGAAAAGCAAGCGCAACGACCGCCACGCCACCTCCGACTGGATGAAGATGGAGCAGGAGCGCGGCATCTCGGTGACCACCTCGGTGATGCAGTTCCCCTACGGCGGACGCATCGTCAATCTGCTCGACACGCCCGGCCACGAGGACTTCTCCGAGGACACCTACCGCACCCTGACTGCGGTGGATTCGGCGCTGATGGTGATCGACGGGGCCAAGGGCGTCGAGGCGCGGACCATCAAGCTGATGGAGGTGTGTCGCCTGCGTACCACGCCGATCCTCACCTTCATCAACAAGATGGACCGTGACATCCGCGATCCCATCGAGGTGATGGACGAGGTCGAGGAGGTGCTCAATATCCAGTGCGCGCCGATGACCTGGCCGATCGGCATGGGGCGTCACTTCAGGGGTGTCTACCACCTCTACAACGACACCATCCACCTCTATACCCAGGGGCAGGGCAGCCGCATTCCCGATGACAAGCGCATCGAGGGGCTCGACAACCCCGAGGTGGACGCGGTGCTCGGCGAGGAGCAGGCCGAGGAGCTGCGCATGGAGGTGGAACTGGTGCGCGGGGCGTCCCATGAGTTCGACCACGAGGCCTACCTGCGCGGTGAACTCTCGCCTGTCTATTTCGGTACCGCCATGGGCAACTTCGGGGTGCGCGAGATGCTCGACGGCTTCGTCGAATATGCGCCACCGCCGCAGCCTCGCGAGACGGACACGCGAACCGTGGAGGCCGAGGATGGCCGCTTTACCGGCTTCGTGTTCAAGATCCAGGCCAACATGGATCCCAACCATCGCGACCGCATCGCCTTCCTGCGCGTCTGTTCGGGCAAGTACGAGAAGAACATGAAGATGCGCCATGTGCGCATCGGCAAGGACGTCAAGATCGCCGATGCCCTGACCTTTATGGCCTCGGACCGCGCCCAGGTGGAGGAGGCTTGGCCTGGCGACATCATCGGCCTGCATAACCACGGCACCATCCAGATCGGTGACACCTTCACCCAGGGCGAGGACATGCGCTTCACCGGCATCCCGCACTTCGCGCCGGAGTTGTTCAAGCGCGTGCGCCTCAAGGACCCGCTGAAGATGAAGGCACTCCAGAAGGGCCTGCAGCAGCTTTCCGAGGAGGGAGCCACCCAGGTGTTCATGCCGCTGGACAACAACGACCTGATCCTCGGTGCGGTGGGTACCCTGCAGTTCGACGTGGTCGCCCACCGCCTCAAGGAGGAGTACAAGGTCGACTGTGTCTACGAGGGGGTGAACGTCAATACCGCACGCTGGGTCTACTGCGACGATGCCCGCAAGCTCGAGGAGTTCAAGCGCAAGGCGAGCACCAACCTGGCCATCGATGGTGGCGGCTACCTGACCTATATCGCCCCAACGCGCGTGAATCTGCAGATGACCCAGGAGCGCTGGCCGGAGATCCGCTTCCAGCCCACCCGGGAGCATTGATACCCTGGCGATAAGTTGCTGCGTCGCTCGGGGCTGATCCGGCGGCGGGCCTTCGAGGAGGCGCTGTGAACCCATCCCTGGGCGCTACCGATGCCATCCCTGGCATAGGACCTCCTCTTCGACCCGCCCCCGGCGCTCCCTCGCTTCATGCACGTAGCAAGGATACCTCTGCCTTGCGCCTTGATCCTTGTCGCTTGTCACTATGCTGATCGACGCCCACTGCCATCTGGACTTCCCCGACTTCGACGCCGACCGCGAGGCGGTGATCGAACGGGCCCGGGCGGCGGGTGTGGCGCAATTCATCGTGCCGGGCACGACGCGCCGTCGCTGGCCCGCCGTGCTGTCGCTGGGCGCACGCGATGATGTCAGTGTCTGCCTGGGGCTGCACCCCTACTTCATGGAGGAGCACGCCGAGGGGGACATCGAGGCGCTGGCGCAGGCGCTGGAAGCGAACCCGCAATCGGTGGCGGTGGGCGAGTGCGGCATCGACGCCCGCTTCGGCGACACCCTGGACGCCCAGTGGCGGCTGTTCGACGCGCAGCTGCGTATTGCCAAGGCGCGCAAGCTGCCGGTGGTGGTCCACTGCGTACGGGCCAACGACCCGGTGGCCAAGCGGCTGCGCCAGCTCGACCTTCCCGCCGGCGGCCTGGTTCACGCTTTCGCCGGCTCCCCGGAGCAGGCCGGCAAGTTCCTCGACCTGGGGTTCGTGGTGGGTCTTGGCGGGGCGGTCACCTTCGATCGGGCCAAACGCCTGCAGCGGGCGGTGCAGAGCCTGCCCGATGATGGCTATGTGCTGGAGACCGACAGTCCCGACATGCCTCTGGCTGGCCACCAGGGGGAGCGCAATGAACCCGCCCGAGTGGCCGAGGTATGCCGGGTCGTCGCCGGGCTGAGGGGGCAGGGCTCGGAGGCGGTGGCAGCGAACAGCACTGCCACCGCCCGTCGCCTGTTTCGGCTATGACGCCGCCAGGCTCTCCGGATCGAGGCGCTCGATGGGGTAGGGCAGCTGCAGCAGCTTGAGCTTCTGCCCGGCCACACTCAGAGGGCCGATATCCTCCTTGGTGCTTAGCACTACCAGCACCTCTGCCTGGTCGTAGGCGTCGAGCTCGGTGGTGATCACCTCTCCCACCGCCTTGTCATTGGTGTCGAGGACGGGGCTGCCGATTTCCGGCAGTACGCTGCCGTCGAGCTGGCCACGCATCAACCGGCGCTTTACCTGACCCCGGAAGTGGGCGCGTGCCACTACCTCCTGGCCGGTGTAGCAGCCCTTCTTGAAGCTGATGCCGCCCAGTGCCTCCCAGTTGATCATCTGCGGCAGCAGGGCGTCGCGGTGGTGTGAGGTCAACCAGGCCAGACCCGCCTGGATATCGTGCAAACACCAGACCGCATTGCCTGCCGGCGTGGCCTGCTCTGCCAGGGTCGGCCAGACCTCCGTCGCCCGCTCGGTTGGCAGGATGGCCAGCAGGCGCGGGCGGGGGCCGGGGTGTGCCAGCAGCTGGGTCTCGGCGTCGCCGGCCTGATGCCAGATCGCGGGAGGGGCAATATCCAGGCGTACCTCGGCCAGTGCCGAGGCCTCCTGGCCGATCAGGCCGATCAGCGCCAGGTCATCCCGCGCTGTCAGCTGGACCTTGTAGAAGACGGCGAACTTCTTCAGGTGGTCGGCCAGGGAGTCGACCAGGTCGCGGTGCAGGATCAGCCGGTAGTGGCCCTCGGCCACGCGCAGCAGCTGGGCGTTGGCCAGCATCCGCCCCTTGGGGGTGCAGAACACCGTCAGTGGGGCGAAGTCGCCATCGACCAGGTTGAGCTGGGCGCTCGCCTGGCCCTGCAGGAACTTCTCGGCATCGGCGCCCACCACATCCAGCACACCGAACTGCAGGAGCGGTGTCACCACCGTGGCATCCAGGGCCTGACGTGCGGCATCCTGTGTGTCGAAGGTGATGTGGTCGTCGGCGAGCGTGCGTGCGCCCAGCTCGGTGATCCAGTCCTGCATGGGAAGCCTCGTCGTGTCAGGGAAAGGGTCGGGATATCCGGAGACATGCGGGCGCCGCCGCGACATTGCAACCGCTGCCGGCCCGGGTGGCCCATGCTAGACTCCCGGGTTCATCCATGCCAGGCAAGCCAGGAGTCACGTCATGGCCCACCAGTCGCTGAGTTTCGAGGGTGTCACCGACGCCGATCAGGTCAATCGCATCACCACCGCGTTGATGATGCTCGATGGCGTCGATAGTGCCGAGGTGGGGCGCCACGGCGCCGAGGTGGAGGGTCGCGCCCGGCGGGAGGCGATGATCAAGGCGATCGAGGCCCTGAGGCTACCGATCCAAGTCAGGTGAGCAGGGAGTATCCGTGTGAAGAAGACCATTGATATCCAGAGCGTACGCAACCATATCTTCCGTCAGCGGGTCGAGCTTGACGGCTTCGAGGACCTGTTCGTGGATGTGCCGGAAGCCTACGGCGGCGAGGGCGGTGCCCCCGACCCCCACGACTACTTCGATCTGTCGCTTGGGGCCTGCAAGGCGATCACCTCGATGATGTATGCGCGGCGCAAGAAGTGGCCCCTGGAGGGCATCAGCGTCAAGGTGCACCGCGATGACAGCGATGAGCGCCACGGCACCTACCGCCTCGAGGTGGAGATGACTTTCCACGGCATCAGCGACCCGGAGCAGGTCGAGCGCCTCGAGGAGATCAGCCACAAGTGCCCCATCCACCGGCTGATGACCAGCTCCACGGTGGAGGTGAGCACCCGAGCCGTGATCCCGGTCTGATCCGGGGCGTGATACCGAGCGGCGGCCGGGTCGGCCGCCGCCCCAACTCGGAGACCCCATGAGCAAGCCCTTTCGCCTCGCCTCGAAGTTCCAGCCCGCCGGTGATCAGCCATCGGCCATCGCAGGCCTGGTGAGTGGCCTGGAGGCGGGGCTGGCCCATCAGACCCTGCTCGGGGTCACGGGCTCCGGCAAGACCTTCACCATGGCCAACGTGGTCGAGCGCCTGCAGCGCCCGACCATCGTCATGGCGCCCAACAAGACGCTGGCGGCCCAGCTCTACGGCGAGTTCAAGGCCTTCTTCCCGGACAACGCCGTGGAGTATTTCGTCTCCTACTACGACTACTACCAGCCCGAGGCCTATGTGCCCTCCTCGGACACCTTCATCGAGAAGGATGCCTCGATCAACGACCATATCGAGCAGATGCGCCTCTCCGCCACCAAGGCACTGCTGGAGCGCCGCGACGCCCTGATCGTGGTCTCGGTCTCCGCCATCTATGGCCTGGGTGATCCCGACCAGTACCTCAAGATGCGCCTGCACTTCACCCGCGGCGAGCTGATCGATCAGCGCAAGCTGCTGCGCCGCCTGGCGGAACTGCAGTACACCCGCAACGACATGGACTTCAAGCGCGGCACCTACCGGGTGCGCGGCGACGTCATCGACATCTTCCCGGCCGACGCCGAGGACGAGGCGGTGCGCGTCGAGCTGTTCGATGACGAGATCGACTCGATCCGGCTGTTCGACCCGCTCACCGGCGAGGTGCGTGGCGAGGTGCCGCGCATGACCATCTATCCCAAGTCGCACTACGTGACCCCCCGGGAGACGATCCTGGGGGCCATCGACCAGATCAAGGCGGAGCTCGTCGAGCGCCTCGAGTGGCTCAGGAAGCACGAGCGGCTGGTGGAGGCCCAGCGCCTGGAGCAGCGCACCCTCTACGACATCGAGATGATGCTGGAGCTCGGCTACTGCAACGGCATCGAGAACTACTCCCGCTATCTCTCGGGGCGCAACCCCGGGGAGCCGCCGCCCACCTTCTTCGACTACCTGCCCGACGACTCGCTGCTGTTCATCGACGAGAGCCACGTCAGCGTTCCCCAGGTCGGCGGCATGTACAAGGGCGACCGCTCGCGCAAGGAGACCCTGGTGGAGTACGGTTTCCGGCTGCCCTCGGCGCTGGACAACCGTCCCATGAAGTTCGAGGAGTGGGAGGCGATCTGTCCCCAGACCATCTTCGTCTCGGCGACACCTGGCCCCTACGAGGCCGAGCATGCCGGCCGGGTGGTGGAGCAGGTGGTACGGCCCACCGGCCTGCTCGACCCGGAGCTCGAGGTGCGTCCGGCCACCACCCAGGTGGATGACCTGCTCTCCGAGATCCACCTGCGCGCAGGGGCCAGCGAGCGTGTGCTGGTGACCACGCTGACCAAGCGCATGGCCGAGGATCTCACCGAATACCTGGACGAGCACGGGGTGCGGGTACGCTACCTGCACTCGGATATCGATACCGTGGAGCGGGTGGAGATCATTCGCGACCTGCGCCTGGGCAAGTTCGATGTGCTGGTCGGCATCAACCTGCTGCGCGAGGGCCTGGATATCCCCGAGGTCTCGCTGGTGGCGATCCTCGACGCCGACAAGGAGGGCTTCCTGCGCAACGAGCGCTCGCTGATCCAGACCATGGGGCGGGCCGCGCGCAATGCCCATGGCAAGGCGATCCTCTACGCGGACCGGGTCACCGACTCCATGCGTCGTGCCATGGACGAGACGGAGCGCCGCCGTGCCAAGCAGATCGCCTTCAACGAGGAGCACGGCATCACTCCGACCACGGTGACGCGCTCGGTGGCGGATATCCTCGAGGCGGCCCAGACACCGGGGAAGAAGGGCAAGGGGCGTCGCGGGGAGCGCAAGGTGGCCGAGCCGGCCGGTGTCTACGACCCCGCAGACCTTCCCCCCCAGGAGCTGGTCCGAGAGCTCACCCGGGTCGAGGATGCCATGTTGGAGGCGGCCCAGAACCTGGAGTTCGAGGAGGCCGCGCGGCTACGTGATCGCCTGCATGAGCTCAGGGAACGCCAGCTGGCGCTAGGGTAAGGCAGCCTGACGCTGCCGCCATTGTGCTGAGCATCAGGGTAGGTAGCCTGAGGGTTTCGAAACCGCTAATTATACCGTTATCTACTTTCTCAAACCACACATGATCCACTTTGGTGGCATCAATGAAGACAGAGCGAAGGGTAGGGTATAATGCCGCCCGTTCGAGCCCGCCACCGCGGCCACGAAGCGCCGTTCAGGAGCGGGCATGCCGACAAGCCAAGGAGTCCCTTGCCCATGACCGTGATTCGTCAGGATGATCTGATCCAGAGCGTCGCCGATGCCCTGCAGTACATCTCCTATTACCATCCCAAGGATTTCATCGACGCCATGGCCCAGGCCTATGAGCGCGAGGAGAACCCGGCGGCCAAGGACGCCATCGCCCAGATCCTGATCAATTCGCGCATGTGTGCCATGGGCCATCGCCCCATCTGCCAGGACACCGGCATCGTCACCGTCTTCCTGCATGTCGGCATGAATGTGCGCTGGGATGCCGAGATGAGCCTTGACGACATGGTCAACGAGGGCGTGCGCCGCGCCTACCAGCTGCCAGACAACGTGCTGCGTGCCTCGGTGCTGGCAGATCCTGACGGCGCCCGGAAGAACACCGGCGACAACACCCCGGCGATCATCCACCACAAGATCGTCCCCGGCGATACGGTCGAGGTCTACGTGGCAGCCAAGGGCGGCGGCAGCGAGGCGAAGTCCAAGTTCGCCATGCTCAACCCGTCCGACAGCGTGGTCGACTGGGTCATGGAGCAGCTGCCCAAGATGGGTGCCGGCTGGTGCCCGCCCGGCATGCTGGGTATCGGCATCGGTGGCACCGCCGAGAAGGCCATGGAGATCGCCAAGGAGGCGCTGCTCGACCCCATCGATATCCAGGAGCTGCAGGCTCGCGGCGCTTCCAATCGTGCCGAGGAGCTGCGTCTGGAGCTGTTCGACCGGGTCAACAAGAGTGGCATCGGCGCCCAGGGCCTGGGCGGCCTGACCACGGTGCTCGACATCAAGGTCAAGGACTACCCGACCCATGCCGCCAACAAGCCGGTAGCGATCATCCCCAACTGCGCCGCCACCCGCCATGCCCACTTCACCCTGGATGGCAGCGGTCCTGCGGCCCTGCCGGCGCCGAAGCTGGAGGACTGGCCGGAGATCACCCGCGAGGCGGGGGACAACGTCAAGCGCGTCGACCTCGACAGCGTGACGCCCGAGGAGGTGCAGACCTGGCAGCCCGGTGACACCCTGCTGCTCAACGGCAAGCTGCTGACCGGCCGCGACGCCGCTCACAAGCGCATGGTCGACATGATCGCCAAGGGTGAGCCGCTGCCGGTGGACCTCAAGGGCCGCTTTATCTACTACGTGGGCCCCGTGGATCCGGTGGGTGACGAGGTGGTGGGTCCGGCCGGTCCGACCACCGCCACCCGTATGGACAAGTTCACCCGCACCATGCTCGAGGAGACCGGCCTGCAGGGCATGGTCGGCAAGGCCGAGCGCGGCGAAGCGGCCATCGAGGCGATCCGCGACAACAAGGCGGTCTACCTGATGGCGGTGGGTGGCTCCGCCTACCTGGTGGCCCAGGCGATCAAGAAGGCCCGTGTGGTGGGCTTCGAGGATCTCGGCATGGAAGCCATCTACGAGTTCGAGGTGGAGGACATGCCGGTGACCGTGGCGGTGGACAGCCAGGGCACCTCGGTGCACCAGACCGGTCCCGCCAAGTGGAAGGAGATCATCGCCGAGCGGGCGTGACCCAGCCGCTTCAGGCGCTACCGCGGCCCCGCCTCCTGGCGGGGCCGCTGTCGTTTGAGTATGCTGCACAGGACTGTTTTTGCAGGGAGTGCGCATGACGTCCTGGCTGATCGGGCTGGCGATCTTTACGGTACATCTGCTGGGTATCCTTTCCGCGGTACTCGCCCTGCTGTCCAGCCGTACCTCCCAGGGAGCCATCGCCTGGATCCTCTCCCTGCTCACCTTTCCCTATCTGGCGGTGCCTGCCTACTGGATCTTCGGGCAGCCGCGCTTCTATGGCTATGTCTCGGCCCGTGGCGAGCGCGACAGCGTGCTGCGCCGGGTGCTGGCACGCTACCGCTCCCAGGTCGAACCCTTTCTCGCCGATGCCCGCGACCCCGATGTGCGTGCGGTGGAGCAGCTGGCCCAGATGCCTATGACCAGCGGCAACCGTGCCGAATTGCTGATCGACGGCCAGGCGACCTTCGACAGCCTCTTCGACGGTATCGAGAGGGCCGAGGAGTATGTGCTGGTGCAGTTCTTCATCGTGCGCAACGATGCCCTTGGAAGCGAGCTCAAGCGGCACCTGGTGCGCGCCGCCAGCCGAGGCGTGCGGGTCTATTTCCTGTACGACGAGGTGGGCAGCCACCAGCTCAACGAAGGCTACCTGCGTGACCTGGCCGAGGAAGGCATCGAGGTCAGCGCGTTCCGCTCCTCGCGGGGCTTTCGGCATCGCTTCCAGCTCAATTTTCGCAACCACCGCAAGGTGCTGGTGGTGGACGGCAGGGAAGGGTGGCTCGGTGGCTTCAACGTCGGCGTCGAGTACCTGGGGCACCATCCCCGCCACGGCCCCTGGCGCGACACCCACCTCAAGCTGAGCGGGCCCAGCGTACTGGGTCTTCAGGAGGCCTTCTGGGAGGACTGGCACTGGGCCACCGGTGAGCTGATCAACCTGGCCTGGCAGCCGACGCTGACCTGCGAGGAGTGCCACAGTGTGGTGATCGTGCCCTCGGGCCCGGCCGACTCGCAGGACACCGCCAGCCTGCTGGTCCAGCACGCCATTCACAGCGCCCGGGAGCGCTTCTGGGTCACCAGCCCCTATTTCGTGCCCGACCAGGGGGTGCAGGATGCCCTGCGTCTGGCGGCCATGCGCGGCGTGGACGTGCGCATCATGATGCCCGAGCGTCCCGATCACCTGCTGGTGTTCCTGTCGGCCTTCTCCTTCCTGCCCGATATGTTGCGTGCTGGCGTCAAGGTCTACCGCTACCAGCCCGGTTTCCTGCACCAGAAGGTCATGCTGATCGATGATGCGGCGGCCAGCGTCGGCACGGTCAACCTCGACAATCGCTCCTTCCGCCTCAATTTCGAGATCACCGCCTTTCTGCCTGACCGCCAGTTTGCCGCCCAGGTCCGCCTGATGCTCGAGAAGGACTTCAGCGACTGCCGTCGCATCGATATCGAGGAGATCACCTCGCGGCCATTGTGGCGCAAGTTGCTCTCCCGAGCCGCCTACCTGCTGGCCCCGATTCAGTGATATATTAAATGCTTGCGATGACCGGCATGGTCGGTCGTTACGCCCACCACGGATCGGGAGTCGCGGTGAACCTCGAGACCAAGTGGCTGGAGGACTTCGTTGCCCTGGCCAATACGCGCAGCTTTTCCGCCTCGGCGCGTCAGCGCCATGTCACCCAGCCGGCTTTCAGTCGCCGCATCCGCTCCCTTGAGCAAGCGGTGGGTGCCACCCTGGTGGACCGCTCCACCACCCCGGTCGGGTTGACTCCGGAAGGTCAGCTCTTCCTGGTCACCGCCCGCAACTTGGTGGAGCAACTCAATGAGAGCCTCGGACATCTACGGGGCCTGGCCATGGCCAACGAGGCGCTGGACATCGTCGCCGCGCACTCCCTGGCGCTGAGCTTCTTCCCGCCCTGGATCTCGCGCCTGCAGCAGGGCGTCGGCGAACTGCCCACCCGCCTGGTCGCCATGAACGTGGGCGAGGCGATCCACGTGCTGCGCGAAGGCAACTGCGACCTGATGCTCGCCTATCACGACTCCCACGCCACCATGCAGCTCGACTCCGAGGTCTTCCCCTCCTTCTCCATCGGCCAGGTGAAGATGCTGCCGGTCTGCCTGCCGGACGAGGACGGTGAGCCACGCTTCCCCTTGCAGGGGGAGGAGTCAATTCCCTATCTCGCCTACACCCAGGGCGCCTTCCTCGGGCGCAGCGTGCGCATGCTGCTCAAGAACGATCCGCTGCGCCTGCGCCTGCGCACCGTCTACGAGACTGCCATGGCCGAGGGGCTCAAGGGCATGGTGATGCAGGGTATCGGCATGGCCTGGATTCCCGACTTCTGCATCCGCGAGGAGCTCAAGGATGGCCGCCTGGTACGGGCCGGTGACGAGAAGTGGGATATCCCCCTGGAGATCCGCCTCTACCGCTGCTCGCTGGTGCACAAGCCCGGCGTCGAGAAGCTCTGGAAGCAGATGCAGAAGTTGCCCCGGGACTTCCTGGAGGCCTGACAGGGCGCGGTGTGCTGGGTCAGGAACCGCCGAAATCGGCGGGTAGGCCCAGGAAGTCCTGGATGATGAAGAAGTGGTCTTCGAACAGGCTCTCCGGGTCGAGGTCGGCCAGTGCCACCCAGCGCGCGTGATCACCGCCCTGGACCGGCTTGAGGCGCGGCAGCTGCTGCTCCGGGCGCAGCGCGAAGTAGAAGGCCTCGGCCAGGGTGCGCCCCCGCCAGCTGCGATGGGGCTCGTCGAAGAGGCGCTGGCCGCGCAGCGACCCCTTCAACACCGGCTCCGGCACCTTCAGCCGCACCCTCTCGCGCAGCTCTCGCAGGCAGGCATCCAGCAGGCGTTCATGGGGATTGATGAACCCCCCTGGCAGGGCGTAGAGCCCCTTGCCCGGGGCGGCGGTGCGCCGCACCAGCAGCACATGCCCGGACTGCACCACCACCGCATTGACCGTGACGAAGATGGGCGGGTAGGGCGCCTGGGCCCAGGCGCTGCGGTACTGGTCGAGCAGCACCTGCTCCTCGATCAGCTGGCGGTAACCCTCACCGGCGCAGAAGTCGCGCAGGGCATCGACGACACCGGGCGGCAGATCATGGGAGGCGCCGGTGCTCAGGTAGTCGCCGGCAGAGGGCGTGGAGCGGAACAGGCGCTCACGTATCTGGCTGGCCGAGATGCCCTCCACCAGTGGCACGCTCACCGACTCCCATTGGGGAAATAGCGACAGGTAGTAGCTGGATTGGCCGCGGCTGGCACCGATCAGGCCGATGCGCGGTAGTCGCGCCCCGAGGGGACTGGCGATATCGCGTACCTTGCGCTGCACGTCACGCACCCAGACGTCGTTGTTGTAGAGCGCATCGAGCAGCGGTACCACGGCAAGGCGTTCGTTCTCCTCGGCATCGAAGGCGCTGCGCAGCATGGCGCGGCGCTCTTCGAAGCGCCAGGGATTGCGCAGGGAGCGCGCCTGCCAGGCCGACCCCACCATCACGATCACCTTCCGGGCACGCTTAAGGGCCTGGTGGATCACCGCGAGATGGCCCAGGTGGGGCGGCTGGAAGCGACCGATGAAGACCAGGCAGTCGAAATCGGGGCTCTCGGAGGTGGCGTCCGTGCAAGGGCTCATTCGAGGGGCCTGCTGTGAAGTGATTTCTCCATTATGTTTGTGCTGACAGTGGCTTGCAATGTGCCTGATGGCTTCGGCGAGACGCCTCGGGCGGGCTTCGGGTATGCTGTGGTGAAACGATGTTTCGACAGGTTACAGGGAAGTGGGGAGTTCGATGTTCGATCCGAGGAAACTGACGCCCGCCCGGCTCAAGGCTGGCTTGCGGTTCTGGTGGCGCGTGGTGCATGGCGCCATCCGCCTGTGGCTGGAACGCAACGCCTTCAGCTACGCCGGTTCGCTGGCCTTCTACACGCTGTTCTCTCTGGCACCGACGGTGATCATCGCGGTCACCGTGATCGGTCTGGTGCTGGGAGAGGAGGCCGCCCACGGCCAGATCGTCGCCCAGCTGCAGGGCACCATGGGCCAGGACGCCGCCGCCGCCATCGAGGCCGCCGTCGCCCAGTCGCGCATCGAGGAGTCCGGGCTGCTGCCTACTCTGCTGGGTTTCGGGGCGCTGATGGTGGGTGCCACCACGGTATTTGCCCAGATGCAATTCTCCCTCAATACCATCTGGGGAGTGACCGCGCGACCCAGTGCCAACAGCGCTCTGGTGTTCATCAAGAACCGCCTGCTGTCGCTGACCGTGGTGCTCTCCATCGGATTCATCCTGCTGGTCTCGCTGGTCCTGGGCGTGATGCTTCGCGCTGCCCTGCAGGCCGCCGACGAGATGGTGCCCTACGTGGGACTGCTGACCACCACCGCCGAGTTCCTGGTCTCCCTGGCGGTGATCGCCGCGCTCTTCGCGACCATCTTCAAGGTCCTGCCCGACGTGGTGCTGAGCTGGCGTGACGTGGTGGTGGGAGCCCTGGTGACCGCGCTGCTGTTCGCGGTAGGCCGCTCGGTGATTGCCGTCTACCTGTCGCATACCGCCACCGCCTCCACCTACGGGGCGGCGGGCTCGGTGGTGATGATCCTGCTGTGGGTCTACTACTCGTCATTGATCCTGCTGCTCGGCGCCGCCTTCACCCGCTGCCACCTGACCGAGCGTGGCAAGCCGCTGGTGCCCCGCAACACCGCCGTGGTGGTCCGGCGGGAGCTGCTCGATGATGGTCAGCGGAAGGCGTCGGCGCCTGGAACCACTGAGAGCACCACCTCGGCGGTGGCAGACAGCGACCCCGGCCCGATAGAAAGGGATGTGATAGAAAGGTAGGCATCATCCTGCGAGGAGGATTGCGTCATGCAGACGACTTGCCTGAAGGCCCTGGTGACCGGCAAGGTCCAGGGCGTCTGGTACCGCCGCGCCACCCAGGAGCAGGCGCTCAGGCACGGCCTCACCGGCCATGCCACCAACCTGCCTGATGGCCGCGTGGAGGTACTGCTGTGCGGCCATCAGGAGGCGGTGAAGACCGTCGGCGAGTGGCTGTGGAAGGGCCCGGAGAACGCCCGCGTCACCCACGTGGAGTTCGAGGTGCTCGAGACCCACGCCCCGGACGACTTCCGTACCGGTTGAGCCTCAGGCGAGCACGTCGGCGATCCAGTCGCTGACCGCCTCGCCTTCGACACCCAGGCAGACATGCACCAGCGGGGTCCGCGACCAGCGCGCCTCGATGAAGCCGCGCCCCTCGGGTGCGAAGATCGTCTGCCCCTCGGCATCGCCCTCGGTGGCCACGGTGAGGTGACCGCGGGCCGTGGTGAACAGCTCCGGGCGCAGCAGCCAGGCCAGGGCGCAGCTGTCGTGGGGGCAGCAGCCATCGATGCCCAGGAACTCGTGGTAGAAGTCACGGTAGAAGGCGTAGCTGCCGGCCAGCACCTGACCGAGCTCTCCCTGTCCCGCCTCGATGCGCTTCATGTGCTCCGGGGTCAGCACGCAGCGGTGGGTGACATCGAGCCCCACCAGGGTCAACGGCCACCCGGCAGTCAGCACCCTCGACGCGGCATCCGGATCGTTGAACATGTTGGCCTCGGCCACGGGGGTGACATTGCCGCCCTCGCGGACCGACCCGCCCATGATCACCACCTGCTTCACCTTGTCGATGATCGCGGGGTCGAGCTGCAGCGCCGCTGCCAGGTTGCCCACCGGACCTACCGCCACCAGCGTCACCTCGCCGGGGCGGGCGCTCACGGTATCGACGATGAACTGTGCCGCACTGCGGGGATCGGCCCGCCCCTCGACCTCGGGCAGGGCGATATCGCCCAGGCCGTTGGCGCCATGGATATGGGCGGGGGGCGCATGGCGGGCCTTGACCATGGGCGCCGCCGCGCCTTGGGCGACCGGGACATCGTCGCGCCCGGCCAGCTGGGCGAGCAGCAGGGCATTGCGGGTAGCCACCCCCACGTCGACATTGCCGTAGGTGGTGGTCATGCCCAGCAGCTCAATCTCGGGATGGCGCAGGGCGATGGCGATGGCCTGGGCGTCATCCACGCCGGGGTCGGTATCGAAGATGATGGAATGTGTCATGACGCGCTCCGCGGTCAGGGGGCTTCAGGGTTGACGGGGGCACCCGGTGATCCGGGGCCTTGCTTCAGGGCCCGCTCCACCTCATCGAGGGCGGGAATGCTCTCCGCGGCGCCGGGGCGCTGCACGCCGAGGGCCGCGGCAGTGGCGGCGCGGCGCAGGCACTCGGCGATGGGCATGTCCGCCTGCAGGGCGGCCAGGTAGTAGCCGATGAAGGTATCGCCGGCGGCGGTGGTGTCCACCGCCACGACCGGTAGCGCCGGCTGGTGGCGGCGTTCATCGTGGTGCTGGTACCAGGCGCCTTCGCCGCCCAGGGTCAGCACCAGCTCGGTCTCGGGCAGCCGTGAGGCCAGGGCATCGAGCAGTGCCTCGGCGCTGCTCTGCACGGCAAGGCCAGCCAGTCGGGCGGCCTCGGTGCGGTTGATGAACAGCACGGAACACAGCGACAGCGGCAGCTGCACCACGCTGTCATCCATGGGCGCCGGGTTGAAGGCCACCCTGAGGCCTCGCTCGATGGCCAGGGGGATCAGCTCCTCCAGACCGCTACGCTCGTTCTGCAGCAGCAGCCAGTCACCCGGGGTGGCAGCATCGACGAGCTCGGCCAACTGCTCTCGCGAGTTTCCGTGGTTGGCGCCGGGGAACAGGATGATGGCGTTCTCGCCGCTGTCATCCACCTGGATGATGGCGTGGCCGCTGGGCTCCTCCACCAGGGTGACTCGGCTGATGTCGACCCCGGCCTCGGCCAGAATGTCGCGGGCCCAGGCGTCCTGGCGCCCGACTCGCCCCCAGTGGCTCAGGCGGCCACCGGCCCGGGCCATGGCGAGCGACTGGTTAGCGCCCTTGCCGCCCAGCCCCACACGGTAGTCGCGGCTGGCCAGGGTCTCCCCCGGCGCCACCAGGTGTGGGACCCGGTAGAAGTGGTCGAGGTTGATGGAACCATAATTGTGGCAGTAGAAGTGCTGGCTCTCGACTCGCTGCATCGTCACCGCCCCCGTGACCATTCGCGGAGGTTGTCGGCTGTCAGCGCCACCACGTTCTGGCGCGCCTCGGGCGTGATCCAGGCGTTGTGGGGCGTAACGATCAGGTTGAGCGGCTCCTGCAGGGCAGCAATCAGCGGGTGGCCATCCCGCGGCGGCTCCTCGGGCAGCACGTCCACGGCAAGCCCGCCCAGGCGCTCCTCGCGCAGGGCGGCGAGCGCCGCTTCCTCGTCGATAATGCCGCCTCGGGCACAGTTGACCAGCAGGGCGCCCGGCTTGAGGCGTGCCAGCAGGTCGGCACCAACCAGGTGATGGGTGGCCTCGTTGAGCGGACAGTGCAGGCTGATCGCATCCACCTCCGAGGCCAGCTCGGCCAGCCCCGGGCGGTCGTCATGGGCCTCGTTACCGGGACGGGCGGTGAAGGTCACGCGCATGCCGAAGGCTTCGGCCAGCTGTGCCACACGGCTCCCCAGCTCCCCCTGGCCGACGATCGCCAGGTGCTTGCCCTCGAGCTGCAGGGTGCGGTGATCCATCAGGCAGAAGAAGGGGCTCTCGCCCCAGCGGCCTGCCGCCACGTCGCGCTGATAGAGCGGCAGGCGATTGGCCAGGACCAGCAGCAGCATCAGGGTGTGCTGGGCCACGCTGGCGGTGCCGTAGCCGGTCACGTTCTTCACCGCGATGCCCAGGCGCCTGGCCGCGGCCATGTCGATATTGTTGGTTCCCGTGGCCAGTACGCAGATCAGCTTCAGGGAGGGCAGGGCCTCCAGGGTCTCGGCGTCCAGTACCACCTTGTTGACGATGGCGACCTCGGCGGCGGCGAGGCGCTCCCGGGCCTCGTGGGTAGTGCTTCTTTCGTGGACCACCAGGTCATCGAGCTGCTCGCGAAGAGGGGCCAGGTCGACATCGGGACCGAGACTTGCGGCATCGAGAATGACGGCTTTCATCGGAGGTTCCTTGCTGTGTGAGGTGCGCCTTGCCCGCACTGGTGTGTGGCGCGCTATAATAGCGGGCTTTGGCAGGCTTGGAAGTTGCCATGGCCGGCCGCATATCGCCTGTGTCGGGCCCAGCCCGACCGCGTCCTGAACTGGGTGATGACGATTTGGAGTGATCAAACCATGCCCATCTACGAATACGAGTGCAAGGCCTGCGGCCACCGCCTGGAAAAGCTTCAGAAGCTCAGCGCAGAGCCGCTGACCGACTGCCCCGCCTGCTCGGCCTCGGCGCTGTCGCGCCTGGTCTCCGCCGCGGGTTTCCGACTGGCCGGCGGTGGCTGGTACGAAACCGATTTCAAGTCCGGCAGCAAGAAGAACCTCGCCGGTGACGGCGGTGGCGCCAAGCCGGACGGCAAGACAAGCAAGAAGGATGGAGCGGCGGCCTGAGGGCTGCCCCTCGTCGTTTCACGTTATTCGACTTACACCACGCAACAGAACAGGACACGACATGCGCAGCCATTATTGCGGCCAGCTCAACGAGACCCTGGTGGACCAGACGGTCACCCTGTGCGGCTGGGTACACCGCCGCCGTGACCACGGGGGCGTGATCTTCCTCGACATGCGCGATCGCGATGGCATCGCCCAGGTCGTGGTCGACCCCGACACCGCCGAGGCCTTCGCCAACGCCGACCGCGCCCGCAGCGAGTATGTGCTGCGCATCCAGGGCCGCGTCCGGCTGCGCCCCGAGGGTACCCAGAACCCCAACATGCCCACCGGCATGATCGAGGTGCTGGCCAAGGACGTGGAAGTGCTCAACACCGCCGCCACCCCGCCGTTCCAGCTCGACGAGCATGGCAAGGTGGGCGAGGAGGTGCGTCTCAAGCACCGCTATATCGACCTGCGTCGCCCGGAGATGATCGACAAGCTGCGCCTGCGTTCGCGCATCTCCCACAGCGTGCGCGCCTTCCTCGAGGGCCAGGGCTTCCTCGATATCGAGACGCCGATCCTGACCCGTGCCACCCCCGAGGGTGCCCGCGACTACCTGGTGCCCAGCCGTACCCATGCGGGCAGCTTCTTCGCGCTGCCCCAGTCGCCACAGCTCTTCAAGCAGCTGCTGATGGTGGCCGGCTTCGATCGCTACTATCAGATCGCCAAGTGTTTCCGCGACGAGGACCTGCGTGCCGACCGTCAGCCGGAGTTCACCCAGATCGACCTCGAGGCCTCCTTCGTGGAGGAAGAGGACATCATGGGCATCACCGAGGCGATGATCCGCCAGCTGTTCCAGGAGGTGCTGAGCGTCGAGCTGCCCGAGTTCCCGCGCATGAGCTGGCACGAGGCGATGAACCGCTACGGTTCCGACAAGCCCGACCTGCGCATTCCGCTGGAGCTCACCGACGTCGACGACCTGATGAAGCAGGTCGACTTCAAGGTATTCTCCGGGCCGGCCAGCGCCGACGACGGTCGCGTGGCCGCCCTGCGCGTGCCCGGTGGCGCCAGGCTCTCGCGCAAGGAGATCGACGAGTACACCAAGTTCGTCGGCATCTACGGCGCCAAGGGACTGGCCTGGATCAAGGTCAACGAGCGCGCCAAGGGGCTGGAGGGGCTGCAGTCGCCCATCGTCAAGTTCATGGAGAACGTCGTCGAGGAGCTGCTCGAGCGGGTGGGTGCCGAGGATGGCGACATCATCTTCTTCGGTGCCGACAAGGCGCGCATCGTCAACGAGGCGATCGGTGCGCTGCGCGTCAAGCTGGGCGAGGACCTCGACCTCTATACCCGGGAGTGGGCGCCGCTGTGGGTGGTGGACTTCCCGATGTTCGAGGCCGACGACGACGGTCGCCTCAGCCCGCTGCACCACCCCTTCACCTCGCCGGCATGCAGCCCCGAGGAGCTCAAGGAGAACCCCGCCGAGGCGCTCTCGCGTGCCTACGACATGGTGCTCAACGGCACCGAGCTGGGGGGCGGTTCCATCCGTATCCATGACCAGGCGATGCAGCGCCGCGTGTTCGAGATCCTCGGCATCGGCGAGGAGGAGGCCCGCGAGAAGTTCGGCTTCCTGCTCGACGCCCTGCAGTACGGCGCACCGCCCCACGGCGGCCTGGCCTTCGGCCTCGACCGCCTGGTGATGCTGATGACCGGCGGGCGTACCATCCGCGAGGTGATCGCCTTCCCGAAGACCCAGAGTGCGGCCTGCCTGATGACCGACGCGCCTGGCGAGGTCAGCGGAGATCAGCTCAAGGAGCTGAATATCCGCCTGCGGCAGAAGGCCAGGGCCGAGTCCACCGGCGAGTGACGTCGCCCCCGACCCGATACACCTCACCGGCGCCCCAGGGCGCCGGTGTTGTGTCCTGCACACTCCGCCATGCCGGATTACCCGGCCGGCGAGGGGCGCCGGGGACAAGCCGGAGAGGAGGTCCTACGCCAGGGATGGCGTCGGTAGCGCCCAGGGAGGGGTTCACAGCGCCTCCTCGCAGGCTTGTCGCCGGAACAGCCCCGAGCCTTGAGGTAGCCAGCGTGGCCTACTCGTTCAGGAGGTAACATGGCCGGCCATAGCAAGTGGTCCAATATCAAGCACCGCAAGGCGGCCCAGGACGCCAAGCGCGGCAAGATCTTCAACAAGCTGATCCGTGAGCTCACCGTGGCCGCGCGCCAGGGTGGCCCCGATCCGGCAGACAACCCGCGCCTGCGCACCGCCGTGGACAAGGCGCTCTCCAGCAACATGCCCAAGGACACCGTGCAGCGCGCCATCGACCGCGGCGCCGGCAATGCCGATGATGACGCCATGGAGGAGTGCATCTACGAGGGCTACGGCCCGGAAGGGGTGGCGGTGATGGTCGAGTGCCTCACCGACAACCGCAACCGGACCGTCTCGGAAGTGCGACATGCCTTCAGCAAGTGCGGCGGCAATCTCGGCACCAGCGGCTCGGTGGCCTTCATGTTCCACAAGCAGGGCCGCCTGGCGCTGCCTGCGGGAATCTCGGAGGAGGCGGTGATCGAGGCGACTCTGGAGGCCGAGCCCGATGATATCGTGACCCTCGATGACGACACCCTGGAAGTAGTCACGGCCCCCGACGCCTACCATGAGGTCAAGGAGGCGCTGATCGCGGCGAACATCGAGCCCGAGCGCAGTGAGCTGGGCCTGTTCCCCGAGACCACCACACCGATCGAGGACGAGGAGCTTGCCCGCAAGGTGATCCGCCTGATCGACATGCTCGAGGACCTGGATGACGTCCAGAATGTCACCACCAACGCGGAGTTCGACGATGCCGTTCTCGACGCTATCGAGTGAATGGCCGACATGCTGATTCTGGGCATCGACCCCGGCTCGCGGATCACCGGCTACGGCGTGCTGGACGTGACCACGGCCACGCCGCGCTACGTGGCCAGCGGCTGCATCCGCATCCGCGCCGACGACCTGGCCCAGAAGCTGGCCCAGGTCTATGCGGGGGTGAGCGAGCTGATCGCCGTGCATCGCCCGGCGGAGTTCGCCATCGAACAGGTGGTGATGTCGAAGAATGCCGACTCGGCCCTCAAGCTGGGCCAGGCGCGCGGCACCGCCATCGTCTGTGCGGCCAACCACGGCCTGCCGGTGAGCGAGTACGGCCCGCGCCAGATCAAGCAGGCGGTGACCGGCTCGGGGCGTGCCGACAAGCTCCAGGTGCAGCATATGGTGACCGCGATCCTGGGGCTCTCCGCGATGCCCCAGGCCGATGCCGCTGATGCCCTGGCCATTGCCCTGACCCACGCCCATGCGCGCCGCGGGCTAATGACCAGCGGCAGCTTCGGTGGCCATCGCAGCCGGCGCAAGGGCAGCTCCTGGCGCGATTTTCGGCCCTGACGCTGTCGCTTCCAGGCGACGCTTTCGGCGTTCTCGAACGCCGTTCTACCGGGCTGGCCAGCCCCGCGGCCGACCAGTATAGTGGCTCCAACGGCGGCGCCTGCCGCCCACCCTGACGCAAGGATACGGACTTCCCATGATCGGACGCCTGCGAGGCACGCTTCTCGACAAACAGCCCCCCTGGCTGGTGGTGGATGTGGCCGGCGTCGGCTACGAGCTGGAGGCCTCCATGACCACGCTGGTGGCCCTGCCTGCCGTCGGCGAGGCGGTATCGCTCTACACCCACCTCAGCGTGCGTGACGATGCCCACCTGCTTTATGGCTTCCTGCGCGACCAGGAACGCACCCTGTTCCGGGCGCTGATCAAGGTCAACGGCGTGGGGCCCAAGCTGGCCCTGGCGATCCTCTCCGGCATGGACGAGGCGGCGTTCCGGCGCTGCGTGCTGGATGACGACGTCAAGTCGCTGACGCGGCTGCCCGGCGTCGGCAAGAAGACTGCCGAACGGCTGATCATCGAGATGCGTGACCGCTTCCCCCACTGGGAGTCCCCGGAGCCCTCCCTGTCGGGACTCGAGGGCGGCAGTCAGCCGGGCTCTTCGGAACAGGACCCGCTGGCCGATGCCGAGGCGGCGCTGGTCAGCCTCGGCTACAAGCCGACCGAGGCGGCCAGGATGCTCAGTGGCCTCGAGGGCGAGGGCAGTACCGAGGCCATGATCAAGGCGGCATTGAGCCGCCGGATGGCGGGGTAGCACGATGCTGGAGAGCGACCGTCTGATCGCCGCCGACGTCCGCGAAGGAGAAGAGCCCGTCGATCGCGCCATTCGCCCCAAGCGACTCGCCGACTACATCGGCCAGCCCCGGGTGCGCGAGCAGCTCGAGATCTTCATCGGCGCCGCTCGTGGACGCGGCGAGAGCCTCGACCACACCCTGGTGTTCGGTCCTCCCGGGCTCGGCAAGACGACCCTGGCCAACATCATCGCCGAGGAGATGGGGGTAGGGCTCAAGTCGACCTCTGGACCGGTGCTGGAGCGCGCCGGCGACCTGGCCGCCATGCTCACCAATCTCGAACCTGGTGATGTGCTGTTCATCGACGAGATCCATCGCCTCTCGGCGGTGGTGGAGGAGATCCTCTATCCCGCCATGGAGGACTTCCAGCTCGATATCGTGATCGGCGAGGGGCCGGCGGCACGCTCGATCAAGCTCGACCTGCCGCCCTTCACCCTGGTGGGCGCCACCACCCGAGCGGGCCTGCTTACTTCGCCGCTGCGTGACCGCTTCGGTATCGTCCAGCGCCTGGAGTTCTATGCCATCGAGGAGCTCACCGAGATCGTCTCACGCTCGGCGCGATTGATGGGGGTCGTGGCCGATCCCGAAGGGGCGCTGGAGGTGGCGAAACGCTCCCGGGGCACGCCACGCATCGCCAACCGGCTGCTGCGCCGTGTGCGCGACTACGCCGAGGTGCGCGGCAACGGCCATGTCGACGCCGCCATCGCCGACCGGGCCCTGGACATGCTTCATGTCGACCAGCACGGCCTCGACCATATGGATCGCCGCCTGCTGCTGGCGATGATCGAGAAGTTCGACGGCGGGCCGGTGGGCGTCGACTCCCTGGCCGCCGCCATCGGCGAGGAGCGCGACACCATCGAGGACGTGATCGAGCCCTACCTGATACAGCAGGGGCTGATGATGCGCACCGCCCGCGGTCGGGTGGTGACTCGCCAGGCCTGGCAGCACTTCGGCCTGGCTCCCGCGGCCGGCGCCGAGGATGCGGCGGGGGAGACCCGTCCATGAACGAGTTTCGCTTCCCGGTTCGCGTCTATATCGAGGATACCGATGCCGGCGGCATCGTCTACTACGTCAACTATCTCAAGTACATGGAGCGGGCACGCAGCGAATGGCTTCGCGCACGGGGCATCACCCAGCACGCGCTGTTCGAGAGCGGGGTCCAGCTGGTGGTGCACCGGCTGGAGTGCCGCTATGCCAAGCCCGCCAGGCTGGATGACGCGCTCGAGGTGAGCGCGGAGGTCCTGACCGCGGGTCGTGCCCGGCTGCAGTTCGGCCAGGTGGTGACCCGTCGCGGGGAACCCCTGTGCGAGGCGAGGGTCGACATCGCCTGTATCGACGCCAGGCGCCTCAGGCCCATACCCTGGCCGCCGGCGCTCGCCGAGCTGCTGGCTCACACTTCTGCTCAACCGCAAGCCTGACGAGGATGCCCGTGAACGACGCCATGTCCATACCCCACCTGATCATGAACGCCAGCACCGTGGTGCAGCTGGTCATGCTGCTGCTCACGGTGGGGTCGATCCTCTCCTGGATCGTGATCTTCCAGCGCACCTTCATGATGCGCCGCGCCCGCAAGGCCCACCGTGGCTTCGAGGACCGCTTCTGGTCCGGTGTCGATCTCAATGAGCTCTACCGCGAGGTGCCCCCGGAGCAGGAGACCCAGGGCGCCGAGCACATCTTTCGCGCCGGCTTTCGCGAATTCAACCGGCTGATGTCCAAGACCCGCAGTCCCCAGGCGATCCTCGAAGGGGTGCAGCGCAGCATGCGGGTGGCCTGGTCCAGGGAGGAGGAGCGTCTCAACCTGCACCTGGTCTTCCTGGCTACCGTGGCCTCGGCCAGCCCCTATATCGGGCTGTTCGGCACGGTGTGGGGCATCATGGGCTCCTTCCAGTCCCTCTCCATGGCCCAGCAGGCGACCCTCTCCACCGTGGCGCCGTGGATCGCCGAGGCCCTGATCGCCACTGCCATGGGGCTGTTCGCCGCCATCCCGGCGGTGATCTTCTACAACCGCCTGTCCGCGGAGTCCGGCCGCCTGCTGGGCAAGTACGAGGACTTCGCCGAGGAGTTCCACTCCATCCTGCACCGCAACCTGCAGGGCCGGTCAGACGCCGGCGGTGCCTGAGGGAGTCACGTCATGCATGGACCCTTTCATCGCGGGGGAGCCCGCAAGCCCATGGGCGAGATCAACGTGGTCCCCTTTATCGACGTCATGCTGGTGCTGCTGGTGATCTTCATGATCACAGCACCCATGCTGACCCAGGGGGTCAACGTCGATCTTCCCCAGGTGACCTCGGAGCCAATCGATCCCCCCGAGGACAGCGACCCGATCATCGTGTCGGTGGATCGCGACGGTCAGTACTACCTCTCCATCGGCGGCGACGAGACCGAGATGCCCCTGGAGGAGGTCGCCGATCGCGTGATCATCCTGCTCGAACGCAAGCCCGGCACGCCCGTGATGGTCCGCGGCGATCGCAACGTCTCCTATGGCCAGGTGGTGACCCTGATGGGCACGCTGCAGACCGCCGGCGTCGCCAACGTGGGGCTGATCTCCGAGCCGCCGAGCGGGGGGGAGTAAGCGCACCATGGCCAGACGACATGCCCGGGTAGGCTATGGGCTGCCGACGCTGCTGGCAGTTGGGCTGCACGTCCTGGTGCTGCTGATCAGCGTGATCAGCCTGCCGGCCAGCGACCGCGAGCCCCAGCCATCCTCCATCGTTCAGGCGACCCTGGTCAGCACCGAGACCGTTACCGACCAGGCCCAGCGGGCCGAGGCGGCGCGTCAGCGTGCCCTGGCCAGGCAGGCCGAAGAGCAGCGCGAAGCCGAGGAACAGGCCCGCCAGGCGGAAGAGCAGGCCGCCGCTCAGGAGGCGCAGCGCGAGGCGCAGGAAGAGGTGGAGGAACAGGCGCTCGAGGAGGCACGTCAGGCCGCCGAGGCCGAGGCTGCCAGGCGCAGCGAGGAGGCCGAGGCCGAGACCCGGCGTCTCGAGGAGCAGCGTCAGGCCGAGGAAGAGGCCCGGCGCGAGCGCGAAGCCGAGGTGCAGCGACGCCAGGAGGAGGCCGAACGCCAGCGCGAGGCGGAGGAGCAGGCCCGTCGCGAGGAGGAGGCCGCACGCCAGCGCGAGGCGGAGGAGCAAGCCCGTCGCGAGGAGGAGGCCGCACGTCAGCGTGAGGCGGAGGAGCAGGCCCGTCGTGAGGAAGAGGCCGCACGCCAGCGTGAGGCCGAGGAGCAGGCCCGTCGCGAGGAGGAGGCCGCACGCCAACGCGAGGCGGAGGAGCAGGCCCGCCGCGAACAGGAAGCCGAGGAGCAGCGCCGTCGCGAGGCGGAAGAGGCCGCACGCCAGCGTGAGGCCGAGGAGCAAGCCCGTCGCGAACAGGAGGCCGCACGCCAGCGCGAGCAGGCCGAGGCAGAGATGCAGCGGTTGATCGAGGGGGCGGATGAGCGTGTCGCCAATGCGCAACAGGGGCAGCAGGCAGCCAACGACTTTATCGCCCTGGTACGCCAGGCCGTGGAGCAGGCCTGGCGCATTCCCCCCAATGTCTCCTCCGGGGCGACGGCCGAGATATCGGTACGGCTAGGCCCCTCCGGAGAGCTGTTTGTCGCCGAGATCTCACGCTCCAGCGGTGACACTGCCTTCGACCGTTCCGCCGTACAGGCCGTCGAGGCCGCGGCGCCGTTCGCCGAACTGCGACAGTTGCCAGCCGGCGTGCAACGGGACTACCGTCAATTCAATCTGCGCTTCAGACCGGGAGATGTACGCTGATGAAATCCCTGATGACTGCCTGGCTGGCCGCCGCGCTGCTGCTGGTGAGTCAACTCGCCCAGGCCGACCTGACGATCGAGATCACCCGTGGCAACGAGAGTGCCACGCCCATTGCCGTGGTGCCCTTCGCCGGTGGCGAGGGGCTGCCCGAGGACGTTGCCCAGGTGATTCACGACGACCTCGAGCGCAGCGGTTACTTCGAACCGCTGCCGCGCCGCCAGATGATGGACCAGCCCGCCAGCGCCGATGAAGTACGCTACGGCGACTGGAAGGCCCTGGATGTGCGCTACCTGGTGGTGGGTAGCGCCGAGCGCGAGGGCGACGGCTACCGGCTGCGCTTCGAACTGATGGATGTCAGTGGCGAGAAACGCATGCTCGGCGAGGTGGTGACTGCCGACTCGGGCGAGCTGCGCGGCGCCGCGCACTACATCAGCGACCAGGTGTTCGAGGCGATCACTGACATTCGCGGTGCCTTCTCCACGCGCATCGCCTACGTCACCTCCCAGGGCGTGGGCGACAACATGCAGTTTGCCCTCTACGTGGCCGATGCCGATGGCCACAACAGCCAGCAGGTGCTGAGCTCGCGAGAGCCGATCCTGTCGCCGGCCTGGTCCCCTGACGGTCGCAAGCTGGCCTATGTCTCCTTCGAGACCGAACGCCCGGCCATCTACGTCCAGGAACTGGGCTCCGGAAAGCGGGCGCGCATCAGCTCATTCCAGGGCCTCAACGGGGCACCCGCCTGGTCGCCGGACGGTCGTCGGCTGGCGATGTCGCTCTCCAAGGATGGTCAGCCGGAGATCTACGTGATGGACATCGGGTCACGCGACCTGCAGCGCATCACCAACGACTCGGCCATCGATACCGAACCCTTCTGGGCGCCGGACGGCCGCAGCCTGTTGTTCACCTCGGACCGCAGCGGCGGGCCACAAATCTACCGCCACGACCTGGCCAGCGGTGAACAGAAGCGCATGACCTTCACCGGCAATTACAACGCCCGCGGCCGCTTCTCGCCGGACGGCGAGTCGCTGTTCCTGATCCATCGTTCCGGCAACGGTTTCCAGGTCGCTCGCCAGGATCTGGAGAGCGGTCGCCTGGTCACGCTGAGTGATTCACGCTGGGACGAGTCGCCCAGTGTTGCGCCCAACGGGACCATGGTAATCTTCGCCACCCAGCAGGGTAACAGCGGGGTGCTGGGGGCAGTCACTGCCGATGGACGCGCGTCCTTCCGGCTGCCCTCCGCTCAGGGTGACGTGCGCGAACCCGCGTGGTCACCTTTCATGAACTGATGCTTCAGGAGTATGAAACGATGCAATTCAAGCCCTATGCCCGCTCCCTGGCAGTCGCCCTGTCGCTGGCCCTGGTGGCCGGCTGTTCCAGCACCGGCGGCACCCAGGACGGCTCCATGGACGGAACTCGCGACGGCAGCGGTGCCAGCAGCACCGGCGTGAGCGATGGTCGGGCCAGCGGCTCCGGCTACGGTGGCACCGCAGGGGCTTCCGGCCAGCAGGCGGACGGTCGTATCCCCCAGCAGCGCACCATCTACTTCGAGTTCGACAGCGACCGTATTCGTACCGAGTTCGAGCCGGTACTGGCCGCCAATGCCCGCTACCTGCGCGAGAACGGCAATGCTCGGGTAGTGCTCCAGGGTCACACCGATGAGCGTGGCACCCGCGAGTACAACATGGCACTGGGCGAGCGGCGTGCTCGCTCGGTAGAGCAGTTCCTCTCCGTGCAGGGCGTTTCCCCCTCCCAGGTCGAGGTGGTCAGCTACGGCGAGGAACGTCCCGCGGCACGCGGCCAGAACGAAGAGGCCTTCGCCCAGAACCGTCGGGTCGTGTTCGCCTACTGAGGCGACCGCCCGTGTCGAGGGAGACACAGATGAAACACGGTCTGAAAGGACTGTGCGGTGCGGGAGCCCTGGTGCTCCCGCTCTCCGTAGGGCTTCCTGCACTGGCGCAGCAGCCGGTGGTCGAGGACCTGACCGCACAGCCCAGCACCTTCTACCAGCAGACGGAGACCCGTGAGGCGGCGGGTGGCAGTCTGGTGATCTTCAACCAGGTCCAGGAGCACCAGGAGGAACTTCGCCGCCTGCGTGGCCAGGTCGAGGAGTTGCGCCATCAGCTCGAACAGCTGCGCGGGCAGACCCGTCAGCAGTACATGGACCTCGAGGATCGCCTTTCCTCGCTGTCGGTGGGCGCCGCCCCGGCTAACCAGAGAGTCGACGAGCAGGCCGCAAACCAGGTGGCCGACCAGGCCGACTCTCCGGCCCCGCGCAGCGACGACCCCGATGCCCAGGCGGCCTATCAGCAGGCCTTCGCCAGCGTCCAGGCACGCGAGTTCGATGCGGCCATTGCCGCCTTCGAGGGTTTCGTGGGCGACTATCCCGACAGCCGCCTGACCCCCAACGCCCACTACTGGCTGGGCGAACTGCACTCCGCCGAGGGGCGCCTGGAACCCGCCGAGGCGGCCTTCCGCACGGTGCTCGACGACTACCCCGAGAGCAACAAGGTACCCGACGCCCTCTACAAGCTGGGCCTGCTCAAGGCGCGCCAGGGCCAGCCGGACGAGAGCCGGGAACTGCTCGAGCGGGTCCGCGAGGCATATCCCGAGAGCACCGCGGCGGGGCTGGCTGGCGACTTCCTGCGCGACGCCGGCAACTGATCACCGAGGAGAACCAATGACCACCTGCAAGATCGACTACCAGGCGCCGAGCGAGCTGCTGCACGACCGCGTGATCCTGGTCACCGGTGCCGGCGATGGCATCGGCCGGGCCGCGGCACTCGCCTATGCCCGACACGGTGCCACGGTGATCCTGCTGGGGCGCACCATCGCCAAGCTGGAGGCGGTATACGACGAGATCGAGGCCGCGGGCGGCCCGCAGCCGGCGATCTTTCCGCTGAACTTCGAGGGTGCCACCCTCAAGGACTACCACGACATGGCCGAGACCCTGGACCGGGAATTCGGCCGCCTGGATGGCATCCTCCATAATGCCGGGCAGCTCGGTCGCATCATGCCCTTCGAGCAGTACAATCCCGAGCTCTGGGAGCAGGTCATGCAGGTCAACATCAATGGCCCGATCTGGATGACCCAGGCACTGCTGCCTCTCCTCAAGAGCTCCCGGGATGCCTCGGTGATCTTCACCTCATCCGGCGTGGGCAGGAAGGGACGCGCCTACTGGGGCGCCTACGCGGTCTCGAAGTTTGCCACCGAGGGCTTCGTGGAAGTGCTTGCCGATGAGCTGGAGCACCTGGGCAGCATCCGGGTCAACAGCCTCAACCCCGGCGCCACCCGCACCCAGATGCGCCGCACCGCCTATCCGGGCGAGGATCCCGCTGCCCTGCGCACCGCCGAGGAGATCATGCCCACTTACCTGTGGCTGATGGGCCCCGAGAGCCGCGGCCACAACGGCGAGAAGTTCGACGCCCAACCGCCAAAGGCCTGACACCACTGCCGCTGGCGTGCCTTCTCACTCCAGCGCCGCCGCCAGCGCCTCGCCGGTCTCGAACCAGAGGTCGGCGGGCCAGCGGCGGTAGTCGTCCTGCTCCTCGATATAGCCCCAGCCTACCGCTACGGCGGCCATGCCGGCCGCCCTTGCCGCCTGCATGTCGCGCAGGTGGTCACCGATATACCAGCAGTGCGCCGGATCGGCACCCAGGCGGCGCGCCGCCTCCAGCAGCGGTGCCGGATCGGGCTTCTTGACCGGCAGGTCATCGGCGCAGAGCAGCGCTCCCGGCGACAGCCCCAGGGCGGCCACCAGGGGCTCGGCGTAGGCTCGAGGCTTGTTGGTGACAATCCCCCAGGGACGCTCGGCCGCCTCCCAGCCCGCCAGCAACGGCACCAGGTCGGGAAAGATGCAACTCTCCTCGGCTACCGCCTCGCCATACGCGGCGAGCAGGAAGGCGCGTGCCGCGTCGTGTCCTGGCATGTCACGCGCCAGGCCCAGGGCGAGTTCGACCAGGGCGCTGCCGCCGTTGGAGACCTGGGCGCGGATCAGCGGATAGGGCAGGGCGGCGAGGCCATGGTGCTCGCGCAGGGCATTGGTGGCCCGGGCCAGGTCAGGTGCGGTATCCACCAGGGTGCCGTCGAGATCGAAGAGCAGGGCGGCGGGGCGGGACATCGCGATCATGCTTCGTCGCGCCGGCAGTGCATCAGGTAGTTGACCGAGACATCGGTCGGGTGCAGCCGGTAGCGGCGGCTCAGCGGGTTATAGACCAGTCCGCTCTGCTCACGCACTTCCAGGCCTGCCTGACGGCACCATCCGGCCAGTTCGGCGGGGCGGATGAACTTGGCATAGTCGTGGGTGCCACGGGGCAGCATGCGCAGCAGGTACTCGGCCCCCACCACCGCCAGGGCCAGCGCCTTGGGGTTACGGTTGAGGGTCGAGAAGAACACCTGGCCACCGGGCTTGACCAGGGTTGCGCAGGCACGCACCACCGAGCTCGGATCCGGCACGTGCTCCAGCATCTCCAGGCAGGTGACTACATCGAAGCTTCCCGGCGCCTCCTCGGCCAGGGCCTCGACGCTGACCCGGCGGTACTCGATGGCAAGCCCGCTCTCCTCGGCATGCAGGCGGGCCACGCCCAGCGGGGCCTCGCCCAGGTCGATGCCGGTGACCTCGGCACCGCGATGGGCCATGCCCTCGGCGAGGATGCCGCCGCCACAGCCCACATCCAGAACACGCCGCCCGGCCAGACCGGCACGTGCGTCGATGAAGTCCAGGCGCAGCGGATTGATATCGTGCAGCGGCTTGAACTCCCCCGTGGCGTCCCACCAGCGTCCCGCCAGGGCCTCGAACTTGGCGATCTCACCCGGATCCACGTTGTCCGCTGAGGTTGATGTTGCGCCCATCTGCGCTCTCCGTTGCTGGTTCATGTTACAGGCCTCGGCCAAGTTGTTGGCGTGACGCTACAGTCGCTGTCGTAGTGTCGACACAGTGGCAGGCCTGGTCGCGTCCGGTATCATGCCCATGATACCTGTTCCCGGGGAGGCATTCCCACGTCTCTCACCCGGGAAGGAACGCCGCTAGCCGCGGTGACACCCACTGATGCTGAGAGATCGACAAGGACTTCACCATGATTCGCAAGGCCGTGCTTCCCGTCGCCGGTTTCGGCACCCGCTGCCTGCCGGCCTCCAAGGCGATTCCCAAGGAGATGATCACCATCGTTGACCGTCCGGTGATCCAGTACGTGGTCCAGGAAGCGGTTGCCGCCGGCATCCGCGATATCGTGCTGGTGACCCACGGCAGCAAGGCGGCCATCGAGAACCACTTCGACAAGCACTTCGAGCTCGAGGCGAGTCTCGAGGCCAAGGGCAAGCACGAGCTGCTCGAGGAGCTGCGCAGCATCGTGCCGGACGACGTCAATATCATCAGTGTGCGCCAGCCGGAACCGCTGGGCCTCGGTCATGCCGTGCTCTGCGCGCGCCCGGTGGTGGGCGACGACGCCCCCTTTGCGGTGCTGCTCCCCGATGTGCTGGTGGATGACGAGGGTCTCGATCGCAACGATCTGGCCGGCATGCTGGAGGCCTTCGAGCATAGCGGCCACGCCCAGCTGATGGTCGAGGAGGTCCCCCACGAGATGACCAGCAAATACGGCATCGTCGACACCGGCGGGGAGGTTCCCGCCCCCGGCGAGTCACGGCCGCTGGCCGGCGTGGTGGAGAAGCCGCCGGTAGAGGAGGCTCCCTCTGACCTGGCGGTGATCGGCCGCTATGCGCTGCCCGGCAGCATCTTCGCGCTGCTCGCCGAGACCCCGCCCGGTGCCGGCGGCGAGATCCAGCTTACCGACGCCATCGAGGCCCTGCGCGCCCGTGAGGGCGTCGATGCCTATCGCATGCGCGGCAAGACCTTCGACTGCGGTCATCAGCTCGGCTATCTCGAGGCGATCCTCGCCTATGGCCGTCGCCATGCGCGTTACGGCGAGGGGTTCCGCGAGCTACTCACCCGCTACGCCGGGGAGGACTGACGCATGCATGTGCTGGTTCACGGTAGCGAACTCTCCGCCGCCACCGCCGCCGCCGCCCTCTGCTGGGTGGGTCATGAGGTCACCTGGCTGCCCCACGGCGATCAGCCCTGGTCCACCCTGCGGCGGGCCGACTGGCTGATTCGCGAGCCGCGTCTGCTCGACCAGCTGGAGTCCGGACTGGCCGACGCCAGCCTGCGCCTAGTGGCGAGCGCCGAGGAGGCTCTGCAGCACCCCCAGGAGGTGGTCTGGCTCTCGCTCTCGCCGGAGCAGCGCGGCGATCTCGACGAGCTGTTCGTGGCCCTGGGCAGCAACGGGGCCCAGTCACGGCTGCTGGTCAACCACTCCACCTTCCCGGTCGGCGAGACCGAGCGGCTGGAGGCCAGGCTGGGGCAGGGCAGCCACGCGGTGGCCCTGTCGGACATGATCGAGGAGGGGCGTGCCTGGGAAACCTTCACCCGGCCGGGTCGCTGGCTGCTGGGTTGCGACGATGAGTCGGCGGAGGCACAGGTCCGCGAGCTCCTGCGTGCCTTCAATCGGCGCCGCGAGGTGATCCAGCGCATGCCGCGCCGTGCGGCGGAGCTCACCAAGCTGGCCATCAACGGTATGCTGGCGACCCGCATCAGCTACATGAACGAGGTGGCGGGGCTCGCCGACAGCCTGGGCGTCGACGTCGAGTTCGTGCGCCAGGGGATGGGGTCGGATCCCCGTATCGGCTACGAGTATCTCTACCCCGGCTGTGGCTTCGGCGGTCCCAACTTCTCCCGAGACCTGATGCGCCTGGCCGACGTACAGTTCTCCAGCGGGCGTCGCTCGGCGCTGCTCGAGCAGGTGCTCGACATCAACGAGCACAAGAAGGAGACGCTGTTCCGCAAGCTGTGGGCGCACCTCCATGGCCGTCTGGAAGGGCGCTGCGTAGCGATCTGGGGAGCCGCCTTCAAGCCCGGAACCGCTCGCATCGACCACGCCCCGGTGCTGACCCTGCTGCGCGCACTATGGGCCCAGGGGGTGCGGGTTCGCCTCCACGACCCCGCGGCGCTGCCGGCGCTGCGTGAGGAGGTGGGCAACCACCCGCTGCTGGAGCTCTTCGAGGGCGACCCGCTGGAGGCGTGTCGGGGGGCCGACGCCCTGATGCTGGTCACCGAATGGAAGGCCTACTGGAATCCCGACTGGCGACAACTGGCCACGCTGCTGGCCGAGCGCCTGGTGCTGGATGGGCGCAATATCTATGACCCGGCATGGGTCGCCGCCCAGGGGTTAACCTATCGCGGCATCGGCCGTCGCGCCGACCCCTGAGGGATGGATGGCCGGCTTGGCGCGGCCGAACCCATGAGATTGGTGATGGCGAATCGCCAGTTGGCCAGTGCCCAGAAGGCCGCGGCCTCCTCGGCCTCTGGCGCCACGTAGTGGGCCAGCAGCGGGATAACTCCCGGCGCCAGAGGCAGCTCGCCGTCGGCGGTGGTCACCACGGCCAGCTCCCGCGCCTCGCCCTGGGCGACCAACCACACCCAGCCCCCCTCACTGACTTCCGCGGCGGCCTCTTCGAGGGCGCAACGGAGCCCCTCGAGGTCGCCGAAGGCGGTACCGATGGCCGCGGCCAGCGGGTCGGGCAGGGTCCCTGGGCGCGGCGCCAGGCTGTGCCAGTGGAAGGTCAAGGCCCAGGCCTGCGCCGCCTGCTGGGCGAGGGCGCCTTCAGCGCCCAGGAGAATGGCCTCCAGGGAGCACTCCGCCCAGGGCGTGCCGGCGACCAGCCGATTGAGGCGAGCCACGCAGGCCCGCTGCAGCTCGCCGTGGCGTTGCTGCACCACCGCGCGGGAGAGGTGCGGTTCAAGGGCCTTGGCGTCGTAAGGTAGGGCAGGCAGTTCGAATGACATCGGGCTTCCTTGGCGACTGGGTCAATGGGCAACGGGAGCAGCAGCGTTGGCCTCGCCCCGTGCGCTGGAGACCGTGAACCCTTTACACTGGTTGCCGTCGCATGGGCATGCCTCCGGGCGCCTCGGCATGATATCAGGCGACCCGTATCCCGGCATCCCAGCCCCGGCCACACAAGGAGTAGAGCATGGCAGAGCGTCCGGAACCGCGCCGCTACGCCGGACCGATCGTCCCGGATCCGGAAGCCAGCCTGACGGCACACCGCCCCCGGTATCCCGAGCCTCCCCGGGTCTGGCCGCTGTGGCTGCTGGTACTGATGCTCGTCGGAGCCCTGGGGGCCATGGGCTGGTTCGTCTGGCAGGAGCGTCAGCGCCTTGAGGCCGAGGCAGCGCGGCTGAGCGGGGAACTCTCCAATGTTCATGCGCGCTTCGATGCTGCCATCGGTCAAGGTGATGGCCTCGAGCGACTGGAGGCGCGTCTCGACGCCCTGGAGCGTCAGGACGCCTCCCAGGAACGACACTTCGGCGTGGTCGAGGAGGACCTCGCCGCAGGGCTCGAACGCCTGGAAGGCATGATCGATCGCCAGGAGGCGCGCCTGACCCGCATGGGCGAGGCCGCCGCAACCCGCGAAGCGATGCTCGCCGCCTTCCAGGGATCCCTCGACGCCCTGGAGCGCGCCGGCGAGGAGGGGCGCGGCGCCCTTGGGGGGCGTCTCGATCTGCTCAGCGAGGCCCAGGAGCAGCATGACCGGCGCCTCACCGAACTGCAGGAGCAGGCCATCGATGAAACTGCCCTCGATGCACTGCGGGAGCGCCAGGCCGCGGTCGAGGAGAGCCTGGCCGATGGCCAGGCGGAGCAGCGCTCACGCCTCGAGGAGTTGCAGGCGCGAGTCGCCTCGCTTGCCGAGACGCTTGAAGGCGTCGACGAGGCGCGGGAAGATGATCGCCAACAACGGGATGCCCTGCGCCAGCGCCTGAGCGCGCTCGAGGCCGAGGCGGGCGAACTGCGGCGCAGCCAGCTTGCGCTGAGCGCCCGTCTCGAGGCACTCAGGCCTTGAGGCTTGCGTCAGGGCATCCCCACGAGTCGCAGACGGCAAGGCGTAGGGATATGGAGAATCGCGTGGGAGTGCGCCTGATCACGGCGACTCTGGTGCTGGGCCTGTTGCCCGCTCCGGGCGTGCTGGCCATCGAGGCCCGCATCGATGGTATCGAGGGCAGTGTGGCGGACAACATCCGTCACTACCTCGAGGGGCTGGACGAGACCCAGTACAGCCGGACACGGCTGGAAGGTGAATCGCGTCGCCGTACCGCCGAGGCGATGCGTGTCTATGGCTACTACGAACCCCAGATCGAGGTCCGCCTGGCGGAAGGCGAGGCACCCGAGTATGTCGAGCTCGCCATCGAGCCGGGCCCGCGGGTGCGGATCGAGACCCTCGACTTCCGACTCGAGGGGGGGGCCCAGGAGGATCCTCCCTTCCAGGAGGCCATCGATGCCTTCCCGCTGGCCGTGGGAGAGCCACTGGTCCACGCTCCCTACGACAGCCTGCGCGGAAAGCTGGCCAACCTGGCCCTGGAGCGTGGCTACTTCGAGTGGCGCTATGCCGACCGTCGCATGGAAGTACGCCCCTTTGAGGAGAGCGCCAGGCTCTACCTGACCCTGGACAGCGGCCCGCGCTACCGCTTCGGCGACGTGGCCATCTCCGGCAGCCATATCGAGCCCGAGCGTCTGCGACGGCTGCTGCCCTTCACCCCCGGCGATCCCTACCTGGCCGGCGAGCTGGCAAGTTTCAACCAGCGCCTGGGGCAGACCGAGTGGTTCCGTTCCGTCACCGTGAGACCCCGACTGCAGCGCCCACCCCTGGCGCTCGAGGAGGCCAAGCCGGGCTGGTCCCAGGCGGTGGCAACCGACGGCGAAGGCAGCTACGAGTTGCCACCACGCCTCTCCGGGGCGGCCCTGGCGGGGACGGCGGCGCTGATGGCGCGCCAGGAAGAGTTCCCTTCGGTCCCCATCGACGTCAGCGTGGCGCCGGCCGACCGCCACCAGTTCGAGGTGGGCGTCGGCTACGCCACCGACGTGGGGCCGCGGATGCGCTTCTCCTGGGAGCAGCCGTGGATCAACCGCTACGGCCACGGCCTCGACCATGATCTCTATCTGTCGGCTCCCGAGCAGCGTTTCGGGGGCCTCTACACGTTGCCACTCGACAACCCCCTGCGCGACAGCTATCGCTTCCAGTACGGACTCAGCCACAAGGACAACGATGACACCCGGTCGCTGGAAGCCACCGTCGAGGGGGCGCGCCGCTGGGAGTTCGAGAATGGCTGGATCCAGCATCTCTATGTGCGCACCACCTACGAGGACTTTACCCAAGGCAGCGACAGCGAGCAGGTGCTGCTGCTCTACCCGGGGGTCCGCTGGTCACGCACCCGAACCCGCAACCCGACGTTCCCCACCTGGGGCGATCGCCAGCAGCTGAGCCTGGAGGTCTCCGACGGCCTGTGGGGCTCCGACGCCGATTTCCTGCGCCTCACCGGCGAGTCGCGTTGGATCCGCAAGATCGGTGCCAACAACCGCGTGGTCACCGGCGTCGGCGTCGGCGCCATCGAGACCGATGACTTCTCGCTGATTCCCCCGTCGCTGCGCTTCTTCGCCGGCGGCGATAACAGCGTGCGTGGCTACGGCTACGAGAGCCTCTCGCCGCGTGACGACGAGGGCGAACTCACCGGGGGCCAGCAGATGTTCACCTACAGCCTGGAATGGCAACACCGCGTGACCGGCGACTGGTGGGGGGCGGCCTTCGTCGATACCGGTGACGCCTTCGAAGACTGGGGCCCCGATGACCTCAAGACCGGCGCGGGACTGGGCGTGCGCTGGGTCTCCCCAGTCGGCCCGATTCGCCTGGATATCGCTCACCCGTTCGACGACGAGGACAATTCGTGGCGCCTACACTTCGCCATCGGTCCAGAGTTCTGACCCTGCTCTGGGCGCTGATTCGCCTGCTGATCCTGTTGCCCCTGTGGCTCTTCGGCCTGGTGTTCTTCACCCTGGGGCTCGCGCTGTCGCCCTGGGGCACCGGTCTGCTGCTCGACCAGGGCCAACGGATGGGCGTGTTTACCCTCGATGCCTACGAGGGCGCTCCCCTGGACCGCCTGGTCCTCGAGGGCTTCGCCATGCAGGCCGGGCCGGCCAACGTGGCGGTGCGTCGACTCGAGCTGGAGTGGTCGGAGGAGTGTGTGCTCTCCGGCCGCTTGTGCCTGGAGGTACTGGGCGTGGAGGGGGCCCGGGTGCGCCTGGCCGAGAGCGAAGCCGAGGATGAGTCGCCATCTCCCTCCGGCGAACCCCCGGGGGCGATCGAGCTGCCGTTCCCCATCGAGCTGCGGCGAATCTTCCTCGACGACGTCGAAGTGCTGCTCGCCGACGGTACCCGGCTGCGCTGGGACCACTTCAGCACCGGCGCCACGGCCGAGGGCGATACGCTCAGCCTGCTGCCCACCCGCCTGGTCGGCACCCGTCTGCTGCTGCCGCTGTCGCCCGGTGCTCGGCTGGCACTGGGCGAGGGCGAATACGAAGGCCCGCGCCTCGCCGCCGAGGCCATCGACGCCGCCATCACGGTGCGCTCGCCACTCCCCGACGAGGTGGCCGCTCCCGCCGAGGGACTGGCGGCCAGCGCCCTGGAGGAGGAGCCACGCCGCGAGTTGCCTGAGGTGACCCTGCCGCTGCGCGTGGAGGTGCCGGAACTGCTGGTGGAGGACAGTGCGGTGGAGGGCGCCGTGGAGTACGGGGTCGAGCGCCTTGCCCTGTCGCTGTTCGGCGAGGGGCACTCCCTGGAGGTGCGCCCGCTGGATATCTCCACCCGCGATGGCGACGCCAGCCTGGCGGCCGCCGTCGACCTGACTGGCGACTACCCCCTGGAGCTGCGCCTGGAGAGCGCCCTGTGGCTTCCCGACATCATGCCGGCGCTGGCCGGGCAGCGTATCGAGCTGGGCCTCGATGGCAGCCTGGCAGACCTGCTGGTGCGCCTGGAACTCAGCGGCCCGGTCGATCTGGCCCTGGATGCGCGTCTCGATGTCCTGGATCCGACCCTGCCCTTTACCGCCGGCCTGGCGAGCGAGCTGGTGCAGTGGCCACTGCCGGGCAGCGTCGACGAGCAGGGCGATGCTATCGAGCCCTGGCTGGTCGAGGACCTGGCCCTGCGCCTGGAAGGCAGCCTGGTCGACTACCGGATCGCCGCCTCGCTCAATGCCGAGGGCCCCCAGCTCCCCTACACGCGTCTCGCCCTGACCGGCAGCGGTGATCTCGGCCAGTTTGCCTGGACACCGCTGTCGCTCTCCCTCGGCGACGCTTCTGTGGTCAGCCGGGGGCGTGTCGCCTGGACCGATGGCGTCACGGTGGATGCCGAGACTCGCCTCGACAACGTCGACCCCGGCCGCTTCGTGGAGGGCCTGCCCGGCCGCCTCGACGGCGACGTGGAAGCGCGTTTCCGCCAGACCGATGAAGGCTGGACCCTGGCGGTACCGAACCTGGCCATCGACGGCGAACTGCAGGAGCGGTCATTGGCCCTGCGAGCCGAGCTCGAGGGTGACAGCCAGATGCGCTGGGATGTCACCACCCTGGATTTCCGCCAGGGTGAGAACCGCCTGCAGCTGGCCGGGCAGGTAAGCGAGCCGAGCATCGACCTTTCGGGTGAGATCGACATGCCGGACCTGGCCAGCCTGCACGAGGCTCTGTCGGGCCGCATCAGCGGTCGGATCGAGGCCGAGGGCAGCCTGGAGGCGCCCGGCCTGGACCTGGATCTCGCCGGCGACTCGCTGGCCTTCGCCGATAACCGGCTTCGCCGGCTCAGCCTGGTCGGGTGGGTCAGCGGGCTCGAGGATCCGGCCATGGAGGTGGGCCTGGAGATTGCCGGCCTCGAGGCCGGCGGCCAGCGCCTCGACGAGATCGCCCTAGCCCTGGATGGCCGACTCTCCGAGCACCGCCTGACCCTGGACGCCGCGGCGCCATCCGGCATGCCGCTCTCCCGTGCCGCCCTGGTGCTGGAAGGGGGGCTCGACCAGGCGCGCACCCGCTATGCGGGCCAGCTCTCCAGCCTCGAGGTCGATGCCGAGCAGGGCGAGTTGCGCCTCGACGGCCCCGCGCTCTTCGCCGCCGACCTGGAGCAGGGTAGTGCCCGGGTGCAACCGTTCTGCCTGAGCCGACGCCAGGGCGGCAGCCTGTGCCTGGTCGAGCCCATGGCTGCCTCGGCGGAGGGCGGTGAAGTCACCCTCAGGATCGAGGAGGTGCCCATGGCACTGCTCGATCCCTTCCTGCCGGAGGCCTGGTCGGCCGAAGGCGTGACCGAGCTGGATCTCGATGCCGGCTGGGGCGACGGCGGTAGCTGGCGGGCGGACGGTCGCCTGCAAAGTCGCCTGGCCCTGGATGGACAGGATGCCTATGGCCAGCCCTGGTCGTTGCCCGAGGCACGCCTCGGCGGCCGGTTCAGTGCCGATGAGCAGAATGCCGAGATCGCCATGGAGTTGGGCCTCGACCAGGCCGGCAGCCTGGCGCTTGAAGCGCGGATCGACGACCCCGCCGGGGACGGGCGCCTGACGGGCAACCTTGCCCTCGAGGGTCTGCGCCTGGCGCCCTATCGCAGCCTGGTCACCGGCATGGAGACCCTGGAGGGGAGCCTCGCTGGTGACATCGATCTGGCGGGTCGCCTCGAGGCGCCGGAGATGCGCGGGCGCATCGATCTGAGCGGGCTCAAGGCCAGCGGTGCCGACGTGCCCGTGGAGGTCCGCGACGGTGAGGTAGGCATCGAGCTGGCCGGCACGGCGGCGAGCATCCAGGGCTATATCGCCGCCGAGGAGGGGCGCCTTTCGATCGATGGCGACGCCGCCTGGCCCTCGGCGGACGACTGGCGCGCCGACGTCTCCCTGCGTGGCCGCGAGCAGCCGGTGTTGGCGGTACTGCCCGAGTTCGGGAGACTACGCATCGCCCCCGACCTAGAGATTCGCGCACGACCGACCCTGTTGCAGGTGCGCGGCGATGTCCAGGTTCCCTGGGCGCGGCTGGAGGTCGGCGAGTTGCCCGCCTCGGCGGTCGCCCCCAGCCCCGACGAGGTGATCATCACGCGGGAGGACGATGAGCGCGCCCGGCGCGAGGCCGAGCGGGCCGCGACAGGGGATGACAACGGCGAGGATACCGCCGACGCCATGGCCAGGGCGGGCATGGCACTGGATGTGCAGATCGGGCTGCGCCTCGGCCCGGACATGCAGCTCTCAGCCTACGGGCTGGAGTCCGGCCTCTCCGGTACCCTGGAGGTGCGCCAGCAGGACGGCCCGGTGCAGCTGTTCGGTGACGTCAGCCTGGTGGATGGTCGCTTCCGCGCCTATGGACAAGACCTGCTGATCCGCGAGGGGCAGCTGCTGTTCAGCGGCCCGCCCGGGCAGCCGCTGCTCAACTTCGAGGCGGTGCGCAACCCCGATGCCACCCAGGATGGGGTGATCGCCGGCCTGCGCGTGACCGGCAGTGCCGCCTCGCCGCAGCTGAGGGTGTTCTCGGAGCCAGCCATGGACGAGGCCAGCGCGCTCTCCTACTTGCTGCGCGGCCGCGCGCCCAACGACAGCGACACCGATGGCGCCCTGACCTCGGCGCTGGTGGGTATGGCGGTGGGGCAGGCCGGCGGCGCGGTGGGCGGCATCGGTGAAGCCTTTGGCGTCTCCGACCTGACCCTGGACACCGCCGGCAGCGGCGAGGACAGCCAGGTGACCCTCAGTGGCCAGCTGACCGACGATCTCGAGGTGCGCTATGGTGTGGGGGTCTTCTCGCCCATCGCCGAGCTTACCTTGCGCTACAACATCTGGCGCAGCCTCTACCTGGAGGCGGTCTCCGGTGCTGCCCAGGCGGTCGACCTGGTCTACACCTTCAGCCGTGCCGGCAATCCGCGGATCCTGGACGATGAATAGCGAACAGTATTGAGAAGGAGAACGCCATGACGCTTGATCCCAGCCGGGCCCTGCCCGGACGCGCGACACCGCTTGCCATCAGCGGCGTGCATGCGGTCAACGGCCGCGGCATGCTGCCACCCTTGCCCGAGGGCATGCAGCAGATCGTGCTGGGTCTGGGGTGCTTCTGGGGCGCCGAACGGCTGTTCTGGCAGCTGACCGGCGTCTACGTCACCGCCGTGGGCTACGCCGGCGGCAGCACCCCCAATCCGACCTACGAGGAAACCTGCACGGGGCGCACCGGCCATGCCGAGGTGGTGCGGGTGATCTTCGATCCCGCCGAGATCGACCTCGAGCGTCTGCTGCAGGTGTTCTGGGAGGCCCACGATCCTACCCAGGGTGACCGCCAGGGCAACGATATCGGTCCCCAGTACCGCTCGATCATCCTCACCCAGGACGAAACCCAGCAGGCGGTCGTCGAGCGTACCCGGGATGCCTACCAGCAGGCCCTGACCCGGGCCGGCGGCGGGCGCATCACCACCGAGATCGCCCCGCTTGGCGACTTCTACTACGCCGAGGAGTATCACCAGCAGTACCTGCACAAGAACCCCGGCGGCTACTGCGGCTTGCGCGGCACCGGGGTCAGCTGCCCGATCGGCTGAGGCCCCGGCGGGCCATGCTCAGCCCGCGTCACTGGGCGTCAGGTTGCGGGCCCCATCCGCGGTGACTACCAGGTTGTCCTCGATGCGAATGCCGCCGTGGCCGGCCAGTCGCTCGACCAGCCCCCAGTCGACGTCAGCCCGCCCGCGGTGGGGTGCCAGCAGCATCGGGATCACGTAGAACCCCGGCTCGATGGTCACCACCATGCCCGCTTCCAGTGACCGGGTCAGGCGCAGCGCCGGGTGGGTCTCGGGCGGCGGCAGCGGCCGGCCCGCCGCATCGATGCGCCCGGCCACGTCGTGGACCTGGACGCCGAGCAGGTGGCCCAGGCCGTGGGGGCAGAAGGCGCGGGTCAGGCCGCTCTCCACCGCGCTCTCGGCGGAACCGCGGACGATCCCCTGGTCCATCAGCAGCTCGGCAAGCTCCCGGTGCATCCTCACCTGCAGTGCAACGAAGTTGACACCCGGGGCCAGGGCCGCGCCCAGCCGATCCTTGATGGCGGTGACCCCGTCGACCAGCGGCTGGAAGGCCGGGTCGGCATCGGGCCCGGCCCAGCTACGGGTGATATCGGCACAGTAGCCGCGGTGGCGATGACCGGCATCGACCAGCAGGCTGTGACGCAACCCGGGCGCCTGGCGATCATAGTGCTGGTAGTGCAGCACCCCGCCGTGGGCGTTGACCCCGATGATATTGGCGTAGGGCAGTTCGCCCTCGCGCTGGCGGGAGGCGCCGAGATAGGCGAGCTGGATATCCAGCTCGGCACCGCCCTCCAGGAAACAGCGCCGGGCGGCAGTATGGCCCAGCAGGGCGCATCGATTGGCCTCACCGATGCAGGCCACCTCATATTCGCTCTTGCGCACCCTGAGCTCATCCAGCGCCGCCACCAGGCCGGGTGGGTTGGCCTGTGCTCCCAGCGCCTGGGCCGTGGCGGCATCGACGTCCCCGACTACAGCGAAGCGACCGGCAGGCAGCACCGGGGGCGTCTCGAAGCGGCCACGCTCGACCTCGAAGCGGGCTACCCAGGCCTCGTCGGGCAGGGCGGCGGGCAGGTGCCAGAAATCCTCCGGGGCATGCAGATAGAGAAGTGGTGTCCGGCCGGGTCGCACCAGCAGCCAGCTGTGGGCCAGCTGGGCCTGGCCGGTCCAGTGCACGAAGTGGCCGTAGGCAGCAAAGCTCGCCTCCTGGTCGTCGCCGAAGTGAGCGCGCGGGTGACCGCTGTGGATCAGCACACCGTCCAGGGAGTGGTGGGCGAGAATCTGCGCGTAGTCGCGCTCCAGGGCGTCGAGGTGGCGCTCCTGCAGGATGTCGAGATCGGATGTCATGATGGCGCTCCGCTCATTCGGGTGGGGGAAGGGTAGCGAGGGCATCCCACAGGGCCGTCACCGCCGGCTGCCGGTTATCGGCGCGTCGGAACAGACGTATTTCCACCGGCACCTGCCAGCGCTCGCCACCGGCCGGCACCAGCTCGCCTCTGGCCAGTGCTCCGCGCACGCTGGATTCGGGCAGCCAGCCCAGGCCGTAGCCCAGGGCGACCAGCTCGCGGACATTGCCGCTCTGGATGCTCTCGTTGAGGATGCTGAAATCCGGGGTGTCATCGATCCGGGCGAGGTGGGCGCGAATCGCACCGGCGGTCAGCCCGCGGGGATGATAGGCGATCAGCGGCAGGCGCGAGGCGCCTTCCAGTGCGAAGCGGGGGCTCCCATCGGCCTCCGGTTGCGAGACGGGAACCAACCGCTCGCCGGCGAGCCGGCAGGAGAGGGTCTCCTGCAGGTCCGGCTCGATACCGCAGGGGGTGCATGGCCAGTAGCACAGCAACAGGTCGCACTCGTCGCGGGCCAGGGCACGGAAGAAGTCATCCACCAGCCAGCCGGTGGCACGCAGGTCCGGAGTGATCGGCGGCGGCACCGGCCACTGGCCCAGCCAGGCGGGCAGGAAGTGGCTCAGCAGGCTCTGGGGCGCCGCCAGACGGATGCGCCCGGCGTGCTGGTCGGCCAGCTGGGCGAGGCGTCGCCTGCTCTCATCGACGCGCTGAGTGACGGTATGGCAAAGGTCCAGGAACTCCTCACCGGCCGGGGTCAGCGAGAGGGGCAGGGTCTGGCGGTTGACCAGCACCGTGCCCATCTCCTCCTCGAGCAGCTTGATGCGGCGAGAGAACGTCGGCTGGGTGACGTTCTGCTGCTCGGCGGCTCGCGAGAAGTGCCGCGTGCGCGCCAGCGCTATGAAGTCCTCGAGCCAGCGCAGCTCCATATCCTCTCCCGACGCCGTGCCAAAGGGGCATTATGCCAGATGCCTTGCCGGCTCACTGTATGCGGCCCTCCTCGACGCCATGGCAGGCGACCCGGCTACCATCGTCCCGCGCGATCAACTCGGGCACCTCCTGGCGACAGCGGGCGTTGGCATGCGGACAACGCGCATGGAAGACGCAGCCCGAAGGCAGGTGGACCGGCGTGGGCACCTCTCCCTCGAGACGGATATGCTGCGGCCGGTCGTCCTCGAGGCGTGGGATCGCCGACATCAGCGCCCGGGTGTAGGGGTGGCGCGGCGTGGCGAAGAGCGTCGCCGTGGGCGCCACTTCGCATACGCGTCCCAGGTACATCACCGCCACCCGGGTGCCGAAGTGCTCCACCACGGCGAGGTCGTGGGTGATGAAGAGGTAGGTGAGGTTGCGCTCCTGGCGGGCATCCATCAGCAGGTTGAGCACCTGGGCCTGGATGGAGACGTCCAGCGCCGAGATCGGCTCGTCGGCGACGATGAACTCCGGATCCACGGCCAGCGCCCGGGCAATGGCGATGCGTTGGCGCTGGCCGCCGGAGAACTCGTGGCCATAGCGCTTGCCCCAGTCGGCGGCGATGCCCACCGACGCCATCACCTCGTCGACCTGGTCGCGGACCCGCTGGCGGCTCCAGTCGGGGTGGTGCAGGCGGATGGGCTCTTCCAGGGTCTGCTGGATGGTCATGCGTGGGTTCAGCGACGCATAGGGGTTCTGGAAGATCATCTGCATGCGTCGGCGATAGGGCATCAGCGCCTGGGTCGAGAGGTTGTCGATGCGCTGGCCGTCGTAGTGGATCTCGCCTGACGTGGGATGCAGCAGGCCCATCACGGTGCGCGCCACCGTGGACTTGCCGCAGCCCGACTCGCCGACCACACAGAGGGCCTCGCCGCGCTGGATCTCCAGATCCACGCCGTTGATGGCGTGGACATACTCCTGTTCGCGTACCAGCTTGCCGCCCTTGAACTTGAGCTGTTCGAGGAAGTCGCCGGAGAGCGAGAAGCGCTTCTCCAGGCCGCGGATCTCGAGCAGCGGACGCGGGGTTTCGGCAGCGGCGGCGGCTGGACGGGTGAGGGTAGCAGTAGCAGTCATCGGGGCGTCTCCTCCGCCGGAATGCGTTCCTGATCGAGCATCTCGGCCACCATATGGCAGGCCACCCGGCAGTTGCCGGAGGCCACGAACTCGGGCACCCGGGTGCGGCAGGCGGATCGCTCGCTGCCGTCGGGGCGGGTGACGAAGCCACAGCGCGGATGGAAGGCGCAGCCGCTGGGCAGGTTGTCCAGCGACGGCATGCTGCCGGGAATCTGGTTGAGTCGGCTGCCCGGCGTGGCCATCTGCGGCAGGGCGTTCATCAATCCCTGGGTATAGGGGTGCTGGGGGTCGTTGATGATCTCGCGGGTCGGGCCCTGCTCGATCACCCGGCCGGCGTACATCACCAGCATGCGCTGGGTCACCTGGCTGACCACGCCGAGGTCGTGGGTGATCAGGATCAGGCCGACGTTGTGCTTCTCGCACAGCTCCAGCAGCAGGTCCATGATCTCGGCCTGGATGGTGACATCGAGCGCCGTGGTGGGCTCGTCGGCGATGATGATGTCCGGATCGAGGAGCAGGGCGATGGCAATGATCACCCGCTGACGCATCCCGCCGGAGAGTTCGTGGGGGTACTGGTCCAGGCGCGCCTCCGGGGAGGGGATATGCACCTGCTCGAGCTTGCGCAGGGCGATGGCGCGGGCCTCGCGGCTACCGATGCGGCGGTGCGCCTTGAGGCATTCCACCATCTGCTCGCCGATGGAGAGCACCGGATTGAGCGTCATCATCGGGTCCTGGAAGATCATCGAGATGCGGTTGCCGCGGATCCTGCGCAGGGCGCGGTCGCTCATCCCGGTCAGCTCCTGGCCATCGAAGCGGATGCTACCGCCGGCGATATAACCGGGCCTGGCGATCAGGTTGAGCAGGGTGAATGCCGCCACCGACTTGCCGGCGCCGGACTCGCCGACGATACCCAGCCGCTCGCCGCGGTCCAGGGAGAAGCTGACGTCGCGCAGCGCCTTGACGTCGCCACGGCGCAGGGCGAAGCGCACGTCGAGGTTGTTGACTTCAAGAAGAGACATGGCATCAGCCCTTGTAGAGTCGCGGGTTGAGAACATCGCGCAGCCAGTCGCCGAGCAGGTTGATCACCAGCACCAGCACCACCAGCACCGCCCCCGGGATCAGGGTGATCCACCACGAGCCCGACTGGATGTAGTCGAAGCCTGACTTGATCAGTGAGCCCAGCGACGGGTGGGTCTCCGGCATCCCCAGCCCCAGGAAGGAGAGGGCGGCCTCGGAGATGATGGCGTTGGCCACCTGCACCGTGGAGATGACGAAGATCGGCGACAGGGTATTGGGCAGGATGTGGCGGAACATGATGCGCCGGCTGGGCAGGCCCATGGTGCGTGCGGCGTCCACGTACTCCTTGCCCTTCTCGGCGAGCACCGAGGCGCGCACCGTGCGCGCATACTGGGGCCACTCGGCCAGCCCGATGATCAGCACCAGCAGCGGCACCGCATAGGCGCTGAAGGTGGCGCTGCCGAAGATCGCCTTGACCAGGGCGCCGACCACGATGGCCACCATCAGGGTGGAGAAGGAGAGCTGGATGTCGGCCAGACGCATCAGGAAGGCGTCGATGCGTCCGCCCAGGTAGCCGGCCAGCAGGCCGAACACCACGCCCAGCAGCGCCTGCAGCGCCACCGCGCCGAAGCCGATGATCAGCGACACCCGGGCGCCATACAGGATGGTGGAGAGCAGGTCACGCCCCTGGGCGTCGGTACCCATTCGGTAGGCGGGGTCGCTGCCGTCGATCCAGAAGGGCGGCAGCTCCGAGGCCATGATGTCGATCTGCGCCAGGTCATAGGGGTTCATCGGCGCCAGCCAGGGCGCCAGCACGGCGCAGGCCACGAAGACGATGAACACCAGCAGGCTCAGCTGGGCGATCGGGTCGCGCTTGAAGCTGTAGAGCAGGTAGGAGTCGCGCAGGCGCTCCCAGCGGCTCGGCAGGGGCGCACTCTGCTGGGGGGAGGTCTGGGTAGTCATGCGGGTTTGCCTGTCAGCTTGACGGTGGGGTTGACCAGGCCGTAGATCAGGTCGACCAGCGTGTTGGTGATCACGAAGATCAGGCCCACGATCATCAGGTAGGTGACGATCAGCGGGATATCCGAGCGATTGATCGCATTGAGGAACATCAGCCCCATGCCGGGCCACTGGAATACCGTCTCGGTGAGGATGGTGTAGGCCACCAGGGTGCCGATCTGCACCCCGCCCACGGTGATCACCGGCAGCATGGTGTTCTTGAGTGCGTGCAGGAAGTAGATGCGTCGCAGGCTGATGCCCTTGGCACGGGCGAACTTGACGTACTCCGACTGCAGCACCTCGAGCATCTCGGCGCGGATCAGGCGGATGAACAGCGGCAGCATGATCGAGGCCAGCGAGATGGCCGGCAGCACCAGATAGACCAGGCCATCGGTGGAGGCGAAGTTGGTATACCAGGTGCCGAAGACATGCACCGGATCACCGCGTCCGTAGGCGGGCATCCCGCCCTCGGTGGTGATCAGATCGTTGAGCCAGCTGCCCCAGCCGGTATCGGCGGGGAAGGGGGTCCAGGTCACGCCGATGGCGAACAGCTGGATCAGCACGATGGCGGTAAGGAACACCGGAATCGAGATACCGACGATGGAGACCCCCATGAAGAATCGCGACAGCAGGGCGCGCGGCTTGATGGCGCTGTAGACCCCTATGGGCACGGACAGCAGCACGATCAGCAGGGTGGTGGCGGCTACCAGCTCCAGGGTCGCCGGCAGGTGGCGCAGCACCACCTCGGTGGTCGGCTCGTTGAAGATGTAGGAGTAGCCGAAGTCGAGCTGGACGGCGTTCTTAGCGAAGCGCAGGTACTGGACCAGGAAGGGGTCGTTGAGGCCGAGCTCCTCGCGCAGGGCCTCGCGCTCGCTCTCCGGCACCGACTGGCCGACCATCTGCTGGATGGGGTCGCCGAGGTTGTCCTGTATGGAGAAGGCGATGATGCTGATGACGAACATCACCAGCAGCGCATGGAATAGGCGCTTGATCAGGAAGGCGATCATGAAGGTGTCCTGTGGGCGTACAGGCGGCGACGCACTCGCGGCCGGAGTGCGTCGCTCGTTGTCTGGGGTAGCGAATGATCGGGATGACGCCGGCCCGGCGGGCCGGCGTCGGGATCACTCCTGCTCGTCGATGACCAGGTCCCCGAGGTAGGGGAAGTTCATCACGTTGAGTACCGGCTCGATATTGACGTTGGGTGCCGCGGCCCAGGCCAGATCCTGCCAGTGCAGGGGCACGAAGGCGGCCTCGTCATGGAGGGTCTGTTCGACCTGCTGGAGCATTTCGGCGCGCTTCTCGAGGTCGACCTCGAGGTTGGCCTCGGCGACCAGCTTGTCGAGCTCCGGGTTGCAGTAGTTGCCAGCGTTGTACTGGCCGGCGCCACTGTCGGCATCCGGACAGGCGGTGAGGTACTCGTGGAAGTTGGCGCTGTCCTCGGTGTCGGCGTGCCAGCCGATCATCATCATGTCGGCGGCGCGATCGTCATACTCGCCCCAGTACTGCGCCTTGGGCAGGGTCTTGAGATCCACGTCGACGTTGATGCGCGCCAGCATGGTGGCCACCGCCTGGGCGATCTTGGCGTCGTTCACGTAGCGGTTGTTGGGCGCCATCATGGTGATCTCGAAGCCGTCGGCGTAGCCCGCTTCCTCCATCAGTGCCTGGGCCTTTTCCAGGTCGTAACGACGCTCCAGCGACTCGATATGGCCCGCATAGCCCTCGGGGGAGAACTGCGCCGCCGGGGTGGCGAAGCCCTTCATCAGACGGTCGGCGATGGCATCCTGGTTCACCGCGTAGTCGAAGGCCTGGCGCACGCGCGGATCCTGGAAGGCCTCGACGCGATTCTGGTCCATATGGAAGAAGATGATGCGGGTGCCCGACATGGTGACCAGCTTGGCATCCTCGCTCTCGCGCACGCGCTCCAGGTCGTTGGGCGGTACCGGGGCGATGAAGTCGACGTCACCGGAGAGCAGGGCGGCCACACGGGTGGCGTTCTCGCTGATCGGGGTCAGCACGATGGTGTCGACGTTGCCCGGCGACTCGCTGTCCCAGTAGTTCGGGTTGCGTTCGAACTCCATGCGGGTGCCCTTGCGGTGCTCGACCACTGTGTAGGGGCCGGTACCCGAGAGGTTCGCGGAGGCGAAGGAGTTGCCGTTCTTGACGATCTCGTCCTTGGGGTCGCCATCCTCGTCGGTGCCGCTGTAGAACTCGCTGTCCATCGGGAAGATGTAGGTGGCCAGGTTAAGCAGCAGCGGGTAGGGCTCGGCGGTCTTGAACTCCACGGTGGCCGCGTCCACGGCGGTCACGCTCTCGATGGGCGCGAAGATCGCCTTGAAGTCGGGGCTGCGCTTGAGGCGCTCGACGGTCCACACCACATCCTCGGCGGTGAAGGCGTTGCCGGTGTGGAATTCGACGCCCTCGCGCAGGGTCATGCGCATGGTGGTGTCGTCGACCTGCTCCCAGGCGGTGGCCAGGCGCGGCTCGAACTCCAGGTCCTGGGTCCAGCGGACCAGCGGGTCGTGGGTCATGTGCGACAACTGCAGGATGCCGCCGGAGAGCTGCTCATGGATATCCAGCGAGACCGGGTCGGCATCGTAGGCCATGCGCAGCGTGGTCTCCGCACTGGCGGTGGCCGGCAGCAGGGCCGCGCCGGTCATGGTGGCGCCGACGACGGCGGCCAGGAGGGTACGCTTGAACTTCATGTCGGGTTCCCTTTCGAGGTTGTTGTTGGTGCGCGATCACCGCGCACGGGCGTTGCAACCTTCAACATAGAGACACGACAGGGCACGGCACAATCGAAATTCCGACTGGCGTCATGCGCATGATGAATCGAGCAGCATGAGCTAATACGAAAGTTGAATATCAGCAGGCCATCCACCCGCCCCGGGTGAATGGCCCGCCGCGGTGCTCAGCCAGCGAGGGTGGCACGCCTGATGCGATAGAGGTCCGCCGCCTCGTCGAGGCCGGCGATGGTACAGTCGAGATCCTTGACGCGGCCGTCGGCCAGCCCGTAGACCCAGCCGTGAAGCCAGATCTGCTGGCCGCGCTGCCAGGCGTGCTGGATGATCTTGGTGCGGCTCAGGCGGGTCACCTGGGCGCGCGCATTGAGCTCGCACATGCGGTCGACACGCTCATCGAGCGGTAGCGGTGCCAGCTCGTCGCGATGCTGGTAGTAGAGCTCGCGAACCGAATGCAGCCAGTTGTCGACCAGGCCGTTGTCGCCACCTTCGATGGCGGCACGCACCCCCCCGCAGCCGTAGTGGCCCACCACCATGATATGGCGCACCTTGAGGACGTCCACGGCATACTGCAGGACGGAGAGGGCATTGAGGTCATTGTGGTGCACCAGGTTGGCGACATTGCGGTGCACGAAGACCTCGCCGGGGGGCAGGGCGATGATCTGGTTGGCGGGCACCCGGCTGTCCGAGCAGCCGATCCACAGATAGTCGGGATTCTGCTGGTTCGACAGGCGATTGAAGAAATCAGGATCGTCGCGACTGACGTCCTCGGCCCAGGCGCGGTTGTTCTCCAGAAGGGTCTCGATTTCCTTTCTCATGATTGGCCTCGATTCAAGTGAAGAGGTAGTGAGAGTTGGCGCCTCTTTTACCGTCCCCCCGGGGAGCGGTCAACAAGCCGCCCTGATGCGACGCGTTGCCGCCATGCCGTTGCCACGCCATCGCTGCTATCATCGCCGCATCGAATCCAGGGCCCAGCGCCCACGACAAGGAGCGACACCGTGTCCGACCTCGAATCATCCACCTACGACTGGGACCTCTTCGTGATCGGCGCCGGCTCCGGCGGCGTGAGGGCGGCGCGCACCGCCGCGGCTGCCGGTGCCCGGGTGGCCGTGGCGGAGGACCGCTACCTGGGCGGCACCTGCGTCAACGTGGGTTGCGTGCCCAAGAAACTCTACTCCTACGCCGCCCACTTCCACGACGCCTTCGAGGATGCCGAGGGCTTCGGCTGGCGACTGGCCGAGGCGCCGAGCTTCGACTGGCCGACCCTGCGTGACAACAAGGTGGGCGAGATCAAGCGGCTCAACGGCATCTATGCCCGGCTGCTCGACGGTGCCGGCGTGCGCCTGATCAATGGCCGTGCCCGACTGCTCGACGCCCATCGTCTCGCGGTAGGCGACGAGGTGCACAGCGCCGAGAAGATCCTGATCGCCGTGGGGGGCTGGCCCTGGGTGCCGGAATTTCCCGGCAGCGAGCTGGCCGTGAGTTCCAACGAGGTGTTCGACCTGGAGAGCTTCCCCGAGCGCTTCCTGGTGCTGGGCGGCGGCTATATCGCCGTGGAGTTCGCCAGCATCTTCAATGGCCTGGGCAGCGACACCCACCTGATCTACCGCGGTGAGCTGTTCCTGCGCGGCTTCGACCACGAGGTGCGCGAATTCACCCGCGACCAGATGCGCCAGAAGGGGGTCCAGCTGCATTTCGAGACCAACATCGAACGCATCGACAAGGTCGAAGGGGGGCTGGCGGTGACCCTGACCGACGGCGAGGTCCTGGAGGTGGATGCGGTACTGGCCGCCACCGGGCGCCGCCCGCACCTGGAGGGGCTGGGACTGGACACCCTGGGCGTGGCGCTGGACGACGGCGGCTATATCAAGGTCAACGAGCGCTTCGAGAGTTCGCTGCCCTCGGTGCTGGCCCTGGGCGATGTCACCGGCGGGCCGGAACTTACCCCGGTGGCGCTGGCCGAGGCCATGCACCTGGTGCGCTGCCACTTCGAGGACACGCCGCCGCCTGCCGCGCTGGACTACCGCAATATCCCCACCGCGGTATTCTGCCACCCCAATATCGGTACCGTGGGGCTCTCCGAGGAGGAGGCACGGGAGCAGTTCGGCGAGATCCGCGTTTACAGCGCCGACTTCCGCCCCATGAAGCACACCCTGTCGGGGAGTGCCGAGCGCTGCCTGATGAAGCTGATCGTCGCTGACGAGAGCGACGTGGTGGTAGGCGCCCACATGGTGGGTGAGGAGGCCGGCGAGGTGATCCAGGGGATCGGCATCGCCGTGAAGGCCGGGCTCACCAAGGCTGACTTCGATGCCACCGTGGGTATCCACCCGACCGGCGCCGAGGAGTTCGTCACCATGCGCACGCCGACCCGGCGCTGAGCGCTACCCTGGGGCCGCCTTCGGGCGGCTCCTTGCGTTGGCGCTGCCATCGGCCGGTTGGACTAGACTGAAGAGGCAGGGCAGGTCATCCGAGCGCTGCCCGATGGCAGTCACAACAGCCGTGTGGGTCGAGTCGCCGAGCGGAATCGACTGCCCGCCGAGACGCTCGCATAATTTTTTATTATGGATCATGCCCTGCAAAATAATCCCAGATTTGAGATTTGCCGGGCGCTTGGTATAATCCCTCCCGACATCGCCGAAGCGAACACCGCCCATGATGACAACAACCGAGCCCTTCACGCCTTCCGCCGACCTCGCGCGGCCCACCGTGGCCGACGAAGTGGTCGACGCCGAAGCCAGCGACCTGTTCATCCGCAAGCCCAACCCCGATGACGGCTGGGGCATCTATGAACTGGTCAAGTCCTGCCCCCCGCTCGACGTCAACTCCGCCTATGCCTACCTGCTGCTGGCCACCCAGTTTCGTGATTCCTGCGCGGTCGCCACGGACGAGGAGGGCGAGATCGTCGGCTTCGTCTCGGGCTATGTGAAGAGCAACGCCCCGGATACCTACTTCCTGTGGCAGGTTGCCGTGGGCGAGAAGGCACGCGGGACCGGCCTGGCCCGGCGCCTGGTCGAGGCCATCATGACGCGCCCCGAGCTCGCCGAGGTGCACCACCTCGAGACCACCATCACCCCCGACAACCAGGCCTCCTGGGGCCTGTTCCGCCGTCTCGCCGACCGCTGGCAGGCGCCGCTGAACAGCCGTGAATACTTCTCCACCGACCAGCTCGGCGGCGAACACGACCCCGAGAACCTGGTCAGGATCGGCCCCTTCCAGACCGATCGTCTCTGACACTCGTCACTTCTCGTTTGCGCTCGAGGTTGTCCATACGCCTCGCGCTGCCTTAACGCACATCCATTCCTCATCAACAGGAGGTCTCTCGATGCAGACCCAGATCCTCGAACGCATGGAATCCGAAGTCCGTACCTATTCACGCTCCTTCCCGGTGGTCTTCACCAAGGCGCAGAATGCTCGCCTGACCGACGAGGATGGCCGCGAATATATCGACTTCCTGGCCGGTGCCGGCACCCTGAACTACGGGCACAACAACCCGAAGATCAAGCAGGCCCTGCTTGACTACCTGGCCGAGGACAACATCATCCACGGCCTGGATTTCTGGACCGCCGCCAAGCGTCGCTACCTCCAGGCCCTCGAGGAGATCATCCTCAAGCCGCGTGGCCTGGACTACAAGGTGCAGTTCCCCGGACCGACCGGCACCAACGCCGTCGAAGCGGCCATCCGCCTGGCCCGCAATGCCAAGAAGCGTCACAACATCGTGACCTTCACCAACGGCTTCCATGGCGTGACCATGGGTGCGCTCGCCACCACCGGTAACCGCAAGTTCCGCGAGGCGACCGGCGGCGTGCCCACCGTGGGCGGCAGCTTCCTGCCCTACGATGGCTACCTGGGCGACGGCACCGACACCCTCGACTACTTCGAGAAGCTGCTCAGTGACAAGTCCGGCGGCCTCGACGTGCCGGCCGGCGTGATCGTCGAGACCGTGCAGGGCGAGGGCGGCATCAACGCCTGCGGCCTCGACTGGCTCAAGCGCCTCGAGCAGATCTGCCGTGCCCACGACATCCTGCTGATCGTCGATGACATCCAGGCAGGCTGCGGGCGCACCGGCAAGTTCTTCAGCTTCGAGCATGCCGGAGTGGTGCCGGACATCGTCACCAACTCCAAGTCGCTCTCCGGCCTCGGCCTGCCGTTCTCCCAGGTACTGATGCGTCCCGAACTCGATATCTGGAAGCCGGGCCAGTACAACGGCACCTTCCGCGGCTTCGCGCTGGCCTTCACCACCGCCGCCGCCGCCATCGAGAACTACTGGACCGACGACAGCTTCGCCAAGGAAGTGCAGCGCAAGGGCGACATCGTCTCCGAGCGCTTCGCCAGGATCGCTGCCTGGATCAGCGAGCAGGGCATCGAGGCCTCCGAGCGCGGCCGCGGCCTGATGCGTGGCATCGACGTGGGCAGCGGCGAGATCGCCGACAAGATCACCCACAAGGCGTTCGAGAATGGCCTGGTCATCGAGACCAGCGGCCAGGACGGTGAAGTGGTCAAGTGCCTCTGCCCGCTGACCATTCCCGAGGAGGACCTGCAGAAGGGGCTGGATATCCTCGAGCAGAGCGCCAAGCAGGCACTGAGCTGATATCCTGAGCGGGCCGCCCCGGCGGTCCGCCAGCACTCGGCCGATCCTGATCACCGATCGCGCCGCCACCGAATTTCAAGGAGATAGATATGATCGTTCGCAATCTCGAGGAGTGCCGCAAGACAGACCGCCTGGTCACCGCCGAGAACGGCAACTGGGACAGCACCCGCCTGTCGCTGGCCGATGATGGCGGCAACTGCTCCTTCCATATCACTCGGATCTTCGAGGGTACCGAGACCCATATCCACTACAAGCATCACTTCGAGGCGGTCTACTGCATCGAGGGCGAGGGCGAGGTGGAGACCCTGGCCGACGGCAAGATCTGGCCGATCAAGCCGGGCGATATCTATATCCTCGACCAGCACGACGAGCACCTGCTGCGGGCCACCAAGACCATGCACCTGGCCTGTGTCTTCACCCCGGGCCTGACTGGCAAGGAAGTGCACCGCGAGGATGGCTCCTACGCGCCTGCCGAGTAAGCCGGCAGCGTCTCGGCATCGCCGAGACAAACCTACAGCGGGCCCCGGCAGCGATGCCGGGGCCCGCTGCGTATCGGGAATTCACTCGCCTCGCGTGAAGACGATGGTGATCTCGGCCAGGGTCACGCCGAACTTCTTCATCGCCGTGCGGTTGATCAGCCGCCCGTCGGGCTGCAGGTACATCCAGTCATCCAGGGTAAAGGTGATCTCGCGGCCGGAGACCTCCACCGGCAGCCGGTAGGTCATGTTGAAGACATGCCCCGCCTGGCGAGCCGTCACGGGCCCCTCGACATCGTTGGCGGTGCCCAGCCAGCGATCCTCGCCGTCGCGCTCGAAGGTCCACACCCGGCGATCGGTCTCGCCGTCGTCATAGACGAAGTGCTCGTCCAGGGTCAGGGTGTCGCCCTCGACACGCCCCTCGATCTCCACCGTGAAACGGCGCTGCACCTCGCCGCTGTAGTCCTGCACCATGCCCCAGGCGCGGGTCTGGCCTTCGAAGTAGTCGGCGATATCCAGGCGCGGTTGCGTCCCGGCGTAGCGCTCGATATCGACGCTGGTACAACCGGCCAGCAGCAGGGCGGCACCCAGCAGTGCCAGGCGTGACAGCCATTTCCTATACATTGATAAAGCCTCTGTATGATATGCGTACAGCAACAGGCTAGCCGACCCGTGCCGGCGTGACCAGTACTGATGACAGGGCGCCATCCATGCATGACACTGATTACCAGAGGCAAAATGGTGCGCCTGCGCTAGCGTCGTTTCCGGTCCAAAGCGATGAGGCCAACAAGTTCGTATAATGTATATTATGTTAAATAGTGCATATCGGAACGGATCGAGGACGGTCCGCTGCCACTATCCCCATCCGAGCCTGAAGCCCGCATGTTGGACAAGCTGCTTGGCGACTCATTATTATCCCCGCACTGTTCAAAGGAATTGTCCTGCCCCATGCCCCATCCCCTGTTGAGCGCCGCTCTTGCGACATCCGCCCTGCTGCTCACCGGCTGTGTTGCCCTGACCGACAAGCCCGAACCGCCGGCGCCGCTGACACCGGCCGACTTTCATGTGCGAATGGACGCGCTGGAGGATGCCCTGAGTGCCCGCTGCGACGACCAGTCGCGGCTGGGCAACGAGATATCTTCGGTCACCAGCCGCCAGGATGCCCTGATCGGTGATGTTCGCGAAGTAGGTTCACTGCTGCGCGGGATGAATTCCCGGCTGGACAACATCGCGGTCGATAAACCCGAGCCGGTGGTAGTCAGGCGCGAGTGTGCCGCCGACGAGCTGGGGCTGGCCAACAAGACGGTGCTCGGCAGCAGCGAATGGATCGGCCTGCCCGACGTGGGCACCTACCTCAAGGCACGGATCGACTCCGGCGCCAACACTTCATCGCTCTCGGCCCGCGAGATCACCCGCTTCGAGCGCGACGGCGAGAACTGGGTTCGTTTCAAGCTGGGTCTGACCGACGATGACGTGGTCGTTGATGCGGTGCGTGACGAATGGATCGAGGCCCCCATCGAGCGACGGGTGCGCATCATCCAGGCCACCGGCGAGGAATCACGCCCGGTGGTAACGCTGATGATGACCCTGGGCACAATACGCGAACCGGTGGAGTTCACCCTGAGCGACCGCACCCATCTCGACTACCCGGCCCTGCTGGGCAGGCGCTTCCTGCTGGATATCGCCGTGGTCGACGTGGCCGAGCGCTATCTCCACGAGCGTCCCGAGTATCCTGGTGGGCAGCCGGCATCGGAAGCTGGACGCGATCAGGATGACGCCGATCTCGACAACGAAGAGCGCTGATCCGCGCATCAACCGCCCTCTGCCAAGGAAGACCCATGTCACGACTGCCCTTCTATCTGCTGGTCGGCGTCCTGTTCCTGGCTGGCGTGGCCATGAGCCTGCACCGTCACTACCAGCTCGAGGTGCCCTGGACTCCAGGCGAACAGCGCCAGGTGTGGGAAGTGGAAGCGCAGGTCAACTTCACGGCGCTGGGCGACCCGGTGCTGGTGGACATGGCACTGCCATCGACCCAGGAAGGCTTCCGACTGCTCACCGAACATACCGCCTCACCGGGCTTCGGGCTGTCGTTCGTGGAGGAGGATGGTGCCCGGCGCGCCCAGTGGTCGATTCGCGAGGCCAGCGGCTCCCAGCAGCTCTACTACACCGCCCAGGTCCTGGTGGCACCGGACAGCCGTCCACCGCGCCTGGAGACCCCACCGTTGCGCCGCGACATCGTCTGGGAGCGTCCCTATGACACGGCGGCCGCGCAACTGATCGAGCGCGCCTGGAGTCGCAGCGCCGACTCCTTCACCTTCGCACGCGAGCTGTTCCATGAGTTCGACGCGGAGCGCCAGGGCGAGAATGCCCGCCTGCTGATGACCCAGTTCGACCGCACTCCCCTGCTGGTTCGCCTGCTCAACCAGGCAGGGGTTCCCGCCCGGGAAGTGAACGGGCTGCTGCTCGAGGATGGAAGGCGCCGTCAGTCGCTGACCAGCTGGATTCAGGTATTCGACGACCAGAGCTGGAAGCTGTTCGACCCGGCGAACGGAGAGCAGGGTCGCCCGGATAACCTGCTGATCTGGGAGGGAAGTGGCCAGGCGGTGCTCGAGGTGCAGGGGGGCACCAACTCGCGGGTCACCTTCTCGATGCTCTCCCGCAACCAGCCTGCGGCCGCCGCGGTGCGCAACCAGCTGGCCGAGGACACCCTGCTCAACTTCTCCATCCACAGCCTGCCACTGGAGGAACAGGCACTCTTCCAGACCATCCTGCTGATCCCCATCGGCGCGCTGGTGGTGGTACTGCTGCGCATCCTGGTGGGGATCAAGACGTCGGGCACCTTCATGCCGGTGCTGATCGCCCTGGCCTTCATCCAGACCAGCCTGGCCACGGGGCTGATCGGCTTCCTGCTGGTGGTGGCCGTGGGTCTGGTGATCCGCAGCTACCTTTCCTACCTCAACCTGTTGCTGGTGGCGAGGGTCACGGCGGTGATCATCACGGTGATCGGCATCATCTCGGTGTTCTCGGTGCTCGCCTATCGGTTCGGGCTCAATGCCGGCCTGACCATCACCTTCTTCCCGATGATCATCCTCTCCTGGACCATCGAGCGCATGTCGATCCTGTGGGAAGAGGAAGGCCCCAAGCAGGTGCTGATCCAGGGCGGCGGCAGCCTGATTACCGCGGTGCTGGCCTTTCTGGCCATGAACAACCCCTGGGTGCGGCATATCACCTTCAACTTCCTGGGGGTGCAGCTGATCCTGATGGCACTGATCCTACTGATCGGCAACTACACCGGCTATCGCCTGCTGGAGCTGCGTCGCTTCAAGCCGGTCACCGAGGATTGAGCCATGCGTGAATGGACGACCCCCGGCAAGCTGCGCGCCAAGGGCATCATCGGCATGAACCGGCGCAATATCCGCTACATCGGGCGATACAACAATCGTCGCCTCTATCCGCTGGTGGATGACAAGCTGCAGACCAAGCTGCTCGCCGAGCGCTTCGGCATCACCACCCCCGCGCTGATCGGCACCGTCACCACCCAGTTCGGCGTCAAGCATATCGGCGAGCTGCTCGCCGGCCACAACGGCTTCGTGATCAAGCCGGCCAAGGGCAGTGGCGGCAAGGGCATCCTGGTGATCGAGCGCGTGGAGGGCGACGAGTTCATCAAGCCTAGCGGGGCCCGGATGCGGCTGGCAGACATCGAGCGTCACGTCTCCAATATCCTCTCCGGCCTCTACTCGCTGGGCGGTGCTCCCGACGTGGCGCTGGCCGAGGCGCTGATCAACTTCGACGAGAGCCTCTCCGAATACACCTACGAGGGGGTCCCGGATATCCGCGTCATCGTCTTCCGCGGCTATCCGGTGATGGCAATGATGAGGCTCTCCACCGCCGCCTCGGACGGCAAGGCCAACCTTCACCAGGGGGCGGTCGGGGTGGGCCTGGATATCGCCACCGGTACCGCCATTCGCGGCGTGCAGTTCGACCGTACCCGCCACGACCATCCCGATACCGGCCATGAGCTGGCCAGTCTGGCCATCCCCGACTGGCCTACCCTGCTGCTGCTCGCCGCCGGCTGCTACGAGATGACCGGCCTCGGCTACCTGGGCACCGACATGGTGCTCGACCGCGACCAGGGACCCATGCTGCTCGAGCTCAATGCGCGCCCGGGGCTGGCGATCCAGATGGCCAATGGCGAGGGGCTCAGGCGTCGTCTCGACCTGGTCGAGAAGCAGCCCGAGGGCCTGTCGCCCGAAGCACGGGTGGCCTTCGCTCGCGAGCATTTCGCACGGCGCAGCGAGCTCGAGGCCGTCGCCGAGGCCTGAACCTCGGTGGCCCGCCCTCACCCAGCCGCGTAGAATGGCGATAGAATCCACAGCCGACGGGTCCCATGACCGAATCCCGTAACCTGCTGCTCCAGGCGGAGCGGCAGTGCCAGCAGAGCGGCGCACGCTTCACGCCCATTCGCCGCCGGGTGCTCGAGATGATTGCCGACGCCCCCGGGGGTCTCAAGGCCTATGACCTGCTCGACCGCCTGGCGACCGAGCACGCCTCGGCCAGGCCGCCGACGGTGTATCGTGCCCTGGAGTTCCTGATCGACCAGGGTCTGGTGCATCGCATCGAGTCGCTCAATGCCTATGTCGCCTGCCCCTGCCCCGAGCACTCCCACGGCTTCCAGTTGTTGATCTGTCGCGTCTGCGGGCGTGTCGAGGAGCTGCACCTGGATGAGGTCAATGCCCAGCTCTCCGGCTGTGCCCGCCAGTTGGGCTTCCGGGTGGAGCGTCAGACCATCGAGCTGCTGGGACGCTGCGATGCCTGCTGCGCCACCGACGACTGAGCCCAACCAGCGAGAACCTCGATCCTGCGGAGAATCCCATGCCCGACACCTTCAAGGCCCTGGAACGGGCCCCCGCCGACAGCCGCCATGCGCTGGCCGACGTGCTTGCGGCCATCCGCTTCAATGCCGACGGCCTGATCCCGGCCATCGCCCAGCAGCATGACAGCGGCGAGGTCCTGATGATGGCCTGGATGAATCGTGAGGCGCTGGAAGAGACCCTGAACACGGGGCGGGTCTGCTACTGGTCGCGCTCACGCGGCAAGCTGTGGCGCAAGGGCGAGAGTTCCGGCCAGCAGCAGCACCTTGTCAGCGCCGCCCTGGACTGCGATGGCGACACCCTGCTGCTGCAGGTGGACCAGACCGGACCGGCCTGCCATAGCGGACGCCGCAGCTGTTTCTATGTGGCCCTCGAGAAGGACGCGGCACGCATCACCAGCGCCCCGCTGATCGACCCCGATTCCCTCTACGGCAAGGCCTGATGCCCTGCCTGGCGGCCTGGCTGGCCAAGCTGGTGCGGCTGTTGCGCCAGGCCACGGCCTGGCTGATGATCGCCCTCGTGAAGCTCTACCAGGTTACCCTGAGCCCCCTGCTCGGGCCCCGCTGTCGCTACTGGCCGAGCTGCTCCAGCTATGCCGTGGAGGCGATCCGGGTGCACGGGTCGCTCAAGGGAGGGCTGATGGCCGCACGCCGCATCGCGCGCTGCCACCCCGGCTGCGAGGGCGGCATCGACCCGGTACCCGGCGGCCCCAGCGAGGCGCTGTGCCGCGAGGATCCCGAGCTCGACGAGAACTTTCGCCCCCGGCCGCCGGCAGACGACGAGCGGGAGCGCTGAGCCTCAGGCGGCTTCCTGCTCGGCCACCTCGTAGATGCGCTTGAGCATGGCGTTGAGGCCATTGCTGCGCGTCGGCGAGAGGTGCTTGTCGAGCCCCAGGTCGGCGAGGAAGTGCGGCGATGTATCGCGGATCTCGGCGGCCGGCCGGTCGTTGTAGATCCGCATCAGCACGGCGATCAGCCCCGAGACGATGGCGGCATCGGAGATGGCGTCGAAGTGCACCACCTCGCCGCGGCGCTCGTGGTGCATCCAGACATTGGACTGACAGCCCTGGATCTTGAGCTCGTCGCGCATCCACTCCGCGGGGAAGTCGGGCAGCGCCTTGCCCATGTCGATGATGTACTGGTAGCGATCCATCCAGTTGTCGAACATCTCGAACTCGTCGATCAGTTCCTGCTGCGCCTGTTCGGCGGTTGCCTCGATCGTCATGAAAGCTCCTTCGTGGTCTTTGCCACGATTATACCGGCTCGTCCCGGGTGGCGTCCGCCCCCTGTCGTCCCTCTCTTCGCTCGGCAAGGCCATGCAACGATTGCTGGCGGTGCCACGCCTCGTCTTCGGCGTGCAGGTAGCGGGCCGTGGTATCCAGCCTCGAATGGCGCGCCGTGGCTGCGAGGTAGCGCAGCTCGACACCGGCCTGGGCCTGATGGGTCAGCGCCGTATGGCGCAGCCAGTGCGGGGTCGCCTGGCGCAGCCGCAGCGCCCAGCCATGGGCGCCCTCCCCGTGCGTTTCCTCGACGGCATCGGCGGCCTCGCGAAATGTCTCGCGGATCAGCCGGTAGAGGCGGTTGTCGCCGATGCCCCGCCTGCCATCCAGGGCGCGCAGCAACGGTGTGGCATCGTCCGGCTGGGGTTCCGGGCTCAGGCCCAGGGCAAGACGCCACTCGGTCAGCAGGGTCAGCATGTCGGGCGGTACCGGAATGCTGGCGGTCTTGCTCCCCTTGCCGACGACGTTCCACCACCAGCGCCCCTCCCGCCGCTGGAAGTCGCCCATGCGCGCCGCGCTCATCTCGCTGATGCGCGGGGCCAGCAGGTAGGCGAAGCCGAACACGAAGCGGCGCCGGTGGCGCTGGTAACGCTCTCGCGGTGAGCCGCCCTCCTCCATGGCTGGACTGCCTGCGCCGGTCAACCAGCCCCAGAACCACTCCCATAGCGGCGCCTCCAGATAGCGTTCTATGCTGCCCTGACGATTGTCCAGGCGTCGTCGCTTGTCGCGCATCAACCGGAAGGGATTGTGGGCTACCCACCCCGCCTCGGTTAACCAGGCATACATGCCCTGCAGGATCACCAGGCTCTGGCGACGGCTCGCCGGCGACAGCGGGCCACGAAACGGGCGCCAGTCTTCGGCCTGGCGAGGCCGCGGCGGCCCGACCCAGCGCGAGCGAGGTTGGGGGTCGGCGAGGAATGCCTCGAAACCCTCCAGATGGTCGCGTCTCACCTGGTTCAGCGTCATGTCCCGCTCGGCGAGCCACAGCAGCAGGCGCTCGGCCTCGCGACGATAGGCGCGCCGTGTCCTCGGGCTGGCCCGATACTCCGCCAGCCATTCGGCCACCGCCTCGGCATCGCTGCGCGCCGCGATATAACCGCCCTGCCCGGTTACGGGTAGCTCTGCCAGGTCAGGCAAGGCGCTTGCCGACACCAGCTCACGGCTCATTCTGTCCACTCCTCACTCCTCACTCCTCACTCCTCACTCCTCACTCGCAGTATCCCTGCCCAGCGAACAATAAATCAAGATAAGCCGCGTAATCTTGATTTTACTCTCTATTTCATATCGTATTTTACGTATTACGTATAATGTAATAATCTTCCATTTATCGACAATCCCCGCTATGCTGCGCCGGAAAACACCCCAGAGGGGCATTGCGATCCACCGGCTCGCGCCCCCTTCCTGCCGAGGAGAGACCCATGGCGCGCAGTGGCGTGACCTACAAAGACGTGCAGCGAGCCATCGATGAACTGCTGACCCGCGGTGACGCCCCCAGCGTGCAGAAGATTCGCGAGATTCTTGGCACCGGCAGCTTCACCACCATCAGCGAGCACCTGCGCGAGTGGCGGCAACAGCGCGAGGAGAACCGCGACGTGCCCCCGCCCCGCGGCATGCCGGCCGCCCTGCAGGAGCTCGCCGAGGGGCTGTGGCGCCAGGCCCAGGAAAGCGCCAATCAGGCGCTGGCGCACTATCGGGAAGAGGCGGACCGCAAGATCGAGGAGGCCCGTGAGGCTGCCGCCGACGCCCACCGCCAGGCCGAGGATGCCAGGCAGCGCGAAACGGCATTGGCCAGCCACCTGGCCGGCACCGAACAGCGACTCGAGACACTCAGCGCTGAGCTGGCCACCCGTCAGGCGGATAACGAGACCCTCCGCAAGGCCGAGCAACGCCTCGCCACGCGACTGGCCGAGGCGGAGTCCCTGCTGCAGCGTCATCGGGACGAGGCGGCCCGGGTGGCGGACGAGCATCAGCAGGCCATGCAGGCCCGGGAAGCCGAGCATCGCGAGAAGCTGACGCGAGAAGAGCAGCGCCACGAAAGTGCCGAGACGCGCCTGATGGCGCTGCTCGACCAGGCGCGCCAGGAGCGACAGGCCCAGGAGAAGGCCGCGGCCGGCCGTGAGGAGCAGCAGGAGAAGCGCCTCGCCCGCCAGGAGTCACATCTGCAGGAGGCGCGTGCCCGGCTGGCCGAGGAGGAGAAGCGCCATCGCGAGACCGACTGGGCGCGGCGCCAGGCCGAGTCGCTGGCGGACACTCGCCACCACGAGCAGGCGCTGCTTCAGGCGCGCATCGACGAACAGAAGCGTCATCTGGAGGACCAGGCCCAGCGCGTCAGGAGCCTGGAGGAACAGCTCCATCGCTGCCTGTGGCAGACGCCGACGACCAAGGGTAACGAGGCGGAGGGTGATACCGATGATGAAGAGAAGAGCAGCGAGAAGCGCGAGCCCACCGACGACGCCCAGTGATCTCACCGGACGCAAGCACAAGGGCCCCACCGATCGGTGGGGCCCTTGTGTTGGCACAGGGCCTGCCTCACGGCTGGCCCTATCTTCCTGTCGACTAGGGGTCGGTCCCGCCTAGCGGTAGTAGGCGTTGGTGGTGTCGGTATGGTCGGTGACATCACGGATGCCACCCAGCTCCGGAATGCGCTCCATCAGGGTGCGCTCGACGCCCTCCTTGAGGGTCAGGTCCACCGCCGCACAACCCTGGCAACCACCACCGAAGGCCAGCACGGCCACGTTCTCGCCGGTCAGCTCGACCAGCTTGATCTCGCCGCCATGAGCCGCGAGGCCGGGGTTGATCTCGCTGTAGAGGATGTAGTTGACGCGATCCTCCAGCGGGCTGTCGGCGTTGACCTTGGGCATCTTGGCGTTGGGCGCCTTGATGGTCAGCTGACCGCCCATGCGGTCGGCGTTGAAGTCGACCACCGCCTCCTCGAGGAACGGCAGGCTGTTCTTGTCCAGGAAGACGCCGAGCTTGGCCAGCTCCAGCTTCTCGTCGGTCGGCTCCTCCTCGCCGGGCCGGCAGTAGGCCAGGCAGGTCTCGGCATAGGGGGTACCCGGCTGGGTGATGAAGATGCGTACTGCGATACCCTCGACGTTCTGCTTCTCGAGCAGCTCGGCGAGGTAGTCCTGGGCACTGTCGGTAATCTGGATCGGTTCGCTCATGACACTCTCTTGTGAAGCTGTCGCTATCGGTCCGCGGCAGCGGCGTGGTTGCTGCGTACCGGATAAAGTGATGCTGCCAATGGTAAGACACGGGACGCGACGAAACAATCCCGACTGATTTGCTGGGTTTTTGTGCACCCACCTGCCCCCGCCACGGCCAGTTTGGTACCATGTCGGGCTTGACAGTGGCCGCTGCACAGAAGATGCCCCGAGGCACCCAGCGGCCGCGACCCCCGGACACTACCCCGCTGGAGACCGATTCACACCATGGCCGCCGTTCCCACTGCCCAGACCGCTACCCTGATCGAACGTCTTGCCGAGCGCATCCTGATGCTCGATGGGGGCATGGGCACCATGCTCCAGAACGCCGGCCTCTCCGAGGAGGAGTTCCGGGGGGAGCGCTTCGCCGACTGGCCTTCGGACCTCAAGGGAAACAACGACCTGCTGGTGCTCACCTGCCCCGACCTGGTCACGCGCATCCATCGCGAGTATCTCGAGGCCGGCGCCGACATCGTCGAGACCAACACCTTCAACAGCACGCGTCTCTCCCAGGCCGACTACGGTATGGAGGCGCAGGTACCCGAGCTCAACCGTGAGGCGGCGCGCCTGGCGCGTGAGGTGTGCGATGCGGTGGGCGCAGAGACCGGCATTCCCCGCTATGTGGCCGGGGTCCTCGGGCCCACCTCGCGCACCGCCTCGCTCTCCCCGGACGTCAACGATCCGGCCAAGCGCAACGTCACCTTCGATGCGCTGCGCGAGAACTACTTTGAAGCGGCCGAGGCGCTGATCGAGGGTGGCGCCGACCTGATCATGATCGAGACCATCTTCGATACCCTCAACGCCAAGGCGGCGATCTACGCCCTGGAGGAGCTGTTCGAGGCACGCGGCGAGCGCCTGCCGGTGATGATCTCCGGCACCATCACCGATGCCTCGGGTCGCACCCTGTCCGGCCAGACCACTGAGGCATTCTGGAACTCGGTGCGCCACGCCAAGCCGCTCTCGGTGGGCCTGAACTGTGCGCTGGGGGCCGCGGAACTGCGCCCCTATATCGAGGAGCTCTCCACCAAGGCGGAGACCTTCGTCTCGGCCCACCCCAACGCCGGCCTGCCCAACGAGTTCGGCGAATATGACCAGACCCCGGAGGAGATGGCGGCCATCGTTGCCGAGTTCGCCTCAAGCGGCCTGGTCAATATCATCGGCGGCTGCTGCGGCTCGACCCCCGACCATATCGCCGCCATCCATCGCGCCATCCAGGGCATGGCACCGCGCCGGGTACCCGAGATTCCCCAGGCCTGCCGCCTGTCGGGTCTGGAGCCCTTCAACATCGGCCCCGACTCGCTGTTCGTCAACGTCGGCGAGCGCACCAACGTCACCGGCTCGGCGCGCTTCAAGCGACTGATCGTCGAAGAGGACTACACCACCGCCCTGGAGGTGGCCCTCGAGCAGGTGGAGAGCGGCGCCCAGATCATCGACATCAACATGGACGAGGGGATGCTCGAGTCCCAGGAGGCGATGGTGCGCTTCCTCAACCTGATCGCCGGCGAGCCCGACATCGCCCGGGTGCCGATCATGGTCGACTCCTCCAAGTGGGAGATCATCGAGGCGGGCCTCAAGTGCATCCAGGGCAAGGCGGTGGTCAACTCCATCTCCATGAAGGAGGGCGAGGACGCCTTCCGCGAGCAGGCCACCATCTGTCGTCGCCATGGCGCCGCCGTGGTGGTGATGGCCTTCGACGAGACGGGCCAGGCGGATACCTTCGCGCGCAAGACCGAGATCTGTCAGCGCGCCTACCGGATCCTGGTCGACGAGCTCGACTTCCCGCCGGAAGACATCATCTTCGACCCCAATATCTTCGCCATCGCCACCGGCATCGAGGAGCACGACAACTACGCCGTGGACTTCATCGAGGCCACCCGCTGGATCCGTGACCATCTGCCCCACGCCATGGTCTCGGGTGGCGTCTCCAACGTATCGTTCTCCTTCCGCGGCAACAATCCGGTACGCGAGGCGATCCACTCGGTATTCCTCTATCACGCCATCCGCGCCGGGCTGACCATGGGCATCGTCAACGCCGGTCAGCTGGCGGTCTACGATGACCTTCCCGAGGAGCTGCGCGAGGCGGTGGAAGACGTGGTCCAGAATCGTCGCGCCGACAGCACCGAACGCCTGGTGGACCTCGCCGAGAAGTACAAGGGTGACGGCGGCGGCGCAGCCAGGAAGGAGGACCTCGAGTGGCGCTCCTGGGAGGTGGAAAAGCGCATCGAGCACGCCCTGGTCAAGGGCATCACCGCCTACATCGAAGAGGACACCGAGCTGGCCCGTCAGCGCGCCACCCGCCCCATCGAGGTGATCGAGGGGCCGCTGATGGACGGCATGAACGTGGTCGGCGACCTGTTCGGCGCCGGCAAGATGTTCCTGCCCCAGGTGGTCAAGTCGGCGCGAGTCATGAAGCAGGCGGTGGCCTACCTGATCCCCTATATCGAGGCGGAGAAGGCCCTCAACGAGGACACCCAGGCCAAGGGCAAGATCGTCATGGCCACGGTCAAGGGCGATGTCCACGACATCGGCAAGAATATCGTCGGCGTGGTCTTGCAGTGCAACAACTACGAGGTGGTCGACCTCGGCGTGATGGTGCCGGCGGAGAAGATCCTGCAGACGGCCCGGGAGGAGAATGCCGATATCATCGGCCTTTCCGGGCTGATCACGCCGTCGCTGGACGAGATGGTCCACGTGGCCAAGGAGATGCAGCGCCAGGGGTTCGAGCTTCCGCTGCTGATCGGCGGCGCCACCACCTCCAAGGCCCACACCGCCGTCAAGGTGGAGCCCCAGTATCAACAGCCGGTGATCTACGTCTCCGATGCCTCCCGCGCCGTGGGGGTCGCCGGCAAGCTGCTCTCGCCGACGCTCAAGCCGGACTATGTCGCGGAGATCAGCGCCGAGTACGAGAAGGTTCGCGAACGCAACGCCAAGCGTCGCCCCAAGGCCGCCGACCTGACCTACGCCCAGGCCCGGGAGCGCAAGTGTCGCCTCGACTGGAACGCCTACACCCCGCCGCGGCCGGCCATGACGGGTACGCTCTCCTTCGATGACTACGACCTCGAGGAGATGGTCGAGCGTATCGACTGGACGCCCTTCTTCATGAGCTGGCAGCTGGCCGGCAAGTACCCGAAGATCCTCAATGATGCCAAGGTCGGCGAGGCGGCGCGCAGCCTGTTCCACGACGCCCAGGCGATGCTGCGCAAGCTGATCGACGAGAAGCTGGTGGAGGCGCGCGGTGTGATCGGCATCTGGCCCGCCAACAGCGTCGATGACGACGTCATCGAGGTGTATGCCGACGAATCCCGCGAGACGGTGATCGAGCGCCTGCACCATATTCGCCAGCAGACCACCAAGAACCGCGACGGGGTCTGCTACAGCCTGGCCGACTTCGTGGCGCCCCGTTACGACGACCAGGGAGAGCCGAGCGGCAAGCCCGACTGGATCGGCGGCTTCGCGGTGACCACCGGCCATGGGGTGGAAGCGCTGGCCGAGCAGTACAAGGCCGCCGGCGACGACTACAACGCCATCCTGGTGCAGTCGCTCACCGACCGCCTGGCCGAGGCCTTCGCCGAGCGCCTCCATGAACGGGTGCGCAAGGAGTTCTGGGGCTATGTGCCCGAGGAGACGCTGGACAACGATGCGCTGATCGCCGAGAAGTACCAGGGCATCCGCCCGGCACCGGGTTACCCGGCCTGCCCCGACCACACCGAGAAGCCCACCCTGTTCAGGCTGCTCGACGCCACCCAGGCGGCCGGTATCACCCTGACCGAGAACTTCGCCATGTGGCCGGCGGCCGCCGTGGCCGGCTGGTACTTCTCGCATCCGCAGTCGAAGTACTTCTCCACCGGCAAGATCACCCGCGACCAGGTGGAGGCCCTGGCCGAGCGCAAGGGGATGAGTCTCGAGGAGATGGAGCGCTGGCTGGCGCCGGTGCTCTCCTACGACCCCGCCTGACTCGCTGCGGGCCGCCCAGGCGGCCCGCACCCAGCCCCTGCCGCGGAACGCCATGCTGCCTCCCTCGACACGTCGCCGCATCATCTTGCGCCTGGCCCTGCCGATCATCGCCGGCATGCTCTCCCAGAGCCTGATCAACCTGATCGATGCCGCCATGGTGGGCTCGCTGGGCGAGGTGCCCCTGGCCGGGGTGGGGATCGGCGGCTACGTGATGTTCATGATCACCGCCCTGGTGTTCGGACTCTCCTCCGGCGTGCAGGCCCAGACCGCACGGCGCCACGGCGAGCAGGCCTGGACGCGCCTGGCCATGCCACTCAATGCCGGCCTGGTCATCGCCGTCGGGCTCTCGTTGCCCGTGACGGCACTCTGCCTGTGGCAGGCACCGGCGCTGATGGCGCTGATCAGCCAGGATCCCGGGGTCAACGCCGAGGCGGTCACCTACTTCCGCTGGCGAGTGCTGTCGCTGGCTGCCGTGGCGATGATCTTCTGTTTTCGCGGCTACTGGAACGGCATCCAGCAGACCGGCCTCTACCTGCGCATCATCCTTGCGATGCATGTCATCAACGTCATGGCGAGCCTGGCTCTGATCTTCGGCTACCTGGGGCTGCCCGCCATGGGCGCCGCCGGCGCCGGCGCCGGCACTACCCTGTCGCTGTTCGCCGGGCTTGCGATGTGGGCCGTGGCCAGCCTGCGCCACGCCCGGCCCAGCGGCTTCCTCGCCGGGCTGCCCCGCCGCTTCACCTTCCTTACCACCCTGCGCCTGGCAGGCCCCCACTCCTTCCAGCAGCTGTGGTTCGCGGCCGGCTACGCGGTGCTGTTCTGGATACTGGGCCAGGTCGGCACTGCCAGCGTGGCGGTGGGACACGTGCTGGTGAACCTCTCGCTGCTGCTTATCCTGCCCGGCGTGGGGCTGGGCATGGCGGCCATGAGCCTGGTGGGCCAAGCACTCGGGCGTGAGGAGCACGGTGACGCCCACCGCTGGGGCTGGGAGGTAGTGCATCTCGCCTGGCTCTGCCTGGCGGTCATCGCACTGCCCATGGCGCTGTTTCCCGATGCCGTCCTCGCGCTCTTCCTGCATGACTCGGCCCTGATCGAGCTGGCACGGCTGCCGCTGCGCCTGACGGCGCTGATGATCGTGCTCGATGCCGCGGCACTGGTGCTGGCCCAGGCACTGCTCGGCGCCGGGGCCAACCGCACGGTAATGACCGCCACCCTGTCGCTGCAGTGGCTGCTGTTCCTGCCGCTGGCCTGGCTGGTAGGCGTCTGGTTCGAGCAGGGATTACTGGGCATCTGGTGGGTACAGCTCGCCTATCGCATCCTTAATTCGATGTGGTTCACGGCGATCTGGCAGCGTCGGCGCTGGCAGCGGCTCTGCGTGTAGGAATGCCCCCTAATTACTTTAAGTATAAAAACTATGAATATTTATTCTTTTAAATAATATGCTGCTCCGCGTATCGTGCATGGCTAGGCATTGCCACTTTCACTGCAGCAGGATGGCTGAATGTATCGCTACGATTCCCACGACCAGACCCTCGTCAACGAACGCGTGGCCCAGTTCCGCGACCAGATGGATCGCTATCTTGCCGGGCGCCTGAGCGAAGAGGAGTTCCTGCCGCTGCGGGTGCAGAACGGCCTGTATATCCAGCGCTACGCTCCCATGCTGCGCATCGCCATCCCCTACGGCATGCTGGCCGCTTACCAGCTGCGCAAGCTGGGCGACCTGGCTCGCGACTACGATCGCGGCTATGGCCACTTCACCACCCGCACCAACCTGCAGCTCAACTGGCCGAAGCTCGAGAGCGTACCGGACATGCTCGCCGAACTGGCCAGCGTGCAGATGCACGCCATCCAGACCAGCGGCAACGACATCCGCAACACCACCACCGACCAGTTCGCCGGCGTCGCCGAGGACGAGGAGGTCGACCCGCGCCCCTGGTGCGAGCTGATCCGCCAGTGGTCCACCTTCCACCCCGAGTTCGCCTACCTGCCACGCAAGTTCAAGATCGCGGTGACCGGTGCCGCCGAGGATCGCGCGGCGATCCAGGTCCACGACGTGGGCCTGCGCCTGTGGAGGGACGCCCAGGGCGAGGTGCGCGTCAGGATGCTGGCCGGCGGTGGCCTGGGCCGCACGCCGATGATCGGCGAGGTGGTCCGCGACGACCTGCCCTGGCAGCACCTGCTCACCTACCTCGAGGCGCTGGTGCGGGTCTACAACCAGTTCGGCCGCCGCGACAACAAGTTCAAGGCGCGCATCAAGATCCTGGTCAAGGCCCTGGGCATCGAGGAGTTCCGCCGCCGCGTCGAGGAGGAGTGGGCGCATCTCAAGGATGGCCCCCAGACCCTGACCCGGGAGAGCGTCGAGCGGGTGGCGGCCCACTTCGTCGACCCCGAGCGGCGCCCCGTTACCGACGAGGCAATCGCCGCTATCGAGGCGTTGCGCGGCGAGAATCGCGCCTTTGGCCGCTTCATGACCAACAACGTCCACGGCCACAAGGTGCCTGGCTACGCGTCGGTGACCCTGTCGCTCAAGCGCAGCGGCCACTCCCCCGGCGATGTCACCTGGGAGCAGATGCACCAGATCGCGGATCTCGCCGACGAGTATAGCTTCGGCGAGCTGCGCGTCACCCATGAGCAGAACCTGGTGCTCTCCGATGTGCCCATGGATCGCCTGGAGGCGCTGTGGCACGAGCTCGAGGCACTGGGCCTGGCCAATCCCACGGTGGGCACTCTGGCCGACCTGATCTGCTGCCCCGGGGGTGACTACTGCGCCCTGGCCAACGCCAAGTCGATCCCGGTGGCCCAGGCCATCCAGGAACGCTTCGAGGACCTGGACTTCCTCTACGACCTGGGCCCGCTGGAGCTCAATATCTCCGGCTGCATGAACGCCTGTGGCCATCACCATGTCGGTCACATCGGCATCCTCGGTGTCGACAAGAAAGGCGAGGAGTGGTACCAGGTCTCGCTTGGCGGCGCCCAGGGCAATGCCGCTTCGCTGGGCAAGATCCTCGGCCCCTCCTTCAGCCGCGAGGCGGTCCCCGGGGTCATCGACACCCTGCTCAAGGTCTACGTCAGCGAGCGCAGCGACGACGAGACCTTCCTCGACACCTATCGTCGCATCGGTCTCAAGCCCTTCAAGGAGCGCGTCTATGCCTGATCAGGCCCCCCTCTCCGCAAGCCAACCCCCCTATCTCTTCCGCGGCCAGCCGGCCGTCGATGAGTGGCAGCTGATCCGCGAGGGCCAGCCGATGGATGGAACGCCGGCCATCGTGCCGCTGAGCCAGTGGCTCGAGGGCGAGCCTGGCGAAGCGCGCGCTCCCTGGCTTGCCGCCGATACCGAGCTCGATGACGCCCTGGCCGCACGCCTCGCCGCGGCGCCACTGGTCGCCATCGACTTCCCGAAGTTCACCGACGGCCGCGGCTACAGCCTGGCGCGGCTGCTGCGCGAGCGTCACGGCTATCGGGGCGAGATTCGCGCCATCGGCGACGTGCTGGTCGACCAGCTCTTCTTCATGCGCCGCTGCGGCTTCGACGGTTTCTCGTTGCGTGAGGACCAGTGGCTCGAGGATGCCCTGCGCAACCTGAATGTCTTCAGCCGTGCCTACCAGCCGGCGGTGGATCAGCCCGAACCGCTGTTCCGGCGCCGCGAGCGCGAACAGCGCCAGGCCACGCGCGAGCCGGCCTTCGCCTAACCTCGCCGCTTCTGCTGGCGTTCGCGGTTGTCGGCGCGGGCGCGTTCGCTCTTGCGCAGCAACACCCAGGTGGCGCCCAGGCCGCCGTCGGCGGGCTGGGCGGAGACGAAGGCCTGCACCTCGAGAAACTGCGTGAGCCACTTGGCCAGGTAGGAGCGCAGCACGTTGGGCGGGCTGTCGATGGCCTGGCCGCGGCCATGCACGATCAGCACCGAGCGCAGGTCATGGGCGTAGGCCTCGTGGATAAAGGGCGGCAGGCTGCGCCGGCACTCCTCCAGCGGGCGGCGCAGCAGGTGCAGCCGCGCCTGGGCGGCATAGCCGCCGTGGCGCAGGCGATCCACCACGCCCTGTTGGATGCCGTCACGGCGATAGTCGAGGGGGTCGAAGGGCGGCACCAGGTCGACGAAGTCGTCCGAGAGGAAGCCGTGACCCTCCGGCTCGGCGGCGGCACTCTCGCGACGAGCCAGCTGTGCCTCACTTGGCGAGCGCGCAGAACGGCCGGTATCGGCGCGATCCCTGCCCCGGGTCAGCGGGCGTACATCCCCCATCAGCGCCTGGAAATCGAGGTCATTGCGTGCCGTCGGGTTCATGGCTCACCTCCATCGTCATGGGAAAGGCTATCCTAGCAGAGCCCAACCTCGCGTCGCGATGCCGGGGCATGGCAGGATGGGGCGACCGCAACGGCGAGACCTCCATGCGACTCCGACACCTGCTGACCACCACCCTTATCGGCACCCCCTTGGCAGTCGCTGGCTGGCTGTGGCTGACCATGCTGAGCCCCTTCACCTACGAGCGCCCCGACTATCTGGATCCCATCGGCGAGGGCCCCCATGAGGTCTTCGTCTATGGCACCCTGCGCGTGCCGCCGGTGCGCTGGATCGTGATCGGAGACCGGGTCGAGACCCGACCCGCCTACCTCGAGGACTGGCAACGGAGCGGGCTGGACCTCGAGCCGGCCCCCGGCGAGCGTGTGCCGGGCGAGGTATTGACCGTTGCCGCCGAGGAGCTTGCCCGGCTCGACCGCTACGAGCGGCTGGGCATTCGCTACCAGAGAGTCCGGCTCACCCTCGCCGACGGCAGCGAGGCCTGGGTATATCGTCGCCTGCCCGAGGCATCGCCGGCACCGGCTTCCCCGTGAGCCACCCCGTCGCCCTTGCTACAATGCCGCGAACCGTCGCCAATTGGCCATCTTGCCGAGGAAGCCCCATGACCCGGATTACCCTGCTGCACAACCCGCGCTGCTCGAAGTCACGCCAGGCCCTGGCCCTGCTCGAGGAGCGTGGTGTCGAGGTCGCGGTGCGTCGCTATCTTGACGAGCCCCTGGACGAGGCAGAGCTGCGCGCCCTGATCGACCGCCTGGAGGGCGGTGTGGAGCGCCTGGTGCGCACCAAGGAGGCCGAGTGGAAGGCCCTTGCCGCCGATGCCAGTGACCCGGAGCAGGTGATCGGGGCGCTCCTCGCCCACCCGAGGATCATGGAGCGGCCGATCGCCGACGATGGCCAGCGGGCCGTGATCGGTCGCCCTCCCGAGGATATCCTTGCGCTGCTGGCGTGAGCTTCCCTTTCAATCCCCCGCTATCTGGAGCTTAGATGAGCGCTTCCCTGCCCTACGTGTTGATCCTCTACTACTCCCGGCATGGTGCTACCCGCGCAATGGCCGAGCGCCTCGCCGCCGGCGTGGAGTCCCTGCGTGGCGTCGAGGCGCGCCTGCGCACCGTACCGCCGGTCTCCGCCACCTGCGAGGCGGTGGACCCCGAGATTCCTGACGAAGGGGCGGTCTACGCCACCCTGGACGACTTGCGCCATTGCGCCGGCCTGGCCATCGGCAGCCCCACTCGCTTCGGCAACATGGCGGCGCCCCTGAAGCACTTCCTGGACGGGACCAGCGAGCTATGGCTGGGGGGCGCGCTGATCGACAAGCCGGCCACCGCCTTCACCTCGACCTCGAGCCTGCATGGCGGTCAGGAGGCGACGTTGCTGACCATGCTGGTGCCGCTGCTGCACCACGGCATGGTCTATGCCGGCCTTCCCTACAGCGAGACCGAGCTGATGGAGACCACCAGCGGAGGCACGCCCTATGGTGCCAGCCACCTGGCCGGCAAGCGCAGCGACCTGCCCCTCGATGAGCATGAGCGAAGCCTGGCGTACGCCCAGGGACGCCGGCTGGCTCGCCTCGCCCTGGCACTGTCCACGCTGCGGGAGAGCGACTCATGAGGGCCGCACTGGAGCGGATGGAGAAGGACAGGGGGCTCGATGTCCTGACCGCCAAGATGCGCCGGCTGGTGCTCGGCAGCTACGCCGCGCTGATGGCCATGATGGTCTATCGCGGCATGCAGATAGATGGCGACACCGGCGCGCTGGTGCCCATCGTCGCCTTCGTGCTGCCGCTGGTGCTCTTCCTGCCATCGCTGATCGGCCGGCGCCCCCGTGGCCATGCCTGGCTGGCCTTCGTCAGCCTCCTCTACTTCGCCCAGGGCGTGATGGTCGCCACCCTTCCCGGGCAGGGCCTGCGTGGCGTGGTCGAGGCGGTGGTGTCACTGGCGCTGTTTGCCGGCTGTACCGGCTATGCACGCTTTCGCAGCCGACAGCTGCGACTCGCCGCCAACGGCAGCTGAGCCGCGGACATGCTAGGCTTGGAGCGGCTTGATACACATCAAGCCGCTTGAGCCAATACTGACGAAAGGAGTTCGTGATGACCGTGACGTTCCGTCCCCTTGTCGCCCTCGGCCTGTCGGCCGCGCTTGCTCTGCCGCTCGCCGTCCAGGCCGCAGAACCCGAGGATGCCATCGACTATCGCCAGTCGGCCCTGAGTGTGATGGCTTGGCAGCTGGGTCCCATGGGCGACATGGCCCAGGGTGATATCGAGTATGACGCGGAAGAGTTCGCTACCCGGGCGAACAACCTGGCAGCCGTTGCCCATCTGCCCTGGGAAGGTTTCATGGAAGGCACCCTGCAGGGCGACGACCATGATGCCGAGACCGACGCCCTGGCCAAGATTGCCGATGACTGGGAAGGCTTCGAGGAGAAGCAGGAGACATTCAAGCAGGAGGCCGCCACCCTGGCCCAGATGGTCGAGGACGGCGAGGAGTTCAACGCCCTGCGCCGCCAGGTCGGCGCCGTGGGCAACAGCTGCAAGGGGTGTCACGACGATTTCCGTGCCGAGTAGTCATACCCGGACACCCACCTGGATGTGAATGCGACGGGGCGGCCTTCAGGCCGCCCCGTCGCGCATTCGGCTCACGCGTACCACAGCCAGATCACTGGCAGGGCACAGAGCACGACCAGGACCAGGGCTAGCCACAGGCTCGCCGTACGACGCTCGAGACCAGCTCCGGGCTCATCCTCGGGGCGCCGCCCCAGTGCCTTGCGGCCGGTGATCATGGCGCCCACCAGCCGCTCTCCCTTAAAGCGGTGTACTACCAGTGCCAACAGGTGACCGGCGATCAGCACCACCAGCAGGTTGGCGTTGAGGTGATGGAGCGCCATGAGGATATCGACGGTATCACCGTCCACCCAGCCGTTCAGCGGCGCCTTGAAGAAGATATCGTCGGTCATGAACAGGCCGCTGACCGCCTGGAACGACAGTGACAGCAACATGACCAGGACCATGGCGCCGCCCAGGGGGTTGTGGCCGGCGAACGCGGGCGGTCTGCCGCCGAGCAGGCGCCGCCCATAGTCGATCATGCTGCCGGGGGAGCGCAGGAAGCTGGCGAAGCGCGCATGAGGGCTGCCCAGCAGCCCCCAGAGCCAGCGAAACAGCAGCAGTCCCAGCAGCAGGTAACCCGCGCGGGCATGGATCTCGACCGGAAAGACGAAGGGCGCGCCCTCGGTCTTCATCGTGTAGAACGAGAGCCCCACAAGGGCCACCAGGGACCAGTGAAAAAGGCGAACCGGGATATCCCAGACCAGTAGTCGAGTCATCTTGCCTCCCTGCATTTTTCAGATGAGTATCTTGTCATGAGCTGTCAAGCCGGTGGATTTGCCTTACCATAAATGGCAATGCTGGCCATCGCATCAGCCTACTGCTGGTAAGGAGTCTATCACCGTGTCATTACCGTATGCCTGGAAGGAAGCCGGGAAGCTTACCCTGCCCGTGATGTTCGGCTACCTGCCGCTGGGAGCCGCCTACGGGATCCTCGCCGTGGAGGTCGGCGTGCCCTGGTGGGCGGCGGTGATGATGTCGCTGGTAATCTATGCCGGCGCCGGCCAGTTTCTCGCCGTTGCGCTGCTCGCCGCCGGCGCCGGGCTCATGGAACTGGCCGTGGCGACCCTGATGCTCAATTCCCGGCACCTCTTCTATGGTCTCTCGCTGCTCAAGCGCTTCCAGGGGGCCGGTTGGCGCAAGCCCTACCTGATCTTCGCCCTCACCGACGAGACCTACTCGCTGATCACCACCCTGCCGGCAGAGCGGGCCGGTGACCAGGCCCTGGCCTTCCGGGTCAGCCTGCTCAACCAGGCCTGGTGGGTGCTGGGCTCCATCGCCGGGGTGCTGGCAGGCACCACGCTTGCCTTCGACAGCCAGGGCATCGAGTTCGCCCTGACGGCACTGTTTATCGTGCTCACCCTCGAACAGGCGCGTCGTCTGCGTCGCTGGCTGCCCTTCGCCATTGCCCTGTTCACCGGACTGGGCGCCCTGCTGCTGTTGCCGGACCGTCACCTGCTGCTGGGCGCCATCGGCGCAGCCAGCCTGATCCTGCTGCTGCACTACCGTCTCGGCCGCAACCTGGAGGCCAGCGCATGAGCACTCCCTCGCTGCTGCTGTTTATCGGCATCTGCGCCCTGGCCACCTTCGCGACGCGGGTCATCCCCTTCGTGGCCCTGGCGCGGCATGCCGACCACCCCTTGATCCTGCATCTGGGCCGCTACCTGCCCCCCACGGTGATGATGATCCTGGTGATCTATGCACTGCGCGACTTCCGGCCCCTGCTCGACGGCCGGCTCAACGCCGGCACCACCGGCTGGCCGATGATTGCGGCCGCGCTGATCGTCGCCCTCCTGCACCTTTGGCGTCGCAACGCCCTGCTCTCGATCATCGGCGGCACCGGTGCCTATATGGCCATGGTCCAGCTGGGCTGGATGGGATGAGAGTCCCGACGGGTTCGACACAATGTATAGCGCCAGAAAATGTTACCGCGCTGCAAAACAGGTGTTGAGCTGCGTCCTCGAAGCGGCGAACATGCACAGAGATTTCAGGAGAGCTCAGCACGATGACACGCAACATTGCCGATATCCGCCGCGACTATGAAGGCGGCCAGCTCGACGAGGCCCAGGTTACCGATGACCCCATGCCGCTGTTCGAGGAGTGGTTGACCCTGGCGCTGGAGAGCGAGGGCCTCGACGGCAACGCCATGACCCTGGCCACCGCAGACAGCCAAGGGCTACCCCATGCTCGAGTGGTGCTGCTCAAGGGCGTCGATGAACAGGGTTTCGTCTTCTACACCAACTACCACAGCCACAAGGGCAGTGAACTGACCAACGTGCCCCACGCCGCCCTGACCTTCTGGTGGCCATCACTGGCTCGTCAGGTGCGCATCGAGGGACGCGTCGAACAGGTCAGCGAACAGGAGTCCGACGACTACTTCGCCAGTCGTCCCCGAGCCAGCCAGCTCGGCGCCTGGATTGCCACCCAGAGCGTGGTGATTCCGGACCGCACCTGGATCGAGGAGCGTCAGGCACGCTTCGAACAGGCCTACGAGGGTCAGCAGATCCCGCGCCCTGTGCACTGGGGTGGCTACCGCATCATTCCCGAGATGGTCGAGTTCTGGCAGGGCCAGCCCAGCCGCCTCCATGACCGGATCCGCTACGAGCGCCGCGACGGCGACTGGCACCACTTCCGCCTCGCGCCCTGAGGCGCTTCCCGGACTGTTACCCGCCTCGTCAATGCCGACGCGTGTGAACCCGCGGCGGCATGAAGGCGATTATCCCGGGATCCTCAGTCCGGCAGACTCTCCAGGCGGTGGCGCTGCCACTCGCTGTCGGGTTCATTGAGGCGCAGCACCGCGTCGACCACCTGCTCCTCCATGTTGTAGCGCTGCTTGAAGCCCAGGTGCTTCATCAGCGCACGCATGGGGTGATTGTCGACCATGATCTTGCCGATCATCTCCAGGGTGCCGACACTCTTGCAGTAATTGATCATCTTGTTCATCAGCAGGCTGCCGATGCCCAGGCCCTGCAGGTCGTCGCGGATGATGACCGAGAACTCGGTACGGATATTGTCGGGGTCGTTCCAGACCCTGACCACGCCCAGCATCTCCTTCCTGCCATCCTCCACCAGGTGCTCGGCGATAAAGGCCATCTGACGGTCGTAGTTGATATGCGAGAGCATCGACAGGTCGCGCTGGGTCAGGTCCGCCTTGTTGTGGAAATAGCGGAAGCGGATGCTCTCCTCGGAGAGCTGGCCGTGGAAGCTGGTAATCAGCGGCGCATCCTCTGCGCGAATCGGACGCACCTCGACTTCCCAGCCGTTCTTGAGCGTGACCCACTCCCTGAGCTCCTCGGGATAGGGCATGATCGCGAAGCGCGCCGGTTGGCCGAGATCCATGGCGAAGTCCACCGCCACCATGTCATCGCGATTGAGCAGCAACGGGTTGATCTCAAGACCACGCAGCTCGAGCAGGTCGCTGGCCATTTGCGACAGCTTGACCAGCAACTGACATAGCCTGTCGATATCGCGGCTCGGGTCGCTGGAGTGCTCGTGGATCAGGCGCGCCACATGGGTGTGCTCGATCGTGTCCTCGGCCAGGCGCATGTTGAGCGGCGGTAGCGCCACCTGGCGGTCGGCCAGGATATTGACCTTGTAGCCACCGATGCCGAACACCACCACCGGGCCGAACACCGGATCGCGGGTAATGCCGGCGCACACCTGCATGGAGTGCTTGCCGCGCTGCATGGGCTGCAGGCAATACTCACGCACCTCGAAGGCGGGATACTTCTCGGCGATCTTCTCGCCCAGCAACTCGACACCCTCTGCTACCTGCTGCGGCGTCCTCAGGTCCTGAAGCAGGCCGGCGGAAAGGCGGTGAGGATGCTTGCGATAGCGGAACGGTCGGCAGTTGCCCTCGTGGATCACCTTGAGGGCCATGCTGCCCTCGAACGCCTCCGCTGCCGCGGCACTCTCCTCCGCTGTCGTCACATAGCGCCGGGTCGCCACGGGAATGCCGTAGGCCTCCAGCACCTGGGCGGTCTCGGAGTGGGTCAACGTTTCGCGCCCCTCGGCCTTAACCGTCTCGATCAGCTTGCGGCAGCGGACACGACTCTCGCGGGTAGTTGAGAACGGCAGGCTCGGAGGCGTCTCCTGCAACAGCGCCTGGACGCGCTGGAAGTTCACCATGTGCATGAAGGCCTTCACCGCCTGCTCGGGCGACACATAGGTGGGGATCCCTGCCAGGTTGCATTCGTGGCGAGCCGAGAAGGCCTCTTCGAGGCCCATGAAGCTGGTCAACAGGTTGCGGCGGAACCGCTTGCGGTTGGCCACCAGCGCCTGGGCGGTCACCTTGGAAGGCGCCAGGCGAGTGGGGGCATGCACCACCAGCACCGCATCGACACCGGGATCCGCGGCCACGATCTCCAACGCATCCACCATCATTTCTGGCGTGGCGTTGCCGCCCAGGTCGACGGGGTTCTCGCCGGGCTTACTGATATCCAGGCCGCCACTACGCAGGGCGTCACGCGTTTCCTCTCTGAAGTCCGCCAGCTTGCCGCCGGCGTTGATCAGCTTGTCGATGGCCAGCATCGCCGGCCCCAGGCCGTTGGAGACGATCGCCAGTCGATCGCCACGCAGGGGCTTCATGCGTGACAGGGTCATCAGGGCGTCGAACAGCTCGTCGGAGTCATGCACGCGAACCACGCCGGCCCGGGAGAAGGCGGCATCGAACAGCTGGTCGCGGTTGGCAATCCCCGGGGTTGGCGGTAGCCCGGTGAGGTCGGACTCGGGAGTGCGCCCGCTCTTGATCGCCAGCACCAGACGGTTGCGTGAGGCATCGCGCAGCGCGGTCATGAAATGCTGGGCATCCATCACCTTCTCGAGATGCAGCAGGATTGCCTGGGTCGGCGAGTACTGGTTGATGTAATCCAACAGGTCGGGAAGCATCACGTCGACGCTATCCCCCAGGGTGATCAGGTGGGAGAAGCCCACCCCGCGCCCCGCCGCCCAGTCGATCATCGCCGTGCCCAGCATGCCCGACTGACCGAGATAGGCGACCTTGCCGCGCTTGATGACCTGGTTGGCATAGGAGGCATTGAGGTGCCGTCCGGGGACGATCAGCCCCATGCACTCGGGACCCAGAACCCGTATGCCGGAGGCGCGGGCCGCCTCCAGCATGCGGCTGCGGATCGAGGCCTTGCCATCACGCTCCTCGTCGAGATGCGAGCCACCGGAGAGCACCAGAGCGGCGCGGCAGCCGAAGCTGCCTAGCCTGGCGATACGGCCCGGTACCGTCTCGACCGGTGAGCAGATCACCGCCAGGTCGGGCACCTCGGGGAGTTGGGAGACACGAGAGAAGGCCGGCTGGCCATGCACGCTGCTGTAACCCTTGGGGTTCACCGCCCAGATCGTGCCGGGAAACTCCCCCTCCAGCAGGTTACGGATAACGATGCCCCCCAGGGATTCCGACTTTTCCGAGGCGCCGATCACGGCGATGGTGCGAGGTTCGAAGAAGTGGCGGAGGAAACGGGTGCTCAAGGCAATCTCCCGGCTGTTGGCGCATGAATTGATGCCTACTGTGTACGACCTATTGACACTGTCTGGCAAGGGCTTGGCTCAAGTAAAGTGATCCCAGTCAGCACGGAGAGCGCCATGATCACCGGTTACATCACCCATCCCGACTGCCACCTCCACCATATGGGGCCGGAGCACCCGGAAAGCCCCTTGCGCCTGGAGGCGATCCGGGCACGCCTGTCCCTGTCGGGCACCCTGCAGCAGACCATGCAGTCGGAGGCGCGTCCGGCCACCGAGGAAGAGCTCGCCCTGGTCCATCCGGTTCGCCACCTGCGTGCCCTGGACAAGTGTGTGCCGGAGCAGGGGATCGTCACCCTCGACAGTGACACCATGATGAACCCCGACAGCCTCAAGGCAGCGCGTGTCGCTGCGGGGGCGGTGATCCGCGGCGTCGACCAGGTGTTTCGCCATCAGGCCGACAACGTCTTCTGCGCGGTGCGCCCACCCGGCCATCACGCCGAGGCCACCGATGCCATGGGCTTCTGCTTCTACAACAATGTCGCGGTGGGTGCCGCCCATGCCCGCAAGAAGTACGGCGCACGGCGCATCGCCATCCTCGATTTCGATGTCCACCAGTGCAACGGCACCATCGACATCTTCAAGGACGACCCCGAGGTGCTGGTCTGCACCAGTTTCCAGTTTCCGTTCTATCCCTGGCGTTACCTGCGCAGCGAATGGCAGAACGTGGTCAACACACCGCTCTCCGCCGGCACCGACAGCGCCGCCTTCCGCAAGGCAATCGAGGATGACTGGCTGCCCGCCTTGCATCGTTTCAAGCCCGAACTGGTGCTGCTCTCCTCGGGTTTCGACGCCCACCGCGAGGACGAGATGGCCGAGCTCAACCTGGAGGACGAGGACTTCCACTGGGTGACCCATATGGCGCTGGAGATCGCCGAGCTGTATGCCGACGGAAGGCTGGTGTCGGTACTCGAGGGGGGCTATCACCTGGAGTCGCTGGGACGCTGCGTTGATGCCCATGTCAAGGCACTGCTGGGACTGCCCTTCGGCGATGGCGTTTCTGACGATCAGGAAACCGACACCGCCGGTGACCCGGGCAGCCGCGGCTGATCTTCCTGCACCGAGGCGGCGAATCTGCCGGCGCACGGGATAGCCGGCATCCGGTGGCGTTGTGATAAGCTCGGGAAAACCTGTTTCCTATAGTGAACTCGCGCCATGACAGAAACCAACGATCAGGATGCTGCCCTGCGCATCGCCTCCGGGCGCAAGCCCTTCGTCGAGCCGCTGCGCCTCGGCGAACGCCTGCGCGAAATCCGCCTGGCCAACCAGTGGACGCTGGAAGACGTCAGCCAGCGTACTGGCCTTGCACGCTCCACCCTGTCGAAGATCGAGAACGACCAGATCTCGCCGACGTTCACCGCGGTTCAGAAGCTGATCAGCGGACTGGGCATCGACCTCCCCCAACTGCTCTCGCCGCCTCGCCAGCAGGCGCGCACCACGGGGCGTCGCGACCTGACCCGACGCGGCCATGGCGAACTGCACCCGACACCGACCTACGAGCACGAGCTGCTCAGCTGTGAACTGGCCCAGAAGCGCATGATTCCCTTCAAGACCATCGTGCGGGCACGACGCTTCGAGGAGTTCAGCGAGTGGGTCCGCCACGACGGCGAGGAGTTCCTGATGGTGCTGGAGGGCGAGATCCTGCTGTATACCGAGTTCTACGAGCCTCTGCAGCTGGAGACTGGTGACAGCATCTACTTCGACAGCGCCATGGGCCACGCGCTGGTCTCGACCAGCGACGAGGATGCCGTGGTGCTGTCGGTGTGTACCCGGGGCGAGGCCGCCTGATCAGGCCTTCTCCCGCCGCCGGTCGCCGGGCCGGCTGGCCGGAATGGCGTCCAGTTCGAGGCGCCGCTGGGCATGGATCGCCTGGAAGTGGCGCCCTTTGGCCCGGGCCACCAGCATGACCCCGAAGCGCTCCGCCAGCTCAACCCCCTTCTGGGTCACCCCGGAGCGCGACACCAGCACCCCGATGCCCATCTGGGCCACCTTGATCACCATCTCCGAGGTCAGCCGGCCGGTGGTATAGAAGATATCCGCCCCACCAGTCTCGCTCTCCCCCAGCCACTGGCGCCCCGCCAGGGTATCCACCGCATTGTGGCGCCCCACGTCCTCCACGAAGTCGAGCACCGAATCCTGGCGACACAGGGCGCAGCCGTGTACCGCCCCGGCGCTGCGATAGGTCTCGTTGTAGGTCCCGAGGTTCTCCAGCAGGGCATAGAGCACCGACTGGCGAACCGGGGTATCCGGCAAGGGTTGCCTGGGCACCGCGTCCAGAATGCGACCGAACACCGTACCCTGGCCACAGCCGGTGGTAACGGTGCGATGCCCCAGACGCTCGTCGAGGTCCTCGGGAAGATGCCGGGTGACCACCGCGGCGGCTTCCACCTCCCAGTCGACATGCACCGCTTCCAGGTCCTCGCGTCGCTCGAGCAGGCCCTGATTGCGCAGGTAACCCACCACCAGCGCTTCGGGGTCGGCCCCCAGGGTCATCAGGGTGACGATCTCGCGCTTGTTGAGATAGAGAGTGAGCGGGCGCTCGGCGGCGATCGCCTGACGGCGCGGGTCGCCATACTCGTCGAGGACCTCGATCTCCAGGGTGGCGGGCAGGCGGGCACGGCTGAGGCTGATCGGTGGCATCCGGTGCGGGCTCCTGAAAGACGTTGATGGGTCATGATGGCATTGCCGATACTGAAAGTCTTTAATGCACTTACCCACGTCCGAGAGACCTTCGATGACAGCCTTAACCAACCACCGCAGCGTGAGTCTCGCGCTGGGTGAAGAAACCACCCGTATCAAGGGATTCGTCTCGCGGCGTCACTTTATCCGCGAGTTGACGCCCGGGGATGCAGGGCCCTGGACACTGATCCTGCAGCTCACCCTGACCGAGCGCGCCGCCTACCGCTTCAACCTTACCTCCGACACCCCTCGGCTCTTCGTGCGCTGCGGCGACGCCGGCGGCTCCCCCACTCCCTCGGCGATCACCGCCAGCCAGGACGTCGCCGCCAGCTGGATGGACGGCGAACAGCAGGTGCTGGACGTGGCGATGCCAGTAGCGATCCAGGCCTGGCTCGAGGCCTACCTGGCCCGCCATGGCGAGGCGCCCGAAGAGGGACGCAAGAAGAAACGCAAGGGCGCCGGGCGCGCCCGGGAGATGACGCCATGAGTCGGTTCGAACGCTGGTCTCGCCGCAAGCTGGGGGAAGAGGTACTGGACGAGCCCGACCGGGAGTCCCTGGCACATCCCTCCGAGCATGTCATTGACGCGGTCGCCAATGAGGCGCCGCAGGACGAGGCGGTGGAGCCCGAGGGAGCGGTGCCCGGCAGCCTCGATCACACCCTGCCCGATCCCGACGACCTGCCGGCCGGGTCTGACTTTACTGCCTACCTCAAGGAAGGCGTCAGCGGCCAGCTGCGCCGACGCGCCCTGCGTCGCCTGTGGACCTCCGGCAACTACGGGGTCCGCGATGGGCTCGATGACTACGACGAGAACTATCGCGAGGTGCTCAAGCCGCTGGCCCGGGATGTGGCGGAGCAGCTGAGGCGCTGGACCCGTCCCAGTGAGGAGCCCCTCGAGGCGACGGAGGGCGCGGAGAGCGAGCTGCTGGCGGAGGCGCCACGGCCGGCCGAGGACCAGCGTGACGAGAGCCATGATGACGGCGCTCAGGCCGGCCCGCGACACGAGACCGACGCGAAGAATCGATTAGACGAAGAGGCAATTGGCGGCGATAATAAATTTAGTTAATGCTGATTTTTCAATGTTCACCAATAACGACAACAAGCACGACACCACTACCGTGAGGCTGCATGACATCACCCATTGACGCCGTGACCGTGGACGACGCTGCCAACCGCAGCGCCCGCGAGGCGGCTCGGCAGCGCGTCTCCTGGCCGGTCAACCTGACCCCCGCCAGCGTCACCTACGAGAGCGCCGGTCACGCCCTGCTGCTGGGCGACGAGATCAGCGTCCGCCAGGCCGCTCAACGCCTGCAGGGGCAAGGGCTTTCCGCTATCGCCCTGCTGATCACCGAACCGGCCGCCGCCGATACCCTGCTCGACGACGTGCAGGTCGAAGCGCTGCTGGAGAGTACCCGACGCCTGCCCTGCCGGACCCTGTCGCCCACGCAACGCAGCCAGTTGCGCATCGAGGGCTATCTGGGGCGGTTCAGCGTTGGCCTCCACGGCCCGGACGAGCGGCTCGACCTGACGCTGCCGCTGCTCGGTCGTCAGCATGCCGACCTGATCCTCGACCTGGGTCGCTCACCGGCCCTGGAACTCGAACTGCCACCTCCCGGGTATCGCCACCTCGCCTGGGGAGGCGCGGAGAGCGATGCGGCCCTGGACGAGTTCGCCGAGCTGGTCGGCGAGTTCGACAAGCCGCGCTACTTCCAGATCAACGCCGATCTCTGCGCCCACTCCGCCTCGGGCAATGTCGGCTGTACCCGCTGCCTCGAGGTCTGCCCCGCGGACGCCATATCCAGCCACAAGGGTCGCATCGAGTCGCGTATCGAGATCGACCCCTACCTCTGCCAGGGTGTGGGCAGCTGCTCCAGCGCCTGCCCCACCGGCGCCATCCAGTTCCGCCTGCCGGAACCCGCGCGTCAGCAGGAGGCCCTGGCCAGCTGGCTGGACGCCTATCGCCAGGCCGGCGGCAGCGTGCCGGTGATGCGCTTCGTCGAGGCCGGCGAGCTGGAGATCGAGGATGAGCCGGCCGGCTGTGTGCTCGACGTCCCGCTGGAGGAGCTGGGCAATGCCGGCCACGACCAGTGGCTCACCGCGCTGGCCGCCGGGGCCGCCGAGGTGCGTATCCAGGTGCATCCCGAGTTGCCACCCACGCTGTCCGCCTTCATCGATGACCAGATCGCCCAGGCCCAGGCGCTGCTGGCGGCGCTGGGTCACGAGCCAGGCCGCATCAAGCGCATCCAGCGCGGCGATGGTGCCGCCCGTGATGCCCTGCCGGAGTACCTGCCGCTCAGCGAAGAACCTCTCGAACTATCCGCGCAGCCCAAACGGGAGCGCTTCGAGGAGGTGCTGGCACGCCTGACAGCACTCGGCAAGGCCGACGGCCAGCGCCACCCCATGCCATCCGGTGCCGCCTACGGGGGGCTCGAGATCGACCGCGACGCCTGCACGCTCTGCTTCGCCTGTGTCAGCAATTGTCCCACTCCGGCCCTGGCCAGCGGTGACGAGACTCCGCTGCTCAGCTATCGCGAAGCCGATTGCGTGCAGTGCGGCCTGTGCGTGGAGGCGTGCCCCGAGGATGCCATTCGCCTGGTGCCCGGCTTCCTGGCCGATGCGAGCCGTACCCAGCGCCAGGCTCGTCACGAGGAGCCGCCCTTCTGCTGCATTCGCTGTGGCAAGCCCTTCGCCAGCGCAAGCACCATCGCCACCATCAAGGCGAAACTGGCCGAACACCCCTACTTCGCCGGCGACGCCGCGGCGCGACTGGAGATGTGCGAGGACTGTCGCGTCAAGGACGTGTACCAGGGCATGGTCCGCGACCCCGAATCCCAACTGAAGGTGTGACGCCATGAGCCAGGAGATGGATCAGGACATGCTGGCCACGGAGGCAGCGCCGGATGAGCAGGAGGCGCTGCGCGCTGACCTTTACCGCCTGCTGGCGCGCCTGATACGCGAACCCGTCGATGACGAGCTGCTCGCCTGGCTCGCCAGACTCGAGCTCGAGGATGATGTCGAGGAGAACCGGGACCCCGTCGCCGCGGCACTGGCGAGGCTCTCCCACGCCGCCGGCGGCGCCACCCCGAGCGAGCTCGAGCGCGCCCATTTCCGCCATCTGGTGGGCGTGGTCCAGGGCGAGATCACACCCTACGCCTCCTGGTACCGCAACGGCGAGCTGATGGACCAGGCGCTGGTGGCGCTGCGCGAGGACCTGCGTCGACTGGGCTTCATGCGCAGTGAGTGCAGCCACGATCCCGAGGATCACCTGGCCGCGCTGTTCGAGATCATGGCCATGCTGATCGAGGACCACGCGGCGGAGACCGCCGCTTTCTTTATGTCGCACCTCGCACCATGGGCTGAGCGTTGTCTGGACGATCTGGCCCGAGTCGACACGGCCTTCTATGCTCGAACAGGAGAGCTCGGGCAGGCCTTCATCGCCCGCGAGCGCAGCCAGCTGGCCGCAGAGGCGGAGCGCTCCCCGGTAAGGATCATCGAGCCCTGACCCGCCAGGCATCAAAAGAACAAGGCCGACCGACGGCCACAACAAGAATGATGAGAAAAATGAGAGAGGAGAACACCATGCGCACGACAAGCAACCCGGAGCGCCGGCGCTTCCTGAAGACCCTGGGCGCCGGCACCGCCGCGGCGGGTGCCGCTGCCGCCGTGGGCCACGTGACCCTGGTCCAGGCCGACACCGCGGAGAAGGCTGCCCCCGAGAAGGCCGACAGCAACTACCACGAAACCCCCCATATCCGGGCCTACTACGCCACCCTGCGTGATTGACGGCCGCCAGCGAGGAGAGAGATGTCATGCGTCTGACTCGTAAGACACAGTCCCAGCGGCCCCAGGGCCTGGGCATTTCACGTCGCCAGTTCCTCAAGCGGAGCGGGGCAACCACCGGGGGCCTGGCCGCCGCCGGTTTCATGGGCACGCCGATGATGCGCCGTGCCGAAGCCGCCGAGAAGACCGCGTTCTCCGACGCCCCGGTGGAGACCAAGCGCACCGTCTGCTCACACTGCTCGGTGGGCTGCGGCGTCTATGCCGAGGTCCAGGAAGGGGTCTGGACCAAGCAGGAGCCGGCCTTCGATCACCCGATCAACCGCGGCGCCCACTGCGCCAAGGGCGCGTCTCTTCGTCAGCATGGCCACTCCAGCCGCCGCCTCAAGTACCCCATGAAGCTGGTGGGTGGGGAATGGCAGCGAATGAGCTGGGAGGACGCCATCGAAGAGATCGGCGACAAGGTGCTCCAGCTCACCGAGCAGCATGGCCCCGACAGCATCTACTGGCTGGGCTCGGCCAAGTTCAACAACGAACAGGCCTACCTGATGCGCAAGTTCGCCGCCCTGGCCGGTACCAACAATACCGACCACCAGGCGCGCATCTGCCACTCCACCACCGTGGCCGGCGTGGCCAACACCTGGGGCTACGGGGCGATGACCAACTCGCTCAACGACCTCCAGAACAGCAAGTCGATCATGTTCATCGGCTCCAACCCCAGCGAGGCGCATCCGGTGGCCATGCAGCATATCCTGCTGGCCAAGGAGCGCAGCCAGGCGCAGATCATCGTCGTCGACCCGCGCTTCACGCGTACTGCCGCCAAGGCCGACAGCTATGTACGCATCCGCCCCGGCTCCGACGTGGCCTTCATCTGGGGCCTGCTGTGGCACATCTTCGCCAATGGCTGGGAGGACCGCGAGTATATCGACCAGCGCGTCTACGCCCTGGACGAGGTGCGCGAGGAGGTCGCCAACTTCCCGCCCGATGAGGTTGAGCGCATCACCGGTGTGCCCGAGGCGCAGATGTACGACACCGCCCGCCGCCTGGCAGAGAACCGCCCCGGCTGCATCGTGTGGTGCATGGGCGGCACCCAGCACACCACCGGCAACAACAACACCCGCGCCTACTGCATCCTCGAGCTGGCACTGGGCAACATCGGCAAGTCCGGTGGCGGCGCCAACATCTTCCGCGGCCACGACAACGTCCAGGGCGCCACCGATCTGGGCCTGATGTCCCACTCCCTGCCCGGCTACTACGGCCTGGCCGAAGGCGCCTGGAAGCACTGGGCGCGGGTCTGGGATCTCGACTACGAGTGGCTGAAGGGCCGCTTCGACCAGACCGAGTACTCGGACGACCAGCCCATGTACACCAACGGCATCACGGTGTCGCGCTGGATCGACGGCGTCCTCGAAGACGATGAGAACATCACCCAGCGCACCCAACTCAAGGCGATGTTCTACTGGGGCCATGCGGTCAACTCCCAGACCCGTGGCCCCGAGATGCAGAAGGCCATGCAGCAGCTGGAGATGATGGTCATCGTCGACCCCTACCCCACCGTGGCAGGCGTCATGCATGGCCGCCAGGACGGTGTCTACCTGCTGCCGGCGGCGACCCAGTTCGAGACCACCGGCAGTGTCACCGCCACCAACCGCTCCATCCAGTGGCGCGACAAGGTGATCGACCCGCTGTTCGAGTCCAAGCCCGACCACGAGATCATGTACCTGCTCTCGCGCAAGCTGGGCTTTGCCGACCAGCTCTTCAAGAACATCGAGGTCAAAGGCACCGAGCCGGTGATCGAGGACATCACCCGCGAGTTCAACGCCGGCATGTGGACCGTGGGCTACACCGGCCAGAGCCCGGAGCGTCTCAAGGCGCACCAGCAGAACTGGCACACCTTCAGCTTCCGCGACCTCAAGGCCGAGGGCGGTCCCGCGGACGGTGACTACTACGGCCTGCCCTGGCCCTGCTGGGGCAACGCCAAGATGGGCCACCCCGGCACCCCGATCCTCTACGACACCAGCAAGAAGGTCTCCGAGGGTGGCCTCACCTTCCGCGCCCGCTTCGGCATCGAGCACAACGGGCAGAACATCCTCTCCGATGGCTCCTTCAGCGCCGGTTCCGAGCTCGAGGATGGCTATCCCGAGTTCACCGCCGAGATGCTCAAAGACCTGGGCTGGTGGGATGACCTCACCGCCGAGGAACAGGCCGAGGCGGAGGGCAAGAACTGGAAGACCGACCTCTCCGGCGGCATCCAGCGCGTGGCCATCGCCCACGAGTGTTCGCCCTTCGGCAACGCCAAGGCGCGCTGCAACGTCTGGACCTTCCCCGACCCGATCCCCAAGCACCGCGAGCCGCTGTATACCAGCCGTCGCGACCTGGTCGAGGACTACCCGACCTGGGACGACGTCGCCTCCCACTACCGCCTGCCGACGCTCTACAAGAGCATCCAGGAGCAGGATGTGACCGGGGACTACCCGATCATCCTCACCTCCGGACGCCTGGTGGAATACGAAGGCGGTGGCGAGGAGACCCGCTCCATGTCCTGGCTCGCCGAACTGCAGCAGGAGATGTTCGTCGAGATCAACCCGGCGCTGGCCAACGACCTGGGTATCGCCGAGGGCGACGACGTCTGGGTCGAGGGTGCCGAGGGCGGCCGCGTGCGGGTCAAGGCACTGGTGACCAACCGCGTTGCCCGCGAGGTGGTGTTCATGCCCTTCCACTTCGGCGGCATGTTCCAGGGCGAGAGCCTGCACGACGTCTATCCGGAGGGCTCGGCACCCTATGTGCTGGGCGAGGCGGCCAATACCGCCACCACCTACGGCTACGACACCGTGACCCAGATGCAGGAAACCAAGTGCACCCTGTGCCGCATCGAGCGCGCCTGACGCCTGACGAAACACGCGGGGCGGGCCCGGCCCGTCCCGCCACGAGGAGACTACCATGGCCCAGATGAAATTCATGTGCGACGCGGAGCGCTGCATCGAGTGCAACGGCTGCGTCACCGCCTGCAAGAACGCCAACGAGACCGACTGGGGCATCCAGCGCCGCCGGGTCGTGACACTCAACGACGGCGAACCCGAGGAAGTCTCGATCTCGGTCGCCTGCATGCACTGCGACGACGCGCCGTGTATGGCGGTCTGCCCCACCGACTGCTTCTACAAGACCGACGACGGTATCGTGCTCCACGACAAGGATCTGTGCATCGGCTGCGGCTACTGCCTCTACGCCTGTCCCTTTGGCGCCCCGCAGTTCCCCCAGCAGAATGCCTTCGGCGAGCGCGGCAAGATGGACAAGTGCACCTTCTGCGCCGGTGGTCCGGCGGAGACCAAGGAGGAGGAGTACCAGAAGTACGGCGCCAACCGCATCGCGGAGGGCAAGTTGCCGCTGTGCGCCGAGATGTGCTCCACCAAGGCGCTGCTGGCCGGCGATGCCCAGGAAGTCGCTGACATCTTCCGCCAGCGTGTCGTCCAGCGCGGCCACAAGGATGGCGGCTGGTCAGGCAACCAGCGTCGCGAGCAGGAGCGCACCCGGGCGGGTCAGCCGGACGTTTCGGCAGCGGACTCTCTCGCTTACGATGCGGCCCGCCAGGGCTGAGGAGGTGATCTCATGAGCCACTCCATCCAATGGCGGTCGCTATGGCGACTGCCGCTGCTGGCCCTGGTGCTGCCGGCCCTGGTGCTGGTAGTTGGCCTGGCGCTGGCCCAGGGCGCCCAGGCCCAGTCGGACCCCCAGGGCGAGGCGGCCACCGCCGTGCCTGCTCTGGACGCCGACACCTGGCGGCAGGTTCGCAGCGGCGAGGTCGATGCCAACTATCGCGACAGCCGCTTCGACTCCACCTACAACCTGGTCAATGCCAGCGGCGAGACCTGGCGCCAGTGGCGCAACCGCTGGGTGTCACCCTACGGGCTGATCGTCATCGGCGGCATGCTGGCGATGATCGTGCTCTTCTACCTGATTGCGGGCCGCAAGAAGCTGGATGAGCCACGCACGGGAAGGAAACTGCTGCGCTGGAGCGCCGTGTCGCGCTCATTGCACTGGAGCGTGGCCACGCTGTTCATCCTGCTCGCCCTGTCGGGACTCACCCTCCTCTACGGCAAGCACGTGTTCTACCCGCTGTTCGGTGCCGGCGCCTGGGGCGCCATGGTGTCGGCCTCCAAGCTGGTGCACAACTACCTGGGGCCGTTCTTCGGCATCCTGCTGCTGATCCTGCTGGCCAAGCTGTTGGTGCATAACCTGCCGAAGAAGCACGACATCGACTGGTTCCGCAAGGGGGGCGGCCTGGTGGGCAAGGAGCATCCCGACGCAGGCTTCGCCAATGCCGGCGAGAAGGCCTGGTACTGGCTGCTGGCCACCGCCGGGGTGGTGGTGATCATCAGCGGCCTTGTCCTGGACTTCCCCAACTACGGACAGGCGCGTGACACCATGCAGTGGGCCAATCTGGTACACGGCATCGGTGCACTGGGCCTCACCGCCGTGGCGCTGGGCCATATCTACATCGGCACGCTCGGCACCGAGGGCTCCCTCGAGGGCATGACGACCGGCTACGTCGACGAGACCTGGGCCAAGGAGCACCATAACCTCTGGTATGAGGAGGTGAAGGAGAGCGCCGTGCCCGAGGAGCAGCTCGCTACCGGCAGCAAGGAAGCGACGGGAGGCTCCTCGCCGCAGAGCTCCACCTAGCGTGATTCATTGAGCCACCTTCGACACCGCCTTCGGGCGGTGTCTTTTGTTATTCTGGATGCCTACCATAGGATGGAGTGATCCCCATGCAACACCTGGACGAGACAACCCGCACCGAACTCGAGGCGGCCGCCTTCCGTCGCCTGCTGCGTCACCTGGATGAGCACAAGGAGGTCCAGAACATCGACCTGATGATCCTCGCGGACTTCTGTCGCAACTGCCTCTCCAAGTGGCTGATGACCGCCGCCGAGGAGCGCGGCGCCGAGCTCGACTACGACAAGGCCCGCGAGTATGTCTACGGCATGCCCTACGCCGAGTGGAAGGAGAAGTACCAGCAGGAGGCCACGCCGGAACAGCAGGCCGCCTTCGAGGCACGCCACGCCCCGAAGCAGCCCAGCACCAGGCAGAACAACGAGGAGTCAGCACAGAATGGCTGAGTCGATGATCTCCCTCTCCATCGCCGTGCTGACGATCTCCGATACCCGCACCGAGGAGACCGACCGCAGCGGCCAGGCACTGGTCGAGCGCCTGACCACGGCCGGCCACCACCTGGCCGAGAAGCGCATCGTCCCCGATGACGTCTACCGGATTCGCGCCGTTGTCTCCGCCTGGATCGCCGACCCCGAGATACAGGTGGTACTCACCACCGGCGGCACCGGTTTCACTGGGCGTGACTCCACGCCGGAGGCGGTATCGGTGCTCCTCGATAAGCGAATCGAGGGCTTCGGGGAGCTGTTTCGCCAACTGAGCAGGCAGGAGATCGGCAGCTCCACCGTGCAGAGCCGCTGCCTGGGTGGGCTGGCCAACGCCACCGTGCTGTTCTGCCTGCCGGGCTCCACCGGCGCCTGTCGTACCGCCTGGGATGGCATCCTCGCCGAGCAGCTCGACAGCCGACACAAACCATGTAATTTCGCCAATCTGGTGATTCCGGAGCGAGGCCAGCATGCCTGACAAGACGTTCAATCGGCACAAGCCATGCAACTTTCTATACATTCAGGCCAACCTGGTGATTCCCGAGCGAGGCCAGCATGGCTGACATGACAATCAATCGGCACAAGCCATGCAACTTTCTATACATTCAGGCCAACCTGGTGATCCCGGAGCGAGGCCAGCATGGATAGCAAACTCAAGCCGGTCGCCGAGGCGCTGGAGGCACTACTGCAGGGTGTCGCCATGCTGGACAGCGAGAGGGTGCCGTGTGACGAGGCGGCCGGTCGCGTGCTGGCCGAGGCTGTCATGGCGAGGCTCGACGTGCCCTCCTTCGACAACAGCGCCATGGATGGCTATGCCCTGCACCATCGCGACGCGGGACGCCGGCTGCCCATCAGCCAGCGTATTGCCGCGGGGAGCCCCGTCCAGCCGCTGGAAGACGGCAGTTGCGCCAGGATCTTCACCGGCGGCGAGATTCCGCCGGGTGCCGACTGCGTGGTCATGCAGGAGCGCGTCGAGGTGACGGGTGATACGGCCCTTGTCCCTGCGGATATTGCGGCAGGCGACAACATCCGTCGCCGCGGCCGCGACGTCGCATCCGGCAGCACGCTGCTCGAGGCCGGCACCCGGCTGGAGGCAGCGGCCCTCGGGCATCTCGCCGGCCAGGGCATCACCGAGGTCGAGGTGCGGCGTCGGCCGAGAGTCGCCCTGCTCTCCACCGGCGACGAGATCGTCGATCCTGGCCAGTCGCTGGGCCCGGGCCAGCTCTACAACTCCAACCGCCCCATGCTCCGCCGGTTGCTGGAGCGCTTCGGGGTCACCCTGGTGATGACGGCATCGATACCCGATGACCCCGCCGCCACCCGGGAAGTGCTGGCCGAGGCTGCCAGCCAGGCGGATATCGTGGTGACCACCGGCGGCGTCAGCGTCGGCGACGAGGACCACGTCAAGGCGGCCGTGGAGTCTCTCGGGCAGCTGGATCTGTGGCGGCTGGCGATTCGCCCGGGCAAGCCGCTGGCCCTGGGCCGGATTCCCCGGAGAGACGGTGAGACACGTTTCGTGGGGCTGCCGGGCAACCCGGTGTCAAGCTTCGTGGGTGCCTGGCTGTTCCTGAGGCCGCTGGTCGGCAGCATGCTGGGCTGCCCGGCACTGGTCTCATTGCCCGAGATCCCGGCGCGCAGCAACTTCTCGACCCACACCGGCCCGCGGGCTCACTACATGCGGGTCGTACTGCGGTTCGACGAGCAGGGCCCGTATGCCGAGGCCTTTGCCGACCAGAATTCGGCGGTGCTCTCCTCGTGCATCGAGGCCGATGCCCTGGCCGTGATTCCCCCTGAGAGCACGATCTCGCCGGGCGATCGCGTGACCTGCCTGTGGCTCAGAAGCGACGCCTAGGCGATTCCGGGGTCACTTCCAGCGCTTCGCGCACCGCTGGCCAGAGGCGCTGGAAATCATCACGCAGGAGCGGGTACTCGGCCTCCAGCCAGGGCACCAGCTCCAACAGCCGGTTGGGACCGGAGAGTCGCTGGCCGATGCCGGCGATGGCACGGCAGGTAAATGCGAAGTCGGCATAGCGCCGCAGCCAGTCCTGCTCCACCAGCAACGGCATCATCGGTGCCAGGCGTGCTGGGGCTGCGCGCTGGACCAGCAGCCGATAGCTGCGCGTGACAAGCGGCGAGTCCCGCTCCGCGATACCTGGCTCCAGGGCCACGAAGTGATCCCACACCAAGTCCAGGGCGATTCCCACGAAGCGTCTGCCCGAGCGCGGCGATCGCGCCAGGATCTCGCGCGTCACCCCATGGCTGTCCACGAAGGCATCGACGCGGCGGTGGTGGCGAATCCCACGGGCAACCTCGTCAGGCCAGCCGTCGAGGTCACTTCCCTTCACCCCGTCGGCGATCAGGTTGCCGTAGAGGAAGTCGTCGCCGCCACCTCGGGCCAGCCAGGCATGGGCCAGGAAGTTCATGGCGTGCTCACAGGCAGTTGGTGGGCTTGGGCAACCCTGCCAGCCGCGCGCCTACCTTGGCGGGGCTGCCCGGGAACAGCTTCATCAGGTGCATCGAGCGTCCCTTGTCGGGTCCAAGCGCCTGTCCGACAGCCTTCACCAGGGGTCGCATTGCCGGCGCCTGTTCGAAGCGCGCATAGAACTCCCGCAGTACGCGCAGCACCTCCCAGTGCTCCTCGCTCAGCAGGATACCCTCTTCCTCGGCCAGTCGTTCGGCGACCTCGGGTGACCAGTCCTCCATGTCGACCAGAAAGCCCTCCGGGTCGAGCGGGATATTCTTTTCATCTAAAGATATATAACGGTATATTTCTACGCTTGCCATCAGTACCAACTCACCGTGCGCTCGCACTCCTCGGTCAGGGCCACGAAGCCCTCGATATCGACGACGCGGACCGTCGGGTCGCATAGGCCGAGCAACCCCCTTGACGCAAGGTCCTCATGCAGGGCGTAGACACGCCCGGCGACACTCGCGTACCGAGCCTGCTGCGCCGGCAAGGCACCGAGGACGCCGTCCTCGATCAATAACAGCCTGTCCTCCGGCCCCATCCCCGCCAGTGCCTGGTCGAGAACGGGGGACAGCGGAGAGCGATTCAGGGTATGCAGCAACATGGCGTATCTCGTCAGAAGTTCAGAACCAGCGCATGGGACGCCAGTAGCTCAGCGATCCTGTCAGCGTCCACGCCCTGCACCGGCAGCATAAATTGCTCGTCGCTCAGGCCCAGCGACTCCATCCCGCGCTTTTCCACCAGCAGGCTGTCGATATCGTACATCTCCAGCATGGCCAGTGTCGGTGCGGTGCCCTTCTGTCCCAGCGGTCCCGCCTGCTGCCCCTCGAGCAGCGCCGTGATGCCCTCCCCCATGAACAGCAGTGTCACCCGCCGGTCGAAGGCCGCGGCGACCAGGGCAACATCCAGCCCTTCCTTAAGCCAGCTCGATCCATGGGGGGCATGGCGCAGTATCACCAGCAGGTCGCCATGGCGAGTCTCGTCTTGCATCCGGGGTTCTCCTCAAGGGCCGAACGTGATCAGCCGATCGCAGCGCAGGCCAAGATCGACCAACTGACCCAGCCCCGTCAGTTCAAAGGGGGGCTCGACGCTGCAACCCTGCTTGCCGTGTCGTGCGGCCTCCTGCTCGTCGAGCAGGCCGCGCCTGAGGGCGGCGGCAATACAGACCTGCAGGGGCACGGCATGCTCGCGGGCCAGCTCGGCCCAGGCATCAACCAGGTGGGGTTCGTCCTGGGGCGGGGCAGCCAGCCTGGCCGCGTTATGCACGCCATCATGGTAGAAGAACACCCCGTCGACGACATGACCCTTGGCCAGCAGCGCACGCGTGAAGCGTAGCGCCGAGTGGACCGCCTGGCTGGTGTAGGGGGCATCGAGCAGAAGGATGGCGTAACGCATCCGGGGGTCTCCTGAAAACAGGCTGGCCCCGCCTAGGCGGGGCCAGCCATATCATTGGCCTGTCGTAGCTTCGATCAGTCGTTGCTCATGATCCCCAGCAGGGAGAGCAGGCTGACGAAGAGGTTATAGATCGATACGTAGAGGGTGATGGTGGCCAGGATATAGTTGGTCTCACCGGCGCGGTGCACGATCTCGCTGGTTTGGTAGAGGATCGCCGCGGAGGAGAAAAGCACGAAACCGGCGGAAACCATCAGCATCAGGGCGGGAATCTGGAAGATCAGCCCGGCCACCATGGCCAGGACCAGCACGATGGCGCCTGCCATCATGAAGTTACCCAGGAAGCTGAAGTCCTTCTTGGTCACCAGTGCAACAGCGGAGAGGCCGATGAAGGTCAGGCCGGTCATGGCCAGGGCATTCATCACCAGGGCAGCGCCATTGGGCAGCGCCAGGTAGGCGTTGAGAATCGGGCCGAGGGTGAAGCCCATGAAACCCGTAAAGGCGAAGGTGGTGAGCAGCCCCATCGCGGAGTGGGCAGTCTTGTGGACCAGGAACATCAGTCCGTAGGCGCCGATGAAGAAGACAAAAATATTCATGCGCTCGATGCCCATCGCCATGGCGGCACCGGCGGTCACGGCGGAGAAGAGCAGCGTCATGGCCAGCAGCCCGTAGGTATTGCGCAGCACCTTGTCGGTGCTGGACACCCGGGTCTGGGTCTCCTGGCGGGTCATCTGTGACTCTTGATAGGCCATTGATCCTGTGCTCCCTGTCGTCAATTGATCTTGCCAGTGGACTAGCATGCCGCCTGGAAGTTCCGCACGCAAGAGCTTGAGGGAACAGCACTCAACGCTGTTTCTGCACTCATGCCCCCAAATGTGCCCCCCGCAGCAAGGCCCTGGCAACACCCGCTGCTGTGGAACAGACATCGCTACCTGCGGCCTCCAGCGCCTCTTCATCCAGCCAGACCAGCTCCGTGGCATCGCTGGCGGCGGCCTCCTCGCCGCCCTGCCACTCCATGCGCAGGACGATGATCACATAGTGGCCGCGCAGACTACCGTCGATCTCATGGTCGAACACATCGATGGCGGTAAAGACCTCCCCGGCACGCGCTTGCAGCCCAGTCTCCTCGAGGAGTTCGCGTTCGGCGGCGGCCTGCAACGTATCCCCTGGCTCGACCTTGCCGCCAGGAAGAGCCAGCCGCCCTGCGTTGGGCGCATGGGCACGACGCACCATCAGGATGCGGTCGTTCCAGATCAGGGCGGTGGAGACCGCGGGAATCGGGCGGGTCAAGACGTGGGGGGCTTCGGTAATCGACATGCGGGACTCACGGCGACAGGGATGTTTACCTACTCTGAGAGTTACCGACGCTCGTCGCAAGACGATGATCTACGCGGGCCGGTACCCGCTCAGGCTTTGGCTCGCTTACATCCGACTCGGGACGGCTTCCTGGCGCGCCTCGACGTTGACCTCTAGCGCCGTCTCCGCATTGGCCAACCAGATGGCGCCATCCTGAATGGTGATATTGAGATCCATGCCGCGGCCCGCCAGCTGGCCAAGTACTGCCATGCTCTCCGGGGGAATGTCGTAGACGCTGAGATTACCTAGGCTCGCCAGCTTTCTGCCCAGCTGTTCCCACCAGACCCTGGCGCCTTGGCCGCTGTAGGTATAGAGCACCACCTGCCGCGCGCGGCCGCAGGCACGGCGAATCTCGCGCTCATCCGGCTGACCCAGCTGAATCCAGAGCTCGATCTCGCCGCTCAGGTTGCGGATCCACAGATCGGGCTCGTCGTCGGTACTGACGCCGCGGCCGAAGGCAAGATCCTCATGGGCATGTCGCGCGTAGGCCAGCACGCGGAGCATCATGCGCTCGTCGGTCTCCGACGGATGGCGGGCAAGGGTGAGAGAATGTTCGCCGTAGTAGTGGCGATCCATATCGGCAATCTGGAGCCTTGCCTTGAAAATGGTGGCTTTCAGTGCCATTCGGGTGGCCTCAAGGAAACGTGCATGATAGCCAGCTCCAGAACACCGCTGCCTATAAAAAAAGCCACTGTAAACAGTGGCTTTTCCTAGTGTAATGGCGGAGGGACAGGGATTCGAACCCTGGAAGGGCGTTAACCCTTGCCGGTTTTCAAGACCGGTGCATTCAACCGCTCTGCCATCCCTCCGGCTTACGGCGGAGAATATTACCAGTTTTCGTGCCTCGGTCAAGAGCCAAATGCGATCAAGGCCTTAGCGGCCATCAGTAGAGTCGCAGGCCGACCCGGGTCACACGGTTGCCCTCCATCTCGCTGACCACCCAGTGGATGCCATGCCAGTCGACGTCGTCACCCACCACCGGGTGGCCACCGACGCGCAACGACACGAAGTCACTCAGGCTCATTTCCCGCTCGCCGGGACTCAGGGTCAGCCCGTAGGCATCGGCAATGTCCTGCATCCTGGCGTCACCGTCGAAGGTGAAGGTACCGAAGAAGGCACGCTCCTGCTTGAGCTTGGCCTCGCCATTGAACAGCCGGTTCAGCGCCGGCAGGTCCTCGCTGCGGCCGATCACACACAGCACATCGCCCAGTTGCAGCCGGGTACTGCCCTTGGGGTGCAGCATGGCGTGCTCACGAAACAGCGCCGAGATCAGGGCACCGGAGGGGAAGCGCAGCAGGCGGATGGGGGTATCGGCGATGTCCTCGTTATCGACTCGATAGACGAACATCTCGTAGTCGTTCTCGGGCAGGATTCCCAGCGGGCCGCGATGGTTGGGGGTCACCGTGCTGGGCATCAACACGCGGGTCCAGCGGGCCATCAGCGACAGCGTACCTCCCTGTACCAGCAGCGACAGCAGCACGACCGCAAAGGCCACATTGAAGTACAGCGAGGCCCCCTCCACCCCACTGATGACCGGGAAGATGGCCAGCACGATGGGCACCGCGCCACGCAGCCCCACCCAGGAGATGAAGCCGACCTCGCGCCAGCGGAACTTGAAGAACGGCTTGAGCGCGATGACCACGGCGATCGGCCGCGCCACGAAGATCAGCATCAGGCCGACCAGCGTCGCCGGCAACGCATAGTGAAGGAGCTCGGAGGGCGATACCAGCAGGCCGAGCATCAGGAACAGTCCGATCTGGCTCAGCCAGGCCAGGCCATCGTGTACCGGCAGGATGAAGTTGAGATGACGGCCCTTCTGGTTACCGATCATCAGGCCCGCCAGGTAGATCGCCAGGAAACCGCTGCCGCCGAGGAAGCTGGTCAGGCCGAAGATGCAGAACCCCAACGACAGGGCCAGCAGCGAATAGAGGCCGGGGGCCAGGTCCACCCAGCGCAGCAGTCGCGCACTCAACCAGCCGGCCCCCAAACCGATCAGCAGGCCCAGGCCGAACTGCTCGACCAGCAGCAGCCCGGTCTCCAGGGGACCATCGATCTGGCCGACCAGCAGCTCGGCCAGCACCATGGTCAGGAAGATCGCCATGGGATCGTTGGTTCCGGATTCGATCTCGAGTGTCGCCCCGACCCGCTCGTTGAGGTTCAGCCCTCGGCCGCTGAGCATGGAGAACACCGCCGCGGCGTCGGTCGAGCCAACGATGGCCCCCACCAGCAACCCCTGGATCAGGGTGAGCTCGAAGACCCACATGGCGAAAAGGCCAACCAGGCCGCTGGTGATGAAGACCCCTAGGGTGGCCAGCGACAGGGCCGGCCTGAAGCCTACGCGAAAGGTCTTCAGGCGGGTACGAAGCCCGCCGTCGAGAAGGATCATCGCCAGGGCGAGATGGCTGATGATGAAGGCCAATGGATAGTTGTCGAAGCGGATACCCAGCAACCCCTCTTCCCCAGCCAGCATTCCCAGGCCGAGGAAGATCAGCAGCAGGGGAAGCCCGATGAGGCTGGAAAGTCGACTGCCCAGCACGCTCAAGGCGATCAGCAGCCCGGTGAAGAAGAACAGGGTATTGATGACGTCCATGGCATCCTCTCGATGGCTGACATTGCATTATCGCATGCGGCCTATGACCGCGCGATGCCGATGGCGAGCAACTGGCCACACAGTCCGCGTCGCGGATACACTTGGCTCCGGCCAAGCGCCCCCTTATCTCGTCGCGGAGCCCGTGAATGCCCAACCACCCTGCCTCTGTTCTCTGGCGATGTTCGCGTCTCGTCCTGTGCCTGCTGCTGGCCCTGGGACTACTCACCTCCCTGACCTGGGCAGAAGAGAGCCTGGAGCCCCCCGAGGCTCCGCTGACCCTCGGTGGCGATGTCATGGTGCCCGACCTCGACGCCACCCCCGAACAACAGACGGCAACCCCGAGCTTGCCCAGGATCGAGGAGCCGCCTGTCGACGAGACGGCAGGAGCCGAGCCCGATACGCCGGTCCCCAGCGTGACCCACGCGCCTGCCGAGCCGCTGGAACCCCCGCCGCTCGAGTCACTGACGATCATGCTCGACTGGTATCCCGGCCTGCATCATGCCGCCCTGATCCTGGCGGCGGGCAACGGGCTGCCCCAGCGCGAGGGACTGGAGCTGGAACTCACGACCCCGGCCGACCCCGGTGCCCCGCTGCGTCTCCTGGATGCCAACCTGGTCGACCTGGCACTCACCCATCAGCTGCAGCTGCATCTCCAGGTCGCGCGCGGCAAGTCTGCTGTTCGCGTGGCAACACTGGCGGATACCCCGCTGGCCGGCGTGGTGATCCGCGAATCCACCGACGTCGAGGGACCGGAGGACCTCGCCGGGCTCACCCTCGGGTACGCCACCGAGGATGGCCGCGACATCCTGCTTCCCGCCCTGATTGCCCCCCACGGCATCGCCCAGGGTGAGGTGAGCATGGTAGAGACCGGCTTCGCCCTGGCCACCGCCATGACCGAACAGTCCCTGGACGGCCTGGTGACGCCGCTGCGCCTGACGCTGCCGCGCCAGCTGGCGGATCGCGGCGTGTCGACCCGCCAGCTCAACGTCGAGAAGCACGGCATCCCGTTCCACGACGGGCTGATCCTTGTGGCAAACCGCGACCGCCTGGCCCGTCTCCGGGAGCCCATCATCGAGCTTGTCGACATCCTGCGTGACACCACCCTATGGATGATCGAGAACCCCGAGATGGCATGGGAGGCCCTGGTCGAACTGGAGCCGACCATCGACACCCCCGCCAACCGTGACGCCTGGAACGCCACCCTGATGCGCCTGAGCGCCCAGCCCGCGGCGCTGGACAGTCGGCGCTATGGCCAGGTCGAGGCTTACCTCCACGAAAACGGGCTGATCGAATCGATCAGCCCGCTGGAACGTCTTGCGGTGGACCTCGGCGCCGACTGAGGGTCAGGCGGCACCCGACTCCACGGCCGCGAGGAATTCATCGATGGACTCACGGAATGCCTCGGGCTGTTCGGCATGCAGCCAGTGCCCCGCTTCCAGCGTCACCAGCCGGGCCTCCGGCAGCACCTCATGAAGTGCCGGCAGGTGCTCATCGGCGACATAGTGAGAATCGCGGCCTCGCAGCACCAGGGTCGGCCCGGTGAAGGGCTCGCTGCCGGCCGGCTCTCCCATGATCGACTCGTAGTCATCCTGGATCTCGTCCAGCCCCAGGCGCAGTGCCATGCCCTCTGGCTCGCCGCGCACCAGATTCGTGGCCAGGAACAGTCGCACGGCCTTCTCGCTGACATGTTCGGCCAGCAACGCATCGGCCTCGCGGCGATTGGCCGGGCGGCCCTCCACCACCCGGCGCAGCCCCGCGAATACGCTGTCGTGGTCGTGTCCATAGGCCACCGGCGCGATGTCGCCGACGATCAGCGACGCCACGCGCTCGGGCGCCAGACGGGCCAGGGAAATCACGACCTTGCCGCCCATGGAGTGGCCGAGTAGATGGGCGCACGGAATAGACAGGCGGTCGAGCAGCGCCAGCACATCTCCGGCCATCTCCGCATAGCCCATCCCGGTGACATGCGGCGAACGACCATGGTTACGCAGGTCCACCGCCACGACCCGGCGACTGGACTCCCAGGCCTTGATATGTGAGCGCCAGTTGTCGGCACTGCCGAACAGGCCGTGGATGACCACCAGCGGCGTGCCAGCGCCACCGGTATCCAGGTAATTGAGCTCGATAGGCATGAGGTAGTCCTCGTCCAGGAGTGTCGGTTGGCGTATCAGTAGCGGGCACGCGCCACCTCGGGTGCGAGATCGTCGCTGCCGGTGACGGCCACCAGGCGACGGCTCAGCCAGGCCAGCAGTACCCCGTAGAGCGGCAGGAAGAACAGCAGGCTAATGACCAGCTTGATCACGTAGTCGACCCAGGCGATCTCCAGCCAGTTGGCCGCCATGAAGGCGTCGGGGCTATTGTGGAAGGCGATCGCAAAGAAGGCGAAGGTATCGGCCAGATTGCCCGCCACCGTGGAGATTGCCGGCGCCACCCACCAGGCGCGCAGACGCCGCAGGCGGTCGAACACGTGCACGTCGAGCAGTTGCCCCAGCACGTAGGCCATGAAGCTGGCCACAGCGATGCGGGCGACGAACAGGTTCCACTCGCCCAGGGCCTCCACGCCGGCGAAGCCGCCACGCGGGAACACCACCGAGACGACATAGGAGATCACCAGCGCCGGCAGCATCACCCGCATGATGATGGCTCGAGCCGGCCCCTTGCCGAAGAGGCGCACGGTCAGGTCGGTGGCCAGGAAGATGAAGGGAAAGCTGAAGGCGCCCCAGGTGGTGTGGTAGCCAAATAGCGTGAAGGGCAACTGCACCAGGTAGTTGCTGGCGGCGATCACGGCGATATGGAAGGTGACGAGCAGCGCCAGGCAGCGGCGATACTGGGAGTCGGAAAGCACGAACATCTCGGGTCCTTTTTTGGTGGAGGGGTGAGGGAACCCTCATGCAGGAAGGCGCCGGCATCTGCCGGCGCGGGCGCATTATACGGACTGACTCGCCCGCTGGCCATGCATCCACCCCAACAGATAGGGCTCTCGCCGTTAACCCCAAAGCGATAGCCCTGCCCTACCAGACGCAGCACGCCGCCCCAGGGGGGGGCGGCGTGCGTTGTCGCTGGATGGCTCGCGGGTCAGACCTGGCGGGCGTCGTGGGCGGCGCCGACCTCGCGGGCCTTCATGGCCTCATGAATCTCCTCGAGGCTCGCCGGATCATCGATGGTCGAGGGTATGCCGAACTCCTTGCCGTCGGCGATATTGCGCAGCAGCTTGCGCAGGATCTTGCCGGAGCGTGTCTTGGGCAGGCGGTCCACCACCAGCACCTGCTTGAAACAGGCGATGGGGCCGATCTTCTCACGCACCAGGGCAATCAGCTCCTCCTCCAGCTCCACCTCGCGGCCATGGAAGCCATCCTTGGGAATCACCAGGCCCACCGGCAGCTGCCCCTTGAGCGCATCATGGATCCCGATGACGGTGCACTCCGCCACTGCAGGGTGCGCGCCCACGACCTCTTCCATCTCGCCGGTGGAGAGGCGATGGCCCGCGACGTTGATGACGTCATCGGTGCGTCCCATGATGAACAGGTAGCCATCTTCATCGACATAACCACCGTCCCCGGTCAGATAGTAGCCCGGGAAGGCCGCCATATAGGCCGCGTGGAAGCGTTGCGGGTCACCCCACACCCCGGTCAGGCAACCGGGCGGCATGGGCTGCTTGATCACCACGCTGCCCTGCTCCATGGGCCCAACCTGCTCCCCCTCACGATCGAGGATCTGCACGTCGAACCCCGGCACCGGCACGGTGGCACTCCCCGCCTTGGTAGGCATGGGTTCCAGGCCGTGCAGATTGGCGGCGATGGGCCAACCGGTCTCGGTCTGCCACCAGTGGTCGATCACCGGCACGTCGAGCAGGTCGTCGAGCCAATGAAAGGTGGGCGGGTCGAGGCGCTCGCCGGCCAGGAACAGCGCCTTGAGGCTGGAAATGTCGTACTCGGCCAGCAGCTTGCCGTCCGGGTCCTCCTTCTTGATGGCGCGGAAGGCGGTCGGCGCGGTGAAGAAGCTCTTCACCCGATACTCCTCGATCAGCCGCCAGAAGGCACCGGCATCGGGCGTCTTAACCGGCTTGCCCTCGTAGACCACGCTGGTAGCCCCGCGCAGCAGCGGCGCATAGACGATATAGGAGTGGCCAACCACCCAGCCCACATCCGAAGCCGAGAAGAACACCTCACCCGGGGCCACGTCGTAGATCACATCCATGGAGTAGGCCAGCGCCACCGCATAGCCGCCGGTGTCGCGGACCACGCCCTTGGGCTTGCCGGTGGTGCCGGAGGTGTAGAGCACATAGAGCGGGTCGGTACCCTTCACCGGCACGCAGTCGGCAGGCGTCGCCTTCTCCACCAGGGCTGCCCAGTCATGGTCGCGCTGCCCCAGTTCGGCAACGTGCTGCTCACGCTGGAAGATCACGCAGGCATCGGGCTTGTGGGCACTCTGCTCGATGGCCGCATCGATGATCGGCTTGTAGGGCAGGACCTTGTTGACCTCGACGCCGCAGGAAGCCGCTACCACGACCTTGGGAGCGGCATCCTCGATACGCACGGCCAGCTCATGGGGAGCGAAGCCACCGAACACCACCGAGTGCACGGCACCGAGCCTGGCACAGGCGTACATGGCCACCAGGGCCTCGGGCACCATGGGCATGTAGATCACCACCCGGTCGCCTTTCTCCACACCCAGGTCCCTGAGCGCCCCCGCAAAGCTCGCCACCTGGTCGCGCATCTCGCGGTAGGTGATGGTGCGCTTGCTGTCGGTTACCGGAGAGTCCCAGAGGAGAGCCGGCTGCTCTCCTCTGCCCTGCTCGACATGATGGTCGAGGGCGGCATAGGCGATGTTCAGCTCGCCATCACCGTACCAGCGCGCGTGATTGGCCTCGTCGTAGTCGAGAATGCGCTGGGGCTCCTTGAACCAGGGAATGCGTCGGGCCTGCTCGGCCCAGAAGGCCTCGGGGTGGTCAATCGAACGGCGGAATTCGTTGGTGTAGGTGCTCATGGCGTTCCTGTCACGGTCCAGTGCGGATGATTGTTGACACTGTAAAGCACAAACCCCGAAACACCCTCATACGATAGGCTAATTTTCGACGAAAGATGCAATGCCTGAAGTTTTATTGTCAACAACAGGCGCGAAAACAACTCGCAAAAGACGTCAATTCAACGCGCGCGCTCGGCGGGGACTAGGCTATGCTTGAGTAAAACTCAATATACGGTCACGGTGCGCCATCGTGTGCGACTCGACCTTTCCACTCACGCGTAGCGCGGGGACACGCCATGCACACTCCCAGCCACGAGGCAGAAAGACTCATCAAAGGGGGCAGCGGCGCCATCGATAGCGCCACGGCCCTGCTCAAGGCCATGGCCAACGACAACCGACTGCGTATCCTCTGCCTGCTCGACGGGGGCGAGATGTCGGTGACCGAACTCAATGCACAACTGACCCTCAGTCAGTCGGCACTCTCCCAGCATCTCGCGATCCTGCGCCGGGAGGAACTGGTGACCACGCGTCGCAGCTCCCAGACCATCTACTACTCGCTGCAGGGGGAGAGTGCCAGGGCCATCATCGCCACCCTGGTCAACCTCGGCATGGCTGACAGTTGAACGGGAAAAATCCCCGGACCGTGGCTCCCGGGGCTAGCGCTTCTGCCAGCGACTGGCATCGAGCACTTCCGCTCCGCGCAGCAGTGCGCGCTCGATTCCCATCGATACCGCCATCCCCAGGCGCTCGGCGAGCCGACGCGGTGGTTCAAGCCGAACCCGGATGACCTTCGCCTCGCGCATGCGCTCCACCAGATAGGCCTCGCTGGTCCCCAGCGCATCGACCAGCCCCTTGTCGAGGGCCTCGCTGCCGTACCAGACCTCCCCGGTGGCGATCGCCTCGATATCCAGTGCCGGGCGACGCTTCGCCACGTGGCGCTTGAAGAGTTCGTGTGTCGTCTCCAGGTCGTCGAGAAACTTCTCGCGCCCCTCCTCAGTATTCTCGCCGAGTACCGTCAGGGTCCGCTTGTAGCGTCCGGCGGTCAGCACCTCGACATCGATGTCGTGACGCTTTAGCAGGCGGTGCACATTGGGCACCTGGGCCACCACGCCGATCGACCCCAGCACCGCCAGCGGTGCCGCCCGGACACTGTCTGCACCGCATGCCATCAGATAGCCGCCACTCGCAGCCACCTTGTCTACGCAGACGGTGGTGGTCAGTCCCGCCTCGCGCAGGCGATCGAGTTCCGCGGCGGCCAGGCCATAGGCATGCACCAGGCCACCAGCGGACTCCAGGCGCACCACTACCTCGTCCCCCGACTTCGCGGCTGCTATCACCGCCGAGATCTCCTCGGCAAAGCGGCCGGTACCGCTGGCCCGGATATCACCGTGGAAGTCGAGCAGCCAGACCGTCGGGCGGCCCTGCCCCTGCTCCCCCTTGCCAGCCTTGCCACGCGCCTTGTCCTCACGGCGAAACGCCTTTACCAGGCGCTTGCGGCCCCCCGGTTCAGTGGCCGCCAGGCGCAGCCGCCGCCTTCGGGCATCGTGTCCCCGGTTGAGCTCCTCGAGCTTGAGTCGCGAGTCACTGCCCGCGTCGCCGCGCAGCTTGCCCACCACCACGACCGCGAGCCCGACGACCATCACCAGGCTCAGCAACTGGGCCAGGAACAGTCCGAAATCCGCCAGCCAATCTCCCATCGTCGCCTCCTCTGCGGCCCCGACCGCTCGATAGCGTGAGCGGCCTCCGCCCCTCGAGTGCGTCGGCGGTCTGTCGGCCCGCTTGATTTAAACAATCGTTTTAAATACGCTCCCGGGGTCAAACACCCATCAGGAGCCACGAATGAGCCAGTCCACCCTCGACACGCTGACCTCCCGCTTCGACCCGCAGGCCGCCAGCGGCATGGACGAGGTCTTCCAGTTCCACTTCGATGATGCCGACAGCCACTACCTGGTCATCAAGGATGGCGAGCTGAGCGTCGCGGAAGGAGAACATGACGACCCGTCCGTCAGCCTGTCCATGAGCACTGCGACGCTCAAGGGCCTGATGACCGGCGAGGTCAACGGCATGACCGCCTTCATGACCGGCAAGCTGAAGGCCACCGGTAACGTGATGCTGGCTACCAAGCTGACCAGCCTGTTCCCTGCCGAATGACCCCCACCGTGATGTGCCGCGCGGTCCTCGATGACCCGCTGCCTCGCTAGCGTGCCGCCACCTCGGCCAGATGGGTCTCGATGAGCGCCCGTGAGATCGAATAGAGCGGCGGCAGCTGGGGCAGCTGGCGTGGGGAGAACCAGGCGGCATCGGCGATCTCCACGCCGTCGATACGGATGCGCCGACTGGCCGCCTCCGCGAAGAAGCCCAGCATCAGCGAGTGGGGAAAGGGCCAGGCCTGGCTGCGAAAATAGCGAACCCGTCCCACGGCAATCCCCACCTCTTCGAAGATCTCGCGGCGTACCGCCTCCTCCGCCGATTCTCCCGGTTCGATGAACCCGGCAAGCGTCGAGTAACGCCCCGGCGGGAAGCGTGGGCTGCGCGCCAGCAGCAGGGCCTCGCCGTGGGTCACCAGGGTAATGATGCAGGGTGAGATGCGCGGATAGTTGCGGTGCCCGCAGGCGTGGCAGTGCATCGCGAACTCGGCGTCGAGTCGCTCGGACGGTGCCCCGCAACGGCCGCAGAACCGATGGTCACGCAACCAGGCGCCCACCTGGAGGGCCGTGGAGACCAGCGGGAAGCGAGACTCGGGCAAGCGCGCCAGCCAGTCACGGGCGGTCGGCCAGTCGCTGCCGGCCTGCGCCTCGAGGGAGAGCGCCAGCGGCACATCCTGCCAGTAGCCCAGCGGCTGCATCTGCGCCGTCCAGGGCATCACCGGCTGCAGCACACCGCCATCGGGCGCGGGGGCGATACGTCCCTCGGCCAGGCGAATCACATGGCCCTGCCGGGCATCCAGAGGCAGCTCACGACGCAACATCAGTGCACGATCCCCTCGATACTGTCCCAAAGGCATTCGCCTGCCGCCTCGCGGATCCGCGCCAGCTTCTGGCGATGGGCGGCGAGCTCTTCGTCACTGGGAGCCGATACCCTCAGCTGCCCCCCGGAAAGCTCTACCGGACGCCGCTGGATCCCCGCCTGCCGGCTGCCCTCCGCGCCCATGGAGGCATCCAGCAGCAGCGCGGTCTGCCCGCCGGTCATGGCCAGGTAGACCTCCGCCAGGATCTCGGCGTCGAGCAAGGCGCCGTGGAGGACACGGTGGCCGTTGTCGATCTCGTAGCGCTTGCACAGCGCGTCCAGGCTGTTGCGCTGACCGGGGTGCTTGTCCCGAGCCATCTGCAGGGTATCCAGGATGCGACAATGCTCGGCAACCGGCCCCAGGCGTGACTCGCCACGAGCACTATCTAGCATCGACAGCTCGTGGTCGATGAAGCCCACGTCGAAAGGGGCGTTGTGGATGACCAGTTCGGCGCCTTCGATAAAGGCCCAGAAGTCATCCACGATCTCGGCGAAACGCGGTTCGTCGGCGACCCGTTCATTGGTGATACCGTGTACCGAGATCGCCTCTGCCTCGATCTCGCGCTCGGGATTGATGAACTGGTGGTAGGTCCGCCCGGTCAGCCGGCGGTTGACCATCTCCACCGCGCCGATCTCGATCAGCCGGTGGCCCTCCCTGGGGTCGATACCCGTGGTTTCCGTATCAAGAACAATCTGACGCATCACTTCTCTCTCAAGACTGGTAAATCGCCGAGGTCTGGCTCACTCAAGCGCTGGCCTCCTCTGCTTGTGGCAAGCGCCCTCTCGAGGAGCCTCTGCGTCGGCATTCAGGCGGGCCGCGCCTAACGCCGAGCCCCCGAGGGGCGCGGTAAAGCGCAGTCGGCTTCCCCGAGACTGGATAAGCTGCGGTCGGCGGCACGCCTGGATCATGTAGCTGTCGCCCAACGGCAGATTGTGACGGCGACCCAGCGTCTCGAATAACGTGTTTCGGGGCAGCCGGCCAGGCAGGTGGAAAGCGCAGTAGTCTACCCGCTCGATCTCGAAGTCGACAAACGCCAGCCAGTCCCGCAATCGTCCCGGAGCGCGCCACTGGCCGCGCCACGGCAGCGCCCGTCGCCGGGCCGGCGACAGCCGCCCCATGCCCCCGGCGGAGAAAGGCATCCAGCCGAAGAGGATGAGCCGCCCCTCGTCGGCGGTCACCCGCGCCGCCTCCTGCAGCATGTGGTGGGGGTCCGGGGCAACCTCCAGCAGATGGTGCACCACTACCAGGCTGAGGCTGTCATCGGGGAGCGGCAGCGCATCGGGAGCGCAGACCAGGGTGGAGGAAGTCTCTGCCAGCTCGCGGGTGGGGGCCCAGCTCAGTGGATGGCGCACCGGGCACATGTCGGCCAGCAGATCACCGAAACCGAGTTCGAGGCTGTGCACGCCGAAGAGCCTCTCGCAGGCCGGCCCCAGGCAGGCTCGCTCGGCGTGACGCACGGCCTGACCCGCCGGTGAGGACCAGAAGGCCTGGCCCTCTCGGTACAGCGCGGCAAGGCGCTGGGCGCTGGTCTCGGTTGACATGTCCCTTCCTGCTCTTCATATTGGCTGGATTTTGCGAACCGTTCATGCCCATTCAGGACACTCAGCCCATGTTGAGCGTGACACCGATTCCCGCCTTTAGCGATAACTATATCTGGCTTCTGCGCCAGGACACGACCCCCGATGTGTGCGTGGTAGACCCGGGCGATGCCGCCCCGGTCATCGAACTGCTCGAGCGCGAGTCGCTGACGCTCTCCACGGTGCTGATCACTCATCATCACCGGGACCACACCGGCGGCCTTGCCGAGCTCATCGAGCGCTATTCCCCGCGAGTGATCGGGCCCGACAACGAGTCCATCGGCGGCATCGATACCCCGGTGACCGAAGGGGATGAGGTTCGCGTCATGGGACGGCTGTTCGAGGTGATCGCGGTACCCGGGCACACCCTGGATCATATCGCCTTCTTCACCGCCGGCATCCCGCCGCTGCTGTTCGGCGGCGATGCCCTGTTCAGCGCAGGCTGTGGCCGCCTCTTCGAGGGCACGCCAGAGCAGATGCACGCCTCGCTGGAAAAGCTTGCTGCCCTGCCCGACGACACCCTGGTGTTCGCCGCTCATGAATATACCCAGGCCAATCTGCGCTTTGCACTGGCCGCCGACCCCCACAACCCGGACGTGGCCCAGGCCATGGAGGAGTGCCAGCGGGCCAGGGAGCTTGAGCGCCCCACCCTGCCCACTTCCATGGCCCGCGAGAAACGCATCAATCCCTTCCTGCGCGTGGCAGATGCCGGCGTACGCCAGGCCGCCTCGGCCCATGGCGACGTCGACAGCGACGAGGCGACCTTCGCCACCCTGCGCGCCTGGAAGGACAACTTCTGAACTCGATCCCTGGACGCCACATGCCTCCGACACGATCGGACGGCCTCGACGCGCCTTGGAGGAACACTTCCGGATGACCTACCACACCACTCGCCGCAGGCTATTCGCCTTCGCCAGCAGCGCTGCCCTGCTGGGCGCCCTGATGACCGCCGGCGCCCACAGCCAGGCCGCCACGCTCGAGCACTCCGCCGGCACCGCACAGCACGGCGCGATTCAGCCCGCCCCCGGCGACATGACCCAGCACTTCTGGGACGCCCTGGCGCTGGAGACCCGTGACGCCTGGAGCCGGTTGCGCGACAGCTTCCAGTGGCAGGACGACCTGCACGATCCACGCGTGCAGGCCTGGATCGACCACTACCGGCAGTCCCCGCACAACATTGCCGAAATCACCGAGCGTGCCCGCCCCTGGCTGGCCTGGATCACCGAGAAGGTCGAGGAGCGGGGTCTGCCCGGGGAGATCGCCCTGATCCCCTTCATCGAAAGCTCCTTCGACCCGGCCGCACGCTCCCATCGCGGCGCCGCCGGCCTGTGGCAGTTCATGCCACGCACCGGCGACTCCCTGGGGCTATCCCGCCAGCGCGGCTACGACGGACGCCTCGATGTGGTGGCCTCCACCTATGCGGCCCTGGACTATATCGAGTATCAGGCAGACCAGTGGTACGAGGGGGACATCGAGCTCTCCCTGGCGGCCTACAATGCCGGTGCCGGCACCGTCAACAAGGCCCGTCGCCGGGCCATGGCCCAGGGCAAGGGTGGCGACTACTGGAGCCTCTCGCTGCCACGGGAGACCATGAACTACGTCCCCAAGCTCAAGGCCATCGCCGCCATCATCAACGCCCCTGACGACTACCAGGTCGCCCTCCCCGAGATCGAGGACGCCCCGGCCTTCGCCAAGATCCCCGTGGAGCGCCCGATGCGCCTGGACGAGGCCGCCCGCCTCGCCGGCGTCTCCCAGGTCACCATCGCCGAGCTCAACCCGGGAGTGACCGGTGGCGCCATCCATCCCGGCAACGACCGGGTACTGCTGGTGCCCAGCGAGCGAGCCGACGCACTGATGGCCCGCCTGGCATCGCCCGCTTCGTCCTTGGCAAGCGCCGGGGCCGGCGACGACAGCTACGTGGTACGCCGCGGCGACACCCTGGCCGATATCGCCGCCCGCCAGGGCATCAGCGTTGCCGAGCTGCGCCAGGCCAACGGCATCGCCGGCAACCTGATTCAGCCCGGACAGGCGCTCGAGCTGCCGACGCGCAGCCTCGCCTCGCGCTGAACGCACCCCGGGGCCGTGGATGGCCCCGCCGAGCAGGAGGCAGGTATTGTCTTTCATGCCCGGGGCTGACACCTTAACTGGCGAAGCCTAGTGGGTACGACGCCGGCACTGGCCGGCGTCACTGTCGACACGGGATGTCAGAATGCCAATACCTTCATGCCGGCCCGCTGCCGTAACGCCTTTCGCCCGGCCCGCTGCCATTCTGCTGGCTGGCCTGTTGAGCCTGAGCGGCCTGCCGGCCGTGGCCCAGTCCCCGGCCGACGAGGAGGTGGCCACCGTCCACGGCCTGGCCCTCTACGGTGAACCCGGACTCCCTGCAGGCTTCGAGCACTTCCCCTACGTCAATCCCGAGGCACCCAGAGGCGGCACTCTGACTCAGGCGGCGGTAGGCGGCAGCTTCGACTCCACCAACCCCTTCATCATCCGCGGCACGCCGGCGGCCGGGGTCTCGCGTATCTACGATACCCTCCTGGAGGGTAATCCCGACGAACCCTTCTCGCTCTACGGCCTGCTGGCCGAGGGCATCCGGCTGGACCCCGAACGCGAGTGGATCGAGTTCGACCTGCGGTCCGAGGCGCGTTTCCACGACGGTGAGCCGGTGACCGCCGAAGATGTGGTCTTCAGCTTTACCCTGCTGACCGAGCAGGGCAACCCCTTCTACGGCGCCTACTACGCCGACGTGGAGAGCGTCACCGCCCTGGACGAGGACACCGTGCGTTTCGACTTTGCGTCCAGTCACTCCCGGGAGCTGCCGCTGATCGTCGGCCAGCTGCCGGTGCTGCCCAAGCACTACTGGGAAGGGCGTGACTTCACCTCTCCGACCCTCGATGCCCACCCCGGCTCCGGACCCTACCGCATCGCCGAGGTCGACCCGGGCAGGCGCATCGTCTATGCGCGGGTGGAGGAGTACTGGGGGCGCGACCTTGCGGCGAAGCGAGGGCGCCACAACATCGATCGCCTCATCTACGACTACTACCGCGACCGCGACATTGCCTGGGAAGCCTTCAAGGCGGGTATCCTCGACTACCGCGTCGATGCCCGTGCCGCCACCTGGGCCACCGGCTACGACTTCCCGGCCTTCGAGGAGGGGCTGGTGAACAAGGTCAGCGTGCCCGATGGCCAGCCGGCACCGATGCAGGCCTTTATCTTCAACCTGCGAAAGGAGACGTTCCAGGACCCGAGGGTCCGCGAGGCCCTGGCGCTGACCTTCGACTTCCCCTGGCTCAACGCCAACATCTTCTACGACGCCTACCGGCGCACCGAGAGTTTCTTCCAGAACTCCGAGATGGCCGCCGAGGGGCTGCCCAGTGACGCCGAGCTCGAGGTGCTGGAGCCCTGGCGTGACGCGCTTCCCGACGACGTCTTCAGCCAGCCGCTGCCCATGGACCATCCCGAGACGCTGCGCGAGCGGCTGCGCCTGGCCCTGGTGCTGCTGCGCGAGGCGGGCTTTGAAGTCCGCGACGGCGGCCTGGTGGATGCCGATTCGGGACGGCCGCTGGAGCTGGAGGTACTGCTCTACGACACCGGCATGGAGCGGGTGGTCCAGCCGATGCTGCGCAACATGGCACGCCTGGGCATCCGTGGCACCATCCGCATCGTCGATATCAACCAGTACCTCAACCGCTTGCGCAGCTTCGATTTCGACATGGTGGTCGGACAGTTCCCGCAGTCCAACAACCCCGGCAACGAACAGCGCGAGTTCTGGACCAGCGACTACGCCGAGGTGCCCCAGAGCCGCAACCTGATGGGCCTGGCCGACCCGGTGGTGGACGACCTGGTTGACCGTCTGATCCGCGCCGACAGCCGTGAGACGCTCAACACCCTCACCCGCGCCCTGGACCGGGTACTGCGCCATCGCTTCATCGTCATCCCCCACTACCACTCGGGCGAGACGCGGCTCGCGGTATGGGACAAGTTTGGCTGGCCCGAGCCATCTCCCGAGTACGGCATGGACCTCGAGGCCTGGTGGGTGGACCCCGAACGCGCGGCGACCATCGAACGTCGACAACGGGGAGGCTAGGGAGATGCCGAGCGTCGACGTGACCTGCAACCGGAGAGGGCCGCGAACGTGAGCCATTATGTCCTGCGTCGCCTGCTGCTGATGATTCCCACCCTGCTGGGCATCATGCTGCTCAACTTCATCATCGTGCAGGCCGCCCCCGGCGGGCCCATCGACCAGATGCTGGCCCGCTTCGAAGGGGTCGACAGCATGTCCAGTACGCGCCTGGACACCGGCGGCGGCGAGGTGGTGGTCCAGGACGAGTCCCGCGGCGCCAGGGGCATCGACCCGCGCTTCATCGAGCAGCTCGAGGCGCAGTTCGGCTTCGACCAGCCGGCCCACGAGCGTTTCCTGGGCATGCTGGCCGACTATGCCACCTTCGACTTCGGGGTGAGCTTCTTCCGCGACCGACCGGTGATCGAGCTGATGATCGAACGCCTGCCGGTGTCGGTATCGCTGGGGCTCTGGACTACCCTGCTGGTCTACCTGATCTCCATCCCGCTGGGCATTCGCAAGGCGCTGCACCACGGCTCGCGCTTCGACGTCTGGACCTCGGGACTGGTGATCGTCGGCTACGCCATCCCCGGCTTCCTGTTCGCGATCCTGCTGATCGTGCTGTTCGCCGGGGGCAGTTACTGGGACCTCTTCCCGTTGCGCGGGCTCACCTCGCCTAACTTCGACGAGCTCTCGGCCTGGGGCAAGGTCAAGGACTATGTCTGGCACATCACCCTGCCCGTGATCGCCATGACCATCGGCAGCTTCGCCACCCTGACCATGCTCACCAAGAACAGCTTCCTGGACGAGATCCACAAGCAGTATGTGCTCACCGCAAGGGCCAAGGGCGCCAGCGACCAGTGCGTGCTCTACGGACACGTGTTCCGCAACGCCATGCTGATCATCATCGCCGGCCTGCCCGGCGCACTGGTATCGATCTTCTTCACCGGCTCACTGCTGATCGAGGTGATCTTCTCGCTTGAGGGGCTCGGCCTGCTCGGCTTCGAGGCGGTGATGCAGCGCGACTATCCGGTGATCTTCGGCACCCTCTATCTGTACACGCTGATCGGCCTGCTGCTGAAGCTGGTCTCCGATCTGACCTATGTGTGGGTGGACCCCCGCATCGACTTCGAGACACGGGAGTCCTGAGCCGATGGCCCATGCTGCAACGCCCCTGGCGCAACGCTTCTCGCCCATCACCCGGCGCCGCTTCGGCGTGTTCCGCGCCAATCGCCGCGCCTGGGTCTCGCTGTGGATCTTCGCCGCGCTGTTCGTGGTGAGCCTCGCCGCCGAGCTGATCGCCAATGACAAGCCGCTGGTGATGCAGTACCAGGGCGAGTGGTACGTGCCGCTGCTGGTGGACTACCCCGAGACCGAGTTCGGCGGCTTCCTGCCCACCACCGCCGACTATCACGACCCCTTCGTGCGCGCCCAGATCGAGGAGCACGGCTGGGCGCTGTGGCCACCGGTCCCGTTCTCCTACCAGACCCTGGACATGCAGATGATGCGCCCCTCACCGGCGCCGCCCGACACCCGCCACTGGCTGGGGACCGACGACCAGGGGCGCGATGTGCTGGCACGGGTGATCTACGGCTTCCGCCTCTCGGTGGCCTTCGCCCTGGTACTCACCGCCGGTTCGCTGGCCATGGGCGTGCTGGTGGGCGGCATCCAGGGCTATTTCGGTGGCAAGACCGACCTGATCGGCCAGCGCTTCACCGAGATCTGGCAGGGGCTGCCGGTGCTCTTCCTGCTGATCATCCTGGCCAGCTTCGTGCAGCCCGGCTTCTGGTGGCTGCTCGGCATCATGCTGCTGTTCTCCTGGCTGGGCCTGGTCGATGTGGTGCGCGCTGAGTTCCTGCGCGCCCGCAACCTGGAGTACGTGCGCGCCGCCCGCGCCATGGGGCTGACCCCGCGGCTGATCATGTGGCGCCACGTGCTGCCCAATGCCATGGTCGCCACCCTGACCTTCATCCCTTTCCTGTTTACCGGCGCCATCACCACCCTCACCGCGCTGGACTTCCTGGGCTTCGGTCTGCCGCCGGGCTCGCCGTCGCTGGGTGAACTGGTGGCCCAGGGCAAGAACAACCTGCATGCCCCCTGGCTCGGCATCACCGCCTTCGTGAGCCTGTCGCTGATGCTCTCGCTGCTGGTATTCATCGGCGAGGGGTTGCGTGATGCCTTCGACCCCCGGCATATCGGGAGGAGCCCAGCCGATGCCTGATCTGCTGCGTCTCGAGGAGTTCTCCATCGCCTTCGATGGCGTCACCGTGGTCGACCGACTCAGCCTCAGCGTCGGGCGCGGCGAGACCCTGGCATTGGTGGGCGAGTCCGGCTCCGGCAAGTCGGTGTCGGCGCTGGGCGCCATGAACCTGCTGCCGGGCAATGCCAGCGTCAGCGGCGGCCGATGGCTGGGTGATACCGACCTGGCACGCCTGCGCCACCGCGACTGGCAGGGCCTGCGCGGCGGCCGGGTGGGCTTCGTGTTCCAGGAGCCGATGACCTCGCTCAACCCCCTGCACACCGTGGGCAAGCAGATCGGCGAGACCCTGCGCCTGCACCAGGGACTCTCCGGCCGTGCGGCACGTGCTCGGGTCATCGAACTGCTGGCCCAGGTGAAGTTGCCGCGCCCAGAGGAGCTCGCCGACGCCTGGCCCCACCAGCTCTCAGGCGGCCAGCGCCAGCGGGTGATGATCGCCATGGCAATCGCCAATGACCCGGAGCTGCTGATCGCCGACGAGCCCACCACGGCACTGGACGTCACCGTGCAGCAGGAGATCCTCGCCCTGCTCGCCGAGCTGCGCGACCACCACGGCATGGGCATGCTGTTCATCACCCACGACCTCAACCTGGTGCGTCGCCACGCCGACCGGGTCTGCGTGCTCTACCAGGGCCGCGAGCAGGAGACGGGGCCGGTGGAGCGTGTGTTCGCCTCACCCCAGAGCGGCTACACCCGCACCCTGCTTGCGGCCGAGCCCGAGGGGCGCCCCGTGCCGGCCGGCGCGGGGCAGCCGCTGCTGCGCACCGATCGTCTGGGCGTGCGCTTCCAGCGCCCCAAGAAGCTCTTCATGCCGCGCCCGCCAGCCTTCGAGGCGGTCAGGCCACTGTCGCTCACCCTGGGTCGCGGCGAGACGCTGGGCATCGTCGGCGAATCCGGTTCCGGCAAGACGACGCTTGCCATGGCACTGCTGCGCCTGGTGGAGAGCCACGGCGAGATCCACCTCGATGACACCCGACTGGATACCCTGTCCGGTGGTGCCCTGCGCCGCATGCGACAGCGGGTGCAGATCGTCTTCCAGGATCCCTACGGCTCGCTCTCCCCCCGCCTGCCGGTCGCCGAGATCGTCAGCGAGGGGCTGCGCTTTCACCACCCGGAGCTCGCCGGGAGCGAGGTGCGCCGCCGGGTGGCCGATACCCTGCGCGAAGTGGGCCTGCCGGCCGACTGCGCCGACCGCTACCCCCACGAGTTCTCCGGTGGCCAGCGTCAGCGCATCGCCGTGGCCAGGGCGATCATCCTCGAACCCGCCCTGCTGGTACTCGACGAACCCACCTCGGCGCTCGACCGCACCGTGCAGAAGCAGCTGGTAGCCCTGCTGCGCGACCTCCAGGCACGCCGCGGCATGAGCTACCTCTTCATCAGTCACGACCTGGCAGTGGTGCGCGCCATGGCGCATCGCATCATGGTGCTCAAGGAGGGCGAGTTGATCGAGGAAGGCGAGTGCCTCGAGGTGCTGGCCAACCCGCGAACCGACTATACCCGAGCCCTGGTCAAGGCCGCCGGCCTGGCATCCGGCATGCGTTGATGGCCCCCTTCATTTGAACAGGGCCGCGGCCCGTGCCCTGACCTATACTCGGCGCATCCTTTTCATCCATGGGTGTCCGATGCGCCCCTTGATTCTTGCTGTCAGCGTTCTGCTGAGCCTGCTTCTGTCCGAGGCACTACTTGCTGCCACGGCGCCGCCCAGGGACTTGACCGGCTGGGAGTGGCGCTGGGGAGACTCTCCCCGGGATGCCTCCGGCACCCCCGCCTGGCTCGATGACGCCGGCAGCGGCGAATGGCATGCCATCGACTTCCCGTCCAATCCCCCCGGCCGTGCCGGTCAGGAGCACCTGTGGTTGCGCACGGTGCTTCCCGAAGGGGAGTGGCGTGACCCGGTGATCTACATCTACAGCATCGACCTGATCGCCCAGTTCTTCCTGGACGGGGAGCCGCTCTACCAGTACGGCGAGTTCGACGACCAGGGCCGCGGCCACTTCGCCGGCTGGCCCTGGCACATGATCGAGTTGCCGGAGGACTTCGCCGGCAAGACGCTTCACGTCAGGATCTTCTCCGACTACACCGATATCGGCCTGTGGGGCGAGGCCAGGGTCATGGATCGCCTGGATGTACTGACGATGATCGTGCATCGCGCCTGGGACGATGTGCTGATCAGCGCCTTCTCGCTGCTCCTGGCCCTGCTCGCAGGCAGCTTTGCGCTCATCGGGGCCCAGCGCCAGAGCCTGGGAGCGGTGGCCCTCTTCTCGCTGGCGGCCAGCACCATGATCCTCGCCGAGACGCAGTTCAGTCAGCTGCTCCTCGACCGACCGCTGCTGTGGGACAGCCTGGCCGCCGCCGGCTACTTCACGCTGCCGGTGGGGATGGGGCTGCTGCTCACGCACTGGCTTTCGGGAACACCGCAACGCCTCATGGGCATACTTTGGCGACTGCATCTGGCCTACCTCGGCGCCGCACTGGGGCTCAGCCAGCTGGGTCTGGTGACCGTGGCCAGCACCTTCCCCCCCTTCGACCTGATGCTGTCGATCACCCTGCCGCTGATGCTGGCCCTGGCTGCCTGGCACTTGCGGCGCCTGGAAACCGAACAGCGCTGGATCATCGGCAGCTTCGCGCTGATGGCGGGGCTGCTGATGGCAGACATGGCGGTGGCCCATGGTCTGCTGGACTGGCGCAAGGTACCGGTCAGCCTGGGGCTGCTGGCCTTCTCGCTGGCGATCGTGGGGGTATCACTGTGGCACTATCGCCGCACCCAGCGCCAGCTGTCGCGTCTCAACCGGCACCTCGAGGAGCAGGTACGCGAACGCACCGCCAAGCTCGACTGCCTGGTGCGCAAGCTCGAGGGCTTCTCCTACGAGGACCCGCTCACCGGGCTCAAGAATCGTCGTTACTTCGACGAGCTGATGCAGCACGAGGCGAGTCGCGCCGACCGCGACGGGGTGCCGCTGTCGCTGATCATGATCGACCTGGACCACTTCAAGCAGATCAACGACCAGTATGGTCACGAGGCGGGGGACAGTGTGCTGATGGCGGTGGCCGAACTGCTCCAGGATCACTTCCGCGACGCCGACGTGGTGTGTCGCATGGGAGGCGAGGAGTTCGTCGCCCTGCTGCCCGGCGCCACGACCGAACGCGCCGAGGCCCGGGCCGGCGAGCTGGTCGAACGGGTCCGACGGCTGACCCTGCACCACGGAGACCAGGCGCTGCCGACGGTCACCCTCTCCTGCGGCGTGGCCACCTATCCCTGCCACTCCCGGGAACCCATCGCCCTGCTGGGCCTGGCCGACAAGGCGCTCTACCAGGCGAAATACCAGGGGCGCAATCGCAGCGCCACCTGGTCATCGCTCGCCGCTGAGCCACTGCCGCCGGCCGCCGCTGGCTAGAAGGCCGCGACCTCCTCCTCGCTCAGCTCACGCCACTCGCCCTCGGCCAACTCGCCCAGCGACAGCGGGCCGATGGACTCACGATGCAGGGCCACAACGTGATGACCGATGGCGGCGAACATCCGCTTCACCTGATGGTACTTGCCCTCGAAAAGGGTCAGCTCGGCGACGGTCGGCTCGCGCATGGCGAGCTCGGCCGGGCGGGTAGGCTTCTCCTCGCCGTCGAGCAGCAGTCCCTCGGCGAAGCGGGCGATGGCGTCATCGAGGGCACTATCCTCGAGTGGGTCGGCCAGGGTCACCCGGTAGACCTTGCCACAGCGACGCTTGGGCGAGGTGACACGATGCGACCACTGGCCGTCGTCGGTGAGCAGCACCAGACCGGTGGTATCCACATCCAGGCGCCCTACCGTCTGCAGGCGCTCGAGCATGGGCAGCTCGATCAGGTCGATGGCCCGGGGATAGAGGGTCCGGCGCGCCGTGCACTCCACGCCGCCCGGCTTGTGCAGCATCACGTAGCGCAGCCCCACCAGGGCGAGCGGCTGGCCGTTCCAGGTCACCCGGCGGGTCTCGTCCACCTGGGTGGCCGGGTTCTTGATCACTTCACCGTCGACGCTGACCTCGCCGCGGTGCATCGCCTTCTTGGCCAGGCTGCGGGTCAGCTCGGTGGACTCACTCAGGAAACGGTCGAGGCGCATCAGCTGCCCACCCCATCGGCGAGACTGAAATGGTCGGCATCGCGCCAGGCGGGAAACTTGTCGCGAAACGCCCGCAGCTCGTCCAGGGAGAGGCTGGCGGTCTTGACGAAGGCTTCGCCCTTGGGCTCGTCGATCAGCGCCTCGCCCTTGGCGTCGATCAGCATGGAGTCCCCGGCATAAGGCAGCCCCTTGGCGTCCTCCCCGACACGATTCACGCCGATCACCGGGCACAGGTTCTCGATGGCCCGGGCCTGCAGCAGGACACGCCACGGGTGGCGACGCGGCGCCGGCCAGTTGGCCACGCACAGCAGGGCGTCATACTCGAAGTGCTCGTCCGGGCCGGGCTGCTGTCGCAGCCACACCGGGAAGCGCAGGTCGTAACAGACACTGAGCAGGATGCGAAACCCCTTGAGCTCGACGATCACCCGCTCGTGCCCCATGGCATAGCGCTCGTGCTCGCCGGCCATGCGGAACAGGTGACGCTTGTCGTAGGTAGCACAGGAGCCATCCGGCCGCGCCCACACCAGGCGATTGAAGTAGTCGCCATTCTCGACGATCGCCACGCTGCCGGTGACCACGCAGCCCCGCTGCCAGGCCTGCTCGCGCAGCCAGGCCACGGTCGCGCTCTCCTCCATGGGCTCGGCCATCTCACGGGAGTTCATGGTGAAGCCGGTGGCGAACATCTCCGGCAGCACGATCAGATCGGTCTGCTCGCCGCCAAGATCACCCAGGGTCTCCTCCAGCATCCGGCAGTTGGCCACCGGATCCTCCCAGCGCAGGTCACACTGCACCAGGGTGGTTCTCAGCTCGCTCATCCTTCTTCCCCTTGCGGTGACGATATTGGCGCCCAGACTACCCCACTGCACCGGCAGCGTCAGCCTGGGCCGTGGAATGACGCTCAATAGGCTGCTAAGTTGGCAGATTGATCCTCAACGAGCCAAGAAATGACCACCACGCCCACCGCCGACACGCAAGCCCGCCAGGGTGTCATGTTCGGACTGGCTGCCTACACCATGTGGGGCTGCTTCCCGCTGTTCTTCGCGCTGTTCGAGGGAGTGCCCGCCTTCGAGATACTGATCCACCGGGTGTTATGGTCCTGCCTGTTTCTGGTAGGCCTGGTGACCCTGCTCGGGCGCTGGGCGCCGATCCGCGAGGCCCTGGGGCAGCCGCGGCGCCTGGGGCGGGTACTGGGCTGTGCCCTGCTGATCGCCCTCAACTGGGGGCTCTACATCTACTCGGTGGAGACCCGCCATGTGCTCCAGGCCAGTCTCGGCTACTTCATGACCCCGCTGGTCAACGTGGCCCTGGGCATGCTGGTGCTGCGCGAGACCATGCACCGCCTGCAGGCGGTGGCCGTGGCCCTCGCCGCGCTGGCGATCGTGCTGCAATTGGTGATGCTGGGCGAGCTGCCGTGGATCAGCCTGGCGCTGGCCTTCTCCTTCGGCACCTACGGCCTGCTGCGCAAGCAGGTGCCCCTGGATGGCCTGTCGGGGCTATTCGTGGAGACCCTGCTGCTGCTGCCGCTGGGGCTGCTCACCCTGGGCTGGCTGACCCAGGCCGACCTCTCGCACTTCCTGGGGGACACGAGAACCACCCTGCTGCTGATTGCCAGCGGAGTGATCACCGCCCTGCCGCTGCTCGCCTTCGCCGGGGCTGCCAGGCGACTACGCCTGGCAACACTGGGCTTCCTGATGTACCTCAATCCCACCATCCAGTTCCTGATCGCCCTGCTGGTGTTCGGCGAACCGCTATCCGGTGTTCAGCTGGCCACCTTCGTGCTGATCTGGACGGGTCTGGCCCTCTACTCCTGGTCGGCATGGCAGAGCCGGCCGCGTGAGGTCCGATAGACTCCATCGCTCGGGGCTGATCTAAGGACAAGCCTTCGAGGAGGCGCTGTGAACCCCTCCCTGGGCGCTACCGACGCCATCCATGGCGTAGGACCTCCTCTATGGCTTATCCACAGCGCCCCTCGCATTTGGCAATTGATATAAGCCTGCTCGAGATCAGGCCTGGCTCGCCGCCAGCGCCTGGTCGAGGTCGGCGATGATGTCGTCGACATGCTCGATGCCGATGGAGAGGCGCACCATGTCCGGCGTCACGCCCGCCTTGACCAGCTCCTCGTCATTGAGCTGGCGGTGGGTGGTGGCGGCCGGGATCGACGAGCAGGTCTTGGCGTCGCCGATATTGACCAGGCGCAATACCAGCCCCAGGGCATCGTAGAAGCGCGCGCCGGCTTCGCGGCCGCCCTTGATACCGAAGCTGAGGATGCCCGAGGCGCGACCGCCCATGTACTTCTGCGCCAGGGCGTGGTCCTTGTGGTTCTCGAGGCCGGCATACTGCACCCAGGTCACGGCGTCGTGGCCCTGCAGGTACTCGGCGATGCGCTGGGCATTGTCGCAGATGCGCTCGATGCGCAGTCCCAGGGTCTCGAGGCCCTGCAGCAGCTGCCATGCCGCCTGCGCGGAGAGTGCCGCCCCCATGTTTCGCAGCGGGACGACGCGGGCGCGCCCGATGAAGGCCGCCTCGCCCAGGTCACGGGTATAGCAGACACCGTGATAGGAGACATCCGGTTGGTTGAGCAGCGGGAAACGCTCGGCGTTGTCGGCCCAGGGGAACTTGCCGGAATCGACGATCACCCCACCCACGGTGGTCCCATGGCCGCCGATATACTTGGTGGCCGAGTGGATGACGATATCGGCGCCGTGCTCGATGGGCCGCCACAGGAAGGGCGTGGGCACGGTGTTGTCGACGATCACCGGCACACCGTGGCGATGGGCGATCTCGGCCAGGGCCTGCATGTCGACAACGCCGCCGGAGGGGTTGCCGACACTCTCGCAGAATACCGCCTTGGTGCGCTCGTCGATCAGTCCCTCGAGGCCGGCGAGATCATCCTTGTCGGCGAAACGTACCTGGATCCCCTGGCGCGGCAGGGTATGAGCGAAGAGATTGTAGGTGCCGCCGTAGAGCTCGCTGATGGAGACGATATTGTCCCCCGCCTCGGCGATGGTCTGAATGGCGTAGGTGATCGCCGCCATGCCCGAGGCTACCGCCAGGCCGGCGATGCCGCCCTCCAGCGCCGCCACGCGCTGCTCGAGCACCGCGCAGGTGGGGTTCATGATCCGCGAGTAAATGTTGCCCTCTACCTTGAGGTCGAACAGGTCCGCGGCATGCTGGGCGCTGTCGAAGGAGAAAGAGGTGGTCTGGTGGATCGGTACCGCCACCGCATGCTGGTCGTCGGGGGCATAGCCGTGATGGAGGGCGATGGTTTCGCGTTGCATGGCGTGTCCTTGCGTGTTGTGGGGCTGTTGTGGGGTGTTGTCGGTTTCACCCGATGCTAACCAACCCTGAACGCAAGCACTAATATCGTTTAGGCTAACGCCTTATTCCCCAAGCCGATCAGGGACAGGATGCTCAAGCGCTATCTGCCGGTACTGACCTGGCTGCCTCACTACAACGTTCGCCTGCTGGGTGCCGACCTGTTGGCGGGGCTGATCGTTACTATCATGGTGATCCCCCAGTCACTGGCCTACGCCCTGCTCGCCGGACTGCCCGCCGTGGTGGGGCTCTACGCCAGCCTGCTGCCGGCGGTGCTCTACGCCCTGCTCGGCACCAGTCGCACCCTAGCGATCGGCCCCGTGGCGATCATCGCGCTGATGACCGGCGCAGCGCTCTCCAATGTGGCCACGCCTGGCAGCGACGCCTACCTGCAGGCGGCGCTGGTGCTGTCGCTGCTCTCCGGTGCGATGCTGGTCGCCATGGGCCTGCTGCGCCTCGGCTTCTTCGCCAACTTCCTGAGCCACCCGGTGATCGCCGGCTTCCTCTCCTCCTCCGCGGTGCTGATCGCCATCAGCCAGACGGCCCACCTGGCGGGGATCTCGGCCAGCGGCTACAACGCCCTCGACCTGCTGACCAGCCTTGCCAGCCAGCTGCATCGGCTGCACTGGCCCACCCTGGCGATGGGTCTGGGGACCCTTCTCTTCCTGGTCGTCAGCCGCCGTTATGCCACCCGCCTGCTGACGCGATTGGGGCTCGCCGCCTCCACCGCCGGCCTGGTGGCGCGCAGCGGCCCGGTGCTGGCGGTGGTCGCCACTACCCTGCTCAGCTGGCAGTTGGGGCTCGCCGAACGCGGCGTCGCCGTGGTCGGCGCCATTCCTGCCGGGCTGCCGCCGCTGACCCTGCCGAGCATGGACCTCACCCTGTGGAGCGCCCTGCTGATTCCCGCCCTGCTGATCAGTGTGGTGGGCTTCGTGGAATCGATCTCCATGGCCCAGATGCTCGCCGCCAAGCGGCGCCAGCGCATCTCCCCCAACCAGGAACTGGTCGGACTGGGTGGTGCCAATCTGGCCGCGGCCTTCACCGCCGGGATGCCGGTGACCGGGGGACTATCGCGCACCGTGATCAATGACGAGGCGGGAGCCCAGACCCCCCTGGCCGGACTCTTCGCTGCCCTGGGCATCGGCCTGGTGACGCTGCTGTTCACCCCGCTGCTCCACCACCTGCCCATCGCCACCCTGGCCGCCACCATCACCGTGGCGATCCTCACCCTGGTGGACATCCCGCTGATTCGCCAGACCTGGCGTTATTCGCGCAGTGACTTCTCGGCCATGGCGGTCACCATCCTGCTGACGCTGGTAGAGGGGGTCGAGGCGGGCATCATCAGCGGCGTACTGCTCTCCATCGGGCTCTTCCTCTACCGCACCAGCCGCCCCCACAGCGCGGTGGTGGGTCGCATCCCGGATACCGAACACTTCCGCAGCACCCAGCGCCACGAGGTCGAGACCCTGAGCAGCGTGGCCTTCCTGCGCATCGACGAGAGCCTCTATTTCGCCAATGCCCGTTACCTGGAGGACACGGTGCTGCGCATGGTGGCGCGCCAGCCGGGCCTGGACCACGTGGTGCTGATCTGTTCGGCGGTCAACCTGATCGATGCCTCGGCACTGGAGAGCCTGGACGCCATCAACGAGCGCCTCAGGGAGGCGGAAGTGACGCTGCACCTGGCCGAGGTCAAGGGCCCGGTGATGGACCGCCTCAAGCGCAGCGACTTCCTGGATGACCTGACCGGCCGAGTATTTCTCAGCACCTATGCCGCCTGGCAGGCACTCAAGCCGAGCCCGGCAGACGACGCTGACAGCGAGGAGCCGGGTCTGGCCCAGTGAGGCATTACCGAGAGTGGCGATATTCGGCTATCATGTCAGGCACATGGAAAAAATGACGACAGCATGGACTCTTCGACTCTCGACAACGCGGCGACCCGCGAGAACCTCGGCATCAGCGCCTATCACCGCCTGAAGAAGGACATCATCCGCAACGTCTTCAAGCCCGGCGAGAAGCTGCTGATGAGCCGGCTGAAGGAGCGCTACGACCTGGGCGTCGGCCCCCTGCGCGAGGCACTCTCCCAACTGGTGGCGGAGCGTCTGGTGGTGGCCATCAGCCAGCGCGGCTTTCGGGTGGCACCGATGTCGCTGGCCGAGCTGGCCGATCTCTACGATGCCCGGGCCCAGATCGAGGGGCTACTGCTCCGGCTCGCCATCGAGCGTGGCGACGACAGCTGGGAAGCGGAGATTCTGGCCCGGGCCCACACCCTCTCCAAGGTCATGAAGCTGAACTCCGCCGACGAGCTGCTCGACGTCTGGGACACTCGCCACCAGGCCTTCCACACCGCCATCGTCAGCGGCTGTCAGTCACCGCACCTGCTGCAGATCCGCGAGAGCCTGTTCGACCAGGTCGAGCGCTATCGCCATCTTTGGCTGCGGGAGACGGTGCTCTCCGAGGCGGCGTTGGCCCGAAAGCACCAGGAGCACACCGATCTGGTCGAGGTAATCCTGGCCCGGGATATCGAACGCGCCACCGAGATGATGCGCGAACACCTGATGACACCGGTGCCGATCATCACCGAGGCGATGCGCCATCAGGGGCTGACCTGATCCCCTACTCAGCATCACCCCGCCAGCTTGAGGCCCACCAGCCCCACCAGCACCAGCGCGAGGCTGGCCAGGCGCAGCGGAGAGGCGCTGTCACCGTAGATCAGGATACCGAGCAGCACCGTGCCCACTGCCCCGATGCCCACCCACACCGCATAGGCGGTGCCCACCGGCAGTGCCTTCATGGCCTGGGCCAGCAGATAGAAACTCACCAGCATGGTGGTCACGGTAAACAGGCTTGGCCACAACCGGGTAAAACCTTCCGAGGCCTTGAGCCCTAATGCCCAGGCCACCTCCAGCAGCCCCGCCAGGACCAGTAGCGTCCAGGCCATTCCCATGGTCGTTCATCCCTTGCTTGGCGAGGCCGTCCCCGCAGCGTGGAAGGCAAGCCGGGTCGTCCCGGTGCCACACTCCTTAAAATCTGTCATGGTAGCGACATGAAGGCCTGCAAGGATGGCCAATGTCGGGTAACACGGCAAGCCTCTAATAATGGAGAACGTGACATGCCTCATCTACTGCGACTCCCGCGTGAACTGGATGAACGTCTCGAGCACCTCGTCCAGACCACCGGCCTGAGCAAGACGCTACTTATCGAACGCTGCCTGGAAAGCGGCGTCGCGGCACTCGAGGCCGAGCTGCTGATGGAGGGCGGCCAGGCTTCCCGGGCGCCCACCAGCATCGACCAGCTGCTGCGCGAGAGCGGCCTGGGCGCCTGAGGGCGTTCAGCCGGCCATGGCGTCGCGGAAGCGGCGTTGCCCGGAAAGCGCGCGCTCCAGCGTGGTGGCGGCCAGGCGCACCTCCTGGCCCGGCAGACACTGGGCCAGGCGCGATGCCGACAGCGGCGTCAGCGCTCCCAGCCGCGGATAGCCGCCGATGGTCTGACGGTCGTTGAGCAGCGCGATGGGCTGCCCGTCGGGGGGCACCTGCACCGCCCCCAGTCCGATCCCTTCCGAGATCAACGAACCGATCCGGCACGTCAGCTTCGGTCCGGTCAGGCGCACCCCCATGCGATCGGCACGATCATCCACCCGCCAGGGACGGTTGAAGGCGGCGAACAGGCTGTCACCGGTAAAATCCGCCACCTGGGCACCCGGCAGCAACGCCAGCGTTGCCGGCGAGGCATAGTCCGGGCATTCCGCCGCGGGTACCCTCTTTTCCTGGACGCGTCGACCAGCATCGGCGGTCACCGCCAGACGGTCACCGTCGGCGAGCTTGCCGCCGCGCCCATCGAAACCGCCCAGCCCCTCACGCACCACACAGCTCACGCTGCCCAGCACCGGCTCGGCCTGGAAGCCCCCTGCCACGGCCAGATAGGCCCTCAGGCCGTTGCGCGGCGCAGCGAATGCCAGGGCCTGGCCTTCCCGCAGGCTTACCGGCTGCCACAGGGGAAGAGGCCTCCCCTCCAGGGTGGCACTCAGGTCGCCCCCCGCCACCGCGATCGTCAGATCACGCTCGGCAACCAGCTTGAGACCGCCGAAGGTGATCTCCAGCGCCGGGGTGCCCCAGGCATTGTCGACCAGGCGGTTGGCCCAGGCCCAGCCGTGCAGGTCGGCCGGCCCGCCCTGGGTCACGCCAAGGCGGCGCACGCCGAATCGGCCGGCGTCCTGCAAGAGGGCCAGAGGGCCGGCATGTTCGACGCGAAGCCCGATAACGGTATATTTACTCATTTGTGACACTCCACCGGCGTCGCATCGCCGCCCTGGCGTTCGAAGGTGGCTCGATCCACCGGCACGAAGCGTACCCGGTCCCCCACCTTGAGCAGGCTGAAGCCCTCACGGTCACGATCGAACAGGTGTGCCGCAGTGCGCCCGAGCAGGTTCCAGCCGCCCGGTGATACCGCCGGGTAGGCAGCGGTCTGCCGCCCGGCGATGGCCACACTGTTGACCGGCACCTTCTGGCGGGGCGTGTCGAGCCTCGGAACCTCGAGGCGCTCATCGAGCAACCCCATGAAGGCGAAGCCGGGGGCGAACCCCAGGGCGAAGACGCGATATTCCCGCCCGGCATGGCAGTCGATCACTGCCTCCACGCTCATGCCGGCATGCCGCGCGACTCGCTCGAGGTCCGGGCCCACGCTGGGGTCATACCAGGTGGGCAGTTCACGCACCTCACCACCCGCGGCCACCGTCTCCGGCTCGAGATCCACAAGCAGCGCCGCCAGGCGTTGCCTTGCCGAGGCAGGCGAGAGCCGAAGCGGGTCGAACACCACCAGCAGGGTGGTGTAGGACGGCACCAGGTCGACCAGCATTGCACCGAACTCGGCCTCGCAGCGGCGTGCCAGCGCGCCCAACCAGGCCAGGTTCTCCTCATCGATTCGTTCGAAGAGCCGCACCATCCAGCCATCCAGGCCGGCCGACTCGATGCGTGGCAATCCTTCCTTACGGTTCATCGCGCGACTCATGCCTCGGCTCCGAGCCGGCACAGGGCCTCGCGGATCGCCTTCACCGCGGCGATGGACTCGGGGTTGTCGCCATGCACACAGAGGGTATCGGCCGCCAGTATCAGGTCGCTGCCGTCGCTGGCGACAAGCGGCTTGCCGCTGGCGATGCGTACCGCCTGATCGACAATCACCTCGGGGTCGTGGTGTACCGCCCCCAGCTCGCGGCGGGAGACCAGCCGGCCCTCGCTGTCGTAGGCGCGGTCGGCGAAGGCCTCGAACCACAGGGTGACGCCCTGCTTTTCGGCCAGTTCACGCACCGCAAGGGTGTCCCGGGTGGCCATGGTCATCAGCGGCAGGCCGGGGTCGAAGGCGAGTATCGCCCGCATCACCGCCCCCATGATCTCGGGTTCGCGGGCCATGTCGTTATAGAGGGCGCCATGGGGTTTCACATAGTTCACCGATACGCCCTCGGCGCGACACAGCCCATAGAGCGCCCCCAGCTGATAGAGGACCAGGTTCTCCACCTCCTCTGCCGAACAGGCCATGGAGCGACGGCCGAAGCCCACCATGTCCGGGTAGGCGGGATGGGCGCCTATCCGCACCCCATGCTTGGCGGCCAGGCGGACCGTCATGCGGATCACATCGGGATCCGAGGCGTGAAAGCCGCAGGCCACGTTGGCCAGGTCGACGTGAGGCATCACCTCATGATCCATCCCCATCACCCAGGGGCCAAAGCTCTCGCCCATATCGGCATTGAGCAGCAAGGGACGTGACGGCATGCGAGTCTCCTGATCAAGATTATGGAATTAATTTATCAACGTTTTACCCATAACACATCATCCATTCGTCTAGGTATCGTTGACTCGACAAACGGCCAGCGCCTAACCTCTCGGCCTTCCACCCACTACACTCTGAAAGCGTAGTCGGTGACATCTCCCATGTGACCTTCACAACAACGATCATTACACGAGGACATCTCGATGCCTGCTATCCAATCGCGGCTTCCCCACCTGGCCACCGCCGCGGCCCTCGGCGTCAGCCTGACTACCCTCGGCACCTCTGCCCAGGCGGCCACCGAGTGGGACATGCCCACCCCCTATGGGGATCGCACCTTCCATACCGTGAACATTCGCGAGTTCACCGACGACGTGCGCGAGGCCACCGACGGCGAGCTGGATATCACCGTGCACTCAAACGGCTCACTGATCGGCCACGCCGAAATCAAGAACTCAGTACGCCGGGGCATCGTGCCCATGGGCGAGCTGATCATGTCGCGGCTGGCCAACGAGAACCCCATCTTCGAGGTGGACTCGGTGCCCTATCTGGCCGCCAGCTACGAGGATGCCTGGACGCTGTGGGAGTCTTCTCGCGAGATCATCGCCGAGGAGCTCGAGCAGCAAGGCCTGCGCCTGCTGTTCGCCGTGCCGTGGCCGCCCCAGGGCATCTACACCAACCAGGCCATCGAGAGCGGCGACGACCTCAGGAACCTGAGCATGCGCGCCTACAACACCGCCAGCGAGCGCATCGCCCAGCTGGTGGGCGCGGTGCCTACCCAGGTCGAGGTCCCCGACATCCCCACCGCCTTCAGCACCGGTCGCGTCGAGGCCATGATCACCTCGCCTGCCACTGGCGCCGACACCAAGGCCTGGGACTACCTGAGCCACTTCAATCACGCCCAGCTGTGGCTGCCGAAGAACATGATCATCGTCAGCGAGAAAGCCTTCTCGCGCCTGGATGAGGCCACCCAGCAGGCACTGCTCGACGCCGCTGCCGAGGCCGAGACCCGCGGCTGGGAGATGAGCCGCCAGGAGACCGATGACGCCATCGCTGTGCTGGAGGAAAACGGCATCGTGGTCAGCGAGCCCAGCGAGGCACTGGCCGAGAAGCTCAAGGAAGTGGGCGAGACCATGACCCAGGAGTGGGTCGAGAGCGCCGGTGAACAGGGTCAGGTGATCCTCGAGGCCTACCAGAGCGCCCGGGAGTAATCCCGACCCGACCGCCCCGGCCACTGGCCGGGGCGATCCCGAGCTTTCCACGGCCGAACTCCCCACGGGATGCCATCCATGACCTATCGACTACGCCCACTGTATAACCTCGGCGGCTATCTGGCCGCCGCCTGCCTGACCCTGATCTGCCTGTTGATTACCGCCCAGATCGTCGGCCGCATCATCGACCAGATCGCCACCGCCATCGGCGGCGAGCGGATCGGCCTGGCGATCCCCGGGCTTTCCGATATCTCCGGTTTCCTGCTGGTCGGCGCCAGCTTCCTGGGACTCGCCTATACCTTCGTGCACGGCGGCCATATTCGCGTCACCCTACTGGTCGGCCGCCTGCCCCCGGCGCTGCGCGTCTGGGTAGAGGTCTTCTGCCTCTCCATCGCCCTGGCCCTTGCCCTCTATCTCGCCTGGTACCTCTACTGGCTGCTCGACGACAGCATCGCCTTCAACGAAACCTCCTACGGACTCGTCAGCATCCCGCTGTGGATTCCCCAGTCGGCCATGCTCAGTGGCGTGGTGCTGTTCTGCCTGGTGCTGATCGAAAGCCTGGTCCAGACGTTGATTGCCGCTGTGCGTGCGCCGCACGCCTTCACCATCGACGACAGCGGCCACGAGTGAGCCCTGGAGACTCCCTATGCTTATCATGATGCTGGTCCTCTTCGGCGCCCTGCTGCTGCTGCTCGGCAGCGGTGTCTGGGTAGGCTTCTCGCTACTCGCCCTGGGCTGGCTGGGCCTTTCCCAGTTCACCTCGATTCCCACCGGCGATGTCATGGCTTCGGATATCTGGGGCTCCAGCTACAGCTGGGAGCTGACCGCCCTGCCGATGTTCATCTGGATGGGCGAGATCCTGTTCCGCTCGCGCCTGGCCGATGACATGTTCACCGGCCTGTCGCCCTGGATGCAGCGCATCCCCGGCCGCCTGCTGCATACCAACGTGGTGGGCTGCGGACTGTTCGCCGCGGTCTCCGGCTCCTCGGCGGCCACCTGCGCCACCATGGGCAAGATGACCATTCCCGAACTGACCCGCCGCGGCTACGACGAGAGCCTGATCATCGGCACCCTGGCCGGCTCCGCCACCCTGGGGCTGCTGATTCCGCCGTCGATCATCCTGATCGTGTTCGGCGTGGCCACCGACCAGTCCATCTCGCGCCTGTTCATGGCCGGTATCCTGCCCGGCCTGATGCTGATCTCGCTGTTCGGCCTCTACCTGATGCTGTGGTCCTGGCGCTATCCGGATCGCGTCCCGCCCGCCGAGGAGAGCCTGCCACTGGCCGAGAAGCTGCGCCGCGCACGCCGCCTGATTCCCATGCTGGCGCTGATCGTCGGCGTCATCGGCTCCATCTACACCGGCCTGGCCTCCCCCACCGAGGCGGCCGCCGTGGGTGTCGTACTCTCGCTGATCCTGGCACGCGTACAGGGCAACATGAACCGCACCACCTTCCGCGATGCCCTGCTCGGCGCGGTGCGTACCTCGACCATGATCGCCTTCATCCTCGCCGGCGCCTCGTTCCTGACTGCTGCCATGGGCTTCACCGGCCTGCCCAGCGACCTGGCTGCCTGGATAGGCACCATGGACCTGTCGCCCTGGATGCTGCTGGCCGCGCTGACTCTGTTCTTCGTCCTGCTGGGCTGCTTCCTTGACGGTATCTCGGTGGTGGTGCTGACCACCTCGATCATGCTGCCCATGGTGGAAGCGGCAGGTATCGACCTGATATGGTTCGGCATCTTCCTGGTGATCGTGGTGGAGATGTCGCAGATCACGCCGCCGGTGGGGTTCAACCTCTTCGTGCTCCAGGGCATGACCGGACGCAATATCCTGTCCATCGCCTGGGCTGCCATGCCGTTCTTCTTCCTGATGATGCTCGGGGTGGTGCTGATCAGCCTGTTCCCCGCGATCGTCACCTACCTGCCCAACGCCATGAGCAACTAGACATGCCAGTATCCGCCCCCTCCTCCCCCAAGGGCCGCACCAGCGGCCCCATCGTCTCCTCGGAGCACCTCTCGCACCGGGCCCAGGAGCAGTCGGAGTTCGAGTTCGGCCTGATCATCGCGTCCCACGCCTTCACCCGCTGGATGGTGCGCTGCATGACCGCGGCCGGTTACCCGGAGCTGGGACCCCTGGACGTGCTGGTGCTGCACAGCGTGAACCATCGCAAGCGCGCCAAGCGACTCTCAGACATCTGTCTGGTACTCAACGTCGAGGACAGCCATACCGTGACCTACGCGCTGAAGAAACTCACTAAGCTGGAACTGGTGCGCGGTGAGAAGCATGGCAAGGAGACCTTCTTCCGCACCACCGATGTCGGGCGCAGCACCTGCCAGCGCTATGCCGAGATTCGTGAGGACTGTCTGATCGAGTCGCTCTCCTCGCTGGGTATCGAACCCGAGGAGACCAGCCGGCTGGCCGGCATGCTGCGCGCCATGTCGGGTCTCTACGACCAGGCCGCCCGGGCGGCAGCCTCGCTATAGCCCGCGAGGCGGTCTCAGCCCGCCTCGCGGGCGTAGAGTCGCCGCGCCCGCCACAGGCTGAACATGAACAGCAGCGAGCTGGTGGCCATCGAGGCCGCCAGGGAGAGCGCGAATACCACCATCCCGGGTAACCGTCCCACGCCGAGATAGCTCACCGCACAGAAGGCCAGCAGGCTGAGCATGCCGCGCTGAGTCATGCTCACCGTCATGCGCGCCACCTCCGCCCCGTAGCGTTCATGCAGTGCCCAGGCGATGGTCAGGATGCCGGCCGGAAAGCCCAGGATGATGCCGGAGAAGCCCGGTCCCGCCCGGGCGGCGAGGGTGGTGGCAAGGCTCACCAGGCCACCGGCCAGCAGCCCCCGCAGCAGCAGGTCGAGCCACCCCGAGCTCGCCACCACCACCGGCTGTCCCAGGCTGAGCCAGCGATTGATCCCTTCGGCCACCACCAGCACCGCCAGGTAGGCGCCCAGGGCGCCCATCAGCCCGCCGGGCAGCTGGGTAAACAGCATGGCTGCCGGCACCCACAGCAGGCTGGCGAGCCCCAGGCTCTTCACCGCCGACAGCCGGGCGGCGCTGATCACGAAGCACACCGTGAACAGCAGTGTGGCCACCAGCGCATGCAGCGTCGAGAGAACCGCCTCCTGCACGAAGGCCGGAGCCTGTTCGCGCAGCATGAAGAAATACCCAGGCCCCAGGATCACCGGGGTGCCGGCGAGGATGCCGCCCAGGCGCGGCCCCACCCGGGCCACCGCCAGGGCGACGAGGATGACGATGCCGGCGGTGGCCAGCAGCTTGAACAGCATGGGCTCTAACATCTGGGTTCCTGTTCAGGGGGAGGACAGCCGGTTAACGCCGGTGATGGTGCCATTCCAGACCATCTCATAGTGAGCGGTCTGGACCATAGAGATCACCGGTTTCGGGGTAAGCAGCGCACAACAGGCAGCACCGGGACGGCGTACCGAGCGGTAACGAAGCCCCGGCAGGCCGGCGCGTTTAACGCCTTGCCCCAATGTCCGGGCCGCCGTGTAGTCGTCCGGGTCATAGATCGGATGAGTTGCGGGGAGTCCGAGAGCATCCAGCATGGCTGTCTCGTGGAATCGGCAGTTCAAGCCCCGCAACACGAAGCGCTCATAGTTAAGATCGGGCAGATTGCGCCAGTAGGCCTCCTGATGATGCCGCACCTCGGACAGTGCCGTAGCCATGGCATCGGCAATATATAGCACACCGTACTCTCCCGAGCTGAAGCGCGACCCTGCCGGATTGACGTGGGTGAAAGGTGCCACGGCATAGGAGCAGCCCGGGGTATCAAAGGGAATCTCCTCGATGGGCAGCAGACTCAGATCCCCCACCTCGGCGCGTAGCCGGGGGTTGGTCAATGCCTGGAGCTCATGGAGAGCCTGGAACTCATCCGCACTGGCGACATCGTCGAAGAGGTGGATGGGTGGGAACTTGGAGTTGACCAGGCGATAGCCCTGCTGCGCACTCGCCTCCAGCCGCGGTAGCGATGACAGTGCTACCACTGGGCGCCTCGCAGGCTATCGATATGGCGAAAGACATCGTAGAGCACCAGCATGTCGCCACCCGAGATCACCTCGAGCGGCGAGCGTCCATGGAACGGCGCATTATGGTTGGCCATGGCCATGAAGCCATAGAGGTTGCGGGGATTGTCGAAGAGGACCCGCAGGCTTGCATGGAGGTTAAGCACCAGGCTGACACGCGTCAGCTGATCCTCGTCCAGGCTGACCCGCCACTCGGGGTCAGCTCGCTTGGCCCGGGCATAAGTACTGCGCGATACCCTCAGGATTGCCGCGACCTGTTCACCGCTCGCTCCCCATTTCTCCAGGATCGCGACGGCAGTCTTCAATCCGGTGGCACTTTTCGACCTGTCGGTTGCCGGTGCTTCCATGGTGGCCATGGTTAACCCCTTAACGCTATGTATCTACAGACACAATAATAGCATAACTCCACCACCAGACACGGAACGTTCTAGTCGAAGACCTGACGTGGATTGCGCGGGTAGAACCGTTCCGGCTGGCGCTCCACATGAGGGAAGAAGCGGGTGTCCTTGTAGGGCATCTTCATGAAGCCGGAGACGCCGAGCCCCTCGATCAGCCCCACGGCAGCGAGGATCTCCTCCAGCCGGGCACGAAACTCGGCCTCGCGAGAGGGATCCAGCAGGCGGTAGTAGCTGTGGATCTTGAGATGCGCCGGCAGCGCCTCGAAGATGATCATGCCGGTGTGGTGGATATCGTTGAGGGCCTCCAGGGAGGTGATGATCGCCTCGGGCAGCACCAGGAACTCCTCGGGGTCGGGGCCATCCTCGAAGTAACTGTGCAGGCGCGCCCGATCCTCCAGTTCCGGCACCGCGCTGACCTCGTAGTGCAGCCGCATGCCCGGCTCGTTCACGAATGGCTGCTCCGGGCTCTCACGCTCCAGGTGCAGGGTATCGCGTGCATTGAACAGGCAGCTCTTGAAGATCCCCCGGCGGTAGATGGCCCGGGCCAGGTTGACCATGTTGTTGACCGCGGCGATGAAGGCCGGCTTCAGCGCCGGATCGTGCAGGTTCAGGGTGGTGTCGATATACACCCCGTCGCTCTCCCAGCGCACCGCGAGCCCGCCCACTACCGGATAGCGGCCGAGGCGACTCACCGCGGCGAGGAAGGCCTTCTCGGTCTCCCCCATGCCCTGCATGAAGTTCTTGTAGTAGCGATCCAGCTGCACGTCATTGACATCGTTGAGGGTCTCCGGAGCGCCCTCCTCGCGCAGGAATGCCTTGCGCGAGCTGTACACTACGGTGTCGATCTCGCGGCTGGCGGGGCGCGCCCATACCGGTACCAGCGCCACCTCGGCCGTCTCGGGCAGGTCGATCATCACGGTGCGCGCCAGGCGCGGCATCTCGCGAATGAAGTGGTCGCCTGCCTTGAGCCGCAGACGCGGGTCAGGATCCAGCATGCCGTCGAGCATGCGCGCGAACTCCACCGGCAGACCCAAGGAGGTGGCCGGGATGGCGTGATAGCCGAAGCGACAGGACTGCGCCGAGGCCAGCGCATACAGGGTGCCGGCCGCTCCCTGCTCGTCGAAGCGCGGCGAGGAGAGCGCCCCGTTCAACTGCTCCTCGCCGATGAAGTAGACATCCCCCAGCCGGGCATTGGTCTGCTGCAGGTTGTCGGACATCAGCTCCATGACATTGGAAGCCACGAACTGCTGGTTGGCATCGAGCTGGGCGAACACCGAGGAGCCCCAGTCGATCAGGGCGATGGTCTCGTCGCGGGCATCGAAGACCAGGTTGGAGGGCTTGATATCGCCATGCACGATGGGCTTTCCGGCGGGGCCCGACTCGCGCCGCAGGGCGCGCAGGATATCGGCGAGTTGGTCGGCGATGCGCACGACCAGCCGAGGCGAGAGTCGCCCCTCACGCAGCGAGACCTCCTCGAGGTTCAAGCCCGGCGCGCGCTGCATCACCAGGATCGACTGGTGCCGCACCCGCTGATAGGCGATCAACCGCGGCACCCGCGGATGGTCGACCTGCTCCAGCATGAAGGCCTCCTCCTCGAGGCGATCCTGCAGATGCTGGGGCAGGTTGACCCGGGTGAACTTGAAGACGTACTGGTCCCCCAGGGCGGTGACCCCGGCGAAGACGAAACCGTAGGCGCCCTTGCCGACCAGCTCGATATCCCGGTAGCCGAGCTGCTCCAGCTGCTCCTGGCAGAGCGCCACCCACGCCTTGAGCTTGCGGGCGTCATCCTGGCTGAGCAGGTAGACCGACTGCTCCTCGGGGATATAGAACTGCTGCAAGGGCGCCTGAGGCATGGGCATCAGCTCAAGTTCAGCAGCATCGTCTCGGGTGCTTCGAGGTAGCCCTTCCAGGCGTTGCAGAAGCGCGCGATGGTGCCACCGTCGATGACCCGGTGATCGCCCGCCCAGGTCACCGTCATGATCGCCCGCTTGACCACCTGATCCTCGGCATCGAAGCGCGGCAGCCACTGGGTCTTGCCGATGGCGACGATAGCCAGCTCCGGGGCGTTGATGATGGGGGCAGCATAGGTACCGCCCAGGGCCCCGATATTGGAGATGCTGATGGTGCCCTCCCGCAGGTCCTCCTGGGCCACCTTGCCCGAGCGCGCCGCCTGGGTAAGCCGCGCCACCTCGGCGGCGATGCCGAGCAGCGAGAGGCGCTCCACGCCCTTGACGTTGGGCACCAGCAGTCCCGCACGGCTATCCACCGCCATGCCGACGTTCACCGACGGCAGGTAGTGGATCTCGTCGCCGGCGTCGTTGAGCCGGGCGTTGAGGATCGGCGCTTCGCGCACCGCCAGCGCCATGGCCTTCATGAAGAAGGGCATCAGCGTCAGGCGCACCCCCTCGGCCTCGGCCATCGGCTTCAACCGCTCGCGCAGCGCCAGCAACTCGGTGACATCGATCTCCTCCCCATACTGGAAGTGGGGAATGGTGCTGGCCGCCTCCACCATGCGTCTGGCCATCACCGCGCGCACCCCACGCAGCGGTTCCACCCGGGGCTCTCCCTGGGCGGGGGGCGCAGAGGAAGCGGCCGTCGCCTTCTCGCCGGCGGCGCTCGCCTTGCCTTGCTCGAACTCGCCCTTCTCTAGCTTGCCCTTCTCTAGATAGCTCAGCACATCCTCCTTGAGCACGCGCCCCTGCTTGCCGCTGCCGGGGACCGCTTCCAGGGAGAGGCCGTGCTCGCGCAGCAGCCGTCGTACCGCCGGCGCCGCGGGGATCCGTCCATAGGGGCCCCGGCCAGGCTCTGAGGGGCCCCGGCCAGGCTTTGCCTCCCGTGCATCGCCACTATCGGCGGACGATACACTTCGGGTCACAGGCTTCGGCTCTGGCTCGGCGGCGCCGGAAACCTCGCTACCCTCGCCTTCGGCATGTTCCGGGCGATAGGCATAGAGCGGCGCATGGACCCGGGCGATCTCGCCCTGGGCGACATGCAGCTTGCTCACCACCCCCGCCTCGGGCGCGGTGATTTCAACCAGCGCCTTGTCGGTCATCACATCGACCACCGGTTGGTCCTCGGCGATGGTCTCGCCCTCCTGGACCCGCCACTCGACCACCTCGCACTCGACGATCCCCTCCCCCACATCGGGCAGGATAAAGTCCTTGGTCTTGCCTCCGGTGGCAGCCGGCGCAGGCGAGGGCTCCGGCGCGGCTACTTTCTCCGCGGCACCGGCCGACGGCTCGGCAGCCGCCGCGCTAGTTGTCTCACCCTCCGCCTCATAGGCGAACAGCGGCGCATGCACACGGGCCGTGTCGCCCTTCGCCACATGCAGCCGGGTAATGCGTCCCGCCTCCGGCGCGGTGATCTCCACCAGCGCCTTGTCGGTCATCACCTCGACCACCGGCTGGTCCTCCTCGATCACGTCACCCTCGGCCACGCGCCACTCCACTACCTCGCACTCCACGATACCTTCGCCGATATCGGGCAGCATGAAATCGCTCATCTCGTCGTCTCCTCGACTGGTCGCTTCCGATATCGGATCAGAAGGCCACACTGGCCCTGATCGCTTCGAACACCTTGAGGTGGTCCGGCAGGTACTCCTTCTCCAGCGTCAGCGGGAAGGGGGTATCCAGGCCGGTCACCCGGGCGATGGGCGACTCCAGGTAGAGGAAGCAGCGCTCCTGCACTGTCGCGGCGATCTCGCCGGCGAAGCCACCGGTCAGCGGCGCCTCGTGGGTGATCACCAGCCGCCCGGTCTTGAGCACCGACTCCACCACGCTCTCCTCGTCCCAGGGCAGGATCGAGCGCAGGTCGATCACCTCGCAGGAGATGCCCTCCTTCTCGGCCAGCTCCACGGCGCGGTCGATCACCTCCATCTGCGCACCCCAGCCGAGCACGGTGACGTCGGTGCCCTCGCGGGTCACCTCCGCCTCGCCGAGGGGCAGCTGATAGTCCTCCTCCGGCACCTCGCCGGTGGAGGCGCGATAGAGCCGCTTGGGCTCGAAGAACAGCACCGGGTCGGGATCGCGGATCGCCGCCAGCAGGAGTCCCTTGGCCTGATAGGGATTGCGCGGCACCGCAATCTTGAGCCCCGGGGTATGCGCGAAGTAGGCCTCCGGCGACTGGGAGTGGTAGAGCCCGCCGGAGATGCCGCCACCGTAGGGAGCACGGATGGTCAGGCCACCGACGTTGAACAGGTCGCCCGAGCGGTAGCGGAACTTGGCGGTCTCGTTGACGATCTGGTCGAAGGCCGGAAAGATGTAGTCGGCGAACTGGATCTCCGCCACCGGCACCGAGCCCTGGGCGGCCAGGCCATTGGCGAAGCCGAGGATGCCCTGCTCGACCAGCGGCGTGTTGAAGCAGCGCGTGCGGCCGTACTTCTCCTGCAGGTGGCTGGTGGCGCGGAAGACGCCGCCGAAGATGCCGACGTCCTCGCCGAAGCAGAGCACCTTGTCGTCCTCGGCCATGGCGATATCCAGGGCGTTGTTGATCGCCTGCAGCATGTTCATGGTCGGCATCTCACTCCCCTCCCTGGCTGGCGTCGTCGCGGACCTTCACGTCCGGGTCCAGGGAGCGCGCCCCCTTCGGGTAGCTCTCCGGATACTGGCGGATATGGGTCTTGAGGCGGTCGAGCTGGCGCTGCAGGGCCGGGGTGACGTCGGCATAGACATCGCTGACCAGGCTGTCCAGCGGGGGTGGCGGGCGCTTCTCGGCGCGCTTCATGGTCTCAAGCACCTCGCGGCGCAGCGACTCCTGCAGCGCCTTCTCCTCGTCGTCGTTCCACCACCCCTGCTCGGTCAACCAGTGCTGCATGCGCAGGATCGGATCCTTCTCGCGCCAGGCCTCCTCCTCCTTCTTCGAGCGATAGCCGGAGGGGTCGTCCGAGGAGGAGTGGGCCGCCAGACGATAGCTCATCGCCTCGATCAGTACCGGCTTGTTGTGCTCCACGGCGATGCGCCGCGCCTCGCAGGTCGCCGACAGCACCGCCAGGATGTCGTTGCCGTCGACGCGGATCACGTGCATGCGGTAGCCAAAGGCCCGCGGCGCCACGCCGTCCGCGGCGAACTGCTCGATGGAGGGGGTGGAGATCGCGTAGCCATTGTTGCGGCAGAAGAAGATCACCGGCACCTCGTGCACCGCGGCCATGTTGAGCGCGGCGTGGAAGTCACCTTCTGAGGCGGCGCCCTCGCCGAAGAAGCACAGCGTGCAGTGCCCCTCGCCGGTGAGCTTCTGACCGTAGGCGTAGCCGGCGGCCTGGGGAATCTGGGTGGCCAGCGGCGAGGAGATGGTCATGTAGTGCAGCTTGCGCGAGCCGTAGTGGATCGGCATCTGCCGCCCCTTGCCGTAGTCGAGCTCGTTGCCGAACAGCTGGTTCATGAACTCGTCGTAGCTGAAGCCGCGATAGACCAGCGCCCCCTGCTCGCGGTACTGGGCCATGATCATGTCGGCATCATCGAGCGCCGCCGTGGCACCGATGACCGCGGCCTCCTCGCCGGTGCACTGCATGTAGAACGACAGCCGGCCCTGGCGCTGAGCCGCCATCATGCGCTCGTCGAGCACCCGGGTGGCCACCATGGCGTGATAGATCTTCAGCGCCTGCTCGCGGGAGAGCTCGGGCGCCTCGGCGCCGTCATACAGGCTGCCGTCCTGCGTCAGCAGGCGGAAGGTGGGAATGGAGAACTCGTCGCCGCTGAGGAACTGCGGCGAATGGATATCTTGTGTCGTTGTCATCTTGGCATCCTCTACCCCTTTTGAGGGCAGTGTTGTCGCTTGTCTCGCCCCTTGCCAGGAGGATCACTCCCGAGGGGTCAACGCAGCCCGAGATGACGTTAACGTAAACTGGCGAGTATCGACAGCAGAAAGGCCTTCACCTTTGGTCGATATCAGCAGACGATATTACTGACTTGCTGGCACCAACCGGGCAAACAAGCTATCAACTGCCAGCGCCAGCAGGCCGATCATCACGGCGCCCTGAAGGATATAGGCGGTATTGCCGTTGACGATGCCGGCGATGATCGGCGCGCCGAGGTTGCTCGCCCCCACTGTGGCCCCCAGCGCCGCCGTGGCGATGTTGACGGTCACCGAGGTGCGGATGCCGGCGAGGATGATCGGTGCCGCGAGGGGCAGCTCCACCTGCCATAGCCGCTGGCCACCGCCCATGCCCATGCCGCGAGCGGCCTCCTCAACCGCGGGGTCGAGCCCTTCCAGTCCCGCCAGGGTATTGCGCACGATCGGCAGCAACCCATAGAGCAGCAGCGCCACGATGATCGGCCAGGTACCGAAGCCCAGCACTGGCACCGCCAGGGCCAACACCGCCACCGGCGGGAAGGTCTGCCCCATGGAGGCGAACTGCGCCACCAGGGGCAGGAAATCGCGCCCCCCGGGGCGCGTCACCAGGATTGCCGCGCCAACCCCAATCACCACTGCCAGGCCGGAGGCGATCGCCACCACCTGCACATGGCGCGCCAGCAGGGTCAGCAGGTCGGCCTGGGGGTAGAGCACCCGGCGGGCATCGGGTTCGCTCCAGCGCAGCAGCGGCTCGAGCCACTCGCCCCCCACTGCCAGGGCCAGCAGCAGGGCGAGCCATACCAGCGGCGCGGACCAGCGTGTCAGGAGGGCCATGCTCACGTGTCACTGCCTCCCTCGCGACCCGCCCCGACGATACGCCGTAGCGAGAGCTCCCCGACCGGCATCGCCTCGTCGTCGACCACCGCCAGCCTGTCGGCATGTTCACGGAACATCACCGCCAGGGCCTGGCGCAGGGTATCATCCCGGTGCACTCGGGCCTGGGGCAGCAGACGCGGCGAGAGCGGTTGCATGCGCTCGGCCACCCTGGTGATGGCGGCCTCCTTGAGACCGCGATCATCCCCGCCCAGCAGTGACGCCACAAAGTCATCGGCCGGCGCCCGCAGTAGCTCGAGGGGCCTGCCTTGCTGGACGATGCGTCCGGCATTCATCACCACCAGGCGGTCCGCCAGCGCCAGGGCCTCATCCATGTCGTGGGTCACGAAGACGATGGTCTTCTGCAGGCGTGACTGAAGGTCGCGCAGCTCGGCCTGCAGGCCCTCACGGGTGATCGGGTCCAGGGCGCCGAAGGGCTCGTCCATCAGCAGGATATCGGGATCCGCCGCCAGCGCCCGAGCCACCCCCACGCGCTGGGCCTGGCCACCCGACAGCTGGGACGGGTACTTGTCGGCGAACTGCTCGACGGAAAGCCCGAGCAGCGCCATCAGCTCCTCTACACGCGCGTTGACCCGGTCCGCCGGCCACTTGAGCAGCCGCGGCACCAGGCCGATGTTCCGGGCCACGGTCCAGTGCGGAAAGAGCCCGGTACTCTGGATGGCATAGCCGATCCGGCGGCGCAGGATCCGCCCGTCGAACTCGCGAATCGGCCGCCCATCGATATGGATCTCACCGCCATCATGCTCGATCAGGCGGTTGATCATGCGCAGAGTGGTGGACTTGCCACAGCCCGAGGTGCCCACCAGGGCGCACAGCTCGCCCCGATTCACCGTCAACGAGATGGCGTCCACCGCCGTCTCGCCACCGAAACGCTTGGTGACACTCTTGAGTTCGATCATGGGGTGGCTCCCGGGGCCAGGTCGGTGCGGTGATCGAGACGCCGCGTCAGGGCACCCAGCAGGGCATCGGCGGCCAGCGCAATGGCCAGTATCGGCAGGGCGCCGAGCAGCACCAGATCCATGGCCGCCTGACCCAGCCCCTGGAAGATGAAGGTGCCCAGGCCACCGGCGCCGATCAGCGCTGCCACGGCGGTCAAGCCGATCGCCTGGACGGTGGTGATGCGCACGCCCTCGATGACCACCGGCAGGGCCAGGGGCAGGCGCACCTGGCGAAACACCTGGCCACGGCTCATGCCCATGCCGCGCGCCGCCTCCAGCACGCCGGGGTCCACCTCGGAGAGGGCGACGAAGGTATTACGCACCATGGGCAAGAGGCTGTAGCCGAGCAGCGCCAGGAAGGCCGGTGCCCAGCCGATCCCGCTCACCCCGAATGCGGCGAGCCACTCGAACCGAGAGGCGAGCCAGGCCAGCGGCGCCAGCAGCAGGCCGAACAGTGCCAGGCTGGGAATGGTCTGCAGGAAGTTGAGAAGCGCGAAGCCGATACGCTCGACACGCGGATTCTGGCGCATGGCCAGGGCAATGCCCGTGCCCAGCAGCAGGCTCGCCCCCACGGCACCACCCACCAGCAGCAGGTGGTCGACCACCGCCTCGACGAACGCACTGCGGCGACCCGAGAGCTCCTGCCACAGCGCCAGTGGCTCGAGCCAGCCGGCCGCCAACCACCAGCCGCCCAGCACGGGCAGCATCAGCAGCGCCAACCGCCAGCCAGCCAGGGCGAGGCGCGTCCGCAGCTCGATCAACAGCAGCGAGAGCCAGAACAGCATCAGCCACCAGGCCGCGCCGATACCCAGCCGCGCCTGGGGCAGCTCGGGGTCGAGGTGCCATGCCGCCATCAGCGCCAGCCAGGCCGGCAGCGTCAGCAGCAGCAACAGGGTCAGGCCCAGCGCCAGACGATAGCCATTCCGGCCGGGCCGCCAGGCCAGCGCCAGCAGGCCCAGCAGCGGCAGGCAGCTCACCAGCGCCAGCGGCCAGCCGATGGCTGATGTGATGACGTGGGCCGTGCCGGGCACGATGCGGTTGGGGGCGATGCTCCCCAGAGGGAGCGAAAGCCAGGTCACCAGCGCGACCAGCGCCAGCGACAGCATCACTCGGTTGATAGGCGCGTCCCTGCGCAGCACTCGCCTACTCCTCCAGGCTGGAGAGGAAGTCGGCGGCCACCTCGGCCGGGGCACGCCCATTCACCGCCACGTCCCCATTGAGCCGCTGCAGGGTATCGAGGTCCAGGGCCTCGAAGACCGGCGCCAGCAGGTTCTCGATCTCCGGCCAGGCCTCCAGCACCTCGGAACGCATCACCGGCGCCGGCTGATAGACCGGCTGAACGCCCAGGGTATCCTCCAGCACCACCAGATCGAGCGCCTTGAGGCCGCCGTCGGTGCCATAGGTCATGGCGGCATTGACGCCGCTGGTCTGCTGTGCGGCCGCGCGCATGGTGGAGGCGGTGTTGCCCCCGGAGAGCACCAGCAGCTGATCATCGTCCAGTTCGAAGCCATAGGCCTGCTGGAACGCCGGCAGCGCCTGCTCGGATTCCACAAACTCGGCACTGGCGGCGAACTTGAACTCACCGCCCTCGTCCAGGTAGCGAGCCAGGTCCTCCAGGGTCGCCAGCTCGTGCTCGCGGGCCAGTTCGCCGCGTACGCTCATCGCCCAGGTGTTGTTGGCCGACGCCGGCGTCAGCCAGGTCAGGCCGTTCTCGGCGTCCAGCTCACGGACCGTCTCATAGGCGGCCTGGGGATCGTGCCAAACGTCGCTGTCGGTCATGTCGAAGAAGAACGCCCCGTTGCCGGTGTACTCGGGGTAGAGATCGACCTCGCCGGCCAGCAGCGCCTCGCGCACGATACTGGTGGCGCCCAGTTGCAGGCGCTCCTCCACCTCGACACCGCCGGCCTCGAGGCGCTGAATGATCAGCTCGCCCAGCACCGAACCCTCGGTATCGATCTTGGAGGAGACCGTGACCGGTTCCTGGGCATGCAGAGGCGTGGCGGCAAGTGAAATGGCGGCGGCGAGGCTGGCGATGGGAAGCAGGGCGTGTCGCATGGCGAAATACCACCTGGCGGTTCATGGATGTACGCTGAAGTATAAGGAAACCTGGGAATACCTGCAGTGTTCCACCGCCAACGCACAGGAAGCTTGCATGCCCACCGATGCCCTGCCCCTGCTGGACCGCTGCCATCACCCGTTGGTGCGCGATCTGGCGTGGGTGCTGCTGGTCCCCGACCTGATACGCATGCCCTGGCCGGGCCGCCCGAGTCGGGAAACCCTGGGCCTGGAAGACGACGAGCGCACCGCCCGCTGGCTGGATACCCTGGAGGCATGGCCGCAGCCGCTGGAGCGATGCGTCTGCAACACGCTCAATGGCCGCATGGGGCTCTACCACGAGCGGCTCTGGCAGTTCCTGCTGGCCTGGGCACCGGGCACCGAACTGCTCGCCCACAACCTGCGCATCATGAGCGGCAAGCTGACCCTCGGCGAACTGGACCTGCTCTATCGACGCCATGGCGAGGCCTCGATCACCCACCTAGAAGTGGCCATCAAGTTCTATCTGGGGCTTTTCGAGGGGCCGGGCGAGCCCCAGAATCAGGCGCGCTGGATCGGCCCCGGGGGCGCCGACAGCCTGGCCGGCAAGCGCGAGCACCTGCACCGCCACCAGCTGCGCCTGACCGACCTGCCCGAGACACGGAACGCCATCAGGGCCAAACTGGGATCACACCGCCACGGGGACGACGGGCTGGCCAAACTTCAGCGCCAGGTAGCCATGCCCGGCGTGCTCTTCGCCCCATGGCAACACCCCTTGCCGCCCCCGCGGGAGGCGACTCACGATCACCTCCGTGGATGCTGGCTCTACTGGCGGGACTGGCACCGCTACCGTGACGGCCTGCCCCGCGGCACCCATGGCACTTGGCTTCACAAGCCCCATTGGCTCGCCCTGCCCCGGCCCGAGCAGCTGCTGTGCCTGGGCGACCTGGAGGCTCAGCTCATCGATCACTTCCGGCTCTCGGCCGCCCCGCTGCAGGTCGCCCTGTGGCACCCCGACGCCGGCTGGCACCGTCTCTTCCTGGTCGCCGACGACTGGCCGCGGCAGATCCCGCTGCCGCCCTATCCCGACAACTGAGGTTCCGGCGGCAACCGCAGGTCGCCTAATATAATCTCGATCAGCTGCTCCTCATGCAGCGCGCGGTCTCGACTTTCCATGGCACTGCGCAACTGCGAATCCCACACGGCCTCGAGGGGCTTGCCCTCCAACGGCTTGCCCTCGAGATGAGCACAGGCCTCCAGATCGGCTCCCCCCATCCGCCAGGGTCGCATGGCGAATCGCGCCAGCAGGGCGTTGGCGATACTGATGCCCGGCCAGTCGAAGTCACCGTGGTAGTACAGCACCGCGCCGGCAGCCTCCAGCTGTTCGAGCAGCGTGAGCACGGCGGCACCGGGACGCCCCCAGGTGGTCACCAGCGGAGCGCACCCGGTCCCCAACCGTTCGGCGGCTTCAGCGACCACTGCCGGGTTTTCACAGACGAAGACATCACGTCCCTCAACGTCCCACTCCGGGGGATGACGCAGCAGCTGACGTAAGGTCAACCAGGTGGGCTCAGCAACCCGAAGGTAGTGTTCAAGCGCCGCATCCACACCTTCACTGCCACGCACGGGAAGGCCCAGGGTCAGCACCGCACTGGTGATATCGCCGCCCAGCAGCACACCGGCATGGGCCCAGGTTGAGCGCTCATCCGGATGCTCCAGCGCCACACCCCCACGCCAGTGGCGGGCCAGGGCGCGGCGTACCAGGGCCGAGACCGGCTGGCCGGCATCCAGTGCGTGGGCATCACCCAGACACTCGGCGGCAAGGGTGCTCAGTGTCATCCCCTGTGCCGGCAGACGCTCGAGTACCGAGAGTGCCTGTTCGAGTAGATGAGCGCCCTGCTCTTCACTACCACCGGTCAGGCGCTTGAGCTGGCCGCCCCGGCGCAGGTCCGCAAGCCAGTCGCTCACCCCCAGCCGTTCGGTGTCAGGATGATAGGCGTCAAGCAGCTCGTCCCAGCGCTGGCGTGCCGCATCGCGCTCGGTCCGAGCATCAACCAGCGGGCCATCCAGCGCCTCCAGTGCGTGTCGCAGGTCGCTTGCCACACCGGCCCGGGCCAGCGCACGAGAGAGCGCTTCAAGATCCACGCTCAGCGACTTCCCCCGACGGGGAGGCCGCCCTAGCAGGCGTTCCACCGCCGCACGCTCCAGCTCGCTGGCCTGGCTCAGGGTCAGGCGGCCACCCCCCTCGCGCAGCAGCTTGCCTCTCAGGCGCTGACGCAAACGGGCAAGCTCTGGGCCGCCCAGCAGCCGCTTGAGGCGCGCGAGGTCCATCAAAACAGGCTGTCCATTCCGCCCGGCGCTGACGTCTCCGCGGGTTCCGCAACTTCTTGCGGAGCTTGGCTGACAGGAACCTCGTCTCTTGTCCGGCTCTTGCCGTCCCATTTCCAGCGGGTGACATGTACGGCATCGACCCCTTCGCGGCGCACCAGCTGGGCGATGGCCAGCCCCGGCACGTCCGGGTAACAGCCCCACTCCCGCTCCGAGGTCATCACGGCGTCGAGATCGAACTGGGCCAACAGCCCCATGCTCTTGGCCCGGGCGTCGTCGTCGATCCCCGCAAACACTTCGTCGAGCATCACCAGACGCGGCGCCTGCTCATGGGCGCTGCCATAGTGGCTGGCCGCGGCGGCGAACAGCGGCAAGGTGATCACCAGGGCGCGCTCGCCCCCGGAGGCCGGACCATAGGCCGGGCGCCACTGGCCGTTCTGATGGCGTTCCACCACGAAGCGGTGCCAGAAGCGGTAATCCAGGGCGCGCTCGAGGATCTCCTGCAGGGCGCCGCCCTCGTCATTGGCCCGGGCCTCCTCGATGCGTCGGCGCAGGAAGTCCCCCACCACCTCGCGATCCTCCACCGACCAGGCATCCAGGGCCTGACGCCGCAGCCGCTGGCAGACATCCTCCAGCCCCGCCGGGGCCGTCATGCCGCCGGCGCTCTGCCCCTCGCCAAGTGGCTGCCAGCGGATACGCAGCCGCATCCCGGTACTGGTCGGCCGACTCTCCAGCTCGCCGTTCATCTCGCGGACGTGACGCTCGGTGTCGGTGATGCGCTCCTGGATGTGGCTGGCCACCTCGTCGATCAGGTAGTTCTCGAGCAGCTCACGCTCCCGGGCATTGAGCAGCGCCTGGCGTTGACTGATCTCCTCGTTGAGCTGGCGATGCAGGGCATCGGGATCCTGGCGACGCCCCTGGAAGACGATACGCACCAGCAACAGGTCGTCCCGGGCTTCGGCGATGCAGTCGTGACCGCCGCGGGAGAGCACATCGGTGAGCAGCTTGATGTGCTCGTGCAGCCGCCCCTGGTGGGCGTGCCAGCTCTCGTCGTCGGCATTGATAGCGGCAGTGGCCTGGGCAGCAGACCGGGCCAGGCGCACAGCAGGGTCTGCCGCCCAGGAGCCAGGCGCCTCCTCGTCCATGAAACGCTCCGGCGCAGCCACCCGCAGCAGTCCCTCCTCCACCAGGGACCGGAAGTCAGCGATCCTTCCTGCCCGACGTTCGTCCAGTTCGCCCAGGCGCTGCTCGCCCTGGGTGACCTTCTCGGCGAGGCGTGCCACCTCGCCGAGCAGGGTCTCGTGGCGTGTGTCGAGCTCACGCTGCTCGGTGGCCAACGCCTCGCTGCGCTCCTGAATGGCCGCCAGCTGGCGCTCCAGCTCCTGCACCTCAGCCCCCATGGTGTCGCGCAAGGTATCCCGGCGCACCTCCGCCTCACTAGCCTGCTCCTCGGCCTCGGCCTGCTCCCGCTCGGCCTGGGCCAACGCCTCACGAGCCAGCTGGTGCTCTTCCTTCAGCTCGTCACAACGGAGCCTGGCCTGCTGCCAGGACGTGATGGCCTGCAGCAGTTCGCTGATGGCGAGCCGGTAGTCATTGAGCGCGGACTGAAGGCGGGCCAGGGGCTCGCGCTCGGCGGGAAGACGCAGATCCTCGGCGGCGATATACAGCTCACCGCGCTGGGCCTCCAGCGCCTCGAGGGCCTCTTCCCGCCTGGCCTGGGCGTGCTCCAGACGCGCGGCTTGCGTATCCCGAGCGCGCCGCGCTGCCGCCTCGGCGGCGTGGGCATCACGCAGCGCCTGGGCACTAGGACGACCCTGCCACTCCTGATCGATGACCTCGAGACACGCATCGAGGTGCTCGAGCTCGGCGGTGATGCCGTCAGCCTCCTTGGCAAGGCCCTCCAGCATCTGGGCAATCTCTGCCAGCCGGCGCTGGCGGGCCGACTCCCGGGCGGCGTGGCCGATATAGAGTGCCTCGTCCTTGCCCCACTGCCCACCGAGCGGCCCCAGCCGCCAGGCACCTTCGGGACTCACCCAGGCGAAGCCCTCGGATACGCCCAGGCCGATGCCGGCCAGCAGCGTCTCGACCACCGCCAGACTCACCGGAGAGTGCTCGGGAAGGTCGGGACAAAGCACAGTGGCCAGGCTCTCCTTCCCCGGTCGTATGGCACCATCGGCAAGTGGCGTAAGCAGGGTATCCCAGGTATCGGGGGCGAGCAGCTCGCCATCTGGCATCACCCAGGCATCCAGTAGCCCGGAGGCCTCCAGGGCCGCCTCCAGGCCGGCGCGCTGACTTGCCTCGAGGCCTGCCTGAAAGTCCACCAGCTGCCAAAGCGGTGCACCGGGACGAGCATCGCGGTTTCCCTCGCCACGGGTGTGGGGCGCGGGCGGCACTCGCGCTTCACCTGTTTCCAAACGCTGTCGCTCTTGCTCGAGTTCGCTGCGCTCGAGGTCCAACTCTCGATGCCGTTGTTCCAGCGTATGACGTTGCTGGCCCAGCGCCTCGCGCCGGGCATCCCGGGCCATGGAGAGCCCAGCCTCGGCGGGGTCATCACCGCTCAGGTGATCGCACCAGGGAGCGAGCTCGGCGAGCAGCGCCTCGGGGTCTTCGGGTTTAAGCTCCTTCAGGGCGGCAAGGTGTTCCCGCCAAGTTGCCTGAAGGGACTCGGCGGCTTCGGCACGCGCGCTGGTCGCCTCCTGGCACTCTTCCTCGCGACTCGCCAGGGTCTCCTCCTCCCGGCGCACCGCATCCTCCACCCGGTGGAAGGCCCGCTCGGCCTTGTCGATCTCATCGAGGCGGCGGTTGAGGTGTTTCACGCCCTCCTCGCGACGACGCTGCAGGTCCCGCAGCGCCTGCTGCAGCGACTCCACACCCCGGGCATCGGGAGGCACCTGCTCGCCCGTTTCCGCGGATAATCGCGTGGCGATTTCTCGACGATGGTCGCCGCCCACACCCGCCGCATCGGCCAGTGCCGCGCTCTCGTCGCGGCGCGCCTCCAGATTGGCGGCGCCGTTCTCCAGGGACGCTTCGGCCTCCAGCAAGCGGGCCTCGGCTCGCCGGTCGCTCTCGCGCTCTCTCGCCAGCCGCCGGCTTTCCAAATCGGCCCTGGCGCGGCGCTGACGCGCCAACTCATCGGCATTGCGCAGCGCCTCCGCCGAGCGCATGGCGTCGCTGGCCTCCAGGGTGCGCTGGCGTGCCGCCAGCTCTCGCTGCTGCTCGGCGAGAAGCTCGCGGGACTCACCTAGCGCCTCGCGACTCTCCAGCCCCTCTGCGTGGGCCTGGCGATCGCGGCCCAGCTGCAGGCGCACCCTCTCATAGTCGGCATGGGCAGTGGTCAGGAAGTCGGCCCGGCGGCGCACCGCGATGCCGGCATAGTGGCGGTAGTGGCCCAGGAAGGCCTCCACCGCACGGGCCGTCTCCTCCAGCCCCTGTATCTCCTCGCGGTAGACATCCAGGCTGCGATAGGCCTCGGCCACCTCGCCAATCAGGCCTCGTCCGAGGGGTGGCAGAGCATCGCTGAGGGCCTGGGAGAGACGATTGGGGTCAGGCTTCTTGGCCAGTTGTGGCTGGCGCAGCTGCAGCAGCAGGTCGAGCAGTGCCCCGTAGCGCTGCTCGCCCAGATGAAAGAGCCGTTCATCGATGGCACGCCGATAGTCAGCGGCACGATCATACAGCTGCCCCACATTGCCCAGCGCCTGGCCGAGGCGCTCACGACTCACGCTTCTCCCGTTATCGATCAGGAAGAGCTCTCTTCCGACACGTTGTGACGTGGTGAAGAACCAGGAGCGCACTGGTCGCCCCGCGACTGCCTTGAGGCCACAGCCCACGGTAAAGGTCTCGGGCCCCTCATCCCCCAGGCGCCCGAACTCAAGCCAGGTGTAGCCCAGGCGTTCCTGATACTCTCCCACCAGCAGATTCCACTCCATGCGCTTGGCGCTGTCGCCATCGGGCTCCACCCGCGAGGGAAGCAGCTGGCCATCGAGCAGAAACGGCAGGGTCAGCGCCATCACCTTGGACTTGCCGGTACCGTTGTTGCCACGCAGCAGCAGCCGCCCGTCGTGGAAGTGAAAGACCTCCTCGTCGTAGTAGAAGATCTCCACCAGGCCACAGCGCAGGGGCTGCCAGCGGGTACTCTGCGGTTCGGGAAGCTCGCTCATCGGGACGGAAGGCTCAGTCATCGGTGAAGGACTCGGACAGATCGGATTGGGCGTATCGAGGGGTACCGGAGGCATCCGGCAGTGTTGGTGCATGCACGCGAAAGCGCCCCAGTGCCGGCAGCGGCAGAATTCGGCCACCTTCATGCTGAGCCTGGCGCCGGACCAGACCCAGCGCCGCCAGGCGGGCCAGGGTCTGGCGTGCCAGGCCATGGGCGGCGCCCGGCTCACAGGCGGACTTGCGCCAGTAGCGACGGTAGTCGCGCTGCCATTGAAGGATCCAGGCCTCCGCCTCCTCTAGGGTAACGCCCTTGGGGCCACTTTCAGCGGGGGCGTCCTCGGCCAGTCGCTCAGCCATCAACAACGCCAGATGTCCCTCGGTGCCCTCCGCCGGAATCTTCTCGTCGGTGAGCTCGCCCTCGGGATCCACCAGGGCCAGTCCTTCGGCGCGTACCTCGGCCACCAGTCCCGTGGCCTGCTGCAGGCGACGCAGCATGGGCCCGCGTTGATTAGTCAGATAGGCGGCCTCCTCCTCATCGAGGGACTCCAGGTAGACCACCGGGTCATCCAGCAGCCGTCGTGCCAGGCGGTGACGCAGCTCGCGATTGCGCCCATCGGGGGTATCCGGCACGAAGGTCTCGCTAAGGGCGTGGAGACGACCCTCAAGATCCAGCTCGGCATCAGCACCGTTCAGGGCCACCAGGGAAGGGCCTCGGGCGGTGACCAGCAGGGCGGCCAGCAGTCGACGGTCCACGTCATAGAGCACATCGCCCTCCAGGCCACGACGCAGGAATTGCTCCTCGTCACCGGCCACGCGCACCAGCACCCCGAGTTCCATCAGCAGGCGCACGACCACCACCAGGTCGCGGCGTGCCTCCTGATGGTCCAGGGAGAAGGCCAGCCCGCGCTCGGCCAGGGCAGGATCATCGACCGCCTGCCCCAGTCCCTCCCCCAGGCGGCCCAGGGTGATCTGGGCATCGCCGCGTTCGAGATCCGCCAGCAATAGGCAGAACAGTGCATAGCGCCGACGATTGAAGGTCTTGCGCTGGGTCCCCCGCCCTACCGTCGCTGGGCGAGTCGGGTCTTGGAGATCAGCGGGGCGCTTGTGCAGGCGCACGAAGTCACGCTCGCTCTGCACGTGCCAGCCGGCCTCCCGGGCCAGCCAGTCGCGCAGGCTGGCCGTGTGACGGCGAATCAGGGGGAAGGCGCTATCATCGCTGCGGATCAGTGGCCTCGCCAGCAGCGCACGCAAAGCGCGGCGCTGCTCCTCCTGGCGCTGGCGCGTCAGGGCATCGCTCAGCTCCTCCATGCGTCCTCCTCCAGATCGACGATCTCCAGGCGATAGTCACGGCCACGGAGTACGCCGCCTGCCGTGTGCAGGGTCGCGGCGGTCTCGGGCCCCAGCGGCGCCAGGGTGATGCGCAGGCTACCGTCGCCGGTGGTGGTCGTCACCGGGGAATCATCGCCGGGACTCGCCGCGAGGGCATCGCCGAGCAGGTTGAGCAGCAGGCGAAAGGCGCCATCGTCCAGCTCACCCAGTTCCGAGAGCCGCTCGGCTCGCCGCTCCACCAGCTGCCGCCGCGCGGCACGTGCCACACTGGCCTCCTCGGCCAACTGACGGGCCAGCAACTCGCGCTCCCGGGCGCGGCTGCGCAGCTTGGGCGGCGCCCCGGGCTTCTGGTAGCTGCCGGTGGCGCGCAGCCGCGCCTGCACCTGAATGCCCGGGGCCACCGCCCAGGGCGTACTGGCCGGTACCGGAGACTGTTGCCACGCCTCCGCGGTTTCGGCGTCGACCACCAGATGGCGGGCCGGCGTCAGGCCGAAGGCAGTTCGCCAAAGGCGATGCGCATCGCGGTCGCCATCACACTCCAGAAACCAGCGTGCCAGGGTGCGAAAGTCAGCGGAGCGGTCGCTGCGCGCCATGCGCCGCTCGTTGAGCCGGCCGACCATCTCCAGCAATTGGGTCACCGCACGACGAGCACTGCTGCGCAGCAGGCGGGCCTGAGCCTGACGCCCCGGCTGGTCGAGGAACCAGGCGCGCAAGCCCTCCCAGTGACCGTGCCAACGCCGCCACGCCTCGGCGAAGGCCCGGGCACGCTCATCATCATCGGGAGATTCTCCGGGCGCCAGATCGAGGAGCTCGCGCTCGGCAGCCTGGCGCAGCAATCGCGCCACGGGCGCTTGCGCATCGCCGTCGCCATCCAATGCGCGAATCAGCTCGGCGATCTCACCGGAAGAGGTAGTCAGGTCCCCCAGGAAACGCTCGATATAGCCGATCACCCGCTCCTTGTAGAGCAGGAAGGCATCGGCATCACTGCCCTGCCCCTCCAGGGTGCGGTTCAGTCCGGTCATGAAGGCCCGGGCATTCTCGGCCAGATCGGCGAAGACGCCGGCCAAGTCGCGCAGCAGCAGCTGGCTCTCGGTGGCCGAGGGCGACTCGCTCTGTGCCAGGGTCAGCAGGGCGCGCAGGCGAGTACGGATATCCTCCAGCGCCACGCTCTGCAGGGCCCCGCGCCGCCCCAGCTCCTGCTCGAAGGTGGCCAGGGCCGCCTCCACGGCTTCGCCCTGGCGGGTAATCTGATAGACGTAGAGCGCGCGATAGTAGTCCTCGACACTGGTCACCCGGGCATTGTCACGTTCGGCATCCAGGTTGCCCCAGGCCACCAGCTGGGTCAGCGCCGACTGCACGCTGGCCAGTTCCGGCTCGCCGATCTGCTGCTGCACATCCTCCGGGCGCAGATGCACCAGGAAGTGCGACTTTGCCTCCACGAAGGCGCGCATCACCCTCCGGTAGAGCTCAGCCTTTTCGGCAGTGACATAGCTAAAGGGGGTGTAGTCCAAGCGGGCTCCCATTTACTTGGTGGGTGGCAGGGCCTGCGCCAGCAGGGCTCGCTTGCGCGGCAGCAAGGTGACCTCCAGCCCCAGGGGCCGGAAGACGCGGTTCTTCAGCTCCAGGGTGACATTGCCCTTGTCGCCCTCCAGGTCGGAGAGGGTGCGACGGCTGATGCCGACCAGAGCCGCGTAGCGGGTCTGGGAGAGACCCAGCACGTCCCGACGCAGGGCACGCAACAGCTGACCGTCGCTCAGCTCGCTTGCATAGAAGCGCTGGAGCAACGCCACCAGCGCCGCTTCACGGTCATCGACATGGCGTGGCTTCACAACAACCCCCAGCGCTTGAGGCGCGTGCCAAGGGACCGTAACCCTACCGATGGCATATCCAGAATTCGAGAGGGAACGCCGCGCAAGGCCAGGCGCTCATCGAGCCCTTCGAGATCGCCTGCCAGCTGCCGGAGCGCCTCCATCAGCTGATCGGGCTCCACGAGATCCGACAGAGATTTCGCAACGGCGTGCCAGTCGTATTCGCCCCCAGCCTCAAGTGGCGGGCCCCACTGGGTGGTCCGCGTGACGCCCTCGGAATCGGCTCGCATCGGGGCGAAATCGTAGACCGGTGAGAGCCAAACTCCCTCGGGGCGTTTCAGCAGCGCCGTATTGCGGCCGTGGTTGTCGGAGTTGCCGAACGCGATGTTCAGCAGATCACGCCGCACCCATTCGATGACGAAGGCCCGGGTGTCGAAGGCCTCACCCCCTTCGCGGATACGGTACTGGCCCTGAAGCAGCGCCACCAGGCGACGTAGGGTCTCACCATGGCGAAGGAAGGTGCCAGGCGACGCCCCCAGCAAGGAGTAAACAGATTCCAGACCGTACCGAATCCAGGCCCCGTCTCGGTAGTGCATATCGAAGCGCGGCAGCCACAGCGAGGGATAGCGCTCGCCCTCGATCAATCGCATGGCGTCGGTTTCGATGGTGTCGATGCCAAGAGCGGCGAGCTCCTTGTAGTAGTGATACTCGGCACGCAGGATATCGCAGTCATCGGCACTACGGCGGCCGCGGGGAAACTTCACCAACATCGGCAGGTCCGCGCAATGGACCTCATCCTGCCAGGTATCGATCCAGACCTGCTCGTCCGCGGTAAGCCGGAACAGCAGCTTGGGAGCCTCGCCACCGGCACCTGTGGCCCCGCCGCTAGCCGCGCCCATCTGCTGGGCATACTCCAGAAAGTCGACATCCCGTTCCACCACGCTCTGCACCGGGAAGCGTCGTTCACCGAGGGCATCTCTCAGGCGATTGTCGGGAACTGCCTCCTTGACGCGAAGGTTACCCACCGGCGCAATGGTGCCGCGAGCCAGTAGCTCCGTATCCTGTCGTCCGCTCGAAAGGTGCTGGATACCGAGATAGTCCACCCAGAAGCGACGGCTGGCCCCCGCCGGCATGATGTCCTCCAGGAAACCGAACCAACGCGGAGACTCATGCGTCAGCATCAGCTCTACCGGCAGCACCAAGCTGGTGGCATGTAAGTCATCGTGAAACATCCACTCGACGGCATAGTCAGTTTCGTATCGAAGCCTGGACACGCCAAAGGTCCCGCGCTCCGGATCTGGCAGTGACACCTGGGCGGCATCGTGCCAGGTCTTGTCGAAATGGATTTGCAAGGTAAGCTTCAAGGCAGTCAATGTGCAGTATTCCACTCAAACATGACAACACGTCATACATTATGCGAAGTATCACGCACACTTTCCATGGAATTCTGCTTTTTGCGCAAGAAACTGCACATACTGGAAGGCGAAAAAATGCCGGCGCCCGGCTCCCTGCAAGTCGGTTCAGGGAGCCGGGCGGCGGCATGAGGCGTGGACATACCGGTCTTGAAAACCGGCAATGATCAGGGCCTTTCGAACACCCAGCCGGTGCCTTTGCGAGAATCCTTGAGGATGATGCCAAGGGCGGCGAGCTCGTCGCGAATGGCGTCGGCGGCGGCGAAGTCCTTCGCCTTCTTGGCCTCGGCGCGCTCGTCGATCTTCGCCTGGATCTGCTCCTCAGAGAGCGGCAGGTCGCCGGCACCGGCCTTGAGGAAGGTGGCCGGATCCTGCTGAAGCAGGCCGAGCACGGCCCCCAGGCGCCTGAGCTCTGCCGCCAGGGCCGGCGCCTCGCCGGGCGCTTCCTTCTTCGCCCGGTTCAGCTCCCGAGCCAGGTCGAAGAGCACCGAGAGCGCCTCGGGGGTGTTGAAGTCGTCGTCCATGGCGGCGGTAAAGCGCTCGTTGAAGCGGCCATCCACCTCGCCTGATGATTCGACGCCTTCAAGCGCCAGCCCTTCAAGAGAGTTGTAGAAGCGCTCAAGCGACTTGCGGGCCTCGGCCAGGGACTCCGGCGCATAGTTGATCGCGCTGCGGTAGTGGCTTGCCACCAGCAGGTAGCGCACCACCTCGGGGTCGTGGTGCTCGAGCACCTCGCGGATGGTGAAGAAGTTACCCAGCGACTTGGACATCTTCTCGTGGTTCACCCGCACCGCCCCGGCATGCATCCAGGTATTCACGAACGGCTTGCCGTTGGCTGCCTCGGACTGGGCGATCTCGTTCTCGTGGTGCGGGAAGGTCAGGTCCGGCCCGCCGCCGTGGATATCGAAGGTCTCGCCCAGGCAGCACTTCGACATCGCCGAGCACTCGATATGCCAGCCCGGGCGTCCCTCGCCCCAGGGCGATGGCCAGCTCGCCTCGCCGGGCTTGGCCGCCTTCCAGAGCACGAAGTCGAGCGGGTCCTCCTTGTGCTCGTCCACCTCGACGCGGGCTCCCGAACGCATCTCGTCGAGGTCGCGGTTGTTGAGCTTGCCGTAGCCCTCGAAGCGGCGTACCCGGAAGTAGACGTCGCCGTTGTCCGCCGCATAGGCGTACCCCTTACTGATCAGCGTCTCGATCATGGCGAGGATATCGTCGATATGCCGGGTGGCCCGCGGCTCGTGATCCGGCGGCAGCACGGAAAGGCGCGCCTCGTCCTCGTGCATCGCCTCGATCATGCGCTCGGTGAGCGACGAGATCGTCTCGCCGTTCTCGTCGGCCCGGCGCAGGATCTTGTCGTCGATATCGGTGACGTTGCGCACATAGGTGACGTCATAGCCGCGGTGGCGCAGATAGCGGGTAATGACGTCGAAGGCCACCATCACCCGGGCATGGCCCAGGTGGCAGTAGTCGTAGACCGTCATGCCGCAGACATACATGCGCACCTTGCCCGGCTCGATCGGCGTGAAGGGTTCCTTGCGACGGGTCAGCGTGTTGTAGATCTGCATGTCAGCCCTTCTGCTTGTCCTGGACGTTCTTCTGGGCTTCCTTCTTCTGAACCTTGGCCCAGGTGTCCTTCAGCCCCACGGTGCGGTTGAACACCAGCTTGCCATCACGGCAGGCGTGGCGGTCGGCACAGAAGTAGCCCACGCGCTCGAACTGGAAGCGGCTCTCGGGGTCGACCTCGGCCAGGCTGGGTTCACCCACGGCCTGGCAGACCACCAGCGACTCGGGGTTGAGGTGCTCCAGGAAGTCGGCGTCCTTGTCCTTGTCCGGTTGCTCCTCGAGGAAGAGGTTGTCATAGAGGCGTACCTCCATGGGCACCCCGTGCTCGGCACTGACCCAGTGGATCACGCCCTTGACCTTGCGCCCTTCCGGGTTCTTGCCCAGGGTGTCGAAGTCCACGGAGCAGCGCAGCTCGGTGATCTCGCCGGCGTCGTCCTTGACCACCTCGTCGCAGCGGATCACGTAGGAGTTGCGCAGCCGCACCTCCTTGCCCGGCGCCAGGCGGAAGAACTTCTTGGGCGGCTCCTCCATGAAGTCGTCGCGATCGATATAGATCTCGCGGGTGAAGGGCACCTTACGTACGGCCATGTCCTCGCGCGCCGGATGGCCGGGGACCTCGTAGGTCTCCTCGTGGCCTTCCGGGACGTTGGTCAGCACCACCTTGAGCGGCTTGAGCACGGCCATGGCCCGCGGCGCATTGTCCTCGAGGTCGGCGCGGATAGCGTGGTAGAGCATGGCGATATCCACCAGGCCGCCGTCGGCGCGGGTCACCCCGATCATCTCGCAGAACTTGCGGATCGACGCCGGCGTATAGCCGCGGCGACGCATCCCGGAGATGGTCGGCAGGCGCGGATCGTCCCAGCCATCCACGATGCCCTCGTCCACCAGCAGCTTGAGCTTGCGCTTGGAGGTCAGGGTGTAGTTGAGGTTGAGCCGCGCGAACTCGATCTGTCGCGGCTTGCAGGGCACCGGCAGGTTGTCGAGGAACCACTCGTAGAGCGGGCGGTGATCCTCGAACTCCAGGGTGCAGATGGAGTGGGTGATCCCCTCGATGGCGTCGGACTGCCCATGGGTGAAGTCGTAGGAGGGATAGATCTTCCACTTGTCGCCGGTCTGGTGGTGCGTGGCATGGCGAATGCGGTAGAGGATCGGGTCGCGCAGGTTGATATTGGGCGAGGCCATGTCGATCTTCGCCCGCAGCACCTTCTCGCCCTCGGCAAACTCGCCGGTGCGCATGCGCTCCAGCAGGTCGAGGTTCTCCTCGGGGCTACGCTTGCGATAGGGGCTCGGGCGACCCGGCTCGGTCAGGGTGCCGCGGTATTCGCGGATCTCGTCCGGCGAGAGGTCGTCGACATAGGCCTTGCCCTCGCGGATCAGGTGCTGGGCCCAGGCGTAGAGCTGGTCGAAGTAGCCGGAGGCGAAGCGCACCTCCCCTGCCCACTCGAAGCCCAGCCAGCTGACGTCCTCCTTGATGGCATCGATATAGGCCTGCTCCTCCTTGGCCGGGTTGGTGTCATCGAAGCGCAGATGACAGTCGCCACCGAACTGCTCGGCCAGCCCGAAGTTGAGACAGATCGACTTGGCGTGCCCGATATGCAGGAAGCCGTTGGGCTCCGGCGGGAAGCGGGTCACGATCTTGCCGGTACGCCCGGCCTCGAGCTCCTCGCGAATCTGATTGCGGATGAAATTCGGGGCGCTGGTGGTTTCGGTGGACATGTTGAGAAGAACAGCCTCTGGTTTGGGAGGGGGCGGATCGGTGATGTTGAGCCTGAACCGCTCGGGGCTGATCCGGCGACAAGCCTGCGAGGAGGCGCTGTGAACCCATCCCTGGGCGCTACCGACGCCATCCCTGGCGTAGGACCTCCTCTTCGGCTTGTCCCCGGCGCCCCTCACTAGCAGGCCATCACGATCAGCTCCGGTTCGAGCGGACTCGCTTCGCGCATGGAAGCAAAACCGTTATTATAGCGCCACGTCCATGGGCAACGCCAAGGCGAAGCCCCTTTAGCACACAGGAACTTAGCCATGATCGTTCTGCAGACCACCTACGGTGACATCAGCGTCGAGCTCGACTACGAGAAGGCCCCCAAGACCGCCGCCAACTTCGAACAGTATGTGCGCGATGGCTTCTACGACGGCACCCTCTTCCACCGCGTGATCGAGGGCTTCATGGTCCAGGGCGGCGGCTTCGACGAGGACTTCAACCAGAAGCCCGCCCGTGACCCGATCGAGAATGAGGCCGACAACGGCCTGGCCAACGAGAAGGGCACCCTGGCCATGGCGCGCACTCAGGATCCGCACTCCGCCACCGCCCAGTTCTTCATCAACGTCGCCGACAACACCTTCCTCAACCACAGCGGCAAGTCCATCCAGGGCTGGGGCTACTGCGTGTTCGGACGCGTGGTCGACGGCATGGACGTGGTCGAGAAGATCAAGAATGTCGAGACCACCCGCCGCGGCATGCACGCCGACGTGCCGGCCCAGGATGTGATCATCGAGAAGGCCTACGTCAAGGAAGATTGATCCACCTGCCCCGCCCCATCTGGCGCCCGCCCCGTGCGGGCGTCTTGCCTTGCGACGCACGACCCGGGAACCCATCACCATGGCCACCCTGCTGATTTCCGACCTGCACCTTCACCCCGGCGCCCCCGAGATCACCGAGGGCTTCCTGCGCTGGCTGGAGGAGCGCGCCTGCGGCAGCGATGCCCTCTATATCCTCGGTGACTTCTTCGAGGCGTGGATCGGCGATGACCTGCTGGACCTCGCCGGCGTTGACCCCAGCGGCAATGCCGACCTGGCGGCGCGTATCGCCCGTGCGCTCAAGCGCCTGGCCGAGTACGGTACCGAGATCTTCCTGATGCATGGCAACCGCGACTTCCTGCTGGGTGAGCGCTTCGCCCGCGAGGCCGGCGCCACCCTGCTGGAGGATCCCAGCGTGGTCGAGCTGGGCGGCAAGCCCGTGCTGCTGATGCATGGCGACAGCCTGTGCACGCGGGACGAGGCCTACCAGGCCTTCCGCACCCAGGCCCGCCATCCGCTGTGGCAGCAGCAGGTGCTGTCGATGCCCATCGACCAGCGCGTTGCCCTGGCCAGCCAGCTGCGTGCCCAGTCCGGTGAGGCCAACTCCAACAAGGCCGAGGACATCATGGATGTAACGCCCGAGGAGGTGGTGAAGGTGATGGCCGAGCACGGCGTCACCACCCTGATCCATGGCCACACCCACCGCCCGGCGGTGCATGAACTCGAGGTAGATGGTCAGCCCGCGCAGCGCTTCGTGCTGGGCGACTGGCAGCCCGACAAGGGGTGGGAGATCGTGGTCAGCGGTGATGGGGAGCCGGAGTTGCGCGAGATTCCCCTAGAGTGAAGGCGGCGCAAGTCGGCAGGCAGCAAGACGGGCCTCCAGGGCCGCCGCCTCTGGCAGGCTACCCGCCTCACCGATGATCTCCAGCCGGGAATCCTGTCGCCAGCCGGCCTCTTCCAGGCTCACCGTGCCATCGGCACGGTTGTAGCGCTTCCAGCCGGCATCGGTATGCAGTACCCCCTTGATCCGCAGCCGCACCGGCAACTCGCAGAGCAGCGCCGTGATGCGATCCAGGTCGAAGCGATCCTCCGGTTGCCAGCGCCATCCCAGGGTGGCATAGCCCAGCGATTCACCTTGCTGACGCACGGGCTGCCCAGGCGTCGGCGTGGCTTCGCCGAATCCCTCCAGCACAAGACTGGGGCCTGCCACTTCGCGCAACTGGCGATGCGCCTCGCTGTCGGGTGACGACCGGGATGGCACTCGGCTTCCACCCGCCCCCTCCAGCAGCAGTGCCAGAGGCAGCTCGCCATGGGAGGCCGGTCGTACCCACTTCTTGGCCGGCCAGCTCTCGGCCAGCAGGGCCTCGGCGGCGGCGCGCTGGCTGGGCGTTGCCAGGTCGACCATGGTCAGCGCCACGGCATCCGCGATGGCCAGCTGGTCACGGAAGGTCTCGTGTTCACGGGAGCGAGGGTCGTCGAGGCGGCGCGGATCCAGCACGGTGATGATGTCCTGAACCGCCAGCACGTCGTCAAAGGCTTCCCCGCGAAGTACCTCAAGCAGCCCCGCCGGATGACCCAGCCCCGAGGGCTCGATGATCAGCCGGTCCGGCCGATAGCGATGGAGCAGGTTGACCAGGGTCGCCTGCATCACGAAGGCCAGCTGGCAGCAGAGGCAGCCGCCAGGAAGCCCCTTGACCACCAGGTCATCCCGCTCATCGAACATCGCCTGGTCGATGCCCACCTGGCCGAACTCGTTCACCAGCACCGCCCAGCGCTCCCCGGCAGGCTTCTGGTCGATCAGGTGATGGATGAGCGTGCTCTTGCCGCTGCCCAGAAAGCCGGTGATCAGGTGGACGGGGATATCCTTCACCGCTTGATCTCGGCCTCGCTGCGCAGATGCTCGATCAGCCCCTGGATGGCGGCCTGGGCCCGCAGGCGCTCGGCCATGGAGGAGACGAACTGCTCGACCTGCTCGTCGACCTCGCCTTCACCCACCGACTGAAGGGCGATGATCACGGCGCGATCGCCATCGACCACCGCGCCATAGGTCGGGGCATCACCCTCGGGGGCCGGCACCCGGAAGGCCGCGTCCACCAGCGTGCGCGACAGTCCCTGGCTCTGCTGACGGCTGACCTCCTCGGCCTGCTGCCAATCGAGGTCGACCGAATCGCCGTCACGCAGGGCGGCAACCAGCTCATCGGCCCGGGCACGCAGCGCATCACGACGCATCTCCCTCTCGACCTCGGCGGCAACCTCGTCGCGCACCTCAGCCAACGGCAGCGTGGTCGCCTCACGGTGTTCTGCCACGCGAAGAACCATACGGCGATCGTTGTCCAGCTCGATCACCTCGCTGTTGTAGCCCTCCTCGAGCACGTCGGCGCTGAACGCCTGGGACATCACGCCTGGCTCGGAGAGCACGCCTTCGGCGTCGTCGCGGGAAACCCAGTCGCTGGTCTGCAGCTCGAGCCCCAGATCCTCGGCGACACCCTGCAGGTCATCGGCGGCGAAGCTCTCGTCGATCAGCTGCTGTGCCCTGTCGTTGAACTCGCCGGAAACTCGGCTGAGGGCCAGCTCACGGCGCAGCTCATCACGCCTCGACTCGAACGACTCACGCTCAAGCGCGGTCACGGTCAGCAGGTGCAGGCCGTTGTCGGTTTCGACGATCTCCGAGACTTCCCCCTCATCCAGAGAGAAGGCGGCTTCGTCGAAGGCCACACCGAAGAAGCCACGACTGACCACGCCCAGATCGCCCCCTTGCTCCGCGGAGACGGTGTCATCGGACACCCGAGCGGCCAGGTCGGCGAAGGACTCGCCCTCGGCGAGGCGCGCCTGGACCTCTTCCAGCTCGGCCATCGCCTCCTCGCGGGTACGCTCATCACCGAAGGTCAGCATGATGTGCGAAAGACGGCGATCGGCGTCGGCGGTCTGCTCGCGCCAGGCGTCGCGCAGCGCCTCCTCGTCGACCTCCACCTGTTCGGCCATCGCCTGGCGGTCGAGCACCACGTAGCTCAGGCGCACCTGCTCGGGCCGGCGGAAGTCATCCCGATGATCCGCATAATACGCCTCGATGGCCGCCTCGGAGGGGACGATCTCCTCCTCCAGCGATCCGGCATCCAGGGTCGCATGGCGGAAGGTCCGTGTCTGGCGCTGCAGTTCGGCCAGGCGCTGCTCTTCACTCTCCAGGGTAAAGTCGCTGAATGCCAGCCCCTGCTGCAGCTGCTGCTGCTTCATGTCGCGGCGCAGCTGGTCGCGGAAGCCCACCGGCGTATAGCCAGCACTGGCCAGGCGGTTGCGGAACAGCTCGCTGTCGAAGCGTCCCTCCTGATCCTGGAACTCGGGCAGCGAGACAATGATCTGGTCGAGCTGCTCCTCGGAGAGGTGCAAACCGCCCTCATCGGCATACTGGTTCAGCACCTTGTCGGTGATCAGCTCGTCGAGCATCTGGCCACGCAGCGCGCGCTCCTGCTCCGGGGGGACCTGGCCGCTGCGGATGGCCCGCTGGACGGAGAGCTCGAGCTCCTGGCGCATGATCGGTTCACCGTTGACCTCGGCGACCTCATCACCGCTGTTGCCGAACAGGCCTACCAGCGATTCAACGCCGAACAGCGCCATGGTCACGACCACTGCCCCGACGATGATCTTGGCTCCCCAGCTTCGGGAGCGGTCTCGAATACTTTGCAGCATGCTGGCCTCGGAAGTGTTGCCTCGAAATGAATAGCTATCAGGGATTGGGGTCGGTAAACGAAGACAGGCGCACCGCCGGGGGCGATGCGCCTGTATCAATCAACCATCAGCGGTCAACCATCAGCGGCGCGGGCGGCGCGCATCTCGGGTCGACGCAGGATCAGTTGACGGAATCCTTCAGCGCCTTGCCGGCCTTGAAACCGGGCACCTTGGCCGCCTTGATCTCGATCGGCTGGCCGGTCTGAGGGTTGCGACCGGTACGAGCGGCACGCTCCTTCACATGGAAGGTACCGAAACCGACGAGGGAAACACTGTCGCCTTTCTTGAGGCTATCGGTCACGGAATCCACCATGGCATCCAGAGCACGCGCGGCGGAAGCCTTGGGAATATCGGCAGACGCGGCGATGGCTTCGATCAGCTCAGACTTGTTCACACTTCACCCCTTGACTTTTTCGGAAATTGGCTCCAATCGAGCCGGTGTTTCAACCGACAAACACGATCACAGCATAAGGTAATTTATAGCAATGCGGAGAAAGCGCTGTCAAGCAACATTCGGGGCAGAGCCCCACCATATCGGGCTTTGAGCAGAATAATGGTGGGGAAATTGACCTCAATGCGTGCTGATCATTGACTGCGCTGAAGCGGCATCTTCGGAACGGGATTCCCCCTCGGATTCCTCATTCCTTTTAGCTAAAGCCACCTCAAGCACCTCGTCGATCCAGCGTACCGGCCTGATATCCAGAGCCTCCTTGATATTATCCGGTACCTCCTTGAGGTCCCGGCGGTTTTCCTCGGGCACCAGCACGGTCTTTATACCACCGCGCCTGGCGGCCAGCAATTTCTCCTTCAGGCCGCCGATGGGCATCACTTCGCCGCGCAGATTGACCTCGCCGGTCATGGCCACATCGCAGCGCACCGGGCGGCCGGTGTAGGCTGAGACCATGGCGGTGACCATGGCGATACCCGCGCTGGGACCATCCTTGGGCGTGGCGCCCTCCGGCACGTGGATATGCAAGTCTTCCTTCTCGAAGCGCTCGGGGTCGATGCCCAGGGAGAGCGCTCGGGCGCGAACCACGGTGTGGGCAGCACTCACCGATTCCTTCATCACGTCGCCCAGCGAGCCGGTCTTGTTGACGCGCCCCTTGCCCGGAGTCACCACCGACTCGATGTTGAGCAGCTCGCCCCCCACCGAGGTCCAGGCCAGCCCGGTCACGCGACCGACTTGATCCTCCTGGTCGGCCAGGCCGTAGCTGTAGCGGCGCACCCCAGCATACTCCTCGATATCCGCGGCGGCCAGCAGCATGGGTGCCTGGGCGCCCTCCTGGCTCTCCTTCTCGAGGCGCACGCGAAGCACCTTGCGACACACCTTGGCGATCTGGCGCTCCAGCTCGCGCACCCCGGCCTCGCGGCTGTAGTAGCGAATCAGCTCGAGCAGCGCCTCGTCGGAGAATGCCAGCTCCTCCTCCTTGAAACCGTTGGCCTTGAGCTGCTTGGGCGCCAGGTAGCGCTTGGCGATGGCCAGCTTCTCGTCCTCGGTGTAGCCGGGCAGGCGAATCACCTCCATGCGGTCGAGCAGCGGGCCGGGGATGTTCATGGAGTTGGCGGTGCAGATGAACAGCGTCTCGGAGAGGTCGTAGTCCAGCTCCAGATAGTGGTCGCTGAAGGTATCGTTCTGCTCCGGATCGAGCACCTCGAGCAGCGCCGAGGCGGGGTCGCCGCGGTGATCCATGCCGATCTTGTCGACCTCGTCGAGCAGGAACAGCGGGTTCCTGACCCCGGCGCGGGACATGCGCTGCACGATCTTGCCGGGCAGCGAACCGATGTAGGTACGCCGGTGACCGCGGATCTCGGACTCGTCACGCACCCCGCCCAGCGCCAGGCGCACGTACTTGCGGTTGGTGGCCCGGGCGATGGACTTGCCCAGCGAGGTCTTGCCCACCCCGGGCGGGCCCACCAGGCAGAGCACCGGCCCCTTGAGCTTCTTGACCCGCTTGTGCACCGCCAGGTACTCGAGGATGCGCGCCTTGACCTCGTCGAGGCCATAGTGGTCCTCGTCCAGCACCTTCTGGGCATGGACCAGGTCATGCTTGACCCGGGTGCGCTTCTTCCAGGGCACCGACACCAGCCAGTCCAGGTAGGAGCGCACCACGGTGGCCTCGGCGGAGTTCGGCGACATCATCTTCAGCTTGCCCAGCTCCTGGACGGCCTTCTCACGGGCCTCCTTGGGCATGCCGGACTCCTCGATGGCCTGCTCGTACTTCTCGGCCTCGTTGGGCAAGTTCTCGAGCTCGCCCATCTCCTTCTGGATGGCCTTCATCTGCTCGTTGAGATAGTACTCGCGCTGGGACTTCTCCATCTGGTCCTTGACCCGCGAGCGGATGCGCTTTTCCACCTGCAGCAGGTCGATTTCGGACTCGATCAGCGCCATCAGGTGCTCGATGCGATCGCGGACCTTGTCCATCTCCAGCAGCTGCTGCTTGTCGTCGATCTTCAGCGACAGGTGCGCGCAGATGGTGTCCACCAGGCGGCTGGGGTCCTCGATGCCGGAGAGCGAATTGAGCACCTCGTTGGGCACCTTCTTCGACATCTTGACGTACTGCTCGAACTGGTTGAGCAGCACGCGCACCAGCGCCTCCTGCTCGCGCTCGGTGAGCGGCACGCTCTCGCGCAGCAACGCCTCGGCGCTGGTGTACTCCTCACCGGCCTGCAGCTCGCCGACATCGGCGCGCGACACGCCCTCGATCAGCACCTTGACGGTGCCGTCGGGGAGCTTGAGTAGCTGCATGATCTCGGCCACGGTGCCGATGGCGAAGAGGTCGTCGCGGTCGGGATCGTCCTTGCTGGCCTCGCGCTGGGCAACCAGCAGCACTCTCTTGTCGGCACTCATGGCGGCGTCGAGCGCCTGGATCGACTTCTCGCGACCCACGAACAGGGGAATGACCATCTGCGGGTAGACGACCACGTCCCGCAGCGGCAAAAGGGGCAGACTCAGGGTCTGATCAGCGTTCTGCTGCATCGCAGACGTACCTCAAAGAAAACGAAGGGATGCCCCATGGAATGGGGGCGACCGGGTGACTTTGCAAGGCAGGAGCCGAGAGGGCAAAAAAAACGGGAGCTGCCGCGACTCCAGCCGGCCGGGCCGGCGATGGAGACAGGGCGCTCCCGTGGGATGGTTCCCGATCGATCAGCCGTCGGTACCGTCGCTGGCGGCTTCCTGCTGCTGCGAATAGATCAACAGCGGTTCGCTCTCGCCGCCGATCACCGAGGCGTCGATCACCACCTTGCTGACGCCCTCCAGCGAGGGAATCTCGTACATGGTGTCGAGCAGCACCGACTCGAGGATCGAGCGCAGGCCGCGGGCGCCGGTCTTACGCGCCATGGCCTTGCCGGCCACCGCCCGCAGGGCGTCGTCGCGGAACTCGAGTTCGACGCCTTCCATCTCGAACAGCTTGGCGTACTGCTTGATCAACGAGTTCTTGGGCTCGGTGAGGATCTCGATCAGCGCATCCTCGGTGAGCTCGGTCAGGGTGGCGATCACCGGCAGACGACCGACGAACTCCGGAATCAGGCCGAACTTGACCAGGTCCTCGGGCTCCACGGTGGCCAGGATATCGCCCACCGGCTTGCTGTCATCCTTGCTCTTGACCTCGGCATTGAAGCCGATACCGCCCTTCTCGGCGCGGTCGCGGATCACCTTGTCGAGACCGGCGAAGGCACCGCCGACGATGAACAGGATGTTGCCGGTGTGAACCTGCAGGAACTCCTGCTGCGGATGCTTGCGGCCCCCCTGGGGCGGCACCGAGGCGGTGGTGCCCTCGATCAGCTTCAGCAGCGCCTGCTGCACGCCCTCCCCCGAGACGTCACGGGTGATGGAGGGGTTGTCCGACTTGCGCGAGATCTTGTCGATCTCGTCGATGTAGACGATGCCGCGCTCGGCCTTCTCCACATCGTAGTCGCACTTCTGCAGCAGCTTCTGGATGATGTTCTCGACATCCTCGCCCACGTAGCCGGCCTCGGTCAGCGTAGTGGCATCGGCAATGGTGAACGGCACATTGAGCAGCCGCGCCATGGTCTCGGCGAGCAGCGTCTTGCCGCTGCCGGTGGGGCCGATCAGCAGGATGTTCGACTTGCCCAGCTCGACGTCGTCTTTCTTCACGTCGGAGCTCAGGCGCTTGTAGTGGTTGTAGACCGCAACGGACAGCACCATCTTGGCGCGGTCCTGGCCGATCACATAATCATCGAGGGTGTGACGGATCTCGCGAGGCGTCGGCAGACGCTCGTCGTCGCTCTCGGCATCGGCATCGAGCACCTCCTCGCGAATGATGTCATTGCAGAGGTCGACACACTCATCACAGATATAGACGGACGGGCCGGCAATGAGCTTGCGCACCTCGTTCTGATTCTTGCCGCAGAACGAGCAGTAGAGCAGCTTGCCACCGTCGTCCTTGCCTTTGCCGTCGGCCATTCGCTTACCTCTTTTCATGTTGGTGGCACCCGCCAGGGCCGGCGCCACCGAGCTCACAACGGCGGACTGCACCGCCGGGAACATTCAGCGTGTAATGCAAATCACGCTATCAGGATGTGGGCCGCTTATCCAGCACGGCGTCGATCAGGCCATACTCCGCGGCCTGGTTGCCGTCCATGAAGTTATCGCGGTCGGTATCCCGGGCGATGGTCTCGATGTCCTGACCGGTATGCTGCGCCAGGATGCGGTTGAGCTTGTCGCGGATACCGAGGATCTCACGGGTGTGGATCTCGATGTCCGAGGCCTGGCCCTGGTAGCCACCCAGCGGCTGGTGGATCATCATCCGCGAGTTGGGCAGGCAGAAGCGCTTGCCCGCCGTGCCGCCGGCCAGCAGCAGCGCACCCATGCTCGCCGCCTGGCCGATGCACACGGTGGAGACGTCGGGCTTGACGAACTGCATGGTGTCGTAGATCGACATGCCCGCCGTAACCGAGCCACCCGGCGAGTTGATGTACAGATGGATGTCCTTGTCCGGGTTCTCGGACTCCAGGAACAACAGCTGCGCCACCACCAGGTTGGCCATGTAGTCTTCCACCGGACCCACCAGGAAGATCACACGCTCCTTGAGCAGGCGGGAATAGATGTCGTAGGCACGCTCGCCGCGCGCGCTCTGCTCGACCACCATGGGCACCAGGCCGCCGGCATTCTGGATATCGAACTCGTTGCTCATCTGCGTGTTGTCCTTGCATCCGATGAATGGAAGCGAAGAGAAGCGGCGCCCCGGCATGAACCGGGGCGCGAGGACATCGATCAGGCCTGGCGCTCTTGCTCGCCGGCCTCCTCGCTGCCCTCTTCCTCGTCGGCCTCTTCCTGCTGCTGGGCCGCTGCCAGCACGTCCTGGTAGGACATCTCGACGTCCTTGACGGTGGCCTGGGCCAGCAGCACGTCCACGGCCTTCTCTTCGAGGATAGCGGACTTGACCTGGGTCTTGAGCTGGTCGTTGCCCATGTAGTGCTCGACTACCTGCTCGGGCTCCTGATACTGCTCGGCGAGCTCCTGGACCTTGGCGCGGATCTCGTCGTCGCTGGCCTCCAGCTCGTTGGACTTGATCACCTCGGCCAGCAGCAGACCCACCTCGACGCGGCTACGGGCCTGCTCCTCGAACAGCTCGTTGGGCAGCTGGGAGACGTCGAAGTCCTCGCCCAGGCCGAACTGCTGGGCCGCCTGACGCTTGAGGCCATCGGTCTCCTGCTGAACCAGCGCCTGGGGCACCGGAATCTCGTTGGCCTTCTGCAGCGCGGTCAGCACCTGCTGCTTGACACGGTTGTCGACGGCCTGGCTCGCCTCGCGGGTCATGTTCTTCTTGACCTCGGTGCGGAACTTGTCGAGATCACCGTCCTCGACGCCAAACTTCTGGACGAACTCGGCATCCACCTCGGGCAGGGTCTTGCCCTTCACCGTATGGACCGTGACCTTGAAGGTCGCTTCCTGACCGGCCAGGTTCTCGGCCTGGTAGTCCTCGGGGAAGGTGACCTTGATCTCCTTCTCTTCGCCCGCCTGGGCACCGATCAGCTGCTCCTCGAAACCGGGGATGAAGCTGCCGGAACCGATCACCAGGTCGTGACCCTCGGCGCTGCCGCCCTCGAAGGGCTCTTCTCCCAGGAAGCCCTGGAAGTCGATGGTCAGCTGGTCGCCATCCTCGGCGGCACGCTCGACCTCGTCCCAGGCAGCGTTCTGCTTGCGCAGGGTGTCGATCATCTCGTCGACGTCGGCCTCGGTCACCTCGACCACGGGACGCTCGACCTCGGTGCCCTCGATGGGGGCCAGCTCGACCTCCGGGTAGACCTCCAGGGTCGCCACGAACTCCAGATCCTTGCCCGCCTCGTTGACGGTGGGCTCGATCTGCGGGAAGCCGGCCGGATTGAGCTCGTTCTCGGAGATGGCGCGCACGTAGCGCTCACGCATCACCTCGCCCACCACCTCGTTGCGCACGTCGCTGCCGTAGCGCTGACGAATCACCGACATCGGCACCTTGCCCCGACGAAAACCGTCCATACGAACGTTCTTGGCGGCATCCTTAAGACGGGCGTTGACGGCCTCATCGATCTCGGCGGCCGGCACTTGAACCGTGATGCGGCGTTCGATCTGGGAGGTCGTATCGACGGAAACTTGCATGAAATGTCCTCTACCGACTGGGGGCATCGTGTTGCGTGAATGGAAATTCAAAGGGGGGATTTTATGAATCCCACCCGGCACTGGCAAGCGCCATGGCGAGAGAAATGGGGGCGACACGAGAGATTACAAGGCTCGGCGACGCATCCACGCCAAAAATCGCCGACGACAGGGCGACCGGGTGCTGCGGACCATGAACCGAACAAGAGAGCGACTGGAGGATGCGACTTGAGGATATGAGTTGGATACGAGCCAGCCACGCTGATCTGACGCTCTCATGGAGAGTGTCTGTCGAAGGCTATCTATCTGTGGGGTATTACGCTGGAGCACGTTCGGAGGGTCTTGCAGAGGAGTCAAGGCGTGGGGTGGATGATGGGGATCGAACCCACGACCACCGGAGCCACAATCCGGGGCTCTACCACTGAGCTACATCCACCACATCGACAGTTGCTCGTATCGACTTCCTGCTACCGCACCCGGTTGGCGCGCCCAGCAGGACTCGAACCTGCAGCCTACGGCTTAGAAGGCCGTTGCTCTATCCAATTGAGCTATGGGCGCATTCTACGTTCCAGGTCGCCTCGCCGCAACCCTCGATGTCAAAAAACCGCAAGACATTCAAGAAGTTGTGGTCGGAGTGGAGGGATTCGAACCCCCGACATCCTGCTCCCAAAGCAGGCGCGCTACCAGGCTGCGCTACACTCCGCCGGCGATCAAGCGGGCTGGACGCCGCCGCAGAGGCCTCGTCGAGCGCTGCGTATTCTACGTGACTTTCCCGCCCGGTCAAGTAAATACGTGCCAGCTGCCGGTATCGCCCGCTTTGTTTCGAGGCCTCGGCATGCGAAAATCACGCCTCTGCTTTTTCAGCCACCCCTTCCAGCCACCCAGAGGATCCTCGATGACCGCGCAACTGATCGATGGCAAAGCCATAGCCGCCCGTGTTCGCCAGCAGGTCGCCCGCCAGGTGCAGGCTCGCCGCGAGGCCGGAGGGCGAGCGCCGGGCCTTGCCGTCATACTGGTCGGAGAGGACCCCGCCTCCGCGGTCTATGTGCGCAACAAGCACAACGCCTGTGTCGAGGCCGGTATCGAATCGTTTCGTCACCAGCTGCCCGCCGATACCACCCAGAGCGAGCTCGAGGCGCTGATCGACCGCCTCAACGCCGACCCGGCCGTGGATGGCATCCTGGTCCAGCTGCCGCTGCCCGAGCAACTCGATGCCCGCCCCCTCCTCGAGCGCATCCGCCCGGACAAGGACGTGGACGGCTTCCACCCCTACAACCTGGGCCGCCTGGCCCAGCGCCTGCCACTGCTGCGCCCCTGCACGCCCAAGGGCGTGATGACGCTGTTCGAGGAGACCGGCCTGGCGATCCGCGGCCTGGACGCCACCGTGGTCGGTGCCTCCAATATTGTCGGCCGCCCCATGTCCCTGGAGCTGATGATCGCCGGTTGCACCACCACCGTCTGTCACCGCTTCACGCGCAACCTCGAGGAACATGTGCGCCGTGCCGATGTCCTGATCGTGGCGGTGGGCAAGCCCGGCCTGGTCAAGGGGGAGTGGGTCAAGGAGGGCGCCATCGTCATCGACGTGGGCATCAACCGCCAGGAGGACGGCCGCCTGATCGGCGATGTCGACTTCGAGGCCGCCGCGAAGCGTGCCGCCTGGATCACCCCCGTCCCCGGCGGCGTCGGCCCCATGACCGTGGCCAGCCTGCTGGAGAACACCCTGCAGGCCGCCGACCTCCACGACGCCAGCTAATTTTCCCCAAGGGTCAGACCCCAAAGCACACTTAGGGGTCTGACCCCACAGCAGAATGAGGATTTCATGAGCGACAAGATGAACGTCGAAAGCTTCAACCTCGACCACACCAAGGTGAAGGCTCCCTACGTGCGCCTGGCCGACGTCAAGACCGGCGAGCACGGCGACACCATCCACAAGTACGACATGCGCATCTGCCAGCCCAACCAAGATCATATGGAGATGCCCGGCCTGCACTCCCTGGAGCACCTGATGGCAGAAATGTCGCGCAACCACACAGACAAGGTCGTCGACATCAGCCCCATGGGCTGCCAGACCGGCTTCTACTGGGCGATGCTTAACCACGACGACTACGACGGTGTGCTCGAGCTGGTCGAGAAGACCCTCAAGGACGTGCTCGAGGCCAGCGAAGTCCCGGCCTGCAACGAGATGCAGTGCGGCTGGGCCGCCAGCCACAGCCTGGAAGGCGCCAAACAGATCGCGCGTGGCTTCCTGGCCAAGCGCGACGAGTGGAGCCAGGTCTTCGCATGAAGCGCATCGGCATCATCGGCGCCATGAGCCAGGAGGTGGCACGGCTCGCCTCCCTGCTCGAGGGGCGCGAGACCCACACCCATGTCGGCAACACCTTCCATAGCGGCCTGCTGCATGGCGTCGAGGTGGTGATCCTGCAGTCGGGCATCGGCAAGGTGAATGCCGCCGTCGGTACCACCCTGCTGCTCGACATGTACAAGCCCGAGGCGATCATCAACACCGGCTCCGCCGGTGGCTTCGGCGCGGGGCTTGCGATCGGCGATATCGTCGTCTCCAGCGAGGTGCGACACCATGACGTCGACGCCGTAGTGTTCGGCTACGAGCACGGCCAGGTCCCCGACATGCCCGCGGCCTACCTGCCCGACGAGCGCCTGGTCCACCTGGCCCGGGAGTGTGTCGAGGCGCTGGGCGAGGTCAATGTGGTCGAGGGGCTGATCGCCACCGGCGATGTGTTCATGGCCTGCCCCAACCTGGTGGCCCAGACCCGCCAGCGCTTCCCCACCATGCTCGCCGCCGAGATGGAGGCCGCGGCCATCGCCCAGACCTGTCATCTCTACGACTGCCCCTTCGTGGTGATCCGCGCCCTCTCCGATATCGCCGGCGGCGGCGACAACCACCTCTCCTTCGAGCAGTTCCTGGAGAAGGCCGCCCTGCACTCCTCGAAGATGATCGAGGCGATGGTGGCTCGCCTGGCCGATCGAAAGCGTGAGACTGCAGTGGCGGGCGCCTGAGGCGATGGCGCGGCGGCGGGCGCCTGTGGTGATGGCAGCCACGACCTGGTGGCGAGGCGCCCTGCTGCTGGCCAGCCTGGGCCTCGCCGGCTGTGCCAACACCCACCTGGGAAGCGACGGTCACGAGTTGGTCGCCCGCGACACCGCCCAGCCGAACACCGAACTGGGCGAGTTTCGCGACCTGGGTGAGCGGCGCTACACCCCCGACGACTGGCCGGAGCCGCTCAGTGCGCGGGTGCGCCTGCCCCGGGGCGAAAGCGACAACCTACGCCCGGCCGCCCTGCTGGTTCACGGCGGCGGCTGGCGGAATCGCACGCCGGACGACATGGAAGAGATCGCCGAGGCCCTTACCCGGCGCGGCTTCGTCACGCTGAATATCGAGCACCGCTTCGCCCCCGACTACCGCTTCCCCGCCCAGCTGCACGACCTCCAGCAGGCCATGGCCTGGCTGCATGCCAACGCCGAGGCGTGGCGCGTGGATACCGATCGCATCGTCGGGGTCGGCTTCTCCTCGGGGGCGCACCTGGTAAGCCTGCTCGCCCTGGCCGGCAGCCACGGCCCGTTGGCCAAGCCCCACGGAGGCGACCACACCCGGCTGGCGGCTGTCGTCGCGGGCGGCACACCCACCGACCTGTTCAAATTCGATGATGGCAAGCTGGTAGTGCAGTTTCTGGGGGGCACCCGCGCCGAGGTGCCCGAGCAGTATCGGCTTGCCTCCCCGGCCAGACAGATCCAGAGCAAGCCGCCGCCCTTCTTCCTGTTCCACGGCACCTGGGACCGCCTGGTCCCGGTGGATCATGCCACCGACTTCTACCAGGCGCTGAGGGCCCAGGGCGGTGAAGCCGAGCTCTTCCTCCAGCACGGTCGCGGCCACTTCCTCAGTTTCCTTACCCGTGGCAGTGCCATCGAGGCCGGCCTCGACTTCCTGAAGCGCCAGGTTAGTCACCCAGGTCGCTAGACGATTCGTCTGACGAACTCAAAAGCACCACAGGTGTTGCTTGAATCGATCAAAAGCAACTCATGCGGTGCATTACCGTTGCTCGCGGCAGCCCCAGGGACTGCCGCCAACAGAAACTACCTCTCGTGGTAGCCCTGCTTACCGCCAATAGAGGAGGTAACGGGCTGCCTATTCGCCGGCCAGCTTCCACTCCAGCGTCTCGCCGGCCATCAGCGGCACGATGCGGGCACCACCGGCATAGGGCAGCGACTCGGGCAGTTGCCAGGGCTCGCGGACCAGGGTGACGGTATCGCTGTTGCGCGGCAGGCCGTAGAAGTCCGGGCCATGGTGGCTGGCGAAGCCCTCCAGACGCTCGATGGCACCGGCCTGCTCGAAGGCCGTGGCGTAGTACTCGATCGCCGCCGGCGCGGTATAGGCACCCGCACAGCCGCAGGCGCTCTCCTTGTCGCCCTGGGCGTGGGGCGCGCTGTCGGTACCCAGGAAGAACTTCGGGCTGCCCGAGGTGGCCGCGGCCAGCAGCGCCTGGCGGTGCCGCTCGCGCTTGAGGATCGGCAGGCAGTAGTAGTGCGGCCGGATGCCGCCGACCAGCATGTGGTTACGGTTGAACAGCAGGTGGTGGGCGGTGATGGTGGCGCCCACGTTGGCCGGCGCCGCGGCGACGAAATCGGCTGCCTCGGCGGTGGTGATATGCTCGAACACCACCTTGAGGGCCGGGTGTCGCTCCAGTAGCGGCTTGAGCACCTGCTCGATGAACACCGCCTCGCGATCGAAGATATCGATCTCGGCATCGGTGACCTCGCCATGCATCAGCAGCGGAATACCCAGGCGCTCCATGGCAGCAATGGCATCGTCACACAGGGTGATATCGGTGACCCCGGAGTCGGAGTTGGTGGTGGCGCCGGCGGGATAGAGCTTCACCGCCTGCACCAGGCCACTGGCATGGGCACGTTCGATCTCCTCGGCGGGCGTGTTGTCGGTGAGGTAGAGCGTCATCAGCGGCTGAAAGCGGCTCCCCTCGGGCAGCGCCGCCAGGATCCGCTCGCGATAGGCCAGGGCCTGCTCGGTGGTGGTCACCGGCGGCTTCAGGTTGGGCATGATGATGGCACGGCCCATCTGGCGAGCGGAGGCCTCGACCACGGCGGCCAGCGCCTGGTCGTCGCGCAGATGGAGATGCCAGTCGTCGGGGCGAGTCAGGGTCAGGGTAGTCACGGCGGATCCTGTGTTGGCGGGTTCAAATCGGCGTGGCGCCAGTATACCCAATGCTGCCTGGCGAGGCAGAGCCCGATGGCCGCTAGTCTGCTAACCTATGGGCTTCGCTTGACCACCGGGACTTCCATGGCCGACTCCCTCGAACGCAGCCCGCTGCGGGCCGACCTGCTGCTACTCACCGTCACCCTGCTCGCCGCCGCCGGCTGGATCTTCTCCAAGGAGGCGCTGGACGGCATGCCGCCGCTGCTGTTCATCGGCACGCGCTTCCTGCTGGCCGGGCTGCTGCTGGCGCTGTTCGCCCTGCCGGCCCTGCGCCGCCTCTCCGCCCGGGACTTCGCCGCCGGCGCCGGTGTCGGCCTGCTGTTCAGCGGCGCCCTGAGCTTCTGGATCATGGGGCTCTACCACTCGAACCACCTCGGCGAGAGCGCCTTCATCAACAGCCTGGGCATCTTGCTGGTACCGATCGTGGCGAAGTTACTATTCGGCGACCGCCCGCCGCGCACCACCTGGATCGCGCTGCCCATCGCCCTGGCCGGCTTCGCCCTGCTCTCGCTCAATGCCGGCCTGCGCCTGGAGCCCAGCCAGTGGTTGATCGCCACCTCCGCCGTGCTGTTCTCGCTGCTGATCAACGTCAATACCCGAGTGGTGCGCCACCTTCCCGCCCTGCCGCTCACCGCCATCCAGCTCACGGTGGTCGGCATCCTGCTGGGTCTGGTCTCGGCGCTGATCGAACCCTGGCCTGCGCGTATCGGCGGCGTCACCCTGGGCTGGCTGGCGGCCAGCGTGCTGCTCGCCAGTACCCTGCGCTTCTTCCTGCAGGTCTACGCCCAGGGCCTGACCACGCCGAGCCACGCCGCCGTCATCCTGATGCTCGAGGCAGTATGGACAGTGCTGCTGGCCGCCGCCTGGTACGGCGAGACAATGAGTCTGTTGCAGCTCGCCGGCTGCTCACTGATCTTCGCCGCTCTACTGATCAATCGCTGGTACTGGGTAAGGAAGCTGGTGCTGCGTACTGCCGGGGACTACCGAAAATAGGGACAGCCTTTGAGGCGCCGAAGTTACCTTGTGGGAGCACGGTGTTGTGGGAGCCCGATTCATCGGCGATCGAAGAGGCCTCAGCAACTCCGCCAGGCGCCTGACGGCGCCATCGCCCAGAATCTGGGCTCCCACAAAAGGCGCCATCGCCCAGAATCTGGGCTCCCACAAAAGGCGGCCATAACTCGCCAGCCGGCGACAAAATCCCGTATCATGCCGCCAGATTTGACGAGGGCCAGCTTCACGAGGGAGAGACGATGCCCAAGGTTCGCCACTATGCCGATCTGGCCGCCACCCTGGCCGGCCTGATGTGGCTGGTCGTCTACTGGTCGATCAGCCTGTCGGCCCAGCTGGGCAACCTGGAGCCGACCCTGGCAGCCCTGCTGCTGCTCGGCACCACCGTACTGGTCACCTTCGTGCACCGGCCGACGCGGGTATTGCTGCGGCGCTATCACGTCAGAAAGCGGCGCACCGAGATGTGGATGCACATCCTGGCGCTGCCGCTGTTCATCGCCTTCCTGTTCGGGGTCACCTTCGAACTGATCTTCACGCCCCTGAGTGGCGTTCAGAAACTGCTGCTCTTCAACGTGGTAGCCACCGCCGGCTGGCTGGTATTCATTGTCACAATGCTGGTCAAGCTGGGCACCCACCAGGTCAAGCAGCGCCGCAAGGCCTAGCACACCCCGCGGCACCCATGTCTCGAAGGCGTTTCAGAAGCGCGTGGCACTGAACGGCGCCATATCCACCTCGGGCGTCTCACCCGCCATCATCTGGCTCAGGAGCAGTCCAGTCACCGGACCCAGGGTGAAGCCCTGGTGGCCATGGCCGAAGGCCAGCCACATCCCCTCCTGCCCGGGCGCCGGGCCGATGATCGGCTTCATGTCGGGCAAGCAGGGGCGCGCGCCCTTCCAGGGCTCCGGGTCGCGACGATCACCCAGCGGATAGATCTTCCTGGCGGCCTGCTCCGCCGCCTTGAGCTGCTTAAACCTGGGCGGCGCATCCAGGTCGGCCAGCTCCGCCCCGGTGGTCAGGCGAATGCCCGCCCGCATCGGCTCGAGCAGGAAGCCGGTCTCGGCATCCATGATCCAGTGGTTGAGGTGGGCATTCTCGTCGGCGCTGGCGTAGTGCATGTGGTAGCCGCGCTTGACGAACAGCGGCACCGAGATGCCCAGGCGCGAAAGCAGCTTGTCGCTCCAGGGCCCCATGGCAACCACCAGTTGCTCGGACTCCAGCGTCTCGCCGTCGGTGGTCACCTTCCAGCCCTTGCCGCCCTTCTCGACACCCCTGACCTCGGCCTGCACAAAGCGGCCGCCCTGCTGCTGGAAGTGCTCGGCATAGGCCTGCACCAGGGCGCCGGGATCCGCCACCGTCCACGGCTGGATCCAGTGGATGGCACCCACCAACCCCTTTTTCAGGTGCGGCTCCTTGGCATACAGGCCGGCGGCGTCGAGCACCTCGAATTCCACGCCGAAGCGCTCGCGGTTCTCGCGCGCCTCGGCGATACGCTCATCGAAGGCCTTCTGGGTGTGATAGAGCTCCAACCAGCCGTCACGACGCACCAGATGGTCGGCACCGGCGGCCTCGACCATCGGGGCATGGGTCTCCAGGCAGCGCATGATCAACGAGGCGTACTCCGGCACGATCTTCGCGTAGCGGGACTTGCCAGAGTTGATCCAGTACTGCAGCAGCGGGCTCGCCGCCCCAACCATGCCCGCAGGGCGATAGCGAATATCCACCTCGCGGTTGGGCAGCACCCGCATCAGGGTGCCGAGATCGCGCGGGAACGCATAGGGGCGCACCGCCTCGCGCTGGATGATGCCGGCATTGCCGAACGAGGTCTCGCGACCGGGCTCGCGGCGATCCACCAGCGTCACCGAATGGCCCTGGCGCACCAGATGCCAGGCCACCGATACGCCGACCATGCCGGCACCCAGAACCACGATTTCACGAGACATCACCAACACCTCCTGGAAAAGGACACAGGCCTCACCCTGCGGCGAGGCCTGACTCAACGATAGACGCTCAAGCGCCACCCGGTCGACCGACGACACGGTGGCTGAACACTCAGCGCATCATAACGTTGCACCAGCAGGTCAGGATGCCAAAGAGATCTCGCATGACATGATTTAATCCCGTTTTAAACCCATTCTCTAGATGGATTACCCAGAAAGAGGGAAAACCTTAGTCTATCGAGTCCAGCACCGTGGCCACCGCATCGAACAACCGCTCCAATTCAGCCTCGGTGCTGGCGAAGGGCGGGCCGAACTGCAGGGTGTCGCCGCCGTAGCGGACATAGAAACCCGCCTCCCACAACGCCAGGTGAGCATCGCGGGGGCGAATCGTCGGGTCCCCGTCGCGCGGAGCGAGCTGGATAGCCCCGGCCAGGCCGTGGTTGCGGATATCCACCACATGGGAACGCCCCTTCAGCGCATGCAGCTTCGCCTCGAACGCCGGGGCGATGGCACGTACCTGGGCGGGGAAGTCCTCGCGCTCGAACAGCTCGAGTGCCGCCAGGCCGGCGGCGCAGGCCACCGGGTGGGCACTGTAGGTGTAGCCGTGGGGGAACTCGATGGCGTGCTCGGGGCCGCCGGCGTGCATGAAGGTGTCGTAGATCTCGGTTGAGGCGATCACCGCGCCCATGGGCACCGCGCCGTTGGTGAGCTGCTTGGCGATGGTCATCATGTCGGGCACCACGCCGAAGGCCTCGGCACCGGTGCGCGCCCCGCTGCGACCGAAGGCAGTGATCACCTCGTCGAAGATCAGCAGGATGTCGTGGGCAGTGCAGATCTCGCGTAGCCGCTCGAGATACCCTTTGGGCGGCACGATCACCCCGGCGGAACCGGACATCGGCTCGACAATCACCGCAGCGACATTGGAGGCGTCATGTAGGGCGATATGCTCGAGCAGCGCATCGGCAAGCTCGGCACCGCTCTCGGCCTGGCCACGGGTAAAGGCGAGCTGCGGCTGCAGGGTGTGCGGCAGATGGCTGACCTCCATCAGCTGGCCATAGTGCTTGCGGTTGCCGCCGATGCCACCCAGGCTGGTGCCACCCACGTTCACGCCGTGATAGCCCTTGGCGCGACCGATCAGGCGGGTCTTCTCGGGGCGCCCCCTGGCACGCCAGTAGGCCTTGGCCATCTTCACCGCGGTATCCGCCGACTCGGAGCCGGAGTCGGTGAAGAACACATGATCCAGTCCCGGCGGCGTGATCTCGGCGATCTTCTCGGCCAGTTGGAACGCCAGCGGATGCGCCACCTGGAAGCCCGGAGCATAGTCGAGTGTGCCGAGCTGGCGGGCCACGGCCTGCTGGATCTCCTCGCGATTGTGGCCGGCGCCGCAGGTCCACAACCCCGAGAGGGAGTCGAACAGCCGGCGGCCGCTATCGTCGATGAAATAGCGCCCCTCGGCACCGGTGATCAGCCGCGGATTGGCATGAAAGTCGCGGTTGGCGCTGAACGGCATCCAGAAGTGGCGGTTGATCGCGGCATGCTCGGCGCGGGTCGAGTGGTCATGCGCCGCGTCCTGACGGGCGGAACGGGTTTCCAGCATAGCGAAGGCTCCTCGGAGAAACGTCTTGTTGTCCCTCTAGCATGGCTCATCCTGAGTGTTAAATAAAACATAACAGCGGGACTTCCTCGTCGCACCCTCTGGCTGAAGACGAGCATGAGCTATCTCTTTATCGAAGTTACGGCATAACGCCCCATGACGCCGTGAGAGATGGAGCATGATCGACATATACGGCCGAAAGATGTACTTTGTACATATATCAACACATCGGCCTTCAGAATGAGCATCTTTGACGAACTCCAGACATCGCTGCAGGAAGCCGTCGACATCAAGCAGGGCCGGACCCAAGCCAGCCGCGTCACGCGCCATGAGGTCGCCGACGTGAAGGCCATCAGGGCCCAGTTGCATGTCTCTCAGGCCGAGTTTGCCAGCGCCATGGGCACTAGCGTCGACACCATCAGAAGCTGGGAAACCAAGCGCCGTAACCCCACAGGCCTGGCGGCCAAGGTGCTAGCGACGCTTCGCGACAACCCGGCACTCTTCAACGATCTGGCTTCCCACTGACTTATCCAAAATGCACGCCATGCTCTAGATTCCCAGTGCGGGACATGGCACGCCTTTCAGTCACCATCGATAAATGATGATGTCCGGACAGAATGCCTTTCTCCACTCGACAGCACAGAGATGCTGAGGAGCCAGCTTAACCGCCTGCCGAGACCCCACCCTGCTCCTGTACCTGCAGCTTGGTGCGGATGAAGTCGCCATGACTGACGTGCAGCAGATCGGCCAGCTGGCGGATGCGGTGCTCCTCCAGGTGATGCTGCTCACCGTCGGCCAGCGCCAGGGCCCACATCATGCGCACCAGCTCACAGCGCCTGTCGTAGTCATAGTGCTCCTTGATCAGGGAGACGAACTGGTAGTGATCCACGGCGCCGTCGACCTCCTCCTGGGCCAGGATCATCAGCTCGTCAAGGGCCTCATCACTGACCCGCAGATGGTCGCGCAGCTGAGCCCGCAGGGTGTCGAGCTCCTCCGGCGTCACCTCGTAGTCGGCGCGCATCACCTCACAGAGCAGTGCCGCCGCGGCAAGCTCCAGGCTCGGCGCCTCGCGACCGGCACCACCCTCCCCCTCGGCGAGCATCTCCTGAAAGAATCGCTGGATATTGGCTAACACAGGGTTCTCCTTATGGTCGGTTCAGCGTGAGACTCGCCAGCCGCCCTCGGGTTCGCCAGCCTTTGGGGGACAGCCCTCTGACCCCACCTAGGAGGGAGGCTGACCCAGGGGGGCGAAGGGTTAATCGCGGCAACGCCAGCGTGCCAGCAGGGAGAGCAGCGCCAGGCCCAGCAGCGCCGCCGCCGTCCAGCCCACCACGTCGACAACCTGGGGGAATGATGCCGGCGCTTCCACCGGACGGTGCTGAAGGCCGAACACCACGACACGCCCCAGGGCATAGAGCATCAGTGCCAGGCTGGCCAGGGGTAAAAGGGAGTGACGCGCCGCCAGCCAGCGGGTGAGTGCCCAGGGCTCGCTGGGCGTCTTGGCCGACTGCCGGGTGCTCGTCTTACGCGGGGTCGCCGCCTTGCTGGCGGCCGGCTTCCTCACCGCAGGCTTGCGGGCTCGCGGCTTGACCTTCGATTTGCCCGCCGCGGGGCCACCGCCCAACCAGCCCAAGGCAGCACGGCCCAGACGCCATAGCGCCCAGCCCAAGGTGAAGCTTACCGAGAGGGCGAGACCGCCCATCACCAGCACATACGCCATTGGCGATCCTTGTCGAACATCAAAAGGAGTATTGTGCCATAGCGTCGGCGAGCCTACTCCCGATGGTGCTTGTGAGCGCGACTCATCAGGTAGAGGGCTCCGGCCAGGGCCAGCACAGAGAGCGCCAGGTAGATGGCATCCAGCGGTGTCTCGAAGGTGATATCCACCACCGCGCGAAAGAACTCGATAATCACCGCCAGGATCACCACCCGGGCGATCTTGTCCTTGAGCTCGTCGAAGGACGAGACATTGAAGGGGTTCGAGGCCGGGTGCGACTCGGCCGGCTCGATCGGCGACACGAATAGCCGATACACCCCCAGGCCGAATATCAGCAGCACGATAGCCACCAGGTAGATGTCCACCGCCATCACCACGCTCGGCACCACCGTCTCGTGGATATCGGGCTGCCCGCCGACCAGGTAATAGGTCGCGGCGGTCACCGTGAGCTTGAGGATATCCAGGGTACCGATGATGAACAGCACCAGCGCCCCCAGCAGGCTCGGCACCACCGCCAGCATCACCAGCAGTCGGCTGTTCCACAGGAAGCGCTCGAAGATGCGTTCGTAGCGGCCGCTCTTCGCCTGGAGCGAGTTATTGTCCCGGGGCTCCGGGGGTGTGTTCGATGGCGTGGTCATGGCAACTCCGTCGTTGGTCTAATCCAGGTTTCTGATGGTGCTGAGGTGCTTTGTGGGAGCTGAATTTATTCGCGATGGCGGAGGCTTCCAATCGCCGATAAATCGGGCTCCCACAACGCTAATCGCCGATAAATCAGGCTCCCCCTGTAAACCGGGCTCCCACACGAGATGGACTCCCCCTGTGGGAGCTGAATTTATTCGCGATGACGGGGGCTTCCAATCGCCGATAAATCGGGCTCCCACAACACCGGGCTCCCACAACACCGGGCTCCCACAGCACCGGGCTCACCCAAGGTCTTCCTACCCCCTTGGAGAGATAGCCGGGCGACAACGATCCCGTAGAATAAGCGAAAATCATTCTCGCCAAAGGAGGGCGACATGACCGCCACCCTGCTGCTTCTGCACCTGCTCGGCGCCACCATCTGGACCGGTGGCCACCTGGTGCTCGCCTTCACCATCCTGCCCCGGGTATTGAAGGGCCGCGACGTCGCCTCGCTGCACTGGTTCGAGCAGGGCTACGAGAAACTCGGCATGCCAGCGCTGCTGGTGCAGATCGTGACCGGGCTGTGGCTGGCCTGGCAGAAGGTGCCTTCGCTTTCGCTGTGGTTCGACCTGGACGCCGGCCCCATCGCCCACCTTATCCGCATCAAGCTGCTGCTTCTTCTGCTCACCGCCCTGGTCGCCGCTCATGCCCGCTTCCGGGTCATCCCCAGGCTCTCTCCCGCCACCCTGCCGCTGATGGGCTGGCATATCGCCGCGGTCACCCTGCTCTCGGTGGCCTTCGTGGCCACCGGGCTATCGTTCCGGGTCAGCTGGGGAATGTAAGCTCACGGCACTACCACGATGGGCACCGGGATGCGGGCCAGCAGGTCGGCATCCTGTTCGAGCAGCGCAACAAGGCGCTTACGCGTGATGGCCAGAGCGCCGCGGCGGGCGCGGGCCAGGAAGCGTTCCAGCGTCGGCGCGTCCATGGAAGCCAGCTCCTCGCGGCCCAGGAACAACGGATGGCGGCGCACCGCCTCCTCCGGCGTCTCACCCCAGGGCAGCACCGGCGCTTCGCCGCGAAAGTAACGTAGCGGCCCCGGTTCCGGCGGGTGGCGCTCATCCCAGATGATCACCGTGCAGGGCGCTTCCAGGATCAGCCGTCGGCTGGTGGAGCCCAGCCGGCTGCCCCAACGCGCCGACAGGCCCGCCTTGCCCAGTACCAGCACATCGCCGGGCGACGCCTCGGCCAGGGCCTCGCTTGCCACCTGCCCCCGGCTGACCTGCAGTCGATGGCGCAGCTCCCTGCCCGCCGCGGCCTGATGCAGCGCCCGCTCCACCCGGTGCACCTGCCGGGTCAGACTCGACTCCATAAGCTCCAGGCTGAGCGGTCGCGCCACGCCGCTGCTGGCGCCCACCTCCCGGGAGAACGGGAAGGCGGCACAGTGCAGCAGGTCCAGGTCCTCGACAAACAGCGCCACCAGCTCGGCACGCACCTGCTCGGCCAGGGCCGCCGCGGCCTGCAGCGCCGCCAGCCCCTGGCGGGAGTCATCCAGCAGTGCCAGTACGCGTAGCGCCTCGGTACCTACCGCCTGCTCCAGCGGGGCTTTCGATTCATGGGGCATCGTTTCACGAGGCATCGTTTCACGAGGCATCACTTCACGAGGCATCGCCGCCCTCCTCGCCGCCGTCGGCGGCACCTTCCTCGCCATCACTGGAGGCGGCCTTGACCACGGCCTGGAAGGCCGCCAGGCGCGCCTGGACCCGACCGTTTAGGCTCTCCGCCGGGAAGTTGCCCTCCGCGTCGGCCTCGCCAAGTGTCTCGCCGGTGAGCAGGGCGAGCGCCTCATCCACGTGGCGCACCGCGTAGATTCGAAACGTGCCCGCCGCCATCGCCTTGCGCACCTCGCGCTTGAGCATCAGGTGCTCGACGTTGGTGGCCGGCAGGATCACCGCCTGGCCGTTCAGCTCGCCGCGTGCGCGGCAGACATCGAAGAAACCCTCGATCTTCTCGTTGACGCCGCCCACCGCCTGCACCTCGCCGTGCTGGTTTATGGAGCCGGTGACCGCGAAGGCCTGGTCGAGCCCCACCCGGGTGATAGCCGAGACCAGCACACACACCTCGGCCACCGAGGCGCTGTCGCCCTCGATGCCGCCGTAGGACTGCTCGAAGGCGAGGCTCGCCGACAGCGACAGCGGTGCCTCCCGGGCATAGCGACCGGCCAGGTAGCGCGACAGGATCATCACCGCCTTGGAGTGGATGCGCCCTCCCAGGCGCGCCTCGCGCTCGATATCCACCACCTGGCCGCTGCCGGGCCGCGCGGTGGCGGTGATTCGGGTGGGCTGGCCGAAGGCGAAGTCGCCCAATGCCAGCACCGAGAGGCCGTTGACCTGCCCCACCACACGCCCCTCGGTGGCGATCATATGGGTGCCGCGGGTGATCTGCTCATGGCTGCGCTCGCGGATACGCCCGGCCCGCCACAGCTGTTGGGCCACCGCCTTCTCCACATGCTCGCGCTGGATCACGCTGGAACCCGCCACGGTGGCCCAGTGATCGGCCTCCATCAGCAGGTCATGCAGGTCGCGATGGCGTGCGGTCAGGCGCTGCTGATCGTCGGCCAGCCGGCTGGCGCGCTCGATGGTGGCCGCCACGCCGCTACGATCCAGCGGCGCAAGCGCCGCCTCCCGGGCCAGGGTGGCGATCATCCGTGCATAGAGGGCGAGGCTCTCCTCGTTGCGCTCGAGCTCATCCTCCAGGTCCACCTGCACCTTGAACAGCTCCAGGAACTCCGGGTCGTGTTCGCAGAGCAGGTAGTAGAGGAGCCGCTCGCCGAGCAGCACGATCTTGACGTCCAGAGGGATCGGCTGGGGCTCCAGGCTCACGGTACTGATCAGCCCGTAGGCCTGCTCCAGCGACTCAGTGCGAATCTCGCCGGCATGCAGGACCCGCTTGAGGGTCTCCCAGGCGCCGGGCTGGGTCAGCAGCCCGCGGATATCCAGCACCAGATAGCCGCCGTTGGCACGATGCAGCGCCCCGGCGCGGATGAGAGAGAAGTCGGTAAGCAGGGTGCCATTGTGCACATGGTGCTCGATGCGCCCCACCAGGTGCTGGTGGCCCGGCAGGTCCTGATAGATCACCGGGGCGCCCTGGGTATCGGCGTTGTCGACCAGAAGGTTGATGTAGAACCGACTGAAGATCGCCTCCGGCGGTATCTCGGGGTCATCGGCGGTAAAGGCCTCGGCGTGCTGCAGGATCGCCTCGCGGATTGCCGTCAGATGGGCGATGACGCCCTCCTCGTCCGCATAGCGCTCCTCCAGCTCCGCCAGCGGCGCTCCGATGGCGCTCTGCAGCACCTCCTCGTTGAGCTGCTGGACCTGCTCACGCAGCTCCTTGGCAAGGCGGGGCATGCGACGGATCGTCTGGGTCAGCTTGCGCTGCAGGATCTCCACCGTATGCTCGATGCGCTCGCGCTCCTCCTTGGGCAGTTTCTCGTACTCCTGGGGCGACATCATCTTGTCGTTGTCGCCATCGGCGGGGGCGAAGGTGAAGCCGTTGGGAGTGGAAAGCAGCAGCACGCCCTGCTCGCGAGCCTCGCGGCGGATCGCCTCGATGGCATCACGCTGGCGCTCGCCCATGGCCTGCTTCATCTCCTGCAGGCGATTCTGGTACTCGTCGCTCTCGAACACCGCCGGGATCGCCCCGCGCAGTTCATCGGTCAGCGCCTCGATATCACCGCGCAGCTGGCGGCCCAGCCCCGGGGGCAGCTGCAGGTAGAGCGGTACCGAGGGGTCCTCGAAGTTGTAGAGGTAGCACCAGTCCGGCGGCGACGGGTCGTTGCTGGAGCGCTCGTTCAGGTAGCGCCCCACCAGGTTGTGCTTGCCGTGCCCCGGCTGGCCGAGCACGAACAGGTTGAAGCCGTCGCTGCGGATCGCCGTGCCGAAGGCCAGCGCCTCACGGGCCCGCTCGTGGCCGGCCAGCAGATCCAGCGACTCCAGTTCGCTCGAGACCTCGAAAGTGAACGCCTCCTCCGAACACGCCTGAAACACCTGCGTCACGCCAAGCGGCTCGACCATCATCCTCTCCTGTTCCAACATCCATGGCTGATAGAACAACCATGGAGCAGGAGCGGGCTTGCCGCCAGCACCCAGGTCAAGGTGTTAGACTGAAGTCATGGCACAAGCCCAGGAGACAGGCATGCCCCAGGCATCCATCCATCTCACCACCAGCATCGAGTACCTGAGAGAGGCCCTGCCCGAGCTGCAGGCAATCTATCTGTTCGGCAGCCAGGCCACGGGACATGCAACCGAACAGAGCGACGCAGACATCGCCATCCTGCTGCCCAAGCCGCTGAGTGCCGCCCGGCGTTGGGCGCTGGCCGGTGAGCTCGCCGAGCGTCTGCAATGCGAAGTCGACCTGATCGACCTGCGGCAGGCCTCTACGGTGCTCCAGCAGCAGGTGATGAGCGAGGGTAGACGGCTCTGGTCATGCGGGTCAGAAGCCGACGAGTTCGAGCTGATGGTGCAGAGCGAATACTGGGACCTCGCCATCCAGCGGCGGGGACTGATCGATGACATCAAGCAACGAGGCAGTGTGCATGGCCGATGACGTCCTGTTGAACAAGGCAGCCACCATCGAACGTTGCGTGGCACGTGCTCGGGAGGAGTACGCCAAGGATCCTGAGACTTTTCTGGATGACCTGACCCGTCAGGACGCCGCCATCCTGAACCTGCAACGGGCCTGTGAAGCCACCATAGATGCCGGCAACCGGCTGATACGAACACACCGGCTGGGGCTGCCCCAGGGCGCCAGGGATGTCTTCGACATCCTGGCGCGTGAGAAAGTCATCGATGGAAGCCTGGCCACTGCCATGAAACAGATGACCGGCTTTCGCAATATCGCCGTTCACGATTACCAGGCGGTGCAGATCCCAATTGTGGTCGCCATTATCGAAAAACATACCGACGACCTGCTGGCCTACGCTCGACGCCTGATCGAGCTGGCCTAGCCAGAAGGAGATTCAGCATGGCCCTGATCATCGGCCTGACCGGCGGCATCGCCTCGGGCAAGTCCACCGTGGCACGCGCCTTCGAGGCGTTGGGTGCGCCTTGGGTGGACGCCGACGACGTCGCCCGCGAGGTGGTCGAGCCCGGCGAGCCGGCCCTGGCCGAGATCGCCGAGCGGTTCGGCAGCGGGGTACTTAACGCAGACGGCAGCCTCGACCGCCGGGCGCTGCGCGAGATCGTGTTCAAGGATGAGAGCGAAAACGAACGGCGCTGGCTGGAGTCGGTCACCCACCCGCGCATCCGCGAGCGGTTGATCGCCCATCTCGAGCGCCTCGCTGCCGGCGGAGCACCCTACGTGCTGCTGGTCTCGCCGCTGCTGTTCGAGTCCGGCCAGTATCAGATGGCCGACCGCGCCCTGGTGATCGACGTCCCCGAGGCGCTGCAGATCGAGCGCACCGCCGCCCGCGATGACGTCGACGCCGCCCAGGCACGCGCCATCGTCGCCGCCCAGATGCCCCGCGCCGAACGCCTGGCCCGCGCCGACGACGTGCTGGATAATGGCGGCAGCGAAACCGAGATGCGCCGCCAGGTCGCCGAGCTGGATCGGCAGTACCGTGAGCTGGCCCTCACCCCCCATCGCGAATAAATTCAGCTCCCACAAGCCACCTCAGCGCCTACTGACACTTACACTGAACCACCCCCCGGAGCCCCATGACCGATTCAAACCGCCCCCTGGAAGTCGCCTGCCCCCAGTGCCGCAAGAAGGTCGAATGGCGCGAGGACAACCCCTACCGCCCCTTCTGCAGCGAGCGCTGCCGGCTGATCGATCTCGGCGCCTGGGCCGATGGCAGCCACCGCATCGCCGGTGAGCCGGCCATGGACGAGACCGAGATCGACGAGATGATCATGCGCGCCGAGCGCGCCTTCCAGGACGAGCAATAAGAATGACGGCGCCCCACATCCAGCCGCCGGAGTACCGCCTGCTCGCCGAGTTGGAGGCGGTCTTCGACGCCCTGATCGAGCGCACCGCCGAGGTCGCCGAAGCGTATGCCAGTGCCCCCGGCGCCTGCTGGATCTTCGGCGAGCCCGAGCCGGTCGAACACTCCCGTGCCGAGGAGTGGCTGCGCGGGGCACTGCAGGATGTCTGGTATCAGGATGGTCAGGACGGCCGCGCCACACGCGCGCATATCGGTCTGGTGGCGGCGAGTGAGAGCGTGATGGAGGCCGTGGCGGCTGCCAACACGGCCAAGGCCGAGTTCGCCGCCCTGACCGCCAAGATTCGCGACCAGGTGCCGGCGCTGATTCCCGAGGCCAAGGCAGTGCTCCCCTTCCGCCACCCCGCCCTGCACGACCACCTGCGCGGCGAGGGGCTCGCCCGAGTGCACCTCAAGCAGTGCTGGCGGGCCATCCCGGCAAGCGAGGCGCCACTGGCCCGGGTGCGCCTGGCCTGGTATTCGAGCGGGCGCTCGATCAAGAAGCTCACGGTGGCCGAGGCCGAACAGAAGCTGCTGGCCCTCGACAGCGACGCACCGCATATCCGCATACAACTGCGCAAGCTGGCGGGCCTGCCCAGCGGCGAGCCTCTGGCCCAGGTGCAGCGTCAGGCGCCACTGATGCGCGCCAACCTCTTCTATCGAGAGCCCCTCGACGACGGCCGCACCCGCCGCGCCATGAATGTCGCCCTGCCGCTGTTTATCCCCACCCCCGACGGCCGTCTGCCCGACCACAACCTCCCGCCGCTGCAGCCCCCCGAGGCACGCACCCGCGCCCGCCGCCGTGACGAACGCCTTGAGGACGAGGCCTTCCTGCCCAGCCTGAGGGTCTACCGGTACCGCTGAGTTAATCGGGGACAGACCCCCAAAAGACCTGTTAAAAGACTTGTAACAGGTCTAGAATGAGTTGCGTAAGCAAACAAGGAGGGTTCCTCATGCCCCACCATATCCTGGCAACCACAACCGCCAGCATCTCGGAATTGAAGAAGAACCCCATGGCCACCGTGGCAGCCGGAGAAGGCTTCCCCGTAGCCGTGCTGAACCGCAATGAGCCCGCCTTCTATTGCATTCCGGCCGCGGTCTACGAAGAGCTGTTGGAGAAGCTCGAAGATGCCGAGCTCAACCGCATTGCTGACGAGCGGCGGGACCAGCCGGAGATCAAGGTGACAATGGGTGAGCTATGAACTGCGCTTTCGCGCCGAGGCGCTGAAGGAGTGGCACAATCTCGATGCCAGCGTCCGTGAGCAGTTCAAGAAGAAGCTCCAGGCCATCATCGAGTCTCCCACCATCCCCGCCTCTCGCCTGTCTGGCAGCCAGAACCGCTACAAGATCAAGCTACGCAGCGCGGGCTTCCGGCTTGTCTATGAGGTACGTGGCAGCGAACTGGTCGTGCTGGTCATCGCCGTCGGCAAGCGGGACCGAAACAGCGTCTATCTCAAGGCCGCCAGACGACAGTAGCAACAACCACCAGGACGTCAGCCCTCCGGCCGCACCTCTTCCGGCAGTTCTTCCCGCTCTACCTTGTCACCGAACTGCATCCCCAGCACCCGCCCATCGACCCAGCGCAGCAGCCACAGCTGCGAGAACAGCACCAGGAAACACCAGAACAGCGCCTTGATCATGATCTTATCCTCAAGGGAAGCCCGCGGCCTCCTCAGGCATTATCATAGTCCCGCCACCGCCAACCAGCTAGATAGCCGGCTAATAGAATTTGCACATCTGTCCGGGGTGTGGGATGAAAAAAGAATATCATCCTATGATGGTGTATAACCCTTTGATTTATGGTAAGGAGCCGTCATGTCAGCAAGGTAAAGTATCATCCTCTCTTGCCTTGCCTACTCGCGGAAGAGATCAGCGTGGCTACCAGTACGAGCCAAATGCAACTCGTCGCCCTCTACGCGATACAGCAGCAACCAATCGGGTTCGATGTGGGCATCTCGATAGCCCTTCCGGTTCCCCCGTAACGGGTGATCCTGGTAGGTATCTGGCAAGGGAGCTTGCTTGAGCAGCAGGCCCAGCAAGCACCGCAGCTTGTTCATGTCCTTGCCGCGCTTCTGGACCCGCTTCACATCGCGTTTGAACTGGCTGGAACGGACTGGGGTCAGCATCAGATGCCCAAGTCATCGAACAGTGCATCCGCGCTATCAAAGCGCTTGCCCTTGCCGGCTTCCAGATCTTCCAGAGCCTTGGCCGTGGTGGCGTTCGGCACCTGCACGGCAAACGGCAGGCGCTTTTCGTCGGCGATCCGCAGCATCAGTAGGCGGATGGCGTCGGACACGGACAGACCCATGGCCTCCAGGGCGGCGGTGGCGCGCTCTTTGGTTTCACTGTCGATGCGGGCTCGAACCACGGTATCAGCACTCATGATTCTCTCCTTTTCTTGCGTAGCTACGATGTAGCTACATTATAGCTGGGCTACGCAACCTTGTCATCACCGGAGGATGACTCTCTATTTTCAAGGATGACACTTTGTTTTCATCCCACACGGGGTGATCGATAGCCCACAAAAGCGCGGGGCCGGCATGGCGCCGGCCCCGATCTCACAACGACTGATTCAGCCCATCTTCGTGGGGGCCGGGTCGACAGGCTCCCCCGGGCTGTTATCGCCCCGCTCGACCAGGCTGTCGCGGATCTGGCGCAGCAGCAGGATATCCTCGGGTGGCGCCGCCGGTTCGGTTGGCGCCACAGCCTCCTGGCGGCGCAGGCGATTGATGCCCTTCACCAGCAGGAACACAGCAAACGCGACGATCAGGAAGCTGATCACGTTATTGACGAACAGCCCGATATTCAGGGTCACCGCGCCGTCGGCGGCGGCATCCACCGGGGTGGCATAGGGCCCCTCGCCCTTCAGCACCAGGAAGATATTGGAAAAGTCGACCCCGCCCATCAGCAGGCCAATCGGCGGCATCAGCACATCATTCACCAGACTGGTGACAATAGTGCCGAAGGCCCCACCGATGATGATACCCACCGCCATGTCGACCACATTGCCGCGTACGGCAAACTCCTTGAACTCCTTGAACATCTGTCGCCCTCCCTGTGGATGCGGCCATCCCGCCGCCCCTGCGACGGTGCCGACAAGCCAGGCAGGTTGAGTATAGTTCGAAAGATGCTGGGTGCTCTTACAACCTCTCCGCCACCCTTTCCAGAATCTGCCGGCTTACCCGGCCAACCAGCGGCGTGGCGGCCTTGTTCACCGCCTTCTCGAGCAGCTTGTTGCGCAGCTTGTAGGTCAGGGTCAGGTTGACCTCGGTGCCGCCCTCCACCGGCCGCAAGCGATAACGCCCCTGATTCTCCACGCCGTCCAGCGAGGCCCAGGCCAGCGCCTCCGGCGCGCGCCGCTCGGTGATCTCCACGTCGAAGTGCCAGTCGCGCCCCACGGCATGCACGTGCCAGCGGTAGCGATCCTCGCCCAGCGCCTCGATGCTGTGGATCAGGTCAGAGTAGTCGGCGAAGTCCTCCACCCGCTCCAGCAACGCGAAGACCCGCCCCGGTGGCGCCGCGAGGATCGTGGAGTGTTCAATGGTGGCCATGGCGTGCTCCCTGCAACGGTGATCGGGCTCAGCGGCAGAGTATCGCAGCTAGCCCCGATATTGGGAAAACCCGGGTTGGGTAAATCCAGGTCTATCGCAGAGAGCCAAGGGTATTGTGGGAGCCCGATTTATCGGCGATCAGCCATCGCGCAGAATCTGCGCTCCCACAAAGGGCGACACGGTAACTGCCATTGCCTTGTTGGAATTTCAGCCATCGCCAAGCTCCACTCCCAGCGTCACCTCCATCACATGCCCTTGCTCTGCCGCCCAGGCCAGCAGCACCTCGCGCAACGCCTGCTGGGCGTGGCGCTCGCCATGCACCAGGCGGATATGCCGCGGCGGGCGGCGCATACGGCGCACGAAGTTGAGCAGGTCGTGCTGATCGGCGTGGGCCGAGTAGCCCGAGACCGTCTCCACCCTGGCGCGAATATCGATGCGCTCGCCGTCGAGTGCCACCCAGCCGCCGCGCGGCCCGTAACGCAGGATATCGCGCCCCGGCGTGCCGGTGCCCTGGTAGCCGGTAAACAGCACACAGTGACGCGGGTCACCCAGCATGCGTTTGAGGTAGTTGACCACCCGCCCGCCACTCACCATGCCACTGGCTGCGATCACCACCGCCGGGCGATGGCTCTCGGCCAGATAGGCCACAGTCCGCTCGTGTTCCTCGTGGGAGCTAACGGTATAAAGATTCTCGAAGCTGAGCGGATGGCGCCCCGCCCGCAGCCGGGCGTGGGCCTCGGCGTCCCACCACGGCTTGAGCTCGCGATAAACCTCGGTGAAGCGCGCCGCCAGGGGCGAATCGACGATGATTTCCAGCTCCCGCAAGCGTCGGCTGCCCGCCTGATGGATCAGCGCCTCCAGTTCATAAAGCAGCTCCTGGGTGCGGCCGATGCTGAACGCCGGGATCACCACCGTACCGCCATTCTCCAGCGCCTGATCGATGGCCGCCTTGAGCCGCCCGCGGCGGTGGCGGCGATCCTCGTGGCGGCGATCGCCGTAGGTGCTCTCCAGCACCAGGCTGTCGCAGCCCCAGGGCGGCTCTGGCGCCGAGAGCAGCGGCGCATAGGGCGCGCCCAGGTCGCCGGAGAACAGCGTGCGCTGGGTATCGCCGCGCTGCCGGTCGAGCACATCCACCTCCACATAGCAGGAACCCAGGATATGCCCGGCGCGCTTGAGCTTGACTCGCACCCGGTGGCGCGCATCGTCCACCAGGGTGTGCCACTCCCGGTAGGGAAGCGCCACCAGCCGCCCCGCCACCTCGGCCAGGAAGCGCTCGATCAACGCCCGGTCGCGGGTGAAGCCGATCTTCAGCGCATCCTCGATCACCAGTGGCAGCAGCCGCGCCGATGGCACCGAGCAGAGGATCGGCCCGCGATACCCCGCCGCCAGCAGGTAGGGCAGCCGGCCGATATGGTCGATATGCACATGGGTCACCACCAGCGCCAGCACGTCATCGACCGGGAAGCTCACCTTGAGCTGCTCGAAGCTGTCGACGTGGTCGGCATCCTGGCCCTGGAAGAGCCCGCAGTCTACCAGCAGCGCACGGTCGTCACTGATCTGCAGGCGATGGCAGCTGCCGGTCACCCCGCTGGCGCCGCCATGGTGAGAAAGATGGTGGGAAGGATGAGGGGAAAGCTGAGAATAACCAGACATGCACGAGGCCTCCCTGCCGGTGAGTTACCGACAGTGTAGGCGTTGAAAACCGGGGACGGACCCCGATTAGCGAATCACCTACAGCTACCGTCGACTCTCACTGACGGCCATCGCCCCTTTCATGGTCGACGCTGACAGCAACCGCCGCCGTCACGAGCAACGCCATGACCCGTCGCGCCCGTCTGCTGCTTCCCGGCACCCCGCTGCATCTGATCCAGCGGGACCACAACCGCAGCGTCTGCTTCGCCGACCCCGAAGACTGCCTGGCCTACCTGCAGCTGCTCGAGGAGGCCAGCCACGACAACGGCATCGCCATCCACGCCTACGTGCTGATGACCAACCACGTCCATCTGCTGGCCACGCCACGGGGCGACCCGCAAGCCATCAGCGAAATGGGGGGCTGTCCCCGATTAGGTACCGTACCGAGATTACCGACCATGTGTAAACTGTAGTTGACACCCATAAACATGCCAACTACAGTTGACATATGATCGAGCTCATAAAGACCGATGTCTTTGATCAATGACTACGGAGCCTCCGTGATACGCGAGCACGTACCAAGATTGCCGCCCGCCTCAGGCGGCTCAGTCTGGGCAACCCTGGCGACGTAAAGCCAGTAGGCGAAGGCATATCGGAATTGCGTATTCCTCTCGGCCCGGGCTACCGCGTCTACTACCTGGCCAGAGGCCCAGTGGTCGTGGTGTTACTCTGTGGGGGCGACAAAAGCACCCAGCCACGTGACATCGAACAGGCCAAAATCATTGCCGCGCAATGGAAGGAGTGATCCCATGGGGACTCAACACGTGACATTCACCCACTACGACACTGCCGAGTACCTCCAGACCGAGGAGGAAATCGCCGCCTATCTGGAAGCGGTGATGGAAGAGAACGACCCTGCTCTTCTCGCCGCCGCGCTGGGCGATATCGCCCGCGCCCGCAACATGAGCCAGTTGGCCAAGCAAGTCGGCATGAGCCGGGAAGGGCTTTACAAGGCGCTCTCCGGGGAAGGCAACCCCGCTTTCTCTACCATCAGCAAGGTCGCTAATGCCCTGGGGCTGCGACTGGCCATCGAACCACTCTCTCGGCCACATACCCCAAGCTGATTTGGGCAGCGTGCGAAGAGGGAAAAGGGAAATGGGGGTCTGTCCCCGATTAACCCAGCTACCGTCGATTTTCACTGACGGCCATCGTCCCCTGCATGGTCGACGCTGACAGCAACCGCCGCCGTCACGAGCAACGCCATGACCCGTCGCGCCCGCCTGCTGCTTCCCGGCACCCCGCTGCATCTGATCCAGCGGGGCCACAACCGCAGCGTCTGCTTCGCCGACCCCGAAGACTGCCTGGCCTACCTGCAGCTGCTCGAGGAGGCTAGCCACGACAACGGCATCGCCATCCACGCCTACGTGCTGATGACCAACCACGTCCATCTGCTGGCCACGCCACGGGGCGACCCGCAAGCCATCAGCGCCATGATGAAACGCCTCGGCCAGGTCTATGCACAACGCTTCAACCGCCGCTATCGGCGTACCGGCGCGCTCTTCGAGGGTCGTTTCCGCTCATGCCTGGTGGGAGAATTCCGCTACCTGCTGACCTGCCATGCCTATATCGAGCTCAACCCGGTGCGGGCCGGCATGGTGGCCCATCCTGCCGACTACCGCTGGTCGAGCTACGCCGCCAACGCCCAGGGCAGCCCCGACCCCATCGTCACGCCACATGCTGCCCTGCACGACCTGGGCGCCTCCTCCGCCGCGCGGCGTCAGGCCTACCGCGAGCTGTTTCGTGGTCAGCTGGCGAAAGACCGGATCGACGAGATCCGTCGGGTCACCCACAGCGGCCTGGTGCTGGGCACAACGCACTTCCAGCAACAGGTCGCCGAGCTGCTGGGACGCCGCACCGTACCGGGAACGCCCGGCCGCAAGCCCAAGCCGCCACCGGATGTCGACTGAAATGGGGGTCTGTCCCCGATTAGGCATGCCGATTAGGCAGGATGAGGTGCCCTGGCGCCCTTCAGCAGGCCCTCGGTGCTTAGATCCTCATCAAGGTCGGGCCAATGGATGCCGTAACCACCGCCAGCAAGCTCCCAGTTGTTACGTTGCGCTGGAGTCGCCGAGCAGAGCCGCGGGAACCAGGCCAGTGGCACGGAGATCGCTCTACCATCCATCAGTTCGACGGTGAGACGATTATCATCGATTTGCACGCTCATGACTCGCAGGTCGTTGTCAGATACCAAAGAATGCATGCCATGCCTCCCGCAATTCTTGCTCACGCTCACGGACCATCCGCTGTATCCGACCGAGCTCCTTGGCAGAAAATCCAATATTACGCGCAACCACCGCATCATGCAGCCATACCTTGGCCGTCGCACTGCCGTGGTCGACATGTACATGGGGCGGTTCATCGGGCTCATGGCTGTAGAAATAGAACCTGTAGCCATCACAGCGCAGGACGGTTGGCATCACCACTCCCCAGAAAAGCCCAAGCTACTCAAGCATAGCGGATCCTTCATACGCCAAACGACGGCATGGTGAGAAATTGGGTTCATCGCATTTTGCCGGGAAACGCGGCACGGATCTTCAGGAAGAAGTATTCCGTGTCGCGGTACCCATAGGCCATCCTTTTGATGACCTTGATCCGGTTGTTCATGCCCTCGAGCACGCTGGTGTTCAGCCGGTGGCGAGCACTGGAGACGATACCGTCCAGGTAGGGTTCCAGCTTCCGGGTGAAGCGGATCAGGGCGTCGATGCCGCTGCTCAACGCCATACCGGCCCACTCTTGCCAACCGCTGCGTGCCGTCGCCTCGTCCTCGGCAAACCACAGTGTCTTGAGCTGGTCCTTGAGCAGATAAACCTTGGTCAGTGAGGCATTGGCGGCCAGCAGCTCTTCCAGCTTCACCGCCTGCTCCGGCTTGAGGTTGTCCTGGTTGCGTAGCAGCAGCCAGCGGCTGCCCTTGATAACCTTGCGGGCCGCCTTGTCGTCGCGTAGCTGATTGGCCTGATCGACGCGCACCCGGTCCATCACCTCGCGCCCGTACTTGGCCACCACATGGAAGCGATCGTAGACCACCTCGGCATTGGGACACTGGGCTTTCACTTCGAGATCGAAGGAGGCGTTCATGTCCATGGCGACCGCCTCGATCTGTTCACGCGCCTCGCCCAGCCATTCGAAGAACGGCCGGATCGCCTCGCGGGAGCGGCCTTCGCCGACCCACACCACCTGCTGGGTGTCAGCACAGGCGATCACCGTGGCGTAGCGGTGCCCCTTGTGCAGGGCGAACTCGTCCATCATCAGGCGCCGCAACCGGGTCGGATCCGGCGCCGGCAAGTCACGCTGCAGGCGCTTCTTGTCGATGGTCTTGACGGTATGCCAGTGCAGGCCGACCAAATCGGCGACATGCCGGATCGGCAGCAACGTCACCAGACGCTCCACCCACTGCCGCAGCGTCGTGGTCACCGGTGAGCGGCCCGGCAACCAGTCAATGCGTTCGCGTGTTGGGCCACAGACGGGACAGCGCAGGCGACGCACCGGCACCTCCAGCTCCACCCGGTAAATCAGCAACGGTGCCTCACGGACGCGACGATGGTGCACGTCATGAACGAGGAAGCAGGCGTGGTCACAGCCGCTGCAGACGGGAGGGACCCTGTCATCAGGGGCCAGCGTGAGGCGTAGCGTTTGCTCATCCAGAAATGCGTGGTGAGCGACGGTGAAACCTTTCCAGAATAGGCAGAGCGGGGTAGCATCCATGGCAACGGCGGTATCCGTAGGCTGACGTTTTGGCGAATATCAGCTTACTCGGATTTACCGCCGTTTCTCTATCCCCGCCTTTTCCTAAGATTGCTTCGCTTTCACGCCAGTCTGCGAAGAACCAGAAATTGGGGTCTGTCCCCGATTAAGACCCAAAAACACAACAGGCCGCCGATCATATGATCGGCGGCCTGTTGGGGTCTTCCAGCTCTATCAGCCCGCAGTGCGGGCCGGAGACTTACGCCTGGGCGGCAGTCTTGGCCTTGGCAGCCGGGGCGGCTTCCTTGGCGGCCTTGCTGGTGGCGCTGGCGGCAGACTCGGTGACCTGCTTGGCAGATTCCTGCACCTGCTTGACGCTGCTCTCGGTCAGCTTCTGGCTCTCCTGCACGAACTCCTGCTGCAGGGCCACGACCTTCTCGGCGTCGCCCTTCAGGCGCTCGGTCAGCTCCTTGGCGACCTGCTGCTGGCCTTCCAGGTAGCTCTTGAGGCCCTCGGCGTCTTTCACTTCCACCAGGTTGCGCAGCTGCGCCAGGCTGGTGTCGGTGTAGGCCTTGGTGGCCTCGAGCTGGGCGTTGACCAGCTTCTCGGTCAGGTCGATGGACAGCGCGGCATAGGCGCGGGCCGGGGCGAAGAACAGCGACTCGAGCTGAGCGGTGTCGAATTGCTTGGAATCGAAGTTGAAGGCGTTGGTCATGGTGAACTCCCGGTTCTGGCTGATGGGAACGGGATCTCAGGATGAAGGCCCCGCTCTGCTGCAACGCAACAATAGCACCCATGATTGTGCAGTGCAACATCGGCTGCCCGGCAGAACCCGCAGCGACAATCAGGGTCTGTCCCCGATTGCGATCAGGGTCTGTCCCCGATTGCGCTCGACGCCTGCAAACGTGACACTACCAGTTACAAATCGCTACAGCTCCAAGTCCTTCATGTCAGGGAACCGCCATGCATGCCGCCGATGAGGCCTTGAACCACTCCGCGCCTGATGACCAGGCACCCAACCCGCGCCTGCGCAAGGCGTTTATCATCACCGCCTTCTTCACCTTTACCGTGCTGTTGCACGTCACCTTCCCCAACCTGGGCGGCACCGGGCTGCGCATGCCCCACAACGCCGCGGTATGGATGGGCTTCGGGGTGATGATGGCCATCGCCATGTGGCCGGCGAGCCGCGGGGTAATCCGCTTCAGCGCCTTCCACAAGGGGCTGGGGCTGCTGCTTCTGGCGCTATGGCTTCCCTTCCTGTGGAGCTGGAACGAGGCCTCGTTGATCGCCCTGCCCCGCATGCTGACGGTTACCGCCGGGGCCATCCTACTGCTGGGCATCGCCCAGTTGCAGCTCACCCGCCGCGACTGGTGGTGGATCGGCATGGCGATCCTCTCCGGCGTGCTACTGGAGACAGCCTTCGGCTATGTGCAGCACTTCGTGCTGGAACCGGGCAACTGGCTGGGCTACCCCGTCGAGACCGGCCGGCCGTATGGTGTCTTCCAGCAGGTCAACGTGATGGCGAGCTTCCTGGCAACGGGGTTAGTAATCTCCGCCTGGTTGTTTGCCGAGGCACGCAGCAACGTCCAACGCGGCATTACCCTGCTCGCACCGCTGTTTATTCCCTTCCTGCTGCTTACCATCGCCTCGCGCAGTGGCTTTCTGGGCACTCTGATCGCCGTGCCGCTGGTGATGGGCTACCTGTGGCATCAGGATCGTCGTCGATTCCTGCAATGGAGTGGCGCCCTGCTCGCCGGCACCGCGATCGCCGCTGTGCTATTCATGCTGACAACGGAAGGTGGCGGCGCAGTGGCCCGCAAGCTGGAACAGGGTGGCGGCGAGCGCATCCCGGTCTACCTGCATAGCCTGAAGATGATTCTGGAGGAGCCACTGACCGGCTGGGGCTATGGCCGCTTTCAGCATGACTTCCTGCACAGCTTCGCCGACTGGCGCGCCGCCCTGCCACGCAACCAGCCGGAGATCGTCGATCCCATCATCACACAGACCTACGCCCATCCGCATAACGAATTGCTCTACTGGGGCATCGAGGGCGGGCTACTGCCGCTGCTGGGGCTGATTGGTTTCGGTAGTTGGATGCTTTGGCGGTTGGTGACCAAGGGGCCGAATGGGGAAAAGCTTCTACTGGTGGCACTTATGTTGCCATTGATCATTCACAACATGCTGGAACTGCCCTTCTACCATAGTCAGGCACATTGGTTGGTGTTTTTGATGCTAATGGGAATGGCAGAAAATAGGTGCTCGAGGGAGAAGAAAAAGGAGAACAAGTATACGTTTGGAGTTCGGCTAGGGGGAGGACTGATACCGGTGGCGCTGGGAGTTTTTATGGGAACGCACTTACATACCCTCTGGCAGACTAAGACCTATATTGAAACTCAAGGGCAAGAATTCAATGTGCTAACAAAAATAATCAACCCCTTCGGAATAGGACACACACTTGAATCAATTGCAATGTCACAACAATTTCATGCCGCATCTGAAATGAGAATTCATGAACTCATGGAAGACTACTTTATTTGGGCAGAAAAGGCAAGAAAGACTTACCCCAATCATGAACTATATATAAACATTATTATTTCCTCCAACCTCCTCGGGAAAACACAAAGCTTCGAGAAATTTTTAAAGCAATCACATCACCTTTTCCCAGGCTCTCGTGAAACTCACAGCATAAAAAATTAGCAGAAAATAAACCCCACCAGCACGGCCAACCACTTCTAAAAAATAAAGCAGCAGCCGACATTAATGTCAGCTGCTGCTTATTATAGCGCAAGATTTAACACCTGATACTCTAGTTCCTACACTCAGAGGGAACAGCGGAGTCATTATCAGAGTTCGCACCCTGCGTACATTCCCAGTCAAATGCACCATTCCTTTCAAGACCAGTAAGAATCAAGGTCTTATCACCGGTTCCAGAACCCATTCCATCAGCTGGAGGGTTATCATAAAGAATGGTAATTATGGGATCGGAGGCAGCAGCATCCACACCTACTGTTATACTCTGAACGTATTTGCTAACCGCCCCACTGTAACCAACAATATCATTTGCTGTTGCTGGATTACTTAGAGATGCTGACGTCCCGCCAGTCTGAAAAAATTCAGCAATGGCTATCTTTGCAGGCCCAGCTAGGTTTAATCCTTCAGTAACTTGAGAACGAGTAACATAATCCTGATATCGAGGGATTGCAATTGCCGCCAAAATACCAACAATCGCCACCACGATCATCAATTCTATCAGGGTAAAACCACCCTGACTGCGCTTCGTTTTCAGCATCTCATGTTTTTTCATCGTCTTGCCCCTTTGCTCCTGTCCGTCCGGCCCGAAGGCCCTTCGGGTTGCAGTGGGCGGCGAGCCGCCCGATTCACACGCTCGGCACCCATGATCCGGCACCTAAGATTACATTAAGTTACGAACCGCCCTCTTGCAAGGTGAAGGGTAGCCCGAGAGGCGATTTTCTTCCTGTGCGGGATCAATATTTTGTGCTGGGCAGAAGACGGGCCGGCGGACAGGGTTGAATTCGCGTGGTTCGCCTTGGGGCATGTGGGTGGGCGCGGGGGCGGCGAGGGGCTAGAATGGGGCATATTGTGATGCCGACATGGCATTTGTCAGCCTTGATCGCCGATAAATCGGGCTCCCACAGACACATCGGGCTCCCCAGGGGATAGCCAGCCTTTTACACAAGGCACTGAACGCCTTTCATCGCCACAGCGAGACGCCATGAACGACTACCGCTCCCCACCCAATGCTTCACTGCACGCCGCCGAGCCCGAAACCAGTGGGCTGCGCGGCCTGGCGCGGCGGCTGGTGGCGGATGGGCGGCTCACCCACGCCGCAGCGGTGCGCGCCGAGGAGGAGGCTCGGGAGAGCGAGGTGTCGCTGCTGGAGCATGTGATCGATACCGGGTTGGTCTCAGCCCGCCAGGCCACGCTGACCGCGGCTTGGGAGTATGGCCTGCCGATCATGGACCTGGACGCCATCCGCGCGGAGACGCTGCCCAAGGCCGAGCGCTTCCCCGAGAAGATCCTGCGTAAGCTAAAGGTGCTGCCGCTGATCCAGCACGGCCACCGCCTCACCGTGGCGGTGCCCTACCCCTCCACCCTGGCACAGCTCGACGAGCTGCAGTTCGCCACGGGCCTGACGCCGGAGGGGATCCTCGCCCCGGTGGACCAGTTGGTGCCGGTGCTGGAGGGCTATCTCGCCAATAGCGAGAAGAGCATGCTCGACTCGCTCAAGGGCGTGGACGACGCCATCGGCGAGCTGGGCTATGGCGACGAGGATGGCAGCGGCGAGGTGGATATCCATGCCGACGCACAGTCGGCCCGGGAAGACGCGCCGATCATCAAATTCGTCAACAAGATCCTGCTCGACGCCATCAACCGCGGTGCCTCGGATATCCACTTCGAGCCCTACGAGACCAGCTACCGGGTGCGTTTTCGCATCGACGGCATGCTCCACGACGTGGCTCATCCGCCCTTCGCCATGCGCACCCGCATCGCCGCGCGCCTCAAGGTGATGTCGCGCCTCGACATCTCAGAACGCCGCCTGCCACAGGACGGCGCCATCAAGCTGCGCCTCTCCAAGTCGCGCTCCATCGACTTCCGCGTCAACTCGCTGCCCACGGTATACGGCGAGAAGGTGGTGCTTCGTATCCTCGACCCCACTTCGGCGCAGATCGGCATCGAGCAGCTCGGCTTCACCCCCGAGCAAAAGGCGATGTACGAGACGGTGTTGGACCAGCCTCAGGGTATGATCCTGGTCACGGGCCCCACCGGCAGCGGCAAGACGGTAACGCTCTATACCGGCATCAATATCTTGAACGAGGTGGAGCGCAACATCTGCACCGCCGAGGACCCGGTGGAGATCAAGGTGCCCGGGGTCAATCAGGTCAACGTGCTGCCCAAGATCGGGCTCGACTTCGCCAGCGCCCTGCGCGCCTTCTTGCGGCAGGATCCGGATGTGGTGATGGTGGGTGAGATCCGTGACCTGGAGACCGCCGAGATCGCCGTGAAGGCCTCCCAGACCGGCCACCTGGTGCTCTCCACCGTGCACACCAACTCGGCGGCAGAAACGCTCACGCGTCTCGCCAACATGGGCCTGGCGCCATTCAATATCGCCAGCTCCGTGAGCCTGATCATCGCCCAGCGCCTGGCGCGACGGCTATGCAAGCACTGCAAGCAGCCCGCGGATATTCCCCACGAGGTATTGGAGCAACAGGGCTTCACGCCCGAGGAGATCGCTGACGCCACCATCTTCGAACCGGTGGGCTGCAAGCACTGCACCAAGGGCTTCAAGGGCCGCGTGGGTATCTACGAGGTGGTACCGATCAGCAACGCCATGAGCCAGCTGATCATGCGCAACGGCAACTCCATGGATTTCGACACCCAGGCCCGCGAGGAAGGCCACCCGGACCTGCGCCGCAGCGCCCTGCTCAAGGCGATGCAGGGCGTGACCAGCCTGGCGGAAGTGTTCAGGGTGACGAAGGATTAACGCTGAGAGAAAGCCACTGTAGGAGCGCAGATTCTGCCGGTTCGACGCCTCGACGATGGAGGCCGCAGGCCTGGGCAACGCCGCTATCGCCGATAAATCGGGCTCCCACAATAACCGGGCTCCCACAATAATCGGGCTCCAACAACAGCATTCGCAAGGAACAGGGAACACACCATGGCCACGGCAACCAAACTCAGGTCTAACCAGAAGACCAAGCTCTACCGCTGGAACTGGACCGGCAAGGGCCCCGGCGGGCGCAAGGTGGGCGGCGAGATCATCGCCGCCCAGAAGCAGGAGGTCGAGCGGATCCTCGGCGGCCAGAACATCATCGTCAAGAACGTACGCCGCAAGGGAGGGATCGGCGGCGGCATGGGCAAGATCAAGCCCCGCGACATCATGCTGTTCGCCCGCCAGATGGCCACCATGATCCGTGCCGGCGTGCCGATCCTGCAGGCCTTTCAGGTAGTGGCGGAGAGCATGAAGAAACCCGCCATGAGCGCCCTGGTACAGGAGCTGATGAACGACGTGGGCGCCGGCGCCAGCTTCTCCGAGGCGATGCAGCGCCATCCGCAGCACTTCGACAAGCTGTTCTGCAACCTGGTGGCGGCCGGTGAGCAGTCCGGCTCGCTGGATCGAATGCTCGAACGCGTGGCCACCTACAAGGAGAAGGTGGAGTCGCTCAAGTCGCGGGTAAAGAAGGCGCTGTGGTATCCCGCCGCGGTTATCGCGGTAGGTATTGGCGTTACCGCTCTGCTGCTGATCAAGGTGGTGCCGCAGTTCGAGAGCCTGTTCCACGGCTTCGGCGCCGAACTGCCAGCCATGACCCGCATGACCATCTCGCTGTCGGAGTTCGCCCAGGCCTACTGGTGGTGGTTCATTGTCGGCATCGCGGCCTTCATCTTCTTTATCCGCACCGGGGTGAAGCGATCCGAGAGCTTTGCCTACCGCATGCACGCCTGGTCGCTGAAGATCCCGGTGATCGGCCAGATCCTGGACAAGTCCGCCGTGGCGCGCTACTCGCGCACCCTGGCCACCACCTTCGGCGCCGGCGTGCCACTGGTGGAGGCCCTGGACACCGCCGCCGGCGCCACCGGCAACAAGGTCTACGAGCGTGCCGTGGGCCAGATCCGCGAGGACGTCGCAACCGGCCAGCAGCTCGCCTTCGCCATGCGCATGACCGAACAGTTCCCGCCTCTGGCGGTGCAGATGGTCGGCATTGGCGAGGAAGCAGGCTCCCTGGACGCCATGCTCAACCGCGTCGCCGACTACTACGAGGAAGAGGTCGATAACATGGTTGACACCCTCACCTCGCTGCTGGAGCCGTTTATCATCGTGGTGCTCGGCGTACTCGTCGGCGGCCTGGTGATCTCCATGTACCTGCCGATCTTCGAGCTGGGAAGCGTGATTTGAGGCATGGAGATGTTCTCCCAACGTTTCGGGCTACCAGTCCATGTGACTCGCCACGCCGCCGAGCGCATGGCAGAGCGGTATATCAACCAGGATCAGTTACTCGATCTGCTTGAGCATGGCACGATCCGATCCAAAGACGAGTTCCGGATGTGGATCGCCAAGACATTTCCGGGCCGGAACGACAACCTGGTCTGTGCTGCGGTGATTATCGAAGATAGACTGATCGTGAAGACCGTGATGCATCACTTCCAGTGGGAGCCATGACCATGCGTACCACCTACGACGAAGCCGACGATATTCTGGTGCTGCACCTGGCCGATAAGCCCATCGTCCGGGAAGCCTCGCAGGACTGGAACACCCATATCAGCTATGCCGAGGATGGCTCCATCGTCGAGGTCGTGATTCTGGAGGCTTCCAAGCAGGGCGCCTGGCCGTTGCTCAAGAGCGAAGCGGCCTGACAATTCTTCACCGGGCACCATAGGCCGACACTGTGGGAGCCCGATTTATCGGCGATCTGCCTAAGGAAGCCTTGGTGCTCGACCTCCCCCCTTCCCTCCTCTATCCCCTCACCGCCTTCATCGGCCTCTGCCTCGGCAGCTTCCTCAACGTGGTGATCGCCCGCCTGCCGGTGATGCTGATGCGCGGCTGGCGGGCCGAGGCGCGCGAGGCGCTGGAGCTGCCCGAGGAGCACCACGAACCCTTCAACCTGGTTACCCCGCGTTCCATGTGCCCGAGTTGCGAGCACCCGATCGCCTGGCACGACAACATCCCGGTGCTCGGCTGGCTGAAGCGCCGCGGGCGCTGCGCCAACTGCCATGCCCGCATCAGCCCCCAGTATCCGCTGGTGGAGCTGGCCGGCGGTGCCCTGGCGTTCGCCGTGGCGGTGCTGTTCGGCGCCACCTGGCAGGGGCTGTTTATCCTCGGGGCGTGCCTCTCGCTGCTGGCCATGGCGGTGATCGACCTGCGCACCCAGCTACTGCCGGATTCCCTCACCCTGCCGCTCTTGTGGGCGGGCCTTCTCTACCAGCTACTCTTCCAGCCGCTGATGCTGGAAAGCGCGGTGATCGGCGCCATGGCCGGGTACCTGGTGCTATGGAGCTTCTACTGGGCCTTCAAGCTGATCACCGGCAAGGAGGGCATGGGCTACGGCGACTTCAAGCTGCTCGCCGCCCTGGGCGCCTGGATGGGCTGGCAATACCTGCCGCTACTGCTGATCCTCTCCGCCGGCGTCGGCGCGGTGCTCGGCATCCTGATCCAGCTCGCCGTGCCCAAGCTGCGCGGCGCCCCCATGCCCTTCGGCCCCTACCTGGCACTCGCCGGCTGGATCACCCTGCTGGGTGGCGAGCCGCTGATGGCGATGTATGGGCGGTTTTTTCTGCTGTAAAACAACGAAGCCGCCGCCTCGATCTCTCGAGACGGCGGCTTCTGATCATCAAGAAAGCCAGCAGCTCAATGCCTCGCCGCGATCACCTCCACAATGGTGTTGCCTGACTTCCCACACCCATTCGGCAACAGATCCACCATATCTCCGCTATGCGCGAAGCCGCTCACACCACGCTTGAGCACAGCACAGGCGCGACTGCTATCCAACTCTCGCTCTGCCTCACGTAACTCCTCCAGCAACGCCACCAGCTCTCGATGCGGGAGCACCTCCTCGTGGGCGCGCAGGATCTTGGGGTGCTGGGTGCCGACCACGCTGTCGCCGATCAGCAGCTCCTCATAGAGCTTCTCGCCGGGGCGCAGGCCGCTGAACATCACCTCGATGTCGCCATCGGGGTTCTCCTCGTCCTTCACCTCCAGGCCGGTGAGCTGGATCATGCGCCTAGCCAGGTCGACGATCTTCACCGAATCGCCCATGTCCAGCACGAACACATCGCCGCCTTCCGCCATGGAGCCGGCCTGGATGACCAGCAGTGCCGCCTCGGGAATGGTCATGAAGAAGCGGGTGATCTCTGGATGGGTGACAGTAAGCGGCCCGCCCTGCTCCAGCTGGCGGCGGAACAGCGGCACCACCGAGCCGCTGGAACCCAGCACATTGCCGAAGCGCACCATGCTGAAGATGGTGCGGTGGCCCTCCTTCAACGCATAGCAGCTGGCCAGGTCCTGCAGCACCAACTCGGCCATGCGCTTGGTGGCGCCCATCACGTTGGTGGGGCGCACCGCCTTGTCGGTGGAGATCAGCACGCAGCGCTCCACGCCAAGCCGGGCGGCGCTCTCCGCCACCACCCGGGTGCCGTGCACGTTGTTGCGCACGCCCTCCAGTACGTTGTTCTCGACGATGGGCACGTGCTTGTAGGCGGCGGCGTGGTAGAGGGTCTGAACCCCATAGTGGCGGATGGCTGCTTCCACCCGGTTGCGATCGCACACGTTGCCGAGCAGCGCGACGAGGGGGAAACTGGCGCCCATCTCGATACGCATGGCCTCGAGCTCGTGCTCGATGGCGTACAGGCCGTACTCGCAGACCTCGAACAGGATCAGCGCGCTGGGCCCGCCACGCATCACCTGGCGACACATCTCGCTGCCGATGGAGCCACCGGCACCAGTAACCATCACCACCTTGCCACGCACGCTGGCATCGACCAACTCCCGCCGCGGTGGCACCGGGTCGCGGCCCAGCAGGTCCTCAAGCTCCACCTCTTGCAGCTGATCCATGCTGGCCTCCCCGGCGACGATCTCCGGCATGGAGGGCACCGTTTGCACGTGCACCGGCAGGTCGACCAACTGATCCAGCGCCTGCTTGCGCTGGGCCTTGCTGGCAGAGGGCATGGCCAGCAGCACGCGCGTGATGCCCAGCTCTGCGGCCACGTCCTTAAAATGGGCCGGGTTATGCACCTTCACGCCCTTGATGATGCTCTGCCACAGCGCCGGGGAGTCATCCAGGAAGGCAGCGACATAGTACTCGTGCCCGCTGGAGAGCGCCATGGCCAGCTGGTGCCCGGCCCCGCCGGCGCCGTAGATGGCCACCGACTCCTTCTTGATGTAGTGCTTGATCAGCCACTGGTAGTAGCTGCGCACCAGCAGGCGGGTGCCACCCACATACACCAGGGTGACCAGGGCGAAGTTGATCGGGACCGAGCGCGGGAAGCTTTCCCAGCCATAGAAGTATGCCGCCGCCCACATCAGCACCGCCATGAGCAGCGAACCCTTGACCACCGCCCACAGCGACTGGGGCCCCATGAAGCGCACCACCGCGCGATACAACCCCAGCCGAGCGAAAATGAACACCCCCACCGGCGGCAGGATCACGAACAACCACCAATAGGGCTGCAAGTAGCGCTCCGGCCACCATTCGGCGAGCCGAAGCGCGTAGGCCGACCATAGCGCCAGGGGCAGCGCCACGAGGTCCGTGGCCACCATAATCAGGCGTTTCTTGCCGCGGCTGAGAGCAGCGATGGAGCGGTGCATCTTTCCTGATTGGGTCATGACAACATCCTGTCGTTGAGCTGGCGCGATGGTAGCAAATCTACTGAGATAAGACTTTAATTGCGGCTCACTCGTGTGAGTACCGGCTCGCCGGCGATGCCTCGCAATCGGATCTCAGGGTTTAAGCCTGGGCTTCCAGCAGCAACGCCGTGGCGTCATCGTGGCACTTGAGCCTGGGAAAAAGGTCCCCTTCGGCATCCTGACATTCAAGCTTGCGCAGCCGTCGCAACAGGGCCTCGAGGGCGCCTTGGGCATCTCGAGAACCTAAAAGGGTATCCGGAGTACCGATACCATAGGCTTGCCACGCGGCGGCGAATCCATCGCTGGCCAACAGCATGCGGTGCACTCCCCACGCCTCGACTCGCTTAATGTCCGGCCTGATCTGGTTCTGGTGTGCCACGCTGAGCGCCGAGTAGCCCCCGGGAGTATTCATCAGCGTGCGGTGTGCCACCAGCTTGGGGCGGACCGCCGTCAAGGCACTCTCAAGCGAATGGCCTCGTTGGCGCAAATCCATGACGGCATTGATGGCCCGCCGATCCAGCGCCTGCAGAGGGGAGTCACCAAAGACCCGCTCTACGCCATGCTTGGTCGCCAGGTAGAGCTCGCAATCGCCCAGACGCAGCATGACCAGTTCATCACCTTCCCGGGCCGCCAAGACCAGGGCGGCGGAAGGCTGCTGCTCCACGGGCAGGTTATCGGGGACCCGGGCATACCACGCCTCGGCCACTCGCGCCAGCGCTATCCTCAAGGCATTCTCGACCCGGTGAGTCTCACACCAAGCCTGACGCAGATGGTCAGCGAGCCGCTCCACGAACCAACAGGCATCGCTGGCCTGATCCGTCAGCCGCGAGGGTCCTAAGCCAGTGGCACCATCCAGTACGAATGCCAGGTCGTCCCCGAAATGCCACAGGTCTTCATTCTTCGGCGGGCTGCCTGCGTCACAAACCCTGGCCAGGCCATGCCAGTGACTCATCTCGTCTCCGTTCGCTACGTTATCGTCGGGCGAGTACAATCTTTGCTTATCTCGCCGGCAAGGAGGCACCGCGTTGTCCGTCACTCATTACCTGAGCATCCTGTTTTCTCGGCAACGCTGGCGCCACGCCTTGCTGGCAGCCTTGCTACTGCATTTCGGGCTAGGCGCCTATGCCTTTACTCAGGACATCGCCCTGGGGCTCAACCTGTCCCTGCTGATCAATACCGTACAGTTCGCCTTGATCCAGGCCGCGCTCATGCTGCTCTACACCAGCACCAGCAAGCAGGAGGGCCAGCGTTACTCACAGGACCCCCGCTTCTACCTCAAGCTTTACAAGGACGAGCGCTACCGTATGCTGGCACTCCAGCGCCATACCGCCGGGGATACCCGTGCCTTGACGGGCATCCCCACCGATAAGTGCGTCGGCCCCGCTCTGATACGACTGGCCTCGCGTCATGATCTGTTGATCAGCCAGAGCGTGTTGGAGTGGACTCCCCAGCGGCCCATGACGATCAGCGAGGTGACCTTCGAGCTGATGGATGAATGGTATGACCTGCCGTGGATCGTCACGGAACATGGCCTGGACACCATTCTCAAGCGCTTCAATGCCGTGGACCGTTACGACTATAACGGTTTGACGCTGGCCACCCATGACTGGCATGCCAGCTCGGACCGCTTCGCCTTGCGCTTCAAGAAGTCGTTCTACTACAACTACCTGGCAACCAATATGCTGCCGGAGATGCGCCTTCCAGGAGGTCTGACTTACCGCGACCTGCTGGAGCCTGGCCCCTGCCTCAGCGAGCTGGCGTCGGCCCTGCCGGAGAATCACCTGGGGCTCAGCTGCCTGATCCGCACCCGGGACGGCGCCCTGATCCTGCCCCGCCGTAGTCAACACACCACCGTCTTCAAGGAACAGCTGTCGCCCAGCGTCTCGGGGGCGGCCAACCTCGCTACCTGCCGAACCCCTTCGGGTGACTACTTCGCCACTGGCCTGGCTGGTGCAGGAGCTGCTCGAGGAACTCCCCTTTCTGGCTCACGCCTCGGAGGCGTTTGCCCAGCCCTTGAGCCAGTGTCTGCAAGGAGCCGAATTCCTCGGCATGACCCGCGAGCTACGCCGCTGCGGCAAACCGGAACTGTTCTTCTACCTGCCTCTGGAACTCGATGCTCAGCGGGTCATGACCCTGTGGAGCGATCACCAGCAAGGCGCTAGTAGCGACAAGCAACTGAGTGGCTTGCAGGGCATAGACCACAACGAGAATGCCGACCTGCTGCTCGTCAATGAAAGCGACGTGTTCCGGCGCATCACAACGCAGGCGGTGGAGCCCAAGCACCGCTGGATCAATGCCAAGCCGGCCGAGATGCATGTAGTACTGCCCCAAGGTGACCAGGCCGATATCCTCTCGGAATCGCTGCTGGTCAACCTGATTCTCTATCGCTTCAAGCACCCGGCCACCACGGCCTGACAGCCGCGCTTGGCCATGGGCTACTGGCTATCGGTTAGTGGCTTCAGCCATCACCTCGTGAAGCACCCGGCAGGTCTTGTCGATCTCGGCATCCGTCAGCGTGGGGTGACACAGGAACATTAGGCTGGTCTTACCCAGCTCTTGGGCGACAGGTAGTGGCTTTTCAGGCGTCCAACCGGTGCCCTCGAACGCCTTCTCCAGATAGACCTCTGAGCACGAGCCTGAGAAACAGGGCACGCCGTTGGCGACGATCTCGCCCATGATCCGGTCTCGGTTCCAACCTTCGGCAAGCTGTTCAGACTCAACGAACACATAGCACTTGTAGGCCGCGTGCTCGATATGCGCTGGAACCGCCGGCACGCGCAGGCCCCGACACTCGCTCGCCGCCTCCCAGATGCGCCGCGCATTGGCTTTGCGTGCGGCCTTCCACTCCGGCATGCGGGTTAGCTGGATGCGGCCGATGGCCGACTGCATCTCGGTCAGCCGCCAGTTGGTGCCGAAACTCTCGTGCAGCCAGCGAAATCCCGGCGGGTGTTCCTGCTCGTAGACCGCCTCCCAGCTCTTGCCGTGGTCCTTGTAGGCCCACATCTTGCGCCACAGCGCCTCGTCATTGGTGGTAACCATGCCGCCCTCTCCGCCGGTAGTCATGATCTTATCCTGGCAGAATGACCAGCAACCCACATGGCCAATGCTGCCCACGCTACGGCCCCGGTAGGTGGCGCCATGGGCCTGCGCACAGTCTTCGATCACATAAAGACCGTGCTGATCGGCCAGCGCCATCAGCGCTGTCATCTCGCAGGGCCAGCCAGCGAGATGCACAGCGAGAATCGCTTTGGTGTTGGAGGTGATCTTCTCGGCCACCGTCTCGGCCGTAATGTTCTGAGAGTCGCGATCCACATCGGCGAACACCGGTATCGCACCGGCGGTAACGATACTGGAGGCCGAGGCAAGGAAGGTGCGCGAAGTGACAATCACCTCATCGCGTTCCCTGCCCTGGCCTTCACCGATGCCTAGCCCCTTCAGGGCCAGATCCAGCGCCATGGTGCCGTTGGCCAAAGCGATGGCGTACTCGGTTTCCGCAAAGCGGGCGAACTCGCGCTCGAACTCGCGGCCTTCCTGGCCTGTCCAGTAATTCACCTTGTTGGAGAGCAGCACGCGCTGCACCGCATCGGCTTCTTCTTGAGTAAATGATGGCCAAGGTGAGAAAGGTCCATTTAACATTTAATGAAACACCGTATTCAAAATGTATCGAATGTCGCGCCCTAGCGACCAGTTACGAATGTACTCGAGGTTAACCTGTACCTTGTCAGGCCAGATCACTTCCCGGTTGTAGGTTTCCGGATCGTTCTGGGCTGCCAGCAATTCCTCTTCATTCCGATACTTGAGCGTGGCCGGCCCGGTAATGCCTGGTCGGATGGACAACATGGCTCGTTCCTCGCCTTGCAGTTTATCTGCATAACCAGGGACATCCGGGCGAGGACCAACGAAACTCATGTCACCCAACAGTACATTCCAAAGCTGTGGCAACTCATCAATCTTGGTGCGACGAAAGAAGGCTCCCAGAGGAGTAATACGGGGATCTCCCGAACGAGTAACCGTAGTTGTCAGCTTGCCATCAGGACGCATTGTCTTGATCTTGACTACGGTGAAAAGACGACCGCCTTTCCCGACACGCTTCTGGGCAAAGAAACCATTGCTGCGAGTATCGAGGCTAGCTGCGAACCAGGCCAGCAAAATGAGCCAACCACTCAAAATCAGCCCAATGGCAGACAACGTCACATCGAAGACCCGCTTCAAGAGAGACTGGCCTAGGCTTAGTCCCGTAGATTCAACCACAATAGCCATAGCGCTCCAGTGTCCTTCCGATCAACGCCTCAAGACCCGCGACTTCATCCTCTTCCAATGAGGCTCGCCCTTTACCGATGCTGCGGCTGGAAACTCCCGAAACGGATTCCCGGATGGTCTCGTCGCTTACCTGGAGTCCAAGAAACTCGACCAGCCGCCTCAGCTCTCCTTCGGGATCACGTACGAAGTCTTCGTAACGCACACGGATAACCCGTTCATCGGGCATCTTGGCGAAGGCCGCCTCAGCGTTCTCGACGCAGCGCTGCCATTGAAGCGCGCACACCTCGTTGAGTGTATGGCGCTCAAGAATCTCAGGCATGCCGTCAAGGGCAGGCCCCCAGAACGCCAGGCGCTGTTCCCGGGAAAACAGCCGATAGGCGCGGCTCCACAGGTAGCGCGTTCCGTAATACGGCAGATCCGTCAGGGGAACGAACCGCACCTTCTCCATCAGGTACGGAATGTCCAGCTTCGCCTGCCATCGCAACTTGGCCGAGCCGGTGGTATCGAGTCCATCGCGGTAGATGTAGATATAGCGGGCATCCGGCACGGCGCGATCGATGAAGGGCACGCGCAGGCTGTTGGCGCAGGTCTTTTCGACCACTGTATGCGCCCCATAACGCTCGGAGACCCACCGGAACTGCTTCTGCATATAGGCTTGTACAGCAGGCGTGGCACGCTCAGCAGGGATCTCGTCGGAGGGATAACGAACATTGCCATGGCGCCAGAGGTAATTAATCTCGTCGCAAGGCCAGGTAGCCACGCCCTCAAATTCACAGAGCACGTCGCGGAGCATGTTGGTGCCGCTCCGGGGGGCACCGATGATGATCACGTTATTGGATGTCACTCCCTTTCCACCTCGCTTGATTGCAGCAATTCGACCCACTGCTTGAGTACGACATCCTCGGAAAAGGTGTTTTTTGCCTTTTCTCTGGCCCGAGCGCGCATGTCCGCAGCTTCAGAGCGATCATCCGCCAGTCGAATCAATAATTCTGCCAACGCCTGGCTGTCACCGACCGGAACCGTGTGGCCATATCCACCCGCAACCACCTCAGACGCCAGTTCACTCTCGGGCTCCACGGCCACGATCAAGGGGCAGCCCTGCTCCAGATAAGTCATGGTCTTGCTGGGATAGGCATAGCGATAGACGCCGGCCGACAGGCTGACAAACCCTGCATCGGCGCGTTGCATGGCTGCCTTGGCAATTTCCACGGGTTGGTGGCCAAGGAAACGCACACGGGCCCCGCGCTCATTAACCCTCCTCTGAAGGCGCTGCTTGGCAGCCCCCTCACCCATCAGCACGAACTCGATGTCCTCTCGCTCCTTCAGCAAGCCCATGGCTTCCACCACGGTATCGAGCCCTTGGAAGCGGCCGATATTTCCTGCGAACAATACCTGGAATGTCTCATCGGACCACACGAACGGAAGTTCATCAGGCAGCGCTTTTTCAGCGGGCAGACTGAAATTGTTGAGCACCTCGATGGACAAGCACTCGCCACCCCGTCGCTCTCTTAACGTTTTCTCCATGTCGCGTGACAGGACAACGACGGGATCGGCCCGCCGGCAGCTCCAGTTATCGAGCCTGCCAAGCACGCCGTAGATCAGCGGATGCGCGAACTCGCCCGATACCTTGCCCACTTCGGGGTGAATGTCCATGCAGTGGTAGATGAAACGTGCCCCGGTCAGCTTTGCGGCCAGTGCAGCGGCAGCTCCGCCCAGAACCGGCGGTGCCGTGGAGATCATGATCACATCGGGCCGGCGCGAGATGGCGCGCAAGATCACTGCTCCCCCAAGGCGGACGGCGTTCACCATCCTCGTCAGTGGCCGGCCAGCCTCGCTAGGAAGGGAAAGGCGGGTGACGCTGATGCCATCGACATCATCGCAGCGGGGTCGCTTGGCGTTGTCCAGCTCTCCCTTGTAGGAGGGCTGGGAAGACAGCACCTCCACCTGATGGCCTGCATCACGCCAGTTCGCCACGATGCGGCGCAACATGGCTGCATAGGGCGGCGTATCTGGCCAATAATAGCGGTGCACGGCAAGGATCTTTAATTGCTTTCCATCTTCACGGGAACCAGCCGCTTGCGCGCTCTCAACTCCAGTCATAACGGCTGAAGCCATCCATATTGCGCCAGCGGTTGGCCAGCTTGGCGGTACCGGTGATCAGCCGCACCACCCGCTCGGAGGTGTTGCGCACCTGGTAGGCCTCGGGCACTTCGCGCTCGGTGCCGGAGAACACCTCCCGCGACGCCGTGGCGATGCGCACGCCATCCAGCAGCCCCTCCTTGCCGAGGCCGGTGAGCGCAATGGCACCGGTATCCAGCGCTTCCGGGCGTTCGATGGAGCGGCGCAGCGTCACCGCGGGGAAGCCGAGAATCGAGGCCTCTTCGCTGATGGTGCCGCTATCGGAGATGGCACAGCAGGCCTGCATCTGCAGCTGGTTGTAGTCGAGGAAGCCGAACGGCTTCAGGTAGCGAATGCTCCCTTCCTGTTCGCCCTCTCTGGCCAGCCCCAGTTTCTCCAGGCGGTTGCGGGTGCGCGGGTGGGTCGAGACTACCACCGGGTAGCCGTAGTGCTGATGCAGGGCCTGCAGCGCCTCGACCACTTCGCGCAGGTTATCACGGCTATCCACGTTCTCTTCCCGGTGCACGCTGACGATGAAGTACTTGCCGGCCTCCAGGCCCAGGGTCTCCAGGATGGTGGACGTCTGGATCTGTGGCAGCATGTGCTCCAGCACCTCGCGCATGGGCGAGCCGGTCAGGTAGATAAAGCGGTGCGAGAGCCCTTCGCTGATCAGGTGGCGCCGGGCGTGCTCGGTGTAGACCAGGTTGAAGTCGGCCAGGTGGTCGACCAGCTTGCGGTTGATCTCCTCCGGCACGTTGGCGTCGAAGCTGCGGTTCCCCGCCTCCATGTGATAGGTGGGGATCTTCATGCGCTTGGCCATCAGCGTGGCGATGGCGCTGTTGGTATCACCCAGCACCAGCACTGCATCGGGCTTCTCTTCCAGCAGCACCTGCTCCGTCTTGATCAGGATCTCACCCAAGCTGCGCCCCAGGTATGAAGTATCAACGTTGAGGAAGTGGTCCGGACGGCGCACGCCCAGCTCCTCGAAGAAGACGTCATTGAGTTCGTAGTCGTAGTTCTGGCCGGTGTGGACGATCTTGTGATCGACCAACTGGTCCAGCGCTGCCATCACCCGTGAGAGGCGAATGATCTCCGGGCGAGTGCCCAGAATGGTCAAGACTTTCATCAACTGGCTCGCTCAGTTGGAGGCTTCAGGGTTCAGCACCGGCTCGAAGTAGGTGTCCGGCTTCTCGGGGTCGAAGATCTCGTGGCTCCAGAACAGGGTCAGCAGCTCTTCGTCGCCGATGTTGGTGATGCTGTGGGTGTGCAGGGTCGGCATGTCCACGTAGGCCGGCGCATCGCCGCTGACGTGGAACTCCTCGATGTGGTCATCCAGCAGGCGCCGGATACGGATCACCGCCTGCCCCTTGACCACCAGGAAGCGTTCCACCTTGTTGAAGTGGTAGTGGTTGCCGCGGGTGATACCCGGCTTGGTGGTAGAGAGAAACGCCTGGCCGCCGTTGCGGTTCTTGACCCCCTCGAATAGCGCACCGCGATCGTCGCTGTGCAGTGTCAGCGCCTTGGGGTAGTAGCGGGGGTAGAGGAACGAGCGAAGGGTATTGAATAGCTGCAGGTCGAAGGGGTCGCGCAGGTCGGGGATTACGTCCGAGGTATAGCTGCGGTGCATGTCGATCAGCTTGCCGGCGGCGCTGGCCACACTCATGGTGCGCCCCTCCAGCCTCAGCTCGCCGCTCTGGGCGCGCTCGAAGGCTTCTACCACGGCCCTGGCGATATCCTGGGCGTGCAGCAGCTCCAGCTGGCCGGTGCCGTTGATGGCCAGCTCATCACCCGCGGCCAGCTGATGGCAGAAGGTGTGAAGCGCGGAGTTGTAGTGGGGCTTGCCCCCCTCGCCGAATACATGGGGCAGCACCAGCTCGGTATAGTGCGCGCCGCAACCCTCGGCCCACTGCGCGAAGGCGCGATGCGCCGCCTGTTTGCCACGGCCGTAGGGCACGTCCCGGCCGCGCTGGATGCTGTTGGCATAGAAGAGATGCGGCGTGGCCGCCGTCTTGCTCAAGCCCTCAACCAGCCGCTCGGCCAGCTCGCGGTTGCCCTGCTCGACCCGCTCTTCGCTGTCGCGATTAATGCCGGCACAGTGGATCACCCAGTCGACTCCCTCCAGCGCGGCCATAAGCGCTGCATCGTCCTGAAAGGCGTGGCGATCCAACAGCACCAGCCCCTCACGATAGGCAGGCTGGGCACGCAGATAGAGATGAACATGCCGGCCGAGCAGTCCATTGGCTCCGGTGATAACGATCTTCATGGAATCTCCCTGAAGGGTTGGCGGGCAGTGGGGTGGGCTGAATCAGCTATCGAGTGCGTCGCGGACTTCCGGCAGGGTCAACAGCAGTTCCTTCAGCTCGTGCTTGTTGAGCTGGTAGGTGTTATGGGAGTGGTAGTCGTCGACCGCCGCCTCCTCCACGTCCCCCTCGGTGAAGTACTTGCCGTAGTTGAGGTCGCGGTCATCGAAGCTGACCCGGTAGTAGTCACCCATGTCCTCGGAGCGACGCAGCTCCTCTCGGCTGGCCAGGGTCTCGTAGAGCTTCTCGCCATGGCGCATGCCGATGACGCGCAGCTCGTTATCGGCGCCGAACATGTCCAACAGGGTCTCGGCCAGCAGCTTGACGGTGCAGGCCGGCGCTTTCTTGATGAAGATATCGCCCTGGCGAGCATTCTCGAAAGCGAAGTTGACCAGCTCGATGGCATCCGGCAGCGAGAGCATGAAGCGCGTCATGCTCGCCTCGGTGATGGTCAGCGGCTTGCCTTCCTTGATTTGCTTGATGAACAGCGGAATCACCGAGCCGCGGGAGCACATCACGTTGCCGTAACGCACGCAGGAAACGGTGGTCTCCCCCTCCCCCAGCTGGCGGCTCGCCGCCTGAGCGGTCTTCTCCATCAGCGCCTTGGTCATGCCCATGGCGTTGACCGGCATCACCGCCTTATCGGTACTCAGGCAGACCACGCTCTTGACGCCCGCCTCCACCGCCGAGTCGATGACATTCTGACTGCCCAGGATATTGGTCTTCACCGCCTCCAGCGGAAAGAACTCACAAGATGGCACCTGCTTGAGTGCCGCGGCATGGAAGACCAGATCGACACCACGCATCGCCTTATCGACGGATTGGCGATCACGCACGTCCCCGATGTAGAACTTCAGCTCGGGGCGGCCATAGGCAATACGCATTTCCTCCTGCTTCGCCTCATCGCGACTGAGGATCCGGATCTCCTTGCAACCGCGATCCAGCAGGTAGTTGGCCATGGTCTTGCCGAAGGAACCGGTGCCGCCCGTAATCAGAACAGTTTTTGCGTCCAATGACATGCGTATCCCTATTTTTTCTTTAGCGCGTATTCAAACATGGCCTTGTTGGCCTCAATGGCCTCAGGGTTTTCAAATTTCTGCTTGGCCCAGGCAAGGACTCGCTCCCTGAAATCGGCATACTCATCAGCTGACATGGCATGAGCTTGCTCGATGGCTTGGACAAAAGCGCCTTTATCGTCAAGCGGAAGGTCCCAGCCGATACCCCGAGCCTCTAGCCCACGCCACGGCGTCTGATCGGAGATAAGAACCGGCAAGCCTGCACATAGAGCTTCGGCAATCACATGGCCATAGTTCTCGCCCTGCGTGGGCATAAAAAACATATCGTACTGTGACAGGGTCGGAACAACCTGGTTAGGCGTCAGCTCACCCTTGTGAGCCACTTCGACATTTTCTGGGAGTTCGGCAATTACGTTCAAGCACTGTTGCCAATAGTCAGCATCTTCAAGGGGGCCATAGATATCGTAAGAGACCAATGCTTTGACATCCTTCAACGCTTCCAATGCATAAAGAAGGTTTTTCTTGGGGGAAACGCGAGAGATAAATACAAGCTTCAACTTGTCAAACACTTTACAAGGCACAGCCTCTGGGGCCTCAAGAAGCCCTATATTTTCAGCTACAAAAACATCAATATCGTCACCTAGGGCCCTATAAATGTCGCTTTTCTCAAACTCTGTGGAAGCCTGAAAAACAACCCCCTTATTTAGCCCTAACATCTTGAAGAGCCGTATAAACCTTTCTTTTTTCTTAGCTTTGAGACTTAACGCGCCTAGTGAAAACTCGCCACGAGGCCCGAGTACCACACGGCGACCTATCACTTTGCAGAGTAACAAAGGAACAAAAGAAAAAAATGGGGAGAAAAAACTATTCAAATACACAATATCGTGGCTTCCACGCAGGACCTGAAGCCAACCTCTCACAATTCCTCGAAGTCCTGATGAACAGTAAAAAACCTTTGCCCCCCCATGTGAAGACCAAGCATTAGAGTTGATATTTTCATAAGAGGAGGTGTCGCCAAGATCACGATCTTTGGTAATAATATGGTAATCTACAGCATCAGAAGTTGTGGCCACTAGGTTGGCAATTGTTTTTATTGGTCCACCGCCCTTGTAGCCGGGGAGATAAAAACCTGAAAACACCAAAACTTTCACATCAAACCTCTACAATCAGACCGAATAAAAACCATTGCCGTAAAGCATAATATTCCTTATAAACCCAAAAGATTTAAAAGAAAAGTAAGCAAGGGCAGCAAGATAAGGCAAATTAATTACCCTCATGCTTGAGAATGCCCTCTCTTTCAATAAGTAGAATGTAAAAACAGAAAAAGCTATCATATTCACTCTTTCCCCACCCAGCAAGAGAATAGCTACAGAAAAATAAACAAACAGCAATACCGCCCCCATCTTATTCTTTAGCAATGGGAAAGATATCAACGAGAGGGCAAACACTTGCAGAAGTGACGAAAACCTTAAATCATTACTAAAATAGTAGCCAGCCTTAGTTAGGAGAGCCTGGAAAAACACAATCAGCAAGAATACTAACAAGCCTGCAGCGCAAAAAAAGGCAATAGCAAATCTAGCGTTAAGCCTCCATGTAAACAAAATCTCAAAAATTTTTTTTGCGTAACTATAAATTGCAATGGCAGGAATAAAGACAAATGATTGCAAATGGGCAGCCGGACTAGCCATAATAATAAAAAATCGGCTACGCCCCTCAATTAGCGCAGACACGATGAAAAGAAAATACGCAAACTTAAGCCTTTCAGCACCCGTAAGAATAACAATTATATAGAAGTTTGACAGCAGCAAAAGCACAAATACAGGATGTACGCGATTGCGTCTGAGGAAAAGCAAGAAAAATGTAAGGAAAGTCGCATTTATCAACGAAATAAAAACATCCTTACTAAATCCAGCTCTAGCCCCAAACCATAAAGCATATGCAGTTATTGGCTCGGCGCTTGAAACATAACCTCGTGCCAATAGCATGACAGCATCGTATGATGCGCTTGAAAGGGCATCATAAAAAGCACGGTAGTGAACTTGATCTCCGCCTATATAGTGAGAGATCAGAACATAAGACCCTATATAAAAAAAAGGGAAGCAAATTATACAAAAAGCCAAATTTTTATTTATTTTCACAGCACATGCTCATCAATTAGACGCTGAAACCTGATGGTCAAACCCATTATATTAGACACTAATTAACCTATACTTCAGGGAAAACGCATGAAAAACCCTACACCGAGAGAATGTCCGCCAGGTACGTCTCATCCAGCGTGGCTTTCTTCTGTTTCCGCCGGATTCCACCCTTGAAACGCTTCTCCCCTTTCAGGTAATTCAAGGCGATATGACGAACCCTGGCGAGGTTTTCGGCTGCCTGTCCGCGGTGGATTTTGCAGGCGTCTTCGCGCAACGCTACATCCAGAGACCAGTGGAGTTTATTCTCAACATGCCAGTGCTGGCGGGCCGCTTCAGCGAGCTTCTTGGCGCTCAGATCGGCAGAGCTGATGTAGTAGCGGATCATCGGGGCTTCTGGTTCCTTATCGCCTTCCTGGCGGAAACTCATTACCACGCCCACCGTTTTCAGGCCTGCCCATTCATAGCTAAGCTCCTGAAATTCTTCAGTAACCTCGCTGACAATATGGTATCGGGTCTCTTGCCGGCCCCGGTTCTTCTCATCCGTGACATAGGCATCACCCTCGAAGCTGGCGACCTTGGCCATGGGAAATGCGGCCTCGAAGGCGTCAGCCAAGGCAGGCTGATTGTCCTTCACGGACAGTAGGTAATGGCGCCCTTCTGCAGCACCTGAGTGGCGATCTTCTTCTGGCATCCCATGGCATCAATCGTCACCAGGCAGCCTTGCAGATTGAGAAGCTTGAGCAGCTCGGGAATCGCCGTGATCTCGTTGGACTTTTCGGCCGTCTTGACCTGGCCCAGCACCACACCATTTGCCGCACTGAAGGCACTGACCATGTGAATCGCGCCTTTGCCCTTCCCTTGGCAGTAAGACCCACGCAGCGTCTTGCCATCGATGGCCACTACCGCGCCCTCCGTCACATCGTGGCAGGCCTTCATCCACTCGGCGAATGCGCTTTGCAGCTGCTCGGCATTCACAAGGGCCATGACTCTCGCCAAGGTGTCGTGGCTGGGCACGCCAGCCTCAAAATCGCCGTACTGACGGAGAAAATCGAGCTTCGCGTGTCCAAAATCCTCGATTTCGTCCCAACCCTCGGCACCACAGATCACCGCACAGACCGTCAGAAACAGGATATCCGACAGCTGATGCTGCACTTTCCAAGCCTGGCGGAAGTCGGGAACGATCGATAAATGGTGCATAAGGGACGGTGTCAGCATCGGGTCATCCATGAGCAAAAACCGTTAGATGACCACATTAGCTCCTACTGGTAAAACGCTACGAACCCCGTCGTAGAGCGGTTTTTCATGCGTTTTCCCTGGCGCCCCTTGCCGTGCTCAAAGGCCTCAGCCACACGCTGGTCGGTAATGGCCTGCTGGCGGCGCCGCGGGGACGGTTTGCCACCACGCTGTCGCAAGGCGTAATAGCCGCTGCGCGCCACACCGAGCACGGCGCACATACGCTGGGTGCTGAATGCCTGGCGATGCTGGTGGATGAAGGCGTACTTCACTTCAGGCTCTTCGCAAAGTACACCGCGGTACGCTCAACTGGTCATCGCAACACAGCCACCCTACAGGGAACGATATGGCAAGACGAGGACGGCCAGTAGGAATCTCCGCAAACCAGAAGCAGTTACTCTGGGAGCAGTGGCAAGCCGGTCAATCGTTAAGTGTCGGGTCCCGTGTGCTGTCCATCAATGGTGGTATCGCACCGCACCCTCGTTCACGATCCAGTCGGCACTTGACCCTGGCTGAGCGGGAGACGATCTCCCGTGGTATCGCAACTGGTCAGTCCTTTAGGCGAATCGCCCAACAGCTGGGGCGCTCTGTTTCCACGGTGAGCCGGGAAGTCGCTCGCCATGGAGGACGCGACCGGTATCGGGCCAGTACTGCTGATGAGGCTGCATGGGAACAGGCAAAACGCCCTAAGGTGTGCCATCTGGAAACCGCCCCCGAATTACGGCATCTCGTGGCGGAAAAGCTTGCGCTACAGTGGTCTCCTGAGCAGATCTCGGGCTGGCTGAAACTCCGTTTCCCGAGAGACCGGCGCATGCAGGTGTCACATGAGACGATCTACCGCAGTCTTTACATCCAAGCGCGCGGTGTACTGAAGAAGGAGCTGATCCAGCATCTGCGCTCTAAGCGGATGATGCGCCGTTCCAAGCTCGCTACGAGTCAGCCGCGCGGGCAGATCAGAGATGCGGTGTCCATCCGGGAACGTCCTCCAGAAGCGGAGGAACGGGCAATCCCTGGACACTGGGAAGGTGATTTGATCACCGGTGCCAGAAACTCCCATATTGCCACGCTGGTCGAGCGTCACTCTCGCTTCACCATGCTAGTTCAGGTGGATGGCAAGGATACGACCAGTGTGATCGCTGGCTTGGTAAGAGAGGCCCAGCGGTTGCCAGCCGCTCTGAGAGGTTCTCTGACATGGGACCGGGGCACAGAGCTGGCGGCACACAAGGACTTCACTGTTGCGACCGATATTCAAGTCTATTTCTGCGACCCTCAGAGCCCATGCCCCCACTGTCAAGCTAGTTGGAGTGTCAGCGGCTGTTAGACTCTGAACGATGTGGGGCGTGACGAGGTTCCGATGAAGTACTCCGACGAGCGCCGAGAAGCCATCCTCAAGAAGCTGCTCCCGCCGCATAACCGCACGGTGGCGGAGGTGGCTCAGGAAGAAGGCATCTCAGCGGCAACGCTGTACACCTGGCGCAAGAAGGCTCGGCAAGCAGGCCGCCTCCTGCCGGACCAGAGTGATGACCCTGAGGGCTGGAGCTCGCAGGACAAGTTCCACGCCGTTCTGGAAACGGCGGCCCTCAGTGAAGCTGAGCGTGCCGAGTACTGCCGGCATCGGGGCCTCTACCCCGAGCAGATCCAGCGCTGGCGGGCGAGCTGCGAAGGTGCCAACGACCGGAGCGATGCCGCTTCGAAGCAGGTCAGCGAAGCCCGCAAGGCGGAGCGCCAGGAGAACAAGGAGCTCAAACGTGAGCTTCGCCGCAAGGAGGCTGCTCTCGCGGAAACCGCTGCGCTGCTAGCGTTGAGAAAAAAGGCCCGAGCGATCTGGGGGGACGAGGACGAATGATCAGCACTTCAGATCGCCAGGACGCCGTACAGCTGATCGATGAAGCCCGCGCCGCAGGGGCCCGCCTACAGGCCGCCTGTGCAGAGCTCGGCATCGGTACCAACACCTACCGTCGCTGGGTGCGGGGAGATCAGGACCGCCGGCCTGAGGCCGTGCGGCCTGTGCCGCGCCACGCGCTGTCGCCTGAGGAGCGTCAGCAGGTGCTGGAGATCTGCCATCGTCCCGAGTTTGCCAGCCTGCCGCCGGGGCAGATAGTGCCGCGGCTGCTGGACGAGGAAGGCCTCTACGTGGCGTCAGAGTCCAGCTACTACCGCATCCTCCGGGCGAATGGCGAGCAGCACCATCGTGGCCGGGCTCGTGCCCCACGTCCCAAGGGCGATCCCCAACGGCACCGTGTGACACGTCCCAATACCTGTTGGAGCTGGGATGTGACGTACCTGCCGACCCCGGTGCGTGGGCAGTTCTACTACCTCTACATGATCGTCGACATCTACAGCCGCAAGATCGTCGATGCCGAGGTCTTCGACCAGGAGTCCATGGCCAAAAGCAGCGAGGTCATCCAGCGCGCCGTGCTGCGCGAGGGCTGCATCAACCAGCCGTTGGTGTTGCATGCCGACAACGGCTCCGCCATGAAGGGCTCGACGCTCCAGGCCACGCTGCAGCGATTGAACATCACCCCGTCGTACAGCCGCCCCCGAGTCTCCAATGACAACGCCTTCTCGGAGTCGCTGTTCCGGACATGCAAGTACCGGCCCGACTACCCGGTGGATGGCTACGAGAACCTGACAGCGGCGCAGCAGTGGGTGACCGGCTTCGTTCACTGGTACAACCACGAGCACCGCCACAGCGCCATTCGGTTCGTTACCCCGGGTGAGCGGCATGCTGGCCAGGATGACGAAGTGCTGGCCAGGCGAGATGCCATTTATGCCGAGGCGAAACGGCAACATCCCGGTCGGTGGAGCGGTACCACCCGCAACTGGACGCCGCGTCGGACGGTCTGGCTGAACCCGGACCGGGAAGACCCGCTGGTTCAACGTGATCAGCGATTAGAAGCCGCCTGATTCCAGGTTCCAACAAGCTTGACAGGCATCGCATGGCAGCGGGGAACCAACGAGAATACCAACCGCCTGCTGAGACAGTACTACCCAAAGGGGATGGATCTATCCACGTTCACCCAGCAAGACCTTGATCAGGTGGCCATGCGGCTGAACGAGCGCCCCAGGAAAACGCTGGGCTACAAGACACCCGCCGAAGTCTTATCAACCACCGTTGCATTGACCGGTTGAGCACAAGGCGGCCTTTTTTGTTATGGCCAATTCCTCTGACATTTCAGCGAGTTGCCGCTTAAGTCGGGCGTTCTCATCAGCCAGTGATTGCTCGCGATCGGACGTGTTCTTCTTCTGCTGGGCCTCGGAGTCTGTCAACATAGTTGGCATATAAAATGGTTCTGGCTCTTTAAAACCCTGCTGCCTGTGGCACCGGATCCCGCTCGGGATTCAGGTGCACTATCTCTGGCAGGCTGAGTTTCCGGATGTCACCCGACCAGCGCTCCGGGTGACGTTGCTTCGCCGCCTCGAAGACCTCCCGGCGCTGCGCCAGGATGCCTTTGGCCTCGCCGTTATGACGCTGGCTCGGCGTGATGTAGCGAAGGGCGCTGTGCCGATGCTCGTGGTTATACCACTCGGTGAATTGCTGGACCCACTCCTCGGAGTCTGTCAACATAGTTGGCATATAAAATGGTTCTGGCTCTTTAAAACCCTGCTGCCTGTGGCACCGGATCCCGCTCGGGATTCAGGTGCACTATCTCTGGCAGGCTGAGTTTCCGGATGTCACCCGACCAGCGCTCCGGGTGACGTTGCTTCGCCGCCTCGAAGACCTCCCGGCGCTGCGCCAGGATGCCTTTGGCCTCGCCGTTATGACGCTGGCTCGGCGTGATGTAGCGAAGGGCGCTGTGCCGATGCTCGTGGTTATACCACTCGGTGAATTGCTGGACCCACTCCTGAGCCTCAGTCAGGGTGGCGAACCCGTCGATGGGGAAGCCCGGCCGGTACTTCAGCGTCTTGAAGGCCGACTCGGCGAAGGCGTTGTCGTTGCTGACCCTTGGTCGGCTGTACGACGGGGTGATGCCCAGGTCGTAGAGCTTCTCCAGGAAGGTCGCCGCCTTCATCGGGCTGCCGTTATCTGAGTGCAGAATCAAAGGCTTGTGACGATCGGTGAGGTGCTCGCGCCAGCAGGCCTTCTGGATCAGCTCGGCGGCCAGCTCGCCGGTCTCGGCTTCATAGACCTCGTGCCCAACGATCTTGCGGCTGAAGACGTCCATGATTAGGTACAGGTACCACCAGGTACCGCGTGCAGGGCCCGGTAACCAGCTGATATCCCAGCACCAAAGCCGGTTTGGTGCCGTGGCCTGGTGCGTGGTCGGCGGTCGCTTGCGCTGTGGGGCCTGCTGTCGGCCCCGGTGGTGTTGCTGGTCATATTCATGAAGCACTCGGTACATCGTCGACTCAGAAGCCAGGTAGCGGCCCTTGTCCGCCTGGTCGGCCACGATGAAGGCCGGCGGGCGGCTCCGATACTCCGGGGCGTTGCACAGCACCACAATCGCATCTCGTTCCTCGGGCGACAGCTTGTTGGCCGGTTCTGGGCGGTCGGCGTCGGGGCGGCGATCCGCCGTCACCTCGCCTTCCGCGACCCTGCGGTAGTAGGTCCGCACGTTGATGCCCATCACCTGACAGGCCTTGGCCAGCCGAGCACCGTCACGCTGTGCGTCTTGCACCAGAGTCACGATGCGCTGGCGATCCGGGAGGCTGGTCAGTCGTCCTCGTCGTTGGTCGTGCCCCAGATCGCCTCGGCCTTTTTTGATAGGGCCAGCAGTGCCGCCGTCTCGGCGAGAGCCTTGTCCTTGCGGTGCAACTCGCGCTCCAGCTTACGGAGCCGCTTCTGCTCCGCCTTACGCGTCTGGCGAAGCTGCTTGGCCTGGGCCGCTGCATCCTCGTTGGCGTTCATGCAGGCATCCCGCCAGGTCTCTACCTGCTCGGGGTAGAGCCCACGCTCGCGGCAATAGGCACTGAGCTCGGCCTCGTTCATCGGGGCCGTCTCCAGGACGATCTGGAACTTCTCCTGGCTGGTCCACTGGTCGGGCTGGGTCGAACGTGATGGCAAAACCTGTCCTCGTGCTCTGGCTTGTTTCCGCCAATTGTAGAGGGTTGTCGCGGTGATGCCTTCCTGCTCGGCCAGTTCCGGGATGGTCATGCTCATGGGCGGTGCCATCTTCTTGAGGATGGCTTCCTTACGTTCTGCGGGATAACGCACGTTGATCACCTCTCAATCCGTTTGGGTGACAACTACGTTGACGCATAGGGGCCTTGGCGCGCCATTGATAGAGCTGGCTGGTCTGCAGGCCCAACTCACGGTAGGCATCGGAGTAACGGGCGCGGGTCTTCTTCATCGGGGTAGCTTGCTTTGCCATGGGTCACCTCGTTGAGTGTAATACCTTAACGGGGTGTCCACTGTTGCTGGGCAAGATCAGTGCTGTCCAGACCATCACGCTGGACAATGGCTCTGAATTCGCCGACCACGAGGCCGTGGCCAAGGCAGTGACAGCAGCGACGTACTTCTGTGATCCCTACTGTTCCGGGCAGCGTGGGACCAACGAGAACACCAATGGCCTGATAAGGCAGTACTTCCCCAAGGGAACGGATTTCCGCCAGGTGACCGATGCCGAGGTGCGCAAGGTGGTCAAGAAACTGAATGACCGACCGCGAAAACGTCTCGGCTATCGGACACCGGCACAGGTGATTCTGGGGGAATACTCAGGAGCCCTGGATACCGCAGGTGCTGCGCTTATTGCTTGAATTCAGGAACCCAAGGCATCAAAAAAGTGAGGATTTAAACTTCCCAAGATTTTTGATAACGACATCATTATCGCAAGTAGGGATGCCGACATAGGACTTGAACTTTATCATAATGCGACTAGATAGTGCCGAAATAAACTTATCCCAGTCTGGGAGGTTTGAGGCAGTGTTAGAAACGGATAAAGCACCTGGTGCCTCTATTGGAAACACATGCTTACCTGCTTCTAAACAAACCACCACCTCCCCGTCAACCAATTTTCTAGCCAAATGAAACCAAAGATCATCCTGCTTCGGTGCTAGTTTTTTAAATTCATCACTGTACATAGTTTCTTTGTCTAGAAGGTTTTTTCGATAAAGCACGCCTGCAATCCCAATAGGCAGCAGATGTTTACCTCTAGAGCCGAGTGGAACTATCGGCCAGCTCATATAGCCTTGTCTTATGCCGAGCGGATTTTTTGAGGGACGACGAGCCCTACCGCAAACAATAGCAGATGGATACTGCTGAGCCGTCTTGACCAGTGACTCAAGCCATTCGGGGGCATAGATGACATCGTCGTCACAAGTGACAATCCAGTCATCTTCATCCGCTGAGCGGTATACTGGAATTAGTTTTCGATAAGGCCCCGTGTTTTCGACCCAGTTTATCTCAATTTCTCCCTGACTGACCATATAGGACAGCCATTCTGGCAGATCTTTTATACCTTCATCTATTAAATAAGGAGATTTCGAAATGCAAAGAACTATCTTATCTGCTTTATGCTTCTGATCCAGAAGAGATAACAGAGTATACTTCAAAACCGCAAGGCGACTGGATGTAGAGGTTAAAGTTAAAATCAAGGACATAGGTAAGAAGCCTATCGAGTAATTAGATAAAAGCTTTTTCGAACTCTTAGTTTCACTGAATGATAAAGTGACATAAGGAATAACCGAGTTCTTACCATTCTTTTAAGCTTACGAAAATAAGTTGCAGCTGCGGCATGTTAGATGCTGTACATCCCGCATATCGCCAATGAAATTTAAATCAATAGGCTCGGCATAGTTTCATTAACCTGAAAAATTAGGACTTCTTGAAAACCGCTTCTTTAGCATCCAAATAAAGCTCTTAAGCTTAGAGGAAGTTGCTTTTAAGAATCGATAGAATCGATAGCATCGAAAGCTAACCTCACTTTTCATTGCAATGTTTTCAACAACGGCATTTCGGACAGCATATCTTTCACCCTCGGCACTGACCGCTCTATACAAATATAACGAACGCCTAGCCAAAGCCATACCCTGATAATCCTTTACAATGTTAACCTTTCTTTTTTGAATAGAGATTGAGCTAATACACTCATAATCTTCAAGCTTTGATGTATACCTTAACACTGACCCAATTCGTGAAATCAAATAATTATCCGAACTTTGAGCGGTTCTATGCGTGTAAGACCCAGGAACATTCCTTCGATATACACTAAATATGTCGTGCGCATATATAATACCATGCCGGCCAAGTAGCGCTTCTATAAAATAATCACCAAAAGGCAAATCCTGAGCGTTAAAAAACCACTCTGGCATCGACAAGAACTCTTTAGTCCTAAAAAAATACGATGCCGTAGGAGCGAACTGACTGGAAGCCGACACAGCATCCGATACTGGCAAAACACTGCCACTTACCAGATCATGCTCAAACTTCGGCGCAAACTTTCCCTTGCTAACATCGAAGAGATACGCAGGATGCACACTCAAATGAACGTCTTTATTTGTCTCTAATAAAAAAACTTGCTTAGATAGCTTATCGGGACTCAACCAATAATCATCACCCTCGCACAATGCGGAGTAAATTCCCCTGCAAAGGTCTTTCACAAACTGGGTTGGCCTGCTCCCTTTTGAATACTGATTCTCGGTCTGGAAAACAGTAGTAATCAAATTTGGATATCTTTGCTGGTACTGCTCAATAATGCGCTGCGTCTCATCCGCCGATGCATCATCATGAACAATAATCTCAAAAGGAAAGTCTGTTTCCTGTATCAGAAAGCCGTTGAGCGCATCCGCAATATACGGTGCATGGTTATAGGTAATACACAAGATGCTTACTAATGGTTTATTCCTATCCCCCTTCCACCCCGCCATAATTTCCGATTCCGGCCTCGGTTCCGGAGGCTTAGGCACGAGATTACCCGGCTGCAAATGTTCTATAGCCATAAGATCTTAGTCATCCAATAACCTATGCACGCTGCATGCGACTACCCACTTTTCCCCACAGCATCAAGGCGCCTTCAGCGCGAATGATAATGCTGGCGAGTAAGTATATCCCAGCCCCTGCGAGCCCGGAGAAAATCAACACGATCAACGGGTGCGCTGCTATGGTGTGTGCAATCGACCATGCACCTGCCCCGGCCAGCATTGCGGCGCCGATGGGTTTACCAATATCGTTGATCTGCATTTTGAAGTCGTAGTGGATCAGCTTCGCCGTGTAGTAGCTGTTCGGCAACAGCGCAACAATGGAGCCGATTACTTGCCCGACCACTATCCCTAATACGCCGAACGGAATTGACGCAACCAGAATGCTTATCTGAATGGCTTTTTTGATCAGGTTAAGCTTTAGGTTGAGGCCTGTACGCCCCTTCACCATCAAGACATTAATGTTCAGGGAGTGTACGGGGTATAGCAAACCAACCAAACACAACAATTGGGTATAGGTTACAGCGTCCATCCAGCGATCATCGAACAGCAGGGCGAATACCGGATCTGCAAGCCCCATGAATATGAGCATAACGGGGGCCATCACGAACATGGTCAGCTGTATGATTTGACGGTATTTGTGCTTCAGCTGCGCGTTGTCATCTTGCAGAGTTGCTAACGCTGGAAAGGATGACTTTTGCAGGGCACCGGTCAGCTGCTGAGCAGCAAGGTTAGAGAGCTTGGTTGCAAAATAATACAACCCTGTGAGTTCTGGGCTGAACAGCTTAGCGATTACCAGCGCATAGGAGTTTTTGAATGCAACGTTCAATACGTTAGCAATCACCAGAAACTTCCCAAAATCAAACAGATATCTGAAGGCTGATCCGTCAAAAGCAAATAACGGAACCCAACGGGTAGAGAACCATAGAATCCCAGTGGCGATAATCTGGGAAGAGAGCATCTGCGCAACCAGGCTCCATACGCCAAACCCATTATAAGCCATTGCAATGGCAATAAAGCCGGAGATGATGGTACCAGCTGTAGCCGCGATCATTTGGGAGCGGAAATCCATCCGGCGACTAAGGATTGCTGTTTGAACAATCCTGAATGAATTCACCAAAATTCCGATGCCCAATACCTGAACCATTAACTCTAGAATCGGCTCGCCGAAAAAAGCGGCTATTTCACCAGAAAGCAGGAAAACCGCTGAGTAAACGCCCCCCGCGATTCCGAGATTACCCCAGAAGGCAGTGCTCAACTCTCTGTCATTCACCGTTTTCGAGCGAATAAGCGCCTGCGTAAACCCGGCATTGACCAAAACCCCGGAAAGCTCGAAAACAACAGCGATAATCGCTATCAGACCGAAGTCTTTCGGAACGAGGAGTGTCGCGAGGAAAATCGTGAATAAAGTCGTGGCGCTCTTGGAAAGAAACAGCTCCAAAAAATTCCAAAGAGTACCAATACCAATTTTTCGATTAAGGCTAGCCAAAGTTTATTATCCTGCGGAGCAGTGTTTACCAGTCTGGCTGGTAACCAAGGTAGTCGAACAGTTCTTGATTAGGTTGTTCGTAGAACTCTCGCAAAATTTCGAAGTCGGCAGAGCTGATTTTTGACGGATAGGAACGCTTGTTCTTGATTTCTTTCTCGTCCGGGGCAGCCACCTGAGCTTGGTATGGAACACCCAAGAACTCATGGCACTTTCGAATTACGGATTCGCTATCATTTTTGAGCTCATTGAAGCCCAGAACGAGGATATTATCCCATCCGAACAAGTTAACGTAGCGCTCAATTTGTTGCTTGTACAGCCCCCGACGCAAAAGGCTAGGCTCTTCTTCCGTATCCCCGTTCTTGATCAATTCCATTTCAAGCTGAATATAGTCTGTAAAAGACGGGCACCCACTTTTGAAAAAGGTACTATATATTGGACTTTCTTTCCTTCCGTATTGATCGTTGGCGATGCTCCATGGCAGGATGCCTTCCTCACTCCATTGCCGATACATATTCCATGCTGAGTACGCTCTGGCGGTAGGTTCGCGCAATATTAGTATCAGTTTCAGGTCGGGATTATAAGCTTTTAGCCTCGCAGGAACTTTCTCTCTGCATAGATAAGTTGGAGAAGCCTCAAAAAATAGCTGGTTTCCGTGAGTCTTTTTCAGGAAACGCGATTCATACCAACGATGTCCCTTTCGAAAGTTGTCTTCCCGATCAAAATAATGGACCTCTTTGGGTTGAGAGCCTGAGAAAGAGGCCAACTCATCAAGATAAGAAAATAAAGAAGTAGTACCACATTTCTGGGCACCTATGATCATAAAATCCGGTTTGTGTCCTCCAAGTACACTATGTTCGATGTGTTTTTTTAACTTTATGGAAACTGATTTAAGCATTTAGCTCGCACCTCAAGTTCTATTTTCCCAAGGAAAATCGTCAAATGACGAATCTACACCCAGAAACTCAACAAACTTCTGGTACGCGTCCTTTTCCGCTACGTTGATCACCAAGAGGTCGTTCGGGCGATCCTTGAAGTATTCGATCACTTCGCGGTTGTATCGCTCATAGTGGGCAATCATGGTTTCTTTGTTGTACGGGTCATCGTCTGTCGTGCCATGTACACGCACGACGTTGTACATAAAGCCGGGCCATACGTACTGAGCCGCTTTCAGGTCTTCTGCAGTGGGAATCCGACCATCCTTGCCGAAGTTCTTGGCGTGAAACCGGGTGATTGAGCGATACCACTGCTCCGCGTCGTCTCTCACCGTCAGGATAAACTTGCTGCCCGGATAGGCTTTGTCGAGATGCTTATAGGTTTCCGGATAGCTGAAGGGCACATCCTGAAACACCTGGGCAGACTTGCAGTAATCTACAATGGGCTGGAAGTTGGCTTCGAAGTAATGGGTGCCGGTGAGTACTTCGGCTTTGCGCTGGTTACCAACGGGGTAACCGAGGGCTTCGAAAGCGGCTTTCAGTGAGGTAGTGCCTGTTTTATTTCTGCCGATGCAAAAGACTTTCTCTTTTCCGGCCGCTTTTATTCGTTTGTTAAGGTCCGATGCGGCTTGTTTTGCTTTCCGCTTTACCTTGCTAATTGCCGCTGCTGTCATTAGTAATGGTCCACAATTTTCTGATAAACCCGCTCCGCATCCTCCTGCGAATACTCCTCCAATCGCCAACGATTAGTATTCGAGAAGCTCGCCTCACCGGAGTACTCCGGCACCTGCTCCGCACTCACTCCACCTTGCTCTATCAGCCGGCGGGTGATCTCGTTGTAGTAGTACTCCGGACGCTGGCAAAAGTCTTCATACTGAACCACCAACTTTTTGTGATCTGGCAACGCGGCAATGCCTTGTTCTACCGAGCGATTGATGGCCGCGATCTGGCCGGCGACGGATTCCAGTGGGTCGAGGCTTTTCAGCTCCGGGTATTCTTTGATCTTGAACGAGTACCAGGTGTTGATGTCGCCGTACTGGCGCTTTCGGGCTTCCAGTGCAGACTGGATGTTGAAGATCGGGTCGCGCCGAATCCAGATGAACAGTGGCTTATCGAATTGTTCGGCAAGCTCCGGGATATTCTGGTTCATGATCATGGCTTTCATGGCGAACGGCTTTTCAAAGATATTCGCCAGCGCATTCAACTCATCACGGAACCCTGCCAGGTTACCTTTCTCACGTAATTCCTCGCCAGGCAAGTAATCCAGCTCTTCGAAAGGCAAGAAACGGCGCCAGAAGTACCAGAATTCGTTCGGGGCCAGCGCACCCTTGGTTTTGCCGTTGTCGGAGCTGAAATTTATGTCGGAGTTGAAATCCAGGATTTCGTTACGAAAGTTGTAACGCGGGTCCGTCAATAGTTGCTGGATTTTTGCGCCTACCAGCGGTGCTCCGAAAAAGCGGGAGAGCATATTGGTTGGGTAGGCGGCAAGGCCAGTGTTTGCTAGCCATTGCGTAAACAGGGTGCTACCAGAGCGGTGCGGCCCCATCAGAAAGATTTTAGAAAAGCGCTCTTCCGAGTGTTTTAGAAAAGCCTCATTGGCACCAGTAAGGTTGCCGTTGAGATCTTTCAGTAGCACTTCAAGAGCGGAGACTCGTGCGTATTTTTCTGTCCGATTTTCAGGAACAGCCACGTATAAATACCTTTTATCTGATTGCCAACAGGCTTACGAGCCTTTCCATATCTTCTTCGGTATAGCGCTGGTCACATGGCAGGAACAAACCGTTTGTTACCATATCCCACTCAAAGCTTCCTCCTTCTGAGCGCTGGAGTACCTCCGGCCAATAGCTCGGCACGAATACACGGTTTTTAATCAATTCTGCCCGACTGGCTGTTGCTGTGTTTGGAAGAAACGGATAACACAGCGGAGCGATATCCTCGCCGATCTCCAAGCTTAGCTTGTTGTATTCCCCGAGTTTTTTGTCCAGGTACTGCGCATTACGGGTACGTGAAACTCTGGCGGCATCGTAATTAACCGACCGCAAGAGCCTCTCCGTGAGTCTAGACATGCCTTGAACAGGAAGTTCGCCAATCGCCTCTTCGGCATCCTGGTACTTTTTATAAGCCGCTTCGGGACTTTCCGTGATTCTACTAATCAAATGCCCCATGCGACTTTCGGAGGTTGTATCTCTAATATCTGGTTGTTTGATGCGTGGATCGTCCGAAAACAGAAGCCCTCCGTCGGGAAGGCCGAAGAACTTTCGGGGTGAGTAAATGGTAGCCAGCGCTTCTGAATATTCAGAGAAGTAGGCCTGAGAGCAATCAACAATCGTATTTCGATGCCCAAACCGGTTCAAACCTCGGCATACCGCATCGCCAGACAGGCCAAAGTAATCCACAATCAAGATGCATTCATCGCCACCAACTCTTACAGAGGCATCAACATCGAATGAGGAGGTGAGCCGATAGTACTCCTTCTCTATACCCACAGCCTCTACTGATTGGACTACTGCGTCGCACGTATAGGCAGGCAACCAAATTTTCTTTGGTGTCAGTTCACTAAGTATTATTCTTAACGCTGACCGCGCCGAATTAGTTTTCACCTTACATTTATCAAGGTCGGCCCCATAGAATGGAAGCTCCAACCCTTGATATCCACCTAGAGACTTGGCTTTTTTGTCAGCCACCATGAAAATATATTCTCACTTCTACATTAGTCTTAGTTAAGGGCATACATTCTTAACAGACGTCCAATTTCAGATCTTGAGCAATTCATGAGGGCATCAATAATTGAGAGATTCGGCACAAACTCTCTGTTTTCTTGCTGGTACTGGAGCGGCAAGGTATCAATAAATTTAAGGCTGACACCACTCTTTTCGAAATCATCTTTAAAATAAAGAGAACGCCCACCAGGTGTGTTAATGTAGCAATCGGCTCCAAACTTATGACTCAACGCAATCAGTCGGTCTTTAGCAGATACTGTTCGGTCATAATCAAGCTCACTTGTTTTTCTGAACCGCTTCTGAATACCAAGATACGAAAAAATCTCTTGGTAACTTCTCATGCATACCGAGGCAATAGATCGGTCTTCGTGCTGAAGAACCCTTTCAACCAGAGGAAATACCTCTGCAAAATTCGGCGCTTTGGAGTAGCTTTGCTCGATCGTCCTTAACACCTTGGTCACATCGCTCGAAAAAGATAGCTCTTTTATCAGCTTATTTGAAGAGGCGCCTGGCACTGGAATAGTAAAGCGCGCCACACCATTTGGCGACGATATAGTGTTTCGGTTGATGTAACCCTGTTTAATATAGGCAACATCATCATAGATAAGAAACAGATCTGAAGCATGAATTAGCTGAAAATAGCCAATATAAGGAAACAAATAAGGCTGCATGACTGCCAGCTTCATGCCTTCAGCTCCGCATCAATCACATGGCTTACGTGGCTCTGGACTTCAAGCGCAAGCTCCGCATAAATCGGCAAACACAGTATCCTACTGGCAATATCCTTAGATACCGGCTGCTCTAACTGTGAATTCAGGCACGCTACATTTTCCAACGAAGGGTAAAAATACCGTCTGGCCAGCACGCCGTTCTCTTTCAGTGTGTCCAGTACTCGCACAGCCTGTTCCTCGCTTTCGAACACCACCGGGAAGTAGGCGTAGTTGTAATCCAGTGCTTCCGGTTTTGCTTGCAGTTGGAGGATCTGGCTCAGCGCCTGTTCGTACCGGTGCCAGACCGCTGCACGGGCTTTCAGGTTTTCTTCCATTTCGTCCAGCACACACAATCCCATCGCCGCCTGAAACTCATTCATCTTGGCGTTGATGCCGACCTCTTCAATGCTCTCCGGCCCGGTGATGCCGAAGTTGATCATTTTCTTCGCCCGCTCCAGGTCTTCCTTGCGCTTGAAGATGATCGCCCCGCCCTCGCCGGTGTGGAACAGCTTGGTGGCGTGAAAGCTCAGCGTGGCGGCGTCCCCGTGCTTGAGCAGGCTTTCCCCCTTGTAGGTTATGCCAAACGCATGGGAGGCGTCGTAGACCACCTTCAAACCGTGCTGGCGACCAAGCTCGTCTATGGCTTCCACGTCACAGGCGTTGCCAAACACGTGAACAGGCACAATGGCACGGGTAAGGGGCGTGATGGCTGATTCGACAAGCGCAGGGTCCAGGCACCAGGTCTCAGCGTCGATATCCACGAAAAGCGGATCTACCCCTGCCCACTTCAACGAGCTGGCCGTGGCCACAAAGGTGAAGGGGGTCGTGATCGCTTCCGCAGGTGCTTCACTTCCGCTTATGCCCAGTGCTCGGTAGGCGATCTGCAGCGCCAGGGTGCCGTTGGAGACAAGCAGCAGATTCTCAATCCCCAGGTACTCCTCCAGCCGCCGCGTCAACTCCTGCACCAGCGGGCCATTGTTGGTCAGCCACTGACCCTCGTAGATGCCGTCGATGTAGCGATCCAGCTTTTCCCGGCTGGGCAGATAGGGCTTGGTCACAGGAATCATGGCGAGAACCGTTGGGAGGGAGTGAAGCAGGGAAGAACTTATTCGTCTTCGATCAGGGAGAGCAGATACTGCCCATAGCCGTTCTTGGCCAAACGCTCGCCGGCGGCCACCATCTCGGCAGTGCTCATCCAGCCGTTACGCCAGGCAATCTCTTCCAGGCAGGCGATCTTGTAGCCTTGGCGGCATTCGATGGTTTCCACGAACTGGGCGGCTTCAAGCAGGCTCTCGTGGGTGCCGGTATCCAACCACGCAAAGCCGCGGCCCAGCTGCTCCACGTTAAGGTCGCCGCGGTCCAGATACGCCTGGTTGACGCTGGTGATCTCCAGCTCGCCGCGGTGCGACGGCTCTACACCCTTGGCGATCTCGATCACATAGTTGTCGTAGAAGTAGAGGCCAGTGACCGCGTAGTGGGACTTGGGCTTGGCCGGCTTTTCCTCGATGGAGATGGCGCGCTTGCTGGCATCGAACTCGACCACGCCGAATCGCTCCGGATCCTTCACCTGGTAGCCGAATACCGTGGCACCGCTGGCTCGCGCCGAGGCTTCCTTGAGCTTGGGAGAGAAGCCCTGACCATAGAAGATGTTATCGCCCAGTACCAGGCAGACGCTATCGCTACCGATAAACTCCTCGCCGATGATGAAGGCTTGGGCCAGGCCATCGGGGCTGGGCTGCTCGGCATAGGTCAGCTCGATGCCGAACTGGCTACCATCTCCCAGCAGGCGCTGGAAGCTGGGCAGGTCTTCCGGGGTGGTGATGATCAGCACCTCGCGAATGCCGGCCAGCATGAGCACGGAGAGCGGGTAGTAGATCATCGGCTTGTCGTAGATCGGCAGCAGCTGCTTGGAGACGCCCATGGTGATGGGGTAGAGCCGGGTGCCGGAGCCGCCGGCGAGAATGATGCCTTTACGTGCCATGGTGATTCCTTTCAGTGTTCTGTGGCTGCCACCGCTTGGCGATGGATCGCGCAGGATCTGCGCTCCTACACGTGAGTGGTCGTGCCCAGCCGCTCGCGCTGGTAGCTGCCGTCCTGCACGCGACGGCACCATTCCAAGTTGTCGAGGTACCACTGCACCGTCTTGCGGATGCCGGATTCGAAGGTCTCTTCCGGTCGCCAGCCCAGCTCCCGCTCGATCTTGCCGGCGTCGATGGCGTAGCGCAGGTCGTGGCCAGGGCGGTCTGCCACATGGGTGATCAGGCTCGCATGGGGTGAGTGCGGCGATGGCGCCAGCTCATCGAGGAGCGCGCAGATGGTATTCACCACCTCGATGTTCTGCTTCTCGTTATGGCCGCCGATGTTGTAGGTCTCCCCTACCTCGCCTTCTGTGACCACCTTGAAGAGCGCGCGGGCGTGGTCTTCCACGTAGAGCCAGTCGCGGATCTGCTCGCCCTTTCCGTAAACCGGCAACGCCTTGCCTTCCAGGGCGTTGAGGATCATCAGCGGGATCAGCTTCTCGGGGAAGTGATAGGGCCCGTAGTTGTTGGAGCAGTTGGTGATCAACGTCGGCAGGCCGTAGGTGCGCTGCCAGGCGCGCACCAGGTGATCCGAGCTGGCCTTGCTGGCCGAGTAAGGGGAGCTGGGGGCGTAGGAAGTCTCCTCGGTGAAAAACCCGTCTGGCCCTTCCAGGTCCCCGTACACCTCATCGGTGGAGATGTGGTGGAAGCGGAAGGCGTCGCGGCGTTCGGCATCCAAGCCGTTCCAGTAGGCGCGGGCGGCTTCCAACAGCGTGTAGGTGCCGACGATATTGGTTTCAATAAACGCGGCGGGACCGTCGATGGAGCGATCGACGTGGCTTTCGGCGGCGAGGTGCATCACCGCATCCGGCCGATGCTCGCGGAAGACACGCTCCACTTCGGCGCGGTCGCAAATATCGACCTGCTCGAAAGCGTAGCGGTCGCTGTCGGCGATCTCGCTGAGCGATTCCAAGTTGCCTGCGTAGGTCAGCTTGTCGACGTTGACGACGCTGTCGGCGGTGTGGCAGATGATATGACGAATCACGGCCGAACCGATAAAGCCCGCGCCGCCGGTGATGAGGAGTTTCATGGCTATATATCAGTGTCGGTAAGAGTGAGGAATCGCAATTCTGAATTCAATAAATAAGCGCAGTATCTGCGGTATCCAGGAGGCCATCACAAGCATGGCGACTGCGTGATAAATGGCCATTGGCAGCAATCTGGCGGAGCATCTGGGCCCGCCAATTGGCGGAGTGTGTCCGCCATATGGCGGCATCGGCCGTTTCGTCAAAGGCCCCGCCATTTGGCGGGGTGATGCCGCATTGTGGCGAAAGCGACCTACTTAACCCATTGATTTTTAATGAACCTAGCGATAAGCGAAGTTACCGAGCGATTCATCAATGTCGTTCAGGAATATGCGCAGGGTATAAGTGCCAGGATTTTTTCAGCTGTTCAACTTGCAAGATGATGCTACTGGCAGACTGATTCTTCCTTGCCCCTTGCCCCTTACTTATATGCGTAGTTGTAATAACCATAGCCGTAGGCCGTTGACGCCTTGCGCTCCATGGCGTTGAGGATGGCGCCCTTGACGGTAACGCCGGCGTTCTCCAGGCGGCGGGTGGCGATCTGGATCTCCTTCACCGGGTTGCGCTGGAAGCGTGCGACCATCAGGGTAGTGCCACACTGGCGGCCGACGATGGAAGGGTCGGTGACCGCGAGGACCGGCGGCGTGTCGATTATCACCAGGTCGTAGCGCTCGCTGGCTTCGGCCAGAAACTCGCCGAAGCGCTCGTGCATCAGCAACTCGGAGGGGTTGGGCGGCGCTTCGCCGCGGGCCATATAATGCAGGCCCTCCACGCGAGATTTTCGGATCGCCTCGTCCAGGCTGAGCTTGCCGGTGAGCAGTTCGGAAAGGCCATCGTGGCTGCGTCCGCCGAAGGCGTTGTGGATGTGGCCCTTGCGCATGTCGGCATCCACCACCAGCACGCGCTGGCCCGATTGGGCACACACCGCGGCGAGGTTGGTGGAGACGAAGCTCTTGCCGATGCCGGGGCTGGCGCCGGTGATCACCAGTCGGTTATCCGTGGCCTCGAGCATGGCGAAGTGCAGGCTGGTGCGTAGGCCGCGCAGCGCCTCGATGGCAGTGTCGGCCGGGGCGCGCTCGGCGAGAACCGCGGTAGATACCTCTCTGGCGTGCTTGTCTTTCTTGTGCTTGACCCGACGAATCAGCTTCTGCTGCTCTTCCGAACGCGGCACGGTAGCGTAGACCGCCAGCCCAGCATCCTCGATCTGCTCGGGAGACTCCACGCCACGGCGCAGCAGGCCGCGTACAAGCACCAGGCCCACTGCCAGCATGCCGCCGAGCAGGGTGGCCAGCACCACGATTAGCGGCTTCTTGGGTTCGATGGGATTAGGTTGCGCCACGGCATCGTCGATGATGCGCACGTTGCCCACGGTGCTGGCCCGGGCGATCTGCATCTCCTGGATCTTGTTGAGGAGCTGGACGTAGACCTGCTGGTTGACCTCCACGTCGCGGCGCATGCGCAGCACCTGCTGCTGGGTCTCGGGCAGGCTGTCCACCTGCTCTTCCAAGCGATCTCGCTGCTGGCGCAGCTGGGCCTTCTTCTCCAGCAGCGCCGAGTAGGTGGGGTGGCTGGGCGTAAAACGCCGCGAGACCTCGGCCTCAGTGAACTCCAGCTCATTAAGCTGCTTCTCTAAGTCGACGATGCGCTCGAGGATCGACTGGGTCTCGAGGGAGAGGTCCACGCTGTCGCGTTCGGATCGATAGCTGTTGAGGCTGTTCTCCGCCGCGGTCAGCTCCTCGCGCACCTGGGGCGCCTGCTCCTCGAGGAACGCCAGGCTCTGCTCGGCCTCGGCGGCTTGGCGCTGCACGTTCTGGGTCAGGTAGATCTGGGTAATGGCGTCCAACACACGGTTTGCGCGGCCGGGATCTGTATCGGTCAAGGAGAGGTCGAGCAGGCCGCTATCCTTGCCCTGGGGGCTAATACTCAGCCGGCTGCGCAGACCCATGATCGTGGCCAGGCGTGAGCGCCGCTGCAGGGTGAAGGTGGCCCCCTGCCCCGCTTGGATCTCGGCGACCCGCAGGGTGACATCACCATTAAGGAAACTCGCTTGCGTGCCAACTTGGCCCTCGCCCAGGTCTTCGCCCTCCAGGCTGACGGAATAGCGCTGAGCGTCGATCACCTTAAGCTGGAAGGGTTGCCCCACGTAGTCAGGCGTCACCTGGAAGTCGCCGATATTGATCGTCTCGCCGGCCCATACGCTATTTTCGGCGAAATCCGGACGCTCCATCCCACGGCGAACCAGGAACTCCCCCACCACAGGCAGGCGCTGCGGGGTGACCACCAGGTCCAGGCGCTGCTGGTCCACGGCCTGGCCTAGCACCATGCGCGACTTGATGATGCCTAACTCGGTATCCGCGGAAGGCTGCTCGCCCAGCATCGAGCGCACGTCCTCCAGCGGATTGGCCATGCCGGACTTCTCCTCTACCTGCACCAGCGCATCGGCCTGGTACACCGGCGTCGCCAACAGCGCATAGGTCACCCCACCGAGGGCAAACACGAAGGTGATGGCGATGATCAGCCACTTGTGATCGAGGAGAAGGCCAAACAGGCGGCCGAGGTCGATCTCGTCGTCGGCCGGGGCCGAACGTGGGGGAGCTGTGTTGGAAGATTCGGTCATGGATGCGCTATGTCGTGAGTCAAAGAAAAATATGTGCTGAAAGCAACATTGTGGGAGCGCGATTTATCAGCGATCGAAGCGGCCACGGGAACACCACCGGGCGCCTGCGGCGCCATCGCCCAGAATCTGGGCTCCTACAGGCGGGCTGCCCAGGCTTCGGTGGCTTCCTTGAGCAGCTCATGCACATGCTCAAACGCTTCTCGGCTCTTGCGATAGGGGTCGGGGATGTCCTGGCCGTTGCCGCCGTCGAGCCACTTGCCGAGCGTCATGGTCTTGCCAAGCGCTTCGGGAGAGATCTCGCCGACGGCGCGGCGCTGGCTGTCGCTCATCACCAACACCAAGTCGACGCCGGCGAGGATCTCGCGGTTGAGTTGGCGGGCGGCGTGGGCGGAAACGTCGAGGCCGTCAGCTTCGGCGAACTCTCGCGCGGTGGGGTCGACGCCCTGGCCGACCAGGGCACCGAGGCCCGCGGAGCTCAGCCGCTTGCCGGGCAGGGCCTGGCGAAGCATGGCTTCGGCGACGGGGCTACGGCAGATGTTACCGATGCAGACTACCAGGATGCGATCGAACATCAGAGATCGTCTCTCAGTTCGTTAGCATCGTTTACGGCGCGGGTCACCTGGTAGACCGCGGTAACGGTGGGCAGCAGCTGGCCGATCACCCGGTTCCAACGTCCCAGCGGGGTGGAGGTGACATAGACGATATCGGTGGGCTGCAGGGCAAACTGCGTGCCCAGCACCATGGCCGCTGCATTGCGTGCATCCAGCTGGTAGACGGTGGCCAGCTTGCCGCTGGTCGCCGGAGCGCGCCGGAAGACGAAGATGCCGCTGGCGTTGGCGCTGGCCTCCTTGAAGCTGCCGGCCTGGGCGAGCGCATCGGTGAGGGTCAACCGCGTGCGCCCCATGGAAAGCGCCTGGGGCTCGCCTACCTCACCCATCACGTAGACCTGCTGGTTGCCAACATCGGGCACATGGATAACGTCGCCATCCTGGAGCAGGATATCGCGGGCCAACTCCCCCTCGTTGAGCATGGCGTAGAGCGAGATTCGCCGAGTCTTCCCTGCACGGGTGAACTGCACCTCGTGCCAGTTGGCCTCCGTGTCGAGACCTCCGGCCTGGCCGATGGCATCCAGCAGGGTCAGCGGTACGTTGGTGATCGGCTGAGCGCCCGGCCTTTTCACCTCTCCGGTAATCTGCACCTCCTGCGACTTGAACGCGGCGATGCGCACCTCGACCTGGGGCTCCGAGATGTAGGTCTGCAGGCGACTGGCGATGAGGTCGCGCACCTCGGCCACACTCCTGCCTTCAACCTGAACACGCCCGATATAGGGGTAGAAGATGGTACCGTCACGATGCACGATGTTGCCCGACTCTGCGGGGCTGCGCTCACTGCCGGCGGGAATCGTCAGTTCGGGGTGGTCGTAGACGATGATACTGAGCACATCCCCCCTGCCGATGCGGTAGTCGTAATCGTCGATGGCGGCACCCTGCTGAGCGGCAAGCTGCTGCAGATCGGCATTGCCGGGCTCCACGCCTTGCGCCGGCTGCAGGGCACTGACCAGCCCCGGGGTGATGGGTTCGATCTCCACCAGGTCATCGATGGGCGCGCCCTCGACGCTGGAATCGAAGTGGCTCCCGGGGGCGAAAGCGCAGCCAGTCAGCCACAGGGCGCCACCAAGCACCGCCAGCAGTTTGATCGACGTTGGATTTAACATTGGCTCGTGCCTGCTGAGATGAGTAATAAGGGATCGGGACACGCTACCGCCCCGAGGTGTCATGGCGCATCCCCGAGGCCTGGTTTCGCTGATTGTAAAGTATCCGCAAGCGATTGTTCGCGAACTAAAATTAATTTTCAAGCGTCTGCATCAAGCAACAACCAAAGTAGAGGTGCTGCCGCTAACTTTCTTTACTAGGGTTTCGAGGGTGGCGACTATACATGAACAAACGATGACGATTCCAGCATCAGGAGCCCGACCTGCCCCCGTGTAGGAGATCTCTTACACGGGGGCGAGCCAATCGCTGCCACCAGGTTTCGCCACCCATGAATTTCTGTTAAACACAGTGCTCAGGACGAGACAAACGCCGGATTAGCGATTACCCTAAGGCCGGACAGTCGATGAAGCCCGTGTACGGGTCGTGCCCGGGAACAGCAACATGGAGGATGGACACGATGAAGAATACTTTTGCCAAGAACGCTTTCGCCAAGAAGGGCATGGCGCTGATCGCCATCACCGGTATGCTCAGCACTCCCCTGGCCATGGCGCAAGGCGCCAGTGACAACGCCCCGCAAAGCGGTGGGGCTTCAGGCCTGGCCAATGCAGCAAGTGAAAACCCGGCACTGACCGTTGGCGTTGGCGCTGGCATTGCCGTGGCGTTGATCGCCGCTATCTCCGGTAGTGACAGCGGTACTGGCACCACTGGCACCACTGGCACCACTGGCACCACTGGCACCACTGGCACCACTGGCACCAACTGATCGGAGTCGCGAATGCCGATGGTTATACACGGCAACGTGAACGCACAGAGCCGCCTGCGGGCGGCTCTCTTACGTCTACGCCCTGCCTGCCTGTTAGGCGCCACCCTGCTGCCGCTCACCCTGACGGGCTGCGCCAACGGCGGTGGATCGCTGATCACCACAATGTTCGAGGATGCCCTGGGCGTGAGCGAGGCCGACCCCGCGGCACGGGCCGACGAGATCCCCTTCGCTACCATCAACATCGACACCGGCGACCGCCGAGGGCTGGTGGTGCTGGGCGCCCAGGGTAACGCGGAAACCTACTGGCCAACCGGCCATCAGGGATTGATCGCCCTGCGCCATGAGGCGCTGCACACCACCGTGGGCCTGGCCCACAACCTGCTGGATACCGCCTATCGCCTCCGCGGAGATGCCGAAGTGCCATGGCAGCAAGCCGAGCCGGCGCCCTTCGAGGTGACTCGTAGCTGGCAGGATGAACAGGGACTGCCCAGGCGTATGACCGCAGAAGGCGAGCTACGCTGCGACGAGGCCAGGCCCTTCGATTTGCCGCTGGCCACGCTGACCCTCCAGCCCTGCACACAGGTGCTGAACTGGGATAACGGTGACGTCACGGAAGGCGTGCTGTGGCGCGACCCACAGAACCATCGGCTATGGGCCGGCGAGGAACAAGCCTGGCCAGACGGCCCCACGATTCGCTGGGAGGTAGCCAGACCATGGTGGTAGCCACTCGCACGCTGGCGGTGTGCCTTGCAGCCAGTTGGTTGCTGATGCCACTGGGCGCCACCGCCCAACAGCCCGAACCGCAGCCATCGCCACACGTTCGCCTGTCCGACGCCTGGCTCGACACCCTGCAGCGAAGCGGGGAGCGCGTGGTGTGGACCCATGCCTTCGCCCTCGAACACGCTACCGTCGAGGCAGTGGAGCCGCAGCGCCGGCGGCTGATCGCCGAACTCGAGACACTGAGGCGCCGTGCCCGGCTCGATGGTGCCGACGGCCTGATCGCGGCGCTTGGCGCCTGGCAACGTGAGCTCGAGGCCTCAAGCGCGGTCCCTGCTAGAACCCCTGGGCGGCATGACCTGCCCTGGCTGGGTGCCGACCGGCGCCGCGATCCACCGCTGTCCGCATTTCATTACTGGGGGCACTGCGCAGTGCCGACATGGGTCGAGGTCTGGCATCTGGGCGGGGTATCGAGACTCCCTTGGCAGCCCGACATGACGCTGTCACAGGCACTCGACCAGATCGCCGGAAGTGCCGCACGCCAGGGCGCAGAACACGCCGCATTGATCACCCCCAGCGGTGAGCAGCACCGGCGCGGAATAATGGCCTGGAACCACCAGGAAACGCCCCTCACCCCGGGGAGCCGTGTAATGCTGGAACTGCCCGCCTCCATCGACTCGACGGCTCGGCGGCTCGTCAATCAGCGGCTGCCAGCGTACCTGGCAACAAGGTTGCCGGGGGATGAGTGCGAGATTCAAGAGGTTACTGGAGCAGAGGAATGACGGGCGGAAAGGGGGAAGGGAATGAGTGGGAAGTGGAAAGTAGAAAGGGGCAATTGATGGGTGCCAAGGCGTCGAAGCGAAATGAGTGCAGAGAGGGACTTTCTTCTTGTCACTTTGTACTTTCAACCCTCCCGCTACTTGCTGCTCTTCCCGCAGTCTCCCTTGTGGCTTCCCCTGCCCTCGCAAGTGGCCTAGGCTCTGGCCAGAGCGACTTCGGCGGCATCGGCCTGATGCAGACGCCCAGCGCGCGCATGGCACCGGTGGGTAGCATGCTGGCGGGGTGGAGCCGCACAGCGCCTTATCGCCGCTACAGCCTGTTCTTTCAGCCGACTGAATGGCTTGAGGGGGGCTTTCGGTACGTGGAGGTTGAGAACCGCCAGTACGCCGCCGCCGACGAGGAGCGCCCCAACCTCGACAAGGGCATCGACATCAAGCTGCGCCTGCGCGAAGAGAGCCGCTACTGGCCTCAGCTGGCCTTGGGTCTGCGCGACCTGGGCGGCACCACGCTGTTCGGCGCGGAGTACTTGGTGGCTACCAAGCGCTGGTATGACTTCGACTTCACCCTGGGGCTGGGCTGGGGCTATCTGGGTAATGCCGACGACATGGATAGTCCACTAGGGGCGCTGCATGATCGCTTCGATACCCGGCCCGGCGACGGAGGTGGCGACCAGGGGGGCGAGTTCGCCCTGGATGACCTGTTCCGCGGACCAGCGGCGCTGTTCGGCGGCGTTGAGTACCAGACGCCCTGGGACCCGCTGGTGTTGCAGCTGGAGTATGAAGGCAATGACTACAGCAACGAGCCCCAGGACAACGACCAGCCCCAGGATACTCGCTTCAATGTCGGCGCCCGCCTGGCGCTGGCCGACAACCTGGAGCTGCGCGCCGGCTGGCAGCGCGGCGATACTGCCATGGCCGGCATCAGCTACGCAGTGGACCTGGCCGGGCTCAGCCAGATCAAGCGTGATCCGCCGCCCGCCGATCCGACGGCGCCCCCCCGGGATAACTGGACCACGGTCAGCCAGGAACTGCAGGAGAACGCAGGCATCGCGGTATCGCGCATCACCCGTGACGGCCGCGACCTCGTCGTCACCGGGGAGCCGGTGAAGTACCCCTCGCTGCTGCAGAGCGAGATCCGCGCCGGGCGCATCCTCAACGCCCAGGCCGAGGACGAGGTGGAGCGGTTTCGCTTTCGCTGGGAGACGCTCGGCCTATCGCTGCGTGAGGACGTGCACGACCGTGAGGCCCTGGTAACTGGCACGCGCTCCACCAGGCAGGAAGACGACCACCTGTATGGCCTCTATGCCCATGCCAAGCTCGACGAGCCGCGCGGCGAAGTTCTCTACGAGCAGGAGCCCCGGGGCTTCCAGTGGAGCTTGGGGCCACGCGTCGACCAGAACTTCGGCGGCCCCGACGGCTACCTCTACCGGCTGATGGCGGTGCTGGGTGGCGACTATCGTACCGACCGCAACGGCTGGCTCTCGGGCCAGCTGGCGCTGACCCTGTTCGATAACTTCGACGAGTACGACTACATCGCCGAGTCCGCCCTGCCCCGTGTGCGCACCTTCATCGGCGACTACCTGGCCGAATCCAGTCTGGGGATCGAGAATCTGCAGTACACCCGCACCGCCCAGCTCGGCGATGACTGGTACGCCATGGGTTATGGTGGCCTGCTGGAGATGATGTATGCCGGTGCCGGCGGCGAGCTACTCTATCGACCCTTCAACAGCCCGCTCGCCCTGGGCCTGGACGTGAACTGGGTGCGCCAGCGTGATTTCGAGCAGCGCTTCGATCTGCGTGACTACGAGACCTGGACGGGCCACCTGACCGGCTACCTTGAGACCGGGGTCGAGGATGTTTTGGCGAAGCTGAGCGTGGGTCGCTATCTTGCAGGCGATGTGGGCACCACGCTGGACCTGTCACGCGAGTTCGACTCCGGCGTGCGGGTCGGCGCCTGGGGCACCTGGACCGATGCCGGCGATGACTTCGGCGAGGGCAGCTTCGACAAGGGGCTCTACCTGTCGATTCCGCTGGATGCGATGTTCACCCGCTCGAGCCGTTCACGTGCCGGCCTCAGCTGGCGCCCCCTGACCCGCGACGGTGGCGCCACCCTTGATCGCCGCTACGGACTCTACGGGATGACCGAAGAGCGCGATCTGGGCGACTACTGGGACGAACACGACAAGGCGTGGGAGTAGAAGCGGCCAAGCGGCCAAGCGGCCAAGCGGAATTGTGGGAGGCCGGGGCGCTATTAGCACGGTGCCGCGCCCTTGGGGTCAGACCCCAAGGGCTACGCCGAACCCTATGGAATCCCCGCCAGAAACACCCTTTCACAACGCAGTTTTTATGCAGATTTGCCAAGATGCGAGTGTTGGGAACAGAAGAATTGGAAAACATCGTTCGCCTTTCTTAAAATAGTACTGATGCTAGTGTTCGCGTTCCACAGGCTACTTATGTAGACTCAGCATGGACCACCACCCCAAGGAGATTTACACATGCGCATGATCCCCGTGATTGCCGCAAGCACCCTGGCCCTCTCGCTGGTTGCCAGTCAGGCCATGGCCTACCAGGCCGGCGACGTCTATGTGCGCGGTGAGTTCGAGAAGTCCGACATCGACGATAACAACAACGTCTCCCGCGAGAATGCCTTCGGCCTGGCCGGCGGCTATCTCTTCAGCGATAAGTTGGGCATGGAGCTGGGCCTCGGCGAGGACGTGGAGCACGATTATCAGGTCGGCAGCCAGTCCGGCACCCTGGATCGGATGCCGGTCAACCTGCTGGTCCAGTACTACCCGCTGGGTGGCATCGAGGCGGCGCGTGTCCAGCCGTTCATCGGCGTGGGTCTGAACTACACCCGCTTCTCAAGCGTGAGCGGTGCCGGCATGGATGTTGATGACAGCTACGGCGTCGTCGGCCAGCTGGGCATGGACCTGACCCTCACCGAGAACATCAGCGCTACCGGCTTCGCCCGTTACGCCGATGTCGAGGCCGAGTTCGAGCAGGGTGGCCAGGGTGTCGCCGACGTCAGCCTGAACCCGCTGACCGTTGGCGCGGGTGTCACCTACCGCTTCTAAGCGGCACTCGCTTCAGGCACACAGCGCCGGGCCCCCAAGGGGTCCGGCGTTTTTTTGTATGGCCTTGCTCAGAAAGGAAACACCACCGGCGTCAGCAGCAGCACCCCGGCCGAGTAGGTCAGGCTCACCGGTAGCCCGGTCTTGATGAAATCACTGATTCGATAGCGGCCGGGAGAGTAGACCATCAGGTGGGTCTGGTAGCCGTAGGGGACCAGGAAGCAGGCGCTGGCGCCATAGGCTACGGCCATGATGAAGGGCATGGGGTCGGCGCCGAAGGCCTGGGCGGTGGTCCAGGCAATGGGGAAGGCCAGGGCTGCGGCGGCGTTGTTGGTGACGGTCTCGGTAAGCAGCAGAGTCATCAGGTAGCAACCAACAAAAGCTGCATAGATGCCGTAGCCGGAAAACAGCGTCTGCATGCCCTGGGCGAGCAGCGCCGCGGCGCCGGAACTTTCCAACCCCTGGGCGATGGCCAGCGCCGAGCCGATGATCAGCCACAGTTCGAAGGGGAAACGTCGACGTAGTTCCGCAGTACTGAGCACCTTACCGGCCACCAGCCCGGCCATCAGCAGCAGCAGGCCGTGGAACAGTGGTAACCACTCCAGGGCCGCCAGGCCGATCACCGCCGCGAAGCCGGCCAGCGTCAGCATGCTCTCGGTGCGCTTGAGCTGGGGACGCTTGAAGCTGCCGCTGAGTAGATGGAAGTTGCGCTCGATATTGCGGTGCTGGCGGAAGTCGCTGCCCACCGCCAGCACCAGGCAGTCGCCCACGCGCAGCGGGATCTGACCCAGCTGCCCCTCCAGCCGCTTGCCACCGCGGCGAATGCCCACCACCCCCGCGTTGAACATGCTACGGAAGTCGACGTCCTGCAGGGTCTGGCCGGCCAGCTCCGATTCGTGCGAAACCACCACCTCCACCAGATTTGTCGCCAGCAGGTCATCGGCCTGGTGGCCGAACAGCTTGAGCCCGGGAAAACGCTGCAGCGCCTGCACCTTGCCCACCTCGCCGGTAAACACCAGGGTGTCATCGGCCTGCAGGATCTCCTCGGGCCCCACCGGACTGATCAGGCGCCCTTCCCGCTCGAGCTCCAGCAGGTAGAGCCCCTCTAGGCTGCGCAGCTCGTTCTCTTCGATGCTCTTGCCCACCATCTCCGAGCCGGCTTCCAGGTCGGCGGCCAGGAAGTAGGAGAGTTTCTCCGCGGTATCTTCCGGCGGATGTTCGGGTAGCTTACCCGCTCGCCACAGCAGTACCCCGAAGGTGAGCAATGCCACCGGCACGCCCACCAGACTGAACTGGAACATGCCCAACTCGAAGCCGCAGCTACCCAAGGCGAAAGAGTTGACCACCAGGTTGGTAGAGGTACCTACCAGAGTGGTCATGCCGCCGAGGATGGAGGCATAGGAGAGCGGGATCAGCAGCCTTGAGGGGGCGATACGCTTCTGACGCGAGATGGCACCCAGGAAGGCGGCCACCACGGCGGTGTTGTTGAGAAATGCCGAGAGCACGGCGCTGGCACCCATCAACCTTGCGGTAGCGGTCTTCTCGCTGCCCGTGAGCAGGCGCTGGGAGAGCCAGTCGAGTAACGGCGTGCGCTCGAGTGCCAGGGAAACCAGCAACAGCAGCAGGAGGGTGGCCAGGGCCGGGTTGGTGTACTGCTGGAGCAGAGTGGTGGTATCCACCAGGCCCAGCACCAGGTAAGCGCCGGCCAAGCCGACGAAGGCGATCGCCGGGCGTACCACGCCGCTGACCAGCAGGGCGAGGAGTCCGGCAATCGAGAGAAGCACGGCCCAGGTCATCACGCGTCGTCCTTGAAGCTCTTTGCAGGGTGGTAAGGAAATCCAGCTTGTGGGAGTTTACTTGGCCTTTTATGATATTGTCGATAACGCGCTTCGATCACCTGCAATTTCCAGCAGATGTTTCGTTATAGAACATAAGGTTATGCCAAACAATGAAGGCAAAACATTTGTCGCCTGACAATCTCAATGAGCGCCGGTTGCAGGCTGTGAGGTTGCGGCTGGACGGACACACCGTCGCCGAGGTCGCCACGCGCACGGGCCTGTCGGCCCCCACCGTCTCGGCGGCCTGGAGGGCCTTCCGCGAGGGTGGCTGGGAGGCGGTGCCGGTACGCCCGCGGGGCCGCAAGGTGGGCCAGGCGGCGCGCCTGGATGCCGCGGCGCAGCAGGTACTGGGCGAATGCTTGCGCGAGCTTCCGGAGTCGCCGGAGCCGGCCTGGAGCAGTCGCGCCCTGGCCGACGCGCTCAAGGACGCGGGGCATGAAGTGTCACCGCGCGCCATCGATCACTGGCTAGAGGCCCACGACCTCAAGCCCGAGCCCATGGCCCTGGAGGCACTCGAGCGCAAGCGTGGTCAGACGGGTCGCTGGTATCGCCAGCAGGTCGCACCAGTGCTCAAGGAGGTAGGCAAGGTCGGTGGCAGCCTCTGGCAAGGTGGCGTGCGCATTGCCCGGCCCACGCAGCAAGCGGCAGTAGAGGCCAAGCCCGAGCGACCGCGTTACCAACTCTATCTGCACGGCAAGCGTGGCGTGCTCTACACACGAGTACTGACGACACCGCCGATGGTCGATGACTACCTGGCGCTGTTCCAGCGCCTGCTCGACCAGGCTGAGGGCAAGCCGGTGGCGCTGGTGTTCCATGGCGCCTGGTTCCAGGCCGTTCCCGAGATTGGGCGGTGGCTCGAATGGAATCCGTCATTCCGGCTGTTGCCATGGCCGGCCTTGGGAGAAGCCTGTGATCGCCGATAAATCGGGCTCCCACAGAATCAGGATCCGTCACCTTGTGGGAGCAGCATTCATGCGCGATCAAGGGCAATGTCGAAGTCGCCGATAAATCGGGCTCCTACAAACAAGCCGATGCGGTTTTAAAATTTTCCATTTCCACCCACACAGGCCAATGACATGACGTCACTCACCCATCTTCAGAAGCTGGAAGCGGAAAGCATCCAGATCATGCGCGAGGTGGTCGCCGAGACCGAGAATCCGGTGATGCTCTACTCGGTCGGCAAGGACAGCGCGGTGATGCTGCACCTGGCGCGCAAGGCGTTTGCGCCGGCGCCGCCTCCTTTCCCCCTGCTGCACGTGGATACGCGCTGGAAGTTCCGGGCCATGTACGAGTTCCGCGACAAGATGGCCGAGGAAACCGGCATGGATCTGATCGTGCATATCAACCCCGAGGGCATCGAGAAGGACATCAATCCCTTCGACCACGGCTCGGCGATCCACACCGATGTGATGAAGACCGAGGGCCTCAAGCAGGCACTGGACAAGTACGGCTTCGATGCCGCCTTCGGTGGTGCTCGCCGCGACGAAGAGAAGTCGCGTGCCAAGGAGCGGGTGTTCTCGTTCCGTACCGCCCAGCACCGCTGGGACCCCAAGAACCAGCGCCCCGAGCTGTGGCGGCTCTTCAACACCCGCAAGCACAAGGGTGAGTCGATCCGCGTCTTCCCCCTCTCCAACTGGACCGAGCTGGATATCTGGCAGTACATCTACCTGCAGAACATCCCCATCGTGCCGCTCTACTACTCTGCCGAGCGCCCCGTGGTGGAACGCGACGGCACGCTGATCATGGTCGACGACGAGCGCATGCCGCTGGAGCCTGGCGAAGTACCGATGATGCGCAAGGTGCGCTTCCGCACCCTGGGCTGCTACCCGCTGACCGGCGCCATCGAATCCGAGGCCGATACCCTGCCGGCGATCATCCAGGAAATGCTGCTCACCAAGACCTCCGAACGCCAGGGCCGCGTTATCGATAACGACAGCGCTGCCTCCATGGAAAAGAAAAAGCAGGAAGGATATTTCTAATGGCTCATTCCTCCGACATGATCGCCGGCGACATCGAGGGTTACCTGAAGTCGCACGAGCACAAGGGCCTGCTGCGTTTCATCACCTGCGGCAGCGTCGACGATGGCAAGAGCACCCTGATCGGGCGGCTGCTGTTCGAGTCCAAGCTGCTGTTCGAGGATCAGCTGGCCGCCATCGAGGCGGATTCCAAGAAGTGGGGCACCCAGGGCGGCGAGATGGATTTCGCGCTGCTGGTCGATGGCCTGGCCGCCGAGCGCGAGCAAGGCATCACCATCGATGTGGCCTATCGCTTCTTCTCCACCGACAAGCGCAAGTTCATCGTCGCCGATACGCCGGGGCATGAGCAGTACACGCGCAACATGGTCACCGGGGCCTCCACCGCCGATGCCGCCATCCTGATGGTGGATGCGCGTCAGGGGATCCTGCCGCAGACCCGCCGCCACAGCTTCCTGATGTCGCTGATCGGCATGCGCCATATCGTGGTGGCGATCAACAAGATGGACCTGGTGGAGTACTCGAAGGATCGCTTTGACGAGATCGTCGAGGAGTACCGCGAGTTTGCGAAACAGCTGGGCCTCGAGGACATCACCTTCATCCCGATGTCGGCGCTCAAGGGCGACAATGTCATCGAGCATGGCCACCATATGCCGTGGTACCACGGCCCCACGCTGATGGCCTACCTGGAGACCGTGGAAGTGGACGAGGAGCGCCTGCAGCGTCAGCCGTTCCGCATGCCGGTGCAGTGGGTCAACCGCCCCAACCTGGACTTCCGCGGCTTCACCGGGATGATCGCCAGCGGCAGCATCAAGCCGGGCGATGCCATCCGCGTGCAGCCCTCCGGCCAGTCCAGCACCATCAAGCAGATCTACACCTTCGACGGTGATCTGGACGAGGCGATCGCCGGCCAGTCGGTGACCCTGCTGCTCGAGGACGAGATCGATATCTCGCGAGGCGATGTGATCTCCGGGGTGGATCAGCCCGCCGAGATCGCCGACCAGTTCGAGACCAGCCTGGTATGGATGCACGACGAGCCGCTGCTGCCGGGTCGGCCGTATCTCATGAAGCTGGGCACCCAGACGATGTCGGCCACGGTCACCGACATCAAGTACCAGGTAAACGTCAACACCCTGGAGCACACCGCGGCCAAGCAGCTCGACCTTAACGGCATCGGCGTGTGCACCCTGAGCCTGAACAAGGCGGTGGCCTTCGATCCCTACAAGGAGAATGCCGACACCGGTGGCTTCATCCTGATCGACCGGATGACCAACAACACCGTCGGCGCCGGCATGCTGCACTTTGCCCTGCGGCGCAGCCAGAATATCCATATGCAGCATGTGGATATCGACAAGCAGGCACGCGCCCTTTCCAAGGCGCAACAGCCGGCGGTGCTGTGGTTCACCGGGCTCTCCGGCGCCGGCAAGTCGACCATCGCCAACCTGGTGGAGAAGAAACTGCACGCCGCCGGCCAGCACACCTACCTGCTGGATGGCGACAACGTGCGTCACGGCCTCAACCGCGACCTGGGCTTCACCGACGCCGACCGCGTGGAGAACATCCGTCGCGTGGGCGAGGTGGCCAAGCTGATGGTCGATTCCGGTCTGATCGTGCTGACCGCCTTTATCTCGCCGTTCCGCAGCGAACGCCAGATGGCTCGCGACCTGGTGGAGGAAGGTGAATTCATCGAGATCTTCATTGATACCCCGCTGAATGTCGCCGAGGACCGTGATCCCAAGGGGCTCTACAAGAAGGCCCGCCGCGGCGAACTGAAGAACTTCACCGGCATCGACTCTGACTATGAGGCGCCGGAGAACCCCGAGATCCACATCAAGACCACCGAGATGAGCAGCGACGAAGCCGCCGATGCCATCGTCGAGATGCTGCGTAAGCGCCAGCTGATCTCCTGAGCAGCGCTTGCGGGTCAGACACCGGCGGGGTTTTGCCGGGGTCTGACCCAAGAGCGCGGGTCTCCGCCACTGGACAAGGAATTCCCATGGATTTCTCTACCCTGCTGAACGACGTGCACAGCATCGCCCTCAAGGCCGGCGATGCCATCATGGCGGTCTACGCCCGTGACTTCTCCATCGAGGAGAAGGAGGACAAGAGCCCGCTGACCGAGGCGGACCAGGCGGCACATGAGGTCATCGTCGCCGGCCTGAACGCCTTGCCTGAGGGCATTCCGGTGCTCTCCGAGGAGGATGCCGAGGGTTTCGAGGGCGCCGATGCCAATGGCCGCTACTGGCTGGTGGATCCGCTGGATGGCACCAAGGAGTTCATCAAGCGCAACGGCGAGTTTACTGTCAATATCGCCCTGATCGAGAACGGCAAGCCTGTGCTCGGCGTGGTGGTGGCCCCAGCGCTGGAAGTTTCATATCTCGCCGCCCAGGGCGTGGGGGCCTTCAAGGTCGATGCTAAGGGGGAGCGCACGCCGATCCGTGTGGCCGGCAAGCCCGCCGAAGGCACCACCTGGCGCGTGGTCGGCAGCCGTTCACACCCGAGTCCCGATCTGGCCGAATGGCTGGAGAAGCTCGGCAGCCACGACATGGTGCCCATGGGTAGCTCGCTGAAGCTATGCCTGATCGCCGAGGGCAAAGCCGACGTCTACCCGCGCCTTGGCCCGACCTGCCTCTGGGACACCGGCGCCGCCCAGGCGGTGGTGGAGCAGGCCGGCGGCCGCGTGGAGACCCTGGAGGGCGAGGCGCTTTCCTACGCCACTGCCGCCGAGAAGCTCAATCCCTACTTCGTGGTGTGGGGCGAGAGGTAGGCGCCGGAACCACCAACCCCGATTATGGCCGCATATTCCAAAAAGAGATCAAAAAATAGATATTGATTTCTTTTTTATCTGTCAAATGCCCTCTACTCTAGGGGAAACCGAGTAGACGGAGTGACCCAATGGGATCTGCGGCCTTACAGCAAGAGATCGATATCGACCATGCCAGCGCGCTGCTCGAATCTCAGTCGGCGCAAGCACGTATCGAGTGGGCGTTGGAGAACCTGCCTGGCACCTTCGTGCTCAGCTCCAGCTTCGGCATCCAGTCAGCCGTGCTGCTGCACCTGGCGACCCGCATCGTGCCGGACCTGCCGGTGTTGCTGGTGGATACAGGCTATCTGTTTCCCGAGACCTACCGTTTTGTCGACGAGCTGACCGAGCGGCTGAATCTCAACCTCAAGGTGGCCAGGCCAGTGCTGTCGCCGGGGCATCTGGAGATGCGCCACGGCAAGCTCTGGGAGCAGGGTCAGGAAGGCCTGACACGCTATAACCGGCTGATGAAGGTCGAGCCGATGGAACGGATGCTGAATGAGCTACGGGTGGGCACCTGGTTCGCCGGGCTGCGCCGCCAGCAGTCCAGCACCCGGGAGCAGCGCCCCGTCGTGGAGCAGCGTGGCGATGGCCGCTACAAGGTCTATCCGCTGATCGACTGGCACAGCCGCGACGTGCACCGTTACCTGACCGAGCATGACCTGCCCTACCACCCACTGTGGGAACAGGGCTACACCTCGGTTGGCGACTGGCACACCAGCCAGCCGCTGCAGCCCGGCATGACTGAAGAGGAGACCCGTTTCTTCGGCATGCAGCGGGAGTGTGGTTTGCATCTGTAGCAGTTAGCTGAGGGCAAGCCCTGGGGGCAGCCCCCTGGACTGTTGAAGCAAGCACCGCTCAAGGCTTTCCCGGCGACAGGCCTTCGAGGGGGCGCTGTGAACCCATCCATGGGCGCTACCGATGCCATCCCTGGCATAGGACCCCCTCTACGACCTGTCCCCGGCGCCTTTCGCTATTACAACAACTACGGGGGACAGACCCCAAGGGTACGGTACCGTGCTCGCACGGGGCACCAGCACCTTAGTCCCAAGTTCTGCCCCGCCTCAGTCGCTGCCGAACAGATCCCGCGTGTACACCTTGTCTGCCACATCGGCGAGTTCTTCAGCCATGCGGTTGCTCAGGATCACATCGGCCTCGGCCTTGAAGGACGCGAAGTCGCGCAGCACGCGGGAGCCGTAGAAGGTCTCCTCCTCCAGCGCCGGCTCATAGACGATCACCTCGATGCCCTTGGCCTTGATGCGCTTCATCACCCCCTGCATGGCGCTGGCCCGGAAGTTGTCGGAGCCGGTCTTCATGATCAGTCGGTAGATGCCCACCACGCCTGGCTTGCGCGCCAACACCTGCTCGGCGATGAAGTCCTTGCGAGTCCGGTTGGCATCCACCACCGCCTGGATCATGTTGCTCGGCACATCCTGGTAGTTGGCCAGCAGCTGCTTGGTGTCCTTGGGCAGGCAATAGCCGCCATAGCCGAAGCTGGGGTTGTTGTAGTGCTTGCCGATGCGCGGGTCCAGGCCCACGCCTTCGATGATCTGACGGGTGTCGAGGCCGTGGGTCTCGGCGTAGGTATCCAGCTCGTTGAAGTAGGCCACGCGCATGGCGAGGTAGGTGTTGGCGAAGAGCTTGGTCGCCTCGGCCTCGGTGCTGTTGGTGAAGAGCACCGGGATGTCCTGCTTCTCGGCGCCCTGCTTGAGCAGCTCGGCGAAGGTCTCGGCGCGAGCCGAGCGCTCGCCGACGATGATCCGCGACGGGTGCAGGTTGTCGTAGAGCGCCCTGCCCTCGCGGAGGAACTCCGGCGAGAAGAGCAGGTTCTGGGTACCGAAGCGCCGGCTGGCCTCCACGGTGTAGCCCACCGGCACGGTGGACTTGATCACCATCACCGCCGCCGGGTTGATGGCCATCACATCCTGGATCACCGCCTCGACGCTGGAGGTGTCGAAGGTGTTGGTCATCGGGTCGTAGTCGGTGGGCGTGGCGATGACGACGAAGTCTGCGTCGCGGTATGCGGCCTGCTTGTCCAGGGTGGCCGTGAAGTCGAGCTCGCGGTGGGCCAGGAAGTCGCTGATCTCGGCATCCTCGATGGGCGAGCGGCCCGTGTTGAGCGCCTCGACCTTCTCGGGAACGATATCCAGCGCCACGACCTGATTGTGCTGAGCGAGCAGCATGGCGTTGGAGAGGCCGACGTAGCCGGTACCGGCGATGGCGATCTTCATGGTGAGTCCTTTCGGTGTTCGTGAGGAAGTGTCAGAGCCACATTATACTGGCGCAACACCGCGTTGTGTGCCCCTGCTCACTATCCGCTGCCTCGCCGCCCTTCCGCCGCGGGACCGGCCGATGGCCATCGCCCTGCTGGAGATCGGCGAACTCTACCTGATGCCGGACGTCGCCGTCGTCGACACCACCCTGACGCTGGCCAACCCCTCATACTCGAGGTCACCGCCGAGGGCGTGGAGACCGAAGAACAGCTCCATTGGCTGAAGGCCCGCGGCTACCGCCTCTTCCAGGGATTCCTGCTCGTCAGGCCGGAGCCACTGATGATGTAAGCATTCTCCTACATGACACCGACGCTTTCGCTGATGGACGAATGGCATAATGTTTCATAACTTAACAGAGCTGATACGCTAAAGGTGCCATGGGCATCGATTCGTTTCAGGCAAGAGACAATAAACCGGAGCAGCAGAGCCCTATTTGAATCTGCGGCCTCGAATCATCAGCAATGCGCACGGCAAGGACTGGGGCCCGAGAACCCGAGCCTGCCGCCAGCAAGGGAACCTAGCCATGAAACTGTTCAAGCCCACCTTGATCGCCGCCGCCGTGGCGGTGGCAGGTACCGCCCACGCCCAGCAGGCCGTGACGTCGTTGGACATGGCGGTCGTCATCGACGAATCCGGCTCCATGGCCGGCGAGCACAACCAGTTCATCGGCACCTATGTCGATAATCTGGACCAGTTTCTCAACAATGAAGGGGTCACCCTGAACCAGTACGGGTTGGTTGGCTTCGGCGGAAGCACCTTCCAGTCCACTACCAGCAATGAAGCAGGCCGCGAAGAGGGTAGCGCGCTCTATCGCCACTTCTGGCTGGAGCGAAACCCGGATGACGTGTGGGGTAGTGCTCAGGATTTCGACAACACAACGCCGGAGCTTAACACCAGCGGAGGCACAGAGGATGGCTATCGTGCCATCGATTACACCTTCCGCAACTACACCTTCCGTTCATCTGTCGGCAAGGCGATCATGCTGATCACCGATGAGGATCGCGACAACGACACCACCAACCTGCAGACCAGCCATCTGCCCCAGGGCATGACCGAGCTGGAAAAAAGCTATATCGAGAGCGAGCTGCAGCGGACCGGAACCACGGTTCACGCGGTGGTCGACCAACGCTTCCTGGACGCCGACGGCAATGCTGCCATCGCCATCGTGGGGGATGACCCGACCAGCGGTACCGCCTATGTGCAACAGGCCGACGGCACCATCGTCAAGAAGACAGGCTTCCAGTTCGGCACCGCCAGCAGCAACACCCAGGCAGACTACACCGAGGTGGCCCTGAAGACCGGTGGCATCGTGATCGATATCGACGCGCTTCGTGATGTCTACACCGACACCACCGCTCTGAACGCTCTCTCCGGCAGCCTCGCCCAGCTGGTGGCCAACATCACCGCCAGTGGTGGAGGCACCGTGATCGGCATCAACTGCGCAGCAGCCACCGGTGCGGCCGCTCAGGTGTGCGCGGCCATCTCCTCCAGCCAGAATCCCAACGTGCAGAACCTTGGCCAGCAGGTCAGCGTGGCCCAGCAACAGAAACTGACCCAGTACCAGGTCAGCCAGATGCTGCAGAGCGCGCTGAACAACGGCCAGATGGTGATGCGCACCCTGCGCAAGCGCATGGCCACTCTGCGCCAGGCCGGCACCAACGTCGCCAACGTGGATGTGATGGACTACTACGACGGCAACGTGGCGCTGACCAACCGTCAGATCGAGGCATCCCAGCAGCTTCGCGGCGGCGCTGCCTCGGGCGATCGCGACGGGTTCGGCTACTTCCTCCGAGGTCACTACACCAACGGTGACTTCGAAGGCAACGACAGCACCAGCGGTTACGACAGTGACACCTATACCTTGGTGGGCGGTGTCGACAAGTACTTCGACGACAAGACCCAGGGGGGCGTGGCACTTCACTACGCCAACAGCGACGCCGACTATGACCTTGGGTCAGGCGGTACCGACAGCGACAGCTACGGTCTCAACCTCTACGGTAGCCATGAGCTGGTCCCCAACCTCTACCTCGAGGCAAGCCTGGGTTATAGCCGCATGGACATCGACGCCGATCGTGATACCGGGGCAGGACGGGTGAGCGGCAGCACCGATGCCGATATCACCTTCGCTTCGCTGGGCATGCTCCGGGATATCCCGGTCACGCCCAAGTTCGCCGTGCAGCCCTTCGTGTACCTCAACTACCAGAACGTGGACATGGATGGCTTCACCGAGTCCGGTGGCGCCGCTGCTCTCCGGGTCGAGGATTCTCGACTCGAGTCCATCAACTGGGAGATGGGCCTGGGGGCCGCCTACCAGGTAGGTGACAACACCACCGCCACCGCCGCCGTGGCCTGGGAGCATGAATTCAAGGACGACTCCACCGCGGTCACCTCGGCATTCGCCGCCTCGCCCAATGATGTCTTCACCGTGGATGTACCGCGCCCCGATGACAATTACGGGCGCGTCAGTGTGGGCTTGATGCAGGAGATCGGCGGTAACCGTAGTCTCTCGCTCAACGCCGACACCATCTTCGGCCACAGCGACTACGATGAGTACGGCGTGATGCTGCAGTTCCGCCAGCAGTTCTGAGGCAAGATCTTCAGTGGTACTGTTTGGGGCGTGTCGCGAGGCGACGCGCCCCTTTTTTGTTTCTTCTCACGCAGGGCGAACACGCTCTCATGACCGTCATCATCAGCTGGACCATCCGAGTGATGCGACTGTGCATAGTTACCGGCCTCTGCAGCCTGTTGGTGGGATGTGTGGCATCGAGCGGTGGGGTGGCCTCACGCCTGCCTGAGGGGCATGCTGCTGGCATCATTTCCCTGAGCGGCGCAGGATTCCAGCTGGCCGCCGCCGAGCGACTGGGTAACGGACACAGCGTCACGGTATTCATCGAAGGCGATGGCCGCCCCTGGATCAGCGGTGGCCGGCGTGTTTCTGACGACCCCACCCCCCGTCATACGCCGATGTTGCGGCGGTTTCTCGCTGTGTCGCCACCGGCCCTTTATCTGGGCAGGCCTTGCTATTTCGGCATGGGGCCCGAGGTTGCATGTCATCCAGCGCTGTGGACCTTCTCCCGGTACTCGGAGCGAGTCGTGGAAGCCATGACAAGCGGTCTTCGCAACTGGCTCAATCGGCAGCCTGGCGTAAATCAAGTGACGCTGATCGGCCATTCGGGCGGTGGAGTCTTGGCCCTGCTGATGGCAGAGGTCGTACCGGAAGTGAATCGCGTCATCACCTATGCGGCGCCGATCGATATCGATCGATGGAGCAGGCTCCACGGCTTTACCCCGCTCTTCGATTCCTTGAACCCTTCCGGTAGGGAGGCATGGCGTCACGAAGTGCGACGCACGCTGATCTTTGGCGAAGATGATCGCGAGGTTCCTCCGGCAGTATTCGTGGAGTATGCCAGGAGAATTCCCGGCGCCGAAATCATCGTCGTGCCGGGAGCGAATCATTCCTTTGGGGGGGTCAGAACAGCACTCGATTGAGAAATAGGCAGCACCGCCCGGGCGCCTGACGGCGCCCGGTCCTCCTACAACGCGGTATCCATCGCCCTGGGCTGGGCGCGGTCGAGCAGGCTGTGCCAGCGGGTGAGGATGGGGGCATCGCTGTAGCTGACCTCGGCGAGGAGTTGGCGGAACTCCTGACGGACACCGGCGTCGGCGGGGTCGATCAGAGTGAGCCAGGCCTCAAGGGCACCGATCTGCTGGTGGAGGTTGCCGTCTTCGCGGGCGTGGTTCAGAGCCAGTTCGATCAGGGCGACAAGCTCCTCGCGGGGATGACCCAGGCGGTGGCGCACGCGCACCAGCTGCACGGCGAGTTCCGGCACGAACAGCGTGGTGCGCTCGCGGGCGAGGACCAGCGCCTGGTCGAGGTAGTCCTCGGCGCGGGAGACCTCTCCCAGGGCGATGCAGGCGTCGACCAGCCACAACGAGGGCCGACTGTAGGGATCGCGGCCGGTGAGCTCAGTGAGCTCCTCCTGAGTAGCTTCGATCTGGGCCAGGCCGTCGCGGTCGCCGGCGATGGCGCGCTGCCAGCCGAGCACGCCGCGGGCGGCCATCTGCCACAGGTGCAGGTCGGGGGTGCCGGTCAGCTCATGGGCGCGCTCGGCACGGGCGGCGGCCAGGTGCACGTGGCCCAGCTGGCGATAGAGGGCAGCGGCGTACATCAGCGCCATGGCCAGGCTGCCGGGGTGGCCGATGCGCTCGGCGAGGCGAATGGCCGACTCCACCTGGAACTCGGCACGGCGATAGTCGCCCCGCAGGCACAGCGCCCAGCCCTGGAAGCAGGCCGCGGCCACCTGCGGGTGGTCAGAGAACGGCAGCCACTCGATCATCATCTCGCACTCGAGCGGGTTGATCTCGTCGAGGTGGTCGTAGGCGAGCGGGATGCGTCCGGCCCAGTATTCGCAGCTGGCCTGGGCGTACTCGGCCAGGCGTGAATAACGTGGGTCGTCGAGCTGGCGGGCCAGGTCGGCCAGTGCGGTCGCCAGGCGGAAGGCGTCTGCGTGGGCGTGGCGCTGGCTGCAGCCTACCCACAGCCCCCACTTCACCAGGAAGGCCTGCTCCAGATCGACGCTCTCGCCCTCCTCGGCCAGCGCCCTGACCAGCTCGCGGGCCCGCACGAAGCTCTCGTGGGCGGTGCGCGAGCCGTGCCCTTCCAGGGCGAAGGCGGCCTGGCCGCGCACGGTGAGCAGGCTGATCTCGCGTTCGGTCTGGCCGGCCACCTGGCGCAGGCTGACCAGCCCCAGGTCGGCCATCTTCAGCGCGGTGCGATTGGCGCTGACCTTGAGCGCCTCGCGGGCGGCCAGCTCGTAATAGCGTGCGGCCCGGGCGAAGTGGCCGCTGCGTCGCAGGTGGGTGGCGAAGTCCCCCGGGTGGCGGCCGATCCACATCGGGAAGCGCTCCTCGATCAGCTCGACCACCTGGCGGTGGATGGCACTGCGCACGTCCCGCGGGCAGGAGAGGTAGGCCGCTTCCTGCAGCAGCTGGTGGGTGAACTGGAACTCGCGGCCGGCGTCATCGCCCTCCACCGGTTCGATGATCTCGAGCCGGCGCATCTGCTCCAGGGCCTGGGTCAGCCGGGCCCCATCGAGCTCGCTGCACTCGGCGAGGAAGTCGTAGCGGAAGCGGCGCCCCAGCACCGCGGCCACATGCGCCACCTCGCGGTCGCCATCGAGCTGGTCGATGCGGCTGGCGAGCAGGCCAAGCAGGCCGTGGGGCAGCTCGTCGAGCTGCACGCTGCGCCCCTCGCGGCGGTCCATGTCGACGCGGCGCACGATCTCCTGCAGGTAGAGCGGCACGCCATCGCAGCGCTCGATGATCTGGCCGCGCAGCCGCGGGCTGATATGGATGCGGTAGCGCCGCGCCAGTTGGGAGAGCAACCGCGACGACTGCATGGCGTCGAGCTTGCCGAGGGTGATCTGCTGGTCCCAGTGCAGCTTGGCAGGCAAACCCTCGCGGCCGTGGTGGCTGGCCACCAGCATGAAGCCGCAGTTGATCGGCAGGCGCGCCTGGAGGCCAGCCAGCACCTTGACGCTGGGTTCGTCGAGCCACTGCAGGTCGTCGATCATCAGCACCAGGGTGCGCTCGGCGGCGATCTGGCCGATCAGGCGCTGCAGCAGGCCAACGACCAGCTCCACCGCCTCGCCGCTCTGGGTGAGCTCTGCCACGGCGTGGGCCTCGCGGGCGCCCAGGGCCTCCTGCAGCAGGCGGCAGCGCGACTCGTCGAGCTCGGGGGCATCGAGCGCCTCGCACAGTGCCTGCAGGCTATCCACATCACACTCATGGCCGAGGTGCCAGCGCAACAGCTTGCGTGCCACGCCGTAGGGCTCCTGCACCGAGAGCCGGGTGGTGGGCTGCCAGCAGATGGCGGCCTCGCGGCTCTGCTCGAGCTGACGGAAGCCCACCATCAATGCCGACTTGCCCATCCCCGAGGGGCCACGCACCAGCACGCTCTGGCGCAGGCCGATGCCGGCCCGGGCCAGGGCGTCGCGCAGGCTGCGCAGCTGGGTCTCACGGCCCACCAGGCTCGGCGGCAGGGCCTCGCGGCCGCCCTCGCTGGCCCCCAGGACCAGCGCGCGCAGGCGTACGCGACCGTCGCTGGCCACCAGCCGCGAGCTGAGCCGCGGCTGCAGGTCCAGCGCCGGCGGCATATGCTGGCTGGCGTCCTGGGAGATCACCAGCTCGCTGCCTTCGGCGGCGCCCATCAGGTCCAGGGAGCCCTGAGTCACCTGGCCCATGGGATCGACCAGGCGGCGCTCGGGCAGGTAGATCACCCGGCCACTGTTGAGGCCGGCGGCGAGCTCTACACGCGGCGGCTCGCCCTCCCCCGTCCAATGACGTGCGGACTCCTCCGGCAGCATGCGCCGGCAATGTTCGTAGAGGGCCACCAGTTCGGCCAGCTGGTGCGCCGGGCCATGAGTGCCGAAGCAGGCGAGCCCCAGCCCGCCGGTGGCGCCAGGCAGCCAGAAGCCACCCAGGTGGTGGCACTGCTCCTCCAGCCAGCGCATCAGCTCGAACTGCAGCATCAGGCAGGCCCGGCTGGCGGGGCGGGTCGAGAGGTCGGCCTTGAGTCGCAGGCGAATGGCCATCACCGAGAGCTGGCGCTGCTCGATCTCGTCCTCGCGCAGCGGCGAGCTGTCCGCCGCCATGGTGCGCGAGAAGCCCACACTGCCGGCGCCGGCGGCATCGGCCTGGGCGTCGGACCAGTAGCGCGCCAGCTGCAGGAAGCCGGGCTCGGGCTGCTGACCGGAGAGCGCCAGCAGCTGCAGGTAGGCGTTGTACTGCTCATGGGCGGCGGCCAGCTGGCCCTGTTCGGCCAGCTGGCGGACCAGCCGCTCGTGGAAGGGGCCGTAGCCGGAGAAGCGGTTGACCAGGGTCTCGAGGAGCGAGTCGGGCACGCTCTCGAAGCGCTCGAGCACCGCCTCGGAGAAGCGGATGACCCGCTGACGCCAGTCGTTGCGCACCTGCACCATCCAGCGCTGGAACTCGGGACAGTTGGCGATCTGCAGCTCCTCCACCAGATCGCCCTGATAGTGCTCGAGCAGGGTGGCCAGGGTCGGCAGGTCACGCTCACCGTCGAGCAGCTGCTGGATATCATGCAGGTCGAGGGTCCAGCGCTCGGGCAGCTGGAAGGCGATGGTCTGGCGCGAGACCACCAGCACCTCATCGGCGTGCTCGCCCAGCGACTGACGCAGGCAATGCAAGGCGTGACGCAGGTTGGTGCGCCCCGACGAGAGGCCCTGGTCGGGCCACAGCAGCTCGGCCAGGGTGGCGCGGCTGACCGGCTGATGGTGCAGCAGCAGGTAGACCAGCAGCGCCTTGACCTTGTCGTAGCTGAACTGGGTAAGGGTGTCCTCGCCGAGAGAGAGCGAGAAGTGGCCGAAGAGTGTCAGCCGAGCCGAGGTGAGGGTCTCGGCGACGTCGGAGGCATCCCGCATCGTGGTATTCCTGCGTCCTGAGCGGCGGGCCGGGATCAGGCCGGCACACCGCTGTGAAAACGAAAGGCCGTGTCCGGCTCTTGTATTAACGCCGCCTCGCGCTCGACAAAGAAGGCGATTCGGGACTCGACCGGTGAGTCGCTCAGGTGCTGAGCCAGCATCAGGTAGTCCTCATAGTGGCGTCCCTCCGACTTAACCAGAGTGCGATAGAACTTGGCAAGTTCGGCATCGAGGTGCGGAATCAGCCGCGCGAAGCGTTCGCAGCTGCGGGCCTCGATCAGCGCGCCGATGATCAGGATATCGGTGAGCCGCTCGGGGTCGGCGGGCCGCACGTGGCGACGCAGCCCCTCGGCGTAGCGCGAGGCGCTCAGGTGCCGGTAGGCGATGCCGCGGGCCTCCATCAGCTTGACCACCTGCTCGAAGTGCAGCAGCTCCTCGCGCGCCAGCTGGCTCATCTTGGTGAGCAGCAGCGGCTGGTCGACATAGCGGTAGAGCAGGCTCATGGCGGTGGAGGCCGCCTTCTTCTCGCACTGGGCGTGGTCGATCAACAGCAGCTCGGGATTCTCCAGCGCCCACGCCACCCACGCATCGGGCGTGCGACAGCCCAGAAATTCCAGCAGCTCGGCAGAAAGCAGCGCCTCGGCATCGGCCACGGCGGCGCTGGTGTCGGCCACGACAACAGGCTCGGTCAGGGTCTCGGACATGATCGGTTCGCGTCTCACCGGGTGAAGATAACGTTAAAACGTCATGGTAGCGCGAACAGAGTCCGGATAGGAGGGGATTCGACCTTGGTGGGAACCGGCCTGCCATATCCCTTTGACATATCCCATCCTACGACTAGGATTGAATGGCACACCTTCCACAACCTCAAGGAGCCGCACCTTGGAACAGGCAGCCGTGTTCAAGACCAATCGCAGCCAGGCGGTTCGGCTACCCAAGGCCGTCGCCCTGCCTGAGGACGTTAAACGCGTGGAGATCATCGCCATCGGCCGCACACGGATCATCACCCCGGCCGGGGAATCCTGGGACAGCTGGTTCGACGGCCCGCCGGTCTCGGCCGACTTCATGGCCGACCGGGACCAACCCCCCGAGCAGGAACGCGAGGCCTTCTGAATGCTCAAGTACCTGCTCGATACCAATATCTGCATCTACACCATCAAGAACCGTCCACCCGAGGTGCGCGAAGCCTTCAAGCGGCATCACCATCAACTCTGCATCAGCACCATCACCCTGATGGAGCTGATCTATGGAGCAGAGAAGTCGGCAGCGCCAGAGAGAAATCTCGAAGTCATCGAGGGCTTCGCTGCGCGCCTCGACGTGCTCGCCTATGACAACGAGGCGGCTGCACACAGCGGTCAGCTAAGGGCCGAACTCGCCCGAGGCGGCACTCCCATCGGTCCCTATGACCAGATGATTGCCGGCCATGCCAGATCCCGCGGCCTGATCCTGGTCACCAACAACCGGCAGGAGTTCGAACGAGTACCGGGGTTAAGGGTGGAGGATTGGGTGAACTCCAGATAACCCCTGCAGCTGATGTGGGAGCCCGATTGCTGTGGGAGCCCGATTTATCGGCGATAGCTGTGCCTCCCAAGGTAAGCCAGCTCTCGGCTTTTGTGGGAGCCCGATTTATCGGCGATGGCGGTACCCCCCATGGCCGCATCCTTCAAGAGTCTGAACTCAACCAGACGGCATCCCAGTAAGGGTATTGCAGGATATCGTCGACTATTCCCACGCGAAGTGGGTTGGCCACGATATAGCGAGCGGCCTTGATCACGTTATCCTCCTTACGAATACAGTGATCATGGAAACCACGCTGCCAGAGCCCCGCACCCACCCTATGGCTCACAATGGCCTTATAGCGGCGAACAGCCTCAGAAAGGTTGCCGTGCAACTCCAGCAGCCAGTGGACGTGGTCAGGCATGACAACAAAAGCAAGGGTACCTGCCTCAACTGTAATCGACTGAGAATTAAAGGCACGGCAGGCAGCCTGGGCGTATTCAGGAACATCAAACCAGCGAGCTCGGTTCAATGTAACCGCTGTTACAAGATAGTAATGACCCTCCAGCGAACGGCGTCCTCGCCGAAGGGCATGGGAACGGGGGGACATGCGACTGAGGCTCTTCGGACTCTGTGATATCAAGATAGACAGGAGATGTTGAGGCCACCAATCGCCGATAAATCGGGCTCCCACAATATCGGGCTCCCACAGGGCTATAGGCCCGGGCCTTCCCGGAGGAGGTGCCCCTGCAGCTGATGTGGGAGCCCCGATTCCGGGCGATGGAGGCTGCAGGCCTCCCTTGGGAGGCACCGCGATGAAGGCGAGTCACTTGTGGGAGCCCGGATTCCGGGCGATGGCGCCGACAGGTGCCTGGCTGTGTTGTGGTGGCCTCTTCCATCGCCGATAAATCGAGCTCCCACAATATCGGGCTCCCGGTGGCCTCTTCCATCGCCGATAAATCGGGCTCCCACAAGTCCAGCTCCCACAAACCCAGCTCCCACAACAACCGGGCTCACGCAGAGTCGGGCTTCCAATAAAGGCCGAGCCCCACAGGTAACGCTTATCTTCTACTCCCCTGCCCTGTAGAGCTTCTGGATGCTGGAGAAGTCGATGGCGCCGTTGCCCTGGGCGCTGTGCAGGGCGAAGAGATTGCGGGCCTGGGAGCCCATGGGCACGGTGGATTTCGAGCCGAGGGCGAGTTCCCAGGCGAGGCCGAGGTCCTTGGCCATCAGGTCGGTGAGGAAGCCACCCTGGTAGTCGCGGCTGGCGGCGGAGCCTTCCATCACGCCGGGCCAGGGGTTGTAGACGTTGAGCGCCCAGTTGCCGCCGCTACTCTGCTTCATGATCTCGGAAAGCACGGCGGGGTCCATGCCGTTCTTGACGCCCAGCGCCAAGGCTTCGGCGGTGCCGCTCATCAGGATGCCAAGCAGCATGTTGTTGCAGATCTTGGCGACCTGCCCGGCACCGCTGTCGCCGGCGTGGAAGATGTTCTTGCCCATGGCCTCGAGCACCGGCTTGGCCTGCTCGAAACCGGCCGCCTCGCCACCGACGATAAAGGTCAGGGTGCCGGCCTTGGCCCCGCCCACGCCGCCGGAGACCGGAGCGTCGAGCCAGGTCAGGCCCTTCTTCTTGGCCGCGGCGGCTACCGTGCGGGCATCCTCCGGGGAGATGGTGGAGGCGTCGATAATCAGTGGCTTGGCCTCCAATGCATCAAGCAGGCCGGGGGCACCGTCGCGGCCCAGATAGAGCCCCTTGACGTGGACGCCGGCGGGCAGCATCGAGATGACCACCTCAGCCCCTTTGGCCGCGCCCTCGGCGGTGGCGGCGCGGTTGGCGCCTTCGTTCTCCAGCGCCTGCATGGCGCTCTCGACCAGGTCAAACACGGTGACATCGTGCCCGGCGTTGACCAGGTTGCTGGCCATGGGTGCGCCCATGTTGCCGAGGCCGATAAAGGCGATTTTCATGGTTGGCTCCTTGTGATTATTACAGCCGATAGTTGGCTCAATTATCGAGCGATGAAGTGCTCGAGCTTTCTTTGACTAGCATTGTGGGAGCACAGATTCTGCGGCAACACTGTAATCGCCGATAAATCGGGCTCCCACAACAACCGGGCTCCCACAACAACCGGGCTCAACGCCATCAGAAAGTCATCTCGACCTACCCCACTCGGTGGCCCCAGCCAAGATCACGTAGCGGGTGCTCTTCGCTGGACCAGGGGGACTGGAACATGGCGTCGATGAAGGTCTGCGGGACGCTGGCGACGTCGCTGTAGGTCCACTGGGGATTCTTGTCCTTGTCGATCAGCAACGCGCGCACGCCTTCGGTGAAGTCGCCAAGCCGGCCGCACTGCACCGAGAGAACCAGCTCGTCGCGGAAGGCGTCGGCGAGACTGGTATGGGCGTGGCGCTGGAGCATGCGCCACACCAGATGGGCGCTGATCGGACAGCCGGCGGCGAGGCGCGCGCGGTTGGCGGCGAGCCACTTGTCGTCGCTGTCGTCGGCCAGGATCCGCGCCACGGCGGTCTCGACATCGACGTTGCCGACCAGCGCCTGAAGGGTATCTTGATGCGGCTGCACCTGACCCGCCGGGGCCTGGTCGCGGGCCTCGAAGCGGTCGAGCACCCTCTGAACAGCGGCGCGGCGAGCCTGGGCGCTGCGATCGCCGAAGTCGGCCTCACCCAGGGCCTCGAGCACTGCCGCACGCCGTTCGCGGGGCACGAAGCGGTCGGCCAGGCCCACATCCAGGGCGTCACGGGCGTTAAGCTGCGCGCCGGTGAGGCCCAGGTAGGCACCCACCCCGGGCGGCATGCGATTGAGGAACCAGCTGGCCCCGATGTCCGGGTAGAGCCCGATGGTGATCTCGGGCATGGCGATCAGTGTGGTCTCGGTGACGATGCGGTGAGAGGCACCGGCGGTCAGCCCGAGACCACCGCCCATCACGATACCGTCGGCCCACACCATCACCGGCTTGGGGTAGGTGTGGATGCGGTAGTCGAGGCGATACTCCACGGTGAAGTAGGTGGCGGGAAGTTCACTGTCGCGACCCGAGCCGCGGTTCTCGCCCTCCTCGGTCAGGGCACGGTAGAGGGCAACCACATCACCACCGGCGCAGAAGGCCTTCTCGCCGCTGCCCTCGAGCCATACGGCGACGATATTACGGTCCACCGCCCAGGCGTCGAGCTTGGCCTCGAGCTGACGCGCCATCTCCAGCGACAGCGAGTTGAGTGAACGCGGGGCGTTGAGGGTGGCGACGCCGATGCGTCCACCGCAGGCGGTGGGCAGCTCGTCGAAGATCACGGGAAGATCCGACATCTTGGTCTCCTGGTTTATCAAGTGAGCTGCAGCGATTCGATCACACCGTCGGCGAGCAGGCGCCGGGCGACGATCAGGCGCATGATCTCGTTGGTTCCCTCGAGGATCTGATGCACGCGGGTGTCGCGCACCAGCCGCTCCAGGGGGTACTCGCGGATATAACCATAGCCGCCATGCAGCTGCAGGGCCTCGTTGCAAACGCTGAAGCCCATGTCGGTAGCGAAGCGCTTGGCCATGGCGCAGTGGGCGGGGGCCTCGGGGTCGTTGTTGTCCAGGCGCCAGGCGGCCTGGCGCACCATCAGCCGGGCAGCGGTGAGCTCGGTGGCCATGTCGGCGAGATTGAACTGCAGTGCCTGGAATTGGTTGAGCTCGCGACCGAACTGCTTGCGCTCGGCGAGGTAGTCGCGAGAGAGCGTCAGCGCCTGCTGGGCGGCACCCAGCGAGCAGCTGGCGATATTGAGGCGGCCGCCGTCGAGGCCTTTCATGGCGAACCTGAAGCCCTCGCCCTCCTCGCCCAGGCGGTTGGTCACCGGTACACGCACGCCATCGAAGCTGACCAGACGAGTGGGTTGGCTCTTCCAGCCCATCTTCTCCTCGTTCTTGCCGTACTCGATACCCTGGGCATCGGCAGGCACCACGATGGCGGAAACACCGCCGGCGCCGCTATCCGGCGCACCGGTGCGCGCCATCACCACCAGCACCTCGGTGGCCCCAGCACCGGAGATGAACATCTTGCTACCGGAGATGACATACTCGTCGCCCTCGCGAACCGCCTTGGTGCGCAGGCTGGCGGCGTCGGAGCCGGCACCGGGCTCGGTGAGACAGTAGGAGCCGAGCGCCTCACCGGCTACCATGGCGGGCACCCAGGCCTCGCGCAGGGCGTCGTCGCCCCAGTTGGCGATCATCCAGGCCACCATGTTGTGGATGGTGAGATAGGCGGTGGTGGCGACGCAGCCCTGAGCGAGCTGTTCAAAGATCAGCGAGGCGTCGAGGCGCGAGAGTCCCAGCCCGCCGTGCTCCTCCGGGGTGTAGATGCCCAGGAAGCCGGCCTCCCCGGCGCGGCGGATTACATCGACGGGAAAGTGGGAATTGGCGTCCCACTCGGCGGCGTGATCGCTGAGCTCGGCCCGGGCGAAGTCAGCGGCGGCCTGGGCCAGCGCCTTCTGATCGTCGGTCAAGGAGAAGTCCATGGAAGGTTCCTCGTCGTCTCTTATTTTAAAAGTTCGCGGTGCTGTGTAATGGCACCAACCTAGCACTTGCTTGGTTTATCCCATATCACCCCATGGTCGAACAAGCACTTTACGTTAACGTAAACCTCGGCTAGTGTTGCCAGCAGGCGGGCGAGCAACGCTCCGCTTGCCAAAAAAACGGAAGACGCTCATGACTCAACCACCCTCCACCCCGGCTCCCGCCATCGCTCAGGATGGCCCCCTGCCCCGTCAGCGGCGCACCTACAGCATCGGCGAGCTGGCCAAGATGTTCGAGGTGACCACGCGCACCATCCGCTTCTATGAGCAGGAGGGCCTGCTGGCCCCGGAGCGGCGCGGTCAGACTCGCATCTACAATGAGAAGGATCGCGTGCGCCTGAAGCTGACCCTGCGTGGCAAGCGCCTGGGCTTCTCGCTGGCCGAGATCCGCGAGGTGGTGATGATGTACGACGCCATGCCTGACGGGAATCGGCGTCAGCTGCGGCGTCTTCTCGAGATCCTGGCCGACAAGCGCGCCAACCTGGAGCGCCAGCTGGAGGATATCCGGCTGATGCAGCTCGAGCTCGACGATGTCGAGCGGCGCGCCCGGGACGTGCTGGCAAGCCTCGGTGATCAGAAGGACTGAGCCAGCCACCCACCAGGATCATGATCGTGGTATCCCAACGCCCAACAATTCCAGGCCACAACAATCGCGAGACACGCTCATGACACGCCAACACAATCCGATCAGCTACGTCAGCGGCATCAGCGACACCCCCCTCAAGGGTCAGACCATTGGTGACTGCTTCGACGACACCGTGGCCCGCTTCCCGGACCGCGACGCCCTGCTGAGCCGCCACCAGGGTCTGCGCTATACCTGGAAGGAGCTGCAGGCGGCGGTGGACGAGGCCGCCCGTGCCCTGCTCGCTCTGGGCGTGAAGAAGGGTGAGCGGGTCGGTATCTGGTCGCCCAACTGCGCCGAGTGGACCATCACCCAGTTCGCCACGGCGAAGATCGGCGCCATCCTGGTCAACATCAACCCCAGCTACCGCACCCATGAGCTGGAGTACGCGCTCAAGCAGTCCGGTGCCGCGACGCTGATCCTGCAGGGCATGTTCAAGACCTCAGACTATGTGGCGACCCTGGCCGAGCTGGCCCCGGAGCTGCGCGACGGTGGACCTGGCACCTTCAAGAGCGCCAAGCTGCCTGAGCTCAAGCGGGTGATCTGCCTGGATGCCGACCGCACGCTGACCGGCATGTTCAGCTGGCAGTCGATGCTGGCCCATGCCGACGAAGTCTCCGCCGAGCACCTGGCCGAGGTGCAGGCCACCCTGCAGTTCGACGACCCGATCAATATCCAGTACACCTCCGGCACCACCGGTGCACCCAAGGGGGCCACCCTTTCGCACCACAATATCCTCAACAACGGCTTCTTCGTGGCGCGCACCATGGCGCTCACCGAGGAAGACCGCATGGTCATCCCGGTGCCGCTCTACCACTGCTTCGGCATGGTGATGGGCAACCTGGGCTGCGTGACCCACGGCGCCACCATGATCTACCCGGGCGACGGCTTCGACCCCGAACAGACCCTGCGCGCGGTCTCCGAGGAGAAGGCCACCGCCCTCTACGGCGTGCCCACCATGTTCATTGCCGAGCTGGAGCACCCGGAGTTCGAGAACTTCGACCTTTCGAACCTGCGTACCGGCATCATGGCAGGCTCCATCTGCCCCATCGAGGTGATGCGCAAGGTGATCGACCGCATGAACATGCAGGACGTCACCATCTGCTACGGCATGACCGAGACCAGCCCGGTAAGCTTCCAGACCCAGACCGACGCCCCGCTGGAGAAGCGCGTCACCACAGTCGGTACTATCCATCCGCATCTGGAGGTGAAGCTGGTGAGCCCGGAGACCGGCGCCGTGGTGCCCCGCGGCGAGACCGGCGAGCTGTGCACCCGCGGCTACAGCGTGATGCTCGGTTACTGGAACAACCCCGAGGCCACCGACAAGTCCATCGACGAGGCCGGCTGGATGCACACCGGTGACCTGGCGACCATGGATGACGAGGGCTACGTGGCCATCGTCGGGCGCATCAAGGACATGATCATCCGCGGCGGCGAGAACATCTACCCGCGCGAGATTGAGGACTTCCTCTACACCCACCCGGCCATCTCCGACGTCCAGGTGATCGGCGTGCCCGACGAGAAGTACGGCGAGGAAGTGATGGCCTGGGTCAAGCTCGCCGACGGCCAGGAGCTCGACGAGGAAGGCCTCAAGGCGTTCTGCAAGGGCCAGATCGCCCACTACAAGGTCCCGCGCTACGTGAAGTTCGTTGACGAGTTCCCGATGACCGTCACCGGCAAGATCCAGAAGTTCAAGATGCGCGAGGAAGCGACCCACGAGCTGGGACTGGCGTAAGCTGGTAGGAACCTCTTTGTGGGGGCTGGATTTGTGGGAGCCCGATTGCTGTGGGAGCCCGATTTATCGGCGATGGAAGAGGCCACCACAACACAGCCAGGCGCCTGTCGGCGCCATCGCCCGGAATCCGGGCTCCCACAGCTGGCTCGACCATTCCAACCCAGAAAAACCCCCACGTGTCTCTCGGCCCGTGGGGTTTTCTTATAGCTTCCAGCTCCGGACGCAGCCCGGGTCACATCCCCTTGGGCGCAAAGATCCCCGGGGCATTGCGCCAGTAGCCCTTGATATCCATGCCGAAGCCGAACACATAGCGGTCGGCGACCTCCAGGCTGCAGTAGTCGGCCTTGAGGCCGGGCACCGCCTTGCGGTCGTGCTGCTTGTCGACCAGCACCGCGGTGGTGATGCTGGCGGCTCCCGCCTCACGGCAGTAGTCGAGGATCGCAGCCAGGGTCGCTCCCTCGTCGAGGATATCGTCGACGATCACCACATGGCGCCCGGCCATGGGGACCTCCGGCGAGACACGCCAGAACAGCTCGCCGCCGCGTGTCTTGCCGCGATAGCGGGTGGCATGAATGTAGTCCACCTCCAGCGGGAAACCGAGGCGGGTCAGCAGGTGACCGGTGGTGATCAGCCCGCCGTTCATCACGCAGTAGAACACCGGCAGCTTGTCACCCAGGTCACGGGTGATCTCCTCGGCCATGCGGTCGAGGGCGCGCTCGACCTCCTCCTGGCTGATAAGGCAATCGGCGCTGGCCATCAGCTCGCGCATATCGGTCAACGACTGATGGATCTCGGGGTCGAGTCTGGACATCGGCAACAAATCTCGTGGTTGAATCGAATGATGGGTCAGACCCCTCAGGACACTTGGGGGTCTGACCCCAGGGCCTCGAGGTGGGCGTGGAGGCGGCGCCAGCGGGAGAGCGCCGGGAGGCTCTCCAGTTGGGGGCGGGCCCGGGCGAAGCGCAGCTTCGAGAGGCGCGGTGCGGGCTGGTGCTGACGACAGGCGTCGAGCACCTCCAGTGCGGCGGCGCGGTCATTGCACACCAGCAGCATGTCGCAGCCGGCGGCGAGCGCAGCATGGGCACGATCGGCGGGAGAGCCCGCCGCCGCGGCACCGGCCATGCTCAGGTCGTCGGAGAAGATCACCCCCTTGAAGCCCAGGCTCTCGCGCAACATGCCCAGCCAGGCGGGCGAGAAGCCTGCCGGGCGCGGGTCGAAGGCGGAGTAGACCACGTGGGCCGGCATCACCGCGTCGAGCCGCGGGACCAGGCGCTCGAAGGGCACCAGGTCGTGGGCGCGCAGGGCCTCGAGCGGCCGATCGTCCACGGGCAGCTCGAGGTGGGAGTCGGCCGCCACGCTGCCGTGGCCGGGGAAGTGCTTGCCTACCGCCACCATGCCGGCCTCGTGCAGGCCATCGACGAAGGCGCCGGCCAGCGCCGCCACGGTCTCGGGGTAGCTCGAGAAGCTGCGATCGCCGATCACCGTGGAGGTGCCACCATCGACATCAAGCACCGGGGCGAAGGTGATATCGATACCACAGGCGGCCATCTCCATGCCAAGCAGCCAGCCGGTATCCTGGCAAAGGCGTCGGGTGACCTCGGGGTGGCTGGCGACGTCGCGACCCAGCCGACGCATGGGGGGCAGTCGGGTCACGCCCTGGCGGATGCGCTGCACGCGCCCGCCTTCCTGGTCGATACCGATCAGCAGGTTGGGGCGCACGGCACGGATCGCTTCACATAGTTCGCGAACCTGGGTGGCGGACTCGACATTGCGGGCGAACAGGATGACCCCGCCGACCTCGGGCCGACACAGCAGCTGGTGTTCGTCGGGTGTCAGGCGCGTTCCCTCAAGGTCGAGCATCACCGGGCCCAGCGGCTGGGCATGTGACTGAGGCTGAGAGCTGGCTCCAGGCATGATCAGGCCTCCCGAGCGGTGGGCGGGGCCGGCAGCGGCGCCTGCATGGCGGACACCACCACCGGGCGCAGGCGGCGCACTAGATCGCGCACGGTGACGTGCTCGTCGTAATCCTTCTCGGCAATATCGCGCAGGGCATCCAGGCCCGAGAGGGTGAAGATCACGGTGCCCAGCATGAAGTGCAGGCGCCAGAAGCGCTCGGCATCGGGCAACTCGGGCGTGGCCTGGCGAATCAGCTCGGTGAAGCGGGTGAAGACGCTGCCGTAATCCTGCTGGATATAGCGGCGCAGGTGGCCCTGGGCCTGACTGTAGGCGAGGCCCAGCAGGCGCATGAAGACCTTGAGGCTGTTGCGCTCTGCCGGCACCTCCAGCACGCTGCGCGCCATGGTCTCGAGCAACTCCTCCAGGGGGATGGCCTGGCCCTGATAGCGGCGCTCGAGATCATCCAGGGCGCCGTGGAAGCGCTCGGTGAAGGGGTCGAGATAGCGTGCAAAGACCGCCTGGATCAGCGACTTCTTGGAGCCGAAGTGATAGTTCACCGCCGCCAGGTTGACCTTGGCCTTGCTGGTGATGGTGCGCAGCGAGGTCTCGGCGAAGCCGCGTTCGGCGAACAGCACCTCGGCGGTATCGAGGATCCGGGTGACGGTATCGTTCTGTGCCATGGATGGAGCGCCTGGTTATAAACAATTGTTTCAAACGTGGCGCAATTCTACGTCAGACGCACGTTACTGCTCAACGCTGGACCCACGCAGCGTTTGAAACAAGCTTCGGCAAGCCCTTTGGGGTCAGACCCCGGCGGTGTCATTGACGTAGTTAAAGTGCACGATGATGAGCCTGGTGGCCTGGCCGGGGTCTGACCCCCAAGAGCGGGGAGCCACCGGGAGCCTTCCCCAATACCGTACCCGAATGCCGATTACTGGATGGAACAACATGCTGTATACTTGATCAATACGAGTACGCCATCCGCACTGGAGGACCCATGGCTCGCCCCCTGACACAACGCCAGCAGAACGTCTACGACTTCATCGTCAAGACCATGCAGGAGCTCGGCTACCCGCCGACACGCGCCGAGATCGCCCGCGCCCTGGGCTTCCGCTCGCCCAACGCCGCCGAGGAGCACCTGCGTGCCCTGGAGCGCAAGGGTGCCATCCGCATGATCGCCGGCACCTCGCGGGGCATCCGCCTGCCCGCCCAGGAGGCCGAGACCGATACCGGCAGCGAGGAGCCTTCCTCCCAGGGCCTGCCGATCATCGGCGAGGTCGCCGCCGGCAGCCCGATCCTGGCCGCCGAGCATATCGATCGCTACTGCCCGTTACCCCCCGAATACTTCACGCCCCGGGCCGACTATCTGCTGCGCGTTCGCGGCCTCTCCATGAAGGACGTGGGCATCCTCGAGGGTGACCTGCTCGCCGTGCACCGGACCGATCGGGTACGCAACGGGCAGATCGTGGTGGCACGCCTGGAGGAAGAAGTCACGGTCAAGCGCTTCGAACGCAAGGGCCATCATGTGACCCTGCTGGCAGAGAACCCGGAGTTCGCTCCCATCGAGCTGGATCTGCGACAGGATCCGCTGGAAATCGAGGGTATCGGCGTGGGCGTGATTCGTGGCGGTAACGGTCAGTCCCTCTCCTGAGCGCAAGATCCTCCACGCCGACTGCGACTGTTTCTATGCGGCAGTGGAGATGCGCGACAACCCGGCGCTGCGCGACATCCCTTTGGCCATCGGCGGGAGTGTCGAGCGGCGCGGTGTGATCGCTACCTGCAACTATCCGGCACGTGCCTTCGGCATCCATTCGGCGATGCCCACGGCGCGCGCCCTGCGCCTCTGTCCTCACCTCACCCTGCTGCGCGGTGACTTCGACAAGTACCGCGAGGTCTCCCGCCAGATCCAGACGATCTTCCACGAGCTCACCCCCCTGGTCGAGCCACTCTCGCTGGACGAGGCCTTCCTCGATGTCACCGGCGTGGAGCGCTTCTCGGGCAGCGCCACCTGGATGGCGCAATGGATCAAGCAGGAAAGCCTCAGACGCACCGGCATCACCGTCTCCGTGGGTGCGGCACCCAGCAAGTTCCTGGCCAAGATCGCCAGCGACTGGGAGAAGCCCGATGGCCTGACGGTGATCACGCCTGAGCGTGTCGATGACTTCATCACTGCCCTGCCGGTGAAGAAGCTCCATGGCGTGGGCCCCGCGACCGGGGCAAGACTGGATGCGCTGGGCATCAGTACCTGCGCCGAGTTGCGCGAGTTGCCCCTGGAGCGGCTGGTCGAGGAGTTCGGCAAGTTCGGCAAGCGCCTCTTCGAGCTGGCCCGCGGCATCGACGACCGGCCGGTAAGGGTCGAGCGTGAGCGCAAGTCGGTGAGCGTGGAGACCACCTTCGCCCACGACCTGCCTGACCTGGCCCATTGCCGAGAGGCGCTGGTGCCACTATGCGAGAAGCTGGAGGAGCGCCTGGCCCGCCACGGCCACCCGCCGCTCTCCGGCATCGTGATCAAGGTGCGCTTCGACGACTTCAGCCTGACCACCCTGGAGAGCCGGGGACTGGCACCGACGGCGGAGAATTATGCGCGCTTGCTGGAACAGGCCTGGGAGCGCGGCCGCCGGCCGGTGCGCCTGCTGGGTGTCGGCACCCGACTGGTGGAGGCCGACGCACGGCGCCAGCTCAGCCTGGAGCTATAACCTCCCTGCGTGGCCAGACCCCAAAGTCTCTTAGGACCTGCCCCCAAGGGGGAGTTTCCTGTAGCCGAACCCACATGCCGCCGACCAAAGTGCAAGGCCCGCCGCCATGGGCCTCGCTTAACATTGTCGACAGTCTCGCGTACAATCGCCGCCACCTGAGACGGGAGTTCACACCCCTGTTCCACGCGCCAGAGGCTTGTTCCGGCGATGCTTTTCTTGCCGGGTCGCGACACTCTGGCCCCACTAGCAATGAGGGCCCTAACGTGCTTGAAGCCTATCGCCAACATGTCGAGGAGCGTGCCGCCGAAGGCGTGCCGCCTAAGCCGCTGAACGCCGAGCAGGTCGCCGCCCTGGTCGAGCTGCTTAAGAACCCGCCGGCGGGTGAGGAGGAGTTCATCCTCGACCTGCTGACCAATCGCGTACCCCCGGGCGTCGATGAGGCTGCCTACGTCAAGGCCGGCTTCCTGACCGCCATCGCCAAGGGCGAAGCCGAGTCGCCGCTGATCGACAAGATCCACGCAGTCAAGCTGCTGGGCACCATGCAGGGCGGCTACAACATCGTCTCCATGGTCGAGCTGCTCGACGACGCCGAGCTGGCCAAGGAGGTGGGCGAGCAGCTCAAGCACACCCTGCTGATGTTCGATGCCTTCCATGACGTGGAAGAGCGTGCCAAGGCGGGCAACGCCGTGGCCAAGGATGTCATCCAGTCCTGGGCCGACGCCGAGTGGTTCCTCTCCAAGCCCGCCCTGGAAGAGAAGATCACCCTGACCGTGTTCAAGGTGCCGGGCGAGACCAACACCGACGACCTCTCCCCCGCCCCGGATGCCTGGTCGCGCCCCGATATCCCGGTGCACGCCAACGCCATGCTCAAGAACGAGCGTGATGGCATCGAGCCCGAGGAGCCCGGCGTCAAGGGCCCGCTCAAGCAGATCGAGGAAGTGAAGGCCAAGGGCTTCCCGGTCGCCTATGTCGGCGACGTGGTCGGTACCGGCTCCTCGCGCAAGTCCGCCACCAACTCGGTGCTGTGGTTCTTCGGCGACGACATCCCCAACGTGCCGAACAAGCGCGCCGGCGGTTTCTGCTTCGGCGGCAAGATCGCCCCGATCTTCTTCAACACCATGGAAGATTCCGGCGCCCTGCCCGTCGAGATGGACGTCTCCAAGATGGAGATGGGCGACGTCATCGACGTCTACCCCTACGAGGGCAAGGTCTGCAAGCACGGCACCGACGAGGTGCTGACCACCTTCGAGCTCAAGACCCAGGTGATCCTCGATGAGGTGCGCGCCGGTGGCCGTATCCCGCTGATCATCGGCCGTGGTCTGACCACCAAGGCGCGTGAGTCTCTGGGCCTGGCCCCTTCCGATGTCTTCCGCCTGCCGGAGCAGCCCGCCGACACCGGCAAGGGCTACACCCTGGCCCAGAAGATGGTCGGCAAGGCCTGCGGCATGGAGGGCGTGCGCCCGGGCATGTACTGCGAGCCGAAGATGACCACCGTGGGCTCTCAGGACACCACTGGCCCGATGACCCGTGACGAGCTCAAGGACCTCGCCTGCCTCGGCTTCCAGGCCGACCTGGTGATGCAGTCTTTCTGCCACACTGCCGCCTATCCGAAGCCGGTGGACGTGGATACCCACCACACCCTGCCCGACTTCATCATGAACCGCGGCGGCGTCTCGCTGCGTCCGGGCGACGGCATCATTCACAGCTGGCTGAACCGCATGCTGCTGCCCGACACCGTGGGTACCGGTGGCGACTCCCACACCCGTTTCCCGCTGGGCATCTCCTTCCCGGCAGGCTCGGGCCTGGTGGCCTTCGCCGCCGCCACCGGCGTGATGCCGCTGGACATGCCGGAGTCGGTGCTGGTGCGCTTCAAGGGCAAGCGTCAGCCTGGCGTCACCCTGCGTGACCTGGTCCACGCTATTCCCTACTACGGCATCAAGAACGGCCTGCTGACCGTCGAGAAGTCCGGCAAGAAGAACGCCTTCTCCGGTCGCGTGCTGGAGATCGAGGGCCTTGAGGACCTCACCGTCGAGCAGGCCTTCGAGCTCTCCGACGCCTCCGCCGAGCGCTCCGCTGCGGGCTGTACCATCACCCTGTCCGAGGACAGCGTGAGCGAGTACCTGAAGTCCAACATCACCCTGCTCAAGTGGATGATCGCCAATGGCTACGGCGACCGCCGTACCATCGAGCGCCGCATTCAGGGCATGGAGGAGTGGCTGGCCAACCCGAGCCTGATGCGCGCCGACAAGGACGCCGAGTACGCTGAGGTCATCGAAATCGACCTCGAGGAGCTCAAGGAGCCGGTACTCTGCGCCCCGAACGACCCGGACGACGCCCGCCTGCTCTCCGAGGTGGCCGGCGAGAAGATCGATGAGGTGTTCATCGGCTCGTGCATGACCAACATCGGTCACTTCCGTGCCGCGGGCAAGCTGCTCGAGAAGCAGCCGGCCGGCAGCCTGAAGACCCGCCTGTGGCTGGCCCCGCCGACCAAGATGGACCAGCATCAGCTGACCGAGGAGGGCTACTACGGCATCTACGGCCGCGCCGGTGCGCGTATGGAGATGCCGGGCTGCTCGCTGTGCATGGGTAACCAGGCCCGCGTTGCCGCCAAGAGCACCGTGGTCTCCACCTCCACCCGTAACTTCCCGAACCGCCTGGGCGACGGTGCCAACGTCTACCTCGCATCCGCGGAACTGGCGGCCGTGGCCGCCGTGGAAGGTCGCCTGCCCACCGTCGACGAATACCGCCGTTACATGGGCGAGTTCGACGCCATGGCCGGCGAGATCTATCGTTACATGAACTTCCACGAGATCGAGGAGTATCAGAACGCCGCTTCCAACGTGATTCCGATCGCCCAGGAAGCCTGATACGCGGTATTCTGATATCCTCAGGTTCGACTCCGATGCTCGCAACATCGTAGGCCACCGTCCGCGGTGACCCGGGTTCTCCCCGAAGTCGATGAACGAAGCGCCCCGCAAGGGGCGCTTTTTTTATACCTGCTTGTGGGAGCCCGATATTGTGGGAGCTCGATTTATCGGCGATGGAAGTGGCCACCACAACACAGCCAGGCGCCTGTCGGCGCCATCGCCCAGGATCTGGGCTCCCACAAGATGGCACGGAAACCGTCAATGCCACCACGACAGCCTCGATCAGTAGCGGTAGGATGGGTATTCATCCCCTCTTGCTAAAGGAGCCCACCATGGACCAGGACACCTTCCAGCACAGCATTCGCAAGCTGCTCAAGAACGTCGGCGTGACCACCCAGCAGGAGATCGAGAAGGCGGTCGCCGAAGGTCTCGAGGCAGGCCACCTGCAGGGAAACGAGCGTCTTCCGGCACGGGTCACCGTGGAGGTAGACGGCCTCAGCCTGGCACTGACCTTCGACGGGGACATCACCCTTGAGTGACGCGGTGATCCGTGTCGAGGAGCTCGGCAAGAGCTTTGCCGGCGGCTTCGAGGCACTGCGCGACATCGACCTGGAGATCCTCCGTGGCGAGATCTTCGCCCTGCTCGGTCCCAACGGTGCGGGCAAGACCACCTTGATCAGCGTGATCTGCGGACTGGTCAACCCCAGCCGTGGGCGGGTGCTGGTCGATGGCTATGACAACGTGCGCCAGTTCCGCGAGGCTCGGGCGCGTATCGGCCTGGTGCCCCAGGAGCTGACCAACGACGCCTTCATCAAGGTGTGGGACACAGTGAGCTTCAGCCGCGGACTGTTCGGCAAGCCACCCGATCCGGCGCATATCGAGAAGGTACTGCGCTCGCTGTCGCTGTGCGAGAAGCGTAATAACCGCATGATCACCCTCTCCGGGGGCATGAAGCGCCGGGTGCTGATCGCCAAGGCGCTGGCCCAACTCGGATTTACCGCCGTTTCTCTATCCCGCCGTCGCCTAAGAGTACTTCGTTTTCACGCCAGTCTGCGAAGAACCGAAATTAAAACTGGGAATGCATGCATCGGCATGAACTTATCCATGTCATTGCCTTTCCCGATGAAGCAAAAACCCCGCAAGCTTGTTCGCTTTGCGGGGTTTTACTTGGCGCTTGGCGCTTGGCGCTTGGCGCTTGGCGCTCAAGAGTGTTTCACGTGAAACACGACATCAGACGTCGAGGTTGGCCACCAGGGCAAAGCGCTCGATAAAGTCGCGCCGCGGCTCCACTTCGTCACCCATCAGGGTGTTGAACATCATGTCGGCACCCACGGCATCCTCGATGGAGACGCGCAACATGCGCCGCGTCTCGGGGTTCATGGTGGTCTCCCAGAGCTGCTCGGGATTCATCTCGCCCAGCCCCTTGTAGCGCTGGATCGAGAGGCCGCGCTGCGCCTCGTTCATCAGCCACTCGAGGGCGTTATAGAAGCTCGTCACGCTGCGCTGGCGCTCACCACGAGCCACGTAGGCGCCCTCTTCCAGCAACCCGTCCAGAGTCTCCCCCAGGCCGGTCATGGCGCGATAATCGGCGCTGGTGAAGAAGTCGACACCCCAGACATAGTCGGTACTCACGCCATGCGCGGCCAGGGTCACCGCGGGGAGGAAGAAGCCGCGCTCGCTGTCCTCCTCGAGGCGGAAGGTGTAGCGCGGTCCGCCTTCGTAGGCGAGCAGCGCGTCCATCTCCTGCTGCAGCTCCTCGATCCAATTCTGCATGGTGACCTTGTCACGCAGGCTCGCCTCGCCATCGAGCGCCGCGGCATGCACGATCTTGCGCAGCACCTCGTTGGGATAGACCCGAGACAACCGATCGATGCGTCGCATGACATCACGATACTGGTTGACCAGGGCTTCCAGCTGGGCACCGCCGATGCCCGGGGCATCGGCATTGACGTAGAGGCGAGCACCATCCAGAGCCGTGGTGGTGAGATAGTCGGTCATCGCCTGCTCATCCTTGAGATAGAGCTCCTGCTTGCCGCGCTTCACCTTGTAGAGCGGAGGCTGGGCGATGAACACATGGCCACGCTCGATCAGCTGGGACATCTGACGGAAGAAGAAGGTCAGCAGCAGGGTGCGGATATGCGAACCATCCACGTCGGCATCGGTCATGATGATGATCGAGTGGTAGCGCAACTTGTCGGGGTTGAATTCCTCACGGCCGATGCCGCAGCCCAGGGCTGTGATCAGGGTGCCGACCTCCGCCGAGGAGAGCATCTTGTCGAAGCGGGCCTTCTCGACGTTGAGGATCTTGCCCTTGAGGGGCAGGATCGCCTGGGTGCGACGATCACGGCCCTGCTTGGCGCTGCCACCTGCGGAGTCACCCTCCACCAGGAACAGCTCGGAGAGACTCGGGTCCTTTTCCTGGCAATCGGCCAGCTTGCCCGGGAGCCCGGCGATATCCAGTGCACCCTTGCGACGGGTCATGTCGCGCGCCTTGCGTGCCGCCTCACGGGCCCGTGCGGCGTCGAGCATCTTGTTGACGATCGCCTTGGCCTCGTTGGGCTTCTCGATCAGGTACTCGCCGAACAGACGTGCCATCTCCTGCTCGACCGCCGTCTTCACCTCGGAAGAGACCAGCTTGTCCTTGGTCTGGGAGGAGAATTTGGGGTCCGGCACCTTTACCGAGATGATTGCCGTCAGCCCCTCCCGGGCATCATCGCCGGCGGTGCTGATCTTCGATTTCTTGAGCAACCCTTCCGACTCGATATAGCCGTTGAGGGTACGGGTCAGCGCCGCGCGGAAGCCGGCCAGGTGGGCACCACCATCCCGCTGGGGGATGTTGTTGGTGTAGCAGAAGATGTTCTCGTTGAAGGAGTCGCTCCACTGCATCGCCACTTCAACACCGACACCATCCTCGCGCTCGGCGTTGAAGTGGAAAACCGGGTTGAGCACGGTCTTGTTGGTGTTGAGATGGTCGACGAAGGCCTTGAGACCACCTTCGTAGTGGAACACCTCCTCCTTGCCGGAGCGTTCGTCGATTAACCGGATGGCCACGCCGGAGTTGAGGAAGGAGAGCTCCCGCAGGCGCTTGGCCAGGATATCGAAGTGGTACTCGATATTGCCGAAGGTCTCTGGCGATGGGCGGAAGTGTACTCGGGTACCGGACTTTTCGGTCTTGCCCACCACCGACAGCGGCGCCTGGGGTACACCATGACGATAGAGCTGCTCGTAGACATCGCCGGCGCGCCACACCGTCAGGCGGAGCTCCTCGGACAGTGCGTTGACCACCGAGACACCGACGCCATGCAGACCACCGGAGACCTTGTAGGAGTTGTCATCGAACTTGCCGCCGGCGTGGAGCACCGTCATGATCACTTCGGCTGCGGAAACGCCCTCCTCCTCATGGATATCCGTCGGAATCCCGCGGCCGTTGTCGCTTACCGTCACCGATTCGTCGGGATGGATGATGACACGTATCTCGCTGCAGTATCCGGCCAGCGCCTCGTCGATGGAGTTATCCACCAGCTCGAACACCATGTGGTGGAGCCCGGTGCCGTCATCGGTATCCCCGATATACATGCCGGGACGCTTGCGTACGGCATCCAGCCCCTTGAGTACCTTGATGCTCGTTGAGTCGTAGGCCTGTTCGCTCATTGACTGCTCCGTCATGAAATCTGTCGTTCCAGTGGCAGCAACTTGCCGCTTCCGGACGCCGAGCGTTTCACGTGAAACATCTCGACCGGGGTTTCGGCCTGCCACAGATCCGCCAGGGCATCGTGGTCGATGGTGGTGATGAACACCTGGCAGCGCATGTTTTCCAGCCAGCGGCAGAACAGTCGTCGATGCGAGCCGTCCAGTTCCGCCGGAAGGTCGTCAATCAAGTAGACGCAGCGGCGTCCCGTACTGGCCTCCAGGAGCCGCCCCTGAGCCAGCTTCAGGGCACTGACCACCAGCTTCTGCTGGCCACGGGACAGCACCTCGATGGCGGGGCGCTTGCCGAGGCGAATGGCCAAGTCTGCGCGCTGTGGGCCCTGCTGGGTGAATCCCATCTGGCGATCGACGTCGCGCCCCTGCCGCAGCAGGTCACCCAGCTCTCTCCGTCGATCCCAGCCACGGGAGTAGCGCAACTGAAGATCCTTCAGCGGCAGCAGTCCATTGAGGGTCTCTTCGAAGACCGGCAGAAAGGCCGTGAACCAGGCGGCGCGCATGGCATCGATTCGCTCGCTCCAGTCCACCAGCTCTCGTTCCCAGGCTGTCATAGAATCAGAGTCCATTCTACCATGCCTCAGCAGGGCGTTCCGATGTTTCAGCGCGCGACGGGCCCGTTGCCAGGCCTCCAGGAAGTCGTGTTTCACGTGAAACACTCCCCAGTCCATGAATTCACGTCGCGCGGCCGGGGAGCCCTCGAGAAGCCGGAAGGCATCAGGGTTGATCAGCTGCAGGGGGAGCGTCTCCACTAACCGCGACAGACGGCCAACGCGCTCCCCGGAAAGGCGAATCTCCAACTCATCCTCGCTGCGTCTTCGGCGGACACCGAACGGCACCGGTGGCTCCCCGGCCAGTCGGCCATGGGCCATCAGCTCATCGCCATCATGGGCTATGACATGCCGCATGTTGCGGGTGCGAAAAGAGCGCCCCATGCCGAGGATATGGATGCCTTCCAGCAGACTGGTCTTGCCACTGCCATTCTCGCCAACTATCAGGTTGACCTGAAAACCCGGTTTTAAATCAACGGGTTGCAGATTTCGAAGGCCATGGAAGACGAGATGGTCAAGGGGCATGGAGTCAACAGGGGACGGTGGCGGCCCGGTCGGGCCGCCATGGGTGGGTCACAGGCGCATCGGCATGACGACGTAGAGGGCATCACCGCCACCCGGCTCCTCCATCAGCGCACTGCTGTTGGAATCCGCCAGGGTCATCTGCACGCGATCTTCATCGATGGCATTGAGCACATCGACCAGGTAACCGACATTGAAGCCGATCTCCAGGGAGTCTCCGCTGTACTCGATGGCGATGTTCTCCTCGGCCTCTTCCTGCTCGGGGTTGTTGGCCATTACCTTGAGGTTGCCCTCCTCGAGGTGGAGTCGCACACCGCGGTACTTCTCGTTGGAGAGAATGGCGGTACGCGACAGCACCTGGCGCAACTCGGCACGCTCGGCGATAAAGACCTTGTCGCCACCGCGAGGCACCACTCGCTCGTAGTCGGGGAACTTGCCGTCGACCAGCTTGGAGGTAAAGGTGAAATCGCCGGTATGCGCACGGATATGGCTTGCCCCCAGGGTCAGGCTGACCGGGTCCTCGCCGTCATCGAGCAGTCGTACGAGCTCGAGGATGCCCTTGCGCGGCACGATAAGCTTGTGGGGCGACTCCACGTGCAGTTCGGCCGGCCGCGAGCACACCGCCAGGCGATGGCCGTCGGTCGCCACCGCACGGATCAGGTTGTCACGCATCTCGAGGAGCATGCCGTTGAGATAATAGCGCACGTCCTGCTGGGCCATGGCGAAGGAGGTGGCGTCGATCAGGTGCTTGAGCATGCCCCGAGGCAGGCTCAGCTCGGTGCTACCCTGGCTGTCCTCGATGCTCGGGAACTCGGCGACCGGCAGGGTCGAGAGCGTGAAGCGCGAACGCCCGCTGCGTAACACCGCGCGGCCCTCCTCCAGGGAGAGCTGGATCTCGGCCTGGTCGGGCAACGACTTGCAGATATCCATCAGCTTGCGAGCCGGCACGGTCACTCCGCCCGGCTCATCCACCCGGGTGGCCACTGTGCGCCCGATCAGCTCCACTTCCAGATCGGTACCGGTCAGCGCGACCTCCTCCTGCCCCACCTGTATCAGTACGTTGGAAAGCACCGGCAGGGTCTGGCGGCGCTCCACCACGCCGGCCACCAGCGTCAGCGGTCGCAGTAGCGCTTCGCGGGAGATGGAAAATTTCATGTCGGCTCCACGTCTTGTCCTGAAGGGTTGCAGCCGGCGGGGGCCCGGCCGAACGGCATGGCGACCATTAAACCACAAGCCGGCGGTGTCTCGGAGGGCGGAGCGCTCAGCTGGTCAGCAGCCGCAGCAGGTTCTTGTAGTCCTCGCGGATATCGGAGCTCTCTTCCTGAAGCTGCTTCACCTTGCGACAGGCGTGCAGCACCGTGGTGTGGTCACGCCCGCCGAAGGCATCACCGATCTCCGGCAGGCTGTGGTTGGTCAGCTCCTTGGCCAGGGCCATGGCGACCTGGCGAGGCCGCGCCACCGAACGCGAGCGGCGCTTGGAGAGCAGGTCGGCGAGCTTGATCTTGTAGTACTCGGCTACCGTGCGCTGGATATTGTCGACCCCCACCTGCTTGTCCTGGAGGGCCAGCAGGTCCTTGAGCGATTCGCGGATGAAGTCCTGGGTGATCGGCTTGCCCATGAAGTGGGAGTCGGCGATCACCTTCTTCAGCGCCCCTTCCAGCTCGCGAACGTTGGAGCGGATCTTCTGAGCGATGAAGAAGGCAGCATCGTGGGGCAGGTCGACCTTGGCCTGGTCGGCCTTCTTCATCAGGATAGCGACCCGTGTCTCGAGCTCCGGTGGCTCGATCGCCACCGTCAGGCCCCAACCGAAGCGCGACTTGAGGCGCTCCTCCACGCCGCTGATCTCCTTGGGATAGCGGTCGGAGGTCAGGATCATCTGCTGACCGCCCTCGAGCAGGGCATTGAAGGTGTGGAAGAACTCCTCCTGGGAGCGCTCCTTGCCGGCGAAGAACTGGATATCGTCGATCAGCAGGGCGTCGACGCTGCGATAGAAACGCTTGAAGTCGTTGATGGCGTTGAGCTGCAGCGCCTTGACCATGTCGGCCACGAAACGCTCGGAGTGCAGGTAGACCACCCGCGCATTCTCGCGGCGACCGGCCAGGGCATTGCCCACGGCATGCATCAGGTGGGTCTTGCCCAGGCCCACCCCGCCATACAGGAACAGCGGGTTATAGGCACCGCCGGGGTTCTCCGACACCTGGCGGGAAGCGGCCCGAGCCAGCTGGTTCGACTTGCCCTCGACGAAGGTCTCGAAGGTGAAGTTGGGATTGAGACCGCTGGTGTGCTTGAGGCTGCCCTCCACCTGGACCTGGCGCTCACCACCGGGGCGCCGGACAGCCGCCGTCTCCTCGCGGCTGTCCTCGATCTCGACCTCGTCGGCCGCAGCGCCGCGGGGGGGAGTATGCACCGCCGGGGCCGCCGGCCGCCGCGGGGTCGCCGACACCGGTGTGCCAAGCTCTCGCGGCTGGGGGCGAGGGGCGGCACGGCGACTACCAACACTCAGCACCACCTTGGGCGGCCGTGCCGGCGACAGCTCACGCAGCAGCTCGGTGATCCGCTTGGCGAACTTGTCGCTGACCCAGTCACGGACGAAGCGGTTGGGGGCCAGCAGGCACAGCTCTCCCCCTTCGCCCTCCTCGGCCTGGAGCGGGCGAATCCAGGTGTTGAACTGCTGAGAGCTCAATTCGTCCTGCAGGGTATCCAGACACTGTTGCCAGAGAGCCAGCGACACGCGATCTCACCACCTTGTCGAAAAACGGCCGGGCATTGTATCGCCCCACCGCACGGTTATCCACACCCCCGACCACCCCTATACAGCCTGTGGAAAAACGGGTCCCTGGCATGGTGACTACTGCGGGACCGAACTGTGCGCAACGAGAGGCTGTGGAGGAGCTCGCTTTTCTTCCACAGGATACCCCAGCATCGCACACCGCTCATCCCAGGCCTATCCACAGCAACAGCATAGCTTCATCATACTGTATTGAAAGGACTAATATAACTTATCCCCAGAATGCCTCCCCAGTATTAATAACAAGGTATTACAGGTTATAAACACTGTTGTTATGGAAGCCCTGGATGACTGGCGAGCGACATCGGTAACCTGATCGCCATGCCCAGAAGGATGTTCGCTGGCCACGGCTGCCGCACAATCGGTCGGATCGGCGCACAGAAAAATTGCACCGCCCGGGGGAAATCACTACAATTTCCGGTCTTGAACCGAATACGTCCGGGTTCCCCGCGGGAATCCAGGCGCCTCGCAAACGACGAATCGTCCAGAAAACCACGTGGGAATAACGAGTTATGAAACGCACCTTTCAACCCAGCGTCCTGAAGCGTAAGCGTGCGCACGGTTTCCGTGCCCGTATGGCCACCAAGAACGGACGTGCCGTCCTGGCGCGTCGTCGCGCCAAGGGTCGCAAGCGCCTGAGCGCCTGATCACGGATCCTGCGTGCCCCGTCAGTCGTTTCCCCGCCGTCTGCGCCTGCTGACGGCCGGGGACTATCGCCAGGTCTTCGAGAACGCGACCTTCAAGGTGCATGGCAAGGGGCTGATGGCACTCGCCTCGCCCAACGATCTGGGCCATCCCCGCATCGGCCTTGTCATCAGCAAGAAGAGCATGCGCCGTGCCGTAGACCGCAACCGCGTCAAGCGACTGGTGCGTGAATCGATCCGCTTCCAGCAGCATCGCCTCCCCGCCGTCGACATCGTGATACTCTCGCGGCGCGGCGTAGGCGAACTGGATAACGAGACCCTGCATCGGCAGCTGTTCGGGATGTGGCGAAGGCTGGTACGCGAGGCATTGAAGACGCCCGCGAGAGATCCCTAATCAAGCGTCGAGCCGTCTTCATCCGACCGGAGCCCGCCGAAGCATGAGCGCACCCCCTCACAAGGCAAGGCTTGACGCTGCCGGGGCTACCCTCGAGAGTCCGTGTTCGGAATACAGCCTGCCAGTGGCAGGCTTTTGTCTATCTCGGGCGGCTGAAACGCCTTCCGCCCCTGGCATGTTCACTACCCACTGGGCAGAACCCTCATGGACGTAAAACGACTCCTATTGCTGATTCCACTGGCGGTGCTCGCCTATCTGATCGTCGTGCAGTGGAATCAGGACTATGGCCAGACGGCCGTCGAGCCACAGGCTCCCTCCTTTACCAGCAGTCAGTCCGGGGACAGCGACTCCCGGTCCGAAGGCGCCGAGGATGGTCTGTCGGTTCCCGCGGCAAACAGTGGCGATAGCATGGCGGAGGCCATGCCCGACGAGAACGAGGCCACAGCCAGCCGCGACCTGGTTGCCGTGATGACCGACGTGCTGGACCTGCGCATCGATCCCCAGGGCGGTGATATCGTCTATGCGGCACTGCCCCAGCACAAGCTGACCCTCGACTCGGACCGCTCCTACGTGATGCTTTCCGACAGCGAGACGCGCAGCTATGTGGCGCGCTCCGGACTGCAGCTGGATGGCCAGTCGGGACGCATCGCCTACTCCCCCGAGAAGACCGAATATCGCCTGGCCGAGGGTGACAAGCGCCTCGAAGTCGACCTGAGTGGCGAGGTCAACGGCATCGAGGTCACCAAGCGCTTCTCCTTCGAGCGCAACAGCTATGCGGTGGACGTCGAGTACTTCCTGGCCAACAACACCGAGTCCCCGGTCTCCGCGCGGTTCATCGGCCAGCTGGCCCGCGACAACAGCAGCGATCCCTCCAGCGGTCCCAAGATGGGCATGCGCTCCTATCTGGGTGCGGCCTACTCCACCCCCGAGGATCGCTACCTGAAGGTCGACTTCGAGGAGATCCAGGAAGGCAACTTCGAGAACCGCGAGGCCGAGGGCGGCTGGGTCGCGATCATCCAGCACTACTTCGTCAGTGCCTGGGCCCCGCCCCAGAACCAGCAGAACCTCTACTACGCCACCACCGACTCCAGCGGGCGTAATGTGGCCGCCTTCGCCGGCCCGGTGACCCAGGTGGCCGCCGAGGGCGAGTCTCGCCTGGGTGCCACCCTCTATGTGGGCCCCAAGGTGCAGGACTACATGGAAGCCGTGGCCCCCAACCTCAAGCTCACCGTCGACTTCGGCTGGCTGTGGTTCATCGCCAACCCGCTGTTCTGGCTGCTCGACAAGATCCAGGACGTGGTCGGCAACTGGGGCTGGTCCATCGTGCTGCTGACCATCCTGGTCAAGGCGGCCCTGTGGCCGCTCTCCGCCAAGGCCTACAAGTCCATGGCCCGCATGCGCAAGCTGGGTCCGGAGATGCAGCGCCTCAAGGAGCAGTACGGCGACGATCGCCAGAAGATGTCCCAGGAGATGATGAAGTTCTACCAGAAGGAGAAGATCAATCCTCTGGGTGGCTGCCTGCCGATCCTGGTACAGATGCCGGTGTTCATCGCCCTCTACTGGATGCTGCTGGAGTCCGTGGAGCTGCGCCATGCGCCCTTCATGTTCTGGATCCAGGATCTCTCGGTGAAGGATCCGCTGTTCATCCTGCCGATCCTGATGGGTGCCTCCATGTTCGTGCAGCAGATGCTCAACCCCACCCCGCCGGATCCCATGCAGGCGAAGATCATGCGCATGCTGCCCATCGTCTTCACCTTCTTCTTCCTGTGGTTCCCGGCCGGTCTGGTGATCTACTGGGTGGTGAACAACATCATCTCCATCGCCCAGCAGTACGTGATCACCCGCAAGATCGAGAACGACCCCAGCGTCGGCAAGGGCATGAAGACCAAGTAGAACCGCTCGCCCGAGCCGCTCACCAGACCCCCGCCCCGAGCGGGGGTCTGGCGTTTTTGGGGAGCCGAAACGACAATGCTGGCATCACGCCGAGGAGAACCCCATGGTCCCGCTTCACGATCAGGACACCATCGCCGCGCTGGCCACCCCGCCGGGACGCGGCGGGGTCGGCATCATCCGCGTCTCTGGCCCGCTCTGCGCGACGATCGCCGAGGCGGTGGTGGGCCACTGCCCCTCGCCTCGCCTCGCCCACTACGGGCCCTTCCGGGGCGAGGAGACGGTGCTCGACGAGGGGATCGCGCTGTTCTTCCCCGGGCCGCACTCCTTCACCGGCGAGGATGTCCTCGAATTGCAGGGCCACGGCGGCCCGGTGATCATGGACCTGCTGCTCGGCCGCTGCCTCGAGCTGGGAGCTCGCCCGGCGCGCCCCGGCGAGTTCTCCGAGCGCGCCTTCCTCAACGACAAGCTGGACCTCGCCCAGGCCGAGGCGATCGCCGACCTGATCGATGCCAGCTCGCGGGCGGCCGCCGAGAACGCCCTGCGCTCCCTGCAGGGGGACTTCTCGCGCCGGGTCGAGGGCCTGGTGGAGCGACTGATCGAGCTGCGCATCTATGTGGAGGCGGCCATCGACTTCCCCGAGGAGGAGATCGACTTCCTGGGGGATGGCCGGGTCGCGGAGATGCTCGCCGGGGTGAAGGAGGAGCTTGCCGCGGTGCGTGCCGCCGCCGGCCAGGGCGCGCTGATGCGCGAGGGGATGAGCGTGGTGATCGCCGGCCGGCCCAACGCCGGCAAGTCGAGCCTGCTCAACGCCCTGACCGAGCAGGAGACCGCCATCGTCACCGATATCGCCGGCACCACCCGCGACGTGCTGCGCGAGCACATCCATATCGATGGCATGCCGCTGCATATCATCGACACCGCCGGTCTGCGTGACACCCCCGATGCCGTGGAACAGATCGGCGTGGCCCGGGCCTGGGCGGAGATCGAGAAGGCCGACCGGGTGCTGCTGCTGGTCGATGCCGCCACCACCGACGCCACCGATCCCATGGCGATCTGGCCGGAGTTCGTGGCCCGGCTTCCCGACCCGGCCCGGCTGACCCTGGTACGCAACAAGATCGATGCCAGCCAGGAGACTCCGGGGCTCGACTTGTCCACAACCACTCCCATCGTGAGGCTATCCGCGAAGACCACACAGGGTGTGGATAACCTGAAGGCCCACCTCAAGGCGGTAATGGGCTTCACCGGCACGGCGGAGGGTCGCTTCTCGGCCCGCCGCCGCCACCTCGACGCCCTGGATCGCGCCGAGCGGGCACTGCTCAACGGCGAGGCTCAGCTCTCGGGCTTCGGGGCCGGTGAGCTGCTCGCGGAGGACCTGCGCGACGCCCAGCAGGCACTGGGTGAGATCACCGGGGAGTTCAGTGCCGATGATCTCCTCGGCGAGATCTTCGGCAGCTTCTGCATTGGCAAGTAGGCAGGCCTACTCGCCGACCCACCAGTCGCCGCGATAGCTCGCCGCACCGCTCAGCAGCGGGGCTACCCGCCCCATGGCCGCGGAGAGACGCTGGTCGAGTCCCCACGGCGGGTTTACCACCAGCATGCCACTGCCGAACATCCCGCGCGCCTCGTGGCCCGGCGCCTGCAGGCGAAATTCGCTGCGCCATACCTTGCGTACGCCACCGGCCTTCACGGCATCGAGCAGCTCGTGGTGCCGGCCTGCCGGCAGCAGCGGGTACCACACCAGCACCACGGCATGCCGCGCCTTGTGCAGTGTCGCCAGCAGCGCCTGGGCCACCTCGACATACTCCTGCTTGCGCTCGTAGCTCGGATCGATCAGCACACACAGGCGCGGCGTCTTCACCGGCAGCCGGTCGACGAGTCCCTTCAGTCCGTCGCCATGAATCGTGCGGATATCCCCCTCCAGCGGCTGGCCCGCCAGATGGGCATGCTCCCCGGGATGCAGCTCGAAGAGCAGCTGGCGGTCACCGGAGCGCAGTCGCCGCCCCATCCACCAGGGCGAGCCCGGATAGTGGCTCAGGCGGCGGGGCTCCGGCTGCGCCTCGACCAGTGCCGCCAGCCAGTCGCCCAGCAGCGCCTCATCCATGAGTGACTCGCGCTCCTCCCACAGGGGCAGGACGCCCTGTCGATACTCATGCAGCCGGGATGTCTCCTCCGCGGCCAGGGGATAGAGGCCGCGACCGGCATGGGTATCTATGAACGTAACTGGAGATTCTTTACGTAACAGGTGGTTGATGACCCCGTGCAGGGTCAGATGCTTGTGAACGTCGGCAAAATTACCGGCATGGTAGGCGTGCTGGTAGGAGAGCATGGGTGCGGACCCGCGTATCGGCAACGAGAGAGAAAAGGTCAGAGAAAGGGCCCGCCACAGGAGTGGCGAGCCCGATGGGTTACCGCTGGGGTTCGAGCTAGCGCTTACTCGAAGCGGCTCTCGATCGGCGTCAGGGTAATCTCGACGCGACGGTTCTGGGCACGCCCTTGCTCGGTGTTGTTGCTGGCCACCGGCTGGTTCTCGCCATAGCCGGTCATGTTCAGGCGACTGCCGGCGACACCGGCCTGGGCCAGGTAGTTGCCCACCGCCTGGGCGCGGCGCTCGGAGAGCCGCTGGTTGTAGGCGGCATCACCGGTGCTGTCGGTATGGCCCCCGATATTGACGCGGGTATCGTCGTACTGGGTCAGTACCCTGGCCACCTCGTTGAGGGCATTGCGCGCGTTGGAGGTCAGCTCGCTGGAGTCGAAGCCGAAGGTGACCTCACTGGGCATGTTGAGCACGATATCGTCACCACGCCGGTCGACGCCGATGCCGGTGCCCTGGGTGCTCTGGCGAAGCTGCTCCTCCTGGCGGTCCATGTAGGCGCCAACACCGGCACCCGCGGCGGCACCCACGGCGGCACCCACCAGCGCACGGTCGCGCCGACTGGTGCTGCCGTCGCCGCTCAGTGCGCCGGCGGCAGCGCCGACCACGGCACCGATGGCGGCACCGGTGCCGGTCTGGTTGCGGTCGGTCTGGCCGCTGTAGGGGTCAGTGGTGGCACAGCCGGCCAGCAGCACGGCAGCGGCCAGCGGGGCCATGAAACGAAGTGGCTTGGTCATCGTGGTGTTCTCCTTGGTTTGGGTCATTGGTCATTGGCCCGTTCGTTCATCCCTGGGGCCGTCAATGGCAACGATTGCGATGAGCGTAGCACAGGCACCATCAGGACTCGTCGATGGACGCCAGCAGTTCGTTCAAGAATAGTAGACCTCGGGGGGAAGCTTGAACCCTTTGGCCATCTTCCACCAGAAGTCCTTTTTTGCGTGCGCTGGCGAGACGCTCGACCAGCACCGCTTTCGGCAGGCCGGTAGTCTCGCTCCATAGCGCCAGTGGCACGCCCTCGGGCAGCCGCAACGCGTTCATGGCGAATTCCAGCGGCAGGTCGGCCGCGTCGACGGGATGCACATCGGCCACGAACCCTCGCGGATCGTGACGACGCCGCAGATAGGCCTCGGGCTGGCGGCTCTTCCAGCGTCGCTCGATGCGCAAGCGGCCATCCTCGCCCGGGGCGCTCAGTTTGCCGTGGGCGCCGGCACCGATGCCCAGGTAGTCGCCGAACCGCCAGTAGTTGAGGTTGTGGCGTGAGCGGCGCCCCTCCCGGGCATAGGCCGAGATCTCGTAGCGCTGGAATCCCGCCGCCTCGAGGCACTCATGGCCTTGATCCTGGATCTCCCACAACGCCTCCTCCTCGGGCAGGGCCGGCGGGTAGCGGTAGAACTCTGTATTGGGCTCCAGGGTGAGCTGGTACCAGGAGAGGTGTTCCGGCTCCAGCGCCAGGGCATGCTGCAGGTCCTTCAACGCCAGTTCCGGTGTCTGCCCGGGAAGCCCATGCATGAGGTCGACGTTGAGGTTGTCGAAGCCCGCCTGGCGCGCTTCGGAAAAGGCCGCCTCGGCATCATCACCGCTGTGGATACGCCCCAGTGCCGCGAGCTGTGGCGCCTGGAAGCTCTGCACGCCCAGCGACAGGCGATTGATGCCCGCCTCGCGGTAGCCGGCGAAACGACCGCGCTCCAGGGTACCGGGATTGGCCTCGAGGGTGATCTCGATATCGTGGGCCAGGGGCAGGCGCTCGGCCACGCCTGCCAGCAGGCGCCGGTAGAAGTCGCCGGAGAGCAGGCTCGGCGTGCCGCCCCCGATAAACAGGCTGACCAGCTCCCGCTCCGCGGCCAGCGGCAGGTCGGCATCGAGGTCAGCGAGCAGGGCGGCGAGATACGCCTCCTCGGGCAGGCCGGCGGAGCGGCCGACAGCGTGGGAGTTGAAGTCGCAGTAGGGGCACTTGCGCACGCACCAGGGCACGTGCACATAGAGGGCCAGCGGGGGGAGCGCCAGTGGGGGCAGCGCCATCAGTGGCTCCCTTGGTCCTGGCGGAACTGCTCGACCAGGGCCTGCAGGGCCCGGCCGCGATGGCTCAGCCGGTTCTTCTCCGCCGCCGGCAGCTCGGCCACGCTCATGCCCTGGTCGGGCAGCCAGAACAACGGGTCGTAGCCGAAGCCTCCCTCGCCGCGCGGATGGGCCAGGATCTCGCCCTCCCAGCTGCACTGAACGATCCTCGGCACCGGATCCTCGGGATGACGCAGATGCACCAGCACGCACCAGTAGCGCGCGCTGCGAGCTCCCTCGGGCACCTCGGCCAGCGCCTCGAGCAGGCGCGCGTTGTTACGCTCGTCGCTCTTCGGCTCGCCGGCATAGCGGGCGGAATAGATGCCGGGGGCCCCGTGGAGGGCATCGACCTCCAGGCCGGAATCATCGGCCAGGGCCGGCAGGCCACTGACGCGGCTGGCCTCGCGCGCCTTGAGCAGGGCGTTCTCGACGAAGGTCAGGCCAGTCTCCTCCACCTCGGGTACGGCGAAGTCCGACTGGGGGCGCACCTGCATGCCCAGCGGCGCCAGCAGCTGGGCGAACTCGCGCAGCTTGCCGGGATTGCCACTGGCCAGCACCAGGCTAGCAATGGGGGTCATGGGATTCCTCTCAGGCAAGCTTCACATGCTCCTCGATAAGGCTCAGCAGGGACTCGGCGGCATTGTCCGCGGTGGTGTCGAGATGGACCAGGTGCAGGCGCTCCTCGTCGGCGAACGGCTCGAAACGTTGCTGCTGCTGCGCCAGCACCGCCAGGCTCTCCTCGACGGCCACGCCCTGGCGTGAGGCACGCTTCTCGATACGCCGGCGCAGGGTGGCGTCGTCGGCCTCGAAGCTGACCAGCAGGCAGGGCAGGCCGCGGGCCTCGGCCTGCTGACGCAGCTGGTCACGCTGGGCACGGGTCAGGCAGGTAGCATCCACGCAGGCGGGGATGCCGGCATCCAGCAGATAGCCGGCACAGGCGGCGAGGCGCCGATAGGTCGCCTCCGTGGCCGCCTCGCCGAAGATATCCACAGCCGCGGAACCATCATCGCCCTGTGGATGGATCGAGTCGTCATCGGCCTGGGCGAGACGCTGGCGTTCCGCCTCGGAGCTGACCCGGATCGCCCCCAGCCCGGTGACCAGCCCCCGGGTAAAGCGACTCTTGCCGCTGCCCGAGACGCCCACGGCGATGACCAGCGGCGGGAAACGGAATTCGGCGATGCGTTCGGCCAGTGCCAGGTAGCGACGACACTCGGCCATGCTCTCGGCCTGCAGGGCGGGGTGTTCCGGATCGTGCCCCCGGGCGGGACGGCGACGCAGGGCGCGCCTGGCGGCGGTCAGCGCATGGCAGGTGCCGAACAGCGACAGCAGTCGGGAGAGCTCGTAGTCGCCCGAGTGGCGCAGATAGCGATCCAGCGCCAGCCGCGTCAGCTCCGGGGTCTCGCGTCCCTCCAGGCCGACCAGCAGCGCCGCCAGGTCGCTGGCCGGATCGTCGGCGAGATCGGCACCCGGCACCTCCAGGTCGCGCCCGATGGCATTCACCAGCAGCGGTCGACCGGCGTGGCACAGCCGGCTGGTGGGGTGACGCAGCGCCCAGCTCGGCACCCGGCGTGCGGCGCGGGCCTCGAGGATGGGTGTCAGGCGCACCAGGTCCTGCTCCAGCCAGTCGCCCAGCTGATCGAGTCGTTCGCGCTCCTCCTCATCCAGCAGGGCCTCGCGGATGGCCGCCAGTTCGGCCCCCATGGCCAGCGTCAATGGATGTCCGGCGGCCTGGGCTTCGGCATCATGGGAAGCCGCCCCACGGTGATAGGCCACCAGGGCATCGATGAGCGCCTCCAGCTCCAGACTTTCGCCACTACCGGCCTTGTCGGCATCCAGGGTATGACGCATGGCAGTTCTCCCGGTGGTGATTCGATGAGGCGTCAGTCCTGACGCTGCTCAGTCTTGACGTTGCATGGCCGCGAAGGCCTTCTCGGCGGCATCCAGGGTGAACTGGATATCCTCCGGCGTGTGGGCGCTGGACATGAAGCCCGCCTCGTAGGCCGAAGGCGCCAGGTAGACCCCCTCGTCGAGCATCGCAGAGAAGAAGCGACGGAAGGCGTCGGCGTCACAGGCGGTGGCCTGGGCGAAGTTGTCGACCCGGCTCTGGCCGGTGAAGAAGAGGCCGAACATGCCACCGGCACGCTGGGTGATCATCTCCACGCCGGCCGCATCGGCGCGCTCCTGGAGACCGTGGCAGAGGGTCTCGACGCGCTGGGCCAGGGCATCATGGAAACCCGGCTCGCGCAGCTTGGTCAGCAAGGCGATGCCTGCCGCCATGGCCAGCGGGTTGCCGGAGAGGGTGCCCGCCTGATAGATGGGGCCCAGCGGCGAGATATTGGACATGATCGTCTCGCTGCCGCCGAAGGCACCCACCGGCATGCCGCCGCCGACGATCTTGCCCAGGCAGGTGAGGTCGGGGCGCACGCCGTAGTGGGCCTGGGCACCGCCCATGGCCACCCGGAAGCCGGTCATCACCTCGTCGAAGATCAGCACGCTGTCGTGGGCATTGCAGACCCGACGCAGGCTCTCCAGGAAGCCGGGCTGGGGCGGGATGCAGTTCATGTTGCCGGCCACCGGCTCGACGATGATGCAGGCCACCTGGTCACCGATCTCCTCGAAGCACTGCTCCACGGCATCGATATCGTTGTAGGACAGGGTGATGGTGTGCTCGGCCAGGGACGCCGGCACGCCGGGAGAGCTCGGCTCGCCGTGGGTCAGCGCCCCGGAGCCCGCCTTGACCAGCAGCGAGTCGGAGTGGCCATGGTAGTTGCCCTCGAACTTGACGATCTTGTCGCGGCCGGTGACGCCACGCGCCAGGCGGATCGCCGACATGGTGGCCTCGGTGCCGGAGTTGACCATGCGCACCATCTCGATGGAGGGGATCATCTCGCAGATGAGGTCCGCCATGGTGGTCTCGATGGCGGTGGGGGTGCCGAAGGAGAGGCCGTTGTCGAGGCGCCCACGCACCGCCCCCAGCACGTCCGGATCGGCATGACCGGTAATCATCGGCCCCCAGGAGCCCACGTAGTCCACGTAGCGCTGGCCTTCCACATCGAACAGGTAGGCGCCCTGGGCGCGTTCCATGAATATCGGCGGACGCTGCAGCCCCTTGAAGGCGCGTACCGGGGAGTTGACCCCACCGGGGATATGCCGGCAGGCCTGGGCGAAGAGCTGGGCGGAGGTCGTCATGTCGTGTCGTGTCCTCGAGGCTGTGGATAATTCTCTGGATAAGCTATTCACAGGAAGTGAAGTGGCGGCAATTTCCGCCGATCTGAGCGCCGCGGCGGCATGCCTGAACATTGCCCCCATTCTCGATGCTCCGGCCGCCAAAGGCCAGACCCCCCTCAGGGAGAAGCGGGTGATGCGACGCTCGCCACCGTCGGCAGTCGCCAGAGGCGACGAGGCAGCGCCTGGCCCTCGCCGGGCCGCCAGCCGTGGGCCAATGCCTCCCAGGTGAATGCCTGTGCCTGCTCGCAGGCCATCACCAGTGACTCGCCGACGGCCAGACGCGACGCCAGGAAGGCCGCCATGGTGCAGCCTGAGCCGTGATAACGCCCCGCAAGCCGCGGCCAGCTCCACTGACGACTCTGGTCCGTGGCATGCAGCGTATGCGCCACGCGCTCCGCCGGTACCCCCGGCGCCGGGTCATCGGTGCCGGTCACCAGCACCGCCTGACAGCCCAGGCGCATCAGCGCCACGGCCCGCTCGGTATCCTGCAGCAGGCTTGGGGAGAGCCGCGCCAGCTCCCCCCGGTTGGGGGTGAGGATATCCACACGCGGCAGCAGCCGCTCACGGTAGGCATCGACGAGCTCGGTTGTGGATAACTCCCTGCCGCCGCCGGCAGACAGCACCGGGTCGGCCACCACCGGCACCCCGGGAAAGCGCCGGAGGATATCGGTGATCGCATCCAGGGTCGCCAGGTCGGCCACCAGGCCGATCTTGATCGCCGCCACCGCGAACTCGTCGAGGGCGGCAACGCTGGCGCGCATGACCTCGGGGTCGGCGGGGATCACCCGCGAGACATCGCGGCAGGACTGCACGGTCAGGGCGGTAGGCACGGTCAGCGCCCAGCCGCCGCCGGCGGCAACCGCCTCGGCGTCGGCCACCAGGCCGGCGCCGCCGGTAGGGTCGTGGCCGGCGAGCACCAGCACGACCGGCAGGTGGGGCGTGATGGCTGCCATCAGAACGGCTTGAGCACGGCGAGGAAGATGATGATCAACAGGGCAATCACCGGCAGCTCATTGAACCAGCGGAAGAACACGTGGCCACGCTTGCAGCGCGCCTCGGCGAACTGCTTCAGGTAGATCAGGCAGACATGGTGGTAGCCCACCAGCAGCGCCACCAGCAGCAGCTTGGCATGGATCCAGCCCTGGGCCAGCCAGCCGGGATTGAGCACCAGCATGATGCCGCCGAACAGCAGCACGGCGATCATGGAGGGGGTCATGATGCCGCGATAGAGCTTGCGCTCCATAACCAGGAAGTGGTCGATCGCCTGCTGCTCGCCGCGGTCGCGCGCCATGGCGTGATAGACGTAGAGCCGCGGCAGGTAGAAGAGGGCGGCGAACCAGGTGACCATAGCGATCAGGTGCAGGGCCTTGAACCACAGGTACATGGGAGCTCCTTGCGGATGGTGGAGAAAGGGAGGAGGCGTCAGTTCTCGACGCGGTAGAAGCGCTCGATGGCGCCGCGGGTGATGATACCGGAAATCCGCTTCTGCTTCGGCCGATGGCCGTGCTCCACGTAGAGGGCATCGAGCATCGAGTCATTGAGCTTGTTGAAGGCCTCGGAGAGGGTGGCCTGCAGCCCGATGGGGGCAAGCTCCAGGCGCACGCCGGGAATCTCCAGCAGATCCACCTCTGGTGGCTCCTCCTTCTCCCTGGCCTTCTCCCTGGCCTTCTCCTTGCCCTTCTTGCGTTTCTTCGCCGCCTTCTCTTCGCCGTCGCCCTCCGGCATCTCCTTGGCGAGCTCCACCTTCTCGGCAGGCTCTTCCGCCTCGGCTTCCTCGGCGGCACTCTTCTCTTCTGCCGCCGCCTGCTCGGTGAGCCAGCGGGCCAGGTCGGCGGCCTTGAGCGCCAGCACCGGCTTGTCGTCGCTGGAACGCTCGATCAGTATCCACACCGGCTCCGATTCCAGCAGCGTTCGGGCACGCTCCCGGGAGACCATGCGCTGGGTGCGCACCAGCCGGCGCTCCATCACCGCCGGCACCGAGACCCGGGAGAGCGCCTGCATCAGCGGCTGCTGCAGGGGATGCAGTCCCTGGCGCGTGACGCTGATGAAGAAACCGCCGCAGCGGCACAGCTGACGCGCGGTCAGGCAGGAGACCACCACCGCCAGCATGCCGGGCAGGATGATATTCGGGTTGTGGGTCAGCTCGAGCAGCGCCATCAGCGCCGCCAGGGGCGCCTGCAGCACCGCGCCCATCATCGCCGCCATGCCCAGCATGGCGTAGAGCGCCGGATCCGAAGCCTCGATGGGCAACAGCCACTGGCCGGTCATGCCGCACAGCGCACCGGCCGCACCGCCGATTACCAGTACCGGGCCGATGATGCTTACCGGAATCCCGCAGGCCACGGTGCCGGCGGTGAGCAGCAGCTTGCCGATGGCCACGGCGAGCAGCACATCCATCGCCACCGAACCGCTGAGGGTTGCCTGCAGGGTGTCATAACCCATGCCCTGTACCTGGGGATACCACCAGGCCACGGCGCCAACCACCCCTCCCGCCATCAGGAAGCGCAGCGCCATGGGCAGTCGCTCCAGGCGCGGCCCCAGCCGCGAGACCCGCACGAACAGGCCGGCCAGCAGGCCAATCACCAGGGCGCTGACGATGATCCACGGTAGATCGAGCAGGGAGTTGAGGTGCAGGTCGGGCACGCCGATCGCCGGGTCGGGACCATAGACCAGCTGGGCTACCACCGCGCCCATGGTGGAGGCCAGGATGACCGGCATGAAGCCGATGATGGTGTACTCCATCATCACCACTTCCATGGCGAAGATGACGCCGGCGATCGGCGTGTTGAAAGAGGCGGCGATGCCCGCCGCGGTACCGCAGGCGACCAGTACCCGAAGGCTGTTATGGGGCAGGCGCAGGCGCTGGCCCAGGCCGCTGGAGGCGGCGGCCCCCAGATGAATGGCCGGCCCCTCGCGGCCAGCCGAGAGCCCCCCCAGCACCGAGATCAGACCCACCACCCACTGGGTCAGCCAGTTGCGCAGCGGGAAGCGCCCCTGATGATAGGCCAGGCGATCGATCACATGTACGACGCCGACCTGGCGGCCGACCTGGGGGGTAAACCACATCCACAGACCGATCAGCAGCACCGCGGCCAGCGGCAACAGGCTGCGCAGCGCCGGTGGCATGGCTTCGAATGCCTCGGGGCTACCGGTAGGAAACAGCCACAGCCCGCCCAGCTCCAGCAGGCTGCGAAACCCCACCATCAGCACACCGGTCAGCACCCCTGCCACGACGCCCAGCACGCAGAGTTGCGGCAGGGCATCCACATTGGCAAGCTGTTGTCGAAAGCGCTCCAGTCCTTGACCGGCATCGAGGCGAGGCAAACGCGGCACGTCGCGGTTTCCTTTACGACTGAGTGACGACCCTTCCGGTCCTTCACCTGTGTATCATATTCCCGCAGGGCGATGACAGCCCGCCGCTTTCAGGGCGTCGGCCCTTTTTCGTCAATCAAGGAGTCTCACGTGATCAAGGTCGGAATCGTCGGCGGCACCGGTTACACCGGCGTCGAACTGCTCAGGCTGCTGGCCCAGCACCCGGAGGTGGAGGTAGAGGCCATCACCTCGCGTTCTGAGGCCGGCCTGGGTGTCGCCGAACTCTATCCCAACCTGCGCGGGCACTACGATGGCCTGACCTTCAGCGAGCCCGACGCCGACCGCCTGGGTGCCTGCGATGCGGTATTCTTCGCCACCCCCCATGGCGTGGCCCACGCCCTAGCCGGCGAACTGCTCGAGCGCGGCACCCGGGTCATCGACCTCTCCGCCGACTTCCGGCTGCGTGACGCCGCGGAGTGGGCCGAATGGTACGGCCAGCCCCACGGGGCTCCCGAGCTGCTCGACGAGGCGGTCTATGGCCTGCCGGAGGTCAACCGCGAACGTATCCGCAGCGCCCGCCTGATCGCCGTCCCGGGCTGCTACCCTACCGCGGTGCAGCTCGGCCTGCTGCCGCTGCTCGAGGCCGGCCTGATCGACGCGGACCATGTCATCGCCGACTGCAAGTCCGGGGTCACCGGTGCCGGCCGCGGCGTCAAGGTGCCCTCGCTGCTGGCCGAGGCCAGCGAGTCCATGAAGGCCTACGGCGCGAGCGGCCACCGCCACCTGCCGGAGATTCGCCAGGGCCTGGGCGATGCCGCCAGCCGTTCCGTCGGTCTGACCTTCGTGCCTCACCTGACGCCGATGATCCGCGGCATCCACGCCACCCTCTATGGCCGGCTCACCAGTGAGCCCGGCGACCTTCAGGCGCTGTTCGAGACACGCTTCGCCGGCGAGCCCTTCGTCGACGTCATGCCCCCGGGCAGTCACCCCGAGACCCGCAGCGTCAAGGGCGCCAACCTCTGCCGGCTCGCCGTGCATCGGCCCGGCGACGGCGATACCGTGGTGGTGCTCTCGGTGATCGATAACCTGGTCAAGGGGGCTTCGGGCCAGGCGATCCACAACCTCAACCTGATGTTCGGCTTCGACGAGAACGCCGGGCTCGCCGCCCCCGCGCTGATGCCCTGAACCGTGTTCCGCCTCCCCGGTAAAAGTTGACCCTTTTGCTGGGGATTGCGGATAATGACCGGTCACACTTCCTTCCCCTGGAGTCCTCCATGAGCGAAGCCGAATCCTTCGTCCCTACGCCCCTGATGCTGTCCGACAGCGCAAGGGCCCGGCTGCGTGCGCTGATCGAAGAGGAGGGTAACAGCGAGCTGAAGCTGCGGGTCTATGTCACCGGCGGCGGCTGCTCGGGCTTCCAGTACGGTTTCGATTTTGCCGACGAGGCGGCCGATGATGACACCGTCATCCCGTTCGGCGACGTGGCGCTGGTGATCGACCCGCTCTCCTACCAGTATCTGGTGGGTTCCACCGTTGACTACGAGGAGGGGCTGGCCGGCGCCCGCTTCCTGATCCAGAACCCCAACGCCACCACCACCTGCGGCTGTGGCGCCTCCTTCATGGTATAGCGGCGCCTCCCCGGCCGCGGGGAAGCGTGAGATCCCCCGACTTGACGCTCTGCGGGAATCTCGCCAAGGTTGAAATGGCGAGTCCCATCAGAAAAGTCCCAAGAACGGGGAATCTCATGAAACAATCTACTGCGGCAACACCCTTCCTGAAGCACACCCTGTTGGCCAGTGCCCTGGCGCTGGGCACCGGCCTGGCCGGCTCCGCCCTGGCCCAGGACACCACCGTCAACGTGGTCACCGACCCCAGCTTCGTGCCCTTCGAGATGCTCGACACCGAGACCGGCGAGATGGTCGGCTTCGACATGGACATCATCCATGAGGTAGCCGAGCGCGCCGGCTTCGAGGTCAACCTGACCACCATGGAGTTCAACGGCATCATCCCGGCCATCCAGACCGGCAGCCAGGAGATCGCCATCGCCGGTGTCACCATCACTGAAGAGCGCGCGGAGATCGTCGACTTCTCCGATCCCTACTACGACTCCGGCCTGCGCATCATGGTGCGTGCCGATAACGACGAGGTGGAGACCCTCGAGGACCTCGAAGGTCTGAGCGTGGCCACCAAGATCGGCTCCACCAGCTACGACTTCCTCCAGGAGAACCTGGGCGACAGCGCCGAGATCACTCCCTACCCGGGCACCTCCGACATGTACATGGCGCTGCTCGGCCGCAACGTCGACGCCGCCTTCTACGATGCCCCCAACGTCGGCTACTTCGCCCAGACCCGCGGCGAAGGCCGCACCAAGGTGGTCGGGCCGCTCTATGAGGGCCAGCAGTACGGCATCGTCTTCCATCAGGGCAGCGAGTGGGTAGAGCCGGTCAACCAGGCGCTGGCCGAGATGAAGGAGGACGGCACCTATGATGAGATCTACGCCAAGTGGTTCGGCGAGGCGCCCAGTGACGACTGAGGCGACTCCCCTCCCGATATCGTCGCCCTGAGGGCGACGCGAGAGTCCGCGGGGCCGGGCGGTGTGACCACCCGGCCCCGCGTCGTTCAACGCTCCCGGAGACCTCCTCGTGGACGTGACCTTCCAATTCGACTGGGCGGCCGCCTTCAGCTCGATACCCCACCTGTTGCCGGGGATTCCCTGGACGCTGCTGATCTCCTTCGGTGGCCTCGCCATCGGCTTCGTGATCGGCATCATCTTCGGCCTCATGCGCATCAGCCCGCTCTTCTGGCTGCGCCTGCCCGCCATCTTCTATATCGAGGTATTTCGCGGCACCCCCATCCTGGTGCAGGTGCTGTTCATCTTCTACGGCCTGCCACAGATCCTCGGCGAGCCGATCAACGCACTGACCGCAGGGATCGCCGCCATCGCCGTCAACTCGGGCGCCTATATCTCCGAGGTGGTCCGCGGCGGTGTGCAGTCCATCGAACGCGGCCAGCGCGAGGCCTCGCTCTCCCTGGGCCTGTCTCGTACCCAGGCCTTCCGCTACGTGATCTGGCCCCAGGCCCTGCGCCGCATGATCCCGCCACTGGGCAACCAGGCCATCATCAGTATCAAGGACACCTCGCTGTTCTCGGTGATCGGTGTGGGCGAGCTGGTACGCCAGGGGCAGATCTATATCGCCACCACCTTCACCGCCATGGAAGTCTACCTGATGGTGGCACTGCTCTACCTGGCCATCACCTGGACCCTGTCGATCCTGCTGCGCCAGCTCGAGCGGCGTGGCCTGGTCGGCCAGTGATGGGGTTAAAAAAAGAGCGAGGGAGGCCAAGCACATGACACAGAAAGAGAACCCGACCACGGCCATCGTCCGCATGGAGAAGGTCAACAAGCACTTCGGCAAGCTGCACGTACTCAAGGATATCGACCTCGAGGTGATGCCCGGCGAGGTGGTGGTGGTCATCGGCGCCAGCGGCTCGGGCAAGTCGACCCTGATCCGCTGCATCAACGGCCTGGAGGAGTTCCAGTCCGGGCACATCGAGGTGGACGGCAATGAACTCACCCCCCACGGCAAGAGCGGCCGCGCCCTGCAGAAGATCCGCACCGAGGTGGGCATGGTGTTCCAGCAGTTCAACCTCTTCCCCCACCTGAGCGTGCGCGACAACGTCACCCTGGCCCCCATGAAGGTACGTGGCTGGAGCCAGGAGGATGCAATGGAGACCGCCGAACGCCTGCTGGAGCGCGTCGGCATTTCCGACCAGGCCGACAAGTACCCGGCCCAGCTCTCCGGTGGCCAGCAGCAGCGCGTCGCCCTGGCCCGCGCCCTGGCCATGGAGCCGCGGCTGATGCTGTTCGACGAGCCTACCTCCGCGCTGGATCCGGAGATGATCGGCGAAGTGCTCGACGCCATGCGCGAGCTGGCCCGGGAAGGCATGACCATGATCATTGTCACCCACGAGATGGGCTTCGCCCGCGAAGTGGCCGATCGCGTCATCTATGTCCATCAGGGCGAGATCGCCGAGGAGGCCCCGCCGGAGACGATCTTCGATAGCCCGAATGATGAACGCACCCGAAGCTTCCTCTCTCGCGTACTCAAGCACTAGCTCAACCACCAGGATCGACTCCATCAGGATGAAAAAGGGCCCTGTCGCGTTGCGGCAGGGCCCTTTTTTCGTCTGTGGACAGAATTTTTTTCGATACCCCGGATTCTGGCTACGGGGCCCATGCTGGAGGGGCTCGTGGATAAATACCCCAGTTGTTCACAGCCGCGGGCACAAGCCTGGTACCCATCGGTGGACAAGCGGTGCAGCGCCGGCACTGTGGACAAGGTGGCATTCCATCCACAGGTTCGCGACCGCTAGTCCGCAGGCTGTCGTCCCTTTCTCCTGTGCTTGGTCAACAACGTAAGCTACTGAAGAAAATGGCAGGAAATGACTTATCCACGGTTTTTGTCCACACCAGTAGTTACAACCACAACAGAACTTCTTTATTTATATACTGATATTAATTGATAGGTCAGGAGGGAACGAGCCTGGTTGGAAACACGTGTGGAAAACCCTGACGATTACCCACAGGAGGTTTATACTGCCGGGCTGATTTCACCCTCTGACAGAAAGACAGGCGCCGCGGCGCCAACGAGGTGCACCTTGGATTACCCCGACCGCTTCGACGTCATCGTCATCGGCGGCGGCCATGCGGGAACCGAAGCCGCCCTGGCCGCCGCTCGCATGGGCTCACGTACCCTGCTTCTGACCCACAACATCGAGACCCTCGGCCAGATGTCCTGCAATCCGGCCATCGGCGGCATCGGCAAGAGCCACCTCGTGAAGGAGATCGATGCCCTGGGTGGTGCCATGGGCCTGGCCACCGATCTCGGCGGGATCCAGTTCCGTGTTCTCAATGCCCGCAAGGGGCCCGCGGTTAGGGCCACCCGCGCCCAGGCCGACCGGGTTCGCTACAAGGCCGCGATCCGCGGCCTGCTGGAGAACCAGCCCAACCTGACGCTGTTCCAGCAGGCCGCCGGCGACCTGATCGTCGACAACGACGAGGTACGGGGCGTGGTTACCGAGACCGGCATCCACTTCCTAGGCGAGACCGTGGTGCTGTGTACCGGAACCTTCCTCGGTGGGGTGATCCATATCGGGCTCGACAGCACCCGCGGCGGGCGCGCCGGCGACCCGCCCTCGAACCGCCTGGCCGAACGCCTGCGCGCCCTGCCGTTCCGTGTCGATCGCCTCAAGACCGGTACTCCGCCTCGCCTCGATGCCAGGAGCCTGGACTTCTCGCAGCTGGAGGAGCAGCCGGGAGATACCCCCACCCCGGTGATGTCGTTCATGGGCAATCGCGCTCAGCATCCCCGCCAGGTGAGCTGTCACATCGCCCACACCAACGAGCGTACCCACGAGATCATCCACGCCAATCTCGACCGCTCGCCGATGTACTCCGGGATGATCGAGGGGGTGGGGCCGCGCTACTGCCCCTCCATCGAGGACAAGGTGCACCGCTTCGCCGACAAGACGAGCCACCAGGTCTTCATCGAGCCCGAGGGGCTCGACACCCACGAGCTCTATCCCAACGGCATCTCTACCTCGCTGCCCTTCGATGTGCAGTTGCAGGTAGTGCGCTCCATGCGCGGACTGGAGAATGCCCATATCACCCGTCCCGGCTACGCCATCGAGTATGACTTCTTCGATCCGCGGGACCTGCGGCACTCGCTGGAGACGAAGTTCATCGCCAACCTCTTCTTCGCCGGTCAGATCAACGGCACCACCGGTTACGAGGAGGCAGGCGCCCAGGGGCTGCTGGCGGGTCTCAACGCCGCCCGCCGGGCACAGGGGCTCGACTCCTGGTGCCCGGGTCGCGACGAGGCCTATCTCGGCGTGCTGGTGGACGACCTGATCACCCTGGGGACGAAGGAGCCCTACCGCATGTTCACCTCGCGGGCCGAGTACCGCCTGCTACTGCGTGAGGACAACGCCGACCTGCGCCTCACCGAGGCTGGCCGCGAGCTGGGGCTGGTCGACGACGCCCGCTGGGCGGCCTTCAGCGAGAAGCGTGAGGCCATCGAGCGCGAGAGCGCTCGACTCAGGGCCAGCTGGGTGCAGCCCGACAGCCAGGCGGCCGCCTGCATCGCCGAGAAGACCGGCAAGGCGCCGGCGCGGGAGTACAGCCTGATGGACCTGCTCAAGCGTCCGGAGCTGGGCTATGCCGACGTGGCGGGGCTGCCGGGTATCCCGGGCGATCCTGTGGACGACGAGTCGGTGGCCGAGCAGGTGCAGATCCAGGCCAAGTATCAGGGCTATATCGATCGCCAGCGTGACGAGATCGCCAAGCTGAAGCGGCATGAGGCCACGCCGCTGCCCGTCGATCTCGACTACACCCGGGTCGACGGGCTCTCCCACGAGATCCGCCAGAAGCTCGCCGAGGCACGCCCCGAGACCCTGGCCCAGGCCTCGCGCATCTCCGGGGTGACCCCGGCGGCGGTGTCGATCCTGCTGATTCACCTCAAGAAGCGCCGACTCCTCGACGACCATCAGGTAGCCAGCGCATGACGGCCATCGCAGACCCCGTGGCCACGCGCCTCGACCAGGGACTCGCGCAGCTTGGCATCGCCGTGGACCCCGAGCAGCGCCGTCGACTGCTCGCCCTGGTCGGGTTGTTGCACAAGTGGAACCGCGCCTATAACCTCACCGCGATACGCTCAGCCGAGGAGATGGTCTCGCGCCACCTGCTGGACAGCGCCGCGGTGCTGCCCTATCTGAACGGTCGCACGCTGCTCGACGTGGGCGCAGGACCGGGCTTCCCGGGGCTGGTGCTGGCGATCCTCAAGCCCGGGCTCGAGGTGACCCTGCTCGACAGCAACGGCAAGAAGGTTCGCTTCCAGCGCCAGGCGGCGCTGGAGCTGGGCCTCGACAACGTGACCCCGGTGCAGGCGCGGATCGAGGCCTTCGAGGAGCGCTACGACCAGGTCATCTCGCGAGCCTTCGCCAGCCTCGGGGACTTCGTCGCGCTGACCCGCGAGCGGGTGGTCCCCGGCGGCCAGTGGCTGGCCATGAAGGGTCCCGCCGTGGACGAGGAGCTTGCCGGGCTGCCGGCGGAAGTCACGCCGGTGGCGCGCCATCTCCTCGAGGTACCCTTCGAGGTCGGTACCCGCCTGCTGGTGGTGCTCGAGCGCCGGACGCAAGCCCCGGCTCCCTGACAACCCGCGTTTCCCCGCAACGGAGTTGCCCGTGACCAAGATCATCGCCTTGACCAATCAGAAGGGTGGCGTCGGCAAGACCACCACCGCGGTCAACCTCGCCGCCAGCCTGGCGGCCCTGGACCGTCGCGTGCTGCTGGTCGACCTCGATCCCCAGGGCCATGCGACCATGGGCAGCGGCATCGACAAGCATGAACTGGATGGCAGTGTGCTGGAGGTGCTGCTGGGCGAGCGCGATGCCGCCGGGGTGATCCTCGACTGCCCCGAGGCCGGCTATGCCCTGCTGCCGGGCAACGGCGACCTCACCGCCGCCGAGGTGGCCCTGCTGGATCGCGAGGCGGGGCGTGAGCGCTGCCTGGAGAATGCTCTGGCCGGTGTCGCGGACGAATACGACGTGGTGCTGATCGACTGCCCGCCCTCGCTCAACATGCTGACCGTCAACGGCCTGACCGCCGCCCACGGCGTGCTGATTCCACTGCAGTGCGAGTTCTACGCCCTGGAGGGGCTCTCGGCGCTGCTCGACACCGTGGAGCAGATCAAGGACAGCGTGAATCCCCGGATCGAGGTGTACGGCATCCTGCGCACCATGTTCGATGCCCGCAACAGCCTGACCCGCGACGTCACCAAACAGCTGCGTGACTATTTCGGCGAGACCCTGCTCAAGGCCACCATCCCGCGCAACGTGCGGGTCGCCGAGGCGCCCAGTCACGGCCTGCCGGTGACCAAGTACGCGCGCTTCTCGCGGGGCAGCCAGGCTCATCGGGTGCTGGCCAAGGAACTGATTCGGCGCCTGTCGCTGTAATCCCTGTTGTGCAACATCAGTGATGAGGGAATGTCGATGACGCGTAAACGCGCCCTGGGACGAGGCCTGGATGCCCTGATCGGTGGCAATGCCCGCCGCCGCGAGAGTCTCGACCTGCCCGAGGTGGAGCTCGCCGACGGCGAGGCGGCGGCCAGCAACCCCGCCAGCGAACCGGAACCGGCCGAGCGCCTCGAGCGCCTGCCGCTGGGCCAGCTCAGCCGCGGCAAGTACCAGCCGCGCCGCGACATCCAGCCCGAGGCGCTGGAGGAGCTGGCCGACTCGATTCGTGCCCAGGGGGTGATGCAACCCATCGTGGTTCGCCCGGTGGCCGAGGACCGCTACGAGATCATCGCCGGCGAGCGGCGCTGGCGGGCCGCCCAGTTGGCCGAGCTCGATGTCATTCCTGCGGTGATCCGCGAGGTCAGCGACGAGGTAGCCCTGGCCCTGGCGCTGATCGAGAACATCCAGCGCGAGAACCTCAACCCCGTCGAGGAGGCGATGGCCCTCAAGCGCCTGCTGGAGGAGTTCGAGCTGACCCAGCAGCAGGTGGCCGATGCGGTGGGCAAGTCCCGGACCCAGGTCACCAACCTGCTGCGCCTGCTGGCCCTCGACCCCGAGGTGCAGACCCTGCTGGAGCGTGGCGACCTGGACATGGGCCACGCGCGCGCCCTGCTCGTGCTTTCCGCCGCCAAGCAGCGCCAGGCCGCTCATGAGGTGGTCAATCAGGACCTCACCGTGCGTGCGACCGAGGCGCTGGTGAAGCGCCTCGCCGAGGGGGCGCCCCGCAAGTCAGAGCCGGCACCTCCGAGCCCTGATGTCGCGCGACTGGAGACCCGCCTGGGCGAAGTCCTCGGTGCACCGGTCAAGATCCAGCATGGCCGCGGTGGCAAGGGACGCGTGACCATCCGCTACGCCAGCCTCGATGAACTGGATGGCATTCTGGAACATATCCGCTAGGTGATACAGCATGATGCGCGTCAAGCTGTCGACAATTTCTGCACCTTTGGTCGAAAAGTGATCGGAAATCAGGTCGAAAGCGTGGTGCCTCAGTTGAAGCGCCGGGGGGGCTTCCCTATAATCCGCGGTGGTTTTGGCCTTGCGCCTTGCCCGATCAAGGGAGCGGCGAGAAGACGATGAGACATCCCGCCACTCGCCGGCGTACCATGGGCTGGCGCCTGCTGCGACTGGAAGTGCTGGGCGTCTGCGTCGTGATCGTGGCGGCGACCCTGATCGGCGGCGTCGAAGCGGGGAAATCCGCCCTCTCGGGTGCACTGGTCGGGCTGATTCCCCAGGCATTCTTCGTCTGGAGAAGCGGTCAGGCACGTGGCGGCCGACAGGCGCAGCGGTTCGTGATGAACCTTTATCGTGCGGAAGCAGGCAAGTTCGGTTTGACGGTGGCACTGCTGGCAATGGTCTTCGTGGCCGTGCCCCCCTCAAACCCGATTTCTTTCTTCAGCGCATACGTGGCGACCCATCTCATGCCCTGGCTGGCACCCTGGCTCAGGCGCGAGCGGTCGACCCCTCAACCGAGGTGATCTTCGCATGGCAGCAGGCAGTGATAACACGGCGGCTAACTACATACAGCACCACCTCCAGAACCTGACTTTCGGCCACCACCCCGAGAATGGGTGGTCGTTGGCACATGGTGCCGAGGAAGCTCGCGAGATGGGCTTCTGGGCGATCCACCTGGACACCATGGGCTGGTCCATCGCCATGGGGCTGCTGTTCATCTGGTTGTTCCGCAAGGCCGGCAAGATGGCGACCACCGGTGTGCCCGGGCCGCTGCAGAACGTCGTCGAGATGATCATCGAGTTCGTCGAGCTCACCGTGCGCGGTGCCTTCCATGGCCGTAACCCGGTGATCGCGCCCCTGGCGCTGACGCTGTTCGTCTGGATCTTCCTGATGAACCTGCTCAAGCTGGTGCCGGTGGACTATGCCCCCGAGCTGTTCGCCCGCCTGGGCATCGAGTACATGAAGCTGGTACCGACCACCGATCCCAATGCCACCCTCGGCATGGCCATCGGCGTGTTCGGCCTGATCATCTACTACAGCCTCAAGGTCAAGGGCGTGGGCGGCTTCGCCAAGGAGCTCTCGCTGACCCCCTTCAACCACTGGTCGCTGATTCCCTTCAACCTGGTGATGGAGATCATCGGGCTGCTGGTCAAGCCGCTCAGCCTCGGCCTGCGTCTGTTCGGCAACATGTTCGCCGGCGAGGTGATCTTCATCCTGATCGCCCTGCTGCCCTTCTGGGTGATGTGGACCCTGAACGTGCCCTGGGCCATCTTCCACATCCTGGTCATCACCCTGCAGGCCTTCATCTTCACGGTGCTGTCGGTGGTCTACCTGAGCCAGGCCCACGAGCATCACTGAAGTCGATACCCTTGCAACACCCTTAACCTCAACCCTAAACCCTTAACCCGAAACTACTCTCAATCAGGAGCACTACCATGGAACTCGTCTATATCGCTGCCTCCCTCATGATCGGCCTGGGCGCTCTGGGTACCGGCATCGGCTTCGCCATCCTGGGCGGCAAGCTGCTCGAGTCTACCGCTCGCCAGCCGGAGCTGGGCGACCAGCTGCAGACCAAGACCTTCCTGATGGCCGGCCTGCTCGACGCCGTGCCGATGATCGGCGTTGGTATCGCGATGTACCTGATCTTCGTCGTTGCCGGCTAATACATGACAGCACCGAGCGCCATGCGCTCGGTTTGCTTGTTTCCGGTCAACACGAACCTGTCAGAGGTACCGCCCCGTGAATATCAACATGACGCTGATCGGGCAGACGATCGCCTTCGCGATCTTTGTCTGGTTCTGCATAAAGTACGTGTGGCCGCCGATCAGCAACGCGCTTCACGAGCGCCAGAAGAAGATTGCTGACGGCCTGGATGCGGCCAGCCGTGCCTCGCGTGACCTGGAGCTAGCCCAGGAGCGCGCCGAGCAGACGCTGCGCGAGAGCAAGGAACAGGCTTCACAGATTCTCGAGCAGGCCAACAAGCGTTCCTCCCAGATGGTCGAGGAGGCTCGCGAGCAGGCCCGTGTCGAAGGCGAGCGCATCGTCGCCTCCGCCCGCGCCGAGATCGAGCAGGAAGTCAATCGTGCCAAGGACGAGCTGCGTGCCCAGGTGTCCCGCCTGGCGGTCACCGGTGCCGAGCGTGTCCTGGAAGCCTCCATCGACGAAAAGGCCCATCGCAAGCTGCTCGACGAGCTTGCCGCCGAACTGTGAGGAGGTGATCCATGGCGGAACTGTCTACCGTTGCCAGGCCCTATGCCAAGGCGGCGTTCGAGTACGCACGCGATCACCAGACGCTGGATACCTGGTCCGACTGGCTGAGCAAGCTGGCCATGGTGGTAACCAACCGTGAGGCGCTCAAGCTTCTCTCCAGCCCCAAGCTCGACACCGAGCGCAAGGTGGCCATGGTGGTCGAGCTGGCGGAGGTCGACCTCGATGAGGCTGCCGCCCGTTTCCTCGCCACCCTGGGCGAGAAGGGGCGTCTGCCGGCGCTGGCAGCGATCCGCGAACAGTTCGAGACGCTGCTCGCCGACCACGAGAAGCGCGTCGACGTTACCGTGGTCTCGGCCTACAAGCTCACCAAGGCACAGCAGGACAAGCTCTCCGGCGCGCTCAAGAAGCGCCTGAATCGCGAAATCTCCATTACCACTCAGGTGGATCCCGAGCTTCTCGGTGGTGTCATCCTGCGTGCCGGCGACACCGTCATCGACGGGTCGGTGCGTGGTCGATTGAACCGCCTTTCCGAAGCCCTTTCCGCCTGAGTCTGAGGGACATGGCATGCAGCAACTGAATCCTTCCGAGATCAGCGACATCATCAAGCAGCGTATCGAGAAGCTTGACGTCGCATCCGAAGCCCGCAACCAGGGCACCATCGTCAGCGTTTCCGACGGCATCGTGAAAGTTCACGGCCTCGAGGACGCGATGTTCGGTGAAATGATCGAGTTCCCGGGCAGTATCTTTGGCATGGTGCTCAACCTCGAGCGCGACTCCGTGGGCGCCGTGGTGCTGGGCGACTACCTGCAGCTCGAAGAGGGCATGACCGCCCAGTGTACCGGTCGTATCCTCGAGGTGCCGGTGGGCCCCGAGCTGCGCGGTCGCGTGGTCGATGCGCTGGGCAACCCCATCGATGGCAAGGGCGATATCAACGCCAAGCTGACCGATGCGGTAGAAAAGGTCGCCCCCGGCGTCATCACTCGTCAATCCGTTGACGAGCCGATCCAGACCGGCTTCAAGTCCATCGACGCCATGGTGCCGATCGGTCGCGGCCAGCGTGAGCTGATCATCGGCGACCGTCAGATCGGCAAGTCGGCCATCGCCATCGACGCCATCATCAACCAGAAAGGCACCGGGGTAACCTGTGTCTACGTGGCCATCGGTCAGAAGCAGTCGACCATTGCCAACGTGGTGCGCAAGCTCGAGGAGCACGGCGCGCTGGAGCACACCATCGTGGTCGCCGCCGGCGCCGCCGACCCGGCCCCGATGCAGTTCCTGGCGGCCTATTCCGGCTGCACCATGGGCGAGTACTTCCGCGACCGCGGTGAAGACGCGCTGATCGTCTACGATGATCTCTCCAAGCAGGCCGTGGCCTATCGTCAGGTCTCCCTGCTGCTGCGCCGTCCGCCGGGCCGTGAGGCCTTCCCGGGCGACGTCTTCTACCTCCACTCCCGCCTGCTCGAGCGTGCTGCGCGCGTGAACGTCGACTACGTCGAGAAGTTCACCAACGGCGAGGTGAAGGGCAAGACCGGGTCGCTGACGGCCCTGCCGATCATCGAGACCCAGGGTGGTGACGTCTCGGCCTTCGTGCCGACCAACGTGATCTCGATCACCGACGGTCAGATCTTCCTCGAGACCGACCTGTTCAACTCGGGCATCCGTCCGGCGATCAACGCCGGCCTGTCGGTCTCCCGTGTGGGTGGTTCGGCCCAGACCAAGATCATCAAGAAGCTCGGCGGCAGCGTGCGTCTGGCCCTGGCCCAGTACCGCGAGCTGGCGGCCTTCGCCCAGTTCGCTTCCGACCTGGACGAGGCTACCCGCAAGCAGCTGGAGCACGGTCAGCGCGTCACCGAGCTGATGAAGCAGAACCAGTACTCGCCGATGTCCGTGGCCGAGATGGCCCTCTCCCTGTATGCCGCCAACGAGGGCTACCTGGAGGAGGTCGAGGTCAACAAGATTCTGGACTTCGAGCGTGCCCTGCGTGACTTCATGAAGGCCGAATACGCCGAGCTGCTCGACAAGATCAACCAGACCGGCGACTACAGCAGCGAGATCCAGGATGCACTGAAAGAGGGTCTCGAGAAGTTCAAGGCCACTCAGAGCTGGTAATGCCGTTGGCCTGCCCCGCCCGCGGGGCGGGCCCTGGAGCTTACTGAGTGCCACGAACGGAGTAGATCGCTATGGCAGCTGCAAAAGAGATACGCACCCAGATCGGGAGCATCAAGAACACGCAGAAGATCACCAGCGCCATGGAAATGGTCGCGGCGTCGAAGATGCGCAAGGCCCAGGACCTGATGAAGGCCAGCCAGCCCTATGCGCGTCAGATCCGCAACGTGGTCGCGCATGTCGCCGATGCCAATCCGGAGTACCGTCACCCGTGGATGGTCGAGCGCGAGGTCGAGCGCGTCGGTTACATCGTGGTCTCCACCGACCGCGGCCTGTGTGGCGGCCTGAACGTCAACCTGTTCAAGTCCGTGGTCAAGGACGCCAGGACGTGGCGTGACCAGGGGGCCGAGCTCGACTTCTGTGCCCTGGGCAGCAAGGCCGCTACCTTCTTCCGCAGCTACGGGGGCAACCTCGTCGCCGCGAAGAGTGGCCTGGGCGAGGCGCCCGAGGTCGAGGACCTGATCGGCAGCGTGAAGGTGATGCTGGATGCCTACGACGAGGGCAAGCTGGACCGCCTGTGCGTGGTGTACAACGAGTTCGTCAACACCATGACCCAGAAGCCGGTGGTCCGTCAGCTGTTGCCCCTGTCGCCCGATATGGGCTCGGAAGCGAACGACGAAGAAGACAAGCGTCCCGGTAGCTGGGACTACCTGTATGAGCCGGATGCCAAGGCGCTGCTGGACAGCCTGCTGGTGCGATTCGTCGAATCGCAGGTGTACCAGGCGGTGGTCGAGAACGGGGCCTGCGAGCAGGCCGCGCGGATGATCGCCATGAAGAGTGCAACCGACAACGCCGGCAATCTGATCGACGACCTGGAGCTGGTGTACAACAAGGCCCGTCAGGCGGCCATTACCCAGGAAATCTCCGAGATCGTCGGTGGTGCCGCCGCCGTATAAGCGCCAGGGAGGCCATGGCCCTCCCGGCATGCAGGTTTCATTTTCAGGTATTTGAGAGGAACCAAGATGAGCGGACGTATCGTACAAATCATCGGCGCGGTGATTGACGTAGAGTTTCCGCGGGACAATGTTCCCAAGGTCTACGACGCGCTGAAGGTCTCGAATGTCGAGACCGTGCTAGAGACCCAGCAGCAGCTGGGTGATGGCGTGGTGCGCACCATCGCCATGGGCTCCACCGAGGGCCTCAAGCGTGGCATGGACGTCACCAACACCGGCGCGGCCATCTCCGTGCCGGTGGGCAAGGCGACGCTGGGCCGCATCATGAACGTGCTCGGCGAGCCCATCGACGAGGCGGGCGAGATCGGCGAAGAAGAGCGCATGCCGATCCACCGCAAGGCACCGGGCTACGCCGACCAGGCGGCCTCCAACGAGCTGCTCGAGACCGGCATCAAGGTCATCGACCTGGTCTGCCCGTTCGCCAAGGGCGGCAAGGTCGGCCTGTTCGGCGGCGCCGGTGTGGGCAAGACCGTCAACATGATGGAGCTGATCCGCAACATCGCCACCGAGCACAGCGGCTACTCGGTGTTTGCGGGCGTGGGTGAGCGTACCCGTGAGGGTAACGACTTCTACCACGAGATGACCGAGTCCAACGTCATCGACAAGGTGTCGCTGGTCTACGGCCAGATGAACGAGCCGCCCGGCAACCGCCTGCGTGTGGCCCTGACCGGCCTGACCATCGCCGAGAAGTTCCGCGATGAAGGCCGCGACGTGCTGCTGTTCGTCGACAACATCTACCGCTACACCCTGGCCGGTACCGAGGTCTCCGCCCTGCTGGGCCGGATGCCCTCCGCGGTGGGTTACCAGCCGACCCTGGCCGAGGAGATGGGTGTGCTCCAGGAGCGCATCACCTCCACCAAGACCGGCTCGATCACCTCCGTGCAGGCCGTCTACGTGCCCGCGGATGACCTGACCGACCCGTCGCCGGCGACCACCTTCTCGCACCTGGACGCCACCGTGGTACTGGCGCGCTCCATCGCCGAGCTGGGTATCTATCCGGCCATCGATCCGCTGGACTCCACCTCGCGTCAGCTCGACCCGCTGGTCGTCGGCGAGGAGCACTACAACACCGCCCGCGGTGTGCAGAACGTGCTGCAGCGCTACAAGGAGCTCAAGGACATCATCGCGATCCTGGGCATGGACGAGCTGTCCGACGAGGACAAGCTGGCCGTGTCGCGGGCGCGCAAGATCCAGCGCTTCCTGTCGCAGCCGTTCTTCGTGGCCGAGGTGTTCACCGGGTCGCCCGGCAAGTACGTGTCCCTCAAGGACACCATCCGCGGCTTCCAGGGCATCCTCGACGGCGAGTACGACGAGCTGCCGGAGCAGGCCTTCTACATGGTCGGCACCATCGACGAGGCCGTCGAGAAAGCCAACCAGATGAAGTAATCCCGTCTACCTGGGAGACGTCGTCATGACGAAAAGCTTCAAATGCGAGATCGTCAGCGCCGAGGAGGGGATCTTCTCCGGCCAGATCGAGCGGGTCATCGCCACCGGGCGCATGGGCGAGCTGGGGATCCTCCCCGGCCACGCCCCGCTGCTCACCGAGCTCAAGCCGGGCCCGGTGCGTGTGATCCACGATGGCGAGGAGGAGCACTACTACGTCTCGGGAGGCTTCCTGGAAGTCCAGCCGGACGTGGTGACCATCCTGGCCGACGCGGCGACTCGTGCCCATGACCTCGATGAGGCGGCGGCCGAAGAGGCTCGTCAGCATGCGCTGAAGAACCTCAACGACAAGTCCGCCGAGCTGGATTACACCCGTGCATCGGCCGAGCTGGCCGAGGCCGTGGCCCAGCTGCGCACGATCCAGCAACTGCGCAAGAAGGCCGGCAAGGGCTGATTATCGCCCCTGCGTGAGTCTCGCGCCCCCTGCGCGTCGGCAACGACGTGTACGGGGGCGTTCTTGTCTCTGTCATCCCGGTGGCCTGGCCCTGGGGCGCCGTGGAGGATGCCATGTCACTCAGCGAGAGCCTGAACATGCACCGGCTTGCACTCTGCCAGGCCCTCGACGAGGAGGATGGCGAGCGGCTCGATGCCCTGCTGCCCGAGTTGCGTTCGGCGGATATCGCCGAGATTCTCGAGGCGATCCTCGAGGAACAGGCCGACCCGCCCCGGGCCCTTGCCCTGTTGGGACGCCTGCCACTGGAGCGTCGCGCCAGCGTGCTCGGGCATCTGCCCGGTGATGCTCAGCTGGTGCTTGCCGAGGCGCTCAGCGACGAGCGCCTGCTGACTATCCTCGAGGAGATGGGGTCCGACGAGCGTGCCGATCTCTTCAACCTGCTCGATGAGGGGCGCCGCCAGCGGTTGCTGCGACGCATGGCGCGCCGCGAGCGCGAGGAGCTCAAGCGCCTGGCCAGCTACGAGGAGGGCACCGCCGGGGCGATCATGACCGCGGACTATGTGGCCATCCCCAGCGGCATGACGGTCTCACAGGCGATGATGCGGGTGCGTCAGACGGCCCCCGATGCCGAGACGGTCTACCAGCTCTATATCGTCGACGACCAGGGACGGCTGGCGGGCACCCTGTCGCTGCGCCAGCTGATGGTGGCGCCCCCCGGAGAACCCATCGACGCGCTGATGATCCGTGATGTGATTCACGTCCCGGTCGACGAGGCCCAGGAGGCGGTGGCGCGCATCGTCGCCCGCTACGACCTGCTGGCGCTGCCGGTAGTGGATGCCGACAGGCGGTTGGTGGGCATCGTCACCCATGACGATGCCATGGACGTGGTCGAGTCCGAGGCCACCGAGGATATCCACAAGGGGATGTCGATCGGCTCCCTGGAGGACGGGGTCAGCCGGGTGCCGCTGTGGAGCCTGTATCGCAAGCGGGTCATCTGGCTGGTGCTGCTGGTGTTCGCCAACCTCTTCTCCGGCGCGGGCATCGCCTACTTCGAGGAGACCATCGCCGCCCAGGTGGCGCTGGTGTTCTTCCTGCCGCTGCTGATCGGCAGCGGCGGCAACGCGGGCGCCCAGGCCGCCACCCTGATGGTACGCGGCATGGCCACCGGCGACGTGGGCATCAAGGACTGGGGCAAGTTGCTGGGACGCGAGCTGCTGGTGGCCGGCTCGCTGGGGCTGACCATGGCCCTGGCGGTGGCACCCATCGGGATCATGCGCGGCGGCGAGGCGCTGGCCCTGGTGGTGGCCATGAGCATGGTCACCATCGTGCTGTTCGGCAGCCTGCTGGGCATGTGCCTGCCCTTCCTGCTCGACCGCCTGGGCTGGGATCCGGCCACCGCCTCGGCGCCGCTGGTGACGACGCTGATCGACGCCTCTGGGGTGCTGATCTACTTCGGCATCGCCACGGCGGTTCTCTCCGCCGCATGAGGCCTCTCCCGATGGCAAGCGGGGCGGACAGCGTGGCGGCGGGCGTGTATCCTCTGCGCGGCATGTCGCCTGCGGGCGTTGGCCACTGCTGACAGGACATCTCCATGGATTGGCTTCAGGTCGTCGTACTCTCCATCGTCCAGGGACTCACCGAATTCCTGCCGATCTCCAGTTCCGCCCACCTCATCCTGGTGCCGGCGCTGACCGACTGGGGCGACCAGGGCCTGGCCTTCGACGTGGCGCTGCATATCGGCAGCCTCTCGGCGGTGGTGCTCTACTTCCGCCAGGAGCTGGTGCGCATGGCGGTGAGCTGGGGTGGATCCCTGGCGGGGCGCGGTGTGGACCCCGATGCCCGCCTGGCCTGGTGGGTGGTGCTGGCGACGATCCCGGTGTGCCTGGTGGGCCTGGCCTTCCATGACGCCATCGCCGAGGGCATGCGTTCGCCGCTGATCATCGCCTTCGGACTGATCGCCTTCGGACTGCTGCTGGCCTACGCGGACCTGCGCCATCGCGGCAGCCGCGACGAGTATCAGCTGACCCTGCGCGATGCCCTGCTGATCGGGCTGGCCCAGGCGCTGGCGCTGATCCCCGGCACCTCGCGCTCGGGCATCACCATCACCGCGGCGCTGCTGCTGGGCATGAGCCGCGAGGGGGCGGCGCGCTTCTCGTTCCTGATGTCGATCCCGGTGATCGTGCTGGCCGGCGGGATGGAGGTCCTCGGGCTGATCCGCGACGCGACCCAGGTGGACTGGTTCACCCTGACGGTGGGGGCGCTGCTCTCGGGCATCAGCGCCTATCTCTGCATCCACTTCTTCCTGGCCTTCATCAAGCGGGTCGGCATGCAGCCCTTCGTGATCTATCGGCTGCTTCTCGGTGCCTGGCTGCTGTGGCTATTCTGGTAACTCTGTTCTGCTGATCCCCTAGGAGTCACCGCGTGATTCGACGCCCCTTGCCGTTGTTGCCCTGGTTACTGTTATCCACGGTGCTGATGCTGGCGGCCTGCTCCGAGCGCGACCGGCCGCTCGATTCGCCGGTGCGCCTCGAGGGCAGCATCTTCGGCAGTTTCTACCAGGTGACCATCGTCGACTCCCTGACCCAGGGCGAGGCCAACGCCCTGGAGGAGGGCATCCTCGCCGAGCTCGAGGCGGTGGATGCGAGCATGTCGATCTATCGTGATGACTCCGAGCTCTCGGCGTTCAACCAGGCCCCGACGGGGGAGTGGCAGCCGCTCTCCGACGCGCTGGTCGAGGTGCTGGCCATCGGTCGCTCGGTGGCCGAGGCCAGCGACGGGGCCTTCGACATGACCATCGGTGGACTGGTCAACCTGTGGAGCTTCGGCGCCGAGGCGCGCCCCAGGGAGACCCCCGCCGACGCCGAGCTGGCCGAGCGGCTGGCGCAGATCGGCACGGACGCCCTGGAGCTCGACGAGCAGCAGCGTGAGGCCAGGCGCACACGCGAGGTGACCATCGACCTGGGTGGGGTGGCCAAGGGGCACGCTACCGACCGGGTGGCCGCCTTCCTGGCGAGTGAAGGGATCGAGCACTATCTGGTGAACCTCGGCGGTGACCTGCTCGCCCGTGGCTACCGCGACGGCGATGCGGAGCCCTGGCGCATCGGCATCGAGGCGCCGCTGGCGGACCGCCAGGAGGCCCGACACGTGCTGCCGCTGCACGCTGTATCGGTGGCCACCTCCGGCGACTATCGCAACTACTTCGAGGAGGACGGGCGGCGCTACTCCCACACCCTGGACCCCCGCACCGGGCGGCCGATCACCCATCGGCTGGCCTCGGTGAGCGTCTTCCACGCCTCCAACGCCTGGGCGGATGCCTGGGCCACGGCGCTGATGGTGCTGGGCGAGGAGGCGGGCATGGCGCTGGCCCGGGAGCGCCAGCTGAGTGCGCTGATGATCATACGCGAGGATGACGGCTGGACCACCCGGGTCACCCCCGCCTTCGTCGAGCAGTTCGGCGCCGCGCGGGTGGAGGAGCTCGAGCTGGAGGCTGCGCCCGGCGGTCGCTCGCGGCAACAGGAACAACAGGATCAGGAGTGATGGATGACACTTGACGTAGTGATACTGGCCGCCGGGCAGGGCACCCGGATGCGCTCGACCCTGCCCAAGGTACTGCACCGCCTGGCCGGCAAGCCCATGGTGCGCCATGTGATCGACACCGCTGCGGGGCTGCACGCCGAGCGTACCCACGTGGTGGTGGGCCATGGCGCCGAGAAGGTTCGTGAGGCGCTGGCCGACTGTCGCGTGCACTTCGCCCTGCAGGCCGAGCAGAAGGGTACCGGCCATGCCGTGGCCCAGGCCCTGGAGGGGCTCGGCAACGGCCGGGTGCTGGTGCTCTACGGCGACGTGCCGCTGATCCATCGGGCGACCCTCGAGCGGCTGCTGGAGGGTGTCGATGACGATCACCTGGGGCTGCTCACCGTGACCCTCGACGATCCCGGCGGCTATGGACGCATCCTGCGCAACGCCGAGGGAGAGGCGGTGGCCATCGTCGAGCACAAGGACGCCAGCGAGAGCGAGCGGGCGGTACGCGAGTGCAATACCGGCATCATGGCGATGACCGCCAACCAGCTGCGCCGCTGGCTGCCGCGGCTCTCCGCCGACAATGCCCAGGGCGAGTACTATCTCACCGATATCATCGCCATGGCCGCCGCCGAGGGGGTCAGGGTGGTCACCGCCCAGCCGGCCGACCCGGTCGAGGTGGAGGGCGTCAACAACCGGGCGCAGATGGCGCGCCTGGAGCGAGCCCATCAGCAGGCCATCGCCGAGCGGCTGATGACCGAGGGCGTGGCGCTGGCCGACCCGTCGCGGCTCGACGTTCGCGGGTCCCTGCACTGCGGCCATGACGTGGAGATCGACGTGGGCTGCGTCTTCGAGGGGGATGTGGAACTCGGCGAAGGGGTGCGTATTGGCCCTCACTGCGTGATTCGCGACAGCCATATCGGCGCCGAGAGCGTGATCGAGTCCCACAGCGTCATCGAGGGCGCGGTGATCGCCGGGCGCGCTACCATCGGGCCCTTCGCCCGCCTGCGTCCCGGTTCGCGCCTGGCGGTGGGGGCCAAGGTGGGCAACTTCGTCGAGACCAAGAACGTCGAGGTGGGCGAGGGCAGCAAGATCAACCACCTGAGCTACGTGGGCGACGCCCGCCTGGGGCGTGGCGTCAATGTCGGTGCCGGCACCATCACCTGCAACTACGACGGCGCCAACAAGCATCGTACCGAGATCGGCGACGACGCCTTCATCGGCTCCAACAGTGCCCTGGTGGCGCCGGTGAGCATCGGCCGGGGAGCCACGGTGGGGGCCGGCTCCACTGTGGCCAAGGACGTGCCCGACAACGCCCTGGCGGTGACCCGGGCACGCCAGGTCAGCAAGGCCGACTGGCCGCGACCCCGCAAGCAGGACGACTGAGGAGAAAGACAGCGATGTGTGGAATCGTCGGAGCCGTTGCCGAGCGCAACGTGGAAGGGATACTCCTGGAGGGTCTCAAGCGCCTGGAGTATCGCGGCTATGACTCCGCCGGCATGGCGGTACTCGCCGCCGACGGCAGCCTGCAGCGGCGTCGTGCGATGGGCAAGGTGGCAGCCCTCGAGGAGCGCCTGGTCGCCGAGCCGCTGCCGGGGCACAGCGGGATCGCCCACACCCGCTGGGCGACCCACGGGCGGCCCAGCGAGGTGAACGCGCACCCCCACCAATCCGGAGAGCGCCTGGCGGTGGTGCACAACGGCATTATCGAGAACCATGAGGTGCTGCGCCGCGAACTCGAGGCCGAGGGCTATGTGTTTACCTCCGAGACCGATACCGAGGTGATCGCCCACCTGCTGGAGCGCGAGAGCCGCCAGGCTGGTGACCTGCTCACCGCGGTGCAGCGGGTGCTGGCTCGGCTGGACGGGGCCTATGCGCTGGGGGTGATCCATGCCGAGGAACCCGACGTCGTGATCGGCGCCCGCAAGGGCAGCCCCCTGGTGGTGGGCGTGGGCATCGGCGAGGCCTTCCTGGGCTCCGACCCGCTGGCGCTGCTGCAGGTCACCGACCGCTTCATCTACCTGGAGGAGGGCGACGCGGTACGCCTCTCCGCCGGCGGATGCATCGAGGTGTTCGATGCCGAGGGTTCGGCCGTTGAGCGCGAGGTGCAGACCTTCGAGCACGGCGACGGCGCCGCCAGCAAGGGTGACTACCGCCACTTCATGCTCAAGGAGATCCACGAGCAGCCGGCGGTGATCGCCGCCGCCCTGGAGGGGCGGCTGGGGGATCGTTCGGCGCTGGTGGAGAGCTTCGGTCCCGACGCCGAGGCGCTGTTCCGCCAGGCCAGGCAGATCCATATCGTCGCCTGCGGCACCAGCTACCATGCGGGCATGGTGGCGCGATACTGGCTGGAGCGCTATGCCGGGATCCCGGTGCAGGTCGAGGTCGCCTCGGAGTATCGCTATCGCCAGGTGGTGGTGCCCGAAGGAACCCTGTTCGTGACCCTCTCCCAGTCCGGCGAGACCGCCGATACCCTGGCCGCACTGCGCTTCGCGAGGACGGGCGGCTACCTGGCCAGCCTGGCGATCTGCAATGTGCCGGGCAGCTCCCTGGTGCGCGAGTCCGACCTCTCGCTGATGACCCAGGCCGGCCCCGAGATCGGCGTGGCCTCCACCAAGGCCTTTACCACCCAGCTCACCGCGCTGATGCTGCTGACCCTGGCGCTGGGTCGCATCAGGGGCCTCGACGAGACCGTGCAGGCCGAGGTGGTGACGGCGTTGCGCGGCCTGCCGCGGCTGGTGGAGCGGGTGCTGGCGCTGGATCCGGCCATCGAGGCGCTCTCCATGGCCTTCGCCGAGAAGCACCATGCCCTCTTCCTGGGCCGCGGCGCCCACTTCCCCATCGCCCTGGAGGGGGCGCTCAAGCTCAAGGAGATCTCCTACATCCACGCCGAGGCCTACCCGGCGGGTGAGCTCAAGCATGGGCCCCTGGCGCTGGTGGACAGCGACATGCCGGTGATCTCCGTGGCGCCCAACGACGAGCTGCTCGACAAGCTCAAGTCCAACCTCCAGGAGGTGCGGGCCCGCGGCGGCGAGCTGTTCGTGTTCGCCGACGAGGGGGTCGGACTCGAGGCGGCCGATGGCATTCATGTGCTGCATCTTCCCCGGGTCCACGAGGCGCTGGCGCCGATCCTCTATACCGTGCCGCTGCAGCTGCTCAGCTACCACGTGGCGGTGCTCAAGGGCACCGACGTGGACCAGCCGCGCAACCTGGCCAAGTCGGTGACGGTGGAGTAACCCTTATCCCGGATAGTGCCGAGCCCCGCCTGCACCTGGGGCTGCCCATTTGGGCCAATGCCGACTGGCGAGGTGGTCTCTACCCGTCGGGTGGTGGCGGGCTCGAGGAGTACGCCCGGGTATTCTCCGCCGTGGAGGGCAACACCACCTTCTACAGCGGGACGCCGCGAGCCGAGACGGTGGCCTCTTGGGCCCGCCAGGCACCGCCCGGGTTCCGCTTCTGCTTCAAGCTGCCCGCCGTCCTGACCCATGAGCGGCGGCTGCTCGGTATCGAGTCGGACCTTGACGCCTTTCTCGAGGGCCTGGCCCCGCTGCACGATCGCCTGGGTCCGGTGATGGTTCAGCTGCCCCGGGATTTCGGTGGCGCCGAACTGGGGCAACTGGAAGCCCTGCTGGCACGCTGGCCGACAGGAATTCCCTGCGCCGTGGAGGTGCGTCACAGCGAATTCTTCCACAAGGGGAGGGCCGAGGTCGCCCTGAACAGATTGTTGATAACTCACGGGGTCGATCGCGTGATGCTCGATGTGCGGCCGCTCTTCTCGACACCTGCCGGTGACCATACCGGCCTGCTCCAGGCCCAGCGCGAGAAGCCGAGACGCCCATTACACGTGCTTTCCACGGGGCATCGACCGCTGGTGCGCTTTATCGGCCATCTCGACGGGGAGATCAACGCGCGCTATTTCGAGGCCTGGATCGAGCGGCTCTGCCTGTGGATAGATCAGGGGAAAACCCCTTTCCTGTTTGTGCATACTCCCGATAATCGCCGGGCACCCCAGCTGGCCAGGCGCCTTCATGAGCGGCTGGCGGCGAGGCTGTCACTGCCGCCGCTGGCCGCCTTTCCCGGCGAGGCACAGGCCAGCCTGTTTGGTCCCTAGGATGGTTCCCGGGGGCACAAGTGTTGCACCCCAAAAGACGCTGGCCATCGGGCGTTTGATCGGATAGTTTTATGGTCCGGAGCGTCTTTATCCCTGGAATTTGACTGGATCTTGCGCCTAACCCGCGTGGATCTTGCGATATTCCGGCGCTCCGGCGCCCGCGGTAGATGGCAACCCGCCGGCTGGCGCGAGCGCAGCGGCAGCGATCCTGCCTGGATCCCTGCCACTCTTGACGGTGCCCCGTGACCCGGGGCGCTCTGGACGTGGCAATGACAAGCACAAGCCGCCATCGCGCCGGATCGGCCGTTGGTGACACGTACACTCAGGGTGAAACATGTCGAAACTCTCCCACGCACAGTGGTCATCGAAGATGGCCTTCATCCTGGCAGCCACCGGTTCGGCGGTGGGGCTGGGCAATATCTGGCGCTTCTCCTACATGGTGGGTGACAGCGGGGGCGCGGCCTTCGTGCTCGTCTACCTGGCCTGTGTGGCCCTGGTGGGCCTGCCGATCCTGGTCGCCGAGTGGCTGATCGGCCGCCGTGGCCAGGAGAACCCGATCAACTCCATGATCGATCTGGCCCGCAAGAGTGGTCGAATGCCGGCCTGGGCGGTGGTTGGCGCCAGCGGCGTGCTCGCCGCCTTCCTGATCCTCTCCTTCTACAGCGTCATCGGCGGCTGGTCGCTCTCCTATACCCTGGGCTCGGTCACCGGCCAGTTCAGCGGCCAGGACTCCGACGGCATCGGCGCCCTGTTCAGTGGCCTGCTGGCCAACCCCACCGCCCTGACCCTGTGGCACACCGCCTTTATGGCGCTGGTGATCTTCATCGTCGCCCGCGGCGTGACCAAGGGCCTGGAGGGCGCCGTACGCACCCTGATGCCGGCGCTGGTGATCCTGATGGTGATCCTGGTGATCTACGGCATGACCACCGGGCATTTCGGCGAGGCCATGGCCTTCATGTTCAGCCCCGACTGGAGCGCCATCAACGGCGAGGTGGTGCTGGCCGCCATGGGCCAGGCCTTCTTCACCCTGTCGCTGGGCATGGGCATCATGATGGCCTACGGCTCCTACCTGGGCGAGGACGTCAGCCTGATCGGCACCGCCCGCACCGTGATCATCTTCGATACCGTCATCGCGCTGCTCGCCGGCATGGCGATCTTCCCCATCGTCTTCGCCAACGGCCTGAGCCCGGGCGAGGGGCCGGGACTGATCTTCGTCACCCTGCCGCTGGCCTTCGGCAACATGGCAGGCGGCACCATCCTCGGCCTGATGTTCTTCCTGCTGTTGACCTTCGCCGCCCTGACCTCGGCCATCTCGCTGCTGGAACCGACGGTAGAACTGCTCGAGGAGCGCACCCCGCTCTCCCGTGTGGCCGCCACCCTGGTGGCCGGCGTGGCGGTCTGGGCGCTGGGCATCGCCGCGCTGATGTCATTCAACGTCTGGAGCGAACTGTCGATCGCGGGCCTGAACATCTTCGACTTCCTGGATACCTTGACCAGCAAGTTCATGCTGCCGCTGACCGGCCTGGGGGCGATCCTGTTCGTGGCCTGGCGCCTCGATCGTGACAGCGTGCTGGGTGAACTGGGTCTCTCCGGTGTCCAGGCCCAGCTGTGGCAGGTCGTCGCCCGGGTGGTGGCGCCGATCGGCGTGATCGCGGTATTCGTCTACGGCCTGATCTAGCACGCCGCAGCGATACCTGGGCGAATGCCCCGACGAGCCCCGCCCTGGCGGGGCTCGTCGCGTGATGGGGTGGGGGTCAGTGCATGGCGTCTTCGGCGAGTTCGTCTTCGGGCAACTCGGCGATGTCACGCGACAGCCGCTTGAACTCGTCATGCAATTCGATGCCGCGCCGGGCACGCAGGTGGCGCTGGGCGGCGGTGCGGCTGCGCTGTTCGTGTTCCTGGACTTCCATGCTCATGAAGATGTCGAGGAGTTCGCTCTTCAGGGAGGTCAACCGTTCGGCCTTGTGCATGATAAACACTCTCCTTGGACGCTACGCGACACTGCATTTATTACTATACCTCACTTGACAGAATGATGACGGCGTGGGCGTTCTTCCACAACGCTGTGCCAACGCTCCCCGCGAAAGGCCGCGCTGCCCATCCCGCATCGCCTTCGGGCATACTGTAGGCAGATACCATGATCGCCCCGTCGCCGCCCTGCGGTGGCCAGCCAAGGAGTTCCGCGTGAGTCGTGCCCTGTTCGATGAGATGAGACGCCGCATGGAGCATTTCCGCCGCTCCGAGCAGAAGGTGGCCCGCTTCGTGCTGCGCAACCCCGAGGAAGTGATCCATATGCGCATCGTCGACCTGGCGACCGAGGCCAAGGTCAGCGAGCCTACGGTGGTGCGCTTCTGCCGGGCGCTGGGCTGCAACGGGTTCCAGGACTTCAAGCTCCAGCTGGCGCAGATGCTGGCCACCGGCAGCCAGTTCGCCCAGTTTTCGATGAACGACAGCGACTCGGTGGCGGAATTTTCCCAGAGCATCTTCGACTCCACCGTGGGCACCCTGTTGTCGGTGCGCGACCGCCTCGACAACGAGGCGCTGAGCAAGGCGATCAACGCCCTGGCCATGGCCAACCGGGTCGAGTTCTACGGCTTCGGGGCTTCCGGAGCGGTGGCCTTCGATGCCCAGCACAAGTTTTTCCGCCTGCAGATCTCCACCGCCGCCTATGCCGACCCGCACATGCAGAACATGTCGGCGGTGACCCTCAAGGAGGGCGACGTGGTAGTGGCGATCTCCCAGACCGGGCGTACCCGGGCGCTGGTGGCCAGCGTGCGCCTGGCGAAGGAGGCCGGCGCTACCGTGATCGGGCTCTGCCCCAGCGGCTCGCCGCTGGCCGAGGAGGTCACCCTGCCGCTGTATATCGATGTCCACGAGGACACCGAGATCTACACCCCCATGAGCTCGCGCATCGCCCACCTGGTGCTGGTCGACGTGCTCGCCGTGGGTGTGGCCAAGACCCGTGGCCCCAAACTTGCCGAGCAGCTTCGTGAAGTGAAGAAGAGCCTGACGCCGCTGCGCTTCCCGGAGCAGGAAGGGAAGCCCTAGAACAAGGGGCGCCGGGGACAAGCCGAAGAGGAGGTCCTACGCCAGGGATGGCGTCGGTAGCGCCCAGGGATGGGTTCACAGCGCCTCCTCGCAGGCTTGTCGACGGATCAGCCCCGACTCCCTCCGGTTTGTTACGGCTCCGGCTCTGAATGGGCCAGTATGCTAAGCTATCCGCCCATTTTCCGAGCAGCGATGCCTTCCCATGGACGACGTCACGGCGATCCTCGACCACCTGAATGCCGCCCAGCGCGAGGCGGTCAGCGCCCCCCAGGGCAACATGCTGGTACTGGCCGGGGCCGGCTCCGGCAAGACCCGGGTGCTGGTGCATCGCATCGCCTGGCTGATGCAGGCCGAAGGGCTCTCCCCCTATGCGGTGCTGGCCGTGACCTTCACCAACAAGGCGGCGCGCGAGATGCGCACTCGCCTGGAAGCGCTGCTGGGCCTCTCGCTGCGCCACGTCTGGGTGGGCACCTTCCACTCCATCGCCCATCGCCTGCTGCGCACCCACTGGCAGGATGCCCGCCTGCCCCAGCATTTCCAGATCATCGACTCCGATGACCAGCTCCGCCTGGTCAAGCGGCTGATCAAGGAGAACGACGTCGACGACGAGCGCTTCCCGCCGCGGCAGGTGCAGTCGTTCATCTCCGGCTGCAAGGAGGAGGGGCTGCGTCCCCACCAGGTGGACGTCCACGGCGATGCCTACCTGAGTCAGATGGTCGAGCTCTACGAGCGCTACCAGCTCACCTGCGAGCGCGGCGGCCTGGTGGACTTCGGCGAGCTGCTGCTGCGCAGCCTGGAGCTGCTGCGCGACAATCCCGCCCTGCTGGCCCACTACCAGGAACGCTTCGCCCACGTACTGGTGGACGAGTTCCAGGATACCAACACCCTGCAGTACGCCTGGCTCAAGCTGCTCACCGGCATGACCACGCCGATGACGGTGGTGGGTGATGATGACCAGTCGATCTATGGCTGGCGCGGCGCCCGGGTGGAGAATATCCGCCGCTTCGAGCGTGAGTTCACCGCCACGAAGACCGTGCGCCTGGAGCAGAACTACCGCTCCACCAGCGCCATCCTCGAGGCCGCCAACGCCCTGATCAGCCACAACGCCGAGCGCATGGGCAAGACGCTATGGACAGCCGGCGAGCGCGGCGAGCCGATCTCGGTCTACAGCGGCTTCAATGACCTCGACGAGGCGCGCTTCATCGTCGATACCCTGCGTGAACGGGTCGAGGAGGGCGTCAATCGTCGTGAGATCGCCATCCTCTACCGCTCCAACGCCCAGTCGCGGGTGATCGAGGAGACCCTGATCCGTCAGGGCGTGCCCTATCGCATCTACGGCGGCCATCGCTTCTACGAGCGCCTGGAGATCAAGAACGCCCTGGCCTACCTGCGCCTGCTGCTCAACCGCGACGACGACGCCTCCCTGGAGCGGGTGATCAACGTGCCGGCCCGGGGTATCGGTACGCGGACCGTGGAGCTGCTGCGCCAGCGTGCCCGGGAGGCCGGCGTCTCGCTGTGGCAGGCGCTCCATGACGGCCTGGCCGATGGCTCCCTCAAGGGACGGGCCGGCAGCGCCCTGCAGGCCTTCGCCGACCTGATCGACGCCCTGGACAACGACAGTGCCGGCCTGGCGCTGCACGAGATCATCGACCATGTCATCGCGTGTACCGGCCTGCTCGAGCACCACCGCAACGAGCGGGGCGAGAAGGGCCAGGCCAGGGTCGAGAACCTCGAGGAGCTGGTCACCGCGGCCAGGGCATTCACCCAGGGCGAATCCTTCGACCCGCCCGAGGCCGGCGAGGGCGCGGTGGCGCTGGAGGCCTTCCTCTCCGAGGCGGCGCTCAACGCCGGCGAGCACGAGGCCGACGAGTTCGAGGACAGCGTGCAGCTGATGACCCTGCACTCCGCCAAGGGGCTCGAGTTCCCGGTGGTGTTCATCGCCGGGGTGGAGGAGGGGCTCTTCCCCCACCGCATGTCTGTCGAGGAGCCGGGGCGCCTCGAGGAGGAGCGCCGCCTCTGCTACGTGGGCCTCACCCGCGCCATGCACAAGCTCTACCTGACCCACGCCGAGATTCGCCGGCTTCACGGCAAGGAGACCTTCCAGCGCGCCTCGCGCTTCCTGCGCGAGATTCCCGAGGAGTACCTGGAGGAGGTGCGCCTGCGCGGTCAGGTGTCGCGGCCGGTGACCGCCTCGCGCCCTGCCGGACTGCGCCAGAGCGAGGTCAACGGCGGCGACGACCTGCCCTCCCTCTCCCTGGGCCAGCGTGTGCGCCATCCGGTATTCGGCGAGGGGGTGATCCTCAACGCCGAGGGCGAGGGGCCCCGGGCGCGGGTGCAGGTCAGCTTCGAGGGCGAGGGGGACAAGTGGCTGGTGCTGGGCTTCGCCAAGCTGACGCCGCTGTAACTTTAGGTGTTTTGCGAAGCCCTGGGAGAGGCCGAGGACCTGTGCAGGGGGCGCATGCACTATATCGAACATGGTAGCGGCGACCCGCTCCTCTTCCTGCATGGGCAGCCCACCTGGTCTCGCTAGCCTTGATCTGCAGACAACTGGAGCCACACGAACTCGAGGCCTATCGTGCGCCCTGGAAAGGTCGGCAAGGAGTCGGAGACCATCTATCGGATGCAAATGGTCTATGTATCATGGCTTGAGCAGCTGTTTGAAAAGCAGCTGCTCCTGATCGTTGATAAAGTGCCGCCGCATTCTACGGCTTAAATCGTGAAGTGAGTCGTCGGTGAGGCCAGTCTCTCAGATCGACAGTTAGCTTGTTCCCGCCTTCCATCCACCCACTGGCCAGACCGGCTGTGTACGCCGCTGCTGAAAAGCGTCATGGGCTGGATCGATATCAGCGACATCGCTTCCTCTCTGCCATGTGACTCACTCCCTCAGCTGGATTGCAGTAATGTCCCCATTTGAGGGCAATCAACGTTTACTCAACACGATAAATTTCCCATGTTGAGGCCTATGCTGCCCACGGGGGAAAGAAAAAACAAGTTAGTTGAATTCCATAAATATAGGTTTGATATAGGTCAAACAATGCTGGCAGGAGGTTTATTGCCCTACGATATTGGCTTAGAGTCGTGACAAGAAGGTAATGATTCGCCTATTACGGCACCGACCGGGAGCAAGCCATGCCAAGCAAACGAAAGAAGATTTCCATCTCGGTAGCCGCCGTCGCCGCTGTCGGCGCTGCCGGCTTCCTGGTGCTAACCTCGCCATGGACCTGGTCGTTGACTCACAGTCTTCCACCGACGGCCGGTGCTGACGGTGCGGCGGATATCGCAAACGGTAAACGCATCTTTATTGCTTCTGACTGCGCTACCTGCCATGCCACCACAGGACAGGACAGTCATGAGCTACTTGGTGGTGGCAAGGTGCTAGACACCGAGTTCGGCAAGTTTCACATGCCCAATATCTCGCCGGATCCGGAGCATGGTATCGGCGACTGGACGCTCGAGGAGTTCGACCGCTCGGTGCGCCAGGGCGTCAGCCCCGGTGGCCTTCTGCCTGATGGCAAAAACCTCTATCCGGCGTTCCCCTATACCTCTTATCAGCGGATAAAGCCGGAAGATGTGCGTGACCTGTACGCCTACATGATGACGCTGCCGGAAAGCGGCAAGGTCGTGCCGGATCATGAGCTCAAATTTCCCTACAATCTCCGTCGTGGCATCGGTGTCTGGCGGCTTTTCTTCCTGGATGGCAAGAGTGCGGGAGAAATGGGAGCTGACATTGCCGACCTTCCCGAAGGCATTGATCACGCCAAGTTCGAGCGCGGCCGCTACCTGGTTGAGGGGCCTGCACACTGTGTGGAATGTCACTCGCCGCGTACCTTCATGGGGAATATTCCCGACGGCAAACGCTACGCCGGCGGCCCGGATCCCGAAGGGCATGGCTATATTCCGAATATCACGCCGGACGAGACCGGCATCGGCTTCTGGTCTACCGCGGCAATGGCTAACTACCTGCATACCGGGGTCAATCCGATCGGTCGCGAGTCGGGCGCAGATATGGCCGAGGTCATCGAGAACACCTCACAGCTGCCGTGGGAAGACCTGCAAGCCATGGCGACCTACCTCAACAATATACCGGCCGTTGAAGCACCCGCTCCGGGTATGCCCGAACCGAACTTCACCGAAGAGGTGGTGATGCTCGATACCGCCGTCGATAATCGTCCCCCTCTGCCGACCAGCGACCCGCAACAGATTGGTGAAGGTGATACGGTCTTTGTCGCCGGTACCAAGTCGCTCTACACAACCGCCGAGCTGGAGGAGGCCGAGGGCGAGGACGGTAAGCTTCTCGGTGGTACCGAAGCCAGGGTGCTCGCCAAGCAGGGCGATAAGCTACAACTCGAGGTTTCTGGCTGGCAACCGGAAAATGCCCCGTCGGTTATCTATCAGGCAATCGGCCAGCGCGTGATCATGGCCGCCCTCGGTGATGATGCCGTCGCCGCCACCGAGCATGGTGAAGTGGAGGTCGATCCCAACACGGATCAGGTCTGGCGACCGGTCACTCTGCAAGCCTGGAGCGATGCAAGCGAACTCAACCTGGATCAGGAGGTGCTCTGGAGCTTCAGCGAGAATGCCTATCAGGAAAGCTGTTCATCTTGTCATAGCCTGGCGGGAGAGGATCACTTCACTGCCAACCAGTGGATCGGTACGCTCAAGTCCATGAGGCGTTTCACCAGCTTTACCGATGATGAATACCGGCTGATTCTTTCCTATCTGCAGAACCATTCCAGTGACCTTGGAGCCGAGAGTGGCGAAATGGTCGTCGAGCATGCCAGCGAGGGGGTGCCGCAATGAGTCGCGACGCTATCGTCGAAGGCCGCATTGCCGGCCCGGATTCCAGCGCGCTGATTGTCGCCACCGAATGGTTGAGCGGTATCTTCATGGCCCCGATGACATCGGGACAGGTGGTACAGACCAGCGCAACGCCAGGTCAAGAGGTGTTGAGCTGGATGGGAGAACAACTGGACGTGTCGGCAGCGGCGGAAGCTCTCTGCCGAATCCTCGATCAGGACGATCCTGAAAAACTGGCCGTTCATCTGCAGCGCCGTTATACGGCGCTGTTCGAGGGCATCTTTCGGCATCGTGCCGTGCTGCCCTACGAGAGCGCCTGGCAAGGGCAAAACGGATCGACGCTAGGCGGCGAATCCGTCGTCGAGATGAAGGCAGTGCTGCGCGCGCTCGATCTTCATGTCAGCAATGACTGCTGTGAGCCGCCGGATCATCTTGCCATTGAGCTGGCGGCCTTGGCGGCAGCGCTTCGTGACGACCGGGACACGGTCGCGGCGGACCTGGTGCGCCGTCTGCAAAACTGGGTGCCAGCATTTAATGAAGCATTGAGCCGACAAGACCCGGATGGCTTTTACGCTGCCGCAGGCGACCTGTTGCTCGCCTCCATTGATAAAGCGCCTACCGCACTGGTGAGTGTACAACATGCCACGGCGTCCGTTAACGAACAACGTGAAGGAGCATTTGCATGAGCAAGAAAACTGATGAGTTGCGCGTTGTATCCAATGCGGACGTTGCTTCCCCGGGGCGGCGACGCTTCCTGCAGGGTTCGGCTGCCACCGCAGCCTTAAGCGCCATGCCATTTTCACTTTCGTTCCTGAGCAAGGGGGCGCTTGCCCAGGAGGCAACAAAGGAAGTCATTTCCGGTTGTCACTGGGGAGTGTTCAAGGGCGTCGTCGAGGATGGTCGCGCTGTCGAATTCAAACCCTGGGGGGATGATCCCCAGCCTACACCCATGCTTCAGGGAGTTCGTGATTCGATCTACTCCGCTTCGCGTATCCGTTATCCGATGGTGCGTCGCGCCTGGCTTGAGCAGGGGCCGGGAGCCGATCCTGACGGCCGTGGTGACGGCGATTTCGTGCGGGTCTCCTGGGACAAGGCTATCGAGCTAGTAGCCAATGAAATCACCCGAGTACGCGAGCAGCATGGGCAGCAAGCGGTCTATGGCGGCTCCTATGGCTGGAAGAGCCCCGGCAAGCTGCATAACTGTAAAACGCTGCTACGCCGCATGTTGAACCTGACCGGTGGCTTCACTTCCAGCATCGGGGACTATTCGACCGGGGCGGCCCAGGTCATTCTGCCTTACGTTACCGGCTCGATAGAAGTCTATGAGCAGTGCACTACCTACCCGGTGCTAGCCGAACATACGGACCTGATGGTGTTTTGGGGCTGCGACCCCCACAACAACTCACAGATCTCCTGGCAGGTGGCGGATCATGGCGCCTTCCCTGGCATCGAGATGCTCAAGGAAGCCGGCGTGAAGGCCATTTCCATCGACCCGCTCAAGACCCTGACCTGCGACTATCTCGACGGTGAGTGGATCGCGCCCAAGCCCCAGACCGATGTTCCTCTGATGCTGGGTATCGCCCATACGCTGCTGAGCGAAGATCTGCACGATCAGGAATTTCTTGATCGCTACACCAGCGGCTTCGAGGAGTTCAAGCCCTACTTGACCGGCGAGTCCGATGGCCAGCCCAAGGATGCGGAGTGGGCGGCGGAAATTTGTGGTATCGACGCGGATACCATCCGCGATCTTGCCCGGCGTTTTGCCAGCAGTCGCACCATGCTGGCGCTCGGCTACTCCATGCAGCGTCAGCATCACGGCGAGCAGTCCACCTGGATGCTGGTCACACTGGCCTGCATGCTGGGCCAAATAGGCCTGCCCGGCGGCGGCTATGGCTTGAGCTATCATTACTCTTCCGGCGGTGCGCCGACCCACAATAGCCCTATTCTCAAGGCGATCGGCGATGGGGCTGGCGGTGGTAGCGGCGGGTCAGTCGATGAGTCCGGCAGTGATGTCATGATCCCGGTCGCGCGTTTTGTCGAAACGCTGTTGAACCCCGGTAAGACCATGCAGTTCAATGGCAGCGAGATCGAGTTGCCGCTGATCAAGCTCGCCTATTGGGCGGGGGGCAACCCCTTTGCTCACCACCAGGATCGCAACGAGATGCTCAGGGCCTGGCGGGAGCTTGATACTTTCATCGTCAACGATTTTCAGTGGACGGCCACTGCTCGCCATGCCGATATCGTGCTGCCGTGTACCACTTCCTACGAGCGCAATGATATCGAGCAGGTCGGTGACTATGCACTCTCTCATATAGTGGCAATGCGGCAAGTCGTCGAGCCTCAATTCGAAGCGCGGGATGATTTCGACATCTTCGCCGCCATTGCGGACAAGCTGGGCAAGGGTCGGGAGTTCACCGAAGGTCGCTCGGAAATGGATTGGATTCGTGGGTTTTACGAATCTGCCAAGATCGAGGCTCGGGCCAAGGGTATGGAAATGCCGGTCTTCGATGTATTCTGGGAATCCAACAAGCCCCTTGCGTTCCCGCTGGAGGACGAAAAAAAGTACTTCGTTCGCCATGCGTCCTTCCGCGAGGATCCGATTCTCGGCGCACTGGGTACCGCCACCGGCAAGTTCGAGATCTATTCGCGAGCGATCGCCGGGTACGGTTACGATGACTGCCCGCCGCATCCGACCTGGCTGGAGCCCATCGAGCGCCTCGACGGGCCCGACACCCAGTACCCACTGAGCATCGCCAGCAATCACCCCCGCGGCCGGCTGCATTCGCAGCTCTGTGGCACGGAGTTCCGCAAGACCTACGCGGTGCAGAATCGTGAACCCTGCTGGATGAATCCACACGATGCGAAGGCTCGGAATATCAAGGATGGCGATGTGGTGCGGGTCTTCAACGATCGCGGACAGATTCTCGCCGGTGCGGTGGTGACCGAAGACGTCATGCCGGGGGTGGTGCGGGTGTCGGAAGGCGGTTGGTTCGATCCCCTCAATCCCCGCGAGATCGGCAGCCTGTGTTGTTACGGTGACGTCAACAACCTCACACCGGGGATTGCCACATCCAAGCTGTCCCAGGCCAATTGTGGGCAGACCGGCGTAGGGGACGTCGAGAAGTTCGAGGGCGACCTGCCCGAGGTGCTGGTCTTCTCGCAACCTGAAATCAGGAGTGGTTCTAGCGAGGCCAGCTGAGGAATGGTATTTACCGGGACTGAATGGGCCGCTAACGTGGCCCATTTTTTTAGGTATATTATTGTGAGATTGCCTTGTGAGAGGGGCTCTGCCGAAGAGTTAAGCTCAGGTCTGGTGTATGGGAGGAAGTAGGAAGGGTGGCGTATCCTGTTGATTGATCACGACCAAGATCTCAACCAACACGAGTGGATACGCCATGACCGATTCTACCCTCCGGGCTCTTTCACAACCAGAACCCCAGGTCGCTGACCCGCTTCACGAGTTGCTGCGCCAAGGTGCCCGTGACCTGATCGCCAAGGCTGTTGAGGCCGAACTGGCTACCTTTCTTGCGCAGTATGCCGATCAGCGGCTCGACGATGGACGTCAGGCCGTGGTCCGCAACGGCTACCTGCCCGAGCGCACGGTGCAGACCGGGATCGGGGATGTCAGCGTGCAGGTGCCCAAGGTGCGTGACCGCAGCGGCGGTGGCGCTCGTTTCAACAGCAGCCTGCTGCCGCCCTACCTGAAGCGGGCCAGCAGCATCGAGGAGCTGATCTCCTGGCTCTACCTCAAGGGGATCTCCACCGGCGACTACCAGGAGGCCCTGGCGGCGCTGTTGGGCGATCAGGCCAAGGGGCTGTCGGCCAACACGGTGTCGCGGCTCAAGAAGCAGTGGGAGGCCGAGCATGCCGAGTAGCGGAAGCGGGACCTGAACGGTCGGCGCTACGTCTACTGGTGGGCCGATGGAATCTACAGCAAGGTGCGCATGGATGACCGCCTGTGCCTGCTGGTGATCATCGGCGTCACCGAGCAGGGCCGCAAGGAGCTGGTGGCCGTCGAGGACGGCTTCCGCGAGTCGGCGGACAGCTGGGAGACGCTGCTGACGGGCCTGAGAGAGCGCGGCCTGAGCACGGCTCCCAAGCTAGCGGTCGGCGACGGTGCCATGGGCTTCTGGGCAGCGCTGAGCAAGATTTATCCGGCGACCGATCATCAGCGCTGCTGGGTCCACAAGACCGCCAACGTACTGAACAAGCTGCCAAAGTCGGTGCAGCCCAAGGTCAAGGTCGATCTCCATGACATCTGGATGGCCGAGACCCGCGATGAGGCACACAAGGCCTTTGATCGCACGGTGAAACGCTTCGAGGCCAAGTATCCCAAAGCGATGGCGTGCCTGGCCAAGGATCGGGACGAGCTGCTGGCGTTCTACGACTACCCGGCAGAGCATTGGGTGCATATCCGCACCACCAACCCGATCGAGTCGACCTTCGCCACGGTCCGCCTGCGGACCAAGCGCAGCAAGAACTGCGGCTCCCGGGCGACGACCCTGGCGATGGTCTTCAAGCTGCTCCAGAGCGCCGAGAAGCGCTGGAAGCGCATCAAGGGGTTCAGGAAGCTGGAACTGGTCGTGAACAACGTTCGGTTTCAGGATGGAGAGCAAGTAATCGATCAGTCAGACAAGACTGCCGCCTGACTGCCATCCACCAGATTTGACTATAACTCCTGCCGAACTGATCATGCTGCGACTGTTCGGGCGGCATGATTTTCCGTTGACGTTCACGACAGGCCCGCGGCTTGTGAGTCTGTTCAGACCTGGAGCATACTGCCTGGCGGACACTGCCACGCGACAGGCGTGGCGCTCGCACAATAATCCGCACGGAGTCATGCCTGCATGCAACGTCGCAACTTTATCAAGACGCTAGGCGCCGGCGCCGCCGGTGTCGCCGCCGCTCCCTTCGTCTCTACCGCCAAGGCCCAGGAGACCATCACCTGGAACATGGTCACCTCCTGGCCCAAGAATTTCCCGGCCCTGGGTACCGGTGCCAGTGAATTCGCCAAGCGTATCGAGACGCTATCCGGCGGACGCATGCGTATTCGCGTGCACGGTGCCGGTGAGCTGGTGCCGCCGCTGGAGGTGTTCGATGCCGTATCTGCCGGCACCGCCGAGATGGGCCACTCCGCTGCCTACTACTGGCGCGGCAAGGTGGCGGCGGCGCAGTTCTTCACCGCCGTGCCCTTCGGCATGAACACCCAGGAGACCAACGCCTGGCTCTATCACGGTGGCGGCCAGGAGCTGTGGGACGAGGTCTATGCCAAGCACAACCTCAAGCCCTTCCCGGTGGGTAACACCACCACCCAGCCCGGTGGCTGGTTCAAGAAGGAGATCAACTCCCTCGAGGACCTGCAGGGGATCAAGCTGCGCCTGCCCGGCCTGGCCGGCGAGGCCATGAACCGTATCGGCGTCACCACCGTCAATATGCCGGGCTCGGAGATCTTCACCTCCATGCAGACCGGGGTACTGGATGCCGCCGACTGGGTCAGCCCCTACAACGACCTGGCCTTCGGCCTGCACCAGGTGGCCGACTACTACTACACCTCGGCCTGGAACGAGCCCAGTGCGATCCTCGAAGGGACGGTCAACCTGGATGCCTGGAACGCCCTGCCGGACGACCTCAAGGCGGTGGTGACCGAGGCGGCCCGGGCGTCCAACCTGGCGATGATCAGCGAGTTCACCTTCCGCAACGCCCAGGCCCTGGAGACCCTGGTCGACGAGCATGGTGTCGAGCTGCGCAGCTTCCCCGAGGATGTGATGAAGGCGCTCTATGAGGCCTCCCAGGAGGTGATCGCCGAGCAGGTCGAGAACGATGCGGACTCGAAGAAGGTCCATGACTCCTACGTCGCCTTCCAGAAGCTGGTGCGGCCCTCCAACGACGCCGGCGAGTTCGCCTACCTCAAGGCTCGCGAGGCGGTCGGTGCCTGAGCGAGTCGTTCATCGCGACCGGGCCGGTCAGGTAACACACAGCGGGGGCGCCGAATGGCGCCCCCGCTGGTTTGTGATCGTGGCCGGCTGGATTATGTCTCGCGCCGCACCGCGCGGATGCGCCCCTTGTCATCCATGGCCACCATCACGAAGCGCGCCTCGGTGACCTTGTGAAGCTCGTCGGAGTTGCGTTCATGAGGTTGGCGGATCCACACCTCGACGTCGATCCTTATTGAGCTGTGGCCGATCTCCACCAGGCGGGTGAAGATGTTCACCATGGAACCGACCCGCACCGGGCACAGGAAGTCCATGGCCTCGATGGCCACGGTGGCGGTGCGGCCATTGGCCTCCCGGTCGGCGGCCAGCTCGGCGGCCTGATCCATGCGGGCGACCAGCCATCCGCCGGCGATATCGCCGTGGAGGTTGGTGTCCTGGCGACTGGCCAGCAGCTTGAGGGTGAGCTCGCCCCGCGGGCGGGGGCTGTCGTCGAGGTCTGTCATGAAGGTGTCATCATCCTGGCTTGTTATTGGGGGGCGAGACCGCGGCCCATGGTAAACCCAGCTCGGCTTGCCCTCCAGCCCCGTCCGACCCGTCGGGTGGGGTGGGGTATCATGGGCCGGGAGAGCAACGATCGGCGGAGGTAGCATGGCGGTAAAGGGCAGACCCAGGCGAGAGCACAGGCGAGGGCGCTGGATGGCGCTGCTGCTGGGCGGGCTGCTGACCCTGCTGGCGGTACGCCTGCCGGCGGATGACGTCGTCGGCCCCCTGGGTGCGGTGGGCTCGGATACCCTGGCGGGGCTGATGCTGCGCTGGGGCGAGCTGCTGACCGAGCGTCACCCGGGCCTGCGCCTGCAGCTCCAGGCCAGCGGTTCGGCCAGTGCCCCCGCGGCCCTGACGGCGGGCACCACGCGCCTGGGGCCCATGTCGCGCCCCATGAACGAGGTCGAACGCGAGGCCTTCAGCGAACGCCATGGCTACCCCCCCGTGGAGCTGGAGATCGCCCGCGATGCCCTGGCGGTCATCGTGCATCGCCACAATCCGCTGGCGAGCCTCACCCGGCGGGAGCTGGATGCCATCTTCTCCGAGTCGCGCCGCTGCGGTGCCGAGGAGAGCATCGAGCGCTGGTCGCAGCTGGGAGTCGAGCTGCCGGGCGATCGCATCGTGCTGCATGGGCGCAACGTCGCCTCGGGCACCCATGACCTGTTCCGCCTGCGGGCGCTGTGCGGTGGCAGCTATCGGGTGCATCTCAACGAGCACCCCGGCTCGGCGGCCGTGGTGGCCGCGGTGGCAGCCGAGCCCTCGGCCATCGGCTTCGCCGGTCTCAATCACCTGACCGCAGGCGTCAAGGCGCTGCCGCGTGGCGACGCCGCAGGTGAAGTCGCCGCCCCCACGCCGCAGGCGGTTCGGCGCGGCGACTATTCGCTGTCGCGTTCCCTCTATCTCTACCTGAACCTGCCCCCCGGCGGTGCGCTGCCGGCTCCGGAGCAAGCCTTCCTCGAACTGGTGTTCTCCCCGCTCGGCCAGGCGGTAGTCGAGGAGCAGGGCTTCGTCGTCCTGAGCGAGGAGCGGCTGGCCGAGCAGCGTGAATGGCTGGCCTCGCTGCCGCCTGCCGAATAGCAGTGTCACGCGATTGTCACCCCAGTGTCGTAAAGTGGTGCTCTCGCCCTTTTCCTCAACGCCCATGAGTGGCCATGAACGACCTACGCCCCCACCTCACCCTGCGCCTGCGCCGCCGCCGCGTTCGTGACCGCCTGGCGACCCTGCTGATCACCGCGGGGGGCGTTGGCGTGGTGGTCTCGGTGCTGGCCATCGGGGTATTCCTGGCCCTGGAAGTGGTGCCGCTGTTCCTGGGGGCAGATGCCCTGGATGCCCGAGAGCTGTGGCGTCCCCAGCCGGTGGAGGGATATGCCGAGCCCCAGTATCGCTGGCGGCCCGAACCGCTGGTTGAGGGGGATACCACCCACTTCGGCATGGCGCCGCTCGCCTGGGGCACCCTCAAGGCCGCGCTCTGGGCGATGCTGTTTGCGGTGCCCCTGGCGCTGGGCGCCGCCATTCATTCGGCGCTCTACATGCCGCGTCGCCTGCGCGCCCGGCTGAAGCCCACCCTGGAGCTGATGGAGGCGCTGCCCGGGGTGGTGATCGGTTTCGTCGCCGGCATGCTGCTGGCGCCCTGGGTGGAGCGTCATCTGGCCGCCGCCCTGCTGCTGCTGGTGATGATGCCCCTCGGGGCACTGCTGGCAGGAGGAGGCAGGGCACTGCTGCCGGTTCCCCTGAGGGAGCGTTTGCCCCTCGGCTGGGCGGGGCTGTGGCTGATGCCCTGGCTGGTGCTGGTAGGAATCGCCACCCTGTGGCTGGCCCCGCTGGCCGAGGCCACGCTGGTCGGCGGCGACCTGCGCGGCTGGCTCGCCACTACCCTGGGCCTCGACTATGCGGCGCGCAATGCCATGGTCGTTGGCCTGGCCATGGGCTTCGCGGTGATTCCCGGCATCTATGCCCTGGCCGAGGATGCCTTGGCCGGAGTGCCCGACAGCCTCGGCGAGGGGGCCCAGGCACTGGGGGCCACTCGCTGGCAGACGCTCTGGAAGGTGATGCTGCCCGCCGCGGCGCCGGGTATCTTCAGTGCGATCATGATCGGCGCCGGCCGTGCGGTGGGCGAGACCATGATCGTGCTGATGGCCAGCGGCAACACCGCCCTGATGAGCCTCAACCCGCTGGAGGGATTGCGCTCGCTGTCGGCCACCATCGCCATCGAGCTGCCCGAGGCCGCCGCCGGCGGTACCCACTATCGGCTGCTGTTCCTGGCGGCGTTGCTGCTGTTCGCCTTCACCTTCCTGGTCAATACACTCGCCGAGGGGGTACGCACCCGACTGCGTCGTCGCTACAGGCGCCTGGAGGGCGGCGCATGAGGAGCCTGTGGCACCGGCGAGGCGAAGGCCCCTGGCCCTGGCTGGCCGCCGGCAGCGTAGCGCTGTCGCTGCTGATGCTGCTGTCACTGCTGTTGCTGCTGGCCGTCCGTGGCCTGGGCCACTTCTGGCCTGCCGAGGTGGTCCTGGTGACACCCCAGGATGGCCAGCCCTTCGCCGGGGTGGCGGTGCGCGAGGAGCGGATTCCCGGCGAGGAGACGCGTGAGCGGCTCTATTTTACCGGCAACCGCGACCTGGACGGCGATCGCTGGCGCTGGGTCGAGGTGAGTGCCATCGCCGATATCCGCCACCCCGCCGAACTGGTGGTGCTGCAGCGCAGCCGTTGGGGCGAGTTCCTCGGTCGACTGGTTGCCCTCGAAGGCAACGGCGAGCGCCACACCGGCGAAGCCGCCTGGCCCGCCCTGCAGGCGCGACTGGCCGAGCTCGATACCCTGCGCGACGAGCGCGATCGGCTGCGCGACGACGTGGTGGTACCCCTGGTCCGTCGCCTCGAGCATGCCGATGGCAGCGGCGACGCCGAGTCCCGTGCGGCGCTGACCCGGGCCAATGGGCGGATCCGTGAGCTCCAGTCGGCCATGGGCGGTGATACCCTGATAGTGGAGAGCATCGACGGGCGTCGTGTCGAGCAGCCGCTGGATCTCGTGCTGCGTGCCTGGCGCCCCAATGCCATGTCGCCGTTAGACAAGCTCGGCGCCTGGGCAGGGGGCGTATGGCGCTTCCTCTCCGAGGGGCCGCGGGCCGCCAACAGCGCCGGCGGGGTATGGCCGGCGATCTTCGGCACCGTGCTGATGGTGCTGCTGATGTCGCTGGTGGTGACTCCCTTCGGGGTGCTGGCGGGGATCTACCTGAACGAGGTGGCCCATCAGGGGCCTCTCACCCGGCTGGTGCGCATCGGGGTGCGCAACCTGGCCGGGGTACCCGCCATCGTCTACGGGGTGTTCGGGCTCGGGGTGTTCGTCTATGGCATCGGCGGCACCCTGGACGAGTGGTTCTTCGACGACCGCCTGCCGTCGCCCACCTTCGGCACCGGGGGGCTGCTGTGGGCCTCCCTGACCCTCGCCCTGCTGACCCTGCCGGTGGTGATCGTGGCCACCGAGGAGGGGCTGGCCCGGGTGCCCGACCACCAGCGGGAGGGCGCCCTGGCCCTGGGCGCCACGCGCATGGAGATGCTCACCCGGGTGGTGCTGCCGATGACCCTGCCCGCCATGCTGACCGGGATGATCCTGGCCGTGGCCCGGGCCGCCGGCGAGGTGGCGCCGCTGATGCTGGTGGGGGTGGCCAAGCTGGCACCCCAGGTGCCGGTGGACGGCGACTTTCCCTTCCTGCATCTTGAGCGCAAGTTCATGCATCTGGGCTACCACATCTATGACGCGGCCTTCCACGGCGATGACGTCCAGGCCGCCATGCCGCTGGTCTTCGCCACGGCGTTGCTGCTGGTGCTGGTGATCCTGGTGCTTAACCTGACTGCAATATTCCTGCGTCATCATCTGAGGGCGCGTCATGGGGCGCCGTCGCGCTGGTAGCGCCGGCCCCAGGGAGAGCCTGTTTCGTGTCCGTTTTCACCTCGTCATCCGCCGCCGGCGGGCCGATCATCGATTTCGCGGCCGCCGAGAGCAGCCTGGAGATCGCTGGCCTGAGTCTCGCCTATGGCGAGAAGCCGGCGCTGCGCGATCTCACGCTGCGTATTCCGCGGCATCGGGTGACGGCCTTCATCGGGCCGTCGGGCTGCGGCAAGTCGACCCTGCTGCGCGCCCTCAATCGGCTCCACGACCTCAACGAGGAGGTGGTGCGGCGCGGCGAGATCCGTCTCGAAGGGCAGGATATCCACGCCCCTCAGGTGGACGTGGCGGAGTTGCGGCGTCGGGTGGGCATGGTGTTCCAGGCACCCAACCCCTTCCCCATGTCGATCTATGACAACGTGGCCTTCGGTCTGCGCCTGCAGGGCGGCATGCGCAAGCGCGAGATGGACGATACGGTCGAGTGGGCCCTGCAGTCGGCGGCGCTGTGGGAGGAGGTAAAGGATCGCCTGCGCGCCTCGGCGTGGACCCTCTCCGGCGGCCAGCAGCAGCGCCTGGTCATCGCCCGTACCCTGGCCGTGCAGCCCGAGGTGCTGCTGCTCGACGAGCCGGCCTCGGCCCTGGATCCGATCTCGACCCTGAAGATCGAGGAACTGATCCGCAACCTGAAGTCGCGGCTCAGCCTGGTACTGGTCACCCACAACATGCAGCAGGCGGCGCGGGTCTCCGACTACACCGCCTTCCTGCAGCAGGGCGAACTGGTGGAGTACGGCCCCACCCGGACGCTGTTCACCAATCCGCGCCTGCGGCGCACCGAGAACTACATCACCGGGCGCATGACCTGAATGGTCCGGCCCCAAGGAGAGTCCCATGGACATCAGCAGCGATATCCACAGCCAGCATATTTCCCGGCAGTTCAACCAGGAGCTCGAGGAGCTCAAGACCCACCTGATGGCGATGGGGGGGCTGGTCGAGAAGCAGGTTCAGGACGCCGTCACTGCCCTGCTCGAGGGCGATTCCGCGCTGGGCCGCCAGGTGGTCGAGAATGACCGCGCGGTCAACGACATGCAGATCAAGATCGACGCGGAGTGCACCCAGGTGCTGGCGCGCCGCCAGCCCACCGCCTCCGACCTGCGCCTGGTGCTGGCGGTGATCCGTGCCGGCTCCGACCTGGAGCGCATCGGCGACGAGGCGAGCAAGATCGCTCGCAACGCCTGTGAGCTGATCGACGGCGACAACGGCAGCCGCGGTTTCGTCGAGGTTCGCATGATCAGCGAGCATGTGCGGCGCATGGTGCGTGACGCCCTGACCTCCTTTGCCCGCTTCGACACCGAGCTGGCGCTCAAGCTGGTCCACGAGGATGAGCAGGTTGACAACGAGTACCAGAGCGCCATGCGTTCGCTGATGACCTTCATGATGGAGGATGCGCGCTCGATCTCGCCGGTGCTCAGCCTGATGTGGATCCTGCGTGCCCTGGAGCGTATCGGTGACCACGCCAACAACCTGGCCGAGTACGTGGTCTACCTGGTCAAGGGCATGGACATCCGCCACACCGACCCCGAGGACCTCGACGCCGAGGCGATCTCGCGCAGGGATTGACCTCGGGCGGCGATTCATCGTCAATAGCGCAGGCCATCGCCACAGGGTGATGGCCTGCTTTCATTGGTCGTCGCTCTCGCAAGGAACTGCAATGCTTGATGCCTTCACGGCCCTGGCCCGTGGCACCCGTCTGGTCTACGGGGCCGGCCTGCGCCGCTACGTGTTTGCTCCCATCGTCGTGAACCTGCTGGTCTATGTCGCCATGCTGTGGTTCGTTCTGGCCAACTTCGGCAGCTGGCTGGATCACTGGATGGCCATGGTGCCCGGCTGGCTCGCCTGGCTGGAGTGGCTGATCTGGCCGCTGTTCGTGCTCAGCCTGGTGCTGGCGGTGTTCTTCACCTTCACCCTGGTGACCCATATCATCGCCGCGCCCTTCTACGGCTTCCTGGCCGAGAAGGTGGAGATCGCCGCCACCGGCAGGGCGCCCCTCGACGACCGTGGCCTGGCCAAGACCGCGGTGGATGCGCTGGGCCGCGAGATGGTCAAGCTCGCCTACATCCTGCCGCGCATGGCGGCGCTGTTCGTGATCAGCTGGATCCCGGTGGTCAACCTGGCAGCACCGCTGCTGTGGGCACTGTTCTCGGCCTGGATGATGGCGATCACCTACCTCGATTACCCCATGGACAACAACAAGGTGAGCTTCGCCGACATGCGGCGCCGCCTGAAGTCCCGCTGGTGGCCGACGCTGAGCTACGGTGGCGGGGTCACCCTGATTACCTGGCTGCCGCTGGCCAACCTCTTCCTGCTGCCCGGGGCGGTGGCTGCTGGGGTGCTGATGTGGGATGGCCACTATCGCGACCTGCCGGCGCGCCGCGGCTGAGGCGTCAGCCGGCGTGGGTGCCGGTTGCCAGCCGGGTGGCAGGGAAGACGCAGCGGAAGGTGGCCCCCTGGTGGGGCAGGGAATCGATCTCCAGGCGGGCATCATGGCGCAGCAGCACATGCTTGACGATGGCCAGGCCCAGGCCGGTACCGCCGGTGGCCGCGCTGCGCCCCTTGTCGACCCGGTAGAAGCGCTCGGTAAGGCGCGGGATATGCACCGGATCGATGCCCTCGCCGTCGTCGATCACCTCCAGGCAGGCGCCGTGGTCGGGGCCTGGGCGCCAGCTCAGGGTGACATGGCTGCCTTCGGGGGTATAGCGCACGGCGTTGAAGGCCAGGTTGGAGAGGGCGCTGCGGACCTCCTGCTCGCTGCCCGTCAGGGCCCGCGGCTCCTTGAGCTCCACCGTGATGACATGGCGCCCGCCGGAGAGCGCCTCGGCGTCGCGTCTGACGCTCTCCAGCAGTGCGGCCATGTCCAGTGGTACATGGTCGGCGCCGCCGCGGTCGATCTCCAGCCGCGACAGCAGCAGCAGGTCCTGGACCAGGTTCTGCATGCGCGTGGTCTGCTCCTGCATGCTGGCGAGGCCGCGCCCCAGGCGGGGGGGTAGCAGCTCGGCCTGGTCGGCATAGGTCTCCAGGTAGCCGGCGAGCACCGTGAGCGGCGTGCGCAGCTCATGGGAGACGTTGGCCACGAAGTCGCGGCGCATCTCCTCCAGGCGGTGCAGGCGGGTGATGTCGCGGGCCATCAGCAGGCGCTCGTCGTCGCCGTAGAGGGTGATCTGGAATTGCAGGATCATGCGCTCGTCGATGGGCGAGGGCAGGGTCAGGGGTTCGCGGTAGTCGCGACGGTGGAAGTAGTCGACGAAGCGTGGGTCGCGCAGCAGGTTGGTGATGTGGTGACCGCGATCCAGCGCCGCCTTCAGCCCCAGCATCTGCTCCGCAGCGCTGTTCCACCACTCCATGTCGCCATGGCGGTCGAGCATCACCACGCTGTCGCGCATCGCCTCGGAGGACTCCTGGATACGCCGCAGGGTGCTGAGCAGCCGCCCCTGGGTGATGCGCTGGCCCTTCTGATAGCGGTAGAGGCGGTCCATCAGGTCGCCCCACAGCCCCGCGGCCGAGGGCGGCTCCGCCTGGGTGTCATGGGTCAGCCAACGGTAGAGGCTGCGCAACTGATAGAGGTGGTAGCCGAGACACAGCGCGAGACCCAGGGCCAGGCCGACTCCCGGTGCACCCAGCGGCCAGCCGATCGCCAGGCCCAGGCCAGCCAGCAGAAGAAGACGCCACAGCTCGCGCTTCCAGAGCCTCACATCAGGCCTTGGCGGAGAACCGGTAGCCGGTGCCGCGCACCGTCTGTACCAGATGCTGGTGGCGCTCGCCCAGCGCCTTGCGCAGGCGGCGGATATGCACGTCGACGGTACGCTCCTCGACGTAGACGTTACCGCCCCACACCTGGTCCAGCAGCTGGCTGCGGGTGTAGGCGCGCTCCTGGTGGGTCATGAAGAACTGCAACAGGCGGTACTCGGTGGGACCCATCTCCAGCCCCTGGCCGTCGGCGCTGACCCGATGGCTGACCGGGTCGAGCAGCAGTCCCTCCACCTCCACCGGATCCTCGACGCCGCGCGGTGTGGCGCGGCGCAGCACGGCCTTGAGGCGCGCCACCAGCTCGCGGGGCGAGAAGGGCTTGGTGATGTAGTCATCGGCACCGGACTCGAGCCCCTGGATCTTGTTGTCCTCCTCGCCCTTGGCGGTGAGCATGATGATCGGAAGCTCGGCGGTGGTCTCCTCGCGCTTGAGGCGCCTCGCCAGCTCGATGCCGCTGGTGCCGGGCATCATCCAGTCGAGCAGCAGCAGGTCGGGCTGGTGATCCACCACCATGGCGTGGGCGGTCTGGGCGTTGTCCGCCTCGAGCACACGATAGTCGGCCATCTCCAGCGCCATCGCGATCATCTCGCGGATCGGCGCTTCATCGTCGACAATCAGTACGGTCTTGGCGGTCATCCTGAAGCCTCGGGTCAATGACGGGTCGATGTCGATTGCACCACGCCATTATGACACTGGAGTGACAGCACTGCCCTACTGGATGCCCGGCCACAGGCTCAGGGCGATGCCGGCGAACACCAGCAGCCCCGACCAGTAGTTATTGAGGAAGGCCCGGAAGCAGGGCTCGCGTTCGCGTTCGCGGATCAGCCAGTGCTGCCAGGCGAAGGTGGCGGCCATGGCCGCCAGGCCCAGCCAGAAGAAACCGCCCAGGTCGAGCCGTGCCCCGGCCCAGGCCAGAAGTGCCAGCGTCACCAGCTGCAGCAGGCCGATCATGAAGCGGTCGGCGCCGCCGAACAGCACCGCGGTGGACTTGATGCCGATCTTCAGGTCGTCGTCGCGGTCGACCATGGCGTACTGGGTGTCGTAGGCCACGGTCCATACCACATTGGCGGCGAACAGCAGCCACGCCTCGAAGGGCACCTGGCCGAGCACCGCGCCGAAGGCCATGGGGATCGCCCAGGAGAAGGCGGCCCCCAGGAAGAGCTGGGGCAGGTGGGTGTAGCGCTTCATGAAGGGGTAGATGAAGGCCAGGATCAGGCCGCCGATCGACAGCAGGACCGTGAACAGGTTGGTGAACAGCACCACCACGAAGGCCGCGAGCACCAGCAGCAGGAACAGCGCCTGGGCCTCGCCTTCGCTGATGCGGCCGGTGGCCAGGGGGCGATCCAGGGTCCGCTTGACGTGGCCGTCGAAGTGGCGGTCGGCGTAGTCGTTGACCACGCAGCCGGCGGCGCGCATCAGGTAGACGCCGGCGACGAAGATCAGCAGCAGGTGGCGCTCCGGCAGGCCCTCGGCGGCTACCCACAGCGCCCACAGGGTGGGCCACATCAGCAGCCAGGTGCCGATGGGGCGGTCGAGGCGCATCAGGCGCAGGAAGTCGGGTATCCGGGCCAGGCCCGTGGGGCGCATCAGGGAGCGGTCCATCTCTACCTCGCGGTGGGTTGTGGAGTGGGGGGATGCGCTGACTGGGCTGTTCCGGTGATACGCCTTCGAGCGGGGCCGGCCTTCCGGAGGCGCTGTGAACCCTTCCCTGGGCGCTACCGACGCCTTCCCTGGCGTAGGACCTCCTCTTCGGCGTATCCCCGGCGCCCCTGGGCATCGGGAATCCCAGAGCCTAGCGCGAAGGCAGGCCGAGGTCATCCGCCATGGCGTCGAGGAACCATTCCTGCACCAGCACGCGGAAGTCGCCGTGGCGAAACACCGAGCGGCGCCCCCAGGGCCCGCGGTCTGGGTGGAAGCCGGCAGGGGCGCGGGTCACCTCGATCTCTCCGCGCTCGAGGTCCGGCTGGCGGAACAGCCAGCTGCCCAGGGAGCGTTCGCCGAGATGCTCCAGGTCATGGGCGGGCAGCCCCTCAAGGGGGGCCACCGAACGCGCCACCACCCAGGGTGATTCGCCCAGGCACAGTGCGACCTCGCGCAGCCAGGCCTGGCGTCCCGGTGGCAGGGCGAGGGCCTGGGCCTCGTCGCGCCGCGGGGTTCCGGTACGCTGGTCGAGCAGCTGGACCTGGAAGGGGCGCGGCCGACCGGCCTCGGTGAGTCGCAGGGTCAGAGAATCTCGGGAGCCGACCCAGCGCCGCCAGGCGGGGCTCATGGCGGGCCGCGCCGCGGCCAGCGGCAGCCAGCGCACCGGACCGGGCAGGGCGTGACGTGTGGAATCGGGCACCACGGGCTCCGTGTCCATCCTTGGGGCCGGGTAGTGTACCATGCGCCACCATCCCCCTTCCTCGACGAGGAGACCCATGAGCGCCCCCTTGACCATCCTCGGCAGCGGCATGGCGGGTCTCGGCCTGTTGCGCCAGCTGCGCGCCCTTGACACCGAGCGACCGGTGACCCTGATCACCGCCGACAGCGGCGACGACTACTCCAAGCCGCTGCTCTCCACCGGCTTCGCCAAGGGGCTGCCGCCCGAGCGGCTTGCCGCCCGCAGCGCCCTGGCGATCGCCGAGTCCCTGAACGCGGTGGTGCGAACCCATACCCGGGTCGAGGCCATCGACACCCGGGCCCATACCCTGCGCATCGGCGAGGAGCGGCTGGACTACGGGGAGCTGGTGCTGGCCGCCGGGGCGGCACCGGTCACCCCCTTCGACGTGCCCGAGGCCCTGGCCGGACGGGTGATGACGGTCAACGACCTGGACGATTACCGCGCCTTCCACGCCGCAGTGAGCGACCTGGGCCGGCCGGCCCGGGTGGCCATCGTGGGTGCCGGCCTGGTGGGCTGCGAGTTCGCCAACGACCTGCTGGCCGGCGGCCACCGGGTGAGCCTGGTGGCACCGGAGGCCGCGCCGCTGCCGCGCCTGCTTCCCGAGCCGCTGGGGCGTGCGCTGGGCGAGGCCTTCCGGGATGCCGGCATGGGCCTGCACCTGGGCGCGGGTGTCGTGGGACTCCAGGCCGAGGGCGGCGATGCGTTGGTATGTCTCGAGGACGGCACTGCCGTGGTGGCCGACCTGATCCTGTTGGCCACCGGCCTGTCGCCCCGCACGGCGCTGGCCGAGGCGGCGGGCCTCGCGGTCAGCGCCGCGGGAATCCACACCGATCGGACCCTCGCCACCTCGGCGGCGGATGTCTATGCGCTGGGCGATGTGGCCTGCGTCGAGGGGGTCAACGCCATGTACGTGCAGCCGCTCCAGGCCTCCGCTCGGGCCCTGGCCCACACCCTGACCGGCACACCCACCCCGGTGCGCTACGGCGCCTGGCCGGTGCTGGTCAAGACGCCGCTGCTGCCGGTGGTGGCGCTGCCGCCCATGTGTGCCCCGGCACGCTGGCGGATCGAAGGGGAGGCGGGGGATCTCACTGCCCTGGCCGAGGCCGAGGACGGACGTTTGATCGGATTTGCGTTGACAGGCGCCTGCGTGCGTCGGAAAGTCGAACTGGCGCGGGCTGCGCCGGCGTTGCTAGGCTAGACCGGCGATGGCGACCCGTGGCGGTCGCCGCAGCGTACCTTTCGACGCCGTTCGCCCGTCGCCCGGTGACGTTACCGGGTGAACGGCGAGCGCCGTCTGCCATGACAACAACATCCCGTGCGATGCGCCGGGATCCAGTGCCACACCAGGAGGGTTGTATGCGTAAGCCAGAACTCGCGGCGGCGATTGCCGAGCGTGCCGACCTGTCGAAGGACAAGGCGAGCCAGGTCCTCAATGTCATCCTCGACGAGATCACCGGGAGTGTCTCCCAGGGACAGGATGTCTCACTGATCGGCTTCGGCACCTTTGCCGTGCGCGAGCGCGCCGCGCGCACCGGCAAGAACCCCCAGACCGGCCAGCCGCTGACCATTCCGGCCAGCAAGACGGTAGCCTTCAAGCCGGGCAAGGGGCTCAAGGACGCCGTGGCCAAGTAACTCCGGGAAGGTAACCCCGGGACGCCTGGCCAGGTTCCGGCGCCAGGCGTCTTCGTTTCCACCCTCCAGGGATCCGGTGGTGATGACATGAAGTTGAAACTGATGCTCTGGGTGCTGGGCTGGCTGCTCACCCGCGCCCTGCGTCGCAAGCCCCGCTTCCGCGAGCTGCTCGGCGAGATGCGCGGCCTCGACTGGGGGGTGGCCACCGAGGACCTCTCCATCGCCCGCCACTATCGCATGTCGCCCCGCGGCATCGAGCATGGCCGCGGCCTGCCCGTGGACCTCGACCTGGAGCTGCGCTTCGAGGACGCGGCCACCGCGCTCGAGGTGCTGCGCAAGCCGACCCAGCAGGTCTTCCTCGACGGCATGATGGATGGGCGCGTGCGCCTGGTCGGCGACGCCGCCGATCTCCAGCGTCTGCAGAAGCTGCTGCGCCACCTCTGACCGCGGGAGATCCGTGCCCGCCATGTCCCCCACCCTGGTCCTGCGCCGCTTCTGGACCCTCGAGCCTGCCGCTTACAGCCTGCGGGTCTTCATCGCCCTGGCCGGTATCACGCTGCTGTGCTGGTGGCGCGGCGACATGGCCAGCCTGATTCCGCTGTTCCTGGGTGCCATCGCCAGTGCCCTGGCCGAGACCGATGATGAGTGGTCCGGCCGGCTTGCCGCCCTGCTGGTCACCCTGGTCTGCTTTGCGCTGGCCTCCCTGGCGATGGAGCTGCTCTTCGCCCACCCCTGGCCCCTGGTGGTGACCCTGGGCCTGGCGGCCTTTGGCATGACCATGCTCGGCGCGGTCAGCCAGCGCTACGCGACCATCGCCAATGCCACCCTGATCCTGACCATCTACACCCTGATCAGCCTCGAGCAGCGCGGCAGCCCGGCGCTGGGCGAACTGTGGCGTGAGCCGGCGCTGCTGGTGGCGGGTGCCGCCTGGTATGGCGTGATCTCCGTGGCGTGGTGTGCGCTCTTCTCGCGTCAGCCGCTGCAGCTGGCCATGGCGAGGGTCTACCGCGAGCTGGCCCGCTACCTCGGACTCAAGGCAGCGCTCTTCGAGCCGTTGCGCGGGCTGGATGTGGAGGGTCGGCGCCTGGCGCTGGCGCGCCAGAACGGCCGGGTGGTGGAGGCCCTCAACGACGCCAAGGAGCGCCTCTTTCGTCGCCTGGAGGGGCAGCGCGCCTCGCCGCGGTTGGCGCGCTACCTGCGTCTCTACTTCATCGCCCAGGATATCCACGAGCGGGCCAGTTCCTCCCACTCCCCCTATGCCGAGCTGGCCGAGGCCTTCTTCCATCACGACGTGCTGTTCCGCGTCCAGCGGGTGCTCCAGGCCCAGGGCGAGGCGTGCCGGACCCTGGCCCGGGGCCTGCTGCTCAAGCGCTCCTTCGACCTGGCCCCCAGCGAGCAGGCACTGGTCGACCTGGAGGCCTCCCTGGTGCACCTGCGGGGGACGATATCCGACGAGAGCCAGCCGCTGCTGCCCCCCCTGGGGGCCGTGGCCGATAATCTGGCGACCCTGGAGCGAGCCCTGGCCGGCGCGCGCCATCCGGAGCTCGGCGAGGGGGACGATGATGCACTCCATGACCGCACCCCCCGGGGCCTGGGTGACGTGGTCGAACGCCTTCAGGCCCAGCTGACCCCGCGCTCGCCGGTGTTCCGTCACGCCGTGCGCCTGGCTGCCACCCTGGTCGCTGGCTATGCGGTCCTGCACCTGATCCATCCCACCCAGGGCTACTGGATCCTGCTGACCAGCCTGTTCGTCTGCCGGCCCAGCTTCGGCGCCACTCGGCGCTTCCTTTGGCAGCGCATCCTGGGCACGGTGCTGGGGCTGGTGGTGGGCTGGGCGCTGATCAGCCTGTTCCCGTCGCCGGCGCTCCAGGCGGGGATCGCGGTGGTCGCCGGGGTCGCGTTCTTCGCCCTGCGCGGGCGCCACTACACCCTGGCCACGGGGGCGATCACCCTGATGGTGCTGAGCTGCTTCAACCAGGTGGGGGATGGTTTCGGGCTGATCTGGCCGCGGCTGATGGATACCCTGCTGGGCGCCGGCATCGCCGGGCTTGCCGTGCTGACGATCCTGCCCGACTGGCAGGGCAGGCGGCTGCATCGTCAGGCAGCCGCCACCCTGGCGGCGGGGCGCGACTATCTGGCGGCGCTGGTCGAGCAGTATGCCAGCGGCAAGCGCGACGACCTGGCCTATCGCCTGGCTCGCCGCAATGCCCACAACGCCGATGCGGAGCTCGCCGCGATGCTGGCCAATGTGCAGCAGGAGCCAGGTCCCTTCCGCCGCGACGTCGACCGCGGGCTGCCCTTCCAGCTCCACGCCCACACCCTGCTCAACTATCTTTCCGCGCTGGGCGCCCATCGCGGCGAGAGTCGCGGCGTGACACCGGCGGAGAGTGCGCTGGCCGAGGCGGTCCTCGCCGAACTGGACGGCCTGGCCCGGGCGCTGGAGCGGCGGGAACCGATCGATCCGCATGCCTCCCTGGAGGTGAGCGAGGCGGCGCCGGACTCTCTGCTGGGGGCTCAGCTTGAGCTGATCGGTCATCAGCTGGCGCCGCTGCGGGAAGCCTCGGCAAGGCTGATCGAGGATCAGCCTTGACCGGGATCTTGCGGGCTTGCGACCGTCACACCTGTCCGTAGCGGCCGGCCTCTTCGCCCAGCCAGCGGCGAATCAGTGGCTGGCTGGCCTCGGGGTGGGTGGCCATCAGCGCCTCGGCCAGGGGGGCGACGCGGTCCAGCAGGTCGGCGTCGCGTTCCAGGTCGGCGATCTTCATCTGGGCAAGGCCCGTCTGGCGGGTGCCCAGAACTTCTCCGGGGCCGCGCAGCTCCAGGTCCTTCTCGGCGATGCGAAAGCCGTCGGTGGTCTCGCGCATCACCGCCAGGCGCTCCTTGGAGTGGGCGGAGAGCGGCGGATGGTAGAGCAGCACGCAGAAGCTGTTGGTGGCGCCGCGCCCGACCCGGCCGCGCAACTGGTGCAGCTGGGAGAGCCCCAGCCGCTCGGGGTTCTCGATGATCATCAGGCTGGCGTTGGGCACGTCGACCCCCACCTCGATCACCGTGGTGGCCACCAGCAGGTCCAGCTCCCCGGCCTTGAAGGCATCCATCACCTCCGCCTTCTCGGCGGCCTTCATGCGCCCGTGGACCAGGCCGATGGCGAGTTCCGGCAGTGCCTCGGTGAGTTCGTCCCGGGTCGCCTCGGCGGCCTGGCACTCCAGCACCTCGGACTCCTCGATCAGGGTGCAGACCCAGTAGGCCTGGCGTCCCTCGGTGCAGGCGTGGCGGATGCGCTCGACCACCTCGGGACGCCGCTCGTCGGGCATCGCCACGGTCTTCACCGGGGTGCGACCGGGGGGCAGTTCGTCGATCACCGAGACATCCAGGTCGGCGTAGGCGCTCATCGCCAGGGTGCGCGGGATGGGGGTGGCGGTCATCACCAGCTGGTGGGGCGTGAGGCCGCCGGCCTCGCCCTTCTCTCGCAGCGCCAAACGCTGGTGGACCCCGAAGCGATGTTGCTCGTCGACGATCGCCAGTCCCAGGCGCTGGAAGTGCACGTCGCCCTGGAAGAGCGCGTGGGTGCCCACCACCATGCGCGCGCGGCCGTCCTGGATAGCTGCCTTGGTGTCCAGGCGCGCCTTGCCCTTGAGCTTGCCGGCCAGCCACGCCACCTCGATGCCCAGGGGTGCGAACCAGGCCCTGAAGGCCCGGTAGTGCTGCTCGGCGAGTATCTCGGTTGGGGCCATCATGGCCGCCTGGCAGTCGCCGGCGATGGCGGAGAGTGCCGCCATGGCGGCCACCACCGTCTTGCCGGAGCCCACGTCGCCCTGCACCAGGCGCAGCATGGGCACCTCCCGGCCCAGGTCGGCGGCGATCTCGTCGAGCACTCGGCGCTGGGCGGCGGTCAGCGAGAAGGGCAGCTGGGTCAGGAAGCGCGCCTGCAGGCCACGCCCCGAGGGCAGGGCCGGGGCACCATCCTGCTGGATCTGCAGGCGTACCGCCTGCAGGCTGAGGCGGTGGGCGAGCAGCTCCTCCAGCGCCAGGCGGCGGGTGGCCGGGTGGCGGCCACTCGCCAGCTGCTCGGGGTCGACCTCCGGCGGTGGCTGGTGGAGCACGTGCAGGCAGCGGTGCAGCTCGGGCAGCCGGAAGCGTTGGCGCAGATCCTCGGTGATCCAGTCGGGGAGCGCTTCGGGGGCAGCGTCGAGGCGCGCCAGGGCCTGCTCGATCAGTGCCCGCAGCCGGGTCTGGTGCAGTCCCTCGGTGGCGGGGTAGATCGGGGTGAGGTGGTCTTCCACCGGCGGGGCATCGGCCTTGAGCAGGCGATACTCGGGGTGGTAGAGCTCGAGTCCGGTGGCACCGGCGCGGGCCTCGCCGAAGCCGCGTACCCAGGTGCCGGGCTGGAACTGCTGCTGCTGGGCCGGCGAGAAGTGGAAGAAGCGCAGGCTGAGTATGCCGCTGCCGTCCTTGAGGCGCACCAGCAGGCTGCGCCGGCGGCCGCGCACCACCTCGGCGGCCACCACCTCGCCCTCCACCACCGCCTCGTGGCCGGCGCGCAGGGTGCCGATGGGGGTGATGCGGGTGCGATCCTGGTAGCGCAGCGGCAGGTGGAAGAGCAGGTCGGCCACGCTGTCGATGCGCAGCCGGGAGAGTTTCTGGGCCAGCGCCTCGCCGACGCCCTTGAGCGAGGTGACCGGCGCGTCGAGAGCCGTCTGGTCGGCGCTCATGCCGAGGCGGGGTCGGCCTGGCGGCAGCGAGCGACGGCGTCGGTGATGGCGTCGATCGCCTTGGGCCGCGGGAAGCTGGCGCGCCAGGCGATGGCCACGGTGCGCGTCGGGGCGGGGGCCGCGAAGGGTACGCTGGCGAGCAGGCCACTCTCATAGTGGACGGTGCCGATGGCCGAGTGCGGCAGCACGGTGATACCGAGCTTGGAGGCCACCATATGGCGGATGGTCTCCAGCGAGCCGCCTTCGGCGGTCAGGGTGTTGTGGGGGCTGTTGAGCTTCTGGCTGATCGCCGGACAGGCCTCGAGGATCTGGTCTCGGAAGCAGTGGCCCTCTCCGAGCAGCAGCAGGCGCTCCTGGAGCAGCTCCTCCTTGTACACGCAGTCGCGGCCGGCCCAGGCGTGGTCCGCCGGCACCAGCACCTCGAACTCCTCCTCGTAGAGGGCCTTGGTAAGCACGTCGGTCTCGGTGAAGGGCAGGGCGACGATGATGGCGTCGAGCTCGCCGCTTCTCAGCTTGCGGCGCAGGTTGCCGGTGAAGCCCTCCTCGATATAGAGCGGCATCTGCGGGGCACTGCGCGCCAGTTCCGGCACCAGGTGGGGGAAGAGGTAGGGGCCGATGGTGTAGATGGCGCCGATGCGCAGGGGGCTCGCCAGCTGGTCGCGCCCCGCGGAGGCCAGCTCCTTGATCACGCTGGTCTGCTCCAGCACCCGCTGGGCCTGCTCGACGATCTTCTCGCCCAGCGGCGTGACCTGGACCGTGGACTTGGAACGCTCGAAGAGCGGCACGCCGAGCTCCTCCTCGAGCTTCTTCACCGCCACCGAGAGGGTCGGCTGGGAGACGAAGCAGCGTTCGGCGGCACGACCAAAGTGGCGTTCCTGTGCCAGTGTCACGATGTAGCGGAGTTCTGTTAGAGTCATCTGGGTTGCCTGGACGGCATCCTCGTGGATTTCCAATAGGGACTTTTTATCAGGGGGCGAGGCAAAGGTGAAGACAACCACACTGATTCTGGGCTGCGGTGACATCGGCACGGCGCTGGGCCAACGCCTCCAGGCACAAGGCCAGCGCGTGATCGGCGCCCGGCGCAGCGCCGAGTCGCTCAGGGACTCTGGCCTGGAGGCGGTCGCCGCCGACCTTACCGACCCGGCCAGCCTGGCCGCGCTGCCCGACGCCGATATCCTGGTCTACGTGGCCAGCGCCGACCGCTTCGAGGAGGCCGCCTATCGTGCCGCCTACCCCGAGGGGCTGGCGGCCGCCCTGGCCGAGTTCGGCGCGCGCGAAAAGGCGCCGCGGCATGTCTTCTTCGTCTCCTCCACCAGCGTCTATGCCCAGCGTGACGGCGAGACGGTGGACGAGGCGAGCCCCACCGATCCCACCGGCTTCTCGGGCCAGCTGATGTGCGAGGCCGAGCGGGCACTGCTCGACCACGCCCTGCCCGGCAGCGTGGTGCGCTTCTCGGGCATCTACGGCCCCGGCCGCGATCGCCTGATCCGTCAGGTGGGCGAGGGGCGTATCGCCCCGCCGAGCCCCGCCATGTACACCAACCGCATCCACCGCGACGACTGCGCCGGGGTGCTGGCCCACCTGATCGGCCGGGTGCTGGAGGGCGAGAGCGTAGAGGAGCTCTATCTGGCCACCGACTGCGAGCCGGCACCGCTCCACGATGTCATGGCCTGGTTGGCCAGGCAGCTCAAGGTGGAGGCCACGGAGACCATCCAGTCGCCGCTGCGCCGCCGCGCCAGCAAGCGCTGCAGCAACGCCCGTCTGCTGGAGAGCGGCTACCAGTTCCGCTATCCCAGCTTTCGCGAGGGGTATGCGCAGGTGCTGCGGGAGGGCGGATTCCTGCCGGAGAAGGCCTGACTCCTGGCCGTTCAGGCCGTTCAGGCCGTTCAGGCCGAGCGGGCCAGAACCTCGTAACGTGGCCCGTCATCCAGGGTAAAGGAGCGCAGCAGCGTCAGGCGACGCCAGCGCCAGGTGAGGTCGACCGGCGGCAGCGCCTCGATGGAGAGGCGCCGCGCCCGGCGCAGCAGGGTGATGTGGGGCACGAAACGCGTCGGCGGCCCGCCATGGCCGAGGGCCTCCAGCCCGTCCCACAGTCGCGCCTGCAGAGCGGCGAGTGCCGGGTCGGGCGTGCTTCCGCCAACCCAGACGATGCCCGGCCTGCGGAAGGTTCCCCAGCGATCCAGACGCCACTCGCCGCCTTGGGGCGCCTCGCCCTGCAGCCACTCGATCAGTGTCTCGGCCCGTGCGGTCTCCACCTCGCCGAGGAAGGCCAGGGTCAGGTGCAGGCTCTCGTCCGGCACCCGCCGCCCGCCGCACTGCGCCTGGGCGAGGTCGGCCAGCGCCCCCAACCGCGCGCGCAGCGCGGGCGGGGGCTCCAGAGCCAGAAATAGTCGCACGGCTCGGTCAGTCGCCGATGACCATGACACCCTCGGCCTCGAACTGTGCGCCCTTGGGCAGCGCCTTGACGCCGATGGCGGCGCGTGCCGGATAGGGCTTCTCGAAGAACTCCTCCATCATGGCGTTGACCACGGCGAACTGGCCCAGGTCGACCAGGTAGAGGTTCAGCTTGACGATGTCCTGCAGGGAGCCGGCGGCCTCCTCGCAGACGCTACGCAGGTTGGTGAAGACCTGGCGGGCCTGGGCCTCGAAGTCGTCGGAGACCAGTTCCATGGTGGCCGGGTCCAGGGGGATCTGGCCGGAGAGGTAGACGGTGTTGCCGGCCTTGATGGCCTGGGAGTAGGGGCCGATGGCGGCAGGTGCCTTCTCGGTGTTGATCACGGCCTTGTTGCTCATGGTGTCGCTCCGTTGTGGTTCTGTACAGCAAGGAAACGGCCCGGTGCCCCCGGCGGGGGCGACCGGACCGGTGGGGGAAGTGTCAGTTGCCCAGGCGGCTGATACGCTCGACGTGGGAGAGGTTGCGCAGCCGCTTGATGATGCGCGCCAGGTGGACGCGGTCGCGTACCGCCAGGGTCAGGTTGACCGTGGCCAGGTGGGCGTCGCGCTCCTCGATGCCGATACGCTCGATATTGGCATCGGCATCGGTGACCACCCCGGCGAGTTCGGCCACCAGGCCACGGCGGCTCTCCACCTCGAGGCGCAGCGCCACCGGGAAGTCCTCGTCGATGTTCTCTGCCCACTCCAGGGGGAAGAGCTTCTCGGGGTCGTCCTTCAGTTCGCCTAGGTTACGGCACTCGGCTCGGTGCACCACGATGCCCTTGCCCACCGAGAGGTGGCCCACCACCGGGTCGCCTGGCAGGGGGTGACAGCAGCGGGCGAACTTGATGACCATGCCTTCGGCGCCGCTGATCACGATTGGGCCATGCTGGCGGCTGCCCGGGAGGTTGGAGCGAACCGTCGCCTCGCCGTGTTGCAGGTCCATCAGACGCCGGGCGATCACGTGGGCGACTCGCGAGCCGAGGCCGATGGACTCGAGCAGGGCATCCTCGTTCTTCAGGCCCAACTCGTCGAGCAGGCCGGGAAGCAGCCCGTCGGGCAGCTCCTCCAGGCTGGTCTCGAACCCCCCGAGGGCCTTGTTGAGCAGTCGTCGGCCGAGCTGGACCGCCTCGGTGTGCTGCTGGTGTTTCAAGGCATGGCGGATCGCCGATCGCGCCTTGGCGGTGGCCACGAAGTTGAGCCAGGAGAGGTTGGGGCGCCCCCCGGGGGCGGTGATGATCTCCAGGGTCTGGCCGCTCTCCAGGCGGGTCGAGAGGGGAGCCAGGTGGCGGTCGATGCGGCAGGCGATGGTGCTGTTGCCGATATCGGTGTGTACGCTGTAGGCGAAGTCGATCACCGTGGCGCCCTGGGGCAGTTCCATGATGTCGCCCTTGGGGGTGAACACATAGATATCGTCGGGGAACAGGTCGTTCTTGACGTGCTCGATGAACTCCAGCGAGTCCCCGGCGTGGCGCTGCATCTCCAGCAGCCCCTTGATCCAGGAGCGCGCCCGGGCGCGGCTACCCTCGGCGATGGGGTGGTCGGTCTGGCCCGCCTTGTAGAGCCAGTGGGCGGCGATGCCGTTGTTGGCCATGGCCTCCATTTCACGGGTACGGATCTGCACCTCGATGGGCATGCCGCCGGGACCGAACAGGGTGGTGTGCAGGCTCTGGTAGCCGTTGGCCTTGGGGATGGCGATATAGTCCTTGAAGCGTCCGGGCACCGGCTTGTAGAGGTTGTGCACCATGCCGAGGATGCGATAGCAGCTGTCGACATCCTCGGTGAGGATGCGAAAGCCGAAGACGTCCATGATCTCGTTGAACGACTTGCGCTGGTCGCGCATCTTCCGGTAGATCGACAGCAGGTGCTTCTGGCGCCCCACCACGGTGCTGGGCAGCCCCTCGTCGTCCAGGCTGCGCTGCAGGTTGTTCTGGATCTGGCGGATCGTCGAGCGACGGTGGCCCCGGGCGCTGGAGACGGCGCGCTTGATGCGTTCGGCCCGCATCGGGTGGAGGGCGTGGAAGGAGAGGTCCTCCAGCTCCACGCGGATGGTGTTGATGCCCAGCCGGCTGGCAATGCGGGCGTAGATCTCCAGGGTCTCGCGGGCGATGCGGCGCTTCTTCTCGGGACGCAGGGCGCCCAGGGTGCGCATGTTGTGCAGGCGATCGGCGAGCTTGACGATGATTACCCGGATGTCCCGGGACATCGCCATCACCATCTTCTGGAAGTTCTCCGCCTGGGCCACCGCCTTGTCCTCGAAGGCGATCTGGGTCAGCTTGGAGACGCCATCCACCAGCTCTGCTACCGGGGCGCCGAACTGACGGGCCAGGGCTTCCTTGCCGACGCCGGTATCCTCGATGACGTCATGCAGCATGGCCGCCATCAGGCTCTGATGGTCCATATGCATGTTAGCCAGGATGTTGGCGACGGCCAGAGGATGTGTCACATAGGCCTCGCCGGAGCGTCGTCGCTGGCCGTCGTGGGCCTGCTCGGCGTAGTAGAAGGCACGCTTGACCTGCTGGATCTCGCCCTGGGGTAGGTAGCCGCCGAGACGGTCGGCCAGGTCATCGATGGTGAACATGCGGCGCGCCCTGACTCCTGCGTGAGTGTCCGGAAGGGGAGGACGGCGCCTGGGCGCCGTCATGGATCACTCCTCGGTGAAGCTGCCGTACTGGGGCTGGGGCGGACGCACCAGGGCCTCGACGGGCTCGTCGAGCACGCTGGCGTCGACCAGGCCGGCAGCGATCTCGCGCAGGGCCATGACGGTGGGCTTGTCGTTCTCCCACGGCAGCTGGGCATCGCGGGAGCCGCGGGCCAGCTGGCGGGCGCGGTGGGTGGAGATCATCACCAGCTTGAAGCGGTTTTCGACGTTTTCCAGACAATCTTCGACTGTGACTCGCGCCATGGGTGCCTTCCTGAAGAGCTGACGGGACCCCGGCGTCGGTCACGCGGTGGGCGCGTGGACGGGAGTCCGCTATGGATAGACCTGATAGGTTACTCGACGCCCGGCAGCGCTGACAAGCGCCACGGGGGGAGGGCTCAGGCGAGCAGCGCCTGGAGCAGGGCGGCATGGGTGGCACCGGCGCGCTCGCGGGTCAGTCGCCGTGACACCACCAGAGCACGCAGCTCGTCCAGGGCGGTGGTGAAGTCGTCGTTGATCACCAGGTAGTCATACTCGTCGTGGTGGGACATCTCGCTCACCGCGTCGCGCATGCGCCGCTCGATCACCGCGTGTTCGTCGGTGCCGCGCCCGGAGAGGCGCCGTTCCAGCTCTTCACGGGAGGGCGGCAGGATGAACACTGACACCGCGTCGGGAAGCTGCTGGCGTACCTGGCGTGCGCCCTGCCAGTCGATCTCCAGGATCACATCCTGGCCTGCGGCCAGGGCGGCCTGCACCGCCGGGCGCGATGTGCCGTAGTAGTTGTCGAACACTCGGGCGTACTCGAAGAACTCGCCGCGCTCGATCATCGCCTCGAAGCCGGGCACGTCCGCGAAGTGGTAGTTGACGCCGTCTACCTCGCCGTCGCGGCGGGGCCGGGTGGTGTGGGAGACCGAGACCTGGATGCCGTCGAGGCTCTCGACCAGCTCGCGCACCAGACTGGTCTTGCCGGCGCCGGAGGGGGCGGAAACGACGAACAGCGTACCTTGCGACATGCGCATCTCCATGGTGATTGGGTAGTAGGCCGGTGATGGCCGCCATCATATCACTCGATGTTCTGCACCTGCTCGCGCATCTGTTCGATCAGCACCTTGAGCTCCACGGCGCAGCGGGTGGTGCTGGCGACCACCGATTTCGACGACAGGGTGTTGGCCTCGCGGTTGAGCTCCTGCATCAGGAAGTCCAGGCGCCGGCCCACCGGACCCTTCTGGTCGAGCTGGCGCTTCACCTCGGCGACATGGGTGGCCAGACGGTCGAGCTCCTCGTCGACGTCGGCCTTCTGGGCCAGCAGGGTGAGCTCCGCCTCCAGGCGCTGGGGGTCGAGCTCGGCCATCACCGTCTCCAGGCGCTCGAGGAGCTGGGCACGTTGGCGCTCGAGGATCTGTGGCATCAGGCGGCGCACCTCGGTCACCTGGGCCTCGATGCCGGCGAGTCGCTCGCGAATCAGGGCGGCGAGCTTGTCGCCCTCCCGGGCGCGGCCGGCGACCAGGTCGTCCAGGGCGCGCTCGAACAGCGCCAGGGCCTCGGCCTTGATCGTCTCGGGGTCGGGGCCACGGTTCTCGAGCACGCCGGGGTAGTCGAGCAGGGCCAGGGCGTCGGGCGGGGTGGTGTCTTCCACGGCCTGACGTACCTCGCCGAGGGCCCGGGAGAGTTCGGCGAGCCGTGCCGGGTTCACGGCGAGTCCGGCGCTATCGCCGGCGGCGTCGAAGCGCAGGCTGACCTCCACCTTGCCTCGCGCCAGGCGGGCGCGCAGGGCGTCACGAAAGGCCGGCTCCAGGTCGCGCAGACTCTCCGGCAGGCGGAAGTGAGGCTCCAGATAGCGCTGGTTCACCGAGCGCAGCTCGAGCTGCAGGGTGCCCCAGGGCGCGGCGCGCTCCTGGCGGGCGAAGGCGGTCATGCTGTGCACCATGGCGAGGCTCCCGGGGAAAGCTTGGGTGAGTGGAACAGTGTGGTGAGTCATGAGTGGTGGCCAGGCCGCAGTGTAACCGATTCGCCGTCACCGCCGGGCCAAGCGTGTAGAATGACGGCCAGCCGATCCCCAACCGACTCTGATCACGAGGTGCCATGTCTACCGAATTCCGTCGCCCCAGCGGGCGTGCCCCCGAACAGCCCCGCGAGATCCGACTGACCCGCGACTACACCCGCCATGCCGAAGGCTCGGTGCTGGTCGAGTTCGGCGATACCAAGGTGCTGTGCAACGCCAGTGTCGAGCCCGGCGTGCCGCGCTGGCTGCGCGGCAAGGGCCAGGGCTGGGTCACCGCCGAGTACGGCATGCTGCCCCGCGCCACCCACACTCGTGGCGGCCGCGAGGCGACCCGCGGCAAACAGGGTGGCCGTACCCTGGAGATCCAGCGCCTGATCGGCCGCTCGCTGCGCGCGACGGTCAACCTCAAGAAGCTGGGCGAATTCACCATCACCGTGGATTGCGACGTGATCCAGGCCGACGGTGGCACCCGTACCGCTTCCATTACCGGTGGCTGCGTGGCGCTGGTGGATGCCATCCGCTACCTGCAGCGCAACAAGCTGATCAAGGGTGACCCCTTCAAGCAGCTGGTCAGCTCGGTGTCGGTGGGCATCTTCAGGGGAGTGCCGGTGGTGGACCTGGACTACCCCGAAGATAGCGGCGCCGATACCGACATGAACGTGGTGATGGCCGAGGATGGCAGCCTGATCGAGGTGCAGGGCACCGCCGAGAAGGGCACCTTCAGCCGCGCCGAGCTCAACGCCATGCTCGAGCTGGCCGAGAACGCCGGCGTGCAGCTGTTCGACCATCAGCGTGAGTCGCTGGGCATTCCGCGCTAGGCAGGAAGCGATGCCGCCGGGCAAGGTCCCTCAACGCATCACGCCGGCCATGATGGCCGGCGTGATGCGTTCCGGTGCCCCGGAACGGCGACGGAGGGAGGTTCAGAGCGGCAGGTCGTACTCGACGATCAGCGGCGCGAACTCCGAGAAGGTGGCGTCGTAGTCGATCCAGGCGTCCACCACGTGGCGGCGGAAGTTGGGGCCCACCACCTGGTAGTCGATGCGCCAGCCCTCCTGACGGGAGCGCGGCACCTCCTGGTCGAGCTTGGGCCACCAGGTATATTCACCGGCGTCGCGGTTGATCTCGCGGAAGGTATCGATGAAGCCGGTGGGACCGAACACCTGATCCATCCAGGCGCGCTCCTCGGGGGTGAAGCCGGGGGTCTCCTGGTTGTCGGCCCAGTTCTCCAGGTCAATGGTCTTGTGGGCGATGTGCCAGGTGCCGCAGATGATGTACTCGCGACGCTTGCGAGCCATCTTGCTCAGGTACTCCTGGTACTGGGCCATGAAGGACTGCTTGGCGGCCGGGTCGCTGCCGTCGGGCATCAGGAAGCTGGCGATGCTGAAGCGGTCGTAGTCGGCCTGCAGGAAGCGCGCCTCGTGGTCGCACTGGGGGAAGCCCAGCCCGTACATGATCGCCTTGGGGATCTTCCGGCAGTAGAGCCCCACCCCGGAGAAGCCGTCTTGCTCGGCATCGAGGAAGTAGCCCTCGTAGCCTTCCGGATAGAGGATACTGTCGTCCAGCTCGAAGCTCTTGGCCTTGAGATTCTGGACACAGACGACATCGGCGTCCTGGTTGGCCAGCCAGTCGAGAAAGCCTCGCCCGACGGCCTCGCGGATGCCGTTGACGTTGATGGTTGCTATTTTCATACGTGGTCCCTTTACCGTCGCGCGTGTATGATACCCGACGTTTCGACGTTTGGGTAAATGGCCAAGGCCAATAAACGTGATAGGAGGCCCCGTGGCGGATCGACGCATGCAGCCCTACCAGCGTGAGTTCATCGAGTTTGCCATCGAACAGGGCGTGCTGCGTTTCGGCGAGTTCACTCTCAAGTCCGGTCGCGTCAGCCCCTACTTCTTCAATGCCGGGCTGTTTCGCACCGGCGGCGCCCTGGCCCGCCTGGGGCGTTTCTATGCCCGCGCCATCGCCGACCAGGCGCCGGCCTTCGACGTGCTCTTCGGCCCTGCCTACAAGGGCATTCCCCTGGCCACCACCACCGCCGTGGCGCTGGCCGACCACCACGGCCGCGACCTGCCCTACGCCTTCAACCGCAAGGAGGCCAAGGCCCATGGCGAAGGCGGCACCATCGTCGGTGCCGAACTGACCGGGGATATCCTGATCATCGACGACGTGATCACCGCCGGCACCGCCATCCGCGAGGTGATGACGCTGATCGAAGGGGCCGGTGCCCGCGCCGCGGGGGTGGTGATCGCCCTGGATCGCCAGGAGCGCGGCAGCGCCGAGGTCGAAGGCGAGGCCCTCAGCGCCATCCAGGAGGTGGAGGCGCGCTACGCCATGCCGGTGGTGAGCATCGTGACGCTGGACATGGTCCTGACCTATCTTGAAGAGCATGCCGGCGATTCGCTGCGTGGCCATGCCGCCGCCATTCGCGACTATCGTGCCCGGTACGGCGTTTCCACTGTGGCGTGACGGCCGATTGCGCTAAGCTGTACAAGAACCATACAGGATTTGCCGACGGCACAGGATAGGGAGAGCATGATGAGATCGATACAGACGCTGCTGGCGGGCCTGGTACTGCTGGGCGGTGCCGGCCTCGCCCAGGCCGCCAGCCTGGACCTCAACCTGGGGTCGGATGCGGTGCAGTTCGAGGCGGCCGGCGAGCTCGTGGAGGGCATCCAGCTCGGCGGCGGGGTGGTGGACAGCGACTACCGCGAGGACGCCACCGTCTACCACGCCCAGCTGATGGGCAGCCAGCACACCTCGCGTCGCGAAGTGGGCATCGGTGCCCGCTGGACCCAGTATGACACCGACGTCGGCGATGGCGGCGGCCTGGGGCTCGGCGGTTACGGCTACGTCTACCTGCCCAACCTGCCGGCGGTCTCGCTGGGTGGCTACGGCTACTATACCCCCGATGCGGTGACCACCAGTGAGCTCGAAGAGGGCTACGAGGTCGGCCTGCGTGCACGCTATGCCTTTACCCCCAACGTGGATGGCTATCTGGGCGTGCGCCAGCTGGATGCCGACTTCGACGAGGAGCGCGACAGCCGCACCCTGGATCGCGGCGCCCAGGTCGGCGTGCGCCTGCGTTTCTGAGCGTCCCCTGCGTCGATGATTGCGGGCCCCGTCACGGGGCCCGCCTGCGTTCCACCGGGCCCCACCGCGGATAAGCCATGCTCGATGTCGTCCTCTACCAGCCCGAGATACCCCCCAACACCGGCAACCTGATCCGGCTGTGTGCCAACACCGGGTTCCACCTGCACCTGATCGAACCGCTGGGCTTCGAGCTCGACGACAGGCGCCTGCGCCGTGCCGGCCTCGACTATCACGAGTGGGCGGCAGTGCGCGTGCACCGCGACTGGCCGGCCTACCTCGAGGCGGCCAGCCCTCGGCGGGTCTTCGCGGTATCGACCCGCGGGCGGACGGGCTACCATGAGCCGAGCTACCGTGCCGGCGATGCTCTGGTGTTCGGCCCCGAGACCCGTGGCCTGCCCGGGGCGATGCTCGAGGCCCTGCCCGAGGCGCAGCGACTGCGCATTCCCATGCGCGAGGACAGTCGCAGCCTCAATCTCTCCAACGCCTGTGCGGTGCTGGTCTATGAAGCCTGGCGACAGCTGGACTTCGCCGGTGCCGCCGGAGTCGACAGCCGATGAACTCGCCCCCCTCCATCCAGCAGCGACTCGCCGGCTTGAACCCCCGCCAGCAGGAGGCGGTGCGCTATATCGACGGCCCCTGCCTGGTGCTGGCCGGCGCCGGTTCCGGCAAGACCAGCGTGATCACCACCAAGATCGCCTACCTGGTGCAGGTGTGCGGCATGAGCGCCCGCCGGATCGCCGCGGTGACCTTCACCAACAAGGCCGCCCGGGAGATGAAGGAGCGCGTGGGCAGCATGCTCAAGGGCAAGGAGGGGCATGGCCTGACCGTCTCCACCTTCCACACCCTGGGGCTCAACATCATCCGCCGCGAGCTCAAGGCGCTGGGCTATCGTTCCGGCTTCTCGCTGTTCGACCCCGAGGACGCCAAGGCGCTGCTGCGCGACCTGATGCACAAGGATGCCCAGGTCGATGCCGACCAGATCAATGCCGTGCAGCACCGCATCTCCGAGTGGAAGAACGACCTGGTGCTGCCGGGTCAGGCGATGTCCCACGCTGCGGACGAGGACGAGCTGTTCGCCGCCCGGGTCTACGAGGCCTACAACCGCCACCTGAAGGCCTACAACGCGGTGGACTTCGACGACCTCATCCTGCTGCCGGTGGTACTGCTGCGCGACGACCCCGAGGCCCTGGCGCGCTGGCGCAAGCGCATCCACTACATGCTGGTGGACGAGTACCAGGACACCAACGTCAGCCAGTACCAGCTGGTCAAGCTGCTGATGGGGGAGCGCAAGACCTTCACCGTGGTGGGTGACGATGACCAGTCGATCTACGCCTGGCGCGGGGCGCGCCCCGAGAACCTGGTGACCCTGGGCGAGGACTTTCCGCGCCTGGACGTCATCAAGCTGGAGCAGAACTACCGCTCCACCGGCACCATCCTGCGAGCCGCCAATACCCTGATCAGCAACAACCCCCACGTCTACGAGAAGACCCTGTGGTCGGACATGGGCGAGGGGGCGCCGATCCGTGTGGTGGTCAACCGCCACGAGGAGGCCGAGGCGGATCGCGTGGCCAGCGAGATCCTCACCCGGCGCATCAAGGAGCGCGCCGAGTGGCGCGACTTCGCGGTGCTCTATCGCGGCAACTTCCAGGCCCGGCTGCTGGAGCTCAAGCTGCAGCACTACCAGATTCCCTACAAGCTCTCCGGGGGTACCTCCTTCTTCTCGCGCAACGAGATCAAGGACGCCATGGCCTACCTGCGGCTGCTGATCAATCCGGCCGACGACAACGCCTTCCTGCGCATCGTCAACGTGCCGCGCCGGGAGATCGGCCCCGGCACCCTGGAGAAGCTGGCCAACTATGCCAACGAGCGGAGCATCGCGCTGTTCGCCGCCTGCCACGAGCTGGGCCTGGCCGAGCAGCTGCCGGTCAGGGCGGTGGAGCGGCTGGGGCGCTTCACCCACTTCATCGACGCGGTGCGACGGCGCATGGATAGCGGCGATGCCATCGCCGCCATCCGCGACATGTTGCGCGAGATGGACTACGAGGCCTGGCTATACCAGAACGCCAGTGCCCCGACCATCGCCGAGCGGCGCATGGCCAATGTCTGGATCCTGATCGACCAGCTGGAGAAGTCGATGCAGGCCTCACCCGAGGATGAGGGGCCGGACGAAAGCACCGCCTCCGAGGAGACCGAGACCGACAGCGTGGAGGCGGCCATCTCGCGACTGGTGCTGCGCGATATCCTCGAGCAGCAGGCCGAGGAGGACGACTCCGACCGGGTCCAGCTGCTGACCATGCACGCCTCCAAGGGGCTGGAGTTCCCGCACGTCTACCTGATGGGGCTGGAGGAGGAGCTGCTGCCCCACCGCAACGCCATCGAGGCGGGGACGGTGGAGGAGGAGCGACGCCTGGCCTACGTGGGAATCACCCGGGCGCGGCGCACCCTGACCCTGACCCTGGCCCGCCAGCGCAAGACCTATGGTGAGTTGATGGACTGTGCCCCGAGCCGCTTCCTGGACGAGCTGCCCGAGGCCGACCTGGAGTGGGAGGGGAGGCCGGACCGCGAGGATCCGGAGAAGAAGCAGGCACGGGGTCAGAGTGCCATCGCCGGGTTGCGCTCGTTACTTGACTAGTCTTGAAGTTCGTAACCGGAAAGTCCCTGCTGGCCGACACCACTCCGGACTGGCGTGATCACCTCCGGGGGTGTCGGCAAAGGGGCTTAGGCAGGGACTTAGCGCGGCTGCTGATGGTAGTAGTTGGCGATGTCCGTGATATCTTCATCGGACAGGGAAGCTGCCATCGGGGTCATGATCGCCGACATGCCGCCCTGGCGCTGACCATCGCGATAGGCCTTAAGAGCACCTTCCATATAGGCGACATTCTGGCCCGCGAGGTTCGGATACATCGGCGCGGTACCGTGACCATCCTGACCATGGCATGCCACACAGGTACCGATCTTGTCGGCGCCGGGCAGATCGGCGGCGGCGACTTCGGTAGCGGCGTTATCGGCGGCAGCGGCGTCTTCGGCAGCACCGGTATCTTCGCCAGCGGCGTTATCGGCGTTATCGGCGTTATCGGCGGCAGCGGTCTCTTCGGCAGCGGCGGCGTCTTCGGCGGCAGCGGTCTCTTCGGCAGCGGCGGCGTCTTCGGCGGCAGCGGTATCTTCGGCCGACGCTTCATCCGCACCTCCGCCCAGCTCCGGCACGTCCATCACCGGCTCGACCATATAGGCGGTGACGGCCTCCATCTCGGCATCGGAGAGGTTGGGGTTGCCGCCTCGGGCCGGCATGGCGTTGAAGCCGTTGATCGAGTGATCCAGCAGAGTGGCGAAGCCTTGCTCCACGCGGTCGGCCCAGGCGGCCTCATCGCCGCGGATCGGGGCGCCGGCGGCGCCGGTCTCGTGACAGGCCATGCACACATTGTTGTAGATGCCGGCGCCGTCGATATCGTCACCGCCACCGCTGGAGGCGCTGCTGCCACCACCGCTGGCGGCAGCCATGGTGCCGCAATCCTCGCCTTGGACGCAGAGCTCGCCCACCGGCTTCAGGCGCTCGGCGATGGCTTCGCGCTCGGCATCGTCCTGGGCCAGGGCGATACCGGCGCTGGCGGTCAGGCCCAGGGTGGCCAGGCACCCCATGATCAGCTTGCTGGATTTCACTCTCACCACCTCTTCACGGTCCTTTAGGAAGTTGTTCGCGGCAGCGCCCGGCGGAAACGGTGTCGGCAACGCAGCCGAGGGAGATGCCATCTTGCAGTCGTTGCGGACAGTATACCGGCAACCCTGTCGCCAGGAAAATGGCGTGGCCCCCGCCGTTGGGATGAGGCGGGGGCCTTCACTGTGCCCCATGCTGGACAGTGGCAGGCCTGGCAGTTAGGATGTCGTCCGCTCGGCGCCATGCCGGGTGATGCGCCCGTAGCTCAGTTGGATAGAGTATCGGCCTCCGAAGCCGAGGGTCGCAGGTTCGAATCCTGCCGGGCGCGCCACGAATTTCGAGGGCCCACAGCATCGCTGTGGGCCCTTCGCTTTTTTTTGCCTGCTGTCCGCCTTCCCACGCCTGTACCTGATTTGAGCCTGGAAAGGCATCGTGCGACTATGCTTTCGCCGATTTTCGAACGCTGTTTGTGACTCCCCTTCCGGATCGGGTGGCCATTGTCTGGCCAGGCCTGGTCGCCCATAACAACAGTCACAGGACGTCCATGATCCGCCCGCTGCTTGCTCGATTGCGTTCCCTGCTGCTGCCGGCTACCGGTCGGCAGGATCAGTTCTTTACCCTCTCGACCGACCTGTTCTGCCGCGTCAGCCTTGAGGGCCGATTCCTGCAGGTCAACCCCGCCTTTCAGCACCAGCTTGGCTATGACGAGGTCGAGCTCCTCCATCAACCCTACACCCGCCTGGTGGACCAGCAGGACCATGCCCGCATCGCCGAGGCGATAGAGCGGCTGGCGTCCGGTGGCGCCGTCAGGGGGCTCGAGGCAAGGGTCCACGACCACGAGGGCCGCCTGCACTGGGTGGAGATCAATGCCGCCATCGGTGAGGAGCGGGTGATCTACGTGGTGGCTCGGGATATCTCGGCTCGCCGGCAGAGCGAGACGGCCATGAGCCGGCATGAACACTTCTCGACGATCGTGGGAGAGACGGCCCTGATCGGTGCCTGGTACGTGGAGCTTCCCGGAGGCTCACCGATCTGGTCCGACGAGGTCTGTGCCATCCACGACGAGCCCGCCGGCTTCCAGCCTACGGTGGATCAGGCCATCGCCTACTACGCTCCGCATGACCGCCAGCGGCTGAGCGAGCGCTTCGCGGCGTGCTGTCGCGATGGCACCGCCTTCGACGAGGAGTTCGAGGTGGTTACCGCGCGCGGGCGCCACATCTGGGTGCGGGTGATCGGCCAGGCGGTCCACGACGAGGTGGGGTGCATCCTGAGGGCGCAGGGCTCGACCCAGGACATCACCGAGCAGCGCCGGCTGCGCGCCGAGGTCTCGCGGCTGGCGGAGCGTCTCACCACCACCCTGGAGAGCATCACCGACGGCTTCTTCACCCTGGATGCCGACTGGTGCTTCACCTACGTCAACCGCGAGGCCGAGCGGCTGCTGCAGAGTGCTCCCGGCTCGCTGCTGGGCTGCAATATCTGGGAGGCCTTCCCGGAAGCCTGGGGCTCTCGTTTCGATATCGAATACCGACGTGCGATCGATACGGGAGTCGCCGCCCACTTCGAGGCCTGCAACCCCCGCCTTGAACTGTGGGTCGAGGTACACGCCTATCCTTCCGATGAGGGGCTGGCGGTCTACTTCCGTGACATCAATCAGCGCAAGGAGTCGGAGCGCCAGCTGCGTATCCTCGAGAGCAGCGTGGCCTCGAGCATCAACGGCGTTGTGATCTGCGATGCGCGCAAGCCCGACCTGCCCATTGTCTACGTCAACCCGGCCTTCGAGCGCATCACCGGCTATGCCAGGGAGGAGGCGGTCGGGCGCAACTGCCGCTTCCTGCAGGGCGAGAACACCGAGCCGCGTGCCACCCTGGCGTTGCGGGAGGGCATCGCCAACCGTCGCGACGTGCACATTGTCATCCGCAACTATCGTCGTGACGGCACCACCTTCTGGAACGACCTCTATATCTCCCCGGTGCGTGATGAGACGGGCGATGTCACCCACTTCATCGGGGTGCAGAACGACATCTCTACCCAGAAGGAGTACCAGTCACAGCTCGCCTACAACGCCAGTCACGATGCACTGACCGGGCTCCCCAACCGCACCCTGCTGGAGGATCGCCTCGCCCAGGGGTGCCAGATCGCGCGCCGCTACCGGCGGTTCCTGGCGGTGCTTTTCCTCGACCTGGACGGCTTCAAGCCAATCAATGACACCCTGGGCCACTAGACCGGCGACCGCATCCTGCAGGAGGTTGCAGGTCGACTCGAGCAGCAGCTGCGCCCCGGCGACAGCGTGGCCCGCTTCGGCGGCGACGAGTTCGTGATCCTGCTCCCCGACCTGGCCCACGAGGATGATGTACTGCCGGTCGTGGAGCGCCTGCTGGCCCAGGTTGCAGCCCCCTACCATATCGATGGCAACGAGCTGCGCATCACGGCGAGCATCGGTATCACCCTGTGCGACGGCGGAGTCGAGCGGCCCATGGAGCTGATCCAACAGGCCGACCTGGCCATGTACAAGGCCAAGCGTCAAGGGCGCAACACCTTCCAGTGGTACACCCGCGAACTCAACCAGAAGGTGAGCGAGCGGGTCTCGTTGCGCAATGCCCTGCAGCGAGCCATCGAGGAGCAGCAGTTCGAGCTCTACTACCAGCCCCAGATCCACGGACCCAGTGGCAAGGTCGTGGGCGTGGAGGCGCTGGTGCGCTGGCATCATCCCGAGCGTGGCTTCATCTCGCCGGCTGCCTTCATCGGCCTGGCCGAGGATACCGGTCAGATCATCCCGATCAGCGACTGGGTACTGGCCACCGCCTGCCGCGACGCCCGGGACCTCAATGCCATCGGCATGGATGACCTCACCATGGCCGTGAACATCTCGCCCATGCAGTTCCAGCGGCCGGGGTTCGTGAGGGGCGTCATGCAGACGGTAGTGGAAAGCGGACTGGCGCCGGCCCTCCTCGAGCTGGAGCTCACCGAAGGGGTGCTGATGGACAGCACCGAACGGGTGATCGAGACCCTGTGCCTGCTGCGTGAGCAGGGGATTCGCATCGCCATCGATGACTTCGGTACCGGCTTCTCAAGCCTCGGCTACCTGAAGTATCTGCCGATCAGCAAGATCAAGATCGATCGTGCCTTCATCCAGGATGTGGTCAGCGATCCTCGTGACGCCGCCATCGTCCGGGGCATTGTCTCCATGGCCGGGGAGCTGGAACTGGACGTGGTCGTCGAGGGCATCGAGACCGAGGAGCAGTTCCGTTACCTTGGCGACCATCACTGCGAGACCTTCCAGGGCTACTACTTCGCTCGACCGATGCCGTTGGAGGAGCTGCTCGCCTTCCTCGAGGAGCGCAGGGAGTAGGCGCCCAATCGACCGCGAGGTCGCCCCCTCCGTCCCGGAGGCACGTCCTGTTCGATCCTGTTGCTTGATGGAGATCATGTCTTGTGTGGAAGCCATTGGAGTAGATGGGGAGCTGATCCCGGTCAAGTTTTATCCATGTTGTTATAAAAAATATTGTCTTTTATATCTTCTTATGTCTTGGCAGACTTCCCCGCTCACTCTCCACGATTCAGGGACGATGAAGACCTATCTGGGAAAGATGCGCGGCGAGCGCCTGCAACGCGAGACCCCCGATCTCGGTGATGCCCTCTGGTCATGGCTGGGGGCCGTGGTCGGTATGGGGGCGATCTGCTGGCTCAGTGCCCACTGGCTCTCCCAGCATCTGCTGATCGTGGCCTCCTTCGGCGCCACCTCGGTGCTGCTCTATGCGGCGCCGGAGAGCCCCTTCGCCCAACCGCGCAACGTGCTGCTGGGCAGCCTGCTCTCGGCGGTGGCGGGGGTCGCCTGCTTCCAGCTGCTGGGCGCCACGCCGCTCGCGGTGACCCTGGCGGTATCGCTCTCCATCCTGCTGATGCAGCTTACCCATAGCGTGCATCCGCCTGGTGCGGCGGCGGCCCTGGTGGCGGTGATCGGCGGCCCGGAGATCACCGGACTGGGCTGGTGGTACCCGCTGATGCCCATCGGCATCGGCTGCGCCATCATGCTGGTGGTGGCCGTACTGGTGAACAACCTGGCCCGCCATCGTCGCTATCCGCTGCACTGGTAGGGGATCAGGAAAGGGGGCAGGAAAGAGAAGCAGGAAAAACCACAACTTTCCCCCTGCGAAAACGGAAAGGATTTCTCCCTCCTCAGGCCCCGCAGGGGCTCGGTGGCGCCGGGAGGCTTCTGCTATTGTCTCGTGCACAATCCACGCCGTCGGTACGCTGCCGGCGGCCCCACACAGGAGGCAGCAGATGGCGAATCCCCCAGACGCGACCGTTCCCGCCACCATGTCGGCCATGCTGCTGACCGGCCATGGCGACGTCGACAAGCTGGTCTATCGTGACGACGTGCCGACCCCGCAACCGGGGCCCGGCGAGGTGCTGGTGCGGGTCACGGCCACGGCCAAGAACAACACCGACCGCAAGGCCCGCGAGGGGCTCTACCCGGTGAAGAAGGGCGAGGTGACCTCCTTCGCCATGGGCGGCGAGCCGACCCTGACCTTCCCGCGCATCCAAGGCGCCGATATCGCCGGTCGGGTGGTGGCGGTGGGCGAGGGGGTCGACCCGGCCCGCCTCGGCGAGCGCGGCCTGCTCGACTTCAACCTCTACCCGGACGCTCGCCGCGACATCAACCTGACCCCGGACTACTACGGCCACGGCGCCGACGGCGGCTTCGCCGAGTACGTCGCCGTGCCCTCCGATCAGTTCCACCACGTGCCCAACCCCGAGCTCAGCGATGCCGAGCTCGCCGCCCTGGGCATGTGTTCCTACCAGACCGCCTACCATATGATGACCTCCGCCCGCGTCAGCGCGGGGGAGCGCGTCCTCGTCAGCGGCGCCAGTGGCGGCGTGGGCACCGCGCTGATCCAGCTGTGTCGCATCGTCGGTGCGATTCCCTACGCGGTGAGCCAGCCGGAGAAGGCCGCGGCGTTGAAGGCACTGGGCGCCGAGGCGGTGATCGACCGTGGCGACCTCGACGGCTTCGCCGAGCGGGTGCTCGCGGCCACCGGCGGCGCGCCCATCGACGCGGTGATGGACCTGGTCGGTGGCGAGATGACCGACTGCTTCATCGACACCATGATCCAGGACATGAAGGCGCGCACCAGCTACCCGCGACTCTCCATCGCCGGCGCCAGCGGCGGCAACATCTCGGAGATCCTGTGGACGCGCATCTACCTCTACCAGGTGCAGATCTTCGGCGTCTCCCACGGCACCCGGGAGGAGGCCGAGCAGCTGATCGCCTGGATCCGTTCCGGCGAGCTGAGGCCGGTGCTGCATGCCGCCTTCCCGCTCTCCGAGCTGCACGCCGCCGAACGCTACTTCGTCAGTCGCGGCAGCAACTTCCTGGGCAAGGTCGTGATCGTGCCCGACAGCCAGTGGAATGAGCACGGCGCCCCCTTCGCCCTGGCCTCTTCCCCCTCCAGCCAGTCCTCCGCCAACCAGGAGCCGCGCCCATGAGCCATCCGCTGACCTTCAGGATGATGGATACCCACGCCGGCGGCGACGTCAGCCGCATCGTGCTCGGTGGCATCGACGTCCTGCCCGGCGCCACGGTGCGCGACCAGATGCACTACCTGCGCGATGACGCCGACGGCCTGCGCAAACTGCTGCTGTTCGAGCCCTACGGCGTGCCGGAGATGTCGGTGGACCTCATCGTGCCCGCCACCGACCCCGAGGCGGCGGCCGGCTACATCATCATGGAGGTGATGGGCTACCCCATCTACTCCGGCTCCAACACCATCTGCACCGCCACCGCGGTGCTCGAGGCGGGCATCGTGCCCAAGCAGGAGGGCGTCCAGCGCTTCACGCTCGAGGCCCCGGCGGGCCGGGTCAACATCGAGGCGCGGGTGGAGAACGGCGTGGTGGAGGCGATCACCTGCGAGGGGCTGCCCAGCTACATCGACACCTACCGCGCGACGATCCATGTGCCGGGGCTGGGCGAGGTGACCTACAGCGTGGCCTACAGCGGCGGCTTCTACGCTCTGGTGGACGCCACCGAACTCGGCTTCCACCTCAACCGAGACGAGGAGCGCGAGCTCGCCGAGTGCGCCCACCGCATCGTCGAGGCGATCCAGGCCGAGCGCGGCTTCTCCCACTACACCCTGGGCGACGTGGGCCCGCTGCCCTTCCTGCACTTCATGGGGCCGGTGGAGCAGGTCGCCGACGACTTCTACCGCTCGCGTTCGGCCACCTATGTGCATCCCGGGGTGATCTGCCGCAGCACTACCGGCACCGGTACCTCGGCGCGCCTGGCGCTGATGCGCCACGAGGGCACCATCAAGCCTGGCGACAGGCTGGAAACCATCTCCCTGCGCGAGACCGGTTTCATCGGCACCTTTACCGGCACCCACGCGGAGGGGCCCCACACGGTGGTGGAGAACACCATCACCGGCAAGGCCTACGTGCTGGGCCACACCGAGGTGGTGGTCAACTGCGATGACCCCCTGGTGGAGTGCGGCGGCCTGCACCATATCCTCAGCGCCCGCCAAGGCTGATGGCGCACAGAATGTCCATGCCGCGGCTACTCATAGCGAGAGGCGCCGGGGGCTGGTCGTAGAGGGGGGCCTATGCCAGGGATGGCATCGGTAGCGCCCACGAAAGGGTTCACAGCGCCCCCTCGAAGGCCAGCCGCCGGAGTAGCCTCGAGCGACCTGCTAAAGGCGGTGTGCCTGAATCCTTGCCCCCCGCCATCTTGACCAACACGATTCGCCCGCCTGCCCCTTGAGCGTCGCCGCCAAAGGGGGCAGGCTGGCGCTCATTCTTCTTCGACTGTCCCTCTTTCGACCGACCCTGGAGGCTAACCGTGGCCATTACCAACTTTTCCGACCTGCTCAGCGAGGCGCGCCTGCAGCCCGATGCCCAGCGCCTGCTGTTCGTCTTCACCCGCGCCGAACTGCCGGACAACCCCTCCAGCGAGCAGCGTGCTCGCTTCGAGCAGGGCGAGGGCGGTGTGCTCACCCCGGTGCTGTGCGTCGACAAGACTCCCGAGGAGCTCAGCGACATGGCCGCCCTGGTGGCGGAGTCGCGCAACACCGGCGTCGAGTGGGACATCGTCTTCGTCGGCGCCCTCTCCGGTCGCGGCAGCGAGGCGCCGGCTTCCGAGCAGGCCGAGGCGCAGCTCGAGCGCATGGTGGAGTCGCTGAAGATGGGTAATGTCGACCAGTTCCTGGCACTGGACCGCCAGGGCGAGGCGGTGCGCATCGGCTGACATGGAAGCGTCATCGCCATAGGGTTGAATTATTAGGGTGATGACACCATTTAATTGTCGCTATCAGTCGATGCGGGCTACCATGCCTCCGTATTCGAGACATCCCTATACTTAAGTCTAAAGGAGCATTACCGAATGTCCCTGCTGAACACCGAAGTCAAGCCGTTCAAGGCCACCGCATACCACAACGGCGAGTTCGTCGAGCTGAACGAAGAGCAGCTGAAGGGCCAGTGGAGCATCTTCTTCTTCTACCCGGCCGACTTCACCTTCGTCTGCCCCACCGAGCTGGGCGACCTGCAGGACAACTACGAAGAGTTCAAGAAGCTGGGCGTCGAGATCTACAGCGTCTCCACCGACACCCACTTCACCCACAAGGCGTGGCACGACAGCTCCGAGACCATCGGCAAGCTGACCTACCCGATGCTGGCTGACCCGACCCACACCATCTCGCGCAACTTCGAGGTGCTGATCGAGGAAGACGGTATCGCCGAGCGTGGCACCTTCGTGGTCGACCCCGACGGCAAGATCCAGATCGTCGAGCTGAACGCCGGCAACATCGGCCGTAATGCCGAGGAGCTGCTGCGCAAGGTCAAGGCCGCCCAGTACGTGCGTGCCAACCCCAACGAGGTCTGCCCGGCCAAGTGGGAAGAAGGCGAAGAGACCCTGTCTCCGTCCCTGGACCTGGTCGGCAAGATCTAAGCCGGTCCCTGCCGCGAGGCCCCGCCCCCGGGCCTCGCCGCCCCTGCCCCGGGCACCTTCCCCCGCCCGGGGCCCCTATTCCGACTCACGAGCCCCTCCCGCGCTGCCTGACCGGCAGGGCGCGGCTGCCTCGTGATACCGACTCCCGAACATGAAGGAACACGCTGTCATGTTGGACGACAATCTGAAAACTCAGCTCAAGGCCTACCTGGCCAAGGTCACCCAGCCCTTCGAGATCGTTGCGTCCCTCGATGACGGCGCCAAGTCGAAGGAACTGCACGGCCTGCTGACCGATATCGTCGGCCTGACCGACAAGATTACCCTCAAGCTCGATGGCCAGGATGCGCGCCGCCCCTCCTTCGCGATCAACCGTCCCGGCGAGGAGACCGGCGTGGTGTTCGCCGGCCTGCCCATGGGCCACGAGTTCACCTCCCTGGTGCTGGCGCTGCTGCAGGTGGGTGGCCATCCGCCCAAGGCCTCCGATGAGGTGATCGAGCAGATCAAGGGCCTCGAGGGCGAGCTCCACTTCGAGACCTACTTCTCGCTCTCTTGCCAGAACTGCCCGGACGTGGTCCAGGCACTCAACCTGATGGCGATCCTCAACCCCGATGTCCACCACGTCGCCATCGATGGCGCGCTGTTCAAGGACGAGGTGGAGGAGCGCCAGGTGATGTCGGTGCCCAGCATCTACCTCAACGGCGAGCCCTTCGACCAGGGCCGCATGAGCCTGGAGCAGATCCTGGCCAAGGTGGATACCGGGGCCGCCGAGCGCGAGGCCGCCAAGCTCGGTGAGAAGCCGACCTTCGACACCCTGATGATCGGTGGTGGTCCCGCCGGCGCCGCGGCGGCGGTCTATGCCGCACGCAAGGGCATCCGCACGGGCGTTGCCGCCGAGCGCTTCGGCGGCCAGGTACTCGACACCATGGCCATCGAGAACCTCATCTCCGTGCCCCACACCGAAGGCCCCAAGCTGGCCGCGGCGCTGGAGGAGCACGTCAAGGAGTACGAGGTCGACATCATGAACCTGCAGCGGGCGGTCAAGCTGCTGCCCGGCCGTCCCGGCGAGGAGCATGAGGTGCAGTTCGAGTCCGGCGCCAGCCTCAAGGCGAAGACCCTGGTGCTGGCTACCGGCGCCCGCTGGCGCGAGATGGGCGTGCCCGGCGAGGCCGACTACCGCAACAAGGGCGTGGCCTATTGCCCCCACTGCGATGGTCCGCTGTTCAAGGGCAAGCACGTGGCGGTGATCGGCGGCGGCAACTCCGGCGTCGAGGCGGCCATCGACCTGGCCGGCATCGTCGGCCATGTGACCCTGATCGAGTTCATGGACGAGATGCGCGCCGACGCCGTGCTGCAGAAGAAGCTGCGCAGCCTGCCCAATGTCGATATCGTCCTCGGTGCCCGTACCACCGAGGTGAACGGCGACGGCAAGCGCGTCACCGGCCTCACCTATGAGGAGCGTGCCAGCGGCGAGATCCGCCAGATCGACCTGCAGGGCGTCTTCGTGCAGATAGGCCTGGTGCCCAACACCGAGTGGCTCAAGGAGTCGCCCATCGAGCTCTCCGAGCGCGGCGAGATCGTCGTCGATGCCCGCGGCATGACCAGCGTGCCGGGCATCTTCGCCGCCGGCGACGTGACCACCGTGCCCTACAAGCAGATCGTCATCGCCATGGGCGAGGGCTCCAAGGCCGCCCTGGGCGCCTTCGACCACCTGATCCGCAGCTGATCATGCTCGGGTGATCCTGGGGCGCCGAGGCGCCCCTACCGACAGCGCCCCCGCCGGGAAGACCGGCGGGGGCGCTTGTCGTTCGGGCCTGAAGAGCGTGTTCAGGGGGCGGCGTCCAGCACCTCGACCCGCTCGATCACCACTGCGCTCTCGGGCACGTTCTGCATCGGGCCGCGATTGCCGGTGGGCACGCGCTTGATGGCGTCCACCACCTCCATGCCCTCGACGACCTGGCCGAACACCGCATAGCCCCAGGTCTGGCCCGACTGCTTGCTGACGTGGTCAAGGAAGCCGTTGTCGGCGACGTTGATGAAGAACTGGGCGGTGGCCGAGTGGGGGGCGCCGGTACGCGCCATGGCCAGGGTGCCGCGGCGGTTCTTGAGGCCATTGTCGGCCTCGTTCTGGATCGGCTCGCGGGTGGATTTCTGGTTGAAGTCGCTATCGAAGCCGCCGCCCTGGATCATGAAGTCGTCGATCACCCGGTGGAAGAGGGTGCCGTCGTAGTGGCCGGACTCGGCGTAGGCGAGGAAGTTCTCGACGCTCAGAGGGGCCTGCTCCTCGAACAGCTCGATGCCGATGGCGCCCTCGCTGGTGTGCAGCACCACGTCGGGCTCGGCGGTGGACTGGGCCCAGGTGGGGCTTGCCAGGGTGGCGATCAGCGGGGTGGCGGTGAGCAGGGCAAGGGCGAGACGTCGCATGGGCAGTCCTTCCGGGCAGGTCAGTGGAGTCAGCGCCCAGCATACGGCGCCGGGCGGCGGCTGTCAGCGCTCGTCGTCCCGGCAGCAGGGTTATCGCAGTAGAAGCACCGCTCAAGGCTTTCCCCGGCGTCTTTCGCTATCACCGCAGGCTAACTGCGATAGCCTTGGTCCCGGCAGGCCGTGCGGGCGCGTGCCATCGCCTCATCGGCACCGTCGAGGGCGAAGACCATGAACCAGGGATCGTCGGGGCCGCGCATCAGGCGCAGCCGCAGCAGCTCGCCCTGGCGCATCTCGTCGAGCAGCAGCGGCTGTTCCGGCAGGTCGAACTGCACATAGAAGCCGCTGTCGCCACGTTCGGTACGAAACTCGGCCTGGCCCGAATGGATGGTCTGCTCGTCGACCCGGAGGTCGGCGGGCACGCGGTTGGCCAGGCGACTCTCGGCCTGGCGTTCGCCGAGGTCGACCCGCATCTCCAGCCAGGGTGCCTCGCAGGCACCGGGGGTGAAGGTGACGCTGAAGTGGGCGTCGGTGTAGGTGTTGCCCTCCAGGGCGCGGTAGAGGCGCTGCTCGCCGAGGTTCAGGGTCATCGACTGCCAGGCGCCGTGGCGCTCGACCTCGGCGACGTTGAACTGTACCGCGGCAACCGGCCAGGCCAGGGCCAGGCCGACCAGAACGGCAACGAGATGGGGAAGGCGAGACGGCATCCTGGGCTCCTCGGGGGACGATGCGCCCGAGGCTAGCATGCCGCCCCCCGACGCGCAGCCGGGAGGCTACTGGAAACAGAAGAAAGACCGCTCAAGGCTTCTCCGGCGACAGGGCTTCGAGGGGGCGCTGTGAACCCTTCCGTGGGCGCTACCGATGCCATCCCTGGCATAGGACCCCCTCTTCGCCCTGTCCCCGGCGCCTTTCGCGACCGTCGCATGCCTGACTGCGATAGCCGTGCTATTGGGAATGCTGCATACCTTCCATGTCGTCGCCCATCTCCATGGGCATGCCCCCACCGATATCGCCACCCAGCTCGCCGCGGCCCAGGCGACCCAGCAGGTCGATGTCGATCTCGGCGAAGGTGACCAGCTCCCCGCCATGCTCCTCGCGGAACGCCTCGGCATCGGCCTCGTCGGCGAAGGAGGCCAGGGTGTGGCCCATGGCGCCGCGCTGGTCGTGACCCACCACGTAGATCGCTTCGCTGGCCGGCACGAAGGCCTCGTCGTCGGGGGTGGCCCAGCTGGCGGCGGCCACGTCATGTACATAGGCGTGGGAGACTTGGGTCTCGTTCTCGGGCTGCTTGAGGAAGGCGAACAGGTCCATGGTGGAGCAGAACTTCAGCGGCTCGCTCTGCTTCTCCATGAAGGCCTCGCCCTTGGGCCCGGGGTGCTCGGTGATCAGCATCCCGCAGACATGGCAGCTATCGCCCGCCTCGATGGGCTGGGCGGCGGCCAGCGCCTCGGGTTCTGACTCGCCGCAGGCGGCGAGCAGCAGGGCGGACATCAGCAGCAGCGGCAGAAGCAGTTTCTTCATGGGGTCTCTCTACGGGAGTGGCTAGGGAAATCGGAGAGGGTCAGGCGGCGCGGCGTCGGAAGCGCAACAGTGCCAGACCCAGGGGCACCAGGATCCAGGCCACCAGGATGGCGGTGACCATGGCCGGGCGGAAGGCACTGCCCTCGGCGATGGAGGTCAGGCCGGTATAGCTGCGGGCGGCCTCGAAGCCGGTCAGGTTGATCAGCCGGAAGCATTCGGTGGGGTTGAGCAGCAGCAGCCAGGGCAGCCAGTCGCCGCCCCGCTCGACGCTGACCAGCAGCGCCAGCAGCCCCAGGTCGAAGACCAGCACGAACAGGAACCACACCACCAGGGCCAGGCCGGCGGCACGCGCCTTCTCGGTGACCCATACGCTGATCAGGTAGGCGAAGGCGATGAATACCCAGCCGAGCAGGATGCTGCTGCCGATCAGCAGGCCCATGCCGGCGGCCAGCTCGGTCAGCGCCACGCCTTCGGCGCCCACGGCGATCACCGCCCCGGCAATGCCGAAGCCCAGCGCCGTGGCGGCGGCCAGGATCAGGCTGTGGCCGAGGAACTTGCCGAGCAGCAGCTGGGTGCGGCTGATGGGGTAGGTGAGCAGCAGCAGCAGGGTGCCTGCCTCCTGCTCGCCGACCACGGCATCGTAGGCCAGCAGCAGGGCGATCAGCGGGATCAGGAATACCGCGAGGGTGGCCAGGCTGACCACGGTGGTGGCCAGGGAGGTAAAGCCCAGGCCGCCGCTGGCGGCGGCACCGAACCAGGCGATGCCCACGGCGAGGAAGGCCAGCACCAGGGCGATGGCCAGCACCCAGCGGTTGCGCAGGCCGTCGCGGAACTCCTTGCCGGCGATGGTCAGGATGGCGTTCATTCGGCGTCTCCTCGTTGCGCGGGCGAGAGTTCGGCGGAGAAGTGGGTGTAGAGATGCTCCAGGGTCGGCGGCAGCAGCTCGATATCCTCGACGCCGGCGGTGTCGGTGAGTCGGCGCAGCACGGCGAGCTTGGCGTCCGGCGGCACCGTCAGCGCCACCTCGTGGGCGTCGTGGGGGGTGACCGTGATACGCGGGTCATCCCAGCCGGCCAGGCGCTGGGCGAGGTCGCCTGCGCCGCCGTGGCCCCGGGCGCGCACGGTGATCGGCAGGGCCGCTTCCTCGCGCAGCTCCGTCAGGCTGCCCAGCGCCAGGCGCTTGCCGCCACCGAGGATCAGCGCACGGTCGATATAGGGCTCCACCCCCGGCAGCACGTGGGAGGAGAGCAGCACCGTGCAGCCGCGCTCGCGCAGGCCGCGCACCGTGTCGTAGAAGTCGCGGGTGGCGGCCGGGTCGAGGCCGGTGGTGGGCTCGTCGAGCAGCAGCAGGCGCGGATCGCCGAGCAGCGCCTGGGCCAGCCCCAGGCGCTGGCGCATGCCCTTGGAGTAGGTCTTCACCCGGCGGTGGGCGGCGTGGCCGAGGCCGACCCGATCCAGCAGTTCACCCACCTGGCCGCGATCGACCCGTTTCAGGCGGGCGAAGTAGTCGAGTACCTCCCGGCCGCTCAACTGCTCGTAGAAGCTGACATTCTCGGGCAGGTAGCCCAGGCGGCGGCGCAGGGTCTCGGCGTGGGCGCCGTCGGGGGCGCCGCCGAGGACCGCCACCTGCCCTTCGCTGGGCGAGAGCAGCCCCAGGATCAGGTGCATGGTGGTGGTCTTGCCGGCACCGTTGTGGCCCAGCAGAGCCAGCACCTCGCCCTCGTCCACCTGCAGGTCGAGGGCGTCGAGGCGCACCAGGCCGCCGTCGCGGCGGGTGACGCCCTGGAAATCGATTACCGCGGTCATGCGCTGGCGTCTCCCCTTTCGGGTGTATGGAAGGCGGATCCATTCGAGTCGGATGCATCCAGGTCGGGTTCATTCATCAGCGGGTGGCTGTCCTTGACCCCCTGGGGGCGGAATACCGGGAACTGACGCTGTACCCAGCGCAGCGCCAGCACCGCGGGGCTGTGCATCAGCAGCCGCGCCACCGGGTAGCGCCACAGCAGGCGATCCATGGCATCGTTGGGCTCGTAGGGGGTGTCGCCCACCCCATCGCCATCCAGATCCCAACCCAGGTAGTCGCTCCAGTAGTTGCCGTGTCCCGCCTCGGACCACTCCTGGGCCCGGGTGGCCACGTACATCACCTGCTGGCGGTTGTCGACGAAGGCGTTGCCCACCAGCTCGTTGTCCTCGGAGCCGGCGGTGAGATGGATGCCGATATCGCTCTCGGCCAGGCGGTTGGCCTCGAAGCGATTGTACTGGGAGTTGTAGACGAACAGCGCCTTGCCATCGGCGCCGCTGACCAGCCCCTTGCCCTGGGCGTCGCGGCGCTGGTGGGCGCGGGTGATCCGGTTGTCGCGCAGCAGGGAGTCGGTGATGTTGTTCATCAGGATGCCGTAGTTGCGATCCCCCTCCGAGCGGTTGCCGACCACCCTGAGGCGCTTGGACTGCATCAGCGCGTAGCCGGTGCGGGTATCCCGGGTGGTGTTCTCCTCCACGCGGTTGTCGTAGGCATACATGTAGTGCACGCCATAGCGCAGTTCCTGCATATGGTTGCCGCGCAGCAGACACTGGCTGCTGGTGTCGATATAGATGCCGTCGCGGGTATGGCGGATATCGTTGCCCTCCACCCGGACGTTGCGTGAGTTGAACAGGTGCACGCCGTTGCCGCGATCCTGGGAGCGCACGGTAGCGTCGCCGCGGATCACGTTGTCGAGCACCTGGACGTCGCTGACGGCGTCGAGCCACAGGCCGAAGCCGGGGCCTTCGAGCCGCGAGTCGCGAATCACGCTGCCGCCGGCGCTCTCCTCGATGAAGATGCCGGCGTCCATCTCGGTGAGGTTGGCGCCCCAGTTCTCGATGGTCACGCCCTCGATCACGATGTCCGGGGCGTCGAGTACCACGGCGTGGCCCTCTCCGCCGCCATCGATCACCGCGCCCGTTGCGCCCGAGAGGGTCAGGGTGCGGTCGATGACCAGCGGCCCGGGGTAGCGGCCCGCGGGAAGCAGCAGGCGGTCGCCGCGCTCGGCGCGCTCGATCAGCGGTTGCAGCGGTTCGCCGGGAGTGGCCGTCAGGTCGGCGGCCAGCAGGCCGCCCGGCAGCCACACGAGCAGCCAGGCGGCAAGAAACAGTCGGGGGACGACGCGGGGCTGTCGTCGGGTCATGCGTCTCTCCAGTAAAGAAGCGGGGCCGGGCGTCTGCCCGGCCCCTCTGGGTGCTATCAGGCCTTCTCGACCAGCATGCGGCCGGTCATCTCCATATGCATGGCGTGACAGAACCACTGGCAGTAGTACCAGTGCACCCCGGGCCGGTCGGCGGTAAAGGTGACACTGGCGGTCTGCTGGGGGCTGATCTCCATGACGGCGCCGTGATTGGTCATGGTAAAGCCGTGGGTGACGTCCTCGACCTGGTCGAGGTTGGTGATCACCACCGTGACCTCATTGCCCTGCTTGACCTTGAACTCGGTGATCCCGAACTGCGGTGCCACCGAGGTCATGTAGACGCGTACCTGGTTACCGTCGCGCACGATCTTGTTGTCGGTCTCCAGGGTGACGCCGTCCTCCTTGGCCATGGCCACGGTCTCGGCGAAGAAGGGGTCATCGCGGTCCCAGACCTTCTTGGGGTTGATCTGGTCGGCGCGCACCAGGATGCAGTCGTGGGGCTCGGCGAAGGCGGGGCCGTCGTGGACCAGCTTCATCTCCTCGCCGGAGATATCGATCAGCTGGTCGTTCTCCGGGCGCAGCGGGCCCACCGGCAGGAAGCGGTCCTTGGAGAACTTGGAGAGCACCACCAGCCACTTGCCGTCGGCATCCTTGGTCTCGGTAAGGCTGGCGTGGTTGTGCCCCGGCTGGTAGTGGACATCCAGCTTCTGACGCAGGTAGTTCACCTCCTCACCGTTGTAGGCGCGGATGGCGTCCTCGATGTTCCACTTGGCGATCTGGCTATCGATGAACAGCGTGGTGTAGGCGTTGCCGCGGCCGTCGAAGGTGGTGTGCAGCGGCCCCAGGCCCAGCTCCGGTTCGCCGACCACGGCGTCACGCGGCTCGATGGAATCGTCGAACACCTCGGGCAGCTTGTCGATGGCGATGATCGAGCAGGTCGGGGAGAGCTTGCCGTTGGCGATGAAGTACTTGCCGTCCGGCGAGGTGTTGAGGCCGTGGGGGTTCTTGGGCACCGGGATGTAGCGGGTCAGCTTGGAGCCCTTGCGGCCATCGACCACCGGCACCTCGCTGTCGCCCAGGGTCTTGAACTCGCCGGCTTCCACGGCGGCCTCGATCGCCTCGACGTCGAATACCACCACCCAGTCGCGCTCGGCGCGCATGGTGTCGGCCAGGGTCATGCCCTTCTCGGAGTTGTAGCAGGTCGAGGCCACGAAGCGTCCGGTGTAGTCGGCATCGGTGTTGTCGAGGTTGCCGTCGACGATCACCTGCCAGGCCACCTCCATGCTCTCGGCGTCGATGCCGTTGAACATGGTGTAGTAGCCCTCCGGGTTCTCCATGCCGCGGCCGTCATTGACGATGTCGTCGTCGTGATGGGGGATGGGGAACTCGGCGTTGGCGAACACGTACTTGGTGTGCGGCACCTTCTGCAGGCGCAGGCCGTGGATCGCCTGGACGTTGGGGATGGTGGTGATCTTGTCCGTCTTCATGATGTCGAGACGGATACGGGCCACCCGGGTGTTGGCCTTGTCGTTGATGAACAGGTACTTGCCGTCGTAGCTGCCATCGGTCATGGAGATGTGCGGGTGGTGGGAGTCACCGTTGAGGAACTTGACCGAGTCGCCCAGCACTCGCCTGGACTCGTTGGTGATCCCCCAGCCCGTGGCCCCCTCCTGGTTGAACACCGGGATGCGCATCAGCTCGCGCATGGAGGGGATGCCGACCACCCGGACCTCGCCGGACTGGCCGCCGCTCCAGAAACCGTAGTACTGATCGAGCTCGCCCGGGGCGACCTCGATGCTGCCTTCGGCGGCGCGGGCCTTTTCGCTGCCGCCGAGCAGGGTGCCGGCGCCGAAGCCGCCGGCCAGGCCCGCCCCGGCCACGCCGGTCACCGCGCTATTGCGCAGGAAGTGGCGGCGCCCGAGATTCTCGATCGTCTTCTTCTTGTCACTCATGGTTCACTCCTCCTGATAGGTCGGAATCCGCTGCAGCCGTGCGCTGGCGGGGTCATGGCTCTCGACGCCTCCCTTGCCACGGGAGAGGCGCGACGCCTTCTCATAGCGCTTGCGCCGCTTGATCATCGGCGGACAGCGCTTGTCGTCGTGGTAGGTGATCTGGCAGTCGAGACAGTAGTGGCACTCGTTGGCATTGATGCGACCATCCGGGTGGATGGCGGCCACTTCGCATTCGTTGGCGCAGATCTGGCACGGGGTGCCGCAGTCACCGCGGTGCCGCTTCAGCCAGTCGAACAGGCGCAGGCGGGCGGGGATCGCCAGGCCGGCGCCCAGCGGGCAGACGTAGCGGCAGTAGAACTTGTGGTTGACGGCGGAGATCGCCACCAGCACCAGGGCGTAGAGCAGGAAGCCCCACTCGCGCTGGAAGCGCAGGGTGATGGCGGTCTTGAAGGGCTCCACCTCGGCATAGCGCTCGGCGGTGCCCAGCGAGTGCAGCGAGACCGCGAACAGCCCCAGCAGGATGATGTACTTCAGCGCCCAGAGCCGCTCGTGGAGACCGAAGGGCGGCTCGTACTGCTTCACGCCGAGCTTGCGGGCAGCCTTGTTGACCAGGTCCTGGAGGGCGCCGAAGGGGCACAGCCAGCCGCAGAACACGCCGCGGCCCCACAGCAGAAGGCTCACCGCCACGAAGGACCAGAGGATGAACATCATCGGGTCGATCAAAAAGGAGCCCCAGCTGAAGTCGGTGATCAGGGCGTTGGTGAAGGTCAGGATATTGACCACCGAGAGCTGGGCCAGGGAGTACCAGCCGATGAACACCAGGGTGTAGACCAGAAAGCCCAGGCGCAGCGGGCGCAGGATGCGCGGATGCTTCACCAGCACGTCCTGGAACAGCATGATGCCGGTGAGCACGATCAGGCCGGCGGCGAGCACGGCGATCTGGAAGGCCTTGTCCTTCCACACCTCGACCCAGATCGGCACCTCCTTGGGCGGCTCGGGACGCTCGATATACGCCTCGGGCACGCTGTAGTCGGCGCTGAAGCGGCTGAACTCGGTGTCCAGGGGGCCGGAGGCGCGGCGCACCAGTAGCTCCAGCTGCCACGGCTGGCCGGGGTCGAAGGCGGCCGCATCGCGAATGATGAAGATATCGCGCTCGTCGAAGGCCGGGGCGCCCTCGATGCCGAGGTTGCCCAGGCGGATATGGTCGCGGTCATGGAAGCTCACGGTGTTGCCGTTCTGGGAGAGCTCGATGCGATCGAAGATGCCCCCGCGCACGTAGCCGGAGCCCTTGAAGGAGTAGTCGCCGCGTCCCATCACCGCGATGGCATGCTCGCCCTCGTCGAGCCGCTCCATCAGCTGCTCGTAGCCGGTGTCGCCGAGCAGGTTGCGCCCGGCGGTGGGCGGGTTCAGGTAGGTGTAGAAGAGCTCGATGAAGGTGCGCTCCGCCGGCTGCGGCGTATGCATGTAATCCTCGGCCGGGGTGCCCACGAAGGAGTCGTCCACCTCGCCATGGGTCAGGTGCAGGCGGCGGATGGTGCCGTCGCCGGTGAGCGTCGACCAGTCCGCCGCCTCGAAGACATCCTCGCGCACCGTTGCCGCCGGGGCGGCGGAGGGGTCGGCGATCAGCCCCTGCTCGGCGGCGACCAGGCGGGCGGCGCGCATCACGGTGTCGCTGACCACGATGACGGTCACGGTGGCACCGGAGATGGCGTCGAGGTTCCCACCTACCTTCATGCGGTCGTTGACGTGGGCGCCGACGTGGTCGTCGGCGAAATCCTCGAGCTTCTGCTCGGGAATGCCCACCAGCATGATGGGCTCCTCGTGGCTGATCACGTCGGCCTGGACGATATTCCCATCGAGGTCGAAGGCCACCAGCATATTGACCGGCTTGCCGGAGTAGGCGGGAATCGGCGCCATCTCGACGCTCTCGAAGGCGTAACCGAGCGTCTCGTTACCGGCCATGACCCGGCTGACCGGCCACTGGGAGTCGGCAGGCTCTAGGCGGTCCGCCGCGGGGAAGCCTTCGCGCACCTGCGCCAGCTCCATGGCGTGCAGCGGCAGGGAAACCAGCAGGAAAATAAGCGTCAGCAGCAGGCCGACAAGTCCGGCCGGCCGAAGGGATGATTCGGGCATGGGGAGGTCCTTGGGGGCGTGAGCCTAGGCGGCACGGGCGGCATCCCGGCCGCCACCCATATGCAGCAGGGCCGGCGCTGTGCCGGCCCGGACCGTCATTACTGACTGGCGGTCATTCCTGGCTTGAATAGTAGGCGGCGATGTCGGCGATATCCTCATCGGAGAGGCCCTGGGCCATGGGCGTCATCAGCATGGCGTTGCCACCCTGGCGCTGGCTGTCGCGATAGGCCTTGAGGCTGCTTTCGAGGTAGGTGGCCGATTGGCCGTTGAGGTTCGGGTAGATGGGGGCCAGGCCCTTGCCGTCGGTGCCGTGGCAGGCCACGCAGGTGCCGATCTTGTCAGCCCCGGCCTCGGCGTCGCCGGCGGCCTGGGCGTCCATGGCCAGTAGGGCTCCGCCCAGCATGGTGGCCGCGAGGATCAGTTTCATAAGGAACCTCCAGAATGCATTTTCAATTGCCTAGAAAAGCCCGGTTGCGACAATCGACCTCACCGGGCAGCTATTGCCATCTTGCCAGGCAACGTGACTGCTCAGCTTGACGTGGGTCATCTACAGCCTAGACCCATGAGGCAAAAAAGCAAAAGAAATGCCTAATAAAGCATGGGGGAGGTGTCGGCAGGGCCGCCGCGACCCGGCGATGAGGTCGCCCGGGAGTCGCCGGAGCAGCGGGCCCGGCATGGGCCGCGAGCGTGGGAGGGTGGCCGCTTCAGGCGGCGGGAGTGTCGTCCAGCTGCAGCAGGCGGATCAGTGGCTGGCGGCGTGGGCCCAGCAGGTCCTCCAGGGTGTAGCCGTCGAGCACCGCGAGGAAGGCCTCGAGTGCCTCCTTCAGGATATGCTTGAGCCGGCATGCAGGGGTGATCACGCACTCATTGTCGTCGCCGAAGCACTCCACCAGAGTAAGGTCACGTTCGGTGCGGCGCACCAGCTCGCCAAGCACGATGCTGTGTGGCTCCTGCCGGAGCAGCAGTCCGCCGTTCTTGCCGCGAATGGAGGTGATATAGCCGTGGTGACTGAGGTCCTGGACCACCTTCATCAGGTGGTTGCGCGAGATGTCGAAGCGCTCGGCGATCTCGGTGATGGTGGAGCGACGCTCGCCCTTCACCGCCAGATAGAGCAGCACACGCAGCGAATAGTCGGTAAAGCGAGTCAGGTGCATGAGAGAAAGCGTCGCCTCCTGGCGTCGTGGATCGAATCAGCGTCGGGCCCAGCTTCGGGGTGCCTCAAAGGAAGGCGCTGCCACGCTGGCAGGGCGGCTCAGCACATAGCCGGCCACCGCAACGAATAACAGCCCCGATGCCACCAGTCCCGGGAGCGGCACGCCGCTGGCCCACAGCATCATCCAGCTGGCGGCCAGCAGCAGCGGTGCCAGGACCTTGGCGCGTCGCGGTATGGCACGTTCTTCGCGCCAGGCCTGCAGGGAGGGGCCGAAGCGTGGATGGTCATGCAGCCAGCGCGCCAGCCGCGGTGACCCCTTGGGGGCCGACCAGGCCGCCAGCAGCAGGAAGGGGGTGGTCGGCAGCAGTGGCAGCACCATGCCGGCGGTACCGAGCCCGATGCAGCCATAGGTAAGCCCGCACCAGGCGAGCCGCGAGGCGGATCCTGACATGTGGTGACCTCCCGTGCTCGAGGGCGTAGACTGTTAAGTAGCAATTTATATGCATCTTAGCACTGCGGGGAAGGTGGGAGTTTGCGCCATGTCAACGAAAGCCGACATCTCTCGCCCCACGCTGCCGGCCTGGCGGCTGTTCTTTCCCCTGGCGGCCCTGCATGCCGCGATTACGGTGCCGCTGACGCTGGCCGTATTCTATCACGGCCTGCCTCTGGGGCTCATCGCTTCCCCTGCGGCACACGGTCGCGAACTGCTGTTCGGTTTCGCCCTGGCGGTGATCGCCGGCTATCTGCTGGGACCGTTGTCGCGCCGCGGGCTGCTGGGGCTGGCGGCGCTGTGGCTCGTTGCCCGGATCGGCGGGCTGGTTGGTCCCGAGGCGCTCCCCGTGCTGCTGGCCGATGCCCTGTTCGCCGCGCTGCTCGCCTGGCGGCTGGTGCCGCGCTTCCAGGCCGCCAAGAAGTGGCGCAATCGGATGCTGTCGCCGCTGCTGGGCCTGCTCTGCCTGCTCGCCATTGCCAGCCTGGCCGGGCGCCTGGTGCAGCACGGCATGCTGACTCCTGCACTGATACGCCACGCCGTGCTCTGGCTGGTGCTGCTGATGACCTTCATGGGGGGGCGCGTGCTGGCGCCGGCCATCAACGGCCATCTGATGGCCAGCCGGCGCCAGGCCGGGGCCGGAGTCCAGCCGCGCCTGGAGGCGGCGCTGATCGTGCTGCTGGGCGTGACTCCGCTGCTCGCCCCCTGGTCAGCCACGGCAAGCCTGGCAGCGCCCCTGACGGCGATGGCGGGGCTGCTGGTGCTGTGGCGGCTCTGGCGCTGGCGCCCCTGGGCCTGCCGGCAGCGCCCCGACCTGCTCGGCCTGATGCTGGGCTATGCCTGGCTGGGGGTCGGGCCGCTGCTGGCGGCGCGTGTCCTGTGGCTGGGCCAGCCGCTGGGTGGTGTGCTGCACGCCTTTACCGTGGGGGCACTGGGCACCCTGGCCAGCGGCATCATGCTGCGTCAGGCCATTCTCCGGGCCAAGGGGCGGCCCGAGCGAGAGCCGCTGCTGTTGCCGCTGGCACTGCTCTTCACCGTGGCCGCCGTGCTGCGCCTGGTGGCCTATCCGGCCGGCGCCGCCTGGCTGCCCCTGCTGTGGGCTTCCGCCCTGGCCTGGAGCCTGGCCTGGCTGCTCACCGCCTGGCGACTGCTTGGCTGGTCACGACGCGTGCCGAGTCGCACTAGGATTTGACCGGCGTCAACTACCACCACAAGGGTACCGACGCGCCGGCCCCAGGCTGGCATACTGCCCAGCATTCGGCAGCGCCGTGGCGCTGCCAGAGCTTTCAACGAGGCCGTTTGATCATGCAAGACCATCTGCTCTTCAATCGCCCGCTGGTCGAGAAGTACGACCGCCCCGGGCCGCGCTACACCTCCTATCCCACGGCGCCCCAGTTCCATGCGGCCTTCGCCGAGGATGACTACCGTGCGGCGGCCGAGCGCAGCAACCGCGCCGAGACGCCCAAGCCGCTGTCGGTCTATGTGCATATCCCCTTCTGCAAGAGCCTCTGCTACTACTGCGCCTGCAACAAGATCATTACCCACAACACCGAGCGTGCCGCGGAGTACCTGGCCTGGCTCCAGCAGGAGATCCGTGTGCAGGGGGCGCTGTTCGACGAGACCCGGCGCATGACCCAGCTGCACCTGGGCGGCGGCACCCCGACCTACCTGAGCAATACCCAGCTCGGCGAGCTGATGGCGAGCCTCGATGACGCCTTCCACTTCGCGCCGCCCGAGGAGCGCGAGTTCTCGCTGGAGGTGGACCCGCGCACCGTGACCCCCGAGCAGATCCATGAGCTGCATGCGCTGGGCTTCAACCGCCTGAGCTTCGGGGTGCAGGACTTCGACCCCGACGTGCAGAAGGCGGTCAACCGCGTGCAGAGCGAGGAGGATGTCATCTCCCTCGTCCACGCCGCCCGCGACGCGGGCTTCGAGTCGGTGAGCGTCGATCTCATCTACGGCCTGCCGCTGCAGACGGTGGCCAGCTTCGACACCACCCTGGACAAGATCATCGCCCTGCGCCCGGACCGCATCGCCACCTACAGCTATGCCCACCTGCCGGAACTGTTCAAGGCCCAGCGCCTGATCCGCCCCGAGGACATGCCGCCCCCCGAGCGCAAGCTGGAACTGCTGGAGCTGACCATTCGCCGCCTCACCGAGGCCGGCTACGTGTACATCGGCATGGACCACTTCGCCCTGCCCGAGGACGAGCTGACCCTGGCCCGCGAGAATGGCACCCTGCAGCGCAACTTCCAGGGCTACTCCACCCATGCCGACTGCGACATGATCGGCCTGGGCATCACCTCCATCGGCAAGGTAGGCGACACCTACAGCCAGAACGTCAAGGAGACCGCCCAGTACCAGCATCGCCTGCAGGAGGGCCGCCTAGGGGTGTTCCGTGGCTACCGGCTCAGCGACGACGATCGCCTGCGTCGCGACGTGATCAACGCCCTGATGTGCCATAACCGCATCGACTTCGCCGTCATCGAGGCGGAGCATGGCATCGTCTTCCGTGACTACTTCGCCGATGCCCTGGAGGAGCTTCAGGAGATGGCCGACGACGGCCTGCTGGCGATCCGCGATGCCGAGATCGAGGTGCTGCCCGCCGGTCGGCTGATGATGCGCAACGCCGCCATGGCCTTCGACGCCTACCTGGCCCACAGCAAGGGGCGCTATTCGCGCACGGTGTAGAACGAAAAAGGCCACCCTCGGTGAGGGTGGCGCAAGACCGTGACTAGCAATGAGGAGGGAGAAACCAGGCCAGGAGACTGGCGGGCCCTGGCTGGTGACGGCGCCTCATCAACGCCGACAACTGAAGAGTAATCGTTCTCGTTTGCCTTGTCAACACAAATGCGAGCGTTTTTTATTTGCAGTGCGAATCAGGCGCCCGCCAGGCGCAGCCACAGCGGCAGGGTCACCATGGCCAGCAGGGTCTGGCCGGTGATCAGCGCCGCCATCATCTCGGCATCGCCGCCCAGCTGGCGGGCCAGGATATAGGCCGAGGTGGCGGTGGGAAGGGCGGCGAACAGCAGCACTACGTCGCGGCTCACCGGATCGAGACCCAGCAGCAGCGCCAGGGCCAGGGCCAGGGCCGGCATCAGCCCCAGCTTCACCAGATGGCTGGCCCAGATGCCGCGATCGCGGCGCACCAGGGCCGCGGGGCGCAGCGCCACGCCCACCGCCACCAGGCCCAGGGGCAGGGCGGCACGTCCCAGCAGTTCCACCGTCGCCGCACTCCAGCCCGGCAGGCCGATGCCGCTGACGTTCAGGCCGATACCGACCAGGCAGGCGAGGATCAGCGGGTTGCGACCCAGGGCGGCCAGGCTCTTGCCCAGGCTGCCGCTGCCCAACGTTCCCGCGGCGATGAAGCTGGTCACGCAGAGCACGTTGACCACCGGGACCATCAGCGCCACGGCCACCGCGGCCACGGTGGCCCCCGGCGCACCGTGCAGTGCCGCGGCGCCGGCTACCCCCACGTAGGTGTTGAAGCGCAGTGCGCCCTGGAAAGCCGAGGTGAAGGCCGCGGGCTCCATGCCCAGCCAGCCGCGTAGCGCCCACAGCAGGGCGGCGAACACCCCCATGGCACCGAGCAGCGCCACCGCCACCCGGGTCACCGGTACCTGGCTGACGTCGGCGGTGGCCAGGGTCGAGACCAGCATGGCGGGGAACAGCAGGAAGTAGATCAGCCGTTCAAGCCGTGGCCAGAAGTCACCCCCCGGCTGACGCAGCCAATCCAGCACACAGCCCAGCAGGATCAGCAGGAACAGGGGCCCCAGGGCCCCCGCGATATCCGCCATGTCGGTCTCCTTGGTCTCGTTGCCTGCGACATCGCTCCGCAGTCTGCCACAGACGAATGCTGATAAGCTTGCCGGCATAGCCTCTTACCGTGGGGATCATGTCCTCCATGCCCGACTCTTCCAGCCACGAAGCGATCATTACCCGTCCTCCGCTGCTGCGCCTGTTGGTGCTGTTTACCTTGGGCACGGTGGCTGTGGCGCTGTGGTTCCTGGCCAGTCACCTGCTGCGCGATGCGGGGCAGGTGCACTGGTACCCCGAGGCGCCCGGCTGCGAGCTGAGTGCTGGGCCCTGCCTGGCCGAGCTGGGCAATGAGCGCCGGCTGGCCCTCGACCTCGGCGTGCGTGGCGAGATCCGCGCCCTGCAGCGCCTGCCCCTGGAGGTCGACCTCGATGGGGTGGATGCCCAGCGCGTGGTGGTGGACTTCGTGGGCCGCGACATGGACATGGGGTTGCACCGCTACCCCCTGACCCTGGGTGAGGATGGCCGCTACCACGGCGAGGGGCAGATCCCGATCTGTACCGATGTGGTGATGCCGTGGCGGGCGCGTGTCATCGTCGAGACGGCCGATGGTAAGCTGGGCAGCGGGTTCGATTTCGATGTGGAGAGAGACGCGCCATGAAACGCAAGGGAGTCTGGGCCGGTGTTGTCCTGATCGTGCTGCTGCTGGCGGTGGGTGGCGTCGGCTGGTACCAGCAGCTGCTGGCCTCCGGGGGCGATGGCGGCCCGGTCGGAGGGCCGGTGGAGCTCCCCTCGACCCAGGGTGACTTCTCGCTGACTCAGCTCGAGGAGGACCAGCTGGCGGTACTCTTCTTCGGCTATACCTACTGCCCCGACGTCTGCCCGATGAGCCTGGCGGTGGTGCGTCAGGCGCTGGCCGAGCTCGAGCCCGCCCAGCGCCAGCGCGTGGTGCCGCTGATGGTCTCGGTGGATCCGGAGCGCGACAGCCTCGAGCGGCTGGAGGAGTATCTGGCCTTCTTCGGCGAGCGCTTCATCGGTGCCACCGGCAGCCAGGCCCAGCTCGAGGAGCTGGCCGAGCGCTACGGCGTGGTGTGGCGCAAGGTCGAGGCGCCGGATTCGGCCATGGGCTACACCATCGACCATAGCTCGTCGCTCTACCTGGTCGATCGTGAGGGGCAGATCCAGCGGCGGGTGCTCTACTCCCCCTCCCACCAGGGACTGCTCGCCGCACTGCACGAGACGCTCTAGGCACCCTTGCCCTCACCACCGGGCGATCAGCGTGGCGAGGGGTCTTCCTGCAGGCGCTCCAGCATCGCCATCAGTGCGCGTGTCTGGCTGCCTTGGCGGCTGTCGTGCAGGGGGTCGAGCTGCCAGGTGCTCTCCGCATAGCCCCACCAGTCCCAGCAGCCTTGGGGGTTGCCCAGGCGGGTCTCGGCCTGGGGATAGAGCACGATGCGCCGGTTCTCCGCCGCCCAGGCGTTGAGCCCGGTGTGGCGCACGAAGGTCTCACCGATCTGCTCGGCGCCCATGCTGCAGCCGTGCAGTGCCAGGCTGACCGCACAGTCACCCGCCTCGCACCCCTCCGGCACGAACAGGTAGCCGGTATCGGCCAGTCCCTTGGCCTCGAAGTCGCCCTGATCGAAGCGCAGCAGCTCACCGTCCAGCCCATCGCTGGCGGGAGGTGCCTGCTCGCCGTGGAGCCAGGCCAGGGCATCGCCGGCGATATCCAGATCGCAGGCCAGCAGGTGGGGGGCACCCCCCTCACGGCAGTCGGCAAGCTCGCCGGCGTCGGACGGGATCACCGCCGCATCCACGGGCCAGCCGTGACCCACTTCCGCGTCCTGGCGTAGCTGCAGCTGTGACGGATCGCCGAGCCAGCCCTGGAACTGCTCGGCCAGCGCCGCGCCCAGGCGTGGCTCGACCACCGTATCGGCGTCGCCGTGCCAGACATAGACCCTGAGTGCCTCCAGCGCCTCGGCCTCGCCCACCAGTTCGCGCTCGCGGTAGTCGGCCAGGCGCTGCTCCAGCGCCTGCAGGTCGGGCATGCCGCGCCGGGTGGTCATGCACTGGCCCAGCGCCAGCCCCAGCGAGCCCTGGGCACACGACCAGGGGCCGGCGGCCAGCACGCCGAGTCCCGCGAAACGTTCGGGCCAGGCCACCGCCAGCTGGGTGGCCATATAGCCTCCCGAGGAGACGCCGAGCACGCTGGCGCCCGCGCTGCTTGCGCCCAGCGCGGGGAGCCGTTGTGGTGGGGTATCGGCAGGCGGTGAGGTTTCGGCAAGCAGCGCAGTCGAGGGGAGTGCCGCGAGCAGCGCGACGGCTACCCAGGCGCCTCGCTGCGACTTACTCATTGTCCTGGCTGTCGCCGGAGGAGGCTTCCGCGTCGTCGATACCGAGCAACTCGACCTTGAAGGTCAGCGTCTCGTTGGGGCCGATGGGGCCCTGGCCCTGGGCGCCATAGGCCAGCTCGGCGGGGATCACGATCTCCCAGGTGTCGCCCACGCTCATCAGCTGCAGGGCCTCCTGCCAGCCCTCGATCACCTGGTCGACACGAAAGCTGACCGGCTCGCCGCGCTCATAGGAGCTGTCGAAGACGGTGCCGTCGATCAGGGTACCCTCGTAGTGCACCTCGACGCTGTCCTGAGCGCCGGGGGTGGCGCCATCACCGGATTCCAGTTCGCGGTACTGCAGGCCGGAGTCGGTGGTCTCGACGCCATCGCGTTCGGCGTTCTCGGCCAGGTAGGCCTCGCCCTCGGCGCGGTTGGCCTCGGCGGCGGCTTCGGCCTCCGCCTGGCGAGCGGCGGCGGCCTGCTGCTGGAAATTCATCAGCGCCTCGGCCATCTCCTCGTCGCTCAGCGCGAGATCCTCGCCGGCGAAGACATCCTGGATCGCCTGGGTGAAGGCGTCGACATCGAGGTCCTCGACGTCCTGCTGGATGCTCTGGCCCAGGGTCACGCCCAGGCTGTAGCCGAGTTTCTCGTCGTCACTTTCCATGGCGCCGAATGCCAGGGGGGCGGCACCCAGCAGGGCGGCGAGAGAGGCGGTGGTCAGCAGTCGTTTCATGGAAGTCCCTTGTGGTTCCGGCGCCGTCGGGCGCCTGGGTGAATGCGAACCTTGGGACTCTAACAGGGCCGGCCCGGTTCCGCAGCAGCGCGAAACCGGGCCGGGGGAGTCGTAGATGGATGGCAACATCGCTCAAGGCTTTTCCGGAGACAGGCCTGCGAGGGGGCGCTGTAAACCCGTCCCTGGGCGCTACCGATGCCATCCCTGGCATAGGACCCCCTCTACGACCTGTCCCCGGCGCCTTTCGCTACCGAGACCGAGCTAACTGTGGTGGCACGGGCCGGGGGCGGGGTCAGACCACCAGGGTGGGGCAGTGGGCAGAGCCCGCCACGCGCTGGGAGACGCTGCCCAGCAGCAGGCTCTTGTCGCCGTTGGTGCCCTGGGCGCCGATCACGATCAGGTCGCACTCGCGCTTGCGGGCGAAGCGCACGATGGTACGCGAGGGACGCCCGCCCTTGACGAAGGCGCGCAGCTTGTCGGCCGGCACTCCCATCTCGATGGCCTGGTTCTTGGCATGCACGGCGATCTCGGTGGCGTACTCCTTGAGGGCGTCGTCGGGTATCTCCAGCTTGTCGGGGCGCACCATGGAGAGCGATGCCTCGAGCAGGCTGTGGTGCTTGAAGACGCACAGCAGGTAGAGCTCCGCTCCGGTCAGCAGCTGCAGCCCCACGCCCTTCTCGAGTGCCTTGAGCGCGCCCTTGGAGCCATCCACCGGGACCAGGATCCGATTGAACATGGTTCACTCTCCTTGGATCAGTTGAACGCCACGTCGCGCAGGAACAGGGCGATCTGCGGGAACATGATCAGCAGCGCCGCGGCCAGTACCAGCATGAAGATGAAGGGTGGCGTGCCCTTGATCACGTCCAGGTAGGGGCGCTTGAAGATCGCGATGGCGGTGAAGATGTCACAGCCGAAGGGTGGCGTGGCCGAGCCGATGGCGACCTGCAGGGTGATCAGGATACCCACCAGCACCGGATCGAGGCCGGTAGCGGCGATCGCCGGGGCGAAGATCGGCGTCAGCACCAGGATCACCACGATGGGATCGACGAACATGCAGGCCACGAAGAAGGAGATGCAGATCGCGATCAGCACGCCGGTAGGTCCGGCCTCGTTGATGCCCACGGCCTCCAGGATCGCCTGGGGAATCTGCGCGAAGGAGATGATCCAGGAGAAGCCGTTGCCCGCCGCTACCAGGATGAACACCACCGCGGTGATCAGGCCGGTGGACTTGGCGATGGCGTAGATATGCTGCATTTTCAGCGAACGGAAGATGACGAATTCCAGGAAGACCGCGTAGAGCACGCAGGCCGCCGCGGCCTCGGTGGGGCTGAAGACGCCGCCGTAGATGCCGCCGACGATGATCACCGGGAAGCCCAGGGGCCACAGTGCCTGACGAACGGCGGTAAGGCGTTGGCTCCAGTTGGCCCTGGCTTCGGTGGGCACATCGCGGATGATGGCGTAGGCGACGCAGTAGGCGGAGAACATCGCCAGGATCATCAGGCCCGGGCCGATGCCGGCGATAAAGAGCTCGGCGATGGAGGTCTCGGAGATGACCCCGTAGATGATCATGCCGATGCTCGGCGGGATCAAGAAGGCGATATCACTGGCGTTGATGATCAGCGCGAGGGTAAAGGAGTCGGAGTATCCGGCCTTGAGCATCTTGGGACGCAGCGGGGAGCCCACTGCTACCACGGTGGCCTGGGTAGAGCCCGAGACGGCGCCGAACAGGGTGCAGGAGGTGGCGGTGGAGACCGCCAGGCCACCCTTTATATGGCCGATGAAGGACATCACCATGGCGATCAGGCGGTCGGCCGACTGGCCGCGGGTCATGATGTCGGCGGCGAGGATGAACATCGGCACCGCGATCAGCGACGCGGGCCGGATACCGGCCATCATCTGCTGGATCAGGGTATCCATCTGCCCCAGGCCGTTGAACATCATGAAGAAGCCGATCACCGCGGCGGTGATCAGCGGGATCATCATCGGAAAGCCCAGCAACAGCAGGGCGATCATGGTGCAAACCATTATTGTGGTCATAGTGCGTTCCCCCGAGCGTAGCGCCCTGCGTCAGACTTCCGTTTCCGTGTCCTTGTAGCCATCGACCACGCCGGTCGACAGGTAGACATCCCTTGAGGTCATGTTCTTGATGGCGGTGAGCAGGTACTGGATGCCGGTGATCAAAAAGCCCAGTGGCGCCCAGACATAGATCAGCCAGATCGGAAAGCCCAGTGCCGGCAGTACCCGACCCTTGGACTGGAGGTCGAGGATATAGATGAGCGAGTAGTAGAGCAGGAAGAACATCACCAGCGAGGTGAACAGGGCGATGAAGATCATCAGGGCACGGCGGCCGCCCACCGGCAGCGCATCGTAGATGGCCGACATGCGGATGTGGCGGCCGTGGCGCGCCGCATAGCCGATGCCGGCGAAGGTGATCATGATGATCAGGATGCGGTTGATCTCGCCGGTAAAGAAGATGCTGTCGCCGAGCACGAAGCGGGCGATGACGTTGGCGATGGTGTTGATAGCCATCAGCAGCACGCCCATGGCCAGCAGCACCGCCTCCAGCTTGCTGATCAGGGTATCGATGACGCCCAGCGGGCCGGGCAGGCCCGAGCGATAGGCGTTTTCGGCTTCTTCATCTGTCATGGCTGCACTCCCTTCAGCATGCAGTTGGTTGTTGGCCGTGTATCAAGCAACGGCTTCTCGACTGTCAGGATACGCCGCGTAGAGGCGAGGTGTGGTCCCGGGGTCAACGCTGGATGCACGCAACGAACAAGGGGGTGACCCGCTATGGGCCACCCCCTGTCATGGCGACGGGAAGCGAATTACTCCTCGTCGGAGGTCACGGCCTCGAGGTCAGCCTTGAACTGCTCGAGCAGCTCCTGGCCCTGCTCGCCGGCCATCTCGACGAACTTCTCCTCGACCTGCGGTGCCTGCTCCTTGAGCTTGGCGATCTGCTCGTCATCCAGGCGGGTGACGGTGCAGTTGTCGCAGGCTTCCGTGATCTTGTTGAGCGACTCCTCGGCCAGGCCCTGGATATGCTCGATGGTGTGGTCGTAGGCCGCACCGGAGGCTTCGCGTACGAGTTCCTTGTCTTCGTCGGAGAGACCCTCGAAGAAGTCCTGGTTGGCCATCATGGCGGTGGTGAACCAGCCGTGGCCGGTAAAGGTCAGGTGCGGGGAGACCTCATAGAGGCCACCGGACTCGATCCAGAAGATCGGGTTCTCCTGGCCGTCGAGGATGCCGGTCTGCAGGCCGCCGTAGACCTCACCCCAGGGCAGCGGCGTGGGCGTCGCGCCGAAGGCGTTGTAGGTCTCGGAGAGCAGCGGGTTGGTCATCACGCGGATCTTCTTGTTCTGGAAGTCATCCACGGATTCGATGGGCTCGTCGGTGGTGATCACCATCTCGCCCTCGGGGTACATCTTGAGCAGCTCCAGGCCCTGCTCGGCGTAGAGCTCCGGGAACATCTCGTTGATGGCCTTGCTCTCGTCGAAGAACTCGAGCACCGTCTCCATCTCGGTGGGCAGCAGATAGGGGATGAAGAAGATCTGTGCCGACGGGATCAGCGAGCCGGTGAAGCCCGGCGACTGGTTGACGAACTGCAGGATGCCGTTCTGGGTCTGCTCCATGATGTCGTCGGACTCGCCCAGCTCGCCGAAGCGGTAGATCTGGACGCTGTGGTCGGAGTTCTCCTCGACATACTCCTTGAAGGCCACGGCGAAGACGTCCTGCACGTCGCCTTCGTACTCCTCGTGGGCGTAGCGCCAGTTGTCTGCCATGGCGGCGGAGGTCATGCCGAACATCAGTGCGCCGATACCGGCGGTGGTCAACAGCTTGTGTGACTTCATTCTTGTGGTCCCTCTGCAGGTTTTGCCCGGGGCGGCGCAAGCGCTCGCCACGCGGCATCTGGTGAATTCACATTCACACGGCTGATTTTCAGGCTAGCGTGGGCCCCGGGGAGGGTCAAGGCGCATCACCAGGCTATTGAGCGTTGAAAGATGGGCTTTTTTCTTCAGTTGCAGGACATTCGAAAGAAGTTCCTGCGGCGCCGGGTCGCCCGCAGCGCGTCGGCGCAGCGGCCCGGTCATCGCCACGGCTTGCAGGCGTGCGAGCGTCTCGCGCTCGGCCTGCAGCTCGGCCCGCTTGAGGGTCTCGCGCAGCTGGGCCACGCCATGGTGCTCGGCGGCGGCGGCCTTGAGTTCGCGGCGCAGTCGCCGCAGCGGGGTGGTGACCTCGCGCTGCCAGCGGCGCACCTTCGCGAGGGCCGTCTCGCTGCCCGGCTCCGGGATGGCACCATGGTGAAGCAGCCAGCAGCGCCACAGCAGCTCGCAGACGTCGACGCCGGCCTCATCCTGCAGTTGCAGGCAGGCGGCCTCGACGCCCGGGCGTGCATAGAGCGCCAGGGCGAAGGGCCAGAGTGGCGACTCGGCGAGTCGGCACCGCAAGGCGGCCAGCATTTCGGTAGAATCGTCGGTCATGGTTTTTTCGTCGCCGCGTCGAGCGGCGGCCGCATCCTCGTGGAGCTCGCATGATCGCACTGCGCCAAGTTTCCCTGCAACGCGGCACCCAGGCCCTGCTCGAGGGCGCCGACCTCACCCTGCACGCCGGTCACAAGGCGGGCATCGTCGGCCCCAACGGGGCCGGCAAGTCGAGCCTGTTCAAGCTGCTGCTCGGCGAGCTGGCGCCGGATCGTGGCGAGGTCGAGATGAGTGGCGGCCAGCGCATCGCCCATATGGCCCAGGAGGTGGAGGCGCTGGACCGCTCGTTGCTCGATCACGTCCTTGACGGCCATGCCGAGCTGCGTCGGGCCGAGGCGGCCCTGGCGGCCGCCAGGGAGGCGAGCGACGACCATCGCGAGGCGGAGTTGCACGGTGTCATCGAGGCACTCGACGGCTACAGCGCCCCGGCCAGGGCCGCCCAGCTGCTGGTGGGCCTGGGCTTTTCGCAGGCCCACCTCGATCGCCCCCTGGCATCCTTCTCCGGCGGCTGGCGGATGCGCGTCAACCTGGCACGCACCCTGTTCATGCCCTCCGACCTGCTGCTGCTCGACGAGCCCACCAACCACCTCGACCTCGACGCCTTGCTGTGGCTGGAGCAGTGGCTGACGCGCTATCCCGGCACGCTGCTGCTGATCTCCCACGACCGTGACTTCCTGGATGCGGTGTGCGACTGCATCGTGCACTTCGATCGCCGCTCGCTGGTGCTCTATCGCGGCAACTACACCACCTTCGAGCGCACCCGGGCCGAGAAGCTGGCCCTGCAGCAGGCCGAGGCCGCCAAGCAGCAGGCGCGCCGTGAGGAGATCGAGCGCTTCGTGGCGCGCTTTCGTGCCAAGGCCACCAAGGCGCGCGCAGCCCAGAGCCGTCTGAAGATGCTCGAGCGCATGGGCGATATCGCCGTGGCTCACGCCGACTCGCCCTTTCACTTCACCCTGCCCGCCGCGGAGAAGACCTCCCACCCGTTGCTGGTGCTGGACGAGGCGCGGCTGGGCTATCGCGACGAGGCGGGCCATGAGTCGGTACAGCTCGACAACGTCAGGCTGACGCTGCTGCCCGGGCAGCGTATCGGCCTGCTGGGTCCCAACGGCGCCGGCAAGTCGACCCTGATCAAGTCGCTGATCGGTGAACTGCCGCTGCTCGCCGGCAAGCGGGTGGCCGGCGAGCACCTCAAGGTCGGCTACTTCGCCCAGCACCAGCTCGAGGGGCTGGATCTCGCCTCCACCCCCTTCATGCATGTGCAGCGTCTCTCGCCCACCGCCAGCGACCAGGAGATCCGCAACTTCCTGGGCGGCTTCGGCTTCCCGGGCAACGATGTGTTCGGCGAGGTGGGGCGCTTCTCGGGGGGCGAGAAGGCGCGTCTGGCGCTGGCCCTGGTGGCCTGGCAGAAGCCCAACCTGCTGCTGCTCGACGAGCCCACCAACCATCTGGATCTCGAGATGCGCGAGGCGCTGACCGAGGCCCTGGCGGGCTTCGAGGGCACGGTGATCATCGTCTCCCACGACCGCCACCTGCTGCGCGCCAGCGTGGACGAGTTCTGGCGGGTGGCCGACCATCGGGTGGAGCCCTTCGATGGCGACCTGGAGGACTATCGCCTGTGGCTCAAGGCGCGCCTGGAGGGCGAGCGGCGCGAGGCCCGCGGCGACAAGGAGGAACGCCAGGTCGAGGAGGGCGCGCCGAAGGAGGATCGCAAGGCGTCGCGTCGTGCCGCCGCCGAGCAGCGCGAGAAGCTGCGCCCGCTGAAGAAGCAGCGCGACCGCGTCGAGCAGACCATGGACAAGGTCCAGTCACAACTTGCCGAGGTGGAAGCGCTGTTGGGTGATGCCGAGCTCTACACCGATTCCGCCCGCAAGGAGGAGCTCACCACGACCCTGGCCCGCCAGGGCGAGCTCAAGTCGCGTCTCGACGATCTGGAGGCGGAGTGGCTCGTCGCCGAGGAGGCCCTCGAGGCGATGCAGGCCGAACTGGGCGGCTAGCTTTCGAGCAGGAAGGTCACCGGACCGTCGTTGACCAGCGTGACCTGCATGTCGGCGGCGAACTCGCCGCTGGCGACCTTCGGCCAGGCCGCCTCGGCGCGCGCCAGCAGCAGGTGGAAGAGGCGGTCGCCCTCGGCGGGCGGGGCGGCGCTTGAGAAGCTGGGCCGCAGCCCCTTGCGGGTATCCGCGGCCAGGGTGAACTGGGAGACCAGCAGCAGGCCGCCATCGACCTGCTGCAGGTTGAGGTTCATCTTGCCATCGGCATCGCTGAACACGCGGTAGTGCAGCAGCTTGTGCAGCAGGCGCTCCACGGCGGCCTCGTCGTCGCCCTTCTCTACCCCGACCAGGGCCAGCAGGCCGTGGTCGATGGCGCCCACGGTGCGTCCCTCTACCTCCACGCTGGCGCGGGTCACGCGCTGGATCAACGCCTTCATCCTGAGTCTCCCGACGATCTCGAACGCGCGCAGGGTAGCACGCGGCGAGGCTCAGCCGCGCCCCAGCAGGGAGTCACGGAAGTTCTCCTTGAGCGGCGACGCACCCAGCCAGATGGCGAAGAGTGCCTCGGCCAGGGCCGTGTCTCCGCCCCGGTAGAGCTCCTCGTCGTTCAGTGCCAGGCTGAGTTCCTCGTCACTCCAGGTCAGGGCATAGCGGTCACCGGGCTCGACGCTGCGGTAGGCGCGGGTGAAGGCGTTGAGCCCCGCCAGCAGCTCGCGGTAGCCGGCCTCGCCGAGGTTCTCGCGGACCCGGTCGCGGGTGACGCCGGCGAAGTCGTCGGCCTCGATGGCGTGGAAGTACTCCAGCTCCAGGCGCCGCGGGATCTCGTCCAGGGGGGCGGGCGTCCGGCTCTCCGGCGCCTGGTAGTAGGCCCCGGCATAGGCGTCCCAGATCATGTAACGGAACAGGCCGTGGCCGACCAGATGGAAGGGCTGGCCGTCGACCTCGAGCTGGGTGGTGAAGCGGGCGCCGTTGACCTCCACGCGCTCGCTGGCCTGGGCGCTGGCCGTGGGGGCAAGCAGCAGGAGCGCCAGCAGGGAGATAAGGGGAAACAGATGCATGGCAGTGCCTCCAGGAGAAGGGGATCTTCCTGTGCAGACAATGCCACCATGTACAAGTTCTGTCTATTTATTTGCTCGCTACCAGGCACGACACAGCATGATGTCGCAGTGGGGCTCGGCCAGCAGCGACTCGGTGATCTGGCTGTGGCGACCCAGCTGGCCGCGGCTGCCCAGCGCCAGCAGGTCGGGCGGCTGGCGACGCAGGCGGTTCATCAGCACCTCCAGGGGCGCGCCCTGCTCCAGCACCAGTTCCACCTCGGGCACGTCGTCGAGCTCGGCCATCAGGCGTTCCACCTCGGTCTCCAGCTGGCTCTGCAGGCGTGCCACCTCGCGGTCGCGCCAGCGGGCGAAGTCGCCGCGGGAGCCGAGCTCGCGCTCACCGGGGATATCCCAGGCGTGGAGCAGGGTCAGGCGGGTGTCGGGAAAGCGGCGGAGGGTCTCGCGCAGGGTGTGGCGGGAGGTGAGCGAGAAGTCCATGGGCAGCAGGATCTCTTCCCAGCCCTGGCTGGCGGTGTGGCTCACCGAGAGCACCGGGCAGGGAGCACTGCGCAGCACCCGGGCCAGGGTGGTGCCGGCCACCAGATCGGGCTGGCCCCGCTTGCGGTGAGCCCCCAGCACGATCATGTCCACCTCGCGTTCGTGGGCCTCGCGGATGATCTCGGCATAGGGGGAGCCGGTGACCGTCTGCATCAGCACCCGCGGCTCGGGCAGGGCGTAGTCCTCGCGGATATCGGTGAGGGTGGCCTGCATGTCGGCCACCACGGCCTCCTCCAGATCGTGGAGCACGCGGCGTGGCAGGTAGGGGTCGAGGACATGGATGACGTCGAGACGCGCGCCCTGTTCACCGGCCAGGCGCACCGCCCTGGCGAAGGCGGCGCGGTTCTCGGCCGAGAGGTCGCAGGCAAACAGCAGGGTCGGGGTCATGACGGCTCCTTGGCGTGGCGCCACGGCGGTGTAGACCTTCAGCATGGGAGGCGCCGGCCGGGCCTGCAAGGCGAGATGCGCGAAAGGCCACTACCACCAGGCGTGGAAGTGGTGTACCGGCCCGTGGCCGTGCCCCACATCCAGCCGCCGGCTGGCGGCCAGCGCTGCTCCAAGCCAGTGCTTGGCCGCGGCCACCGCCTCCTCGAGGGCATCGCCCCGGGCGAGGCGTGCGGCGATCGCCGAGGAGAGGGTGCAGCCGGTACCGTGGAGGTTGGCGGTGTCGACCCGCGCCCCCTCGATCCAGGTGGCCGCCTCGGCGGTGACCAGCAGGTCGGGGCACTCCTCGCCGTGCAGGTGGCCGCCCTTGAGCAGGGTGGCCCCGGCGCCCAGCTCACGCAGCGCCGGGGCCATCGCCAGCATGCCGGCGCGGTCGGTCGGCGCCGGGGTGTCCAGCAGCACCGCCGCCTCGGGCAGGTTGGGGGTCACCAGGTCGGCCAGCGGCACCAGCACCTCGCGTACCGCGCGGATGCCGGCGTCGTCGACCAGGATGTCGCCGCTCTTGGCCACCATCACCGGGTCAAGCACCACCCAGCGCGGCCGGCGTCGCGCCAGGGCGTCGCGGATCACCTCGGCCACTTCGCGGCTGGCCACCATGCCGATCTTCGCCGCATCGATGCGCACGTCGTCGAGCAGGGTCGCGAGCTGAGCGGCGATAAAGTCGGCGGGCACCGGGTGAACCCCGCTGACGCCACGCGTGTTCTGGGCGGTCAGGGCGGTAATGACGCTGGTAGCATAGGCGCCGAGCGCCGAGAAGGTCTTGAGGTCGGCCTGGATGCCGGCGCCGCCGCTGGGGTCGGAGCCGGCGATGGTCAGGGCATTGGGAATCCGGTCTGAGAGGGGCGTCATCGTCATGTCATCACAGGGTCATTGGAAGGTTTCCAGCCTACTGCAAGGAGTGGGGGGTAGGCCATGCTGAGCCTCTTCCTGGTGGCCCTGGCCAGTGCCACCCTGCTGCCCGGTGGCTCCGAGGCATGGCTGGCACGGCTGTGGTGCCTGGAGCAGCCCGCCCTCGCCCTGTGGGCGGTGGCCACCGCCGGCAACACCCTGGGCAGCCTGGTCAACGTGGCCCTGGGCCGCTATGCGCGCCATTTCCAGGGGCGTCGCTGGTTTCCCGCCTCGCCGGCGAGCCTGGCGCGGGCCGAGCGCTGGTACCTCCGCTTCGGCGAGTGGAGCCTGCTGGCCTCCTGGGTGCCGGTGGTGGGCGACCCGCTCACCGTGCTGGCCGGCCTCTTCCGGCTTCCGTGGTGGCGGGCCATCCTGCTGATCGGCGTGGCCAAGGCGGCGCGCTATGCGCTGGTGCTGTGGCTCGCCGAGGCGTGGCTGGCGCCGCTCTGCCAGTAGCTCGCCGCGCGTGGCTAGAGCACCCCGGGCAGCCAGGTGGCCAGTCCCGGGAACAGCGCCAGCGCCCCCAGCATGCCGAGCTGGATCAGGATGAAGGGCAGCACCCCGCGGTAGATCGCCGAGGTGGGTACCGATTCTGGCGTCACCCCACGCAGGTAGAAGAGCGCGAAGCCGAAGGGCGGTGTCAGGAACGAGGTCTGCAGGTTCACAGCGATCATGATCCCCAGCCAGATGGGGTCGAGCCCCATGGCCAGCAGCACCGGCCCGACGATGGGCACCACCACGAAGGTGATCTCGATGAAGTCGAGGATGAAGCCGAGCAGGAAGATCACCAGCATCACCACCAGGGTGACGCCCACCACGCCGCCGGGCAGCGCCTCGAACAGTTCGATGACCAGCTCCTCGCCACCGAAGGCGCGGAACACCAGCGAGAAGAGCGCGGCGCCGATCAGGATCAGGAACACCATGCTGGTGACCTGGGCGGTGGAGTGGACCACCTCGCGCAGCATGCGAAGGTTCAGACGGCGATTGGTCAGGGCCAGCAGGAAGGCGCCGGCGGCGCCCACCGCCGAGGCCTCGGTAGGCGTGGCGAAGCCGCCGAGGATCGAGCCCAGCACGGCCACGATCAGCAGCACCGGCGGCAGCAGCCCCTTGAGCAGCAGTGGCCAGAGGCTGCCGCTGTGGCCGAGCTCCTCCATCAGTGCCTGTCGGTCCACCGGCGGGGCCACGCTGGGGCGCAGCCAGGCAGTCAGGATCACGTAGACGATATAGGCGGCCACCAGCAGCACGCCCGGGACGAGCGCACCGATGAAGAGGTCGCCCACCGAGAGGGTCCTGGGGCTCCATACGCCCATCGCCAGCTGGGCCTGCTGGTAGGCGTTGGAGAGCACGTCGCCGAGCAGTACCAGGGCGATGGAGGGCGGGATGATCTGGCCCAGGGTACCAGTGGCGCAGATGGTGCCGGTGGCCAGCGAGGCGGAGTAGCCGCGTTTGAGCATGGTGGGCAGCGACAGCAGACCCATGGTCACCACGGTGGCGCCGACGATGCCGGTGGAGGCCGCGAGCAGCATGCCGACCATCACCACGGCGATGCCCAGCCCGCCGCGCAGCGAGCCGAAGGCCAGGGCCATGGCGTCGAGCAGGGTCTCGGCGACCCGCGACTTCTCCAGCAGCACCCCCATCAGCACGAACAGCGGCACCGCCAGCAGGGTCTGGTTGGTCATGATGCCGTAGAGGCGGTTGGGCATGGCGCTGAGGTAGCCCGCCTCGAAGGGGACGGGAACCCCCAGGTGGGTAAGCGCGAAGCCCAGACCGGCGAAGATCAGGGCGGTGCCCGCCAGCGACAGTGCCACCGGATAACCCAGCATCAGCACGCCGCAGATGGTGGCAAACAGCACCAGGGGCATCAGTTCGAGCAGCGTTGCGAGCATTACAGCTTCTCCTCGTGGGTCGGCGTATCGGAGGAGAGGCGACCCTTGAGGATCAGCGTCTGGCGGATCAGCTGGGCGATGCCCTGCAGCAGCAGCAGGGCCGCCATCACCAGGATCAGGCTCTTGAGCAGGAACACCGCGGGGATGCCCCCATCCGGGGAGCGCTCGAGGATGGCCCAGCTGCTGCCGACATAGCCGAAGCTGCCGAGCAGGATATACAGGGTCACCGGAAGCAGCAGGAAGAGGGTGCCGAACAGGTCGGTGGCGGCGCGACCCCGAGGCGAGCGCTTGCGATAGAAGATATCGACGCGCACATGGGCGTCATGGCGCAGGGTCCAGGCGGCCCCGAGCATGAATACCATGGCGTGCATGTACATCACCGACTCCTGCAGGGCGATGCTGTGGACGCCGAAGATGTAGCGCATCACCACGATGGCGAACTGCACCGCCATCATGGCGAGTACCAGCCAGGCGGTGGCGCGGCCGACAAGGTCGGTCACGGCGTCGAGGCCCCTCAGCAGGCCCAGGTGGCGAGGGTGGGGCATGTCTCCTCCGCTGCCAGTTGATCCGGAGGCGCATCTTCGCCGATTCCCCGGCCAGCGTCACCTATCCGCGGCCAACGCGGTCAGTCCTGGTGGTCCTTGAGGCGTGGGGTGAGGGCCTTCAGGCAAGCCGCCGGCAGGCGAATATCCACGGCAATCGGCAGGTGGTCGGAGAACAGGTGGTCGAGCACGCGGACCTCGTCGGCCTCCAGGGAATTGGAGAGAAGGATATGGTCCAGGGCACGGCGTGGCTGCCAGGAGGGATAGCTGAGTGGCGGCCGTACCGGGTGCAGCGGCAGCGCGGCGCTGAAGCGCTGGTGGCCGTGGAGCTGCTCGGGGGTACAGTTGAGGTCGCCCATCACCACCACATGGCGCAACGGCTGGATGATCTCGGAGAGGTAGTCGAGCTGGCGTACCCGGCCTCGGTGGCTCAGCGCCAGGTGGGCGACGAACAGGTGTAGCGCGTCGGGGCCCTCGCCGAAGCGGGCGTGGATGGCGCCGCGTCCGGGTAGCGTGCCGGGGAGCTGGTGCTCCTCGATGCGGGCGGGAGGGAGTCGTGACAGCAGGCCGTTGCTGTGCTGGGCGATGCGGCCCAGATTGCGATTGAGCTGCTGGAAGTGATGGGGGAAGCCGCCATGGGTGGCGAGGTACTCCACCTGGTTGACGTGGCTGGAGCGGAAACTGCCACCGTCGGCCTCCTGAAGACCGACGATGTCGAAGCGCCCCAGCACCTCGCTAACCATGTCCAGGCGGTGCTGTCGCCGGGGATGAGGCAGCAGGTGCTGCCAGCTGCGGGTCAGGTAGTGATGATAGGCCGAGGTCTGGATGCCCACCTGCAGGTTGAAGGTGAGCAGCTTGAGGTGGCCGCCCTCAAGGGGCGGCATCCTTGCCTCGGCCAGGTGAGACATCTCAGTCTTCACGCTCCTCGCGGACCTTCCCGACCAGGGCCTCGGCGATCTGTGGCATGTTGGCCAGGCTGCCGGCGCTGCTCGGGCTGACCAGGTAGCGGCCGTCGACGATCAGTGCCGGGACGCCCATCAGGCGCATCTTGCGCATGCGGGAATTGGCCTGGTTGACCTGGCTCTTCACCGCGAAGGAGCCCAGCGCCTGCTGTGCCTCCTCCTCGCTCACGCCGTAGTCGCTGAAGAACTCGGCGATCTCGGCATTCCCGGTCAGGCTGCGGCCCTCCTCGTGAATGGCGTGGAAGAAGTCGTCATGGATGGCGTCGAGGATGCCCAGCTCCTCGGCGGCGTAGAAGGCCAGGGCGTGCTGGTTCCAGTCGCCGCCCATGGTGGCCGGCATACGCTGGAAGCTGACGTCGTCGGGAAGCTCGGCGACCCAGGCGTTGAGCGGCTCCTCGAGGTTGTCGCAGTGGGGGCAGCCGTACCAGAAGGCCTCGGTGACCTCGATCTGGCCCTCGTCCACGCGGGTCTCCACCGGCTCGGGCAGCACCTCGTAGTGCTCACCCTCGACCAGGTTCTGGGCCGAGGCCAGGCCCGGCAGGGCGAGGCCGGCGAGCACGAGCATCAGGGGTTTCAACATGGGCATCTCTCTCCTTGGGATGAATCGCGTCCCGGCGGGCCGGGTGTCGCTGCCTTTGAGCGCGTCGTCGGGCTCGGGTTCCCCACGCACGCTACGGCAAATATGCCAGGGGCGGCCCGAAGGCCGCCCCGACTGTGTGCAGATGCGCTGACCGAGACGGTCTCAGTGCAGGCCCAGCACGTAGTTGGCCACGGCCTCCATGTCGGCATCGCTCATCTTGCTGGCGATGTCGCGCATGATGTTGGCCGGATCATTGGCCCGCTCGCCGGAGGCGAAGGCCTGTAGGGTGGCCAGGGTGTACTCGGGATGCTGGCCGGAGAGCGCCGGGTAGACGGCGGTGCCGATGCCCTGGCCGGTGGGGGTGTGGCAGGCGGCGCAGGCCGGGATGCCCTTGGCCATGTCGCCGGCGCGATACAGTTCGCGGCCGCGGGCGACCAGCGCCTCGTCCGGGTCGGCCTGGCCCAGGGCCGCGTCCTTGTCGGCATAGAACTTGGCTACGTCCCAGGCGTCCTGGTCGGAGAAGTTGTCGACCTGGCCGGCCATCTGCGGCACCACGCGATTGCCGTCGCGGATGTCCATGATCTGCTTGGCCAGGTAGGAGGCCTGCTGACCCGCCAGGTTGGGGAAGGCGCCGGTGGGACTGATGCCCTCCTGGCCGTGACATGCCGCACAGGCGGCGGCCTTGTCGCGACCGGCTGCCGCATCGGCATCGGCCTCGAGGTCTGCGTGGGCGGCGCCGACGGCGCCCATGGTGATTGCCAGGCTTGCCAGTAACTTTCTCATCGCTAATCCACTATGCCGTTACGTTGTTGACCGGTACGTACCCTGGGTGTCGCCCGGATCGCGACGCCGGCCAGCCTATGGGTTATCGAGCGGGCCAATCGCGGACGTCGTGGGCGCGGTGGTACACTAGCGTGCCCCGGGTCGCAGACAAAAGACACTGTATTATACCGAATCACCCCGCCGGCGGGAATGCAAGCCGCCAGGCCCTTGATCAATGTCAGGAATTCTTGCCCATGGCGCGACTCAACTCTCGTCTCAACTACCAGACCGCCCGCTTCCTTATCAGCGCTCCGACCCTGGCCAAGTGCCCGGCGGACGACGGTGCCGAGGTGGCCTTCGCCGGCCGCTCGAATGCGGGAAAATCAAGCGCAATCAATACCTTGACCCGGCAGAATGCGCTGGCGCGGATCTCCAAGACGCCTGGGCGGACTCAGCTGATCAACTTCTTCTCGCTGGGTGACAACCTCGACCGGCGCCTGGTGGACCTGCCCGGCTATGGATACGCCAAGGTGCCCGAGTCGGTCAAGCTGGAGTGGCAGCGCCACCTCTCCGACTACCTTCAGCGCCGCGCCTCGCTCAAGGGCCTGGTGCTGGTGATGGATGTGCGCCACCCGCTGTCCGAGTTCGACCAGACCATGCTCGGCTGGGCCGATGCCCAGGAGATGCCGGTGCATATCCTGTTGACCAAGGCCGACAAGCTCAAGCGCGGCCCCGCGGCGAGCGCCCTGCAGCAGGTGCGTTCGCGGCTGCGCGAGTGGGAGGACCTGGTGAGTATCCAGCTCTTCTCGTCACTCAAGGGGCAGGGTATCGAGGAGCTCGAGGCGCGCCTGGATGCCTGGCTGCTGGGGCCCACAGAAGCGTAACTTTCGGTCGGAGCTTTCCCGTGGACGGCCTTCTTCGGCTTGTCCACGGCGCTCCTTGCCGGGGTCCACGGCGCTCCTTGCCGGGGGTCAGCTCCGTGCTTCCAGCCAGCGAATCAGCTCCGGCAGCTCGCGCACATGGGCCAGGCGGTGGATGCCCTGGGGCATCGGGCGGTCGTCGGGGCCGATCCACGCCGCGCGCATGCCCAGGCGACGGGCGGGCAGGGCATCCTCCTCCCAGGAGTCGCCCACGTGGAGTGCTCGCGCGGGGTGTACGCCCAGGCGTGACATCGCCAGCAGGAAGGGGCGCGGGTCGGGCTTGGGGGCGAGCAGCTCACCGGCGGCGACGGCCACCGGGAAGTGGCGGCCCAGCGGCAGGCGCGTGACCTCGACGTTGCCGTTGGTGATGCTGGCCAGCCGGTAACGTCGTCCCAGCGCCTCGAGCAGCGTCTCCACCTCAGGGTGCGGTTCCACCTCGTGCCTGAGCGCCATGAAGCGCTCCATGGCCCGGTCCGCCCAGTGTTCGGCGTGTTCATTCGTCAGCCCGTACTCCCCCAGCAGCTCGGCCAGCGCCCGTCGGCGCAGCCAGGTGAAGTCGCCGCGGCGTGGCGGATGGGCGGTGGCCAGGGCCTGGCGGCGCGCCACGAAGGCCTCCAGCGGGAAGCGCGCGGCGAAGCGGCCGCTGGAGGCCTCGGCCGCCTGCTCGGCCAGCGCCGCGTCGAGCCAGGCGTAGTGGCCCTGCTCGGTGCGCGTCATCACGCCGCCGTTGTCCCACAGGGTGTCGTCCAGGTCGAAGGTGATCGCCTCGAGGCTCATGTCGGGGTCTCGTCGTTGTGTCGACGCCGCGCCCGGGGGTGGGCGGCATCGTAGCTGGCCGCCAGGTGCTGCCAGTCGAGGTGGGTATAGACCTGGGTGGTGGAGAGGTTGGCGTGGCCCAGCAGCTCCTGGACGGCGCGCAGGTCCTGGCTCGACTCCAGCAGGTGACTGGCGAAGGAGTGGCGCAGGCGGTGGGGGTGGAGGTGTTCGTCGAGCCCGCGGCGCCGGGCGATCAGCGCCAGGCGCTGCTGGATGGCGCGATGACCCAGCCGGGTACCGCGCTTGCCCACGAACAGGGCGGTCTCGCCGGGGGCGGCCATGGCCGCGCGCACACCGGTCCAGGCCTGCAGCGCCTGGCGGGCACGCGATCCCACCGGAACCTGGCGCGGCTTGCCGCCCTTGCCCAGCACCCGTACCCGCTCGTCGCGCAGGTCGTCGAGGTCGAGCCCCGCCAGCTCCGCCAGGCGCAGGCCGCTGGAGTAGAAGAGTTCGAGCATCGCCTGGTCGCGCACCGCCAGGGGGGAGCCGTCGTGGGGCGTATCCAGGAAGTTCGCCAGGCGATCCACGTCCACCGGGCGTGGCAGGTGGCGGGGCTGACGCGGGCTGCGCACCAGTGCCACCGGGTTGTGGTCGAGGTGGCCCGCGGCGAGCAGGTGGTCGGCCAGGCGCGAGCAGGCCGAGCGACGCCGGGCCAGGCTGCGTGGCGCCAGGCCCCGGGCCCGCTCGCCGCCCAGGAAGCGGCGCATCAGGCCGGCATCCAGCTGGCGCCATGCCGTCACCTCCTGCTCCTCCAGGAAGTCGAGCAGGCGGGTCAGGTCGCGCCGGTAGGCGTCCAGGGTGGCGAGACTGGCGGTGCGCGCGAGCCTGGCCAGGAAGGCCTCCACCTCGGCGGCGAGCGGTCCGGGGCTAGGCATGCTCGGGGCCGAGGCGTATCAGCAGCCGTGCCACCACGTCGCCCACATATTCGGTGAACAGGGTGTCCATGCTGGCCCGGAAGTGATCGGGATCGGGGCTGGCCAGCACCAGGTACCCCAGCGGCTCGCCCAGGCTCAGCCGGGTGATGGCGCAGGAGCCCGAGCGACGCGGTGCGCTGGTGTGGGGCAGCAGGCGCTTCCAGTCGGTAGGTGTCAGTCGGGTACAGCGGCTGGTGCGGCCGTCGAGCAGCGCCGCCAGGCGTGACCCGGCATGCTCGTCGAGCACCTGGCGCGGGGCCTGGGGCGGGTGCGGCTCGGCATCGGAGAGGCTGGACGGGCACCACAGCGCCACCGCGGGCGTGGCGAAGTGCTCGGCGAGGTGGGTGGCCAGCGCCTGCCCCAGGGCGTCGCGGTCCTGGGCCTCCACCAGCGCCAGCACCAGCTCGCGGGTGCGCCGGTACTGGGCCTCGTTGTGGCGCGCCGACTCCAGCAGCTGCTCCAGGCGCCACTCGGCCTGCTCGGCGCGTGTTCTCAGGTCGTGGACCAGGCGCTCGAGCAGCGAGGTGGCGCCGCGCGCCTCGGGGTGGGGCACCTTGAGCTGCTGCAGCAGGCCTTCGCGGCCGACGAAGAAGTCGGGATGGGTGGCCAGCCATTCGGCGACCCGGTCCGGGTCGAGGGTCTTGCGCGGTTCTGGGGCGGCTCGTGACATGCCATCTCCTCGCGGGGTCGCGAAATCGGGTTAGCTCTCTCAGTAAAGCACCAGGCGGCCATCGAAGACGCGCTCGGCGGGGCCGGTCATGAACAGGGGGTGGCCGGGGCCGGCCCACTCGATGGTCAGCTCGCCCCCCGGCAGATGCACGTTGACCGGGCTCTCCAGCACTCCCTGGCGGATGCCGCTGGCCACCGCGGCGCAGGCGCCGGTGCCGCAGGCCAGGGTTTCGCCGCTGCCCCGCTCGTAGACACGCAGGCGGATCTCGTGCGCCGACACGACCTGCATGAAGCCGGCGTTGACGCGTCTCGGGAAGCGCGGGTGGGCCTCGATGGCCGGCCCCAGACGCTCGACGGGAGCCGTGTCGACGTCGTCGACCCGCAGCACCGCATGGGGGTTGCCCATGGAGACCACACCCACCTCGAGGCGCTCGCCGTCGACGTCCAGGGCGTGCAGTACGCGGTCCTCGGTCGCCTCGAAGGGCTCGGGGGTGAAGGGCAGGGCCTCGGGGGCGAAGCGCGGCTCGCCCATGTCGACCCGGATACGGCCGTCGTCCTCCACCTTCAGCACCAGCGGGCCGCCGGCGGTCTCCACGTGGATCTCGCGCTTGTGGGTCAGGCGCTGGTCGCGCACGAAGCGGGCGAAGCAGCGCGCGCCATTGCCGCAGTTCTCCACCTCGCTGCCGTCGGCGTTGTAGATGCGATAGCGGAAGTCCATGTCCGGGTCCCGGGGCGGCTCGACCACCAGCAGCTGGTCGAAGCCGACACCGAAGCGACGGTCGGCCAGGCGGCGCACCTGGGCGTCGGTGAAGTGGGCGCGCTGGGTCACCAGGTCGACCATCATGAAGTCGTTGCCGAGGCCATGCATCTTGGTGAAGTGCAGCAGCATCAGCGCGCTCCCTCCGGCAGCGGCTCTTCCGGCAGCAGGGACTCGCCTGCCCACAGCTCTTCGAGGCGTTCGCGACGACGCACCAGGTGGGCCTGGTCGCCATCCACCATCACCTCGGCGGGGCGCGGGCGGCTGTTGTAGTTGGAGGCCATCACGAAGCCATAGGCCCCGGCGGAGCGCACCGCCAGCAGGTCGCCGGGGGCGATGGCAAGCTCACGCTCCTTGCCCAGGAAGTCACCGGTCTCGCAGACCGGGCCCACCACGTCGTAGGTGGCGCTCTGCCGCGCACGGCGCGTGTCTACCGGCAGGATCGCCTGCCATGCCTGGTAGAGCGCGGGACGGATCAGGTCGTTCATGGCGGCGTCGACGATGGCGAAGTTCTTGGTCTCGCCGGGCTTGAGGAACTCCACCCGGGTCAGCAGCACCCCGGCATTGGCGGCGATGGAGCGGCCCGGCTCGAAGAGCAGGGTCAGGCGCTCGCTGCCGGGCCAGCTCGAGAGCCGCTCGAGCAGGGCGGTGGCGTAGTCGAAGGGCGCCGGCGGATGCTCGTCACGGTAGGGCACGCCGAGGCCGCCGCCCAGGTCCAGGTGCTCCACCTCGATGCCGCGCTCGCGCAGGGTCTCGAGCAGCACCAGCAGGCGGTCCAGGGCGTCCAGGAAGGGCGAGAGCTCGGTGAGCTGGGAGCCGATATGGCAGTCCAGGCCGGTGATGCGCACGTTGGGAAGCGTGGCGGCCAGTTCGTAGACCGCCAGCGCCTCGTCCACCGGGATGCCGAACTTGTTGTCCTTGAGCCCGGTGGAGATATAGGGGTGGGTGCCGGCGTCGACATCCGGGTTGACCCGCAGCGACACCGGGGCGACCTTGCCGAGCCGCCCGGCCACGGCGTCGAGGCGCTCGAGCTCGGGGCGCGACTCCACGTTGAAGCACTTGATGCCCACCTCCAGCGCCCGGGCCATCTCGGCCTCCTGCTTGGCCACGCCGGAGAAGACCACCCTGGCCGGGTCGCCGCCGGCGGCCAGCACCCGCTCCAGCTCGCCCATCGAGACGATGTCGAAGCCGGCGCCCAGGCGGGCCAGCAGCCCCAGCACCGCCAGATTGGAGTTGGCCTTGACCGCATAGCAGATCAGGTGCGGATGGCTGCCCAGCGCCTCGGTGTAAGCACGGAAGTGGCGCGCCAGGGTGGCCTTGGAGTAGACGTAGCAGGGCGTGCCGAACTCCTCGGCGATGCGGGTCAGCGGGACCTCCTCGCCGTAGAGCACGCCGTCGCGGTAGTTGAAGTGGTCCATGGCTACTCCTCGTCCTCCCGGGGTTCGCTGCCCTCGCGCTCGGCGTCGTCGCCCGCGGGGCTTTCCTCTTCGCTCTGCGCGGCCTCACGGGGACCATACTGCTCGGCGGCCTGCTCGTCATCGGGCAGGTAGAGCGGCCCCTTCTGGCCACAGCCGGCGAGCCCCAGGATCAGTGCCAGGCCGAGCGCCGGGACGGCAAGTCGGGCCATCAGGCACCTCCTGTCAGGGCAGCGAGGGCCTCGCGGGCCCGCTGGGCGGCGGCGCGCACCTGGTCGGGGGCGGTGCCGCCGATATGGTTGCGGGCGGCTACCGAGCCCTCCAGGGTCAGCACCTCGAAGACGTCCTGCTCGATGGTGTCGGAGAACTGCCGGAGCTCGTCGAGGGTCATCTCGGAGAGGTCCTTGCCTTCGCGGATGCCGAAGGCCACTGACTCGCCGACGATCTCGTGGGCGTCACGGAAGGCCACCCCCTTGCGCACCAGGTAGTCGGCCAGGTCGGTGGCGGTGGAGAAGCCGCGGCGGGCTGCCTCGGCCATGCTGGCCTTCTTCGGCTCGATGGCGGGGATCATGTCGGCGAAGGCCTTGAGGCAGTCCTTGACCGTGTCCACGGCGTCGAACAGCGGCTCCTTGTCCTCCTGGTTGTCCTTGTTGTAGGCCAGCGGCTGGGACTTCATCAGGGTCAGCAGGCCCATCAGGTGGCCGTAGACCCGGCCGGACTTGCCGCGCACCAGCTCGGGCACGTCGGGGTTCTTCTTCTGCGGCATGATGGAGGAGCCGGTGCAGAAGCGGTCGGGCAGGTCGATGAAGTCGAACTGGGCGCTGGTCCACAGCACCAGCTCCTCGCTCATGCGCGACATGTGCATCAGCAGCAGGCTGGCGAAGGCGGTGAACTCGATGGCGAAGTCGCGATCGCTGACCGCGTCGAGGCTGTTCTCGGCGGGGCGCTCGAAGCCCAGCAGCTCGGCGGTGACATGCCGGTCGATGGGGTAGGTGGTGCCGGCCAGCGCGGCGGCGCCCAGCGGCATCACGTTGACCCGCTTGCGGCAGTCGAGAAGCCGCTCGTGATCCCGGGCCAGCATCTCCTGCCAGGCCAGCAGATGGTGGCCGAAGGTCACCGGCTGGGCGGTCTGCAGGTGGGTGAAGCCCGGCATGATGGTGTCGGCCTCGCGGTCGGCGAGCTCGATCAGCCCTTCGCGCAGGCGGGCCAGCTCCATGGCCACCTGGTCGATCTCGTCACGCAGGAAGAGGCGGATATCGGTGGCCACCTGGTCGTTGCGCGAGCGACCGGTATGCAGCTTCTTGCCGGTGATGCCGATCTTCGCGGTCAGGCGTGCCTCGATGTTCATGTGCACGTCCTCGAGCTCCACGGACCACGGGAACTCGCCGCGCTCGATCTCGCCGCGCACCTCGTCGAGCCCCGCGATGATGGCGTCGCGCTCGGCCTCCTCGAGCACGCCGACCCGGGCCAGCATGGTGGCGTGGGCGATGGAGCCCTGGATGTCGTGGAAGGCCAGGCGGCGGTCGAAGGCCTCCGAGGCGGTGAAGCGGGCGACGAAGGCGTCGGTGGGCTCGCTGAAGCGGCCCCCCCAGGACTGGTTGGTGCCGGGGCTGGAAGAGTTCGAGGTCATCGGCTTGGGATCCTGCATGACGGGTTGCGGTTGGCTGGGGGCGAGGGCCCCCCGCGGCCGCCGGTCTCGCGGCGGCAGGCGCGACATGGCAGGAGTGTACCAGAGTCGCCGAGGCAGGCGAGGGGCGCCTGGCCGCCCGGGGCGTGGATTTTTCCTCCTTGGCCGCGTGCTTTATGATGAGGGTAACCGTGCGTCACGCATGCCAACTTCACCGGGTGTCGGCGCTGGCTCGCCGCCAGCGAGGAAACCGGTACAGGGAGAACTTCGTGCAAGCCATCACCAAGCTGCGTATCGCCACGCGCAAGAGTCAACTGGCCATGTGGCAGGCCGAACATGTCCGCGATCGTCTGCTGGCCCTCCATCCCGGCCTCGAGGTGGAGCTGGTGGCCATGTCCACCCGCGGTGACAAGATCCTCGATACCCCGCTGGCCAAGGTGGGCGGCAAGGGGCTCTTCGTGAAGGAGCTCGAGGAGTCGATGCTCGACGGCCGCGCCGATATCGCCGTGCACTCCATGAAGGATGTGCCCATGCACTTCCCCGAGGGGCTTGGCCTCTCGGTGATCCTGGCCGGCGCCGAGGCCACCGACGCCTTCGTCTCCAACCACTACGCCAGCTTCGATGAGCTGCCCGAGGGGGCTCGGGTGGGCACCTCCAGCCTGCGCCGCGGCCTGCAGGTCAAGGAGGCGCGCCCGGACCTGGAGATCCTCAGCCTGCGCGGCAATGTCCAGACCCGGCTGGGCAAGCTCGATGACGGTGAGTTCGATGCCATCATCCTGGCCACCTCCGGCCTGCGTCGCCTGGAGCTGGACGCACGCATCGCCCAGGAGCTGCCGCCCGAGGTGTGCCTGCCGGCCTGTGGCCAGGGCGCCCTGGGCATCGAGTGTCGCCTCCACGATCCCGAGCTGATCAACCTGCTGGCGCCGCTGGATGATCCCGATACCGCCACCCGGGTGCGCGCCGAGCGCGCCATGAACACCCGCCTCGAGGGGGGCTGCCAGGTGCCCATCGGTGGCCATGCGGTATTCGAGAACGATGGCCAGACCCTGTGGCTGCGCGCCCTGGTGGGCACCCCTGATGGTGCCAGGGTGCTGCGCGCCGAGGGGCGCGGCTCGATCCATGAGCCCGAGGCGCTGGGTATTCGCGTCGCCGAGGAGCTGCTGGAGATGGGCGCCGGGGAGATTCTCGCCGAGGTCTACGGCGCCGGCTGATGGATATTCAGCCGCCGGTGGTGATCACCCGTCCCGGTGAGCGCGGTGCCGTGCTCGCCGCGGCCATCGAGGCGCGCGGGCTACCGGTGGCGCGCCTCGAGGCGATGCGCGTCGAGGCATTGCCCGAGACTCCCGAGCAGCGCGCCGCCTGGCTCGACTTCGACCACTTCCGGCGCGTGGTGGTGGTGAGCCCCTTCGCCGCGGTGTGCCTCGCCGAGGCGCTGGACCGCTACTGGCCCCAACTGCCACTGGGCATCGACTACTACGCCGTGGGAGCGGCCACCGCCGCCGTCCTGCATGAGCGGCTCGGGGTGCGCGTCCATGTGCCGCCGTCGACTGCCGGCGAGGATACCAGCGAGGCCCTGCTGACCCTGGGCTCCCTGCGCACACTTCACGACGAGAAGATCCTGCTGGTGGCCGGCGAAGGCGGGCGCACCCTGCTGGCCGAGACGCTCACCGAGCGCGGTGCCCGGGTGACCCGCCTGGCCGTCTACCGACGCACCCTCCAGCCCCCCGAGCCGGCCATGGCCGACTGCCTCGCGGCGGGCGACTTCCGTGCGCTGGTGGTCAGTAGCGGAGAAATCCTCGAATATCTGGCAAGATGGTGTTCAGGCGCCGCCTTGAACCAACCGCTAATCGTTTCCAGCGCCCGGTTGGCTACACTGGCCGGCAAGCTGGGGTTTCGCGACTCCGTGGTGGCGCGTGGCGCCACCCCGACGGCGCTGGCGGCGGCCGTGGCCGATGCCTGTGACCCGCAGGAAGCCGATGTCGATCAAGACGATCTCGAAAAGGGCTAGCGACAAGATGAGCAAGCAACCACACGAGCAGGAAGAACAGAAGGCGTCTGACGGCGCACAGTCGGCGACCTCGGGAGACGAGGCAAGCAGAGGCAACGCCTCCGGCAGACGTCGTTCGCGTCGGCATGACAAGCCCAACCAGGGCGGCGGCACCGGCAGGAGCGAGGCCACCAGGCCCGCTCAGAGCCAGGCATCCGCCGAGTCGTCGGCGGCCGGCCAGTCCTCGGGCGGCAAGCAGGAGGCCGACAAGCCGGCCGACCAGAAGGCCACTGACACACGGGCGTCGTCATCGAAACCCGCCGCCGACAAGGCCGAAGCGGCCCCGTCCCAGGCCGGCAAGTCGCAGCCGGGCGGGAGTGGTGGCAAGCCCGGCACGCCTGCCGGTGGTGGCGGCGATGGCAAGGGGGGCAAGGCCGGCATGGTGGCGATCGTGCTGGTCGTCCTGCTGGCCATCGCCGCCGGCCTGTTCGGCTGGCAGGCGTGGCAGAAGCTCGACGCCCAGCAGGCGCGCATCGCCGAACTGGAGTCCCAGACCAGCCAGTCCGCCACCGCCAGCGACCTGAACCAGCTGCAGTCACGCTTCGAGGAGGCCGAGGGCGAGCGCCAGGCGGCTCTCGAGGAGGCCGTGGCCTCCCTCGAGAGCGACTTCAGCGACTACCGTGGCGAGGTCGACGAGACCCTCGACCGGGTGCTGGCCGAGCTTGCAAGCGAGCAGGAGACCGACGAGCGCGACTGGCTGCACGCCGAGGCCGCTTACCTCTTGCGCCTGGCCAACCAGCGCCTGCAGCTGGAGCGTGATGTTCAGGGTGCCGCGGCGCTGCTGCGCACCGCCGACGCCCGCCTGAAGGAGGCCGACAACCCGGCGCTGGTACCGGTGCGCCGCGAGATCGCCAGCGAGCTCTCCGCCCTGGAGGCGGTGCCGCAAGTGGATCGCACCGGCCTGTGGCTGGCGCTCAACGCCCAGCAGGAGCAGATCGCCGGGCGTCCGCTCTCCCAGGATATCGATGAGATCACCGCCAGCTCCGGCATGCAGGAGGCGCCCAGCGGCTCCTGGCAGCAGCAGCTGTCGAGCTTCGGTCAGGAGCTCAAGGACCTGGTCACCGTGCGCCAGCACGACGAGGCCCTGGAGGCGCTGATCTCGCCGGAGCAGGAGTCCTACCTGCGCCAGAGTGTGCGCCTGGTGATCGAGCAGGCCCAGCTGGCCCTGCTCAAGGAAGAGGAGGAGCTCTACGAGGCCAGCCTCGACAAGGCGATCACCCTGATCGAAGGCTACTACGACACCGATGACAGCGGCGTGCAGTCGGTCCTCGCGCGGCTGGGTGAGCTGAAGGGTGAGGCGGTGCGTCCCGAGCTGCCCGACATCAGCGGCTCGCAGCAGGCCCTGGCCACCTTCATCGAGCGGCGCTTCGAGTCGCGCCAGGGAGATGAGGCATGAGAAAGCTGATACTGATCATCGTCCTGGGCCTGGCCATCGGTGCGCTGTTCGGGCAGCTGATGATGTCGGTGCCCGGCTACTGGCTGGTGCGGGTGGGTGACACCTCATTCCAGACCTCCTTCTGGTTCGGCCTGGTGCTGCTGCTGGCGGCCTTCCTGGTGCTGCACTTCGCGCTGCGCCTGCTGATGCGCCTGTCGCGCCCGGTGTCGCGCTTCAAGGTGTGGAACAGCCGCTCGCGCAACCGCACTGCCATGAAGCGCACCGTGCGCGGCCTGGTGGCGCTGGCCGAGGGGCGCTGGAAGAAGGCCGAGAAGTCGCTGGTCAAGGCGGCGGACGACTCCAGCACCCCGCTGGTCAACTACCTCTCAGCGGCGCTGGCGGCTCACTACCAGGGTCGCTTCGACCAGGCCGATACCCTGCTCAAGCGGGCCCATCTAAGCACCGAGGGCGCCGATACCGCGGTGGGCATGATGCAGGCCCAGCTGATGCTCGACCGTCAGCAGTACGAGGAGGCGCTGGCCATCCTGACCCGCCTCGACCGCCAGCTGCCCAACCACCCCCAGGTGCTCAAGCAGCTCAAGCAGGCCTACCTCAGCGTCAGCGACTGGGATGGCCTGCGCCGCCTGATGCCGCGCCTGGGCGCCCAGCAGCTGATCTCCCGCGAGGAGCGCGACCAGCTCGAGCGGCGTGCCTACCGCGAGCTGATCGTGCGCGAGGCCCGCGAGGGCAGCGACATCGAGACGGTGCGCAGCCTGTGGGCGGACATGCCCGACCACCTGCGTGGCGACGTCGAGCTGATCGTGCTCTACGCCGAGGCGCTGGTGCGCGGCGGCCAGGAGCCCATCGCCGAGCGGCTGCTGCGCCACTCCCTCAAGGAGAGCTGGGATAGCCGCCTGGTGCTGCGCTATGGCCTGCTCGACGTGGATGCCTCGCGTCAGCTGGTCACCGCCGAGAAGTGGCTGCAGGAGCGGCCCAACGATCCCGACCTGCTGCTCACCCTGGGTCGCCTGGCGCTGCGCAACGCCTACTGGGGCAAGGCTCAGGAGTACTTCGAGGCGAGCCAGCGCCAGCGGCCGAGTGGCGTGGTGTGTGCCGAGCTGGCGCGGCTCTTCGCCAACCTGGGCGAGCACCAGAAGAGCCAGCTCTACTACCGCCAGAGCGTGGAGCTGCTCGACAAGTCACTACCCTCCCTGCCGCAGCCCAGCGAGGACAAGGACGTGCTTGGAGAGGGCAAGGAGGCGAAGAAGGCTTCCTGAAGGCAGCCTGATTCTTTCCAACACTCCACCTCACCCACACCACTCCAGGGGGCGCTTCGGCGCCCCCTTCGTGTATCCGGGGCAGAAACAAAAACAGCGAGGCCGCCCGAAGGCGGCCCCGCTGTTTGGTGTGGCCGAGTCGTCGGGCTCAGGGCTCGTCGGGCTCGTCCACGTCGTCACCGCTGGGCTTCTCGTGCTCCGGGTTGCTGATCTCCTGAGCGTCGCGGTGTGCGGCAGCGGAGGCAGGTTCGGCCTGCCGGGCCCTGCTGCGAGATTCCAGCACCCGCACATTGGCGGCCGGGGAGTCCCCCTGCTTGTCCTCGCCGAAGTAGAGGGTGGTGTGCGGGAAGGGGATCTCGATGCCGGCCTCGTCGAAGCGCAGCTTGACCAGGCGGTTGTAGGCACGCCCCACCGCCCACTGGTCGCCGGGGGTGGTCTTGATGATCACCCGAATATTCACCGAGCTGTCGGCCAGGGCGATGACGCCGGCCACATCGAGCGGCGCCAGCAGCTTGTGGCCATGCTCGTCGCTGGCCTTGAGGTCCTCGAAGGCCACCTTGAGCTGCTCGATCGCTTCGTCGATATTCTCGCGGTAGGCGATGCCGTACTCGCCCACGTGGTTGCCGAACTCGCGCATGTAGTTGGAGACGGTGTCCACGCTGGAGAAGGGCACCACGTGGTAGGTGCCGGAGAGGTCGCGGATGCCCACCGAGCGGATGCTGAGCTTCTCGGCGGTACCGGTGACGCCGCCCACGGTGACCACGTCGCCGGTGTTCATGGCGTTCTCCACCTGGATGAAGATGCCGGTGATGATGTCCTGCACCAGCTTCTGGGCGCCGAAACCGATGGCCAGGCCCAGCACACCGGCACCGGCGATCAGCGGCCCGATATTGATGCCGATCTCGGCTAGCACGATCATCGCCGTCATGGTGATCAGGGCGATGGCCAGGGCGTTGCGGAACAGCGAGAGCAGGGTCTGGGCACGCGCCGAGGGCACGCCGCCGCCGGTCTCGGGGTTGAGCTTGTGCTCGATCAGGCTGGCCAGCGCCAGCCATACCATGACCGCGATGGCCAGGATCATCGCCACGCTGACCAGCTTGCCGACCAGGCCCCGGCCCGCCTCGGAGGCGTACCAGGCGGCGAGGTCGAAGGCGCCCCAGGCGTTGAGCACCACCATCACCACCAGCACCACGATCACCGTGCGGATGACCCGCAGGGCGTTGGGCACGTAGCTGTTGAGGCGCGGCTCGAGGAGCGGCAGCTTGCGCCGCAGGTCATCGGACAGGCGGATGCGCCGGCCGATGGTCTGGGTCAGGAAGCTGGAGGCCAGCAGGCCCACCACCACTGCGGCGATGGTCTTGAGGGTGGCGAAGAGCACGTAGGGCAGGGCATCGGCGGGGCGCGTCAGGGTCAAGACCAGGACCATGACGAAGTAGGCCAGGGCGAACAGGTGCCAGGTGCGCGCGAACAGCTGCAGGGTGACGCGGCTCGCCGCCATGGTGGCCTGGCTGGCCTTGGCGTTGATGGCGTCGCGCAGGCGCTTGCGGTTCCTGAGCACCACCACCACGGCATAGAGGAAGGCGCCGATCATGATCAGGGTGCCCAGGCCCTGACCCACTGCCGGTGACACGTAGGCGTTGACCAGAGGCACCACCACCATCAGCCCGTAGCCCACCAGGCCGATCAGCCGAGCGATCCAGCGGTTCCAGTAGGAGGCCTCGTCGGAGCCGATGGGCAGCAGGCGCAGCCCCTCGTAGCGGGAGGCAAACAGCATGCGCACCCCGGCCTTGAGCAGCTCGATCACCAGGAAGGCGTTGAGGAACAGCGAGGCGCGAGTGGAGAGCTCACCGGTCTCGCCGATGGCGAAGGTGGCGATCAGGTTGCCACCCAGATAGGCGAAGGCCACGATCAGGACGTCCACCACGGCGGCCAGGGCCACGCAGATGATCAGGCGCAGGATCGGGGTCAGCCCGCTGCCGTTGAGCGACCACTGGCTGATGCCGGTGAACAGCGGCCGAGCCAGGCGACGGACGACAGCGAACACCACGAAGGTCGCCAGGATGACCAGGCCCAGGTTGATGGCGGCGCTGGTGAAGGCCGCCATGTCGAAGGTGCTCTCCAGGTCACTGGCGAACATGCCGCCGATGGCGGAGGCGATGGCGTCGAACTGGGCGCCGACGTCGCCGGCGACGCGGCTGGTGACCTGGGCCAGCTGTCGCGGCAGCGAGGGCTCGGCGGCGGCTTCCTCGGCGGGGGCCGATTCGGCCACGTCGCCGGCCATGCCGCGCAGCTGGTCGATCAGCTCCTGGCGGGTCTGTTCGTTCTCGAGCAGGTCGGCCAGGGTGGAGTAGGCTGGCGGTTCTCCGCCGCCGCTCTCTTGCTGCGCCTGGGCAGGACCCGCCAGCGCCAGCAGGACAAGCAGCAGCCAGCCGAGCATCAGGGGTAGGACTCGCTTGGGGTTCACGCGGTGACCTCCGTCTCTTGGCGTGTGGGGCGATGAGGTGTCAGGTCGACATGATACGGGCTTTGCCGTGAGGCCACGACCCCGGGGCCTGTCACGGCACATACATGTACATTAATTGTACATCCTGATCTGTTTGTGCCATCTTTGTCCTGTCGGCGGCGCCTCCTGCCGTCGGCGCGGCAAGCATGCGATACTCTTTCGCCACCCTCGGGTGGCGTTTTTCGTTTCAGGGAGACGGTCAGGCATGCTGGAACTGCTGTCGGTACTGCTCGGCGGGGCGCTGGGAGGCATGGTGCGCCTGGCTCTCGGCAACGCCGTGGGCCGGCAGCTGGGAGCCCATCTGCCCTGGGGTACCCTGGCGGTCAACCTGAGTGGCGCCTTGGCCATGGGGATGCTGGCCGGTGTGCTCGGCTTCCCCGCCCCGGGCGTGTCGAACACCGCCTGGTCCCTGCTCGCCATCGGCCTGCTGGGCGGCTACACCACGGTGTCGTCGCTCAGCCTGCAGGCGGTGACGCTGTGGCAGCAGGGCCGCGAGACGGCGGCCATCGGCTACATGGCGATGACCCTGGTCGCCGGGCTCGCCGCCCTGGCTCTGGGTGCCTGGCTGACGGGAGGCCTGGCATGAGTGCCTGGCGGGCCTACGCCGCAGTCGGCCTGGGCAGCGGGCTGGGCAGCGTGCTGCGCTATCAGCTCGGCGCTTGGCTGGCGACCCCCGACTTTCCCTGGGCGACCCTGGTGGTGAACCTGGCAGGCTCCGGGCTGATTGCGCTGTTCGCCGCCTACGCCGCGGGCCGTGCCCATGGCCGGGTGGCACGCTGGCAGCCCTTCCTGGTCGCCGGCTTCAGTGGCGGCTTCACCACCTTCTCGCTGTTCGGCCTCGAGACCCTGGTGATGCTCAGCCAGGGGCGCTTCGTGACGGCCCTGGGCTATGTGGCACTGAGCCTGGTGGCCTGGCTCGGCGCTGCCTGGGCCGGCCATCATGCCGGGCAGAGACTGGCCACGCGGCGCGCCTAGTCCGGCAGGTGCCAGGCAGTCGGGCAGGCGTCGGAGGGGAAGAGCCGCTGGGCGGTGGTGGCGCTGCACTGCTCGGCGACGACCGGCATGTCGCCGCTCAGCAGCTGCAGCAGACCATCGCCGGGGTGGCGCACGGTCAGCAGGGTCAGCCCTTCCCGGCATTCGACCCGGTAGTCTCCTCGCAGGTCGGCCAGCAGCGCGGCGCACTTGGCGGCATCGTCATTGATGGCCAGTCTCAGGCGCATCGCCTCGCACGCGAGGTAGTTGGCGTGCAGGCCATGGCGGGCCAGGAGGCCGAGCACCTCCCCCAGGCACGCCTCGTCCATGAAGCGGAAGTCCGCGGGGCTGATGTCGAGCAGGCGCTGGTCGTCGCGCAGGATGCAGGCGGGCTGGCGGTCGCCGTCGCCGGGCTCCGGGCCGATGCGGCTGGGGGTGGCCCCGGGCTCGAGGAAGGAGCGCACGGTGAGCGGGATCGCCTTGCGCTGCAGCGGGGCCAGGGTGCGGGGGTGGATCACCTTGGCGCCGTGCCAGCTCTGCTCCACGGCCTCGGCGTAGCTCAGGCGCTCGAGCTGGCGGGCGTTGTCGAAGCGCCCGGGGTCGGCGTTGAAGACCCCGGTGACGTCCTTCCAGATGGTCAGGCCCGGCGCATCCAGGCAGTGGGCGAGGATGGCGGCGCTGAAGTCGGAGCCCTCGCGCCCCAGGGTGGTCATGGTGCCGCCTGCGGTGGCGCCGATAAAGCCCTGGGTCAGCAGCAGGGCTTCCTCCTCGTTGGCCAGCGTTTGCAGGCGGTTGCAGGTCTCGCGCCAGTCGACCCCGGCGGCCTGGTGGTGGTCGTCGGTGACGATCAGCTCGCGGGCATCACACCAGCGGGTGGGCAGGCCGATCTCGTTGAGCCAGGCGGCTACCAGGGTGGTGGAGAGCAGCTCGCCGAATCCCACGGTCTGGTCATAGTGCATCGGGTAGGGGGCATCGCAGTGGGCCCGGTGGGCGGCATCGAGCTCCTCCAGCAGCCGCTCCAGGTCGGCCTCGGCCGCGGAGCCCGAGTCGAACAGCGTCTTCGCCACCGCCAGGTGATCATCGCGCAGAGCCTCGAGGCGTTCGCGATAGGGGCCGGGCTCATCGCCGCGGGCGGCGTCGAGCAGGGCCTCCAGGGCGTTGGTGGTCTTGCCCATCGCCGAGACGACCAGGGCGCGAGGGTGCAGGTCGTGGCGGGACAGCAGCTCGCCGAGGCGGCGGATGGCCTCGGCGTCCTTTATCGAGGCGCCGCCGAACTTGTAGATCTCGGGCATCACGGGCTCCCTGTGGCAGTGGCTTTTCCTCACCATAGAGCCCGCGGGGGGAGTGGTGAAGGGGCAGGTGTTCCGCGCCCACCCTGAACCACCACGAAAAAGCCCCCGTGAGGGGGCTTCGCGAGGCCAGCGGCAGGGCAGGGAGGCTCAGCTCAGCCGCTGCATATAGTCCACATAGCCGAAGGTCCTGACCGTGCGCACCTCGCGGCTCGCCTCGTCGATCCGGCAGATCGACGGCAGGCGGATGCCGTTGAAGGTGGTGGTCTTGACCATGGTGTAGTGGGCCATGTCGGTGAACACCAGACGGTCGCCGATCTGCAGGGGCGCGTCGAAGGAGTAGTCGCCGATCACGTCGCCGGCCAGGCAGGTCTGCCCCCCCAGGCGGTAAGTGTGGCCCTTCTCGTTCGGCTCGCCGCCGCCGATGATGTGCGGGCGGTAGGGCATCTCCAGCACGTCGGGCATATGCGCCGTGGCGGAGGTGTCGAGGATGGCGATGGGGCCGTCATTCTCGACGATATCCAGCACCGTGCATACCAGGTAGCCGGTATTCAGGGCGATCGCCTCGCCCGGCTCCAGGTAGACCTCGAGATGCGGATGGCGAGCCTTGAAGTCGCGGATCACCCGCACCAGCCGCTCGACGTCGTAGTCGTCACGGGTGATATGGTGTCCGCCCCCGAAGTTGACCCACTTCAGGCCGGCGAGGTAGTGGCCGAAGCGCTCCTCGAAGGCCGTCAGGGTCGACTCCAGGTCGTCGCTGTTCTGCTCGCACAGGGTATGGAAGTGCAGCCCCTCGAGGCCTTCCATCACCTCCGACGTCAGGTCCGCCGCCCGGGTGCCGAGCCGCGAGCCTGGCGCACAGGGGTCGTAGAGAGGCACGTCGCCCGTGGAGTGCTCGGGGTTGACCCGCAGGCCGCAGGAGACCCGGCGGGGCGCTGCCGCGATCGTCTCGCGGAAGTGTTGCCACTGGCCTGGCGAGTTGAAGCTGAGGTGGTCGGCGTAGCGCAGCACCACCCGCATCTCCTCCTCGGTGAAGGCCGGCGAGTAGCAGTGGACCTCGCCGCCGAAGGTCTCGGCGCCCAGGCGTGCCTCGTCCTGGCCGCTGGCCGTGGTGCCCACCAGGTACTGGCGTACCAGCGGAAAGGTGTCCCACATGGCGAAGCCCTTCAGGGCCAGCAGGATCTTCGCCCCGCTGCGCTCCTGGACCTCGCCGAGGCGCTCCAGGTTGCGGCGCAGCAGGGCGTCGTCCATCACATAGGCCGGGGAGGGGCAGGCCATAACGTCGAAATTGAGATCGAAGCCCAGGCCCTGCTCGCGTGCGTTCGCCATGGCTCAGGCCAGGGGGTCGTGGTCGGGGTCGAGCTCGACCACCTGCCAGGGCAGGCCCATCTCGCCGATGCGCTCCATGAAGGGGTCGGGGTCGAGCTGCTCGACGTTGAACACGCCGTCACCCTTCCAGATGCCTTCCAGCATCAGCATGGCGCCGGTCACCGCCGGCACGCCGGTGGTGTAGGAGATGGCCTGGGACTGCACCTCGGCGTAGCACTCCTGATGGTCGCAGATGTTGTAGATGTGCACCTTGCGCCGCTTACCGTCCTTGATGCCATCGGCGATGATGCCGATGTTGGTCTTGCCCTTGGTGCGCGGGCCCAGCGAGGCCGGGTCGGGCAGCACCGCCTTGAGGAACTCCAGCGGGGCGATCTCGGTATCTCCCACCTTGATCGGCTCGATGCTGGTCATGCCGACGTTCTCGAGCACCTTGAGATGGGTGATGTACTTGTCGGAGAAGGTCATCCAGAAGCGGATGCGCTCCAGGCCCTTGATGTTCTGACTGAGGGACTCGAGCTCCTCGTGATAGAGCAGGTAGAGGTCCTTCTCGCCGATGCCGTCGAAGTCGAAGGTGCGCTTCACCGCCAGCGGGTCGGTCTCCTTCCACTCGCCCTTCTCCCAGTAGCGACCCTTCGCGGTGATCTCGCGAATGTTGATCTCCGGGTTGAAGTTGGTGGCGAAGGGGTAGCCGTGGTCGCCACCGTTGGCATCCAGGATGTCGATGCGGTGGATCTCGTCGAACAGGTTCTTCTGGGCGTAGGCGCAGTAGATGTTGGTCATGCCCGGGTCGAAGCCGCAGCCCAGGGTGGCCATGTTGCCCGCGTCCTTGTAGCGCTCCTGGAAGGCCCACTGCTCCTTGTACTCGAACTTGGCCTCGTCCGGATGCTCGTAGTTGGCGGTGTCCAGATAGGGCACGCCGGTACGCAGGCAGGCCTCCATGATGGTTAGGTCCTGATAGGGCAGGGCCACGTGGATCAGCACGTCGGGCTTGAACGACTCGATCAGGGCGACCAGCGCCTCGACGTCGTCGGCATCCACCCGGGCGGTCTGGATCGGTCGATCCAGCTGGTCGGCGATGGCCTTGCACTTCGCCTCGTTGCGGCTGGCCAGCATGATCTCGCTGAAGACCTCGGGATGCTGGGCGCACTTGTGGGTAACGACGCCGCCGACGCCGCCGGCGCCGATAATCAGGACTTTGCTCATGGGGTTCGAATCCAGATCGGGTAGAGAGTAAGTGTCTTGGCCTCGCTCGACCACCCTGGCAGGGGGGAGGCGAGTGGGCGCTGATAATGGCGCCCCCTGAGGCTGGTATCAAGTGGTTTTCGCGTCAAGCCTGCGACCTTGGTAGTAGCGCTGCTGCCGATGCCTGGCGGTGTCTCTGCGCCGTCGTCTAGCGTGAAGAGGCCGTCCACGACAAGGCGCCACGGGGCGGAATCGCCCCGTGGCGCAGCGGGTGCCGAGCCTCAGCCCTGCTTGGCCAGGTAGCCCTCGGTGAGCGCTACCCAGTAGGCCGCGCCGATGGGCAGGATCTCCGGGTTGAGTACATATTCCGGGTGGTGGACGAAGGGGGTGTCGCCATTGCCCAGGAAGCAGTAGGTGCCCTTCTTCTGCTGCAGCATGAAGGCGAAGTCCTCGGAGCCCAGGTAGGTGGGCCCCTCCTCGAACACCAGCTCCTCGCCGAAGGCCTGACGGGCGATGGCGGCCGCCTTGCGGGTCTCCTCGGGGTCGTTGGTCAGCACGGCGCCCGGCACGCCCTCGCGGATCTCGGAGGTGCAGCCGAAGGATTCACTCTGCTGCTGGATGAGGCGGCGGATATTGCCCAGCACCATCTCGCGGTCCTCGGGGGTGGTGGTGCGGATGGAGAGGCGCAGGATGGCGCTGTGGGCGATCACGTTGCCCGCCTGGCCGGCCTGGAAGGCGCCCACGGTGACCACGGCGCGGTGGGCGGGGGCCACATTGCGGGCGACCACACTCTGCAGGGCCATCACCAGCGAGGAGCCGGCGACTACCGGGTCGATGGCATGCTCCGGGAAGGCGCCGTGGCCGCCCTTGCCGGTGATCTCCACCTCCCAGTTGTCCACCGCGGCCATGGTGTCGCCTTCCGTGAAGTAGAGCTTGCCGAGTTCCAGTCCGGGCATGTTGTGCATGCCGAACACCGCGTCCATCGGGAAGCGCTCGAACAGGCCGTCGGCGATCATCGCCGGACTCCCTTCCATGGTCTCCTCCGCCGGCTGGAAGATCAGATGCACAGTGCCGTCGAAGTTACGGGTCTCGGCCAGTTGCCTGGCGGCGGCCAGCAGCATGGTGGTATGGCCGTCGTGGCCGCAGAGGTGCGAGACACCGGGGGTTTCCGAGCGATAGTCCAGATCATTGGTTTCCTGGATCGGCAGGGCGTCGAAGTCGGCCCGCAGGCCGATGGCCCGGTCGCTGTCGCCGACCTTCAGCGAGGCGACGATGCCGTGCTTGCCGACGCCGGTCTCGATCTCATAGGCACCCAGGCTACGCAGGGTCTCCTCGATGTACCTGGCGGTCTGCGACTCCTGCATCGAGAGCTCGGGATGACGGTGCAGGTGCTCGAACCACTCACGGAGCTGGGTTTCGTTCTGCTTGATTTCCTTGACGATGGCATTCATGTCTCTTTCCTCTTCAATCTAAGGGCAGTTGCAGCAACGTTCGGTTGATGCCCACCGGCCGCTCGGCCGGTGGGCCGTTATGGCATCAGGCATGGTCGGCCGGGCGGCCCTTGGGGATCGTCAGCACGATCGAGGCGATGGCGACCAGCAGCATGATCAGCATGACCAGCAAGGCGAAGAAGGCGGCTTCCCGGGAGGCCAGGTTGGTCTGGTTGCCGACGAAGCTGATGACCCCTTCGATCCAGCGGATGCCGGCGTTGTTGCCTGCGATGGCGGTGTAGATCGCCGAGGAGATCGCCACGCCGAAGGAGGCGCCCAGGGAGGAGGCCATCTTGTAGATGCCCGCGCCGGCACCTGACTGGTCGGCGGGCAGGTTGGAGAGCGCCGCATCGGTAGAGGGAGTAGCGTAGAAGGCGAGGCCGACACCGAACAGCGAGAAGGCGATAACGGCGAGGATCTTGTAGCTGCCCAGCATCAGGTTGGTGGGCATCAGCAGCACGATGGCCAGGCCGACGATATAGCAGCCCCACAGCATCGGCTGGCGCGGACCGAAGCGCTGCAGGAGCCGCTCGCCAACGCGGATGAAGGCCAGGATGGAGATCGCGTAGCCCAGCGTCAGCAGGCCGGCTTCCTGGGCCGAGATACCGCCCCCCTGCTGCAGTACCAGCATGGCGACGATGATGATGCCGGCGGTGGCATTGAGCAGCATGTTGGAGATGGTAGCACCGGTGTAGGTGCTGTTGCGGAACAGACGGAACTGCACGAAGGCGTTGGGATTGCCGGACTCGACCTTGAAGAAGACGGCGCCGAACACGAAGACGATGGCTATCAGGCCCAACGAGGCCATGCTGGTCCAGCCGAACTTGCTGCCCTGGGTGGCGAGCACCTGGAGTGCGACCATGGCCACCATGAAAGTGATGACACCGACCAGGTCAAACTTGTAGGCGCCCTTGTTCTCGGCCTTGGACTCCGGCGTGCCACGCACCATCAGCATGCCGACCACGGAGAGAGCGGCGGCGATAATGAAGATCCAGCGCCAGCCCACGTTCTGGGCCATCAGGCCGCCGAACAGGGCGGCAAAGCCGGAGCCGCCCCAGGAGCCCATGGACCACAGGGAGATGGCGCGCTGGCGGCCGGCGCCTTCCCAGTACTCCTTCACCAGCGCCAGGGACGCCGGCATGATGAAGGCGCCCGAGAGACCCTGGCAGATCCGCCCCACCATCAGGAAGCTGCTGCCCAGCGAGCCCGAGGGGGCCAGGCCGATCAGCAGCGAGCCGATGATGGAGAAGACGAAGCCCCACATCACCGTCTTGACGCGGCCGATGCGGTCGGCGAGGCCGCCGACGACGACGATGAAGATGCCAGAGAAGAGTGCCGTGATCGACACGGCGATGTTCATCAGGTTCTGTTCTACCCCCAGGTCGGCGGCCATGGTGGGGGCGATATTGAGAGTGGTCTGGGCGAACAGCCAGAAGGCCAGGACGCCCAGGATGATGCCGTACAGCAGTCTGTCGGTACCCTGGTAGGTGGTAGCGGGTTGGGTCATGACGACGGTCCTCGATTGGCTCGCTCAAGGCCGTACCGGTGGAGGCACAGCCACGAAGGAGCAGTGAAGGGAGCGAGTCGGGTGCTTCGGCTCGAACCGGTCTGCTCTTGGGATCAGGTTAAGATAGTTGCAGATTGAGAATATTGACTGGTATCAATAGTCGCGTCACCCATTCGATTATCATGGGTGACACACCGGCGGCGAGCGTCCGGTGCCATGCAGGCCCCTGTCGGGCCAGCCTGCCGCTCGCCGCGGAACATGAAAGAAGGAGCAAGAGGTGGCAAAGCCGTTCAGTCGCGAGAGGTTGACCTTTCGCCTCGATATCCTGGCCCAGGAGGCGATTCGCGCCAACGACGATATCTTCCAGGCGCGGGTGGGCCTCAAGGTTCATGAGGTACGGGTGCTGCGGATCATCGGCCAGAATCCGGGGATCACCTTTGTCGAGCTCACGCACCAGGCCCGCATGGAGCGCAGCCTCACGTCACGCATCATCCAGCGGTTGATCAAGCAGGAGCTGGTGAGGCGCGAGAATGACGAAGCGGATGCGCGCCGCTTCCGGCTGTTCACCACGCAGATGGGCGATGCGAAGCGGGAGGTGGCGAAAGGATTGTCGGATGCTCTCGAGGAGTTGCTGCTGGCGCCCTTGGCGGTATCCGAGGCCCACCAGCTGGATGCCCTGCTGGCGCGCCTGGCGGACTGGATTCACTCCGAGGAGTACGAGCAGAATCTCGAAGCCTTCGAGAGCGACAGCGATGGCGAACATGGCGAAAGGGATGCCGCGATGCATTCCGGGTCTCGGGGCCGGTCGAGGTCGAAGGACTAAGGTCGTCACCATGCATCATAAGGAAGCGGCGATTTCTTGATGAATGTCATGGCTATTTCCCGGCAGGCTGCTACTGTTCGCGTACTGATTAAATCAACATTGTGCGCATGCGTGTTGTGCATGCCGAAACTGTGCTGGCTGACCTGCGAGGGGGCGATATGGCAGAGGTCAAGAGCGAGAACGAAACTGGCTCCGGTGGCAAGCGGCGAGAGTGGCTTGCCTTTCTTTTTGTCACGGCGGTCGTCGTGCCACTGCTGACCATTGCCGTCGTGGGCGGCTATGGCTTCGTGGTGTGGATGCTGCAGGTCTTCGTGCTGGGCCCGCCCGGGCATGGCGGTTAAGCCCCTACTGATAGAGAGAGACGAGACATGAAGATCCTTGCAACGCTGTGGAACACCCTGAAGAAACCCCCTGTGCATATCAGCCTGGGGGTCATCATCATCGTCAGCTTCTTCGCCGGCATTGTGTTCTGGGGTGGCTTCAATACCGCCATGGAGTACACCAATACCGAAGAGTTCTGCGTCAGCTGCCACGAGATGGAGGACAACGTCTACCAGGAGCTGCAGACCACCGTGCACTGGTCCAACCGCACCGGGGTCCGGGCCATCTGCTCCGACTGTCACGTGCCCCATGACTGGACCGCCAAGATCGCCCGCAAGATGCAGGCGAGCAAGGAGGTCTGGGGTGCCATCTTCGGCACCATCGATACCCCCGAGAAGTTTGAGGCGAAGCGCCTGGAGCTGGCCCAGCACGAGTGGGCGCGCTTCAAGGCCAACGGCTCACTGGAGTGCCGCAGCTGCCACGACTACAACAGCATGGACTGGGACAAGATGTCCGACGAAGCGCGGCGTTTCATGGAGCCCGCCGCCGAGCGTGATCAGAGCTGCATCGATTGCCACAAGGGTATCGCCCACAAGCTGCCCGAGCAGATGGGCAGCGAGGATCCCATGCTGGCCAGCCTGGTTCGCGAAGCCACCTCGGTCAGCGTGGATGAGGGGCAGCAGTACTACAGCGCCAAGTCCGTGGACCTCTACACCGATGCTGAACTCACCGAGCGTGCCGGGGTGCTGCAGGTGGCCACCGAGGTCAGCATCGTCGACACCCAGGGGGACAGCGTGAAGCTGGAGATCCCCGCATGGCGCAAGGAGAAGGGCTTCGGACGGGTGCTCTACGAGGACTTCGGCCAGAACATCAGCAGTGCCGTCCTCAACAAGGATATTGCCCAGGATGATGCCCTGATCGAGGTCCAGGAGACCGATGTGGTCGACGAGATGACCGGCCTGCCTTGGGGCAGGGTGAGCGTGGCGCTATGGGCCGAGAAGGGAGCCTACCTCGAAACCCGTGATTCGCTCTGGGAAACCGCCGGACAGACCTATCGTGATGCCTGCAGCGTCTGCCACACCGAGCCGGCGCCCGAGCACTTCGATGCCAACACCTGGCCGGCGATGTTCTCGGGCATGGTGGGCTTCACCAACCTGAGCGCAGGCACCCAGGAGCTGGTGCTCAAGTACCTGCAGATGCACTCATCCGATTATGCCGACGGTGCTCACTGATGACGCCCAAGGAGCTCTCATGACTATCAGCCGTAGAAGTTTCCTCAAGGGGGCCATGGCCGGCTCCGCTGCCTCGCTGATCGGCCCCGGGCTACTCACCAGCACCGCCGCTGCCGGGGTGACCGAGCAGGGCGTCTGGAAGACGGCCGGCTCCCACTGGGGCGCCATGAATGCCCTGGTGAAGGGGGGCAAGGTGGCCGAGGTGAAGCCGTTCGGTGCCGACCAGTACCCCACCGAGATGCTCAACGGCATCAAGGGATTGATCTACAACCCGTCGCGCATCCGCTATCCGATGGTGCGCCTGGAGTGGCTGAAGAATCGCCACAACGGCGACCGCACCACCCGGGGCGACAACCGCTTCGTGCGGCTGACCTGGGATGCGGCCCTCGATCTCTTCCACGAGGAGCTGGAGCGCATCCAGACCGACTACGGCCCCTGGGCGCTTTATGCCGGGGCCACCGGCTGGCGGCAGACGGGGCAGGTGCACAGCTGCGGCAACCATATGCAGCGTGCAGTGGCCATGCATGGCGACTTCGTCAAGAAGGTGGGGGATTACTCCACAGGTGCCGGGCAGGTGATCCTGCCCTACGTGCTGGGCTCCACCGAGGTCTACAGCCAGGGCACCTCCTGGCCGCTGATCCTGGAGAACAGCAATACGGTGGTGCTGTGGGGCAACGATCCCTACAAGAACCTGCAGGTGGGATGGAACTGCGAGACCCACGAGTCCTACGCCTATCTGGAGCAGCTCAAGGCCAAGGTGGCGGAGGGCAGCATCCGGGTGATCAGTGTGGACCCGGTGCGCACCAAGACCCAGAAGTACCTCGACTGCGAGCAGCTCTACATCAACCCGATGACCGACGTGGCCTTCATGCTCGCCATGGCGCACACCCTCTACAACGAGGAGCTGTACAGCCAGGAGTTCATCGACGCCTATGCGCTGGGCTTCGATGACTTCATCGCCTATGTCCAGGGCGAGGACGAGGATGGTGTAGTCAAGACGCCGGAGTGGGCCGAAGGCATCTGTGGCGTTCCCGCCGAGCAGATACGCGAGTTCGCTCGCCTGCTGGCTGCCGACCGCACCCAGCTGCTGTTCGGCTGGGCCATACAGCGCCAGCAGCACGGCGAGCAGCCCTACTGGATGGGGGCCGTACTGGCGACCATGCTGGGACAGATCGGCCTTCCCGGTGGCGGTATCAGCTATGGTCACCACTACAGCTCCATCGGCGTACCCTCCTCCGGGGCGAGTGCGCCTGGTGCCTTCCCGCGCAACGTGGATGCCGGCAAGACCCCCGTGCATGAAAACAGCGACTTCCAGGGGGCCGCCTCGACCATCCCGGTGGCGCGCTGGATCGACTGCCTGCTCAACCCGGGGGAGACGATCCAGTACAACGGCGCCGACGTGACCTTCCCGGATATTCGCATGTGCGTCTTCAGCGGCTGCAACCCCTGGCACCACCACCAGGACCACAACCGCATGAAGAAGGCGTTCCACAAGCTCGAGACGGTGGTTACCATCGACTACGCCTGGAATGCCACCTGCCGCTTCTCCGATCTGGTGCTGCCGGCCTGCACCCAGTTCGAGCGCAACGATATCGACATCTACGGCTCCTACTCCAACCGCGGTGTGCTGGCCATGCACAAGCTGGTGGACCCGCTGTTCCATTCGCGCAGCGACTTCGACATCTTCACCGACCTGTGCCGGCGCTTCGGGCGTGACGAGGAGTATCGCCAGGGGCTGGACGAGATGGGCTGGGTCAAGAAGCTCTACGACGAGTGTCGCGAGGCGAACAAGTCCTTCAGCCCTGCGCCGGGAGGCGACCAGTCCACCTCCTCCATGCCGGAGTTCGCGGAGTTCTGGAAGGAAGGGTATGCCGACTTCGGCCCCGGGGAGAACTGGGTACGCCACGCCGACTTCCGGGAGGCTCCCGAGGTCAATGCGCTGGGCACCCCCTCAGGCTTTATCGAGATCTCCAGTCGCAAGATTGCCCGCTACGGCTACGATGACTGCCGCGGCTACCCGACCTGGATGGAGAAGGCGGAGCGCTCCCATGGGGGGCCCAACTCCGACCGCTACCCGCTGTGGCTTCAGTCGGTGCACCCCGACAAGCGGCTCCACTCCCAGATGTGCGAGTCCGAGGAGCTGCGTGCCACCTATGCGGTGCAGGGGCGCGAGCCGATCTTCATCAGCCCGCAGGATGCAGCGGAGCGCGGCATCCAGGATGGCGACCTGGTTCGGGCCTACAACGATCGCGGCCAGCTGCTGGCCGGGGCGGTGGTATCCGATGACTTTCCGCCCGGGGTGGTGCGTATCCAGGAGGGGGCCTGGTACGGGCCGGTGGGGCCGGAGATCGGCGCCCTGGACACCTACGGTGATCCCAACACCCTGACCCTCGATGTGGGCACCTCCAAGCTGGCCCAGGCACCGAGCGCCAACACCTGCATCGTGGAGATCGAACGCTTCGAGGGCGAGGCCCCAGCTGTGACGGCCTTCGGCGGGCCGACCATGGTGGAGATATGATCGAGCCAACCTCGTCCCCGACCGCTACCCGCCCGGAGGCGGGTAGCGGTTCGCCAGTCGACTGGGAGTCGGAGGTCCTGGTGTGCCGTTGGCTGGCAACCCTGCTCGGCAGCGAGCTGGATGACGCCTCGCTGGAGCGTTATCGCCAGGGTGAGGCCACCCCCTTCCTCGACTACCTGGGCGATGCCCATGGCATATCCAGTGACGTGACGCGCCTTGCCGAGGCGCTGTCACGGTTGGTGATGTTCACAACTCCCCAGCTGGAGCTGGCGGCCGACTTTGCCGAGCTCTTCCTGGCGGATGCGCGCAGCGGAGCGCCGCCCTATGCCTCCCTGTATGAAGGCAACAAGGAGGGCTTTCACGGTGAGGCGGCGGGGCGCATGGAAGAGCGTCTCTCCGCCGCGGGGTATGCGGTCCGGCGGGAGGTGAGCGAGCCTGCCGACCATCTTGCCGTGATGCTCGACTACCTTGCCACGCGCCTGCAGATGCTGGCCGAGTCGGAGGGCTTAGCACGAGAGCCGCTGCGCCTGGATATCGGGACATTCCTGGAGCATGAGTTGTGCAGCTGGCTGCCGCAACTGGTGACGCGAAGCGACGCTGTGAGGACGGCCAGCGACTTCTATCCGGCGTTGCTGGCGCTGACCGATGGCTACTGTCGCAGCCTGGCAGGGCGTGTAAGGTCGGCGTGACAGTCCAGGACTTGGGCTACCGCTGGGGGGCCTGCGGTAAGGGCAACTACGTCTACTTCCACTGGAAGACCGTCCTGCTGCCCTGGCATATCGCCGAGTACGTCGTCGTCCACCAGCTCGTCCACATGTACGAGCCACACCACACCCCCGCCTTCTGGCGCCGCCTCGAGCGCGCCATGCCTGACTATGAGCAGCGCAAGGGCTGGCTTGCCCGGCACGGCATCGAGGTGGAGGGGGGTGTGACGCAGGATTACTGATAGGTCAGCCAAGCCGGCGCCACAGTGAGTCTCAAGAAGCGAGTCAACAAACTTTCAGGCAAAGAAAGGGGCAAGCGCTCGTTGCTCGAGTTATAAGGGGCCTAATGAACCTGCATGATTTTTGACTATCTCCAGCATTGCTTTGGCTGCAGCTGATTGAGACGAACGAGCCGGTGTGATGACACCCAGGGTTCGCGGCACATACGGGTTCGTCAGCGGGCGCCATTCCAAGCCTTCAGCAGATATTTGTTTGAAGCTGAGTGAGGGCAGTGCGGCGACGCCTAGCCCTGCTGCCACCATCCTCCCCGCGGTGCCAATCTGGCTGACCTCGCACATCACGTTCATCTCTGCACCGAGGCTCTGTAGTACTCCTTCAATAGCGTGTCGTGTGCTCGAAAGCCGGCTGAGAGCGATGATGGGGTATGCGATCAGCTCTTCCCACCTGACAGTTTGGTTCTCGAGCAGTGGATGACCATGTGGGCAGACGGCAACGAAGTGGTCATCCACAAGAGGTTCGAAGTGAATAGCCTCTGTAGCACCAGGCTCCACTGAGAACCCAATATCCGCGCGTTGGCTACTTACGAGCTCATCTACCTGATTTGCCAAGACGTCATGCACGTTGATCGCAATGTTGGGGTATTGACGCCGGTAGTCGGCCAGCACGGCAGGCAGGAAGCCGGCAGCGAGGGTGGGAAGGGCCGCCAAACTGACCTTGCCGCGTTCTTTGTTGAATAGCTCACCGAGATCCCCCAAAGCGTCATCCCAGTCGCCTATCAGTCGTCGTGCCATGGGTAGGAAGTAGCGGCCTTCTGGTGTCAGCTGGACCCCCCGGGGTGAGCGGTTGAACAGTACACCGCCAGCTGACTCCTCGAGTTTACGGATGGCAATGCTCAAGGCAGGTTGAGAGAGGTGCAGCCGTTCTGAGGCCTCAACGAAGCTACCGTGTTCGGCAATGGCCACGAAGGCCTTCAGCTGTCGTATGGATGGCTGCATAAATAAAATAAAAGTCTCATTCGAATAATTATATTAGACATATACCAGCATCCTTTCCCATGCTCAAGGTGTCGCAAGACATTCGTCTTCTGGACGCTAACAACAGACAACACCAGAGAGAGCAACGCCATGTCGTCATACAAGACACCACTGCTAGCTGCCATGCTTAGTGCCGGGCTGATGGCCGGTGCTGCCCATGCCGAAGAACAGCTGCTTATCGGCTCCACTTCTACCTCTTCCAGTCAGTACGGCTACTTCGTGGCCGTCGGTCAGATCATCAATCAGGAAGTCGACGGCGTCCGGTCGTCAGTCGTCGAAACTGGAGCCACCGTCGATAACCTACGCCGAATCCTGCGCGATCAGGTCGATATGGGGCTAGTCACCACCAATGTCGGCTACCACGCCTACGCTGGTGAAGGTGAGTTCGCTGATCGTCCCGTTGATAATCGGCTGCTATGGGTGTACTCCGCCGCTCCCCAGAATGTGGTGATGCGCCAGGATGCTGAGGTCTCGTCGATGGCCGACCTGGAAGGTGTAAAGCTGAATCCGGGCATCACTGGCTCAGCCACTGAGGCGACCACGTTGGCGGTGATGGAGACCTTGGGAATTTCCCCGGAGTATGTTCGTGGTTCCACTACTGACGTGGTAGCTGGGGTCAAAGACAATCGAATGGCGGGCTACGTCAAGTCTGGCGTAGGCAACAAGCTCGACGGTTCATCGCTGGATATCGCCACCTTCACGCCGATTGAAGTGCTGTCACTGACTGATGAACAGGCAAACACACTTCGCGAAGAGATGCCTGACATCTCGGTAGTCGATATTCCGGAAGGCGCAGCTGATGGCATCCCGGCCTATACCACTTGGAGCTTTGGCCTCGCCATGCACTCTTCGCCGGATCTCGATGAAGATACGGCCTATGAGATCGTCAAGGCGGTGATGGAGAATCCGGATCCGCAGGTCAGCGCACTGGCCAACCTGGCGGATGTGGACCTGGCAGAGCTCACCCTCGAAAGTGGCACCGTGCCTTTCCACCCTGGAGCGGCTCGCTACTTCGAAGAGCAGGGCTATGAGATTCCTGACCACCTGAAGCCAGTGGAATAATCCCAGGAGCCCGGTCCCATGCGTAATACATGCCTGATGCTGGTCGCCCTGGTGCTTGGGGGCTTCATCTTTTACACCTCGGCAACAGGGCCATTCGATAGCCTGGTACATCGAAGCGTCTTCCTTGCGCTGGTGATCGGGCTGGGCCTTCTCAGTTTCCCCCTGGGTGCGGGCAAGTCCTGGCGCCCAGTGGGTATAGTCATTGATTTGTTGCTAGCCGCCGGTGCCATTACGGCCTGTCTCTACGTCACCGTGAAGTCGGAGGAGATCCTGACGACACTGCCCTGGGCCACCACTCAGGACATGCTGCTGGCGGGTATCTTGGTAGTGAGCATCCTTGAAGTTGCGCGGCGTGCCATTGGCTGGATCTTTCCAGCGCTCGTCGCCCTTGGTATTGCCTATGCGCTTTTTGGTAACCACCTCTCCGGACCGTTGAGCCACCGAGGCTTTGATACAGCCTTTGTTACCGAAACGATCTTCCTTGGCGACCTGGGCGTTTGGGGCATGCTGCTGGGCGTGGCGGCGACTACGATTGCGGCGTTTGTCCTATTCGGTTCATTACTGTTGCATACGGGGGGCGGTCAGACGTTCATTGACCTCTCCATGCGTATCGGCGGCCGAAGCCAAGGAGGCGCGGCCAAGATTGCCACCGTCGCTTCCAGTTTATTTGCCATGGTCAGTGGAAGTGCTGTCGCCAACGTCGCGACGACGGGCAACTTTACCATTCCCATGATGAAGCGATTGAAGTACCCCGCGGCCTTCGCCGGTGGAGTCGAGTCCGTAGCATCGACAGGCGGTCAGATTGCGCCACCCATACTGGGGGCTGCTGCTTTTATCATGGCCGAGATCCTGGGTATCAGTTACGTCACCATCGCCCTGGCTGCGCTGTTGCCTGCGGTGCTCTTCTACATAGCGGTGTTTTTCACCATTCATCTGGTAGCAGTGCGGCGCTCTCTGCCACTGGTGCCGGAGGCCGACTTGCCGCGCTGGCCAGACGTTTTGCAGTTCAAGCGTATTATCCCGATTTTGGCGGCCCTCGGGGGCCTGTTCGGTGGGGTACTCCAGGGCTATTCGATCCAGTACTCGGCGTTTCTGGGTATTGCGCTACTGCTGGTGTCCTATGTGACCTTCGGGGTGCTTGACCGTATGCCACCCCGAAAGATGGTGCGCATGCTTATGACCGGGTTGGAAGATGCCGGCAAGGGCATGGTAATCATCGGTGTTCTATTGGCGGGAGCGCAGATCCTTGTCGCCATGCTCAATATGACGGGGATCGGTGTGACGTTATCGACCCTGGTGGTGAGCTTCGCTGGTGAGCAGCTTTTCCTGGTAGCCCTGATCGTTGCTGGCATCTGTCTCATCATGGGCATGGGGATTCCCACCACAGCGGCTTACGTGCTGGTGGCTGCTGTTCTTGCCCCTGCGCTGACTCGCATGGGGGTTGAGCCGCTGGTCGCCCACCTCTTTGTTTTCTACTTCGCTACGATCTCGGTGATCACGCCCCCTGTGTGTATTGCGGTATTCGTTGCTGCTGGCATAGCGCAGGCGGGCTGGTTGCAGGTGGCGGGTCATGCCGTTCGACTTGGAGCGACTACCTACATCATTCCATTCCTGATTCTGGCCTACCCCGCGTTGATTGGTATGGGGGATGCGTGGGACATCACCGTGGCGGCGCTTCGTGCCCTGGCTTTCGTCCTTGCATTTGCCGGAGTGTTGGGAGGCGCACGCTTGACGGGGCGACGCTTGCTGGATGCCGCAATACTGTCGACCGTCGGAGTATTAGCCGTGTTGCCGGGTGCTGCACCTGGTCTCGTTGGCGTCATCGGCCTGTTTGCCCTGTATGGCTGGGCTTGGAACGTGGCACGTCGTAACCAGCTGCAGGGAGCATCATCATGAATAATCACGCTGCATCGATGACTCACATTGCGATCATAGGTTGCGGAACCATCGGCGTCAGTTGGGCCGCCTACTTCCTGTCCCGGGGGTTGGAGGTCAGGGCCTTCGACCCAGATGATTCGGCCAGGGCTACTTTCGAAGACCTCGTGGCTGCCGATATGGTCACGTTGGGCGCTTCTCCATGCCATCCCAAGGTATGCCACTCACTGGCCGAAGCAGTCGAGTTGGCGGATCTAGTGGTAGAGAACGCTCCGGAGTCGATAGAACTGAAGCGAGGCTTGCTTGCTGATATGCAACGGCTGGCACCAGAAGCTGCGCTGATCGTCAGCAGTACGTCTTCGCTCCAACACTCCGATATCGCGCTGGATGCCCCTGAGCCTTCGCGAATTGCAATCGCTCACCCGTTCAATCCGCCTCACCTGGTGCCTCTCGTTGAGCTCTACGGTACTGACACGGAGGTGGTGGACAGGCTCGCTGCGTTCTACCGCAGTATCGGCAAGCAGCCTGTGGTGATGCGAAAGGAAATGGTGGGGCATATTGCCAACCGGCTTTCATCTGCGCTGTGGCGTGAGGCTCTCTACCTGCTTCAGGAGGGAGTCGCTAGTGTAGAAGACATCGACAGGGCAGTAACAGCGGGGCCAGGGATGCGCTGGGCTATCCAGGGACCTTTCCTGACCTACCACTTGGGTGGTGGCAAGGGGGGGATTCGCCACTATCTCGAGCATCTAGGGCCGAGCCAGCAGTACCGCTGGTCGAGTCTTGGCACCCCAGTGATGGATGAAAACCTCAAAGCCAGCGTAGTGGCCGGTGTCGAGCAAGCTACGCATGGCCAAACACTGGCTGAGCTTTTTGCCCAACGAGATGCTCGCCTGGTGACACTGCAACAGGCCATCGATCCGGCGGATGAGCATGTGGAGGTGCAGTCATGACGACCCCTTGCCTGTTGATGGTTGCCCCAAACGGCGCGCGACGTACTCATGCTGACCACCCCGCTATCCCACTGACACCAGAGGCGTTGGCCGCGGACGCAGTGGCCTGCCGAGATGCTGGTGCAGCAATGATGCACTTGCATGTCAGAGAGCCCGATGGACGCCACCTCCTGGATGCGGGAGCTTACCGAGAAGCGTTGAGCGCCGTGCGAACAGCTGTCGGTGACGAGATGGTGCTGCAGGTGACCAGCGAGGCAGGAGGGCGATATGACCCTGAGGCGCAGAGGAACCTGCTGTCAGAGCTACGACCTGAAGCAGTCTCGGTGGCGATACGTGAATTGTTTGGTGACCGGGAGGAGGTCGATGCTAGCGGAGAACTATGCCGTGACCTCCAGACAGGCGGTAGCAGCGTTCAATATATTCTCTACTCCCCTGAAGACCTGGTTTACTTCAACCAGCTGCGTGAAGCAGGGGTGCTGCCACCCGGAAGCGCCTTTTTGCTATTTGTATTGGGGCGATACGAGACACCACCTGTGGCAGATCCTGCCCGCCTCCCTGACTTTCTCGAGAATTTAACGCCGGGGGACCGCTGGGCCGTCTGCGCCTTCGGGCCAACAGAAGCTGAGTGCATGGGATTGGCGGCACGGCATGGGGGACATGCTCGTGTGGGATTCGAGAACAACCTTTGGCGGCCTGATGGCAGTGCCGTGAGGGATAACGCCGAGTTAGTGCGACAGGCGCGAGAGCGAATCCAAGCCAGCGGTCGCACACTCATGGATCCCCGCCAGGCCCGAGCCTTCCTTGGTTTGCCGTCGTCGGGGGATAGGACATGACAGTTGTCGTGGGTTGTGGAGCGGGATTCTCAGGTGACCGTACCGATGCCGCAGTGCCGTTGGTTGATGCGCTTCTCAGATATGACGCACCGCGGGCCCTGATGTTTGAAACACTCGGAGAGCGAACCCTGGCGGCGGCACAACTGGCTCGCCTTCAAGATCCTGATGGAGGAGACGAACCGTTACTGGAGGCATTCCTTTCACCGGTGCTCGGTGACTGCCTTCGCAATGATGTCACCGTGCTGGGAAATTTCGGTGCAGCGAACCCCGAAGCGGCTCGTCGCCGTGTAGCAGGTCTGGCTTTACGTGCGGGCGTTCATGATGCCCGCGTCGCAGTGATTCAGGGGGATGATGTCCGCGAGGAGATGCATGCACTCGACTGGCAGCCCTGGGAAGGTGAACGCCGCGAGCTGCCAGAGCCAAATGATGTGATAGCTGCAAATGTTTATCTCGGTGCTGATGCGCTGGTGGATGCCCTATCCCAGAGAGCTCAGGTGGTAATTACTGGGCGTGTTGCCGATCCTGCCTTGGCGTTGGCACCGCTGCGCCACCATCATGGCTGGTCTTATGACGACTGGGACCGAATAGCCGCTGGAACTCTAGCGGGACACCTGATTGAGTGTGGTGCTCAGGTAACAGGTGGTTATTTTGCTGATCCCGGCGCAAAGGATGTTCCAGGCATGGCAAGCCTTGGGTACCCCATCGTTGAGGTGGAACGCGATGGGAGCTTGGTCGTGACGAAACCGCCAGGGACAGGTGGGTTGGTTACCGAGCAGACTGTCAAAGAGCAGCTTCTCTATGAGATTCACGATCCAAGCGCCTACGTGACTCCAGATGTGGTCCTAGACCTTACTGGTGTTGAGGTTCGCCAAGTAGGCCGTGACCGCGTATCGGTAAAGGGTGTGCGGGGAAGGCCGGCGCCGGAGAGGCTAAAGACCACCATTAGCTTCCTTGAGGGTTACCAAGGGGAAGCTGAAATTTCATATGCGGGACCAAATGCACTGGCGAGAGCCAAGCTGGCAAGAGATACGCTACGTCAGCGCCTGGAAAATCGCTGCCCAGCTGATATGAAGTCACGCTTCGACCTGATCGGTATATCTAGCGTGTTCGATGGTGATTCAGCCTCATGGCGCGACATTCCAGAAAGCCTATCGGAAGATATTCGTCTGCGTCTCGCTGTGGAGCACCGGCAGCGTCATGTTGTCGAACTGGCGACGCAGGAGTTGCTCGCTTTGTATTGCTGCGGCCCAGCTGGAGGCGGCGGTGTGCGACGCCATCATACACGTCGTCTCAAAACTGCTTCTTATCTTGTTCGGCGTGAGCAGGTGAAGCCGAGAGTCAGCATTAACCATGGGAGCGGTGATCATGCATAGTCAACGGCTTACTCTCCATGATTTTGCCCATGCCCGGGCTGGTGATAAAGGGAATCGCCTTAACCTTGCTGTCTTTGTTTATCGAGAAGATCATTACAACTGGCTTTTAGGGCAACTGACTGAAAAGCGTGTCTCAGAGATTTTTTCTCATCGGGGTGTTACCAATGTTAGGCGTTACCCGTTGCCGAAGCTTTTCGGAGTTAATTTTGTTCTAGATGATGTCCTTCAAGGAGGGGTGAATGGTTCCCTGAATCTTGATGGCCACGGTAAGACGCTTTCTGCCATGCTTCTCTCGATGACAGTAGAGAATCCTGTGTCGCTGTAATCGTGGAATGGTTCGCGCCAGCCAAGGAATAGCTTTTTTCTCACAGTAAGCCCTTGCTATTATAATGGCTTGAATTTGTTGTTTTCGAGTTAGATTTTTAGCGGGTGTTTATATCCTGATGATCAGGAAGTAAAAAAATCCCGCTTTATCACATGCTAAAGCGGGTCTCTTGGCGTCGCTTTAGCTACATTTGTAGAGCGCCCGCGAGAACAGGGAGCCTACCCGCTAAGGGCAAGGCTTCTCGAGTTGCCCATGGACGCAGAAGCCGCATTGCTTAAACTGAAGCGAACTACACGACATTCTAAATCGCAGATCATCGCGAGCCTTCTGCTGAAAGAGGTGTGATTATGTGCGGTCGCTTCGCCCTCTACTCCGACTTCCCCAGCCTGGCGCGCTCGCTGAAGCTGCCGCTGGCCGAGGCTGCGCTGATGCCTCGGTACAACGTCGCGCCGGGACCTGGATTTCGGCGGTGCGCCCGCATGACGACAGCGGCCAGCTGAGCCTCGATGCGCTGTGGTGGGGCTACCGGCCTCACTGGGCGGATGACAAGGCCCCGCAGCCCATCAACGCCACCGTCGAGAAGGTTGCCACCTCACCTTACTTCCGCGGTGCCTTCGCCCATCACCGCTGCCTGGTGCCGGCAGACGGCTGGTACGAGTGGCTGGCAGTGGACGGTCGCAAGCAGCCCCACTACCTGACCCGCGGTGACGGCGAGCCGCTGTGGTTCGCCGGAATCTGGACCGAGCGCCCGGACGGCAAGTCCGGCTGCGCCATCCCCACCGAGCCTGCCCGCGGCGTTGCCAAGGTAATCCACCCGCACATGCCACTGATCCTGGATCAACAGAGCCTGGAGCCCTGGCTCGATCCCGACCTGACCGACCGCGAGACGATCCGCCACCTGGTTCACCACCTTCCTCACGATCGGCTGACCCACTGGCCGGTAAGCCCGAGGGTCAACAAGCCGGTAGACGATGATCCGGCGCTGATCAAGGCGGAGCGATGAAGCATGATCGTGTGCAGGCGGTGGGCACATTCGGCGGCTCGCTATTTCATCACAAGACTCGGAACCTTATGCCGTGGGATGGTCTGATAATCCTCATGAATGGCAATGGAGTGACCACGATGAAACAGAAGTATTCGCTTGCGGCACTGCTGGTCGGCACCCTGGCTCTTGCCGGGTGTGCCGGGTTTGATGCGACCTCGGGTGGTGATACTGCCAATGAGCCCCTGGAGAATACCTACTGGAAGCTGGTGACGGTGGGTGAGCGCCAGGCGGTGACCATTGATGAGGCGCGCGAGGCTCATCTGGTGCTGCATGCCGATGACGCCCGCCTGGCAGGCTCCACCGGTTGCAACCGCATGATGGGTGACTATGAACGCGACGGCGATCGGTTAACTTTCGGTCAGCTTGCTACCACCATGATGGCCTGCCCTGGCGAAGTGATGGAGCTCGAACGAGAATTTCTCGATGCGCTCGGCGACATCACCAACTGGCAGGTTGAGGGCGAAAACTTGACGCTCGTCGGTGAAGAGGGCGAGGCACTTGCCCGCTTCGAGGCGGTGCATCTTCAATGAGCTGAAGTGGCTCCCGCCACTCGGGCCAGATGCCAAGGTGTTTTCAGTCTAGGTGTTTAGCCCCTAGGTGTAATTGTCCATGGTACGAACCATTGGCCGAGAAGAATCCATGGCTCAAATACTTCATAAACGCAGTTCCAGATGCCGGAAGGCGGGCTGCAGGCGCTCCACGAGCGCCTGCAGATGGGCAGTCGAGGGCGCCCGCGTCACTGGGCGGGCATAGGTCTCGTCAAGGCACTGCCCCGTGCGTGCGACCTGGATGGCATAGTGCTCCACGCCTTGTGAGGCGAGGTCCAATGCCAGGCCGTCCAGGTCTTCCAGATCGAGGTCGCGCCAGTGGACCGTGGTGCGACATTCGAATGTGATGCCACTCGCCAGCAGCTGGGCCAGGCTCTCCTGATGGGCGGCGCCCATGCCGGCTCGACCGGCGATGGCGTCGAACTGCGTGGCAGGTCCCTTCACGTCCAGCCCCACCCAGTCGAGATAGGGCAGCATCGCCGACAGGCGCCGGGGATAGACGCCGGCGGTATGCAGCCCGACCTTGAAACCCAGGGCGCGAACCCGCGCGGCGGCCAGCGGCAAGTCGGCGTGCAATGTGGGCTCGCCGCCGCTGAACACCACTCCTTCGAGCAGGCCCCGGCGCGTATCCAGGAAGGCCTCGATCTTCTCCCACTCATCGGGTTTGGCCCTTCTCGGTTCGAGCATTTGCGGGTTGTGACAGTAGCCACATCGCAGGGGACAGCCCTGCAGGAAGATCACGCTGGCCAGGTGGTCGGGGTAATCCAGGGTGGTCATGGGGGTCAGGCCAGCCACGGGCAGCTGCGGCCGGCTTAGTTCGGGATCAGTCATTGGTACTTTCCAGGCAGGCGCCCCGGGCTAGACGGGGCGCCAGGGGTGGCGATGGCGTTATGCGGGGGCGGTCGACTCGCTGAAGTGCCGACGCTCGCGGTGCTCAGCCTGCTTGCCGTGGTTGAACTGGCTGACCGGGCGGTGATAGCCCATTACCCGGGTCCAGACCTCGCAGCGCTGGCGCTGTTCGGTGGGCAGGGTCTCGACGGTATGGCGCATGAGATGCTCCTTTTTCATGGTTGTCGGGTGTGACGAGGGAGAAGTACCTCAGGCCGTGGCATCGGTCACTGAGGCGTGCTGTGCCAGAAGTGCCTCGTCGCACTTCGGGCAGAACTCGTGTTCGCCGGCCAGGTAGCCGTGCACCGGGCAGATCGAGAAGGTCGGTGTCACGGTCAGGTAGGGCAGGCGGAAGCGGGACAGCGCGGTGTGCACCAGCTGCTTGCAGGCCCTGGCAGAGGAGAGCTTCTCGCGCATGTAGAGGTGCAGCACGGTTCCGCCGGTATAGCGGGTTTGCAGCGGGTCCTGGTGAAGGAGGGCCTCGAAGGGATCATCGGTGTGGCCCACCGGTAGCTGACTGGAGTTGGTGTAGTAGGGTGCCTGCGGTGTGCCGGCTTGGAGGATGCCGGGGAAGCGCTTGAGGTCCTCCTTGGCGAAGCGGTAGGTGGTTCCCTCGGCGGGGGTCGCCTCCAGGTTGTAGAGGTGGCCGGTGGCCTCCTGGAACGCCCGCATCCGCTCGCGGACATGCTCAAGCAGTTCCAGGGCGAGCTGCTGCCCCTCGGGGTCGGCGATATCGAACCGGTCCTCGAAGAAGTTGCGGACCATTTCGTTGAGCCCGTTCACGCCCAGCGTGGAGAAGTGGTTGCGCAGGGTCCCCAGGTAACGCCGGCTGTAGGGATAGAGGCCGTCGTCCATCCACCGCTGGATGCAGTCGCGCTTGATCTCCAGGCTGTCGCGACCCAGTTCGAGCAGCCGGTCCAGCTCGGCGTGGAGCCCCGCCTGGTCGCCGGCGAAGCGATGCCCCAGGCGCGCGCAGTTGATCGTCACCACGCCCAGAGAACCGGTCTGCTCGGCGCTGCCGAACAGGCCGTTGCCGCGCTTGAGCAGCTCGCTGAGGTCGAGCTGCAGCCGGCAACACATGGAGCGCACCATGTGGGGTTCCAGGTCCGAGTTGAGGAAGTTCTGGAAGTACGGCAGCCCATACTTGGCGGTCAGCGCGAAGAGCCGCTCGGCGTTGTCGCTCTCCCAGTCGAAGTCATGGGTGATGTTGTAGGTGGGGATAGGGAAGGTGAACACCCGCCCCTGGCAATCCCCCGCCTCCATCACCTCCAGGTAGGCGCGGTTGAGCAGGTCCATCTCGGCCTGCAGCTCGCCGTAGGTGAAGGGCTGTTCCTCGCCGCCGATGACCGGGACCTGGTCGCGCAGGTCCGCCGGACAGGTCCAGTCGAAGGTCAGGTTGGTGAACGGCGTCTGGCTGCCCCAGCGTGACGGCACGTTGAGGTTGTAGATGAACTCCTGCACCGCCTGCTTCACCGCCGGATAGTCGAGCCGGTCGCGACGCACGAAGGGCGCCAGGTAGGTATCGAAGGAGCTGAATGCCTGGGCGCCGGCCCACTCGTTCTGCAGGGTGCCGAGAAAGTTGACCATCTGCCCTAGTGCGCTGGAGAGGTGACGGGGCGGGGCGCTCTCCGCCCGGCCCGGCACCCCGTTGAAGCCCTCGACCAGCAGGGTGCGCAGCGACCAGCCAGCGCAGTAGCCGCTGAGCATGTCCAGGTCGTGGATGTGCAGGTCGCCCTCGCGATGGGCCTCACCCACCGCGGCGGGGTAGACCTCGTCGAGCCAGTAGTTGGCGATCAACTTGCCGGAGGCGTTGAGGATCAGCCCGCCCAGGGAGAAGCCCTGGTTGGCGTTGGCATTGACGCGCCAGTCGGCACGCTGCAGGTATTCGTTGACCGTCGATGCCACGCTGACGGTGCCGGACTGCAGGCTTCCCATGGAGTACCCCTTCATTGTGCGTGTCACTATATGTGGTGAATTATATATCCATATACACCATATGTTGTGCCAGTGAAGGGTAGGCGCCCTACAGCCACGACGAAATGACCCAGGTCAGGAAAAGGGGATCCTGGTTGCTGCTCGTCCTGCCGGTGGCGATGTCTCCTAGGTGAGATTCCGGGAACGTGACCGCAGATTCTGGGAAAGAGGCTGAAATCGGTCACGATGAAACGGTATGGCCGGTCACGAACAATTGGAACGGGCGGTCACGACGGCGCGGAATACGCAGCCTGAGCATGCTCGGCCCCAGAGGACTGATCGGCCGCTATGGTGAGGTGTTTAGCGGTGCCGCGGTCGAGATCTGAGGCGCTTCGCTACTTGGCCTTCGCGCTGGGCAGCTCCGGCCAGCGGGTGCTCCACCGTGGCGAGCGATTGGCACAGCGCAGGTGCCAGGCCGCGTTGGGGCTGGGCATCCCAAGCTTGACGGTGCCACGCCCCATGCGCTGGTTGAGGGCATCCAGGGTCGCCATCAGTTTCTCGCTGCGCTCCCGCTCCGCGGCACTCTGATGTGTGTCGAGCAGCGACATCTGCTGACGGTTGGCGTCGATCAGGTCGATCAGCATCACCCCTGCCTTCATGAAGCGGTAGTGGGGCCGATAGATGGCAGCGAAGGCCTGGCTGACGGCGTGCAGGACCTCGCGGCTGTCGTCGGTGGGCCGCGTCAGCTCGACCACGGCTCCCGGCGAATACTGTGGCAGGTCGGGGCGGTGCCGGTTGGTCTTCAGGAAGACGTAGACGGCACGGGCCAGGCTATCCTGGCCACGCAGCTTCTCGGCACCGCGCTGGCCGAACTGGCGCAGTGCTTCGTGGATCTCGGCCCGGTTGTCGGTTAGCTTGCCGAAGGAGCGCGAGGTCATGATGCGCTGGCGGGGCTCGTCGGCGTCATTCATCTCGATGCAGGGAATGCCACGCAACTCCAGAGCGGTGCGCTCCAGGGTCACCGAGAAGCGCCGGCGAATCTCCTTGGGGTCGGCCTGCGCGAGGTCCCAGGCCGAGCGGATCCCCATCAGAGCCAGCCGCTCCACCAGCCGGCGGCCCACACCCCAGATGTCACCCAGCTCGGTATGCCGCAGCAGGTTCTCCATCGCGGTGCTGCCCACCGATAGCACGCATACCCCCCGATAGGCCGGCACCTTCTTGGCTGCCCGGTTGGCCAGCTTGGCCAGGGTCCGTGTGGGGGCCACCCCAACGCTCACCGGAATGCCAGTAAATCGCCGCACTTTGCAGTGAAGCTCCCGGCAGTGGGCCAGCAGCTGGTCATGGCCAAAGCCGTCGAAGCGCACGAACATCTCGTCGATCGAGTAGGGCTCCACCCCGGCAGAGAACTCCTCCAGCACCGACTGAACACGGGCCGACATGTCGCCATACAGCTCGTAGTTGGACGAGAGTAGACGGATGCGCCCCTGTTGCAGCAGCGCCTTCAGCTCGAAGGCCGGGGTGCCCATCTCCACCCCCAGCGCCTTGAGCTCGTTGGAGCGGGCGATCACACAGCCATCGTTGTTCGATAGCACGCCGACCGGTAGCTCCTCCAGCCGGGGCTGAAAGACCCGCTCACAGCTGACGTAGAAGTTGTTGCAGTCGATCAGGCCGATCATGGCTACACCGGGTACTCGTGGATGACCGAACGCACCACTCCCCATACCTGGCAGTCGAGGTCTTCCAGCGGGATCGGCGGATAGGCCGGGTTTGCCGAGCAGAGATAGGGCTGCCGACCCTTCAGCTGGTAGCGCTTCACGGTGATCTCGCCCTCTACGAGCGCCACCAGGATGTGACCTGGCCGGGGCTCGATGGAGCGGTCGATCAGCAGCAGGTCGCCGTCGTGGATGCCGAGGGTGTCCATGCTGTCGCCGGTGACGGTCATGAAGAAGCTGGCCGAAGGGCGCTTCACCAGGCGCTCGTTGAGGTCCAGGGTCCGCCCCTCGTAGTCCTGGGCCGGGCTCGGGAAGCCAGAGATCCCGGCCCGCGTCAGTGCCAGTGGGTGGGGCAGCGCCATGGGCGGAGGTGCCGGGTGCGCGGGGGTGAGTTTGGCGTGCGTCATGGTGGGCTCCCTTTGATACCTGATATTTATACAGTATCAAGCAGGCGGCCTGGCCTGCCAAGCCCATGCACCACGAAGGTCGCGAGCAGGCTCAGCATGATGCTGCTAACCTGACTGAGGGTTAGGCATAGCAAGGGAATGCGAAATGGAATCTCATACTCGCTGTTGTAAAACCACTTTACTGGTTCCGGTGGTATGTCAGCTCACGACCCAAAGCGGCCCTACTGGGATATACGGCTGGGACGTTCATCCCATATCCTAGCGTTTCATGTAATACAGAGATAGAAAACTTAAAAAGCAAGATTTCACGCAAGGTTAGGCTTAAATGAAGGTGATTTTGGTTGCAGGAAACGGGCTCTCTCTCTCGATGCTCTCTGATTTTCCTGAGAGCGAGATTGACCTTTTAAACCTTTTCAGATGTGGTGCGGATGTTCCATGGCCAGCTGACGGAATGCCCGGTTTCTTGAGTTATGAGCATTGTCCAAATTTATGGGCGCTGGGTGCTAGGCCGAATTCAACAAAAGAAGAGTCTTATCAGGTAATCGAGAAAATAATCACTGCTGTTAACGCATGTTGCATGGCTGATCCTGCCACCCTAGATGATGGGATTTATATACGCGCATACAAAGAGCTTGTGGCTTACCTTCGATACTTATTTGTTTATTACGACAATATTTTGTTGGACAAGGGGTACTTTAAAAAAGCTGTTCAATCTTCCGCCATAAGTTTAATTAAGCATGTTGAGGAAAGCGCTAAGGTTGATTCTATTGATATTGTTACATTTAACTATGATGCAATGTTAGAGAGATGCTTGAACGAATTGGAAGTTGAGTTTTCAATTCCTAAAATAGGTGAAAACCATGCGTCAAAGCTTGCCTTGCACAAACCTCACGGATCTATTACTTTCTGCGGCCATACTTCAGTTGATAGTTCAGCCTTTGAAATAAATTATTCGGCGCAGTTTACTGAAGGTGGCCTAGATGATATTTGCGTAAGGTATGATGCGCTGTCTGAAAATTACCCGATGGTTGGGATGTTGCCGCCGGCTGGAGAGTCGGAAAGATATAAGCACCGGTGGATACGAGAGGTTTGGGATAGTGCAATTGAAGCAACAGCTAGCCTTGATTACAATGATTTAGTTATACTGTATGGGTTAAGTTACTGGCACGTGGATAGGAAGGAGGTTGACTATCTACTTGCAAATATATCAAGGCAAGCTAAAGTGGTTTCTGTGAATCCATACCCAAATGAGCAGTTTGATGCGGTTTGTTGCAGCCTCTTTCGATCATATCACTCATACTCTCACCCTAGGTCACTTAGCAAGGTGTTCAAATGACCAGTAAAATGCTTGACCGCCGTACAGCAACATTATCAATTGCTGGGTTCCATGAGCAGAATCAATTATCAAAATTTAATTACGATCCTCCATATCAAAGGAGATCAGTTTGGAGTGACGAAAAGCAAAGCTATTTTATCGACAGTCTGTTGAGGAATTTCCCTATACCGCCTGTTTTTTTGCATCGGAAGATAGATGAAGATACCGGGAAAACTACTTTTGATGTGATTGATGGTAAGCAACGATTGACTGCCATCAGTCGGTTCATTTCTGGAGAGATTTCAGCTTCAAATGAATACGGCAGCGAAGATGAAGATGATATCTTAAGTGGAGTTGCTTTTTCGGATCTTGGGGAAAGGCAAGATTTGAAAAACTACAAAACTTCATTCTGGAAGTATGACCTGCCTATTGAATATATCGATCCTTCAGATGAAGGCTTGATTGAGATGGTTTTTGACCGTCTCAATCGGAATGGTGAGCCTTTGAAGGGCCAAGAACTTAGGAACGCTCAGTTTCATAGCAGTAACATAACGGCAGCTGTTGATGCGCTTTCGGAAAAGCCATTCTGGAAATCGCGACTGGTAGTTACTGATAGAAATCGGATGGAAGATAAAGAGTTTTGTGCCGAATGTCTTTTTTCAGTTTACATGGATGATGTCATAGGGTCAAATCAAAAGATATTGGATGATCTTTACCGTCGTTATTGTGATTCAGACTTTGATGATGCCCTAAGTAGGGCCGAGGATTTAACCTCACAGATAGCTGATGTCGGAATTGATTATGGGCAATATAGGATTACAGGAGTGTCGCATCTTTATGGTATATGGGGGTTAGCGCTCACCTTGGCCAAAGATGGTGACTCAGTATCTAATTATTCCGGCCAACTCGTTCAGTTCTTTACTGAATTGAGAGATAGGTCCATAGAAGATAACGAAATAAAAGCCGAGTATCAAAAGAGCATGAACTCACGAACTAAAGAAAGGTTCATGAGGTTGAAACGTGTCAACTCACTTCTTCAGGCTTGTGGTAGGGACGATTTAGTTACAAGGTAGGTACCTAGCCAGTGCAGGCACGGCTGCGTCCTTTGCGTTGTGCCTGCGGCTCCATTCAAAAGGGCGCCATGCTTCAAGCGTTACATCAGAATTATCTGAACGTCTGCTTCTGGCCGAAAGCAGACTTGCCCACCGGGAATCCGGTGGGCAGGAGTGAGTATCTCAATCTTCAGTTCTTACCAACCAGCTCTCTACGGTGTCGGCACCGTGCTGCTCTTTCCAGGCTTTTAGGGTTTTCTGGTTGCCGCCACGAGTTTCGACTACCTCACCCGTATTCGGGTTCTTGTAGATTTTGAGCTTCCGTTTGGCGCGACCCGTGGTCTTGGTGCTGCTTGATGACTTGTTGGTGGTGGGCGTCGGGTCGAGCAGCTTGATGACGTCGGAAGCCGACTTGTCGAACTCCCGCATCAGAGTCTCAAGATGGTTCTTGAAGTCGAGCTCGGCCTTGAGTCGCTCGTCATTCTTCAGATTGTCCAGCTCTTCCTGAAGCTGCTTGAGCTGCTGTTCTTTCTGCATGTAGGTGTTCAGTAGTGACATGGAGTGATCTCCGGGCTGTGCCCAATCGTTGCTGTCTGTCGTGACCACCATTTCTGGTGGCGGTATGAAAAGTATGCTTTACCTTGATATCTTATTACTTAATGGCTATCCCTTCAATGCAACAGATAGCACGCAGTAGGCATTAACCTAATTTTCTTGGTTTGGAGTCGCTTTATGTCAGGTCATAAAGTTAAATGAGCTGAGGTGGTGGAGTATGGCCTCGGGCAGGGTGGTATCGTGTAGGGCACCCACGATCGAACAGGCGCTTCTCTACCATGTTGAACTCTCGGGCGCTCGCTTATCTCAGCGAAGTGATGCGGCGCGGCTCACTGCGTCAGGCCGCTACCTATCTGAACATCGATGTGGCCGCTATCAGCCGCCAGATCCGTCAATTGGAGGAGGTTGTCGATGCCCAGGTGATGGAGCGTCATGCGGGTGGTGTTCGGCTTACCGAGGCGGGTCGCCTGCTGGTGGAGCACTTCCACGCCCAGCACGATGCCGAATCGGCGGTGATCTCCCGACTGTCGGCGCTGCAAGGCCTGGTGAGTGGCCAGGTCCGTATCGCGGTGGGGGAGGGGTTTATCGCCGACCTGATCTCGGCGCCGATGCAGACCTTCATGACCACCTACCCGGGCATCCAGCTGGAAGTCATCATGGCGGGAGTCAACGAGGCCATGGCGCTGGTTAAGCAGCGTGACGTCGACCTGGCCCTGCTCTATGCACCGCCGGTGGACACTCAGCTGGAATGCCATGTCGAGACACGACAGCCCCTCGATCTGATCGTGCCCGCCGGCCACCCGCTCACCTCAACAGAAGCGCCGGTGACGCTACAGGAGCTCAGCGACTGGCCCATCGGGCTGATGGACAGCCCCTTCGGGATGCGCCAGATGGTGGACGCCGTGGCACACCAGGAGCGTCTGGCCATCACCCCCCGCCTGCATACCAACTCCGTGGCGGTGCTCAAGAACTTCGTACGCTCGGGGATCGGCATCACCTTCATGCCCGAGCTGACGGTCGCCGAGGAGATCCGCCAGGGTGACATCGCCGTTCTGCCGATGGCCTATCCGGTCCTCAGCGAGGCCCGTGCGCAGATCGTGAGCCTGGCTGGGCGCGAGCTTACCGTGGCAGCCAGTGCCTGCCTCGACCACCTTCGTCGGGGGATGCGTTTCTTCAACTCTGATGCCCCGCGATTGCTTGAGAGTAGGTGTTGATAAAATATCAAAGCAATCAGGTTTGAATAGTCAACGCGTCAACGCCTAGTCTGCTGATATACCGGCGTCGCCGGGTCTTCACCAACAACAAGCCATGGAGATCAGCATGACCCTGTCTACTCGCAAGCCTCTCACCTCTCGTATTGGTCGTTCCTTAGCCGGTGCACCGCTTCTGACGGCCTGTCTCGCCGCTGCCTTTGCCGGCAATGCCCAGGCCGCCACCACCGTCAACATCGGCTATAACGGCGCGCCGGATCCCGAGAAAAATGCCGTGCACGTCTTCGCCACCAACCTGAAGCAACTGGTCGAGGACAAGACCGAGGGTGAGATCGAGCTGAAGCTCTATGCCAACAGCCAGCTGGGCGAAGAGCAGGAGCGCATGGAGCAGGTAATGAACACCCCCAGTCTCAACATCGCCTCCTTTGCTGGCATGTCGCCGGTGGTGCCAGAGATCTTCGTCAGCGCGATTCCCTTCCTGTTCGACGACTTCGAATCGGCGCGCACCTTCTTCGACGAGGGCCAGTACTGGCAGGCGGTGGAAGACGCGCTGCGTGAGCGTACCGGCCTGGAGCTGCTCGCCGTGGTGGAGGAGGGCGGTTTCCTGGCCTTCACCAACGATGAGCGCCCGATCTCTTCACCCGAGGACTTCGAGGGTTTGCGCTTCCGCGCCATGGACCCCAGCCAGGTCGCCCTCTACGAGGCCTTCGGCGCCTCCGGCACCCCGATCCCGTGGACCGAGGTCTACATGGCGCTACGCACCGGGGTTGCCGATGGCCAGATGAACCCGCCTATGTACATCATCCTCGGCAGCCTCTATGAGGTGCAGGACTACCTCACCCTGGCCAATATCCAGTACTCGGACCAATTCCTGGTCGGCAACGGCGCGATGATCGATGGATGGGATGAGGAGATGCGTGGCGCCTTCCTGGAGGCCGTCGAGGAGGCCAACCAGATGGCACGTGAACACAACGCGGCTCAGGTGGACGAGCGTATCGCCTTCCTCGAAGAGCAGGGCATGGAAATCATCCGGCCGTCTCAGGATGAGTTGGATGAGTTTCGTGAGCTGGGCCAGCCTGCCTACCTGGAGTGGCTAGGCGAGCGTGACATAGAGCCGCGCTTCATCGAGATGGCACTCGAAGACGCCGGCATGACCCACCTGACCGAGTAATCATCACCATCCCACGGGGCAGGCCACCGCGCCTGCCCAGATTCTCATACCGCGACAACTCCGGAATCCTTCATGTCATCCCTGAACGCTCGCGTGCTGGGGGCCAGCCGCCGTGTGTCTTTGTCCGTGGCCAGCACACTGCTGCTGATCGACCTGGCCATCATCCTGTATGGCGTCTTCATGCGCTATCTCGCCGGCGGGGCGCCCATCTGGACGGATGAGCTGGCCCGCTACCTGATCATCGGCAGCGTCCTGCTGGCCGCCGGAGCCGTGTGGGTCGAGGGTGGCCATATGCGAGTGGCGCTGATCGAGCGGCTGCTGCCGGTGTCACTGCGACGCCTGCTCAACCTCTACCAATGGCTGCTTACCCTCGCTATCGCCATTGCCGCGGCGATCTTCAGCTATCGCTATGCGCAGTCGGTCTCCATGTTCACCAGCCAGGGGCTGGGGATCAGCCGCACGGTGCCGATGATGGCGATGCCAATCGGCTTTGCGCTGCTGGCCTGGCAGGCGCTCTGGTACGGGCCGGCTCCCCTCAAGGAACTCTCGGAGATGGCGGAGACGGAGGAAGCGTCATGACCCTGACCATGCTCGCTGTCTTCCTGGTGCACGTGCTGCTGGGCCTACCGTTGTTCGTGTCCCTGCTGGCCACCTCGCTGGTTGGCTTTCTGTTCGTCGACCCCAGCATGATTCCGCGCATGCTGCCCCAGCAGTTCTTTGGCGGCATCAATGCTTTCTCGCTGATGGCCATCCCGCTGTTCATCCTGGCCGGCAACCTGATGAATGTGACTCGCCTCACCGATCGCCTGATGGCCTTCGCCAAGCTGCTGGTGGGCCATCTGCGCGGGGGCATGGGACACGTCAACGTGGTGTCCAGTGTGTTCTTCGCCGGGGTCAACGGCTCGGCGGTCGCCGATACCTCGGCGCTGGGCTCGCTGCTGGTCCCCCCGATGCGCAAGGAAGGCTACTCCACGGCCTTCGCTGCCGGGCTCACCGCCGGCAGCTCGCTGATCGGGCCGATCATTCCGCCGAGCATCTTCATGATTCTCTATGCCTCGCTGACCAACACCTCGGTGGGCGACCTCTTCCTCGCGGGGGTGATCCCTGGGCTACTGCTGGGCGTAGCCTTCATGGGCATGAACGCCTGGTATGCCTGGCGCGTCGGGATGGAGAAGCGAGGCGGGCTGCCCAGCGCACGGGAACTGCTGGTCACTGCGGTGGGGGCACTCCCGGCATTAGTGGCACCTTTCATCATCGTGGCGGGTATCGTGCTGGGGTTCGTCACGCCGACCGAGTCCGGCGCCCTGACCGCTCTGTATGTGGCGCTGTGTGGTGCCGCACTTGGCAACCTACGCCTGGCCGACCTGTGGAAGGCCATCGTCGATACCACGCGTCTCACCTCGGCCATCTTCCTGATCATGGCGGCCTCGGCCACCATCAGCTGGCTGCTCTCCTACGCCCAGGTGCCCAACCAGTTCGTCGAGCTGCTGGCTCCCTACATCGAACAGCCGGTGGTGATCCTGCTGATGCTGAGCCTGATCACCTTCGTCACCGGCATGTTCATGGAGGAGGTTTCGGCGCTGATGCTGCTGACGCCGATCTTCTCCCCGGTGGCGATGATGGCCGGGATCGACCCGGTGCACTTGGGCATCATCATCACCCTCAACATCACCATCGCCTTGATCACCCCGCCCATGGGTGCCTGCGTGTTCGTTGCCGCTGCGGTCAGCCGCCTGGAGATCGTGTCGCTGTTTCGGACCATCTGGCCATTCGTACTGACGGCGGTTCTGGTGCTGTTGCTCCTGATCCTGTTCCCGGGGCTGACGCTCTGGCTCCCCACACTGCTTGGATAGTGCAATGACGGATTCCCTTTCTCAGCTGACTGCCACCCCGATCGTCGAGAGGCCCGAGCCGGACTGGCCGGTGCTGAGCCGGATCCCCATACAGGGCAGCGACGAGCCGCTGGTGCCGCTAAGCCTCGCGCCGGCGCCGATCAAGGTATTCCCCGTGTATGCAAAGCAGAGCGTGCCGGGGGCGGTGAACGAATGCTACGTTCGGGAAGGGGTGTATCGCCGTCTGCTCAGGGTGGCGCGTTCGCTGCCCGAGGGAATGGGTCTGATCATCCTCGACGGCTGGCGACCCTGGCGAGTGCAGCAGTACCTGTTTGACACCCTCCAGGAGGCGATTCGCGCCCACCACCCGGAGCTCGACCAGGAAGCGCTGCTGGCCCGCACCCGGGAGTTCGTCTCGGTCCCCAGCCGGGAACCGGAGGCCCCCAGCCCCCACCTGACCGGTGGGGCGGTGGATGTCACGCTGAGCGATGCCGATGGGTTACCGCTCAACATGGGCACGCTCTTCGATGAGGCCGTACCGGCTTCGCACACTGCCTACTTCGAGAACCGTGAAGCTCTGTCGGAGACTCAGCGGCAGGTACGCGACAACCGCCGTCTGCTCTACGCGGTGATGTACGAGGCGGGATTCACAAACCTGCCCAGCGAGTGGTGGCACTATGACTCCGGTGACCAACTCTGGGCTCATTACGGGCAGCACGAACGGGCGATCTATGGCCCAGCCGAGCTGGCAACGGTCGAAAGCCGGTGGAGGAGGCAGCTGTAGGTAATTGTCAGTCACCGTGTAGTTGACATTCTTTTTTGGTCTTGTTTAGCTAGTTTCGGTAGAGCATCAAAGGCCATTTATTATGGGTTTGACCTGCCATACACTGTGAACCTATCGTAAGCGGGGATTGTCGAACTAATGTTACGTGCCCCCGCAGACGCGGGGATGGTCGAACCAACGTGACGTGCGCCCGCAGACGCGGGGATGATCGAACCAACGTGACGTGCGCCCGCAGACGCGGGGATGATCGAACCAATGTGACATACACCCGCAGATGCGGGGATGGTCGAACCAATGTGACATGCGCCCGCAGATGCGGGGATGGTCGAACCAATGTGACATGCGCCCGCAGACGCGGGGATGGTCGAACCAGCTGACGCGCGCCCGCAAACGCGGGGACGATTGAACTAAGCGCTATATTCTTAGCGAAGTTGGTTGATCAAATTGCAGTGTATCCCGCGGTAGTGGGATAAGAAGCCGAACCTTTTTGGTACTGCCAATTGGGTTCGGCTTTTTCATGGCTTATCGGAACTCTTGTGCCCAAATTTCCACATAATGTTGGTTATGATGAATTTAGCTGGAGCTCGGCTCGGGGCCTGGCCTACTGCTCAAGATTCTACTTTACGACCTCCCATCTACCAGATGGCGAGCGATTCAGTGCCACCTGCTCTTGAATACTGTCTTCCGTGACACTTTGCCGTCATTGTAATTACGGTTCCATGACCCTCCTTCTCTAACTCATTGATTCTTCCAAGCTGCTCTTCTTTTCTTAGTGAGTCTCCCCCCGTCTACGGTGACGCACTGTCACGAGATCATCATTGTCTAGACAACTGCCGTTAACCTGACACCGCGACACTGATGCCATTCCCAAGAGGAGAGGCGTCATGTCGATTCACAGCATCCTGGTCGATCGGGTCAGCAAGACCTTCGGCCAGCACCCGGTTCTTCGCGAGGTCGGCTTTTCCGTATCTCCCGGCGAAATGGTTGCCCTGGTGGGCCCGTCGGGCTCCGGCAAGTCCACCTTGATGCGCCACATGGCCGGGCTCACCCGCGCCAACCGTGATAGCCACAGCCGCATCGAGGTACTCGGTCGCGACATCCAGAGCGCTGGCCGCCTCACTCGCCGCACCCGCGCCGAGCGCTGCCGTACCGGTTACATCTTCCAGCAGTTCAACCTCGTCGGCCGCCTGAGCGTGCTTACCAATGTGCTGATCGGCCGTCTGGGCAGCATGCCGCGTGGCCGCTCCTTGCTGGGTCGCTTCACCGCCGAGGAAACCGATCAGGCTCTGCGGGCACTGGCCCGCGTTGGCATCGATTCCCTGGCCCATCAGCGCGCCAACACCCTTTCCGGCGGCCAGATGCAGCGTGTGGCCATCGCCCGCGTCCTCATGCAGGACGCCGACATCATCCTCGCCGATGAGCCCATTGCCTCACTGGACCCGCGTAGCTCCCGCGAAGTGATGGAGATCCTGGCCCGTATCAACGCCGAGGACGGTCGCACCGTGCTGGTCACCCTGCATCAGGTGGAAGTGGCTCGCCGCTTCTGCCCGCGAACCATCGCGCTGAAGGAGGGCCGCCTCTACTTCGATGGACCCACCAGCGACCTTACCGATGCTCGCCTCGAGGCGCTTTATGCCAATGCCGGCCTGGATGAGCTGCGTGCCAAGCCGGCTCCCCAAGACATCGGCAATGCCATCGGTGCTTTGGGGTAACACCCAGCCCAACCACTTGACGCTTACTCGACATCCCAAGGAGACCTACCCATGTCCCGCTTCCCGTTTCGTCGTTTCGCACTGCCGCTGGTCGCCGGCGCCAGCCTGTTCGCCAGTCAGCTGACCCTGGCCGCCGAGACTCTCAACTTCGGCATCATCTCCACCGAGTCCAGCCAGAACCAGGCTGATCAGTGGCAGCCCTTCCTGGATGACATGTCCCGCGAACTTGGCCGTGAGATTAAGCCCTTCTTCGCCACCGACTACGCCGCCGTTATCCAGGCGATGCGCTTCGACAAGGTCGACCTGGCCTGGTACGGCAATAAGTCTGCCATGGAAGCCGTGGACCGCGCCGGCGGCGAGATCTTCGCCCAGACCGTTGCTGCCGATGGCTCGCCGGGTTACTGGAGCCTGCTGATCACTCACCGCGACAGTGACGTGGAAAGTGTAGAGGACATGCTGAGCCGTGCTGACGAGCTGATCTTCGGCAATGGCGACCCCAACTCCACCTCCGGTTATCTGGTGCCGAGCTACTACGTCTTCGCGAAGAACGGCGTCGATGCCTCCACCGCCTTCAAGCGCACCATGAATTCCAGCCATGAGACCAACGCGCTGTCCGTGGCCAATCAGCAGGTCGATGTGGCCACCTTCAACACCGAAGGTATGGAGCGTCTAGAAATCACTAACCCTGAGAAGGCCGAGCAGCTCAAGGTGATCTGGAAGTCGCCGCTGATCCCTTCCGATCCACTGGTCTGGCGTACGAACCTTCCGGAAGAGCTGAAGGCGGAGCTCCGTGAGTTCTTCTACGCCTACGGCGAGACCGAGGCTCAGCGCGAGATCCTAGAGCCGCTGCAGTGGGCACGTTTCGATGAATCCAGTAACGACCAGCTGCTGCCGATTCGCCAGTTGGAGTTATTCAAGGAGCGCGCTCAGGTCGCTAATGACGACAGCCTCTCCACCGAGGCGCGCGAAGCCCAGCTGGCCGAGCTGGATGCCCAGCTCGACGCCCTCAACCAGCGCATGGACGAACTCCAGGCCAGCGCCGACGACGCGCCGGCCACGGCCATGACCAGCCAGTAACCCACGACAGTCTAGCGACATCACGAGGGGCCATGACGGCCCCTCATCGGGAGTCACTTCAACATGCAACATGCCACCTTGGATGCTCAGCTGCCGCGACGCCGCTGGAGCACGCTGATCGGCTGGGGCGTCACCCTGGCAGTGCTCAGCTGGGCCTGGCAGGGCGCCGAAATGCAGCCGGGCCAGCTGGTCGCCAATGCCGACAACATGGCCGAGCTCGCCGGCGACTTCATGCCGCCGAGCCTGGGCAATCTGGGCCATTACATCGACCAGATGCTGGTCACCATCCAGATCGCGATTTGGGGCACGCTCCTCGCGGTGATCTGCGCGGTGCCCTGCAGCCTGCTCTCGTCCGAGAATCTCGCCCCCTGGTGGGTCCATCAACCCATGCGCCGCCTGATGGATGCCTGTCGCGCCATCAACGAACTGGTCTTCGCCATGCTCTTCGTGGTGGCAGTGGGCCTGGGGCCTTTCGCCGGCACCCTGGCGCTTTTCATCCATACCACTGGCGTGCTGTCGAAGCTCTTTTCCGAGGCCGTGGAGGCCAGTGATGCCGGCCCCATGGAAGGCGTTCGCGTGACCGGTTCCGGGCGTATCGAAGAGATCATCTTCGGACTGGTTCCCCAGGTGCTGCCGCTGTGGATCTCGGTGAGCCTCTACCGCTTCGAGTCCAACATCCGCTCGGCCACCGTGCTGGGGATGGTCGGTGGTGGCGGCATTGGTGTCGCGCTGTGGGAAACCATGCGTGGTTTCCAGTACACCGAGACCGCCACCATCTTGCTGGTGATCATCGTCGCCGTGACGCTGCTCGACATGATCTCGCAACAGGTTCGCAAGCGCTTCATCTGAAGCGCTTCTTTTCAGGAGCCGACATGTCTAGACAAGCGCTTCGCGAGCCCCGCTACCAGGCACTGGCCGACACCCTGGCCCAGGAGGTACGTACGCACTTCCAGCCCGGCGAATGGCTTCCGGGCGAGACCCACCTGGCCAGGCGTTTCGGCGTCAACCGCCACACCGTGCGCCGGGCGCTCGACGAGCTGGTACGGGCGGGGCTCGTCACCCGCCATCAGGGCCTCGGTACCCTGGTCGTCGACCGCCGACTCGACTACGCGGTGAGTGCCGCCAGCAAGGTCACTCACCATCTGGCCGAGCGGGGCATCGCCTCGCGCACCGAGTGCCTGCACCAGGCGCTGACGCCAGCACCCGAAGGTGTCGCCGTGCGTTTCGGCCTGGCCGCCGACTCACATTTGATCGCCGTGGATACCCTGCGCTGGGTGGACGATGCGCCTCTCATGCGCCTGCGCCACTGGTTCGACCCCGAGCGCGTTCCTGGTTGGCTTGAGCGCTATCGCGGTGGGTCCACTAGGGCCCTGCTTGATCAGCACTATGGCTTGCGACTGCACCGCAAGCGCGTGCGCATCGAGGCCAGCAGCGCCGATCGCGAGGATCAACGCCTGCTTTGCTGTGCCCATCAGGCGCCGCTGCTCCAGCTGACCAGCGACAACGTGGATGCCGACGGCAGCCTGGTCGAGGTCTCGATCAGCCGCGCCCGGGCCGACCGGCTCGCCTATCACATCGATTTCCCTGACTCACCGACTGACGAGGTGTCTGCATGACCTCTGCACGACGTCAGCGCATTCTCGCGCTGACCCCCCGTGAGCGCCTGGCCGAGCAATGGGCACGGTTGGGCATTACCCCCGACTACCGCTGCGTGCGTGGCCCCGAGGTAGGTATGGCCATGGTGCGCGGCCGCATGGGCGGCACCGGCAACGCCTTCAACCTGGGCGAGATGACTCTGACCCGGGCCAGCGTCCAGCTCATGAATGACGGTGTGGCTACCGACGCCGACACGGAGCTGGGCCATGGCTGGGTGAAGGGGCGTGACACTCGTCATGCCGAGCTCATTGCCGTGGTGGATGCCTGTGCCAAGCGCCGTGAATGGCAGGCCGACATCGAGGAGGGGCTGGTGGCTCCGCTGGAGCAAGCGCTTGACGCCGAACGCCATGAACAGGCCCAACGCGCCGCGGCGACCCGGGTCGATTTCTTCACCATGGTCAGGGGAGAGTAACCATGCGCTGGAACGCCTTCGACACTCCGGTGCACGACAGCCAGCGGGTCTATCGCCAGCTACTCTCGGCGATGGCCGAGCCCGGCACCTTCGCCCAGGTGAGCGGTGCACCGCTGGCGCCGCCTGGCGCCGCCATCGGCACCGCCTGCTGGGCTACGCTGCTGACCCTGTGCGATCTCGACACCCGGGTCTGGGTGTCCCCCGAGCTCAATGCCGCCGGCCTTGGCGAGGCCCTGACCTTCCACACCGGCGCGCGGCAGACCGATCGTCCCGAAGAGGCCGACTTCGCCCTGGTTATTCCCGCCACCCTGGAAGGGAGTGCTGAGTGTGAGGCTCCCGCCTTCCAGGAAGGCAGCGACACCTATCCGGACCGCAGCACCACCCTGTTGGTAGTGCTCGACTGCCTGGATGCTGCGGGACCGTGGACCCTGAGTGGCCCCGGCATTCCCGGTCGACGGCGACTGGATGTGGGGCAGGGTGGTGAGGCGCTGATGATGCGGCTCGCCGCCAATCGCGCCCGTTTCCCGCGCGGGCTCGACGCCATCCTCACCTGCGGCACCCGACTTGCCGCCGTCCCCCGCAGCACCCGTATTATCCGTTCTGCTTCAGAGGAGGTCGACGTATGTATGTCGCCGTGAAGGGGGGCGAGCAGGCCATCGCCAACGCCCACCGTTGGCTTGCCGATCGCCGCCGTGGCCCTCGCGATACGCCGGAGCTTGAAGTGCCCCAGGTCGAGGGGCAGCTGCGCCTGGCCGTATCACGGGTGATGGCCGAAGCCTCACTCTATGATCCCGAGCTCGCCGCACTTGCCATCAAGCAGGCCAGCGGTGACATGGTCGAGGCGGTCTTCCTGCTGCGCGCCTACCGCACCACGCTGCCGCGCCTGGCCGAGACAGTGCCGCTGGACACCGCCGCGATGCGCATCGAACGTCGTATCAGTGCCACCTACAAGGACATTCCGGGTGGTCAGGTACTGGGGCCGACCTACGACTATACCCACCGCCTGCTGGACTTCCTGCAGCTGGCCAACGCCGAGGTGGCGCCGCCGGCGGAGGCTGAAGAGACCCTGGCTGATTGCCCCCAGGTGCTGGAGATGCTCGACGCCGAGGGGCTGATCGAGCGCGAGGAGGATGACGGCGCCGAGCCCTACGACATCACCCGTGATCCTCCCGACTTCCCGGTGGACCGCGCTACCCGTTTGCAGATGCTGGCTCGCGGCGACGAGGGCTACCTGCTGGCACTCGGTTACTCCACTCAGCGAGGTTATGGCCGCAACCACCCCTTCGCCGGCGAGATTCGCCTGGGCACCGTGGAGGTCGAGATCGTTGTCGAGGAGTGCGATGCGCCGTTGTGTATCGGCGAGATCGAGATCAGCGAGTGCCAGATGATCAACCAGTTTGGCGGCTCGCGGGAGACCGCGCCCCAGTTCACCCGCGGCTACGGCCTGGCCTTCGGTCACAACGAGCGCAAGACCATGGCCATGGCGCTGGTCGATCGCGCACTGCGAGCCGAGGAGCTGGGAGAGACGGCCACCGGCCCCGCCCAGCAGGCGGAGTTCGTGCTCGCCCACGCCGACAGTGTCGAGGCGGCGGGTTTCGTCTCCCACCTGAAGTTGCCGCATTACGTCGACTTCCAGTCAGAGCTGGAACTGCTGCGACGGCTGCGCCGCGAGCACACCACGCGCATCGAAGCTGCCGGCAGCGACGTCGACACCCCGGCCGATAACGTCACCCCACGTGCCTCTCACAACGACCCGGTCAAGGAGCAGCAAGCATGACGGCGAGCGACCCCACCGCCAGCGGCTACAACTTCGCCTACCTGGACGAACAGACCAAGCGCATGATCCGTCGCGGCCTGCTCAAGGCGGTGGCGATCCCCGGCTATCAGGTGCCCTTCGGCGGGCGCGAGATGCCGATGCCCTATGGCTGGGGCACCGGTGGCATGCAGCTGACCGCCAGCGTCCTGGGTCAGGACGACGTGCTCAAGGTGATCGACCAGGGCGCCGACGACACCACCAATGCAGTCAGCATCCGCGCCTTCTTTGAGCGTGTGGCCGGTGTCACCACCACCACGGCCACCGGTGAGGCGGACGTGATCCAGACTCGCCACCGCATCCCCGAACAGCCGCTGCGCCAGGGGCAGTTGCTGATCTTCCAAGTGCCGATCCCCGAGCCGCTGCGCTTCATCGAGCCCAGCGAGGAGGAGACCCGGCTGATGCACGCCCTGGAGGAGTACGGGGTCATGCACGTCAAGCTCTACGAGGACATTGCCCGCCACGGCCATATCGCCACCACCTACGCCTATCCGGTCAAGGTGGACGGACGCTACGTCACCGATCCCTCGCCGATCCCCAAGTTCGACAACCCCAAGCTGCACATGAATGAGGCGCTGATGCTGTTCGGCGCCGGCCGCGAGAAGCGTCTCTACGCCATCCCGCCCTACACCCGAGTGGAGAGCCTGGACTTCGAGGACCATCCCTTCGAGGTCCAGGAGTGGGACGACCCCTGTGCCATCTGCGGGGCCCGCGACACCTTCCTCGACGAGGTGATCACCGACGACCGGGGCGGGCGGATGTTCGTCTGCTCCGATACTGACTACTGCCAGTCACGCACCGAGGAGGTGGCATGAAGCGTCCCGACCTTGATCGCGCCACACTGCTCGAAGCGCGCGGCGTCTCCCGGCTCTACGGCCCCGGCAAGGGATGCGAGGCCATCGATATACGCCTGCACCGTGGCGAGGTGCTGGGCATTGTCGGCGAGTCCGGATCCGGCAAGTCGACGCTGTTGCGTCTGCTGGCCGGCATGGAGCGGCCGGATGCCGGCCAGGTGGTCTATCACAGCCACGAGGGCGAGCTCGATCTCTACGCCATCGGTGAGGCCCGCCGCCGGGCCCTGCTGCGCATGGAGTGGGGCCTGGTGCACCAGAACCCCCGCGACGGCCTGCGCCTGGGCGTCTCGGCCGGCGCCAACATCGGCGAGCGCCTGATGGCCCTGGGCGAACGCCACTACGGTCAACTGCGTGCCGCCGGCCAGGATTGGATGGGGCGCGTCGAGCTCGATCCACGGCGTATCGATGACGCCCCGAAGACCTTCTCGGGCGGCATGCAGCAGCGCCTGCAGATCGCCCGCACTCTGGTCACCCGTCCCAACCTGGTGTTCATGGACGAGCCCACCGGGGGCCTGGATGTCTCCGTGCAGGCCCGGTTGCTCGACATGTTGCGCACCCTGGTCCGCGAGCTTGGCCTCTCGGTGATTCTGGTGACCCATGACCTGGCGGTGGCCCGCCTGCTGGCCCATCGCCTGATGGTGATGCGCCGTGGCCAGGTAGTGGAGACCGGCCTGACCGACCAAATCCTCGACGATCCCCAGCACGCCTACACGCAGCTGCTGGTGTCGTCGGTCCTGACCCCGTGAGGAGGCCCGCCATGACATCCCTGACGCAACCCTTTCTCAGCGTCGACGCCCTGCACAAGGCCTTCGTGCTTCACGGCCAGGGCGGTATGACCCTTGAGGTGATGCGCGACCTTTCGCTGACCCTCTCTCCGGGCGAGTGCCTGGTACTCGCCGGGCCCAGCGGCATCGGCAAGAGCACGCTGCTCAAGATGCTCCACGGCAGCTACCGCGTCACTGGCGGCACGCTGCGCCTGCACTTCGAGGACGGTGACCTGTCGCTCGACACGCTGCCCGCCCATGCCTGGCACACCCTGCGCCGCGACGTGATCGGCTATGTCAGCCAGTTCCTGCGCGTGGTGCCGCGGGTGCCGGCGGTGGAGGTGGTGATAGAGCCGCTGCTGGCGCGTGGCGTGGACGAGGCCGAGGCGCGAGTGCGTGCCGAGGCGATGCTGGCCCGCCTCAACCTGCCCGAGCGACTGTGGAGCCTGCCCCCGGGGACCTTCTCCGGCGGCGAGCAGCAGCGGGTCAATATTGCTCGCGGTTTCATCGCCGAGCACCCGCTGCTGCTGCTGGATGAGCCCACCGCCTCGTTGGATGCTGCCAACCGTGAGGTGGTGGTGCAACTGATCCAGGAAGCCAAGGCGCGTGGCGCAGCCCTGCTGGGCATCTTCCACGACGAGGACGTGCGTGATCGCGTCGCCGACCGCCTGCTGCCCCTGTCGCCGCACATGGGGGCGGCCCTTGCCTCCACGCCAGCCAATGCCGAGGAGATTCGCTCATGAGTGCTTCCGAACAGGTGCTGACCAACGCCCGGATGATCCTAGATGACGAGGTATGTCAGGGCTCCCTGGTGATTCGTGATGGACGCATTGCAGCCGTGGATACCGGCCTGAGTGCCATACCCTCTGCGGTGGACTGCGACGGCGACTACCTGATGCCGGGCATGGTCGAGCTGCACACCGACAACATGGAGAAGTACTTCCAGCCCCGCCCCAAGGTGGCCTGGCCGGGACGGCCCGCGGCACTGGCCCATGACGCCCAGATGGCCGCCAGCGGCATCACCACTGTGTTCGATGCACTCTCCATCGGTGACATCGACGAACAGAGCATGCGCGAGGGCGCGCTCAAGCAGATGGTCGGCTCGCTGCAGGCGATCATGGATGACGGCATGGCCCGCATCGACCATCGTCTCCACCTGCGCTGCGAGGTCTGTCAGCCAGCGACCCTGGAGCGCTTCGAGTCCCTGGCCGATTCGCCGCTTCTCGGCCTGGTATCGCTGATGGATCATGCCCCGGGTCAGCGTCAGTTCGTGAGCCTGGATGCCTACCGGACCTACTACCAGGGCAAGCACCGCATGAGCGATGAGGCGCTCGAGGCCTTTATCGAGAAGCAGCTGGCCAACAGCGCCCGCTACAGCAGTACCAACCGTCAGGCCATCGCCGCGGCCTGCCATCGGCGTGGCCTGGCCCTGGCCAGCCATGACGATGCCACCATCGAGCACGTCGCCGAGAGCGTCGAGTATGGCACCCGGGTGGCGGAGTTCCCCACCACGCGCGAGGCGGCCGAGGCCTCCCACCGTCACGGGCTGGCGGTGATGATGGGCGCGCCCAACGTGGTCCGCGGCGGATCTCACTCTGGTAATATCGCCGCAGCGGAGTTGGTATCCCTTGGCGTGCTCGATGTGCTGTCATCGGACTACTACCCGGCGGCGCTGCTGGATGCCGTATTCCGCATTGCCGCCACGGAAGGGGGTTACTCTCTGCCACGGGCCGTGGCCACGGCCACCCGTACGCCGGCGCAGGCGGTGGGTCTGGAGGACCGCGGGCGACTGGCCACAGGCCTTCGGGCCGACCTGCTGCGAGTGCGGGTGGTGGATGATCATCCGCTGGTCCAGCGGGTGTGGTGCGCCGGACGGCAGGTGCACTGATGGGCCGGTTGATCTATCTGGTCGGGGCCAGTGGTGTGGGCAAGGACACGCTGCTGGCTGCTGCACGTCAGCGCTATCCCGAGTGGATTGTCGCCCACCGCTACGTGACACGGGAGAGCGGAGCGTCGGAGAACAGCGTCGCCCTGACACCGGAGGAGTTCCTGGCCAGACAGCGCGCGGGCCTGTTCGCACTGAGCTGGGAGGCCCATGGCCTCTACTATGGCCTGGGCATCGAGCTCGACGCCTGGCTGTCTCGCGATCGTGTGGTGCTGGTCAACGGCAGTCGGCGTGCGTTGCCATCGGCCAGGGCGCGTTTCGGTGCGGCACTGACGCCGGTGGTGATGACCGCCTCGGACGAAGTCCTGCGCGGGCGGTTAAGACGCCGCGGGCGAGAGGACGAGACCGAGATTGAATCCCGACTGGCCCGCCATCGCGAGCTGCGTGATGCGTTGCCGGAGGTGCCGCGCCTGGATAATGGCGGGCCACTGGATGGCACACTGGTGGCCTTGGAGCGGCTGGTCGACGGGGAGGTCATGGCGTGAAGTTTCGCTTCACCGGCACCGGCGACAGCGCCCAGGTGCCTTGCTTCGGCTGTGACTGCCCTGCGTGTGTCCGGGCGCGGGTGATTGCCAGCGCTCGACGCGGGCCCTGCAGCGCCGAGGTCGAGGTCAACGGACATCGCTACCTGCTGGATGCCGGAGAGATGGACCTGGCCGAGCGCTGCCAGCGACATCGCCCCGACGCCATCCTGCTCACCCACTATCACCCCGACCACGTGCAGGGGCTGCTGCATCTGCGCTGGGGGTGTGGCGAGTCGATACCGGTTTATGGCCCCAAGGACTCACAGGGATGTGCCGACCTCTATCGTCATCCCGGGGTGCTCGACTTCCAGGTGCCTCTCAAGCCCTTCAAGCCCTTGTCGCTCCCGTCGCTGACGGTGACGCCGGTCCCGCTCAACCACAGTAAGCCGACGCTGGGCTACTGCCTGGATGATGGGGGAGGGCGGCTGGCCTACCTGACCGACACCTGTGGCTTGCCGGGCGCGACCGAGCGCTTCCTGCGCGAATGGCAGCCGGACGTGGTGGTGCTGGACTGCGGCTACCCGAGTCGCGTCAGCGAGCCCCGCAACCACAATACCCCGGCGCTTGCCGTGCAGATCATCGAGCGGCTGGCGGTGCCGATGGCCTATCTGACCCACATCAGCCACGAGCTAGACCGGGAGCTGTTCGAGGGGGTGTGCGCTTTGCCGGCCAATGTGCGCGTGGCACACGACGGAGAGGAGGTGAGCCCGTACGTAGCGACGTTAAGCACCGTATGATGCAACGACTTTTGCCCATCCGTAGGTGAGCGTCATCGCAAGTGGGAATGGTGATGAGTTGTCACCAGCCCCACTGGCCTTTTGGCAGGCGGCCTTACTTCACCACGACGGGCTGCTTGAGCGTGAGTCAGGAGTGTTCAGTGCATTCGGCGGAGGATAGTGCCGCGATCGCCCACCGCATAGACACGGCCATCGCGGGTGGTACAGACACCACGCAGTCCGACGTCACTGCCGCTGGGTTCCGTTACCCACTGACCATCCTCCAAATGGAGAATCCGGCCGCGAGTGCCCACCGCGTAGGTACCGGCGACCTTGGAGCCTGAGAGGTCCAGCAGATCGTCACGCAGTCGTGTCGGCTGAAGCTGCCAACGTTGTCCATCGAAATGTGCCAGTGTGCCTGAAAGGCCCACTGCGTAGATATCATCCAGCGCCGGGCCCCAGACGCCATACAGGAAGCTTTCCGTTCCGACGTTGAACTCTGCCCACTCCTTGCCGTTGTAGCGCAGCACCAGACCGAAATCGCCCACTGCCAGCAGGTGCTGGTCATCCCAGCCCCAAAGGCTATAGAGCGCCGAATGAGTACCACTGGACATGCGTTTCCAGCCCAGACCGTCAAAGTGCAGGATCAGCCCCTCGTCGCCGACCGCGTAAACCGAGTTGGGCCCGGAGCCCCACATGGCGAGGATCGTCAAGTCCAGGTGCAGGTCGAAATGCAGCTGCCAGCGGCTGCCATCGAAGCGATAGATGCGTCCGAGCTGACCGGCGGCAAACAGTCCATTGCCACTCTCCCAGATGCAGTGAACCGCGAGTTCGCTGGGCGCAGGCAGTGCTCGCCAGCTGTCCCCCTCAAGGCACAATACAGTGCCGGCCTCCCCACAGGCATAGCAGGTGCCGTCGCTGGCTTCGTGGATTCCCCACAGCTGTCGATCGGTGGGTACGGCCATGCTCTCCCAGCGGCTCTTCTCCGGAGCCGCGGGCGGCGGGGCCAGGGCGGCAGTGAAATCCGGGGCCGCGGTCATGATGGTGGCGAAATCACCGACCGCCAGGGCCTCACCGGTAGGCAGCGTCACGATATCCATCAGGTCGTGGTGGCTGTTGCTCTCCAGGCGGACCAGGCTTAACTCCTTCAGATAATAGAGATGTCCCTGGTCGCCAACGATCAGCACGCCGTCCTTGTAGCTTTTCAATGCGCGCAGACGGGGCATTGGTGTCGAGAATGTCAGCGGCTGGAAGCTGCCTTGCCGATAGTGCACAAGCTCGCCGCGAAAGCCGCCCTGATCGACGAAGTAACGTCCACCGCCAAGCAGCAGCTCATCGTCATCAAGCAGCAGCATTGCCTGGAAACCGGAACTCAAGGGGCAATCGAGGGCTTCCCAGTGCCCGCTGGTACTGCGCCGAAGCACTGTACCCTCGCCACCTGCGGCGTAGACGGTGCCATTGCCAGCGCAGGCCACGGCACGCAGGTTGATACGCGTAGGACTAGCCTCCGTGACCCAGTCGTTGCCGTCGAAATGCAGGATCATGCCATCATCGCCCACCGCCCAGGCGAGACCGTCCGCGTTGCCGTCAATGGCGAACAGCGGGGTGTTCTCGGCACAGGCGGCGAAACGCCCGTCCTCGTCCACGATGCCGCCGCGCCGCTGGTGCCATTCGCTGCCGTCGAAATGCAATACGCAACCCATCCAGCCGACGGCGATCAACTGGTCGGAGCGGGGACCCCAGAGACTGTGCAGGGGCAGGTTGGTGGGCACGCTCATGCGTTGCCACTGGTGGCCAGCACCGTCAGGGGCGCCGGTGTAGCGCAGGATCATGCCCTCATCCCCCACAACGAACACGTCACCATCACGCGCCCAGCCTGACCAGAGCACATCGCCATCTCCGGCGCCGATCTCTGGCACCCGGCGCCAGGGGGCGCGTTGAGGCGTCTGGGAGTTGGCACCGTTAACCAGCTGACGAAAGAAGCGGCGACGGTCAGCGTTGGCGGCTTGTGTCATGGTGTGGCGTCCTCAAAGGTGAAAGAGATAACTGGGCGCAGGGGGCGGACGCTAGCCGGAACTATCGTCCTGGCCGGCGGGAGGTTGCGGTTGGTGACCGAACAGCGCTGCCAGCTCCGAACGTACGCTTTCGCGCTGTTCGGCAGGCACGGCGGCGAGCGCCTCCTCGATTTCGGCGGACTGGGTTGCCTCCTGGCCCATGGCGCGCAGCGAGTCCGCGGCGGCGGCAGCGAACCCCACCCGCGCATGGGCAATGCACGCATCCACCGCCGGTGCGAAGGCACGCGCTTCCGCACTCTGGGGGGCGTCCAGCACGATGGGGCGTCCGGCATCGGAACCGCTGGCAAGGGTGGGAGAGAGGGGGATCTGGGCCAGGGAACTGACGCCAACCTCGTTCAATGCCGCGGCCAGGTGATCGCGAGGGAAAAGATGAAATTCCCCGCCGCAGTGGGGGCAGGTGACACCGGCCATATTCTCCACCACACCGAGCAGCGGCATGCCGCGCTCCTGGCAGAAGCGTACTGCCTTGAGGCTGTCCATCAGTGCCACTTCTTGTGGAGTGGTTGCCAGCAGGGCTGCCACATCATGACCTTCGAGTAGATCGGCGAGAGTAATCAGCTCGTTGCCGGTCCCGGGTGGCATGTCGATCACCAGGAAGTCCAACGGGCCCCAGTCGAACGAGCCGATCAGGTGATGCATGAAGTCGTGCTTGTAGGCATCGCGCCACACGATGGGGGTGTCATCACTTTCCATCATGAAAGCCAGGGAACCGACCAGGATGGGGTAGTCGAGACCCGTGGCGGTGAAGGCCCGAGGGCCAAGTCCGCGCTCATCGAGGCGGACTCGCTCCCCGACGAAGCCGAAGAAACGGCTCTGGTTGGGACCATGGATGTCGGCATCCGCCACGCCCACCCGGTAGCCGCGCTCCGCGAGCCCGGCTGCCAGGTTGGAGGAGATGGTGCTCTTGCCGACTCCCCCCTTGTTGGCCATCACCATGATGATCTGGCCGATCTGTGCCAGGCGGGATTCCAGGAGCTGTTTCTCGTGATGCCCTTTCTCCAGGCGGCAGCTCGATTCTTCGGGGCAGAACTGACAGGCATGTCCCCGGCCACACTCCTCGGGAGCCAGAGCCAGCGGGTCGCGCTTGGGCTTAGGGTCTCGAGGGGAGAAGTGGGAAACTGACATTGCTGTGGCCTCCTCAGCTGCTGGACTCGTCGTCAACGCCGGTATCCAGCATGATCCAGGTGTGGGTGACGCGCTTGTTGCCGTCACGCTCATTGTCGCTACCCTGCCACACGGCGAAAGCGACCGGTACTTGGGCTTGATCGAAGCTCACCTCGTGCTCGCCTTCGCTCGCCAGGGGGCGGGACATGACCACTCGCCACTCGCTGTCCTGCGCAACGCTCTCCGGGTAGTAAGAGCCGATTCCCGTGACGTTCTGCGCATCGAGTGATGACGTGCTGCCGTAGCCGCCGGCGGCAAGGTTCTCGACTTGCTGCTCGTCATCGGCACGCCAGTACCAGATATTGACCGGCTTTTCCGGACCTGACCCCATCATGTAGGAGGTGTCGGCACCGTTCAGCGCATACTGAATGGCGACGCCATCGCGGAAACTATCCACGGTGGTGGCGCTATCCTGGCTAGCATCCTTCCAGTGCATACGGACATAGAAACGCTCGCTGGTACGGGCAACCTGAAAATAGAGGTGCTTGCTGCGCTCAGCGCCCTCGTCGAAGCGTAGCTTGACCGACGGGTGTACCGGCGGAGCGGGGAACAGTTCGGTGCGATAGGTCGGCAGGCGGTCCCAGATGATATCGTCGGGGTCATCCTGGGTACGCAGGTAGATGTTGTCGGGCAGGCGGGCCACCTCAACGCTGTCGCCCGGCTTTATTTCGGTGACGTTGGGGTTGATCTCGGCAGGATCCGCCCAGGCTACGGCAGCCGTGAACGCCATGGCACATGCCACGGTGCCGTGCAGAATGAATCGCTTTGTCATGGCAAATCTCCTCGCAAGGGACGACAGGTCGTGTGGCGGTGTCGCATGGACCTGTCCAGCGCTGCTCAATCCCACATCGGGCCGGAATCGATATCGGAATGGGTACCGGCGGCGCGGGGTGGTGGGCACGGGCCTACCTGTGACGCCAGTGCTGCCTGCTGGGCTCTCGTCCAGTCCGGCAGTGTTTCGATCAGGCGAGCCAGGGTCGGGTCGAGGCCGTGCTCTCTGGCGTCGTCGAAGCATTCCCGTATGGCGCCCAGCAGCGGGGCCAGGTAGCGAGCAATGAAATCGCGTTGGGCTCGCCGGTAGGGTGAGGCATCGCGGTGGTTCGCCAGTGCCTGGCCCTCCAGGTGGCAGAGCAGGGCGCAAAACTCGAGCATGGCCACCAGGTGGTCGGGCTCCTCGGCATGGCCCTCATCGCCACGCGCCGCCTGGAGGCCGAAGTGGCGGTAGAAGGCCTGCACATTGAGCAGGTAGTTGCCCGGCGTCTGTCCGTTCAGGAGGCTATGGTAGGCGCTGGCAACCAGTGGCACGCGTGGTTTGCCGCGCGGCCCATGCATGAAGGTCGCGGTATAGCCAACCTGCAACGCGGTGAGATCCGGGCTTGATGGCAACACCGGCCACTGTTCGCCAGTGAGCAACTGCCAGGCAGGGGCCAGCGCGGCACGAAAGCGTCCATCCTCCAGCGCCTGCTGGGTCTCGGTCAGCGGGTAGCCGAACAGCGCGGCAGCCAGTCGGTAGACTGTCTCCGCAGCCGCAACGCGATCTTCCTCGACAGGAGATACTGCAGGGGGAGCGGGTGCGCTCATGAAACCTCCCATCGTCAGCTCAACTTGAACATTTCGGCGTGCTTGAAGCCGATCAGGGTGTCCATCAACTCGCTGTCGCCTCCTTCGGCCTTGACCTGGCGCTCACGCTCCAGGGTATCGAGCACCTCACCGGTGCGCGGGCCGAACAGGCTCTCCAGGTACTCCAGCGGAATCCGCTGCTCGTCCAGGGCCCGGCCGTCGGCGGCATACTTCGAGGGCGACATGGGAGGCACATAGAAGACGTTGGGCTGGGTTCCCCACTCGGCATGGAGGGGCAGTGCCACCTTGTACTTCTCCACCAGCAGGTGAATCGGACCCTGCTCATCGTCGCGATAGCCGATCCAGCGAATCCGGCCTACACACTGCTGGGCACAGGCGGTCGGCAGCCCCTTCTCGATGCGCGGATAGCAGAAGATGCATTTTTCGGACTTGGAGATCTGCTCGTTGAAGTAAACCTTCTTGTAGGGGCAGGCGTTGACACAATAGCGATACCCGCGGCAGCGCTCCTGGTCGACCAGCACGATGCCATCTTCCTGGCGCTTGTAGATAGCGTTGCGCGAGCAGGCTGCCAGACAGGCCGGGTTGTCGCAGTGGTTACACAGGCGAGGCAGATAGAAATAGTAGCTGTTGGGGTAGTCACCTTCCCCTTGGTCCTCGTCCCAGTTGGCCCCCCAGGTAGGCTTGACGTGAGGGCGAAGCCACGGGTCGGTACCGGTCATCAAGGCTTCCTGGTAGTTGTACTCCCAGGGAATGCCGTAATCCTCCTGGCTGGGCTGGCGCCCCAGGCGCAGGGCGCCGTCGGCATCGAAGCCCCCACCCATGTTCTGGTAGTCGCGGGGATAGCCCAGCCCCGGCTGGGACTCCACGTTGTTCCAGTACATGAACTCGCGGCCGTTGCGGTTGGTCCACATCAGCTTGCAGGCGGCGGTACAGGTGTGACAGCCGATACACTTGTTCAGGTCCAGCACCATGCTGAGTTGGCGTTTGACAGCCATGGCAATCTCCTCTTAAACGGCCCGCGGTTCGGCGATGTCTTCGGCCTTGGCCAACTCGATGTCGAAGCTCGACTCATGCAGCAACTGGTTGGCGTTCCACAAGGCGTACTTGAAGCCCAGGTGCCCCCAGCCGCCTACCAGCTCCAGGGGCTGCAGGAAGGTCGCCATGGAGTTGTTCATGGGCTTGCGGTGAATGTACTGATGCGGCTCCCAGCCATGCTCCATCATGATCGAGTGGGCCGGAATGCTGGGATAGAACTTCGCCTGGGCAAAGAACTCGCCTGTGGAGTTGAAGAGCCTTACCCGGTCGCCATCCTTGATGCCCCGCTCCTTGGCCAGCTTGGGGTTGATGTAGATGTTCGGCTCCCCCCGCTGCAGCCGCAGCATGTACTTATTGCTGCGCCAGTTGGAGTGAATCCCCCAGCGAGCATGGGGAGAATAGAAGTGCAGCGGGTATTTGGATGCCTCGGGTCCCGCATACAAACGCGCCGTGGGCACGCTCGACTTGAGCTGCATGAAGCGTGGGTGATCGCAGTAGAAGGTAAGGCGCCCGGTCAACGTCTCGTAGGGCTTCTTGCCTTCGGTCTGTGCCACGAAGGGGTTATAGGGCTCATCCTTGGGCAGCGGCTGGTTGATGCCGGCATGCTCGTTCATCACGATGAAGCCGCGCTCTGCTGCCTCCTCCAGAGTGATATCGCCGAACTCGGGAGAGTTCTCCACGATGTAGCGCGCCACATCGAGGTCAGTATTGAATTTGCCGTTGCGTGTGAAATCATCGTGGATGGTATGCAGGTCCCGGGTGACATCCCCGTCCTGAATGGGGCCGATGTCTCGAGCGATGGCACGCTCCTGAATCTTCTTGGTGAGCAGTGCCATGATGTCCCAGTCCGGCTTGGACTCGCCCACCGGTGGAACCGACTGGGTAAAGATATTGCAGAAGCGGTGGTAGCCCTGGGTACGCAGATCCCAAGCCTCATAGTGGCTGGCCGCCGGCAGCACGTAGTCTGCCCATTCGGCGGTGGAGTCCATGCGCACGTTGATATTGACGTAAAGCTCGCTGGCCTGACGCAGGTGCTCATCACGGTAGCGGTTGGCAAACTTGTTGCGGCGGAAGGTGTTGTCGGCGATGGAGATCATGCCCTTGATCTCGCCGTAGTAGGGCATCCACCCCTCGTCGATGGATTCCTGGATCATGCTGTCCAGGTCATCGAGGTCGAAACCGACCCGCTCCTTGAGCTTGGCGTTGTCGAAGTGTTCGCGTGCTCCCTCCATCATGCCGCCACGCAGGAACTCGCCCAGGCCGCCCGGCTCATAGCGGGCCGACTTCTTGCCCTCGAAGGTAGCCAGTTCCGTCCAGCGGGGATGGTTCCAAGACACCCAGGAGGTATCCAGGCCGCCCGTGCGGCCGCCGTGACCGGTAAGGGCCAGCGCCAGTGCATAGCTCCAGCAGGTATAGAGGCAGTTGGAGTAGCTGGAGGTGACATAGCCCAGCATCACGATGGCCTTGCGCGCCTTGGCCAGATGGCGAGCCTCCTGGCGCACGACATCGGGATGGATGTTGGTGGTCTCGAAAGTGGCTTCAGGCGTGAATCTGGCTGCCTCGCGCTTGACCTGCTCGAACACTGTGGTGACGGCGATACCCTCGACTTCGAATTCCCCTTCGATGGCAGGGTCAACGCCCTCGAGTGCCAGGGTCTTGTCATCGCTGCCCATGGAGCCCTTGGCCTTCACCGCCTGGCCGCTGTTGAGGTCCCAGTGGTAGAAGACCTCGTCGCTACCTCCTTCGACCAGGTCGGCTTCGCGCAGCAACTTGCCATTGTCCAGGCGTACCAGCATCGGGAGGTCGGACTGCTCCTTCATGAAGGCAGGCTGGTAGAGCTCCTCCTCAATGATGACGTTGACCATCGTCATTGCCAGGAAGGGGTCTGTGCCCTGATTGATAGGCATCCACAGGTCGGTATGGATCGCACTGGGGTTATAGTCCGGTGCCGTGCTGGTGATGCGTGCCCCGTTGTACTTCGCCTCCCAGACGTAGTGGGCATCGGGGATGCGGGTGGCGTTGGGATTGATCATTCCCAGCAGGATGTAGTCGGCATCGAACCAGGCGTCTGAGGTAAAACTCTCCAGAGGCGTGCCGTAGGTCAGGTGGGCGCCGGTAAGAAGGTCGCCCACCACGGTAAACCCATCCAGCTGGATGCCACCTACCAGCGACGCGAAGCGCTGTGGACCGGCCTGACGCACCATCGTCTGGTTACCCGAACCCTGGTGGGTCTTGAGCTTACCGGGGCCATACTTCTCGAAGATGTCGATAATCTTGTCGGCGATCTCCTCGGTGGCCTGGTCCCAGGAGATACGCTGCCACTTGCCTTCGCCACGCTCGCCCGCGCGCTTGAGCGGATAGCGCAAGCGGTCGGCTTCGTACATGGCGGTAGAGTGAATCGCCCCCTTCTGACAGCCGCGCGGGTTGGCATCGGGGACGTTGGGGTTCACCTGCGGGTACTTGGCGATCTGTTCCTCACGAATGACGATACCGTCCTTCACATAGACGTTCCAGGCGCAGTTTCCCATGCAGTTGATGCAGTGAGCGGCATGACCGACGCTGTCCCAGGTCCATTCGTTGCGGTACAGATCTTCCCAGCCGCGGTAGGGATACTCACTGGCCAGGGTATCGCCGACGGGCTCCAGGCGGTTGAGTGCCCAAACATTACCGCTGAGCATGGCGCCGGTGCCTGTCAGTCCCAACCCCTTCAGGAAATCGCGACGCTTAAGCTTCCACATCCCCATAACACTCTCCTCATCCACGGCCTGTGCCAACGGACTATCCCGCCTGACCGAGCCGCTCTCTGTTTACTGCCAGGGTTCAATCATCACTGTTGGCTATAGTAGGCCGCGATATCGGAAATATCCTGATCGCTCAGGTTGGTCGCTTGGGGCGTCATCACGGCCGACATGCCGCCGCTTCTCTGGCCGTCCCGGTAGGCCTTGAGGGACGACTCGAGGTAGGTGGCTGACTGGCCGGAAAGATTTGGATAGATGTCGGCTGTGGCCTTGCCATCTTCACCATGACAGGCCACACAGGTAGCAATCTTGTCTGCTCCGGCCTCGGCACTACCCTGGGCACTGGCCAGGCCCGTTACCGCCATGCCACCCAACAGCAGCGCCGCCATGGACGCCTTGGTCCACTGATTCATCATCTGCCCCCTTCACGGTGCCGAAAAGCATTTCTATAGAATGAAAATTAACAAGCTGCCTAAGCAGTTGAGGTGAAGTTAAGCAGACACGACGAAAGTTGGGTAGGCAGTATAGGGGTAAGAAACGGTTATCTTGATGCGCGTCAATTTCAACCGACAGGGCAGTACCAGCTGTCTTTGATCGGGAGGTGGGCTGCTTGGGCTGCTTGGGCTGCTGGCCAGAGAAGGGGGAATCCTGATGCTGGATTTTATCGCTCTGGAATGCATGTCTTGGCCAAGCTGACCTGTAAGATCTCCGCGCCGGAGCCCTCCTCCCCGGGCATAGGTGCTATTGCTGTCGGCTTGGCCATCCTCCACCCACAGGGGCTTTCACCTCAACGGCGCGGGAGCCGAACTGCGTCATAGATTCAGCACGGTGTGGCAAGGAGGGTATGTGGTTCAAACGTGGTCTATTCCCAACGTGATGCGGAATAGATCACGTTGGAACCATACTGCGTTGTTGAATCAACACGGTATGGCAGAGAGGATCTCTGGTTCAAACGTTGTCTATTCCCAACGTGATCCGGATTAGGTCACGTTGGAGGCATGCTGCATTCCAGGCTACGTAGCCCTGTTCTGCGCGCGCCGGCCATCCTCCCGTCCGCGGGGGGCTTTCACCTCAACGGCGCGGGAGCCGAACTACGTCGTAGATTCAACACGGTGTGGCAGAGAGGTATGTGGATCAGACGTGGTCTATTTCCAACGTGATGCGGATTAGATCACGTTGGAGCCATACTGCGTTGTAGAATCAACACGGTATGGCAGAGAGGGTCTCTGGTTCAAACGTCGTCTATTCCCAACGTGATGTGGATTAGATCATGTTAGAGATACTGATGGCCCAGAAGCCTGTGATGTCTTGTGGCAAGAATCACTGAAACAATTCCAAGGTGTAAAGCTTGCCATGGCGGTGTGGCTGGCTGTGGATAGCAACTCTTTGGGCACAATTCGAGCAATGGGCACCATTGCGCGAACGGCTACTGGTGAGTCATAGCTTTTTATCCCTTTTTACGCAAAAATTGATAACTCCATAAGCTGTTGTAATTTATGATATTTTTGAGATTCATGAGGGGTGGGTTTTGTGAGCTGAAGTAGGGGAGTATCCCTGGATACCTTAGCACGCTAATTGAAATGTTCAGATTGTAGTTGCTTCCGACGTATTGGTGTTGATGGCAGCAGGTGGAAGGGAAGGCACCATCAGTAAAGTCCGGTGCCTTCCCCAGACGGGTTAGCTATTTATGAAGCTGCTTTCCTGTCGCGCTCTTTGATTTTTTCATTGATCCAGTCCTCGATCTCCTCCTCTATCCAGGCTACCGAACGCGGACCGATCTGAACCGGCTGGGGAAAATGGCCGTCGGTGATAAGGCGGTGCAGGGTGGTGTTGCTGATTGCGCAACGCTCCAGAACCTCATGGCGACGCAGGAAAATCCAATGACTCATTTTCAACCTCCTTGGAATGCATTTTCGATGCTGCATCCCTAATACAGGGGTCAATTTGCGTGGATTTGCGATGGCAGCGGCAATTTTTTCATTCGCCTTCCGTTATCCGCCGAGGCCTTCATCGAGTGGGTGCTGATCGACGGGCCTGGACAGGCACCGCAGGACACTCCCGACGCGTCGCATCGGTCTGCAAAAGGACTACATTAAGCCTATCCCCCATTGGCTGAGCTGCCTGAAGCTCGACCGGGTGACTGGACCTGGCAGGGCTATCGCAGATGGAAGCATCGCTTACGGCTTTCCCGGCACCAAGGCTCAGAGCGCCGGCACGCGAGGACCGGCAGAGACAGCAGCTCAAATAACCAAAGGCTATTGTAAAAACGCCTTCTTATTCTTTAATGTGTATCCAGCAGCGACACAGACGTCGCGATCCCTTCCCTGACTTCAGCAGATATACAGGAGCTACCCATGCTCAAGCGCTTAGCCCTTACCGCCATGGCCGCAGGCCTGATGACCACTGGTGGCCTGACCCAGGCCGATGAGCACACCATCAAGGTCGGCATGTCTGGCGGCTACTTCCCCTTCACCTTCGTTGAGCAGGACAAGCTTCAGGGCTTCGAGGTCGACGTGATGGAGGCAGTGGCCGAGGAGATGGATAGCGAGGTCGAGTTCGTCACGGCAAACTTCTCGGGGCTATTTGGCATGCTCGAGTCCGGCCGGATCGATACCATCGCCAACCAGATCACCATCACCGAAGAACGCACCGCGAAGTACGTCTTTACCGAGCCCTACGTCTACGACGGCGCCCAGGTTGTGGTCCGGGAAGGTAACGAGGAGATCCAGAGCGTCGAGGACCTGAAAGGCAAGACAGTCGCCGTCAACCTCGGCTCCAACTACGAGGAGCTGCTGCGCGAACTGCCCTACGCCGACGAGATAGACATCCGCACCTACGAGAGCAACATCGAACAGGATACCGCCCTGGGACGTGTCGACGCTTTCGTCATGGACCGGGTGAGTGCCAGCCAGGTCATCAAGGAGAAACCGCTGCCCCTGGCACTGGCCGGCCAGCCCTTCTCCGAGATCCGCAACGCCCTGCCTTTCCGTGACACCGAAGAGGACCGAGCCTTGCGTGACCGGGTGAACGCGGCCCTGACCAGCCTGCGTGAATCGGGTGAGCTCGCGGCCATCTCGGAAGAGTGGTTCGGCACCGACATCACTCGCCGCTGAGGCACTGAGCCGCTTCCATGCAAGTACTCGACGTCGACTACATGCTGGGGCTGGTGCCCATCCTGCTGCGCTACCTGCCGCTGACCCTGCAGATGGCTGCCGTGGGGATGGCGCTGGCGCTGGTGCTGGCCTGCGGCCTGGCAGTGATCCGCGTGCTGCGCATCCCGGGCCTCAACGCCGCCACCCTGCTGTTCATCTCCTTCTTCCGCGGCACACCACTGCTGGTGCAGCTGTTCCTGTTCTACTACGGCTTGCCCCAGCTGCTGGCCTTCCTGACCCAGATCAACGGCATTACCGCCACCATCATGGGCTTGACCCTGCACTTCTCGGCCTACATGGCGGAATCGATCCGCGCCGCCATCGTGGGGGTCGACCGCAGCCAGACGGAGGCGGCCCTCTCCATCGGCATGACCAATGGCCAGCTGATGCTTCGCATTGTGCTGCCCCAGGCCACGCGCGTGGCGGTGCCCACGCTGATGAACTACTTCATCGACATGATCAAGGCGACCTCCCTGGCCTTCACCCTGGGGGTCACCGAGCTGATGGGCGCCACCCAGAAGGAGGTCGCCGGTAGCTTCCTCTACTTTGAGGCCTTCATCACGGTGGCGATTTTCTACTGGGTCATCGTCGAGCTGCTGGCCTGGTTCCAGCGGCGCCTGGAAATCCGACTCAACGAGGCGTATCGCCGATGATCAAGGTAACGGGACTCGTCAAGCGCTTCGGAGGAACCGCCGTGCTCGACGGCATCGATCTGGCCATCGAGCAGGGCGAGATCATCGTTGTCATTGGCCCCTCGGGGACCGGCAAGTCCACACTGCTGCGCTGCTTGAACTTCCTCGAGCGCCCGGATGCCGGACGGCTGACCATCGGCGATCTGGACGTGGACGTCACCCGGGCCAGCCGTGCTGACATCCTGACCGCCCGGCGGCGCACGGCCTTCGTTTTCCAGAACTACGCGTTGTTCGCCAACAAGACGGCGCTGGAGAACATCGCCGAGGGACTAATCGTGGTCAATCGCTGGCCGAAGGAGAAGGCACATGCGCGGGCCAGGGAGATCCTGGAGCGCATCGGCCTGGCCGACAAGGCCGATGCTTACCCCGCCTCCCTGTCAGGTGGACAGCAGCAGCGAGTCGGCATCGGCCGTGCCATGGCGGCCCAGGCCGAGGTGATCCTGTTCGACGAACCGACTTCCTCGCTGGATCCGGAATGGGTCGAGGAGGTTCTGAACCTGATGAAGCAGCTGGCGCGCGAACGCCAGACCATGCTGGTCGTCACTCACGAGATGAGCTTCGCCCGGGACGTCGCGGACCGGGTAATCTTCATGGAGGGGGGGCGAATCGTCGAACAGGGGCCCCCCGACCAGCTCTTCAGCTCACCACAGGATCCCCGGACACGAGATTTCCTGCACAAGGTTCTGGCAACCCAGGTAACAATCGACACCCCGACCTGAGCCGAATGCCTGCCAGGGCTATCGCAGTTGAGCGAACTGGCGATTGAGGTTCAGCAAGTAGTCGTCATTCCAGCCTGTCTGCTTTCGCTTACCTTTCATTGCCCTTTGGAAGGCTCTAACTTGGCCACGCTGAACGCCAGTCGGCGCAGCATGGCTATGTTTTCAAGACCATGATCTCGGCGGTGGCGACTCGGGTCTTCCTGCATGGTGACGTCAAGCGCCCAGTGGAGGTGACTCTCTACTGCGATAGCCTTGGACTGGGTTTACAGAACCGCATCGGCGAGGTACTTTGAAGTTGCTGGGGCCATATGCCCAGCCGACCTTGGCCGGTCGAAATACCAAAGGCGCACCAGCGCCCATGTTGACGGCGTTTTTTTGTGCTCGTCAGTTATGGCGGCTGTGCGTGGGAACCCTTCGGGGTTGCCGGTTTCCTTTGGTGCCGGTCGGCCAACCTGCGTGCAGTCGCCTCCATTCGTTGTTTGGTCGCAACCGGGGGTGACTCTGAACCAAAGGAGTCATGCCAATGACAACTCGTCTTTCCCGTCTGAGGTCACTTAGTGCTGCCTCACGCGCGGCGGCCCATCGCGCCATGGCGCGCGCCGCCCTCTTCTCCGACAGCAGCCTGCGTGTGCGCTATCAGCGCTATGAACACCACATGCACAAGGCCCGCCAGCTTGAGTCCATTGTCGCGTCCGCGGCGCAGGACCAGGGGGTGGTGTCATGAGCCGTCGATCGATTCATCCCCTGGCCGCTGCGCCGCTACGTGCCTTGCTGCAGCAGAAGGCCGTTGGTGGTGAAACCTTCACGCAGTGTGGGCTTCGCGATGAGTTGTGTGCCCACCCCGAGCTGTCCGACTTCGGCCTGCAAACGCTGCGCTATTACGTGCGCGGGCAGGTGGCACGGTATGAACAGCTCGGTTGGGTGGAGCGAGTAGGAAAGGTTGGTGCGCGTCGTGTTTTGTACCAGGCGACGCCGGCATTTCCCGCTGATTCCGACCAGGATGACTCTGACACGACTGGAGAGGGCGATGGACATGCCCATGGCGAGTTGGATCTCAGGCTAGAGCAGGACTGTGAAGCGCTGCGTGAGCAGATGGAAGCGAGTGACCACCGCCTGCAGGCGTTCCGGGAGATCGCTGCGAAATATCCAAACGCACGCAGTGACGTCGCCCCGCTATTTGATCAGGAGAAAGCTCAGGCGAGGGCTCTTAGCGAGAAGCTAAGGGCCTATGCCGAGGTGCGACAGCGGCTGGCTCAGGCAGGAGGTGATAAATGAAGCTCCCTGATACTTCGCCATCTACTCCCTCTCTACACTATCCTCCGCTGCGTGAGTGGCAGCAGCGCTGTGTGGACAAGGCCATGCAGCAGCTGTCACCCACGCGGCCGCATTTCCTGTGCCAGGCGACGCCAGGGGCTGGCAAGATGCTGATGTCCGCGGTGCTAGCCGGCCTGCTGCTGGAACGGGGAGATGTCGACTTCGTTCTCTACCTGGGGCCGAGCCGAGACGTAGTGAGCCGTGCCGAGCAGACACTGTCCGAGGTGACGGGACTGGCCATGGACGGTCAGTTGGGCGCTCGGGGTGGTTGCTACACCTATCAGTCGCTGCGTTCACGCCTGCAGACGCTGCAGCAGTTGGGTAGACAGTTCCGGGTGCTGCTGATCTGGGATGAGAGCCATCATGCCGGGCGATTGCCCGGAACCCAGAAGGGGGCGAATGAATGGGGCCAGGCGCTGTTGCTCCTGGAGCGCAACATGGCCCTGACTCTGGCCCTGTCGGGGACACCTTGGCGTACCGATGGCAGCTGCCTGCCGCTATTGCGGTACCTGGACTTGCCGCAGGGTACCCAGGAGAGTGAGAGCGGTGAGGCGGCGCTACAGCAGCGTCTGGTACCGGATTTCGTATACACCCTGCAACAAGCAGTACGCGATGGGGTGTGTCGCCTGCCGCTGATCCAACTGGTGGACAATCGGCGCATCTCGCTCACCGTGACCGATCCACGGAGCAGGAAGCCGAAGAAGCAGAAACAGTTCACCAGCATTCCGCGTCTGCTTCGGGGCGCGCGGGTAGGCTATGGGGACTTGCTACGCCATGAGGCTCCCATGGCGTACGTGCTCGAGCGGGGTATCGCCAGACTGTCGGAGTTGCGTCGCATACAGCCGGCAGCGGGAGGGCTGGTGGTGGCGTCAGACATCGAACATGCCGAGGACATTGCCGAGTGGTTGGGCGACCGAGGCGAGGATGCGTGTCTGGTGACCAGCCAGACTCCCCATGCTCATAGCAGACTGCAGGCATTTCGCGAGTCCGCTCAGGCTTGGGTCGTGTCGGTGGGGATGATCAGTGAGGGTGTCGACATTCCGCGACTGCGTGTGTGCTGCTACCTGAGCCATGTGCGTACCGAGCAGCACTTTCGCCAGGTGCTCGGGCGCATCATCCGCCGCATGGGGGAGCAGGATCCAGACTGCCACCTGGTGGTGATCAATGAACCAATTCTGCGGCGCTATGCACACCGGATCGCGGATGACCTGCCGGAGGAAAAAGCCGTGGTGTCGGTAGTCCCAACTGAAGCGGACGGACGAGGATCAAGTAGCAGCAGCTCGACGGGTGAGCAGGAAGCGGCAGAAGAGCCCGGGGAGGCCCGAGATTCTGTACCCGATACTGCCGGTGTTGCCTTCGGTAGCGCAGCCTCGGCATCGACAACTGCCGCGCGCTGGGAGCAGGATATGGCCTTCTCCCGGCGTTTCATCGCACATATAGCGACGCTTAAGCTGTAATTGCGCCTTTCCGTCTCATGGGAGGCAGCCCCCTTCTCCCAGCTTGTGAAGGAGAAGGGGGCTGCCCTCGGGCCATGCGAGGGCAGTATCCCTATGTTGCCGTTGGTTTTGATCCTGAATGGCTGGAGGCAGGGATTATCGGTTTCTCCGCTTTTCCTCCATCCACGCATCCACCTCGTGCTCTACCCAGGCCACACAACGTTCTGAAACCAGGATGGGACGTGGGAATTTTCCTTCCTTGATTTGCCGGTACAGCGAGCTCTGGCTGATGCCGCAACGTTGGAGAACGACGGATTTACGAATGAGCTGGGTCATGGGACCTCCTGATTTTGGTGAGTTTTGGTCTCACCTCTAATACAGGGGTCAATTTCGGGAATTTGCGGCGACAGCACCAAAAAAACGCGCACCGCGTGGTGGGGCGATGCGCTCTGGTGGGCGCCTTGATGCCTGCCTGATGGGCGGGCCGTAGGGTCAGCCCCAGGCCATGGGGCATCTATCTCTCAGGCGGGTTGTTCCTCTTGAGGCGCCTGCCCGCCTTGAGCCGGTCGAGTGTCGGTGTGCCCTTGCCTCCCTCAGGGGAGCTCCCGGATTTACCAGGGGTGGTCTCGGTATGGCGAGTATCGCTGGCGCCAGCGGCAGGGGAGGGACTACCTGATGAACTTTCATGAAACTTCCTGAGATCTTCCAAGACAGATCTCGTCGGCCGATGAGTTGTGTTGTCGGTATCTTTACTTCGCTCGGCAAGCATGTTGTCGATAATACCTCCGCAGCACTCCTCTGATGCGCCAGAGCGCTCCGCAAATAAGCGAATGATTTGCTCTTCTGTGAGATCCCCAATCCGCTGGCGCTGCTGGAGTGCCGCTTCAATCATGCGGCGGACTGTCCTGATGTAGAAAGGGGACCTCTCAATCATGCCGGGGGTGATCGATGAATGGTGATCGGCGTCTGATGAGTTACTCTCTTTGGCAACGGGCAACCCCATAATAGAGCCATCACTATTTGGCTCTCCGGGAGGTAGGCGATTAGCCGCGGCGACTGCGCGACTTGGAATGCGACGGCGGCGCTCTTCTTTTGGCTTCTCAAGTTCATCGCAGTATCGATTACCGATCTCGCGAAAGAACGAGCGACGCATGTTTTCCTTCTCGGGAAGCGATGGGTTGGTAACCTTGCCCATCTTCCACTCCCTGCGAGAGAGCATTTCACGCCCCGGGGTAAACCACAGGTGCAAGTGGGGGTACTTCTCGTCCAGGTGGAGGACACAGTAGTTGAGGCGCATCCCCACTTTCTCGAGATAGTCCTTAAACCAGTCGATGCACTCTTGGCGGAAGCGGCTGATTGTCTCCCTGGGCGTGTCTTTCGTTTCACTGGGGAGACTCGCAATAACAGTGCCTAGCGCTGGCGCATCACGGCGGATCTTTCGCTCAACGATCTTCCCTCCTTGGGTATTCATCAGATCCACCGAGTTAGTCATGGTCGTTTCAATCCACGCCTGGTACTCCCTGATCGAGTTCCACTCGGCATCGACGGGGGTGACCTCGATCGAGGGGGCGTCCACGTGCCGGGAGTGACTCGGCTCACGCCTTCCTTCGGCGAGTACCGAGGCAGGGTGCCCTTCTTGCTGGCTGGCCCACGGGGGTATCCCTGGAGGCGGATGAACTGGTAGGTGGGCATGGCCCCTCCTGTGGCTGTCGTGATGGGTACCATCCTACCACCCCGGGAGGGCCTTTTGGGGAGGTAACCCCTCACGCACGAGGTAAACCCGCATGGGAGGTAAACTCTTTAGAATGGAAGTACCTAGGTAACCCTGCGAAAAGTACCTCTGGACGGGCTGTGATCCTGAGTTCAAGCAATAAGCGCAGCACCTGCGGTATCCAGGTCTCCTGAGTACTTCCCCATGAACACTTGTACTGGTGTCCGATAGCTGAGCCGCATTCGGTCGCGCTGGCTCGTTTCACGTCTCACTGGGCTATCTCACGTCTCAGTGGCTTGTCTCACGTCTCTATGGGGCGTCACGCATCTCAGTCCCTTGTCTCAAATGTCTGTCTCGCGTCTCACTGGGCCGTCTTGCTTCTCAGTGGTCTGTCTCATGTCTCAGTGTCTTGTCTCGCGTCTCGCGTCTCGCGTCTCAGTGGCCTGGTGGCGAGCCCTGATCCAATCTGTGGCTTCTCATGTGATATGGTTTGAGTATGGGATTTCGGAGGTGGCCATGAGTGAGTCGGGATCAGAAAGCTTAGTTGAAAAGTTATCAAAGCAATATGGGGAAACGGCTATGCGTAGGCCCTCGCCTCCTCCAGCAAAATTGTCAAAAGCTCGGGACTTACTCGCTGGCAGGGAGGAAGAGGTGCTTAATGCTGTGGATTTGTTTGGGATTAGAAAGGTTGTCGAAGTTCTCTCAGAGGAAGGCATTATCCTTTCTCGCGCCACCCTTTGTAGGATCTGCAACGAAATTCGTAACAATGGGTTTGTTAGGACAAGGGGTTGGAATAATCCACCTGTGTGCGTAGAGGGCTATGACGCCCAGCCTCAGAGTGAAGGAGATTCCGCGGACAAAGAGAGGTCGCATAATCATCGTGAAGGACCATCTGAAAAAAAGGAGGTAGGCTGCGGTGTGGAGGTTCTCGGCGCTAAAAACCCTAGAGCAACAATTACTGAAGTCGAAAATAATAAAGGTAAGTCTCGAGAAGAAATTAGTCGCAGTATACTGAAGAAAATTATGGATGACTCTTTTGGGAGGGTTTGATCAAAGTTGCCGAAACTAAAGTGGTGGATTATTATTGTTCTTTGCTGGAAGTCGGTTTCTTTGTCAATTTCAGGGCGTGTTAACCTTTTGGCAGGTTTTTATTATAATTAATAATTAATTTTTTGGCGTAGACCATCTAAATAGTTGGCCCATGACTGAAGCATCTCTCGGCGTTGCTCCAAATATTGGGTACGATTATAGGCGCGACCATTGGGGTCTCTTACAGTATGCGCCAGCTGTTGTTCAATATAGTTTTCCGGGTAACCGAGCCTCTCCGCAAGGATGGTTCTAGCCATTGCGCGAAAGCCATGAACTGTCATTTGACCTTTGAATCCCATACGATCAAGAGCCGCTTTCATCGCAACATTGCTCATGGGGCGCTTATTACTGCGTGCACCGGGGAAGACGAACTCTGACCTGCCTGTAAGGCCATGAAGATCGCGCAGGATGTCCACGGCCTGCGTGGGTAGAGGCACGATCAGTGGCTGATCAGTTTTGCTGGCTACGAAGGACCATGTCGCATTCTCAAGGTCAATGTCAGCCCATTTTGCGTGGCGGAGCTCGCCGGGGCGCGTGAAAACCAGCGGGGCGAGTTTCAAAGCGGCAATGGTGACGGGCTCCCCTCCGTAGCCATCGATGGCCCGAAGCAGCTCTGCGACATCCTCGGGCTCAGTGATTGCGGCGTAGTGTTTGGTCTTGTTAGGCCGTAGAGCACCGCGGAGGTCCGGAGTGGGGTCGCGCTCGGCACGCCCTGTGGAAATGCCGTAGCGAAACACTTGCCCGCAAAGAGCCTTCACGCGATGGGCAGTTTCTATGGTTCATCGCATTTTGCCGGGAAACGCGGCACGGATCTTCAGGAAGAAGTATTCCGTGTCGCGGTACCCATAGGCCA
>NZ_WUTT01000001.1:1204540-1826126 GCF_009902005.1 Halomonas alimentaria | reverse complement strand
TGGCCTATGGGTACCGCGACACGGAATACTTCTTCCTGAAGATCCGTGCCGCGTTTCCCGGCAAAATGCGATGAACCTTAATTTCCAGCTTTGAGCTTCTGCCTAGCCATTAACCAGTCGGCGAACTCGGTCAGGTCCTCGAAGACGCGGGTCTCGCTATCTGTCGTCACCAGTTCCGGATGCTTGGCGAGCGTCATTTCCCCCTTGCCACTGCGTACCAGCACCGGATGGCAGCCCATGGCATCCCCCGCCTGCAGGTCGCGAAGGCTATCACCCACCATCCAGCTGCCGGACAGGGTAGCCAGCCCCAGTGCATCACGCACCTCCTCCAGCAGCCCGGGAAGTGGCTTGCGGCAACTACAGCCGTCGTCAGGGCCGTGCGGGCACCAGGCGATATGGCTGATCTCGCCACCCGCCTCGTTGACCAGTCGGCATAGTTCGGCATGCATCTCTGCCAGAGTAGTCTCGGTATAGTAGCCACGAGAAATGCCGGACTGGTTGGTTGCTACTGCCACTGTCCAGCCGCCCTGGCTCAACCGGGCGATGGCGTCGATGGCTCCGGGGTAGGGGATCCACTCCGCCAGGGACTTCACATAGTCGTCAGAGTCCTGATTGATCACGCCGTCGCGGTCGAGGATCACCAGGCGGTCGGGGGAGGTCATGGGGTTCGGTTCCTTGTTGCAAATGATTGCCGGAACGCAGTGTTTCACGTGGAACATTGGCTGCCAAGGAGCTGAGGGAGGAATGCTGGCCTCTTCTGTCTGCTTAGAATCGGTTCGGCTTGGGGCTGGTGATGTTCCACGTGAAACATCGGCAGGCAATGGCTGTTTGTCTCAGGCCGTCGGCATGTTTCATGTGAAACGCCACCACCAGGCATGAAAAAGGCCGGCAGCATATGCTGCCGGCCTTGGCCTCGGTGATATTGCCCAGTGACTTCTACTGTTGAAGCTGGGCGATATCGGCCACCTCCAGGAACAACCCACGCAGGTCGGCCAGCAGGGCGAGGCGGTTGCTGCGCACGTCCTGGTCTTCGGTCATGACCATGACCTGGTCGAAGAAGGCGTCCACCGGCTCACGCAGGCCGGCCAGGGCGTCCAGCGCTTCCTGATAGCGAGCCTCACCGAGCAGCGGCGTAACACTGCTGCGCAGGCTGTTGACCGCGTCATGCAGTGACTTCTCGGCAGCATCCTGGAGCAGGGAGGCATCCACGGCGCTGCCCACCTCATCTGCCTGCTTGGCGAGGATGTTGGAGACACGCTTGTTGGCGGCGGCGAGGGCAGCCGCCTCCTCACGACCGGTGAAGGCCTGTACCGCGCGCAGGCGGCGGGAGAAGTCCAGCGGGCGCGTTACCGGGCGAGCGCGCACCGCCAGGTAGGCCTCGGTAGAGATCCCCTCGTCATGTCCCCAGGCGCGGAAGCGGTCGAGCATGTAGTCCAGCACCTCATCCACCAGCTTCTCGGCGTAGGGAAGCTCCTGGTGCTGAGTCGCGGCCAGGTCGAGCAATTCACGCAGGTCGAGGCCGAGCTCACCCTTGATCAGGATGTTGAGCACACCGATGGCGGCACGCCGCAACGCGAAGGGGTCCTTGGTGCCGGTGGGGCGGGCGCCGATACCGAAGATCCCGGTCAGGGTGTCGAGGCGGTCGGCGAGGGCCAGCGCCTGGCCGGTACGGCTCTGCGGAATGGCATCGCTGGCGAAGCGCGGCAGGTACTGCTCCTCCATGGCCTGGGCGACCTCGGCGGGCTCGCCATCCTGGGTGGCATAGTAGCGCCCCATGGTGCCCTGCAGCTCGGGAAACTCGAGCACCATCTCGGTGACCAGGTCGCACTTCGCCAGTTCGGCGGCGCGGCGTGCATGGCTGGCCTCACCGCCGATCTGGCCGGCGATGAAGGCAGCTACCGCGGCGCTGCGGTGTGCCTTGTCGGCGAGGGTGCCGAGCTGTTTCTGGAAGACCACACCGGCGAGCTCAGCGGTGCGCGAGGCCAGGCTGCGCTTGCGATCGGTGTCGTAGAAGAAGACGGCATCGGCCAGGCGCGGACGGATCACCTTCTCGTTGCCTTCGATGACCCGCGAAGGGTCGCTGCTGTCGATGTTGGAGATGGTGATGAACAGCGGCTTGAGGCGGCCCTGGTCGTCGAGCAGGTGGAAGTACTTCTGGTTCGCCTTCATCGAGGAGATCAGGCACTCGGCGGGCACCTCGAGGAAGCGTTCATCGAAGCTGCCGGTGAGTGCCACGGGCCACTCGACAAGACCGCTGACCTCGACCAGCAGAGCTTCGTCGATCACCGCGCTGGCTTCCTGGACCTCGGCCTCGGAGAGCACCTGCTCGCGGATGCGCTCGCGGCGCACCTGGCGGTCGGCCAGCACCCAGGCCTGCTCCAGGCTGGAGAGGTAGTCGTCGGCATGCGCCAGTTCGATGGCCTCGGGAGCATGGAAACGATGGCCGTAGGTGGTGCGACCGGCCGCGAGACCCAGCGCCTCGGCATCGATGACCTGGTTGCCGTAGAGCACGACCAGCCAGTGTACCGGGCGGGAAAATTCCACCCGCGAGGCGCCCCAGCGCATGTTCTTGGGAACCGGCAGGGAATCGATGGCCTTCTGCAGGATGGTCGGCAGCAGGGCGGCGATGCTCTCGCCCTTCTGCTGTTCACGGTAACCGAGCCAGGTGCCCTTGTCGGTTTCCAGGTGGATCAGCTGGTCCACGCCGACGCCGCAGGAGCGGGCGAAGCCCTCGGCGGCCTTGGTGGGCTGGCCGTCCTTGAAGGCGGCCGCCAGTGCCGGGCCACGCTTCTCCACCTCGCGATCGGGTTGCTTGTCGTTCAGCGCCTCGATGCGGACCGCCAGTCGGCGGGGGGTGGCGTAGGCATACACCTCGCCATGGGCGACATCGGCGTCACGCAGGCCGCGATGCAGGCCCTCGGCCAGGGCGTCGGAGAGGGTGTCGATGGCGTTCGGGGGAAGTTCCTCGACGCCCAGTTCAACCAGTAGGGTGTTGGCAGCCATGCTCAAGTGTCTCCCTGTTCAAGCAGTTCGCGGCGCAGCGCCTCGGGAGCCAGCGGGAAGCCGGCGGCCTTGCGCGACTCGAAATAGGCGTGGGCCACGTCACGCGCCATGGTGCGTACGCGCAGGATGTAGCGCTGGCGTTCGGTCACCGAGATGGCGTGACGGGCGTCGAGCAGGTTGAAGGTGTGGGAGGCCTTGAGTACCTGTTCATAGGCGGGCAGCGGCAGGTTGGCCTCGAGCAGGCGAGAGCAGTCGCGCTCCTGCTGGTCGAAGGCACCGAACAGGAAGTCGACGTCGGCGTGCTCGAAGTTGTAGGCGGACTGCTCACGCTCATTCTGCAGGTAGACGTCACCGTAGGTGACCCGGGAGCCATCCGGGGCAATGGTCCATACCAGGTCGTAGACGCTGTCCACGTCCTGCAGATACATGGCGATCCGCTCGAGGCCGTAGGTCAGTTCGCCGGTCACGGGGTAGCACTCGATGCCACCGGCCTGCTGGAAGTAGGTGAACTGGGTCACCTCCATGCCGTTGAGCCAGATTTCCCAGCCCAGCCCCCAGGCGCCCAGGGTAGGAGACTCCCAGTTGTCCTCGACGAAGCGGATGTCATGGACCAGCGGGTCGAGGCCCAGGCGCTTGAGGGAGCCGAGGTAGAGCTCCTGGAACTCGGCGGGGGAGGGTTTCATCACCACCTGGAACTGGTAGTAGTGCTGCAGGCGGTTGGGGTTCTCTCCGTAGCGGCCGTCGGTAGGGCGACGCGAGGGCTGCACGTAGGCGGCGTTCCAGGTCTCGGGGCCGATGGAGCGCAGGAAGGTCGACGGATGGAAGGTGCCGGCACCGACCTCCATGTCCAGCGGCTGCATCACCACGCAGCCCTGTTCGGCCCAGTACTGCTGGAGGGCCAGGATCAACCCCTGAAAGGTCGAGACGTCTGCCGCCGACCCGGGGGCCGAGGTCGACGTAGGTGTCGAGAGTGTCATTGGGAAAAGCACCGTTGGCCATGAATTCACAGGGCGTCAAGTATACAATCACCGGAAGATCGGTTATAGGCGCACGCCCCGAGACAGAGGATTCTCTCCATGATCGTAGTGACAGGCGGGGCCGGCTTCATCGGCTCGAATCTGGTCAAGGCACTCAATCAGCGCGGCCACCAGGACGTGATGGTGGTCGACGACCTGCGTGACGGAACCAAGTTCGTCAACCTGGCCGACTGCACCCTCGGCGACTATCTGGACAAGGACGACTTCCGCCGCCGGGTGGAGGCCGAGCTGCGCGGCGAGCACTCGCAGTTGCCGAAGATCGAGGCGATCTTCCATGAGGGGGCCTGCTCGGATACCACCGAGTGGGATGGCCGCTTCATGCTCGACAACAATTTCGAGTACTCCAAGGTGCTGCTGCACTTCTGCCAGCAGCGCGGCATTCCCTTCCTCTATGCCTCCTCGGCGGCCACCTACGGCGGCAGCGAGGTGTTCATGGAGGCACCGGAGCACGAGAAGCCGCTCAACGTCTACGGCTACTCCAAGTTGCTGTTCGACCAGTACGTGCGTGCCCACCATGATGCGTTCCGCAGCCAGGTAGTAGGCTTCCGCTACTTCAACGTCTACGGCCCCAGGGAGCAGCACAAGGGCAAGATGGCCAGCGTTGCCTATCACCACCATACCCAGATCAGCGCCGGCCAGGACGTCAAGCTGTTTGGTGCCTGGGATGGTTACGAGGCGGGCATGCAGAGCCGCGACTTCGTCTACGTGGGGGACGTCGTGGACGTGAACCTCTGGTTCCTCGACCACCCCGAAGAGTCCGGCATCTTCAACCTGGGCAGCGGGCGCGCCGAGCCCTTCAAGGCCATCGGAGAGGCGGTGATCGATTACTACGGCCGAGGGGCCATCGAATACATCGACTTTCCCGAAGAGCTGAAGGGGCGCTACCAGAGCTACACCCGGGCCGATATCTCGCGGCTGCGCGAGGCCGGTTATGATCGCGAATTCCGCACCGTGGCCGAGGGTGTGCGCGACTACCTGGAGTGGCTGAATGGTTGATTCGGCCGCGCAGGGCGGGGAAGGCGGTGAGCGCATCCTGGTGGTCGGTCCCTCCTGGGTCGGCGACATGGTGATGGCCCAGAGCCTGCTGATGACGCTGCGCGCTCGCCATCCCGGCTGCACCCTCGCGGTGGTGGCGCCGGGCTGGTCGCTGCCGATCCTTGAGCGCATGCCCGAGGTGGATGAGGCGATCGCCCTGGACGTCGCCCATGGCCAGTTTGGCTGGTCCGTCCGCCGTGAGGTGGCGCGTGGGCTGCGCGGTCGCTTCGACCGGGCTATCGTGCTGCCGCGCTCCTGGAAGTCGGCGCTGGTGCCCTTCCTGGCGGGCATTCCCTATCGCGTCGGCTTTCACGGTGAGCAGCGCTTTGGGCTGCTCAACCAGCGTTGCCGTCTCGACAAGCGCGTGCTCGACCAGACGGTGAAGCGTTTCGTCTCCCTAGGGCTGGCCGCCGATGAGGCGGCCACGGGCAGCTTCGCGATACCCCAGCCCCGGCTGGAGGTGGATGCGGCCAACCAGGCCGACCTGCGCGAGCGACTGGGCCTCTCCTCGGGCCCGACCATCGGCATGATGCCCGGAGCCGAGTACGGCCCCGCCAAGCAGTGGCCGCTGGAACACTTCCGTGTGCTGGCCGAGCGCCTGGTGGCCGACGGCTTCGAAGTGCGCGTACTGGGTGGGCCCAAGGACGTCGAGGCGGGAGATGCCATTGCCGAGGGCCTGGAGGGCGCCCATAACCTGTGCGGCAAGACACGGCTGGCCGATGCCGTGGACCTGCTGGCCGACTGCGAGCAGGTGGTCACCAACGACTCGGGCCTGATGCATGTGGCGGCAGCGGTGGGGACCCGGGTGCAGGCGATCTACGGCTCCTCCTCGCCGGCCTACACGCCGCCGCTGACCGACAACGCCGAGATCCACTACCTGGCCGTGGAGTGCTCGCCCTGCTTCGAGCGCGTCTGCCCGCTGGGCCATACCCGTTGCCTGACGGAAATCACCCCGCAGCGCCTGCTCCAGGCGATCCTCGCGGGGCGCGCGACCATCGCCAAGGCCTGAACCGGCTACTGCATGGCCGGGGCCGCTTCCTCGGCCCCATTCCCGGGTGCCTCCAGGACCTGACGGGGGGCAGCCTGCCCGTTCTCCTGTTCTCTGCCATCGGGTACCAGGCCCTCCCACAGGCGCTGTTGCAGGGCCGTCTCCTCGTGCATGCGGGCCGACAGGTCGGCCAGACCGTGCTGCTCCACCAGGGTCGGCTCCGCGGAGAGCAGGGAAGCCCCCAGCCCCGCCCGGTGGTCCTCGATGCTGAAGCCCATGGCCTCCAGGATGGTAGGAAAGAGGTCGATGCTGGCGGCCTCGCGTTGGGTGCGGGCACCGGCCTCGATACCTTCGCCCAGCAGCATGAAGGTGTTGTCACGCTCGCCTGCGATCAGTTGCTCCCAGGCCGACACACGCATCGTCAGGTGGTCGCTGGCGATCACGACCAGGGTATTCTCGAGCAGTCCTTCGTGCTCGAGTCGGTCGATCAGATCGAAGGCGAGCCAGGCCGAGCACTCTACCGAGTAGAGGATATCCTCGCCGTCGAACTCGCCCTGGCGCTTCAGGCAGGCCTGGGCCGGATAGCCGTTGGGCGCGTGACCGGTGATGCTCAGATTGATCACGCCCCAGGGGCCTGCGTCTTCGGCTTCCAGACGGCGAATCTCCTCGACGGTGAAGTCATAGAGGCTGTCATCAAAGAGTCCCCAATCGTTGACGTACTCCGGGTCCTCCAGGCGCGGCTCGAGCTCCGCCCGGCCCATGACCGTGTCGACCCCGTGGTCCTCGTAGAAGATGCCCTTGCCGGCAAACTCGGTACTGGCCCCGCCCAGGAAGCTGAGTCGGTAGCCCTGTTCATCCAGTACATCGCCCAGGCAGCGAATGCCGGGCACCACACGGCCCAGCGGCTCGAACTGGTTGTCGTGGAGCAGCCCCGCCGGCATCAGCGGGGTGCCGCACTGGCTGGCGATCATGCCGGCCATGGTCCAGCCGGTATTCTCCAGCTGGCGTACGCCCTCGAAGACATGCCCACGCCGGCCCAGGGCATCGAGGAAGGCATAGGCATCACCGAAGCGTTCGCGATCGGCATAGGTGCGCTCGATGCTCTCCAGGTAGAGCAGCAGCAGGTTGGGAGGTTCCGCCGGAGCCTGTTCGACCGTGGGGGCCACGTAGCGGCGGTCCAGCCAGGCCCCGTCATCGGTGACGATGGCCGCACTGCGCTGCCCCATGCTGTAGAACAGCGGGTTGCTGGCCACCAGCACCAGTGCCAGCAGGCGATCCGCGAGTCGCCAGCGATGGTCGCGGCGCGCCAGCCAGGTGAAGGCAGCCAGCAGGGCCAGCATCGTCAGGGTATAGAGCACCGCCGCCACCAGGCGGCCGCTACCGCCGTGCTCGGCGATTCCGGCCTGCAGGTGGAAGAAGATCGCCCCGATCTCCACGATGCCGAAGCTCTCGGCCAGATAGACGTAGACGCCCCACAGGCAGAGTGGCACCAGCGACCAGGGCCAGACCCTGACTGGTGGCCTGGGGTTCGGCGGCTCGCCCCAACGCAGTAGCCAGCCCAGGCCCAGCCAGGCACCGGCGATGGGCACCAGGCTCCATACCGGCAGCACCGCCACGGTGACGATGGCGTAGCCAAGGCAGAGCCCGATCACGAGCAGAGCCCACCAGCGGGGATGGTGGCAAGGGGATATCTGTCCTGTGCGAGTCATGTCTTTATCCGTTAATACCCCTCACAAATTACCAAGCGAGGGGGGCTGGAGCAGAGTGGTGCAGCAGTCATGGCGTATCAGAATGAGCGTCTTCCTCATGGAGCTCGTTTAGCTTGGCGTACTTCATGTAGGCATGAAAGGCTGTCGTCATGGCAACGGTAAAACCGTCAACCCCCTGAAAAATACCGCCTTTTAATATCAGCTTGCGAAAAGTGGCACTGATGGCATGAAGTGTCGGGCGCAGGGTGGAAGGAGTGACGCCGCGCTCCTTCATGGCCCAGGCATCCCGAGTCGAGAGCTGGTCGATGCGTTGGATCCAGTGCGAGAGGCTTTCGTAGGTGAAGTGGCGAATATGGGTACCAGTATCCTTCACCAGGGGAGCTTGAACCGAAGAGTGAGCCTTCTTGGGCAGGTAGCCTGAGGTTGTCCGGTTGTAGAGCCTGACGACTTTGTCGGGGTAGAAGCCGGCGGCCTTGACCCAATGGTTACCACAGAAATTTCGACGGTTGAAACTATAGGCCATGGACGGATTATCTAATGACAAGTTGCGTATATAAGCAATCGCATCCTCGTCAAGACGCTCGTCGGCATCCAGCGCCAGAATCCAGTCGTTCCTGGCATGGGGAACGCCAAAGGCCTTCTGGGGCCCATCACCGAGATAGGCTTGTTGCAGCACTGTGGCCCCTTTCAGCTCGGCAATCGCAACGGTGTCATCCTGGCTCAATGAATCCACGACGATTACCTCATCACATAGGGGCATCAGGGAGTCGATGCACTCGCCGATTCGTTCCTGTTCGTTGAGAGTGATCACTATGCCGGTAATGGGCGTCATGACGAAAACTCCTGGCGGGTAAGCGACTTCAGCAGGTTGGCTATACGTGTTGCTGCGTCATCAAGGTCGATGCTGTCCATGTCACGCTCGCCGCAGCCCTCGGGTGGACAGAAGGCCAGCCGGTGCTCGGCCCGGTTGCAGGTCTGCCAGCGCAGCGGAGTGGCCGAGCGGCGGGCTGGATAGAACCCTGCGGTGGCGATATCCAGGCAACCGGCGATATGCAACGGACCGGTAGAGCCAGCAATAAAGAGGTCAGCCGCGGCAAGCGTTATGGCGAAGTCGTCAAGCCCATCACGCGGCGGTAGATGGTAGACCTCTAGTCCTGCTTCTGTGAGGGGGCGGAGGATCGCTTCAGCCGTCGCTTCCTCACCGGGGCCGGCGGTCAGGATCCACAACGGCCGCAGGGGACCTTCCTGTCTCGCTTCGATCCTCTGGACCAGTTCAGCATAACGTGCTGGTGTGAGGTTGACGGCCGACCCTCCGCTGCCACCATGCAGGAAGCACCATGGACGATCGGCAGGGAGATCGAGCTCCTTCGCGAGGCGGTAACGTTGGGTCTTGCGTGTCTGCGCAGCAAGCGGCCAAAAAGGAGGCTGTGGTGTCGAGCCTCCTACCAGATCGAGCCGCTCCAGTAACGCTTCGGCGAGTTCCTGATTGTAGCGGTACTCGGGCTTATCCGAGCGTGACCTGCGCTGGGTGATTCGGCAGTTGTAAAATATCTGCGCCCATTTCGTAGCGGGGGCCATGCGTAGAGGGATACCGGCTCGCCAGCCCAGCCAGCCAATGCGCGGGGTGGAGTAGAGGGTGAGCAGCGCATCGAAATCTGCCGCCTTCGCCTTCCGTAGTAGCGCCTGGTGAGCTGCGCGGTCTGCATTCTCGCCCGGGTCGATCAATACCTCATCGATCCAGGGACAGAGTCGGGCCATAGGAGCCGTATAGGCTGGCACCATTACGCTGATTCGGGGCGTCGGGCTGGCCTGTTTCAGACTAGCCAGCGCCGGCCAGGCAAGCATAAAGTCACCGAGCTTGTCATTGCGAACCACCAGCAGATGCGGTGATGCGCCCGAGGCAGTAAAATTTGCGGTCATTCGGGCTCCCGAGCCCCACAACACCAAAGGAGTCGATCCTTGTCGCACAGAGTCCTGCAGATCTGTCTCTCCCGCGGCTGGGGCGGACTGGAAATGTATCCTTCTCGGATTATACCCGAGCTGGTTCGCCAGGGCTGGCAGGCATACGGGCTGGCGCTGTCGGGCTCGAGGGTTGCCAGCAGCCTGAGGGAGGTTGGCCTCGAGCCTCTGGTCGTGTCCTCTAAAGGACGTGCCTTGCTGGCCTTGCCGCGTCTGCTGCGCTATCTGAAGGAGCATGATATCGGCGTGCTCCACTGCCACAAGTCCAGTGACCTGCGCCTGGGTGCGCTGCTGGTGACGCTTAGACCCTCGCTGCGGCTCTTCTTCACAGACCATATGGGCGTTACTCGGCCCAAGAAGGACCCCTATCACCGCTGGGCCTACGGCAGGGTCAGCCGGCTCTTCTCGATCAGCGAGGCGACCCGGGCCCGCAACCTTGCGGCCTTTCCTCTTCCTCCGGAGCGCATCCGTCGTCTCTATCTGGGTATCGATCCGGCCCCCTATGCGCCTAGTCTCGACGGCGGGACGCGCCTTGCGCTGCGCCGGGAGCTGGGCGTGACCGATGGCGCTGTGGCCATCGGCCTGCCTGGCCGGCTGACACCGGGCAAGGGACAGCGCGTCTGGCTCGAGGCGTTGGCTCGGCTGGACGAGATGCACCCCGGTATCGCTTGGCAGGGAGTGCTGATTGGCGGCGTGATGGCCGCGGAGGGCAGTAATGAAGAGTACGTGGCCGAGCTTCGCCAGCGCGTGGTCGCGTTGGGTCTCGAACCGCGTATCACCTTCGCTGGCTTTCGACGCGACCTGCCGAGGCTGTTCGAGGCGCTGGATATCCTCTGTGTGCCCTCGCGGAACGAGGCCTTCGGGCTTACCGTGATCGAGGCCATGGCCGCCGGCAAGGCAGTCGTGGGCAGCAACAGCGGAGCTATCCCCGAGCTCCTTGATGGCTCGACCGGCCGGTTGGCCGCACCCGATGATCCTCAGTGCTGGGCGGAGGTGATGGCCGAGCTGGCCGCGGACGCCACGCTCCGCTCGCGACTGGGAGGGGCTGCACGCGAGAAAGTGTTGAAGGACTTTACTCTGTCAGGCCATGTCGCTCACCTAGTCGAAGAGTATTCGGTCTAGGCTGCCGTCGAGTTGTCCAGTAATGCAGAGCATTGCCCGAACGGAGCAACCAGGGGTTGTGTCTCGCGTAGTGAATCAGTCGTGTTTCTGGCTGTCAGATGGCGAGTGTCTGTGTTCGCGCTATCTTGGCAAGGTCCTGTAAGGGGTTGACGTGATAGCATTCTAAAAGCGCTTTCGGGCGCTTTTTTTCGTATCTGAGGGCCTGACTAACATGTGGCATCCCCTTGACCGATGGACGCACCCAGCGCCCTGGTATACCCCACAGGCACTCTGGTGGCTGGGGGTAGTGTGTACCCTGCTCTATGGTGGGCTCAGGATCTATCAGCCTGCCATTGGTGAAGCTGGTGGATCACTGGTGGCGCTCACCGGTCTTATGGCCGTTCTGGTATGGGGACGTGGCATTCGTGGGAGCGCGCCACTCTGGCTGCTGCTGGCCGCAGTGCTGGTGCAACTGCTCAGTTGGGTATTGATCGCCTGGCAGCACCCCGACTGGGCCGCTTCCAACCCCAAGCTCGATCGTATGGCCAAGTGGTTCCTGTTCATCGGGGTTGCCTGGTGGCTAGGGGGCAGCACGCGCCATACATTGCTGTTATGGGGCCTCGCCTTGTTCGGTTTATTGTTGATGGTAACGATTGGCGAGCAGGCCTGGCCAGAGTGGCAACGGGCGTTGACTAAGTCGTGGTACCGGCCCGCATTCGGAATTCAGAATGCCCAGCATGCGGCTCTATTCTTTGGTGCTGGCCTGCTAGGTCTGATTGTCTTCGCGGGTCGCTGCTGGCACATCGGTTCATATGCCTGGCTGCGTCGGTTGGTCTGGCTGGTGCTCTTCAGCGTGCTGCTGTGCGGTGTTGCGGTAACCCAGACTCGCGGTATCTGGCTCGGCCTTCTCCTGGCTGGTAGCGCCGTGGCAATGGCGGCGCTGCTGTGGCTATGGCATTACCGTCATCCTCGACATCTGATGCGGTGGATGGCGCTGGGACTAGTGGGCCTGGTCCTCGTGGGGGCCGTGGCAGGAGTAGCTTTTCACGATACGGTGGAGCGGCGTCTTGCCAAGGAGAACGAGGCCATAGCCAATATCCTCTCGGGCGACGTGGCGAGTGTGCCCTATTCCAGCGTGGGGGTTCGCTTCCACACCTGGCGGGCGGCAGGGCAATGGTTCGTGGAGCGCCCACTGGTAGGCTGGGGAGATGAGGCGCGCGGCCTGGTGATAAAGAATACCGATTGGCTGCCCGATCATGTTCGCCAGCAATTCGGGCATCTTCATAATACGACTCTCGAAATTCTGGTGGCCTATGGGGTGCTCGGCCTGGGTGTGATGCTGTTGCTTACCGCCTGGGTGGCCATGGGCACTTGGCGGGCCTGGCGAGCCGGGGTGATGCCGGGGGACATGGCCCTCTTTGGTCTCGGGTTCTTGATCTTTTTCGTGGTGGTCAACCAGTTTGAATCCTATCTCTCCTTCTGGTCGGGGACATATCTGTTCAACCTGGTACTGGGTGGACTGGTATCCCACATTTGGTATTGGCAGGTACGGGGGAATCGAGGTGATCATAGTGAGTCGATATGCCTGAACAAGAAGGTAGGCTAGGCAATACAGCCGTGTTGTGCTTCTCCCCAAATGATGGGGGTATGGAGCATGATGCAGCCTTCATGACTCAGAAAATTTCCGCTTATCTAGGGAGATGCCTGCTGGTCATCCGAAAGGGAGCTTGGCTGGAAGGCTATGCCAAGCGACATGGCATCCCCCATGCGGCAGTAGGATTTAGCGGCAGCTTTAGCATCAAGGCGATACGTGAAATGCGAAGATTATGGCGGAAGCACGATATCCGTAACGTCATTTTCCTTGGGGCTTCAGAGATCCACTCGATCCACTTCTCCATCGGCCCGCCAGTCAGGCGCTTTATCGTTAGGCACGGCACCACCAAGAGCTCGCCGAAGAAGGATTTCGTCCACCGGCTAACCTGGTCGCGGGTGACGGCCCACTGGTGTATCAGCGAGCATCTAAAGCGCAATGTCATGTCGCTTTTTCCGCTGGAGAACGCCGAGGTGTTCGTCGACTATGTGGGGCTGGAGGGCAAGCTAGACTACCTGCCCGAAGCGAGCCCTCTGACGGCAGAGGAGAGCGGCTTGCGTCTTGCTCATGTAGGACGCTTGGTGCCGGGCAAGGGGCAGCGGGATGCCATCAGGGCGGTGAAAAGAGCCCACGAGCATGGTGTTCCAGTTACCCTCACATTGTTCGGTGGTGGAGGGGATCAGGCATATCTCGAGGACCTGGTGAAAGAGCTTGGTCTCGAGGCTGTGGTCAGCTTTGCCGGTTATGTGGCTCATCCCTATCACTATTTTTCTGATTTCCATGGGTTTATCTATCCCAGTTATGGTGAAGGGTTTGGAAATGCTTTTGCCGAAGCATTGGCGACCGGCATGCACTGCTTCTGCTACTCCAACACGGTATTTCCGGAATTTCGCAAGCAGGGGCTGCGTTTCCATATGGTACCCAACAAGGACTATCGGGCCCTAGCCGACGAGGTTATCGGGGTATGGGAGCGCCGTGAACCGCAACCTCGTGACAATATCGAGCTCTGCAGAATACTGTTTTCTACGCAACATGAGATGGAGGTTTTGCGTGGCTACCTCGACTGACCAAAGTTCGACAGCTAAAACGGGCAACGTCTCATTGCGTACCCTGATAGTAGTGCGCTCGCTCAAGATGGGTGGGATGGAGAGGGTGGCGGTCAACTTGGCAGATGCCTTTGCTCAAGAGGGGCATGATAGCCATCTATTAAGTCTGTCTAGCGTCAAAGAACCTCTGAGGCCGGAGGAGCCAGGCGTCAGTTGCCATGAACTGCGGCTCAAGCATTGGGCACGGCTGACGGGCGTCGGATTCCTGCTTGAGTTGGTGGCGCGGCTGATTCTGAACCCTTTATTGAAGCGTGCGCTGTTTCTAGGTACTGGCATCATGGGTGGCGTGGTATTTCGATTGTGGCTCAAGCGATTCGAGGCACGTCATGGCCGAGTGGATCGTCTGATCTTCCGAGGGGTGGGCACCTTCGAGCTAGTGTGGAGCTTTCGTGATAGTCGCGCCTGCTATGTGCTGGAGAATATCCTCCAAGAAGGCGGGCCGCACTGGCGGCGTTGGCTGGTCGGTCGCTGCCTATACCACCAGCGACACCTGGTAGCGGTGTCCAACGGAGTAAAGGACAGCGTGATGCAGCAGCTATCAGCATGGGAAACAACGCCTGCCTCCCTTCGAGTGATAGTGAATCCCTGCCCATTTGCCAGCATTCATCGGCAAATGCTGGAAGATGAGCCGGATCTTCCTACTGAACCCTATATCGTGACCGTTGCACGGCTGGTGCCCGCCAAGGATCAGGCATTGTTGCTTCGAGCTTATGCGCGTTCCGGTATATCAGAGAAAGTGGTGCTTGTTGGGGATGGCAAGGAGAGGCCTCGGCTGGAGTCACTGGCAGACGAGCTGGGCATTCGGGAGCGCGTGGTCTTTGCCGGCCAGCGATCCAATCCCTACCCGTGGATGCAACATGCCAGGCTTTTCGTACTCAGTTCACACTTCGAGGGAATGGGAATCGTGCTGTTCGAGGCTCTAGCCTGTGGCACGCCAGTGCTTAGCGTGGATTGTCCAGGGGGAATCCGTGAGATCCTCAAGGGTGAGTTGGAAAGCTGCGTGGTACCTCATAGCGAAGAGGCGTTGGCGGAAGGAATGCGTGCTGCCGTTAAGGGGCCGAAGCCACCAGTCAAGAGTGAATGGCTCGATGACTTCCAGCCCGACAGAGTGGTCAGTCGGTTTCTGAAGCCCGCTTAGCGCTCTTTATTCTCAGGTCTGGGTTCAGGGGCGTCGCCTACCACCGCGATTCTATGTTGCTGCTTCGTCCATTTTCCTTCCGGTTTGTCGATGTACTGGAAGTGCTCGTTGGTAAAGCTACCCTGATGGATCGCATGGCGGTAAGAGACCGTTGGAATTACTGCCTTGTCGAGAACCTGATTGAAGACACCAGGGCCTGTGGTATTGAATACGCCGTCGACAATATCCCCAGTGATGTTGGCGGTGATCTGGTCGATCAGGGCCTGAAGCCGAGGATTCTCCGGCTTGCTGGCGATGAAGTAATTGCTGAGCTCGCCGCGGCGGGTGGTCACGTAGAGCTCCTCGCGTTCGTTGCCAATCACCCGAGAGAGCGGCCAGACCTGGTGGGCGTCGATGTCCAGATAGACGCCTCCAAACTTGTGCAGCACCAGCAGGCGCCACAGGTCAGCTTGGGCGGCACCAATCTGCAGCCGATCATAGTGTGGAAGGACATCAGGGTAGTGCTCGGCGATGAACTCCCGCCGAGCCTCGGTGATCATGAAGCGGTATTCGAAGCGCGGCGCCATAATCCGGTTGAACAGGTAGTTCAGGTACACCGGTAGTGTGACTCGGTTGGTGAAGTTGGTCTGCCAGATAATACGTGGTATGCGGCTCGGCTTGCTGTTTTCCAGCAACGGAGCGGCGCACTCCGGTAGTGTGAAGCGCTTGTCGGGCAGGACCCAGTGGTAGGGATAACTGAGTACCTTGGTAATGTTGGCCGTCAGCTTGATTAAACGGCTGGTGGCGACGATCAAAATTTTTTTCACGATAACCTCAGGTTTCAGCCGGGTAGATACCCTGAACTTATGATTTTTCGATTCTTGGTGTGAACAAATTCTTAGCCGAGCGCGTAGCCCTTTCGAATCGCTGTCATGGTGTCAGGAGCGCCAAATTTTACCAGTGAGCGCTCTAGTCGCTCGAGGTTGCGTCCTTTCCAGGCGCCATCGTGGCGCAGCCGGCAGCGGTCGAGGTCGATCAGCCATACCTTGCCTCCTTCGCCCACCAGCAGGTTGCGGGCGTTGAGGTCGACATGGTCGAGGCCGACGTCATGGAAGCGGCGGATGGTAGCACCGACGCGTTGCAGCAGGTCGTCATCGGCTTCGCCGTTCTCCAGCAGGCTGGCCAGGGCGCGGGCACCGGGAATGCGCACGGTGATCAGGGCGGCTGAGTAGGTCAGGCCATGATGGGTGACGTCGGCGGCCACCGGGCGGGGCACCGGCAGGCCGCGGGCATGCAGGTCGGCGGTGAGGCGCAGTTCGCGGAAGGCGCGGGTGCGCTCCAGGCCGGTCCATAGATAGCGGGCTTCACTGAGCCGCGCCACCAGCCCGCCGCGGCGGTAAGGGCGCAGTACCCACTCCTCGCCGTTACCGGCATTCAGGAACAGGCTGGCGCCGCGTCCCGGGGCCTGGCCGGTGATCCTTCCCTGCGCCTGCCACCAGTCGGGGTCGAAGGTTGACGGGCCGATTTGTGGCGCCTTGCCGGCGTCACATAAACTGTCCGCATCATATAGAATATGGGACTTTCCCGCTCTCAATGTTGCCAAGCGCATGAAGCATCCTCTGCCCGCCCAACCGCGCCACATCGGCGTGCTGCGACTCTCCGCCCTGGGCGATGTCTGTAACCTGGTGCCGACGATTCGCGCCCTGCAGCGCCAGTGGCCCGAGGCACGCATCACCTGGATCGTCGGCAAGGCCGAGCACAGTCTACTGGCGGGCCTCTCCGGGGTCGAGTTCGTGGTCTATGACAAGTCCACTGGCCTCGCGGGCATGCGCGCCCTGTGGCGCGAGCTGGCCGATACCCGCTTCGATGTACTGCTGCACATGCAGCAGGCGCTGCGCGCCAGTGCGCTCTCCCTGGGGCTCAAGGCCGATGTCCGGGTGGGCTATGACAAGGCGCGCGCCAAGGATGCCCAGCACTGGTTTACCCATCGCCGGTTGGCGCCCCACCCGAACGCCCATGTGCTGGAGTCCTTTCTGGACTTCGCCCGGCTGATGGGGGTCGAGGATTTGAGCCTCGAGTGGAACCTGGCGATCCCTTCCGCCGCCCGTGACGAGGCGCGTGCCCTCACCGGTGATTCCCGCTACCTGCTGATGAGCCCGTGTGCCAATCCGCGGCTGCGCAACTTCCGCAACTGGTCCGCCGAAGGCTATGCCGCCGTGGTCCAGCACGCCTGGGAGCAGCATGGCCTGTGCACGGTGCTGACAGGGGGGGGCAGCACCCAGGAACGGGAGATGGGTGAGCGCATCCAGGCCCTGTGTCCTCCCGAGGCGGTGATCGACGCCATCGGTGGCACCTCGCTCAAGGGGCTGCTGGCGCTGATCGATGCGGCCCAGGCGGTGATCGCGCCGGACTCGGGCCCCGTGCATATGGCCAACGCCCTGAACACGCCCACCGTGGGGCTCTTCGCCACCACCAACCCCGACCGTGCCGCGCCCTATCGCTGGCGCGACTTCGTGGTCAATCGCTATCCCGAAGCGGTGCGCAGCTACCTGCACAAGGAGCCCGAGGAGATACCCTGGGGCCAGCGTGTCCGCCATCCGGATGCCATGTCACTGATCCGCGCCGACGACGTGATCGAGCGCCTCGAGGCGGCACTGCAGCACGCCATCGACCATCCTCCAGCCAAGGACGCCTGACGATGAGACTCGACCTGACCGCCCTGGAGCACTCCCACCTGCTGGTGGTGGGCGATGTCATGCTTGACCGCTACTGGCACGGCGGCACCTCGCGCATCTCCCCCGAGGCGCCGGTGCCAGTGGTGCGCGTCGAGGAGAGCGAGGATCGCCCCGGTGGTGCCGCCAACGTGGCGCTGAACATCTCCTCGCTGGGTGCCCATGCGGCGCTGTCGGGGCTGGTCGGCGACGACGATAACGCCGACCGCCTGGTAAGCCGCCTGGAGGATGCCGGAGTGAGTACTCACTTCCAGCGCAGCCCCGGCGTGCCAACCATCACCAAGCTGCGGGTGATGAGCCGCAACCAGCAGCTGATTCGTCTCGACTTCGAGGAGGGGCTCGGCGAGGCGGACACCTCCGGGCTGCTGGCGCGGGTAGAAGCCGCGCTGCCGGAGTGCGACCTGGTGATCCTCTCCGACTACGGCAAGGGCACGCTGAACCGCGTCGAGGAGCTGATCCGCCTGGTGCGTGCCAGCGGCAAGCGGGTGCTGGTGGACCCCAAGGGTAGCGACTTCTCGCGTTATCGCGGCGCCAGCGTGATCACCCCCAATCTGACGGAGTTCGAGGCGGTGATGGGACACTGCCGCGACGACGCCGAGCTGGCCGAGCGTGGTGAGGCCCTGCGCGCCGAGCTCGAGCTGGAGGCGTTGCTGATCACCCGCAGCGAGAAGGGCATGACCCTGATCCGCGAGGGGCACGAGCCGTTGCATCTGCCGACCCGTGCCCGTGAGGTCTACGACGTCACCGGCGCCGGCGATACCGTGATCGGCGTGCTGGGCCTGGCCCTGGCTGCCGGCCACGGCTTCCCCGAGGCGATGACCCTGGCCAACCTGGCCGCCGGCCTGGTGGTGGCCAAGCCGGGCACCGCGACCCTCTCCATCGCCGAGCTCTACACCGCCCTGCACGGCGACAAGCTGGCAGAGTTCGGGGTGATCGAGGAGCCGGCGCTGATCGAGGCGGTACGCGCCGCCCAGGCCCGCGGCGAGCGGGTAGTGATGACCAACGGCTGCTTCGATATCCTCCACGCCGGCCACGTCGCCTACCTGGAACAGGCGCGCCGGCTCGGCGACCGGCTGATCGTGGCGGTCAACGACGACGCCTCCATCGCCCGGCTAAAGGGCCCCAAGCGGCCCATCAACCCCCTGGCGCGGCGCATGCAGGTACTCGCCGGGCTCGGTGCCGTGGACTGGGTGGTACCCTTCGCCGAGGACACCCCGCAGCGACTGATCGAGGCGGTGCTGCCCGACGTGCTGGTCAAGGGGGGTGACTACCAACCGGAGCAGATCGCCGGCGGTCAGGCAGTGCGCGACGCCGGTGGTGAGGTTCGGGTGCTGGGCTTCGAGGATGGCGTCTCCACCACGGCGATGATCTCCACCATCCTCGACCGCGAGAGCTGATGGGCTGGCCCCGGCTCGCCTACTCCACGGCGCTGCACCTGCTCGCTCGCCTGCTCTGGCGGCGCCTGCGCCGTGAGCATGGACTCACCGACCCCAGGCCATTGCGCCTGGGGAGGATTCCCGAGACCCCTCCCGACACACACATGCTATGGCTGCACTGCGCCTCGGTGGGCGAAGTGCAGGCGGCCCGCCCGCTGATCGAGGCGCTGCTCGAGCGCTATCCCGGCCACTCGCTGACCGTGACTACCATGACCGCCACCGGCGCCGAACGCGTGCGTGCGCTGGCAGACGGGCGCCAGGATGGCCGGCTGGTCCATCACTTCGTGCCCCTGGACTTCCCCCACGCTGCGGCACGCTTCGTCGAGCGCCTGCGCCCGGAGATCGCGCTGTTCTTCGAGACCGAGCTGTGGCCCAACCTGCTCCATGCCTGCCGCACCCGCGGCGTACCGGTGGCGGTGCTCAACGGGCGCCTCTCCCCGCGAGCCCTGCGCGGCTACCGCCGGTTGCGCCCGCTGCTGCGCGAGGCCCTGGGCTGCGTCGACTGGCTGGCGGCCAAGTCCGATGAGGATGCCGCGCGCTTCGCCGAGCTCGGCATGGCGGCTGAGCGCACCAGCGTGGTGGGCTCGCTGAAGTTTGACATCGCACCGGAAGATGGCGTGCAGAAGGTAAGTGAGCGCTTGCGCACACTACTGGGGCGCCGCCAGGTATGGGTGGCGGGCTCCACCCACGAGGGCGAGGAAGCGCTGCTGCTGGCCGCCCATGGGCTGCTGCGCGAGAGCTATCCCGAGGCGCTGCTGGTGCTGGTGCCGCGCCATCCCCAGCGCTTCGAGGCGGTGGCGAGCCTGTGCGAACAGGCCGGCCAGGCACCGGCCAGGCGCTCCCGGGGAGAGAGGCCCGAGGATGGCACTGCGGTCTACCTGGCAGACACCATGGGCGAGCTGCTGGCGCTCTATGGCGCCGCCGACCTGGCCTTCGTCGGTGGCAGCCTGGTGCCGGTGGGCGGCCACAACCTGCTGGAGCCCGCCGCCCTGGGCATACCGGTGCTCACCGGGCCGGAGTTGGCCAACTTCGCCGATGTGGCCGAGGCTCTGCGCGGCGCCGATGCCCTGGTGGAAGTGGCCGACGAGAAGCGCCTCGCCGAGGCGCTGGTCGCGCTGTTTGCCGACACGGTCGAGCGGCGTCGTCTCGGTGAGGCGGGGCGCGGCGTGGTGATGGCCAACCGCGGCGCGCTTGAACGTACCCTGAAGGGCCTGGACAGGCTGCTACCGACGAAGTAAGTGCTTACTTCGATTGCAGGGCCATCAGGCCGGTGTCAGGCGCTCCACTCCCTGGGCGGTGCCGAGCAGCAGCACATCGGCGCCGCGGGCGGCGAACAGGCCGTTGGTCACCACGCCGACGATGGCGTTGAGGCGGACCTCCATGGCCAGCGGGTCGTCGATCATGAAATCGTAGCAGTCGATGATCTGGTTGCCGTTGTCGGTGACCACCCCCTCGCGGTAGACCGGGTCGGCACCCAGCTTGACCAGCTCCCGGGCCACATAGGAGCGGGCCATGGGAATCACCTCCACCGGTAGCGGGAAGGCGCCGAGGCGCTCGACCCGCTTGGAGGCGTCGGCGATGCAGATGAACGTCTCGGCACAGGCGGCCACCACCTTCTCGCGGGTCAGGGCCGCGCCACCGCCCTTGATCATATGCAAGTGAGCGTTCACTTCGTCGGCACCGTCGATGTAGAAGGGCACCGTGCCCACGGAGTTGAGCTCGAATACCTCGATGCCGTGGCCGCGCAGCCGCTCGGCGCTGGCCTCGGAGCTGGCCACGGCGCCGGCGAAGTCGTGGCGCAGCTCGGCCAGGCGGTCGATGAAGAGGTTGGCGGTGGAGCCGGTACCGATGCCGAGCACGGTGTCGCGATGCAGCTGGGGGCGAACCTCGGCGATGGCGGCCGCGGCGACGGCGTCCTTGAGCTGGTCTTGGGATAGGCCGGCCTGGGTCATGGGGCACTCTCCTTGGGTGGCGTGAATCGGCGGGATGGGTGGGAATGCGGTGGGGCGTCATTATAGGCCAGCGGGGCTCGCCTGCCGATGCCGGCGGCTGGACGCCAAGGCTGCCGGAATGCTACCAATAGGGGTTGCCTCGCAGCGCAGCATTCGCGTTGCCTCCTCTCGCGTCACGCCTCTGGGATATCAGGATGCTCGAAGCTACCGTCAAGAAGATTCTCCAGGCCCGGGTCTATGAAGCCGCTCGGGAAACGCCGATCTCGCCGGCCCCCTTCCTCTCCCGTCGCTTCAACAACACCATTCTGATCAAGCGCGAGGACCTGCAGCCGGTCTACTCCTTCAAGATTCGCGGCGCCTACAACAAGATGGCCCAGCTCAGCGAGGCGCAGAAGGCCAAGGGCGTGATCGCGGCTTCGGCGGGCAACCACGCCCAGGGCCTGGCGATGGCGGCGAAGCAGATGGGCGTCAAGGCGATCATCGTGATGCCGCGCATTACCCCGGAGATCAAGGTGGCCGCGGTGCGTGCCCGGGGTGCCAAGGTGGTGCTCAAGGGCGACGCCTTCGCCGAGGCCGCCGCGCATGCCCAGACGCTGATCGAGGAGCACGGCTACACCTATATCCCGCCCTTCGATGATATCGACGTGGTGGCGGGTCAGGGCACCATCGCCGTGGAGATCCTGCGTCAGCACGGCGGCCCGCTGGACGCCATCTTCGTGCCGGTGGGCGGCGGCGGCCTGATCGCCGGCGTGGCCGCCTACGTCAAGTACCTGCGCCCGGATATCAAGGTGATCGGCGTCGAGGCCGAGGACAGCGCCTGCTTCAAGGCGGCACTGGAGGCGGGCAAGCGGGTGACCCTGGATCAGGTGGGGGTGTTTGCCGAGGGGGTCGCCGTGGCTCAGGTCGGCAAGGTGCCCTTCGATATCGCCCGGGACCTGGTCGACGAGGTCATCACCGTCAATACCGACGAGATGTGTGCGGCGGTGAAGGACATCTTCGAGGACACCCGGGCGGTCTCCGAGACTTCCGGCGCGCTCTCACTGGCCGGCCTCAAGAAGTATATCCAGCAGACCGGTGCCGAGGGGCAGACCCTGCTGTGCATCAATTCCGGGGCCAATACCAACTTCGACCGCCTGCAGCATATCGCCGAGCGCACCGAACTCGGCGAGCAGCGCGAGGCGATCCTGGCGGTGACCATCCCCGAGCGGCCGGGGAGCTTCAAGAAGTTCTGTCGCACCATCGGCAAGCGCATGGTCACCGAGTTCAATTACCGCTACGCCGACCCCGACAACGCGCATATCTTCGTCGGGGTGCAGGTGAAACCCGGTGGCGAGGACCGCCAGGCGGTGATCGACAGGCTACGCGATGCCGGCTACCCGGTGGAGGACCTCACCGACAACGAGCTGGCCAAGCTGCATATCCGCCACCTGGGCGGCGGTCGTCCCAAGCAGCAGTTCGACGAGGAGGTCTACCGCTTCGAGTTCCCGGAGCGTCCCGGAGCGCTGATGAACTTCCTTACCCACCTGCCCCATGACTGGAACATCTCGCTGTTCCACTACCGCAACCATGGCGCCGCCTACGGCCGTGTGCTGGTGGGCATGCAGGTGCCCAATGGCGACCGCTCCCATGTCGAGGAGTACTTCGACGCCATCGGCTACCGCTACTGGAAGGAGTCGGACAACCCCGCCTATCGGCTGTTCATGGCCTGAAGCCTCTGCGAAGGCGCGGGTAAGCGCTGACTCACGCCGGGAGGCTTGTCAACCGGCGGTTTCACGATATGAACGTTGAGGCTCGACGGTTGTCTTGGCGGCAGAGTCGGCCTATAGTCTGCGGCGTTAAATTTCTCATTACCCGGAGTCGACGATGAAGCGCAAGCCCGATGTGGTCATGGCCCTGGTGCTGCTGTTCGGTGTTGGTGTCGTGGCAACCGGTTATGCCCAGGCCCTGGTAGGAAACTGATCGCGAATTGCCGACCCCTGTCCGCATGCAACGGGCCGATGCCAGCTGGCATCGGCCCGTTCGTATTCTGGTCTCAAGGCCGTACCAGCCGAGCGTCGCTGACGATGGCGTCCAGCGGCACGTCCCACGGCTCCACCGGCAGCGAGTCGACCCGCTGACAGTCATGGGCCAGGCCGACCAGTCGCGGGCGCGGCCCCGGGTGACGGGTAAAGGCCAGGGTGCGGTCGTAGAAGCCGCCACCCATGCCCATGCGCTGGCCGGCGTCGTCGAAGCCCACCAGCGGCAGCAGGATCAGGTCCAGGGCCCAGGCCGCCAGGCGCCGGGCGCGATGGGCGCCATGACGGGTCTCGGGCTCGGGGATGCCGAAGCGGTTGCGGACCATGGGCGTATCGGCATGGTAGTGCACGAACCACAGGCGATTGCGTGACAGCGGCTTGAGCACCGGCAGATGAACCCGGGCGCCACGGTGCCGGAACCAGTCGATCAGGGGGGTGGGGTCGATCTCGCCGTCGTTGGGCAGGTAGAGCGCCACGCGGCGGGCACGTTGCACTTCGGGCAGGCGGCTCAGCCTGAGGCACAGGTGTTCGCTGGCACGTCGACGCTGTTCGGGCGTCAGGGCGCGGCGGCGGCGGCGCAGTTCGCGACGCAACTCACGGCGTGAGCCATCGAAGCTCTCGAGAGAAAGGGGTGCGGCGGGTGTCGGCATGAGTCGTGTCATGTGGACGAGGTTCCCCAGAGTGCCGCTGTCGTTCTGGCCCTTGAACCCAGTGGTTCAAGGTGGGTGGCCGCAGCCGAACCGTCAGGCTTTCCGACGCACGGACATGCACACGGGTCCGGCTAGCATATGGCCCCCTGGGTACTGCGCATAGGCTCGAGGGACGATAACGACTGGCAAACACCCCAGGGAACGACTTCATCGTACCAGAGCCGGTGAGGGGCGGCCAATGGATTCCGGGGACCGGGCTCAGCGCGGCTCCGGGGTGCCGGCCAGGGCCTGTTCCAGGCGCTCGCTCAGGGCATCCAGGCTGCGCTCCCCCTCGCGCTGGTTCTCCAGCGTCTCGAGCAGCTCATGGGTGATATTGAGCGCCGCCATGATGGCGATGCGCTCGCTGCCCAACAGGTTGTTCTGGGCGTGGATGCCGGTCATGGCGCGATCCAGGTAGCGGGCCGCACGCTCCAGCTTGGGCTCTTCCTCGGGGGCGCAGGCGATGACGTAGCTGCGTCCCAGCAGGGTGATCTCGGCGGTCGGCCGTGTTGCATCGCTCATCGGGGGGCTCCGGATCGACCCGGCAGGCCACGCGGGCCGCGCGTCCCTGGGGGCCGATGCGTTAACATCCAGTCAATACCGCATGGCCAGCCACTATAAGAGAGGCCTTCTCGAGCGGTCAACGCGCGGTGTCGATTAGCGACCCGTCCCCGCCCGGCCAGCCACCGTCTATTCGGACACCATTCATACAGGCACCAGGAGCCCCCATGTCACTGATCGACGAACGCCAGGACTTTTCCACCATCGCCGACCTCTTCCTGCTCCACGGCAGCATGCAGTCACCGGCCTTCCTCGACGGGCGGCTGTGTGCCCGGCTCGCAATGCACGATATCGACCCCGCTGCCTGGCTGGAGGAGGTGTGCCTGGTGCTGGGCGTCGAGCAGCCGCGTGACGAGCCCTCCGCGGAGCGCTTCCTGGCCTGGCGCCGCCAGACCCTGGATGCCCTCTCCGGAGGCGAGCTCGGCTACGAACCGCTGCTGCCCGATGAACTCTTCTCGCTGGCCGAGCGTGCCCGCGGTCTCAAGGAGTGGACCCAGGGCTTCCTGGAGGTGATCGAGGATGCCGGCGAGGCGCCCCGGGAGGCATGGTCCACGGCACTGCGCGAGGCGCTGGAGGACCTGGAGGGGATCGCCGCCATGCCCGCCGATCTCGAGGAGAGCGCCGAGAACGAGGGCGACCTCTTCGCCCTGGCCGAGCACGCCCGCATGGCGGCCATGCTGTTATACACCGAGCAGCATCCCGGCAGGCCCCAGGTCGAGGATGCCGAAACCCCCACCCGCCACTGAAACACCATCATCGACAAGGAGTCCCCATGCTGCCCGAGACCCTGCCGCGCCCGGCGCCGATCGCCAATGCCGACTATCGACTGCGCCGCCAGGCGTTGATGGCCGCCCTCCCCGCCGACAGCGCCGTGCTGCTGCCCGGTGCCTCCCTGGTCACCCGCTCGCGGGACAGCGAGTTCCCCTTCCGCCAGGACAGCGACTTCCACTACCTCACCGGCTTCCCCGAGCCCGATGCCCTGCTGCTGCTGCTCCCGGGGCGTGACGAGGGCGAGAGCGTGCTGTTCTGCCAGGATCGTGACCCGACGCTGGAGGCCTGGACCGGCATCCGGCTGGGCGCCGAAGGAGCCGTCCGTGAGCACGGCGTCGACCAGGCCTTCGAGAACGCCGAGCGCGGCGAGCGCCTCGCGGCCCTGCTCGATGGTCGCCGCACGCTCTACCTGGCGCTGGACAACGAGCAGGCGCTGGCCCTGGCCGAGGAGGTACGCGCCGAGCTGGTGTCGCGGGTGCGGCGCGGGGCGCGCCCCCCCGAGGCCTTCGCCGATGTGGCACCGCTGCTCCATGAGGCGCGGCTGGTCAAGAGTCCGGCGGAGCTGGCCCTGCTGCGGCATGCCGCGGAGATCTCGGCGCGTGGTCACCTGCGCGCCATGCGTGCGTCGCGCCCCGGACTCGCGGAGTACCAGCTACAGGCGGAGCTGGAGCATGAGTTCCGCTGGCAGGGTGGCAGCGGTCCCGCCTATGCCAGCATCGTCGGTGGCGGCGCCAATGCCTGTGTGCTGCACTACATCGAGAATCGCGCCCCGCTCAACGACGGTGACCTGGTGCTGATCGATGCCGGGGCCGAGTTCGAGCTGTATGCCGGCGACATCACGCGCACCTTTCCGGTCAATGGCCGTTTCAGCGATGCCCAGCGGGCGCTCTACGCGGTGGTGCTGGGGGTCCAGGAGCGTGCGGTGGCCGCGGTGCGCCCCGGCACCACCCTGGCGGCGATCCACACCGAGGTGGTCCGCGGCCTGACCGAGGGGCTGATCCACCTGGGGCTGCTCGAGGGCGAGGTGCAGGCGCGCATCGATGACGAGAGCTACCGGCGCTTCTACCTGCACTCTACCTCCCACTGGCTGGGGCTGGATGTCCATGATGTGGGGCTCTATCGCCGCGATGGTGAACCCCGGCCGCTGGTCCCGGGCATGGTGCTCACCGTGGAACCGGGGCTCTACATACCCGCCGACGACGACATACCCGAGGCCTTGCGTGGCATCGGCATCCGCATCGAGGACGATGTCGTGGTGACCGACGAGGGACACGAGGTACTGACCGCCTCCGTCCCGAAATCGGTAGAGGCTATAGAGGCGCTGATGGCTGGTAAGTGATCGCTTCATCAGGTCTGTTGCTTTCTTTATGTAATGTACATTATGAAATATTCAGCTGAGGTGGCGCCATGAGCCCCGGTACAACATCTCCTGGTACAGCATCGGACACGAAGACGGTGGATATCGCCATCGTCGGTGGCGGACTGGTGGGGGCCAGCCTGGCCTGTGCACTGGCACCGCTGATCGAGCGGCACGGGCTATCGGTGGCGGTGATCGAGGCGTCGCCCATCCTCGACCTGGCCTCCGCCCCCTGGCAGCCCAGCTTCGATGCCCGGGCCAGCGCGATCTCCCTGGGGACCGCCCTGCACTTCACCGACATGGGGGTGTGGCCGGAGATGGCCGAGGAGGCCGCCGCGATCCGCCGCATCCATGTCAGCGAGCGCGGTCACTTCGGTGCCACCCGCCTCGATGCCCGGGAGCTGAGCGTGGAGGCGCTGGGCCATGTGGTCCCCAATGCCTGGATGGGGCGTGTGTTGCACCGGCGCCTCACGGGATTGCCGCTGGCCTGGTACTGCCCGGACCGGGTGGAGACGATCGAGCCGGCCGAGGGGGGATATCGCCTGACGCTCGACTCTGGTGCCAACCTCCAGGCCCGTCTCACGGTGCTGGCCGATGGCGGGCGCTCGGGGCTCAAGGAGCGCCTGGGCATCGCCAGCGATGCCCGGCCCTATGACCAGGTGGCGCTGATCGCCAGTGTCGAGATGAGCCGCCCCCACCAGGGGGTCGCCTGGGAGCGTTTCACCCGCGAGGGGCCGATCGCCCTGCTGCCGCTGCGCGGGCAGACCATGGAGCTGGTGTGGACCCACGCCGCGGGCGAGGAAAGGCGACGCCTGGCCCTCGCGGAGGGCGACTTCCTGGCCGAGCTGCAGGCCGCCTTCGGCGATCGCGCGGGTCGCTTTCGGCGCGTGGGCAGCCGCCACGCCTATCCGCTGAGCCTGGTCACGGCGCGTGAGACGACCCGGCCGGGGCTTGCGGTGCTGGGCAATGCCGCCCATGCCCTGCACCCGGTGGCCGGCCAGGGTTTCAACCTGGCGCTGCGCGGGGTCATGGACCTGGTGGCCTCACTGGAGGCGGGGCTGGCGGCGGGACGGCCGGTCGGTGATGCCGGGGTGCTCGAGGCGTTCGATGCCCGGCGCGACGCCGACCGTCGCAACGTGATCCGCTTCAGCGACGGCCTGGTGAGACTGTTCGGCATCGACAGCCGGCTCCTCGGCCATGCGCGAGCCGCCGGGCTGATCGGCCTCAACCTGGCCGGCCCACTGCGACGTGACCTGGCCAGGCGCGCCATGGGGCTGGAGAGGTGAGGGTTGGAGAGATGAGTGCCGCACAGCAGGAGCATAAGGATGCGAGAGGGAGCGAAGGCATGAGGGATGAAGGCGAGGAGAGGACAACCGGCCCGGGGGAAGACCACCATGAGGTGATCGTCGTCGGCGGGGGGATGGTGGGGGCCGCGCTGGCGGTGCTGCTCGGCGAGGCGGGGGTCAAGGTGGCCCTGGTGGATGCCAGGCCGGCCCTGCTGGACCCCGAGGCCGTGGGGCGTGGCCGACCGGCGCGCCGCGTGAGCGCATTGACGCCGGTCTCGCAGCGGCTGTTGGAGGGTCTGGGTGCCTGGTCGTGGATGGCCGCGCGGCGGGTCAGTCCCTATCGCTACATGCAGGTGTGGGACGCCGAGGGCAGCGGCGAGGTCGATTTCTCCGCCGACCAGGCCGGCCTGCCGGTGCTCGGGCATATCGTCGAGAACGACGTCACCCTGGCGGCCCTGGAGCGGCGCCTGGTGGCGCTGCCCTCGGTTCATCTCTGCCTGGGGGCCCGGGTCGAAGGGCTGGAGGGCGGCGCCGGGGAACGGCGCGTCCTGCTGGCCGACGGTCGGCGTTTGAATGCCCCCCTGGTGGTGGCCGCGGATGGCGCCCGCTCGCCGCTGCGCAACCTGGCGGGCATCGCCGTCAGCGAGCGCGACACCGGCCACGTGGGCCTGGTGACCACGGTGCGCGTCGCGGCGCCCCATGGCGAAGTGGCGCGGCAGGCCTTCCTGCCCGGCGGACCGCTGGCCTTCCTGCCGCTGGCGGTGGACGGGGACGAGCAGCACTGCTCCATCGTCTGGTCCACGTCACCCGCCGAGGCCGAGCGCCTGGCCGGCCTCGAACGCGAGGCGCTGGGGGAGGCGCTGGCGGCGGCCATCGACCACCGCCTGGGGGAGGTGACGGTGCTGGATGAGGCGGTGGGCTTCCCGCTGGTGCAGCGCCACGCCGAGCGCTACACCCTGCCCGGCTTCGCCCTGGTGGGCGACGCCGCCCACGGCATCCATCCCCTGGCCGGCCAGGGCGTCAACCTGGGGCTGATGGATGCCGCGGTGCTGGCCGAGGAGCTGCTGGCGGCACGCCAGCGCGGCGTGCTGCTGGGTGACGAGCGGGTGCTGGCGCGCTATGCCCGCCGCCGCCGCGGCGACAACGCCGGCATGCTGGCGCTGATGGACGGCTTCCGCCTGCTGTTCGGGGCGCGCCACCCGGCCCTGTCACTGGCGCGCAACCTGGGGCTGAGTGGCGTGGATCGGTTGGTCCCGCTCAAGCGGCTGCTGCTGCAGCAGGCCACCGGCCAGCGTGGCCGGCTGCCTGCCAGTTGCCGCTGACCGGGGAAGCCGTTCAGCGGTCGCGCTGGCGAATCACGTCGAGGGCCTTGAGCAGGTTGAGGGCCTCGCCGAGCTGGTAGTCATCGCGTAGCCGCTCGCTCAGTTCGGCCCTCTCCCGTGGGGCGTCCCGCGAGCCGAGGTGGCCCTCCAGATCGGCCTCGCGGACCCCACGGCCATTCTCGGTCACCTCCACTCGCCCCCGCACCACGCGGACATCCGGCTCGATGCCCTGGGCCTGGATGGAGCGGCCGCCGGGGGTGAAGTAGAGCGCCGTGGTGAGCTTGAGCCCCTCGCCGTTGCCCAGCGGCATGATCTGTTGCACCGACCCCTTGCCGAAACTCTCGGTGCCCATCACCACGCCGCGGCGCTGGTCCTGGAGGGCGCCGGCGACGATCTCCGCCGCCGAGGCGCTGCCGCCGTTGATCAGCACCACCAGGGGGACATCGGGGGCCGCGGTCCTGGCGTTCGCCGAGAAGCGCATCTCGGTATCCGGCAGGCGGCCCTCGGTATAGACGATCAGCCCCTCGTCGAGGAAGGCGTCGGCCACCGCTACTGCGGCCTGCAGCACGCCGCCGGGGTTGTTGCGCAGGTCCAGCACCAGGCCGTCGAGGTCGCCGTCGCGCTCCAGCTGGCGGATGTGTTCGCTCACCTGGTCGCCGGTTCGGGTCTGGAACTGGCTGACGCGCAGGTAGCCGAAGCCGGGTGCCAGCAGCTCGCTCTTAACGCTCTCGGTGCGGATGTTCTCGCGCGTCAGGGTGACGCTGCGCGGCGAGCTCTCGCCCTGGCGCATGATGGTCAGCTCGATCTCGCTGCCCGGTTCGCCGCGCATCAGCTCCACCGCCTCCTGCAGCGACATGCGCTCGGTGGGGGTGTCGTCGATGCGCAGGATCAGGTCCCGGGCCTGCAGGCCGGCACGCGAGGCCGGGGTATCGTCGATGGGGGTGATCACCGTCAGCTGGTCATCCTCCATGCCCACCTCGATGCCGATGCCGCCGAACTCCCCCTCTGTCGACTCGCGCAGGCTCTGGAACGCCTCACGGTCGAGGTAGGCGGAGTGCGGATCGAGCTCGCTGAGCATGCCGCGCATGGCGTTGCGCAGCAGGCTGGTGTCATCGACCTCCTCGACGTAGGCGCGCTTGATGCGCTCGAATACCTCGGCGAAGGTCTGGATCTCGGCCACCGGCAGCTCGTCATCGACACTCTGGGCCGGTGCCGGCAGTGACAGCAGGGCCAGGGGCAGCGCCAGCAGGGCCAAGGGCAGCAGCCCGGTCAGCAGGCGCCTGGGGGAACGTGAGCGGGGAGACCTGCCCGAGTGAGGAAGCGCTGGGTGCATGCGAACTCCGCTGTTCCGAAACGGTGAGCGACCAGCATAGCCCGCCGCCGGCGTGCATGGAAAGCGACGCTCAGCGGCGGGCGATCCATGACTGGGGGTCGATGGGGTCGCCGCCGCGGCGTACCTCGAAGTAGAGCGCCGGGCGTTGCTGACCGCCGCTCATGCCCACGGCTCCGATCACCTCGCCGCGTGAGACCGGGCGGCCAACCTGAGCCGTGAAGTGCTGCAGGTGGGCGTGGAGGGTCATCACCCCGTCGCCGTGGTCGATGATCAGCAGGTTGCCGAAGCCGCGCAGCCAGTCGGCGAAGACCACCCGGCCGGCGTGCACGGCGCGCACCGGGCTGCCCTCGGCGGCGAGGATCAGGATGCCGTTGCGGTGCACCGCATCGCCGGCGCCGAAACGCGAGGCGATGTTGCCCTGGATCGGCCAGGGCAGCTCGCCGCGGGTGCGCTCGATGGCGGTGGAGGGCGGCGGTCGCTGCAGGCGGGCCAGCTGCTCCTGCACCTCGCGCAGCACCTGTTCGGCGCGCTCGCGGTCCTGCTCAAGGGAGGCGAGCCGCGCCGCCTCGCCGCTGTGACGGCTGTCCAGCTCCTCGACCAGGGTGGCGCGTTCACGCATCTGCTCGGCCAGCTGGGTGCTGCGCTCGGCCAGTTCCGCGGCGAGGGCGTCGAGGCGCTCGCCGCGAGCCTCGAGCTCGCGGCGGGTCTCGGCCAGGGCCGCATCGAGGCGCGCCAGCTCGTCGAGTCGCTCGCGGCGGGCCCGGGCCAGGTCGTTCAGGTAGTGCTGGAGGCGATCCAGCCGCGCCGGATCGTCCTGATTGAGCAGCAGCTTGAGCTGGGGCGAGCGGCCCAGGCGGTAGAGGGCGTCGAGCTGGGTATGGATGGCCTCGAGCTGGGCGGCGCGCTCGGTCTCGAGTTCGTCGCGGCGCGCCTGGAGGGTCTCCATCTCGGCACCCAGCTCGCGTCGCTCGGCCTGGAGTTCATCGAGTCGCCGGTGGGTGGCGGCCAGCGACGTCTCGATCGCCTCCAGCTGGCGCGCCGCCTCGTCGCGGGCCTCGCGGGTCGCCGATACGCGCTGGCCGGCCTCCTCGATGGCCTCACCGATGGCATCGAGACGCTCCTGCACGGCCTCTTCGCTGGGCTGGGCCGCAAGCGGGCCCGCCAGGCAGAGCATCAGCAGCAGCGTGCCGAGGGGGGCGGCAGGCCTGGCCATCCGTCCGCTCAGTCGAACTCGATAAGGGCGTGGCCGCTCATCTCCTCGGGAATCGGCTGGTCCATCATCGCCAGCAGGGTCGGGGCGATGTCGCACAGGCTGCCGTCGTCGATCAGCCGCACCGGACGCTCGCCGACATGGATCAGCGGCACCTCGAAGGTGGTGTGGGCGGTCTGGGGGGCGCCGGTCTCGGGATTGACCATCTGCTCGGCGTTGCCATGGTCGGCAGTGACCAGGCAGGCCCCGCCGGCACGCTGGATCGCCTCCACCACCCGGCCCACGCAGCCGTCGACGGTCTCGATGGCCTTGACGGCGGCGTCGAAGTCGCCGGTGTGGCCGACCATGTCGCCGTTGGCGTAGTTGCACACGATCAGGTCAAAGCGGCCCGAGTCGATGGCCTCCACCAGGCGGTCGGTCACCTCGTGGGCGCTCATCTCGGGCTTCTCGTCGTAGGTCTTCACGTCCCGGGGCGAGGGCACCAGGATGCGCTCCTCGCCCCGGTACTCGGCCTCGCGCCCGCCGGAGAAGAAGAAGGTGACGTGGGGATACTTCTCGGTCTCGGCGATGCGCAGCTGGGTCAGTCCGCGGCTCTCCATGACCTCGCCCAGGGTGTTGTGCAGCGCCACCGGCGGGAAGGCCGCCGGTGCGGGGATGTCGGCGGCGTAGCGGGTCAGGGTGACCAGGCCCTCGGCGGCGAGCCGGGGATGCACGCGGCGCGTGAAGCCATCGAAGGCCTCATCGACGAAGGCCCGGGTCAGCTCCCGGGCCCGGTCGGCGCGGAAGTTCATGAACAGGGCGGCGTCGCCCTCCTCGAGGGTGATCGGCACGCCCGCCGGGCGCACGCTGGTGGCGGCCACGAACTCGTCGGTCTCGCCGCGCTCGTAGGCGGCGCGCAGCCCCGCCTCGGCGCCGGCAACCACGTGCTCGCCTACGCCCTCGGTGAGCAGGCGGTAGGCCTTCTCGACACGATCCCAGCGGTTGTCACGATCCATGGCGAAGTAGCGGCCGATGATCGAGGCCACGAAGCCGTTGTCGGCGCCGACCAGTTCGGCCAGGCGCGCATTGGTGCGTTCGATGGAGGCCAGGGCGCTCTGGGGCGGCATGTCGCGGCCATCCAGGAAGGCGTGCACGAAGATGCGGGTGGCGCCGCGGCGGGCCGCCAGCTCGGCAACGGCAAGGATATGCTCCTCGTGGCTGTGCACGCCGCCCGGCGAGAGCAGGCCCAGCAGGTGCACCGCCCGGCCCGCGGCCACGGCCGCGTCGATGGGCGCGGTCAGGATGGCGTTGGTGTCCAGGTCGCCATCCTCGATGGCCTTGGTGATGCGCGTGAAGTCCTGATAGACGACTCGCCCCGCGCCGAGGTTCATGTGGCCCACCTCGGAGTTGCCCATCTGGCCGTCGGGAAGGCCGACGTGGCGGCCGTCGGTATGGATCAGGGTATGGGGGTGCTCGGCCCACAGGCGGTCCATCACCGGCGTATTGGCGGCTTCCACGGCGTTGTTGGCCGGGTCGGGGTTGTGGCCGTAGCCGTCGAGGATGATCAGGGCGACGGGGCGCGGGGGAGTGGCGGTCATGGCGAGTGTCCTCGAAGCTGGATAGACGCGACCCGGCCCGGTTGGCGGCTGTAACCGGAAGATCTCGCGCCGGGCGTTCGGGGTCGCGGCAGGAATCGTGTTGCGGCATCATATCGCAGGCGGCATCGTGCGTCATGGCTCCACGGCGCTCGACATCCGTGGCGAATCGCTGCGGATGGCCTGATTTGTCGGCGCCCACCTCGTGTATACTGGCGCCCGCTGTGCGCCAATCGCGCCCCTGTTTCCGTGCACCGAGACGAGAGTTTTCGCACCCATGATCGATCAGCTGTTTGAATTCGTGCAGAACCACCCGCTGCTGGTGGGCGCCTTCCTCCTGGTGCTGACTGCCTGGGTCCTCTACGAGGCGCGCAACAGCGCCTCCAACGGCGTGACCTCCGGCGAGGCGACCCAGCTGATCAACCGCGAGGACGCGGTGGTGCTGGATACCCGCGAGGCCGGCGACTTCAAGGCCGGACATATCGCCGGCGCCCGCAACATTCCCCAGAGCCGCATCGACGAGCGCATGGGCGAACTCGAGAAGCTCAAGGACAAACCGATTATCGTGGCCTGCAAGACGGGCCAGTCCGCGGGCGTGACCGTGGCCAAGCTTTCCAAGGCCGGTTACTCTCGGGTGCTCAAGCTCAAGGGCGGCATGATGCAGTGGCAGGCCGATGGCCTGCCGGTCGTCAAGAAGTAGCATTTCCTATCGTACAAAAGGACCTTTCCCATGGCGGAAGAGAACAACCCGGGCGCCGACGGCCAGGCCGCCGGCCAGCAGGACAAGCCGCAGCTGCAGTTCGCCGTGCAGCGCATCTACGTCAAGGATATCTCCTTCGAGGCACCCAACTCGCCGTCGGTGTTCCAGCAGCCCTTCAAGCCCAAGGTGGGCCTGAACCTGGATACCACCAGCGAGAAGGTGGGTGATGGCCTCTATGAGGTGGTGATCAAGGTCACCGCCCAGGTGACCCACAGCGAGGAGGGAACCACTTCCTTCCTGGCCGAGCTCGAGCAGGCCGGCCTGTTCCGCATCACCGGCATCGAGGGCGAGCAGCTCGACCACACCCTGGGCGCCTTCTGCCCCAATGTGCTCTTCCCCTATGCCCGCGAGTGCATCGATAACCTGGTCAACCGTGGCGGCTTCCCGCCGCTGATGCTGGCGCCGGTCAACTTCGAGGCGATCTATGCGCGCAAGAAGCAGCGCGAGGCCGAGCAGGCCCAGGGCGCCGAGACGACCCAATAACGCAGCACCGTGGCCCTGAAGTGAAGATCAAGCCATGATCAAGAGATCGCCGCGTATCCACGTCGCCGCCGACCTTCGTGTCGGCGGCGACGTCGTTCTGCCCGAGGGGCCGGCCCGCCATGTGGCACGCGTGCTGCGCCTGGGCGAGGGGGCCGCGTTGCGGCTGTTCGACGGTGCGGGCCTCGAGGCCAGTGCGGTGCTGGTGGAGGCCTCGCGCAAGCGGGTGGTGGCGCGTATCGAGTCGGTGGCGCCCGGTACCGCCGAGTCGCCGTTGGCGGTGCACCTTGGCCAGGCGATCTCCAAGGGCGATCGCATGGACTATGCCATCCAGAAGGCCGTGGAGCTCGGCGTGGCCGCCATCACGCCGCTCTACACCGAGCATGGTGACGTGCGCCTCAAGGGGGAGCGGGAGGCGAAGAAACTCGCCCACTGGCAGGCGGTGGCGGCCAGCGCCTGCGAGCAGTGCGGACGCGCCGTGGTGCCAGCGGTGAACCCGCCACTCGCCCTGGCCGAGTGGCTGGCCGGGCGCGACGAGACGCTGCGCCTGGTACTGCATCCGGATAGCGCCGGGGCGCTGGCGCAGCAGTCGGCGCCCGCGAGCGTGGCGCTGCTGATCGGCCCCGAGGGTGGGCTGGCCGAGGGCGAGGTCGTGGCCGCCCGCGAGGCCGGCTTCGCACCGCTCTGCCTGGGGCCGCGCATCCTGCGTACCGAGACCGCCCCGGTGGTGGCACTCAGCCTGCTGCAGTACCGTTTCGGGGACCTCGACGGGAACGGCTGACGCTGCCGTCCCCCTCTTCGCCACCGCTCGACGCCGCCCATCCTCCGCCGGTCAGACCCCGGCGGCATCATCCATTTTTCAGGGAGCCCCCTCATGTCCGATTCACGTGAACCGCGCACGCCGCACCCCGCCGCCGGGCGACGCTACCGGGCGCCGAGGTGTGACGTGGGCGAGGTGGCCTACCTGGAGGTGGTCACCGTCAACGACACCGGCGCCTTCCTCGACTGGGGGCAGCCCCGCGACCTGCTGTTGCCCTACGGGGAGCAGCGCTTCCGCCCCAGCGTCGGCAAGCGGGTGCTGGTGCGAATCTACACGGACCAGCAGGGACGGCCGGTGGCCTCCCAGAAGCTGGAGCGCTTCGTCGCCGATGAGGCCGAGGGGCTCGCCGCCGGCGATGAGGTGATCCTGGTGATCGCCGAGCAGACCGACCTCGGCCTCAAGGCGGTGGTCAACCATCGCTTCTGGGGCGTGCTCTATCGTGATGACCTGACCCGGCCGCTGCGCCGTGGCCAGCGCGTTACCGGCTACATCAAGCGCCTGCGTGACGATGGCCGCCTGGACCTCTCGCTGCTGCCCCCCGGCGAGGCGCGCCTGGACGTGGTGGGCGAGGCCGTGCTCAAGGCACTGCGCGAGAGTGGCGGCTACCTGCCGCTGGGCGACAAGAGCGACGCCGCCGAGATCAAGGCGCGCCTGGGGGTCAGCAAGAACGCCTTCAAGCAGGCCATCGGCCGCCTCTACAAGCGCCGACTGATCAGCCTTTCGCCCACCGGCATCCGGCTGGCGCCCGGCGGCGAGTAGCCGGCATACTGGCCCCATCCATACTCTTGACCGGAATCCGACCCATGAGTGAACGCGCGCTGAAGATCGGCGTGGTGATGGACCCCATCGCGGACATCACCTACAAGAAGGACACCTCCCTGGCCCTGCTGTGGGCCGCCCGGGATCGCGGCGCCTCGCTGCACTATCTCGAGCCCGGCGACCTCTTCCTGCGCGATGGCCGCGCCTACGGCCGCCTGCGCGACCTCGAGGTGCATCGCGACCCCGGCCACTGGTTCGACCTGGGTGAACCCGAGCCGCGGCCCCTGGCCGAACTCGATGTAATCCTGATGCGTCAGGATCCGCCGGTCGATACCCACTTCCTCAATGCCGTGCACCTGCTGGGCTTCGCGGAGCGCGAGGGCGTGCTGGTGGTCAACCCCACCCGGGCGCTGCTGGAGTGCAACGAGAAGCTCTTCGCCCAGCAGTTCCCGCAGTGCTGCGCACCGACGCTGGTCTCCTGCAGCGAGCCCGAGCTGCGCGCCTTCCACGCCGAGCACGGCGACGTCATCCTCAAGCCGCTGGATGGCATGGGCGGCAGCGGGATCTTCCACGTCGGCCCCGAGGGGCGCAACCTGGGCGCGGTGATCGAGACACTCACCGAGCGCGGCCAGCGTCAGATCATGGCCCAGCGCTACCTGCCCGAGATCAGGGATGGCGACACCCGCATCCTGCTGGTGGATGGTGAGCCGGTACCCTATGGCCTGGCCCGGGTGCCCATGGCCGGCGAAACCCGCGGCAACCTGGCCGCCGGTGGTACCGGGGTGAGCCGTGAGCTCACCGAGCGTGACCACTGGCTGATCCGCCAGGTGCAGCCGATGATCCGCGACAAGGGCCTGATGTTCGTGGGCCTCGACGTGATCGGCGACTACATCACCGAAATCAACGTGACCAGCCCCACCTGCGTGCGCGAGATCGATGATCAGCGCGGCACCGATATCGCCGGCCTGCTGATGGATGCCATCGAGCGTCGCCTGGCAACGGCGCGGGGCTGAGAGGCGAGGCCGCCATGTCCCTGATCGCCGGCGACCCCATCCAGTATGCCCCGGTCACCCGGCCCTATCGGCGCTGGCTGGCCTGGTCGCTGGCACTGCTGCTGCACCTGGCGGTGATCGGCGTGGTGGCCAGCTGGCAGTTCTCCACCCCGCCGGCCGAGCGGAAAAGCCTCGATGTAGTGCTGGTGACCCGCGAAAGCGAGGCACCGGTGGAGGCCGAGGCCATCGCCGAGGTCGACCAGCAGGCTGCCGGTAGCGAGCAGGAGGAGGCACCGGCGGAGTCGCGCTCCGCCCCGGTGGAAGCCCCCGCTGCCTCACAGCAGGGGGCTACGGATGTCGACCCCGCCACGCCGGCGGAGCCCGAAGCGGCCGAACGCGTCGCCCCCGAGGCGCGCCCCGTCGAGGAGGCGCCCCCGGCGGCGGAAGCCGAGGCCGAGAACCCGATGCCGCCCACGCCCCGCGAGGCGCCCCAGGCGGCGGACGCCGAGGCCGAGCCCCAAGTGGCGGCCCCCACCGCCTCGGGACGTGACCTGCTTGCCGACGCCACTCGCAGCATCCGTGAGCAGGGTCTCGCTCCGGAGTCGCCCGGCGAGACCGGTGCCCCCCGCCAGGCCGCCCAGCGTGCCGCCGAGGCGCGCTATATCGACGACTGGACCCGTCGCGTCGAGGCCTACGGCAATCGCGTGCATCCGGCGCCGCGTCATCTCCAGGGGCAGCTGCGCATTCGGGTGGTGATCGGCCGCGACGGCGAGTTGCGCCAGGCGGAGGTGATACAATCGTCGGGACATTCCGAACTCGACCAGGCGGCGTTGGATACCGTTAACGGTGCCGGCCCCTATCGTCCCTTCGATGCGGGCATGGGCAACCTGGACTCGCTCTCCATCACCCGCGTCTGGCGGTTCGGCCAAGGCAACAATTTCGGCGTGCGTTAGGACCGCCGGGGAGTCTCATGCAATCCGTGGAAAACTTCGGCCTGAAAGATCACTTCCTGCTGGCGATGCCGCACCTGGAAGATCCCAACTTCGCCGGCAGCCTCGCCTACCTGTGCGACCATGACGAGAAGGGCACCATGGGGGTGATCATCAACCGCCCCCTCGAGCTGACCCTGGAGGCGCTCTTCGAACAACTGGAGCTGGGCGGCGAGGAGAGCCCGCACCGCAACGCGCCGGTCTACTACGGTGGTCCGGTGCACAAGGACCGCGGCTTCATCCTGCACCGCGGCTCGAGCGCCGACTGGGATTCCAGCATCCAGGTCACCGAGGAGATCGCCCTGACCACCTCCATGGACATGCTCCAGGCGCTGGCCGCCGGCCGCGGCCCCGAGCACTTCCTGGTGTGCCTGGGCTGTGCCGGCTGGGAGTCGGGCCAGCTCGAGGCCGAGCTGCTCGACAACGCCTGGCTCACCGTGGAGGGGCGCAGCGACATCCTCTTCGAGGTGCCGCCGGAGCAGCGCCTGGGCGCCGCCGCCGGGATCCTCGGTATCGACCTCAACCTGATGACCCGTGAGGCGGGGCATTCGTGAACCGGACGCGACGGATGGCAGGAGGGCGTTGATGGCCAGGCAGGGCGAGCGGTTGATCCTGGGCTTCGACTTCGGCACCCGGCGTATCGGCGTGGCGGTCGGCAACGAACTGCTGGGCAGCGCCCGGGAGCTGGAGCCGCTGCCGGCCCGGGAGGGAATTCCCGACTGGTCGTGGGTCGCTCGGCTGGTGGAGGAGTGGCAGCCGGACCTCTTCGTGGTGGGCCTGCCGCTCACCGCGGCGGGGGAGGAGCAGGAGATGAGCACGCGCGCCCGCAAGTTCGGCAAGCGCCTGTTCGGCCGCTACGGGGTACCCTGCGAGATGGTCGACGAGCGCGGCTCCACCGGCGAGGCCAAGCTGATCGCCCGGGAACGCGGCCATCGCGGCAGCTGGCGCGATGAGGGGGTCGATGGCATCAGCGCGGTGCTGATCGTCGAGCGCTGGTTTGCCGCCCGGGAGGGGCTGCCCGGCCAAGGGCCGGTGCAGCGCTGACGCCTCAGGCGGCGTCGGGACGCGTGAAGTCCTGTACCGAGACGCCGGCGAACTTCTCCAGGAAGAACACCAGGGTGGCGGGGTGGTGGAAGCGCTCCTCGAAGCTCTCGCGCTCGGCGTGGCGGCGGCGAGTCACGCTGGCGCGGAACCCGTCGCCGTCTCGGGTCACCGTGACCCGCGACTCGCGCTGCCCGTCACTTGCCTCGGCCTGCAGCGGGCCGTCACCCTCCTCCAGCAGCGCCTCCAGCCGCCGGGCGGCCTCGAGCTCCTCGGGCGTGGCCCAGAGGGCCTGGTCGCGGTCGCCGTAGCGATACAGGATCACCACCAGCAGTACCGAGAAGATCGCGCTGGCCAGCATCCAGGTGAGCAGCTCGCCGGAGAGCGACAGGTTGAGCACCGCCCACAGCTGCACCACGGCCGCCACCGCCAGCAGCGCCGCCAGGGGGCGCCACATGCGTGGATTCATGAAGCCGCGCTTGAGGATATAGCCCCACAACCCCACGACCGCGATGGCCCCCAGGGCCAGCTGAGCCAGCGACAGCGCGGTGCCGCCGCCGGCCAGCAGGGCGATGGCCCCGACCAGCAGCAGCACGGTGTAGAAGAGTGCCAGGAGCCGATAGGCGCGGTGCAGGTTCATGTCGTGGTGCCTCTTGCCGCCAGGGGGAAGGATCATCCCTCAGCATAGGCGAGAGCGGCGAAAGTGCGCGTTGCTTACAGTGCCGGGTCGTCAACGCCCACGCGCGGCGGCACGAACCAGCGTACCGGGCGCAGCTCCTGCTCGATCAGGTCGTCCACCTCCAGGAGGGTGGCGAAGATCGCCATGCGCACCGGGATGCCGTTGTCGGTCTGGCGGAAGATCGCCAGGCGCGGGTCGCCGTTGAGGTCGACGTCGAGGTCGTTGGCCTCGGGTCGGCTGTCGCGGGGCAGCGGGTGCATGACCAGGGTGTCGCGCCCGCAGCGGGCGTCGAGGAAGGCGCGGTCCACGGTGAAGTCCCGGGAGAGGCTGAAGCCCTCGCTCATCTCGGCGGTGAAGCGCTCCTTCTGGATGCGCGTGGTGTAGACCACGTCCACGTCGGCATAGTCCTGGGCCAGGCTGTCGCGCTGCTCGATGCGATGCCCCCGGGAGGCGACCAGGTCGACCAGGTGGCCGGGCATCTCCAGCCCCGGCGGGGCCACCAGGGTGATGCGCATGGGGGCATAGAGCGACAGCAGTTTGATCAGCGAGTGCACGGTGCGCCCGTACTTGAGGTCGCCGGTCATCAGCACGTGGGCGCCGGCCAGGCCCTTGCCCAGGCGGCTGAATTCCTTGTCGATGGTGTAGAAGTCGAGCAATGCCTGGCTGGGGTGCTCGCCGGGGCCGTCGCCGCCATTGATCACCGGCACATGGGTGGCGGCGGCGAACTCTGCCACCGACCCGAGCTCCGGGTGGCGCATCACGATGGCGTCGCAGTAGCCGCTCATCACCCGGCTGGTGTCGTAGAGCGACTCGCCCTTGGCCATGGAGGAGAAGGTGAAGCCGGTGGTGTCGCAGACGCTGCCGCCCAGCCGGCAGAAGGCGGCGTTGAAGCTGACCCGGGTGCGGGTACTGGCCTCGAAGAACAGGTTGCCGAGCACCGCCCCTTCCAGCACCCGGCTGACCTGGCGCCGCTGGGCGATGGGCTCCATGCGGGCGGCGACCCGCATCAGGTGATCGACATCGTCGCGGGACAGGGAATCGACGGAGAGCAGGTGGTGACTCATCGGCGTGGCCTCGGCTGGGGCGAATGGACGGCCGCCAGTGTACTCCGTCGCGCTGATCGCTTCACGGCCCGGCGCCGCTACCACGCCTGCGGGGTGCGCCCCCCCAGCCGGGCGGTGATCTCGGCGGCGGTATCGCGCACCAGCTCGCCGAGTTCCAGCAGGCGCGTCTCGGGGATGCGCGCCACCGGGCCGGAGACCGAGATGGCGGCCAGTGGGGTGCCGTGCTCGTCGTGGATGCAGGCGGCCACGCAGTGCAGGCCGATGGCGTGCTCCTCGCGATCGCAGGCGAAGCCCTGGCGGCGGATCTCGGCCAGCCCCTCGCGCAGCGTCTCAGGGGTGTGCAGGGTGTTTTCGGTGACGCGAGAAAGCCCCTGCTCGGCGAGGATGCGCTCGAGCTCGTCCTCGGGTAGCCAGGCCATCAGCGCCTTGCCTACGCCGGAGGCGTGCAGCGGGGCACGCGAGCCCAGCCGGGTGATCATGCGCATCATCTGCGGCGATTCGCTCTGTGCCAGGAACACCGCGGTGCCGTCATCGCGGATGCCGAGGTTGGCGGTCTCGCCGGTCTGGGCGGTAAGGCGGCGCAGGAAGGGGCGGCTGGTGCCCACGAAATCACGGGCCTCGAGGAAGCTGTTGCCGATCCGGAAGGTCTTGACGTCGATTTTCCAGACACCTAGCTCGCTGTCCTGGGTGACGAAGCCCTGGCTCTGCAGCGCCTGCAGCAGGCGGTGGGTGGTGGAGGGGGCCAGGTCGGCCTGCTCGGCGAGCTCGGAAAGGGCCAGGCCCCCGGGGTGGCCGGCCAGGCGCTCCAGCAGGTTGAGGCCGCGCACCAGCGACTGGCTGTGGCCGCCGCTGGCCTTGCCCGATCCCGCGGGGCGCCCCGCCGTCCTGCGCTTGACTTCACTCACCCTGTTGCTCCTTTTGCCTTGGCTTCGCTGGCACAGGATACCTTGTCGGCGCGCGCCTGTCGCGTCTGCGGAAATCGCTTCCACTAACCCATTTGCGCGGCTCCTTGGGTGCTCAGCGGTCCTTCCCCCCTCAACGGTCTTTCCATACGGGGCGACGCTTCTCGATGAAGGCGTCGATGCCTTCGGCCACGTCCTCGGCCAGCATGTTGCCCGCCATCACCTCGCCGGCGAAGGCGTAGGCCTCGTCCAGCGGCATGCGCAGCTGGCGCTGGAACATCGCCTTGCCGGTGCGCACCGCCACCGCGCTCTTGGCGCAGATGCTGGCAGCGAGCTCGGCCACCGCCTCGTCCAGCTGCTCATCGTCGGCGACGCGGTTGACCAGTCCCCAGTCGCGGGCGGTGTCTGCATCGATGAACTCGCCGGTGAACAGCATCTCCATGGCGCGCTTGCGGGCCACGTTGCGTGACAGCGCCACCGCCGGGGTGGAGCAGAACAGGCCTGCGTTGATGCCGGAGACGGCGAAGCGCGCCGAACGGGCGGCCACCGCCAGGTCGCAACTGGCCACCAGCTGGCACCCGGCGGCGGTGGCGATGCCCTGGACCCGGGCGATCACCGGCACCGGCAGTTCGACGATGGCCTGCATCACCCCGGCGCAGCGGGCGAAGAGTGCCTGGAAGTAGTCGCGGTCGTCGTCATGGGCGCGCATCTGCTTGAGGTCGTGGCCGGCGCAGAAGGCGCGACCCTCGGCGGCGAGCACCACGCAGCGCACGTTGCCGTCGTCGGCGAGTCTCGCGAGCTCGGCGCCCAGCGCCTCGAGCATCTCCTCGGAGAGGGCGTTGAAGCTCGCCGGGCGGTTCAGGGTCAGGGTGGTCACGCCGTCGGCGTCATGGCGCCGTACCGGTGGGGTGGTCTCGCTCATCTGGGGCTCCTGGTTGTTGTTCAGGCCTTGTCTCATCGATGCCACAGCCTAGCGCGCCAGGCCATCCCCGTGCACTGCGACCAAGGGGGCGTTCGCCCTGCCGGCTCCCGAACGCAAGCCGCCGCGTCGGAGAGACGCGGCGGCGAGGCTTTCAGTACTGAACCTGGGTGGCGGGATCAGGCGTCCTGGCCACCGTCGGAGTAGAGCACGCGCACCTTGAGGGTGTGTGTCACCTGGCGCAGGGCGTCCAGCGCCTGGGGGCCGTAGGCCTTGTCGACATCGATCACCACGTAGCCGACCTTCTCGTTGGTCTGCAGGTACTGGCCGGCGATGTTGATGCCGTTCTCGGAGAGCACCCGGTTGATCTCGGAGAGCACCCCCGGCACGTTCTCGTGAATGTGCAGCAGGCGGTGCTTGCCCGGGTGGGACGGCAGTGCCACCTCGGGGAAATTGACCGAGGTGACGGTGGTGCCGTTGTCGGAGTAGGTGGCCAGCTTCTCGGAGACCTCGATGCCGATGTTCTCCTGGGCCTCCAGGGTGGAGCCGCCGATGTGCGGGGTGAGGATGACGTTTTCCAGGCCGCGCAGCGGGCTCTCGAACTCCTCGTCGTTACCCTTGGGCTCCACCGGGAAGACGTCCACCGCGGCGCCGTTGAGGCGCCCCTCGCGGATCGCCTCGGCCAGGGGCTCGATCACCACCACGCTGCCGCGGGAGGCATTGATCAGGATGGCGCCCGGCTTCATTCGCGCGATCTGCTCGGCGCCGATCATCCAGCGCGTCGACGGCAGATCGGGAACGTGCAGGCTGACCACGTCGGCGCGGCCGAGAAGCTCGTCGAGGCTGCCCACCTGGCGGGCGTTGCCCATGCCCAGCTTGGCGACCACGTCGTAGTAGATGACGTCGAAGCCCAGCGACTCGGCGAGCACCGAGAGCTGCGAGCCGATGCTGCCGTAGCCGACGATCCCCAGGGTCTTGCCGCGGGCCTCGTGGGAGTTCTTGGCGCTCTTCAGCCAGCCGCCCTGGTGGGCGCGGGCGTTCTTCTCGGGAATGCCGCGCAGCAGCATGATCGCCTCGGCCAATACCAGCTCGGCCACTGAGCGGGTGTTGGAGTAGGGCGCATTGAACACCGGGATGCCGCGAATCAGGGCAGCGTCGAGGTCGACCTGATTGGTGCCGATGCAGAAGCAGCCCACGGCCACCAGCTTCTCTGCGGCATCGAATACCCGCTCGTTGAGCTGGGTCCGCGAGCGGATGCCGATGAAGTGGACGTCGCGGATCTTCTCGATCAGCGCGGCTTCATCCAGCGAGGTGGGCAGGTGCTCGATGTTCGAGTACCCGGCGTTGCGAAGATTGTCCACCGCGGTCTGGTGGATGCCCTCGAGCAGCAGGATCTTGATCTTGCTCTTGTCCAGGGACGTCTTTGCCATGGTCGAATCAACCCCTTCCGGCGCGAGCCGCATGCAGTGTCAGAAACTGGTGAGGCCACCATCTTATCACAGCGGAAAATGAGCCAGGATGAAAATGCTGCGCTGCTCATATGAGCCACATGCAAGTTTAGGGCGTCACAGAGGCCAGCAGGCGGCGGGGCAGACGACCCCCCGGGGGGAGCGTGTATACTGTGGCCCCTTGAATGATCTCTTTCTGACTATCGGGGCGGTTTAAAGGAGCAGCATGGCAGAGCGCAACGAGCGGTCCCGTGAGCCGCAGGCCGACGACACTGCGTCAGGTGACTTCGCCGCCACCGTCGAGCGGCTCGAGGGCCTGGTGGCACGACTGGAGTCCGGCGAGCTGTCGCTGGAGGACTCGCTTGCCGCCTTCGAGGAGGGAGTGAGGCTGACCCGTGATGCCCAGCGCCGCCTCGACGAGGCGGAGCTCAAGGTGCGCACCCTGACCGAAGGCACCCAGGGTGGCATCGAGCTCGAGCCCTTTGTGCCCCCGTCGGAGAGTGATGGTGAACGCTGACACCCTGACCACCCTGCTGGCCGCCGATCGCGCCCGGGTGGATGCCCGCCTCGAGGCGCTGTTTGTCGAGCGCACCGCTCCCGCGCCGCGCCTCGAGGCCGCCATGCGTCACGGCGTGCTGGTGGGCGGTAAGCGGCTGCGTCCGCTGCTGGTGTATGCCGCCGGCCGCGCTCTGGGGGCCGATGACGCTACCCTCGACGCCCCGGCCATGGCCATCGAACTGATCCATGCCTACTCGCTGGTCCACGATGACCTGCCGGCCATGGACGATGACGACCTGCGCCGCGGGCAGCCCACCGTGCACCGTGCCTACGACGAGGCCACCGCGATCCTCGCCGGCGATGCGCTGCAGTCGCTGGCCTTCGAGGTGGTTGCCCGTGCCCGACACCCCCGCCTGGCGGCAATGATCGCCAGCCTCGCCGAGGCGGCGGGGCGCGACGGCATGGTGGCCGGCCAGGCGCTGGACCTCGATGCCGTGGGCGGCCACCCCGATGTGAATGCCCTGGCCACCATGCACGCCCACAAGACCGGGGCGCTGATCCGTGCCGCGGTGCGCCTGGGCGGGCTGGCCGCGGTAGCCGAGGAGGATGCCCGCCTGGCGGCCCTGGATGCCTATGCCCGAGCCATCGGCCTGGCCTTCCAGATCCACGACGACGTACTCGATGTGATCGGTGACACCGCCATCCTGGGCAAGGCCTCGGGAGCCGACGCCGCCCGCGACAAGCCCACCTATCCGACCCTGCTGGGTCTCGAGGGCGCCCGCTCCCGGGCGGCGGGGCTGGTCGAGGAGGCCGTCGCCGCCCTGGCGCCGCTGGGCGAGGCCGGATTGCCGCTGGCGGCGCTGGCCCGATACATGATCGAGCGTGACCACTGACACGACAGATGCCCACATGAAGCTGTTCGATGACATTCCCGTCGAGCGTCCGGCCACGCCGCTGCTCGACACCCTGGATACCCCGGCGGCGCTGCGCGCCATGACCACCGCGCAGCTGGCGCAGGTGGCCGACGAGCTGCGCGCCTACCTGCTCTACAGCGTGGGGGTCTCCGGAGGGCACTTCGGAGCCGGCCTCGGCGTCGTGGAGCTCACCGTGGCCCTGCACCAGGCGTTGGAGACCCCCCATGATCGCCTGGTGTGGGATGTCGGCCACCAGGCCTACCCCCACAAGATCCTTACCGGGCGCCGCGAGGCGATGCCCAATATCCGCCACCATGGCGGGCTGGCGGCCTTCCCGCGGCGTGCCGAGTCGGCGTACGACACCTTCGGCGTGGGTCACTCCAGCACCTCGATCTCGGCGGCGCTGGGCATGGCGCTGGCCGCCCGCACCCGAGGCGAGCAGCGTCGCGTCTGCGCGGTGATCGGCGATGGTGCCCTGACCGCCGGGATGGCCTTCGAGGCCCTGGCCCATGCCGGTCACGTCGACGCCAACCTGCTGGTGGTGCTCAACGACAACGAGATGTCGATCTCCGAGAATGTCGGCGGCATGGCCAGCTACCTGGCGCGCATCCTGACCAGCAAGCCCTATACCACCATGCGCGAGAGCGGCAAGAAGGTGCTTTCGCACCTGCCTGGGGCGCTGGAGCTGGCCCGGCGCACCGAGGAGCACATGAAGGGCATGGTCAGCCCGGCCACCCTGTTCGAGGAGATGGGCTTCAACTATATCGGCCCCATCGACGGTCATGACCTGCCGCTGCTGGTACAGACCCTGCGCAACATGCGTGACCTGGAGGGGCCGCAGTTCCTTCACGTCAAGACCTGCAAGGGCAAGGGCTTCCTGCCCGCCGAGGCCGACCCCATCGGCTACCATGCCATCACCAAGCTGGAGAAGAACGGCGCCCCGCCGCCGCTCAAGCCGGCCACGCCTGCGCCGCCGAAGAAGAAGTACTGCAATGTCTTCGGCGACTGGCTGTGTGACATGGCCGCCGCCGATGAACGGCTGATCGGCATCACGCCGGCGATGCGCGAGGGCTCCGACCTGGTGCGCTTCTCGCAGCAGTATCCCGAGCGCTACTTCGATGTGGCCATCGCCGAGCAGCATGCGGTGACCCTGGCCGCGGGCATGGCCTGCGAGGCCATGAAGCCGGTGGTGGCGATCTACTCCACCTTCCTGCAGCGCGGCTACGACCAGCTGATCCATGACGTGGCGGTGCAGGACCTCGACGTCACCTTCGCCATCGACCGCGCCGGCCTGGTGGGCGAGGACGGCCCCACCCACCACGGCAGCCTCGACCTCTCCTACCTGCGTTGCGTGCCCGGCATGGTGGTGCTGGCGCCAGCCGACGAGGCGGAGTGCCGCGCCATGCTGAGCGCCGCCTACCACCACCCGGGCCCCGCCGCGGTGCGCTATCCGCGGGGCAGCGGGCCGGGTGTCGAGATTCCCGCGCATCTCGAGCCGGCCCCCATCGGGCGGGCGCAGGTGCGTCGCGAGAGCGGCGCCGAGGCAGGGCGGCGCGTCGCCCTGTTGGCCTTCGGCAGCCTCAACACGCCGGCCGCCGAGGTGGCGGAGCGGCTCGATGCCAGCCACCTCAACATGCGTTCGGTAAAGCCCCTGGATCGTGATGCGGTGCTGGCCGCGGCGGCCGACCACGACCTGCTGGTGACCCTGGAGGAGAACGTGGTGGCCGGTGGTGCCGGCAGCGCGGTCAACGAGCTGCTGGCCACCGAGGGTGTGCGGGGGGCGGTGCTCAATCTGGGGCTGCCCGACGCCTTCGTCGAGCACGGCAAGCCCGCCGAGCTGCTCGCCGAGTGCGGCCTGGATGCGGATGGCATCGAGGCCGCCATCCGTCGCCGCCTGGAGGGTGGCGACGATGCCGCGATGACAGGGGAGGCTCGCTGATGTGGATCGTCGTACTGATCGGCGCCGGCCTGGGGTTCATGATCGGCGGGCCCGTGGGCGCGCTGGTCGGTGGCGGGCTCGGTTACTGGCTCGTCAAGCGCCTGCGCCGCAGCCTGCTGGGCAAGCTGGCCGCATCCCAGACGCAATTCCTCGAATCGACCTTCGCGGTCATGGGGTGTCTGTGCAAGGCCGATGGCCAGGTCACCGAGGATGAGCTGGACGCCTCGCGCGTGCTGTGGGACCGCCTGCGCCTCAACGAGGCCCAGCGCGCCCGGGCCCGGGCCGACTTCAACCGCGGCAAGGCGCCGGACTTCGACCTGGACGCGGAGCTTGCCAGGCTGCGCCCGCTGCTGGGCCCGCAGCCCGCCCTGCGCCAGGTCTTCCTGCAGGTGCAGCTGGCGGCGATCGCCGCCGATGGCCAGCTGCATCCCGCCGAGCGTGAGATGCTGATGCGGGTGGTGCGCGGACTGGGCTGCTCCGAGGCGGAGATCGCCCAGGTCGAGGCCATGCTGCACGGTAGCGGAGAGCAGGCCGGGGGTGGTGTGGCCAGCGGCCCCTCCCTGGCCGATGCCTACCTGGTGCTGGGGGTCGAGGAGGACGCCAGCGATGCCGAGATCAAGAAGGCCTATCGGCGCCTGATGAGCCAGAACCACCCCGACAAGCTCGCCGCCAAGGGGCTGCCCGAGAGCATGCGCGAGGTCGCCCGCGAGCGCACCAGCGAGATCGGCAACGCCTATGAGCGCATCCGCAAGGCGCGCGATACCTGACCCGGGGCGCAAGCCTCGGGCTCAGGCCGCGAAGGGCAGCACGGCGCTGTAGACGGCGAAGTAGTGGAGGATGCTGCCGCCCAGCACGAACAGGTGCCAGATGACGTGGTTGAAGGGAATCGCGCGCACGGCATAGAAGAGCACGCCGAGGGTATAGGTGAGGCCGCCGGCCACCAGCAGGGTAAGTCCCGCGGACGACAGCCGCTCGACCATCTCGCCGCCGGCGAAGAGGATCAGCCAGCCCATCAGCAGGTAGATGCCGACGCGTAACGCCGCGAAGCGGTGGGGCCAGGCCAGCTTGCAGGCGATACCCACCAGCGCCAGCCCCCAGACGGTGACGAACAGCGCCCAGCCGGTGGGGCCGCGCAGGTTGACCAGCAGGAAGGGCGTGTAGGTACCGGCGATCAGCAGATAGATCGCGCAGTGATCCAGCAGCTGGAACAGCCGCTTGCGGCGCGAGTCGCGCACGCCGTGGTAGAGCGTCGAGGCGGTATAGAGCAGCACGAGGCTGGTGCCGTAGAGGCCGACCCCGGCCAGCTTCCAGGGGTCGAGGTGGGGCGCCAGGCTGGCCATCACCAGCAGTACCGTGATCCCGGCCAGGCTCAGCAGCACACCGATTCCGTGGCTGATGCTGTGCAGCCACTCCTCGGTGGCACTGAAGCTTTCCCTGTCGCGGGATGGCTGGGTCATCGGGTCTCTCCCCTGTCCAGGAGCCTCCCCGATCGAGGGATGGGGGCTCCCGTCCTCAGGGCTTGCGTTCGATATCCACATCGTCGGCCTGGGTGAAATCGCCCAGCACCATCATGTGGCCGAGCTTGCCGGCCTTGGTAGAAAGATAGTGCTCATTGTGGGGATTGAGACCGGTGGTCAGTGGTACGCGTTCCACGACATTGACGCCTGCCTGGGTCAGGGCGTCGACCTTGCGCGGGTTATTGGTCATCAGGCGCAGGCCCGCGATGCCCAGGTGCTCGAGCATCGGCACGCAGAGGTCGTAGCGGCGAAGGTCGGCGGCGAAGCCCAGCTGCTCGTTGGCCTCCACGGTATCGGCGCCCTGATCCTGGAGGTGATAGGCGCGGATCTTGTTGAGGAGCCCGATGCCGCGCCCCTCCTGGCGCAGGTAGAGCAGCACCCCGCGGCCCTCCTCGGCGATACGCTTGAGGGCCTCCTGGAGCTGATAGCCGCAGTCGCAGCGCATCGAGAAGAGCGCATCGCCGGTCAGGCACTCCGAGTGCACCCGTCCCAGTACCGGCTCGCCGTCGGCCACGTCGCCCAGGGTCAGGGCGATATGGTCCTTGCCGGTGGCCTCGTCCTCGAAGCCGTGCATGGTGAAGGTGGCCCAGGGGGTGGGCAGACGGGAGGCGGCGATAAAGCGAATCGTCACGGGTTACCTCGGTATCAGGCCGCGGGCGGCGCCGCAGGAGTGGGCGGTATTCTATCAGGAAGGCCGGCGAGGCTCACGACCGGGACGCAAGCATCGGGTACAATGGCGGACACATTTCCCGTGGATGACCGCCTGCATGGAACTCAAGAACGATCGCTTTCTGCGCGCCCTGGCGCGTCAGCCGGTGGACCGCACCCCGGTCTGGATGATGCGCCAGGCCGGACGCTACCTGCCGGAGTATCGCGCCACCCGCGCCGTGGCCGGCAACTTCATGGACCTGTGTCGCAACCAGGAGCTGGCCTGCGAGGTGACCCTGCAGCCCCTGGAGCGCTATCCGCTGGATGCGGCGATCCTGTTCTCGGATATCCTCACCATCCCCGATGCCATGGGGCTGGGGCTCTACTTCGAGACCGGCGAGGGGCCCAAGTTCCGCAAGCCGGTGCGCACGGCCGAGGAGGTAGCGGCGCTGAGTGCTCCCGATGCCGAGCGCGACCTCGACTACGTGATGCGCGCGGTCTCGACGATCCGCCGCGAGTTGAACGGACGCGTGCCGCTGATCGGCTTCTCCGGCAGCCCCTGGACGCTGGCGACCTACATGGTCGAGGGCAGCTCCAGCAAGGACTTCCGGCATATCAAGACCATGCTCTACGACACGCCCAGCGTGATGCATGACCTGCTCGACACCCTGGCCACGGCGGTAACCGACTACCTGAACGCCCAGATCCGTGCCGGCGCCCAGGCGGTGCAGATCTTCGACACCTGGGGTGGCGCCCTCACCACGCCGGCCTACCTGGAGTTCTCGCTGCGCTACATGGAGCAGATCGTCGCCGGCCTGATCCGCGAGCACGAGGGGCGACGTGTGCCGGTGATCCTGTTCACCAAGAACGGCGGCCAGTGGCTCGAGGACATCGCCCTGGCGGGTTCCGACGCCGTGGGACTGGACTGGAGCACCGAGCTGTCCGATGCCCGCGCCCGGGTGGGTCACAAGGTGGCGCTGCAGGGCAACCTCGACCCCAACGTGCTGTTCGCCCGCCCGGCGGCGATTCGTGCCGAGGTAGCGCGCATCCTGGAGAGCTATGGCGAGGGCCCCGGTCACGTCTTCAACCTGGGGCATGGCATCAGCCAGTTCACCGATCCCGATCATGTCACCGCCTTCATGGAGGCGCTGCATGACCTGAGCCCGGCCTATCACCGCAATATCGCCCATGCCTGAATGGCTCGGGCTCGCTTGGCTGCAACGCCTGCACGACCGGCGCCGCCTGTGGGCGGCGCTGGCCGTTGTGGCGGCCCTGGTCATCGCCCTGGGCAGTCTGACCCCGGGTGACGAGATGCCCAGCCAGTTGCCCTGGGACAAACTCAATCACTTCGTCGGCTATGCCGGCCTCGGCGGCCTGATCGGCCTGGCCGGAGTCCGCCTGCCGCTGGCCTTCCTGCTCGCGGCGGGCTACGGCGGCATGGTCGAGTTCGCCCAGGTTCCGGTGCCGGGGCGTAGTGGCGGTGACTGGGCCGATATCCTGGCCAACGGCCTCGGCGCCGGCGCCGCCGTGCTGCTGCTGGCCGGCCTGCGTCGGCTCATGCGTTTCCCTCGCCGCGCCTGACGCCAGGCTTCTCCGCCGCGAAGGGGCAGTCTCCTAGAGGCGTGGCTCCCCGGCCCTCGGTTCGGCAGGGGAGGCGCCGGCGAGGTCCAGGGAGGGCTCGCGGCCGCCGCGGGAGCGCAGCGGTTCGGCGGGACGAGTTACCCGGGCGCTGCCTACCGCCTCGCCCTCGCTGGACAGGGGGCGCGCCTCGCTGGTCCAGGCGGCCTGGGGGTCATGCACCGCCGGGCGGCGCTCCCAGGAGCGGGTGATCACCGGCCCGGCGCCCAGCTGGCCGGCCAGGTGGTGGGGCAGCAGCCACAGCTCGGCCATCAGGCGCAGCAGCATGGCGGCCAGCAGCCACAGACCACCGCCCAGCGCCAGGCTGGGCCAGGCCGCCTGCCAGGTGGTGGCCGCCAGCCATGGCGTGCGCGGAGCAAGCCATAGTGCCGCACCCGCCGCGAGGCCGACCTGCAGCAGCAGGTGGCAGGTGAGCAGGGTGCCGCGTGACAACGGGCGGCGGGGAAACAGTAACTGACGCATCGGGGTCCTCCCGGGGGGCACATCGTGGAGATGAGACGTGCCGACATCCCTGCCGGCCAGCTGGGATGCTACCCCAGATCAAGCTTCCCTGCAGTTGTCGCCGATCGACGTCGGTAGCGGGTTGACCCGCGTCAAGGCACTTGCCATGGTTGATCCAGAAGCGGCCGGCGCATCGCCGGCCGCCGTACCACCGGTATCGAGGAGTGGCTATGACAACCTATATCGTGGTGGCGGATGCGGCGCGGGCGCGGATCTTCACCCGCGACGCACTCAAGCTGGTCGAACAGGATAGCCTGGTGCATTCGGCGAGTCGGCTGCACGAGGGCGACCTGGTGACGGATCGCGGTTCCGATGTGCATGAGTCGACGTCGAACAGCTCGCGCTCCTCCGGTGGCGAGAGCACGGCGCGCACCCATGAGGAGCAGGTGTTCGCCAAGGAGGTGACCGATCGTCTCTATCAGGCCCGCATCGACAACAGCATGGAGAAGCTGATCCTGGTCGCCCCGGCCCGCTTCCTCGGCCAGCTGCGCGACAAGCTCGACGGCCCCACCGCGAAGCTGGTGATCCACTCCCTGACCAAGGACCTCACCAAGGCGAGCCTCGAGGAGATCCAGGAGGCGGTCAGCGATATGCGCTGACGGGTTGGCTTTCCCTTCGGCATCGGGCCCGGCACTGCCGGGCCCGATGCCGTTCGGAGCCAGCTTCGTGCCACGTCGTCAGGGCACCGGCGGCAGGTCGATCTGGTCGCTGCGGGTCACGCCCTCGGTCATCTGCCGGCACAGCTTGAGGAACTCGCGCATGCCGGTGGCGAGATACTTGTGGCGGTGCCAGATGAAGGTGAACTGACGGCTCAGGTCCAATTCCGGGGTGGCGATGGGCACCAGGCTGCCGCGGCGGAAGGCGTCACGCAGCGCCAGGCGCGAGACGCAGCCGATGCCCAGCCCCGACTCCACCGCGCGCTTGATCCCCTCGGTGTGCTCCAGCTCCAGCAGCACGTTGAAGCGCCCGCGCCGGTGGCGTGCTGCCTGCTCCAGGGTCAGTCGCGTGCCCGAGCCCTCTTCGCGCATGATCCACGCCTCGCGCAGCAGGCGGCTGAGCTCCACCTCGCCGGCCCCGGCCAGGGGGTGGCGGGGCGAGCAGAACACCACCAGCTCATCCTCTACCCAGGGCTGGGTGACCACGTCCTCCTCCTCGCACTGCCCCTCGATCAACCCCAGGTCCAGCCGATGGTGGCGCACGCTCTCGACGATGGCGCGGGTATTGCGCACCGCCAGGCGCACCCGGCTGCCCGGGTAGCGCTGCATGAAGTCGCTGATCAGCAGGGTGGCCAGATAGTTGCCGATGGTCAGGGTGGCGCCGACGTCCAGCACTCCGATGCCTTGCTGGCCGTGGAGCAGCTCCTCCACCTCCTCGGCGCGGTCGAGCAGTGCCACCGCCTTGGGCAGCAGCTGGAAGCCCAGGGCGTTGAGGCGCAGTCGCTTGCCGTGGCGGTCCAGCAGCTGGCAGTCGAACTGGCGCTCCAGTTCGGCGAGGGCGCTGCTGGCGGCCGACTGGGAGAGTGCCAGGGCGCGAGCCGCCCGTGACACACTTTCGTGCTGGGCTACCGCCACGAAGACCTCCAGCTGGCGCAGGGTGAAGCGCATGAGGGCGAACTCCGATGACGTATATCAAGACTATGGATAACGGTTATCCATACAATCCATTTAACAGATAACGCCTCCTGGCTTAGAATTCAATGCAAATCTTGGAATCGCTTTTATTCTTTTTAGGCATATAAAGCCTTCGACCGCATAGAGGAGCCGGCATGAGCAAGTTTGCCCTGGAAGAGGTGCTCAGCGTCCACCACTGGAACGACACCCTGTTCAGTTTCCGCACCACCCGCGAGCGCAGCCTGCGCTTCAAGAACGGTCAGTTCGTGATGATCGGCCTGGAGGTGAACGGCAAGCCGCTGATGCGTGCCTACTCCATCGCCAGCCCCAACTACGAGGATCACCTTGAGTTCTTCAGCATCAAGGTGCCGGATGGCCCCTTGACCTCGCGTCTGCAGCATCTCCAGGTGGGCGACCAGATCATGGTCAGTCGCAAGCCCACCGGCACCCTGGTCACCGACGACCTGCTGCCGGGGCGCAACCTCTACCTGCTCTCCACCGGCACCGGCCTGGCGCCCTTCATGAGCCTGATCCAGGACCCCGAGGTCTACGAGCGCTTCGAGAAGGTGGTGCTGGTGCACGGCGTGCGCAACGTCAGCGAGCTGGCCTATGCCGACTTCATCCAGACGGAGCTGCCGGCCCACGAGTACCTGGGCGAGGAGATCAGCGAGAAGCTGGTCTACTACCCCACCGTGACCCGTGAGGAGTTCCACACCATGGGCCGCCTGACCGACCATATCCGCAGCGGCAAGCTCGCCGAGGACACCGGCCTGCCGGCGCTGGACCCCAAGCAGGATCGCGCCATGATCTGCGGCAGCCCGGCGATGCTGGAGAGCACCAGCGAACTGCTCGATGAACTGGGCTTCAAGATCTCGCCGCGCATGGGCGAGCCCGGGGACTATGTGATCGAGCGGGCCTTCGTCGAGAAGTGACCGGGCTGCGCCCGGAGCTCTAAGCCGTAAGCCTTAAGCGATAAGAGAAACCCCATCCGGCTTCCGTCGGATGGGGTTTCCTTGTCTGGATCAGCTGCCGAGCCGAGCTCGGCGCTTATGGCTTACGGCTGCTATACCGCATCCTTGCCGGTCTCGCCGGTACGGATGCGGATCACCTGCTCCAGCGGGGTGACGAAGATCTTGCCGTCACCGATCTTGCCGGTATTGGCGACGCTGGTGATGGCATCGATCACCTTCTCGGCCATCTCGTCGTCCACGGCGACCTCGAGCTTCACCTTGGGCAGGAAGTCCACTACATACTCGGCGCCACGGTAGAGCTCGGTGTGGCCCTTCTGACGGCCGAAGCCCTTCACCTCGGTCACGGTGATACCCTGCACGCCGATCTCCGAGAGGGACTCCCTCACGTCGTCGAGCTTGAAGGGCTTGATGATGGCGGTCACCAGTTTCATGGTCGGTTCCTCGTCGATTCTGGGGCGGGCATGCCGCCGGCGATAGGCGGATTGTCCCTAGGATACACCCCGCCGGCGGGGAAGAAAAAAGGCCCCCTTGCGGGGGCCAAGTGGAGCACGCCAGCTCACTCGTTACGCGTTGCCTTCATTTCTTGGCGACGCTGAACTCGGGGTAGGCCTCCATGCCGCATTCGGTCAGGTCGACCCCCTCGTACTCTTCCTCCTCGCTGACACGAATGCCCATCACCGCCTTGAGGATGCCCCAGACGATCAGGCTGGCCAGGAAGACCCAGGCGAAGATGCCGACGATGCCGAGCAGCTGGGCGCCGAAGGTAGCGTCGCCGTTGGTCAGCGGCACAGCCAGCAGGCCCCAGATACCGACCACACCGTGCACCGAGATGGCACCCACCGGGTCATCGATCTTCAGCTTGTCCAGGCCGACGATGGCGGCCACCACGATGACACCACCCATGGCGCCGATCAGCGCCGCGCCCGGGGCGGAGGGGGAGAGCGGGTCGGCGGTGATCGCCACCAGGCCGGCCAGGGCGCCGTTGAGGGTCATGGTCAGGTCGGCCTTGCGGAACCACAGCTTGGCAATCACCAAGGCGGCGATTACCCCGCCGGCGGCGGCGGCATTGGTGTTGACCAGCACCTGGGCCATGTTGTTGGCGGAGGCGACGTCGGAGACCTTGAGCTCTGAGCCGCCGTTGAAGCCGAACCAGCCCATCCACAGGATGAAGGTGCCCAGGGTCGCCAGCGGCAGATTGGCGCCGGGGATGGCGTAGATGCTGCCGTCCTTGCCGTACTTGCCCTTGCGTGGGCCGAGGACCAGCACGCCGGCGAGTGCCGCAGCCGCACCGGCCATGTGCACGATGCCGGAGCCGGCGTAGTCGGAGAAGCCGGCCGCGGAGAGCCAGCCGCCGCCCCAGGTCCAGTAGCCGGAGACCGGGTAGATCAGGCCGGTCATCACCACCGCGAAGGCCAGGAAAGCCCACAGCTTCATGCGCTCGGCCACCGCCCCGGAGACGATGGACATGGCGGTCGCCACGAACACCACCTGGAAGAAGTAGTCGGCGCGCATGGAGTAGTAGGGGGCGTCGTCACCGCCGGCCAGCACGGCGTCGATGCCGTTCTCGCTGCCCAGCAGCACGCCGAGGTTGGGCAGGATGCCGCCCTCGGGGCTCGAGTACATCAGGTAGTAGCCCACCAGCAGGTACATGGTGCAGGCGATGGCGAACAGGGCGATGTTCTTGGTGAGGATCTCGGCGGTGTTCTTGGCGCGCACCAGGCCCGCCTCGAGCATGGCGAAGCCGGCGGCCATCCACATCACCAGTACGCCGCAGATCAGGAAGTAGAAGGTATCGAGCGCATAGCTCAGTTCGGTCAGTTCACTCATGGTGGAGTCTCCAGTCGGGGAAGCGGCAGTCGGTCATGGCTCAGACGGCATCGGCGCCGCGCTCGCCGGTGCGGATACGGATCACGTCCTCGAGGGCCGTGACGAATACCTTGCCGTCGCCGATCTTGCCGCTGCCGGCGGCTTCGCAGATGGCGTCCAGCACGCTCTCCAGGCGGCCGTCGTCCACGGCGATCTCGACCTTGACCTTGGGCAGGAAGTCGACGACGTACTCGGCGCCGCGGTAGAGCTCGGTGTGGCCCTTCTGGCGGCCGAAACCCTTGACCTCGGTGACGGTGATGCCCTGCACGCCGTTGTCGGCCAGCGCCTCGCGGACGTCGTCCAGCTTGAAGGGCTTGATGATGGCGGTGATCAGCTTCATGTCCTGTCTCCTCGTTGCGATGGGAGGCGACCCGATGGGGCGGCTGACCTGCACAATGCGCGCGGCGTGCCAGTGATGAGAAAAACCCTTTGATATCTGAGCCTTGAGCTACTTTTCCTGGATGGGAACAGCTCCTGCATCGGCTTGCTGTCAGGCTCCATGCACTCCGATGGTGCCTGTGCACGTCCCACGCGCCCTGCAAGAGGGCATGCGTCTCATGGGTGCCACGCGTATCCTGTAGGTCGTCATCCCCAACCAGGAGAAGCGTCATGGTGACCCACGATAGAATCGGTCGGTTGGCCCAGCAGATCGGCGAGCGCCTGCAGGGCGCCTCCCAGGCCCCCGAAGAGGTGCAGAAGGGTATCCAGCAGGTGGTAAGGGGAGCCTTCGACCGTCTCGAACTGGTCTCCCGCGAGGACTTCGACATCCTGATGGACGTACTGCAGCGCACCCGGTCACGGGTCGAGGCTCTGGAGAAGCAGGTCGCCTCCCTGGAGGCGCTGGTGGAAGCCCAGACCGGCGGCACCGCGGCAGCGGCCGAGGGCGCCGACGCCCCGGCGGAGAGCGACCCGAGCGGTGAAGGCAAGCGCGACGAGCACAAGGGCGAGGACGCCGCCTCCTGAGGTCGCGTCGGGCGCCTCGCCGCGCTCTGGACTAGCCTGAGAGCAGTCCATTCGCGAGGGAGCGCCCATGACGCTGGCGATCGTGCACACCCGGGCCGGTCTCGGCCTGGAGGCACCCGAGGTGCAGGTGGAGGTGCACCTCTCCAATGGCCTGCCCAGCATGACGCTGGTCGGGTTACCGGAGACGGCGGTCAAGGAGAGCCGTGAGCGGGTGCGTAGCGCCCTGGTCAACGCCGGCTTCGAGTACCCGCTGCGGCGCATCACCCTCAACCTGGCCCCCGCCGACCTGCCCAAGGAGGGTGGCCGCTTCGACCTGCCCATCGCCCTGGGGCTGCTGCTCGCTTCCGGCCAGCTGCCGCCCGGTTGCCTGGAAGCGACCGAGAGTGTCGGTGAACTGGCGCTGGACGGTGCCCTGCGCCCGGTGGAGGGTGTTCTGCCGCTGGCCTTGGCCGCGCGGCGCGCCGGGCGGCAACTGATCGTGCCCCGGGCCAATGCCGACGAGGCTGCCCTGGCCGGCGAGCTCGAGGTGCTGCCCGCCGACCACCTGCTGGAGGTAGTCGCCCACCTGCTGGGCCAGGCCCCCATCCCTCCCCACCGGCTATCGCGCCCACCCGCAGCCACCCAGCCGCTGCCCGATCTCGCCGAGGTGCGTGGCCAGTTCCAGGCCCGCCGTGCCCTGGAGGTCGCCGCCGCCGGGTCCCACAACCTGCTCTTTGCCGGCCCACCCGGTACCGGCAAGACCATGCTGGCCAGTCGCCTGCCCGGCATCCTGCCCCCGCTCACCGACGACGAGGCGCTGGAGGTGGCGGCGGTGCGCTCGGTCAGCGGCCTGCCGCTGCGCGCCGAGTGGGGACGCCGACCCTTCCGTGCCCCGCACCATACCGCCAGCGCGGTGGCCCTGGTGGGTGGTGGCGCGCGGCCGCGCCCCGGCGAGATCTCCCTGGCCCACCACGGGGTGCTGTTCCTCGACGAGCTGCCGGAGTTCCCGCGCCATGTGCTGGAGGTGATGCGCGAGCCCATGGAGAGCGGGCGCATCCATATCGCCCGGGCCAGCCATGAGCGTCGCTACCCGGCGCGTTTCATGCTCGTGGCGGCGATGAACCCCTGCCCTTGCGGCCATCTGGGCGATCCGCGCCAGGCCTGCCACTGCACCGCGGCGCAGATCCAGCGCTACCAGGCGCGCCTCTCCGGGCCGCTGCTCGACCGCATCGACCTGCAGGTGGAGGTGCCGGCACTCCCCCCGGAGCAGCTTACCGCCAACCAGCCCGGCGAGGACTCCGCCACGGTGCGCAAGCGGGTGCTGGCGGCCCGCGAGCGCCAGCTGGCGCGGGGTGCGTTGAACGCTCACCTGGCAGGGCGCGAGCTGGAGGCGGCCTGCGGCCTCTCGGCGGCGGACCGCGCCTGGCTGGCGGCGGTGCTGGAGCGGCTCAAGCTGTCGGCCCGGGCCTATCATCGCGTGCTGCGGGTGGCACTGACCCTGGCCGATCTCGCCGGCGTCTCGCGCCCCGAGCGCGATCAGCTGATCGAGGCGGTGGGCTATCGCCAGCTCGATCGACTCCTCAAGGGGTGAGCGGCGCCTTTCGCTATAGCGCCGTGCTGTCCAGAGCGCCCTGCAGGCTCTGCTCCCAGCGTGCTGCCTCCTCGCCGGGGCGGCGCAGGGTCAGCGTCAGGCGGTAGGGAAGCAGTTCGCGGTCGGAGAGTGAGAGGCGTGGGCCGTCGGCCATCAGACGGCTCTCCAGGCGCCACTGGTTATCGCCGCTGTCGGTCAGGTTGGTGTTCCAGTCGAGGACCTGGGGACCATCACTGATTGCCAGCAGGGCGCGTACCAGGCTCTCGTTGAAGCGCTCGTTCTCGATGCCGAGGCCGGCGTTGACCTCGGGGCGAGACAGCAGCAGCACCTGGTCGCTGGGTGGCTGCGGCAGGTCTGGGGCCGTCATCACCAGGGCGGCGGCGCGCTCGCCGAGGTTGAAGAGCGCCTGGCGGATGCTGCTGTCGGGACGCTCGGGAGCGCCGGCGCAGCCGGCAAGCAGGGTCAGCGCCAGGAGGGCGACCAGACGGGAGGGCGCGGTCTTCATGATGTCGTTTTCTCCACAGTGGCGCCGGGCGCCAGGGCATCGATAAAGCGATCCAGGCTCTCGAACAGCGCCTGGCGGATGGGCTCCGCCTCGTTGACCAGGTGGTGCCGGGCCTCGGGATGCAGATGCACCTCGGCATTGGGAAACTTCTCCTTGAGTACCTCCAGGTTCCACTCCCAGTCCACGGTCAGGTCCTGCTCGCCCTGCAGGATCAGGGTCGGCACCGGGTTGGGGGGCAGTGCCAGCAGCCGCGGCATCCAGCGGCGCATGGCGCTGACCCAGTCCACTGCCACGCGGTCGGCCTGCAGCGGGTCCTGGTCGCGCAGGAAGGCGGCGAAATCGGCGTCGGTGGAGTTGTCGCGAAACTTGCGTGGGATGGAGCGCACGAAGGGGCCCACCAGCAGATGCAGCCAGCTTGACTGGCGCCAACCCCAGGGCCTCACCAGCGGCGCCAGCAGGGCCAGGCCGGCCCAGCTGCCGTCCTCTCCGCGGGTCAGGGCATCGGTGGCGAGTATCGCCGCGCCGGTACTCTGGCCGATGCCCAGCCAGGGGTGCGGGGCCAGCCCCTCGGCTTCCAGATGGTCCTGCAGGGCGTGCAGGCAGCCACCATAGTCGTCGAAGTCGGCAATGGAGGCGCGCTGGCCGCTGGAGAGCCCGTGGCCGGGCAGATCCCACAGTACCACGCGCCAGCCGCGCTCCAGCAGGCGTTCGAGCAGGTGACGATAGAGCCCCAGGTGGTCGAAGTAGCCGTGCACCACGAAGGCGGTGCCGATGGGCTCGGCGGGACTCCAGACCGAGGCCCACAGGCGGAAGTCGCCGGCGTCCAGGAAGCCCAGGTGCAGCCCCACATGCTCGGCGAGCAGGGGCGCGAGGCCGTAGTGGCCCAGATAGCGTTCCAGGTGGTCGCCGCCGGGCAACTCGTCGGCTGGGTCGATCCAGCGGAAGGGGCCCAGGGCCTGCAGGGGGGTGAAATCGCTCATCGCATTCTCCACGGTGCACCACCATGCTAGCGGCAAGCGCGAGGTGGCACCATGATTGCCGAGCGGGCGGGCCTCGCGGTCTTATCTTTTGGTCGAGTCCTGGCGCTGGCGATGCCATTCCAGCTTTACATGTGGAACGGTTTTCCACAAAATCGATGCTACGCAGTCACCCAACCCTGTTGATGGCAGTCCGGTGTGCACCCGCCGCCTGCCCCGTGCGAGGAGATTCACCATGACTCAACGTGTCACGCGTCACCGCCTCCAGGTGGCCGCCGAACTGGACCGCTTCATCACCGAACAGGCGCTCCCGGGCACCGGCATCGACGCCGAGGCCTTCTGGGCCGGTGTCGACGCCCTCTTCCATGATCTGACCCCGAAGAACCGTGAACTGCTCGCCGAGCGCGATCGCCTGCAGGAGAAGCTCGATAGCTGGCATCGCGAGAATCCCGGCCCGGTGCGGGACATGCCTGGCTACCGCGCCTTCCTCGAGGAGATCGGCTACCTGGCCGAGGCGCCGAGCTCGGTCAAGGTGACCACCGCCAACGTCGATCGCGAGATTGCCGTCCAGGCCGGCCCCCAGCTGGTGGTGCCGGTCAACAACGCCCGCTATGCGCTGAATGCCGCCAATGCCCGCTGGGGCAGCCTCTACGATGCCCTCTACGGCACCGATGCCATCTCCGAGGAGGACGGCGCCGAGAAGGGCACGAGCTTCAATCCCAAGCGTGGCGAGAAGGTCATCGCCTACGCCCGCGGCGTGCTGGATCGTGCCGCACCGCTGGCCACCGGCTCCCACCGTGACGCCGTGAAGTATGCCCTGCGTGACGGCCATCTGGTGGTTACCCTGGAGGGTGGTCGCGAGACCGGCCTCAAGGATGCCGGCAAGCTGGTGGGCTTCAACGGCCCGGCCGAGAGCCCCGATACCATCCTGCTGAGCAACCATGGCCTGCATCTGGAGATCCAGATCGATCCGAGCAACCCGATCGGCAAGACCGACCCGGCTGGCGTCAAGGATGTGGTGGTCGAGGCGGCGGTGACCACCATCATGGACTGCGAGGACTCCGTGGCCGCGGTGGACGCCGAGGACAAGGTAGGTGTCTACGCCAGCTGGCTGGGCCTGATGAAGGGCGACCTGACAGAAGAGGTCGAGAAGGGCGGCAAGACCTTCACCCGTCGCCTCAACGCCGACCGCACCTGGCAGAACACCGCTGGCGGCAGCGTGACCCTGCCGGGTCGCTCGCTGATGTTCGTGCGCAACGTCGGTCACCTGATGACCACGCCGGCGGTGTTCGACGCCGAGGGCAACGAGCTGCCCGAGGGCATCCTCGACGGCATCGTCACCAGCCTGATCGCCCTGCACGACCTGAAGAAGGGCGAGGGCGAGGCGCGCAACTCCCGCGAGGGCTCGGTCTACATCGTCAAGCCCAAGATGCACGGGCCGAAGGAAGTGGCGTTCGCCAACGAGCTGTTCGGCCGCATCGAGGATCTGCTGGGCATGGCCCGCGACACCCTCAAGATGGGCATCATGGACGAGGAGCGCCGCACCACGGTGAATCTCAAGGCGTGTATCGCCGAGGCTGCCTCGCGTGTGGTGTTTATCAACACCGGCTTCCTCGATCGCACCGGCGACGAGATGCACACCGCCATGGAGGCGGGTCCGATGATCCGCAAGGGCGACATGAAGGGTGCCGCCTGGATCCAGGCCTACGAGAAGAACAACGTCCAGGTCGGCCTGGCCTGTGGCCTGCGCGGCCGCGCCCAGATCGGCAAGGGCATGTGGGCCATGCCCGACCTGATGGCCGGCATGCTGGAGCAGAAGATCGGCCACCCCAAGGCCGGCGCCAACACCGCCTGGGTGCCCTCACCCACTGCCGCTACCCTGCACGCCCTGCACTACCACCAGGTGGACGTCGCCGCCATCCAGCGCGAGCTGGAGGGGCAGGGCGAACCGGACGTCCTGGATGACCTGCTCAGCGTGCCGGTGGCCGAGAGCGCCGACTGGAGCGACGAGGAGCGCCAGCAGGAGCTCGACAACAACTGCCAGGGCATCCTCGGCTACGTGGTGCGCTGGGTCGAGCATGGCGTGGGCTGCTCCAAGGTGCCGGACATCCACGATGTGGGCCTGATGGAAGACCGTGCCACCCTGCGCATCTCCAGCCAGCACATCGCCAACTGGCTGCACCACGGCGTGGTCGATGCCGCCCGCGTCCAGGAGACCCTGGAGCGCATGGCCAAGGTGGTCGACAAGCAGAACGCCGATGACCCGGAGTACACGCCGATGAGCGCGGACTTCCAGGGCTCCAGCGCCTTCCAGGCCGCCAGCGACCTGATCTTCAAGGGCCGCGTGCAGCCTGCCGGCTACACCGAGCCGCTGCTGCACCACTGGCGCGCCGTGCACAAGGCGAAGTAAGGAAACCAACCAAAGGCGTCGGGGAGCGCCCCCGCGGTCATGCCGCGGGGGCGCTTTCGTGAGGGCTCGACGTTCGGGCACTGTCGGCGTCGGCGCGGGTCGGCTAAGGTGGTGGTTTTCGTTCGCCACAGCAGGGAGGCTTGCCATGCCCGTGATGACCGCCGCCGCCATCGAGGATTTCCTCGACGAGGTGTTCCCCCAGCGTTTCGGCACCATCGAGGCCGTCGATCACATGAAGGCCACCATGAGCCTGGCCATCGACGACGAGCACCTGCGTCCCGGCGCCAGCGTCTCCGGCCCCACCCTGATGGGGCTCGCCGACGTCTGCCTCTACGTGGCGATCCTCGCCGAGATCGGCCCCGAACCCATGGCGGTCACCAGCGACCTGCACTGCCGCTTCCTGCGTCGTCCCCGGGGCGACCGCGATATCATCGCCACCGCGCGTATCCTCAAGCTGGGCCGCCGCCTGGCGGTGGGCGAGGTGCAGCTGTTCTCTGCCGGGCAGGAGGAGCCGGTGGCGCTGGTCACCGCCACCTACGCCCTGCCCGATCGCGACGACTGATGGCGCCTCAGCGGGCGCGCAATATGGCGGCGGCCAGGGCCAACCAGCCGGCGATCATCAGTACCCCGCCCATGGGCGTGATCATCCCCAGCCCCGTCGCGCCGGTGAGCGCCATGGCATAGAGCGAACCGGAGAACAGCGCGATGCCTGCCGCCCACAGCGCCATGGCCAGCCGCTGGCCGGCCAGCGGCTGGGAGGCGCGCCAGGCCAGCATCGCCAGCAGTGCCAGGGTGTGCCACGCCTGGTAGCGCACCCCGGTCTCGAAGGCCGCCGCCAGCCGCGGGGCCAGCTGCCCCTCCAGGGCGTGGGCGCCGAAGGCACCGGCGATCACCACCAGGGCGCCGGAGAGCGCCGCCCCCAGCCACCATCCCCTGTCCTGCATATCGGTCCCCCTCCGTGTCGGTAGAATCGGCCGCTACCGTACCCCGGGCGAGCCTCAGCCGCTACAATACGCGCCCCCGGTTTATTCAAGCCCAGAAGATTCAAGCCAAGAGAAGGGTTGCCCCGCGCCATGACCGATCCCCGACACGACGACAAGACCACCGGCCCGGAGGGGGCCGACGCCCCGCTGCACCGCCGCGGCATCAAGAGCTATGTGCTGCGCGCCGGACGCATGACCCAGGCCCAGACCCGCGGGCTCGAGGAGGTGTGGCCGCGTCTCGGACTGACCCTGGCCGACGGTCGCCAGGATCTCGATACGCTGTTCGGGCGCCGCGCGCCCTGCGTGGTGGAGATCGGCTTCGGCATGGGCGCCTCGCTGGTTGAGCAGGCCGCGACCCACCCCGACACCGACTTCATCGGCATCGAGGTGCATGCGCCGGGTGTCGGCAAGCTGCTCGACGAGGCCGACAAGCGCGGCCTCGGCAACCTGCGCGTCTACCGTGAGGACGCCCTGCGGGTGCTCGAGGAGTGCCTGCCCGAGGCGAGCCTGGATACCGTGCAGCTGTTCTTCCCCGATCCCTGGCCCAAGAAGAAGCACCACAAGCGGCGCATCGTGCAGCCTGCCTTCGTCGAGCTGGTGCGCTCGCGGCTGAAGGTCGGCGGCACCTTCCACCTGGCCACCGACTGGGAGGCCTACGCCGAGTGGATGGCCGAGGTGATGGACGCCGCCCCCGGCTTCGCCAATACCGCCGAGCCCGAGACCGCACCCTACGTACCACGCCCGGCGTTCCGTCCGCTGACCAAGTTCGAGGCCCGCGGCGAGAAGCTCGGCCACGGCGTCTGGGATCTCATCTACCGCCGCGTCGGGTGATTCTGCCGCCGCTTCAAGCGGTTAGGCTGTCAAATGAAAATGGATCATGATGTTCGCCGGCTTGCACCAGATATGGGGCTTGCCGGCGAGATATGGTCTATATATGGTAGTCGGGCCGCGGGTGAACAGAGGGCCTGACACCGACATGATGCATGTCAGTGCAGCCCCGGGAGCACCGGCCTAGGATGAACGGTTCGGCGGCCCTGGCCGCATGGTTACCCTTCAGGAGAGCTGTCATGTCCCTGCCGTTGTTGCCTTTACCGTTACACGCCCTGCCGCGTCCTCCCGCACCCGCCCGCCTGATTCGCGCCCTCGACCCGCGCGTGCCGGTCGGTCTCAAGCGCCGCCTGGTGGAACCGTTGCTCAACCGCACCTTCGCCGAGCCCCTGGCCGAGGGGGAGTTCGACGCCCTGGAGGGACGTCGCATCACCCTGGCCATCGAGGACATCGGCGTGGCGCTGACCCTCACCCTGGAGGGCGAGCGACTGGCGGTGTGCACCGAGCCCGGCGAGGCCACTATCCGCGGTGGCTGGCGGGAGTTTCTCTGCCTGGCCACCCGGCGCGAGGACCCCGATGCGCTGTTCTTTCAGCGCCGGCTGCTGATCGAGGGCGACACCGAACTGGGCCTGATGGTCAAGAACCTGCTCGACGGTCGCGAGGAGGGCCTGGCCCAGGGGCCCTTCGGTGAACTGCTGGTTCGCCTGGAGCGACTGGCGAGACGTACGAACTGAATTTTTTCGATTAACGAACTTCTTCCGGAGCCATCCGAATGAGCACTTCCACCAAGGCAGTGAAGTCATCCAACGAGGTGCCCCTGCAGGGGCCGTCCCGCGACATCTGGGACTCCAAGTACCGCCTCAAGGACCGTCACGGCAAGGCCGTGGACCAGGACGTGACTGCCACCTGGGATCGCGTGGCCCGGGCGCTGGCCGCGGTGGAAGGCAAGCAGGCCGACGCCTGGCTGCCGAAGTTTCGCTGGGCGCTGGAGAATGGCGCCATTCCCGCCGGGCGCATCATGTCCAATGCCGGCGCCGAGGCCTACAAGCCGGCGGTGAGCCTGATCAACTGCACGGTGTCGCGCACCATCCGCGACTCCATGCACGATATCCTCGACTCCGTGGTGGACGCCGGCATGACCCTCAAGGCGGGCTGCGGCATCGGCTACGACTTCTCCACCCTGCGCCACAAGGGCGCCTTCGTGTTCGGCGCCGGGGCCGGCACCAACGGCCCCCTGGCGTTCATGGATATCTACGACAAGATGTGCTTCACGGTGGCCTCGGCGGGCGGCCGCCGCGGTGCCCAGATGGGCACCTTCGACGTCGGCCACCCCGATGTGCGCCAGTTCATCGAGGCCAAGCGCGAGGCGGGCCGCCTGCGCCAGTTCAACCTCAGCCTGCTGATCACCGACGAGTTCATGGAGGCGGTCAAGAACGACACCGACTGGCCGCTGGCCTTCCCGCTGCACCCGGGCGAGAAGGATGACGTCCAGGAGAACGAGCTGATCTACCGCGACTGGCCGGTGGTGGAGGAGGGCTATACCGTCGATGCCGAGGGCCGCGTGGCCTGCCGCATCGTCGAGGTGATCAAGGCCCGCGAGCTGTGGGACACCATCATGCGTTCCACCTACGATTACGCCGAGCCGGGCTTCATCCTGATCGACCAGGTCAACCGGATGAACAACAACTGGTTCTGCGAGGAGATCCGCGCCACCAACCCCTGCGGCGAGCAGCCGCTGCCGCCCGAGGGCGCCTGCCTGCTGGGTTCGGTCAACCTGACCCGCTTCGTCATCGACCCCTTCGGCAAGAAGCCGCGCTTCGACTGGGAGCGCTACCGCCAGGTGGTGGCGATCTTCACCCGCATGCTCGACAACGTGGTGGAGATCAGCGGCCTGCCCCTGGAGGGCCAGCGCCGCGAGATCGAGGCCAAGCGCCGCCACGGCATGGGCTTCCTGGGCCTGGGCTCCACCCTGACCATGCTCAAGATCCCCTACGGCTCGCCGGAGTCGCTGGCCTTCACCGAGGAGGTGAGCCGCAACCTGGCCATCGAGGGCTGGAAGCAGGCGCTGGAACTCTCCCGCGAGAAGGGCATGGCCCCGGCACTGGCCGAGGACTACGAGATCACCCCGAAGATGCTGCGCGAGCGCCCGGAGCTCAAGAAGGACGGCTACGAGATCGGCGACAAGGTGCCCGGTCGCATCCTGCATGCGCGCTACAGCCGCTACATGCAGAAGGTCGCCGAGGTGGAGCCTGAGCTGGTGGCCCAGCTCGCCGAGCATGGTGCGCGCTTTACCCACCACAGCTCCATCGCGCCGACCGGCACCATCTCGCTGTCGCTGGGCAACAACGCCTCCAACGGGATCGAGCCGTCGTTCTCGCACCGCTACTTCCGCAACGTCATCCAGTCGGGCAAGAAGACCAAGGAGCAGGTCGAGGTGGTCTCCTTCGAGCTGGCGGCCTACCGCCACTTCATCGCCGCCGACGCCGTGGAGAGCGACCTGCCCGACTACTTCATCACCGCCGACGCGGTGAGCCCCAAGCAGCACGTGGCGGTGCAGGCCGCCGCCCAGGCCTGGGTCGACTCGGCGATCTCCAAGACGGTGAACGTGCCCACCGAGTTCCCCTTCGAGGAGTTCAAGGACCTCTACCTCGACGCCTACCAGAGCAAGCTCAAGGGCTGTACCACCTTCCGCTTCAATCCGGAGGCCTTCCAGGGCGTGCTGGTGCGCGAGGATGACCTCAAGAACACCACCTACGTCTTCGAGCTGGAGAATGGCGAGAGCGTGGAGCTGGCCGGTGACGAGAAGGTCATCTACGACGGCGAGGAGCACAACGCGGCGAACCTCTATGACGCGCTGAAGGAAGGCACCTATGGCAAGTGGTAAGCCATTGTTTCCCTGGTTGCCTTTAGCAAGGGGCGCCGGGGAAGAGCCGAAGAGGAGGTCCTACGCCAGGGATGGCGTCGGTAGCGCCCAGGGATGGGTTTACAGCGCCTCCTCGCAGGCTCTTCGCCGGATCAGCCCCGAGCGATGGATGCCCAGTGCCACCCAACAACTTTCCGGAGGAGCCCCCTGATGGCCGTCGAGATCAATTCCAAGATCGTTTCCTACAGTGTCAAGAAGGCGGTGGAAGAGCCGCCGCTGCCCGAGGAGAACCCGCTCACGGTGCGCATCCCGTCGCGTCCCGAGGGCACCTTGGAGGCCGTGTCGGAGAAGATCTCCTACGTCGGCGCCGAGGGCCGCAAGAAGGTCTACCTGCTGGTCTCCTTCATGCCCGTGGAGGGCGTGCTCAACGGCAAGCGGGTGGTGATCGAGCGTCCGGTGGAGTTCTTCTTCCCCTCCGGCCAGCTCTCCAGCGAGCACCAGTGGATCACCGCCACCATGCGCAGCCTGTCGCTGGCCGCCCGCGGCGGCTACGTCACCCAGGCGGTGGCCGACCTGCGCAAGGTGGCCTGGGACAAGGGCCTGGTGCGCTGCGGGATGAACCGCTGGGGCAAGCCGGTGTTCCACGACTCCGAGGTGGCGGCCATCGCCTGGTCGATCCAGCAGATCCTCTACCGCCGCGGCTTCCTCGACCAGGACGGCAACCAGGTGCCGGTGGAGGAGCTGGTCGCCCGCTACGCCCAGCGCCAGGCCAGCGGCCACCTGTGGGTGCCGCCCACCGCCGAGGAGATCGAGCAGGCCGAGCGCAAGGCAGAGGAGGCCGCCCATGCCAAGGGCGACGGCCCCACCGTGGTCGGCCACTGCCCCGAGTGCAACGGCGAGCTGATCATGATGGACGGCTGCCCCACCTGCTACTCTGGCTGCGGCTGGTCCAAGTGTGGCTAGGCTAAGCGCCAGGCACTGAACGTCAGTCGAAGCACACATCGCCCCGGGTCACGAGAGTGGCCCGGGGCGATGTCGTCTTGGCGCGGGCTTCAGCCGCGCAGCTCGACCTGTGCGAAGTGGCGGCGCAGCCGGCGTATCAGGGTCTCCAGCGCCTCCCGGGGCGGGGCGTCCTCGACGGCGTCGCGGTAGGCCGGGTCCAGGCAGCGCTCCAGGCGGGCGAGCTGGATGGCGTAGCGGCGGACCCCACAGTCGGCCAGGGTCATGGCCAGCAGCTCGAGGTCGTCGAGGGAGAAGTCGCGCCAGTGCAGTGTGGTGCGGCACTCGAAGGGCACCCCGGCCTCCAGCAGCAGCGAGAGGCTCAGGGCGTGCTGGCGCCAGATGCCGGGGCGACCGGCGACGCGGTCGAAGTCGGCGCCGCGCCCCTTGGTGTCCAGGGCAACCCAATCGAGTCGCGGCAGCAGCCGCTCCAGGCGCTCCGGGTAGGGGCCGGCGGTGTGCAGCCCCACCGCCAGTCCGAGTGACCGGCAGGCGTCGGCGGCGGCGGGCAGGTCGGGGTGCAGGGTGGGCTCGCCGCCGCTGAACACCACGGCGTCCAGCTCGCCGACCCGGGCCGCCAGCAGCCCCTCGATGGCATCCCACTCCCCCGCCGCAGCGCGGCGGGCCGGCCCCATGCTGCTCGCCGTCTCGCAGTAGCCGCACTGCAGCGGACAACCCTGCAGGTAGACCAACGCCGACCGGCGCCCCGGAAAGGCGTGGTCGTCCCTGGCCTCGAAGCCGGCAATAGGCAGACGGATCGCGGCGCCGGGCTCGGGGACCAGGGGGATCACCATGGCGCTCACCCCAGGCTGGCGGCTCGGCTGTGGTCCATGCCGGGGCGGCCGTGCCAGTAGCCGTCGCAGATCTCGGCGTCGACCAGGCTGAGAGGGTCGGGGGTGGGCAGCTCGCCGCGGCGGGCGGCATCGAAGGCCGTGACCACCTCCGCCATGCCCTCGGGGCGCGGGCTCAGGCGTGTCACGCCGACGCCCATCCCGGCCATGTCCGGCACCTCGTGGCGCAGGTCCTGGCAGGCCCCCGAGAGGGTCTGGATGCCGTTCAGGGTGAATACCTGCTGGGACTCCTGGGAGCGCAGGGCCAGGCCCTCCGGGTGCTTCTGGCAGACGAACTGGCAGCGGTCCTTGGGTTTCTGGTAGCGCCGCGCGGTGAAGCAGCGCGATGACCAGGCCAGCGGCAGGTGGCCGTAGGCAAACACCTCGCAGGGGGCCTCGATCCCCTGCTCGCGGCAGTCCTCCAGCAGGCGGGCGAGGTCGTCCCGGGACATCTCCACCGGTGCCTGCCAGCGCTGCATGCCGGCGCGGGAGAGCACGGCAAGGGTGGCCGGGTTGTAGAGGTTGAGAGCGGCACCGGCCACGAAGGGCTGGCCCGCCGCCGAGAGGCGTTGCAGGGCGCTCTGGTCATTGGCCTCGACCAGGAACTCGCCGTTGTCGCACAGCTTGCGCAGGTCGCGCAGGTCGGCCTCGGACTCGATCAGGGTCTGGCTCGAGAGCACCACCTGCTTGCCGCTCTGGGTCAGCTCGCGGCCGATGCCAAGCCAGTCGTCGAGCTTCATGTCGCGGCGCCGCGAGCAGACCGACTCACCCAGGTGGACGATCTCCACCGGCCAGTCGGCGGCCTCGCGATAGAAGTCGGCGTAGTGTTCGCGGGTCCAGTAGAAGAGCACCGGGCCGAGCGACAGCTGGAGCGTGGGGGTAGCGGACATGGGCTCTCTCCTATTTCCAGCGGCGCTCGTAGGCGCCCAGGGTGGTGGTGCTGCCTTCGGAGACCTCGCCGAGGCCGGTCATCCAGGCGGGTTCGGTATGGAAGCGGCCCGGGGCGCGTTCCAGGCGATCCAGGGCCTGGCGCCAGATGCCGGCGACCTTTGATACATAGGCCGGGCTGCGCTGGCGCCCCTCGATCTTGACGGCCGCGATGCCCAGATCCTTGAGCTCCGGCAACAGCTCCAGGGTGTTCAGGCTGGTGGGCTCCTCGATGGCGTGGTAGGTCTCGCCGCCCACCTCGAAGCGCCCCTTGCACAGGGTGGGGTAGCCGGCGTTCTCGCCCTCGCCGTAGCGGTCGATCAGCACGCCGTTGAGTCGTGACTCCAGGCCCTCCGGGGTCTCCTCCCAGCGCACATGGGCCGCCGGCGAGCAGACGCCGCGGGTGTTGGGCGATTCACCGGTGAGATACGACGACAGGTAGCAGCGCCCCTCGGCCATGATGCACAGGCTGCCGAAGGCGAATACCTCGAGTTCCACCGGGCTCTGCTTGGCCAGGTCGCGCACCTGGGTGATGGAGAGCACCCGGGGCAGCACGGCGCGTTTGATGCCGAACTGGTCGTGATAGAAGCGCAGCGCCTCGTGGCTGGTGGCCGAGCCCTGCACCGAGAGATGGCGGGCGAGGTCCGGGTGGCGGCGTGCGGCGTAGTCGAGCAGCCCCATGTCGGCCATGATCAGGGCATCGACGCCGAGGTCGGCGGCCTGGTCCACGGCGCGGGTCCACATCGCCCAGCCATCCGGCTGAGGGTAGGTGTTGATGGCGCAGAAGACTCGCTTGCCGCGGGCGTGGGCGTAGTCGATGCCCTCCCGGGCGCGCTTGTCGGTGAAGTTGAGGCCGGCGAACTGGCGGGCGTTGGTGGTGTTCTGAAAGCCGAAGTAGACGGCATCGGCCCCTTCATCCACGGCGCGCTTCAGGGCGGGCAGGTTACCGGCGGGGCAGACGAGCTCCATGGTGAGCCTCCTGTCGTGGGAATCCCGACCATGCTAGTCGACTATCCCGCCTGGCCTTTTGACGCGGGTCATGGCAAGTCGCCTCGATCGGCCTAAGGTAGTGGTCCGTTACTCTTTTTCGGGGTCTAACAATGTTGATATCCCATTCTTGCGGGACGGGCTCTCGAAATGCCGTTTCCCGGTGGACACGGGAAGGTGACGCATGAGTCCCTGGACTCGGCGACTGGGGCGGGGCCTGGCGGTGCTGATCGGCGTCGCCGTGGGCGTGGCGCTGCTGGTCTTCTTCGTGGCCAACCGCCAGTCACCCGAGCGCCAGGAGACGACGGCCTCCGCCACTCCGGTCAGGTTCGTCGAGGTCTGCCCCCTGGAACTGCGCCTGGAGGCGCGCGGCCACGGTGTGGCGCGCCCCGCCGAGACCTGGCAGGCGACGGCCAATGTGGCGGGGCGCGTCGTCGAACGCCACCCGGAACTGGAGAGCGGCACCCTGCTGCCCGAGGGCACCCTGCTGGTGGCCCTGGATCCCAGCCGCTATGAACTGGCCATCGCCGAGGCCGAGGCGGAGCTCGCCAGCCTGGCCGGCGAGCTGGCACAGCTCGAGGCCGAGGAGGAGAACACCCGTCGCCTGCTGGGGCTGGAGCAGCAGGCACTCGCCCTGGCCGAGCAGGAGCTGACACGCATCGAGCGCCTGGCGGCCAGCGGTTCGGTCTCCAGCTCACGACGCGACGAGCAGCGCCGCAGCACCCTGGGGCAGCGTCAGGCGGTCGCCTCGCTGGAGAACAGCCTGGCACTGCTCCCCGCGCGGCGCGAGGTACTCGAGGCGCAGCGCGAGCGGGCCGCTGTGCGCCTGGCACAGGCCCGGGAGGACCTCGCCGATACGCGTTTCGTGGCGCCCTACGACCTGCGCCTGGCCGATGTCGAGGTGGAGCTGCACCAGTTTGTCGGCACCGGGCAGCGGCTGTTCCAGGCCGAGAGCCTGGCCGCCGCCGAGGTGGAGGCCCATATCCCCATCGCCATGATGCGCCGCCTGCTGGCCGCGGCCATGCCGGCGGGAGCCAGCGACGCGGCCCCGGTCCTGGCCGAGGGGCTGGACCTGGCGGAGCGGCTGGACTTCCCGGCGGTGCAGGCCGACCTCTTCCTGGCCGGCGCCGAGGGTGTGGGCTGGGCGGGGGAGCTGGTACGCGTGGCCAGCGGCCTGGATCCCGCCACCCGCACCGTGCGTGCCGTGGTGCGGGTCGAGCACCCCTACCGCGATGCGCGGCCGCCGGATCGCCCGCCGCTACAGCGCGACATGTACGTGCGCACGCGGCTGTCCGCGCCCAGCCCCGAGCCTCGCCTGGTGATACCGGCCAGTACAGTGCATCAGGGCGAGGTGTGGCTGGTGGATAACGAGGATCGCCTCGAGCGGCGCGCGGTGAGCGTGGCCTTCGAGCAGGGCAACCTGGCGGTGGTCGCGGACGGTCTCGAGCCCGGCGAGCGGTTGGTGGTCGATGATCTGCCCGCGGCGATCGCCGGGATGGCCCTCGACCCGCGTCGCGACGAGGCCCTGGAGGCGCGAGTCGCCGAGCAGGCGCTGGGCCAGGGACATGAGGAAGCGCGGCCATGATCCGCTGGTTCGCCGCCCACCCCACCGCCGCCAACCTGCTGCTGGTACTGCTGCTCGCCGCCGGCCTCTTCACCGCCCCGTCGCTCAAGCGCGAGACCTTCCCCGACTACCGCCCGGTGGAAGTGGGTGTCGAGGTGGTCTACCGCGGGGCCAGCGCCGCCGACGTGGAGGATGCCGTCTGCCGCCGCCTGCATGAGGCGGTGAAGGGGGTGGAGTTCCTCGACGAGTTCGTCTGTGTGGCCCAGGACAACCTGGCCAGCGCCACCGCCACCATGCAGGCCGGCGGTGATCCCCTGCGCTTTCTCGGCGAGATCGACACCGAGGTCTCCGCCATCAGCGAGCTGCCGGCGCGGGCGGACCCACCGGTGGTGCGCGAGCTGCACCGCAGCGACGCGGTGGCGGCGGTCGCGGTGTCGGCCGACATGCCCGCCGGCCAGCTCGAGGAGTACGCCCTGCGCCTGGAAGAGCGCATCATGGCGCTGACCGGCGTGGCGGACGTGGCGATCCACGGCATGTCCCAGCGCCAGTGGCAGGTGGAGGTGCCCGGCGAGGTGCTCGGCCAGCACGGCCTCTCGGCCCGCGAGCTGGCGCGGCGGATCTCGGCTCAGAGCCTGGACCTGCCGCTGGGCACCCTGGAGACCCCCGAGCGCGAACTCCTGCTGCGCTTCACCGACCAGCGCCGCTCGCTGGAGGAACTGTCGCGCCTGGTGGTGATCTCCGATCCGGCCGGCGGCGAGCTGACCCTGGGTGACATTGCCCGCTTGAGCGAGGCCGGTGAACGCGAGGAGGAGAAGCTTCGTTTCAACGGCGAACCGGCGCTGGTGCTGGAGGTGAGCAAGAGCCTGCGCGATGACTCCCTGACAGTGAAGGAGCGCCTCGAGGGGCTGATCGAGGAAGAGCGCCGCCGCTTCGATGATGGCATCACGCTGACCCTGACCCAGGACATGACCAGCATCGTCCGCGATCGCCTGGAGATGCTGGTGGGCAACGGTGTCATGGGGCTGGCACTGGTGGTGCTGGTGATGAGCCTGTTCTTCCGCCCGCGACTGGCGCTGTGGGCGGTGCTTGGGCTGCCCGCGGCCTTCATGGGGGCCTTCCTGGTCATGGGGCTTGCCGGCCTCTCGCTGAACATGATCACCCTGGTGGCGCTGCTGATGGCCATCGGTATCGTCATGGACGACACCATCGTGATCACCGACAACATCGCCGCCCACGCCGGTGAGAGCGCCACACCACTGCAGGCGGTGGTGGCGGGGACTCGACAGGTACTGCCCGGGGTGCTGTCGTCGTTCCTGACCACTGCCGCGGTGTTCGTGCCGCTCTCCTTCCTGGCCGGCGAGCTGGGGGCGGTGCTGGAGGTGCTGCCGGTGGTGCTGATCGCCGCGCTGGCGGCGAGTCTTGTCGAGGCGTTCTGGATCCTGCCTCACCATCTCAAGGGCAGTCTCAAGGGCAGCGTGAAACACCTGCAGCAGGGCCATGAGTCGCGTTTTCGCACCACCTTCGACCGCGGCTTCGAGCGCTTCCGCGAGGGCGTGGGGCGGCTGGCCGATCGGGCGATCCGCTTCCGCCATCTGGTGCTGGGGGCGGTGCTGGCCGTGATGCTGGCCTCCGTCGGTTTCATGGCCGGTGGCCATGTCGGCAGCGAGGCGATGCCCGACATCGACGGCGATGTGCTCGAGGCGCGCATCCTGATGCCCCAAGGCACACCGCTCGAGCGCACCGAGGCGGTGGCCGAGCGCATCGAGACGGCGATGCGCGAGCTCGATGAACGCCATTCGCCCGGGCAGCCGGAGGGCGCGGCGCTGGTCGAGGCGATCCAGGTGCGTTTCAACCACAACCTCAGCGCCCGGGAGGCGGGGCCCCATGTGGCCACGGTCAGTGTCGACCTGCTCACCGCCGAGCGGCGCACCATGACCCTGGATGCGCTGACCGCCGAGTGGCGGGAAGCGATCGGTGACATCCCTGGGGTGCAGCGCCTGATCATCCAGGAGCCGGGGTTCGGCCCCGCCGGGGTGCCCGTGGAGGTGCGCCTGGCCGGCGAGGACCTCGCGGCCATGAAGGCGGCGGCACGGGAGCTTGCCACGCGCCTCGAGGGCTATTCGGCGGTCTACAACGTCATGGATGACCAGCACCTGGGCAAGCCCCAGCGCGCATACTCGCTGGCCTCGGGCGCCCATGGCCTGGGGCTCAGCGCCGAGGAGGTGGCGAACCAGCTGCGCGCCGGCCTGCTCGGCGAGATCGCCGATACCCAGCGCATCGGCGAGCAGGAGATCGAGGTGCTGGTACGCCAGGCCGAGGCCGATCGCGACGGTCTCGATGACCTGGCCGACCAGACCCTGATGCTCCCCGACGGCAGCCGGGTGCCGCTCTCGGTGGTGACCGAGGTGGCCGAACGCCGCGACTGGGCGCGCATCACCCGCATCGACGGGCGGCGCACCGTCACCGTCGAGGCCAACGTGGACGCCCGCCAGGCCAGTGGCCAGGCCATCGTCGACGACCTCGTCGGCAGCGGCTGGCTGGCCGACTTCGAGGCGCGCCATCCCGAGGTGGCGGTCACCTTCGAGGGCCAGGTGGCCAGCTCCGCCGAGACCGGCGGCTCCATCGCCCGCGGCCTGCTGATCGGCCTGGTAGGGATCTTCGTGATCCTCTCCTTCCAGTTCCGCAGCTATGTGGAGCCGCTGATCGTCATGCTCTCGATTCCCCTGGCCTTTATCGGCGCCATCTGGGGGCACGTGGTCATGGGCTACTACCTCTCGATGCCCTCGCTGATCGGCGCCGCCTCGTTGGCCGGCATCGTGGTCAACAATGCCATCCTGCTGATCCACTTCATCAAGACGCACCGTGAGCGAGGCATGGATGCGGTAGCGGCCGCGGGGCAGGCCAGCCGCGACCGGCTGCGGGCCATCCTGATCTCCTCCACCACCACCATTGCCGGCCTCGCGCCGCTGCTGGCCGAGACCAGCAGTCAGGCGGATGCCATCAAGCCGCTGGTGATCGCCGTGGTATTCGGCCTGCTCAGCGCCACCCTGCTGGTGCTGCTGGTGATTCCGGCACTCTATGTACTGTTCGACGACTGGGGCTGGACCCGCAGGTCGGAGAGTGGGACGTAATGCAGCGTGCCGTAGTGGTCCCGAGGTCACGCCCTTGACGGCAGCGGCATCGGGGCTAGCCTAAAAGATGTATTCATAATAAATCTTTTAGTCGAGTCGAGGCCGAACTGGGGGCGTGATGATCAAGGTACGGCTCTATCGCTATCACCCCGAGAGGGACGACCTGCCGCGGATGGAAAGCCTGGAAGTCGAGGAGCGTTTCCGCAAGGCGATGGTGCTCGACGTGCTCGAACACCTGAAGCAGCAGGATGCCACCCTGGCCTATCGGCGCTCGTGTCGCGAGGGGGTGTGTGGCTCCGACGGCATGAACATCAACGGCAAGAACGGCCTGGCCTGCATCACGCCGGTGGAGGAGGTGCTGGGCAGCGGCGATACCCTGACCCTGCGTCCGCTTCCCGGCATGCCGGTGATCCGCGACCTGGTCGTCGACCAGACGCTGTTCTTCCGCCAGTTCGAGAAGATCCGCCCCTGGCTGATCAACGATGAGCCGCCCACCGCCACCGAGCGCCGCCAGAGCCCGGCGGATCGCGAGAAGCTCGATGGCCTCTACGAATGCATCCTGTGCGCCTGCTGCAGCTCGGCCTGTCCCTCCTGGTGGTGGAACCCCGACAAGTACATCGGCCCGGCCGGCCTCATCCAGGCCTATCGGTTCCTGATCGACAGCCGGGACACCGCCACCGACGAGCGCCTGGTCGAGCTCGACGACCCCTTCAGCGTGTTTCGCTGCCGACAGATCGCCAACTGCACCTGGGTGTGTCCCAAGGGGCTCAACCCGATGCGGGCCATCGGCCATATCAAGGCGATGCTGCTGGCACGTGGCAGCTGAGACCTATCCCGATCGCCACAAACGCAGTGACGACGCCCCGGCATGGCCGGGGCGTCGTCTTGTCGTGCGGAGCGGTCGAGACTCAGGCGGCGTCGAGGGGACGCGAGGGGCCGAAGTGCTCGAAATGACGGCGTTCGGCGGGTACGCCGAGTTCGGCCAGGGCCCGGTCAACGGCGGTCATGAACCCCTGGGGGCCAACGAAGTAGCAGCGGCCGCCCTCGGGCAGGTAGCTTGCCAGCAGGTCGCGATCCACGCGTCCGATATGCTCGGCATCATCCCCGGCCTCATGAATGCTCACGGCCCGGAGCCGCTCCGGGTGCGCCTCGGCCAGGGCCGCGACCTCGTCGCGGAAGGCGTGATGCTCGGCATCCAGGGCGGCATGCAGGTAGACCACCCGGCGACCCTGGGCCAGCGCCTGGCGCGCCATGGGCAGCAGCGGGGTCTGGCCGACACCGCCGCTGGCCAGCAGCAGCGGCTCGTCACCCTCTATCAGGGTCAACTCGCCGGCCGGGGGCAGCAATGCCAGGGTGTCACCCACGTCCATGGCGTCATGCAGATGACGGCTGGCACGCCCTTGGGGCTCGCGCTTCACCGAGATCCGGTAGCTCTCGCCGTTCGGCAGGTCCGAGAGGCTGTAGTGTCGATAGACCGGCTCACCATCGATGGTGAGCCTGACACCGATGTACTGGCCAGGCTCATGGCCGGCGACCGGGCCGCCATCCACCGGCTCGAGCACGAAGGAGCGGATCACCGCGCTCTCCTGGCGAACGGCGGCAATGCGGAACTCGCGGGGGCCACGCCAGCCGCCGGGGGACTGCTCGAAGTTGCCGTAGCGGTACTCCTCCAGCTCGATGAGCAGTCCGGCCAGCTCCTCGTAGACGCCCTCCCAGGCGGCGGCGATCTCCGGCCTCACGGCGTCGCCCAGCACCTCGCCGATGGCGGCCATAAGGCATTCGCCGACCAGGGGATAGTGCTCGGGGCGGATGTCCAGGGATACGTGCTTTCCGACCACCGTGGCCAGAGTCTCGCGCACCTTCTCGCGATCGTGACGCAACTGCACATAGGCCAGCACGGCGCCGGCCAGTGCCCGCGGCTGGCCGCCGTCGGCCTGGTGTGCCTGGTTGAACAGCGGCTTTACCTGCGGATAGCGCTCGAACAGTAGCGGGTAGAAGCGCTGGGTGATGGCGTCAAGGTGCTCGGCCACCACCGGCGCGGTGGCGGCGACGAGTTGTTCCTGCTCCTGGGTCAGCATCGAGGGGCTCCGTGTCGGGGATGTTTTTTAAGGTGCATGTAAATTACATGTTAATTCCCGCGGATTCCAGCCTCCGATGCTGCGCCGCATCATGGCGTTCGGCTCAGTAGGCCCACACGATTGCCATCAGCAGGCCCCAGGCCAGCACCCCGGCCGCCATGATGGTATAGGCCGCAGACATGGTGTTGACGTCATTATCGCGTCGTTCGCACAGGGCCTGGAGGCCGTGGTAGACCAGACTGCAGGAGATACCCAGGGCCACCAGTACCGCCAGGGTGTTGAGCAGCAGGCTGGGGATCAGCAGCACGATCGCCGAGGACCACAGCGGCAGCGGTGCGAGGGCTGCCAGCAGGTAGGCATCGTGGTAGTCGATGGACAGTTCCCGCGTGCCGTTGACCACGGCGTGAATCAACCAGCCCATCACGAAGAAGGTGAGCAACTCGGCCAGGAACAGGATGGTGGTGATGAAGCGCCACTCCCGGTCGGCGAAGCCCATGACGAAACCGTCACCATAGTGAGTGCCGGCATAGTAGAGCAGCACCGGCGGCAGCAGCGACATGGGCAGCACCAGGCCCCAGGCAAGCACCGGGATCGAGGGCTTGCGTTGCTGCAGGCTCTTCCAGCCCGCCTGGCGGGTAAAGGGCAGCTTGATGACGGTCAGGGGGTTCATGGTGGTCTCCTCGTCGGCGGGGAAGTTGTATCATGTTGTGATATTATTGTTTAATCTTTAGGCTTCGCTTCCTTGGCTGTCAAGGAGCGATTGTGGCTGCCCATGCACATTCGGATACCGCTTCATGAGCGATGACGCCCTCACTAAGCAGGACTTCCAACGCCTCTCTCACTTCCGCTATCAGCTGCGCTGCTTCCTGCGCCAGAGTGAGGATATCTGTCGCCGTCATGGCTTGACGCCGCTGCAGTACCAGCTGCTGCTGCACCTGCTGGGCTTCGAGGGGCGCGAATGGGCGTCGGTTGGCGAGCTGGCCGAGCGGCTTCAGGCCAAGCACCACGGTACGGTGGCGCTGATCGATCGCTGCGAACAACTGGGCCTGGTGGAACGTCGCCCGAGCCACGAGGATCGTCGCTGCATCGAGGTCCACCTGTTGCCTCGCGGTGCCGAGCTTGCCAGCCGCATCGCCGAGCAGCACCAACCTGAGCTTCGCCACCTGCAGGAAGAGTTCTGCCTGCCCGGCTGGCCCGAATTCCGCTAGGCCAGTCAGGGGCCGCTGACTTGCGTCAATGCAGCCTTCGAGGGCGTATGCTCTCATGGCGAAACAGACTCTCTTATTCTTTCAGGAGATGACATGAGCGATACGCGCCAGCAGGACTGGGACCCGCGCGCCGCGGATGCGCTGAACGACCAGATCAGCGCCTATGACGAGATGCGCCACCGTTGCCCGGTGGCCTTCAGCGACTACCTGCAGTGGTCGCTGTTCCGCCATGCGGACGTGATGCGCGTGCTCGAGGACCACGAGACCTTCAGCAACGCGGCGAGCCGCCACCTGTCGGTGCCCAACGCCATGGACCCGCCCGAGCACACTCGCTTCCGGCGACTCATCGAGCCCTACTTCGGCCCCGAGGCCATGGCCGAGTTTGCGCCGCAATGCCGTGCTATCGCCGAGGCCGTGGTCGACCGTCTGCCCGCCGACGGTGAGGTAGAAGCGATGGCCGAGATGGGACAGGACTTCGCCCTGGAGATCCAGTGCGCCTTCATGGGCTGGCCCGCCGCGCTCCACGAGCCGCTGCGCGCCTGGGTGAAGCGCCAGCAGGCCGCCACCCTGGCCCAGGACCGCGAGGCGCTGGGCGAGCTGGCGCTGGAATTCGATGGCGTGATCCGCGAACAGTTGGAACTCCGCCGAGCGGCTGGCGATGACGCGCCGGACGACGTCACCACCCGGATCATGAACGAGACGGTGGAGGAGCGTGCGCTCGCCGACGAGGAAATCGTCAGCATCCTGCGCAACTGGACGGTGGGGGAACTCGGCACCATCTCGGCAAGCATCGGCATCCTGATGCGCTACCTGGCCGCCGATCCGGAGCTTCAGGGGCGGCTGCGTGCCGATCGCCGCCTGCTGCCGGCGGCCATCGACGAGATCCTGCGCCTCGATGCGCCTCTGATGTCCAACCGGCGCATTGCTACCCGTCCGGTGGAGATCGGCGGCCGCCGTCTCGAGGCCGGCGATCGCCTGACGCTCCTGTGGGGCTCGGCCAACCGCGACGAGGCGGTGTTCGGTGACCCCGACGAGGTGCGTCTGGATCGCGACCCCAAGGACAACCTGCTCTACGGGGCCGGCATCCACGTCTGCCCCGGGGCGCCCCTGGCGCGAATGGAGCTTCACGACTTCATGGACGCGCTGCTCGACGCCACCGTCGATATCGCCCTGCTGCCGGCACGTCCCGCGGTGCGCGCCCTCTACCCCGCCGGCGGCTACTCCGAGGTGCCGCTGCACGTGCGGCGCTAGTCGCAGGTCAGGCCATGATGACGGAAGGCGCCCCGCGGGGCGCCTTCCTTGCTTCGGGTGCCCGGGTCCTCAGAGCCCGATACGGTGCGCCCGGTCGGTAAAGAAGATGCCGCTGGGCGACTCGCTGTCGAGCCGTGCGACCTCCTCCAGGGTGCGGGTGTCGTAGACCACCACCCGGTCGCTGTCCCGGGCCGAGACCCAGGCCTGCTCTCCCTTGGGGGTGAACTCCATGTGCAGAACGGCCTCGCCGGGGGTGAGGGTGGCGACGACCTCGCGGGACTCGGTATCGATCACCTGCACCACGTCGTTGTCGGGGTGGGCGAAGTTGACCCAGATCTGGCGCTCGTCGGGGCGGCGCATCACGAAGATCGGCTGGCCATGGACCGGGATACGGTCGACCAGTGACCAGTCGTCGCTGTCGGCGACCAGCACCTCGTGGCGGCCTACCGCCGGCAGCCAGGCCTCGTCGCCGGCCAGGGTCCAGCCCTCCAGATGGGGCATCTTGTAGACCGGCAGGCGCTCCTCGCCGCGGCCATAGTCGGGCAGGATACGCGTGACGCCCTGCTCCGGGTGCCACAGGTCGAGCATCGCCAGGCCATCCTCGCCGAACAGCCCGGCGATATAGTAGCGCCCGTTGGGGCCGATCAGGGCATCGTAGGGCTCCTTTCCGATATCGGTGAAGCGCGTCACCTCGGGGGTATCGCCCTGCATGTCGATCAGGTGAATCTCGCCGGCCTCGAACAGGCTGTAGACGAAGCGGTTGCCGGGGGCGTCCACCAGGCCCACCACCTTGGATCGCTGCTCCTCACCCTTCTCGTCGACCCAGGTGGCAGGGATGTCCGCTACCTCTTCCAGGGTCTCGCTGTCGAATAGCTTCACGCCGCCCGGCTCGTAGTTGGCCACCGCCACCAGCGCGCCATCCTGGGAGACGGCGCCGCCGATGCTGTTGCCGGACTGGATCACCCGGTGGGTGATCTCGCCGGTAAGCAGGTCGACCCGGCTGAGGCCGCCATCGCGGCCGAACACGAAGGCGTAGCGGGCGTCACGGGAGAACTTTACCGAGGCGTGGGAGAGATCCCCGAGGCCCTCGACCCGGTCGAGGATGCGGCGTTCGCTGGTATCCACCACCGCCAGGCTGCCGGTGGCGCGCTCCACCACCACGCCGAGGTCGCCGGTACCACGCAGCTCGGTGGTCGGGGTTGCCTGGCAGCCGGCTAGCAGGGCGAGCAGCGAGACGGCGGCGAGGGGCTTGAGAAGGGCAGGGGCGATCATGGTCACTCCTTGTGATCGGGAAGGACGTTACTCATCCAGGGGGTTGTCGTTCTGCAGGTGGTCGGCGAGCCACAGGGCCTCCTGCTCGGTGAGAAGCCCCTCCCAGCCCGGCATGGCGGTGCCCTCGACGCCGTGGAGGATCAGCGCGGCCAGGCCGTCTTGGCTGTAGGCATTCATGCGCGACCTGGGCAGTTCAGGGCCCAGGCCTCCGCGCAGGGTCATGCCGTGGCAGGAGCCGCAGTCCTGATAGAGCAGGGTCTCGAGTTCGGCCTCGCGTTCGGCGGAGAGTGGCGTCTCGGCCTGGGCGACGAGCGGCAGCGCACAGGCCATGGCCAGCAGCGACAGGCAAAGTTTAAGGGGCGGCAACATGGCGACTCCTGAGATAAGGGCTGGCGAGAGTGTCCCTGCCCGGGTGTCGGCGCGCATTGATTGGCGTCAACGAAAGTCTCCTATGCTTGTGCTTATCAGCAAAGCCAAAAGCGCTCAATTTCCCTTTGTGGGTAGCCGTTCGGTGCTTTGATACAGGTCAATGTCTCCCCGGATAGAGGGCCTGAGAGCATTAAAGGAGCATGAATTATACGCGTTATTGAGCCACTCTCTGCGCAGGAAGGTCATCGGCCGTGTGATGCCGGCTGGCCGTCCGGCGAAGTACACCATTGAGAAATACAACAATGACTCGCCCATGTCCTGGCGACAGCGCACTCAAGGATCATGACAGAGGTGGAACGATGATGAAGAAAGACTGGTATCTCAAGCCCCTGGCCGTGGCGGTAACCACCGTCGCGCTGGGTATTACCGCGGCTTACGCCCAGGATGGCAAGAAGGATCTCGACGAGACCCAGGCCGCCTATCAGGGCACCGAGTCCGCCGTGGATCCGGGCTCGGCGAAGGTGGTTCGCACCCCCGGCGCGCCGGACCTGACCGATGCGGAGTTCGAGAAGGCCAAGGAGATCTACTTCCAACGTTGCGCCGGCTGCCACGGCGTGCTGCGCAAGGGCGCCACCGGCAAGCCGCTGACCACCGATATCACCCAGGAACGTGGTATCGAGTACCTCAAGGCGTTCATCCACTACGGCTCTCCGGCCGGCATGCCCAACTGGGGCACCTCGGGCGACCTGACCGAGGATGAGGTCGAGCTGATGGCCAAGTACATCATGCACGAGCCGCCGCAGCCTCCCGAATTCGGCATGGCCGACATGAAGGAGACCTGGGAGGTGTTGGTCGCCCCCGAGGACCGCCCCACCGAGCAGATGAACGACCTGGACATCGAGAACCTGTTCTCCGTCACCCTGCGTGACGCCGGCCAGATCGCCCTGATCGACGGCGCCTCCAAGGAGATCGTCAAGATCCTCGACACCGGCTATGCGGTGCATATCTCGCGCATGTCCGCCTCCGGCCGTTACCTCTTCGTCATCGGTCGCGACGCCAAGATCGACATGATCGACCTGTGGATGGAAGACCCGAGCATCGTCGCCACCATCAAGATCGGCATGGAGGCGCGCTCCGTCGAGACCTCCAAGTTCGAGGGCTACGAGGATGACCTGGCCATCGCCGGTGCCTACTGGCCGCCCCAGTACGTGATCATGGATGGCCAGACCCTGGAGCCGAAGAAGATCGTGGCCACCCGCGGCATGACCGTCGGCGAGCAGGAGTACCACCCGGAGCCCCGCGTGGCGGCCATCGTGGCCTCCCACCAGCACCCGGAGTTCATCGTCAACATCAAGGAGACCGGCAAGGTCCGCCTGGTGAACTACGAGAACCTGGACGCCCTCTCCACCGTCGAGATCGACACCTCGCGCTTCCTGCACGACGGCGGCTGGGACGCCTCGGGTCGCTACTTCCTCACCGCGGCCAACGAGTCCAACCAGATCGTGGTCATCGACGCCCAGGAGCGTGAGCTCGAGGCGATCGTCGACGTGGGCAAGATCCCGCACCCGGGCCGCGGCGCCAACTTCGTCGACCCCGAGCATGGGCCGGTGTGGGCCACCAGCCACCTGGGCGACGCCACCATCCAGCTGATCGGCACCGACCCGGAAGGGCATCCGGACAACGCCTGGAAGGTGGTACGCACCCTGGAAGGCCAGGGCGGCGGCTCGCTGTTCATCAAGACCCATCCGGAGTCCGACAACCTCTACGTCGACACCGCGCTCAACCCCAACGAGGCGATCAGCCAGAGCGTGGCGGTCTACGACATCAACGACCTGGAGGCCGGCTACGATGTGCTGCCGATCGCCGAGTGGGCCGATGTGGGTGAGGGGCCCAAGCGCGTAGTGCAGCCGGAGTACAACCAGGCCGGCGACGAGGTGTGGTTCTCCGTGTGGAACACCATGGATGACACCTCCGCGATCGTGGTGGTCGACGACGAGACCCGCGAGCTGAAGCACGTGATCAAGGACGAGCGGCTGGTCACCCCGACCGGCAAGTTCAACGTGATCAACACTCAGAAAGACATCTACTGATCGGGACCCGGCGGCGGGCGCAAGCCCGCCGCCACCCGCCGCAAGTGAGCTGTGCCAATGCATTGCCAAGCCCCGAACAGCCAAGACCCGACTCACCAGGCCCGAAAGCTCGATGCGCTGGACCGTCGTCTGGTCGACAGCTATCAGCGTGGCCTGCCGGTCTGTACCCGCCCCTTCCACACCATTGCCGAACGCCTGGGTAGCAGTGAGGACGAGGTGATCTCACGCCTCGAGCGCCTGCAGGACATGGGCGTGCTGAGCCGGGTGGGGCCGGTGTTCGACCATGCCCGGGCCGGCGCCAGCCTGCTGGCCGCCGTGGCCGTACCCGAGGCCGAACGCGATGCCTTCGCAGAGCTCATCAACGCCGCTCCCGGCGTCAACCATAACTACGCAAGGGAGCATGACTTCAATCTCTGGTTCGTGATGACCGCACCGGACGAGCCCGAGCTCGAGGCGCGGCTCGACGCCCTGGAGGCACTCCTGGGCGTGCCGATCCTGCGGCTGCCGATGCTCGAGGGCTACCATATCGACCTGTCGTTCCCCATTCCCTGGGCCGAGCTGGAGCGCGCATGAAGACCACCGACGACCTGGAGTTCGCCGCCACCGGCGGCGCCCGCCATGCGCCCTCGGCCGAGGCCGAGTGCCGCCTGCGCGGCCTGCTCGAGCAGGGGCTGCCGCTTGTCCCTCGCCCCTGGCGCACCCTGGCCGAACAGGCTGGCATGGCCGAGGATCAGGTGATGGCCTGCGTGCGCCGCTGGCAGGCTGACGGCATGATCAAGCGCCTGGGGCTGGTGGTGAAGCATCGCCGCCTGGGCATCCAGGCCAATGCCATGGTGGTATGGAACGTGCCCGACGAGCGGGTCGCCGAGGTGGGCCGCCGCCTGGCCCACGAGACCGCCGTGACACTCTGCTACCGTCGTCCCCGGCGGCTGCCCGACTGGCCCTACAACCTGTTCTGCATGATCCACGGTGCCCGTCGCGAGCGGGTCGAGGCGGAGCTTGCGGCCATCGTCGAGCGCCTGGGCCTGGGAGACCTGGAGCACCGCGTGCTGTTCAGTACCCATGCCTATCGCCAGTGCGGTGGCCGCTACGTGCGTGAGGGGGCAGCATGACCCTCGATGACCTGGACGGCGTCGATCGTCGCCTGATCAACCGCCTGCAGGATGGCCTGCCGCTGGTGGCACGCCCCTTCGCGGCGGTGGCCGAGGAGCTGGACATCGCCGAGGGCGACCTGCTCTACCGCCTGGAGCGCCTGCGCGAGGGCGGGGTGCTCAGCCGCTTCGGCCCGATGTACCACGCCGAGCGCCTGGGCGGCGGCCTGACCCTGGCCGCGCTGGCGGTGCCCGAGCCCGACTATGATGAGGTCGTCGCGACGGTCAATGCCTTCCCCGAGGTGGCCCACAACTATCGTCGCGAGCACGAGCTCAACATGTGGTTCGTGCTGGCCACCGAGACGCCGCAGGGTATCGCCGAGACCATCGCCGGGATCGAGGCGGCCACCGGCCTGCCGGTCTACAACATGCCCAAGGAGGAGGAGTTCCATGTCCGTCTCCACCTGCCCGTCTAGGCCGGCGCCGCGCCGCGAAGCCGTCGAGGCTGCAGTCCCGACGCCGGATGCCGGGGGGCTCGATGCCGCCGATCGTGCCATCGTGCTGGCCACCCAGGCCGGCCTGCCGCTGGTCCCCGACCCCTGGGGCGCGGTGGGCCGCGAGGTGGGCATGAGCGGTGCCGAGGTACTCGAGCGCATGCAGGCCATGCAGGAAAGCGGGGTGATCCGCCGGGTCGCCGCGGTGCCCAACCACTATCGGCTCGGCTACGTGGCCAACGGCATGACGGTGTGGGACGTCGACGACGCCCAGATCGACCGCCTGGGCCGCGAGGTGGCCGCCATCGAGGGCGTCAGCCACTGCTATCGTCGCCCGCGCCACCTGCCACACTGGCCCTACAACCTGTTCGCCATGCTGCATGGCCGCAGCCGGGAGGAGGTCGAGCGCCAGGCCGCGGTGCTGCGCGAGCGCCTGGGAGAGGCGTGTCGCGATCACCGCATCCTCTACAGCACGCGTATTCTCAAGAAGACCGGGCTGCGCCTGGCCGGCAGCCGGCCGAGCGATGCGTCCAAGGACACCCAACGTCGGGGCTGAGTCGCGCGCCGCAGCGGCGGCTCAGCACAGCAAATCCCAGCAGGAGAACGCCATGTTCCGCGTCACCCGCTATATCAAGAGCCTGATGGAACCGGGTCCCCAGGGTCAGGAAACAAGAGGGCCGGCGCGCAAGCCGCCCGGCCCGGTGGTGATCTGGAACCTGATCCGTCGCTGCAACCTGACCTGCAAGCACTGCTACACCACCTCGGCGGATATCGACTTCGCCGGCGAACTCTCCAACGCCGAGGCCCATGCGGTTCTCGACGACCTCGCTGCCTTCCGGGTGCCGGCGCTGATCCTCTCCGGCGGCGAGCCGCTGATGCGGCCCGACATCTTCGAGCTGTCGCGCCGCTCCCGGGAGCTGGGGATCTACACCGGACTCTCCACCAACGGCACCCTGATTACCGAGGAGAACATCGACGAGATCGCCGACGTCGGCTACGACTACGTGGGCATCAGCATCGATGGCCTCGAGGAGACCCACGACGTCATCCGCCAGCGGAAGGGTGCCTTCCGCGAGTCCATGCATGCGGTGAAGCTGTGCAAGGAGCGCGGTATCAAGGTGGGCCTGCGCTTCACCCTGACCCGCGAGAACTACGAGCAGCTCGGCGATATCCTGGCCCTGCTCGACGAGCATGACGTCGACAAGTTCTACCTCTCGCACCTCAACTACGGCGGCCGCGGCCGGCGCCACAGCAAGCAGGACGCCTGGCACCAGATGACCCGCGACGCCATGACCCGGCTCTTCGACCACTGCCGCGATGAGCTCTCGCGTGGCGTGGAGCGCGAGTATGTCACCGGCAACAACGACGCCGATGGGCCCTTCCTGCTGATGTGGGCCCGGGAGCACTTCCCCGACCAGGCCGCGGCCCTGGAGCAGCGGCTGCTCGACTGGGGCGGCAACGCCTCCGGCGAGCATATCGCCAATATCGACAACCTGGGCCACGTCCACCCGGATACCTTCTGGTGGGACCACGACCTGGGCAGTGTCCGCGAGCGCCCCTTCTCCACGATCTGGCGTGATACCCGGGACCCGCTGATGGTCGGCTTCCGCCAGCGGCCGCGGCCGCTCAAGGGGCGCTGCGCCGAGTGCCGTTACCTGCCGATCTGCAACGGCAACACACGGGTACGCGCCTGGAAGGTCAGCGGCGATCCCTGGGAGGAGGATCCCGGCTGTTACCTGACCAACGCCGAGATCGGCGTCGCCGAGGGGGGCGAGCGTCGGGTGGCGGCACCCTATTCCTCCCCACCCCATGAGGCCATCCAGGCCGTCGAGATCAGCTGAGGCTAGCGAGGAGTACCGCCATGCCGTCACACCGTGTTTCCTATGACCTGGCCGAGGCGCCGCTGGCGTCCGGCGAGGTGGCCATCATCGGCGCCGGCCCCGGAGATCCCGGCCTCTTGACCCTGCGTGCCCTGTCGCTGATCGAGCAGGCCGACTGCCTGGTCTACGACCGGCTGGTCTCCCGTGAGGTGCTGGCCCTGGCCAGCCCCAGGGCGCGACGCTTCTACGTGGGCAAGGCGTCGCGCTGCCATGCGCTGACCCAGGACGAGACCAACGCCCTGCTGGTGCGCCTGGCCCGGGAGGGCCGTCGCGTGGTGCGCCTCAAGGGGGGCGACCCCTACATCTTCGGTCGCGGCGGCGAGGAAGCCGAGGTGCTGATCGAGCATGGCGTGGGCTTTCGCGTGGTGCCGGGCATCACCTCCGCCCAGGGCTGTGCCGCCTACGGTGGCTTCCCGCTGACCCATCGTGACTATGCCCAGAGCGTCACCTTCGTTACCGGCCACTGCAAGGGGGATGGTGACCTGGCCCTGAACTGGGCCTCGCTGGCCGCCCCGCACCAGACCACGGTGTTCTACATGGGCCTGGCCAATGCCGAGCTGATTCGCCGCGAGCTGCAGCGCCACGGCCTGCCGGCCGAGCACCCGGTGGCCCTGGTCGAGCGTGGCACCACCCCCGAGCAGCGCCAGGTCATCACCTGCCTGGGCGAGCTGGTCGAGACCATCGCCAGGGAAGGGCTGCGTCCGCCCACCCTGATCGTGGTGGGTGAGGTGGTGCGCCTGGCCGATACCCTGGCCCAGCCCGCGCCGGAGGAGGCCTCCTTTATCGAGGGTGCCGCCCTGGAGCGGATTGCCCTGTGACAGTTCATGGAAGACTCGCAATGATCCCGCGACTCCTGGCGCTGCTGGCTGTTGCCATGCTGCTGCCCGCGGCCGTCCTGGCCGAGGGTGGTGCGGATACCGAGGCGCTCTACCAGACCCACTGTGCCTCCTGCCACGGTGCCGACCGCCTGGGTGGTATCGGCCCGGCGCTGCTGCCGGGCAACCTGTCACGTCTCAAGCCGGCAGCCGCCGAGGCGGTGATCCGTGACGGCCGTGCGGCCAGCCAGATGCCGGGATTTGCCGATCAGCTCGAAGAGGATCAGGTCACCTCGCTGGCCGAGTGGATCTACCGCGAGCCCGAGGTGGAGCCGAGCTGGGGGCGCGACGAGATCCTGGCCAGCCAGCTGGTGCACCATCCCGATGGCAGCCTGCCTGACGAACCGCGCTTCGACGCCGACCCGCTCAACCTGTTCATCGTGGTGGAGACCGGTGACCACCACGCCACCCTGCTCGACGGCGATACCTTCGAGCCGATTCATCGCTTCGCCACCCGCTATGCCCTGCACGGCGGACCCAAGTACACCCCGGATGGACGCTACGTGTTCTTCGGCTCCCGGGACGGCTGGGTGACCAAGTACGACATCTACAACATGCAGGTGGTGGCCGAGGTGCGCGCCGGTATCAACATGCGCAATATCGCCGTCTCCGGGGATGGCCGCTACGTGATGGCCGCCAACTACCTGCCCCACAGCCTGGTGCTTTTCGATGCCCACAACCTCGACCTGATGAAGGTCTATCCGGCGGTGGGCGAGAACGGCGAGAGCTCGCGGGTCAGCGCCGTCTACGCCGCCCCGCCGCGGGGCAGCTTCATCGCCGCGCTGAAGGATATCGAGGAGGTGTGGGAGATTCCCTGGCCGCTGCCCACCGAGCCGGTGGTCTCCACCGGCCACATGGCGACGCCGCTGGCGCCACGACGTGGCCACGACACGCCCAACTTCCGGGTGCGGCGCATCCCGGTCCCGGACTACCTCGATGACTTCTTCTTCGACCTCGACTACGCGCACGTCATCGGCGCCTCACGGGGCGGCCAGGGCGGCATGGTGGTCAATCTGGACAGTGGCGAGAAGGTAGCCGACCTGCCCCTGGAGGGGATGCCCCACCTCGGCTCGGGCATCACCTGGGAACATGAGGGGCGCCGGGTGATGGCGACGCCCCACCTGACCCGGGCGGCGGTATCGATCATCGACATGACCAGCTGGGAGGTCATCAAGACCCTCGAGACCGATGGCCCCGGCTTCTTCATGCGCAGCCATGCCAACTCGCCCTATGTCTGGGCGGACGTCTTCTTCGGCCCCAACCGCGACCGGGTGCATGTCATCGACAAGCAGAGCCTCGAGATCGTCGAGACGCTGATTCCCGAGCCCGGCAAGACCGCCGCCCACGTGGAGTTCGATCGCTACGGCGAGAAGCTGCTGCTCAGCCTGTGGGAAGACGATGGCGCGGTGATCGTCTATGACGCCGAGACCCTCGAGGAGGAGAAGCGCATCCCGATGAGCAAGCCCTCCGGCAAGTACAACGTCTGGAACAAGACCAGGTACGAGGAGGGCACCAGCCACTGAGGTGCCATAAGAAGTATTCTTGATACCTGTCATGGAAGTCGCGAGCCCGTCGGCGCACAATGGCACCATCCAAGCGTCTCATACGGGTATCGCGACATGACCTCCTCCCGCACCAGCCAGACCGCCTTCGCACCGACCCAGCTAGCGGTGGCGCGTCTGGCCTTCCGTCCCTTCTTCCTGCTCGCCGCGCTGTTCAGCATCCTCTCCCTGGTGGTGTGGTTCGCCTTCTGGCACGGCGATATCCTGCTGCGCCCCCAGGGCGGGCTGATGTTCTGGCACCAGCACGAGATGCTGTTCGGTTTTGCCGTTGCCGTGGTGGCGGGCTTCCTGCTCACCGCGGTGCAGAACTGGACCGGGCTGCCCAGCCTCAAGGGCGGGCCGCTGCTGGGGCTGGTCGCACTGTGGCTGGCGGCGCGTGTGCTGATGGCCTTTCCCATGGGGCTGCCAGGCTGGCTGGTGGCGGCGGTGGATCTCGCCTTCCTGCCGGTGGTGGCGGCGGTGATGGCGAGCCTGGTGATCCGTGCGCGGCGCTGGCGCAACCTGATCTTCCTGCCGGCCCTGGGACTGCTGACCCTGGCCAACCTGCTGATGCACCTGGGCGTGCTCTCCGGCGAGGCGGAGCTGATTCGCCCTGCCGCACACCTGGCGGTGCTGCTGATCACCCTGCTGATGGTGGTGGTGGGCGGTCGGGTGATCGCCATGTTCACCGCCAACCGCCTGGGGCTGACTCGCAAACCGCCGATTCCGGTTCTCGAATACCTGAGCCTGGGTAGCGTGATGGCGGTGGTGGTCGGCCAGCTGCTCGTCGCCCTGGGCGTGGCGCTGCCCCCCGCGCTGCTGGCGGGCCTGATGCTGCTGGCGGCGGTGGCCAACGCCGTGCGCCTGGCGCGCTGGGGCGGCCAGCACAGCTGGCGCGAGCCACTGCTGTGGGGCCTGCACCTGAGCTATGCCTGCATTCCGCTGGGCCTGGTCATGTGGGCCCTGGCGCTGCTCGCCGGCAGCCGCGCGGATGCCGCGCTGCACGCCCTGACCATCGGCGGCATGGGCACCATGATGCTGTCGATGATGGCGCGGGTCTCGCTGGGCCACACCGCACGCCCCATCCGTTGCCTGCCCGGCATCGGGGTGGCCCTCGCGCTGATGGTGGCCGCTGCGCTCCTGCGCTCGCCGGTGCTGGTGCTCTTCCCGCAGATCACCCACTGGACCTACAACCTGGGAATCATCTTCTGGTGCCTGGCCTATGGCGTCTTCCTGTTCCACTATACGGGGCCGCTGCTGTCGCCCCGTGCCGACGGCAAGGATGGCTAGCCACGCACTCGGAGCGCCTCGATGGAACACTACTTCCTTATCAAGCACCTGCATATCACCGCCGCCACCCTGAGCATCCTCTTCTTCATGCTGCGCGCCGTCTGGTCGGTGCGCGAGGCGCCGGTGCTGCAGGCGCGCTGGGTGAGGATCGCCCCCCATGTCATCGACACGCTGCTGCTGACGCTGGGTGTGGTGCTGATGGTGATGCTCTCGCTATGGCCCCACCAGCATCCCTGGCTGGCCGCCAAGCTGATCGCCCTGCTGGTCTACATCGGCCTGGGCACGCTGGCGATCAAGCGCGGGCGAAGCCCGGCGGTGCGTGGCGTGGCCGGTGTGGCGGCGGTACTGGTGTTCCTGTACATGCTGGGCGCGGCCATCACCAAGAGCGCGCTCTCCTGGCTGGCGTGACGCGGCCCCGGTCGAGTGACCTATACTGACGCCACATTCATCCGCAGAAGGAACTTGGCATGTCGAAACAGGATCTTCCCTCCGGTGCCGGTCAGGTGGCCGAGCAGTACCCCGAAGTGTGGGACGCCTACGCCGAGCTGGGCAGGGCTTGTGCCGAGAGTGGCCCGCTGGACGCGCGTACCCGCCGACTGGTGAAGCTGGCCCTGGCCGTGGGCGCACGCTCCGAGGGCGCCGTGCACTCCCATGCCCGCCGCGCCCTGGAGGAGGGCGAGACCGCGGAGGCCCTCAAGCAGGTGGCCATGCTTTCCATCCCCACCCTGGGCCTGCCCCGCGGTGTCGCGGCGCTGACCTGGATCGAGGACATCACCGACTCCTGACTACGGCGGCCCTCCGGGCCGCTGGGACAAGCGTTTAATCGCCTTATTGGCATCGGAACTCCCGGCTCTGCTAGGTTCGAGGCTGCTGCATCAGCAGATCAAGACATAACAGACCGGGAGTCTTTCATGCGTTACAACAACAAGATGCTGTGGTCCCTTCCTGCCCTGGCCCTCGGCGTGGGGCTTTCCGCCCAGGCCTCTGCCGCCACCCTGGACGAGGTCCAGGAGCGCGGCGAGCTGCGCTGCGGTGTCAACGTCGGCCTTTCCGGCTTCTCCTCCCCCGACGAGAATGGCACCTGGCAGGGGCTCGATGTGGAGACCTGTCGCGGTATCGCCGCCGCCGTGTTGGGCGATCCGGAAGCGGTCTCCTTCACCCCGCTGACCGCCAAGGAGCGCTTCACCGCACTACAGTCCGGCGAGATCGACGTGCTCTCGCGCAACACCACCTGGACGGCGACCCGCGACAACTCGCTGGGCCTGAACTTCACCGCCACTACCTTCTACGATGGCCAGGGCTTCATGGTGGCCAAGGACCTGGGTATCGAGGGGCCAGAGCAGTTCGATGGCGCTTCGATCTGCATCCAGTCCGGCACCACCCACGAGCTCAACCTGGCCGACTACTTCCCCTCCCGTGGCATCGAGATCCAGACCGTCACCTTCGACACCCCCGACCAGACCGCCCAGGGCTTCGCCAGCGGCCGCTGCGACATCCTGACCTCCGACACTTCCCAGCTCAGTGCCCTGCGCCTGCAGCTGCCTGAGCCGGACAGTGTCGAGATCCTCGAGACGCTGATCTCCAAGGAGCCACTCGGGCCCGTGGTGCGCCAGGGGGATGACCAGTGGTTCGATATCGTGCAGTGGTCGATCTTCGCCATGGTCAACGCCGAGGAGCTGGGCGTGACCTCCGGGAACGTCGACGAGATGCGCGACGATGCCCCCAACCCCCAGGTAGCGCGTCTGTTGGGCGTTGACGGCAACTATGGCGAGCAGCTGGGTATCGGCAATGACTGGGCCTACAACATCGTCAAGCACGTGGGCAACTATGGCGAGGTGTTCGCCAGCACCGTGGGCGAGGACTCCCCCATGCAGATCAGCCGCGGGGTGAACGCGCTGTGGAACGAGGGCGGCATCCTCTATGCGCCGCCGGTTCGCTGACCCATCCTGAACGTCCAATGACCTGGCACCACGCATGGCGACATGCGTGGTGCCGTTCCGGGTACGTCTGCGAGGCTCGTTATGCTGCGTTCTTCCTCACGGGAGAGGGGGCCGCTATGGCGTGACCCCACCTTCCGCGCCCTGCTGGTGCAGGGCATCCTGCTGCTGGCACTGGGGGCGTTCATCGCCATGGTGGTGTCCAACACCCTGGCCAACCTCGAGGCCCGGGGCATCACCACCGGCTTCGGCTTCCTTCAGGAGCGTGCCGGCTTCTCGATTCCCCAGACGCTGATCGACTACTCCGGCGACAGCACCTATGCCCGCACCTTCGTGGTGGGCCTGCTCAATACCCTGCTGGTCTCCGCCATGGGTATCGTGGCGGCGACCCTGATCGGCTTCGCCGTGGGCATCGCCCGGCTGTCGCCCAACTGGCTGCTGGCCCGGTTGGCCACCGCCTACGTGGAGATCTTCCGCAATATCCCGCTGCTGGTGCAGATCCTCTTCTGGTACTTCGCCGTGCTGCAGGCCCTGCCCAGCCCGCGCGACAGCCTCTCGCTGTTCGAGGTGATCTTCCTCAACGTGCGCGGCGTGGTCCTGCCCGACCCCCAGCCGCTGGCCGGCTTCGCTGCTACTCCCTGGGCGCTGCTGGTGGCGGTTCTCGCCACCTGGGGGCTGGTGCGTTTCGCCAAGCGTCGCCAGGCCGAAACCGGCCGGCCGCTGCCGGTGTTCAGGCTGGGTGCCCTGCTGCTGATCGGGCTGCCTTTCGCCACCTTCCTGGTCACCGGCATGCCGCTGGAGTGGTCCATCCCGACGCTCAAGGGCTTCAACTTCCAGGGTGGCGTGACGGTGCTTCCCGAGCTGATCGCACTGTGGCTGGCGCTCTCCATCTACACCGCCTCCTTCATCGCCGAGATCGTACGCTCTGGGATCCAGTCGGTACCCCAGGGGCAGGTGGAGGCCGCCAAGGCGCTGAGCCTGCCCGCCGGCATCATCCTGCGCAAGGTGGTGATTCCCCAGGCGATGCGGGTGATCGTGCCGCAGCTGACCAGCCAGCACCTCAACCTGATCAAGAACTCCTCGCTGGCCACCGCGATCGGCTACCCGGACCTGGTGGCGGTGTTCTCCGGCACGGCGCTGAACCAGACCGGGCAGGCCATCGAGATCGTCGCCATGACCATGGCCGTCTACCTGCTGATCAACCTGGTGGTGTCCGCGCTGATGAACCTCTACAACGCGCGCACCCTGCTCAAGGAGCGGTGACATGGAACCGACTTCGACCCGAACCGAGATGATTCCCGAGCGCCGCGCGCCCGACTTGCGCCGGGGGGCGGTGGGGTGGCTCAGGGCCAACCTCTTCAATACGCCGCTCAACGGGGCGGTGACGGTGGTCACCGCCGCACTGCTGGCCTGGTTGCTGTGGCCGGCGCTGCAGTGGGCGGTGCTGCAGGCCGACTGGATCGGCAACTCACGGGAGGCGTGCAGCGGCGAGGGAGCCTGCTGGGTGTTCATCAGCGCCCGCTTCGAGTCCATCGTCTATGGCTTCTACCCCGAGGCCGAGCGCTGGCGGGTGGATCTGGTCTTCCTGCTGATGGCGGTGCTGGTGGCCTGGCTGGCCATCCCACGCCTGCCCGCCAAGCGCTGGGTGGGGCTGTTCGCCCTGGTGGGCTTCCCGATGGTGGCCTTCTTCCTGCTGGTGGGTGGCAGCTTTGGCCTCGAACACGTACCGACGCGCGATTGGGGCGGTCTGATGCTGACCCTGACCATCGCCACCGTGGGGATCGTCGGCTCGCTGCCCATCGGCGTGGTGCTGGCCCTGGGGCGGCGTTCGAAGATGCCGCTGGTGCGTGGCTTCTGCGTGGTATTCATCGAGTTCTGGCGCGGCGTGCCGCTGATCACCGTGCTGTTCATGGCCTCGGTGATGCTGCCGCTGTTCGTGCCGACCCAGGTGGAGTTCGACAAGCTGCTGCGGGCCCTGGTGGGCATCATGCTGTTCTGGAGTGCCTACATGGCCGAGGTGGTGCGTGGTGGACTCCAGGCGATCCCGCGGGGGCAGGAGGAGGCCGCCAAGGCGCTGGGCATGGGCTACTGGCAGCGCATGGCGCTGATCGTGCTGCCCCAGGCGCTCAAGCTGGTGATCCCCGGCATCGTCAACACCTTCATCGCGCTTTTCAAGGATACCTCACTGGTGCTGATCATCGGCCTCTTCGACCTGCTGGCGATCATCCGGGCGGGGCTGACCGACAGTGACTGGCTGGGCTTCGCCACCGAGGGCTATGTCTTCGCCGCCCTGGTGTTCTGGGTGTTCTGCTTCAGCATGTCGCGCTACAGCCAGTACATCGAGCGCCGCCTGCACACCGGCCATCGCAACTGACAACAAGGATTCGACCCGACATGAACCAGGCAAATGCCGCCCAGGCCGACTCGCCGATGATCGAGATTGCCGGGCTCAACAAGTGGTATGGCGACTTCCACGTGCTGCGCGATATCGACCTGACCGTGGCCCGCGGCGAGCGCATCGTCATCTGCGGCCCCTCGGGTTCGGGCAAGTCGACCCTGATCCGCTGCATCAACCACCTCGAGGAGCATCAGGAGGGGCGCATCGTGGTCAATGGCATGCCCATGACCAGGGACGTGAAGCGCATCGAGCAGATCCGCCGTAATGTCGGCATGGTGTTCCAGCACTTCAACCTCTTTCCCCACCTGAGCGTGTTGGACAACTGCTGCATCTCCCAGACCTGGGTGCAGAAGAAGCCGCGCGCCGAGGCCGAGCGCACGTCGATGGAGATCCTCGAGCGGGTGCAGATCGCCGACCAGGCCCGCAAGTACCCTGGCCAGCTCTCCGGTGGCCAGCAGCAGCGGGTGGCCATCGCCCGGGCGCTGTGCATGCAGCCCGAGGTGATGCTCTTCGACGAGCCCACGTCGGCGCTGGACCCCGAGATGATCAAGGAGGTGCTCGACGTGATGGTCGAGCTGGCCCGCGAGGGCATGACCATGCTCTGTGTCACCCACGAGATGGGCTTCGCCAAGACCGTCGCCGACCGGGTGATCTTCATGGATCAGGGGCAGATCATCGAGCAGGCACCCCCCGAACAGTTCTTCAACCACCCGCAGTCCGAGCGTACCCAGCTGTTCCTCAGCCAGATTCTCGGCCACTGAGGCCGCCAGGCTGTGCTAGGCTTGCCGACAAGCCCTTTATCCCCACGCGGGCGGCGTTCTTTCGGGTTCTGACCGCTCGCGATTTGCTACCTTCCTGCACTATTTGACCAGCGTCAAAGCCTTGAGCCACTCTCTTCTGGTAGGCTTAACATGCATCAGCAATGCATGTTAAGAAATCGCCAGGCGTAACCCGTGGATTCCGCGACGCGCCTGCCAGACGAGCAAGGGGGGAAAGATTCATGGCCGACGGTCTCACCAAGTCGGCGGCCCGCAATATTTTCTATGGCGGGTCGCTGTTCTTCTTTCTGCTGTTCACCGCCCTGACGGCGCACAGCCACTGGTACATGGTCAACAAGTCCACCGACAAGGAGGGGCTCACCGAGTCTGTCGTGGAAGGCAAGCACATCTGGGAAAAGAACATGTGCATCAACTGCCACAGCATCATGGGCGAGGGCGCCTATTTCGCGCCGGAGCTGGGTAACGTCTGGGAACGCTACGGCGGCCACCAGAACCCCGAGGCGGCGCGTGCCGGCCTGGCCGCGTGGATCCGCGCCCAGCCGTTGGGCACCCAGGGCCGCCGCCAGATGCCGGCCTACGACTTCAGCGACGAGGAGATGAACGCGCTGATCGACTTCCTCGAGTGGACCGACGGCATCGACGACCAGGACTGGCCGCCGCACCCCGCCGGCTGAACCACCTGAACGCCGGATCGCCGGACCGCCGGATCGCCGGACCGGGATGAATCAAGGAGAACGACACCAATGAAATATGAAACCCAGAAGGTGGCCCTGCCATTCTTCATGGTGGCCATGGCGCTCTTCGCGCTGCAGATCGTCTTCGGGCTGCTGGCTGCCTCTGTCTATGTGTGGCCGAACTTCATGGCCGAGCTGATGCCCTTCAACATCATGCGGGTCAGCCATACCAACCTGCTGATCGTGTGGCTGCTGATCGGCTTCATGGGCGCGACCTACTACCTGATGCCGGAAGAGGCCGAGCAGGAGATCCACAGTCCCACCATCGCCTATATCCAGCTGGCGATCTTCGCCTTCGCCGGTGCCGCGGCGCTGGTCGGCTACCAGTTCGGGATCCACGAGGGGCGCGAGTTCCTCGAGCAGCCGTTCTGGGTCAAGGTGCTGATCACCATCTCCTTCCTGATGTTCCTGTTCAACACCAGCATGACCCTGCTCAAGGGGCGCCGCACCGCCATCAACCTGGTGCTGATGCTGGGCCTGTGGCTGGCCGCGGTATTCTGGCTGTTCGCCTTCTACAACCCCTCCAACCTCGCCGTGGACAAGCTCTACTGGTGGTGGGTGGTGCACCTCTGGGTCGAGGGCGTGTGGGAGCTGATCATGGCCTCCCTGCTCGGCTACCTGCTGATCAAGATGACCGGCGTCGACCGCGAGGTGATCGAGAAGTGGCTCTACGTCATCGTCGGCCTGTCGCTGTTCTCCGGCCTGCTGGGCACCGGTCACCACTACTACTGGATCGGTGCGCCGAGCTACTGGCAGCCCATCGGCAGCATCTTCTCCACCCTGGAGGTGATCCCCTTCTTCGCCATGGTGGTGTTCGCCTTCACCATGTTCTGGAAGGGCAGCCGTAACCACCCCAACAAGGCCGCCATGCTGTGGGCGCTCGGTTGCCCGACCGTTGCCTTCTTCGGCGCCGGCGTGTGGGGCTTCATGCACACCCTGCACTGGGTCAACTACTACAGCCACGGCACCCAGGTCACCGCGGCCCACGGCCACCTGGCCTTCTACGGCGCCTACGTGATGCTGATGCTGGGTATCATCAGCTTCGCCATGCCGCAGCTGCGCCGCGTCCAGCCCTACAACCAGGTAATGAACATGTGGGGCTTCTGGATCGTGACCGGCGCCATGTGCTTCATGACCTTCACGCTGACCTTTGCAGGCGTCGTCCAGACCCACCTGCAGCGCGTGCTGGGCATGAACTTCATGGAGGTGCAGGACCAGCTGGTGCTGTTCTATGGCATGCGCCTGGGCTCCGGCATCGCCGTGGCCATCGGTAGCGGCCTGCTGCTCTACGCCTTCTTCGGCCCTGCCCGTGAGCAGGTTCCCGCAGGCGGGACTCAGCTCACCGCTGGCGCCGATCGCGCCTGATCACCCGAGGGCCCCGCCAGGGGCCCTCTTCGATTGACCCACACGGAGTTTCGCCATGACCCTCTCCCCCGCGGCGGCGCAGCCCGCCGACCAGGAGATTCCCTACTACGACAGCGTGGGCAACGAGTGCGCCATGTTCGAGCATGCCTACGAGCAGCGCCTGCCGCTGCTGCTCAAGGGCCCCACCGGCTGCGGCAAGACCCGTTTCGTCAGCCATATGGCCGCCAAGCTGGGCAAGCCACTGTTCACCGTCTCCTGCCACGATGACCTCACCGCCGCCGACTTGACCGGCCGCTACCTGCTGCAGGGTGGCGAGACACGCTGGGTCGACGGCCCGCTGACCCGCGCGGTGCGCGAGGGCGGCATCTGTTACCTCGACGAGGTAGTCGAGGCGCGCAAGGACGTCACCGTGGTGCTGCACCCGCTGACCGACGACCGCCGCCTGCTGCCGCTGGAGCGTACCGGCGAACTGCTCGAGGCACCGGACGACTTCATGCTGGTGGTCTCCTACAACCCCGGCTACCAGCACATCCTCAAGTCACTGAAGCCCAGTACCCGCCAGCGCTTCGTGGCGATGTCCTTCGATTTCCCGCCGCCCAGGGTGGAGCGCGATATCGTCGCCCGCGAGAGCGGCCTGGACCCCGAGCGCTGCAGCGCCCTGGTCAACCTAGCGGCCAGCCTGCGTGCCATGAAGGGCCAGGACCTGGAGGAGGGCGTCTCCACCCGCCTGCTGGTCTACTGCGCCACCCTGATCCAGGCTGGCATGCCGATCCGCGATGCCGCCCGCGCCACCCTGGTGGAGCCGCTCTCCGATGATGCGGATGTCCAGGAGGGCCTGATGGAGGCCATCCAGGCCACCTTCGGTTGATGAGATATTTCTTGAAGGAAGGGGCGCCGGGGGCAAGCCGAAGAGGAGGTCCCCGAATCAGCCCCTTTCGATACCCGGGAGCTTGATCATGCTGGACTTTCTTGAGGTCGAGGAGACTGTCGGCCGTTTCTGGCACCGCTGGGCCTCCGGGGCGGCGAGCTACCCCGATCACCCCGAGGCGGCGGTCAGCCTCGAGAGCCTGCGCCCCATGCTGGGGGTCTTCTTCCGCGCCGGCGGTGGGGAGCAGGGCATCGAGGTGGCGGCCATCGCCCGGCGCGCCTCGGCTCACCGGCTGAGTCTGCGTCAGCGCCTGGGCCTCGACGAGGAGGCCCTGGACCAGGCCCGCCGTGACGAGGAGAACCTGCTGTTGCCGCCACGCCTGGCGCTCTACCCCGAGGCCGCTCTCAACCGCGACCTCTACCTGTGGCTGACCGCCTACCTGGCCGAGGCACGTCCGCTGACATATCCACAGGATCCTCTGCAGGCCGATCTGGCGCGGCTGCGCGAGGCGCGGCGTACCGCCCGTGCCGCCCTGGCGCGCTTCCCCGGCCTTGCCGAGCGCTATGTCCGTCTGTGCGGCGAACTGCTGGCCATCCGGCCACAGAGAAAGCGCCTGCCGCCCAGAGAGGCGGCCCTGGAGTCGGCAATATGCGCCGAGCTCGGAGCCCCCGACCCCGAGGAGGCCTGGGCCCTGGCCATGCAGCGTGCCATCCGCGAGAGCGACTTCCCGCTGGAGGAGTTCCGCGCGCCACGCGGCTATCGCCCGCCGCTGCCGGTGCCGCTGTGGGGACAGGCGGTCACTCTGGGCACCCGCGACGGCGCACGCGAGCAGAGCGTGGATGATGACGAGGAGCTGGCCAGCGCCGCCGCCTCGCCCGACGATGACCACGGCAAGCGCCAGGCCGATCGCCGCGAGCAGGACCAGGCCGATCGTGACGATCCGTTGATGCTCAACAACATGGAGAAGATGCTCTCTTGGGCGGAGATGGTGAACCTCAATCGCCATGTGGATGACGAGGAAGAGGAGGAGGCACGCCAGGCGGCCGATCAGATGGACGAGATCGTGCTCAGCTCCAACCGCAAGAAGGCCTCCTCCCGGCTCAAGCTCGACCTCGACCTCGCCCCTGACGAGGCTGTTGGCGACCGCCTCAAGGGCAAGCATCTCTATCCCGAGTGGAACCACCGCAAGCAGGCCTACCTGCCTGATCACTGTGTGGTGCACAGCGACGTGCAGAGTGAGGAAGGCGAGGACTGGGCGCCCGACGAGATGACCCGCAGGCGCATCCGCCGCGTGCGTCGCGAATTCGAGGCGCTGCGCCCGCGGCGCGAGATCCTGCGCGGCCAGCTGGATGGCAGCGAACTCGACATGGATGCGGTCATCCGCTCGCGCTGCGACCTGGCCGCCACCGGCGAGGCCAGCGATCGTCTCTACATGGCCAGCCGCACCCAGGCCCGCGACCTGGCGGTATCGATCCTGGTGGATGTCTCGCTCTCCACCGAGGCGTGGCTGCAGGACCGCCGGGTGCTCGACGTGGCCAAGGAGGCGCTGCTGGTGCTGGGCAATGGCCTGGCCGGCTGTGGCGACGATTATTCGATTCACAGCTTCACCTCCCAGCGCCGCCACAAGGTGTGGGTCAACACCCTGAAGGAGTTCGACGAGCCCATGGGGGATCGAGTGACGCGGCGCATCTCGGCGCTGCGTCCCGGCAGCTATACCCGCATGGGGCCGGCCATTCGCCACCTGACCAAGCAACTGAGCGAACGCCCCAATCGGCACCGGCTGCTGCTGATGCTTACCGACGGCAAGCCCAACGACAACGACTACTACGAGGGGCGCTACGGCATCGAGGATACCCGCAAGGCGGTGCTGGAAGCGCGGCGCCAGGAGGTGCGGGTGTTCGGGGTGACCATCGACCGTGAGGCGGGGCAGTATATCCCCCACCTCTTCGGTCGTGGCGGCTACGCCATCGTGCAGCGCCCGGAGCACCTGTCACTGGCCCTGCCGGGCATCTACCGCCAGATCATCGCCACCTGAGCCCTTTCCATTCCCACTCGCCAGTCGAACCGTCGCCGAGGAGCGCGCCATGACCGTTCAAACCCGACTGATCCTTGCCGTGGCGGCCTGGTGCCTGGTCGCCGTGGCGCTGGTGCTGCCGCTGGTTTGGTTGATCAATAACCGCGACTGGGGCATCGGCCTGATGCTGCTGACCCCGGTCATGGTCTATGCCCTGATGCGCCTGGGCCGCGCCCTGGAGAACTGGGCCCGGGCAAGCACGCCACCCGATCACCCGCAGCGGCGCTAGCCACCCCCCAGGAAACAGCACCGCACGACGACTAAGGGCCTGCCAATGCAGGCCCTTCGGCATTGTGAGAAGCGAGTGTCAGGTCAGCCGTGCCACCAGGTAGCCGGCGCCGATCAGCGCCAGGGTCAGCGCCACCAGGCCCACGAAGGCGCCCTTCCAGGCCGGGGTGGCCATGCGCAGGTTGAGGTAGACCATCAGCAGGCGCTGGGCCTTGAAGCCGGTAGCCAGGATCACCAGGGCCGCCGACCATAGCGGCAGCGCCTGCCAGTCGTTGGCGTCGAAGAGCGCCGAAACCATGGACACCAGGGTCAGTCCCATCAGGATCGCCCAGGTGGTCAACAGTCGGCGGGTACCGGGCAGCGAGGTCATGCCATCCTCCGGTTCAGCACAAAAGGGAGCCCTCAGCGCAATAGGGAGCCCTCAGCGCAATAAATAGAGCAGCGGGTAGAGCAGGATCCAGATCAGGTCGACCATGTGCCAGAAGGCGGCGGCGGTCTCCACGTTCTCGAGGCTGGTGCGCCAGCTGACCAGGGCCAGCAGCGCCAGGCCGAACAGCACGTGGGCGAAATGGAAGGCGGTCAGGCCGTAGTAGAAGCCGAAGAAGGTATTGGTGTCCGGGGTGATCCCCACGGCGAACTTGCTCGAATACTCGACCACCTTGATCACCCCGAACAGCACGCCCAGCCCCATGGCGGCGGCCAGCCACTGGCGGGTACGGCGGATACGTTCCGCGGCACTGGCCTCCACGGCCAGCGCCACGCACAGGCCGCTGGTCAGCAGCACCAGGGTATTGAGCCCGCCCATCAGCGGGTCGAGCTCCTGCTGTGAAGCGTCGAACAGCGCCACCTGGGCGGCACGCTCGGCGGCATAGAGGGCGAAGAACGCCATGAACACCAGCAACTCGCTGAGGATCAGCACCCACATCAGCGGGTTGCCGGGCAAGGCGGAGAGCGGCCCCCACCCGGGGTTGGGAAGCTCCTGTTCCCTCATGCGTCGGTCAGGGTTACCCGGGAGCCGCCGAAGGCCAGGCTGCGCGGGTTGTCTATCGGGCGGTTGGAGGTCAGCCGGGCGATGCCCACGGCGCAGCGCCCCACCATCCAGATCATGCAGGCGGTGAAGTAGAGGTAACCCATGGCCCAGGGCGCCATGGGCGGGATGCCGGCCAGCCCCAGCAGCTGCCAGGTGGCGATGAAGGCGGCGCCGCCCAGCACGCCGAGCCAGAAGGTACGGATCTGGAACTGCAGGTGGCTCTGCACCCAGGGCTCGGCACCGGGACGCTTGAAATGGGCGATCAGCACGGCGATGGGTGCAGTGACCACCGCCAGCACGCTGCCCAGGAACAGCATGTAGACGATGATGGCGGCGCCGCGCCCGCGGGACTGCTTGCCGGGATTCGCGTCGGCGAAGTGGTCGCCGGAAGCGGCAGGGAAGGCCTGAGGGGTGGACATGACGGGTCCTCGCTTGGCAGGCGACCGGCCCTGGCGGGCCGGCCTAAGATGTATTCAGGATGCTACTATAGCGCGAGACCTTGCGGGAAGACTTGGCCTGGATCAACTCTCGGTCGGCCTGGTTTCGGCGGATTGGGTTTCGGCGGACTGGGTCTCGGCGGATTTGCCCGGATGTTTCTCGTCGCGGGTCAGCATCGGCACGCGACGCTCGGTCCACCACATCCAGATGATCGAGACCAGGGTCACACCGAAGCAGAGCATCCACACGGTGGTGGCCACGCCGGTGATATCCACCAGGGCGCCGAACATGATCGGCAGCAGGAAGCCGCCGATACCGCCGGCCAGGCCGACGATGCCGGAGACCAGGCCGAGGTTCTCGTGGTACTCGTTGGAGAGGTACTTGAATACCGAGGCCTTGCCGATGCCCCAGGCGATACCCACCACGAACAGGGCGGTGGTGAACAGCCATACCGGGATGCCGAAGCCAAACTCGACCATCCCTTCGCCGCCGGCACCGGCCACGCGGTACTGGGTCTCGGGATAGGACATGATGAACAGCGCGATCAGGCTGGCCCACAGGCAGGTCCAGGTGACGGTGTGGGCGCCGAAGCGGTCGGAGAGCCAGCCACCGAAGGCGCGGATCACCCCGGAAGGCAGCACGAAGATGGTGGCGATCAGCGCCGCGACCTGGATGCCGAAACCGTATTCGCCCATGTAGTAGCGGGTCAGCCACAGGGAGACGCCGACATAGCCGCCGAACACTACCGAGTAGTACTGGCAGTACTTCCACACCTTGGGGTCGTTGAGGACCCTGAGCTGGTCGCGCAGCGAGACGCTGCTGGCGGTGCGGTGGGCGGGGTTGGAGTAGGTGAAGAACCAGAACAGCACCGCGGTGACCAGCATGATGCCGGCGTAGATGTTGGGCACGGCCTGCCAGCCCAGTACCACGATCACGGTGGGGGCGATGAACTTGGTGACCGCGGCCCCGGCGTTGCCGGCGCCGAAGATCCCCATGGCCAGGCCCTGGCGATCCTTCTCGAACCACTTGGCGGTGTAGGTGATGCCCACCGAGAAGGAGCCGCCGGCGAGGCCGACGAAGGCGCCGAGTACCAGCAGCTGCCAGTACGCGGTGGCGAACTGCACCAGCCAGATGGCCGGCACGATCACCAGCAGGATAATGAAGAACACCGGGCGGCCGCCGTAGCGGTCGGTCAGCGAGCCCAGCGGCAGCCGCGACAGGGCGCCAGTGAGGATGGGTACCGCGGTGAGGATGCCGAACTGGGTGCCGTTGAGGTCGAGCTGCTCTGCGATCGGTACGCCGATCTCGCCGAACATCGTCCACACCATGAAGCACATGGTGAAGGCGAAGGTGTTGGCTATCAGCACCGAGGTTTGCTTGAAGCGTTCAGAGGCCATAAGACCCTCCGAGTTTGCCGGGTTAAGGGATGGTTTCAGGATATGCCAGGGAGTGATTATTGCCTTGATCGGTATCAAAAAAGCCGACCTATCATGGTGAAAGATCGGCTCTTTATTACTCCTTCATAGAGGCTTCAGGGATTCTTCACGTAGGCGTTCTTGCGCAGGTAGAACCACCAGTTGACCACCAGGCAGAGCGCGTAGAAGACCGCGAAGCCGTACATGGCGAGTTCCGGGGTGCCGGCCTTGATCTGCTCGCCCATCACCCGCGGGGCGATGAAGGAGCCATAGGCGGCCACTGCCGAGGTCCAGCCCAGTGCCGGGCCCTTCTGCTGCGGGTCGAAGATGAAGCCGATGCTGCGGAAGGTGGAGCCGTTGCCGATGCCGCTGGCGGCGAACAGCACGATGAACAGCAGCAGGAACATCCAGAAGTACTGGTTGGGGTCGGTAGAGTTGTAGGCCAGCATCATCACGTAGCCGGCGCCCACCGAGCCCACCACCATGATGGCGGTGATCACCTGGGTGACGATGGAACCGCCCAGCTTGTCGGAGATCCAGCCGCCCACCGGACGGATCAGGGCGCCCACGAAGGGGCCCATCCAGGCCCAGGTCAGGGCGCTGGGAGCCTCGGGGTTGGCGACGCGGGTCATGCTGCCGTCGGCGGCGACCTCCATCATGTTGCCGAAGATCACCGAGATGGAGAGCGGCAGGGCAGCGGAGAAGCCGATGAAGGAGCCGAAGGTGGCGATGTAGAGCACGGTCATCGACCAGGTGTGCTTGTTGGAGAAGATCTCGAACTGCTTCTTGATACCGGGCTTGATGTCACCGGGAATCAGGCGCAGCAGCACCACGGTGAGCACGATGGTCAGCGGCAGGGCGAGCCACATGTTGAGATAGCCCAGCGCCACCACGCCGACGATGGAGGTCACGACACCGACCCCGTAGAGCCCGAGGATCTTGCCGAAGGCCTGCAGCGGTGTGCCCGGGTTGGGGGTGATGGTGCGCAGGTTGTTCATGCCGAACCAGCCGGCGAAGGCCAGCGGGATCAGGAACAGCATCCAGACGAAGCCGGCGTTCTGGATCCAGGTCTGGGTGCCCGCCTCGATGCGCCCGATCAGGGTGCCGCTGGCCTTCTGCAGCTCCATGGGGTCGCCGCCCAGGGCGCCGAACAGGCCCACGGTCATCACCAGCGGGATCAGGATCTGCATGGAGGTGACGCCGAAGTTGCCCAGCCCGGCGTTCATCCCCAGGGCATAGCCCTGCTGCTTCTTGGGGAAGAAGTTGGAGATGTTGCTCATCGAGTTGGCGAAGTTGCCGCCGCCGATGCCGGAGAGCAGCGCGAGTGCCTGGAACACCCAGAAGGGGGTCTCGGGATTCATCAGCGCGATGCCGGTGCCCATGGCGGGGATCATCAGCAGGGCGGTGGTCAGGAAGATGGTGTTGCGCCCGCCGGCGATGCGGATCATGAAGGAGGCGGGGATGCGCAGGGTGGCGCCGGCCAGGCCGGCGATCGCCGTCAGGGTGAACAGCTGCTCCACCGTGAACGGGAAGCCCAGGTTCTGCATCTGGGTGGTGATCATGCCCCACATCAGCCAGACGGCGAAGCCCAGCAGCAGGCTGGGAATGGAGACCCATAGGTTGCGGTTGGCAACCCGCTTGCCCTCCGACTCCCAGAACTCCTCGTTCTCGACATCCCACTGTTCGATGTCGGCATTCTTCCTGGTCATGGCGTTTCCCCTTGAGGTCTAGCGGTGCTCGCATCGGCCCCGAACCGGTTGATCGATATCAAGGCGCACGAAGATGGTGGAAAGATACGCCGGGAGGCGGAATCGGGAAACGTGGCAAACGACGCCACGTCGGGCGGGTATACCTCCAGGGAGGTAGAGAGGGATAATCTTTAATTAATTGTTTATAAAGAATTATCGAGTTTCGGTAAGGGGGTGGTGGGGGCGCATCGGCGCCCCGAGGGTATTTGGAGGTATCCACACAGAGCCGGGTCTCGGTTAGCGCTCGATCCCTTCCTGTACGGCCCACACCGCGGCCTCGACCCGCGAGCGCAGGTTGAGCTTCTTGAGCAGGTGCTTGACGTGCACCTTCACTGTGCCCTCGGTGATCTCCAGCTTGCGGGCGATCATCTTGTTGGAGAGCCCCGCGGCCAGCTCGAGAAGGATCTCGCGCTCGCGCTGGGTCAGGCTGTGGATATCCGGCGCCGCCGGCTGGTTGCGCTGGCTGCACAGCGCCTCGGCGAGCAGCGCGGTGAGGCTCTCGCTGATCACCATGCGCCCCAGGGAGGCCTGGCGCAGCTGGCGCACCATCTCGTCGGGGTCCATGTCCTTGAGCAGGTAGCCGTCGGCCCCCGACCGCAGGGCGTTGACCACGTCCTCCTCATGGTCGGAGACCGTGAACATCACCACGCGGCCGGCGAAGCCGCCGTCGCGCAGACGCTTGAGCGTCTCAATGCCGTCCATCTGCGGCATGTTGAGGTCGAGCAGCACCATGTCTGGGTCGAGCTCCAGGGCCAGGCGGATGCCCTCCCGGGGATCGCCGGCCTCGCCGGCGAGCAGCAGGTCATCCTCCAGCTCCAGCAGCTGGGAGACGCCGCGACGCAGCAGCGGATGGTCATCGATGATCAGGATGGTGGCGGGGTGCTCGGTAGTCGTGTCGGTCATCCTGGAGTCCTGTTGCCATGGGGGATATCGGCCACCTCGTCGGCAGCGGGGGCGACGCCGCCCGGGCTGGGAGCCACCTGCTGGTGGATCAGGCGTGCGGTCTGTGGCGTGAAGATCAGCTCCACCCGGGTGCCGCCGCCGGGGCGGTTGCCCAGCGTCATCTGCCCGCCCAGGGTGTCGGCGCGGTCGCGCATGATCACCAGGCCGTAGTGCATCGGCGGCGAGCTGTCGTCTGCGAGACCCACGCCATCATCCTCGATGGCGACGTGCAGCTGCGCCGCCTGGAAGCCGATGGTGACGGCGGCCCAGTGGGCGTTGGCGTGCTTGAGGACATTGGCCAGCGCCTCGCGAACCACCTGCAGCACGTGGATCTCCTCGTTGGGGTTGAGCAGGTGGGGCGGCACATCGACATCCAGCGCCACCGGGAACCCCAGTCGGTCGCTGAACTCTCGGGTGGTCTGGCGCAGGGCGCTGGCCAGCCCCGGGCCCTCCAGCTTGAGGCGGAAGGTGGTGAGCAGCTCGCGCAGCTGGCGATAGGCGCTGTCGAGCCCGGTGCGCAGCTCGTCGAATACCGCCGCCTGGCTCTCCCGCGGGGCCTCCTTCTGCTGCATGCGCTCGAGCCTGGCCACCTGCATCTTGAGGTAGGAGAGCGACTGGGCCAGGGAGTCGTGCAGCTCCCGGGCGATGATGGCGCGCTCGTTCATCAGCGTGACCTGCTGCTGCTCCTCGATGCGGCGCTGCAGGTAGACCGCGGTGGCCAGCTGGTCGGCCAGGGCGTTGAGCAGGCGGCGGACGCTGTCGGAGAGCGGCTGGCGCCGGGGATGCCACACCTCCAGGGTGCCGAGCATCAGCTCGCCCACGCTCACCGGCAGCAGCAGGCACTCGCCTTGCTCGGTCTGCTCCAGGCGAAGTGGCTGGGCGTCGAGCAGGCAGGCGTGACAGTCGTGATCACGACAGTACTCGGGGCGGCGTGGCGAGTGGGTGGCGAGTATCGGGATCTGGCGGTCGTCGTAGGGGTCGTTCAGCGACAGCCGGATCGGGCCCACCTCGAGCAGCTGCTCGAGCTCCCGCAGCATGGGTGCGGCGCTGGCGCACAGGTCGTTGCCGCCGCCGTAGAGGGCGCGGCTGCCGTCGTGCATCACCTGCATGGCCCGGTTGCTGCGCTCGAGCTCCACCTTCTTGCGCGAGGCGCGCTCCTCCAGCTCGGCATAGCTGGCGGCGAGCTCCTCGGCCATGCCGTCGAAGGTGCGCCCGAGCAGGGCAAGTTCATCGTTGCCGGTGAGATGCGTACGGTAGCCGAAGTTGCGCTGGGCGGCCTCGCGGGCCAATACCACCAGCTGGCGCAGCGGCCCCACCAGGTTGTGGCGGATATCGTAGAGGGCGATGGCCACCACCACCGCGGTCAGTGCCAGGAACAGGATCTGCAGGGCGCTGAGCAGCTGGATCTTCGACTCGCTGTTCTGCTCGAGCAGGGTGACCATGGCGTCGATATCGCCGACCAGGCCATCCAGCGTCTGGCGCAGTGCCTCGACCTCGAGCCCGCCGCCGTCGATGGCGCGGGTCACCTGGGGGGCCAGCGCCTCCTCCCAGCGCCCCTGAAGCATTCGGTACTGTTCGTGCAGGGAGTGATCCTCGGCCCCGGGCAGCGCACGGGTCAGTGCGGGACTGGCCAGACGCGACTCGAACTGCTCCATCAACTCCTCTACCCGTGAGCGCTGCGCCACTGTGGGCTGCTGCTCGTAGCGCTGCAGGGCAGCGACGATCTGGTAGGTGTTCATGCGCAGGGAACCGGCCACGTTGATGGCGCCGGCGTCACCGCGGCTGTCGTTGGCCACCGTCATGGTGACCACGATGCTGACCAGGGCCATGGCGCTGATGGCGAGCAGCGAGGCGATGATGCGTGCCACCAGGGAGCGTTGCAGCAGTTTCATAGGACTCGCAGGCCGTCGGGGGAGTGGCGCAATGCGTGGTGCTGTGGGGAGTCTACTACACCCAAGGGGGTAGGGCGGATACCTCCACTGCCCCTTTGACCCCGGGGAGTGCGCTACTGAGACTTCGACAGACACTCCACCGTTGCCTGGCCCCATGATGCCACTCCCGTCTGACCGCGATGCTGTCGTTGTCGGCTACCGCCCGCTGGTGGTGGTGATGCTGTCGCCGCTGGCCTTCGTGCTGGTGTTCGCCAGCTGGACCATCTTCGCGGTGCTGGGGGTGGAGCTGCGCGCCCTGCTGGGCCTGGACGAACTCGACTTCGCGCTGCTGCTGGCCACGCCCATGGTGACCGGGGCGCTGGCGGCGCTGCCCATGGCGGCCCTGGCCAGGCGTCATGGGGGGCGGCGCGTGATGATCGCCTGCCTGCTGCTGATCTGCCCCTTCCTGTGGGCGGTGGCCCACTCCAGCATCTATTTGCACTTCCTGCTCTCCGGCGCCGGCCTGGGGCTGGGCGCCGGTTCCCTGGCAGCGGGGCTGGTCTATGTGGGGGAGCTCTGTCCGCGGCGCCACGCCGGCCTGGCCCTGGGCCTCTACGGTGCCGGGATGATGGGCGCCGGCCTGAGCTACCTGCTGCTGCCGTTGATCAGCCAGGCCTATGGCTGGCGCAGCGCCCCCATGCTCTATCTGTTGCCGGTACTGTCGGTGGCCACGCTGCTGTGGCTGTTCGCCGACGACCCGGATCCGCCGGCGGCCCCCCGCGATTCCGATGACGACGGCGTCGCGGAGAAGGCTCGCGCAGGGTGGCTTGCGGCCTTGCACCACTGGCGCCCCTGGCGACTGGCATTGGTCTACAGCTTCTTCTACGGCGCCTTCGTGGCGCTGTCGCTGTGGTTGCCGGCCTTCCTCGGCGCCCAGTACCAGCTCGGGCTGCGCGACGCGGCCATGCTGGCGCTGCCTTTCCCGCTGGCGGTGGGCCTGGGCCAGGTGGTGGGGGGCGCCTGGAGCGATGCGCATGACTTTCGTGCCCTGCGCTGGTGGGTCAGCGCCTTCGTGCTGATATGCCTCTTCCTGCTCTCCTACCCCCCCTTCACCATGCAGGTCGAGGGCGTGGAACGGGTGCTGACGCTGCGCTATTCCGCGCCACTCTGGGCCTTCATGGTGCTGCTGGTGGCCATGGGGCTGGCCATGGGAACGGGCCAGGGCAGCCTGATGCGCATGATCCACCGTGACCATGGCCCCGATCTGGCCCTGGTGGGCGGGCTTTCGCTGACCATGGGTGGGCTGTTCGGCGCCCTGCTGCCGGTGATGTTCGCCCTGGGCAATCTCTGGGTCGGCATCCGCACCGCTGGGTTCATGTTCCTCTACGCCTCGCTGGTGGTGTGCATGCTGGTGATGGTCTGGGACCACGCCAGCGGGGCGGGGCGGGACGGCTGAGGCCCTGATAGGGGCTATCACCCCGGGTGTCGTGGGGTTGTATCCCCTTGGAGGTAGGTGGGGGGTATATGGAGGTAACCGGGCAGTAATCGCGGCGTCTATCGCCCAGAATTGCCTGCATGTCACCGGCCCTGGTCCGCGCTGGAGCGCACTCGACCAAGGCTGACCGGGTGGCCCGGCGGGGCCACGCATCTTTTCAGGAGCCTGGAGAGCGACCATGAGTCACTTCATCGATCGGCTGAACTTCTTCCGCAAGGCCCGCGAGCCCTTCGCCAACGACCACGGCGAGCTTCGCGACGAGTCTCGCGGCTGGGAGAACGGCTACCGGCAGCGCTGGCAGCACGACAAGATCGTGCGCTCCACCCACGGGGTGAACTGCACCGGTTCGTGCAGTTGGAAGATCTATGTCAAGAACGGCCTGGTTACTTGGGAGACCCAGCAGACCGACTACCCGCGCACCCGGCCCGACCTGCCCAACCACGAGCCCCGTGGCTGCCCGCGCGGCGCCAGCTACTCCTGGTACATGTACAGTGCCAACCGCCTCAAGTACCCGCTGATCCGCAAGCCGCTGCTCAAGCTGTGGCGTGAGGCGCTGAACGAGAAGAAGGATCCGGTCGAGGCGTGGGCCTCCATCGTCGAGGACCCGGCCAAGGCCAAGCAGTACAAGCGTGCCCGTGGCATGGGCGGCTTCGTGCGCGCCGACTGGAACGAGCTCAATGCGCTGATCGGCGCCTCCAACGTCTATACCACCAAGCAGTACGGTCCGGACCGCATCATCGGCTTCTCGCCGATCCCCGCCATGTCCATGGTCAGCTACGCCTCCGGTGCGCGCTACCTGTCGCTGATCGGTGGTGTCTGCCTGTCGTTCTACGACTGGTACTGCGACCTGCCCCCGGCCAGCCCCCAGACCTGGGGTGAGCAGACCGACGTGCCCGAGTCCGCCGACTGGTACAACTCCGGCTACATCATCGCCTGGGGTTCCAACGTGCCCCAGACGCGTACTCCGGATGCCCACTTCTTCACCGAGGTGCGCTACAAGGGCACCAAGACCGTCTCGGTCACCCCGGACTACGCCGAGGTCTCCAAGCTCACCGACGAGTGGCTCTCCGCCAAGCAGGGCACCGATGCCGCCCTGGCCATGGCCATGGGGCATGTGATCCTCAAGGAGTTCCACCTCGACAACCCCAGCAGCTACTTCACCGACTACGTGCGGCGCTACAGCGACATGCCGTTCCTGGTCGAGCTGGAAGCTCGCGAGGACGGCAGCTATGCGCCGGGTCGCCAGATGCGCGCCAGCGACTTCGAGGCGAGCCTGGGCCAGGGCAACAACCCCGAGTGGAAGACCGTGGCGTGGGACGAGACCCGCGACCAGCTGGTGGTACCGCGTGGCTCCATCGGTTTCCGCTGGGGCGAGACCGGCGACGAGGTGGGCAAGTGGAACCTCGAGCCGCTGGACGCCGAAGGCACCGAGATCAAGCCGCTGCTGACCCTGGCCGACAAGCATGACGAGGTCGCCAAGGTCGCCTTCCCCTACTTCGGCGGCATCGCCCACGAGCACTTCGACCACGTCAAGAGCGGCGGGGCCAGCGACGAGCTGTTGTTCCACAGCCTGCCCGTCAAGCGCCTGAAGAAGGCCGACGGCAGCGAGGCGCTGGCGGTCACCGTCTTCGACCTGATGTGTGCCAACTACGGCATCGATCGAGGGTTTGGTAAAGAGGGTGAGGATGACGGCGCCACTTCCTTCGACCAGGTCAAGCCCTACACGCCGGCCTGGCAGGAGAAGATCACCGGTGTGCCCGCCGAGCAGGCCACCCGCATCGCCCGTGAGTTCGCCGAGAACGCCGACAAGACCCAGGGTCGCAGCATGATCATCGTCGGTGCCGGCATGAACCACTGGTACCACATGGACATGAACTACCGCGGCCTGATCAACATGCTGGTCATGTGCGGCTGTATCGGTCAGAGCGGCGGCGGCTGGGCCCACTACGTCGGCCAGGAGAAGCTGCGCCCGCAGACCGGCTGGACCCCGCTGGCCTTCGGCCTCGACTGGCAGCGTCCGCCGCGCCACATGAACGGCACCTCCTTCTTCTACAACCACTCCTCCCAGTGGCGCTACGAGAAGCTGGAGATCAAGGAGATCCTCTCGCCGCTGGCCAAGGCCGAGGACTACCCCGGCAGCCTGATCGACTTCAACGTGCGCGCCGAGCGCATGGGCTGGCTGCCCTCCGCTCCTCAGCTGGGTACCAACCCGCTGCGCCTGGCCGGTGCGGCCAAGGATGCCGGCATGTCCACCCAAGACTACGCCGTGCAGCAGCTCAAGGAGGGCAAGCTCGCCTTCGCCGCGGAAGATCCGGACAACCCCCAGAACTTCCCGCGCAACATGTTCATCTGGCGCTCCAACCTGCTGGGCAGCTCCGGCAAGGGCCACGAGTACATGCTCAAGTACCTGCTGGGCACCCGCCACGGCATCCAGGGCAAGGACCTAGGTGACTTCGGCGGCCAGAAGCCGGAAGAGGTCAAGTGGCATGACGACGCCCCGGAGGGCAAGGTCGACCTGCTGGTGACCCTGGACTTCCGCATGTCCACCACCTGCCTCTACTCGGATGTCGTGCTGCCCACGGCGACCTGGTACGAGAAGGACGACCTCAACACGTCCGACATGCACCCCTTCATCCACCCGCTGACCGCGGCCACCGACCCGGCGTGGGAGTCGCGCAGCGACTGGGAGATCTTCAAGGGCATCGCCAAGTCCTTCTCCGAGGCCTCCGAGGGGCACCTGGGCGAGGAGACCGACCTGGTCACCCTGCCGCACCAGCACGACTCCCCGGCCGAACTGGCCCAGGTCGAGGTCAAGGACTGGAAGAAGGATGAGTGCGAACCGATCCCCGGCAAGACCATGCCGGCGCTGATCGAGGTCAAGCGCAACTACCCCGAGACCTACGAGCGCTTCACCTCCATCGGCCCGCTGCTCGAGAGCATCGGCAACGGCGGCAAGGGCATCAGCTGGAAGACCGAGTCCGAAGTGGACCTGCTCGGCAAGCTCAACCACCGCAAGACCGAGGGACCGCACAAGGGTCGTCCGCGTCTCGACAGCGCCGTGGACGCCGCTGAGATGATCCTGACCCTGGCGCCGGAGACCAACGGCCAGGTGGCGGTGAAGGCGTGGGACGCGCTCTCCAAGATCACCGGGCGGGACCATACCCACCTGGCGCATCCCAAGGAGGAGGAGAAGATCCGCTTCCGCGACATCGTCGCCCAGCCGCGCAAGATCATCTCAAGCCCCACCTGGTCCGGCCTCGAGGACGAGCACGTCTCCTACAACGCCGGCTACACCAACGTGCATGAGCTGATCCCGTGGCGCACGGTGAGCGGTCGCCAGCAGTTTTACCAGGATCACCCCTGGATGCGCGCCTTCGGCGAGAGCCTGCTGGTCTACCGTCCGCCCATCGACACCAAGGCGGCGGTGAGCGTGGCCGAGCCCAAGGGCAACGGCAACCCGGAGATCGCCCTGAACTGGATCACCCCGCACCAGAAGTGGGGCATCCACTCCACCTACAGCGACAACCTGCTGATGCAGACCCTGTCGCGGGGCGGCCCGATCGTGTGGATGTCCGAGGACGATGCCAAGTCCATCGGCGTCGAGGACAACGACTGGATCGAGCTCTACAACGCCAACGGCGCCATCGCGGCCCGTGCGGTGGTCAGCCAGCGGGTCAAGAACGGCATGGCGATGATGTATCACGCCCAGGAGCGCATCCTGAACATGCCGGGCTCCGAGATGACCGGTACCCGCGGCGGTATCCACAACTCGGTGACTCGCGTGTGCCCCAAGCCGACCCACATGATCGGTGGCTACGCGCAGCTGTCCTACAGCTTCAACTACTACGGCACCGTCGGCTCCAACCGCGATGAGTTCGTCATCGTACGCAAGATGAAGAAGATCGACTGGCTGGATGGCGAAGGCAACGACTACGAGCAGGAGGCCGTGAAATGAAGATTCGTTCCCAGGTAGGCATGGTCCTCAACCTAGACAAGTGCATCGGCTGCCACACCTGCTCGGTGACCTGCAAGAACGTCTGGACCAGCCGCGAGGGCGTCGAGTACGCCTGGTTCAACAACGTCGAGACCAAGCCCGGCATCGGCTATCCCAAGGAGTGGGAGAACCAGGGCAAGTGGAAGGGCGGCTGGATGCGTCGCAAGGACGGCAAGATCGAGCCGCGCATCGGCGGCAAGTGGCGGGTGCTGGCGAACATCTTCGCCAACCCCGACCTGCCGGAGATCGACGACTACTACGAGCCGTTCACCTTCGACTACGAGCACCTGCATACCGCCAAGCAGGGTGAGCACCAGCCCACCGCGCGTCCGCGCTCGCTGATCTCCGGCCAGCGCATGAACAAGATCGAGTGGGGCCCGAACTGGGAGGAGATCCTCGGCACTGAGTTCGCCAAGCGTCGCAAGGACATGAACTTCGAGAAGGTGCAGGCCGATATCTACGGCCAGTTCGAGAACACCTTCATGATGTACCTGCCGCGGCTGTGCGAGCACTGCCTGAACCCGACCTGCGTGGCGAGCTGCCCCTCCGGCGCCATCTACAAGCGCGAGGAGGACGGCATCGTCCTGATCGACCAGGACAAGTGCCGCGGCTGGCGGATGTGCATCTCCGGCTGCCCCTACAAGAAGATCTACTACAACTGGAAGACCGGTAAGTCCGAGAAGTGCATCTTCTGCTACCCGCGCATCGAGGCCGGTCAGCCCACCATCTGCTCCGAGACCTGCGTGGGCCGCATCCGCTATCTCGGCGTTCTGCTCTACGATGCCGACCGCATCGAGGAAGTGGCCAGCTCGCCGGACCTGCGCGACCTCTACCACCGCCAGCGCGAGATCTTCCTGGATCCCAATGATCCCGAGGTCATCGCCCAGGCCAAGAAGGACGGCATCACCGACAACGTGATCGCCGCCGCCCAGGCCTCGCCGGTCTACAAGCTGGCCATGGACTGGGGCCTGGCGCTGCCGCTGCACCCCGAGTACCGCACCCTGCCGATGGTCTGGTACGTGCCGCCACTGTCGCCGATCCAGTCCGCCGCCGAGGCCGGCAAGGTCGAGTTCGACGGTGTGATGCCCAAGATCGAGTCGCTGCGCATCCCGGTCAAGTACCTGGCCAACATGCTCACCGCCGGTGAGGAGGAGCCCGTGGTGCTGGCGCTCAAGCGGCTGATGGCCATGCGCCTCTATATGCGCGGCAAGCATGTGGAAGGCCAGGCCAACGCCGAGGTGCTGGAGAGCGTCGACCTGACCGAGCAGCAGGTGGAGGACATGTACCGCTACCTGGCCATCGCCAACTACGAGGATCGCTTCGTGATCCCCACCAGCCACCGCGAGATGGCCACCGAGGCCTTCCCGGAGCGCGGCGGCTGTGGCTTCAGCTTCGGCGATGGTTGCCACGGCGACAGCAGCGAGAGCCTATTCGGCGGACGCAAGAACAATGCGACCCTGGTCCAGCCGGTGACCTTCGACCCGCAGGCGCAGAGCGAGGAGGCCCGTCATGGCTGACGCAGCACAACAGCTGGACCCCGTCGGTGGCATGCTGAGCCTGCGCGTGCTGGCACGGCTGCTGGACTACCCCAGCGAGGAGCTCCAGGCCGCCGCCCCCGAGATGATCGAGATCCTGAATGCCGAGCGCCGCCTGTCGGCGGCGCGACGCACCGCCCTGATGGACTGGTGCCAGCGCATGATGGAGGCCGACATCATGGAGCTGCAGGCGGAGTACGTGGCGCTGTTCGATCGTGGCCGCAACACCTCGCTGCTGCTGTTCGAGCACGTGCACGGCGAGTCCCGCGACCGTGGCCAGGCCATGGTCGACCTGATGGCCGAGTACAGCGGCGCGGGTTTCGAACTCGACGCCCATGAACTGCCGGACTATCTGCCGCTGTTCCTGGAGTACCTTTCCACCCGCTCCGAGGCCGAGATCGGTCGCTGGCTGGGCGAGATCCGCCATATCCTGGCGCTGCTCACCGCACGCCTCGAGGAGCGCGAGGCCGATCACGCCCTGGTGCCCCTGGCACTGCTGGCACTGATCGGCGCGGAGGAGGATGTCGCCGCGCATCGCCAGACAGCGAAGGAGGAGGCGCCCGACTACACGCCGGAGGCCCTGGACGAGGTATGGGAAGAGGAGGCGGTGCGCTTTACCGCCGATTCCGACCAGGATTGCGCCCTGCAGTCCGCCGAGGGACGGCGACTGGCCGAGCGCAAGAACGTTACCCAGAGCGAAGCGGTGCGGGTCCTCGACCCCGCCGCCCCCGCCCGGAAACACTGAACGGAGACCCGTCATGAACTACTTCAACACCCTGCTGTTCGGGCTCTACCCCTACCTGGCCGGTACCGTCTTCCTGATCGGTAGCCTGCTGCGCTTCGACCACGGCCAGTACACCTGGAAGACCGGCTCGAGCCAGATGCTGACCTCGAAGAACATGCGTCGGGCCAGCAACCTGTTCCATGTCGGCATCATCGTGATCTTCTTCGGCCACCTGGTGGGCCTGCTGACCCCGCACTGGGTCTATTCGCCCTTCATGAGTGCCGGCACCAAGCAGGTGATCGCCATCCTGATCGGCGGCATCGCCGGGGTGATGTGCCTGGTGGGTGGCGTGATGCTGGCCCATCGCCGCATCACCAACCCGCGGGTGCGCGCCTCCTCGAGCCCGATGGATACCTTCATCATCGTGTTGCTGGTGGTGCAGGTCTCGCTGGGTCTGCTGACCATCATCCCCGCCCTGGGTCACCTGGACGGCGGCGTGATGATCCAGCTCGCCCACTGGGCACAGTCCATCGTCTTCTTCCAGGGCGGTGCGGCCACCTACCTCGAGGGCGTGGGCTTCATCTACAAGCTTCACATCCTGGTGGGCCTGACCATCATCCTGGTCTTCCCCTTCACCCGCCTGGTTCATGTCTGGAGCGTGCCCTTCGGCTACGTGACCCGTCGTTACCAGCTGGTTCGCAAGCGGGGCTGAGGAGTCATCACCATGCAGAAGATCGATATCGAGATGATCCCGGGGGGGGCTACCACGCCCCCGCCCATCCGGGTCGGCGAGGCCACCATCGCGGAGGCCGACATCGCCCAGGAGATGCAGTACCACCCGGCGGACAGCGCCGGCACCGCCCAGCTCAAGGCCGCCCGTGCCCTGGTGGTGCGCGAACTGCTGCACCAGCGCGCCGCCGCCCTGGGCCTGGCCGATGCCGACGGCACCGATCTCGACGAGAACGATGCCGCCATCGCTGCCCTGCTTGAGCAGGAGCTGGACGTGCCCGAGCCCTCCGAGGAGGACTGTCGGCGCTTCCATGCCACCCACGCCGAGCGCTTCAGCGAACCCACGCAGCTGCAGGTGCGCCATATCCTGCTGGCCGCGGCGCCGGACGACGCCGAGGCCCGGGATGCCGGCTATCGCCTGGGCGAGAAGCTCATCAAGCAGCTGGGCGAACACCCCGAGCGCTTTACCGAGTTCGCCCAGCGTCACTCCGCCTGTCCCTCGAAGGAGGAGGGCGGTGAGCTGGGCTGGCTGGCGCCGGGGCAGACCGTGGCCGAGCTCGACGGTGCCCTGCAGCACCTGCCCGAGGGGCTCCACGACCGGCCGCTCGCCTCGCGCTACGGCTGGCATGTGGTCAGCATCGACCAGCGTGTCGAGGGTCGCGAGCGCCCCTACGAGCAGGTGGCCGAGCATGTGCGCCACAGCCTGCGCGAGCAGTCCACCCGTCGTGCCCTGCGCCACTACCTGATGGCGCTGCAGGCCGAGATCGGCGTCGAGGGGATCAGTCTCGACGACGAAAGTGGCAGCGCCCTGATGCAGTAGCCGGATGAAGGGGGCCGCCTGGCCCCCTTTTCGGTGTTCTCGCCTTTTCCTTTCCTCGCCATTCATGCACCGCTCGCCCGCCGGCGGGCGGTGAGGAGGACCCCATGGCTCACGTTCACGCCAATACTCCCTTCGCCCCGCTGGGCATCGCCGTGCTGACCGTCTCCGACACCCGCGGTTTCGACGAGGACGGCAGCGGCGACCTGCTCTCCGCGCGTCTCACCGAGGCCGGCCATGCCCTGGTCGAGCGACGCATCGTCCCCGACGACGTCTACCGCATCCGTGCGGTGGTCTCGAAGTGGGTCGTGCGCGACGACATCCAGGTGGTACTCGTCAACGGCGGCACCGGCTTCACCCTCCGCGATACCACCCCGGAGGCGCTGGCGCCGCTGTTCGACAAGGCCATCGACGGCTACGGCGAGTTGTTCCGCCACCTGTCGTTCCAGAGCATCGGCACCTCCACCGTGCAGTCCCGTGCGGTGGCCGGGCTGATCGACCGCACCCTGGTCTTTGCCATGCCCGGCTCGCCCAAGGCCTGTGCCACCGCCTGGGATGGCATCCTCGCCGAGCAGCTCGATGCGCGTACCCGGCCCTGCAACTTCGTGGCCATGGTGCTGCCCCAGAGTGTGGGCTGTGTCAGCCGCCAGCAGGAGCCGTCGACCAGCGAGGCGCTGATCGAGACGGAAAGCGACGAGGAGGTCGATGCATGAACTGTGGCTGCGCGGAGGTGGTCACTTCCGGTCTGCTCGACCTGTTCGATGCCCGTGAGCGCATGATCGCCGCCGCTCGTCCGGTGGAAGGTCACGAGCGGGTGGCGCTGGGTGACGCCGAGGGGCGGGTGCTGGCCGATGATGTTGCCGCGGCCCTGGACCTGCCCGGCGTCGACAACAGCGCCATGGACGGCTATGCCCTGTGCCTGGCCGAGCTTTGCCCCGCGGGCCTGCCAGTGGTGCAACGGGTGCCGGCCGGTGCCGGGGTGATGCACCTTCCCGGAGGCGGCTGCGCGCGCATCTTCACCGGTGCCCCGGTGCCCATCGGCGCGGACGCCGTGGTGCCCCAGGAGAAGGTGAGTCTGGATGCCGAAGGTCGGGTGCACGTCGAGGGAGAATTCGCCGAGGGGGCCAATATCCGCCGCCGGGGCGAGGAGAGCCGCGCTGGCACGCCGCTGCTCTCCGCCGGCACGCGCCTCGAGGCCGCTGCCATCGCCCTGCTGGCCAGCCACGGTATCGCCGAGGTGACGGTGAGGCGCCGCGTGAAGATCGCGCTGTTCTCCACCGGCGACGAGCTGATCGAGCCGGGCGAGCGCCGTGCGCCGGGCCAGATCTTCGACAGCAACCGGGCGATGCTCAAGGCGCTGATGGCCCACCCGGGCGTCGAGCTCATCGACCAGGGCGTGCTTCTTGACGATCCGCTTGACCTGCATCAGGCCCTGGGCCGGGCCCGGGACGAGGCCGATCTGGTAGTCTGTAGCGGCGGTGTATCGGTGGGTGAGGAGGATCATGTACGCCCCGCCATCGAACGGCTGGGTGGCATCGCCTTCCATGGCGTGGGCATCAAGCCCGGCAAGCCCTTCGCCCTTGGCTTCCTGGGCGATTCGCTCGCCGCCGGAACACCGCTGATTGCCCTGCCGGGTAATCCGGTGGCTTCGCTGGTGGGCTGGCAGTTCCTCGCCCTGCCCCTGGTGCAAGGCCGCCAGGGGATGACGCCGCCGGCACTGCAGCGCTTTCCGGTCACCGCCGGCTTTTCGCGGCGCGGGCCGCGTGGTCGCCGTGAACTGCTGCGGGTCGTGCTCGACTGGAGCGACGGCACGCCGGTGGCACGCCTGGCCGGCGGCCAGGGATCACATATGCTGAGTGCCGCCAGCCAGGCCCATGGCTACCTGCTGGTCGACGCCGACACCGATGTGGAGGAACAACATGCCTATGGATACTGCCCAGCCGCCCAGTTCGGCCGCTGACCTGCTGTTCAAGCCGCGCCAGCTGCGTGACCTGGTGCGCGGCGTGCCGTGGCTGGGTGCGCTCTCCGACGAGGAGATCGAGGCGCTGCTCGAGGACTGCGAGCCGCGCACCCTGGCCAGCCGTGAATGGCTGTTCCGCCAGGATACCCCTGCCGAGTGGCTGCATATCGTGATCAGTGGTGCGGTGCGCCTGGTACGCAGTGCCGGGGACGGACGCCTGGCTACCATCCGCTGCGTGGAGCGTGGCGGCACCCTGGGCGAGCTGAGCATGGTCTCCCGGGAGGGCATCTACCTCTACTCCTCCGAGGCGCTGCGCCGCACCCATGTGCTGTCGATTCCCGCCGAGCGCTGCCGCGAGGCCATGGATCGCCACCCCGAGTGCCGCGCCGAGTTCATGAGCCGTCTGGCGCTGGAACTCACCGACCGGCTCGAGGACCTGGCGCTGCTGACCCAGGGCGACGCCATGTCGCGGCTGGTCAGCTATGTGCTGCGCCAGCTGCCGTCGGGGCGTGGCAAGGAGCCCCGGGTGGTGCGCCTGACCATTCCCAAGCGCTGGCTGGCCGCTCAGCTGGCCATGACTCCGGAGACCCTCTCGCGCCTGCTGGCCAAGCTGCGCGACAGCGGCGCCATCAATATCGACCGCCAGCGGCTGGTGGTGCTCGATGAGCAGAAGATGCGCGACCTGATGATGACTGACGACTGAGCCATGGCACTGCCCGTGGCGGAAAGCATCAGGCGCGTGATCGCAGGCTGACGGACGGGGAGCGAGACGGCGTGCGACTGGACTACACGGGCCCGCTGCCCGAGCAAGTGGGTTTTCTGCTGCTGCCACAGTTCTCGATGATGGCCTTCTTCGCCGCGGTGGAGCCGCTGCGCATCGCCAACCGCATCAGCTGTCGGCCACTATTCGACTGGACCCTGATCAGCGTCGACGGTGAGCCTGTCACCGCCAGCAACGGCATGACCCTGCTCGCCGACCGTGCCATCGACGCGGTTCACCATCTTCCCTCAGTGGCGGTATGCAGCGGCTTCGCGCCCGAGGCGCTGCTTACCCGGCCGCTCATGGCCTGGCTGCACCGCCTGGACCAGGCCGGCTGCACCCTGGGCGGGCTCGATACCGGCTGCTTCCTGCTCGCCGCCGCCGGCCTGCTGGAGGGGGAGCGGGTCACCCTTCACTGGGAGAGCCTGCCCGCCTTCCACGAGCGCTTTCCCGCCATCCCCACCAGCGATGAACTGTTCGAGCTCGGTCCGCGGCGCTTCTCCTGTGCCGGTGGGGCCGCCGCCATGGACATGGCGCTGGAAGTGATCGCCCGCCGCCACGGAACCCGACTGGCCGTGGATGTCTCCGAACAGCTGATCCACGAGCGCCTGCGCAGCCGCAGCGACCAGCAGCGCATGACGCTGGCCCGTCGCCTGGGCACCCACAACCGCCGTCTGGTACAGGCGGTGGCGCTGATGGAGCGCCACCTGGAAGCGCCGCTGCCGCTGGCGGAGATCGCCGCGCGCTGCGGGGTCTCGCCCCGCCAGCTTCAGCGGCTGTTCGAGCAGCATCTCTCCACCACGCCGCGCCGCTGGTACCTCGGCCTGCGCCTGGAGCGCGCCTACCACCTGCTGACCGAGACCGACATGGAGGTGCTCGCCATCGGCCTGGCCTGCGGCTTCGCCTCCGGCACCAGCTTCTCCCGCGCCTTCCGAGAGCGCTACGGTTATCCGCCTGGGGAGGCGCGGCGGCGCGCGGGTCACCGCCCCTGACGGCATTTGTCGAAAATATAACTTACTGAAATAAAAGCGTATTGACCGCGCCAATGCATGCATTTGCACTAGTCATTGGTCCCGCGGGGTGCCTCTGGCCATATTCGAATCACCAGCAGTCGACACAACACTGACAAGTGAAGGGGAGAGCGGCCGACACCGAAAGGGCCGCGGACGCCCCGGCTGGTGAGTCGATCCCACGGACCCAGAGGAGACAACAACATGCAACTGCCGTCACTGATCGAGATTCCCAACGGCGACAAGGTCGTCCCGACTTTCTCCGACGCCGAGATGCAGGGCCGCCTGGCGCGCCTGCGCGACTACATGGCCCAGAACGATGTCGATGCGGTGGTGCTGACCTCCTACCACAACATCAACTACTTCAGTGACTTCGTCTACTGCAAGTTCGGCCGCGACTACGGCCTGGTGGTGACCCAGGATCGCTTCACCACGGTGACCGCCAACATCGACGGCGGCCAGCCCTATCGCCGCAACCGCCTGGGCGACAACATCGTCTACACCGACTGGCAGAAGGACAACTTCTTCAAGGCCGTCAAGCAGCTGTGCGAAGGCAAGCGCCGCGTCGCGGTCGAGTTCGACCACATGACGCTGCAGAACAAGAAGAAGCTGGTGGATGTGCTGGGCGACGTGGAGCTGGTCGATGCCGGCGCGCCCACTATGAAGATGCGCATGATCAAGTCCGACGAGGAGATCGCGCTGATCCGCCAGGGCGCACGCATCGCCGACGTGGGTGGTGTGGCCGTGCGCGATGCCATCTACGCCGGCGTGCCGGAGTACGAGGTGTCGCTGGCCGGTCAGGCCGCCATGGTGCGCGAGATCGCCAAGACCTACCCCAACAGCGAACTGATGGACACCTGGGTGTGGTTCCAGTCCGGTATCAACACCGACGGTGCCCACAACCCGGTGACCAGCCGCCGCGTTCAGCCCGGCGATATCCTCAGCCTCAACACCTTCCCGATGATCTCCGGCTACTACACCGCCCTGGAGCGTACCCTGTTCCTCGGTCACGCCTCCGATGAGCACCTGCGCCTGTGGGAAGTGAACTGCGAGGTCCACCGCCGCGGCCAGGAGCTGATCAAGCCCGGCGTGCGCTGCTGCGACATCGCCCACGAGCTCAACGAGATCTTCGCCAAGCATGACCTGCTCAAGTACCGCACCTTCGGCTACGGTCACTCCTTCGGCACCCTGAGCCACTACTACGGCCGCGAGGCGGGCCTGGAGCTGCGCGAGGATATCGAGACCGTGCTCGAGCCCAACATGGTGGTCTCCATGGAGCCGATGATCATGGTGCCGGAAGGCCAGCCGGGTGCCGGCGGCTATCGCGAGCACGACATCCTGGTGGTCAACGAGCACGGGGCCGAGAACATCACCGGCTTCCCGTATGGCCCGGAGCACAATATCATTCGCTGAATAACCTTCTTCATAGCCCCCCATAGGTCGGAGGAGAAGAAATATTGGCCAGTCCGGCACGCAAGAAGTCGAGGACGTGGCGAGATGCCACGTTCAATTCGGACACCTTGTAGTAAAGGCCAATACAGACGCGCTCCAGGTCAGGGAGCGCGTCTGAGCTTTCGGCATGCTTGAGGTGGCTTGGGGTGACAGAACTGGCCATTGCGGTGATGCCAAGCCCCTCCTCCACGGCAGAGAAGATGCCCAGCAGGCTAGTGCTGGTATACATGAAGCGATAGGGATGCGCCTGGCGTTGCAGGGCCTCTTCCATGATCGATCGATAGACACACCCCTGTGGGTACGCAATCAGAGGGAGCGGGCTATCGGCTCCGCTGTCCATATGGTCTTCCCTGAATACCCACTCGAGGTTTTCCAGGCGATAGTCGCGGGAATCTCGATCCTCATGCTCCTTCTCGCGCTCCATGGCCATGGCAATATCATAGTGCCCTTTCTGGTAACGCTGAAGGATCACCTTGCTGATCTCGCAGTCGACCTCAACGATGATGTTGGGGTAGATGCGGGACAGTTTTCGTAGCGCTTTGGGCAAAAAAGCCAATTCGAAGTCGTTGGGAATGCCAAGGCGAACCTTGCCCGAGATATTGTCGCCCCTCACCTTGGCGATGACCCGATCGTTTATCTCCAGTATCTGCCTGGCTGCCTTGTAGAGATACTCTCCATCCTCGGTAAGTTCCAGGCTGGAGCCCCTAAGGAATATCTTGGTGCCAAGGATCTCCTCCAGCTTCTTGACTTGCAAGCTGATAGCTGGCTGTGAACGACCCAGCAGATCGCCAGCACTGGTAAATCCACCGAGATCCTTGATGGTGACGAAGGTCCTCAGCAGATCGGTGGGTATATTAGTCATTATTGGCCCATTTCGATGACTGATGTGTGTATTGAGTATACAAATTGGCGCCTGCCGGGCTAGGAAAATACCTTGAAGGTGCAAAAAGAAAACATCACAACACTGTTGCCAAACCAATAACAAGAGGTATAAGCATATGGATTCCTGGGTGTTGACCACCTTCCTGATACTGACGATTTATATGCTGGTACATGCCGGCGCCGCCTATCTACGAAGAGAGCTGAAAAGAAAGTCCAATAATGGGTCAGCGAGGCAGTAATCATGGATTCCTACAAGCTATTCAACTGGGGGCTTCTGTTCCTCACCTTCGGCCTGATGATCTACCTGGGCTTCCTCTCATCCAGGATGATGAAGAAAGGCGATGAAGGCGGCTTTCTCGTCGCTGGACGTTCCCTGGGTGCCTTCGTCGGCGCCAGTACCATCGTCGCCACCGGCTTCAGCGGCTGGGGGTTCATGGGTTCACCGGGCGTGACTTACCAGTTCGGCGCCATCGAGGTGCTGGGCAATTTCTTCTTCGCCCCGGCGATGATGATTGCCGTGCTGTATTTTGCGAGTTTCTTGCAGCGCAAGGCCATCGACATGGGCAGCAACACTATCCCTGAGTATATCGCCCAGATTCATGGCGGCGGCAATATGGGCCGGCTCGTACAGGGGGTCGCGGCACTAATCACCATCCTGCTGCTGCTGGTATTCCTGACCAGCCAGATCAAGGCCGTCGGCCTGCTGGGAGCCAGCTGGCTGGGTATCGATCTGAACCAGAGTGCCCTGCTGATGGTCGGCGTCATCATCCTCTACACCATGCTGGGCGGCCTCGCCGCGGTGGCCTGGACCGATACCGTGATGGTTTGTGGCATGTCGGTCGCCGCTGTCATCATCATGGTGCAGATCTTCACGTCTATAGATCTGGGCAGCTGGGAGGCGTCACTCAATGCCATCGATCCTGAGCTTCTGAATCCTACCACCGGGGCCCATTATGGCGACAGCACGGCGACGGTGTTCCTGGTGCTGCCCTATGCCTTCTTGTTCGCCGCGGTCCTGCCGTTCATGGCAATACGCTTCCTGGCCTTCAAGCCGGACGTCAAGCTGCACAAGGCGGGCGTCTATGTGGCGATCCTGGGGGCCCTGTTGAGCCTGGTGCCGCTTGTCGGCCTCTATATGCGGGCACAGATGCCGGACCTGGCCGACCCTGACAATGCCATGCCGGCCTATCTCGAACACTTCATGCATCCGGCACTTCAGGGCTTTATCACCCTGTTTATCCTGTTCGCCATGAAGTCCACTGCGAACTCGCTGCTGCATACCGTGGCCTCGGCGACTTCCCATGATCTGCGGCTTGCCCTGTTCAGCAACCTTCTCCATAGCCAGCGGCTGGTGCTGTGGGTCAATCGTCTGGCCGTCGTGGTCCTGGGTATCGTCGCCTTGTTGATGATGCTCTACGCGCCGCCCTTCATGCTCTCCTGGCTGGGCATCCTCGGCACCGGCACCCTGCTGGCCAGTATGATCGGTCCGGTATTTATCTCCACCTTCTGGCAGGGTAGCGCCTGGGGCGCCCTGGTTGCCATGCTGGCTGGCTTCGGCACCAGCGGCTACATGATGCTGTTCGCCGATGTGGGCTGGTTGATCGGGCCGCTGACAGGCTGTGTGGTATCCTCGATCTGCTATGTGGGGGTATCGCTGGTGACGCCCCGTTCCCGGTTCAATGGCTCGGCGGTGCACTCCTAAGCCCGTTTGTTCGATACCATGGCGGCGCCCGCAGAGTCTGCGGGCGCCGCTGTTTGTGGTGTAGGTGTAGATGCGGGACGGGCCGACTGGATGGTTGCCTCAGGATCTGGCGGGGTAGAGTAGAGCCTGGGCCTTGATCATCCTGACGGCTTGTTTCGCCACCCAGATCCGGACAAAGTTAATGAGCACACACTTGGAGGACGAACCCCTCTCGGTCGGCTTCGTCCTGCTGCATCGCTTCACGTTGATGCCATTCGCCGCCTTCGTCGACTGCCTGCGCCTGGCCGCCGACGAGGGAGACCGTTCGCGTCAGGTGCGTTGCCACTGGACATTCATGACCAGCGTCGGCGAGGCGGTCCTCTCCAGCGCCGGCGCTGCTATCTCGCCCTGCGAGCGTTTCCGGGACCCTGCCGAGTTCGACTACCTCGTGGTGATCGGTGGCGTGCAGGATGATGGCGAACGTACGGACTCCACCGCCCTGGCCTATCTGCGCCAGGCGGCCGAAGCGGGCGTGCCACTGGTAGGGCTATGCACCGGCCTCTTCGCCCTTATCCAGGCGGGGTTGATGAAGGGGCGACGCTGCTGCGTCAGCTGGTACCACCATCGCGACATGATCCAGCGCTTCCCCGCCATCCAGCCGGTGGCCGATCGGCTGTTCATCGACGATGGCGACCGGCTCACCTGTGCCGGGGGCGCGGCGGCGGCCGACCTGGCGGCGTATCTGGTCGAGCGCCACCTGGGCAAGGCGTGGGCCATGAAGAGCCTTAACATCATGTTGCTCGACGAGGCCCGGGCGGGCACCCATCCCCAGCCCCAGCCGGTGGTATTCGGCAAGATCGAGGACCGTCTGGTGCGCCGTGCCATCGCGGTGATCGAGCAGCATATGGGTGAGGCCATCTCGATGGAGGCGTTGGCCGAGCGGATCGGTACCTCGCGCCGCAATCTGGAGCGTCGCTTCCGCGAGAGCCTTGGTGTCAGCCCGCTCAAGTTTTCCCGCGACCTGCGCCTGCGCTATGGCCTCTGGCTGCTGCACTACACCGGCAAGAGCATTACCGAGATCGGCGAGCGCTGCGGTTTCGCCGACACGGCCCACTTCTCACGCCAGTTCCGCAGCGCCTTCGACATGACCCCGTCGGAGATGCGCAAGCGTGCCGGAGAGCCTGGCAGCGACCAGGTCGACCCCTTCTTCCTGCATATCGACGGCCGGCCTACCCTCTGAGCCCTCGGCAACACCTCAAGGTGCGCGTGTCTTCATGCTTGCCGTTAGCGCGTCACCGTCCGGCGTTCCCCGCTCGCCGAGCGGCAAGCACGATTCCTGGCGTTCAGGAATCCTGTCGCATCTGTTCAATCCCTTCCCCTCTCCGTCGTCTTTAATCGATGCATATGCCGGACGCCCTGCGCGACGGTTATCCCCGCATAAGGATTTCAAATTTTCCCCACGACGAGAGTGCCGATAGATTCCGGTCATGGGGTTTGAAAAACGAACAATGAGCGACAACAACAGGAGAAACTCATGAATCACGCCTCTCTCACCAGCTACGATTCCCAGATCGCCGCCGCCATCGCCGACGAAGTGGCCCGCCAGGAGGCCCACGTCGAGCTGATCGCCTCCGAGAACTACGCCAGCCGTGCGGTGATGGAGGCCCAGGGCACCCAGCTCACCAACAAGTATGCCGAAGGCTACCCGGGCAAGCGTTACTACGGCGGCTGCGAGCACGTCGACGTGGTGGAGCAGCTGGCCATCGACCGCGCCTGCGACCTGTTCGGTGCCGACTACGCCAACGTCCAGCCCCACTCCGGCGCCCAGGCCAACGCCGCGGCCTTCATGGCCCTGGTCAAGCCCGGCGATACCGTGCTGGGCATGAGCCTGGCCCACGGTGGCCACCTGACTCACGGGGCGGCGCCGAACTTCTCCGGCAAGCACTACCATGCCGTGCAGTACGGCCTGAACCCGGAGACCGGCGAGATCGACTATGCCGAGGTCGAGCGTCTGGCGAAGAGCCACAAGCCGAAGATGATCATCGCCGGTTTCTCTGCCTATGCCCGCGTCGTCGACTGGCGCCGCTTCCGCACCATCGCCGACGAGGTAGGCGCCTGGCTGATGGTCGACATGGCCCATGTGGCAGGCCTGGTCGCCGCCGGCCACTACCCGAGCCCGCTGCCCCACGCCCATGTGGTTACCACCACCACCCACAAGACCCTGCGTGGCCCACGCGGCGGCCTGATCCTCTCCGCCACCGGCGATGCCGATCTCTACAAGAAGCTCAACGGTGCGGTCTTCCCCGGTCAGCAGGGCGGCCCGTTGATGCACGTCATCGCCGCCAAGGCGGTGGCCTTCAAGGAGGCCATGAGCCAGGAGTTCGTGCAGTACCAGCGGTGCGTCATCGATAACGCCCGCGCCATGGCCGATGTCTTCCTGGAGCGTGGCTATGACGTCGTCTCCGGCGGCACCGACGACCATCTCTTCCTGGTCTCGCTGATCAAGCAGGGGGTCACCGGCAAGGACGCCGATGCGGCGCTCGGTCGCGCCCATATCACCGTCAACAAGAACGCCGTGCCCAACGACCCGCAGAGCCCCTTCGTCACCTCCGGGCTGCGTATCGGCACCCCGGCGGTCACCACCCGCGGCTTCGACGAGAGCGAGTGCGGCGACCTGGCGGGCTGGATCTGCGACATCCTCGATGTGCTGGCCGAGCAGGGCAATACCGACGCCGTAGAGGCCGAGGTGCGCGAGAAGGTCGCCGCCCTCTGCGAGCGCCATCCGGTCTACGGCGATGCCACCCCGGCTGCGGTACGCGAAACCGCTACCGCCTGAACCCGCAAAGGATCGGCCCCGCCAGGCGGGGCCGGCCGAGGAGGAACAAGATGCAACGCTATTCAGGCTTCGGGCTGGCGAAGCATGCGCTCAGCCACCATGAGAACTGGCAGCGCCAGTGGCGCAACCCGAGTCCCAAGAAACAGTACGACGTCATCGTCGTCGGCGGCGGCGGCCACGGCCTGGCCACCGCCTACTACCTGGCCAAGAACCACGGCATCACCAACGTGGCTGTGCTGGAGAAGGGCTGGCTGGGGGGCGGCAATACCGCGCGCAACACCACCATCGTGCGCTCCAACTATCTGTGGGACGAGGCGGCACGCCTCTATGACCACTCGCTGGATCTGTGGAAGGGGCTGTCCCAGGACCTCAACTACAATGTGATGTTCTCCCAGCGTGGCGTTATGAACCTGGGGCACACCCTGCAGGACATGCGTGACATCCAGCGTCGAGTGCATGCCAACCGGCTGAACGGTGTCGACAGTGAGGTGATCTACCCCGACCAGATCAAGGAGATCGTGCCGGTCATCGACACCTCCAAGCGTGCCCGCTATCCGATCCTTGGGGCCTCCTGGCAGAAGAGTGCCGGCGTCGCGCGCCACGATGCGGTGGCCTGGGGCTACGCCCGGGCGGCGGACGCCCTGGGGGTGGATATCCTGCAGAATACCGAGGTCACCGGCTTCAAGATTCGCGATGGCCAGGTGTATGGCGTGCATACCAATCGCGGCGATATCGAATCCAAGACCATCGGCTGTGTCACAGCGGGCAACTCCGGCGTGGTGGCCAAGATGGCTGGCCTCACGCTACCGCTGGAGTCGCATCCGCTGCAGGCGCTGGTCTCCGAGCCGCTCAAGCCGGTGCTCGATACCGTGGTGATGTCCAACCACGTGCATGGCTATATCAGCCAGACCGACAAGGGTGACCTGGTCATCGGCGCCGGTATCGACGGTTACCTGGGCTACGGCCAGCGCGGCAGCTACTCCACCGTGGAGCACACCCTGCAGGCCATCGTCGAGATGTTCCCGATCTTCTCGCGGGTGCGCATGAACCGTCAGTGGGGCGGCATCGTCGACACCTGTGCGGATGCCTGTCCGATCCTCTCCAAGACCAAGGTCAAGGGGCTGTTCTTCAACTGCGGCTGGGGCACCGGTGGCTTCAAGGCGACACCCGGCTCCGGGCATGTGTTCGCGGCGAGCCTCGCCAAGGGCGAGATGCACCCCATCGCTGCGCCGTTCTCCATCGACCGCTTCAACACCGGCGCCCTGATCGATGAACATGGCGCCGCCGGCGTCGCGCACTAAGGAGAAATACGATGTTCTATATCCATTGCCCTTATTGCGACGAATACCGCGATGAAGAGGAGTTCCACCCCAAGGGCCAGGCGCATATCGCCCGTCCCGAGGACCCCGAGTCCTGCACCGATGAGCAGTGGGGTGCTTACCTGTTCTTCCGCGACAACCCGCGGGGTATCCACCATGAGCTGTGGGTGCACGCGATCGGCTGCCGCAAGTTCTTCAACATTACACGCAATTCGGCGAGCTACGAGATCCTCGAGACCTACCGAATGGGTGAGCAGCCCCGCTTCAGCGCCGAGCATCCCGAGGGCAAGTCCGCCGAGCAGGGGGCTGCCGTGAACGTCGCCGACGAGGCGGGAGTGGTCGCAGGTCAGGAAGGAGTCAAGGCATGAGTCAGGTTAATCGTCTTCGCCAGGGTGGACGCATCGATCGCGCCCGCACCCTGAGCTTCACCTTCAACGGCAAGCGCTATCAGGGCCATGCCGGTGACACCCTGGCCTCGGCACTGCTGGCCAACGGGGTGGATCTCGTCAACCGCAGCTTCAAGTACTCGCGGCCCCGGGGCATCGTCGCTGCCGGCGCCGAGGAGCCCAATGCGCTGGTCCAGCTGGGCAGCACCGAGGCGGCCCAGGTGCCCAACGTGCGCGCCACCCAGCAGGCGCTGTTCGAGGGCCTCACGGCGCAGAGCACCAACGGCTGGCCGAACGTGCAGCGTGATGTCATGAGCCTGGTCGGCAAGCTGGGCGGGCGCTTCATGCCGCCGGGTTTCTACTACAAGACCTTCATGGCTCCAGCCTCCATGTGGATGACCTACGAGAAGTACATCCGCAAGGGAGCGGGTCTGGGTCGCAGCCCGATGGAAAACGACCCCGATAGCTACGACCACCTCAACCAGCATTGCGACCTGTTGGTAGTCGGCGCCGGCCCCACTGGTCTGGTCGCCGCGCTGACCGCCGCCCGGGCCGGTGCCCGAGTGATCCTGTGCGATGAGCAGGAGGAGATGGGGGGCTCGCTGCTTGACAGCCGCGAGCTGCTCGACGATCGGCCTGCCGCCCAGTGGGCCGAGCAGGTGATCGGCGAGCTGGCCGAGAACGACAATGTCACCCTGCTGCCGCGCACCACGGCCAATGGCTACCATGACCATCACTTCGTGACCCTGCACGAGCGGCGCACCGAGCACCTCGGCGAAACGGCGCCCACCATTGACGGCGTCCGTCCTACTCGCTCGCGCATGCACCGCGTGCGTGCCGGCCAGGTGCTGCTCGCCACCGGCGCCCATGAGCGTCCGTTGGTCTATGGCAACAATGATGTGCCGGGCAATCTGGTGGCAGGTGCGGTCTCCACCTATATCCGCCGCTACGGGGTGGTGCCGGGCAACAAGCTGGTGCTCTCCGTCAGCAACGACCACGCCTACCGCGCCGCCCTGGACTGGGATGAGGCCGGCCGCGAGGTGGTGGCCATCGTCGATGCGCGCCGCAACCCGGATGGCGAGCTGGTCGAGCAGGCTCGCGCCCGCGGCATTCGCATCATCGAAGGCGCGGCGGTGCTCGAGGCCAAGGGCGACAAGCGCGTCAGCGGCGCCCGTGTGGCGACCATCGATGCCGCGGCCTTCAAGGTCACCGGTCAGGCCGAGCTCCTGGAGTGCGACACCATCGCCAGCTCCGGCGGCTACAGCCCGGTGATCCACCTGGCCTCTCACACCGGTGCACGACCCACCTGGGACGATGAGATCCTCGGTTTCGTGCCCAGCCTGGTGAAGGGGGTGCACGCCGCCGGCAGCGCGCGTGGCGTGCATGACCTGGCCGGAGGCCTGGCCGATGGAGCGGCCAAGGCGAGCGAGGCCCTTGCCGCGCTGGGCAAGTCCGCCAGTGCCATCGAGCCGCCCCGGGCCGATGCCATCCGCGAAGGCCAGGCCTGTGCCCTCTATCAGGTGCCCCACGAGAAGCCGACCCTGCGTGCGCCCAAGCAGTTCGTCGACATGCAGAACGACGTCACCGCGGCGGCCATCGAACTGGCCACTCGCGAGGGCTTCGAGTCCATCGAGCACGTCAAGCGCTACACCGCCATGGGCTTCGGCACCGACCAGGGCAAGCTCGGCAACATCAACGGCATGGCCATCGCCGCGCGCTGTCTCGGCAAGTCGATTCCCGAGGTGGGCACCACGGTGTTCCGGCCCAACTATACGCCAGTCACCTTCGGCGCCATCGTCGGACGCCACTGCCGCGAGCTGTTCGACCCTGAGCGCTACACCGCGCTGCACCAGTGGCATGTCGAGAACGGCGCCGAGTTCGAGGATGTCGGCCAGTGGAAGCGTCCCTGGTACTTCCCGCGCAAGGTCAACGGCAAGCTGGAGACCATGGACGAGGCGGTGGCCCGCGAGAGCCTGGCGGTGCGTACCGGCGTCGGCATCCTCGATGCCTCCACCCTGGGCAAGATCGATATCCAGGGACCGGACGCCCGGGAGTTCCTCGGTCGCGTCTACACCAACAAGTGGGCCAAGCTGGCGCCGGGCCGGGTGCGTTACGGCTTGATGTGCAAGGACGACGGCATGCTGATGGACGACGGCACCACCAGCTGCCTGGGCGAGAACCACTTCCTGATGACCACCACCACCGGCGGCGCCGCCGGCGTGATGGAGTGGCTGGAGCTGTGGCACCAGACCGAGTGGCCGGAGCTGCAGGTGTACTTCACCTCGGTCACCGACCACTGGGCGACCATGACCGTGACCGGCCCGGATGCGCGCAAGCTGCTGTCCGAGATCACCGATATCGATCTCGACAAGGAGCAGTTCAAGTTTATGGACTGGCGCAACGGCAAGGTGGCCGATGTCCCGGCGCGGGTGTTCCGCATCTCCTTCACCGGGGAGCTGGCCTACGAGATCAACGTCCAGGCCAACTACGCCATGCACGTCTGGAAGACCCTGTTCGAGCACGGCAAGAAGTATGACCTGACGCCCTACGGCACCGAGACCATGCACGTGCTGCGTGCCGAGAAGGGGCTGATCATCGCCGGTCAGGATACCGACGGCTCGGTGACCCCCGAGGACCTGGGCATGTTCTGGGCGATCGGCTACGACAAGCCGTTCTCCTGGATCGGCAAGCGCGCCCTGACGCGTCCGGATACGGCGCGCAAGGACCGCAAGCAGTTCGTGGGGCTCAAGCCCGTCGACCCGAAGGTGGTGCTGGAAGAGGGCGCCCATATCGTCGTCGACAAGGACCAGCCCATCCCCATGGACATGCTGGGTCACGTGACCTCGAGCTATTACAGCCCGAACCTGGAGAGCGGCTTTGCCCTGGCAGTGATCAAGGGCGGCCGCGACCGCATGGGCGAGAAGCTCTATGTGCCGATGCCGGGCGGTCAGGCCCATGAGGTCGAGGTCGTCAGCCCCGTATTCATCGATCCCAAGGGAGAGCGTCAGCATGTCTGATATCACTTACGGCAAGGTTGCGACCTTCAACACCCATCCGGACACCTCGATTCCCATGGAGTCACCGCTGTCCGTGGCGTTCAACACGGGCAGTGTGCCCGCCGCGACATCCGGCAGCCGGGTCCTGTTCAAGGAGCAGGCCTTCCTGGGCCATCTGATCCTGCGTGGTGGTGCCATCGTCCTCGACGAAGCCGTGCGCAAGGTGCTGGGCATCAGCCTGCCCGGCCAGCCCCTGGGGCTGGCTCTGGATGCCAGCGGCGAGCGCAGCGTTCAGTGGCTGTCGCCGGATGAGTGGCTGGTGATCGTGCCCGGTGGCGAGGAGCTCGACGTCGAGCAGCGGCTGCGCGACGCCCTGGGCGATGCCCACTATGCCATCGTCGATGTCAGTGGCGGCCAGACCCTGGTCGAGCTCTCGGGCGAGAAGGCACGGGAGCTCCTGATGAAGTCGACACCCTATGACGTTCACCCGGAGGCCTTCCCGGTGGGCAAGGGAGTGACCACGGTGTTCGCCAAGGCCAACCTGATCCTGCGTCGGCCGACCGAGGAGCGCTGGGAGCTGGTACTGCGCAGAAGCTTCGCCGACTACGTCTATCGCTGGATCCTGGATGCCGGTGCCGAGTACGCCATCGGCGTGGAAGAGTAACAGCTGTTGCTTGTTAGAAGAGAGAGGGCCGGCATCTGCCGGCCCCTTTCGGGAGAGATGAGATGAAAGACAACAACAATCGCTGGATCCTGGCGGCCCAGTGCCCGAGCCGGCTGGGCACCGTGGACGTGGTGACGCGTTTCCTCAAGGAGAGCCGCTGCTACATCACCGAGCAGCACTCCTTCGACGACCGGCTGAGCGGGCGCTTCTTTATCCGCACGGAGTTCAAGCCGGAGGCTGAAGGCTTCGATGCCGAGGCCTTCCAGGCCGAGTTCGCCGCCCGCGCCGCCGAGTTCGAGATGAGCTTCGAACTCACCGCCCCCGGCACGCGCATGCCGGTGGTGATCATGGTCTCCAAGGCGGATCACTGCCTGAATGACCTGCTTTACCGCTATCGCATCGGCCAGCTGCCCATCGAGATACGCGCCATCGTCTCCAACCACCCGGACCTGGCCGACCTGGCGGAGTGGCACGGCATTCCCTATCACCACTTTCCGATCACCCCCGAGACCAAGCCCGAGCAGGAGGCGCAGGTGTGGCAGGTGGTTCAGGAGAGCGGCGCCGAGCTGGTGATCCTGGCCCGCTATATGCAGGTGCTCTCCAGCGACATGTGCGAGAAGCTCAGCGGCCGCGCCATCAATATCCACCACTCCCTGCTGCCCGGCTTCAAGGGTGCCAGGCCCTACCACCAGGCCTACGAGAAGGGCGTCAAGCTGGTCGGCGCCACTGCCCACTACATCAACGATGACCTGGACGAGGGGCCGATCATCACCCAGGGCGTGGAGCCGGTGAGCCACGCCGACTACCCGGAGGACCTGGTGGCCAAGGGGCGTGACGTCGAGTGCCTCACCCTGGCCCGAGCGGTGGCCCTGCACGTGGAGCGCCGTGTCTTCCTGCACGCTAAACGCACCGTAGTCTTCGATCGATAGGCACCGTCAGGCGCCTCTCGATGAATCCAACAACAAGGTCATAGCATCATGCCAATCAGCGTCTTCGATCTGTTCAAGGTCGGCGTCGGGCCGTCCAGTTCCCACACCGTGGGTCCGATGCAGGCCGCCTGCAACTTCGTCTCCGAGCTCGAGGCCAGGGAGCTGACCGAGCACGTCACGCGTCTCGAGGTCGAGCTCTATGGCTCGCTCTCCGCCACCGGCATCGGCCATGGCACCGACCGTGCGGTGATCATGGGGCTGATGGGCGAGCGCCCCGACCGCATCGACCCCGACGTCATCGCGCCGCGTATCGAGGCCCTGAAGTCCTCGGGTAACCTGCATCTGGCTAGCCGCCATGATGTCGCCTTCGACTGGCAGCGGGACATGCGCCTGCTCGAGGAGAGCCTGCCGCGCCACCCCAACGCCATGCGCCTGATAGCCCACGGCGACGCCGGCGAGCTCTACCGCAACACCTACTACTCGGTGGGTGGCGGCTTCGTCATCGACGAGGCCCAGGCCGCCGAGGGGGTGCTGGACACCGACCACACCGAGATTCCCTACGACTTCCAGACCGGCGACGAGCTGCTGCGCATGTGCCGCGAGAGCGGCCTGCGCATCGGCGAGCTGATGCTCGAGAACGAGAAGGCGTGGCGCAGCGAGGACGAGATCCGCGCCGGGCTGTGCGAGATCTGGCAGGCCATGAAGGCCTGCGTGGAGAAGGGGCTGGAAGCGGAGGGCGTGCTGCCCGGCGGGCTCAATGTCCGCCGTCGCGCCCGCTCGCTGCACCAGCGCCTGCTGGACAGCAGCGACGACGACTCGCTGATCGCTACCACCATGTCGGCCATGGACTGGGTCAACCTCTACGCCCTGGCGGTCAACGAGGAGAACGCCGCCGGCGGGCGCATGGTCACCGCCCCCACCAACGGCGCGGCCGGCATCATTCCGGCGGTACTGCACTACTACATGCAGTTCCGCAAGGGCGCCAGCGAGCGCGACGTGGTGGACTTCCTGCTCGCCGCCGGTGCCGTGGGCATCCTGTGCAAGAAGAACGCCTCCATCTCCGGCGCCGAGGTGGGCTGCCAGGGCGAGGTGGGCTCCGCCTGCGCCATGGCCGCCGCCGGTCTCACCGAGGTGATGGGCGGCAGTATCGATCAGGTGGAGAACGCCGCCGAGATCGGCCTGGAGCACAACCTGGGCCTGACCTGCGACCCGGTAGGCGGCCTCGTCCAGGTGCCGTGCATCGAGCGCAACGCCATCGCCTCGGTGAAGGCGATCAACGCCGCCCAGATGGCCCTGCGCGGCGATGGCCAGCACTTCATATCGCTGGACAAGGTGATCCGCACCATGCGCGACACCGGCGCCGACATGCAGGAGAAGTACAAGGAGACTTCTAAGGGTGGCCTTGCCGTCAGCGGGATCGAGTGTTGAGCATCCCTCCACCAATATCCTAGTGTGGCGATTCTCAAGTTCGCATAATTAATCTGGCTTGTCGGTGCGTCGATCAAGAGCTGACGCTGCTCGACCACCTCCAGCAATGGTGCGGAATTCAGGTATCAGGATAGACTATATTTATAGTACTTACTTGTGAGACACCACACTAGCTAACCTTTAGAATCTGGAGGCGCGATATGGCTTCAGGTCAATGTGTGGTGCTTCGCCAAATACTAGTGCGCTCAAGAGCTCAGCGGTAATGGCGGCCTGGGTGAGTCCCAGGTGCTGGTGGCCGAAGGCGAAGTGCACACAAGGATGTTCGGGATGGGTATCGATCACAGGCAGGGAGTCGGGCAGGGTAGGCCTGAAGCCCATCCACTCTTGGGCGGTCTCGATTCCAGATGAGTCCTGGAGTAGAGCCTTGGCGTGATGACGCAGTGAACGATAACGACGCATGATCGGAGGCAAGGTCAGGCCGCCCAACTCGGTGAAGCTGACGATACGCAAACCGCAGCTCATGGGGGTCATGACGCAGTGACGCTCAGCTGAGCCCACGGGTTGTTTCAACGCCTGCACTCGAGAGGGCAGAGTGAGGTGATAGCCCCGCTCGGTTTCCAAGGGAATCGAAAGCCCCAGCTGTCCGGCCAGCCGGTGACTCCAGGCGCCCGCTGCGATAACGGCGTGATCGGCATGGTACGGGCCGTCGTCAGTCTCTAGGGTCACGCCAGTATCCTGTGGATGTACGGCTTCGACTGTGGTCTTAACTATACTGCTACCCCGCTGGGTCAGTACCCCCGCCAGACGCTGGACCAGGGCATAGGGGTCGCGAACCTGGTGGGCCTTGGGCAGATAGAGCCCGTGACTGAGCCCGTCCTGCAGTCCCGGTTCATGGCGCTGGAGATCGGCGCCTTCCAGCCAGACAACCTGCTGCCCCCATTGCTCCAACTGCGCCATGTGCTGCCGGGCTGCCGCCATTCCTCGAGGCGACTCCCAGACCATCAGGTAACCGGATTGGACCAAGGCATCGCTGGCGTCGGCCTTTGCCAGGCAGCGCTGCCAGGCGGTGACTGCCTCACTGTTGAGGGCGTGGATCGCTCGGCGTGACTCCTCTACCCGCCGTGGGCTCGCCGCGGCGATGAAACGCGCGAGCCAGGGCGCTACGGCGGGAAGATATCGCAGCGGCAGGGCCAGGGGGCCATGAGGATCCAGCCAGAGACTCGGGGCTTGGCGCAGGGTGTGAGGCGTGGCCAGGGGGTTGATCAGCTCTACAGCAATATAGCCGGCATTTCCAGACGAGGTGCCTTCTCCCGGCCCTTGAGGATCAAGTACTGTGACCGAGAGGCCACGTTGCTGCAGGGCCAGTGCCGCAGTGATACCAATCACGCCGGCGCCGATCACGCAGACCTGGCTCTCTTGTGGTGTTGTCATGGCACTCGCTGGCCTCTTCCTAGCGACTTTTCTCTTTATTCAATACCGGCCCCGCCAGGCCTAGCAAACGATAAAAAGTGGCGTTGACATTCCAGGGGGGATTGGAGCGCTATGGGGCTTCGGCGATAGCGGTTAGAGCATGTGCGGCTCGACAGGTCGAGGCTTTCTCAGGCCGTTCAGAGGACTCGAGGTGCTCGATTATCCAGTCGATGAATCCACGAATCTTGACCTGCTCGGCCTTGTGCTCGGGGTAGGCAAGATAGTAGGCATCGCGGCTGGTCAGCGAGAACTCCCAGGGAGTAGTGAGCTGGCCCGCCGTCAGCTCCTCCTCGGCCAGGAAACGGGGCACTAGCGCTACCCCACAGCCGGCCCTGGCGGCGCGCAGGGTCATGGAGAAGGTGTCGAAGCGTGGCCCATGGTAGCTGTGCTCGGTATAGAGGTCCTGAGCCTTGAACCAGTTGTGCCAGGCCTCGGGGCGCGTGGCGCTCTGCAGCAGAACCATGCTGGTGAGCGCCAGGGGATCCTGGACGCCGCCGGCGGGGATCACATCAGGGGCACAGACGGCGACCATTTCCTCGTCAAGTAGCTTGATGCACTCCGCCTTGGGCCAGGCGCCATGTCCGAAGAAGAACGCCACGTCCACGCGCTCCTTGTCCAGGTCGAAGGGTTCCACCCGGTTGCTGATATTCAGGTAGACATCGGGATGGCGGAAGCGAAAGCCGTTGAGGCGAGGAATTAGCCAGCGAGCACCGAATGTCGGCAGGGTGGTGATATTGAGAACCTCGCTCTGGCCGCCGTAGGACTGCATGTAGCGAGTGGACATCTCCACCTGGGCGAGAATCTTGCGTACCTCGGTCAGGTAGAGGGATCCCTCGGGGGTGACCTGAAGACGCTTGCGCACGCGACGAAACAGCGGGTGTTCCAACACCGACTCCAGCTGTGCCACCTGCTTGCTGACGGCGCTCTGGGTGAGGTTGAGCTCCTCAGCGGCCCGGGTGAAGCTCAAGTGGCGGGCGGCGGCCTCGAAACATTGCATGGCGGTCAGCGTGGGCAGGTGGCGTCGACTCATGGTAGGGAGCTCCAAGAAAAAAAGGAATGACCTCCATATAAAACGTCGTTTGAGGCAGGTCAAGGGGTACGGCAATACTGCGGGTGTTCCCCATTTGGGCAGATTCAGCAGTAGGAGGAAGAATGATTGGTTCCATCATGCAGCGCCTCGGTGTGGAAGAATCTCTTTATCGTGGCGGCGACTATGTGGTGTTTTCCCCCACCGACGGAGGTGAGATAGGGCGGGTTCAGTTAGAGAATGCCGAGCAGGTGAAAGCGCGAATTGATCGTGCGCAGTCGGCCTTTGACGCGTGGCGCCGCGTGCCGGCACCGCGCCGCGGCGAGCTGGTGCGCCTGTTCGGCGAGCAGCTGCGTCGCCACAAGGAGGACCTCGGCACCCTGGTTACCCTGGAGTGCGGCAAGATCTACCAGGAAGGCCTCGGCGAGGTGCAGGAGATGATCGATATCTGCGACCTCGCCGTAGGGCAGTCTCGTCAGTTGTACGGGCTGACCATCGCTTCCGAGCGCCCCGGCCACCATATGCGCGAGAGCTGGCACCCCCTGGGGCCGATCGGCCTGATCACCGCCTTCAACTTCCCGGTGGCTCCTTGGGCCTGGAACGCCGCCCTGGCCCTGGTGTGCGGCAATAGCCTGCTGTGGAAGCCCTCCGAGAAGACCCCGCTGTGTGCACTGGCCTGCCAGGCCTTGCTCGAGCGAGCCATGCAGGAATTTGGCGAGGAGGCGCCCAAGGATCTTAGCCAGGTCATCATCGGGGAGCGCGAGGCGGGCGAGTGCCTCACCGATGATCCGCGTGTGCCGCTGATCAGCGCCACAGGCAGTACCCGAATGGGGCACCAAGTTGCCCCGCGGGTGGCGGCCCGCTTTGGCCGCAGCATCTTGGAGTTGGGCGGCAACAACGCCATGATCCTGGCTCCCAGCGCGGACCTGGACATGGCAGTGCGCGCCATCCTGTTCTCCGCGGTGGGTACCGCGGGGCAGCGCTGTACCACTCTGCGTCGTTTGATCGTGCATGCTTCGGTACGCGATGAGGTACTCGAGCGTGTCAAGAAGGCCTATGCTGGGGTGACCATCGGCGATCCTATGGCGGGGAATTTGGTGGGTCCGCTGATCGATGCCCAGGCCTTCGAGCAGATGCAGTCGGTGCTTGCGAAGGCTAGGGAGCGAGGCTGTCGGGTCTTCGGGGGAGAGCGTCAGCTGGCCGATCAGTATCCCGACGGCTACTACGTCTCGCCGGCCATCGTCGAAGCCGAGGGTCAGGACGAGCTGGTCAAGAACGAGACCTTCGCGCCCATTCTCTATGTGCTGACCTACGACACCTTCGATGAAGCCATGGCGCTGCAGAATGATGTGCCCCAGGGACTATCGTCGTGCATCTTCACCACCGATGTGCGCGAGGCGGAAACCTTCGTCTCCGACGTGGGCAGCGACTGCGGCATCGCCAACGTTAATATCGGGCCCAGCGGGGCGGAGATCGGTGGTGCCTTTGGTGGCGAGAAGGAGACCGGAGGCGGCCGTGAGTCGGGGTCAGATGTCTGGAAGAGCTACATGCGTCGTCAGACTAATACTGTCAACTACTCTCGTGAGTTACCCTTGGCACAAGGGATTAAATTTGATTGACAGAGATGGTGCGTTGAGTCCGCGTACTGTTTGAGGAGGGGTAATGAAAGAGCAGTGTCTGTGGCACGTTACGTCGCCGGAGCCATGTCTGGATCTGCCAGCCCTCGAAGGACGCCAGTCTGCCGATGTCATCGTGGTGGGTGCAGGTATTACTGGGTTGAGTACGGCGCTGCACTTAGCCGAGGCGGGTACTACAGCCACGTTGATCGAATCGGGTGAGATTCCCAGTGGCGGGTCGGGCCTAAATGTTGGTTTGGTAAACGCGGGGCTATGGATCCCGCCCCAGGATATCTGTGATGCCCTCGGCGAGAAAGACGGTGAGCGTGCCAACGCTATTCTCGGTGCGGCGCCGGGTGAGGTATTCGACCTGATTGAGCGACATGATATCGCCTGTCAGGCGACGCGCACGGGAACCCTACATCTGGCGCACAATACCAAGGGAGAACAAGAGCTAGCGCGGCGTGTGGTGCAATTTCAGCAGCGTGATGCACCGGTGGAGCTGCTGGAAGATGAGGCCTGCTGGAAGAAGGTAGGGACTCGGCGGATTCGCCGGGCGCTGCTGGATCGACGCGCCGGAACTCTCAACCCCGCGGCCTATACACGTGGGCTGGCTAGGGCGGCATATGCAGCCGGCGCGAATCTCTTTACTCGGAGTCCTGCACTGGGAGTTTCTCGTGAAGGCGAATCTTGGCGTGTTACTACTCCGCAAGGCAGTGTGTTGGCTCCCCGCATAGTGCTTGCCACGAACGCCTACACAGAAGATGACTGGAATCAGGTGCGCCACCACTTCTTTCCGGGCTGCTTTTTTCAGGTGGCTTCGACTCCATTATCCGATGAACTTGCCGGTGATATTCTGCCAGAAGGGCAAGGCGCATGGGATACCCGAATGGTACTCAGCAGCATGCGGCGTGACTCCGAAGGACGCCTGATCCTAGGTAGCTTAGGTAGTGGAGAAGGGCGGCCGTCTGCGTATTTGCGCTGCTGGGCCGATCGCATTCAACGGCACTACTTCCCCCAACTAGGTAGGGTCGATTGGGAATGTACATGGACGGGAAAAATCGCCTTTACCCCCGATCATACGCTGCGCCTCTTCGAGCCAGCCCCTGGCATCCTTGCCGCGACAGGCTTCAATGGCCGAGGTATTACTACGGGAACGGTAGTGGGAAAGGGGTTTGCACGTTACCTGACACGGAAGGATGAATCGCAACTACCGTTACCAATTCGACGGTGCAAGCCGATTCAAGCGAAACCATTATGGAGTTCTGCCTATGAAGGAGGGTTCACTCTCTACCATGCGGGTCAGTGCCTTCGCGTTTTAATATAAGGATGAAAACACAGTAATATACTTCACTCAGGGTAGACAAGGATAATAAAATGAGAGAGAAAAAGTTTTCTGAAGATTTGCAAAAGCCAAGCCTTGCGCTGGCCCTTACGCCTGTGCTGCTGACGTTAGCTGCAATCGGGGTTCAAATATTTTATTTTGGCGACTTCACGCCACATATACCGCTAGCCATAGGTCTTGCCATTACCTCATTGGTAGGTGTAAAGCTGGGGTTGAGATGGAAGCGGATAGAAGAAGGTGTTTTTCATGTAATTCACGTCTCGCTGCCGTCGGTTTCCGTACTAATATGCGTAGGGATGATTGTCGGGGTATGGATTGCTAGTGGAACAGTTCCAAGCCTGATTTATTATGGGCTTACTCTGCTTTCACCGGCATTCTTTCTTGCCGCAGCCATGATCCTTTGTTCTGTAGTTTCGGTCTCCTTGGGGACTTCCTGGGGTACGGTGGGTACTGTTGGTCTTGCCTTGATGGGTATCGGTGCCGGTTTCGATATTCCCATGTACTGGACTGCCGGGGCTGTGGTGTCTGGTGCTTTCTTCGGCGATAAGGTGTCGCCCCTGTCGGATACCACCAACCTCGCACCAGCGGTAACCGGTACAGATATTTTCTCGCATATCAAGAATCTCCTGCCTACGACTATTCCCGCAATGCTGATTGCGCTTGGAATTTATCTTTTTGCCGGCTTCAGCATGATCGATGATCAGACGGCCTCATTTGAACGAATTAATGCCATTACCGCGGCGCTGAAAGAAAATTTCACCATTTCTCCTTGGTTGCTACTTCCGGCTCTTCTGGTAATCATTCTTGCCGTCAAGCGTATGCCACCGATTCCCTCTCTGTTTGCTGGTGTGCTGGCGGGCGGAGCAACAGCCATGATGGTTCAAGGTGTCGGGTTACATGAAGTGGTTACATTCGCGAACTATGGCTACACTATAGAGACCGGTGTAGAAGCGATGGATAGCCTGCTTAACCGCGGTGGAATCCAGTCCATGATGTGGACTATTTCGTTGATTCTTATAGCTTTGGGCTTTGGTGGTGCGTTAGAGAAGACTCGTTGCCTCGAGACTATCATACAGGCGATCATGTCGAAGGTGAGGAGTTTTAAAGGTGTCCAAACATCAGCCATGCTGACTTCTTTCGCCACCAATCTGGTCGCTGGTGATCCTTACCTATCTATTGCGTTGCCTGGTCGCATGTATGCACCTACATACCGGGGCCTTGGTTATTCAACTCTCAACTTGTCCCGTGCTATTGAAGAGGGCGGTACGTTAATGTCACCCTTGGTTCCATGGAATGCTGGTGGAGCCTTTGTTATCAGTGTACTGGGCCTAGGAATTGCAGATGGCAACGTAGAAAACCTGCTTTATATCCCACTGGCTTTCGCGTGCTGGATATCTCCCATCATTGGAATTATCTATGCTCAGCTTGGCATGTTCTCTCCCAAGGCAACGGATGCTGAGCGTGCCATGTGGCAAGAGCAAAATGAAGCGATCGCGACTCGATCGGATCTCGGTGCCGCTGCGGAAGCTGCCGTGGGAGAGCCCGTCAGGCAGCCTTGAAGCCTGTGCGTAGTCTTGGATGGCACTGCCCCTCATTCTTGGGGGGCAGTTTGCATTACTGGCTTGTTCCATAATGTTGGTGTTTATCGATCACCATGGTTAGAGGGGTCACCTTCCGGCGTCGCGTCTAAGAAGGCCGGATCCTCCGGGCGAATGGCGTCGCTAGGAGCCTTGTTGATGCCGCCTAGTCGGGGGGCGCAGGGTGCCTGAGGCCTCTCGTGGAGATGTGTAGCATCCCTCCTATTGACGGGGTTGACGTCAGGCTGCGAAGAGCCTGATTTTCAAGGAGTGGGAAAATGAATAATAAGACGATGTATACTATCGAAAGACTTGAAGAGGATGTGGGGCTTATCTTCAAGAAGTGTGGCGTGATTGATGATGCAGCTGAAGCCATAGCGAGAGTGATTAGCGCTGGTGAGCGTGATGGCTGTAAATCCCACGGTATTTATCGGATCGAGGGGTGTCTGCGTGTCTTGCAAGCCGGTAAGGTTTCACCACAGGCAGTGCCTGAGATAGAGGCGGGTGATGGGCCCATGGTGAAAGTTGATGCCAAGGGTGGCTTTGCCAGCCTGGCCTATGAAAAAGGGGTGCCTCTATTGATCGAGCGCGCTCAGACGCATGGGTTAGCGGCGCTGGTCATCAATGATTGCCTGCATTTCTCAGCACTCTGGTATGAGGTTGAAGATATTGCCAGCCGAGGCCTGGTAGCACTTTCCATGTGTCCAAGCTATGCGGTCATGGCCCCTTGGGGTGGCAAGCAGCCACTCTTGGGGACTAACCCCTTTGCATTTGCCTGGCCGCGCAAAGGGGTGGACCCCTACGTCTTTGATTTTGCCACCACAGTTGCGGCGCGAGGCGAGATTGAACTTCATCGTCGTGAAGGCAGGCCATTGCCAGAAGGTTGGGCAGTAGACAATGCGGGCCAGCCCACCACCGATCCAGACGCAGCGCTTGCTGGCGCCATGCTGCCTTTTGGCCAGCATAAGGGATCAGCTATCGCCACCATGATCGAGCTATTGGCAGGACCGATGCTGGGAGACTTTACGAGCCAGGAAGCGCTCGACTTCATGCATGGCGACACTAGCTTGTTACCACGGCACGGTGCGCTGGTGCTCGCCTTTGATCCGCAGGTGTTTTCCCATGGTCGCCATCGTGACCCTATGGCGGGAGGTGAACAACTGCTGCAAGGCATTGTGAATCAAGGAGCACGTTTGCCATCTCAGCGTCGCTATAAGGCGCGCCGAGAAGCCGTGTCTGAGGGTATCAAGTTGAGTGAAGAAGAGGTGGCCTTGCTGGAGCGGCTGAAGAGCAAGGGACTGGATGCCCTTACTCCCTGATCGTCGATGAGTATCGACGAACGGGGTCGGTGAGTGAAGAGCTGGTGACGGGGGTGGTCGAGCACCGGATAGTCGGCGACGCCTGCCCCGGCTGACGGCGGAGGAGAGCTTTACTCTTCTGGGACTCGCGACGACCGCTATCTTGGCTTCGGTGGAGACCGTGGTGTCACTGCCCCGGTGGGCGCCGCCGTGGCTTGGGCCCCTGCCCACACGCGAATGAGCAAGGGCATCCGGTCGCCCTCAGGGCGTGGCGAGACCCAGTGCCTGCAGGGCGTCGTCCAGGGAGGCCTGCTGGCTCTTCTCGTAGAGCGCCAGCTCGTCGATGACCTCGGCGCCCAATGCAGCCTCGAACTGGGCCTGGAGGGAGTGGCTGGCGTATTCGTCGCGCGTCCCGTCTCCCAGGTTGGATTGGAAGATGCCGGCGGCGCTGACGGGCAGGAAGTCCTCATAGACGATGGGTCTCGCCACCAGGGCTCCCGCCGCGATCAGCGACTCCGTGTCGTGAGCGGCGGGCAGGGGCACACCGGGGACCGGTCGATAGCGGTAGAAGGCCAGGCCTTCCCGGCGCAGGGTAGCGTGGTCATCCGGAAAGGCCTCGAACACCCTGGCCAGCTGGTCCTGATGGGTCGTGTTATCGGTGGAGGAATTGGTCTCCCGCGCGGCGGTAAGCAGTTCGTCGTAGAGAGCGCGCCCCTTGCGGGTCAGCGCCACGCCGCGCTGCTCGATCTCACCGAAGCGCGCGGTGTGCTGGCCAGGCTCATTGCCGGCGAAGGCGATGGACTCCTCCAGGGCCCGGAAGCTGGTCTGGCGCAGCAGAATCGGACAGCGCCGCCGCGGAGGTCCCTCTATGATCGCCTTGGGGGTCATCCCAGCCTGGCTCATGGCTGTCTGCACCGCGTCGATGTCCAGTGTGCGAGGGGTGAGGTGGTTGATGTGGGGGCCCCGGAAGCAGACCACGTCGGCGATCAGGCGGTGCTCGGCGTTGAGCGCTCGATAGGTGGCGAGATCCACGGTGGCCTGCTGGTGCCATCGGAAGGTCTCCAGCGCCTCATGGACGAAGGCTTCGGCCTGGGCTGCATCCAGCCCGCCCTGCTGCTCTGCCAGCACGATCAGGTGGCGGGCCTTGGTGGTAAAGATATCCCGGGCGGAGAGGATATCGGTGGCCTGGCGTCGCAGTGCCTCGTCCTCGATCAGCTCCAGGCGGAGCAGGGAGGTGAAGACCCGGAAGGGGTTACGCGTCAGGGCCACCTCATCCACCGGACGAAAGGCGGTGGAGTGCACCGGCACCCCGGCCGTCGAAAGGTCGTAGTAGCCCACCGGGGCCATGCCCATGACGGCGAAGAGTCGCCGTAGCATGGCGAGTTCCTCCGCGGTGCCCACCCGGATCGCGCCGTGACGTTCCACATTCAGGCGCTCGAGTTCGCCCTGCTGAGTCAGCGCCTCGGCCAGCTCGGGATCTTTGTCCAGCACCCGGCGATTGACCGAGTCGACCAGCTTGAGCAGAGTGCCGTACTGGGGCACCTCCTGGCGGTACATCGCCGACATGGCGCGCGAGAAGCGGTCGCGAATCTGATCCTTGTGAATCCAGTGACTCATCTGTCTCTCCATTGAAGTGTCATGCCAGGAATTAGGGGGCAAGTGCCGTCAGAGCCTGCTCGAGGCGCTCAAGGCCTTGATCCAACACTTCGGGCTCAATGGTCAGCGGCATCAGTAGACGCAACACGTTCTTGTGTCGCCCGCTGGGCATCAGAAGCAGGCCCCTCTGGCGCGCCTCGCGGAGTAATCGGCCTAGGTGTTGCCCACCGTTGGCCTTGGGAGTGTCATTCATGATGATGCCGCGCATCGCGCCGACCCCTGTGAGGGGCCCGAGCATCGCGAAGCGCCCGCTTACCTGCCAGCGGGCATGGATGGACTCGAGCCGAGCGGAGATTTTTTCCCCCCAGGCTGTGAGGTTCTCCTCACGCATTTCCTGGATGACGCCTAAAGCAGCAGCGCAGGCTACAGCATTGCCCGAGAAGGTCCCGCCGAGCCCCCCCTTGGGTAGGGCGTTCATGATCGGCCCTCGTCCTGCAACAGCCGCCAGTGGGAGACCGCCCGCCATGCTCTTGCCCATCAGTAGGAGGTCGGGCTCGATCCCCAGGTGAGAGAAGGCAAAGGGGGTGCCGGTACGTCCAAATCCAGATTGGATTTCATCCAGAATCAGCACGATGCCGTGGCGATCACACAGCTTGCGAAGCTGCTGGGCAAACTCACGATCCAGCAAGCGGAAGCCACCCTCTCCCTGAACTGGCTCGACGATGATAGCGGCCACCTCATTGGCGGGTAGCTCTACCTCGAACAGGCGCTCCAGGGCCGCGAGCGAGGTTTCGGCTGAGACGCCGCCATCCTGGCTGGGAAAGGGCACATGGTGAGTCGGGCCAGGGAGACTACCGAGTCCTTGCTTATACGGGGTGACTTTACCGTTGAGGTTGAGGGTCGCCAATGTTCTGCCGTGAAATCCGTCGTCGAAGGCAATCACCGCCTGACGACCTGTGAATCCCCGGGCGACCTTGAGGGCGTTTTCCGTTGCTTCTGCGCCGCTATTGGTCAGCATGGTGGTGAGGGGATAGCTCACTGGCACGAAGTCTTGCAGCGCGTCGAGCACTGCCAGGTAGCCGCGGTGGGGCAAGGCATTGAAAGCAGAATGCATTAGTTGGTTCAGCTGGTGAGTGGTGGTCTCTACAATCGTAGGGTGGCAGTGGCCTAGGTTGAGCACACCGATCCCGCCAACAAAGTCGATATAATGTTGGCCTTGCTCATCCCACACTTCCGCGTTGCGGCCGCGGGTCACGCAGATGGGGTGTACGATGCCCATCGAGTCGCTGACGTAGGGAAGTTCCATGTGGGTTGCCTCCTTTAGGGGCTTTGGAGTGTTAGGCCCCATATCAGAGCAGAGCCCATGTCTTGGCCTCAAACGAAAAAAAAGCCTCTTGTCATTAGTATTTTTCCGTATTTGTAGGCCGATCGCGCCAGATCGCAACCCGAAAAGAGTGGATACGCCATTACCACGGGGTGCTACTGCAACGCCATGTCGGATGTGGTGAAACCGCATTGAGGAGCCAGCCATGCGCCTGCACTACCAGGGCCCACTACCCGAGCTGATCGGCTTCCTGCTGCTGCCGCGCTTCTCGATGATGGCCTTCTTCTCTGCGGTGGAGCCGCTGCGTATCGCCAATCGCATCAGTGGGCGGCCACTGTTCGACTGGACACTGTTCGGGGTCGACGGTGAGCCGGTCACCGCCAGTAACGGCATGACCCTGCTGGTCGACCGGCCGGCCGGTGAACCTCATGCACTGCCATCCCTGGCTGTGTGCAGCGGCTTCGAGCCCGAGGCACATCTGAGCCGGCCTCTGATGGCCTGGCTGCATCGGCTGGACCAGGCCGGTTGTACCCTGGGCGGGCTCGATACTGGCTGCTTCCTGCTCGCCGCCGCCGGCCTGCTGAAGGGAGAGCGGGTCACCCTGCACTGGGAGAGCCTGCCCGCCTTCCGTGAACGCTTCCCTGCCATCGATACGTCCGACGAACTGTTCGAGCTCGGTCCGCGGCGCTTTTCATGCGCCGGCGGGGCCGCTGCCATGGACATGGCCCTGGAGGTGATCGCCCGACGTCACGGCACCCGCCTGGCACTGGATGTCTCCGAGCAGCTGATTCATGACCGGCTACGCAGCCGCAGCGACCAGCAACGCATGGCCCTGGCACGTCGCCTGGGCACTCATAACCGCCGTCTGGTGCAGGCGGTGGCATTGATGGAGCGCCATCTCGAGGCGCCGTTGGCGCTTGGCGAAATTGCCCGCCGCTGCGGGATTACCTCCCGCCAGCTGCAGCGGCTCTTTGCGCAGCACCTCGCCAGCACGCCCCAGGGCTGGTACCTAGGTCTGCGCCTGGAGCGAGCCCACCAACTCCTTGTCGAGACCGATCTCGACGTGCTGGCGGTGGGCCTCGCCTGTGGCTTCTCGTCTGCGTCCAGCTTCTCTCGCGCCTTCAGGGAACACTACGGCCAGTCGCCGCGCGAGGTGCGTCAACTGCCGGCCAATGGCTAAGGCAGCTCATTCTCGGGTGAGTCTCCGCTGGCGCCGAGAGCGCTGCACCAGGCGGTAGCGTGAGCGGATCTCGTCGCGTTCCATGTAACAGCCCTGCAGCCAGCGGTGGCCGCTGTCGCCCTCGAAGGCGTCGCGGGCATGCAGCAGCCGGCGATTGTCGAATATCACCAGGTCCCCTGGCGCATAGGTGAAGCGCAGGGCGAACTCGGGCTCGCGCAGCATCGCCTGCAGGGTCATCAGGGCCCGGTATGCCGGCTCCACTTCCTCGAAGTCCGTCTGCAGTGGGCCGCGCAGGAAGTCGGCGATGCGCACCTCGAGCAGCTCACCGCGTTCATCCAGGCGGATCATCGGCGAGTACCAGACGTAGTCGGTGGTGCGGGCAGTGTTGGCGAAACACCAGCGCACCCGGGTCAGAGTAACGAAGGCCTCGGGGTCGCGTTCGCGCAGCGCCTCGGCTACGGCGAAGCCGTCGAGCATCACCGCCTGACCACCTTCCACGCTGTTCTCCAGGCAGTGCAGCATCTGCAGGCCCGGGTGGTACTCGCGGGTCGGCAGGTCGGTGTGCGGCGGCAGGGCGATAGAGGTATAGGCGTTGGAGTCCGGGTCCGGCTTGGCCTTGACGTCGAACAACAGGCCGAAGTTGGTGGGGCGCACCGGGCCGATGCGCCGGGCGATGGCCTTCAGCGAGCCGGGTTCGGTGGGCAGATGGTGCAGGCGAACCAGTCCCTTGGCGAGAACACTTTCCAGCGCCGGGGCGAGGATCGCCTCCTCGGCCTCGCTGCCCGGCTCGGTGTCGAGTAGCCCGGCAGCCTCAAGGCTGTCCGGCACCTTGTCCTCGCCGCCCTGCCAGGTCGTCACCGGCACCAGCGGCGCTTCGGGATCCTCGCCGTTGTCGTAGTCATGGGCGCGCAGCCAGCCGGGGTGGAAGCGCAGGCGGCGCTGCTCGGGGGCGAAGGTCACACAGAGGGCGCCGGCCTCATCGACCTCGGCATCGGCGATCGTGGGCCAGGCGGGCAGGGTGGAGAGGTCCAGGATGCGTTCCCGGGTGGCCGGGTTGATGGTGGAGTCATCGGCGGCGTTCTCGCGCAGCCAGATGCCGTGGTAGCGGCTCTGACGGCCGTCGTTCCAGCGCACCGTCACCAGCTGTGGGTCGCTCTCCACCGCGATGATATCCGCGTGTATGGGCCAGGCGTCGTAGTCGGGAGTCAGGGGCAGGTCAGCGCTCATGGGAATTTCCTTGTCGTGCGGAGATGGGTTTGGCGGCGGCTCGGCGCCGCGCGTCGAGGGTCTCGCGCACCAGCGAGAGCAGCACGCCGGCGGTCATCACCAGGATGACGAAGCTCAGTGGCAGGGCGGCGGCGATCAGTGCGGTCTGCAGGGCGGTGAGGCCGCCGGCGACCAGCAGCACCGCGGCCACCAGGCCGATCACCACGCCCCAGAACACCCGGAAGCGGCGGGGTGGCTCCTCGTCTCCCAGTGACAGGATGGTGGTCAGCACCAGGGTGCCGGAGTCGGATGAGGTGACGAACCAGCTCATCAGCAGGAACACCATCATCGCCGAGAGCAGCCAGCCGAAGGTGCCGGTGCCGACGATGCCATCGGCGGTGGCGAACAGCGCCGCCGGCAGCTGCCAGGCGTTGACCAGTTCGATGATGCCGGCGCTGCCCGGGCCGCCCGGGGCATTGAGCTCCTGATACATGGCGTTGCCGCCGAAGATGATCAGCCACACGAAGATGATCAGGGTCGGTACCAGCAGCACGCCGAGGACGAACTCGCGCAGGGTACGGCCTTTCGAGATGCGCGCGATGAACAGCCCGACGAAGGGGGCCCAGGCCAGCCACCAGCCCCAGTAAAAGATGGTCCAGCCCTGCTGCCACTTCACGTTGGCGGGGTCGTCGGCGAACCAGAGGCCCATGGGGATGAAGTTGACGGCGTAGTCGAGCAGGGTCTCGCCGAAGGCGCTGAGCAGCCACAGGGTGGGGCCGCCGATCAGGAAGACCCCGACCACGAACAGCGAGGTCCAGATATTGAGCTCGGAGATCACCCGGATGCCGCGGCGTACTCCGGTCACCGCCGATAGGATCGAGACCATCGAGATCAGGGCGATCAGGATCAGCTGGGTATCCAGGCCGGCGCCGATGCCCACCAGTCGTTCCAGACCCACCGCCATCTGGCTGATGCCGAGGCCCAGGGAGGTGGCCACACCGAAGACGCAGCCCAGCACGCCGAGGATATCGAAGAGGTGGCCCAGAGGACCGAAGATGCGCTCGCCGATGAAGGGGTAGAGGGCCGAGCGCAGCGCCAGCGGCAGGCCCTTGCGATAGGCGAAGTAGGCCAGCGACATGCCGACGATGACGTAGATCGCCCAGCCGTGGAGCCCCCAGTGGAAGACCGTGACCCGAAGGGCGTCTATGGCGCGCTCATGGCCGATGGCGGCGGCCCCGGCCATGTCGGCATGGGGATTGTTGGGATAGCCGAAGGCGCCGGTGTCATCGAGGTAGAAGACCGGCTCGGCGACACCGAAGAACAGGATGCCGATACCGATACCGGCGGAGAACAGCATCGAGAACCAGGAGAAGTTGCTGAACTCCGGGCGGCTGTCATCGGGTCCCAGGCGTACGCTGCCGTAGCGACTGAGTACGATGAAGGCGCACACCGTCAGCAGCAGCATCACCGTGACCAGGTAGTAGCCGCTGAAGGTGCTCTCGATCCAGGCGCGGGCGGCACCGAACACACTGCCGGCGGTATCGGAGCCGAACCCGGTGAAGAGCACGAAGGCCAGCACCAGGGCGGCGGAGGTCAGGGTCATGCCGCGGTGCATGCCCTGGAAGAAACCGCCCTGAGCGAGCTCGGTGACCATGTAGTCGGTATCGAGTTCGATATGAGCGTCGGCTTTATGCGATGGGGGAGTTGGCGTAGCGATAGTCGTGTCCTCCTGGGCCGGTCCTCGGGCCGGCGATCCCGCTCGGCTGCCCGGCAAGGGGCAGCCGATCCCTTATGGCGTTCGTGACCGGGTTAGTGACGAATGCCGGGTCAGCGGCGAATGCCGATGGTGCGCCCGGCGAGTGTCGGCCAGGCGTCCCGTGCGGCGTGGGGCAGCATGGCGATGACGGCCTCGATCTCGGCGGGGAAGGGCGCCGGACGGTCGCTCTCCTGGCTCATGCCCATCAGCATCTGCTCGCTGGTGGCGAGCAGGTTGCCTTCCTCATCGAGAAGCTCGAAGAAGACGTGCAGCCGCTTGGCGTCACGATCCAGCAGGGTCAGGGCGACGCGCAGCGGCTGCCCCTCGTGGGCCTCGCGGCGATAGCAGAGGTGGGTCTCCAGGGTGTAGATCGTATAGCCGTGCCGGTCGCGGCCGTCGGCATCCAGGCCGATATGGCCCATCAGCGCCTCCACGCCCAGGGAGAAGACCCGGGCGTATTCGGCGTCGTTCATGTGGCCGTTGTAGTCGACCCACTCGGGGGCGACGCGGCTCTCCAGGATCACCATCAGATGCGCCCCTCCAGGCCCTCGGCCTCGGGCCAGTACTTCTGTACCAGGTCGAGCAGCTCCACCAGGAAGTCATCGCGGCGGCGGTCGAGCTCGGCGACCGGGCGGCCGGCGGCCTGGTGCTCGCAGCCCTCGACCACACGGTCGATCAGGGTGTCGGTAAGCTCGGGGGCCTCGAGCTTCGTCCAGGGCAGCTTCAGGGCCGGGCCGAACTGCTCGAGCATATGACGCATGCCCTGCTCGCCACCGGCCAGGTGGAAGGTGAGGAAGGTGCCCATCAACGACCAGCGCAGCCCGCAGCCATAGACCACGGCGGCGTCGATCTCCTCGGTGGTGGCCACGCCGTCGTTGACCAGGTGCAGCGCCTCGCGCCACAGCGCCTCCATCAGGCGGTCGGCGATATGCCCCTCGATCTCGCGGCGCACCACCAGCGGGCGCATGCCCAGTGCCTGGTAGAGCGACTGGGCACGCTCGACCTGCGCGGGCTCTGTGGCCGCGCCGCCGACCAGCTCCACCAGCGGCAGCAGGTAGACCGGGTTGAAGGGGTGGGCGACGATCACCCGGCCGGGTGCCTTGGCGCAATCCTGCTGCAGGTCGCTGGGCTTAAAGCCGGACGTCGACGAGCCAATAATGGCTTCAGGTGACGCCGCGGCATCGATGGCGGCGAGGATCTCCTGCTTGAGGGGCAGGCGCTCCGGCACGTTCTCTTGGATCAGGTCGGCGCCGACCACCGCCTGCTCGAGGCTATCCACGAAGGTCAGCCGTGCGGGGCTAGCGCCCTCGGCCAGGCCCAGGCGCTCGAGCGAGGCCCAGGCATTGTCGACGAAGGCGCGGGTACGCGCCGGGGCTTCGGGGGCCGGGTCGAAGGCCACCACGTCCCAGCCGCGCGCCAGGGCGCGGGCGATCCAGCCGTTGCCGATCACCCCGGTGCCGATCACGGAGAGCTGCTGGCTCATGCCTCACCTCCCGCGGCTGTCTCGAGTGCTTTTTTGACGATATGGCCGGTGCTCGGGTCACGCAGCCTGAGGTGGGCACGGGTCTCGGCCGGCGTCATCACCCGGCCACCGAGGCTCTCGATGATGTCCCCGGCCTTCTCGACCAGCCCGCCGTTGGTGGCGAGCACCCCCTTCTTCAGGTAGAGGTTGTCCTCCAGGCCGACCCGGGCGTGGCCGCCGAGCAGCATCGCCTGGGCGACCATGGGCATCTGCTGGCGGCCGATGCCGAAGGCGGCCCAGTTGGCGTTCTCCGGCAGCTTGTTGCGCATCGCCAGCATGGTCTCGGTGTCCGCCTCGGCGCCCCAGGGGATGCCCAGGCAGAGCTGGTAGAGTGGGTCGCCGTCGATCAGGCCCTCCTGCTGAAGCTGACGGGCGAACCAGACGTGGCCCAGGTCGAAGCACTCCAGCTCCGGCTTGACCCCGGCGGCCTGCACCAGTCGGGCGTGCTCGCGCAGCCAGTCGGCGGGGTTCACATAGACCATGTCGCCGAAGTTGAGGCTGCCGCAGTCGAGGGTGCAGAGCTCCGGGAGCAGCTCGCCCACCGGCTCGTGGCGCTCGCGCGGGGTCTGGATGTCGCTGCCCGGGCCGCCCCGGGTGGGATCCTCGGCGTCGGGGATCCAGTCGCCGCCGCCGCCGGCAGTGATGTTCATGACGATGTCGACGTCCGCCTCGCGCACCCGCTGCATCACCTCACGGAAGTGCTCGACAGAGTGGCTGACGCCGCCGGTCTCGGGGTCGCGGACGTGGATATGCGCCACGCTGGCGCCTGCCTTGGCGGCCGCGATGCAGTCGTCGGCGATCTGCTGCGGGGTCACGGGGACATTGGGGTTCTTGGCGGTGGTATCGCCGGCGCCGGTGATGGCGCAGGTCAGGATCACGTTGCGGTTCATGTCTTGCCTCTGTGGCGGAGGAGTTGTCCCGCCTAGTGTGGCCAGCCTTGGCCCGGAAGAGTTGACCTGAAACGACATTGTCTTGAACCAATGCGTCATTCATGGGGCCGGCCTGGACTGGCCCTGTCACCTGGAGGCTCGGGGAGATTTCTCGCTGGCCTCTCGCTACCCTATGGCGTCATTCCCTTCGCCATTCACCCCCGCCGGGAGCCCCGATGACCCTGCTCGACCTCCTCTCGCCGCTCTCCGCCGGCATCAATCTGCTGCTGATCCTGATCTCGGTGTTCACCTCGGCCTTCACCGCAGCAGTGGGAGTCGGGGGCGGGCTGCTGCTGATCATGGCGTTGGCCCAAGTGATGCCGGCGGCGGCGTTGATACCGGTTCACGGCATGGTGCAGACCGGTTCCAACGTCGGACGGGTGGCGCTCACCTGGCGCCATGTCGATCGCACGGTGATCGCGGCCTTCCTGCCCGGGGTGGTGCTGGGCGCCCTGGCCGCGGCCTGGCTGCTGGTGCGCCTGCCCGCCGGGCTGCTGGAGCTGTCTATCGCCGCCTTTGTGCTCTACAGCTGCTGGGGGCCGGGGCTGCCCAAGCGGGCTCTGGGGCGCGCCGGTGTGCTGCTGGCCGGCGCCCTGACCACCCTGCTCTCCAGCCTGGTGGGCGCCAGCGGGCCCATGGTGGCGGCCTTCATCAAGCAGGGGCAGAGCGACCGGCTGGCCAAGGTGGCGACCTTCTCGGCCTGCATGAGTGCCCAGCACCTGACCAAGGCCTTCGTGTTCGGCATGGCCGGCTTCGTGTTCCGGGACTGGCTGGGGCTGATGCTGGCCATGGTCGCCTCGGGCTTCATCGGTACCTGGCTGGGCCTGCGTCTGCTCAGGCGGCTCTCCGAGCACCGCTTCGATACGTTGTTCAAGTGGGCCCTGACCCTGCTGGCGTTGCGGCTGGTCTGGCTGGGGGCGTCTCGGCTGGCGGGCTGAGGATTGTGGAAGTCGAGTTTTTTTGCCGATTCGCGCTGTACAGCGCCGGCATGCCGGCCATAATGGCTTTAGAAGCCTCAAGAAAAGCGATATCGGGACATTCGAGGGAGCAAGAGTATGGTGACCGCGAACATGGCCACGGGCCGCTCACGGCTGTTGGCGTTCGGGCTGCTGGTGAGCCTGGCGATGCTGCTGGCCGGGGTGGCACAGGCCAATCCTCGCTACGCTGCCATCGTCGTCGACGTGGAGAGTGGCGAGATCCTCCACGCCGCCAACGCAGAGGAGACTCGCTATCCGGCGTCGTTGACCAAGATGATGACCCTCTACCTGCTGTTCGAGGCCCTCGAGGGGCGTAGCCTGAGCCTCGGTCACGCGCTGCCGGTCTCCTCCTATGCGGCTTCCAAGCCGGCCTCCAAGCTCTATGTGAAGGCCGGCTCGACGATTCCGGTGGAGACCGCCATCCAGGCGCTGGTGATCAAGTCGGCCAATGATGTGGCCGTGGTGGTGGCCGAGGCCCTGGGCGGCAGCGAGACTCACTTCGCGCGCATGATGACCGAAAAGGCCCATGAGCTGGGCATGACGCGCACCACCTTCCGCAATGCCAACGGCCTGCCCGACGCCGGGCAGACCACCACCGCCCGCGACATGGCCACCCTGTCGCTGCGGCTGATGCAGGACTTCCCGCAGTACTATCACTACTTCTCGCGCACCAGCTTCAACTGGAAGGGCAAGACCATCACTGGGCATAACCGGCTGCTCGACAACTATGCCGGCGCCGATGGCCTGAAGACCGGCTTCATTCGCGCCTCGGGCTTCAACGTGGCCACCTCGGCGGTGCGCAATGGCCGCCGGCTGGTATCGGTGGTAATGGGCGGCTTCACCGCGGCCTCCCGCGACGCCCACATGTCAGATCTGCTGGACCGCGGCTTCGTGCGCGCCTCGCTGTACGGGCGCGGCGACTGGGTGGCCCAGGCCGACTTCTCCGGCGAGCGCATGAATCTGCCACAGACGACGCCCGCAGCGGTTCCCGCCTCCCGTCCGGCAGTGCCGGCGTCCCGGCCGGCGGTGCAGTTGGCCAGCCGCCAGGCAGCCGAACCGGCACCCCGCGTCGTGGAGCGCCTGGAGCCAGCACCAGCACCCCAGCTGGCCAGCCTGGAAGTCCCCGAGCCGCTGCCCCGTGCGACGTCAGCCTTGCCTGAGACCGCCCAGGGCTCGGCCAACGATCCGATCCGCGAGCTGATCTCCCAGGCCGATGAGCCGGTCAGCCGCACCAGCCAGCGTCTCGAGCCGGTAGGTCGCAGCGGCTCGGGAGGCTGGGGCGTTCAGGTGGGCGCCTTCAGCAATCCCGACAACGCCCGCAGCCTGGCCGGCCGTGCCGCCGACCGCCTGGCCAGCGACCTGACCAATGCCCGCGTGGATATCCACGAGGCGCCGGGGCCGCAGCCGCTGTTCCGCGCCCGCCTGGTCAACCTCGACGAGAATCAGGCCTACCGCGCCTGTCGCAGCCTGGCCCGGGACGGCATCGACTGCATGGTGGTCAACGCCAGCCTCTAGGCCTTGCCGTTCGTCTGCGAACCTTCTAGCCTGACCTCGATAACCACCCCGTCGGCCTTCGGTCGGCGGGGTGGTGCTTTTGTCACTCCGGGTGATCGGAAGGGGAGTCGCGATGACGTCGTCGTTCAAGGGGATTGGCTTCATGTGCCTGGGCGTGCTCTGCCTGGCCACCGGCGACGCCATCTCGAAGTGGCTCGGTGAGGTGCACTCGCCGCTGCAGATCATCTTCTTCCGCACCCTGGTCTCGCTGCCGCTGATCGCGCTGCTGGCGCACTTTGCCGGCGGCCTGCGCAAGCTGCGTACCCGGCGCCCGGGCATTCACCTGCTGCGCGGGCTGATCTACACCGGCACCATGGGCTGCTTCGTGCTGGGCCTGACCCTGCTGCCCCTGGCCGAGGCCACGGCCATCGCCTTCGTGGCGCCGCTGTTCGTGACCCTGCTTTCGATACCGCTGCTGGGGGAGCGCATCGAGGCGCCGGTACTGATCGCCTCGCTGGTGGGCTTCGTCGGCGTGCTTATCGTGGTGCGCCCGGGGGGAGAGGCCTTCCATCCGGGGTCGCTGGTGCTGGTGGGGGCGGCGCTCTTCTATGCGCTGATGCTGATCACCGCGCGCCGCTGGGGCGGCAGCGAGCATCTCTGGGCCATGGTCTTCCATATGACCGTGGTGCCCTTCGTGATCACCGGACTGCTGCTGCCCTGGGTGTGGCAGTCACCCCAGCCCTGGCACTGGCTGGGCTTCTTCGGCGCCGGGGTGTTCGGGGTGGGGGCCACCGCCTTCATCACCCTGGCCTTCCGCCACGCCCCGGCGGCTATCGCCGCCCCCTTCGACTACACCGCCATGCTGTGGGCGGTGCTGCTGGGCTGGTGGTTCTGGGGCGAGATGCCGGACCTCTGGGTATTCGTGGGCAGCGTGCTGATCATCGGCAGCGGCCTGGCCATCGCCTACCGCGAGGGGCGCACCTCGCTCAAGCGTCGCCCCACCGCCTGATCCCCAGCCGCTGCTGCACGTCCTGGCCCTGTCCCGGGATGAGTTCAGCCTCGGGAGAAGAAGGCCCGCGCCGCGGCCTCGGGGTCCGGCATGCCGCAGATCGCCGAGATCACCGCCAGTCCGTCGGCACCGGCCTGGCGCGTCGCCGCCACGTGCTCGACCTTGAGGCCGCCGATGGCCACGCTGGGCAGGGGGCTCGCCGCCACAAGGGTGGCGAGCCCCGCAAAGCCCAGCGGCTCGGCGTGGTCATGCTTGCTGGGGGTGGCGAATACCGGGCCGAGCCCCAGGTAGTCGAGGCGCTCGGCGTCGATGCGTGCCATCTGCGCCAGGGTCTGCACCGAGAGCCCCAGTATCGCCTGCTCGCCCAGGGCCGCTCGAGCCTCGGCCACCTCGCCATCATCCTGGCCGATATGCAGGCCGTCGGCGCCGCTCTCCACCGCCACCGCCAGGCGATCATTGATGATCAACGGCACGCCGCTGCCGGCAAGGGCCGCCTTGAGCCGTCGCGCCTGGTCGATCATCTCGCCGTCCGAGGCGAGCTTGTCGCGCAGCTGAATCATCGTGGCACCGCCGCGCACCGCGGCCACCGCGGTCTCCACCAGGCCGTGGCCTGAACACAGGGCGGGGTCGGTGACGAGGTAGAGGGAGAGGTCAAGGCGCATCGGTTACCTCCAGGGTGGGCAGGGTGGCAAGCTGGTCGTGGTCGAGGGCGTAGAGGGCATCGAGGAAGGCCACGGCGAAGCTGCCGGGACCGTTGGCGACCTCACCGGCGCGGCGTCCCGCCTCGCCGTAGCAGGCGAGTGCCGCCACGCTGGCCGCGAAGGGGTCCTTTGCGCCCACCAGGAAGGCGGCGACCACGCCGGTGAGCGCGCAGCCCAGGGTGGTGACCCGGGGCATCAGCGCATGGCCGCCCGGGATGCGGGCGAGGCGCCGGCCGTCGGTGACGAGGTCGACCTCGCCGGTCACCGCCACCACGGCATCAATGCGGCGTGCCAGGGCCACGGCGGCCTGTTCGGCGGCTTCGGTGGGATCGCTGCTGTCCACGCCGCGCCCACCGCTGCCCTGTTGCTCCAGGGCCAGGATCTCAGAGGCGTTGCCGCGGATCACCGTGGGGCGTCGCTCCAGCAGGCGCCTGCCCGTCTCGCGGCGGTAGGCGGTGGCACCCACCGCCACCGGGTCCAGCACCCAGGGCCTGCCCGTCAGCCGTGCGGCCTCGGCGGCCTCCTGCATGGCCTCGACCCAGAGGGGGGAGAGGGTGCCGATATTCACCGTCAGGGCATCGGCGAGGGCGGCGAACTCGGCGGCCTCCTCGCGGGCATGCACCATGGCCGGCGAGGCGCCCAGGGCCAGCAGCACGTTGGCCATGGGGTTCATGGCCACCAGGTTGGTGATGTTATGAATCAGGGGTGCGCGCTCGCGCAGGCGAGCGAGATGGGCGGCGGGGTCGATCGGGCCGCGGGTGGCGGTGGTCATCGTTCCTCCCGGGCGCGGGAGGTGCAGGCGGCGGGGCGGGCTGCACGACTCCCTACGCCGGCATGATCCGGGTCAGGTTCCAAGGGTGCGTCTCAGCCACGGCGAGTGCCGCGGCGCCCCTGTCGTCGAGCCACACTATCCACGTCCCGGGGAGGACTGTAAAGGCCGGGCAATGCCTCTGGCGAGGCGCTCGAGCAGCGAGGTTCATGCCATCACATGGAAGCCCGCCAGGGTGATCAGGCTGGCCAGTACCAGGCTGTTGACGGTGTCCCGTGCTTCCTCGTCTTGCCAGCGCTCGGGGGTGAGCAGGACCAGCGCCAGGGTGCCCAGGGCGGCGAGCCCCAGCGGCAGCTCGATGGGTTCCCAGCCGGCGGCCAGCACGCCCAGGGCCAGCAACGCCAGGCCGATGAGCAGCAGCGGCACGATGGCGCGGTTCTCGGTGACGAGGGTGTCTGCGAGTGTCATTATCGGACTCCGGGTCATGGTGTTGCCTCGGGTTGCGGCGGTATCAGCATGCACCATGACTGTGGCGCGCCTTCCTTAAGGATTGCTTAAGGTGGCATGACCAGAGTGTGACGGCGCCGATCCCGGTATCTTTCCACCACCCGACAGGCCGTGTACTGCGGCTTGGTGTCGGGCCCTTTCATGATCGTGGTCATCACATGCTTGCATCCCTTCTCCATCGCTGGCGCTGGCTGGGCGCCTGGACCCTGGCCAACCTGCTGCTCGCCTGGCTGATCAGTCTGCGTTATCTCCCCTACATGGCCCCCGAGGGCGCCGAGCAGTGGGGCTACCTGCTGCTGGTGTTCCTCGGTCATATCGGGCTGCTGGTGTGGCTTGGGGCCTTGCCGCTGCTGCTGCTGGCCCCGCTACTTCGGGCGCCCTGGCTGTGGCTGGTCACCACCCTGTGGGCCGGCCTGTTGCAACTGGTGCTGCTGCTCGACACCTTCGTCTACGCCCAGTACCGCTTCCACCTGAGCGGTTTCATCCTCGATCTGCTGGTCAACGCTGGCGGCGACGTCTTCAGTTTCTCCTGGCTGGCCTGGGCCCTGGCCATCGGCGGTGTGCTGGCGATGCTGGCGCTGCAGGGGGCCCTGGGGTTATGGCTCAAGCGGCGCCCACTGTCGCGGCCGGTGCTGCCGGCACTCGCCCTCGGCCTGCTGGCCCTGCTCGGGGTGCATGGCTGGCACGCCTGGGCCGACGCCCACTATGACCGCGACATCACCGGCATGACCCGCCATGTGCCGCTGTTCTATCCCGCTACCGCCAAGCGCCTGTTCGTCAAGCGGGGCTGGGTCGACCCCCAGGCGGTGCGCGACCGGGTGGAACTGGAGGCGGCACAGGGAAAGGCCCATGACCTGGCCTATCCCTCGGCGCCGCTGAGCTGCTCGTCGGCGGCCGCGTCCCACAACCTGCTGCTGGTGGTGCTGGACAGCGTGCGCCACGACCTGCTGACCCCCGAGGTGATGCCCAACCTGAGTCGCTACGCCGGTCGCCCAGGCTGGTACCGGGCCGCCGAGCACTTCAGTGGGGGCAACTCCACCAAGGCGGGGGTGTTCAGCCTCTTCTACGGCCTGCCGGTCACCTACTGGGATGCCTTCACCGGCGGCCAGACGCCGCCGGTGCTGATGGAGAAGCTCGAGGCCGCCGACTATCGTTTCCAGGTGCTCTCCTCGGCGACCCTGGTGAGCCCCGCCTTCGACCGCAACGTCTTCGCCGGCCTGGAGGACGTCTCGCTGACCCCGGCCCAGGGCGAGCCCTGGGAGCGCGACCGGAAGATCACCGACGACTGGCTGGCCTGGATGGAGGCCTCGGCGGAGTCGCCCGACGCTGCGCCCTTCTTCGGCTTCCTCTTCTACGACGCCGTGCATGGCTACAGCCATCCCCCCGACTTCCCGCGTTTCACTCCCTACTGGGAGCAGATCAACCATATGGCGCTGGGTCCCGACTTCGACCCCGAGCCCTACTGGAATCGCTACCGTACCGCGGCGCGCTACGTGGATGCGCAGCTCGGGCGAGTGCTTGACGACCTCGAGCGACGCGGCAGGCTCGACGATACCGCCGTGGTAATCACATCGGACCACGGCGAGTCGTTCAACGAGCATGGCCGGAACTACTGGGGGCACGGCAGCAACTACACCCCGGAGCAGGTCCAGGTACCGCTGGTGATGCACCTGCCGGGGCGCCCCGGCGGTGTGCTCGAGGGGCGCACCCAGCATGCCGATATCGCCCCGACACTGCTCGAGGAACTGCTCGGCTGCGAGGCCGCCCCCGAGCGCTATACCCTAGGGCGCAGCCTGCTCGTCCCCGGGGGCGAGCGTGACTGGCTGCTATCCGGTAGTTACATGGGCTACGGCATCCTGTTGCCGGAGTACCAGATCGCCGTGCATCCGACCGGCGCCTTCGAGGCCTACGACTACCGCATGAACGAGCTCGCGGAGGTGCGCCCGGCCCCCGAGGTCTCCCGCGAGGTGCTGCAGGCGCTGTCGCGCTTCTATCGTTGAGCGGCACTGGGTGAAGATGAACGGCGCATGAATGCGGCGTTAAGGCTGGCGTCAGCCTGGGTGCGGTACAACGGTCGTCGTCCATCGACCGAGGAGGATGACGACATGAACTGGCTGGATTCCGAACAACGTTACGGCGCCGTCTCGCGGGCGCTTCACTGGAGCATGGCCACGCTGCTGCTACTGATGCTGGGCACCGAGTGGCTGGCGGAGATCGTCGGGATGAGCGAGCGCGAGGCGATGGCGCTGCACAAGAGCGTGGGGGTGCTGCTGCTGGGGCTGCTGATGTTCCGGCTGCTGTGGCGCCGGGTCAACCACGACCGGCTCGAGGCCCATGCGCACTGGAAGTGGGCGGCCCGGTTGGGGCATCTGGCGCTCTACGCGGCGATGCTGGTGATCCCCGTGAGCGGCCTGCTCGTCGCCCTGGGCAGCGGCCACGGCGTGGAGTTCTTCGGCCTGCCGCTGATCGGTTCCGGTGCCGAGATCGAGTGGCTGGAGGAGGCCGCCGAGGAGACCCACGAGGTGCTGGCCAACCTGCTGTGGCTGCTGATCGGCGGTCACGTGGCGGCCAGCCTGGCGCACCAGTTCTGGCTGCGCGACCACACCCTGAAGCGCATGGCCTGAATATTCTGCTATTCCTGCGTGATCAGCGCTCCGGGGGCTTGTGCCTCCGGAGCGCGGCAGTTTGCCGTCAGGTCCAGGGCGTCCTTGCGAACCTCGCTCTCCACGCCAAGCAGGCCGAGCAGAGAGTGGAACAGGTGGGCATGGCTCAGTGAGGCGTCACGCTGGGCAGTGAGGCAGTCGCTCGTCAGTCGTTGGCTGCCCAGGAAATCATCGGATGCCCACCACACCATGGGCACGCGGGTCTGCTCCCGAGGAGCGATGGCGTAGGGCAGGCCGTGCAGATAGATCCCCTTCTCGCCCAGTGACTCTCCGTGGTCGGAGACGTACAGCATGGCCGTGGCCAGGGATTGACTCTCCTCCAGCACGCCGATGATCCCGGCCAGTACGCTGTCGGTATACAGGATCGCGTTGTCGTAGCTGTTCACGATCGCCTCCCGTTCACACTGGGCCAGGTCGGCCGTGTCACAGGTAGGCGTGAAGGCCCGAAAGTCCTCCGGGTAGCGCTGGAAGTAGCTGGGGCCGTGGTTGCCCAGCATATGCAGCACGACAACCGTATCGCCGCTGATCGACGCAACCTGACTTTTCAACGCCTCGATCAGCACGCCATCGAGGCAACCCTCTTCTCCACACAGCTCGGGGTGGGCGTCCGGCGATGGTGAGCCCCGTTCCACGCCATCGCAGATTCCCTTGCAGCCCGACTGGTTGTCGATCCATACCACGCGATAGCCGGCGCGCTGCACCACGTCCAGCAGCGTCTCATGGCTGCGGGTGAAGCGTTCGTCGTAGTCGCTTCGCCCCTGCGGGGAAAAAATGCAGGGCAGCGAGACGGCGGTGCTGGTACCGCAGGTGGCCACCTCGCTGAAGTTGACGACCTCACGTTCGGCCAGCCGCGGGGTGGTCTGCCGCGGGTATCCGGACAGCCCCCAGTTGGCGGCGCGCACGGTTTCTCCGACCACCAGCACCAGCAGCCGCGGCGCGCCGTCGGCGCTCGGCAGGCGTCGTGCATCCTCGCCGATGGGCAGGCGCTCCTCGGGCAGCGGTGGGGGCGCCGCCATCACCTGGCCAGTGGAGACGATGGCATTGCCCGGTGTCACCAGATAGCGAAGTTCATGATGGTTGCGCATCAGCGAGGAGAAGCTCTGGAAGGAGAGCAGCAGTGCCCCGACGAGCACGACGACACTACCCAGCCACCACAGTGCACCGGCCCCCAGGCCGTGCTGCCAGCTGCGCCGGCGCAGCGGCCAGCCCCATACCAGGGACAACGGCAGCAGGCCGAACAGCAGCAGGTAGAGCACCAGGCCCGGGGTAAGCAGCTCGCCTGCCTCTCGGGTATCCGTCTGCAGCACGTTATCGATCATGTGGGTATCGAAGTAGGTGCCGTATTGGCCTGTGAAATAGCTGACCGAGGCGGCGACCATCACCAGGGCAGTCAGCAGCGGTTTGACGGTCACGCGGCCGACCAGAGGCAGGAAGACCACCAGGTGCAATCCTGTCACCACCACGCCGTAGGCGACCAGCAGGCCCCAGTCGCCAAGCCCCGTGGGCGGCTCGGCCTCGATTACCGCCGACCAGAAGCGTCGGTTGTAGAAGAGTGTGAAGCTCAGGCACACCAGCAGGGTCAGGGCCTGGGGGGAAACCGCTGGCAGTCGGTATTGGAACCGCAGGAGACTATCTATCCGCGAGTTATTGGTTTCAGGCATTGGCTGAGTCCAGGAAGGTAACCCAGCCATGCTGACGGGCTCGTCTTAACGAAGCCTTATTTCAGAGGCACCAGCGCAAAGGCTCAGGCGGCCCGCGGCAGCATCGCCACGGCGCGCAGGCCGCCGCCGGGTGCCTCCTCCAGGCGGAGCGTGCCGCCGTGGCGGGCCAGCAGGCGCTCGACGATGGAGAGCCCCAGGCCGGCGCCGGCGCCGGGGCCGGCGCGATGGAAACGCTCGGTAACGCGCTCGCGCTCCGCGGCGGGAATCCCCGGGCCCTGATCATCCACTCGCAGCGTCAGTCGGGTCGCCTCGGCGGCCAGGCTCACCGTTACCCGGCCGCCGTCCGGGGTGTAGCGCAGGGCGTTGCCGACCAGGTTCTGTACCAGGGTGGCGATGGCACCGGGTTCGGTAGCCAACCGCCAGTCACTCTCCTCGTTCGCGGTGAGGTCTAGCGCCTGGCCGCGCTCCACCGCCAGCGGCGAGAGCTCGGCCAGGGCCTCGCGAACCTCGACCAGCAGGTCGCCGGCGATCCGGGCGCTCGCCTCCTGCTCCTCATCCTCAGGCTCCAGGCGCGCCAGCGTCAGCAACTGGGTGACCAGCCGGGTGGCGCGAGCCACGCCGCGGCGCAGCTCCTCCAGCGCCTCGCGACGGTCGGCGGGGTCCTCGGTGGCCAGGGCGTTCTGGGCGTGCAGGTCGAGCACCGCCAGGGGGGTGCGCAGCTCATGGGCGGCGTCGGCGATGAAGCGCTTCTCGCGCACCCGTAGCCCGCGGATGCGCTCCAGCAGCCGGTTGAGGGCGCCGACGATGGTGTCCAGCTCCCGGGGCAGGGGGCGCATCACCAGCGGCTGCAGGTTGTGGGGATCGCGCTGGCGGATCGCCGCGGCCAGCCGCGACAGCGGCCGCAATCCCCAGCCGGCGGCCCACCACAGCAGCAGTGCCAGCAGCGGCAGGCCGACCAGGTCCGGCAGCAGGGTGCGCAGGGCCACGGCGCGAGTCAGCTCGCCGCGCACGTCGTCGCGCTCGGCGACCATCACCCGCCGCGACGGCTCGGGCAGGTCGAGGACATAGACCCGCCAGTCGTGGCCGGCCACCCGGCTGCTGGCATAGCCGGGTGGCGCTTCGGTGAAGGGCTCGGGCGGGGCGCTGGCCGAGCGCAGCAACAGCCTGTCTTCCTCCCACAGCTGGAAGGCCAGCTTGCTCTCGTAGCGGTGACCGGGGAGCTCCTTGTCAGACTGCTCGGCGCGCGCCACTGCGCTCTCCAGGCTGGCCAGCAGCGCCTCGCGCTGGTCGTCCGGCAGCGGCGCCTGGATCAGGCCCTCCAGCAGGCGGGCGTTCTGGGCCAGGCTGGCGTCGTAGAGCTCCTCGATCTCGTGGGCAGCATAACGATAGCTGACCAGGCCGATGGCCAGCATGCTGACCCCGAACACCAGCAGCACAAGTCCCAGGGTTCGGCGACGAATGGAGGTCATGCCTCGGCCTCCTGCGGCGCGCGGTCCAGCACATAGCCGATGCCGCGCACGGTGCGGATCAGGCCGGGGAAGAGCTTGCGACGCAGGTGGTGGACATGCACCTCGATGGCGTTGCTCTCCACGTCCTCCTCCCACCCGTAGACCAGCCGGGTCAGGGTGTCGCGGGTGAAGACCCGCCCGGGGTGGCCCATGAATTCCTGAAGCAGGGTGAACTCGCGGCGCGAGAGCGGGATCACCTCGCCGCGATAGCACACTTCCCGGCTGGCGGGATCGAGCCGGATGCCGCGACACTCCAGCATTGGGCTGGCCTGGCCCTGGCTGCGGCGCAGCAGGGCACGCAGGCGCGCCTTGAGCTCGGCGACCTCGAAGGGCTTGACCAGGTAGTCGTCGGCGCCGGCATCCAGCCCTGCGATGCGGTCGTCGACGGCGTCCCGGGCGGTCAGCACCAGCACCGGGATCCGGTTGCCGCCGCGCCGCACGGCCTCCAGCACCCGCATGCCGTCGAGCCCGGGCAGGCCCAGGTCGAGGATCACCGCGTCGAAGGGTTCGCTGCCCTGCAGGGCGGTGAGTGCCACGGCGCCATCGGCGAGATGGTCCACGGTGTAGTGCTCTGGCTTGAGGGCCAGGCGGATGCCCGAGGCCAGGCTCGGGTCATCCTCGACCAGCAGGATGCGCATCGTTGGGTCATTTCTCCAGTTGCGACAGCAGGTGGCGGATTTCCTCGCGGCGGCCGGCATCGGCGAGTTCGCGGCCGGGCCGGGGCGGTGCCTGCAGGGCCTTCTCCAGGGCCTGGCGCGCCTCGGCATCGCGACCCTGCTGGTGCAGATAGTCGCCCCAGAAGTAGAGGCTGTCGAGTCCGTCGGGGTTGATGGTGAGCGCCCGCTTGAGGTGCCACTCGGCCTTGTCGTCGTCGCCGAAGCCGATCGGCCAGCCCGGTACCTGGTAGTAGAGGGCCCCCAGGCTGGTGTAGGCGGAGCCGTTCAGCGCCAGCGGGTCCTGCGCCAGGGCGGCCTCCAGATAGCCGCGCGCCTGCTTGACCAGGCCCAGCGCCCCCAGCCCGCCTTCGGCGCCGGCCTGGCTGGAGCGCACGATGCCGGACCAGATCAGCAGCTCGGCGGAGTCGGGGTGCTCGGCCAACTGGCGTTCGGCCTCCTTGCCTAGCTCTTCGAGGGCCTTGGCCTGCTGGCTTTCGGGCAGTTCGTAGCGGATCTCGGCCCAGCGGGACTGCAGTGCAGCCACACTCGGGTCGGAACCACCGCCATCGCCCGCGGCCAGGGCGGTGATGGTGGAGAGGCCGCCGAGGCCGGCGACAAGCAGCGTGGCGGCAAGGCGCAGCCGGGGGAAGCGAGGGGGGCGTCGAGCGTTCATGGCGTGGTCTCCGAAGTGCCGATAAAGCGGCGGATGACGGGAAGCTGGCGCGCCAGGGCGTGGTCGACCACACCCGGCAGCAGGGCGTTGAGGCGCACGAAGAGCCGCTCCGGCCCGCCCAGCTGGGCCTCCTGGCGGCCGCGCTCCACGGCGTGGCGCACCGCCTGGGCGACCCGGGCGGGGCTGTCCATGGCGTTGCCCAGGGCCGCGTTCATGGCCTCCACCTCGGGGGCATTCATGGCGGTGCGGGTGGCCCGGGGCGAGACATGCAACACCCGCACCCGGGTGTCGGCGAGCTCCCGGCGGAGGGCCTGGCTGAAGCCGCGCAGGGCGAACTTGGTGGCGCAGTAGCCGACCTGACCGGGGTAGCCCAGGGTGCCGAAGGTGGAGCCCAGGGTGACCACCCAGCCCTGGCGCGCCGCCATCAGCTGGGGGAGCAGGGCGCGGGTCAGCTGCAGGGTGGCGGTGAGGTTGAGGGCAATGAGGCGCTCGATCTCGGCATCGGAGCCCTCGGTGAACAGCGCCACCCGGTTCACACCGGCGGCATTGATCAGCATGTTGCAGCCGACTTGTCGAGCCGTGGCCACCAGCTGCTGGCGCTCCTCGACGCGGGTCAGGTCGGCGGGCAGCGCGGTGACCCGGTCGGGGTGGCGGTCCGCGGTGGCCGCGAGGGCCTCCGCTCGGCGGCCGGTGATCAGCAGTTGCGCCCCGGCGGCGGCCAGCTCGTCCACCAGCGCCTGGCCGATGCCGCCGCTGGCCCCGGTGATCAGCACCCGCTGGGCGGGCCAGCCCCCCTCCGGCAGCCGTGGGCGTCGGGCGAGGCGGTCAGACCAGCGCATCGGAGAGCTCCCGGGCGGCATTGCCGCCGGCACAGCGCGTCTCGACGCCGCGGAACATGGCGCCGTAGAGGCGGTAGACCAGCTTGGCGGTATCGATCACTGCCGCCAGGTCCTGCGCCTCCAGGCGGTTCACCAGCCCCTCGAAGAAGGCCAGGTGGCCGATATCCAGGCTGCCGTGGGAGGTCAGGTAGCGTACCGCGTCGTCGGGCAGGTCGAGGCTCGCCTGCAACCGTTCGGCAGCCTGGGTGGCCAGCGCCGTGCTGGTGCCCTCCAGCACCTGGACCATGCCGAAGAAGCCCACCGGGTGGCCATGCTCGATCTCGTCGCGCACAGCAGCCACCATCAGACGGGTGGCGGGGTCCGCCGGGCGGGTGGCGGCCGCCGCGGCATCGCCACCGGCGGCACGGATGTCGTCGAGGATCCACTGCTCGTGGCCGTGCTCCTCCTCGATGTACTCCACCAGAGCGCCACGCAGCCACTCAAGATGCTCCGGCAGGCGGGCGCCACAGGCCATCATCAGCGGCACCGTGAAGCGCACGTGGTGGTAGGCCTGGCCGAGGAAGGCGAGGTATTCGTCACGGCTCACCCGGCCGGCCAGGGCGCGGGTCAGCAGCGGAGTGGAGAGCAGCCAGTCGCGCTCTTCACGGGTGGCGTGCTGCAGTTGCTGGTAGGGGGTCATGGGGTCACTCCTTGTGGCGCCTGTGAAAGGTGCGGCTCGGGTCGAGTGGGTGCGGCACATAGCCAGCCGCCATGGGCGGCGAGGATGGCGTCGCGGCGTAGGCGGCCGTTGGCCGTCAGCTGGTGGTTGTGGGGGGTGAAGGGGGCGCTGCGGCGCCATTCGTGGACCCGGGCGTAGTCGGGCAGCCCGGCGTTGGCCTCGGCCACCGCGGCGGCAAGCTGGGTGTCGTCGACCTCCGCCGAGGCAGGCACCAGCAGCGCGCGGTTGGCGGGCAGCACCTCGCCGTGCACCAGGGCCTGGGCAATGGCGGGGCGGGCGCAGAGCTCGCCCTCCACCCACTGGGGGTCGACGTTGCGACCATAGGTGGTGATGAAGACCTCGCGACGGCGTCCTTCCAGCACCAGGGCGTCGCCCTCCCAGTGCCCCAGGTCACCGGTGGCGTGCCAGGCCGAGGTGGACGTCGGCTCACCGAGATAGCCGAGCATGTTGGCCCCCTGGACCTGCACCTCGCCGTCGTCGGCCAGGCGCACCTTGGCATGGGGCAGCGGCCGGCCCACGCCTCGGGCGGACTCGCCGGGACGGTTGAGGCACACCACCGAGGCGCATTCCGAGAGGCCGTAGCCCTCGAAGACCGGCCAGCCGCCGTGCCGGGCACGCGCCAGCAGGGTATCGGCGACCCTGGCGCCACCCACCGCCGCGAAGCGCAGGCTCTCTGGGGCGTTCGGGCGTGCCGCCACCAGCGCCTGCAGCAGCTGGGGTACCAGGATCAGGCTGTGGGGCCGGCAGGCGTCGAGGGTGGCCAGTGCTCGGTGCGGGTCGAAGCCGCTGGCGCCGCTCCAGCCCAGCTCGGCGACCCCGGGCAGGCAAACGGTGGCGCCCAGCCACAGCGGCACATAGAGGCCGCCGATGTTCTCCAGCAGGGTGGCCAGCGGCAGCATCGCCAGGTGCCGCTCGATGCCCAGTGGTTCGACCACCGCGGCGATACTCTCGGCCACCGTCAGCGGCGCGGCGGCATCCAGGCAGACTCCCTTGGGAGTGCCGCTGGTGCCGGAGGTGAAGGTGATGCGGGTGGTGCCGGGATGCAGCTCCGGTGGCGAGGCGACGCGTCGGGTGGCGAGGGCCGGGTCCCGCGTGGCGGCGAAGCCCTGGGCCTCGCCGCCGGGGCCGATCCAGGCGTCGAGCCCGGCAGTCTCCACCAGGTGGTGGCGCTGGGCAGCGCTGAAGAAGGCGGGCACCGGCACCGCCACGCGGCCATCCTGCAGCAGCGCCAGGTCCCACAGCGCCCAGTCGATGCCGTTGTCCAGGGCCAGGGCGACCCGCGCGGCGCCGGCGTCGGCCAGCCGCTGCCGGCGTGCCTCGATCTCGCCCGGCAGCTCGCCGAAGGAGACCCGCCGCTGCCCCTCCTCCAGGGCGATACGGGTCGGGCGCTCCTCGGTGTGGCGGCTCAGCCGCGCGAGGAAGGCCTCAGGCGAGGTGCGCATGGGCCACCTCCGCCGGACGGGGCAGGCTCGAGGGCAGCAGGCCGCGTTCTCCCAGTTCACGATGGGCGCGGCGCAGGTCGCCGGCCATGACCCAAGGGCGGCGCTCATAGTAGCGGCCCCAGCTGGCCTGCTCGGCGCCGAGGCGTGCCGGGTCGGCGACCATCACCGGCTCCAGGGTAAGGCCCAGGCGACGAATGCCGTTGGCCACCTCGGGGGTGGCGGTGAACAGCAGCCAGCCGATGCCCTCGCGGCCGAGCTGGTCCACCAGATGCAGGAAGAGCATCCGCTGCAGGCCGGGACGGCGGCTGGCCAGGTTGCCGATCTCGGCGACCTGGTGGCGGGCCACGGGGCGGGCGAAGCGTTCGGCCAGCAGGCGCTCGGCGCAAACGTCCAGGTAGCGTTCCTGGAACAGCGGGCCGCTCGCCGCCGAGCGCACCCCCACCGCGGCCTCGGCCCGCTCGCCCTGCCACAGGCCGAAGAGGCGCGGCAGCAGCTGGGTGATGGCGGCGCCATGCTCCTCGGCGAAGCGGCGACGGATCAGGTGCTCCAGGCGGCGGCGCCGGGTCCAGTGGCGAGCCTCGCGCCACTGCAGCGGCGAGGGGGTGGCCGCGGCCGGCAGGCAGGGCAGGCGTCTCGGTTCAGGCATCGGGTCGTCTCCATGACGTGTCACCGATACTCTGGTCCCGACAACTTAACGCAGGCTTAAGCCCTGGCCCGGAATGCTGTGCGCCACCTCGGGCGTCAGGGGGCCGGGGCGGCGGCGCCCAGGAAGCGCTCCTGCCAGTAGGCGATCTCCACCGGCGAGGTCTCTACCCGGCGGCCGCGGCCGGGGGCGTGGATCATCTGCCCGTCGCCGCGGTAGATGCCCACGTGGCTGGCCTTGCCACCCCCGCTGGTATCGAAGAACAGCAGGTCGCCGGGGCGGGCGCGATCCACTTCCGGCAGGGCCCGGAACTGGTCATCGGCGGTGCGCGGCACTGGGATACCGGCGGCCTGGTAGGCCAGTTGCACCAGCCCCGAGCAGTCGACGCCCGAGGGCGTGTTGCCACCGAAGCGGTAGGGCGTGCCCAGGGCGCGCTCGGCGGCAGCCAGGATCAGCACGCGGTCGATGGTTAGGCCCTCGTGGGGTGGCGGGTCCTCCACCGCCAGCTCCTTGCCGGCACAGCCGGCGAGCAGGGTGAGGGCGACCATCAGCAGCCACACCCGCCAGAGATCACGAACTGGCATGCGAATCGCTCCTTGCAGTGGATATCCCCCTACATTAGCGCTGGCCGCCACTGGTGGGGAAGCCATGGGGGAAAGGCCGCGGGAAGCGCCTGGAAAAGTGCCACCATCATCCCCATATCCGAGCGTACATCCACGCATCACAAGGAGTCACCATGAGCTTCCAGGGTGAGCAGCATCCCGGCGTAGAGGCCCCCACCGCCGAGTCCCAGGGCTTCCGCCTCAACCACACCATGCTGCGGGTCAAAGATCCCGAGAAGGCCCTGGCCTTCTACTCGCGGGTGTTCGGCATGTCGGTGGTGCGCCGCCTCGACTTCGAGGAGATGCAGTTCTCGCTCTACTTCCTGGCCCGGCTGGAGCAGGGCGATGACGTACCGGAGGACGCCGGCCAGCGCACCGTCTGGACCTTCAGCCAGAAGGGCCTGTTGGAGCTGACCCACAACTGGGGCACCGAGAACCAGACCGACTTCGCCTATCACGACGGCAATGCCGAGCCCCAGGGCTTCGGCCATATCTGCTTCAGCGTGCCGGATCTCGACGCCGCCGAGGCGTGGTTCGACGCCAACGACGTCGAGTTCGTCAAGCGCGCCGATCAGGGCAAGATGAAGGACGTGGTGTTCGTGAAGGACGCCGACGGCTACTGGATCGAGGTGGTCCAGGCCGATCGCCTCGCCGCCATGGGCGACTGAGGACGTGCCACTGACCAGGTGCCGCCTGCGGGCGGCGTTTTTGCCATCCTCTTCGACGGGCGATAAGGTCATGCCCGAATCCATGCATGGCATGACCTGCCAAGGAGACCCGATGAACCTGTCCCGTCGTCCCCTTACCCTGGCGCTGGCCGGCGCCCTGCTGGCTGCCCCTCTGACCTGGAGCAGCGTGGTCCTCGCCGAGGAGCCGGCCCAGGTGCGCTTCTCCGTGCCAGCCTGGCCGGGCGTCACCGTCAAGACCGCCCTGGCTGCCCGGCTGCTCGAGACGCTGGGCTATGAGGTGAGCCAGGAGGAGCTCGGTTCCACCATTACCTACGAGGCCCTCACCCAGGGCGAGCTGGACGCCTTCCTTGCCGCCTGGCTGCCGGGCCAGCAGGGCATGTACGAGACCACCATGGAGAAGGACGTGCTGGTCGACCTGGGCAACAACGTCGACGGCGCTCGCCTGGGCTTCGCGGTGCCCACCTATGTCCATGAGGCCGGCGTGACCTCCGCCGAGGACCTCGACCGCGAGGAGTTCGCCGAGAAGCTGGAGCGCACCATCTACTCCATCGAGGTAGGCTCCGGCATGAGCGAGATCCTCAACGGGGCGGTGGACGACGACACCTACGGCCTCGGCGACTGGAACCTCTCCGAGACATCCACGCCGGGCATGCTCAGCGCAGTGGACTCGGCGCTGGACCGCGAGGAGTGGATCGTCTTCGCTGGCTGGACGCCGCACTGGATGAACATCGAATACGACGTCAGGTACCTGGAGGATCCCGAGGACATGTGGGGGCCGGACCAGGGGCGTAGCGACGTCAAGACGCTGGTGACCACGGACTTCTCCGAGTCCAATCCCAACGCTACCCGGCTGCTCGACCAGCTGGTTTTCAGTGCCGACGACCAGAGCGCCATGATCCTCGGCTTCAGCTACGAGGAGCGCGAGCCCGAGGAGGTCGCCCTGCAGTGGCTGCGCGACAACCCCGAGCGGGTCGAGGCCTTCCTCGAGGGCGTGACCACCCGCGACGGCGAGCCGGCCTGGCCGGTGGTGCAGCAGGCGCTGGACATTCCCGACGCCTGATTCCGTGACATGGGTACGCAACGAGACGAGGCCGCCCCGGCAACGGGGCGGCCTCGTGCTTTCAGAGGAGTGTCGGCGGCGTCAGTCGAAGGCGTAGATGTCCATGGCCAGCACGCCGTGCTCCACGCTGTGGTGCAGGCGCCGGCCCGGCCCGCCGGCACCCAGTGCCACCAGTAGCGGCTGGAAGTGCTCCGGCGTGGGGTGGTTCTCGCGGGCCTTGGGGCCCTGCTCCCAGGCCCGCAGCGCCTCGCGGTCGTCCGCCACCAGGCGCGCCTCGACCCAGTCGGCGAACTCGCCGACCCAGGGCGGCATCTCGGCGTCCAGCGGCAGCATCTCGTAGAGGTTGTGGGTCAGGCTGCCGGAGCCGATCACCAGGATATCCTCCTCGCGTAGTGCCTGGAGCCTCTCGCCCAGGGCCAGCAGCTCGGCGTTGGACCACTGCATCGGCAGCGACAGCGAGACCACCGGCACCTCGGCGGTGGGAAACATCAGCGACAGCGGCACCCAGGCGCCGTGATCCAGGCCGCGTTCGGTGGGCACGGCGTTGAGCTCCCTGGCCAGGCGCCTGGCCAGTTCGGGCTCGCCGGGGGCCGGGTACTGCACCTCGAAGAGCTCGCGGGGGAAACCGCCGAAGTCGTGGATGGTCTCGGGGCGCTCGCTGGTGCTGACCAGCAGCTGGTGGCTGGCCCAGTGGGCCGACACCACCACCACGGCGCGGGGGCGGTAGTCGCGGCCCAGGTCGCGCAGGAAGGCGTGGGCCGGGGTCTCGGTCAGGGCCAGCATCGGCGAGCCGTGGGAGATGAACAGGCTAGGCAGCATGGCAAGCTCCAGGGCGTGGGAATGCCCTCAGGGTAGCGCGTCGGGCCGGCTATCTCGATAGCAGGCTTATAGGATTATCGTCCATCAATAGCCGGTCATCTCCAGATAGCCCACCCCCAGCCGTTCGCCGCCATCATGGTCGCGGGCCACCACCTCGCCCTCCCAGTAGGGCACCGTGGTGTCCATCCAGCGCTCGGCGTGGGGCGCCTCGACGATCATGTCGAGATTCTCCCCGGGCACTTCCAGTCGCCAGCGGGTGGGCACCTCGCGCCCGGCCACCGGAGAGGTGGCCAGCGGGGCCATTGTCAGCTCCTGCGAGGCCAGCGGGCGAGTGGTGCCGTCCGGCGCGATCCAGCTGCCGGAGCGGTAGTCGCCGCCGTCGTCGCCACCGCCGCGCAGGCGGAAGGCCATCAGCCGGCGGCCGTCGTCCAGGTGCAGCGAGAACCAGTCCCAGCCCGCCTGGTCGGGGCTCAGCAGCTGACTGCTCCACTCACGGTCGAGCCAGCCCCGGCCGCTGACCGTGTGGGTCTCGCCGGCCAGGGTGACCTCGCCCTCGATGCGCCAGAAGGGCTGGCTGTAGTAGTGCGAGCCCTGGCCGTCGGCGGCCTTCTGGCTGAATCCGTCACGGCCATGCAGGACCAGCGGCCCCTCGGCGGTGAGCGTGAGTTGGTAGCCGAGGCGCGCCTTTCCCTCTCCATCGCCCTCGAAGGCGGTGAGGGTGAGCCGCTCGAAGGTGTCGGCACCGGGCTCGGTTACCTCGCTTTCCAGTACCCAGTCGTCGAGCCAGGCGCGGAAGGGGGAAGCCACCGCACCGGCCTGGCCATCCGTCTGTTGGGAAGGCGCCGCCGAATGGCTGCGGGCGAAGCGCTCCGCCACGCCGTGCTGTGCGCCCCTGGAGACCGCCATATGTGCCATCCACAGCTGGTCGGCGGCCCAGGGCGTGGGCTCGGGGCGCTCCTCCGGTGGCGTCGTTTCCGATGACAAGAGCGCCTGGCGGAACAGGGTCCACTGCAGGCCCAGCGGCTCGCCCTGCTCATCCTTCAGGTTGGCGGTGAGGTACCACCACTCGATGCGGTAGTCGGGGTGGGCGCCGTGATCCTCGGGGAAACTCAGCGTGGTGTCCGGGCCGGCCTGCACGAAGCCGGCGGTGCTCTCGCCGAGCCCGGCGAAGCCGGCACCCGAGCGCTCGGGCGGGGTCTCGTCGCAGCCGGCGAGGGCTACAAATGCGCCCAGCAGGGCGGCCGGCAACAGGGCCCGCAACGGGACGGCATGCTTGATCACTCGTGGCATCATCCTGTCTCCTCGGCCAGCAACGCCCGGGGCGGAGTGCGCCACAGGCGCAACGCCGGCAGTGCCGCGGCGGCAAGCGCCACCGCCACGGCCGTTCCCAGGGTCAGCGCGATCTCCCCCGGGAAGAGGTGCAGCGGCAGCCGCCAGCCGAAGGCCGCCACGTTGATCACCGCCACCAGGCCCCAGGTGATGGCGATGCCCAGCGGCACGGCGACCAGGCCCACCGCCAGCGCCGCTCCGCCCAGCTGGGCCAGCTGGACGCCCAACAGCCGGCCTCTCGGTACCCCCAGGGCCCACATCGGTGCCAGCCGGCGGCGGCGCTCCCGGGCCTGGGCCAGCAGGCTGGCCAGCAGCGCCAGCGCCGCCACCGCCAGGGTCAGGGCGTTGAGCGCCCGGGTGATGGTGAAGGTGCGCTCGAAGATGCCGGTGGCGATGCGCTTGACCTCGCCCTGATCACGCAGGGCGTCGCGGCCCAGGGCGAATTCGCTGCCCAGCGCCGCGCCCAGGGCCTCGCCGTCGGCCCCCGGGGCCAGCACGATGCCGATGGAGTCCGGTGGTGCCGAGAAGCGCCTGCCCAGCTCGGTAGCGGCCATCAGCACCTCGCCGCGAGGGTTGCCGTAGTCGGGATAGATCGCCGCCACGGCGAGCGCCTCCCCGCCGCCCGGCGTGGCCAGGGTCAGGCGATCGCCCGGGGCGATGCCCTCGGCGACGGCCAGCTGCTCGTTGATAAAGGCCCCGCCCTCCCCGAGGGCGCGCCAGGCCTCCTCCCGCCCGGCGTCAGTCTCCAGCAGCGGCCAAGTCGGTGTCAGCCGCTCGCCCGGGGTCAGGCCGAACAGCGACACCGGACGGGCCAGCGGGCGCGAGGCCCCCGCGGCATCCACCGCCAGCAGGGTGCTCTCGCCGTGGCGGGTGACCATCAGTTCGGCCACCTCCGGGCGCTCGCCCAGCCAGGTGTGGACCGCCGCGAAGCGCTCCGCCGGGGGATCCAGGTAGAGGTCGGCCACCAGCCGCTGGTCGAGCCAGTCCAGGAAGGTCAGGCGGAAGCCGCCGACCATGCTGTTGACCCCCAGGCTCGCCGAGAGCGCGATCAGCAGCGCCATCAGCGCAAGCGACAGGCGCGGCAGCTGCAGCTCGAGGTCGGCCAGTGCCCACTGGGCCAGCGGGCGGCGCCGGGCCAGCCGGCCAAGCCCCGCCAGGGCCGCCGCCAGCAGTGGCGGCAGCCACAGCGCACCCACCAGCAGCAGCGCCGCCATCAGCACGAAGCCCGCCGCCAGCCCCTCGCCGGCGGGCTGGCGCGACAGCCACGCCCACAGCGCCAGGCCCAGGGCCGCGACTGCCGCGCCGGCCAGCGACATGCGCCCGAGCTGGCGCTGGTAGCCGCTGCGCCACGCCTGGGCGCGGCCCAGGTCGAGCACCGACAGGCGCGCGGCCCGCCACAGCACCCCGGCGCCGGCCAGCAGCAGCCCACCCAGTGTCACCGCCAGGCCGCCGACCCAGTAGTGCCAGGGCAGGCGCAGCTCCACGCCGACCCCGGCGCCATAGAGGCTGCCCAGGGTGGCGGCCACGTCGGGCAGCAACGCCCGGGCCAGCCACACCCCACCGGCGATCCCGGCCAGGGCGCCGATGCTGCCGAGCAGCACCAGCTCCAGGGCCAGGCCAGCCACCAGGGCGCGACCGGAGACCCCGATAGCGCGCAGCGTGCGCAGCATCGCCAGACGCTGCTCCAGGGCCAGGCCCAGCGCCGCCTGGACGATGAACAGCCCCACGATCAGCGCCAGCAGGGCGAGTGCCGTGAGGTTGAGGTGGAAGCTCTGGGTCAGCTGGCCCGGCGAGACCAGGGTGGTGGCGCGGGTCAGCGCCAGCCCCGGCGGCGCCTCCGCCAGGGCTCCCGGCGCGGTGACCAGGCGGCTGATGCGCTCCCCGGCATCGAGCAGCGCCGCGGCCGCGGCGATATCCATCACCAGGGTCTGCGGCGGCAGCGCGGGTGCCAGGGTCAAGGGCGGTAACCGACCCGCGGCCAGGCGCGGGCTCGCCCCCCGGGCCGCCTCGGCATCGAGACCCAGGGCGGGCAGGGTGTCCGGGGCGAGGCGGGTCTGCCAGGGCGGCGCGAGGAAGCCGGTAAGCTCCTGGGTGCTGCCGGCGGTGGCGAAGGCGCTGTCCCCAGGCAGGGTGAGCGGGTCGATGCCGATCAGCGTCAGCCGCGTGCCGTCGGACGCGGTGAGCTCGCCCTCCAGCAGTGGCGAGACCGGCACTCCCTGGCGGCGCAGGGTGAGGAAGTCGTCGCGCGTCAGGGGTTTGCCGTCGAGGCGCTCCAGGCGGTCCAGCCCGGTGGTGAAAAGCGCCTCGGCGCGGGCATAGCTCTCCTTCGCCGAGGCGTTGATCGCCTGGACGCCGCTCCACAGGGCGCTGGCCACCCACAGGCCCAGCAGCAGCATGGCCAGCTGGCCGGGGTGGCGGCGATAGTGGGAGAGCAGGGTGGTCAGCAGCGTGACGAGCTGGGTGGCCATCACGATGACGCCTCCTCCTCGGCCTTGTCAGCCGAGATCAGCCGGGCGCGGGAGAGCACCAGGCGGCGATCCAGCGGCGCGGCGATGCGCGGACTATGGGTCACCATCAGCAGCGCACAGCCGGTCTCGTGGACCAGCGAGAGCAGCAATTCCAGTACCTCGCCGGCGGTGGCCTCGTCCAGGTTGCCGGTGGGTTCGTCGGCCAGCAGCAGCGGCGGACGCGGCGCCAGGGCACGGCCGATGGCCAGGCGCTGCTGCTGGCCACCGGAGAGCTGCTCGGGGTAGCGGCCCTCGAGTCCCGCCAGGCCCAGCCGTGCGATCAGCTCGGCCGACCAGGCGCTATCCTCGCGGCCGGCCAGGCGCGCCTGCAGGCGCAGGTTGTCGAGTACCGTGAGGCTGGGTACCAGGTGGAACTGCTGGAACACCAGGCCCAGCGACTCCCGGCGCAGGCGTGCCCGCTCGGCCTCGGCGAGGGTGGAGATCGCCTGGCCCCCCAGGCGCACCTCGCCGGCATCCGGCAGGTCGAGCCCCGCGGCCAGGTGCAGCAGGGTCGACTTGCCGCTGCCCGACTCCCCCATCAGCGCCAGGCTCCGACCTGCCTCCAGCGTCAGGTCGACGCCGTCCAGCACCGTCAGTGGCCCCTGGGGAGTGGCGTGAGCCTTGTGGACCTCGCGAAACTCGAGCATGGCGGCCTCCCTGGCGCTGGAATGGGCTGACACGGGTCAGGCCGGAATGGTGGCACAGAACGCCGGCCAGCCACAGGCGACGGAGGGAGGAGTGTCGGCGACACCGCGATCGGGTATAACCGGTGGCACTCAGGGGCCAGGCGACGCGGGGAGGCGAAGAGCATGACGGTGACGGTGTCGCGGCATTTCGTCGGTGAGCTGTTCCAGGGCGTGCCCGGGATGGCGGCCGAGCGCGCCAGCCTGCTGCGCCGCGCCGGCATCTCGCCGGGGCTGCTGGAGTCGCCCCATGGCCGGGTCACCGTGGAGCAGTTCGCCACCCTCTACCGGTTGCTGGTCAACGCCTGCGACGACGAGACACCGGGCTTCTTCGCCCGTCCGCTGCGCGGCGGCACCCTCAAGCTGCTCTGCCTGAGCCTGCTCGAGGCGCCGACCCTCAAGGTGGCACTGCACCGCTATCGACTGTTCTTCCGTATCCTGCTCGACGACTTCGGCTACGAGGTCAGCCATGGCGATGACCTGGTGCGTATCGGCCTGGTGGAGCACCGGCCACCCGCGGGCAGTCGCATCCTGGTGCACGAGCTGATGCTCAAGCTGCTCCACGGCATCGCCTCTTGGATGATCGCCCGCAAGATTCCACCGATCACCCTGGAGTGCGCCTACCCGCAGCCCGAGCACAGCGCCGACTACCGCTATTTCTATCCCGGGCGGCTGCTGTTCGACCGACCCCAGACCGCCATCTACTTCGACGTGGCGGTGCTCGACGAGCCGATCCGCCAGACCAAGCGACACCTGGGCGCCTTCCTGAAGCGCGCCCCGGCGGACTGGTTCTACGTCTCCTTCGAGGAGCGCCTGCTCTCCCACCGCGTGCGCGAGCACCTCACCCGCCACGGCGCCTATGCCGCCGGGGTGGTGGAGGTGGCCGCGGCGCTGCACATGTCGGTGCGTACCCTGTCGCGGCGCCTCGCCGCGGAAGGCACCCGCTTCCAGGCGGTCAAGGACGAGTGCCGCCGGGATGTCGCCGTCCAGGCCCTGACCCGCAGTGACCAGCCCCTGGCGGGCATCGCCGAGGGGCTCGGCTTCGAGGACCAGGCCTGCTTCAGCCGTGCCTTCCGCGCCTGGACCGGGGATACGCCAGCCGCCTATCGGCGGGGGAGCCTGACCTATACCTCCTGACGGATGCGCTTCTTGTCCAGCTTGCCCACGCTGGTCTTGGGGATCTCGTCGACGAAGCGGATGGAGGAGGGCAGCGCCCAGCGGTTGATGCGCCCCTCGCTGACGAACCGCTTCAGGAAGGCCAGCACCTCGTCGCTTGCCGGTGGGGCGTTGAGGTCCTTGGGCACCACCAGGGCGGCGGGACGTTCGCCCCATTGCTCGTCGGGCACGCCGATCACCGCCACCTCGGCCACTCCGGGGCACTGGGCGATCAGGTTCTCCAGCTCCAGCGAGGAGACCCATTCGCCGCCGGTCTTGATCACGTCCTTGATGCGGTCGCGGATCTGCAGGAAACCGCGCTCGTCGAGGGTGGCCACGTCGCCGGTATGCAGCCAGCCGTCGCGCCACAGCTCCTCGCTGCGGGTGGTCTCCTTGTAGTAGGCCTGGGTGAGCCAGGGGGCGCGGACGCGCACCTCGCCGACGCTCTCGCCATCGTTGGGCAGCGGCGTGCCGCTCTCGTCCACCACCTGCAGTTGCACCAGGGGGATCGGCAGGCCGGCCTTGCAGCGCCAGGGCAGCTGGGTCTCGAAGTCGGCCTCGGCGATATCCCGGGGCAGCACGTCGGCGGTGAGCAGTGGGCAGGTCTCGGACATGCCGTAGGCGCTGCGGGTATCGATGCCCAGCTCATGGGCGCGGCGCGCCAGCGCCTGGGTCAGCGGGCTGCCGCCGATCAGCAGCTTCCAGCCGGCGAGGTCGACCCGGCCCGAGGCGATGGGCTCGGCGTTCAGCACCATCCCCAGCAGGGTGGGCACGCAGTGGGAGAAGTCCACCCGCTCGTCGACCAGCAGCCTGACCAGCATCTCGGGCTCGTAGCGTCCCGGGTAGACCTGGGTCGCGCCGAGCAGGGTGGCGGTATAGGGCACGCCCCACGCATGCACGTGGAACATCGGCGTGATCGGCATGTAGACCTTGTCGCGATTGAGCAGCTCGACCCCCGGCGCCTGCAGCGTGCTGGCCTCGGTCAGGGTGTGCAGCACCAGCTGGCGATGGGTGAAGTAGACCCCCTTGGGATTGCCGGTGGTGCCGGTGGTATAGAAGAGCGTGGCCACCGCGTTCTCGTCGAAGGTGGGGAAGTCGTAGTGGCGGGACTGGTCGGCCAGCAGCGACTCGTACTCACCCACCAGCGGCAGGGCACTGTCCACCTCGGCCGCTTCCTCCTGGCAGAGCAGATAGCCGCGAATGCGCGGCAGCCGCTCGTGTAGCCCCTCCAGCAGCGGCACGAAGTCCTGGTGCACCAGCACGAAGTCATCCTCGGCGTGCTCCATGGTGTAGTGGATCTGCTCCGGGGAGAGGCGCACGTTCACGGTGTGCAGCACCGCTCCCAGCATGGGGATGGCGAAGAAGGCCTCCAGATAGCGGTGGCTGTCCCAGTCGAGCACCGCCACCACGTCGCCGGCGCGGACCCCCTGGGCGGTGAGCAGGTGAGCGAGCTGGTGCACCCGCTCCCGGAAGCGGCGGTAGTCGTGGCGACCCAGGTCGCGGTAGACGATCTGGTTGTCACCGGCCATGCGTACGCCGCTCTCCAGCAGGTCGCCGATCAGCAGCGGCGGGTTGGTCGCGGAGGGCGTGGACGGCAGGATCTTGGGTGTGACGGTTGTCATGGTGATGTCTCCTGGAAGATCCGGATCAGCAGCGCTCGATCAGCAGGGCGATGCCCTGGCCGCCGCCTATGCACAGGGTGATCAGGCCGTAGCGGCCGCCGGTACGTTCGAGTTCGGCCAGCGCCTTGATCACCAGGATGGCGCCGGTGGCGCCCACCGGGTGGCCGAGGCCCACGGCGCCGCCGTTGGGATTGAGCTTGTCGGCCGGGAACGCCAGTTCCTCGGCGACCGCCATGGCCTGGGCGGCGAAGGCCTCGTTGGACTCGATGACATCGATATCGCCGATGGTCAGGCCGGCCTGCTCCAGGCAGCGGCGTACCGCGGGAATCGGACCCAGCCCCATCAGGTGCGGCTCGACCCCGGCGGCGGTGCCGGTGATCAGCCGTGCCCGGGGCGTCAGGCCGCGGCGCTCGGCCTCCTCGGCGCTGGCCAGCACCAGGCTGGCCGCCCCGTCGTTGAGGCCCGAGGCGTTGCCGGCGGTGACCAGCCCCTCCTTCTGGAAGGCCGGCCTGAGCCGGGCCAGGTCCTCCATGGTGACGCCGTCGCGCACGTGCTCATCGCGGTCGAAGACGCGCTCCTGGCGGCCCTTGCGCACCGTGACCGGCACGATCTGCTCCGCGAAGCGCCCCTCGGCGATGGCCCGGGCCGCCTTGTGGTGGCTCTCCATGGCGAAGCGGTCCACCGCCTCGCGGCTGAGGCCGTAGCGGGCGGCGATATTCTCGGCGGTACAGCCCATGTGGCCGCTGCCGAAGGGGTCGCTGAGGATGCCCAGGGTCAGGTCGGTGACGCTGGCGTGGCCCATGCGCAGGCCGTTGCGCGCCTGGGGCGGCAGCAGGTAGGCGCCGCGGCTCATGGACTCGGCACCACCGGCGAGGGCCAGGCGGCTGTCGCCCAGGGCGATCTGCTGGGCGGCGGAGAGCAGGGCCTGCACCCCGGAGCCGCACAGGCGGTTGACGTTGAAGGCGCCGGCCTCGTCGGGGACCCCGGCCTCCCGGGCGATATGCCGGGCCAGGTAGGCGTCCTCCGGGCCGGTGGTGATGATATGGCCGTAGACGGCGTGGTCGATGGCCGCGGCCTCGACGCCGGCACGTGCGAGTGCCTCGCGGGCGGTGACGGTGCCGAGTTCATGGGGGGCGAGGCCCGAGAGGCTGCCGCCGAAGCCGCCGATGGCGGTGCGGGCTCCCCCCAGGATGACGACGGAATCAAGGTGCATGGGAATTCTCCAGTGTCAGGCCTTGCCCAGCAGCGAGCGGGCAACGACCTCCTTCATGATCTCGGAGGTGCCGGCGTAGATGGTCTGTACCCGGGCATCCAGATAGAAACGCGAGATGGGGTATTCGCGGGTGTAGCCGTAGCCGCCGAACAGCTGCAGGCAGGTGTCGGCGGTGGCGCACTGCATCTCGGTGAGGCGCAGCTTGAGGATGGCGGCCTCGGTGGGCCCCATTTCGCCTTGTCGATACTGCGCCATGCACTTCTCCAGATAGGCGCGGCCCATCTCGATGTTGGCCTGCACCTCGGCCAGGGTGAAGCGGGTGTTCTGGAAGTCGCCCACCCGCTGGCCGAAGGCGCGGCGCTCCTGGACGTACGCGAGGGTGAGCTCCAGGGCCCCCTGCATGGCGCCCAGGGCCTGGGCGCCGACACCCAGGCGCTCCCGGGGCAGCTCCTGCATCAGGTAGGCGAAGCCGCGGCCCTCCTCGCCGAGCAGGGCATCCTCCGGCAGCTCGATGCCGTCGAAGAACAGCTCGGCGGTGTCGCTGGCGTGCTGGCCGATCTTCTTGATCGGCTGGCCGCGGGAGAAACCGGGGAGGGTGGTGTCGACCAGGAACAGCGAGACCCCCCGGGCGCCGGCTTCCGGGTCAGTCTTGGCGCAGACGATCACCAGGTCGGCCACCTGGCCGTTGGTGATGAAGATCTTGCCGCCATCCAGCCGCCAGCCGCTCTCGGTGCGCCGGGCGCGGCTCTTCATGCCGGCCAGGTCGCTGCCGGCGCCGGGCTCGGTCATGGCGATGGCGCCGATGACCTCGCCGCTGGCCATGGCCGGCAGCCAGCGCTGCTGTTGCGCCGGGGTGGCGATATGCAGCAGGTAGGGCATGACGATATTGGCGTGGATGTTGTAGGCGCTGGCCAGGCCGCCGAAGCCACGCCGCGAGATCTCCTCGATGACCAGCTGGGTGATGGCGAAGTCGGCACCGGTGCCGCCCAGCGGCTCCGGCATGTCGATGCCCAGCAGTCCCGCCTCGCCCATGCGCCGCCAGAGCGCGCGGGGCACCTCGCCGGCCTCCTCCCAGTCGTCGTAGTGGGGGTCGACCTCCTGGTCGAGGAAGCGGCAGATCATGTCGTGGAACAGCGGGGTCAGCTCATCCCGGGGAGTGGCCTGGGTCACGCTTGAAGCTCCTTGCGCAGGTGTCGCTTGAGAATCTTGCCGGCGGTGCTCTTGGGCAGGGCATCGCTGAAATGGATCTGCTTGGGCACCTTGTAGTGCGCCATGTGCTCGCGAGCGTGCTCGATCAGTGCCGCCTCGCTGACCTCCGCTCCCTCCTTGAGCACCACCACGGCGGTGATCGCCTCGATCCACTTCTCGTCGGGAATGCCGATCACGGCCACCTCGGAGACGGCGGGGTGCTGGAACAGCACCTCTTCCACCTCGCGGCTGGCCACCACCACGCCGCCGGTGTTGATGACATCCTTGATGCGATCGACGATGAAGAGATAGCCCGCCTCGTCGAGGTAGCCCACGTCACCGGAGTGGAACCAGCCGCCCAGGAAGGCCTCCTCGGTCATCTCGGGCTTGTCCCAGTAGCCGGTGAGCAGCTGCGGTGAGCGGTGGACGATCTCGCCGTGCTCGCCCGGCGGGACGTCGTTCATCTCGGCATCGACGATGCGCGTCTCCACGGTGAGGATGGGGCGGCCCGCCGAGGCCGGCCGGGCATCGTGCTCCTCGGGCCGCAGCACCGTGGCCAGCGGGGCGATCTCGCTCTGGCCGTAGCAGTTGTATAGGCCCACGCCGGGAATGCGCCGGCGCAGCTCCTCGAGCACCGGCACCGGCATGATGGACGCGCCGTAGTAGGCCTTCTTCAGCCGGCTCAGGTCGTGGCGGTCGAACTCGGGGTGGCGCAGCAGGCCGATCCACACCGTGGGCGGGGCGAAGAAAGAGACGATGCCGTGGCGCTCGATCTGCGCCAGGCAGTCGTCGGGGGCCGGCGCCTCGCGCAGGTGCACCGTGGCCCCCAGCAGCAGGGCTGGCATCAGGAAGACGTGCATCTGGGCCGAGTGGTAGAGGGGCAGTGCGGCCAGCATCGGCTCGTCGGCCTTGATGTCGAGCTCCACCATGCAGGCCATGTACTCGGCGAGCAGCGCCTGGTGAGTCATCATCGCCGCCTTGGGCGCGGCGGTGGTGCCCGAGGTATAGAGCAGCTGGGCCAGGCTCTGGCCGTCGAGTTCCACCGCCGGCTCGGTGTCGTCGCCCTCGGCGAGGGCCGCCTTGAGAACGTCGAAGCCGTCGCTCTGGGGGGCGTGCAGGGTGCCCGAGAGCGTCAGGTCCACCGCGCTGCTGGCGGACTCCACCTTGTCGGCCAGGCTGAGGTCGCTGAGCAGGCCGCTGGCACCCGATTGCTCGAGGATATAGCTGAGCTCCTCGCTGCTCAGGGCGAAGTTGATCGGGACATGGACCAGGCCGGCCCGGGTGGCGGCCAGCCAGGCGATCACGTAGGCATCGGAGTTCTTGCCGTAGACCGCCAGGCGATCACCGGGGGTGAGGCCGGCGCCGATCAGGGCGTGGGCGACCCGGTTTACCGCGCGGTCGAGCTCGGCATAGCTCCACCGGCGATCAGCGAAGGCCAGGGCCAGGCGGCTGCCGTTCTTGCGGGCGCTGCGCGCCAGTGCCGCGCCGATGGTGTGCTGCTGGATGCGGCTCTGCATGGTCATCTCATCTCCACGAATTGTGCTGTTGTGATGGGGAGGGCGAGGGGCTCAGGTGTCACCGTTCTGGACCAGGTGGCAGTCGCTCTGGTCGAGGGGGCGGAAGGCCTCATCGGCGGGGATGGTGCGCACCAGGCGGAAGAGGTCGTCCTCGTCGACGGCTTCCTCGGGGGACTTCACCTCCACCAGGTACATGTCGTGGACCATGCGGCCGTCCTCGCGGATATAGCCGCCGCTGGCGAACATATCGTCGATCGGGGTCGCCGCCATCTGCTGGCGAACCGCCTGTGCTTCGTCGTTGCCGATGGCATCGATGGCCTGCAGGTAGTGCAGGGTGCTGGAGTAGAGGCCGGCGTGGACCTGGGTGGGCATGCTGCCGGTGCGCTCGCGGAAGCGCTCGGCCCAGGCACGCGCCTCCTCGTCGAGGTCGTAGAACCAGGCGGTGGTGAACTGCAGGCCCTGGGCGATCTCCTGTCCCAGGCTGCGAATGTCGGTGCTGAACAGCACCATGCCGGCGAGGATCTGGCCGGCCTGGGTGATACCGAACTGACCGGCGGTGCGAATCGCATTGATGGTGTCGGAGCCGGCGTTGTTCAGCGCGATCACATCGGCGCCGGAGGCCTGGGCCTGGAGCATGAACGACGAGAAATCGCTGCTGGGGAAGGGGTGGCGGGTGCTGCCGACGATGCTGCCGCCGTTCTCTTCCACCACGCGGGTCACGTCGCGCTCCAGGGCGTGGCCGAAGGAGTAGTCGGCGCTGAGCAGGTACCAGTCGGTGTTGCCCTCCTGGGTAATGGCGCTGGCGGTGCCGTTGGACATGGCCCAGGTGTCGTAGACCCAGTGGATATGGTTCGGCGAGCAGCTCTCGTTGGTCACGCCGGAGGAGACGGCGCCGTTGACCAGGCCCAGGCGATTCTCTTCCTCCAGCAGTTTGACCGAGGCGAGGGTCACCGAGGAGGCTACCAGGCCGGTGACCATGTCGACGTTGCGCTCGTCGATCCACTCGCGAACCACGCTGGAGCCCACGTCGGGGCTGTTGCGGTCATCGGCGCTGAACAGCACCACCTCGGCACCGGCCACGCTGCCGCCCATGTCCTCGATGGCCATCCGGATGGCGTCCTCGCCCAGCGGTCCGATGGGGTCGCGGTAGGCGCCAGTCATGTCGGCCAGGTAGCCGATACGGATCTCGTTGTCGGTGATCTCGGCGGTAGCGGCCTGGGAGGCGAGCAGCATGGAGGCAGCGAGAGTGCCCAAAGCAAACTGACGGGTTGGGATCATGGAGATGCCTTTGCGTTGTTGTTGTCCGTTGGTTGGCGCCACGGGAGCGCCCGGATTCATGGTAGGAGCAAAGGCGAGAGCAGGGTTGACCTATTGAGCCAGGGTGTTTGCATTTCGTGCCAAATTTGGCGGCAGATTTGCCAAGCTTGCGAACTAATAGTGCGACTTGGCGACATATACGGCCAAGGTAGTAGAGAAGCTTCCCTCAACGTAAAGAGGCGCCCGAAGGCGCCTCTTTCTCAGCATCACGTACTTGGCTCAGTGGTCGTGAGCATGCTCCTCGGCGTCGTGCTCCTGATGGCCCGGCTCGGCCAGGGCGTCGTGGAGGGTATTGGCGTTGTGGCGCATCATGCCCAGCCAGGTGCTGGCCTCGCCTTCGCTGGCCAGGGCGTCGGCGTAGAGGGTGCCGGCGATGGGCAGGCTGGTCTCCTCGGCGAGCTGCTCGAGCAGGGCGGGGCTGGTCATGTTCTCGTGGAACAGGGCGCGCACCTCCTGCTCGCGGATCACCTCGATCAGCGCGGCCATGTCGGCGGCGCTGGGGTCGGCCTCGGTGGAGAGGCCCTGGGGCGAGAGGAAGCGCAGCCCGTAGGCGTGGGCGAAGTGGCCGAAGGAGTCGTGGCCGGTGATCACGCTGGTGGCGGCGGGGATCTCGGCGAGCAGGGTACGGATCTCGGCGTCGGTGGCATCGATCTCGTTGATGTAGCGCGCCGCGTTGGCCTCGTAGGCCTCGGCGTTGTCGGGGTCGGCCTCGATCAGGCCGTCGCGGATATTGGTCACGTAGCGCTTGCCGGCATTCAGGTTCTGCCAGCCGTGGGGGTCCAGGTCGCCATGGTCGTGGCCGTCATGCTCTTCATGGTCGTCCTCGGCGGGCGCTACCTGCTCGTCGCGCATCGCGGCGAGGCCGTCGCTGGCCACCACCAGCGGGCCGGCATAGTCGCTGGCCTCTACCAGGCGCTCCATCCAGCCCTCGAACTGCAGGCCATTGAAGACCACCAGGTCGGCTTCGGCCAGGGCGCGGGCGTCGGTGGGGCGCGGCGAATAGACATGGGCGTCGCTGTCGGGACCCACCAGGGCGGTGACGGCGATATGCTCGCCACCGACGTTCTCGACCATGTCGGCGAGGATGCTGAAGCTGGCCAGCACCTGCACGCGCTCATCGGCGTGGGCGGTGGGCAGGGCAAGCAGGGCGGCCAGGCCCAGGGCGATGGAGGCGGGGATCGGTGGACGCATGAATTGGGGTCTCCGTGGGGTCAGTCGTGTTCCGGGGCGCCCAGCGGCGTGGCACGGCGGCGCAGCCGGGCGAGCAGGCTGTGGTGGCGGCCCACCAGGGCCGAGAGCAGGTAGCCGGCTCCGGCCAGCAGGATGATCGCCGGGCCCGAGGGCAGGTTGAGGTGGTAGGAGAGCAGCAGCCCGCCGCTGCTGGCCACCAGGGCCACCAGGATGGCGATGCCGATCAGCCCCTCGAGGCGCTGGCTCCAGAAGCGTGCGGTGGTGGCCGGCAGCATCATCAGTCCCACCGCCATCAGGGTGCCCAGGGTCTGGAAACCGGCGGTCAGGTTGAGCACCACCAGCCCCAGGAAGATCCCGTGGACCAGCCCCACCGGACTGCCCTGGCCGCGCAGGAACAGCGGGTCGAGACACTCCACCACCAGGGCGCGGAAGATCACCGCCAGGATCACCACGATCAGGCTGCTGATGGCGGCGATCAGCAGCAGGGCGGTGGTGTCGACCGCGAGGATCGAGCCGAACAGCACATGGGTGAGGTCGACGCTGCTGCCGCCCAGCGAGACGAGCATTACTCCCGCGGCCAGCGAGATCAGGAAGAAGCTGGCCATGGCGGAGTCCTCGCGATGGCCGGTCATCTGCGACACGCTGCCGGCGAGCACCGCCACCAGCAGCCCCGAGAGAATGCCGCCGAGGCTCATGATCGGCAGCGAGAAGCCGGCGGCCAGGAAGCCCAGCGCCACCCCGGGGAGGATGGCGTGGGCCATGGCGTCGCCGATCAGGCTCATGCCGCGCAGCATCAGGAACACCCCTAGCGGCGGGGCGGCCAGCGACAGCGCCAGGCCGGCCACCAGGGCGCGCTTCATGAAGCCGTAGTCGAGGGGGGCGAGCAGCCAGGCGTCAAGCAGTTCCAGCATCGAAGGTATCCGGGAAGGTGAGGGGCAGGCGCGGTGCGCGGGGCGGCTGCCCGGCGTAGCGGTCGAGCAGCGATTCGGGGCTCGCCCAGCGGCCGTGGCCGCCGGCCAGTATCAGCACGTCATCGGCCAGGCGCGAGAGCTGCTCCAGATCGTGGAGCACCACCACGATGGTGGCGCCGTCGCGGGCCATGTCGCGCAGCACGTCCATGAGCACATCCACCGTCTCGACGTCGACGTTGGCGAAGGGCTCGTCGAGCAGCAGCAGCTCGGCCTCCTGCATCAGGGTGCGGCCGATCAATGCGCGCTGGCGCTGGCCGCCGGAGAGCTCACCCAACTGGCGGTGGGCCAGGTGCGAGATGCCCAGCCGGGCCATGATCTCGCGGCCACGGCGGTAGTGGGCCGCGCAGTAACCCCGGGTGGCGCCGTGGCTGGGCCAGGTGCCGGTCATGATCAGCTCTTCCACGCTCATCGGGAAGGTGAGATCCAGGGCCAGCTGCTGGGGCAGCCAGGCGCGACGTTCCTTGGGCACCTGGCAGGCCACGCGGCCCGAGATCGGCCGCAGCATGCCCATGATGGCGCTGATCAGGGTGCTCTTGCCGGCGCCGTTGGCGCCCACCAGGGCGGTCACGGCACCGTCCTGGAAGCGTCCCTCGAGGTGCTCCAGCACGGTGCGCCCACCGCGGGCCAGGGTCAGGTCCTCCAGCTGCAGGCGCGACATCATGCCCCCCAGCCGGTGGCCCAGGCCACCGCCAGCCAGAGTGCCGCCAGCGGCAGCGCCGCCAGCAGCAGGCGCCGGGTCGCCGAGAGCGACATCAGCGAGAAGTGGCAGGGCCCTTCCGGGCGGTGCCGGTGTCTGCGGTGTGCCATGGGTTCCTCTGAGCGGTGTCCTGCGAAAAGCGGAATAGGTTATAACATAACAAAACGACGGCTGGCCAGCGCCTGTGGTGTTCGACGCGACAGCGTCTCGGCAAGGCGGCGGTAGCTGACGCGATGTCGGCCATCGCGGAGAATGAGGGTGAATCCAGCGAACAGGGAGAGCGGGATGGCAGCGGCATGGTGGTGGGCAGTGCCCCTGGGCGTGGCGAGTGTGAGCGGCGGGCTGCTGCACCTCTTCCATCGGCGCCTCCGGATCAGCCTGGCCGCACCCCGGGTGGCGGTGACGGGCACGCTCGAAGCGCACGGCGTGACGGGGGAGACGGTGACCTTCCCAACGCGGCGAGGCAGGATGCTGGCCGGCTGGTGGCTTCCCGGCGGAGGGCGCGGCACGGTGGTAATCACCCATGGCTGGGGCGCCAACCGGGAACTGATGCTGCCGCTGGCCAGGCCACTGCAGGCCGCCGGCTGGAACGTGCTGCTGTTCGATGCCCGCAACCACGGTGAGAGCGATGCCGACAGCTTCTCCTCCATGCCGCGCTTCGCCGAGGACAGCGAGGCGGCGCTGGCCTGGCTGCGTGCCCGCCCCGGCATGGCGGAGGCACCGGTGGCGCTGCTCGGCCACTCGGTGGGCGCCGCGGCGGTGCTGCTGGCCGCCTCGCGGCGCGACGATATCGGTGCCGTGGTCAGCCTCTCGGCCTTCGCCCACCCCGATGGCATGATGCGCCGCTGGCTGGCGGAGAAGGGGCTGCCCTTCTTTCCGCTGGGCTGGTATGTGCTGCGCTACGTGGAGCGGGTGATCGGCCACCGCTTCGAGGCCATCGCCCCCGTCAATACCCTGCCGCGGGTGCGCTGCCCGGTGCTGCTGGTCCATGGACGCGACGACCGCGTGATCCCGCCCAGCGATGCCGAGCGACTCTACGCCAGCCGTGGCGAGACGCCGACCCGGCTGCACCTGCTGCCCGGCGACCACGACCTCAGCCAGCATATCGAGGGCGAGCTGCCCGAGCTGCTGGCGTTCCTCGCCGAGGCTCTGGCCGAGACGACGGTCGAGTCGGCCTGATTTATCGCTGGAGCCCCAGGGCGTGGCGCATCACCTGGCGCTTGGCGCCCTCCAGGCGCTCGGCCAGGGCCAGTCCGGCGGCGCCGGCGAAGCGCAGCGGGGCGGCCCCGGTGAAGACGTGATGGAAGGTCTCCATGGCGGCGATCATCGCCAGGGTCTGGGGGCGCCGCTCGCGGGCATAGCCGGCGAGGACCGCGCGGCTGCCCGGGTCCTGGCCGGCACGGAAGGCGGCGATCACCCGCCGGCTCAGCGCCTCGGCATCCTGGAGTCCCAGGTTGAGCCCCTGGCCGGCCAGCGGATGGATCACATGGGCGGCATCGCCCACCAGCGCCAGGCGTGGGCGCACGTAGCGCTCGGCATGACGCCGGCGAATGGGGAAGCTGGCGCGGCCCAGCACCGCTTCCACGCCGCCCAGCCGGGCGGGGAAGTCGTGCTCGATGGCGCGGCGCAGCGTGTCGTCGTCCAGCGCCTCCCGGGCCAGGGTGGCCTCGGCGCTGTCGTACCACACCAGCGAGGCATGCTGGCCGGGCAGCGGCAGCATCGCCTGGGGGCCGGCGGGGGTGAAGCGCTGCCAGCTGACGTCCTGCTGGGGCAGCCGGGTGCGCACGTTGATGATCAGCGCACGCTGGCCATAGTCCTCGTCGCGGGTGGCGATGCCGGCCAGTTCCCGGGTATGCGAGGCGGCACCGTCGGCGCCCACCACCAGCCGTGCGGCCAGCATCCGGCCGTCGTCGAGCTCCAGCAGGCTGCGGTGCCCGCCGGGGACCCAGGCCACCGGCCCGGCATGGCAGATTGTGGTCACCCCGGGCAGCTCGGCCAGGCGCTGCCACAGGGCGCGGCGAATCACCCGGTTCTCGACGAAGTGGCCGAAGCCTGGCAACTCGAGCTCGGCGGCGTTGAAGCGGATATGGCGCTTCTCGGCCGCGTCGCTGGCCTCGATATGGAGGAAGGGGCAGCGCCGCGCCGCGGGAATGTATGACCAGGCGCCTACCTCCTCCAGCAAGCGCTGGGAGGCCAGGTTGAGCGACGACACCCGCAGGTCGAAGGGCGCATCGTCGGGTATCGCCGCCGGCGGACCGCCGCCCTCCACCAGCGCCACGCTCATGCCGGCCTGGCCCAGCGCCGCCGCCACGGCCGCACCGACCATGCCGCCACCGACGATGATCGCATCCAGGGTCTCGTCCATGCCTTTCTCCAAGTGGCCATCTCCAACTGCCGATTACCGGGCGACGCGCGAAATCCCTTTCGGGTCGCGGTCGCTACCGCCTAGGATACCGAAACTCGACGACCCAAGGAGCGACCATGACCGCGACACGATCCGCGCTGATCCTGCTGGGCTGGCTGGCACTGGTGACGCTGACCGCGCTGACCGGCATCTTCACCCCGCCCGGCGAGTGGTACGCCGGCCTCGACAAGCCGCCGTTCACCCCGCCGAGCCTGGCCTTCCCCATCGCCTGGACGCTGCTCTACCTGCTGATGGCCCTGGCCGCCTGGCGGGCCACCCTGGCCGCGCCGCCGGCAATGCGCTGGCACACCCTCTGGCCCTTCGTGGTCCAGCTGGCCGCCAACGCCCTGTGGTCGATCCTGTTCTTCGGCCTGCACTGGATGCTGGTGGCGCTGGTCGACCTGCTGCTGCTGTGGGGGCTGATCGTGTTCACCATCCGCCGCTTCGCCGGGGTCTCGCCGCTGGCCGCCTGGCTGCTGGCGCCCTATCTGGCCTGGGTCAGCCTGGCCGCCTATCTCAATACCAGCATCTGGTGGCTGAACGGCTGAGGCCACGGGCCCGCCGTCAGGCGAACTCCTCGGTGTCGATCTCGGCCTGCAGCGCCTCGCCGTAGCGTGCGCCGGCGATGCGCTCGGGAGTGAAGAGGGCGTCGAGACGCGCCACGCTGGCAGCGTCCAGCGTCACGGCATCGGCGGCCAGGTTCTCGCGCATATGCGCGATGGAGCGGGTACCGGGGATCGGGATGATGTCGTCGCCCCTGGCCCGCAGCCAGGCCAGCGCCAGCTGCCCGCTGGTCACCTCGAGCTCGCCGGCCACGGCCTCGAGCTCGGCCAGCAGCCCCAGGTTGCGCGACAGGTTCTCGGCGCTGAAGCGTGGCATGCCGACGCGCACGTCGCCCTCGACCAGGCCCTCGCTGTCGCGTACCGCGCCGGCCAGGAAGCCGCGTCCCAGCGGGCTGAAGGCCACGAACAGGGTGTCCGCCTCGCGGCACGCCTCGAGCACCGCGATCTCGGGGTTGCGGGTCCACAGCGAGTACTCCGTCTGTACCGCGGCGATGGGGTGCTCGGCCCGGGCGCGGCGCAGGGTGGCCGCCGAGACCTCGGAGAGCCCGATGGCGCCGATCTTGCCCTCCGCCACCAGCCGGGCCAGCTCGCCCACGCTCTCCTCGATGGGCACGCCCTTGTCCCAGCGATGCAGATAGTAGAGGTCGATATGGTCGGTCTTCAGGCGCTCGAGGCTCGCCTCGCACTGGCCGCGCAGCGTGGCCGGGCGACCGTCGATCACCTTCTTGCCCAGCGCCGGGTCCATGGCCATGCCGCACTTGCTGGCCAGCAGGAACTCGTCACGCTTGCCGGCAAGTGCCTTGCCCACCAGGCGTTCGTTGGCGGTGGCGCCGTACAGGGTGGCGGTATCGAAGTGGCGATAGCCCATCTCGAAGGCCTCTTCCAGGGCGCGCAGCCCCTCGGCCTCGGAGACCGGCTGGCCGTAGCCATGGGAGAGGTTCATGCAGCCCAGGCCGATGGTGGGGGAGGCCACGGCCTTCAGGCGGGCGGTCACGGAATTCATGGTGTCTCCTTGCATATTATCGAGCCGTATCCTCAGCGCTTGCGGGCGATGAACTGCACCACGCAGCCCGGGCCGGTGTGGCCGCGACCCTCGATCACCTCGCGTTCGCACTCCCGGCTGAGCTCGATATCCAGTTCGGCGAACGCCGCGTCGAGCTCCGCGGCGGTGGGGGTGCGATCCGGGGTATCCGGGCCGCCGGTATTGCGATGCACCTGCTCCGGCGTGTAGGCCTCCAGGATCAGCACGCCGCCGGGCTTCAGCGCGCGGATCACCTGGCGGTGCAGATGGGGGCGGCCAGCCGCCGGCACGTGGCAGAAGATCGACACCACGGCATCGAAGGAGGCCGGCACGAACTCATGCTCGGTGAGGTCCGCGTTCAGGGTGGTCAGCGCTACGCCCTTGTGTTCGGCCAGTCGGGCGGCCTTGCGCAGGCCCACCGAGGAGGCATCCACCGAGGTCACCCAGTGGCCGAGGCCGGCCAGGTAGACCCCGTTGCGCCCCTCGCCATCCGCCAGGCAGAGCACGCGCTTGGGTGCCTCGCCGATCAGCGCGGCCTGCTCGCGCAGGAAGTCGTTGGGTTCGGTGCCGTAGACGTAGTCGTCCGTGCTGTAGCGCTCATCCCACATGGGGCATCCTCGCAGTGTCATCGATCGAACCCCGAGAGTACCAAGTTCCGGGGCCCTGTTGGCCTATCCTGCCTCCCACTTGTGACGGGTAGCTGCACGGGACCTTCACAATTCCTGCGCTAAGGGTCGCTAGCATGCAAAGCATTCTCATCGCACAGGAGCCCCGCCATGCCGTCCCACATCCCACACTATGGCCGCGTCAGCCGCCTGCTCCACTGGGGCATGGCGGCGCTCTTTGGCGTCCAGTTCATCACCGCCATCGCCCATTTCGCCTTCCCGGATACCGCCCTGGAGGCCGCCGTGTGGGGCACCCACAAGCCGCTGGGGGCACTGCTGATGCTGTTGATCGTGCTTCGCCTGGTGTGGGCGGTGGTGGACCGGACCCGGCGTCCGGCCTCGGTCAACCTCGCCGCCAGCCTTGGCCACCTGGCGCTGTATGCCCTGATGGTGGCGGTGCCGCTGGTCGCCCTGCTGCGCCAGTATGGCTCCGGCCGTGCCTTCGCCCCCTTCGGCATCCTGCTGATGCCGGGCTTCGAGGGCGAGATCGAGTGGATGACAGCCGTCGGTGGCATCTTCCACGGCCTGCTCGGCTGGGTGCTGCTGGCGCTGATCGTCGGCCACGTGGGCATGGCGCTCCTGCATCGCCGCATGGCCGGCGAGGATGTGCTGGTGCGCATGTTGCCGCGGCTCGGCACTCATCCTGACACGGGGGGACGCTGAGGAGCCGGTTCGGCTCACGCCCCGCCCAGGGCGACACCACAAGCAAGAGGGGGAGGCCAGATGCCTCCCCCTCTTGCTTTTCCCGCCCCTGTTGGGAAGGTGCGTCAGGCCTATTTCACCTGGCCGATCGACCACCACAGCGTCTCGCCGGAGCTGTCGTCGACGCCGTCGTTGTCGGTGACGAAGTAGCCGTTACCCGCGGCATCGATGGCGAAGCCTTCCACCTTGTCGGTGACAACGCCGTTCAGGGCCTTGAGGTCGGCCATCAGGTCACGCTCCAGCATCTTCTCCAGCACCGGCAGCTCGCTGCCCAGGGGAGCGGTCTCCACGCTTGCCATGTCAAGGGCATAAAGACGCTTGATGGCGGCGTGCTCGCCGATCTGATTATCGCGCTCGACCACGAAGAGCGTGTCGTTGGCGATCTCGATATCGGAGAGGCCGACCCAGCCGCGCGCGCTCTCTTCCAGCGGATAATGGGCCGCCGTCCACTCGGCGCTTGAGAGGTCGAAGCGCAGCAGCTTCGCATGGCCAGCGGGATCGTCCTGCCAGGGACGCTGCATGGCCACCCACAGTGCATTTTCGTGCAGGGCGATGCCCTCGGCGCCGAAGCGGGTCTGGTGCTCAAGCAGCGCCTCCGGCAGCGTCACCGTACGCTCGATGGCGCCCTCCGCGTTCACGTGATGGAGGGCATGCGGCACCTGCTTGTCAGCGTCGCCTTCGGAGGCGACCCAGAATCCGCCCTCTCCGTCGGTGGTGATGCCCTCCAGGTCCAGCGCCTCGGCCGGCTGGCCGTTGCGAGTGATCTCCAGTGCCGCGGTGATACGCGCCGGGTGCTGGTTGGCATCGATGGTGAAGATGCGCGGCTGGCCGGCGTAGAAGCTGTCATTGACGGCGTAGAGCATGCCCGCCTGTTGCGGGTCGGCGGTCAGCCCCGAGAGAGCCCCCCACCCGATCGGGGCACCCTGGGCATCGTTGTCGGACACCAGCTGCGGATAGGCGGGCGCGTCATCACCGAGTTGATAGAACATCACGTGGGCACGCGGGCCGCCGTCTTCCACCAGGTCTTTTTCGTTGGCACTGACCAGCAGATTCTGCTGAGGTATCGCCACGGCGGACTCCGGTGCGATACCTGAGGGCAGCAGCTGCAGAAACTCCGGATCTGCGCCGGTATCGCGATAGACGCCGATCACGGAGCCACGCTCAGAGAGCACGAAGATGTAGGTATCCTCGCCGAACTTGCCGACCTCCAGGCCTTCGGGTTCGGCTCCCTTCTTGCCGGAGCGCTTGTCCGGATAGTGGCCAGCGCGAGCCACTTCGTGCTCGAAAGTGGCCCCGGATTCGAACAGCAGCTCGCCACTCTTGTGGAAGATGCTGAAGCCGCGAGCGCCGCCCTGGTAGTCACCCTCGTTGGCGATCACGAAGCGTTCGTCATCCAGCCACTGGGCGGCATCGGGTTCACGCAGCACGTCCTTCTGCTCATCGGTGAACGACAGGGCGCCGTCCTTCTCGGTGTCGATCTGTGCCAGGTCGACCGTGCCCGCCGGGAAGTGGTGGCCGATCTCGCCACTGGCCGCATCGACGATGACCAGATGGTTGTTCTCCTGGAGCGTGACCACGACCTCGCCCAGCGCATTGAAGTCGACAAACTCTGGCTCCGGGTCGCTGGGGGCAATCTCGGCCAGTCCGGTCAGATCTACGCGCTTGAGCCCTTCGCAGTTCAGCGAGCCGTTGCTCATCGGCACCAGCACCAGGTCGCCCGCCGGCAGCTGCGGAATTGCACCGTCGTTGAGGTCCTCGTCGCGCTCGTTCTCGATCGCCACGGCGACCCACGCCTGGTCGGGGGAGACCGCCACCGAATCCGGTTGGCCGCCCAGGTCGCACTGGCCCAGTACCTGCTGGGTCGCGCCGGAGACCAGGGTCACGAAGCCCGAAGGCTCGGTGAAGCTGGCCGAGGTGTTTACGCCCACCACAACATCCTCACCCACGGCGCTGACCGCCGTAGGCTCGCCTTCCAGCGCCGTGAAGCCTGCCGCACGGGGTGAGCCGTCTTCCTCGATGGCGATGTAGCCGATGCCACCGCGCGGGCTATCGCTGTAGACCAGCATGTCGCCGCTGGCGGTGGCGGTGATGATCTCCGCCGACGTCTCCTGGTTACGCTCGGATGCCGGCAGGTTATCGGCGGTAGAGACGCTGTGAATGCGGTTGAAGCTGGCGGCAGACGCCGCGGTGGCAACCGACGCCGCGGCGATGGCCAGGGCCAGGCCGGAAAGGCGGAGAGTACGGCAGGTCATGTGGTGATCTCCCATCGGGAACAGAAAGCTCGGAGTGAGAGAGGCACGGTAATGGTGGGTTGTTACAGAAAAGTGATGCGCTCCCTCTAGCAAATTTTTATTTCATTAGCATGAAAATAAGAAAGCCGTGTGTTCAATATTTTGGTCATCTATCTGTAGCAATGAGCCACTAATGTGCCGCCATGCCGACTATTCATGATGAGTGTTCCTGATGAAGTTTACCCCCGTGTTCCTGGGTTTTTTGGTGGCGATGTCATCGTCTTTTTGCGTGGCGGATGTCCTGGTTGTTCCAGCTGATGGGGTGGAGGTACTGGCCATCAATGGCCAGGAAGTGGATAGCGAAAGTCACCCGTCGTTCTCGGGAGACATCCAGCTGGATGATGGAAGAAACCAGCTGCTCGTTACCTATGCCGCGGAAATCCGGGACACCGGGAATGAGTCGATTCTTGATACCAGCTCGGCCCAGGTCGTGCTGTTTGAGGCCCAGGATTCGCGCCTGCGCCTGATGGCCCCGGAGATTGGCAGTCGCCATGAGATGCGCACCTTCGACGAGGGCGGCCAGTGGCACCTGGTGGATGCCAAAGGCGAGCCGGTTCCCTATGAGTCTGCAGTGCTGGAGAAGCAGGGACTGCAGTTCGGCAGGGACTATGAAGCCGAGTTAAGGCGCTTCAATCAATCCGCCTCTCCCGCTGCCATGGCGATCCTGGGCGAAGAAAGTTTCGCCTTCGACTCCCCCGTGGCAGTCAATGTCGCTACGCAATCGGTGCCATCCACCGTGCCAGAGGGAACCAATGCCAGCGGCATGTCCGACCAGCAGATGGTCGGGAAGATGCTCAAGTTCTGGTACCAGCAAGCCAGCTCAACAACAAGAAACGACTTCAAGCGCTGGCTCAGCGAGAGCCAGTGAACCTTTGACTCCATTCAAAAAGGGAACATAGATCATGAAAAAGCTTCTCCTGGCCGCCGCCGTGGCCGTAGCTTCCGGTTCTGCCAACGCCGCCACCATCTACGAGAACGGTGGCTTCGAGTACAAGGTCAATGGTGATCTTCAGGTCCAGCTGCGTCAGAAATCCGGTGACGACAAGAACCCGGATATCGAGTTCGATGACCTGGAGCTGAAGAACTACGTCAGCTACCAGCTCAACGATGACATGACCGCCTTCGGTCGCGTCGACTTCGGCTTCAAGGATGCTGCCAACGATGATGGCGACGATGACGGTGCCTCGCTGGAAGAGGCCTATGTAGGCCTGGCCTTCGGCGGCACCTCCATCTCCTTCGGCAAGCAGAACACCGCCGGTGACGAATTCGGCATCGAGGAGGCCATCGAGACTCACACCGACGAGGATCGCTTCGACGCGGTAGGTGCAACCGACGGCGACGATGTCATCCGCATCGATTCCGATCTCGGCAACGTCTACCTGGTGGCCTCCTACGAGCTGGAGTCCGATGGCAACAGCAGCGAGAACGGCGAGTACGTCGACCTGTTCGCCTCCACCGAATTCGGTGGCCTGGAACTGGCTGCGGCCTACCAGGAGTGGAACGACGTCGACGTCCAGAGCGGCGGCTCCGACGAGACTGTCGACACTTGGGGCGTCAGCGCCGCCTATGACTTCGGCATCGCCACCCTGGCCGCCGACTACAGCGAGTCTGACTCCAACTTTGACGCCTCAGAGCATAACGCCGACCAGTACAACCTGGCCGCCGTGTTCGCCGCCGCCGAGACTACCGATATTGCCATCGGCATGACCGAAACCAGCTACGACGACCTGGTCGGCGACGAGGACGTGACCGAGTGGTACGCCAACGTCACCTACGCCTTCCCGGCCCACAAGAACGTCACCGTGTTCGCCGAGATCGCCGATACCGACGAGGAAAACGCCGACGTAGGCTACCTGGCCGGCATGCGCATCAAGTTCTAAGGACGGTCGCGCGTCCTTCAGCAGCAGATCTGTTTATTGGGTCCGCACCCTGGCTTCCCGGGGGCGGGCCCCTTTTTGTGTCGCCCCTGCCCTTTTGGTCGAACGACCTCATCTATTGACCCAGGCGTGCTGTATGGTAGGCCGGTAATCTGCCGCACCACGGATAACGGCAGGAAAAACAACCATAACAGGGACCACGGAGCGCCAGGCATGGCCAAGCCCATTCTTCTCTCTCCGCGCTACCGCGTGCTGCTGGCCGGGCTGTTCAGCCAGCTGCTGTGCATCGGCGTGGCACGTTTTGCTTACACCCCGCTGCTGCCGCTGATGCAGCAGCAGACCTGGCTGAGCGATGCCCAGGGCGGCTGGCTGGCCGCCCTCAACTACGCCGGCTACATGCTTGGCGCGCTGACGGCCGCCTCCATCAGCAGCATCCGGCTCAAGGACACCCTCTACCGCCTCACCCTGGTACTGGCGCTCGTCTCCACCGCCGGCATGGCGCTGGCCGACAGCTTCTGGCTATGGGCGTCGATGCGCTTCGTGGCCGGCTTCTCGAGCAGCGGCGCCATGCTGCTCGCCTCCGGGCTGATCCTGCACTGGCTGATCAGCCACCGGCAGCGCGGCGAACTCGGCATCCACTTCGCCGGGGTGGGCCTGGGCATGCTGCTGGCCGCCCTGGCGGTGGAGCTGATGCTGCGCCTCTCCCTCGACTGGCAGGCCCAGTGGTGGGGCTTCGCAGCCCTGGCCGTGGCATTGCTGGTACCCGCCTGGACCTGGTTGCCGCGGCCCGCCAAGCCGCTCGAGGGCGGCGGCGGCGGGCAACGCCCGGCCCAGCCGCCCAGCCGCACTTTCATGCGGCTGATGCTGGCCGCCTACTTCTGTGCCGGCTACGGCTATGTGATCAGCGCCACCTTTATCGTCGCCATCGTCGAGCGTGAGCCGCTGCTGGCCGGCGCCGGCAACTGGACCTTCGCCCTGGTGGGCCTGGCCGCAGCGCCGGCGGTAATGCTGTGGGACCTGATCGCGCGCTGGATCGGCTACCTCGGCGCGCTGATTGCCGCCATGGGCCTGCAGGTGGTGGGGATCGTGCTGCCGGCGGTCACCGACAACCTAGCCGGCGTGCTGGCCAGCGCCGTGCTCTACGGCAGCACCTTCCTGGGCTGCGTCAGCCTGGTGCTGACCATGGCCGGTCGGCTCTATCCGCAGAGCCCGGCACGCATGATGGGGCGCATGACGCTGGCCTATGGTGCCGCCCAGATCATCGCCCCGGCACTCACCGGCATGCTCGCCGAGTCCACCGGCCACTACGACATCGGCCTGTGGCTGGCCGGCGGCTTCGTCGCCCTGGGGGCGGTGCTGCTGGTCTGGCTGCGCGGGGTGGACCAGACCGCCCAGCGGCTGGATGCCGAAGCGAAGGCGGCTCCGACCGGTTGAGCCCCGGCAGCGCCGTCCTCGGCCCGGGCCAGGCCCGGGCGGTAGTCAGACTAGCGAAAATCGAAGTACTCGTAGGCCAGGTTGTGGCGCGGAATATCCAGCGCCTCCATCTGCTGGCGCACCGCTTCCTTCAACCCCTGGGGACCGCAGAAGCGGATCTCCACGCTGTCGGCCGGCACTTCGCGGGCGATCTCGGCCAGGCGCTCGCGGAAGGCGACACTGTTCGGCCCGGCGGGTACCGGCACCAACTCCACGCCGCGCGCGTCGGCCTGGGCCTGCAGGGCTTCGACGTCGGGGAACTCCCGCCCCGGGGTGTAGCAGTAGAAGAGCGTGACCCGCTCCAGCGACTCGGCCTCGGGATCCTGCAGCCAGGAGATGAACGGCGAGATCCCCACCCCGCCGGCGACCCACACTTCATGGCCGGCCCGCTCGGGCCGCGTGAAGTGCCCGTGAGGTGCGTAGATATCCGCGCGCATGCCCACCCGGCTCTCGCTGACCAGCTTGCGGGTGAAGTCGCCCAGCCCGCGGATGAAGAACTCCACCGCGCCGTTCTCCTGGCTGGCCGAGGCGATGGTGAAGGGGTGCGGCTCGCGCAGTCCCTCCTCCTTCAGCCGCAGGAAGCCGAACTGGCCGGGCTGGAAGGCCACGCCGCTGCCCACCGGTGCCAGGCGCAGGCGAACCGCTCCGGCGCCGGGCGAAACCTCTACCACCTCATATTCGCCATGGCGGGCGAGGCGCGGATAGAGCAGCAGCTTCCAGGCGGCCGCCGCCACGCCGAGCACCGAGAGGATACCCAGCCAGAGGCCGGCGGGCTCGCTCAGGGCGATGGGTGACTCGAAGGTCAGCCAGTGCAGGATAACCACCACGAACAGCGGGCCGGAGAGCTTGTGCCAGCTCCGCCACAGGTGGTAGGGAATCTTGCGGTTGAGCGCCAGCAGGATGATGAACATCAGCGCCACGAAGCTAAGTTGGCGCAGCAGGCGGGTCCAGTACTTGCTGACCTCGAGGATCGGCGCCACGTCCCAGGCGTCGAGACCGGCCTTGAACACCAGGTGGTACGAGGCCAGGCCCAGCGCCCACACACCCATCCACTTATGGGCGAGGTAGACCCGGTCCAGCCCGCCCAGCAGCCGCTCGACCCAGGCCCATCGGCTGGCCAGAATGGCCGAGGTGGCCATCAACGCCAGGGCAGCCACCCCCGCCGCCAGGCTCAGGGTGGCCGACGTGGCCCAGGTGGATACGGGTACTTCCCACAGCACCAGCAGGAAACTGATGGCGACCGTGATGCCCACGGCCTGCCCGGGTTTCAGCACTTTCATGTCTTGCCTCCTTGGATGACGGTCACGATGACGTCGGGGAGGGGGAGGCGTGTTCTGTTATGCGGGGATTATCTGTGGGGAATGTGCAGCAAGGGTGCAGGAAGCGAGAAAACAGAGGCGGCTAACGAAATGGGCGCCGGCGAGTGCCGACGCACCAGTGGATTCAGTCGATGCCGAGCATCACATCCGAGGCCTTGATGACCACCTGAACCTCGCTGCCCACGGCGATGCCGAGCTCCTCGATGGCATCGCTGGTGATCATCGACTTGATGGTGTTGCCGCCGCCGATGTCGACGCGGACCTGGCTGTTCACCGGGCCTTCCTTCACTTCCAGCACGGTGCCCTTGATCACGTTGCGTGCACTGATCTTCATCCCTGCTCTCCTGTCCTTTTAGTGGGTGGGGCGTCAGCCCCTGTCGTGGGGCGTGCCGCGGGCACGCCTGCGTACAAGATGCCGGCGCAGCTGCTCGCTGGCAAGGCCCGCCGTCAGCCCGATCAGGACGCTACCGAACAGGGTGGCCACCGCGGTGACCGCGATCACCGGCCGACAGTCGGGCCGGGCGTCGAAGAGGCGCTTGCCCAGCATCAGCTCCACCCCGGCGAAGGCCAGCAGGGCGCCCACCACCGGGACGGGAATCGCCGCCAGCCAGGCGACCACCGCCTCGCCCTGCAGCGCGGCCAGGGCGCAGGCCGCGGCCATGGTCAGCGGAGCGACCCAGCTGCGGGCACCGAAGCGGTAGTGAGCGGCCAGGCCGCCGGCGCCGTGGCACATCGGCATGGCACCCAACGGCGCCAGCACCAGGTTGAGCAGGCCGCTGGAGGCGGCCAGGCGGCGCTCGCTGACGCGGGGAACGGCGTCCGGAAACAGCGAATGGGACACGGCGGTGGCCACCACCACGGCGTTGAGCAGGGTCAGCGGCAACTGGGCCAGCATTCCGCCAGCCACCGCGGTCAGCGATAGCCCATCGGCGATAATGGCCGTTTCCGATACCAGTGGTTGGCCGTCAGTCGGTGCCAGCCAGATGGCCGCGAGGATCACTCCCAGTGCCCAGGGCCCGCGAGGCCAGACCCAGGAGAGGGCGAGCACTGCCATGGCCGGCAGGGCCAGCCACCAGCCGGTGGCCATCATCTCCAGCGCCAACGCGGCGAGCATCAGCCCCAGGCCGGCCTGCAGTCCGGTGACCACCGATTGCGGCAGGGCACGGGCGGCGCGCCCCAGCAGTGGTGTGGCAGACAGCGCCAGCAGCACCAGGCCCAGCAGGGCACCGGCCAGGGCCGTCTCGGCGGCGGTGAGCCCGCCGGTAAGGATCACCGCGCCCAGCGCCTTCATCGGCTGCACGGCGATGGGCGCGCGATAGACGAGTGCCACCAGCAGGTAGCCCGCCGCGAAGCCCAGAAACACCGCCCCGGGCGCCAGCACGCCCAGCCCGATACCGGCGATCACATAGGGCAGCAGGGTGCCAAGGTCGCCGAAGGCACCGGAGATATCACCACTCAGCGCCACCAGGGCGCGGCGGCGAGGCGGTTTATCGGGAGGGGAGGTCATGGAGCTACTCTAGCCTCACGGGCGGGCCAAGGCACCCTGCCGTATCATCTAGCTCCAGTGGATCCAGGGTGCCAGTGTCTGGGCATTGGCTATCTCGACCTGCTGGGCCCGTGGTTCGGTTTCCACATGATGGGGATTCACGCCCAATTCGCGCAGCGCGTAGAGCACCAGCGGGCCCCGGCATGACAGATTGAGTTCACCGTCGTCCATCCCATAGTCCGTGGCGATCAGGGCCCTTTCCCGGGGTGGCAGCCGCCTGTCGGGTATCAGGCACACGTCTACCCGGGTATGCCAGGCCGAGTCCTCGGCGATCCCGTGCTCGCCGAGCATATCGCCACACGACTCCGGTATGCCGCGGAAGCGGCTCAGAACGAAATCCCGATAGTCGCGATGCTTCTCGCAGAAGGCCCGCACATGCCAGCGCCCCGCCGCGAACACCAGCGTATGCGGCACGATGATCCGCTCCTCACCGGTGGGGCTGGTGAAGGAGGCGTAGGTGACCTCCAGGCGCTGAGCACCGCGGGCGGCCTTGACCACTTCCCGCACCACCTGCGGCGACACCATGCGGCTCGGCAGCGGCAGTGCTTCCGTGTTCGCCGCGCCGAGTCCCAGTCCCGTGAACGGCGATGCCAGCTGCCGGTGGACGCCCAGTAGATGAAGGTACTCCTCGACCCGACCTTGGGTGAAGGACGGTGCGAACCGTGTGGTCGGCAGGAAGCCCTTACGCGACTCGTCATAGGCCAGATTCCCGGGGACCAGTTCCCGATAGCGACGCAGTACCTTCTGTGCCTGCTGGCGCCCGATGTCGAAGGCCTCACCGATCTGCGCGGCCACCACACGACCCTCCCACAGCGCCAGAATTTCGATCAGCCGATAGCGGGCCAGGGTGTCCCAGGGGAGTGCGGTGGTCGCTGACATGGAGGCTTCCTTCCTTCCGTGGTGAAGACTCAGCATGACGAAAGTCACAACCGGGTTGAAGAGTACGCTGGTCGGATGGCCAGTAGGTGGCGAAGTAAGGTTAAGGGTGCTTGTATGGATGTACCGACACCATAAAGAAGAGAGACAGGGATGTCGTATTACCTCTATTGGGGCAAGGCCCAACCATCGGATGAAGGCGATAGCTGCCATCTGCTGCCTTATCACAGCCTGGATGTGGCGGCAGTGGGCTGGCACTTGCTTGCCCCGGAGCGGCCCCTGTCCCAGCGATTGGCGTCCCAGCTCGGCCTGTCTCCCGACTCCTTGCGGCAATTCCTCGTGTTTCTGCTGGGCCTGCATGACATGGGCAAGTTCGCGCGCGCCTTCCAGGGGCTGGCTCGTCCGGAAGGAGTCGAACTGGTGGCACCTATCGAGCGACTGGCCTATACCGAGCGCCATGACCGCCTTGGCGCTCTGCTCTGGCAGGCATCCTGGATCGAGTGGCTACGAGACGACACGCTGCGTTGGCCCGGTGGTGACCTCGACCACAAGGCACGACGGGAGCTCAGCGAGACGCTCCGCGTGGTTCTGGCGCCGATGTTTGGCCATCACGGCCAGCCGGTGGAAGCCGGAAAACTGGGTCTGTCCCAGTTCTTCGGCCAAGACGACGATGCCTCTGATTGTGAGGCCGCGCGGCAATTCACTGCCGACTGGGCTGCTCTGATCGAACTTGACTGGCCGGTCGACAAGCTGGTCTCCCCGCAGTGGCGGGATGCTTTTCTGGCCATGAGCTGGACGGTGGCTGGCTGGGCTACCCTCAGTGACTGGCTGGGGTCGAATCGGGATTATTTCATCTACTGTCAAGAAGTGATGCCGCTGGCCGATTACTGGCCTCTAGCGCTCGGGCGCGCCGAGCGAGCACTACAGGACACCGGGTTCGCGCACCCTCCCGAGCCTATACCCTATGGCGGTCTGGCCAGTTGGTTCGGTGGCGAGTCGGTTACGCCAACTCCACTGCAGCGAGAGGCCGAAACCCTACCCATCGGTGAAGGTCCTCAGCTGTTCATTTGCGAAGACATCACCGGTTCCGGCAAGACCGAGGCAGCCTGCATTCTCAATCAGCGGTTGCTCGCCGGCGGGCATGGCGATGGGCTCTACTTCGCTCTGCCCACCATGGCGACCTCCAACGCCATGTATGAGCGTCTCGGCCGCTTGCATCATCGCTTCTATACTGAGGCTTCGCGTCCCTCCTGCGTGCTGGCCCACGGGGCCCGGGAACTGAACGACGTCTTCATGCAGGCCGTGGCGTCGGCGCAGCCGGAAGACCGTGACTACGCAGCCGACGACATGACCGCGACCACGCGCTGCAACCGCTGGCTGGCCGACTCTCGCAAGAAGTCGCTGCTGGCCGATGTCGGGATGGAACCATCGACCAAGCGCTGATGGGGTTGCTGCCGTTTCGGCACCAGTCGCTGCGCCTGTTCGGCCTGGCGCGCAAGGTGTTGATCGTCGATGAGGTACATGCCTACGACCACTACATGCAGACCCTGCTCAATCAGCTGCTTGCCCACCATGCCCGTCAGGGCGGCAGTGCCATCCTGCTGACGGCCACATTGCCGTATAGCATGCGCGAAGAGCTCGTTGCGGCATGGCGCCAGGGGTTGGAGCTGGCGCCGGCCACCCTGGAGGAGGACGCATTCCCGTTGTTGACCCAGGTCGGTCGCGCTACCCAGAGAGAAGTCCCTCTGGCAACACGTCCCGAAGTGACCCGAACGGTGGGCATCGACTGGCTGACCGCGGAGAAGCAAGCGCTCGAGATCGTAATGGCGGCGGTCGAGGCGGGGGAGTGCGTCGCCTGGGTGCGCAACACCGTGGACGACGCCATTCGCGCCTATGAGCAGCTACGCCAAAGCCACCCCGATCCCGAACGCTGCCTGCTGTTCCATAGCCGCTTCGCGATGGTGGATCGACAGCGTATCGAATCGGACGTCCTCGAGCGGCTGGGCAAGGCCTCCACGCCCGATAGGCGTCGCGGTCAGGTGCTGGTCAGTACCCAGGTCTTCCAGGAATCGCTCGACTGCGACGTGGATCTCCTGATCAGCGATCTGGCGCCCATCGACTTGCTGATTCAGCGCGCCGGGCGCCTGCAGCGCCATGTACGCGGCCCGCGCCGTGCGCCTGTGCTGTCCGTGTTGGCGCCAGAGTGGAGCGAAGCGCCGGATGCCCAGTGGCTGAAGCGTGCCCTTCCAGGCACCCAGGCGGTCTATCGCGATACCTCCCTGCTGTGGCTGACCCAGCGCGTGCTGCGTGAGCTTGGGGCGATCCGCATGCCCGAGGAGGCGCGGGCGCTGATCGAGGGCGTCTACGGCAGTGTCGCCGAGCTGGTGCCGGATGGCCTCCAGGAAGCCAGGTGGGAGCAGCGCGGCATGCAGGGGGTGGCCGTCTCCATGGCTCACTTCAACGCCCTGTCGCTCGAGCAGGGCTATCTTCGCCAGCCCGAGATCGACCAGTGGCAGGAGGAGCGAGAGATCGGCACGCGGCTGGTCGACGAGCCGACGGTGAACGTCGTGTTGCTGAAACGTGATGCCGACGATGAGCTGGCGCTATGGGCCGAAGGCGAGCGCTACGCGGCCATGCTTAGCCAGGTAAAACTGCGCCAGAGCCAGGCAGAGAAGCTGGCGGACCTGCCGGCCGGCGACCAGGCCCGCTGGGAGGCTCTTCAGGAGCGCCACAAGGCGCTGCGCTTCACCCGCCCCTGGCTGGTCGAGGACGACCCTGTCTGCGCCTACGACGCCCTGTGGGGCGTGCGGTTCTCCATGACAACGGAAAATCAGGGAGAGGGATGTGAACCTGCTCAATGATCCGTGGCTGCCTTTTCGCACCAGGGGCGGCGCTATCGTCTACCGGCCGTCCAGCGCGGTGGCTGATCCCGAGATCGTCGATCTCGCCCTGCCTCGGGCCGACTTCCAGGGCGCGGCCTACCAGTTCCTGATCGGCCTGCTGCAGACGGCGTTGCCGCCGGAAGACCACGGCGACTGGTTGGATCGTTTTATCGAGCCGCCTGGCGTCGCTGATCTTGAGGCCGCCTTTGCGCCCTTCGCCACCGCCTTCGAGCTGGATGGCGACGGGCCGCGCTTTATGCAGGATCTCGATCCGCTCGAGGACGTCAAGGAGGCCACGGTCAGCGGCCTGCTGATCGATGCGCCGGGCGCCAACGGCATCAAGAACAACACCGACTTCTTCGTGAAGCGCGGGCGCGTCGCGGCGATGTGCGAAGACTGTGCGGCGCTTGCCCTGTTCACCATGCAGATCAATGCCCCGGCGGGCGGAGCGGGCATTCGCGTCGGCCTGCGCGGCGGCGGTCCGCTGACCACGCTGGTATTGCCGGACTCGGCCGATGCCAGCCTATGGTCTCGGCTGTGGCTGAACGTCGTCACACCCAGGGCGCTGACCCGTTCCGGGCAGTCCTGGCAGCTTCCACGAGCCGATTACGACAGACTTTTTCCGTGGATGGCGCCGACCCGTGTCAGCGACAGGAAGGGAAGCGAGACCCTGCCCGAGAGCATGCATCCGCTGCACCCTTTTTGGTCGATGCCTCGACGCTTCCGGCTGCTCTTCGAGGACGAATCGTGCCGCTGTGACCTCTGTGGTCGCGACACCGCGCGCGCCGTGCGCCGCATCCGTGCCAAGAAGCAGGGCCTCAACTATGACGGCCCCTGGCTGCATCCGCTGACGCCCTATCGCCGCGATCCCAAGAAGCCCAGTGAGCCGCCGCTGTCCACCAAGGGCCAGCCCGGCGGCCTGGGGTATCAGCATTGGCCCAACCTGGTGCTGCAGGACGCCGATGGCAGCGGTGCGCTCCCCGCCCTGGCCGTTCAGGACTACGTCTCCCGCAAGGTGCAGACCGTCGATGAGGAGCGCCGTGCCGGAGAGGAGGTAGTGGTGCTGCTCAAGCACGCTCGGCTCTGGGCCTTCGGTTACGACATGGACAACATGAAGCCCCGCGGCTGGTACGGCGTCGAGATGCCGCTGGTGGCGGTGCCGCCCACACAGCAGGAGCGGCTGCGCGCCTGGGTCCAGCAGTTCACCGACCTGTCCCGGCAGATTGCCTGGATGGTGCGCACCCAGATCAAGAATGCCTGGTTCGATCGGCCTGCCGATGCCAAGGGCGACATGAGCCACCTCGATCTGGCGTTCTTTGATGCGACGCAGGGCGCCTTCTTTCACGTCCTGCAGAGTTTCCAGGCGGCGTTGGCGGCCGATGAAGATGCCTTGCATCCGCCTTCCGAGGTGGCCAAGCGCTGGTATCGCACGCTCAGGCGAGAGGGGATGGCGCTGTTCGAGGAGCAGGCGCTGAGCGGGGCGCTGGAGGCGGCGGACCTCAAGCGTGCCACCTCGGCGCGACGTCAGTTGCAGGGCTTTCTGGCCGGGCGCAGTAAGGGCAGCAAAGCCATTCGTGAATTTGCCGAGAGCGGCGGCTTTAGCCTGACCGCCGCGCCGGCAGCCACCGAGGAGAGCGTGCCGTGAGTGAATCGCAACTTGCCCCCGAAGCCGAGGCGCCACCGCGCGTGCCGGAACGGCTCCATGCCATCGAGCGCAGCGAGGCCGATGCCCTGCGGCGCTGGTGGCAGCGCCTGACGCTGCCGGCAGAGGCGCTCAAGGCGCACATTTCCCTTCCGCCCTGGCCAAAGGGCCTGAGGGCGACGCTGAGGCGGTGCGACACCAACGAGGCGGCGATGCTGACAGAGGCGTTTCGCCACCTCTGGCATCAGCTTCCGGACACGGGGGGCGAGCCCGAATGGCGGCGCAATCGGCGGCTTCAGGCCTGGTCCTGCATCGCTCTGGTGGTAGCCGAGCTGCGTGAAGAGCGCCCCAGGATGCCGCTAGGGACTGCTCTCGGCCAGCAGAAGCGTGAAACCGGCAAGCCTTGCATGAGCGAGCTGCGCTTTCAGCAACTGATGACGTCACGCACGCCGGAGGAGCTGGTTCAGCGCCTGCGCCGTGCTCTCGCGCTGATCGACAAGCGCGGTGTTAGCGTCGTTCATCTGGCCGACGACATCGCACTGTGGTGGCAGGAGTACCAGGGTGGAGTGTCACCCAAGCCGACACAGCGACTCGGTTTCATCTGGGCCAACGACTACTTCGGTGCCGCCGCCGGCTACCGGCAAGACACCCCATGAGCCGTCAACCACGACAGGGAGCAAATTCCATGAGCCACTTCATCCAACTGCACCTGCTCACCGCCTATCCGCCGGCCAACCTTAACCGCGACGACCTGGGTCGGCCCAAGACCGCCATCATGGGCGGCGCCAAGCGCCTGCGCGTCTCGTCGCAGAGCCTCAAGCGTACTTGGCGAACCTCGGCCCTGTTCGAGGACGCCGTGGGTCAGCACCGCGGCATGCGTACCAAACAGGTGGGCGTCCAGGCTGCCGCGCGCCTGCAGGAAAAGGGCGTGAAGGAGAAAGACGCCAAGGCGTGGGCCGTGGAGATTGCCAAGGTCTTCGGCGACGTGGCCAAGGGTGAGCTGGAAACCAGCCAACTGGTCCACGTCGGCCCCGAGGAGCAGGCGGCCGTCGATGCTCTGGTCGAGAGGCTGGCCGACGAGCAGCGGGCGCCGGAGAAGGAAGACCTTGACCTGCTGCGCCACAATCCCTCGGCCGTGGATATTGCACTGTTCGGCCGCATGCTGGCGGCGTCGCCGGCCTATAACGTCGAGGCCGCCTGCCAAGTGGCTCATGCCATCACGGTGCATGCCGCCGAGGTAGAGGATGATTACTTCACTGCCGTGGACGATCTGAACAGTGGCGATGAGCATCGCGGCGCGGCTCACGTCGGCGAGGCCGGCTTCGGTGCCGGTCTCTTCTACGGGTATGTCTGCATCGATCGCCGCCAGCTGATCGAGAACCTGGGCGGTGACGAGGCGCTGGCCGATCGAGCTATCGCGGCCCTGGTGGAGGCCGCCGTGAAGACCTCGCCAAAGGGCAAGCAGAACAGCTTCGGCTCTCGCGCCCACGCCAGTTATGTGCTGGCCGAGACGGGTGAGCAGCAGCCGCGCTCACTCTCGGCTGCCTTCCTGCGCCCCGTGGCCGGACAGGATCAGGCACTGGATGCCATCGCCCGCCTGGAGCGACAGGCACGGGCCTTCGACGAAGCCTATGGCCCCGGTGCCGATCAGCGTTTCGTCGTGGCGGCCGACCCCGACTATCGGGAACCACAGCTGGCCGGCGGCGTGCGCATGGGCAGCCTTGCCGAGCTGGTCGAGTTCCTGTCCAGCGAGCAGTAAGGAGTGGTCATGACGGAGTATCTGGTCTTTCGGCTCTATGCGCCGCTCGCCAGCTGGGGCGAGGCGGCGGTGGGCGAGTCGCGCCCGACCGCTTCCTACCCGGGGCGAAGCGCCATCATCGGGCTGCTCGGCGCGGCGCTGGGGGTGCGCCGCGATGACGACGAAGGGCAGCGTCGCCTGCGCGACAGCCTCGGCATCGCCATCAAGCAACGCTCTCCCGGCAGCCTGCTGCGCGACTACCACACGGTGCAGGTCCCGGCGTCGCAGTCCAAGGTGACCTACCGCACGCGGCGAGACGAATTGAATGCTCCGACGAAGGTCATCCACACCATCCTCTCCAGCCGCGACTACCGCTGTGACGGCCTGTGGACCGTCGCCCTCTGGCTGACACCACAGGCGGAGGTGGCGCTGGAGGACCTGGAACAAGCACTCAAGACGCCGTACTTCCCGCTCTACCTGGGGCGCAAGGCGTGCCCGCCGGGAGCGCCCCTTGCACCGAGTCGGCGGACGTTCGCTCGATTGCGAGACGCCCTGGATGTCGACTTTCCATCGCTATCCGGCAAGGAGCCGGGCGAGGAGCGCAGGGTCTTGAGGCTGCCGGAAAACGTGCTCTATGCCTGGGAGGGCGCGGCGGAGCTTCTGGACGGCAATGGTCGCGGCGTGGAGTCCAGTGAAGCCTGGGATGATCCACTCAATCGCCGCCGCTGGCAGTTTGGCCCACGTACCGAGTATCGCCGCGTGACCCGAGCAGGGGAGGAGCGCTGATGTACCTTTCTCGAGTGCGTGTCGATCTCAATGGCCTCTCGCGAGGGGACTTGTTCGACATCATGGATGGTCGGGCCTATGCCGCCCACCAGTTGCTCTGGCGGTTGTTTCCGGGACACCAGGGCGCGCGTCCGTTCCTGTTTCGACAGGAAATGGAGGAGATCAGCGACGATAGAGCGCCGAAAGGACTGCCGCTGTTCTACGTGCTGTCTGATCGCGAGCCTCGACCGGTGGATGGGCTGCTCGAGGCACAGTGCAAGCCGTTTTCTCCGGTGCTGGAGGCTGGAGAGAGGCTCGCCTTTCGTCTTCGGGCCAATCCCACGGTAGCGAAACCGGTGGCGGGCCAGCGAGGGCGGCGCGCCGATGTCCTGATGGCCGCCAAGTACCCCTTCGAGTCGGGCGGAGACAGGAAAAGTCAGGCGTGCGCCGACGCGATGGATGCCGCCGCGCGAGGCTGGCTCGAGGAGCGTGCCGGGGCCTGGGGCTTCCGCCTGCCGGTAGCCCCGGAAGTGGGGGCCTATCGCCAGCACGCCCTGTCGAAAGAGAAGGGCCGCCCGATTCGCTTCTCCAGCGTCGACTACGAGGGCCTGCTGGAAGTCACCGAACCGGGCCGGCTGATCGAGACTCTGGCGCAAGGGGTGGGGCGCGCCAAGGCGTTCGGCTGTGGTCTGCTGCTGCTGCGGCGTCCATAGCGCTACCTCAAGGCAGGGAGGCCGAGATGGGATTCATACCGCTCAAGCCGATACCCGAGAAGGACCGCATGTCGATGATCTTCGTAGGCATGGGACAGATCGACGTGCGCGATGGTGCCTTCGTCGTCATCGACGAGGTCAACGGGGAGCGTATGCATATCCCCGTGGGTTCGGTCGCCTGCCTGCTGCTGGAGCCGGGCACGCGGATCTCTCACGCGGCCGTCAAGCTGGCCTCGGTCGTCGGCACCTTGTTGATCTGGGTGGGTGATGCCGGGGTTCGACTTTACAGCGCCGGGCAGCCCGGCGGGGCCCGCTCCGACAAGCTGCTCTATCAGGCGCAGTTAGCATTGGATGACTCGCTACGGCTGAAGGTCGTGCGCAAGATGTTTGAGCTGCGCTTCGGCGAGCCGCCGCCCTCGCGGCGAAGCGTCGAGCAGCTTCGTGGCATGGAAGGCGCCCGGGTACGCAAGACCTATCAACTGCTCGCCAGGCAATACGGTGTTAAGTGGCAGGGGCGTCGCTACGACCCTACCCAGTGGAGCGCGTCCGACGTGGCCAACCAGTGCCTATCCGCCGCTACCGCCTGCCTCTACGGTATCACCGAGGCGGCGATTCTGGCGGCGGGATATGCGCCGGCGATCGGCTTCCTGCACACCGGCAAGCCGCAGAGCTTCGTCTACGATATCGCCGATATCGTCAAGTTCGAGACGGTGGTGCCTGCGGCCTTTCGGGTGGCGGCGCGCAGCCCGGCGGCACCCGAGCGCGAGGTGCGCATCGCCTGTCGTGATGCCTTCAAGCAGACCAAGCTGCTGCAGCGGCTGATCCCCATGATCGAGGAGGTGCTGGCCGCCGGTGAGATCGAGCCTCCGCCGCCGGCGCCAGAGGCGATGCCGCCGGCCATTCCCAAACCCGAATCCGTCGGTGATCAAGGTCATCGGAGCAAGTGATATGGCGATGTTGGTCGTGGTGACCGAAGCGGTGCCGCCGCGTCTGCGCGGCCGTCTCGCCGTGTGGCTACTGGAGATTCGCGCCGGGGTCTATGTGGGCGATGTCAGCAAGCGCGTGCGGGAGATGATCTGGGAACAGATCAGTGCCTTGGCAGAGGAGGGCAATGTCGCCATGGCCTGGGCCAGCAACCATGAGTCCGGTTTCGAATTCCAGACCTATGGCACTAATCGCCGTGAGCCGATCGATCATGATGGACTCCGGCTGGTGAGTTTTCTGCCGATTCAACCAACCAACTGATTTTATTAGATCTTTAACAAGAAGGTCTGGTTAAAAAGTAAGCAAAATCGCTGGTGGAGTTTCCTCTGGAGATTTTCTTCTTTTTAAACAAGTGGCTACAATTAGTCCGGTCCCCGCAGGCGCGGGGATGACCCGCATTGCGGATCGGTGCATCGCGATCATGCCAACCGGTCCCCGCAGGCGCGGGGATGACCCGCAGGTGCATGCCCGCGGCTATACCCCGCTGTTCCGGTCCCCGCAGGCGCGGGGATGATCCGCCCAGCAGCAGGCCCAGGAGCAGGCCAACGCACCGGTCCCCGCAGGCGCGGGGATGATCCGACGGCTGCCGATCTGAAGAAGCAGGGGGTGCGCCGGTCCCCGCAGGCGCGGGGATGATCCTTCCTTATGGCAAGTTCAAGCCGCGTCCGCATCCCGGTCCCCGCAGGCGCGGGGATGATCCGCGCACTGCCGACACCCTCGCCAAGCGCGAAGACCGGTCCCCGCAGGCGCGGGGATGATCCGGCGCACAGGGAGGTGCTGTGATCACGGATGCCCCGGTCCCCGCAGGCGCGGGGATGATCCGGTGTAGCCACGGCCTTGCCGGTTGATCACCTTCCGGTCCCCGCAGGCGCGGGGATGATCCGCACCAGGCGCTTGAAAGTGGCTTCGCCTGAGTCCGGTCCCCGCAGGCGCGGGGATGATCCGCAAGCCACCTACACGGACGGCATCACCGAATACCGGTCCCCGCAGGCGCGGGGATGATCCGACTACAAACAAAACTTGTAGATCGCAAGAAAACCGGTCCCCGCAGGCGCGGGGATGATCCGGTCGATACCCAAGACCTCGCCAACGTCTGAACCCGGTCCCCGCAGGCGCGGGGATGATCCGGCCACCCCACCTCATCACGCGGCCCTGCAGGACCGGTCCCCGCAGGCGCGGGGATGATCCGCGTGAGACGATCGGCGCAGACTGAGACTGCGACCGGTCCCCGCAGGCGCGGGGATGATCCGATCATCGAGGGCCTGCGCGGCAAGCTGGAACGCCGGTCCCCGCAGGCGCGGGGATGATCCGCGACCCTCCAGGCGTTTCACCGCCTCATCGGTCCGGTCCCCGCAGGCGCGGGGATGATCCGCGGGTATGCCGCCAGGGCAGGAGGAGATGGCGCCGGTCCCCGCAGGCGCGGGGATGATCCGCAGAACGTCGAGCGCAAAGAGCGCCAGATGAACCGGTCCCCGCAGGCGCGGGGATGATCCGCTCCCCGTCAATATCCACCCACTCAGGCGCTGCCGGTCCCCGCAGGCGCGGGGATGATCCGCAGCAGATGACGGCTCGCCGCCAGCTTGTCGCCCGGTCCCCGCAGGCGCGGGGATGATCCGGGCGCCGCCCAGCGGCTGGGGATGATGAGCCACCGGTCCCCGCAGGCGCGGGGATGATCCGTTTCGGCACTTCCCCGCTTTAAGTGCTTGTTTCCGGTCCCCGCAGGCGCGGGGATGATCCGTGTCTCGGGAACTCTGGACGTGGTGCCCGGGCCCGGTCCCCGCAGGCGCGGGGATGATCCTGTTTACGACGAACAGAAGCAATGGGAGGAGCTCCGGTCCCCGCAGGCGCGGGGATGATCCGGCCGGAGGCGATACATGACCACCACAACCGCCCCGGTCCCCGCAGGAGCGGGGATGATCCGTCCATCAGCGACTTGACGACCGGGCCTGACGGCCGGTCCTCGCAGGCGCGGGGATGATCCGAATAAGTATATCTCTCCGGAATGGCAAGTGCGCCGGTCCCCGCAGGCGCGGGGATGAGCCATTTGCGCGGCTATACCGTGAGTAGCGTCTCAATAGCCACCGTAGGAATGGCTTAAGACCTTGCCGGGGGCGGCATCACCACCCACTCCGGCTCCTCGAACTCGCCGATCACGCGGATCTCGCAGAAGGGGGCGGCGCTCCTGATGATCTCCTTCACCTTGGGCGCCGGCTGAGCTTCCATGGCGTCGCGGCTGGCCTTGCTGTCCCAGTGGGCGATGGCGATAAGGGTGGCGGGGTCGTCGATCTTGCGGTGCAGCTCGGTGCCCCGTGCGCCCGGCGCCTGCTGGATCAGCTTGCTGGCGCGCACCCAGGCGTCGGCGTAGTCCTCGGCGGTGTAGCCGTCGCGGATATGCACTTCGAAGATGTACTTCATGGCTTTCTCCTGTCGGCAGTGAATCGGGCGTCACGGCGCGAGGGCGACGATCTCCCACATTGATTCCCTGTGTGGACAGGGTGTTGGCGCTATGACACCCACCTGCATCAATAAAACTTTAGTTTAATGCTGGTACCTTGGCCGTGTCGCTTCGGTTGAGGACCAGTGTCCTGCGAGGCCATCGACCTGGCGACTCCTTTCAATGTTCACAGGGAAATCGTTCATGTCCCAAACTCACGAAGGCGCCTCGGACCTGCGGCTGGTTCCCGCGCTGGTGGCTGTCGTGGTCGGCCTGGTGGTCTGGCTTTTGCCCCAGCCTGCCGAAGTCTCCGATCAAGGATGGCTGATGCTGGCCATGTTCATCGGCACGATCGCCGCCATCATCGGCAAGGCGATGCCGATCGGTGCGCTCTCGATCGTCGCCATCGCGATGGTTGCGGCGTCGGGCGTCACCAGTGACCAGCCGGGCACGGCGATCCGCGATGCGCTGGGCAGCTTCACCAGCCCGCTGATCTGGCTGATTGCCGTGGCCATCATGATATCCCGCAGCCTGATCAAGACCGGCCTGGGCTCGCGTATCGGCTACTATTTCATCTCGGTATTCGGCAAGCGTACGCTCGGCATCGGCTATGCCCTGGCGCTCTCCGAGCTGACGATCGCCCCGGTCACACCCAGCAACACGGCGCGCGGGGGCGGCATCATGCACCCCATCATGCAGTCGATCGCCCATAGCTTCGGTTCGACCCCCGAGAACGGGAATACCGGCAAGATCGGCAAGTACCTGGCACTGGTCAACTACCACAGCAACCCCATTACCTCGGCGATGTTCGTGACCGCCACGGCCCCCAACCCGCTGACCGTCAAGCTGATTGCCGAAGCCACCGGTGCCGCGATTACGCTGAGCTGGACCACCTGGGCGCTGGCCATGCTGCTGCCGGGCCTGGCGGCGATCGCGCTGATGCCGCTGGTGCTCTACCTGCTCTATCCCCCCGAGATCAAGAAGACCGAAGACGCGGCGAGCTTTGCCCGCCAGCAGCTCTCCGATCTGGGCCGCATGCAGCGAGATGAGAAGATCACCCTGGGTGTGTTCGTGATGCTGCTGCTGCTGTGGGCAGGGGTACCGGCCTGGCTGCTGGGTGATGCCTTTGCGTTGCATTCGGCCACGGCCGCGCTGATCGGCCTCGCCGTTCTGCTGCTGACCGGGGTGCTGACCTGGAAGGACGTGCTGAACGAAAAGAGTGCCTGGGACACCCTGGTGTGGTTCGGTGCCTTGGTGATGATGGCCTCGCAGCTTAATCAGCTTGGTGTGGTGGCCTGGTTCTCCTCCACTATCGAGGGCCTGATTACCCAGACCGGCGTGGGCTGGCTTGGCGCGAGCTCCTTGCTGATCCTGGTATTTCTCTACTCTCACTACTTCTTTGCCAGCACCACGGCGCATATCACGGCGATGATGGGAGCCTTTCTGGCCGTGGGCCTGGCCATGGGGGCGCCGGCGATGCCGTTCGTGCTGAGCATGGCGGCGGCCTCCTCGATCATGATGACCCTGACCCACTACGCCACGGGCACCTCCCCGGTCATCTTCGGTTCGGGCTATGTACCGCTCGGTGAGTGGTGGCGGGCCGGCTTCATCATGAGTGTGGTCAACCTGCTGGTCTGGGTCGTGGTGGGCGGTCTATGGTGGAAGCTGCTCGGCTACTGGTAAAGGATGCTCCATGATGTCGCAGGTTCCCCTGCTGATCGCCATCGCCGCCCTGGCCGGGGCGGCATTTTCCGGTTACGGCGTATGGCGGCGCCGCGCGGTCAGCGCCTGGCCCCGGGCCATGGCCGAGGTGGTGGCCACCGAGGTCATCGAGCGCCGTCAGCACTCCCAGCGGCGTGAGCACTTCGAGCAGCAGGCGCGCTACCTGCCGCGGGTGAAAGTGCGCTTCGAGGTGGCGGGCGGGCCGGTCGTCACCGATAACCGCCGCTTCGATGCGCCGCCCTCCTTCCCTGAGCGTGAGGCGGCCGAGGCCTGGCTGCGGGACTACCCCACCGGCAAGACGCTGGAGGTTCGCTACGATCCGCACGACCCGAAACTCGCCCAGTTCGGCCCGTCGCGCATCCCCACCCGGCGCATCGGCCTGACGCTGTTCCTGCTGGCGATGGTGGGGTTTGCCCTGTTTATCTACCTGCAGGGGTAGTTACTGAATTTCCTTGTTAAGCCATTGATGATTCTGCGCGGAGCCGGCAGCATGGCGGCCTTTTGCGTGGAGGATTCATGCGCCGCTCTCTGCTGGCCGGGCTGCTGGCCCTCGCTCCCCTGGCGGCCCAGGGGGATGTCATCGTGGGCAGCTGGAACATCAAGCACCTGGGGTGGAACAACGACAAGGCGGTGGGGCAGGTGGCCCATGTGGCCGACCACTTCGACCTGCTGGCGATCCAGGAGCTGATGGACCCGGCGGCACTCGAGTCACTCGAGGTGGAGCTGGAGGCGCTCTCCGGCGAGGCGTGGTCCTCCATGGCCAGCCATGCCCTGGGCCGCAGCTCCTACGAGGAGCACTACGGCTTCCTGTGGCGCGAGAGCGAGGTGGCCTACGAGGATGGCGCGGTGGTGTTCATCGACCACGGCGACGTCTTCTCCCGCGAGCCCTACTCGGCGCGCTTCCGCGATGTAGAGAACGATACGCTCTTCACCGCGGCCACGGTGCATGTGGTCTATGGCGATAGCGTCGGCGACCGCCTGCCGGAGATTGCGGCCCTGGCCGACTACTGGCAGTGGCTCGGCGAGGTGCATGCCGATACCCCGCGCCTGCTGATGGGCGACTTCAACCTGGCACCGGACCATGCCGGCTGGGCGCCGCTGCGCGAGCGGGGCGCGGTGCCGGCGGTGACCGAGGGTGCCTCTACCTTGGCGACCACGGCGGGCCGCTATGCCAACCTCTACGACAACCTGTGGTACGACGCCGAACGCCTCGCGCCGGACGATCAGGGTGTGCTGCGCTTCCCCGAGCTGCTGCCGATGGCCCACCAGGAGGCCCGCGAGCGCATCTCGGACCATGTGCCGGTGTATGTGGCGCTGAACGGGGCGACGCTGGAGCGCCAGGCCGCCGATGGGGGTGAGCTGATGGCCAGCCGGGGTGGGCCGGGTTGCATCGACCTCAACGCCAGCGGCGCCGAGCGCCTGGCCGAGCTGCCCCACGTGGGGCCGGCACGCGCCGAGGCCATTATCTCGGGCCGGCCGTGGCGTGCACCGGGCGAGCTGACGCGCATCTCCGGCATCGGCGAGGGGCGCCTGGCGGCGATCCGTGGCAGCGGCCTGCTGTGTGGCGGCGAACAAGGTTGACCTGTATGGGGTTTTGCTTCAGAACAGGCTGATATCTCGGCCCGGTGGCGTGATGGCTGCCGGGCCGTTCTGTCTGATCAGCAAGGAGTCTTGAGCGATGCCCCTTTCCCCTTTCGAGCGGACCCTGGCCGCGCTGGATGCGCTGCATGCACAGGATCCGCGCCATGCCAGCGTGGAGGGCGAGAGCGTACCTCATGAGCTGTGGCATGCCGGGCGCATGAGTGCCTGGCTGGAGCGGCTGCACGAGCACCCCGATGAGCTGGTCCAGCTGGCGGTGCGTGGCCAGCACCTGCAGCGCTGGGAGCTGTCGCGCAGCGAGTATCCCGAGGGCCGCGTGGGCTACCTGACCTGGCGGCGCGACCAGGGGCAGCGCGCCGGCGAGACCACTGCACGGCTGATGCGCGAGGCGGGCTATGACGACGAGGACGCCGAAGCGGTATCGCGGATGATCCGCAAGCAGGGGTTAGGGCGAGAGGCAGGCACCCAGGCGGTGGAGGATTGCGCCTGTCTGGTGTTTCTGGAGAACTACTTTGCCGACTTCTCCAGGCAGATCGACCATGACCATCTGATCCGCATCGTGCAGATGACCTGGAAGAAGATGTCGCCGCGGGCCCACGAGCTGGCGCTGACACTGCCGATGACCGACCAGGCCCGGGCCCTGGTGGAGGAGGCGCTGGCGGGATAGCCATGCCGTGACCGGTCAGCCGATACGACGACGGGCGAGCCATAGAGGATGGCTCGCCCGTCGTGCGTTCGGAGCCGTGGGAGGGGGGGCCGAGGCTGCCCGAAAAGATGTTACTCGGTCAGGGTCTGGGCGGCCTCGAGGTAGGCGGCACCATGGCTGCTGACGCGTTCATAGTCGAGGGTCTCGGAGCCCAGGTGTACCTCTTCGAGATCCACGGCCATGGTCTCGAGCTCCTCGTCGATCTTCGCCAGGGCGTTCTCGAGGGTGTAGGTGAGCTCGTGAATGGTGCCCAGGTCGCTGTTGCTGAGCTCCTCCTGAGCCAGCAGCTCGGCCAGCTGGCGGTTGGTCTCGGTAAAGTTGGTGACCGCCTGGTCGAGAGTCTCGGCGCTCTCGCCCTCGAAGTGGTCGCCTCGCTCCTGGTCGTCGGCATTGGCGGTGGTACCCAGCAGGCCCAGGCAGATGGCGGTGAACAGCAGTTTCTTCATGGGAGCTCTCGCTGTTGATGAGAATCGTTTACGGCGAGAACTCTACTCCCCTCCGATTTTAATGACAAGCATTATTGTTTGTTTTTGAGAGTCGTTTTTTCTCCGCTCAAATGGTTCAGCCGAGAGGCAGCGTCAGGGTCAGGCTGTCCCTGCTTTCGCAAGGCTTGCCGTGGCGTAGCGTTAGACGCCGCTCGGTAAGATTCATGACCACGCCGAACAGCGTCTCCATGCGCTCCTCGGCGGGCTGGTCGGGGTTGAAGTGGCGACAGATCGATAGCGGATGATGATGGTGATCGGAGAGAACCTCGAACAGCCGGGCTTCATTCACCGGGGCGTCTTCTGCCAGGTCGCCCAGCAGCGTATCAAGGCGCTCCAGACGCGGACGCGAGTCGGCCCGCGGGAAGTCCTCGACCTGGCAGGTGACGGCGGCGTCATAGAGATGGTTGGTGTGAGTCACCGCGCCGCCGCGGGGGGAGAGTGTGCCGGGCTCGCCGGGATGTACCTCAAGGCCCGCCGCCTGGCCGTCGGCACTCGCCACCAGGAAGTGTGCCGGCGAGCAGACCCGGCTATCGGTTGCCACCGCCCGGGCGGTGGCCAGATCGGGACTCTCGAGAATCTTGCGTAGCGCCATATGGATGGGCAGCCCCTCGCCGCAGGTGCGGGAGCGGATGGCGTTGAGACAGACGCCGATGCCGTGGGCGTTCATGCCGATCTTGGCCACCATGCCGGCCTCGCCGAGGCTGACCAGCGGCGGGGCATCGTCGCCCTCGATATGCAGTACTACCACATTGTCGAGCTGATCGGCGCGCCAGTCCCAGTTCTGGGCCAGCCACTGTGTTCCAGCGCGTTCGAGGGCAAAGGCGGAGCAGCCGCCGCTGGCCTGGGTCAACGAGATCTCGCTGCGGCAGTTGAGGGTCAGGATATCGGCGAGTTCCAGTTCGGCGCCCTCGGCGATGCCGGCCATCTCCTCGAGAATGGCGGGGAAGCGTTGCTCGATCATGGCGCCGAAGCGTTCGGCCTCACGGCGTGCCTGGCCCCAGTCGAGGCCAACGAAGTCCTGGAAGAGGCGGTCGTAGACGGCGATGCTGGCGCGGATCGGAGCCGCATGGGCGCGGCCGTGCCCCAGGCCGATGTCGCGCCGGCTGCCGGTGAGATAAGTCAGTTGCATGGTGACCTCCGTGTGGTGTCCTTTCGGATCACTCTAGCACGCAGGCAGTGTGGGGCCGGCAGGACGCCAGCCCCGGGGGATTACAGTACCTCGTCGAGCAGGTCCAGGAAGGCACTCCAGGAGTGTTCATCGGCACGTTGCTGGTAGGCGTCGCTGCCGAACACGGTGAAGGCGTGGGGCGCGCCGGAGTAGACCTCGATCTGGTAGGTGGTACCGGCGTCCTCGAGCTCCTTGCCCAGGGTGGCGACATCGTCCAGGGAGATCGAGGCGTCGGCCCCGCCGTGGGCGATCAGGAGGGGGCCGGCGTCTTCGGACCAGCTCTGCCCTTCGGGGGTGGTCAGGCCGCCGTGGAAGCTGGCGAAGCCGTGCACGTCGTCGGCCTCGCCGGAGCGGGCCATCTCCAGTACTACCGCACCGCCGAAGCAGTAGCCCATGATCACGGCGTTACTCGCGGCGCCCTGGGCGCGGGCCTCTGCCAGGCCGGCCAGGGTGAGGGCACGCATGCGCTCGCGATCCTCGTAGAGGCGCGCGGTCTCGGCCTTCTTGGCCTCGGTCTCGGCCGGGCGATTGCCCTGGCCGTAGAGGTCGGCGGCGAAGGCGTCGTAGCCGAGGTCGGCGAGCATGTCGGCGCGGCGCCGCTCGTAGTCGTCGAGGCCGTCCCAGTCGTGGATGATCAGCACGCTGCCGCGGGACTCACCCTCGGCCCGGGAGAGATAGCCTTCGAAGGCTTCGCCGTCGACCTGGTAGGTGATCTCCTCGCCGGCGGGCTCGAAGGCGTGGGCACCACCGGCGGCCAGTGCCAGGGCGAGGGCGGAAGGGATCAGGGAATAGCGAGTCGTCATGGGGAGCTCTCGTTGGTGGGGTTGCCCGGCTCAGTATAGGCGCCATGGCGGCGGCGTGAGCCCCCGAGCGTTGGCGAAGCCGACTTGAGTTTTTCCCTTTGCCCTTCCAGATTTAGGGGGTGTGTGATCCCAGCAACCAAGCGAGACGAACAACATGAAGAAGAGTCTAGTAGCGATGGCGGTCGCAGCCTCCACCCTGGCCGTGGGCGCGGCCCAGGCCGAGGTAAAGGTGGGCTTCCTGGGCGGCTTTACCGGCCCGATAGAGACGCTGACGCCGCCGGTCTACGATGCGGCGCAGCTGGCCATGCAGCACGTCAACGAGCAGGGCGGTGTGCTGGGCGGCGAGCAGGTCGCCATGCCCAGCGGCGATACCACCTGTTCCGACGCCTCGGCGGCCTCCAATGCCGCCGACCGCCTGGTCAACAGCGAGCAGGTCACGGCGATCGTCGGTGCGCTGTGCACCGGGGCGACCATCGCCGCGGCCAACAACGCCGCCATTCCCGGGGGTGTGGTGATGGTCTCGCCGGCCTCCACGGCACCGGCGGTGAGCGAACTGGACGACAACGACCTGGTGTTCCGCACCGTGCCTTCCGACGCCTTCCAGGGCGAGGCCCTGGCCAAGATGCTGCTGGAGAAGGGCATCGACGAGGTAGCGGTCACCTACGTGAACAACGATTACGGCCGTGGCCTGGCTGATGCCTTCGTGGCCACCTACGAGGCCGAGGGCGGCACGGTGGCCGAGAACCTGGCCCACGAGGATAACCGCGCCGACTACCGTTCCGAGCTGGGCACCCTCTCGGCGACCGGCGTTCCCGATCTGGTGGTGCTGGCCTATGGCGATACCTCCGGGCAGACGGTGGTGCGCCAGGCCTACGAGAGCGGCATGTTCACCCGCTATATCGGTGCCGACGGCATGGTGATCTCGGGCCTGCTCGATGGCGTAGGCGAGGAGGTGCTCAACGACAACTTCATCGCCACGCGCCCGGGCAACCCGGACAGCCCCGGCACCGAACGCTTCGTCGAGCTGGCCGAGGCGGGCGGCATCTCCCACGAGGCGGTGTTCGCGGGGCAGGGCTATGACGCCGCCTTCCTGCTGGCGCTGGCCATCGAGCAGAACGGCAGCGCCGAGCGTGAGGGCCTCTCCGAGGCACTGCGCAGCGTCTCCTCCGCCCCGGGCGAGGTGATCCTGCCCGGCGAGTGGGAGAAGGCCCTGGAGCTGATCGCCGCCGGTGAGGAGATCAACTACGAGGGTGCCTCCGGCAGTCACGAGTTCGACGACAAGGGCGACGTGCCCGGCATCGTCGAGGAGATGGCGGTCGAAGGCGGCGAGTTCGTCAGCAAGGGCTTCCTGGACAAGTAATCCCGCTCTCACTGCGCTGATTCCACACCCTGAAACGCATCGGCCCCGGCGGATTCCCGCCGGGGCCGATGCTTTGCAATCCATGATGTCAGTAGAGAGTGCGGATTTATGTCACGAGCGATGAGAGGCTGGTCGACGCCGGAGCGGAGCTCCCGGAGTGTAGCTCGCTACATGAGGAGAGCGAGCACCGCCGGCGGCCAGGATATCGAGCGCAGTAATAAATCGGCGCTCTCTATCCATGGTGCTTGACCTTCTCGGGCAACAGCCCCTTGGGCGCGAAGCGCAGCACCAGGGAGATCAGCAGGCCGATCACGAACACCCGGGCCTGCAGCGCGCGGCTGTCGAGGTTGGTGGGGGCGTCCCAGCCGAAGCTGCCCTCGCCGAAGGTGATCGCCAGCTCGAGTACCGCCAGCGCCAGGGGCTCGGACATCACCCAGATGATATACACCGCGAAGGCGCCGAAGATGGTGCCCAGATTGTTGCCCGGGCCACCGAGGATCACCATCACCAGCACCAGGAAGGTGTGGTTGAGGGGCAGGTAGCCCTGAGGGTCGAAGAGGCCGTTGAAGCTGCCCAGGGCGGCGCCGCCGATGCCCATCAGGATGCAGCCCAGCACGAAGATCTCCAGGCGCCGGCGGTTGATGTCCTTGCCCATGGCGGCGGCGGAGATCTCGTTGTCGCGGATGGCGCGAATCATGCGCCCCCAGGGAGCGTGGTAGGCGCGGGTGAGCAGCAAGAAGATCGCCACAATCATTACCGCGGTGACCGAGAAGTAGAGCGCCCGGGCCAGCGTGAAGCCCACCTCGCCGGGACCCGGCACCGGCCAGGGCAGCGGCGAGACGGTGGCGGTGCCGCGGGTCAGCCAGTCGGCGTTCTTGAGCACCGCCTTGATGATCTCGGCGATGCCCAGGGTGGCGATGGCCAGGTAGTCGCTGCGCAGGCCCAGGCACACCTTGCCGATGAAGTAGCCGACCATGCCGGCCAGCGCGCCGCCGACGATCCAGCCCAGCCAGGGCGGCAGGCCCAGCCCGCCGATATAGCCGAACTGCGATTCGATCTGCTCGGTGACCACGCCCAGGCGGGCCGAGACCAGCAGGTAGAAAAGTAGCGCCAGGGCCACCGCCAGGCCGGTACGCAGGCGCCGGGGCACGCCCAGGTGGTGCAGGCGGCTGGCGCCGACCACCACCATCACGCCGCCCAGGGCCATCAGCACCACCATGCCCAGTTCGCCCGAGAGGGGGCTTGCCCAGAACTCGCTGTTGACCGGCATGCTGAAGGCCATGGCGCTGTAACCGCCCAGCGCCACGAAGCCCATCACCCCGGCGTTGAACTGGCCGGCATAGCCCCACTGGATGGTCAGGCCCAGGGCGAGGATGGCGTAGCAGGCCGCCTCCACCAGCATGCGCGTGCTGTAGGCGGCGCCCATGGCCGCATAGACGCCGAGGATGGCGGCCATCAGGATGGCGAACAGCACCACCTCACGCAGCGGGAAGCGCGACGGGGCGGCGACCAGGTCCTCTCGATGCTCGTGTTGTCCTTGTTGCTGTTGTGTGCTCATCAGATCACCTTCCCCTTGAAGATGCCGGTGGGTCGCCACACCAGGATGGCGACCAGTAGGACGAAGGGCACCACGATCTTGTACTCCGTGCCGACGAAGGCGAGGTTATCGGCGCTGGCCAGCCACTCCGGCAGACGGTCGTGGAAGGGCCGTAGCAGCACGCTCCAGTTGAACACCGCCAGGGTCTCGGCGAAGCCCACCACGAAGCCACCGGCGATGGCACCGTAGGGGTGGCCCACGCCGCCGACGATGGCCGCGGCGAAGATCGGCAACAGCAGGAAGAAGCTGAGGTCGGGCTTGAAGGTGACGTCCAGCGACAGCAAGGTGCCGGCGATGGCAGCCAGGGCGCCGACGATCACCCAGGTCACGGCCACGATCAGGTTGGTGTTGATGCCCGAGGCGCGGGCCAGGTCGGGGTTGTCGGACATGGCGCGCATCGCCTTGCCCAGCCGCGAGCGCGACAGGAACAGATGCAGCCCCACCACGCAGACGATGGTCAGCACGAAGAGGATCACCTGGGGCTCGGTGACCACGATGGGGGCTCGGGCGCCCTCGAAGGGCAGGGCGAGGCGGAAGATCTCCTTGCGGTCGTCGACATAGAGGCTCTCGCCGCTGGTGCCGGCGAACAGCCGGATCAGCCCCTGCAGCATCAGGGTGACGCCCAGCGAGGCGATCACCATGACGATGGGCTTCACGCCGTGGGCGCGCAGCGGCTTGTAGAACGTCTTGTCGATGCCCACCGCCAGGGCCGCGGTGAGCAGCATGGCCAGCGGCAGCATGACCACCGCCGTGGGCAGCCCCAGGGCGGCACCCGCCCCGGGGAAGGCGGTGGTCAGCAGCAGCACCGTGAAGGCACCGAAGGTCATCATGTCGGCGTGGGCGAAGTGGGCGAAACGCATGATGCTGAACACCAGGGTGACGCCCACCGCACCGATGGCGTAGATCGAGCCGGTGACGCTGCCGGCGACGACCACGTAGTTGAAGAAGAAGACGAGTTCATTCACGAGATTGGTTCTCCCTGCTCCGAGGCTCAGCCGCCCAGGAAGCTCCTGGCCACTTCCGGGTCCGCCAGCAGGGCGGCCCCGGTATCGGTGAAACGGTTCTGGCCGGCGGCCAGCACGAAGCCTTTGTCGGCGATAGCCAGCGCCTGCTTGGCGTTCTGCTCCACCATCAGGATGCCGACGCCGGCAGCGTTGACCTGCTTTACCTGCTCGAAGATCTCGTTCATGTAGAGCGGTGAGAGGCCGGCCGTAGGCTCGTCGAGCAGCAGCACGCTGGGCTCCGCCATCAGCGCGCGGCCCATGGCTACCATCTGGCGCTGGCCGCCGGAGAGCTCGCCGGCGGGCTGGTGGCGCTTGTCGTAGAGAGGCGGGAAGAAGTCGTAGATCTGCTTCAGCATGCGCTTGACATTGCCCGGCTTGAGGAAGGCCCCCATCTGCAGGTTCTCCTTCACCGTCAGGCTCGGGAAAACGTTGTGCTCCTGGGGCACGAAGCCCATGCCCTGCTGCACCAGCCGGTGGGGCGGCAGGTTGTGGATGGGTTCGCCGCGCAGCAGGATCTCGCCCTGGGTAACCACAAGCAGGCCGAAGATGGCCTTGAGCATGGTGGACTTGCCGGCGCCGTTGGGACCGACGATGACGCCGATCTGGTCGGCCTCGAGGGTCATGTTCACCCCGTTGAGGATGTTCATGCCGCCGTAGCCGCCATAGACGTCGCGTGCTTCAAGCAGTGGCATCGTGAGTCGCTCCGAAGTAGGCCTCGATGACCTCGGGGTTGTTCTGGATCTCCTCGATGGAGCCCTCGACCATCACGCTGCCCTGGGCGAGCACGATCACCGGGTCGCAGAGCCGGGTGATCATGTCCATGTCGTGCTCGATGACCAGGAAGGTGTAGCCCATCTCGCGGTTGAGCCGCTCGATGTTCTCCACCAGGTCGCCGAGCAGGGTGCGGTTGACCCCGGCGGCGATCTCATCGAGCAGTACCACACGGGCGTCGGTCATCATGGTGCGGCCGAGTTCGAGGAGCTTCTTCTGGCCCCCGGAGAGGTTGCCGGCCAGCTCGTTGCGCACGTGATGCAGGCCGATGAAGTCGATCACCTCCAGTGCGCGGCGACGTACCTCGGCCTCCTGGGAGCGTACCAGGCCGGGTTTCATCCAGGCGTTGAACAGGCTCTCGCCGGCCTGGGCCGGCGGCACCATCATCAGGTTCTCCAGTGCGGTCATGTGAGAGAACTCGTGGGCGATCTGGAAGGTGCGCAGCAGCCCCTTGTGGAACAGTTCGTTGGCGGGGCGGTTGGTGATCTCCTCGCCCTCGAGCAGCACCTGGCCGCTGTCCAGCGGCAGGGCGCCGGCGATGATGTTGAAGAGGGTCGACTTGCCGGCGCCATTGGGGCCGATCAGGCCGGTGATCGAGCCCGACTCCACCGAGAGCGAGCAGTCGTTGATCACCTTGAGGCCCCCGAAGGCCTTGTTGACGTGCTGCACGTCGATCATGGATGCCATGCGCTATGTCTCGTTGTTGTTGTGCTGGTTTGATGTATCTGCTTGCTATGTCACGCCGCCACGACGCCGCCGCCCCTCGAGGCGGCAGCGTGGGTCACTGTTCCTGGCGGTCATCCATCAGGAAGGTGCGGCCGGCGGCGAAGGCGCCGACGATCACTACCGCGCCGATGGCCGGACTCAGATAGCCATCCACCTGGGGAATGGCGCGAAGGAACACGAAGGAGACCGCCGCCGGGGCGACGAAGCGCACCAGAAAACGCCAGATGGCGAACCAGGTCTCGTTGGTGCGCATCTCCTTCATCACCTCGGAGTGGGTCAGCGCCCAGCCGGCGAACAGCGCGATCAACAGGCCACCCAGCGGCATGAAGATGTTGGTGAGCAGCTCGAAGAGGTCGAAGGCGCTGCGCCCGAACAGGCTGTGGAAGATGCTGCCCTCGGCCCACAGGTTGAAGCTGGCCACGGTGAGCAGGCCCAGTGCCCAGGCGGCTACCACCATGGCGAATACCGCCTGGGGACGGGTGAGGTCGAAGCGTTCGACCAGGAAGGCGGCTACCGGCTCGATCAGCGAGATGGAGGAGCTGATCGCCGCACCCAGCACCAGGATGAAGAAGACTCCGCCGACCAGCGCCCCGCCTGGCATCTCGGCGAAGGCCAGCGGCAGGGTGACGAACATCAACCCGGGGCCCTGGCCGGCGTCGAGGCCGGCACCGAAGACAAGCGAGAAGATCGCCAGGCCGGCGACGATGGCCACCGCGGTATCGATCACGGCGATGGCGATGGCGGTGCGGGTCAGCGAGACCTCGCTGGACATGTACGCGCCGTAGGCCATGATGGCGCCCATGCCCAGACTCAGGGTGAAGAACGACTGGCCCATGGCCTCGAGCCAGCCTTCCAGGCTGAGGTCGGCAACATTGAAGGTGAACAGGAAACTGGCGGCGGCGGCGAAGTCGCCGTTGGTCACGCCGTAGGCGAGCACCACCAGCAGGATCACGAAGAGAGCCGGCATGATCACCCGCAGCCCGCGTTCGATGCCCTGGTGGACGCCGAGGCCGACGATCAGCCCCGAGGCGACGATGAACAGGGTGTGGTAGAGGGTGAGCAGCGAGGGCGAGGCGAGCAGGGCGTCGAAACCGGCGGCGATGGTTGCGGCGTCGGCCCCGACCAGGGCGCCGGTAAACATCTGCCAGGTGTAGTGGATCGCCCAGCCGGCGATTACCGAATAGAAGCTCAGTATCAGGAAGGCCGAGATGCCCCCCAGCCAGCCGATGGTCTCCCAGCTGCGCGAGGTGTGATGGGTGCGTGTCAGGAAGCGCATGCCCATGATCGGGCTGCGTCGGCTGGCGCGGCCCAGCATGGTCTCGGCGATCAGGATCGGAATGCCCACGGCGAAGATGGTCAGGACGTAGACGAGGATGAAGGCCCCGCCGCCGTTCTCGCCGGCCAGGTAGGGGAAACGCCACAGGTTCCCGAGCCCTACCGCAGAGCCGACCGCGGCCAGCAGGAAGGTGCCCTTGTGGGTCCAGACGTTGTGCGTGCTCATCGGTGCTCCCGCGACTCGAGTTCGTTGGCCTTGTGGGCCCAGCTCGCCACTTTGCGACAAAAGCCCGTCGGGAGCCAGTGGTGCGCGTTTACGCCGCGTTAACGTCCTGGGAGGACAGGCTGTCGACTAGTCATCCTCGCGCCTGTCGTTGGGGTCGCCGAGGATCGGCTCCAGCGCCCGGAATTCGTCGGGCAGGCGCACGGTGTCGCCCAGGGCGAGCTTGCCGTGGGACTTGAGCCGACGGCCGTTGTCCACGGAGATGATCGCCGCGACCTCGCCGATGCTGGTGCCCTCCACGTAGGCCTCCACCTTCACCCGCACCACGGCACCTTCATGGCGCGCCGAGAGGATATCACCGGGGCCAGGCTCGGAATGGCTGCTGTCGTCCTGCTGGAAGTGGCGCATCACGCTGTCGGCGCCGGGGTCGTCCCACTCCACGTGCTTGTGCATCTTGGCTCTCCTCTTGTGAGGGTCATGCTCGCTGGGCATACCTGCAGCATAGAGGGTCACGAAGCAGGGGGGAAAGCCGTTGCCGGCGGACAGGCATGAAAAAGGCCCGCCGGTCGGCGGGCCTTGTCGAGGCGGGCGCGGCGCTTACTTCTTGCCGGCGCGCTTGCGCTCGTTCTCGGTGAGGTGCTTCTTGCGCAGACGGATGAAGTTGGGAGTGATCTCCACCAGCTCGTCGTCATCGAGGAACTCGATGGCCTGCTCGAGGCTGAACTTGACCGGCGGGGTCAGCACGATGTTCTCGTCGTTGCCCGAGGCACGCATGTTGTCGAGCTTCTTGCCCTTGGTGGGGTTGACCACCATGTCGTTGGCGCGGTTGTTGATGCCGATCAGCATGCCTTCGTAGACCTCGGTGCCGTGGTCGATGATCAGCTTGCCGCGCTCCTGCAGGGCGTAGAGGGCGTAGGCCAGGGCCTTGCCGGAGACCATGGAGACCAGCACGCCGTTGCGACGCTCGATGGCGGCATCGGGCTTGAGCGGGCCGTAGTGGTCGAAGCGGCTGGTGAGGATGCCGGTACCCGAGGTCAGGGTCATGAACTGGCCTCGGAAGCCGATCAGCCCGCGTGCCGGGATGATGAAGTCCAGGCGCACCCGGCCCTTGCCGTCGGGGTTCATGTTCTTGAGCTCGCCCTTGCGGTAGCCGATCTCTTCCATGATGGCGCCCTGGTGCTGCTCCTCGCAGTCGATGATGACTTCTTCGTAGGGCTCCTGCTTCTCGCCGTCGATCTCGCGGATGATCACCTCGGGGCGGCCCACGGCGAGCTCGAAGCCCTCGCGGCGCATGGTCTCGATCAGCACCGAGAGGTGCAGCTCGCCGCGACCGGAGACCTTGAACTTCTCCGGAGTCTCGCCCTGCTCGACGCGCAGCGCCACGTTGTGGATCAATTCCTGCTCGAGGCGATCCTTGATGTTGCGGCTGGTGACGAACTTGCCGTCCTTGCCCGCGAAGGGCGAGTCGTTGACCTGGAAGGTCATGGAGACGGTGGGCTCGTCCACGGAGAGCGGCGGCAGCGCCTCGACGTTGGCCGGGTCACACAGGGTGTCGGAGATCGCCAGGGCATCGATGCCGGTGATGCAGACGATATCGCCGGCGGTGGCCTCGTCGGTCTGCACGCGCTCCAGGCCCATGTGGGTCATCACCTGGCCGATCTTGCCCTTGCGGGTGGCGCCTTCCTTGGTGATGACGGTGACCTGCTGGTTGGGCTTGACCGAGCCGCGGGTGATGCGGCCCAGGCCGATGACGCCGACGTAGCTGTTGTAGTCCAGCGCGGAGATCTGCATCTGGAAGGGGCCGTCCAGCTCGACCTTGGGCGGCTCCACGATGTCGACGATGGACTGGAACATGGGGGTCATGTCCTCGGCCAGCTCGTCGGGATCGGGGCCGGCGATGCCGTTGAGCGCCGAGCAGTAGATGATCGGGAAGTCGAGCTGCTCATCGGAGGCACCGAGGTTGTCGAACAGGTCGAAGATCTGGTCGATAACCCAGTCGGGGCGGGCGCCGGGACGGTCGATCTTGTTGACCACCACGATCGGCTTGAGGCCCTGATCGAAGGCCTTCTGGGTCACGAAGCGAGTCTGCGGCATGGGGCCGTCGACCGCATCGACCAGCAGCAGTACCGAGTCGACCATGGACATGACGCGCTCGACCTCGCCACCGAAGTCGGCGTGTCCGGGGGTGTCGACGATGTTGATGTGATAGGCCTGGCCATCCGGCGACTGCCAGCGGATGGCGGTGTTCTTGGCCAGGATGGTGATGCCGCGCTCTTTCTCCTGGTCATTGGAGTCCATGACGCGCTCTTGCCCCTCGGCCTTGCGATCGAGGGTGCCGGACTGCTGGAGAAGCTTGTCGACCAGGGTGGTCTTGCCGTGGTCGACGTGCGCGATAATCGCAATGTTCCTGAGACTTTCGATATTTGAAGGACTTACGGTCGTGCTCATAAGGTGTGACTCGCTGATATGTACGCACCTATGTACACGTTCTGGTAAGTACCCTAGGCGCGGGGCAGGGATGTGGGACGCGCATTGTACAGACTAGCGGCGCCCAGGAGTAGCAAGTTTGCCGACTTGCCATGGCGTGCCCTCGAGCCTGGCACGCTCGCCTCATCCTTGTTCTGGTCCCGTTACACCGTTTGGCTGTGGTTAGCTGCCCCGCTGATGTGGGGCGGCCAGCTCCAGGTGAGCCCCGCAGAGGCGCAGGCGCGCCACCAGGTCGGTGAGGGCCTCTTGGTCGAGATCCGGGTCGCAGCCGCCAAGGCGCTCGTACCAGTGGCGTGTCAGGCAGATGCCGGCGATGGAGGTGGGCTTCCGGCGTCCCAGCAGGCGGGCGAACAGCCCCGGCGTGCTGCCGGGCAGGATCACGGCGTCGACCTCGCCGACGCTGACGCGTTGGGCCAGTTGCAGTAGGCTGCGGGTAGAGGAGAGAGAGCCAAGCACGGGAAACACCAGCACCGGGCCACTGGTCTTGGGGATGGCGGTGGCGAGCCGCTGGCCCAGAGGGGCTCCGGGCAGGCGCAGGTGGCGTGCCCCATGGCGGCGCGCGATGCCGGTGACCCGTGGATCCTGGGTATCGTCGACAATAACGAGCTCGAAGGATTGGTCGACGGCGAGGCTGGCCACCAGTGCCAGTTCTCGGGGGAGCCTGGCGCCGGCACTGCGTGCATCGATCAGTAGAGTGCCGTGAGGAGCGGCCATAAGTTCTCCGAGGCCAGGAGGAGGCTCCGTGTGGCGGCCAGGAGACGCGGCCGGCGGGGAGTGTTGTAATCAAGTGTAGCGTGAAGTTATTGAATGTATCAAAGGCGCGTTGCCGGCACTGGCTGGTGGTTCGTAATGGTGCGTACCGCCCGGGTTTTGCACCGTTGTGGTGCGGTTTATGTCAGGCGATCTCGACCAGCGAGCCGGTGCGTCATTGGAGTGCAGCCGGCATATCGGGTAATAGATAATTTATTCAATGGGTTGCGGAATACATGCGAGCATGGAGTGCAGGGTTGGCACGCTGCCTGCATTGTTATGGTCAGCGCCCGGGATGCCGGGCCGTCGTGGGCAGTGCGCCTGCGGCGTGCTACAACAGCTTGCTGGGGTTCCAGCATCGTGATGCCTGAATCACCTCAACCATCGAGCCCTGCTCAACCGGAGGACACCATGTCTGCCAAGACGCTCGCCCTGATCGAAGAACATGACGTCAAGTGGGTCGACCTGCGCTTCACCGATACCATCGGCAAGGAGCAGCACGTCACCATCCCCGCCCGGGAGGTGGATGAGGAGTTCTTCGAGAACGGACAGATGTTCGACGGCTCTTCCATGTCCGGCTGGAAGGGCATCAACGAATCCGACATGATCCTGCGCCCTGAGGATGGCACCGCCTTCCTGGATCCCTTCACCGAGGATTCCACCCTGGTGCTGCGCTGCGATGTCATCGAGCCGGCCACCATGCAGGGCTATGAGCGTGATCCGCGCTCCATCGCCAAGCGTGCCGAGGCCTACCTGCAGTCCACTGGCCTGGGCGACACCGCCTTCTTCGGCCCGGAGCCGGAGTTCTTCATCTTCGACGAGGTGCACTGGAAGGCCGATCCCGAAGGCGCCATGTACCGGATCACCTCCGAGGAGGGCGCCTGGGCCACCGACCGTCCCATCGAGGGCGGCAACCTGGCCCACCGTCCACGGGTCAAGGGCGGCTACTTCCCGGTGCCCCCGGTAGACAGCTTCCACGACATCCGTGGCGCCATGTGCAACACCCTGGAGGCGATCGGCCAGAGCGTCGAGGTGCACCACCACGAGGTGGCCAACGCCGGCCAGAACGAGATCGGGGTCAAGTTCAACACCCTGGTCAAGAAGGCCGATGAGGTCCAGGAGATGAAGTATGTGATCCACAACGTGGCTCACGCCTACGGCAAGACCGCCACCTTCATGCCCAAGCCTGTCGTGGGCGACAACGGCAGCGGCATGCACGTGCACCAGTCCTTCTGGAAGGAGGGCACCAACCAGTTCGCGGGTGACGAGTACGCCGGCCTCTCCGAGATGGCCATCTACTACATCGGCGGCATCATCAAGCATGCGCGTGCCCTGAACGCCTTCGCCAACGCCTCCACCAACTCCTACAAGCGCCTGGTGCCGGGCTTCGAGGCGCCGGTGATGCTGGCCTATTCGGCTCGCAACCGTTCGGCCTCGATCCGTATCCCCTACACCGCGAGCCCCAAGGGCAAGCGCGTCGAGCTGCGTTTCCCCGACCCGACCGCCAACCCCTACCTGTGCTTCGCGGCGATGCTGATGGCCGGCATCGACGGCATCAAGAACAAGATCCACCCCGGCGATGCCATGGACAAGAACCTCTATGACCTGCCGCCGGAAGAGGGCAAGAAGGTGCCGACCGTGGCGCATAGCCTCGACCAGGCCCTGGAGGCACTGGACAAGGATCGTGCCTTCCTGACCGAGGGTGGCGTGTTCACCGACGACATGATCGACGCCTACATCGAGCTGAAGATGGAAGACGTGGACCGCCTGCGCATGGCCACGCACCCGGTCGAGTTCGACATGTACTACAGCTGCTGATGATCGCCGCCCCGGCGGGGCGGCGCGTCACGTTGAACCAGCACTCGTTGAACCAGAAAAGGGGTTCCGCTACCGGCGGAACCCCTTTCTTCTCTACACTATCCAACGCACAGTGATGATGCCGAGCCATCCTGGCTCACGCAGCGACACGCAGGGGGCGATCCATGAACAAGGCAGTGCTGACGCTGGTGCTGGTCATGACCTTCGGCGTGGCCGCCGAGGCCCAGAAGATCTACCGCACCACGGATGCCCAGGGCAATGTGGTGTTCACCGACAACCCCGACCGTGGTGGCGAGCAGATGGAGCTGGCGCCGGTCACGGTAGTGCCGTCCAGTGGCGAGGTGCGCACCGGTCAGGCCGCGCCGCGCCTCGAGAGTGCCCCGGCGGCGGCCTCGCCGGGCCAGCCGTTCATGCCCTACGACAGCTTTCGCATCGTCTCGCCGACCCACGAGCAGGCCTTTCCGGTGGGAGCGGCCGGCAACATCGCCGTGGATCTGGGGATCGAGCCCGGCCTGCGCGAGGACCATCGCGTCAGGTTGCTGGTGGATGGCCAGGTCAGCCAGTCGGCGATGCACACTTCGGCGTTCATGGTCCCCAACATGAACCCCGGGGAGCATGTACTGCAGGCCGAGCTGCTGGATGCCGGCGGCGAGGTGCGCCACCGCACCTCGCCGGTGACCATCTATGTGCTGCGTGCCAACGTGAATCGCCAGCCAGCCGGTTAGCTTCCCCCTCGCTGGGCACCCTGGCCGTGGTGCCCGGACGGCAGCCCCAGGCCCTGTCGCCCACCGCATGGCGGGCACTGGCCTCCTCATTCCGAGTATCCGCCCTACCAGCCGCCTCCGTCTGACGCTCCCTCTCGACGCCTGCCCGAGGATGAGCCGGTGCAGCGCCGCCGGGCCGAACGACAAACGCGTCCGGCGCCTTGATCCGGTTCGAGTCTGGAGATGGTGCAGGCATCTCCCGTATGCACTATTTTGGTGCATGTATTGCACCGTCAGACGTTGCAGGGCGTGCTGTCATGGGCTTCGCCGTCCTGGCCCGTTTCTTGCAGCTTTCCTCTCCAGAGCAAGTATACCCGGACCCGATATGGCTGCTTCGATGTACCAACGCCTGATGGAACACCTCTCCACCGCCGTGCTGCAGCTGGATGGCGAGCTCAGGGTGGCGTGGATGAATCCCGCCGCCGAGGCGTTGCTCTCGGTGAGCCTGAGCCGCGTGCAGGGAGTGGCACTGTGCTCGCTGATGGAGCAGGAGGACGGGATGGCAGCGGTGCTGACCAAGGCGCTGGAGGCCTGCCATCCCTTCACCCGCCGCGAGGCGCGTTTGGTGATGCTGGGCGGTGAGCCGCTGACCGTGGACTATACCGCCACCCCCCTCTCCCGCGATGAACTGTTGCTGGAGGTTGAGCCCCGCGACCGGCTGATTCGCATCTCCCGGGAGGAGGCGCTGATGACTCGCCAGGAGACCGTCAAGGTGCTGACTCGGGGCCTGGCCCACGAGGTCAAGAACCCGCTGGGCGGCATCCGCGGCGCGGCCCAACTGCTGGAGCGCGATCTGGAGAACCCGGCGCATCGCGAATTCACCCGCATCATCATCGAGGAGGTGGATCGCCTGCGCGATCTGGTGGATTCCATGTTGGGTCCCAACCGGGTGACGCGCCATCAGCCACTCAATGTCCACAAGGTGCTGGAGCGGGTGCGCACCCTGGTGCTCGCCGAGCACCCCGGGGTGAGCATCGAACGTGACTACGACCCCAGCCTGCCGGATCTCGCCGGCGACGAGGCGCAGATGATCCAGGCGGTACTCAATGTGGCACGCAACGCCGTGGAGGCGATGCACGAGGCGGCCACCCCCGAGCCGCGCCTGGTGCTGCGCACCCGGGCGCGTCGCCAGTTCACCCTGGGCGCCGAGCGCCACCGCCTGGTGTGCGAGGTAGCGATCCTCGACAACGGCCCGGGCATTCCCGAGGCGCTGCAGGAGACGCTCTTCTACCCCATGGTTTCGGGGCGCGCCGACGGCAGCGGCCTGGGACTCTCCATTGCACAAGGCATCCTGCACCAGCACCAGGGATTGATCGAGTGCGATTCCGTGCCGGGCCATACCGAATTCCGACTGCTGATTCCCCTGGAGACGCGCCATGAATGATGTCGCACGCGTGGCGGTCGTCGACGACGATCGCGCCATTCGCTGGGTGCTGGAGCGCGCCCTGGCCCAGCCCGACCTCGAGGTGGAGTGCATCGAGCGCGGCGACACCGCCCTCGAACGGCTGCTGGCCGACCCGCCCGACGTGCTGGTCACCGATATCCGCATGCCGGGCATCGACGGCCTCGACCTGATGGCCAAGGTGCGCGAGGCCCACCCGGAGCTGCCGGTGATCGTGATGACCGCCCACTCCGACCTGGACAGCGCCGTGGCCTCGTACCAGGGCGGCGCCTTCGAGTACCTGCCCAAGCCCTTCGACGTCGACGAGGCGCTGGCCCTGGTGCGCCGTGCCGTGGCCCACGCTCGGGAGCGCCGGCGCCCGATCAGCGTGCCCGAGGGACTGGATGCCGAGATCATCGGTGAGGCGCCGGCGATGCAGGAGGTGTTTCGCGCCATCGGCCGGCTCTCGCATTCGCAAATCACGGTGCTGATCAACGGCGAATCCGGCACCGGCAAGGAGCGGGTCGCACGGGCCCTGCACCAGCACAGCCCGCGCACCGGCAAGCCCTTCATCGCCCTCAACATGGCGGCGATTCCCAGGGATCTGATCGAGTCGGAGCTGTTCGGCCACGAGAAGGGCGCCTTCACCGGGGCCACGGCAAGCCGCCAGGGGCGCTTCGAGCAGGCCAACGGCGGCACCCTTTTCCTCGACGAGATCGGCGACATGCCGGCGGAGACCCAGACCCGCCTGCTGCGGGTGCTGGCCGACGGGGAGTTCTACCGGGTGGGCGGCCACACCCCGGTGAAGGTGGATGTGCGCATCATCGCCGCCACCCACCAGGACCTGGAGCGGCTGGTGGAGGATGGTCGCTTCCGCGAGGACCTCTTCCACCGCCTCAACGTGATTCGCGTGCACCTGCCCAGGCTTTCCGAGCGGCGCGAGGATATCCCGCGGCTGACCCGCCACTTCCTGGCCGAGGCGGCCAAGGAGCTCGCCACCGATGTCAAGGTGCTCACCCCCGAGGCGGAGCGCCACCTCACCCGGCTGCCCTGGCCCGGCAACGTACGCCAGCTGGAGAACGCCTGCCGCTGGCTGACGGTGATGGCCTCGGGGCGCGAGGTCCTGGTGGAGGACCTGCCGCCAGAGCTGCGCCAGGCGAGCGACGAGGGGCTGGTCGCCAGCAGCGACTGGCGGGTGGCCTTCCGCGACTGGGCCGACCGCGCCCTGGCGGCCGGCCACACCCACCTGCTGGAGGAGGCGGTTCCCGACTTCGAGAAGATCCTGATCGAGACCGCCCTGCGCCACACCGGGGGGCGCAAGGGGGAAGCCGCCGAACTGCTGGGTTGGGGGCGCAACACCCTCACCCGCAAGCTCAAGGTCCTGTTACCGGCGCTGGCCGATGGGGAGTAGGCTGGTCGCCAAGCAGTCATGAGAGGAAGCTAACCGAGCAGTCGCCGAGCCAGCAGCCGCTGCATGTCACGGCGGCTATGGGCGATCAGATAGACGATGAGGCGTTCGTCATGCTGGCGGTAGAGGATGCGCACCGGCGGTTCGATGACCTGGCGATACTCCCGGATGCCCAGCTCCAGCAGCTCCCGGGGGTGGCTGCCACGCTCGGGGAACTCCCCCAGCGACATGATGCGCGCCTCGATGGCGGTGAGCAGCTGCTCGGCTGCAGGGGGAGAGTCTTCGGCAATGAAGTCGTGGAGCTCGCGAAGGTCCTCGAAGGCCGAGGCCGTGAGCTCGACCCGCAGCGCCACGGTCAGCGATCCTGGCGGCGCAGCCGCTGGAAGGCCTCGGCGGCATCCAGGGTCTTGCCCTGTTCAACCTGCTGGCTGCCCAGCGCCAGGATCTTGAGCAGTGCCAGGGTTTCCTGGGTCTGCTCATAGCTACGGATGTCCTGCACGACCATCCTGGCCTCGCCGTTCTGGGTGATCACCATGGGCTCGCGCAGCTCGTTGAGCGAGCGGGAAACTTCGGCGGCATGGGCCTTCAGATAGCTGATGGGCTTGATGTTCTCTGAGTACTTCATGGCGTTCGGTTCCGCATGGGCATATGGACTGAATTTAGTCCTTATTCCGTTGTCCGGCAAGCGGCAGCGTGGGTCTACTCCGTTTGCCGGGGCTGGGCGGGGGCGCCGGGGGCTGCCAGAATGGGGCCTCAAGGAGAGATGCCCATGACGCAGATGAGCTGGGAGCGGCTGCTGGATCCGAGCCGCCTGCATGACCGGCGCGGCGAGCGCCCCGGTAACGGCCGTGATGAGATCGGCCGCAGCCCCTTCCACAAGGATCACGACCGCATCGTCTTCGCCGGTTCCTTCCGGCGCCTGGGACGCAAGACCCAGGTGCATCCGCTGACCGACAATGACCATATCCACACCCGGCTCACCCACTCTCTGGAGGTGGGGTGCGTGGGGCGTTCGCTGGGCATGATCGTCGGTGAGCGGCTGAGTGGCCGTCTGCCCGGCTGGATCACCCCGGCCGACCTGGGGGTGATCGTCCAGGCCGCTTGCCTCGGCCACGATATCGGCAATCCGCCCTTCGGGCATGCCGGCGAGTACGCCATCCGCGACTGGTTCAAGCGCGCCGAAAGTGATGGCAAGGGCCTGCTCGAGGGGCTCTCGCCCCTGGAGCGGGAGGACCTGCTCACCTACGAGGGCAACGCCCAGGGCTTCCGGGTGGTCACCCAGATCGAGTACAACCAGTTCCGCGGCGGCATGCGCCTGACCACGGCGACCCTGGGCACCCTGCTCAAGTATCCCTGGACCGTGGAGCACGGCGGCGCGGCGGGCAAGTTCGGCTGCTACCAGAGCGAGCGCGAGTTGCTGATCGAGGTGGTCGAGCGGCTGGGGCTGCTGCCCAGGGGAGAGGGGCGCTGGTGCCGTCATCCGCTGGCCTGGCTGGTGGAGGCCGCCGACGACATCTGCTATGCGCTGCTCGACCTGGAAGATGGCCTGGAGATGGGCATCCTGCGCTATGACGAGGTCGCCGAGATCCTGATCCAGATCGCCGGCGGCGCCCCCGGCGACTACACCGCCATGCAGCGCCAGGGGGTCTCCCAGCGGCGGCGCATTGCCGCCCTGCGCGGTGCGGCCATGGAGCGTGCGGTGAACGACGTGGGGGCGGTGTTCGTGCAGCACGAGGCGGAGCTGCTGGCCGGGCGGTTGAAGTCGGACCTGCTGGAGCTGTGTCATCCCGACCTGGACTGGGGGGTGAAGGCGGCCAAGCAGCTGGCACGGGAGCGCATCTTCCAGAACGAGCGCAAGGCCAAGCTGGAGATCGGCGCCTATACCACCCTGGGCATCCTGCTCGAGGCCTTCATCGGCGCGGCCCATGAGCTGCATCACACCGGTCACTCCACCTTCAAGCACCAGCGGGTGCTGGCGCTGATCGGCGAGAATACCCCGCGTCCCTCCTGGAGCCTCTACGATAGCTACCGGCGTATGCTCGACTTCATCGGCGGCATGACCGACCACTACGCCGTGGACCTGGCCCAGGAGATGGGCGGCCGCCTGCGTGGCGATTGAGTTGGCTCAGCTGGCAATTCCGGTCGGGCTAGTCGCCCGGGGCCCGGCTGGCACCGGCATGCTCGAGCAGGGTGGCGATGACGGCGTCGTGGGTGGCGGCATCGAACTCGCCGGGGCACAGCTCGGCCAGGCGGCTGGCCAGGTCGTCGCCGCTGTCCACCAGCAGGTCATCCGGCCCCTGGTCAGCCTCCACCTTCCAGCCGGGTAGGGTCAGCACGCCCATCACCGGCACCGTGCGGCCGGTGCGCGAGCTCAGCCACTCGGCCATCCAGCGCGCCAGCTCGCGGGTCCTGGCCAGCGGCTTGCGCTCGCTCCAGCCCGGGAAGCGCAGCCGCGCCTTCTCCACCACCAGCCGGTCGAGCTCTTCTCCGGAAGGCGCGAAGGGGCGAGTGCGGGCGCGGGTCTCCACCACGAAGACCCCGCAGGGCGTGACCACCACGTGGTCGATGCGCGTACCGGCCGCCGGCACATCGTGGAAGACGTAGAAGGGGTGGGCCTCGGGTCGCACCAGGCGTTCGAGTTCCTGACCCACCGCCAGCTCGCAGGCCAGGCCCAGCTTGAGCCGACTGATGCGCTGGAAGTCGCGCATCAGTCGGAAGCTGTAGGCGAGTACCAGCAGGGTGCTCAGCGCACCGTAGAACGCCCACTCCACCCAGTGCTGCTCCACGGAGAACAGCATGCGGCCCATGCCGTAGACCAGCGGTACCAGGGTGACCAGGGGACCCAGGGCGCCATTCAGATAGAGTCCGGCGAAGGCGTCGTCGAGGCGGTCGCGCAGGTGCTGCCCGGGTTCGCGCAGCGGCTGGGCGTCGAAGGGGGAGCGCACCCGAGCATCATGCAGGTTGCGCAGCGCCACCACGATCACCCCCATGGCGGCGAGGGGGAACAGGAAGATCAGGGGGAGCAGGTATTCCAGCCAGGCCATCGGGATTCCTTGCCCATCGGGTGGGATGCCGGGGTCGAGAGCCCCATTCTAGACAACCCGCCCCCTCCGGGGCCATGCTCTGTTCGGCGCAGGCAGCGAGGCAGCAGTATGACGGCAGCACCAGCAGCACCAGCGGTACTCGATGAAAGTGAGGCGGACCTGGAGGCGCTCGTCGAGTTCGTCTTGCGCCATCCGCGACTGGCGGTTCTCGGCGGTGCCGGGATCAGCACCGCCAGCGGCATTCCCGATTACCGCGACGATGCCGGCGAGTGGAAGCGCTCGCCGCCCATGCAGCATCGCCAGTTCATGGGCAGTCACGCCGCCCGGCAGCGCTACTGGGCCCGCGCCCTGGTGGGCTTTCGCGCCCTGGGCGAGGCGCGACCCAATGCGGCGCACCGGGCCCTGGCGCGGCTCGAGGCGCTCGGCCATGTGCGCGGGGTGATCACCCAGAACGTGGATGGCCTGCACCAGCGGGCCGGCTCGCGGCGAGTCATCGACCTGCACGGCCGCGCCGATCGTGTGCGCTGCATGGGGTGTGGCGCCAGTCGCATGCGCCATGCGCTGCACGCCGAACTCGAGGCGCTCAATCCGCGCTGGGCGACCACCGGTGCCGCCGCGGCGCCGGATGGCGACGCCGACCTGGAGGCGGACTTCTCCGCGTTCCGGGTGCCCGACTGCTCGCGCTGCGGCGACGGCATCTGGAAGCCCGACGTGGTGTTCTTCGGTGACAGCGTGCCGGGTAGCGTGGTCGAGCGCGCCTTTGCCCTGGTCGAGGAGTGCGATGCCCTGCTGGTGGTGGGCTCCTCCTTGATGGTCTATTCGGGTTTCCGCTTCGCGCGGGCCGCCGCCCGCGACGACAAGCCCATCGCCTGCCTCAACCTGGGGCGCACCCGCGCCGACGAACTCTATTCCCTGAAGGTGGCGGCGCCGCTGGAGACCTCGCTGGGTGCGCTGGTCGAGCAGCTGGAGGCCCGCCTCAGCCGCCGGCCAGCTTGACCGTATAGCCGCGGGACTCGAGTTCCGCCTTGAGTACCTCGCGGTGGTCGCCCTGGATCTCGATCACCCCCTCCTTGACGGCGCCGCCGGTGCCGCAGCGCTTCTTCAGCACCTTGGCCAGGCTCTTGAGCTCGGTCTCGGGCAGCGGCACGCCGTCGATGGTGGTGACGCCCTTGCCCTTGCGGCCGCTGGTCTCCCGGCGGATGCGCACGATGCCGTCGAGCGCGGCGAGGCGCGCCTGCTCGGCCTGTTCGGCGCAGCGACACTCGGCGACGGGCTGGCGACAGTCGGGGCAGGTCGCGCCGTGCTCGGTGGAGTAGACTAGGCCTCGCAGCTGGTCCTGGAGTGATGGCATGGGGAGGACTCCCGGAAAGGATGAAGAAAAGGTGCCGGGATGATAGCGGCTGTGGACGCCGCTTGCATGGGGGCGCGTCGACTCAGCGGCCTGGTTCAGCGGGCGATGGCGCGGGGCGAGAGGTCTCGGGCGAGGCGGCTGACCACGGTGGGCAGCTGGAACATGCTGGTGATCATGATCGCGCCCTCGGGGGTCTGCTCGACGTCCGGGTAGCGGTTGAGGTGGACCACCAGCATACCGGCACCGAGGGCCGCCTTGACGCCGACCACCGAATCCTCGATGGCCAGGCAGTGCTGCGGTGGGTAGCCCATCTGCTGTGCCGCATGGGCGTAGAGGCAGGGGTCGGGCTTCCAGCAGTTGGCGGTGTAGGCGCTGAACAGGTGATCGCCGAACAGGGTATCCAGGCCGGTGGCGACCAGCGAGGTACGGATCTTGTTCTCGGGACCGTTGGAGACCACGCCCATGGGGAAGGCGGACAGGGCCGCCAGCGCCTCGGTGGCGCCCTCGATGGGGGTGAGTTCGGTGGCCAGGCGCCGGTTGAGGTTGGCGCGCATGTTGCGTTCCAGCGGCTCCAGTGCCGCGGGATCGACGCGACCATGGCGGCCCTCCAGCTCGGCAACGATGCGTCGGAAGCGCGCCCCGCGAAATTCGCCGACATAGTCGGTGGCCTGGAAGGGCAGGCCCACGGCGTTGAGTGCGGTCGCCATCTCGTCGGCGAGCAGCGGCTCGCTGTCGACCAGGGTACCGTCACAATCGAAGAGCAGGCAGAGGGGGCGTGGCATCACCAATCCTCACGGGTTTGGCCAGGTTGCGTCATTGCTGTCTATCAGTGTAAGCCGAGATTGCGGACTTTGTGAACACTGTTTTCGAAGTCGCCATGGCGGAGGGGGTGTTTCGGACGCGCATGTCGGTGGGTGTGCGTGTTGGCCGTGGTGGCTCTCGCATGCGAACGGGCGGCCCGCAGGCCGCCCGTTCATCTCGAGACAAGGATCAGCGGACCTTGGGGTCCAGCTCACCGCTCGCGTAGCGCTCGAACATCGCTTCCAGGTTGATCGGCTTGATCTTCGAGGCGTTGCCGGCGGTGCCGAAGGCCTCGTAGCGGTCGATGCACAGGTCGCGCATGGCGGAGACGGTCTCCTTGAGGAACTTGCGCGGGTCGAACTCGCTGGGGTTCTCGGCCAGGAAGCGACGTACCGCGCCGGTGGAGGCCAGGCGCAGGTCGGTGTCGATATTGACCTTGCGCACGCCGTGGCGGATGCCCTCGATGATCTCCTCGACGGGTACGCCGTAGGTCTCGGGGATCTCGCCGCCGTGGGCGTTGATCACCTCGAGCCACTCCTGGGGCACCGAGGAAGAGCCGTGCATCACCAGGTGGGTGTCGGGGATGCGGGCGTGGATCTCCTTGATGCGCTGGATGGAGAGGGTGTCGCCGGTGGGCGGCCGGGTGAACTTGTAGGCGCCGTGGCTGGTGCCGATGGCGATGGCCAGGGCGTCCACGCCGGTGGCCTTGACGAAATCGGCGGCCTCCTCGGGATCGGTGAGCAGCTGCTCCATGTCCAGCTTGCCCTCGGCACCGATGCCGTCTTCCTCACCGGCCATGCCGGTTTCCAGGCTACCCAGGCAGCCCAGCTCGCCCTCCACGGAGACGCCACAGGCGTGGGCCATCTCCACGGTGCGGCGGGTGACGTCGACGTTGTACTCGTAGCTGGTCGGGGTCTTGCCATCCTCGCCCAGCGAGCCGTCCATCATCACCGAGGAGAAGCCCAGCTGGATGGAGCGCTGGCACACCCCGGGGCTGGTGCCGTGGTCCTGGTGCATGACCACCGGGATGTGCGGGAACTCCTCCACCGCGGCCAGGATCAGGTGGCGCAGGAAGGGGGCGCCGGCGTACTTGCGGGCACCGGCGGAGGCCTGGACGATCACCGGGGAGTCGGTGCGATCCGCTGCCTCCATGATGGCGCGCATCTGCTCGAGGTTGTTGACGTTGAAGGCCGGCACGCCGTAGCCATGTTCGGCGGCGTGGTCCAGCAGCTGGCGCATGCTGATCAGTGCCATGTTCTCACCTGTCGTTCGTGGTGGCGGCGGCACCGTGTGGCGCCGCCGCGTGGAGAGTCGTGATCGGGGTGCGTCTAGTCTATCAGGCCTGGGCCGCGGCGGCTTCCAGGGCGGCCACCGCCGGCAGGGTCTTGCCCTCGACGTACTCGAGGAAGGCTCCGCCGCCGGTGGAGATGTAGGAGACCTTCTCGGCGATGCCGTACTTGTCGATGGCCGCCAGGGTGTCGCCGCCGCCGGCGATGGAGAAGGCCGGGCTCTCGGCGATGGCGCGGGCGATCACCTCGGTGCCGTGGCCGAACTGGTCGATCTCGAACACGCCCACCGGGCCGTTCCACAGGATGGTGCCGGCGTCCTTGAGCATGGCCGCCAGGCGCGCCGCGCTCTCGGGGCCGATATCGAGGATCATCTCGTCGTCGCTTACCTGGTCCACCGGCTTGACGATGGCCTCGGCGGCGTCGGAGAACTCGGTGGCCACCACCACGTCCGAGGGCAGCGGGATCTCGACCTTCGCCATCAGCGCCTTCGCCTGGTCGACCAGGTCGGCCTCGTGCAGCGACTTGCCGACGTTGTGGCCCGCCGCAGCGATGAAGGTGTTCGCGATGCCGCCGCCGACGATCAGCTGGTCGCACTTCTCGGAGAGGGCGTTGAGCACCTCCAGCTTGGTGGAGACCTTGGAGCCGCCGACGATGGCCGCCATGGGACGCGCCGGGGTCGCCAGTGCCTTCTCCAGGGCGTCGAGTTCGGCGGCCAGCAGCGGGCCAGCGCAAGCCACGGGGGCGAAGCGCGCCACGCCGTGGGTGGAGGCCTGGGCGCGGTGGGCGGTGCCGAAGGCATCCATCACGTAGACGTCGCAGAGCGCGGCATACTGCTTCGCGAGGGCCTCGTCGTCCTTCTTCTCGCCGCGGTTGAAGCGCACGTTCTCGAGCAGCACCACCTCGCCATCCTCGCTGGCGACCTCGTCTTCCAGATACTCCTTGACCAGGCGCACCGGACGGCCCAGCAGCTCGCCGAGGTGCGTGGCGACCGGGGCCAGGGAGAACTCCTCGGTGGGCTCGCCCTCGGTGGGACGCCCCAGGTGGCTCATCAGCAGCACCCGGGCGCCGCCGTCCAGGGCGGCCTGGATGGAGGGCAGGGCGGCGCGCAGGCGGGCGTCGCTGGTCACCTTGCCGTGCTTGACGGGCACGTTGAGGTCCTCGCGGATCAGCACGCGCTTTCCGCTGAGGTCGAGGTCGGTCATCTTGCGCACGTTCATCGGGGCGTGTTCCTCATCTTGGGGAAACCGGAAGGGGATCAGGGGGTGTCGAGGGGCATGGCGGCCAGGCGCCGGGCGACGTCGAGCATGCGGTTGGCGAAGCCCCACTCGTTGTCGAACCAGCACAGCAGCTTGATCAGGCGGCCGCCGGCCACCCGGGTCTGGGTGGCGTCCACGATACCGGAGCGCGGATCGTGGTTGAAGTCGACCGAGGCCATGGGCTCCTCGGTGTAGCCCAGCAGCCCGGCCAGGCGTCCGCGGCTAGCCTCGGCGAGCAGGGCGTTGACCTCGGCGGCACTGGTATCGCGGCGCACCGTGATGGCCAGGTCCATGACCGAGACGTTGATGGTCGGCACGCGCACGTGCAGACACTCGAAGCGTCCGGCCAGGTGGGGCATCAGGCGATTGATGCCGCGCGCCAGGCCGGTATCCACCGGCACGATGGAGTGCATCGCCGAGCGGGTCAGACGCAGGTCGGTCTGGTGGTAGGCGTCGATCACCGGCTGGTCGTTCATTGCCGAGTGGATGGTGGTGGTGACGCCGTGCTCGATGCCCAGCGCCTCGTCGAGCACGGTGAGTACCGGCACCAGGCAGTTGGTGGTACAGGAGGCCGCCGAGACGATGCGTTGAGTCGGTGCCAGTTCGTGGTCGTTGATGCCGCTGACGATGGTGGCGTCGACATCAGCTTCCGCCGGCTGGGAGAACAGCAGGCGGCCGGCGCCGGCGGCCAGGTGGCGCTCGGCGGTGGCACGTTCCTTGAAGCTGCCGGAACACTCCAGTACCAGATCGATGCCGAGCTCCGCCCAGGGCAGGCGGTCGGGGTCGGGTTCGCTGAGCACGCGAATCGCCCGGCCATCGACCACCAGCTGGCCGTCGCGGGCACTTACCTCGCCGGGAAAGCGGCCGTGGGTGGTGTCGTAGCGGGTCAGGTAGGCAATGGTGGCCAGGTCGGAGAGCTCGTTGATCGCCACGATCTCGAGCTCAGGCTCGTGGTCGAGAGGCCCTGTCCGGCGTTGCGCGGCGCCCTCTTGTTGCTCGGCTCTGTGTTTCTCGGCTCTGTTTTGCTCGATCAGGGCGCGCAGCACGCACTGGCCGATGCGGCCGTAACCGTTGATGGCGATGCGATGGGCCATGGCGCTGGGAGTCTCTTCTGCGGGCATCGAGGACCGGCGATTCTAGCGTATTTCAGCCGATGAGTCCCGGCAGGCGCCAGGCCAGCGGCAGCAGCAGGGCGGTGATAATCCCGGTGAGGCTCATCCCCAGCGAGGCGAAGGCGCCGGCGGTGGGGCCGATCTCGAAGGCGCGCACCGTGCCCAGGGCGTGGCCGTTGATGCCCAGTGCCAGGCCCAGCAGGCGCTCGTCGCGGATGTCGAGCCAGCGTGCCACCAGGCCGACGCAGCCGATGGCTGCCACGCCGGTGACCAGCAGGCCGCCCATCATCAGCGCCACCGAGCCCCCGAGCCGCTCGGTGATGCCGATGGCGATGGGCGCGGTGACCGACTTGGGAGCCAGTGAGGCGAGGATCTCGGGTGGCGCGCCCAGCAGCCAGGCGATACCCACCGCGTAGAGGGCGGCCATGCCGGCGGCGATCGGCAGGCACAGCAGCAGCGGCCGCCATAGCGCGCGGATATGCCCCATCTGTTGGTATAGCGGCAGGCCCAGCGCCACCGTGGCCGGACCCAGCAGCAGCATCAGCCAGCCCGCCCCCGCGTGGTAGTCGGCGTAGTCGATGCCGAGCAGCCACAGCGCGGCAGCCAGCAGCAGGGCAGCGACCAGGATCGGTGGGCACCAGGCGGGGGCCCGGACGGCACGGAACAGACGCTCGCCAGCGAAGTAGGCGGCCAGGGTCAGCGCCACGGCGGCAAGGGGATTGGCCATCAGGTGCGTGATCAGATCACTCATTGATCGCCTCCCGGGTGCCTGCATCGTCATCGCCGACCAGTCGGCGCAGCAGCCAAAGGGTGGTGAAGACACTCAGCAGGGTACCCAGCAGCAGGGCAGTGAGGATGGCCACCAGCTGCCCGGCCAGTTCGTCGAGCATGAAGAAGATCCCTACCACCCCGGGCATGATCAGCAGCGCCAGGGCGGCGATCAGCGGTCGTGCCGCGGCGGCGATATCATCGAAGCCGCCACTGTGGAGAACAAGCCAGGCCGTGAGCGAGAGCATGCCGACAACCCCGGCGGAGACCGGCAGGCCGGTGAGGGTGATCAGTACCTCGCCGAGCAGCAGGAAGCCGATCAGCCAGAGGAAACCGCGCAATGCGGGCATCGGGTAGCCTCGTGAGTCGCGACAGCAGAAGGGGTGTATGTTAGCACGCTACTCGTGTGCCGGCCGCCGCGGCCTCGGCCTGAGGCGGTGGCCGGGCAACGAAAAAGGGCACGACCAGCCGGGCGTGCCCCTCTTCGTCATCGGCTCCCGCGGCATCAGCCCTCGAGCAGTTCGGTGGCCTGCTTGACCACGTTCTCCACGGTGAAGCCGAAGTGCTTGAAGAGATCGCCCGCCGGGGCGGATTCACCGTAGCTCTTCAGGCCGATGACGCGGCCGTCGAGGCCGACGTACTTGAACCAGAAGTCGGCGTGGGCGGCCTCGATGGCGATGCGCCTGGTCACGGCCTTCGGCAGCACGCTCTCGCGGTACTCGGCGTCCTGGCCGTCGAAGCGGTAAGTGGAGGGCATGGAGACAACGCGTACGGCGCGGCCCTGGGCTTCGAGCTCGGCGGCGGCATCCATGGCCAGGCCTACCTCGGAGCCGGTGGCGATCAGGATCAGCTCCGGGGTGCCTTCGCTGTCCCTCAGCACGTAGCCGCCGCGCTGGATATTGGCCAGCTGCTGCTTGGTGCGCGCCTGGTGGGGCAGGCCCTGGCGGGAGAACACTAGCGCCGTGGGGCCGGAGTTGCGCTTCAGCGCGGCGTCCCAGGCGGCGGCGGTCTCGGTGGCGTCACAGGGGCGCCAGGTGGCCAGGTTGGGGGTGGTGCGCAGGTTGGTGAGCTGCTCGATCGGCTGGTGGGTGGGGCCATCCTCGCCCAGGCCGATGGAGTCGTGGGTGAACACATAGATGGCCCGCTTGCCCATCAGCGCCGCCATGCGCACCGCGTTGCGCATGTACTCCATGAAGATCAGGAAGGTGGCGCCGTAGGGGATGAAGCCGCGATGCAGGGCGATGCCGTTCATGATCGCGCCCATGCCGAACTCGCGCACCCCGTAGTGCAGGTAGTTGCCGTCCGGCGTCTGCGGGGTGATCGCCTTCGCCCCTTCCCAGAAGGTCAGGTTGGAGGGTGCCAGGTCGGCGCTGCCGCCGAGCAGTTCGGGAAGTTGCGGGCCCAGCTCGTTGAGGCAGTTGAGCGAGGCCTTGCGGGAAGCGATGGACTCGCCCTGCTCCTGGGCGCGCTGCACCATGGCCTCGCTGGTGAATTCGGCGGGCAGCTTGCACTCCATGCGGCGGGCGAACTCGCGGGCCAGTTCCGGGTGGGCCTCGGCGTAACGCTCGAATCGGGCCTGCCACGCCTGCTGGCGGGTCTGGCCGGCTTCGCTGGCGTCCCAGCCCTGATAGATCGCCTCGGGCACATGGAAGGGCGCGTGGGGCCAGTCGAGCTGCTTGCGCGCGGCGGCGACTTCGTCATCGCCCAGCGCGGCGCCGTGGCACTCCTCCTTGCCCTGCTTGTTGGGGGCACCGAAGCCGATCACCGTCTTGCAGATGATCAGGCTGGGCCGGTCATCCTGGCTGCGAGCCATCTCGATGGCGGCGCGGATCTCCTCGGGCTTGTGGCCGTCGACATTGGGCACCACGTGCCAGCCGTAGGCCTCGAAGCGCTTGGCGGTATCGTCGGTGAACCAGCCCTCGACTTCGCCGTCGATGGAGATGCCGTTGTCGTCATAGAAGGCGATCAACTTGCCGAGTTGCTGGGTCCCGGCCAGGGAGCAGGCCTCGTGGGAGATGCCCTCCATCAGGCAGCCGTCGCCCACGAACACATAGGTGTGGTGGTCGACGATGGCGTGACCGGGGCGGTTGAACTGGGCCGCCAGGGTCTTCTCGGCGAGTGCCATGCCCACGGCGTTGGCCAGGCCCTGGCCCAGCGGGCCGGTGGTGGTCTCGATACCCGGCGCATAGCCGTACTCGGGATGGCCGGCGGTCTTGGCGTGGAGCTGGCGGAAGTTCTGCAGCTCCTCCAGGCCGAGCTCGTAGCCGGTCAGGTGCAGCAGCGAGTAGAGCAGCATCGAGCCGTGGCCATTGGAGAGCACGAAGCGGTCACGATCGGCCCACTTGGGGTCGGCCGGGTTGTGCTTGAGATAATCGTTCCACAGCACCTCGGCGATATCGGCCATGCCCATGGGCGCGCCGGGGTGGCCGGAGTTGGCCTTCTGGACGGCATCCATGGAAAGGGCGCGAATGGCATTGGCCAGTTCGAATCGGGACGGCATGGGCTAGCTCCTCGCCTGCGGCATGATTATGCGTGCGACCCACGCCGGGAGGCGGCGGGGACGGGCTGTCTGGCTGGATCGGGTGCCGCGCGGGACGGGCGCGACACGGTCGAAGTCGGTGGCGTATTGTCGCCGACTTGACGGCGTGCTTCAAATCGTGGGTGCCGGGTGCAGGCCCAGCGTGTAGACTCTTGGCCCCGATATGAGGGCCGCCGCGGCCTGTTTTTGTGACATGTTGTGACATCCGTGACATCACGGTCGAGGACGCCATGAGCGAATACTCCCTGTTTACCTCCGAATCCGTCTCCGAGGGGCATCCGGACAAGATCGCCGACCAGATCTCCGATGCCGTGCTCGACGCCATCATCGCCCGCGACAAGCAGGCCCGGGTGGCCTGCGAGACCCTGGTCAAGACGGGCGTGGCGATCGTCGCCGGCGAGATCACCACCTCCGCCTGGGTCGATCTCGAGGCCATCGTGCGCGAGGTGATCACCGGCATCGGCTACACCTCCTCGGACGTCGGCTTCGATGGCCAGACCTGCGGCGTGCTCAACCTGATCGGCAAGCAGAGCGTGGATATCGCCCAGGGCGTCGATCGCGTGAAGCCCGAAGACCAGGGGGCCGGCGACCAGGGGCTGATGTTCGGTTACGCCACCAACGAGACCGACTCCTACATGCCGGCGCCGATTCACTACGCCCACCGCCTGGTGGAGCGTCAGGCGGAGCTGCGCAAGCACGGCCTGCTGCCCTGGCTGCGCCCGGATGCCAAGAGCCAGCTTACCTTCCGCTACGACACCGCGGGCAGGCCCTGCGCGGTGGATGCCATCGTGCTCTCCACCCAGCATGACCCGGGCATCGACCAGCAGGAGCTGCGCAAGATGGTCAAGCGCGAGATCATCGAGCAGGTGATCCCCGCCGAGTGGCTCTCTGCCGAGACCAAGTACCATATCAACCCGACCGGCAAGTTCGTGATCGGTGGCCCGGTGGGCGACTGCGGCCTGACTGGCCGCAAGATCATCGTCGATACCTACGGCGGCACGGCCCGTCATGGCGGCGGCGCCTTCTCCGGCAAGGACCCCTCCAAGGTCGATCGCAGCGCCGCCTACGCGGGCCGTTACGTAGCCAAGAACATCGTCGCCGCGGGACTCGCCGACAAGTGCGAGATTCAGGTCTCCTATGCCATCGGCGTGGCCGAGCCGACGTCCGTCTCGGTCAACACCTTCGCCACCGGCAAGGTGGATGATGAGCGGATCATCGAGCTGGTGCGCGAGCACTTCGACCTGCGGCCCAATGCCATCACCCGCATGCTCGACCTGCTGCACCCCATGTACCGTCTGACCGCGGCCTACGGGCACTTCGGTCGCGAGCCCTTCGAGACCTCCTACACCTGGACCGACACCCAGGGCCAGGAGCATACCGAGACCTTCACCGCCTTCCCCTGGGAGAAGACCGATCGTGCCCACGCGCTGCGTCAGGCCGCCGGTCTCTAGGACAAGCCAGGTCATGTAAGCCCAGGCTTACAGGGAATGACGGTCCCCGCCGGCAGCGCCGCGCGGGGCCCGTTGCTAGGGTGAGGGTAACCCTCGTCCTCGGTGCCGCCCATGCGCCTGTATCGTCTGCTGCGTCCCCTGCGATGGGGCGGGCTGCTGATCCTCCTGGCCACGCCGGTCGCCGCCGCCCCCTGTCCGACTCCGCCTTCACCCGCGGCGGTCGAGGCCCTGGTGGCGCGCCTGGCCGAATGGGACGACGCCTACTACCGGCGCGGCCAGTCTGCGGTAAGCGACGACGTCTACGATCAGGCCCGAACACGCCTCGAGGCCTGGCGGCGTTGCTTCCCCGAGCGGGTGCCTGCGGCGGTGGCGCCGGGCTACCCGCCCGGCGAGGCGCGCCACCCGATCCCCCAGACGGGACTGGCCAAGCTACCGGACGCCGAGGCGGTGGCACGCTGGCTAGTGCGCCGCCGCGACGCCTGGATCCAGCCCAAGGTGGACGGGGTGGCGGTGACCCTGGCCTATCGTCGCGGAGAACTGGTGGCGGCCATCAGCCGCGGCGACGGCGAGCGGGGGCAGGACTGGATTCGGCGGGTGAGGCGTCTGCCAGCGGTGCCGGCCCGTCTGCCCGAACCGCGGGATGCCGTGCTGCAGGGCGAGCTCTACCGACGCCTCGAGGGCCATGTGCAGGCCGAGGCCGGCGATGGTGGGGCGCGTGCCGAGGTAAGCGGCCTGATGGCCCGCGATCGCCTGGATGACGCCGAGGCGGCAAAGATCGGGCTGTTCGTCTGGGACTGGCCCGACGGCCCGGACGACATGGACAAGCGACTGGCGGGGCTCGCGGCGCTGGGCTTCGTGGATACGCTGGCCTATACCCATCCGGTGGTCGACCTCGCCGCGGTCAGGCGTTGGCGCCGGGCCTGGTTCCAGGGCCCGCTGCCCTTCGCCACCGACGGGGTGGTGCTGCGCCAGGCCTCGCGCCCGCCCGCCGCTGCCTGGCGGGCGGAGCCACCCGACTGGGCGGTGGCCTGGAAGCATCCGCCCCGGGAGGCGCTGGCCGAGGTGCGCGGGGTGGAGTTCCGCATCGGCCGCACCGGTCGCATCACCCCGCTGCTCCATCTGCACCCGGTGACACTGGAGGGGCGCACCATCCGTCGGGTCGGTGTGGGGTCGCTCTCCCGCTGGCGCGAGATGGATATCCATGCCGGCGACCACGTCATCATCGCCCTGGCCGGATTGACCATTCCCCGCCTCGAGGCGGTGGCCTGGCGCGGCGCCGAGCGTCGACCGCTGCGCCTGCCGGACCCCGAGGCCTATCACGCCCTGAGTTGCCTGCGCGCCTCGCCGGGGTGCGAGGCTCAGTTCCTGGAGCGCCTGGCCTGGCTATCGGGCCCCGAGGCGCTGGACCTCGCCGGCGTCGGCCCGGGCACCTGGGAGGCGTTGGTGGAGGCCGGCCTGATCGAGGGGCTGCTCGACTGGCTGACCCTGGATCAGCGCGCTCTCCGCCGCGCCCACGGTATCGGCGAGGTGCGCGCGGGCAGGCTGGTGGCCACCTTCGCGGCGACCAGGGAGTCACCCTTCGCTCGCTGGCTGCAGGCGCTGGGCGCGCCGCCCGGGGTGGAGGCCGGTCTGCCGGCCGACTGGAGAACCCTGGCCGGGCAGGGAGTCGACGACTGGACAGCCCTGCCCGGGGTGGGACCGGAGCGCGCCGAGGGACTGACCGAGTTCTTCGCCCACCCCGAGGTGCGGCGCCAGGCCGAGCGGCTGGCAGGCCTGGGAGTGGCCGGCTTCGGGCGTTGATTGTCGCCCCCTCGGCTTGCTGCCTATAGTGAGGGGCATGCCCTTCGCCGTCCCCTTCGCAATCCATGAGGTGAGCCCATGAACCAGCCCGCCGTGACCACGCCCGCGACGCAGGACTTCAAGGTCGCCGACCTTTCCCTGGCCGACTGGGGGCGTCGCGAGATCCGCATCGCCGAGACCGAGATGCCGGCGCTGATGACGATTCGCGAGCAGTACCGCGAGTCCCGGCCGCTGGCGGGAGCCCGCATCGCCGGCTGCATCCACATGACCATCCAGACCGCGGTGCTGATCGAGACGCTGATCGACCTGGGCGCCAGCGTGCGCTGGTCCTCCTGCAACATCTTCTCCACCCAGGACCATGCCGCCGCCGCCATCGCCGCCGCGGGTATCCCGGTATTTGCCTGGAAGGGCGAGACCGAGGAGGAGTTCTGGTGGTGCATCGAGCAGACCGTTGCAGGGCCGGATGGCTGGGCGCCCAACCTGGTGCTCGACGATGGCGGTGACCTGACGCTACTGCTTCACGAGAAGCGCCCGGAGCTGCTCGACGCCATCCACGGCATCTCTGAAGAGACCACCACCGGGGTGCACCGGCTGCAGGAGATGCTGCGCGGCGGCTCGCTCAGGGTGCCGGCCATCAACGTCAACGATGCCGTGACCAAGTCGAAGAACGACAACAAGTACGGTTGCCGCCACTCCCTCAACGACGCCATCAAGCGCGCCACCGACCACCTGCTGGCCGGCAAACAGGCGCTGGTGGTGGGGTACGGCGACGTGGGCAAGGGCTCGGCGGCCTCGCTGCGCCAGGAGGGCATGATCGTCAAGGTCGCGGAGATCGACCCGCTGTGCGCCATGCAGGCCTGCATGGACGGCTATGAGGTGGTCTCGCCCTACGTCGACGGCGAGAACCTCGGCCTGGAAAGCATCGACCGCGGCCTGCTCGCGCGCATCGACTTGGTGGTGACCTGCACCGGCAATATCGGCGCCTGCGACGCCGCCATGCTGCAGACCCTCAAGCCCGGGGCGGTGGTGTGCAACATCGGCCACTTCGACAGCGAGATCGATACCGGCTATATGCGCCGCCACTGGCACTGGGAGGAGGTCAAGCCCCAGGTGCACAAGGTCTATCGCGACAGCAAGCCCGGCGAGTTCGACCCTGCCAGCCGCGACTACCTGATCCTGCTCTCCGAGGGGCGCCTGGTGAACCTGGGCAACGCCACCGGCCACCCCTCCCGGGTGATGGACGGCTCCTTCGCCAACCAGGTGCTGGCGCAGATGCACCTCTACCAGGGGCGCTTCGCCGAGCTGCCGGCCGGAGAGAAAACCGCAGCGCTCACGGTGAGCGTGCTGCCTCGCCACCTCGACGAGGAGGTGGCCCGCTATATGGTGGAGGGCTTCGGCGGGGTGATCACCCGCATGACCGAGGCCCAGGTCGACTACACCGGCGTGCCGGTGGATGGTCCCTACAAGCCCGACGACTACCGTTACTGACTTATCCTGGGCCAGTGGATCCACTGGCGAGAAGCGCCGGGGGCAGGCCGAAGAGGAGGTCCTACGCCAGGGATGGCGTCGGTAGCGCCCAGGGATGGGTTCACAGCGCCTCCTCGCAGGCCTGCCGCCGGAATAGCTTTGAGCCAACTTCGCTGCTGGGTGGCGCCTTTTAAAGTGAAGCCAGGCGTATCATCAGCGTCAGGTAGAGGGGGATCAGCAGCGGCGCGGCCAGGGTGGTGATCAGTACCGCCTGCGCCCCCTTGGCCGGGGCGATGCCCAGCTCCATGGCCACTACCACCACGTTGGCGGCCATGGGAACGACCCCCAGCAGCAGCATCGCCATGGCCAGCTCCCGGGAGAGCGGGGCGATGGCCTGCAGTCCCACCACCGCGCCCAGTGCCAGCAGCGGCCAGAGCACGCAGCGGATCGCCACGCAGGCGCCGATGAAGCGCCCGTCGACCTCCCGCAGCGATACCCGCCCCAGGGTCATGCCGATGATCATCATGCCGAGCAGGGTATAGGTCGCCGGGAATACCGCCAGCCCCTCCATGGCCGTCGCCGGCACCACGAGGCCCAGGCCGCTCACCATGAGCGCCGCCAGGAAAGCGTAGATCAACGGCAGGCGCACGATCTTGGCCAGGCTCTCGGCCACTGAGAACTGCCCCCGAGCGCTCAGGTAGAAGCCCACCGTGAACTCGTAGAGGGTGATGCCCAGCACACAGAACAGGTAAAGCGTGACCCCCTCCGGCGGCAGCAGCACCAGGGCCACCGGCAGGCCGAAGTAGCCGGTATTGCCGGTGCCGGCGGAGAAGGCCAGCAGGGCGCTCTCCTGGGGCGCGAAGGTGCCGCGGGTCAGGCGATGCACCAGCAGGGCGAGCAGGCTGGCCACCGCGAAGGCCGCCAGGGTCAGCAACAGGTAGGTGGGGGTGGGGCCGCCCTGCACCAGGCCGCGGAAGAAGGTCAGTGGCGCCACCAGGTAGATCAGCAGGGTGGCGATGGGGCGCGGGTCCACCGCGAGACGCCGTGCGGCCAGCCAGCCCAGGGCGACATAGCTCAGGAGGGTCCACAGTGGGCCCATCAGGGCGCCGGGGTCGATGGCGTGCATGTAATGTCCCCTGTTGCATGACTCGAGGGCACATGATGCCCGGGGTGGCGCCGGTCGCCAACTTGAATGAAATCGATATGGCACCGCGGATCTTTCATTGGTGGCGAGGACGGAGACTCGTCACAATGGCCCCATCATGCAAACGCCTCATGAGGAGACCCGATGAGCACGCAGCAACACCCGCTGGGCATCAGCTTCGAATTCTTCCCGCCCAACACCGAGGCCGGCCGCGAGAAGCTGATCGGGGTGCGCGACGCTCTGGCCGAGCGCTCGCCGCGCTTCTTCTCGGTGACCTACGGCGCCGGTGGCTCCACCCAGGACCGCACCCTGAACACCGTGCGCCAGGTCCGTGAGGCGGGCATCACCACCGCGCCGCACCTCTCCTGCATCGGCAGCGAGAAGGCGCAACTGCGCGACCTGCTGGCCCGTTACCGCGAGGAGGGCATCGACAACCTGGTGGCGCTGCGTGGCGACCTGCCCTCGGGCATGGGCGGCATCGGCGAGTTCCGCTATGCCAACGAGCTGGTGGAGTTCATCCGCGAGGAGACCGGCGATCACTTCGAGATTGCCGTGGCCGCCTATCCGGAGTCGCATCCCCAGGCGCCCAGTTTCGAGCGTGACGTCGAGAACTTCGCCCGCAAGGTGAAGGCCGGTGCCAACCTCGCCATCACCCAGTACTTCTTCAACGCCGACGCCTACTTCCACTTCGTGGACCGGGCGCGTGCCCTGGGCGTCGAGGCGCCCATCGTGCCGGGCATCATGCCGATCACCAACTATGCCAAGCTGGCACGCTTCTCCGACGCCTGCGGGGCCGAGATTCCTCGCTGGATGCGCAAGCAACTCGAGGCCTACGGCGACGACAGCGAGTCCATTGCCGCCTTCGGCGAGGAGGTGATCACACGCCTCTGCCAGCGCCTGCTCGATGGCGGCGCGCCGGGCCTGCACTTCTACACGCTCAACCAGGCGGCGCCGAGCCTGCGCATCGTCGACAATATCGTCGGCTGACATCGATCGCGGCACCTCACATGACGCAGCGAGCCCCGCCAGATGGCGGGGCTCGCTGCGTTGGACTCCCTGTATTGGAGCAGTACCCCGCCTTGGGCGGGGCCGGGTCCTCAGCTCGAGGCGGAAGCCGGCGAGGCGCCCCCGCCGCCCTTGCCGTGCAGCTTGCGCTGCATCAGGAACAGCGCGGTGCCGATGGCCAGGCCGGCGATATCGGTGTAGATGCCGCCGTAGATCATGAATAGCGCACCGATCAGCATCACGATTCGCTGCCAGGCCTTCACCGGGCCGAAGAACCAGGCCTGGACCACGGCGGCCAGCAGCACGATACCCAGGGTGGCGGTGACGCCGACCCGCAGGATCTGCATCCAGGAGCCTTCCATCAGCATGGCCGGGTTGTAGAAGAACATGAAGGGCACGATGAAGGCGGCCAGGCCGATCTTGAACGAGGCCACCGAGGTGCCCATGGCATTGTCACCGGAGATACCCGCCGCGGCGTAGGATGCCAGGGCCACCGGTGGGGTGATCGCCGAGACCACCGCGAAGTAGAACACGAAGAAGTGCGCCACCAGCGGCTGGATGCCGATGCCGATCAGGCCCGGGGCGACCACCGAGGCGGCTACCGCGTAGGCGGCGGTCGTCGGCATGCCCATGCCGAGCAGGATCGAGATGCACATGGCGAAGAACAACGCCAGCAGCTGGCTGACCCCGGCCAGGCCGAGCAGCAGCGAGGAGAAGCGGGCGCCGACCCCGGTCAGGGCAATGACGCCGACGATCAGGCCGGCACAGGCGCACACGGCGATGATCTGGATCGACATGGTGCCGGCCAGCTGCAGCGCCGTGAGGATGGCGCGAAGCCCCATGCGGTGAGGAGTGAGCCAGCTCACCATGGCCGCCGAGGCGGTGGCCAGGGTGCCTGCCCGGATCACCGAGTAGCCCATGAACAGGGCGGCGATCAGGATGATGATCGGCGTGAACAGGTAGACCTGCTTGGCCAGGCGACGGAATTGCGGGATCTCCTCCTTGCGCATGCCGCGCATGCCCTTGCGGGCGGCCTCGAAGTCCACCATGCAGTAGATCGACAGGAAATAGAGGATGGCGGGGATCAGCGCCGCCACGGCGATCTCGGTGTAGGGGATGCCGGTGACCTCGGCCATGATGAAGGCGCCGGCGCCCATGATCGGCGGCATGATCTGCCCGCCGGTGGAGGCGGCGGCCTCGATGGCCCCGGCGCTGCGTGCCGGGTAGCCGACCTTCTTCATCAGCGGGATGGTCAGCGAGCCGGTTGAGACCACGTTGCCGGCCGAGGTGCCGTTGATCATGCCCATCAGGCCGGAGGCGAAGATGGAGACCTTGGCGGGGCCACCGCGGGCCCGGCCGGCGGCGGCGAAGGCGAAGTTGACGAAGTAGTCACCGACCTTGGAGGCCTGCAGGAAGGCGGCGAAGATGATGAACAGGATGATGTAGGTGGACGAGACCGCGGTGGTCGGCCCGAGGATGCCGGCGTCGGTATAGACCTGGCTGAAGAAGCGGTTGAGGGACAGCCCCGGGTAGCCCAGGAAGCCCGGCAGGTACGGGCCGGCGAAGACGTAGATCAGGAAGATCGCCGAGATGGTCACCAGCGCCAGGCCGGCGACCCGACGGGTCAGCTCGAGGATCAGCAGCGAGCCGGCGATGGCCGCATAGGAGATGCCGACGGGGGCGAAAGGGGTACCGGTGGAGGCGCGCAGCGGGCTGTTGAACATCACCAGCAGGTAGCCGGCCACCGACAGGGAACAGACCATCAGCACCAGATCGGCGGGGGAGAGTGTCTCGCGCACCTGGCGGTAGCCCCAGGAGAGCAGGATGGCGGCGGCGGTGGTCAGCATCAGCGGATAGCCGAAGTGCCAGGCCTCGATCTCCGGGGCGATACGCAGGGCGCCTGCGTCGATCGCCTGATACATCATCACCACTCGCACCAGGGTGTAGAGCGCCGGGATCAGCAGGGCGTAGCTCAGCCAGCGCATCCAGGCGGCGGAGCGCTCGTGCTCCTGGTCGGCGAAACGGGTGCCGGCATAGAAGCCGAAACCGAGGATCAGGGCGCCGGCGATGTGCAGGATGCGAAACGACCAGGTCTCCAGCGGGTAGACGTTCAGCGAGACCAGGTGGAACAGCGAGTAGGCGATGGCCAGGGCGCCGAACAGCAGCCACTGCCAGCCGGCATAGAGCCGCCGGTTGGATTCGGCGGCGACCTCATCGACGCCCTCGGCGTTGATGGGCTGGACGACGTCGTCAGCGGCGACGTCGTCTCGGGAATCGGGGGAGTGCGACATGAAAACACCCTTGGGTGTGGGACGAAACGACAAGCATGCCGCCCCGGATCGGTGAGGGAGCCGGGGCGGCGTTCAGGGTGGAACGGCTTACAGCTTCAGATCGTCGGGGATCTCGTGGCCGTTTTCCTCATACCAGCGCACGGCGCCCGGGTGGAACGGCAGCACGGTGTTGTACTGGATGTTTTCCGGGATGCTGGTGGCGGCGCTGCGGTGGACGTCCATCATCTTGTCGTTGTTCTCCATGCTCAGCTTGGTGATCTCGTAGACGAAGTCCTCGGGCAGATCACAGCCGGCGATGGTGAAGTTCCACATGGAGACGGCGCGGGCGTCCTCCTCGAGGGTCTGGTAGGTGCTGGCCGGGATCATGAACGGCGAGACCGGGAACGCCTCGAGGACCTGGGCCTGCTCCTCTTCGGTGAACTCGACGATGTTGATGTCGGTCTGCACCTCGAGCTGGCTGACCGCGGGGATCGGGATGCCGGCGGCGAAGGCGATGACATCGATCAGGCCGTCCTGCAGCTGGCCGCCCAGGTCGTTCCAGCCGCCGTTGCGGCGCTCGAAGTCGACGCCCAGCTCCTCGAGGATGGCCGGGAAGTAGGTGTCGGAAGTGGAGGCCGCCGGGCCGAAGCCGATGCTGGCGCCGTCGGGAATGTCGGCGATCGATTCGATGCCGCTGTCGGACAGGGCGGTGATGGAGAACGGGGTCTCGTACATCGGGAACAGCGCACAGACGTTGTCCATCGGCACGCCGGGAGCCAGCGGGCTCTCGCCGGCCAGGGCCTCGGCGGCGGGGCCCATGGTGGTCAGGCCCAGGGCCAGCTCACCGGTGTGCACCAGGGCGAGGTTCTGGTTGGGGCCGCCGGTGACCTCGCCGCCGCCGGAGATGCCCAGCTCGTCGGCGATCAGGTTGGCCCAGCCGGAGCCATAGACGAAGTAGGTGCCGCCCTGGCTGGCGGTGCCCACGGTAAAGTTGTCTGGCCAGTCGCTGCGATCCTGGGCGGAGGCCGAGGCGGCGACCAGCAGGGTGCCGGCGACGGTGCCGGCGAGCAGCTTGGTGGAGAGAAGACGCATGGCGTGACTCCATTGCATGTTGTCGTTGGTGATGTCCCGGGTGTCTGGCGCCCGGCAGAAGCCCTCTCAGTCTGGCAGCTCCTGTCGGGCATGCCGTCGGCGTCGGGGCGCGGCTTTCAACGTAGGGCGTTCATTCCGCTACACAGCAATGAATATAGCAAGGGTCGGACCATCTGCCTGGAAAGGCTTTGATATCAGTCAATTGAAAAGCATTTGTCCGACCTTGGTCGAATTCCCTCCGGCGTCGAAGGGGCGGTTTTTCGCACGCTGGGTCGTCGGCAGTGTGCGGAAATCCGCACATGTCTGTCGTCATCACTGGAAAGCGCTGTTGGGCAGGTGAGAGTGGCGCTACGCCGCCAGGGCGCCGATCAGCCGGCTGGCCTGGTGCAGGTCGTTCAGCAACGAGGAGGCGAGCCAGGGATCCAGGCGATGTTCGCGCAGGTGCTCCGCCAGGCGGCGCTGCCAGCGCTGGCGCACCTCGTCGATGGGCCCGGCGATATCGCTGGCCTCGGGGTCGTTGGCCAGGCGGTTGAGGCCCTGGGCGAGGGCGAGGCGGATCTCGTCGTGGGCCGCGCGCAGGGGGCTTGCCGGGGCGGCGTGGCGCAGCAGGCTGCGCTGGAGCACCTCGCCGAAGCGTACCGCCTCGACCATGCGCAGGGTGCGGGCGTAGAGGGTCTCGAGGCGGGCCTGCTGCTGATCGGTCAGCGGCTCGTCGATGCGCGCGTAGAAATCGAGGATCTCCGCCATCAGCGGCTTGATCCGCTCATGGTAGCGGGCGTTGACCGTCGGCCAGTCCTCGGGGGCGATAGGGCGCTCGACTACCTCGCGGGAGGGTGGGTGGCCGATCGCCTCGGCGCTGGGCACCAGGATGGCCGAGCAGAGCAGGTGGTAGGCGCGGCGATTGAGGCGATGGCACTCCTGCTCCATGGCGGCCATGGCGGTATCGGCGTGCTGCAGCGCGGCCGGCGTCAGATAGCGGGCCTGGGCCGGCAGGAGGTGGGTCGGCAGCGGGAAGAGGCGCTCGAGGCGTGTCGCCAGGCGCGGGATCCAGGGCAGCATCAGCAGGATGCCGAGCAGGTTGAACAGGGTGTGGAAGAGCGCCAGCTTGAGCGGCCAGGCATCCTCTGCCAGGCCGATAAACGCCCCCAGCTGGTCCACCACCCAGGCCAGCGGCACCAGCAGGGCCAGGGCCACGGCGGCGGTGACCAGGTTGAAGGCCACGTGAGCGCCGGCCAGTCGCCTGGCCGGGGCCCCCGAGCCCAGCGCCCCCAGCACCGCGGTTACCGTGGTGCCGACGTTGGCGCCGATGGCCACCGCAAGGGCGGGCAGGTAGGGCAGCTGTCCCCCTGCCAGTGCCGCCAGGGTGATCAGCAGGGTGGCGTGGCTCGACTGCATCACCACCGTGGCCAGCACCCCGAAGAGCACGAACAGCGGCCAGTGCCAGGCGCTGCCGCCGGCCAGGCCGTCCAGCGAGAGTCCGTCCTGCCAGGCGGCGAAGCCCAGCTTCATGAAGTCGATGCCGAGGAACAGCAGGCCCACGCCCAGCAGCAGCCCGGCGATGGCCGCGCGGCCGTCGTCCAGCAGCCGGGAACCGAGCAGGCCGATGGCCAGGAAGGGCATGGCGAAGGCCGCCAGGTCGAAGCGCAGGCCGAAGGCGGCGATCAGCCAGGCGCCAGTGGTGGTGCCGAGGTTGGCGCCGAACAGCAGGGCGATGGCGCCGGGCAGGGCGACCAGCCCGGCACCCACGAAGGACATGGCGAGCAGGGTGACCAGCGAGCTGGACTGCACCAGGGCGGTGGCCGCCGCCCCCACGCCGATGGCGCGCAGGGGCTTCGAGGTGGCGGCATGCAGCCAGCGGTCGAGGGTGCCACCGGAGAGGCGCTTGATGGCCTCCTGCAGGCGGGTCATGCCCCACAGGAAGAGCCCCAGCCCGGCGGCCAGGGTGGCCAGGTCGGGGCGCGCCAGCAGCAGGGCGGCGGCTGCGGCCAGGCCCAGCGCCTCCAGCTGCCGGCGTCGCGACAGCAGGGCCCGCGCCACTCCCTGGCGGGTCACCTCAGCGTCCCTTGGGGTCGAGGATCTTGACGGTCTGGAAGTCCTCGGCGGTGTCCTCCTGGTGGGGGCGGTTGACGCGGGTGGTCAGCTCCGGGGCAGCCTGCTCCTCGATGGGCAGCTGCTCGAAGAAGTCGCAGCTGACGCACTCGCGGTAGCGGATGCCGTTCTGCTCCCAGCTGCGGATGCGGTCCATCTCGGCGCAGCGCGGGCAGATGGCGCCGGCGATAAAGCGTTTCTGGACGGCCATGGGGACTCCTGTAGGCCTCGGCCCGTGGGCCGAGGCGTGTATGGCGAAGGATCAGCTGGCGCGGATACCGCTGTGGCGCAGCAGTGGCTCGACGCTGGGCGCACGGCCGCGGAAGGCCTGGAACAGCTCGGCGGCGTCGCGGGAGCCACCCCGCTCGAGGATCTCGGTGCGGAAGCGGTGTCCGGTCTCGGGATCGAAGATACCCGCTTCCTCGAAGGCACTCCAGGCATCGGCGGAGAGCACCTCGGCCCACTTGTAGCTGTAGTAGCCGGCCGCGTAGCCGCCGGCGAAGATATGGCCGAAGCCGTTCTGGAAGCGGTTGAAGTCGGCCCTGGGCACCACCGAGATGGCATCGCGCACCGCGTCGAGCAGTGCCTGGATCTCGGCGGCGGAGGGGGCCGCAAGCTCATGGTGCAGGCGCAGGTCGAACAGCGAGAACTCCAGCTGGCGCACCATGCCCATGGCGGACTGGAAGTTGCGGGCCGCCTGGAGCTTCTCGAGCAGCTCGGCGGGCAGCGGTTCGCCGCTGTCGACATGGCCGGCGATCAGGTCGAGCCCCTCGCGCTCCCAGCAGTAGTTCTCCATGAACTGGCTGGGCAGCTCCACGGCATCCCAGGCCACGCCGTTGATCCCGGAGATATCGGCGATGGTCTGTCGGGTCAGCATGTGGTGCAGGCCGTGGCCGAACTCGTGGAACAGGGTGGTCACCTCGTCGTGGGTGAGCAGCGCCGGCCGCTCCCCCACCGGGCGGGTGAAGTTGCAGGTCAGGTAGGCCACCGGCAACTGCAGGGAGTCGCCTTCGTGGCGGCGCACCCGGCACTCGTCCATCCAGGCGCCGCCGCGCTTGCCCTCGCGGGCGTAGAGGTCGAGGTAGAATCCGGCGATGGGCTCGCCCTGCTCCATGATACGGAAGAAGCGCACGTCCGGATGGTAGCGCGGGGCACTCTCGTCCTCGGCGAAGGTGACGCCGAACAGCCGCTCCACCACCCGGAACAGGCCATCCACCACCTGCGGCGCGGGGAAGTAGGGGCGCAGCTGCTCCTCGTTGATGTCGTGGCGCTCCTCGCGAAGCTTCTCGCTGGCGTAGCCGATATCCCAGGGGGCGAGCTCGGCCATGCCCAGCCGCTCGCGGGCGAAGGCCTCGAGTTCGGCGAACTCCTCGCGTGCCTGGGGCACGGCGCGCCGGGCCAGGTCCTCGAGGAAGGTCTGGGCCTCGGCCGGGGACTCGGCCATCTTGGTTTCAAGCGAATAGTCGGCGTAAGTGGCGAAGCCCAGCAGCTCGGCCAGCTCGTGGCGCAGGGCGAGGATCTCCTCCATCAGCGGGGCGTTGTCATACTGGCCGGCGTGGGGGCCCTGGTCTGATGCGCGGGTGACGAAGGCGGTGTAGACCTCGCGGCGCAGCTCGCGGTCTTCGGCGTAGGTGACTACCGGGAAGAAGCTGGGGAAGTCCAGGGAGATGCGATAGCCCGCGACCCCCTTGGCCTCGGCGTTGGCGCGCAGGGTGGCCAGGGCGCTCTCGGGCAGGCCGGCAAGCCGTGACTCGTCGGCCAGGTCCAGGTGCCAGGCCTGGGTGGCGTCGAGCAGCTGGTTGGAAAAGGTGTTGGAGAGCTCGGAGAGGCGTGCCTTGATCTCGCCGTAGCGGCGCTTCTTCTCGGTGGGCAGGTCGACGCCGGCGAGGCGGAAGTCGCGCAGGGTGTTCTCCACGGTACGACGCTGGGCGTCGTCCAGCGTCTCCCAGGCAGCCCCTTCCTTCAGCGCCTGCCAGGCACGGAACAGCCCCTCGTGCTGGCCCAACCAGGTGCTGTACTCGGAGAGCTTGCCCAGGCAGGCCTGGTAGGCCTCGCGCAGCTCGGGATTGTTCATGGTGCCGTTGAGGTGGGAGACCGGCGACCAGGCGCGCGACAGACGGTCGTTGAGCGACTCCAGCGGTGCGGCCAGGCTCTCCCAACGGGGCGGCTCACTTTCGGCCCGCTCGACCAGCGCCTCGATGGCATGGCGGTTCTCGGCGAGCAGCTCGTCGATGGCCGGCACCACGTGCTCGGGGCGGATGGCCTCGAAGGGGGGAAGCTCATGGGTCTCGAGCAGGGGGTTGCGGGGCATGCGCACCTCGAATCAGGGGATTAATGCTCTCAAGATGAGGGCGCGCGGGGCGAGTTTCAATCGGTGGCAGGGTTTGCCGTGTGGGGGCGGGCTGCTAGGCTTGCGGGCTTTCATGCGTGCGGGATCCCGCACGCCGTATTTCGGGAGTAGCAACGATGAGCGAGACGCTGGAGCGCTGGAGCACGCGGCGCGCCTTTATCCTGGCGGTAACCGGGGCGGCGGTGGGGTTGGGCAACATCTGGCGTTTCCCCTACATCACCGGCGAGAACGGCGGGGCGGCCTTCCTGGTGCTCTATGTGGCCTTCGTGCTGCTGCTGGGGCTGCCGGTGATGATGGCCGAGATCATGGTGGGCCGTGCCGGGCGACGCAGTCCGGTAGGTTCGCTGGGGCACCTGGCGGCGGCCGCCGGCGCCAGCCGTCACTGGCGTCTGCTGGGGCTGTTCGGCGCCTTCACTGTGTTCTGCATCCTCTCCTTCTACTCGGTGGTCTCCGGCTGGTCCATCGAGTTTCTGGTGGCCTCCATCAATGGCGACTTCCGCGGTGCCGCCCCCGCCGAGATTGGCGCCGGCTTCGATGCCTTCCTGGCTGACCCGGGGCGCATGACCCTCAACCACACCCTGTTCCTGGCCATGACCATGCTGGTGGTGGCCGCCGGGGTGGCCAAGGGACTGGAGCGCCTCAACAACCTGCTGATGCCGCTGCTCTATTTGCTGCTGCTGATGCTGGCGGGCTATGCCGCTACCACCAGCGGTTTCGGCACCGCCCTGGCGTGGCTGTTCCAGCCTGACCTCTCGGCGGTGACCCCGCTGGTGGTGATGCATGCCATGGGTCACGCCTTCTTCACCCTGGCGGTGGGCGCCTGCGCGCTGATGGCCTACGGCGCCTACATGCCGGACCACCAGAGCCTGCCGCGGGCCGTCGGGGCGGTGGCGGTGCTCGATGTGACCGTGGCATTGCTGGCCGGCATCGCGATCTTCTCGGTGGTGTTCTCCCAGGGCATGGACCCCGGCGAGGGGCCCGGCCTGATGTTCGTCACCCTGCCCATCGCCTTCGCCGAACTGCCCTGGGGTGCGCTGTGGCTGAGTCTCTTCTTCCTGCTGCTGCTGCTGGCCACCTGGACCTCGTCGATCAACCTGGCCGAGCCCATGGTCTCTACGCTGCAGGGCCTGGGCCTCAAGCGTGGTATCGCCGCGGCCCTGGTGGGCCTGGCGGTGTGGCTGCTCGGGCTGCTGACGGTGTTCTCGTTCTCGAGCCTGGCCGAGTGGCGCCCGCTGTTCGGCATGAACGGCTTCGAGCTGGTCAGCACCATCCCGCCGGAGGTCTTCCTGCCCCTGGGTGGCCTGCTGATCGCCATCTTCGCCGCCTGGGTGGTGCCGGAGGCCACAGCACGCCGCGCCCTGGGCGTGGGTGACAGCGGCTTTACCCTGTGGCGCATGGTGACCCGCTGGGTCGCCATTCCGCTGACGCTGGTAGTATTGGTGGCCGGACTGATCTGAACGCCGATCGAAGATGAGGAGATCCCGATGAGCGAGTCGATGGCCATTCGGCCCTGGAAAGGCAAGCGCCCGAGCCTTGCTGAGCGGGTCTATATCGACCCGGCGAGCCTCGTGCTCGGCGATGTGGAGCTGGGCGACGACTGTTCGGTCTGGCCCATGGCGGTAATCCGTGGCGACATGCACCGCATCCGGATCGGCGCGCGGGTCAGCGTGCAGGATGGCTGCGTGCTGCATATCACCCACGCCAGCGACTTCAATCCCGGCGGCTTCCCGCTGACCATCGGCGACGACGTCACCATCGGCCACAAGGCGATCCTGCATGGTGCCACCCTGGGCAGCCGCATCCTGGTGGGCATGGGGGCTATTGTCATGGATGGCGCCGTGGTGGAGGACGAGGTGATCATCGCCGCCGGCGCCGTGGTGCCGCCGGGCAAGCACCTGGAGGGTGGCCATGTCTACGCCGGTAACCCGGCCAGGGCGCTGCGCCCGCTCAAGGACAAGGAGCGTAAGTTCTTCCCCTATACCGCCGGCAACTATGTCAGGCTCAAGGACGACTACCTCGCGGCAGCGGCGGAATAACCCTCTAAGCCCCTGTTTTTCCATGTGGTAACGGGCGATAATCTGGTTTTTTGTCCAGCTGGTTTTTCATCCAGCATCGGATGGCCGGAGACGCAGGAGTCCGTTACCGCATGGCCGATTTTCGCACCCATCTCACTGCCGCCGTGGGCGGTGGCACCCTGCTCGCCGTGGGCGGCTGGCAGGCAGGGCTCTGGAGCCCGGCAGAGGCGCTCTCCGTGGCGGCCCTGACCAGCTTCGGCGGGATCCTTCCCGATATCGACGCCGACAACTCCCACGCCGTGCGCCTCATCTTCAACACCCTGGCCCTGCTGGCGGTGGTGGCCGGCGCGCTGCTGATGCAGGCCTGGCTGACGCCGGGGAGGCTGCTGCTGGCGTGCGGCGGCATCTACATCGGTGTGCGCTACCTGCTGAGTCCGGTCTTCAAGCGCCTCTCGGTGCATCGCGGGATCTGGCACTCCCTGCTGGCAGGGTTGCTCTGTGCGCTGGCCACCAGCGCCGTCGGGCATCGCCTGCTGCTCCTGGAGCCAGGCCTGGCCTGGTCCCACGGAGTGGCGGTGCTGCTGGGCTTCTGCATACACCTGCTGCTCGACGAGATGTTCAGCGTCGATCTCACCGGAGCGCGTCTCAAGCGCTCCTTCGGCACCGCCTTCAAGCTCTTCGACTACCGGGAGCCCTGCAACTCCGTGCTGATGCTGCTGCTGATCGCCGGCCTGGTGCCGCTGTTGCCCGCCTGGACACCGCTGCTGACGCTGCTCGATCAGGGCGCGGCGCTGTGGCGATAGTCCTCGGCGCGCAGGCCATACTTCCGGAGCTTGTCGTAGAGGGTCTTGCGCGGCAGGCCTAGCCGCTCGCTGACCTCGCTGACGCGGCCATGGTGGCGGGTCAGCGCCTGGTCGAGCAGGCTCTTCTCGAACAGCTCGACCTGCTGGGGCAGCGGGAGTTCGCCCGCCTCGCTCTCGGCCCCGGCCAGCAGGGCATCCAGCCGGTAGTCGAAGGCCGCCCCCAGCAGCACATAGCGTTCGGCGAGGTTGCGCAGCTCACGCACGTTGCCCGGCCAATCGTGGGCGAGCAGTGCGGAGATGCCGGAAGCGTCCAGGGACGGTGCCTCCAGGCCGCTGCGATTGGCGGCCACCACCGCGAAGTGCTGAAACAGCAACGGGATATCTTCGCGTCGCTCGCGCAGCGGAGGGATCGGCAGGGTGACCACGTCGAGGCGATAGTAGAGATCCTCGCGGAAGGTGCCGGCCTCGGCGGCGGCCTTGAGATCCACCTTGGTGGCGGCGATCACGCGGATGTCCAGGGGGATCGGGACGTTGGCGCCCAGGCGCTCCACGCTGCGCTCCTGCAGTATCCGCAGCAGCTTGACCTGCAGCGAGAGCGGCATCGATTCGATCTCGTCGAGGAACACCGTGCCGCCATTGGCGTGCTCGAACTTGCCGATGCGCCGCTCCACGGCGCCGGTGAAGGCACCCTTCTCGTGGCCGAACAGCTCCGACTCGATGGTGCTCTCCGGCACCGCGCCGCAGTTGATCGCCACGAAGGGGTGGCCGGCACGGCCGCTGCGCTCATGGATGGCGCGCGCCACCAGGTCCTTGCCGGCACCGGTCTCGCCGAACAGCAGCACGTCGGCCTCCACCTGGCTGATGCGCTGGACCATGGCCGCCAGGCGCTGGATCGCCGGAGTGCGCCCCACCAGGCGGGGGCCGGGGGCGGCCTGCTGGGCCTCGAGCTCGGCGCGCAGCCGGCGGTTCTCGAGGCTCAGTCGACGCTTCTCCACCCCGCGGCGGACTACCTCCACCAGCCGCTCGGCGGCGAAGGGCTTCTCCAGGAAGTCCCAGGCCCCCTCGCGCATGGCTTCAACGGCGGTGGAGATGTCGCCATGCCCGGTGATCAGGATCACCGGCAGGTCGGGGTCGCGGCGCCGTACCTCCCTCAGCAGCGCCATGCCGTCCATGCCGGGCATGCGGATATCGCTGACGATGACGCCGGGGAAGTCACTCTCGAGGGCGTGCAAGGCCGCCTCTGCACTGGCGAAGGGTGCCGGCGCATAGCCGGCCAGCTCCAGGGTCTGGCCGGCACTGATGCGCAGGTGGAGCTCGTCGTCGACGACCATCACCGGAGTGTCGACCGTTTCATGCATGGGGCAGGCTCTCCTGGTCGGGGCAAGGCGGGGCGGGGGTCAGGTGCTCCTGAGGCAGCAGGATGGTGAAGCGGGCGCCGCCTGCGGGGAGGTTCTCGGCACCCAGGCGGCCGCCCAGATCGTCGATGATACGCGATGAGATGGAGAGCCCAAGCCCCAGGCCGCTGCCCGGGGACTTGGTGGTGAAGAAGGGCTCGAAGATCCGCGTCAGCTGCTCCGGGGGAATGCCGGGCCCGTTATCCTCCACCATCAGCCGCACGCGGGCGCTGTCGGCCTCTACCCGAAGCGTCAGCTGCTGGTTGTCACACCCGGCCATGGCCTGGAGGGCGTTGCCGATCAGGTTGACCAGTACCTGCTCCAGGCGCACCGGGTCGGCGTTGACCCATACCGGCGAAGCGGGGAAGCGTCGCTCCACACGTACGCCGGTCTCCTGCAGCCGCGTCTGGAACAGGCGCAGGGCATACTCGAAGCAGTCGGTGACCGACACCGCACTGCGCCGCTCATCGCCCTTGCGCGAGAATTGGCGCAGCTGGGCGCTGATCTCGGCCATGCGTCCGGTCAGCTCGACGATCTCGGCCAGGTTACGGTCGACGCTCTCCCGTCGCTCGCGAGCGAGGAAGGCACGGGCATTCTCGGCGTAGGCGCGGATAGCGGCCAGCGGCTGGTTGAGCTCGTGGTTGATGCCCGCGGCCAGCTGGCCGAGTACCGCCAGCTTGGCTGCCTGGATCAGTTCGTCGCGGGTGCGGCGCAGGTCTGCCTCGGCGCGCTTGCGCTCCTCGATCTCATCGGAGAGGCGGCGATTGGTCTCGACCAGGTCGCGGGTGCGGCTGGCCACGTTGCGCTCCAGCTCGTCGCGGGCCCGAGCCAGGGTATGCCGCTCGCGCTCGGCGAACAGTTCGCGCTCACGGCGCAGCCGCAGGCGCTGCCAGCCAAAGCCGCCGCCCAGCAGCACGATGCCGTAGAGTCCGCCGGCGAGGAGGGCAGAGACCCACTGTGCCTGGGCCACCGAGTCCAGCGGCTTGAGGATCAGCATCTCCCAGCCGAGCTGGGGCAGCGACCGCTGCAGGCCCAGGAAGCGCTCGCCGGCCAGCGGTCCCGAGCTGAAGCCGACCAGGCGAGTGCGTTCACCCATTGATTCGAGGATCTCCAGGCCGGAGTGTTCGAGGGGCTCGTCGGCATAGCGGCGGGTGGCCAGCAGCGCCTTTCTCTCGTCGGTGGAGAGCGGCGCCAGCGAGGCCATGCGCAGCTCGGGCCGGCTGGCCATGAAGATGATGTCGTCGGCGTCGGTGACCAGCAGCTCGGCGTCCTGGTCTGCCCAGCTCTCCTCAATAGCGTCGAGCAGCACCTTGACCACCATGACCCCGTCCGGTGAGGCATCGGGGGACGTGTTGTCCAGCCAGACCGGGGCAGAGAAGTAGTAGCCACGTTCCAGTGACTGCACGCCGAGGCCGTAGAAGCGCCCCGGGCGGCCGGCGATGGCGTCGCTGTAGTAGCTGCGGAACGCGTAGTTCTGGCCGATGAAGGTGTTGGGGCGTTGCCAGTTGCTGGCTGCCAGGGTGTCGGCGTGGCGATCGAGAAGATAGATGTCGGACACCCCGGTGGCCGCCCGGAATCGGTCGAGCAGTCGGTTGAGCGGCATGGGGTCCTGGCTCTCCGGGGAGGAGAGGAAGCGGCGTACCGCCTCTCGGGAAGCCAGCAGTCGGGGCAGGTAGTCGTGGCGGGAGAGGTGGCCGATCAGTCCGGCGGCCGAGAGCCGTAGTTCGTTATCGGCATCCTGGCGAAGCTCCTGCAGTGCCTGCTGGCGCGCCACCTCGGCGGCCTGCCAGGTCACCAGGGCGAGACCCAGCGGCGCAAGCAGCCACAGCCAGCGACGCCAGCGCCTGGGCAGCCGCGGCGCGTGTCCCGTCGCCGTCATATGCTCCCTTCACTGCGTGGCGCCGGCATCGCCTGGGCGCGGCGCAGGGCGCGCTGGGCACGGGTCTCGGCACGCTCCACTTCGAGCAGCCCCTCCTCGACAAACACCAGGTGTTCGTGGGCGCGAGCCCGGGCATCCTCGGCGCGCCCCTCGAGAATGGCATCGAGCAGTGCGCGGTGCTGGACCATCAGCTGGGGACGGGCATCCGGCTTCTCGAAGAGGTGAGCGAGGTTGTCGACGATGCTCTTCTCCAGCAGATGGAAGATGCCGCGAATGGTATGCAGCAGCAGCACGTTGTGTGCCGACTCGGCGATGGCCAGGTGGAAGGCGGCATCGGCCTTGGCCTCCTCGGCCGGGTCGTGCCCCTGGAAGCACGCCTCCAGCTCCTCGAAGCGCTTGATCAGCAGTGCCTTGTCGGTAGGCGTCGAACGCAGCGCGGCATAGTAGGCGGAGAGGCCCTCCATGGCATCGCGGAACTCCAGCAGGTCCAGGTGGAACTCGCCGTGACGCGATAGCATCTCGAGCAGCGGGTCGCTGTAGCCGCTTTTGAGCTCCTCGCCGATGAAGGTGCCGCCCCCCTGACGGCTGATCAACAGGCCTCGGGCAGCGAGTTTCTGGATGGCTTCGCGCAGCGAGGGCCGCGATACGCTGAAGCGCTCCGCCAGTTCCCGTTCGGGTGGCAGTTTCTGTCCGGGCTGGAGGCTGCCCTCGAGGATCATCGCCTCGAGTCTTTCGGTGATCACATCGGCCAGGCGCGGCTGGCGCAGGGGCGGGTAGGCCATGGCGAGGCTCCGGTGGTGGTCGAGGTTTCGGTGGGGAGGCTTGGCCACATCTTACTGCAGGATATTGGTAATACCAATATCCTGCGTGGCGAGATTACCGGGGAGGAGAGAATATCTTACCGAATTTCAAAAGCTTGTAATAATGCCGAGCTGGGGTAGACCAAAGTCTAGCGCAATATGGCGAGAAAAACCCCGTCGCTCGTTTGACACTGTAGCGGCGGCCTCCGTAAGGTTCGCCGAATCCGTCGGGTAAATTGGTTTTACCACTTTACCAGAGTGACGACCATGCCAGCTGTTGAAGGAACCGCCGATGACCGCCGTCAAGCTCTACCCTCCGAGGCCGGACAAGGTCTACCTGTTCGGCACCTGCCTGATCGACCTCTTCTATCCCGAGGCCGGGATGGATGCCATCCGGCTGCTCGAGCGCGAGGGCATCGAGGTGCTGTTCCCCGAGGACCAGACCTGTTGCGGCCAGCCGGCCTATACCTCCGGCTACCACGATGAGGCGCGTGCCGTGGCGGCGGCCCAGCTCGATCTCTTCCCCGAGCCCTGGCCGATCGTGGTGCCCTCGGGCTCCTGCGGCGGCATGATGCGCACCCACTACCCCCAGCTCTTCGCCGGCAGCGACCTCGAGGCGAAGGCCGAGGAGGTGGCCGGGCGCGTCTTCGAGCTGACCGAGTTCCTGATCCATGTCTGCCATCTTGACCTGGAGGATCGCGGCGAGCCCGAGAAGGTGGCGATGCACACCTCCTGCAGTGCGCGCCGCGAGATGGGGCTGGCCGAGACCGGGCCGGCGCTGCTGGCGAAGCTCGGCCAGGTCGAGCTGGTAGAGCAGGCGCGGGCCGCCGAGTGCTGCGGTTTCGGTGGCACCTTCGCGGTGCGTCACCCCGAGGTCTCCGCCGCCATGGTGGAGGACAAGACCCAGGCCATCGAGGCCAGCGGGGCGAAACGCTTCGTGACCTCCGACTGCGGCTGCATGATGAACATCGGCGGGCGTTTCGAGAAGCTGAACAAGTCGATCCAGGGCGAGCATATCGCCAGTTACCTGTGGCGGAGGACCTCATGAGCGGACAGACCCCCGGCGTGGAGACATACACCCCGCGCGAGTTCCATCGCCAGGCCCACGACGCCCTGGGCAATCCGCAGATCCGCGCCAACTTCCGCAAGGCGATGGATGGCCTGATGTCCAAGCGGCGTGACAGCTTCGATGACTGGGACCTCGAGACCCTGCGCGAACTGGGCGCCAATATCCGCCTGCGGGCGCTCGCCAGGCTGCCCGACCTGCTCGAGCAGCTGGAGGCCAACTGCGAGGCCAACGGCATTCGCGTGCACTGGGCCGAGGATGGCGACGAGGCGTGCCGTATCGTCCGCGAGATCTGCGAGTCCCACGGGGCGCGCTCGGTGATCAAGGGCAAGTCGATGGTCTCCGAGGAGATGCACCTCAACGCCCATCTGGAGGAGGCGGGCATCGAGGCGCTGGAGTCCGATCTCGGCGAATACCTGGTGCAGCTCAACCAGCAGACTCCCTCGCACATCATCATGCCGGCGATCCATCTCAACACCGATGAGATCTCCGAGATCCTGCACGACAAGACCGGCACCGAGCGCACCCGCGACGTCGACTACATGACCGCGGCGGCCCGGCAGCAGCTGCGCGAGCGCTTCATGGCTGCCGATGTAGGGGTCTCGGGGGTCAACTTCGCGGTGGCCGAGACCGGCACCCTCTGCCTGGTGGAGAACGAGGGCAACGGCCGCATGACCACCACGGTGCCGCCGGTGCACGTCGCCGTGACCGGCATCGAGAAGGTGGTCGAGCAGTTGCGCGACGTGCCGCCCCTCTACGCCCTGCTGACTCGCTCCGCCACCGGCCAGCACGTCACCACCTACTTCAACATGATCAGCTCGCCGCGCAAGGAAGGCGAGCACGACGGGCCGAAGGAGGTCCACCTGGTGCTGGTGGACAGCGGCCGTTCGCGCATCTATCAGGATGACGAACTGCTCGACACCCTGCGCTGCATCCGTTGCGGCGCCTGCATGAACCACTGCCCCGTCTATACCCGGGTGGGCGGCCACACCTACGGCACCACCTACCCCGGCCCGATCGGCAGCATCCTCTCGCCCCACCTGATGGGGCTCGAGGAGACCAAGGACCTGCCCACCGCCTCCAGCCTGTGCGGCGCCTGTGGCGAGGTCTGCCCGGTGAAGATTCCGATCCCCGACCTGCTGGTGCGGCTGCGCAAGGAGTCGGTGGGCGAGGGGCGCGGCAACGTGCCCGGCGCCGGCATCAAGCGCACTCGCAAGGAGGTCGCCGCCTGGAAGGGCTTCCAGTGGCTGGCCACCCACCCTGGCGCCTGGCGCAGTGGCACCGCAGTGGCCGGAAAGCTCAGGGCATTGACGCCCGCGAAGCTGGGTGCCTGGACCGACTACCGCACCGCCCCCAAGCCGGCCAGTACCACCCTGCATGCGCTGGTCAAGCGGCATCAGGCGAGCAAGAGCCATGAGCCGAACAGCAAAAGCCACGAGGAGGAGCGCTGATGAGTGCCCGCAACGCCATTCTCAAGCGCCTGCGCGAGCGCCTCGACGGACCGCTGAGTGCGCCGGAGAGCGACTTCACCGTGGCGACGAATCGTGGCTGGAGCGAGGAGGAGCGCCTGGCGCGCTTCGAGCGCTGGATCGGCTCGGTACATGGCGAGGTGGTCCATGTCGACGAGGCTCGCTGGACCGAGGCGCTGGCCGGGGTGCTCGCCGACAAGGGCGTGCGTCGGCTGGCGCTGGGCAAGCAGCACCCAGTGGCTGCCGAGGCCCGCAGTGCCCTGGCCGATGCCGACGTGGAGCTGGTCGACGTGGATCGCGATATCGAACAGTGGCAGCGCGAGCAGTTCGAGAGCGTCGATGCCGGCCTGACCTCCACCCGCGGGGCCATCGCCGAGACCGGCAGCCTGTGGCTGTGGCCGACCCCCGACGAGCCACGCCTGATCAGCCTGGTACCGCCGCTGCATATCGCCGTGCTGGATGCCGATACCCTTGCGGACACCTTCTTCGATGTTGTCGAGGGCCATGGCTGGGCCGATGGCATGCCGACCAACGCCCTGCTGATCTCGGGCCCCAGCAAGACCGCCGATATCGAGCAGACCCTGGCCTACGGGGTGCACGGGCCGCGTGAACTGGTGGTCATCGTGCGCCATGCCGGTGACTCCGCCGGGATCTCGCGATGAGCCGGCCGAGCGCCGAGGCCTACCGGGAGCTGAAGGCCGCCCTGGCGGCCTCGTTGCCTGCAGAGCAGCTGATAGACGATCCGCTGCGCACCCTGGCGTACGGCACCGATGCCAGCTTCTATCGCCTGGTGCCGAGGCTGGTGGTGCGCCCCGAGAGCGAGGCGGAGCTGCGCGTGATCCTGGCCGAATGCCGGGCCCGACGGCTGCCGGTGACCTTTCGCGCCGCCGGCACCTCGCTTTCCGGCCAGGCGGTCACCGACTCGGTGCTGATCCAGCTGGGGCACGGCTGGCGCGGCCATGAGCTGCTCGACGAGGGGCGGGCGATCCGCCTGCAGCCCGGGGTGATCGGCGCTCGGGCCAACCAGTTGCTCGCCCCCTTCGGACGCAAGATCGGCCCGGACCCGGCCTCCATCAACAGCTGCATGATCGGTGGCATCGCCGCCAACAACGCCTCCGGCATGTGCTGTGGCACCGCCCAGAACAGCTATCGCACCGTGCGTGACCTGCGCGTGATCCTCGCCGACGGCAGCCTGCTGGATACCGCCGACCCCGAGAGCGTGGCGGCCTTCCGCGGCAGCCACGCCGAGCTGCTGGCGGGGCTCGAGCGCCTTGCCGCCGAGACCCAGGGCAATGCCGAACTGGCCGAGAGGATCCGCCACAAGTACCGGCTCAAGAACACCACCGGCTATGCCCTCAACAGCCTGGTCGACTTCAGCGACGGCATCGAGATCCTCAAGCACCTGATGATCGGCTCCGAGGGCACCCTCGGATTCATCAGCGCCATCACCTACCAGACCGTGGTGGATGAACCCCACAAGGCGGCGGCGCTGGCCTTCTTCCCGGACATGGCCACCACCTGCCGGGCCACCATCGCCCTTAAGCGTTCGCCGGTCTCCGCCGTGGAGCTGATGGATCGTGCCGCGCTGCGCTCGGTGGAGCGCGAGGCAGGCATGCCCGAGGTGCTGCGCACGCTCCCCGACGGGGCGGCGGCGCTGCTGATCGACGTGCGAGGCCACGACGATGCCGACCTGGCCGCGCGCATGGACGAGGTGCAGGGGACGCTGGAGGGTATCCGTACCCTGGAACCGGTCACCTTCACCCGCGATACCGATCGCTACGCCCTCTACTGGAAGATCCGCAAGGGCCTGTTCCCCGCGGTGGGGGCGGTGCGCGACACCGGCACCACGGTGATCATCGAGGACGTGGCCTTTCCCATCGAGCGTCTCGACGAAGGCGTGCTGGCACTGACCGAGACCTTCCACCGCCACGGCTATGCGGAGGCGATCCTCTTCGGCCACGCCCTGGAGGGCAACCTGCACTTCGTCTTTCCCCAGGGGTTCGAGAAGCCCGGCGAAGTCGAGCGCTACCAGGCGCTGATGGACGAGGTGGCGCAGCTGGTTGGGGTCGAGTATGGCGGTTCGCTCAAGGCCGAGCATGGTACCGGACGCAACATGGCGCCCTATGTGGAGCTGGAGTGGGGCCCCGAGGCCTATGCGCTGATGTGGGAGATCAAGGCGCTCTTCGACCCCGAGAACCAGCTCAACCCCGAGGTGATCCTGAGCCGCAACCCGACCCTGCACCTGGAGAACCTCAAGCCCTTGCCAGCGGCCCACGAGATCGTCGACAAGTGCATCGAGTGTGGCTTCTGCGAGCATGTCTGTCCGTCCAGGGACCTGACCCTGACGCCGCGCCAGCGCATCGTTATCACCCGCGAGGTGGCACGCCTCGAGGCGCTGGGTGACTCGGCAGGTGAGGCGGATGCGGTGCGCCTGGCATCACTGCGTGGGGGCCTTGCCTATCATGTGGATGCCACCTGCGCGGTGGACGGCCTGTGCGAGACCCAGTGTCCGGTAGGGATCAATACCGGAGATCTGGTGCGTGACATGCGTCGACGGCGCCTGAGCCAGCGTGCCGGATTGGCGCGCCGCATCGGCCGCCACTTCGACGGTGTCACCCGGCTGGCGCGAGGCTCGCTGCGGGCCGCAGGGGCGGTAAACAAGCTGATGGGCGATTCACTGATGTCGCGTGCGGCCCGCGGCGCGCGTCGCCTGAGCGGCGAGCGTGTACCGCTGTGGACGCCGGCACTGCCCGGGGCCGCGCCGGTGCGCGTGCTGGGTGAGTTGCCGGATGCGGGCGATGATCGCCCCCGGGTGGTCTACCTGCCCAGCTGTGCGACTCGCATGTTCGGCGCCGACCGTCGCGACGCCGGAGAGTCGCGCTCGGTGATGGAGATCACCCTGGCGCTGCTCGACAGGGCCGGGTTCGCGGTGGTGATTCCCGAACGGGTCGATAGTCTCTGCTGCGGCATGGCCTTCCGTTCCAAGGGGCAGTTCGACGAGGCGGAGCACAAGGGGCGCGAGCTCAATCGCGAACTGCTTGCCGCCAGCGAGAACGGCCGCTATCCGATCCTCTGCGATACCAGCCCCTGCACCCTGCAGATGCAGGAGAGCCTCGATGCTTGCCTCGCGCTGCATGAGCCCGTCACCTTCGCCCATGATCACCTGCTGCCGCGCCTGACCATTCGGCCACTCCAGGAGCGGATCGCAGTCCACGTGACCTGCTCCAGCACGCGGATGGGGTTGGGCGAGAAGATGATAGCCCTGGCGCGGGCCTGTGCCAGCGAGGTGGTGGTGCCCGCGGAGGTTACCTGCTGCGGTTTCGCCGGCGACAAGGGGTTCAGCGTGCCGGAACTCAATGCCTCGGCACTCGCCGGACTGGCGGAGCAGGTGGTCGACTGCAGTGCGGGCTACTCCAACTCACGGACCTGCGAGATCGGACTGTCCCAGCATGGGGGCATCCCGTATCGTTCGATACTCGCGCTGCTCGACCGTGCCAGCCGGTAGCCAGGCACGGCGAGAGGAGCTATCCACAACCCCTGCGGGTGGAGGGGTGTGGATGACAGTGGTCGTGCCGTCTTCGCCTTTCGGAGAGGTTCCTGGAACTTTTTTACCGGAAGGGCTTGCGCCCCGGCTCGCGGATCCGTAAAGTACGCATCCGCTGCCGGCGACGGGCACACGTTGCAGGCGGTGGAGGTGGCAGAAGTGATTGTTCTGCATGGATTATTTTCGAATCAGGTCGAATTGCTTCGAAATATTCCGATTGACAATCACAGCACGTTAGGTAGAATGTGCGTCACTCGTTCTACAGGGCTCGCTGAGGGCTCTATTCGCAGCCATCTCGGCAGGAAGAGATGGGCGGTCAGCGGGAACACGGTCGGGATGCAGCGCATCGCCAACCACCGCTTGACACGCTGAGGCGAATCGGTAGAATACGCCTTCCTCGCAGGGCGCTGGCGACACGGAGTTCGCTCCGGCCGTCAGCAAGCGAGACGCTTCACTCGACAGGGTTTGAAGCCGCTCTTTAACAATCGATCAGGTAATTCATGTGGGCGCTTGTCGATGGCTCGGTGATTCATATCATTGAACCATCAAGGCAAGCGACTCGTCATAGATCTTCGGATCTATTTGAGAACGTTTGAGCCTTGAGCCACATGTGTTAGGCCTGCCGCCAGCGTTCAATCTGAGCCATGATCAAACTCTTCAGTTTAAGATCATAAGTGCTTGAAGTAGCACCAAACTTGGCTCAAGGCTCAAACGTTCTCAAATAGATCCGAAGATCTATGACGAGTCGCTTGCCTTGATGGTTCAATGATATGGATCACCGAGCCATCGACAAGCGCCCACATGAATTACCTGATCGATTGTTAAAGAGCGGCTTCGAACCCTGTCGGGTGAAGCGTCTCGCTTGCTGCCGGCCGGAGCGAACTCCGTGTCGCCAGCGCCCTGCGAGGAAGGCGTATTCTACCGATTCGCCTGGCGGTGTCAAGCGGTGTCTAGCGAAGCGTGCTTGCCGTGACTGCTGACTGCCTCACCTCGTCGAGGTGACTGCGAATCCAGTGGCGCACATTCTACCGAACGTGCCGTGATTGTCAATCGGAATATTTCGAAGTGACCCGAAAAAACTCCATGCAGAACAATCACTTCTGCCACCTCCACCGCCTGCAACGTGTGCCCGTCGCCGGCAGCGGATGCGTACTTTACGGCTTTCCCCGGTGGGGTGCAAGCCCCTACAGAGAAAAATGTAGTCCAGTTACACGACAGGGGCCATGGCCCCGCTTGAGAGCATGTCGCTTCCTGCGCCTTCAGATCACCAGCAGGTCCATGAAGCGATGGACCGGGGTCATCTGCAGGCGCTGCGCGTCCTGGCAAAGCGCCAGTATCTTCTCGCTGCGCGAGCGTGGGAAGCGCGTCTCGAGATTGCACCGGAACTTGGCCTCCAGCACCGGGATACCCTCCTCACGCCGCCGCCGATGGCCGATGGGGTACTCCACGGCGACCTGGTCGGTAGAGGTGCCATCGGTGAAGAAGACCTGGATGGCGTTGGCGATGGAGCGCTTGTCGGGGTCCAGATAGTCATGCGTATAGCGCGGCTCCTCCACCACCTCCATCTTCGCCCGCAGGGCATCGATCTCGGGGTGTGCGGCGTGGAAGTCATCTTCGTAGTGTTCGGCGGTCAGCTCGCCGAGGATCAGGGGCACTGCGGTCATGTACTGCAGGCAGTGGTCACGATCCGCCGGGTTGGCCAGGTCGCCCTCCTTGGAGATGATACGGATTGCCGATTCATGCGTGGTGATCACGACCCGCTCGATCTCGTCGATTCGCCCCTTCACCTCGGGGTGGAGGGTCACCGCCGCTTCACAGGCCGTCTGGGCATGGAACTCCGCCGGGAAGGAGAGCTTGAAGAGGATGTTCTCCATCACATAGCTGCCGAAATCGCACTGGAATCGGAAGCGGCGCTCCCCCTCGGGCTTGGTGGCCAGATCGCGGTTGGTATGGCTGAACAGTACGTCATAGAAGCCCCACTGGGGGGCGCTGAGCGCACCGGGGACGCCCATCTCGCCGCGCAGCGCGATGTCCGCCAGGCGCACCGCCCGGGAGGTGGCATCCCCCGCCGCCCAGCTCTTGCGTGACCCGGCGTTTGGCGCATGACGATAGGTGCGCAGGCTCTGGCCATCGACCCAGGCGTGGGAGAGTGCCGAGAGCAGCTGCTCGCGATCGGCACCGAGCATCCTCGCCGCCACCGCCGTGGAGGCCACCTTGACCAGCACCACATGGTCGAGCCCCACCCGGTTGAAGGAGTTCTCCAGCGCCAGCACCCCCTGGATCTCGTGGGCCATGATCATCGCCTCGAGGACGTCGCGCATCGTAAGTGGCGCCTCGCCCTGGGCCACTCGCTTCTGGGAGAGGTGGTCGGCCACGGCCAGGATGGCCCCCAGGTTGTCCGAGGGGTGTCCCCACTCCGCAGCCAGCCAGGTGTCGTTGTAATCGAGCCAGCGCACGATGGCGCCGATATCCCAGGCCGCCTTCACCGGATCCAGACGAAAGGAGGTGCCGGGCACCCGGGCACCATGGGGCACCACGGTGCCTTCCACCAGCGGGCCGAGGTGCTTGGTGCATTCGGGAAAGCGCAGCGCCAGCAGGCCGCAACCCAGGGTATCCATCAGACAGAGCCGCGCGGTGTTCCAGGCCTCATCGCTCTCGATACGGTAGCCCAGCACATAGTCGGCGATCTTCTGCAGCTCGGCGTCGTAGTCCGGCCGCACGTTGGCTTCCACGGTACTCATGAACTCCTCCTGTCACCTTGTCGAGCAAACGCCCTTGATGCGTGACCCTCACTATAGAAGACGCCCCGGGTCCTGGGACCCGGGGCGTCTTTATCTTTCAGCAGACCCCTGGCCAGGCAGGCCCTAGAAACTGTCGCCGGGGATGCGCACCCAGCCCTCCATCAGCACCCGGGCACTGCGGCTCATCACCGCCTCGTCGATCACCCAGCGGCCATCCACCAGGCTCGCCTCGGCGCCGACCCGCAGGCTGCCCGAGGGGTGCCCGAAGGTGACGGCGTTACGCTTGCCACCACCCGCGGCCAGGTTGACCAGGGTGCCCTCTATGGCCGCGGCAGAGGCGATGGCCACTGCCGCGGTGCCCATCATGGCGTGGTGCAGCTTGCCCATGGAGAGCGCGCGCACCACCAGGTCGATATCATCGGCCTTCACCTGCTTGCCGCTGGAGGCGAGGTAGTCTGCCGGCGGCGCCACGAAGGCCACCTTGGGGGTGTGCTGGCGGGCCGCGGCCTCGGCCACCTCCTTGATCAGCCCCATCTTCACCGCCCCGTGGGCGCGAATGGTCTCGAACTTCTCCAGCGCCGCGGCGTCGCCGTTGATCGCCTCCTGCAGCTCGGTACCGGTATAGCCGAGTTCGTCCGCATTCAGGAAGACGGTCGGGATGCCGGCGTTGATCAGGGTCGCCTTGAGGGTGCCGACACCGGGCACCTCCAGTTCATCCTCCAGGTTGCCGGTAGGGAAGATGGCACCCTCGCCGTCCGCCGGGTCCTTGAAGGCCACCGGCACCTCGGCGGCAGGAAAGGTCACCCCGTCCAGCTCGAAGTCACCGGTCTCCTGCACCTCGCCGTCCCGGATCGACACCCGGGAGACGATGGTCTTGCCGATATTGGCCTGCCAGATGCGCACCTCGGCCTCGCCGTTCTCCGGAATGCGCGCCGGGTCAACCAGGCCATTGCTGATCGCGAAGGGCCCCACCGCCGCGGAAAGGTTGCCGCAGTTGCCGCTCCAGTCGACGAAGGCGTTGTCGATGGCGACCTGGCCGAACAGGTAGTCCACGTCGTGGTCGGGGCTTTCGCTCTTCGAGAGGATTACCGTCTTGCTGGTGCTGGAGGTGGCCCCGCCCATGCCGTCGATCTGCTTCTGGTAGGGGTCGGGGCTGCCGATCACCCGCATCAGCAGGCGGTCGCGAGCCTCGCCCGGCACCTGCGCAGCCTCGGGCAGGTCGGTCAGCTTGAAGAACACACCCTTGCTGGTCCCGCCACGCATATAGGTGGCGGGGATCCGGATCTGAGGAACCTGGCTCATGCGCTTGCCACCTCCGAGGACTCCAGGAAGTCCTTGGCGAAGCGCTGCAGCACGCCGCCGGCGGAGTAGATGGTGACTTCCTCGGCGGTATCCAGGCGGCAGGTCACCGGTACGCGATCGACCTCGCCGGTCTTGCGGTGGATCACCAGCTCCAGGGTCGCGCCCGGCGCCGGCTTGCCCTCGACGTCATAGGTCTCGGTACCGTCGAGCTGCAGGGTGTGACGGGTGGTGCCCTCCTTGAACTGCAGTGGCATCACGCCCATGCCGATCAGGTTGGTGCGGTGGATGCGCTCGAAGCCCTCGGCGACAATCGCCTCGACCCCGGCTAGGGCCACGCCCTTGGCCGCCCAGTCACGGGAGGAGCCCTGACCATAGTCGGCACCGGCGATGACGATCAGCGGCTGCTTGCGCTCCATGTAGGTCTCGATGGCCTCCCACATGCGGGTCACCTCGCCTTCCGGCTCGATGCGTGCCAGCGACCCCTGCCGAACCTCACCGTTCTCGTCGCGTACCATCTCATTGAAGAGCTTGGGGTTGGCCAGGGTGGCCCGCAGGGCGGTGAGGTGGTCGCCGCGGTGGGTGGCGTAGGAATTGAAGTCCTCCTCCGGCAGGCCCATCTTGTGCAGGTACTCCCCCGCCGCGCTGTCCATCATGATGGCGTTGGACGGCGACAGATGGTCGGTGGTGATGTTGTCCGGCAGGATCGCCAGCGGCCGCATGCCCTTGAGCTCACGCACGGCCGCCATGTTGCCCTCCCAGTAAGGCGGGCGGCGGATATAGGTACTCTGGGGGCGCCAGTCGTAGAGCGGACTCTCGGCCTTCTCGAAGGCGTCCAGGTCGAACATCGGGATATAGACCTGTTTGAACTGCTCGGGCTTGACGAACTCGCCGACGATGGCATCGATCTCCTCGTCGGAGGGCCACAGGTCCTTGAGGGTCACCGGGTTACCGCCCTTGTCGGTACCCAGCACATCCTTCTCGATGTCGAAACGCACGGTACCGGCGATGGCGTAGGCCACCACCAGTGCCGGTGAGGCCAGGAAGGCCTGCTTGGCATAGGGGTGGATGCGACCGTCGAAGTTGCGGTTGCCGGAGAGCACCGCGGTGGCATAGAGGTCGCGGTCGATGATCTCCTGCTGGATCTTGGGATCGAGCGCCCCGGACATGCCGTTACAGGTGGTACAGGCGTAGGCGACGATGCCGAAGCCGAGCTTCTCCAGCTCCGGCAGCAGCCCGGCCTCCTCCAGGTAGAGGCGCGCCACCTTCGAGCCGGGGGCGAAGGAGCTCTTTACCCAGGGCTTGCGCGTCAGGCCCAGTTCATTGGCCTTCTTGGCCAGCAGGGCGGCACCCACCACGTTGCGCGGGTTGGATGTGTTGGTGCAGCTGGTGATGGCGGCGATGATCACCGCGCCATCGGGCATCTTGCCCTCCCTCTCCTCCGCCTGGGCTTTGTCGTAGTCCACGGCGATGCCGCGGTCATGCAGGGCGCTGGTGGGCAGGCGACGGTGCGGGTTGGAGGGGCCCGCCAGGTTACGCTCCACGCTGGACAGGTCGAAGGTCAGCACCCGCTCGTACTGGGCACCGGCCAGGCTGTCGGCCCACAGGCCGGTCTGCTTGGCGTAGGTCTCGACCAGCTCGACCTGCTCCGGCTCGCGGCCGGTCAGCGTCAGGTAGTCGATGGTCTGCTCGTCGATATAGAACATCGCCGCAGTCGCCCCGTACTCGGGCGTCATGTTGGAGATGGTGGCGCGGTCACCGATGGTAAGGGTCTTGGCCCCCTCGCCGAAGAACTCGAGATACGCCCCCACCACGCGCTCGCGGCGCAGGAACTCGGTGATCGCCAGCACGATATCGGTGGCGGTGATGCCGGGCTTGGGCTTGCCGGTCAGCTCCACGCCGACGATGTCGGGCAGGCGCATCATGGAGGGACGGCCCAGCATCACGGTCTCGGCCTCGAGGCCACCGACGCCGACGGCGATGACGCCCAGGCAGTCGATATGCGGGGTATGGCTGTCGGTGCCCACGCAGGTGTCGGGGAAGGCCACACCGTCGCGGTGCTGCACCACCGGCGACATCTTCTCCAGGTTGATCTGGTGCATGATGCCGTTGCCGGCGGGGATCACGTCGACGTTCTCGAAGGCGGTCTTGGTCCACTCGATGAAGTGGAAGCGATCCTCGTTGCGACGATCCTCGATGGCGCGGTTCTTGTCGAAGGCGTCCGCCTCGAAGCCGGCATGCTCCACGGCCAGGGAGTGGTCGACGATCAGCTGGGTCGGCACCACCGGGTTGACCTTGGCGGGGTCCCCACCCTGCTCGGCGATGGCGTCACGCAGGCCGGCCAGGTCGACGAGTGCCGTCTGGCCGAGGATGTCGTGGCACACCACCCGGGCCGGGTACCAGGGGAAGTCCAGGTCGCGACGACGTTCGATCAGCTGCTTGAGCGAGTCGGTGAGCATCTCCGGCTCGCAGCGGCGCACCAGCTGCTCGGCCAGTACCCGCGAGGTATAGGGAAGGGTGTCGTAGGCACCGGGCTGGATCTCCTCGACGGCCGCACGCACGTCGAAGTAGTCCAGCTCGGTGCCGGGAAGCGGTTTACGGTAGTCGGTATTCATGGCGTGAGGGGTCTCTTGCAGGCGTCGGAGAAGGGGGAAGAAGGCCGGACGGCCAGGTCGGCCGTCCGGGGGCGGCGATCGATCAGTCGCGCTGCTCGATCGGTACCCACTCGCTCTTCTCCGGACCGATGTAGTCGGCACTCGGGCGAATGATGCGATTGTTGGCGCGCTGCTCGAAGACATGGGCACACCAGCCGGTGACGCGCGAGCAGACGAAGATCGGCGTGAACAGCTTGGTGGGGATGTCCATGAAGTGGTAGGCGCTGGCGTGGAAGAAGTCAGCGTTGCAGAACAGCTTCTTCTCGCGCCACATCACCGCCTCGACGCGCTCGGAGACCGGGTAGAGCACGCTGTCGCCGACGTCCTCGGAAAGCTTCTTCGACCACTCCTTGATGATCGCGTTGCGCGGGTCGGACTCGCGATAGATCGCGTGGCCGAAGCCCATGATCTTGTCCTTGCGCTCGAGCATGCCGAGGATCTTGCTCTCGGCCTCGTCGGCGGACTTCCAGTCCTCGATCATCTCCATGGCCGCCTCGTTGGCACCACCATGCAGCGGGCCGCGCAGGGAGCCGATGGCGCCGGTCACGCAGGAGTGCATGTCGGAGAGCGTGGAGGCGCAGACGCGTGCGGTGAAGGTGGAGGCGTTGAACTCGTGCTCGGCGTAGAGGATCAGCGAGACGTTCATCACCCGGGCGTGCAGCTCGGAAGCCGGCTCGCCGCGCAGCATGTGCAGGAAGTGGCCACCCACCGACTCGTCGTCGGTCTCGGTCTCGATGCGCACGCCATCGTGGCTGAAGCGGTACCAGTAGCAGATGATCGACGGCAGCACGGCCAGCAGGCGGTCGGAGACGTCCTGCTGCTCATCGAAGCTCTGCTCGGTCTCCAGGTTGCCCAGCATGGAGGCGCCGGTGCGCATCACGTCCATGGGGTGGGCATCCTTGGGGATCTGCTCGAGCACGGTGCGGAGTTCGGCGGGCAGGCCGCGCAGGCCCTTGAGCTTGGTGATGTAGGCGTCGAGCTCGGCCTGGTTGGGCAGCTTGCCCTTGAGCAGCAGGTAGGCCACTTCCTCGAACTTCGCCTTCTCCGCCAGCTCCTTGATGTCGAAGCCGCGGTAGGTGAGGCCCGAGCCGGTCTTGCCGACGGTGCACAGGGCGGTGGTGCCGGCGCTCTGGCCGCGCAGGCCTGCGCCACTAACGGGTTTATCAGCCATGTTCTCTCTCCTCTTGAATGGTGTTTCCGGTGTGGGGCGCGTCTCAGGCGTCGCTGCCCTTCTCGACGAAGAGGGCATCGAGCTTCTGCTCGAAGCTGTGGTAGTTGAGGAAGTCGTAGAGCTCGTCGCGGGTCTGCATCAAGTCGACCACGTCACGCTGGTGGCCGTTGTCGTGAATGCTCTGGTAGACCTTGAGCGCCGCCGCGTTCATGGCGCGGAAGGCGGACAGCGGATAGAGCACCATGCGGCAGCCTACCTCGGCCAGCTCCTGCTGGGAGAACAGCGGAGTGGCACCGAACTCGGTGATATTGGCCAGGATCGGCGCATCGACGCGCTCGCAGAAGGCACGATAGTCGTCGAGGGTGTGCACCGCCTCGGCGAAGATGGCGTCGGCGCCCGCCTCGATGCAGGCCTGTGAGCGCTCGATGGCGGCATCCAGCCCATCCTTCTGGAAGGCGTCGGTGCGGGCGATCAGATAGAAGTCCGGATCGAGGCGTGCATCGGCGGCAGCCTTGACACGGTCGACCATCTCCTGCTTGGAGACGATCTCCTTGTTGGGGCGGTGGCCACAGCGCTTCTGGGCGACCTGGTCCTCGAGGTGCACGGCGGCCACGCCGGCACGCTGCATCTCCTTGACGGTGCGGGCAATGTTGAAGGCCCCACCCCAGCCGGTATCGATGTCCACCAGCAGCGGCAGGTCGGTAGCGCCGCAGATGCGGTGGGCGTCCTCGACCACGTCGTTCATGGTGGTCATGCCCAGGTCCGGCAGGCCGAAGGAGGCGTTGGCCACGCCGCCGCCGGAGAGGTAGATGGCCTGGTGGCCCACGCGCTCGGCCATCATGGCGGTATAGGCGTTGATCGTACCGACGATGGACAGCGGGCGATTGGCCTCGAGGGCGGCGCGGAAGCGAGCGCCGGGAGTCTGCTGGGTCATGGTGTTTCTCCTGTGGTATCCGGTAAGGGGTCAGGCAGTGGTCTCTTCCAGCTCCCTGAGGGAAGCGGCGTAGCGATCGACGACATTGGACCGGGAGGCGCTGACATGGCGTCGCATCAGCAGTTCGGCGAGCTCGGCGTCGCCGGCCTCGATGGCGTCGACGATGCGATGGTGCTCGACGAAGGCGCGCTGGGGGCGAGAGCCACTGGCGCTGAACTGGGTGCGGTAGAGCCGCACCAGGTAATAGAGGTCATCGCAGAGCATGGTCACCAGCATGCGATTGTGGCTGCCCTGGACGATGCGGTAGTGGAAGTCCAGGTCACCCTCGCGCTGGAAGTAGGCCTCGCCCTTCTTGAGGTCGGCCTGGCGCTCGTGCATCGCGAGCACCTCGCGCAGCCCAGCGATCTCCTCGGCGGTCATGTGCTCGGCCGCCAGGCGGGCGGCCATGCTCTCCAGGGCCTCACGCACGTCGAACAGCTCGAGCAGCTCCTTCATGGAGAGCTTTACCACCCGGGCGCCGACGTGGGGCACCCGCTCGATCAGGCGGTGCGCCTCGAGGCGGCGCATCGCCTCGCGCAGCGGTCCACGGGAGATGCCATAGGTGCGTGACAGGCCAGGCTCGGTGATCTTGCTGCCGGGTGCCATCTCGCCGCGGACGATGGCATCCTGCAGCTGCTGGAAGACGCGCTCGGCGAGGGTACGCACCTCGGGGCTGGACGATTCGGCTTCGGCTGGCTTCATGATGATTGTCGACAATTATGGGATGAGCGAAGAGTAGCCATTGCCCGTCCTCGGGTCAACATGGCGTCATGGCCGAACGATACGTCTTTGGTTGTAGACAACCCAGCCTTGCCGGCTCCAGATGTCGACAATGCGGCCGGCAGCGTTGAGTCGGCAAGCGCCCCGCAACGAGGACAGCGGCGCCCTCGGCGCCTAGAATGGGCGCCCCCTCTGTACAGGCCCGTCCCGTCGATGAGCTCACCACTCCAGATCACGCCGCACCCCTATCGGCCCACCCCGCTCTCCGCCTTCGCGCGCCTGCGCCGAAGGCCCGGTGCTGTGCTGCTGGACAGTGGCCGTCCGGAGGCACCGGCGGGGCGCTACGACATCCTGTCGAGCGACCCGCTGGCAGTGCTTGAGGTGGATGAGGCGGGCCGGGTCGACGGCGTGCCGGAGCTTCGGGACCTCTCCCCCTTTGCCGCCCAGCAGGCGCTGCTCGAGCGACTCCCCGCGACCGGGCCGCTGCCGGTGAGCGAACTGCCCTTCCTGGGCGGGCTGATCGGCTACTGGAGCTATGACCTCGGCTATCAGCTGGAGCCGGTGGGGCAACGTGCCCGCCGCGCCGTGGCGCTGCCGGCCAGCCGGGTGGGCCTCTACGACTGGGCGCTGATCCAGGATCACCAGCGTGGCGAGGCCTGGCTGGTGGCCACTCCCGAGCGCCGCCGCCAGGCCCTCGAGTGGCTGAACGCCGCTCCCGCCGCCGAGAACGACTGCCACCTGACGGCCCCGTTTGCCGCAGAGCTCGACCGCGACGCCTATCTGGACCGCTTCGAGGCGGTGCAGCGCTATATCCGCGCCGGCGACTGCTACCAGGTCAACCTGGCCCAGCGCTTCAGCGCGCCCTACGAAGGCGACCTGTGGGCGGCCTATCGACGGCTGCGCGCGGCCACCCCGACGCCCTTCGCCAGCTTCATGACCTGGCCCTCCGCACAGGGCGAGCAAGCGATCCTCTCACTGTCACCGGAACGCTTCCTGGCGTGCCGTGATGGCCAGGTGGAGACCCGCCCCATCAAGGGCACCCGACCACGCGGCGACACCCCCGGGAGCGACGCCCGCCTAGCCGCCGAACTCGAGGGGAGCCTGAAGGATCGCGCCGAGAACGTGATGATCGTCGACCTGCTGCGCAACGACCTGGGGCGCAGTTGTCGCCCCGGCACGGTACGGGTGCCACAACTGTGTGGCCTGGAAAGCTACACCAACGTCCATCACCTGGTCAGCGTGGTCACCGGCACGCTTGCCGACGGACGCACGCCGCTGGAGCTGCTGGCAGGCGCCTTCCCCGGTGGCTCCATCACCGGAGCTCCCAAGGTACGTGCCATGCAGATCATCGACGAGCTGGAGCCGAGCCGGCGCAGCGTCTACTGCGGCAGCCTCGGCTATATGGACACCCGTGGCCATATGGACACCTCCATCGCCATCCGCACCGCCGTGGCGGACGGCGGCCGCCTGCACCTGTGGGGGGGCGGCGGCCTGGTGGCCGACTCGGAGGGCGAGGCGGAGTATCAGGAGACCTGGGACAAGATCCGCCACCTGATGTCGGCACTCTCGACTTGAGACAAAAGGGAATAAGGAGAAGCCACCTTTCACTGTTTTTGTAATAACAACGCAAGAAATCGGTATTGGGCGCGCCCCCCGCGGCTCGGCTAGGGTAGGCGGCATACGCATCAGGAGACGCCCCATGACTGAGACGCTCGACATCATCAACCGCGACCTCGGCCAGGACCCGGAAGCACTGATCCGCTGGGCCCTGGGCCAGGGTAGCCGGCCGATCTGCACCACCAATTTCCGCCCCTTCGAGGCGGTCATCCTGCACATGGTCTCCCGCCAGCGGCCGGATATTCCGGTGGTGTGGATGGACCACGGCTACAACACCGAGGCCACCTACAGCTTCGCCGACGCCCTGGTGCGCCGCCTCGACCTCAACCTGATCAGCTACCTGCCGCGTCGCACCCGCGCTCACCGCGAGGCGCTGGACGGTCCCTTCCCCGGCATCGACGACCCACGACACGACGCCTTTACCCGGGAAGTGAAGATCGAGCCCTTCGAGCGGGCTCTCGGCGAGATGGCGCCAGACGTCTGGTTCACCGCCCTGCGCGCCGAGGACACCCCCCAGCGCTCGCGCATGGCGCCGGTCAGCCGCAATGCCGACGGGCTGCTCAAGGTGGCGCCGCTGCTGCACTGGACGGCGAAGGACCTCCATGCCTATCTCCTGCGCCACGACCTGCCCAACGAGTTCGACTACTTCGACCCCACCAAGGTCGAGGCCAAGCGCGAGTGCGGCCTGCACCTGCAGCACTGAGCCCGCTGAATGCAGCACGGCCGCCCGGTGTTCCGGGCGGCCGTCTTCATCCTCCGCACCATGCGTCGCCGCGTGATAGCCGCCGGCGACGCCGTGGTCATCACCACCGCCTAGCGCAGCGGCAGCTCGAGTCCCTCGAACAGCCCCCGCTCGTGGCGCGGCCCGGCGGCCAGGGCGGCATCCACCACGTCACGCTCCAGATGGGGCGCAAACCCCTTGAGGAAGTCGTACATATAGCCGCGCATAAAGGTGCCGCGGCGGATGCCGATCTTGGTAGTGGAACTCGCGAACAGGTGGCCGGCGTCCAGCGCCACCAGGTCGGTGTCGTGCTCCGGATCCACCGCCATATGGGCGACGATCCCTACCCCGAGGCCCAGACGCACATAGGTCTTGATCACGTCCGCATCGGCGGCAGTCAGCACCACGTTGGGGGTAAGTCCCCTGTCACGGAAGGCATCGTCGAGCTGGGAACGGCCGGTGAAGCCGAACACGTAGGTGACCAGAGGATGCCTTGCGATGGCCTCCAGGGTCAGCTCGCCCTCCTCGGCCAGGGGGTGTCCCTGGGGCACCAGGATGCAGCGGTTCCAGCGGTAGCAGGGCAGCAGCACCAGGTCGTTGAACAGCTCCAGCGATTCGGTGGCGATGGCGAAGTCTGCCTGGCCATCGCTGACCATCTGGGCGATCTGCTTGGGCGTACCCTGCTGCATATGCAGGGCCACGTCGGGGTACTGGCGCGTGAACTCGCGGATCACCGGCGGCAGTGCGTAGCGCGCCTGGGTGTGGGTCGTGGCCACCGACAGGCTGCCACGGCGCTCATCGCTGAACTCCTGAGCGACCTCCTTGATGTTGTCGGTCAGCCGCAGCACCTCGCCGGCCAGCTCGACGATCGCCTGCCCCGCCGGAGTGACCCGTGTCAGGTGCTTTCCGCTGCGGGCGAAGATCTCGACGCCCAGCTCATCCTCGAGCAGGCGGATCTGCTTGGAGATCCCGGGTTGCGAGGTGAACAGGCTCTGGGCGGTGGCCGAGACATTGAGGTTGTGGCGAGTGACTTCCCAGACGTAGCGCAGCTGCTGCAGTTTCATGGCGACTCTCCCATGCCGCCCCATCCGGCTGAAGGGCGTCGAAGCGATGGAAAATGGAATATCAAATGAAATACTAATGCCTTTATAGCATATAATGCTTGGCGCCGCACATAGCGCCGATAGACATTCCCGATTTGCCAGCACTCCGGACGACCGCTAACATCGTCCGACCGGACAGGCGACCCGAGCTGTCGCCTGCCTACCCGATCCGCTCGATGCAGCGCAACGCAACTGGAGAACCCCATGGCCAATAACGTCGATGTCACCAATGCCAACTTCGAGCAGGAAGTCCTCAAGGCCGACACGCCGGTGCTGCTCAAGTTCTGGGCACCCTGGTGCGGTCCCTGCAAGGTGATGGCACCGGTGGTCGACGAGGTTGCCGAGGAGCGCAGCGGCAACCTCAAGGTCGTCAGCATCAATGTCGACGATGCACCCGAGATCGCCGCCGAGCAGGGCGTCCGCGGCGTCCCCACCGTGATGCTGTTCAAGTCCGGCACCAAGGTCGCCTCGCTGGTCGGCGCCCAATCCAAGTCCCAGCTCAGCCAGTTCATCGAACAGAACGCCTGAGCGGCACTGTAGTAGGCCGACGGCAGTACACCGTCGACATCGCCCCGGCCTCGGCCGGGGCGATGTCGTTTCAGCCCCCTGTCAGACCCCCTCTTCGTCGTCCCGCTCGGAAGGCGGCCGATCCGCCGCGACCAGCGCCGGCTCGTCGCCCGGCCCCAGCAGATGGGCGATCCAGCGTGTCTGGGGGTGGCTGTCCAGGGCAATCTTCAGGGTCATGGTCAGCACCACCGACAGCAGCATCCCCACCGCGCCGAAGACCCAACCCCATACCACCAGCGACAGGAAGGCCACGAAGGTGGAGAGCCCCAGCGCCTTGCCCATCATCCGTGGCTCGACGATATTGCCGATCAAAAAGTTGATGCCCAGATAGGCCGACGCCAGCAGCAACGCATCGATCAGACCACCCTGGGGCGAGACCAGCAGAAGCATCACCGGCGGCACCGCGGCGATGGCCGACCCGATATTGGGAATATAGTTGAGGGCAAAGGCGAGCACCGCCCATAGCAGCGGGAAATCCACCCCCACCAGCAGGCAGGCGACCCAGACCAGGGCGCCGGTCACCAGGCTGACCACCGTCTTCACCGCCAGGTAGCGCTTGAGGGTCAGGCTGAATTCGCTGAAGCGATCCAGGCTGGGGGCCGGGTTGGCCAGGGCACGGGAGAGCTTGTCGCGGAAATTCAGGGTCTCGAAGAGCATGAACACCGCCAGCAGCCCGACCACGACACTCTGCATCAGCAGGTTGCCCACCTCCCCGATCAGGGCCGGGATCCAGCCGCCCAGCTGTTCGGCATCCAGCAGCTCGGCCAGGCGTTCGGTATCGATGGCCAGACCCAGGCGCGACAGGCCATCCAGCAGCCCCAGGTAGTAGTCATAGAGCTTCTGCTCGATGCCCGGCAGGGCATCGACGAAGGTACCGAAGCTGTTGACCAGCAGCACGCCCAGCAGCGAGATGACTCCGCCGATCACTATCAGGGTCAGCCATACCGAGAGGCGCAATCCCAGGCCATGGCGGTTGAGCCACAGTACCGGTGCGGTGCAGATCACCGCGATAAAGGCCGCCAGCAGCATGGGTACCAGCAGGCTGGCACCGGCCCGCATACCGGCCACGATCACCACCAGCGCCGCCAGCCCCAGCACCAGGTTCAGCGGTATGATGCCCGTCGTATCCTCGTCAGCATCCCTCATCAGGATCTCCCTAGCCGTTCATGGCCTTCATCATGCCCCTTCGCCAGGACGGCAACAATCGACAGCAATGTCTCCAAAACGCCGAACCCCCGCCGCCGGCGGGGGTTCGATGCACCCAGGCACTGGGCCAGGTTACAGATTGATCGCTTCCTGCCCCCCCATATAGGGACGCAACGCCTCGGGCACGGTCACCGAGCCGTCGGCGTTCTGGTAGTTCTCCAGCACCGCCACCAGGCAACGCCCCACCGCCAGACCGGAGCCGTTGAGGGTATGCAGCAGCTGTGGCTTCTTCTGTTCGGGATGGCGGAAGCGCGCCTGCATGCGCCGCGCCTGAAAGTCCTCGCAATTGGAGACCGAGGAGATCTCGCGGTAGGTCTCCTGGCTGGGGATCCATACCTCCAGGTCGTAGGTCTTGGCGGCGCCGAATCCCATGTCGCCGCTGCACAGGGTCACCACCCGGTAGGGCAGCTCGAGGGCCTGGAGAATCGCCTCGGCGTGGCCGCGCATCTCCTCCAGCACCGTGTAGCTTTGCTCCGGCTCGACCATCTGCACCATCTCCACCTTGTCGAACTGGTGCTGGCGGATCATGCCGCGCGTATCGCGGCCATGGGAGCCCGCCTCGCTGCGGAAGCAGGGCGTATGGGCGGTGAGCTTCACCGGCAACGCCTTGGCCTCGAGGATCTCGTCACGAGCAAAGTTGGTCAGCGGCACCTCGGCGGTGGGGATAAGGTGGTAGCCGCGCTCATCGTCCAGCCTGAACAGGTCCTCGCCGAACTTGGGCAGCTGGCCGGTGCCGCGCAGCGAAGCCTCGTTGACCATGTAGGGCACGTAGCACTCCTCGTAGCCATGCTCCTGGGTCTGCTTGTCGAGCATGAACTGCGTCAGCGCACGGTGCAGCCGCGCGATGGGTCCGCGCATCACCGCGAAACGCGCCCCGGTCAGCTTGGCGGCCAGGTCGAAGTCGAGGTCCCCCTTCAGTTCGCCCAGGTCGACGTGGTCGCGAACCGTGAAGTCGAACTCGCGGGGGGTGCCCCAGCGGTGCAGCTCGACGTTGTCGCTCTCGTCGGCCCCCTCGGGCACGCTCTCGTGGGGCAGGTTGGGAATGCCGCTCACCGCATCGTCCCACTCGGCCTGGACCTCGGCCAGACGCGTCTTGGCGCCATCCAGGCGCTCGCCCAGATCACTCACCTCGTCGAGCAGCGGCTGGATATCCTCGCCCGCTGCCTTGGCCTTGCCGATCGCCTTGGAGCGGGTGTTGCGCTCGGCCTGCAGCGACTCGGTCTCGGCCTGCAGCTCCCGGCGCCGGGACTCCAGCGCCGAAAGGCGTTCGGTGTCCAAGGCAAAGCCCCGCTTGGCGAGTCGTTGGGCGACCGTCTCGAGGTCGCTGCGCAGCAGTTTGGGATCGAGCATGGAATCGGTCCGTTGCAGTCGGTGATTGGAGGTGTCGGCCGCGGGTAAGCGGCGGCAGGAAACAGACCGACCATTGTAGGCAAAAGGCGAAAGTGGCGCCACGCGAACCGGCCGCCGGGATGCGCCCTCGGGCCCCGCGCGGTAAAGTAGCTCCATCCACGCTTCCTCACGAAGATGCCCATGATCGCTCGACTGGACACCACCGATGCCGGCACCGCCCCCGGGCTTGCCGCACCCTACCTGCGTTTTCTCGAGACCCTGAAGGCCGCCGGCTTCGAGGGTGAGATCGCCCCGGACTACGCCGATCGTACGGTGCTGGCCACCGACAACTCCATCTACCAGCGCCTGCCACAGGCCGCGCTCTACCCCCGCCACGGCGAGGACCTGCAGCGCATCGCCCACCTGGCCGGCCAGGTCGAGCACCGCCAGGTGGTGCTCACGCCCCGCGGCGGCGGCACCGGCACCAACGGCCAGTCGCTCACCGACGGTCTGGTGGTGGACGTGTCGCGGCACATGAACCGGATTCTCGAGATCGACGTGGAGAACCGCCGGGTGCGGGTCCAGGCCGGGGTGGTCAAGGACCAGCTCAACGCGGCGCTCAAGCCCCACGGGCTGTTCTTCGCCCCCGACCTCTCGACCTCCAATCGCGCCACCATCGGTGGCATGATCTCCACCGACGCCAGCGGCCAGGGCAGCTGCGAGTACGGCAAGACCCGTGACCACGTGCTCGAGCTCGAGGCACTCCTGCTGGGCGGCGAGAGGCTGGTCAGCCGGCCGGTGGCGGAGAGCGAGCTTCAGACGCTGTGTGCCCCCGAGACCACCAGCGGCCGTGCCTACCGTACCGCCCTGGAGGTCATCGATACCCAGGGCGAGCTGATCCGGGCCAAGTTTCCGCCCCTCAACCGCTGCCTGACCGGCTACGACCTGGCGCACCTGAGAGATGACCGGGGCCGGCTCGACATGAACAGCCTGCTGTGTGGCTCCGAGGGCTCGCTGGGCTTGCTCGACGAGGCGGTGCTCAACGTGCTGCCGATCCCCAGACACTCAACCCTGGTCAATGTGCGCTACGCCGGCTTCATGGATGCCCTGCGCGACGCCAAGGCGCTCAAGGCCAGTTCCGCCGGCCCCACCTCTATCGAGACGGTTGACGACCGGGTACTGACCCTGGCCATGGAGGACTTCGTCTGGGACAGCGTGGCGGAGTTCTTCCCCGCCGGTGAGACGCCGGTACGCGGCATCAACCTGGTGGAGTTCAACGACGATGACCCCGAGCGCCTGAGTGAGCGCGTCGAGGCCTTCTGTCGCCACCTGGAGAGTGACCACAGCGTCGAGCGCCTGGGCTTCACCCTGGCCGAGGGGCGCGGGCAGATCCAGAAGGTCTACGGGATGCGCAAACGGGCCGTGGGCCTGCTGGGCAACGCCAGGGTCGATGCCAAGGGCGAGAAGCGCCCCATCCCCTTCGTCGAGGACACCGCGGTGCCCCCGGAGCATCTGGCCGACTTCATCGCCGAATTCCGGGCCGCCCTCGATGCCCGGGGCCTCGAGTACGGCATGTTCGGCCACGTGGATGCCGGGGTGCTGCACGTGCGCCCCGCCATCGACATGAAGGACCCGGCCCAGGAGCGGCTGATCCGCGAGGTCTCCGACGAGGTGGCCGAGCTGACCCGCAAGTACGGCGGCCTGCTGTGGGGAGAGCACGGCAAGGGCGTGCGCTCGGAGTACGCGCCGAGGTTCTTCGGCGAGCTCTACCCCAGCCTGCAGCGGATCAAGGCGGCCTTCGATCCCCACAACCAGTTGAACCCTGGCAAGATCGCTACCCCACTGGCGACAGGAGAAGCCACTCAAGATGAGGCAGTGAACCTGGTCGACCCGGGCCTGCTGACCATCGATGGTGTGCCGACCCGGGGCCAGCACGATCGGACCATCGACGAGCGAGCATGGCAGGCCCACGCCGCCACCGTCTACTGCAACGGCAACGGTGCCTGCTACAACTACGATCCCGATGACGCCATGTGCCCGTCGTGGAAGGCCACCCGCGACCGCATCCACTCCCCCAAGGGGCGCGCCAGCCTGGTCCGCGAGTGGCTGCGCCTGCAGAGCGAGGCCGGCGTCGACCTGGTCGAGGAGTCCCGAAAGAAGAAGGCCGAGGGTGCCTGGGGCTTCGTCAGGGACTTCCCGAAGCGGCTCGGCAACACCCTGGCCAGGCGACGCGGCGAGAAGGACTTCTCCCACGAGGTCTACGACGCCATGGCCGGATGCCTGGCCTGCAAGTCCTGTGCCGGCCAGTGCCCGATCAAGGTCAACGTGCCGGACTCCCGCGCGCAATTCCTCGAGGTCTACCACGGCCGCTACCTGCGCCCGGTGCGTGACTACCTGATCGGCGGCCTGGAGTTCATGGTCCCGACCCTGTCGCGCATCGCCCCGCTCTACAATGCCGCCCTGGGCAACCGGCTGGTGGAGCGCCTGCTGGCCGGCCCCGTCGGCATGGTGGACAGCCCCCGGCTCTCCCGCGCCAGCCTGAGGAAGCAGCTGGCGGCCTGGGGCGTGGCGGAGGCGACCCCGACCTCGCTGGGCCTGCTCACCGATGCCCAGAAGGCGCGCAGTGTGGTGATCGTCCAGGACGCCTTCACCAGCTACTTCGAGGCCCGGCTGGTCATGGATATCGTCGAGCTGTTGAGCCGGCTTGAGTTCCGGGTCTTCGTGGCCCCCTACTCTCCCAACGGCAAGCCGCTCAACGTGCAGGGCTTCCTGGGTGCCTTCGAGCACACCGCCGCGAAACAGGCCGAACGACTCGGGATGCTGGCCGAGTCCGGGGTACCGCTGGTGGGCATCGACCCGGCCATGACCCTCACCTATCGCCAGGAGTACGTGAAGGCGCTGGGGGCCGACGCCGTGCCCGAGGTACTGATGCTGCAGGAGTGGCTGGCCGCCCTTCTGCCGACCCTTGCCCCCCGCCGACTGGCGGTGACGGGGCCCGGGTACCGGCTGCTCTCGCACTGCACCGAGAAGACCAACGCCCCGGGCAGCCCCAGGGCCTGGCAACAGCTGTTCGCCGCCTTCGGCCTGGAGCTCGAACTGGTCGCGACCGGCTGCTGCGGCATGTCCGGCACCTACGGCCATGAAGCGCGCAACCTCGAGACCTCGAAGACCATCTACGCCCAGTCGTGGCAGCCGGTAGTCGAGGCCGAGGCAAGCGCCGGTCGCCTGCTGGCCACCGGCTACTCCTGCCGCAGCCAGGTGAAGCGCCTGTCTGAGACGGCGCTGCCGCATCCGCTGCAGGCGCTGCTGGCCGAGCTCAAGCGGCAGGGTTAGAGCCGCACTGCACGACACGAGGCGCCAGGAACGGGCGCCTCGCGGTGCGCGCCCCCGCGCCTGCGGACGAGACGCTCCGGCAACTGCGGCATCACGCGTATAGCGCTACCCATCGGTAGTGGCTAATCTGCAGAGTGGACCCCGCCTGGAGCCTCGCCATGGACAGCCCCGCCGTACTCCTCACCGGCATCGGCCTGCTATCGCTGGCCTGCCAGTGGCTCGCCTGGCGCCTCCGGGTGCCCGCCATCCTGCCGCTGCTGATCACCGGCATCCTGGTGGGGCCGGCAAGTGGCCTGCTCGATCCAGACGCCCTGCTCGGCGACCTGCTCTTCCCGCTGGTCTCGCTGGCCGTGGCGGTGATCCTATTCGAGGGCAGCCTGACCCTGAACCTCGGCGAGCTGCGTGGCCACGGCCATACGGTAAGCCGGCTGGTCACCTGGGGCGCCCTGATCACCGCCGTGGTCAGCGCCCTGACCGCCCACTGGCTGCTGGGCCTCTCCTGGGGCATGGCCAGCGTGCTCGGTGCCCTGCTGGTGGTCACCGGGCCCACGGTGGTGCTGCCACTGCTGAAGACACTGCGCGCCAAGGAGTCGCTCTCCCGGATCCTGCGCTGGGAGGGCATCCTCATCGACCCGGTGGGCGCCATCGGCGCCGTGCTGGTCTACGAGTTCGTGGTCATCGGCGCGGCGGGCGACCCCTTTACCCACACCCTGGCGCTGTTCGGCTTCACCCTGGTGATCGGCTTCGGCCTGGGCGGCGCCGGCGGCTACCTGTGGGGCTGCGTGCTGCGCCACCACTGGCTGCCGCGCCAGCTGCACAGCTTCGGCACCCTGATGGTGATGCTGGCGCTCTTCACCCTCTCCAACCAGTTGTTCCACGAATCGGGCCTGCTCACCGTCACCGTGATGGGCGCCTGGCTGGCTAACATGAAGCGGGTACCCACCGAGCCGATCATCGAGTTCAAGGAGACCCTGACGGTCCTGCTGATCTCGGGGCTCTTCATCCTGCTCGCCGCACGCCTGCGGCTGGACCAGCTCGCCCTACTGGGCTGGCCGGCCTGGGCGTACCTCGGCGTGCTGATGCTGGTGGCCCGCCCCCTGGCGGTGTGGTTCTGTACCCTGGGCAGCGGCCTGGACCTCCGGGAGAGGGCGCTGCTGGCCTGGATCTCCCCCCGCGGCATCGTCGCCGCGGCGGTGGCCTCGCTGTTCGCGCTGAAGCTGGAGGAGCAGGGCGTGGAGGGCGCCGAGATGCTGGTGCCGGTGACCTTCCTGGTGATCATCGCCACCGTGGTGATCCAGAGCCTGCTGTCACGCCCCATCGCCAGGGCACTGGGGGTGATGACGCCGCCGCCCAGCGGCTTTTTGATCCTCGGCGCCAACCCGGTGGCACGCACCATCGCCCTGGCGCTGCAGCAGGCCGGCTTCGCGGTTCGCCTGACCGATACCGACCGTGAGGCGCTGGAAGCGGCGCGCATGGTGGGGCTACCGGTCTACTACGGCAAGCCCCACTCCGAACATGCCGAGACCCATCTGGAGCTCACCGGGCTGGGCCACTTCCTGCCCCTCTCGCCCTATCGCGAGGCCAACGACCTGGCGGCGCTGCATTTCGCCGAGCAGTTCGCTCCCGGCAAGGTATTTCGCATCGAGGCCAGCAGGGATGACCAGGCCGAGCGCCAGCGTCCCCGGGACCTGGCCGAACTGCCGCGGCTGTTCGGGGAGAAGGTCAGCTGGGCCGACCTGGCCAGCCGGGTCGCCCGCGGCGCCGAGGTGCGCGTGGCACGCCTGCATGAGGATCACGACTTCGTCGCCTATCGCCGCGACCACGACGACCGGCTGCTGGCACTCTTCTGCCTCGACGCCAAGGGACAAGTGCGGGTAGCCAGCGATCGAAGCGAACTCGACCCGCAGCCCGGCGAGACGGTCATCTGCCTGATCGACCCGACATCGCCGGCGTTCTGAGCATCGAGTTGCTCAAGCGGCTCAGAAGAACAGCCGCCTAAGCGCCTGGCCGGGATCGGCCTCGCGCATGAAGGCCTCGCCGACGAGAAAGGCGTTGACGTCGTGCTCGCGCATGCGCAGCACGTCGCCGGGGGTGTGGATGCCGGACTCGGTGACCACGGTGACACCGGCGGGTATGCGCGGCAGCAGCTCCAGGGTGGTGTCCAGAGTGGTGTCAAAGGTGTGCAGGTCGCGGTTGTTGATGCCCACCAGGTCGAGGTCCAGTTTGAGTGCCCGCTCCAGCTCCAGGGCGTCGTGGACCTCCACCAGCACGTCCATGCCCAGTTCCAGCGCCTGGCGGTGCAGGTCGGCCAGCTGGGCGTCGTCCAGGGCCGCGACGATCAGCAGGATGCAGTCGGCGCCGATGGCGCGAGCCTCGCTGACCTGATAGCCGTGGGTGATGAAGTCCTTGCGGATCACCGGCAGGCTGCAGGCGTCGCGGGCCTCAATCAGGAAGTCCTCGTGGCCCTGGAAGAAGTCGGCGTCGGTGAGCACCGAGAGGCAGGCGGCGCCACCCTCGGCATAGCTGGCGGCGATCTCGCCGGGACGGAACTCCTCGCGGATCACCCCGCGGGAGGGCGAGGCCTTCTTGACCTCGGCGATCACCGCCGGGTCGCCCTGGGCGATGCGTCGCGCCAGCGCCGCATTGAAGCCCCGCGGTGCCCCCTGCTCAGCGGCCAGGCGCAGCAGCTCGGCCTCGGACACGGCGCGGGCGCGCTCGGCGACCTCCTCCTCCTTGCGCTGGAGGATGCGGGTCAGGATGGTCGGGGTACTGGAACCGCTCATGGGGTGACTCCTCTTGGGGGTGCGCTAAGAGAGTGAAGGGCGCTCACTGCAGGAAGACGCGGGTAAAATTGGCCAGTTCCTTGAGCTTCTCCAGGGGCAGCTTCGAAGCCTGGGCATCCTGGGCCAGTGCCACCCCCTCCTTGAGACTGTCGGCCACGTCGGCGGCATAGAGGGCCGCGCCGGCGTTCAGCGACACGATGTCCGCCGCCGGCCCCTCGCCCACCAGGGCCTGTTCCACCAGGCGCAGGCTCTCCTCGGCTGAGGCGACCCGCAGCGGATCCAGGGACTGGCGCTTGATGCCGAGCTCATCGGGAGTGATCACGTACTCGTGGATCTCGCCCTCCCTGAGCTCGGCCACCAGGGTCGGCTGGGCGAGGGATATCTCGTCCAGGCCATCCTCGGCGTGCACCACCAGTACATGACGGCTGCCCAGGCGACGCAGTACATCGGCCATCAGCGGTACCAGTTCCGGGGCGTAGACGCCCAGCACCTGGTTAGGGGCGCCGGCGGGGTTGGTCAGGGGCCCGAGGATGTTGAACAGGGTGCGCACGCCCATCTCACGGCGCGGCGCGACCGCGTAGCGCATCGCCGGGTGGTGGTTGGGAGCAAACATGAAGCCCACGCCCACCTGCTCGATGCAGCGCGCCACCTGCTCGGCATCGAGGTCGAGGTGGATACCCGCCACGGCGAAGAGGTCGGCACTGCCGGACGAGGAGGAGACGCCGCGGTTGCCGTGCTTGGCCACGTGGCCGCCGGCGGCGGCGACCACGAAGCTCGCCGCGGTGGAGACGTTGAACAGGTTGGCGCCATCGCCACCGGTGCCGACGATGTCCACCACGTTGTCCGCCTGGAGGTGAACCGGCTTCATCAATTCGCGCATCACCTGGGCGGCGGCGCTGATCTCCTCGGCGGTCTCGCCCTTCATGGCCATGCCCATCAGGAAGGCGGCGATCTGCGGGTCGCTGACCTCCCCGGTCATGATCTGGCGCATCACCTCATGGGTCTCGGCGAAGCTGAGGTTCTCGCGGCGCATCAGGGCCCCGAGGGCATCTCGCATCTGCATCATGGTTCTCCTCGAATCAGGCACGGCCCAGCGGCGCCTGGGGGCGACGCTTCAGGAAGTTGGCCAGCAGCTCGTGGCCCTGGCGGGTCAGGATCGACTCGGGATGGAACTGCACGCCCTCCACATCCAGCTCGCGGTGGCGCAGCCCCATGATCAACCCCGGCGTGATGTCATTGTCATCGGTCCAGGCGGTCACCTCCAGGCACTCGGGAAGCGTCTCCCTCTCCACTACCAGGGAGTGATAGCGGGTCACCTCCAGGGGGTCCTCCAGGCCCTCGAAGACCCCGAGCCCCGAGTGGCGGATGGCCGAGGTCTTGCCATGCATCACCTGGGGGGCACGCACGACCTTGCCACCATAGACCTGACCGATGGCCTGGTGACCCAGGCAGACGCCGAGTATCGGCAGGCGCCCGGCGAAGTGGCGGATGGCCTCCATGGAGATGCCCGCCTGGTCGGGGGTGCAGGGGCCCGGCGAGATCACCAGGTGGGTCGGGGCCATGGCCGCGATCTCGTCGAGGGTGATGGCATCGTTGCGGCGGGTCACCACCTCGGCACCCAACTCGCCCAGGTACTGGACCACGTTGAAGGTGAAGCTGTCGTAGTTGTCGATCATGCAGACTTTCATGGGTCTCTCCGCCACCGGGCTATTCGAGGTTGTCCAGGCCACGCTCGGCCATGGCCACGGCGCGGAACAGCGCCCGCCCCTTGTTGAGGGTCTCCTGCCACTCCATCTCGGGCACCGAATCGGCGACGATGCCGGCGCCGGCCTGGACGTGCAGCTGGCCATCCTTGATCACCGCGGTGCGGATGGCGATGGCGGTGTCCAGGTTGCCGTGCCAGGAGAGGTAGCCCACCGCCCCGGAATAGATGCCGCGCTTGACCGGCTCGAGCTCGTCGATGATCTCCAGGGCGCGGATCTTGGGCGCGCCGGAGACGGTGCCCGCCGGAAAGGTGGCGCGCAGGGCATCCATGGCGGTGAGGCCCGGCGCGAGTCGCCCGGTAACATTGGAGACGATGTGCATGACGTGGGAGTAGCGCTCCACCACCATCTCCTCGGTGACCTTCACCGAGCCGGTCTCGCTGATGCGGCCGACGTCGTTGCGCCCCAGATCGATCAGCATCAGGTGCTCGGCACGCTCCTTGGGATCGGCCAGCAGCTCCGCCTCCAGCTCACGGTCCTCGGCCTCGGTGCGGCCGCGCTTGCGGGTGCCGGCGATGGGACGCACCGTCACCTCGCCCTCCTCCAGGCGGGTGAGGATCTCCGGCGAGGAGCCGGCCACCTGGTGGTCGCCCAGGTCGAGGAAGAACATGTAGGGCGACGGGTTGAGGCTGCGCAGCGCCCGGTAGAGGTCCAGCGGCGCGGCGCGATAGGGAATCGACATGCGCTGGGAGGGCACGCACTGCATGACGTCGCCGGCCAGCACGTACTCCTTGATGGTCTCCACCGCGGCCTTGAAGCCCGCCTCGGTGAAGCCGGAGGTGAAGTCCCCCTCCTCCACTGCGGCGCTGCCGGTGCCGGGACTCACGGTGTTGAGGGTGGCGCTGCGCAGGCGGATCTCCAACGCTTCCAGTCGCTCCACGGCGCTGGCATAGGCGCCGGGCTCGGCCGGATCGGCATGGGTCCACAGCGTCAGGCGACCGGAGAGGTTGTCGAACACCACCAGTTCATCGCACACCATCAGCAGGATATCCGGCACATCCAGCGGGTCGGGCTTGGCGGCGGCGGCCTCGCTGCGCAGGCGCGGCTCGATATAGCGGATGGTGTCATAGCCGAAGTAGCCCACCAGCCCCCCGTCGAAACGCGGCTGGTCATCCAGGCGCGGCACCTTGAAGCGCGCCTGGAACTGTTCGATCCAGGCCAGGGGGTCCTCGACCTCGGCGGCACCGTGGAGTTCGCCGTCGACGATATGGCTGATGCTGAAACCACGTACCTCGATGCGTTCGCGACAGGGCAGGCCGATGATCGAGTAGCGCCCCCACTTCTCGCCGCCTTGCACCGACTCCAGCAGGAAGGTCCAGGGCGCATTGGCGAGCTTCAGGTAAGTAGAGAGCGGTGTGTCGAGATCGGCCAGCACCTCGCGGGTGACCGGGATGCGGTTATAGCCGGCATCGGCCAGCTCATGAAAGCGTTCGGGGGTCATCATGCCCGGTATCCTCGATAAGACGGGTTGGCAATGGCAGGCGCCCAGGCGCAGCGGCTCAAGCGAGTGGAGTGAGCGTCACCATCGCCAGCCGCCCCGAGCGGGCGGCCGGGCAGACAGGAAGGCGGCAAGGGGGGCGCCGCTGGAGCGGGTGTTGTCCATGAACATGCGGGTGGTCATCGAGGGGGTGTCCGCGTCTTATATCAATAACATATTGAAAAGGCTCTACCTTATAGCAATAGCCAAGCTCACGTTAAACGAGTTCCGCCAGCGATTCAACCACGCCATCCGGGCCGCTGTCGCGCACCGGCTCGCCGTGATTGTAACCGTAGGGGACCGCCAGGGTGCGGAAACCCGCGGCCTTGCCGGCGGCGACATCGTGGCGTGAGTCTCCCACCATCAGGCAGGCCGCGGGCGAGACATCGAAGTGGGCCGCGACATGCAGCAGCGGTGCCGGATGCGGCTTCTTCTCGGGGAGGCTGTCGCCGCCCAGGCATAGGGCAAAGTGCGCGTCGAGCCCCACGCCCTCCAGCAGTGGCGCGATAAAGGCATGGGGCTTGTTGGTCACCAGCGCCAGGGGCAAGCCACGGCCGCGCAGGGCATCCAGGCACTCGCGCACTCCCGCGTAGAGCCGGGTATGGGCTCCGGGATCGCGGCCGTAGTGTTCGAGGAAGGCGGCATGAGCGCGCTCCAGCAGGGCTTCATCGACTTCACCAGCCGCCGTGGGCGAGGCTGGTCCGGCGACTGATCTACGAGGGGGCGCTGTGAACCCATCCCTGGGCGCTACCGATGCCATCCCTGGCATAGGACCCCCTCTACGATCAGTCCCCGGCGCCTCGCTGGGATACGTTGCCAACCTCAACGCGCGCTCCATCAATACCCGGGAGCCATTGCCGACCCAGTCGCGCACCAGCGCCTCGCCGGCGAGGGGCAGGCCCAGTTCGGCCAGGGCCGCGTCCACGGCGATGGCCAGGTCGGGCACCGAGTCGATCAGGGTGCCGTCGAGGTCGAAGGCCACCAGTTCGATGCCATCGAGAATGGGGTGCATGCTCGCTCCTTGTACTCTGTGGGGCCCCTGCCCCGTGGGCAGGCTTGGCGGAGTCCCCCGCGCCAGCAGCCAGTCCCGCTTCTGCGCCGCAGAGAGCCGCTTGATCCGGGCCTCCAGACGCAGCGCCTCGCCGCGGCTGCCCACCGGCTCGTGATGACGCAGCCTCAAGGGCCCCTTGCCGCGCAGCGCCTTGGCGCCACGCCCGGCGACGTGCTCGGCGAAGCGTCGCGCCACGTCGGTGGTGATGCCGGTGTAGAGCGCACCGCCGGCGGTCTCCAGCAGGTAGAGGTACCACACCGCCACCTTCTCCGTGGGGCACTCGCCGGGCCTGGAACGGGTCCCGGTCACCGGCTCAGCGCACACCGGCCAGCTGCTCGCGAAACTCGCGGATCACGCCGTCATAGCGGTGCGGGTCTGACTCGTTCCTCGCCTTGAACACCGCCGAACCGGCCACGAAGGTGTCGGCGCCGGCGCGGGCGATCTCGGCGATATTGTCGACCTTCACCCCGCCATCCACCTCCAGGCGGATATCGCGGCCGGAGGCATCGATGCGCCGGCGCGCCTCGCGCAGCTTGTCCAGGGTGGCGGGAATGAACGACTGGCCACCGAAACCGGGGTTGACGCTCATCAGCAGCACCATGTCGACCTTGTCCATCACATAGTCGAGATAGGAGAGCGGCGTGGCCGGGTTGAACACCAGGCCGGCCCGGCAGCCACCGTCGCGGATCAGCTGCAGGGAGCGGTCGATATGGTCGGAGGCCTCGGGATGGAAGGTGATGATGCTGGCCCCGGCAGCGATGAAGTCACCGATCAGCTGGTCCACGGGACGCACCATCAGGTGCACGTCGATGGGCGCGGTCACGCCGTGCTTGCGCAGTGCCGCGCAGACCATGGGCCCGATGGTCAGGTTGGGCACATAGTGATTGTCCATCACATCGAAGTGGACGATATCGGCGCCGGAGGCGAGGACATCGTCCACCTCCTCACCCAGCCGGGCAAAATCGGCGGAGAGGATCGAAGGCGCGATCTGGAAATCGCGGGTCGCGTCGGTCATGGCAGGGATCCCGGGTCGATGACGAGAGGGCACATTCTACCAGAACGCCCCGCCACCGGCAGGCGACAGGATGACCAGAGCGCAGGGGTATATTCTATAATTGAATAAAAAATACCATTGTAATTACCTTTGATGACTCATAACCTTCTCACAACGCTACCCACCCCTCTTCCGGAGTCTCGCCATGACCCTCGATCTACGCTTTCCGCGCTCGCTGCTCGCCATCGCCCTGGGTGCCGGCCTGGCCTCACCGGTCGCGGCCGCCGAGCGCGAGCTGCTCAACTCCTCCTATGACATCGCCCGGGAGCTGTTCTCCGCCATCAACCCCGAGTTCATCGCCCACTGGCAGCAGACCCAGGGCGAGGAGATCGCCATCCAGCAATCCCATGGCGGCTCCTCGGCCCAGGCCCGCGCCATTCTCCAGGGGCTGCGCGCCGACGTGGTGACCTACAACCAGGTCACCGATGTCCAGGTGCTGGCCGATGACGGCCTGGTGGCCGAGGATTGGCAGCAGGCGCTGCCCAACAATGCCTCGCCCTACTACTCCACCACCGCCTTCCTCGTGCGCAAGGGCAACCCCAAGGGCATCGAGGGATGGGACGACCTGGATGACGCGGGCGTGGAGATTGTCTTCCCCAACCCCAAGACCTCGGGCAACGGCCGCTACACCTATCTGGCTGCCTGGGGCTTCGCGGATCACCAGTTCGACGGGGATGAAGCGCAGATCCAGGAGTTCATGCGCGACTTCCTGGGCAACGTGAAGGTCTTCGACACCGGTGGCCGCGGCGCCACCACCAGCTTCATCGAGCGCGGCATCGGCGACGTCCTGATCAGCTTCGAGTCCGAGGTCAACAACATCCGCGGCGAGTATGGCAGCGACGACTACGAGGTGATCGTGCCGCCGGTGAGCATCCTGGCCGAGTTCCCGGTAGCGGTAGTGGAACCCAATACCGAGCGCAACGGCACCGAGGAGCTGGCCCAGGCCTACGTGGAGTACCTCTACAGCGAGGAGGCCCAGCGCCAGCTGGCCGGCTTCAACTACCGGGTGAATCACGAGGCGGTGGCCGAGGAGTTCGCCGGGCAGTTCCCCGAGACCCAGCTGCTACGTGTCGAGGAGGTCTTCGGCGGCTGGGATCAGGCCATGGAAACCCACTTCGGCAGCGGCGGTCAGCTCGACCAGCTGCAGCGCCGCTGAGCGCCGGGAGTCGATCGATGAGCGCCCTGGCCTTCGCCCTGCCCCGTCGTCGCCGCGTGCTGCCCGGCTTCGGCCTGTCGCTGGGCATCAGCCTCACCTTCGTGTCGTTGGTGCTGCTGCTGCCGATGACCGGCCTGGTGGGCCAGCTAAAAGGGCTCAGCCTGGCTGAGTACTGGGCGATCGTCAGCGACGGCCGGGTGGTGGCCAGCTACACGGTGACGATCGGCGCCGCCGCCGTGGCGGCGCTGGCCAACGCCGCCTTCGGCCTGCTGCTCGCCTGGGTACTGGTGCGCTACGACTTCCCGGGCAAGCGCCTGCTCGACGCCCTGATGGACCTGCCCTTCGCGCTGCCCACCGCGGTGGCCGGCATCACCCTCGCGACCCTCTATGCCGGCAACGGCTGGATCGGACGGCTGCTCGAACCACTGGGGCTAGAAGTGGCCTATACCTGGGTGGGCATCGCCCTGGCCATGGCCTTCACCAGCATTCCCTTCGTGGTGCGCACGGTGCAGCCGGTGCTCGAGGACCTGCCACCCGAAGTCGACGAGGCGGCCATGACCCTTGGCGCCTCGGATGCCACCGCCTTCCGCCGGGTGATCCTGCCCTACCTATGGCCGGCACTGGTCACCGGCACCGGGCTGGCCTTCGTGCGCTCCCTGGGCGAGTTCGGGGCCATCATCTTCATCGCCGGCAACGCCCCCTTCGAGACCGAGATCACCGCGCTGATGATCTTCGTCAAGCTGCAGGAGTACGACTATGCCGGCGCTTCAGCCATCGCCTCGGTAGTGCTGGCCGTCTCCCTTGCACTGCTGCTGGCCATCAACGTCTGGCACGGCCATTTCATCAAGCGACTGCATGGAGGACGAGGCTGATGCAACGAGTCGGTGATTCCCCGGCGGTGCGCCGCCTCCTGGTCGCCGCCGCCGTTCTGCTGGCGGCCCTGTTCCTGCTGCTGCCGCTGGTGGCGATCTTCGCCCAGGCCTTCTCCCAGGGCGTCGGCGTGTTCTGGGCCAACGTCAGCGACAACTACACCCTGGCGGCCATCGGCCTGACGCTGTTCATCGCCGCCATGACCATCCCCGTCTGCCTGGTGTTCGGGGTGGCCCTGGCCTGGTTGGTGACCCGCTTCCAGTTTCCCGGCCGACGCCTGCTGCAGACCCTGATCGATATCCCCTTCGCGGTGTCGCCGGTGGTGGCAGGGCTCGTCTATCTGCTGCTCTATGGCCGCAACGGCTGGGTCGGCGGCTGGCTCGATGCCCAGGATATCCAGCTGATGTTCGCCTGGCCGGGCATCCTGATGGTGACGGTGTTCGTGACCAGCCCCTTCGTGGCCCGCGAGCTGATCCCGCTGATGCAGGCCCAGGGTTCCCGCGAGGAGGAAGCCGCCGTGACGTTGGGGGCGCCTGGCTGGACCATCTTCCGCCGGGTCACCCTGCCCAATATCCGCTGGGCCCTGCTCTATGGGGTGATCCTCACCAATGCCAGGGCGGTCGGCGAGTTCGGTGCGGTCTCGGTGGTCTCCGGCGCCATCCGCGGCGAGACCATGACCCTGCCCCTGCACCTGGAACAGCTCTACCAGGACTACAACGCCGTGGGCGCCTTCTCGAGCGCCGCCCTGCTGGCACTGATCGCTTTGTTCACCCTGGCCGCCAAGGCCGGCCTGGAATGGCGCATCGCGCGCCAGGAGGTTTCCCCATGAGCATCCGCCTGACTGATATCGCCAAGCACTATGGCCGTGCCGGGCGTGCCCTGGAGCCGGTGAGTCTGGAGATCGCCGAGGGCGAGCTGGTGGGCCTGCTGGGGCCCTCGGGCTCGGGCAAGACCACCCTGCTGCGCATCATCGCCGGCCTGGAGGCACCGGACCGAGCCCCCGCCGGACGCATCCTGTTCGGCGACCGCGACGTCACCGACGTGCATGTACGCGACCGGCGCATAGGCTTCGTCTTCCAGCACTATGCGCTGTTTCGCCATATGACGGTGTTCGACAACGTCGCCTTTGGCTTGACCGTGCTGCCGCGCCGCGAGCGCCCCTCAAGCGGCGAGATCCGCGCCCGGGTCCACCGCCTGCTGGAGATGGTGCAGCTCGAACACTTCGCCAGCCGCTACCCGGCCCAGCTCTCCGGCGGCCAGCAGCAGCGGGTCTCCCTGGCCCGGGCGCTGGCCCTGCGCCCCGACGTGCTGCTCCTCGACGAGCCCTTCGGGGCACTGGACGCCAAGGTTCGCCAGGAGCTGCGTCGCTGGCTGCGCCAGCTGCATGACGAGCTGGGCTTCACCAGCCTGTTCGTGACACACGACCAGGAGGAGGCCCTGGAGGTCTCCGACCGGGTTGCGGTGATGAGCCACGGGCGCATCGAGCAGATCGATACCCCGGACGCCCTCTACCGGACACCCGCCAATCGCTTCGTCTTCGAGTTCCTCGGCGACGTGAACCATCTCGAGGGTGAAGTGCGCAACGGGGTCCTGACCTGCGGCGAGGCACACCTGGCAGTGGCGCTCCCCGATGGCCCCGAGGAGTTGCTGCTGCGGCCCCACGAAGTACGCCTGGCGCAGGCCCCCACGCCGGAGGCCCGGCTACCGGTGACCGTCACCGCCATCTCCCCGGTGGGTGCCGAGGTGCGGGTAGAGATCGCCGCGGACTGGCTGGTCGAGCCCTGGCTTGCCACCCTGCGTCATGCCGACTATGAGCGCCTCGAGCTGCGGCGCGGCCAGAGGTTGTTCGTGATTCCACGCCGTTGGCACCGTTTCAGCGCTGACGCCACCCAGCAGCGCCAGCCCGCTGCCGCCTGAACCACCGCTCGGCTCGCCCCTCAGCCACCGCTATCTCTGACTAATGCCGGCCCCGTGGCCGGCGAACCGGCGATAACGCGGTGGTTGGCGGTGATAATTCTGCTGTCGTGTTGTCACACTCATCACGACTCAGTACTCACCGCCAGCGGAGGTCCCCCATGCTGATCAAGATTGCCAGGCCCGGTGATCTGCACGAATCCGATGTGACACCGGAATCCATCTACCTCTCCCGACGACGCTTCATGGGCGGCATGGCGGGGCTGGGCGCGGGGCTTGCCCTTGCCGGGCAGGCCAACGCCAGCGCCGACTACGCGGACGTCCCCGATGGCGATGCGCCGGGGTGGCTGCAAGAGAAGATCGACGCCACCCGCTGGCAGGCGGTTACCCCGAGCGACCCCGAGAAGGACAAGCTCGCTCCTTACGACGACGCCAGTGGCTACAACAACTTCTACGAGTTCGGCTCCGGCAAGTCCGACCCTTCCCGCCATGCAGGCAGCCTGGAAACCCAGCCGTGGAGCGTGGTGGTGGATGGCGAGGTCAACAACGGCGGACGCATTGGCCTGGAGGATCTCGCCAGGCCCTCGCAGTTCGAGGAGCGCATCTATCGCCTGCGCTGCGTCGAGGCCTGGTCGATGGTGATTCCCTGGCTGGGCATTCCCCTCGCCGAGGTGATCAAGCGGGCCGAACCCACCAGCAAGGCCCGCTACGTGCGCTTCGAGACCCTGGTCGACCCCGAGCAGATGCCGGGACAGCGCTCCTCCTTCTCGCTGATCGACTGGCCCTACGTGGAGGGGCTGCGCCTGGATGAAGCCATGCACCCGCTGACGCTGCTCGCCCTGGGCATGTATGGCCGCGAACTGCCCAACCAGAACGGCGCGCCGCTGCGCCTGGTGGTGCCCTGGAAGTATGGCTTCAAGAGCATCAAGTCGATCGTGCGCATCTCGCTGGTGGCAGAGCAGCCGGTCAACTCCTGGCAGCAGATCGCACCTGACGAGTACGGCTTCTACGCCAACGTCAACCCGCAGGTCGACCACCCCCGCTGGAGTCAGGCCACCGAACGGCGCCTGCCCAACAGCCTGTTCAGCCCCAACACCATCGATACCCAGATGTTCAATGGCTACGCCGACGACGTCGCCGAGCTTTACGCGGGGCTGGATCTGCGGGTGAACTACTGATGGCAACCCGGAACACATGGCGAACGTGGCGTGCGGGGGTATTCCTGGCGGCCCTGACCCCGCTGGTGGTGTGGGGCTGGCAGGTGGCCAATAACGCCGCCGGACCCGAGCCGGGGCGCTACCTGCTGCTGAATATCGGCACCGGCGCCCTGTGGATGCTACTGCTCACCCTGAGCCTCACGCCGTTGACCCGACTCACTCGCTGGAAGGGCTTCACCCTGATCCGCCGGCAGCTTGGCCTGTGGACACTGGCCTACGCCACCCTGCACATGCTCAGCTACGCGCTGTTCATCCTGGGGCTCGACTGGGCCATGCTGGGCAGCGAGCTGGTCAAACGGCCCTACATCATCGTCGGCATGCTGGCGCTGATCGGCCTTGCCGCGCTGGGAGCCACCTCCAACCGCTGGTCGATGCGTCGCCTGGGCAAGCGCTGGAAGACCCTGCACCGGCTCGCCTACCCCATCCTGGGGCTGGTACTGCTGCACTTCTTGTGGGTGGTACGCGCCGATCTCGGAGAGTGGGTGATGTATGCCGCCATCGCGGCGCTGGTCATGGCGACCCGCCTGCCGCCGGTGGCTCGCACACTACCCAGGATACGTTATCGTCTCGCTGGCACGTAGCGCTTGCCGTCTTGGCACTCCAGGGGGCTACGCAGGCCCCGCACGACTGACGCGGCGACAGGGGAGCGCCGGCTCAGCGCTCCCATACCATCAGTGTCTCGCTCTCGCCGCTGAGCGGTTCGACACGCTCCTCCACGGCGCGAAAGCCCAGCCGATGGTAGAAGGAGACCGCACGCACGTTGCGTGAGTAGACACACAGGGTCAGGCGCTCGTGGCCGGCCATGGCGTGGGCCATCAGCCGCGAACCGTGGCCGTAGCTCTGCACTTTCGGGTCGATGAACAGCGCCTCGAGGTGGTCGCCGTTGAGGGCGGCGAAACCGATCACCCTGCCCTCGACTTCCAGCACTGCGACCTCCTCGGCCTGGGGCAGGTGCTCCCGCGCCATGGCCTCGGCGCGGGACGACCAGAACGCCTCGGGAATGAAGGGATGGGCACGGATCGAGGCACGCAGCCAGATATCGACCAGCCCGGGAATCTCCTCGGCGGTAGCGGGACGGATCATGTCTCGGCTCCTTCGACGTATGACAACAGTGTAAGCGAGGGGGCGACGTCGTACCCTGAGCGAGTACCCGGCGCTATACTGCGCCCCGAACTCACCCTCGATACGGGAGCTTTCCATGCTGCGTCGACGCTTTCTTCGTCTTTCCCTGGCCCTGGTCGCCACTGGCTGGCTGGCCGGCTGCGCCGCTCCCCAGACCCTTCAGCTTGACCCGAAACGCAGCGCCGAGGTACCGGTGACCGGCAGCGGCCAGGCGATCACGGTGATCGCCGCGGACGGTCGCGACAGCGAGGTGATCGGCACCCGCACCGGCAGCGCCATGTCCACCGCCACCATCACCGTCTACGCCCACGAACTGATGCCGCGGCTGCAGCGCGAGGCCGAGCGAGCGGTGCGCGAGATGGGCTTCGAGCCCACCACCCAGCGCGCCGAAGGACGCCCCAGCCTGACCCTGACACTCGACCACCTGGGCTATGCCCGCGGCCAGAGCCGCCCGGTGATCGGCGAGGCTCGCATGGAGGCGGTATTCGTCGCCGAGGCAGTCAATGGCGGCACGACCTATACCGGCACCTACACCTCTCGGCGCACCCAGAGCTTTGCCGTGCGCCCGGACCAGGAAGCCAATAGCCGGATGGTCAACGAGCTGCTATCCGACGGCCTGGACCGTGCCTTCCGGGATCCCGAACTGGGCCGCCTGCTGGCCCGCTGAGGGTCAGTCGATGGGGCCGCGGCGCACCATGGCCCAGACATGTTCCTGGAAACCGCTGCCCGGCTCCGGATCGCCCCGCTCCAGCAGGGTGATCTGGAAGTTGGGCTCGAACAGCTCGCGCACCTCCGCTTCCGGCACGTGAAACGGCGGACCGGCCAGCTCCTCGCCGGCGGCCCGGTTGAGGCTGATGAACAGCCCCCTGGCTCCGGGCGGAATCAGCTGGGCCAGATGGAAGGCGTAGCGTTGGCGGGTGGCGGGCGGCAGGGCGATCAGGGCGGCGCGATCGTAGAAGGCTCCGATCTCGGCCGCCTGGGCGATATGAAAATGAAAGAAGTCGCCACACCATAGTTCGACATTGCCCTGGCGGCATATCTCGAACCCCGCCTGGCGATAGCGAGAGACGGCCTCGCCCCCCTCGTCGAGAAACTGCTCGACCGCCTGGGGGGCCAGCTCGATGCCCAGCACCGGGTGGTCGTGACGCCCCAGCCAGCGCATGTCGTGGCTCTTCCCGCATAGCGGCACCAGCACCTTGACGCCGGGCCGCACGCCCAGCCGCGGCCAGTGATGGCGCAGCGCGGGATGCGGCGCGTCACGATGGAAGCCGATGCGCCCCTCGCGCCAGCGCGCCAGCCACTCGTTCTCCATGTCTCCCTTTTCCTCCATGCACTCAGAACCAGCGATCGCGCTTGCGGCGGCGACGCGGCAGATGGGGGACAATCAGGCCGACCAGCAGGCCGGCACCGGCCACCCCACCGCCATACATGAAGTAGCGCATCAGCAGGTCCTGCTCCTGGGTGTTGAGGCGCGCCTCGAGCTCACGCACGGCCTGCCGGGAGCGTTCCGCCTCGGCATCCAGCTCGTGATTGCGTGACTCCAGCTCGGCGACCCGGGCCTCGCGAACCTCCAGGGTCTCACGCAGTGCGGCGGTGCGCTGCTCCCACTCCTCATCGATGCCGTCGAGTTCGGCATCCAGCTCGGCCACCCGCTGCTCCAGCTCGGGCAGGCGCACCTGGGCGCTGGGGGCCTCCTGAATCTCGCGACTGAGCACCCAGACATCGTCGCCACCGGGGCCGCGGACGCGGGTATAGTCGCCGCTGGTCTCCAGCCGCACGACCGGCTCGCCGGCGGTGAGGGTGCCGACGATGCGGTAGCCATCGGTGGGACCGCTGCGCACATAGGTGGTCAGGGAGTCGGAGACCCAGACGGTATCGTTCTGTTCCTGGGCCGCCAGCGGCAGGGCCAGCAGGCCGAGTAGCGTACCCAGGCAGATGCCCAGGCCGGTGCGTGTGCTGTGGTGTGTCGTCATGCCATGATCCTGACTGAAGCGTACTGACTGAAGCGGCGTGCCGGAAAACAGCCTGGCCCTGGGGCGGTCGCATCCCGGATGCCCGGCAACGACGCCGCAATGGTTATTCACAGCTTCTGTGGACAACCGACGGGACAACCCGGGGAAAGTCGTCCGCTGGCAGCGCCACATCGCCGCTTTCGGATTGCTGGTCATTACCTGACCAGGGGCTCGCCCCAACGACCGGGTACGCTAGGTTAGCATACTCGTCCTGGCCAGGCGGCGGGCTGGTTCCACACGGGCACGGCACGTATAATGGGCGCCTGTTTTCAACGATGGCCGGACGGCCACCGCCATCCATTGCCGCGCCGCCGGCGGTCCGCCGCCGTGAGTGTCGCGCATCCCTGAACCCACCGGTGACAGACGTCGGGCGCCTGGCGCCACGACCCAATCCTTATGGCGAAGAAACTCTTCATCAAGACGCACGGCTGCCAGATGAACGAGTACGATTCCGCGCGCATGGCGGATCTGCTCGGCGAATCTCACCAGCTCGAGCTCACCGACGACGAGCGCGATGCCGACGTCATCCTGCTCAATACCTGCTCCATCCGCGAGAAGGCCCAGGAGAAGGTGTTCCACCAGCTGGGGCGCTGGAAGAAGCTCAAGGAGGCCAATCCCGACCTGGTGATCGGCGTGGGTGGCTGCGTGGCCAGCCAGGAGGGCGAGGCACTGCGCAAGCGCGCGCCCCATGTCGACATGGTGTTCGGCCCCCAGACCCTGCACCGGGTACCCTCCATGCTCGACTCGCGACAGCAGGAGCAGATCTCGGTGGTCGACGTGACCTTCCCGGAGATCGAGAAGTTCGACCACCTGCCCAAGCCGAGCTCCGACGGCGCCACCGCCTTCGTCTCGGTCATGGAGGGCTGCTCCAAGTACTGCACCTTCTGCGTGGTGCCCTACACCCGCGGCGAGGAGGTATCGCGGCCCTTCGAGGCGGTGATGGACGAGGTCATCCACCTGGCCGACCAGGGCGTGCGCGAGATCAACCTGCTCGGCCAGAACGTCAACGCCTACCGCGGCCTCAACCAGCTGGGCGACGAGATCGACCTGGCCGAGCTGATCAGTTGCGTGGCGGCGGTGGAGGGCATCGATCGCATCCGCTTCACTACCTCTCATCCGGTGGAGTTCTCCGACAGCCTGATCGAGGCCTATGGCGAGATCCCCGAACTGGTCAGCCACCTGCACCTGCCGGTACAGGCCGGCTCGGATCGGGTGCTTGCCGCCATGAAGCGCGGCCACGGCGTGGAGGAGTATGTCGAGAAGCTCGAGCGCATCCGCGCGCTGCGCCCCGATATCAGCTTCTCCTCGGACTTCATCATCGGCTTCCCCGGCGAGACCGAGGAGGACTTCGAGGCCACCATGGACCTGATCCATCGCATCGGCTTCGATCACTCCTTCAGCTTCGTCTACTCGGCACGCCCCGGCACCCCGGCGGCCTCGCTCGAGGACGACACCCCGGAGGAGGTCAAGAAGCAGCGCCTGGCGATCCTCCAGGAGCGCATCAACCAGCAGACCATGCAGATCAGCCGGCGCATGGTGGGCACCACCCAGCGCATCCTGGTCACCGGCTTCGCGCCACGGGACCCGGGCCAGCTCTCCGGCCGCACCGAGAACAACCGGGTGGTCAACTTCCGTGCCCCCAACCCCACCGAGCTGATCGGCTATTTCGTCGACGTGGAGATCACCGAGGCACTGCCCAACTCCCTGCGCGGCGAGCTCGCCTCGCCGGAGATCTACTGAGACAGACAAGGGGTATTGCTGCCGGGGCTGATCCGGCGGCCCTGGGCTCGAGCACCACATTCCGGACGCGATAGCCCTTCACACATTGCCCCGGCAAACGCCGGGGCAGTAAGCTGAGCCTACACATTCATCATCCAGGGGACCCGCCCGTCTTGAGCCAGCCAGCCTCCCAGGCCAACCGCATCATCACCCTGACCCTCGAGCCCAACGACCCGCGCCGCCTGGCCAACCTCTGCGGCCAGCGTGACGAGCACCTCAAGCTGGTGGAGTCGCGCCTGGGCATCACCCTGCGCAACCGCGGCAACATCTTCCAGCTGGCCGGGCCCATCCACCGGGTCAAGGCCGCCGCCAATGTGCTCGAGCACCTCTACCGCGAGACCGAGGCCAGCGATCTGGAACCGGATACCGTGCACCTTTTCCTGCAGGAGTCCGGCCAGCAGGCCCTCGAGGAGGACGAGGGGGATGCCGACACCACCGAGGTGCTGATCCGCACCCCACGCACCCTGATCAAGCCCCGCGGCCTCAACCAGCAGGGCTATGTGCAGAGCATCCGCGCCCACGACATCAACTTCGGCATCGGCCCGGCGGGTACCGGCAAGACCTACCTGGCGGTCGCCGCGGCGGTGGAGGCCCTCAACCAGCAGGAGGTGCGTCGCATCCTGCTGGTGCGCCCGGCGGTGGAGGCCGGCGAGAAGCTCGGTTTCCTGCCAGGCGACCTGGCCCAGAAGATCGACCCCTACCTGCGCCCGCTCTACGATGCCCTCTACGAGATGATCGGCTTCGAGCAGGTGGCCAAGCTGATCGAGCGTCAGGTGATCGAGATCGCCCCGCTGGCCTACATGCGCGGGCGCACCCTCAACAACGCCTTCATCATCCTCGACGAGAGCCAGAACACCACCCGTGAGCAGATGAAGATGTTCCTGACCCGCATCGGCTTCGGCTCCACCGCGGTGATCACCGGCGACGTCACCCAGGTCGACCTGCCCCGCGGCCAGAGCTCGGGACTGATCCAGGTCCTCGAGGTGCTCAAGGGCACCCCCGGCATCGGTGTGACCCACTTCGCCGCCAAGGATGTGGTGCGCCACCCGCTGGTGCAGCGCATCATCGAGGCCTACGACAGCTTCGAGGCCGAGCAGGAGGCCGCGGAGCGCGCCCGCAAGCAGGCCCGCGACCAGGAGCGCGAGGCACTGCGTCAGGAAAGGCAGATGGGGCAGGAAAGGCGAATGGGTCAGGAACGCCAGGAGCGTCTCGACCGCGAGCGAGGCGACTCATGAGCCAGCCCCGGGTTGACCGTCAGGTGGCCATCGAGGCCGAAGGGCTGCCGAGCCAGGCGCAGCTGGAGGCCTGGGTCGGCGCGGTGCTCTGCCGGCATGAGGTCGATGCCGACAGCGAGCTCAGCGTGCGCCTGGTCGACGCCGAGGAGAGCCAGACGCTGAACCGCGACTACCGCGGCAAGGACCGCCCGACCAACGTGCTCTCCTTCCCCTTCGAGAACCCGCCCGGCGTCAGCCTGCCACTGCTCGGCGACCTGGTGATCTGTCACCCGGTGGTGGTCGCCGAGGCTGCCGAGCAGGACAAGTCGCTGCACGATCACTACGCTCACATGGTGGTTCACGGTACCCTTCACCTGCTCGGCTACGACCATCTCGAGGATGACGAGGCCGAGGCCATGGAGGCGCTGGAGCGCGAGATCCTGGCCGAACTGGGCATCGCCGACCCTTACCGGACCGCACCCGAGGACGAGAGAACCGACTCATGAGCGAAGACCGATCGAGTAGCCAGGGCAACCGCTCCTGGCTCGAGAAACTGCTGGGGGCGCTCTCCAGCGACAGCGACGAACCCAGCTCACGGGACGAGCTGCTGGAGTTCCTGCGTCAGGCGGGAGGTCGCCTGAAGCTCGAGCAGGACGCCATGATGATCATCGAAGGCGCCCTCAAGATCAGTGACCAGCAGGTTCGCGAGGTGCTGATCCCGCGCTCCCAGGTCACCGCCATCGCCATGGACCAGCCCCTGGAAGAGTACCTGCCGGTCATCCTCGAGACCGGTCACTCTCGCTATCCGGTGATCGGCGAGAATCTCGACGAGGTGAACGGCATCCTGCTGGCCAAGGACCTCCTGCCGTTGCTGCGCAGTGGCCAGGAGAACGGCAGGCCCTTCCGCCTCGAGGAGGTGGTGCGCCCGGCGCTCTTCGTGCCCGAGTCCAAGCGCCTCAACAGCCTGCTCAAGGAGTTCCAGAGCACCCACAACCATATGGCGATCGTGGTCGACGAGTATGGCGGTACCGCCGGCATCGTCACCATCGAGGATATCCTCGAGGAGATCGTCGGCGAGATCGAGGACGAGCATGACGCCGACGAGGAGGAGGATATTCGCGAGCTGGGCGACGGGCGCTATGCCATCCGCGCCCTGACGCCCATCGAGGACTTCAACGAGCGTTTCCAGACCCACTTCTCCGACGAGGAGTTCGACACCCTCGGCGGACTGGTGATGCAGCGCTTCGGCCACCTGCCCGCCCGTGGCGAACACGCCGTCATCGGCGGCTGGCGCTTCACGGTGCTCAACGCCGACAACCGCCGCATCCGACTGCTCGAGGCCGAGCCCTGCGACGAGGACGACGGCCTCGACGACAACGACTGACGCGCCTGCCACGGAGGGCCAAGATGCCAGCGTTTCGCCTCTCCCCCGCCGTCGGCTGCCTGCTGGCAGCCGCGGCGGGTATCCTCACCACGCTTACCGCCTCGCCCTTCGAGCTCTGGTGGCTGGGCCCGGTGGCCGCGGGGCTGATCTACCTCGGCATCCACACCCTGACGCCAGGCCAGGCCGCCCTGCGCGGCTGGAGCTACGGGCTCGGGCTGTTCGGGTCCGGCGCCTCCTGGGTCTATGTATCGATCCACGACTACGGCTATACCGGCGTGCCCCTGGCGCTGCTCCTCACCGTGCTGTTCGTCGCCGGCCTGGCCCTCTTCCCCGCCGTGACCCTGTGGCTCTACCGCCGCCTCACCGGCCCACGCCTGGCCTGGCTCAGCTTCGCCGGTGCCTGGGTCCTCGGCGAGTGGCTGCGCACCTGGTTGTTCACCGGCTTCCCCTGGCTGCTGCTGGGCACCTCCCAGGTCGACTCCCCGCTGGCCCCCTGGGCCCCGGTGGGCGGGGTCTACCTGCTCTCGCTGATCACCGCACTGACCGGCAGCCTGGGAGTCGAGCTGCTGCGTCGCCGTTGGTGGGCCGCCCTCCCCGTCGCCGCCCTGTGGCTGGTGCCCCTGGCGCTGCCCGCCCAGTGGACGAGCCCCGCCGGCGAGCCGCTGCGGGTGGCGCTGCTGCAGGGCAACCTGGACCAGGCGATCAAGTGGACCGCCGAGGGCCAGCGCGAGGCCGCCAACCGCTACAGCGAGCTGACCCGCGCGCAGGCCGATGACCCTGACCTGATCGTCTGGCCCGAGGCGGCGCTGCCGATGTTCGAGCGCGAGGCGCGACCGATCCTCGAGCGGGTACAGTCCAACCTCGCCCCCGACACCGCCCTGCTCACCGGCATCCTGCAGCGCGACGGCGAGGGGCTCTACTACAACAGCGTGATCGGGCTGGGCGAGGTGGAGGGCGAGTACCGCAAGACACACCTGGTGCCTTTCGGTGAATACCTACCCCTAGAGAGCCTGCTCGCCGGCACCATCGCCTTCTTCGACCTGCCGATGCCGGCGATGACGCCGGGGCCGGAGGGCCAGGCGCCGCTGCGCGCCGCCGGCACCACCATCGGCAACGCCATCTGCTACGAGATCATCTATGCCGATCGGGTCGCGGCACAGGCGCGCCACGCGGCGCTGCTGCTGACGGTGTCCAACGACACCTGGTTCGGACGCTCTATCGGCCCCCTGCAGCACCTGCAGATGGCCCGCCTGCGCGCCCTGGAGAACGGCCGCCAGGTGATCCGCGCCACCAGCAACGGGGTCACCGCCATCATCGACGAGCGCGGCCACATCACCGCCCGGGCACCCCAGTTCGAGATCGCCAGCCTCGCCGGCGAGGTGACCCCGATGCAGGGCCTCACCCCCTTCACCCGCACCGGCAGCTGGCCCACCTGGCTGCTCGCCGCACTGCTGGTGCTGCCGGGGCTGCGGCTGCGCCGCAAGCCGTAAGCCGTAAGCCGTAAGCCGTAAGCCGTAAGCCAGATCTTTCGAGAGACATTGGGGAAGAAACAAGAAGCGCCCAGCCGATGAGTCGGCTGGGCGCTTCTACTTACAGCTTTAAGCTCCCGGCGAAGCCGGGGTTTCGCCCACCACCTCGGGAATGGTCGTCTTGACATAGCGCCCCGGGGCCGGCTCGAGGATATCGAGTTCACCGTCGCCGGGCTGGCGTGCCGGCACCATCTTCTCGGGGTCGGCGTAGCCGTTCTCGGTCATCCATGCCTGCCAGTGCGGCCACCAGGAGCCCTCGTGCTGCTCGGCCCCGGCCAGCCACTCCTCGTGGCTCTCGGGCAGCGCGTCGTTGGTCCAGTAGCCGTACTTGTTCTTGTGCGGCGGGTTGACCACCCCGGCGATATGTCCCGAGCCACCCAGCACGAACTTGACCGGCCCCTTGGGCAGCAGCGCGCCGTAGTAGGTGCTGTTCCAGCGGGCGATATGGTCCTCCCGGGTGGAGAGGAAGTAGCTCGGGGTGGAAATCTTGCGCAGATCGATCTTGACCCCATCGAGCTCGATGCCACCGGGCTGGACCAGGCGGTTTTCCATGTACATGTTGCGCAGGTACCAGCCGTGGGTCGCCGCCGGCAGGTTGGTACCGTCGGTGTTCCAGTAGAGCAGGTCGAAGGGGGCCGGCACGTCTCCCTTCAGGTAGTTGCTGATATAGAAGGACCAGAAGAGGTCGTTCTCGCGCAGCAGGTTGAAGCTGAAGGCCATGGCTCGGCCGTCGAGATAGCCGTCGCGCTCCATCTTGGCCTCGATGCCCTGCAGCACCGGCTCGTTGAGGAAGACGCCGATCTCGCCCGGATCGCGGAAGTCCTGCAGGGTGGTCATGTAGGTGACCGACTTCACCTTGCGCCCGCGACGGGTACTGGTCAGGTAGGCCACCGTGGAGGCCGCCAGGGTGCCGCCCACGCAGTAGCTGAGCAGGTTCACCGACTTCTCTCCGGTGGCCTGCTCGATCGCCTCCATGCCGGCGATGGGGCCGAGCTGCATGTAGTCGGCCCAGGTCAGGTCGCGCTGCTCGGGACCGGGGTTGCGCCAGGAGATCAGGAATACCGTATGGCCCTGGTCGACCAGCCACTTGACGAAGGAGTTGTCCTCGCGCAGGTCGAGGATGTAGTACTTGTTGATCCAGGGGGGAATCACCAGCAGCGGCGTCTTGTAGGCCTGCTCGGTGGTGGGCGTGTACTGGATCAGCTGGATCAGTTCGTTCTCGTAGACCACCGAGCCCGGGGTCACGGCGATGTTCCTGCCCACCTCGAAGGCGCTGCGGTCGGTCATGGTGACGTTCAGGCCCTCGGCGGAGTTGGCCAGGTCGTGGCGCAGCCGGGCCAGTCCATCGACCAGGTTCTGGCCACGGGTCTCCATGGTCTTGCGCATCACTTCGGGATTGGTAGTGACGAAGTTGGTGGGCGACATGGCGTTGACCATCTGACGGGCGTAGAACGCCAGCCGATGCTTCTGGTCCACGGGCAGGTCCAGGCCGTCGATCAGCTCCTCGACCAGGCGCGAGAAGAGCAGGTACTGCTGCATGATCGACAGGTAGTAGGGGTCGCTGGTCCAGGCCTTGTCCTTGAAGCGGCGATCCCCCTTGTTCGGCGTCACCAGCGGCTCGACCTGCTCGCCCGCCATGGCACGCAGACCGTTCTGCCACAGCTGGAACTGATCCTGCATCAGGCGCGCCTGGGTCTGCCACAGCTGGGGCGGATTGCCCATCAGCGACTCGGCCGCCGTCTGGAAGCTCTTCCGCATATCCTCATAGACCGAATCGGCGGCGTCGCTGGGCACCATGCGCTCCAGCAGGTCACCCATCAGGTGACGATACTCCTCGCCGATCTGCTGGAGCTGTGCATTCCACGCCTCCAGCTCGGCCTGTGTCGGTGCTTGAACCCCTGGCTGCATTGAACCCTCCCGGTGCGTCGGCCACGCCATGCCGACGTCAGATAGCACGATCCGCCGCCCTCACGTGGAGGACGGCGGCCTGATCAGCGGTCCTGTCGAGGACCAGATTGCACTGCGCCCGCAGTGCTCATGACGCGCGCTCAACTCTTGCTGCTGCCGCCCCGCGAGGACTGCGCCTTGGCCGGCTCGGCCTTGTCGGCCTGCGGCTTGGCGGCCTCACCCATGGCCTTGGCCTGCTCGGTGAAGAGCTTCTCCATCTCGGCCTTGAACTCCACGCTCATCTCGGAGAGCGCCTTGGCGTCCTCCATCATCTGCTCGGAGAGCTGGTTCATCATTTCGGCCTGGCGGGTACCGAAGTCGCGCAGACTGTCAGCATCCTGAACCTCGCTGGCATCGCGCATGCGCTCGGTGCCCATCTGGCTGTAGCGCTTCATGGACTCCATCTGGTACTGGGACAGCTTCTCCATGTTGTCCAGCATCAGGGAGTTGAGCTTGCGCATCGGTTCGAAGAACTTGCGGGTCTGCTCGTTGAAGCTCTCGATCATCTTGTCTTGCATGGGACGTCCTCCCGAACGGTGGTCAGTAGTGGGCGGCCCGCCCACGATGTTGCACTGCACAAAGCGTAGTCTGACACCGGCCTAGTTGCAAGATTATGGCGGCAAGACGATGAAAGGCGAATTGCCGGCGTCAGCTCTCGCGCTTGGTCCGCGAACGGGTGCTGGAGGTCGAGGTCCCCTTGCTGGCCTTGGCACGGCTGGAGGCCTTGGCGCTACCCGAGGGGGAAGCGCTGCCAGCCTTCGAACCGGACTCGCCGCTCTTGTCCTCGGCTTCCGAAGACCGGGCCTGGCCGGCGGACTGGCCAGCCTGCTTGAGCATGTCGAGCATCATCTGCTGGTAGGTACCGAAGCTGGAGAGCCCCTGGGAAAGGCCCTGGGAGAGCCCCTGGGTCATGCCCTGCCCCATGCCGGTCTGCTGCAGGAAGGGCTGCATCAGGCTCATCGGGTCATACCCTTCGACCCCGGACTCCATCTGCTTCTGGATCCGGTCCAGCAGGTCCTTCTGGAAGGCCTCCACGTTGGGCAGGCCCAGCGCGTGACGAAACTCATCGGGGGTAAGGTCGAACTCGACATTGATCTTCATGGCATTGCCCTGTCCGTTGGGAATGTCTGGCAGTGTAGCAGCCCCTAAAGGGCCAACCTCAACGCAGCACGGGGGTGTCCACCGTTACCTCGGCATTCTGACCGCGATGACGCAGCAGGTGATCCATCAAGGTCAGCGCCATCATCGCCTCGGCGATGGGGGTGGCGCGGATGCCCACACAGGGGTCGTGACGCCCTTTGGTGACCACCTCGACGGGATCGCCATGGACGTCGATGCTGCGCCCCGGGGTGGTGATGCTCGATGTCGGCTTGAGGGCCAGATGGGCGATGATCGCCTGGCCGCTGGAGATGCCGCCGAGCACCCCGCCGGCGTGGTTGGAGAGGAACCCCTCGGGGGTCATCTCGTCGCGGTGTTCGCTGCCGCGGCTGGCCACGGCGGCGAAACCGTCACCGATCTCCACCCCCTTCACCGCATTGATGCTCATCAGGCCATGGGCCAGCTCGGCGTCCAGGCGGTCGAACACCGGCTCGCCGAGCCCCGGCGGCACGCCCTCGGCCACCACGGTGATCTTCGCGCCCACCGAATCCTGGTCGCGGCGCAGCTGGTCCATGTAGGCCTCGAGCTCCGGCACACGATCCGGGTCCGGGCAGAAGAAGGGGTTGGCATCCACCGCCTCCCAGCTCTTGAAGGCGATCTCGATGGGGCCAAGCTGGCTCATGTAGCCGCGCACCATGATGCCCCGGGCCGCCAGGTACTTCCTGGCGATCGCCCCGGCGGCCACCCGCATGGCGGTCTCCCGGGCGCTGGAGCGACCACCGCCGCGGTAGTCGCGGATGCCGTACTTGTGGTGGTAGCTGTAGTCGGCGTGGGCGGGACGGAACTGGTCCTTGATCTTCGAGTAGTCCTTGGAGCGCTGGTCGGTGTTCTCGATCAGCAGGCCAATCGAGGTGCCGGTGGTCACCCCCTCGAAGACACCCGAGAGGATCCGCACCCGGTCGGGCTCCCGACGCTGGGTGGTATGGCGAGAGGTCCCCGGACGACGCCGATCCAGGTCGTGCTGAAGGTCCTCCTCGCTGAGCGGCAGTCCCGGCGGACAGCCATCGACGATGGCGCCCAGCGCCGGGCCGTGGCTCTCGCCGAAGGTGGTGACGGTAAACAGCTTGCCGAAGGTATTGCCGGACATGGGCGCTCCTCGAGGGATCGGGGTCGGTGAATCAGGCGAAGGACGCCGCATGGGCGTCGAGTTCATCGGCGGTGAGGGCGAACACCCCCTGGCCACCGCGCTCGAAGTCGAGCCACAGGAAGGGCACCTCCGGGAAGGCGGCCTCCAGGTGGTGGTCGGAGTTGCCCACCTCGACGACCAGTACCCCACGGTCGGTCAGGTGCTCGCGGGCCTCGCGCAGGATACGCCGTACGATATCCAGGCCGTCGGCGCCGGCACCCAGTGCCAGGGCGGGCTCGTGGCGGAACTCGGCGGGCATGGTGGCCAGGTCGCGGGCATCCACATAGGGGGGATTGGAGACGATCAGGTCATAGCGGTCGGGCAACGCATCGAAGAGGTCCGCATGCACCGCGCGCACCCGCGCTCCGACATCGTGGCGGCTGATGTTCTGGCGTGCCACCGCCAGGGCCTCCTGGCTGATATCGGCGAGATCCACCGCGCAGGTGGGCAGGTGCAGTGCCGTAGCGATGCCGATGCAGCCCGAACCGGCACACAGGTCGAGCACCCTCTCCGGCGGCTCCTCGGGAAACCAGGCGGCGAAGCCTGTTTCCACCAGCTCGGCGATGGGCGAGCGCGGGATCAGCACCCGCTCGTCGACATCGAAGGGCAGGCCGGCGAACCACGCCTCGCCGAGCAGGTAGGGCAGTGGACGCCGGCAGGTGATCCGTTCACGCACCAGGGCGACGATGCGGCTGCGCTCCATGGGCAGCAGGCGGGCGTCGAGCACCGCCGGGTCGACATTCCAGGGCAGGTGCAGCGCGCCCAGGGTCAGGGCCACCGCTTCATCCCAGGGCGAGTCACTGCCATGCCCGTGAAACAGGCCGGCAAGGTGAAACTCGCTGGCCGCCCAGCGCAGGTAGTCGCGCAGGGTGACCAGTTCGGCGGCGAGCCGGTCGTCGGCAAGGGTAAGCGTGGAGGTCGAGCGCGGGGCGTGCTGATCGGCCAAGGGAGCACCTGAACGTCGAGATGTGGGGAGATGATTGTAACCCGGCCCGCCGGTTCACAGCCACGCCACGCCGGGTATACTGGTCGCCCGCACGCCAACCGACAGCGCCCCATGAGCCCTGCCCCATGAGCAAAAATCGCCACCGCCCGGATGACGACGAGATCAGCGCCTTCCGCCAGGCCTTGCGCCAGGCCGGAGTCAGACCGATCGAGCGTAACCGTGCCGATCCGGGGCGCCCGCAACGCGAGGACCCGTCCGCCGCGGCGCGCCGGGCCGCCGCCCAGGCGGCGGGCGACGACAGTGCCAGGGGACGCACCTCCGATGGCCGCGTGGAGGCGGTGCGCCCCTCGGAGTACCTCGACTTCGCCCTGCCGGACCTGCCGTGGCGTACCCGCAGCCGCCTCAAGCGCGGCGAGATGGCCTGGGAGGCGGGGCTCGACCTGCACGGTTACACCCTGGAGGAGGCGCGCGAGGAGTTGGAGGGGTTCCTGCGCGATGCCGCCGCAGAGCGGCGCCGCTGCCTGCTGGTGGTGCATGGCAAGGCCTGGGGCGTGGATGGCAACTACCCGGTACTCAAGAGCCACGTCAACGCCTGGCTGCGTGAGTGGCCCGGGGTGCTGGCCTTCTGCTCGGCCGTGGAGGCCGAGGGCGGTACCGGCGCCGTCTACGTGCTGCTGCGCCGCCGTGGCGAGCGCTGAGACTCGCCTACTCTCCCGGCAACGTGTCGCCCGGCAGGCTGGGGCCGACGATGATACCTCGCCCACCCCACCCCGGATGGTTGCGCCCCTCGTAGCGATCCAGCGCCTCCACCGCCAGCTGGCGACCCAGGGTGATCAACGCCTCGGCGCGATGGAACTCGTAGGCACCACACACCGTCTTGGGCACCTCGATCAGCACGTCCGGTGGATAGCCCGCCACCTTGTACTTGGCCAGCGCCGCCTGGGTGATATCGAAGGAGGCGAGCACCATGTCCAGGCGCCCCCACTCGCGACGACGGCTGCTCACTTCACTCGTCTCGTCCGACTCCCCTTCGGCGCTGCCGCCGACGCCGCCCAGGCCATCGAACCAGCGGCTGGCGGCGCTCTTCACCTCCGCGATCCAGGCGGTGAACTCGTTGCCCGAGGCTTCGCGAGCGGCCTCGCGCTCACGCTCCAGACGGGCAGCCTCGGGAGGCAGCAGCTCTTCCAGGGTCACCGGATGCGGACTATGGGCGGTGACGTTGACCGCCATCACCAGGTCGGCATCGGCGGAGACGGAGGGAATGATCGGCAGCGGGTTGAGCAGCCCCCCGTCGACCAGCACCTGCTGGCCGCGGTGCACCGGGGTGATCACCCCGGGCACGGCGATGGAGGCGCGGATCGCCTCGAGCAGAGAACCGCTCTGGAACCATACCTCACGCTGGCGGGTCATGTCGGTGGCCACGGTGGTCACCGGAATCGCCAGATCCTCGATGCGCGCGTCTCCCACCAGGGTCTCCAGCTTGCCCATCACCTTGTTGGCCTTCATGGCGCCCATGGGGCTCCAGGTCACATCCACCAGGCGCAGCACGTCGAAGTAGTCGAGTCGACACACCCAGTCGCGATAGGCCGGCAGCTGGCCGGCGGCATAGACCCCCCCGATCAGGGCCCCCATGGAGCAGCCCGAGACCGCCACGACCTGGTAGCCGCGTCGCTCGATCTCCTCGATCACGCCGATATGGGCATAGCCGCGCGCCCCGCCGCTGCCCAGCACCAGTGCCACTCGCTTGCCCGCGGCGAAGGCTGCCGTCCTGTCGCTCATTCGCCTGCTTCTCCTCGCTTCTCTGACCGTCCGGCGTCGCGTGACGCCCAGGCGCCGATGGCGTCGGCCACTGCCGCCACCGCGTCGGGCTCCAGATGCAGATGGTGGCCGCCCGGCAGCACCCGGCGCTCGAGCCCCGATAGCGCACTGCGCGCTACCCGTGCCGCCTCCTTCTCGCCGAGGATGCCCGTCTCGCCTTCAACCAGCAGCACCGCGCATTCGATTTCTGCCAGGAAGGCCACCACCTGTTCGGGCGTCAAGCGCACCGGCGAGGGGCGCACCAGGTGGGGGTCGGTACGCCAGCCCAGGCGCCCGTCCGGAAGCGCCCCCAGGTTACGAGCCACCACCGGGCGGATCGTGCCGGCATCCACCGGGGTCGCTCCCCCCTTGACTCGCGCCGCCACGGCCTCCTCCTGATCAGCATAGCTCGCCCCGCCGGAGGGCGGGCGGCGATGGCCCAACAGCCCCCGGCGCAGCTGCCGGGGGGCCTCGCCGGCAGGCGTGGTCACCGAGCCCAGGCCATCGATCAGCGCCAGCCGCGCCACCCGCTCGGGAAGGGCCGCGGCGGTCAGGCAGGCGACCCCGGCCCCCATGGAGTGGGCCAGCAGGGTGACCGTTTCGAGTCCCAGCTCATCGGCGGCGTCGAGCACGTCATCGCAGTAGTCCCAGATGGCATAGTCGCCGGGCGAGTGGTGCGACTGGCCATGGCCGGCGAAATCGATGGCCACCACCCGCACGCCCAGCCGCTCGGCCAGCAGCGGCGCCAGGCGCGAGAAACTGGCGGCATTGTCCAGCCAGCCGTGCAGCGCCAGCCACGGCGGGGCGCCCTCCTCCCCCCAGGCCAGCCCCGCCAGGCGCCCTCCGGCCAGACGCAGGGCCTGTGGCGCGCTCATGCTGTCTCCCCGAGCAGCTCATCCAGCACGGCCAGCAGGCCCTGCCGCGCCTCGTCGGGATGCTCCATGGGAAACATGTGGGTACCGGGCACCGGGTGCACCGGCACCCCGTGGCGTCGCAGGCGGCGACAGCGACGCGGCGTCAGCAGGTCGGAATCCTCGCCGGCCAGTACCGCGTGGGGCACCCGCAGTCGGCGCGGCAGGTCTCCCAGGTGATCCGGCAGGTGGCGGAAGATCTCCACCTCGATATCCGGGTCATAGACCAGCACCGCCTGACCGTCGTCGAGCAGCCGGGTGCCGCCCTCGACGTAGTCGTCCATGGCCTGCTCGGTGAAGCGGCGAAACAGCCCGCGCCGGCGCAGGTAGTGGCGCATCGCCTGGCGATCCGGCCAGGTGGTGCGCCGCCCCAGGCTCTTGCCGGCGGGGGTGACGCGATCCGCCAGGCCCAGTTGCTTGGCGACCTTCATCCCCCAGGCATCCATGCCCAGCATCAGCGGCGGGTCGAGCATCACCACGCAGCGGAAATGTGCCGGCGCCGCCTCGGCGGCCATGGCCATCAGCACGCCGCCCATGGAGTGGCCCACGCCGATCACCGGTGTATCGAGATCCTCCAGGGCGTGGAGCAGCTCGTCGCGCAGCGCCAGCCAGTTGTGGCCCACCGGGAAATCGGGGTGGTGGCCGAGCCGATCCAGCGGATGGAGCACGAAACGCTCGCCCAGCGGCGCCAGGAAACTGCGATAGCAGACCCCGGGGAAACCATTGGCGTGGGCGAACAGCAGCGTGGAACGGTCGGTCTGGGCGGGCGTCATCGGCGTTTCCTGATACGGGGAGAAGCGCGGCGCGGGTGGGGCGCCTGGTGGTAGCAGGCTAACGGGATTACCATGTTTCGCCAAGCCGTCCCCCGCAACCAGGAGCCCCCCGTGACCGCCCGCAAGCCCCGCGATACCCGGATCCGCAATCGACTCTTCTTCGCCACCGTCCTCGCCGCCGTGGTGGTCGGCTTCTGGCTGGTGCGCTGATGGAGGCCCTGGCGATCTTCCAGGCGACCCTGGAGATCACCCTGCCGGTCTTCGCCATGGTCTTCATCGGCCTGGGACTCAAGCGCGCCCGCTGGATCGATGCGGCCTTCGTCACCACCGCCTCACAGCTGGTGTTCAAGGCCACCCTGCCGACGCTGATCTTCCTGAGCATCATCCGTGCCGACCTCGAGGCGACCCTCAACCCGCGGCTGCTTGGCGTCTTCGCCCTGGCCACCCTGGGAAGCTTCCTGGCAGTGTGGGGCTGGGCGGCGCTGCGCGTGGCCCGGGCCGACCGCGGCAGCTACATCCAGGGCGCCTTCCGCGGCAACTGCGGCATCGTCGGCCTGGCGCTGGCGGCCAGCATGTATGGCGACTACGGCCTCTCCGCCGGTGGCCTGCTGCTCGGCGTGGTGATCCTCACCTACAACGCCTTCTCGGTGGTGGCCCTGGCCACCTACCGCGACGAGGCCCGGGTCGACTGGCGCGACATCCTCGCGCATATCGTGCGCAATCCGCTGATCCTCGCCGTGGTGGCGGCGCTGCCGGTGGCCCTGCTGGCACCACCGCTGCCCGGCTGGCTGCTGACCTCGGGAGAGTACTTCGCCTCCCTGACCCTGCCGCTGGCGCTGATCTGCATCGGCGCCACCCTCTCCTTCGGCGCCCTGCAGGCGTCCGGCGCGGTGGCACTCAGCGCCAGCCTGATGAAGATGGTGGTGATTCCGATACTGGCCACCGGCGCGGCCTGGCTGGCCGGCTTCGAGGGGCGCGAGCTGGGCGTGATGTTCCTGTTCTTCGCCAGTCCCACCGCGGCGGCGGCCTTCGTGATGGCCAGGGCGATGGGCGGCAACGCCGTGCTCACCGCCAACATCATCGCGCTCACCACCCTGATGGCCAGCGTCACCATCACCCTGGGCGCCTTCGGCCTGCAGATGGCCGGGCTGATCTAGCGGCGCCTTCACCTGGGGTTGATCTAGGCTCACCCGAGATCGGCCGGGGTCATAAAGCGCGCCAGGCGGGCGCAGCCCGCCGCCCACACCTCGGCCTCGAGTTCCGCCACCCCGGCGGTGGGAAAGGCGAGGCCAAGATCCGCTCGTCCCTCGACCAGCAGCCCGGTGAGTGCCCCGACCAGCGGCATATGGCTGACCAGCAGCAAAGGCCGTCCGGGCGACTGCTCGAGCAGCCAGTCGGCCACCGCCTGAGGCGGGTCATCCGGTGTGATCAGGGGGAGCGTCTCGACCTCTGCCTCCAGCGCCTCGGCCAGCGCCGCGGCACTTTGCCGGGCGCGTCGGTAGGGACTCGCCAGCAGGCGCAGACCGGCCAGGGCGTCGCGGTCGGCAAGCCATGCCGCCATGCGCCGCACCTCCTGCTGGCCATGGCCGGTCAGCTCACGCTCGACGTCGGGGTGGCCCGGCCCCGCCTCGCCGTGGCGCATGATCAGCAGCCGTTCAGCCATGCCCGCCCCCCTTGGCACCCTGCGTGGCGCCCTCCTGCTCGCGGTGGGCACGCTGCACGTCCTCCCGGGCCAGCACGAACTCCACATCGCTGCTCTGCTCGCCCAGCATCAGCAGCCGCGCCATCTCCTTGGCCGGCACGCCCCGGAACAGCACCTGGTAGAGCCCCTCGGCCAGCGGCATGTAGATGCCCTCGGCGCGCGCCTTGTCGCGCACCAGGCGCACGGTATTGACCCCCTCGGCCACCTGGCCCAGGGCATCCACCGCCTCGTCGAGGGACTTACCCTCGCCCAGGGCATAACCGACCCGGTAGTTGCGCGAAAGCCTCGAGGAGCAGGTCACGATCAGGTCCCCCACCCCAGCCAGCCCCAGGAAGGTCATGGGGTTAGCGCCCTGGGACACGGCGAAGCGGCTCATCTCGGCCAGCGCCCGGGTCATCAGCATGCTGCGGGTGTTCTCGCCCATGCCCAGGGCCGCGGCCATGCCGGCGGCGATGGCGTAGATGTTCTTCAGCGCTCCGCCGAGCTCGACACCGAAACGGTCGTTGCTGGCATAGACCCGGAAGTAGTCACAGCCGAGTGCCGTCTGCACCCGGGTACGGGTCTCGGGGTCATCACTGGCGATCACCGTGGCGGTGAGCTGCTTGTCGGCCACCTCGGAGGCGAGGTTGGGCCCCGAGATCACCCCGATATGCGGAAAGCCGGTCTCCTCCTCGAGGATCTGGCTCATCAGCTTGAATCCCTCCTCCTGGATACCCTTGGTGGTGCTGACGAGTATCTGGTCGGGGGTCAGGTGGGGGCGCGCCTGGCGCACCACATCCCCAAATGCCTTGGAGGGAATGGCCACCAGCACCAGGCCGGCACCGGGCAGCACCTCGGCCATCTCGGTGGAGGCCACCACCGCCGGGTTGATGGCATAGTCAGGCAGGTAGCGACCGTTGATGTGCTCGCGGTTGATCTGCTCGGTCAGCGCTGGGTCGCGCAGCCACTGGCGCACCTCGGCACCGTTGTCGGCGGCGATGCTGGCCAGGGCAGTGCCGAAGCTGCCACCGCCCAGCACCGCCACCCGCATGCGTTCCTCTGCCATGATGAACCCCGCAGGAGATGAATGGATGAATGTGGGGATTGTAGCGAAAAAGACGCCCGGACCGTGACCGGCCCGGGCGTCCCGGAGTACGGCCCCTGACGGGACCGTGATCGAGATTGACGAGAACGTCAGTCGACGAGAGGCAGCAGGTCGTCGATGCTCTTGCGTGCGTCACCATAGAACATCCGGGTGTTCTCCTTGAAGAACAGCGGGTTCTCGATACCGGAGTAGCCGGTACCCTGGCCGCGTTTGCTGACGAACACCTGCTTGGCCTCCCACACCTTCAGCACCGGCATGCCGGCGATGGGGCTGTTGGGATCCTCCTCGGCGGCCGGATTGACGATATCGTTGGAGCCGATGACGATCACCACGTCAGTGGAGGAGAAGTCATCGTTGATCTCGTCCATCTCCAGCACGATGTCGTAAGGCACCTTGGCCTCCGCCAGCAGCACGTTCATGTGCCCGGGCAGGCGTCCCGCCACCGGATGGATACCGAAACGCACGTTCTTGCCCGCGGCGCGCAGCTTGCGGGTCAGCTCGCTGACCGCGTTCTGCGCCTGGGCCACCGCCATGCCATAGCCCGGCACGATGATCACGCTGTCGGCATCGTTGAGGGCGCTGGCCACACCGCCCGCGTCGATGGCGACCTGCTCGCCTTCGATCTCAGCCGCCGGCCCCTGGGTGCCGCCGAAGCCACCGAGGATGACGTTGAGGAAGTTGCGGTTCATCGCCTTGCACATGATGTACGACAGGATGGCACCGGAGGAGCCCACCAGGGCACCGGTGACGATCAGCAGGTCGTTGGAGAGCGTGAAGCCGATAGCCGCCGCGGCCCAGCCGGAGTAGCTGTTGAGCATCGACACCACCACCGGCATATCGGCGCCGCCGATGCCCATGATCAGGTGATAGCCGATGAAGAACGCCAGGGCGGCGATCAGCAGCAGGGTCCAGAAGCCCGCACCATTGAGATAGAGGATGGCCAGCAGCAGCGAGAGCACCGCGGCGCCGGCATTGAGCATGTGGCCACCGGGCAGCTGACGGGGCTTGCCGTCGATCTTGCCGGCCAGCTTGCCGAAGGCGATGATCGAACCGGTAAAGGTCACCGCGCCGATGAACACGCCCAGCACCACCTCGACTTGCAGGAACATCAGCTCGTCCGGCGCCTTGGTAGCCACCAGGCCGGCGAAGGCCGAGAACTGGTCGGTGCCCGCCTCGATGGCGCGGGCCGCCAGTACGCGCCGCCGCTCCAGGTCGGCGCTCCAGCCGACAAACACCGCGGCCAGGCCGACGAAGCTGTGCAACGCCGCCACCAACTGCGGCATCTCGGTCATGTCGACCTTCTTGGCCACATAGACGCCGACGGCGGCGCCGATGACCATCATCGGGATCATCCAGCCGTAGGCGCCGATACCCGGGCCAAAGGCGGTAAAGAACACCGCCACCGCCATGCCGACGATGCCGTACCACACCGCCCGCTTGGCCTTCTCCTGATTGCTCAATCCCCCCAGGGAGAGGATGAACAGTACACTTGCCGCGATCGCCGCGGCAGACACGAATCCTTGACTCAGCATGGGTTGTCTCCGCGGTTCACGATTTCTGGAACATGGCCAGCATCCGGCGTGTCACCAGGAAGCCGCCCACGATATTGATGGTCGCCACCAGCACCGAGATGGCCGCCATCAGCGTTACCAGCCCGCTGCCCGAACCGATCTGCAGTATCGCCCCCAGGATGATGATCCCGGAGATGGCATTGGTCACCGCCATCAGCGGCGTATGCAGCGAGTGGCTGACGCCCCAGATCACCTGGAAGCCGACGAAGCAGGCCAGCGCGAAGACGATGAAGTGCTGCATGAAGGAGGCCGGGGCCACCTGGCCGAGCAGCAGCATCAGTGCGCCGCCCACCCCGAGCAGGGTCACCTGGCGCTTGGTCTGGGCCTTGAAGGTAGCCAGTTCGGCGGCCTTCTTCTCCTCGGGCGTCGGCTCCTTCTCCTTGGGCTTGGGCTTGGCCGCGGCAATCGCCTTGACCTTGGGCGGCGGCGGCGGGAAGGTGACCTCGCCGGCGTGGGTCACCGTGGCACCACGGATGACGTCGTCCTCCATGTCGTGGACGATCTGGCCATCCTTCTCCGGCGTCAGGTCGGTGAGCATGTGGCGAATGTTGGTGGAGTAGAGCAGCGACGACTGGGTCGCCATGCGCGACGGGAAGTCGGTGTAGCCGACCACCGTCACGCCGTTGTCGGTCACCACCTTCTCGTCGGGCACCGTGAGGTCACAGTTGCCGCCCTTCTCGGCTGCCAGGTCGATAATCACCGAGCCCGGCTTCATGGCCTTGACCATGTCCTCGAGCCACAGCTTGGGCGCGGGGCGGCCAGGGATCAGCGCCGTGGTGATGACGATATCGATATCCGGGGCCTGCTCGCGGAAACACTCCATCTGCTTCTCGCGGAACTCCGGGCTGGAGGGGGCCGCATAACCGCCGGTCTCGGCACCGTCCTGGCTCTCCTCGAAGTCGAGGAACAGGAACTCGGCGCCCATGGATTCGATCTGCTCGGCCACCTCGGGACGCACGTCGAAGGCGCGCACCACGGCACCCAGGCTGGTGGCGGTACCGATGGCGGCGAGACCCGCCACGCCGGCGCCGACCACCAGCACCTTGGCCGGCGGCACCTTGCCGGCGGCGGTCACCTGGCCGGTGAAGAAGCGTCCGAAGTTGTTGCCCGCCTCGATCACCGCGCGATAGCCGGCGATGTTGGCCATGGATGACAGGGCATCCATCTTCTGGGCACGCGAGATGCGCGGCACCATGTCCATGGCCACCACGGTGGCGCCCTGGGCACGGCACTTCTCGAGCATTTCCTCGTTCTGGGCCGGCCAGAAGAAGCTGATCAGGGTCTGGCCCTGGCGCAGGTGCTTGACCTCCGCCTCCTCGGGCTCGCGGACCTTGATCACCACCTCGGCGTCGGACCACAGCGCCTCGGCGCCGTCGACGACGTTGACGCCGGCGTCACGGTAGGCCTGGTCGTCGAAGCCGGCGGCCACGCCGGCACCGCTCTCGATCAGGCAGTCATGTCCAAGCTTCTGGATGAACTTCGCGCTGTCAGGGGTCAGCGCGACGCGCGCCTCGCCCTTGGCGAGCTCCCTGGGTGCACCAATCTTCACGTTGGATCTCCCGGTTGGTTATTGAAATCATGCATAGGGCAGTCTTTTTATTCATACCTGACAATGCCGCATTGCACAACCGTCGAATCTCCGTCGAAGGCTCCTGCAATGCCAGGTCATCACTCTGAAAAAGAGGCATAAACCGACGCTGACGGGAAACCGGGAAAAAGGCAAGTGACAGAATCGCGCAGGCCGCCCGAAGGCGGCCTGCAAAGGCGAATAAAGCTGGCGGGGTCAGGCGCTCAACATGGCGTTGAGGCGCTTGACGTAGGCGGCCGGGTCATCGAGATGGCCACCCTCGGCGATGATCGCCTGGTCGAGCAGGATATGGGCCAGGTCGGCGAAGCCCTCGCCCTCGGCGCCCTCGAGGCGAGCCACCAGCGCATGCTCGGGGTTGAGCTCGAGGATCGGCTTGACCTCGGGCAGCGGCTGGCCGGCGGCCTCCATGATGCGGCGCATCTGGAAGCCCATCTCATGCTCGGGCAGCACCACGCAGGCCGGCGAGTCGGTGAGGCGATGGGTCACCTTGACCTCCTGGACGGTCTCGCCCAACGCTTCCTTGACCCGCTTGACCAGGTCCTGCTTGGCCTTGGCGGTCTCCTCCTGGGCCTTCTTCTCCTCCTCGCCCTCGATCTCGCCGAGGTCGAGCTCGCCCTTGGCCACGTCGACGAAGCTCTTGCCGTCGAACTCGGTGAGGTGGCTCATCAGCCATTCGTCGATGCGGTCATGCAGCAGCAGCACCTCGATGCCCTTCTTGCGGAAGATCTCCAGATGGGGGCTGGACTTGGCCGCGTTGAAGCCGTCGGCGACGATGTAGTAGATCTTCTGCTGCCCCTCCTGCATGCGCTCGATGTAGTCGGCCAGCGACTGGTCCTGGGTGGCGCTGTCGGTATGCGTGGTGGAGAAGCGCAACAGGCCGGCGATCTTCTCGCGGTTGGCGAAGTCCTCCGCCGGACCCTCCTTGAGCACGCTGCCGAAGGTGTTCCAGAAGGTCTGGTAGCCCTCCTTGTCCTTGGCCAGCTTCTTGAGCATGTCCAGCGCCCGCTTGGTCAGCGCGGACTTGATCTTCTCGACCTGGGGATCCTGCTGCAGCAGCTCGCGGGAGACGTTGAGCGACAGGTCCCGGGTATCCAGCACGCCCTTGATGAAGCGCAGGTAGAGCGGCAGGAACTGCTCGGCGTCGTCCATGATGAAGACGCGCTGCACGTAGAGCTTCACGCCCCGGGCGCCGTCGCGCTCATAGAGGTCGAAGGGTGCCCGGCCCGGCACATAGAGCAGGCTGGTGTACTCGAGCTTGCCCTCGACCTTGTTGTGGCTCCAGGTCAGCGGATCCGAGAAGTCGTGGGCGACGTGCTTGTAGAAGGCCTGGTACTCGTCGTCGGAGATCTCGCTCTTGGGACGCACCCACAGGGCGGTGGCCTCGTTGACCGTTTCCCAGGTGACGGTCTCGCTACCCTCGATCTCGTTGCCCTCCTCGTCGCGGGCGGCCTCGACCTTCGGCATGCGCACCGGCACCTCGATATGGTCGGAGTACTTGCGCACCAGGCTCTGCAGGCGGAAGTCGTCGGCGAACTCCTGGGCGTCGGCCTTGAGGTGCAGCACGATCTCGGTACCGTGTGCCTCGCGCTCGATGTCGGCGACGGTGAACTCCCCTTCGCCCTTCGAGCGCCACTCGACGCCCTCGGCGTGGTCGCTGCCCGCCTTGCGGGTGCGCACCGAGACCTCGTCGGCGACGATGAAGCCGGAGTAGAAGCCCACGCCGAACTGGCCGATCAGGCGGGCGTCCTTCTGCTGCTCACCGGAGAGCTGCTTGAGGAACTCGGCGGTACCGGAGCGGGCGATGGTGCCGAGGTTGGAGATCACCTCGTCGCGGCTCATGCCGATGCCGTTGTCGCGCACGGTGACGGTGCCCGCCTCGGCATCGTGCTCGATCTCGATGCGCAGCTCGCTGTCGCCTTCGTAGAGGGCGTCGTTGTCCAGCGCCGCGTAGCGCAGCTTGTCGCAGGCGTCGGCGGCGTTGGAGATCAGCTCGCGCAGGAAGATCTCCCGGTTGGAGTACAGGGAGTGGATCATCAGGTGCAGCAGCTGCTTCACCTCGGTCTGGAAGCCGAGGGTCTCTTCATGTTGCGTGGCGGTAGTCATGTAGCGTGAACCCCTTCTTTCGACATGACGACGGTGGACGGGCCACCGACTCGGAACTGGCAGTCGATATGGGGTTGCGATGGCGCTTTTCAAGCCTCGAGCTGAGTCATTCCTGATAGTTCGCGGGATCCCCCAGCACGAAATGCAGTCGCGCGGTGGCCACCGGCGCGGCGGCATCCTTCTGCCAGGCGGTGACCGTGACATTGGCCAGGCGTCGCCCCTCGCGCAGCAGCGAACAGCGGGCATAGGTAGGCACCAGGCGAGCGGTACGCAGGTAGTCGATGGAGACATCGACGACGCGCGGCAGGCGCGGCTCCCGGGAAGCCAGCATCAGGTCGAGCGTCGCCGCGGTCTCCATGAAGGCCGCTACCACCCCGCCATGCAGTGCCGGCAGCATCACGTTGCCGACGTTCCCCGGCTGGGGGTCGAGGCGGAACAGCAGCCCCTCGCCCTGCGCCTCCGGCTGCGCCGATACCCCGATGCGCCGCGCATAGGGCATCAGCTCGAGCCATGCCGCCAGATCGCGATCGTCACGGGTCCTGGCCAGCCACTCCACACCATAAATACCCTCAGGCATGGTCATTCTCCTCGGCAAACAGCGCCTGAGCGAACTCCGGCGGCGTGTTGCGCGGCCCCAGCCGCACGAAGTTACCGACGGCCCGGGCCACGTCACCCTGCCCCGACTGCCAGACCCGTCCCTCGGTGAACACCACCGAGGCGGTGACACGCAGCGCGCGCGCCTCCACCAGCAGGTCGAGGCCGGCCACCGCCGGACGGAAGTGGTCGACACGCAGGTCCAGGGTCGGACACACCTCCGGCGCCGGCAGCGCAGGCAGCACCGCCGAGCCGCAGGCGGTATCCAGCAGCATGGTCAGCACCCCGCCGTGGACCAGGCCGCGAGCGCTGTCGCCCAGCAAGTCCTCGTGCCAGGGCAGGCGCATGCGGGTCAGCCGTGGCGACGCCTCGAGCACCTCGAGGCCCAGCTCACGGGTATGCGGGATCACGTTGACGAAGCGGCTCAGGGCGCGCCGCCAGTCGGCATCGGTGGGAGAAGTCATGCGGGTCGGGCTCGTCTCGCTGGTCGATCAAACGATCGTATCAGGTCGTGGAGGCATCGTCCTCGTTCGCGTCCACCCCGCCCTCGCGCCAGGCGCGATAGGGCCCAAGGGCGGCGTCAACCCGGGTCAGCAGCCAGCCCACGATCACCGCGTCATCGAGCACACCCACCAGCACCAGGAAGTCGGGGATCAGGTCCAGGGGAGAGACCAGATAGACCAGCGCGGCGAGCATCCACAGGATCGCCGCCCAGGGCACGGGGCGATAGCGACCACGCAGCACGTCGCCGAGCATCGGCACAAACAGCTTCAGGGCCCGGACGATCTGGCCGATCACCCGGGAACGCCCGCGCAGCCGCGTCTTCAACTTGCCGCCCTTGCCTGCCATAGGCTCCTCCTTGCCACTCCTGCCTAACAGGACTCCACGATAGGCGATTCCCGGTCGCGGCGACAGTCTCGACGCGTTGTCGTGCACGGGCGACACTATCCCCGAGTTCCCCCATCGGCGAGGATGGTGGTTTGCACGAGAATCGACGCTGGAGGGTTCCCATGTCCCTGCGCTTCCCCGTTTCCTGGCGTGCCCTGGCCGCCGCCACCCTGGCCTGCCTGCCACTGCTGGCCCAGGCCGATGACCGCAGCATGCGCGAGGCACTGCAGGCGGCCCGGGCCGGCGACTGGCACAAGGTCGACGAGACAGCCATTCGCGACCATGAGCTGGCCGGCTACGTGGCATATCACCGCCTGCGTGACCGCCTGCCGGATGTCGAGCCGCAGCGGGTACTCGCATTCATCGCCGACCACGACGACTCCCCCCTCGCCGACTGGATGCGCGGCCAGGCCATCGACGAGTATGGCCAGGCCGAACGCCACGCCTACCTGCTGGAAGTCGCCGACGGGGAGCCCGAAGGCACCGCCCGGCGCTGCCACTACTACACCGCCCTGCTCGGCCGCGACCCCGCCACGGCCGCCACGGGAGGTCGCGAGCTTTGGCGCGTCGGCCGCTCCCAGCCCGAGGCCTGCGACAGCCTCTTCGACACCCTGCGCAGCCGCGGCGAGATCGGCGAACAGCAGGTCTGGGAGCGTCAGATGCTCGCCTGGCAGGCCGGCGAGAGCGGGCTGGCGAGCTATCTGGGTCGCCAGCTGGGCAGCCGCTGGCAGTCCGCCCAGGAGGCGATGAGCCGCGTGCAGGACGATTACGCCGCGATCACCCGGGTCCCCGACTGCCTCGGCCCCGACTGCCTCGGCAGCGGCCCGTTCTTCGTCGCCGCCATGCATGGCTATGTGCGCGCCGATACCGAGGAGGCACTGAGGGCCTGGCGCCAGATCGCCCCGCGGCTGCAGCTCACGGTCGAGCACCGCCAGGCGATCCAGCGCGATCTGATCTTCTATTCACTGGTGCGCGAGATAGACGCCAATCGCGCCTGGGTCGACGCCGCCCTCCCCGACCTGCCAGATCCTGAACTGCTCGAGCTGCGGGTACGCACCGCCCTGGCCGATCGTGACTGGCGAGGCGTCATCGACTGGGTCCAGCGCATGCTGGAGGAGACGCGTCGCGACGAACGCTGGCAGTACTGGCTGGGGCGCGCCTACGAACAGCTCGGCGACGAGGCCAGCGCCGGGCGTGCCTATGCGGCCGCCGCCGCGGGACGCAGCTTCTACGGTTTCTCTGCCGCCGACAGGCTGGGCCGTCCCTACGCCCTCAACATGGAGCGCAATACCTTCGACGCCGCCTACCGCGAACAGGTGTCCCGCTGGCCCGTGGTAAGGCGCACCGAGGCCCTGCTGCGGATCGACGAGCCGGGGCTGGCCGCCAGCGAGTGGTATGCGGCGGTGCGGCGGGCCGGTCCACGGGATGCCCGCGCCCTGGGCGACTACGCCGAGCGCCGCGGCTGGCACGCCAAGCTGGTGCAGACCACCATCGCTGGCCAGCTGTGGGACGCCCTCGAATGGCGCTTTCCCGAGGCCTATCGCGAGCACTTCATGGAGTGGGGGCGCAGGACGGGGGTCGACCCCTACCTGCTGATGGGTATCGCCCGTCGCGAGAGCGCCTACAACCCCGAGGCGGTATCCCCGGCCGGCGCCCGAGGGCTGATGCAGGTCATGCCCGGCACCGCCACCCAGCTGGCCCGTCAGCTGGGCATCGCCGACCCCGGCGCCTACGGCGTGCTCGACCCGCAGACCAACATCCGCCTGGGCAGCACCTATATCCGCGACATGCTCGAGCGCTACAGTGGCAACCGCCTGGCCGCCACGGCGGCCTACAACGCCGGCCCCGGCCGGGTGGACCGCTGGCTCGCGGAGGGCGCCCCCCGGGAGTTCGACCTCTTCGTGGAGAGCATCCCCTTCCGCGAGACACGCAACTACGTGCAGGCGGTGCTCACCTACCGGGCGATCTTCGAGAGCCTGGCCAACGGCGGCAACAGCGAGGGGGTCTCGATGCTCACTCCCGCGGAGAAGACGGTGCGCTACGACGGCTCGTTGCTGGCCAGGAACTGAAGCCGTAAGCCGTAAGCCGTAAGCCGTAAGCCGTAAGCCGTAAGCCAGGGTGTAGCCACCAGGGCTTGCGGCTGGGGTTTCCTTACAGCGTAAAGCTTAAGGCTTACAGCTCCGGACGCAGTCCGGTTTAGCCGGGAGAGCGCTCGAGCGCCAGCCTGACGCCGAAGGCAATCAGCACCGCGCCGGTCAGCCCGTTGAGCCAGCGCGCGAAGGCCGGGCTGGCCAGCAGCCGCCCAGCCCCACCCACCATCAGCGCCACCCCCACCTGCCAGATATTGGCGATCACGAAGTGCACCCCGGCCAGAAACAGCGACTTGGCCAGCGCCGGATCCCCGGGCGCGATGAACTGCGGCAGGAAGGCCATGTAGAAGACCACGGTCTTGGGGTTGAGCACGTTGGAGAGCAGCCCCTCGCGCAGGGGCTTCCAGGCGGGCACCGCACGACGCTCGCGGCTCACCCCTGCCACCGGCAGGCCCCGGCCGCGGCGGGCCGCCAACAGGGCCTGAACCCCCAACCAGATCAGGTAGGCGGCGCCGGCCAGCTTGAGCAACCCGAAGGCCCAGGCCGACTGCAGCAGGATCAGCGAGATGCCCAGGGCCGAGACGGCGGCATGCACGAAGAGCCCGCAGCAGATCGCCAGGCTGGTCAGCACCCCATCACGCACCCCGCCCCGGGCGGTGTTGCGGATCACCAGCAGGGTATCGACCCCCGGGGTGACCGAGAGCAGGGTGATGGCCACCAGGAAGGGCCAGAACTGGGCATCGACCAGCATGCTGCCCTATCCCGCGCGGCGTGCGTGGCGCATCGAGATCTGGTCGTTGAGGGTCCAGAAATCGTAGAGCACGCCCAGTCCCAGCAGACCGAAGGTCAGCAGATAGAGGATCCCGGTCAACCACTTGCCCTGATAGAAGCGGTGCAGGCCGAACACCCCGAGGAAGGTCAGCAACAGCCAGGCCAGTGAGTAGTTGATCGGCCCCGAGGTAAAGCGCAGGTCCGCCTGGCGATCCATGGACGGAATCAGGAAGAGGTCGATCAGCCAGCCGATCCCCAGCAGGCCGAGGGTAAAGAACCAGATGGTGCCGGTCACCGGCTTGCCGTAGTAGAAGCGGTGGGCACCGAGGAAGCCGAACAGCCACAGCAGGTAGCCGAGCAGCATGCTGTGGGTGTCACGCGAGGCGAGTGGGGTTGCAGTCATGGCGATCTCGAGGGTGGTGGAAACAGTGGCCCGGGGGCGCTGGACGCCTCCGGGCTTTCCAACTAGAGTGACCTTGCGGGCTCGGCATAGTCTCCCTGCGACGCGCAGCGTGCGCAAGTCTGGCCGAGGCACCGCGATCGATGCACTGGTCGGCGAAAATGGGGGCAGTGAACGCTGTCTTCTCGCCTGCCAGGCACCGCGGCAATGGCGCGATCGACGCGCTGGCGCCGGCAACACCATCCGTATGTTAAGGAAATCGACAAATGGCAACTGGCACTGTCAAGTGGTTCAACGACACCAAGGGCTACGGCTTCATCTCCCCGGACGACGGCGGCGATGACCTGTTCGCGCACTTCTCCGAGATTCAGGCTGAAGGCTTCAAGTCCCTGCAGGATGGCCAGAAGGTCACCTTCGAGGTGACCCAGGGCAAGAAGGGCCTTCAGGCCTCCAACATCCGGCCCGCCGACTGAGCGTCAACTCGACGGAACGGCGCCGCCGAACCAACGAGCAAGGCCCACCAGACGGTGGGCCTTCTTGCTTCTGGTGACGACATCCTGAGACGAACCCTCGGCGTGCGAGGCCCGGGCCGGCGGGGCGTTACTCTGCGACGGCCTCATCGGCGGTCGTATCACCCTCCATGGGTTCGACGTTGAAGTCCTCGAATTCCGGCACTTCCCGCTCCATCTCCTCGAACTGCTGCTCCAGTTCACGCTGGGCCTCCTCGAAGCGACGCTCCTGCTCCTCGATGATGGCGTCAATATCCGATTCGCCCGCACCCTCACCGGTCAGAGGATCCTCACCGAGGGAAGAGTCGATGTCGATGCTGCTCTCGAAGTCATCGCCCTCCATGGGTTCGGGCACCGAAGTTTCCTGCTCGGCCTGCTCGAACTGCTCGTCGATGCGCTGCTGGGCCTCCTCGAAGCGCCGCTCGGTCTCCTCGATGATGGCATCGACATCCTCGCGAGTGGCCTCGCCGGGCAGGGCGCCCTCTTCCTCCAGGGCGTCCTCGGGAGACTCTCCCAGGGAGTCGACATCGGCGGAGACCTCGACGTCGGCCGACATGGTCTCGGACTCCCCCTCCTCGGCGGGAGGCGCCTCTTCCGCGGCCTGCCCATCCGCACTCGAGTCATCCGACTCCGCGACGGCCGGCGCCTGCTCCTCCGCCGCCTGCTCCTCCGGCACCTGTTCCGCCGGCTGTGACGCATCGCCACCGCCGGTCGATTCATCGCCGTTGCCGCAGCCGGCCAGCCCCAAGGCCAGCAGCGTGGCCAGCAGGGTCGGCTTCCAGAATGTAGTCGTCATCCAAGCGTCTCCGTCACGAAAAGGGCTCATTGCAGCAGAGCGGACCATCCCTCGCAAGCCGACTTATGCCTCATCGAGTGCCCCCAGCGGCAGCGGGACCCCCAGGGTCCAGGCCACCGCTCGCAGCAGTTCGGCCTCCCGGGGTTCGACCCGCCCATCCTGTTCCACGCAGCAGACCATGGCGGCAAGCAGCGGTGCCCGCTCCTCGTTGCGCAGCCGCGCCAGGCGCTCCAGCGCCCAGTCCAGCTCGCGGGGAGTGGCCGGCTCGACGACCAGGTCCAGCGACACGCCCAGCACCGAGGCGATCCGCTCCAGGGCCGCCTGTGCCGCATCTCGCTCGGCCTGCCCCGCCAGGGCCAGGGTCGAGAGCAGGCGGGAGAGCGGACCGGCCAGGTCGGCCAGGCGCCGGTCACGGTGGGCGCGGCGCTCCCCATCCAGCCCCGACCTGACCAGCCGGTGAAGCGCCCACTGCAGGGCACCCGGCGCCTCCTCGGCGGCCATCAGCCCATCCAGGCAGGCACGGAAGCGTGCCCCCTGGGCGGGGCTCAATGCACGCAGTGCGGGAAGCGCCAGCTCGATCAGCGGCAGCCGGTCGCCGGGCGACAGGCCCGCCAGCGGCTCGGCCAGGGCCTCCAGCTCGACCAGCACCTCGGGCAGCGCCTGGCGCTCGAGCACCGCTCGCTGGGCGTTGCGGCTGGCCGGGTCGACCCCCATCAGGATGGCATAGACCAGCGCCCTGGCCGCGAAGGGCTCGTGGGCCGCCTCGATCAGCCGCGCATCGAGCCCGGTCAGGCGCCGGCGGGCGCTGGCCAGCGCCGCATCGTCGGGGCGGCCGACACTGGCCACCGCGGCGGCCCCCAGTGCGGCCCCGGCCAGTGCCGCCCCACCGAGGGGAGTGGCATGGGAGGGCGTGGCCGGCGAGGACGGAGGCTCAGGAGCGGCCCTGGGCGTCGGTGCGAAGGGCTCGGGCAGGCGGCCGTCCCACCGCGGCAGCACGCGACGGATGCGCGCCTCCAGCGGCGGGTGGGTCGCCGTGAATCGGCTCAGGCTGCGCACGCCACTGCCGAAATAGAGATGGCTGAACTCGGCGGCATTGGCCGCCAGCAGGTGCGAGCCGAGGCGATAGGCGGCCAGGGTCTGGAGGGCCCCGCCGATGCCTTCGGGGTTGCGGGTGTACTGCACGGCACTGGCATCGGCCAGGAACTCGCGCTGGCGACTTACCGCCGCCTTGATCAGGTTGCCGCACAGGGTACCGGCGTAGCCCACCGCCATCAGCGCCACCCCCAGGCCCATGATCGCCACATGGCCACCGCGCCGGGAACCCCGACGCCGGCCGCCAGCGAGCCCGCGCAGCAGGAAGCGGCCCGCCAGGCCGATCACCAGGATGCCGTGGAGCAGCGCCACCAGGCGCAGGTTGAGGCGCATGTCGCCATGCAGGATATGGCTGAACTCATGGGCAATGACGCCCTGCAGCTGATCACGGTCGAGGTGCTCGATGGCGCCGCGGGTCACGCCGATGACGGCATCATGGGAGTCATGCCCGGCGGCGAAGGCATTGATGGCGGCGTCATCCAGAAGGTAGACCGCCGGCACCGGCATCCCCGAGGCGATGGCCATCTCCTCCACCACATGGAGCAGGCGCCGCTCATCCTCATCCCGGGTATCCAGTGCCAGGGGGCGCCCGCCCAGGGCCTCGGCCACCGCATAGCCGCCGACACGCAGCTGCAGGTGACGCACCAGGCCACCCAGCACCACGATGGCCACCACGCCCCCCGCCACCAGGGCGAAGAGCCTGGGCTCCAGCGCCGCCGCCAGCGGGTCACCGGCGCCCATCCGCTCCGGGTTCACCACCACCACGGCCAGCGCCACCAGCACGCAGGTCAGCACCACCAGGACCACGACGGCGAGCAGCAACAGCAGGACCAGCCGAGCCGAGAGCCGCCGGGCACGATCCTGGGCGGTAAAGAAGTCCATGCGGGGCCTCCGCTCAGAAGCTCACGCGGGGCGCGGCCTGGATCTCCGCACTGTCCTCGAACTCCAGCAGGGCGGCGTCCTGCTTGTGGCCGAAGGAGGCGGCCAGGATCACCGGCGGGAAGCTCTGCTTGTAGGTGTTGTACTGCATCACGGCATCGTTGAAGGCCTGGCGGGCGAAGGCGACGCGATTCTCGGTGCTGGTCAGGGTCTCGGAGAGCTGCTGCATGTTCTCCGAGGCCTTGAGATCCGGATAGGCCTCCATCACCACGTTGAGGCGCCCCAGGGCAGATCCCAGCGCCCCTTCGGCACCGGCCAGTTCGGCCATGGCGGCGGCATTGCCGGGATCCGCGGCGGCGTGCTTCAGGCCGACCTCGGCGGCATTGCGCGCCTCGGTCACCGCGGAGAGCGTCTCCCGCTCGTGGGCCATGTAGGCCCGCGCGGTCTCCACCAGATTGGGGATCAGGTCATGGCGCCGCTTGAGCTGCACCTCGATCTGCGCAAAGGCATTCTGGAAGCGGTTCTTCAGGGCCACCAGGCGATTGTAGATGCTGACGGCATAGATCAGCAGGGCAACCAGCAACACGACAGGCAGGATCAGCGAAAGGTCCATGGCGTCCTCATGTAGCATGCAGGCGACGCCGACCACCGGCGTCCTTGCCTAACCTTAGCCGCAGACGGTGCCGATGGCGATCACGGCGGGCCAGCCAGGAGCGCTCGACGGGGTTGAATCATCCTCGAGCGGTAACCTTCTCATGCAACGATGCCATTCAAGCACCGGCTTCCGTAAACTACTCATCACGTACGATGCATAGAACAGGGAGCGTCCATGATCGAACCGGCCTTTCTTCTCGCCGCCTTCATCGGCGGGTTTGCCGCCCTGGCCCTGCGCCTGCCCCCCTTGGTGGGCTTCCTGGTCGCCGGCTTCGCCCTCAACGCCCTGGGCTATGAAAATACCCCGCTGCTCGAGCTGATCTCCGACATCGGGGTCACCCTGCTGCTGTTCACCATTGGCCTCAAGCTCGATGTACGCACCCTGCTTCGCGGAGATGTCTGGGGCGGTGCCACCCTGCATATGCTGGGCTCGACGCTGCTGTTCTTCGGTCTGCTGGCGCTGTTCAAGGGCTGGGGACTGAGCCTGCTGGCCGACAGCCAGTGGCAGACACTGCTGCTGCTTGGCTTCGCCTTCTCCTTCTCGAGCACGGTGTTCGTGATCAAGGTGCTGGAGAAGCGCAGCGAGACCCAGACCGCCTATGGCCGCCTGGCCATCGGCGTACTGATCATGCAGGACATCTTCGCGGTGCTCTTCATCACCGGCTCTACCGGCAAGCTTCCAAGCCCCTGGGCGCTGGGCCTGGTGCTGTTGATCCCCCTCGCCCCGCTGCTGCGCCGACTGCTGGACCGTCTCGGCCATGGCGAGATGCAGATCCTCTTCGGCATGCTGCTCGCCCTGGTGCTGGGCTACTCCCTGTTCGAAGCACTCGGCGTCAAGGGGGATCTCGGCGCCCTGATCATCGGGCTGCTGCTGGCCCCACATCCAGCCGCTCAGACCCTGGCTCGCTCGATGTTCAACATCAAGGAATTGCTGCTGGTGGGCTTCTTCCTGGCCATCGGCCTCACCGCCATGCCGGATAGCTCGCACCTGGCCATGGCGCTGCTGCTGCTGGCGCTGCTGCCGCTCAAGAGCCTGCTCTACCTGCTGGTATTCATGCGTTTCCCGATGCGCAACCGCACCTCGATTCTGGCCACCCTGAGCCTCTCCAACTATTCCGAATTCGGCCTCATCGTGGGCGCCATCGCAGTCTCCGGCGGGCTGCTGACGGAAGAGTGGCTGGTGGTCATCTCGCTGGCGGTGGCACTGAGCTTCGGCCTCTCGGCGATGATCAACGCCGTCAGCGAGGGAATCTATCGCTGGTTGGCCAAGCGACTGCCAGGACGCGACTCCATGCAACTCACACCCAGCGACCGCCCCATCGAGGTGGGGGATGCCGAGGCGGTAGTGCTGGGCATGGGGCGCATCGGACGCAGCGTTTACCAGCGCCTCCAGAAGGAATACGGGCTACGAATCCTCGGCATCGACAGCAACCCGGCCAGCGTCAGGATGCTGACGGAACGTGGATTCAACGTGGTGGAAGGTGACGCTCTCGACTCCGACTTCTGGGACAAGCTGCTGATGTCTCCCGATGTGCACATGGTGGTACTGGCCATGCCGCATCACGCAGGCAACCTGTTTGCCATAAAGCAGCTGCGGTCGCGCCAGTTCCCCGGAAAGATCACCGCCGTGGTCGAGTTTCCCGAGGAGATCGATCCGATCCGCGAGTTGGGTGCCAGCGCCGTCTTCCATGTCTATGACGAGGCGGGCCGAGCCCTGGCCGACAGCGCCGCCGAGGAGTCAGGCATCGAGCCGGTTTCAAGCCAGCTCGGCTAATTCATGCCGCACCCCGAAGATGACAATCGCTCCCGGCGTGGTTACCTTGAGCTACTTCTCGAACTGCCACGGAACCTGACATGGAAGAGTTCTTCACCTGGATCGGCAGGACCCTCGGCGAGATCATCCGCTTCGTCGTCGACCTGCTGACCGGCTTCTTCGCCAATATCGGCGACTCCGCCCGCGGCTTCCTCCAGGGGCTGGCCGGCTCGCTGGGCATCTCCACCTCCATCGTCAGCCTGCTGATCCTGGTGGTCGGCCTGTGGATGCTGTGGAAGGCGTTCCGGGCCCTGACCCGCCGCGCCATCGTCGCCACGCTGGTGTGGCTGCTGCTGGGCTTCGTTGTATTGAGCTGGCTCATATATTGACCGCCATCCCGACGTGAAAGCGCCGCCCCGAGGGGCGGCGCTTGTCGTTGAAGACGCGGAGGTTCAGGCCAGGGCCTTTTCCACCACCTCATACACGTTGGGCGAGAGCTCCTCGGCACGGATGCGCTCGAGCTCGCCCTTCATGAGCTCCTGGCGCTCCTCGTCGAAGCGCGCCCAGCGCGTCAGCGGGGTGATCAGCCGTGCGGCGATCTCCGGGTTGAGGCGGTTGAGCTCGATCACGGTGTCGGCCAGCAGGCGGTAGCCCGCGCCGTCGATACGGTGGAAGTTGACCCGGTTCTGGCCGGCGAAGGTGCCGATCAGTGCGCGCACCTTGTTGGGGTTCTTCAGCGAGAAGGCCGGGTGCTGCATCAGGAACTTCACCCGCTCGAGCACGTCGGGTTGCGGGCGTGATACCTGGATCGCAAACCACTGGTCCATCACCAGCGGGTCATGGGCCCACTTCTCGCCGAAGGCCTTGAGCGCCGGCTCGCTGAGCTCGTCGCGACTGCTGTGGGTCAGCAGGGTCAGGGCATGGCGCACGTCGGTCATGTTGTGGTCGGCCTCGAACTGCTCGCGGGCCAGTTGCACGCCGTCCTCGTCCTCGATGGCCATGAGATAGGCGAGCGCCACGTTCTTCAGGCTGCGCCGGGCGATCTGTTCCGGCGTGGGCGCGTAGGGGCTGTCGTCCTGGTTCTCGCGGTAGACGCGCAGGAAGTCATCCCGCAGCGCCGTGGCCAGCCCGCGACGCATGAACTCCCGGGCGGCGTGGATGGCGTCGACGTCCACCAGTGGCTGCTGCTCGGCGATGTAGGCCTCGCTGGGCAGGGTGATCATCTCGGCCAGCACCGCGCGGTCCTCGGGCTCCCCCTCCAGCAGGCCACGGAAGGCCTCGGTGACCCGCGGATCCATCACCTTCTCGACACCATTGCGGTGCGCGGCGATCAGGTCGTCCAGGGCCAGCATGGCCAGGCGCTGGCCGGCATCCCAGCGGTTGAAGCCATCGGAGTCGTTGGCCAGCAGGAAGGCCAGGTCCTCGCGGCCATAGGGGAAGCGCAATTTGACCGGCGCCGAGAAGCCGCGCAGCAGCGAGGGCACCGGGGCCTCGGAGACGTCGGTGAACAGGAACTCCTGCTCCGCCTCGCGCAGGTGGATCACCGCATCGCTTCCCAGCGTTTCGCCATCCAGGGTCAGCGGCAGGTCACGGCCGCTCTTGGTACCCACCAGGCCCAGGCGCACCGGGATGTGCAGCGGCTGCTTGTCGAGCTGGTCGGGGGTCGCCGGAGTGCGCTGGCGCAGGATCAGGCGATACTCGGCCTTGGCGTAGTCATACTCGCCGAAGGCATCGATCTCCGGGGTACCGGACAGGGAGTACCAGTGCATGAACTGGGAAAGGTCCAGTCCCGAGGCCTCGGCCATGCAGTCGACGAAGTCCTCGATGGTCACCGCCTGACCGTCGAAGCGCTCGAAGTAGCGGTCGCTGCCACGTCGGAAGGCGGCCTCGCCCACCAGGTTGGCGAGCATGCGCACCACCTCGGCCCCCTTCTCGTAGATGGTCAGGGTGTAGAAGTTGCCGATCTCGATGTAGTGGTCGGGGCGCACCGGGTGGGCGGTGGGGCCGGCGTCCTCGGCGAACTGGGCGGTGCGGAAGAAGGCGACATCCTCGATGCGCTTGACCGCCGGGGAGTTGGTGTCGGCGGAGAAGCACTGGTCACGGAACACCGTGAAGCCCTCCTTCAGGGAGAGCTGGAACCAGTCGCGACAGGTCACCCGGTTGCCCGACCAGTTGTGGAAGTACTCGTGGGCGACGATGCTCTCGACCCGCTGGAAGGCGGCGTCGGTGGCGGTGTGGGGATGGGTCAGCACCGCCGCCGAGTTGAAGATGTTGAGCCCCTTGTTCTCCATGGCGCCCATGTTGAAGTCGTTGACCGCCACGATCATGAACAGGTCGAGGTCGTACTCGCGGCCGTAGGCCTGCTCGTCCCAGCGCATGGCGCGCTTCAGCGAGGCCATGGCGTGATCGGTCTTGTCGAGGTTCTCCTCCTCGACCCAGATCTGCAGGGTCACCTCGCGCCCGCTGGCGGTGGTGAAGGCATCCTCGACCTTCTTGAGGTCGCCGGCCACCAGGGCGAACAAGTAGCTGGGCTTGGGATGCGGGTCCTCCCAGGTGACGAAGTGGCGGCCGCCCGGCAACTCGCCGCGTTCCACCGGGTTGCCGTTGGAAAGCAGCACCGGCTCGCCGGTACCACCGATCACCGTGGTGGAGAAGGTCGCCATGACGTCCGGGCGGTCCGGGTAGAAGGTGATGCGCCGGAAGCCCTCGGCCTCGCACTGGGTGCAGTACATGCCGTTGGAGAGGTAGAGCCCCTCCAGGGCGGTGTTGGCCTCGGGGGCGATCTCCACCTCGGTGTCGAGGTGGAACGCCTCGGGCACCCGGTGCACCGTCAGGTGCTTGTCGTCTACCGCATACTCGTCCGCCTCCAGCGGCTCGCCGTCGAGTGAGATGGCCTTGAGAGACAGCCCTTCACCGTCGAGCACCAGCGGCTCACCCGGCTCACGCTCGGGGTGACGCGCCAGGTGCAGGCGTGCCTTGACCCGCGTGGTGGCGGGATCGAGGTCGAAGGTGAGGTCGGCATGGGTGACGCGGTAGGCGGGGGGACGGTAATCGCTCAGGTAGGTCGCCTGGGGATCGGACATGCGTGGTGCTCCTGTCGAGAATTGCGACCATTGTACGGCGCCGCGCCCCCCGAGCTCAAAGCACCCTCACAGGGCCGGCTCCGGCCGGGTGACGATCCAGGCCCCGAGCAGGGCAAGGCCGCCGATCAGCGCGAGCTTGAGCCACAGCAGGCTGACAGTCAGCGCCAGCACCAACATGGAAAGGGCCAGCATGCCGGCGGCCAGCTGCTTGGCGTGGCGCGGGATGGCACGCTCGCCCTCCCAGGCCAGCACCGCGGGGCCGAAGCGCGGATGCTCACGGATCCAGCGGGCGAAGTTCGGCGACGCCTTCGAGGCAGACCATACCGCCAGCAGCATGAAGCAGGTGGTGGGCATCAGCGGCACGAAGACACCGATCACGCCGAGGCCAAAACTGAGCCAGGCGATCAGCAGGAAGGCCAGGCGGGGGATGGATGACATGGCACAGCCTCCGACGACGTCTCGTCCTTCATTGAAGACCAGCCGAGCACGGCACGCCAATCGCCATCCCCTATGAACGCCATGGGCTCCGCGCCAACGGCATCGAGCGGACCGCTTTCGCGGCCCCTCGATGCCCCGAAGCGCGCGGGTCAGTCGCGGAAGTTGTCGAACTGCAGCGGCAGATCAGGGCCCTGCTCACCGCGCAGGAGGGCCATCACTGCCTGGAGGTCGTCGCGCTTCTTGCCGGTGACGCGCACCTTCTCGCCCTGGATCTGCGCCTGCACCTTGAGCTTGCTCTCCTTGATGCGCTTGACGATGTCCTTGGCCTCCTTCTGCTCGAGGCCCTGCTTGAGGTGCGCCTCCTGGCGGGCACGCACCCCGGAGAGCACCGGTTCCTGGATATCGAGGCAGCGCGCGTCGATGCCACGGCCGATCAGCTTGTTGCGCAGCACGTCGAGCATCTGCTTGAGCTGGAAGTCCACCTCGGCCTCGAGCTTCACGCTCTCACCCTCGAGCGCGAAGCTGGCATCGACGCCCTTGAAATCGAAGCGCGACTGGACCTCGCGGTTGGCCTGATCCACGGCGTTGCTGGCTTCGTGCTTGTCGAACTCGGAGACGATATCGAAGGAGGGCATGGCGGCTCCTGGCAAGGTAGGAAATGGATGCGGGGATTCTATCAGCCCTGAGCCACCGGCGCCGCAGGCTCCAGCGCCTTGACCATCTGCCAGGCGGCGCAGCCATCCTGGTAATACTCCGGCAACCAGCGCTCGAGCCGAAACCCCATGCGCCGGTAGAGCGCCAGCGCCGCACGGTTGTCGGCGCGCACCTCGAGCCCCAGGCGGGTGCAGCCTCGCCCCCGGGTCTCCCCTTCCAGGGCTTCGAGCAGTTGACGCCCGAGGCCCGAGCCGCGGAACTCCGGGTGCACACAGAAGGAGTAGAGCCGAGCGCGGGTACTGCCGTGACGGAACAGCAGGGTACCGTAACCCAGCAGCCGCACCGGGGTGAGCGCCTCGGCGTCGCGCTCCAGCACCCAGGTATCGGCATGGGCGCGGTTGAGCAGGTGCCAGAGCTGGCGGCGGGAGAAGCGGTCGCCGGTAAAGGCGCTCTGCTCCAGGCGAAAGAGGGCGTCGAGGTCGTGGCCGGTGGCCCGACGCAGCTGAATGGTCATGGGGCTCTCCAGAGGGTACCCGGCCGATTCTGAGCGTGCTCGGGGCCGATGTCAGCGAGGCAGGAGCATGAAATATTTTCACTCAGCATCCGCCTTGCCGTGGCCGCGAGCCAGGCGCATTCTGGCCACAGTTCGGCCCGCCCCGGCCGCCCTCCTCCCTATCCGGTAGCCGCCACCATGTGCCCCTTGCGAATCGTCGTCGACCGCCTCGCCGACTGGCAGCCCTACTATCCCAGTGAAGACCTGATCAGCGCCGACGACTACCTTTCGCTGGACCGCCGCCACCGCAGCGGCACCGAAAGCGAACGCACTACCCATGTGATCAACCTGTGCGGTGAGCTCGACTACCTGGGCACCGGCTACTATGTGTCGCTGCTGGCCCAGGCCCGCGGCCAGCGGGTGCTGCCCACGGTGGAAACGCTCAACGAGCTGTCGCGCAAGGCGCTGATCGACCTGCAGCTCGATACCCTGGCCCCGCTGCTCGGCGAACTGGCGCGGCGCGGCCGGCTTTCCGGCGATGCCGTGACCCTGCGCGTGCTGTTCGGCGAGTGTCATCAACCCGGCCTCGAGCGCCTGGCACGCAAGCTCTTCGAACGCCTGCCCTGCCCCCTGCTGGAGGCCCGACTGGTGCGCCGCCACGACCAGTGGCGGCTTTCTCGCCTCAAGCCGCTGCGCCTGCGCGACCTGGCACCCGCGGAGCAGGACCTCTTCGCCAGCGCCCTCAACCGCCACTCCCGCAAGGTCTGGCGCACACCCAAGTCGCGGCGCCGCTACCGCTTCGACCTGGCGATCCTGGTCGATCCCGGGGAGGCGCTGCCCCCCAGCAACCGCGGGGCGCTGAAGGCCTTCATCCGGGCCGGACGCCGGCTCGGCATCGATGTCTCGTTGATCACCCGCCGCGATGCCGGACGAATCGCCGAGTTCGACGCCCTGTTCATTCGCGAGACCACTGCCCTGGACCACCACACCTATCGCATGGCGCGCCGTGCCGAACACGAGGGGCTGGTGGTGATCGATTCGCCACGGGATATCCTGCGCTGCACCAACAAGGTCTACCTGCACGCCCTGCTGCGCGCCCGCGGCGTGCCGGCACCGGATGGCGTACTGCTCAAGCGCGGCGACCGTCGCCCGCTGGCCGAACGCCTCGACGGCCTCGACTTCCCGCTGGTGCTCAAGGTCCCCGACGGCTCGTTCTCCCGCGGCGTGGTCAAGGTCACCGACCTGGCACAGCTGGAACACCAGGCGGACCGCCTGTTCCACGACTCGGCCCTGCTGCTGCTCCAGGAGTGGCTGCCCACCGAATACGACTGGCGCATCGGCGTGCTCGATGGCCAGGTGCTCTTCGCCAGCCGCTACTACATGGCCCGCGGCCACTGGCAGATCTACGACCACTCCGCTGCCGGGGTGAGGAGCGGCGGCTTCACCACCCATGCCCCGGAGGAGGTGCCGCCGGCGGTGATCAGGGCGGCCCTCAAGGCTTGTCGGCTGATCGGCGACGGCCTGTATGGCGTCGACCTCAAGCAGGCCGGTGACCGGGTGGTGGTGATCGAGGTCAACGACAACCCCAATATCGATGCCGGCATCGAGGATGCCGTGCTCGGTCGGGGTCTCTATGAGCGCATCATGGCGGTATTCCTGTCACGCATGGAGGCGCGGGTACGCCAGGGGAGCTGACGTCGGGCCACGGCTCGCGTATGCTGTCGCTTTCCTCTACAAGCCTTGTACAGCATATGGAGCCCCGATGAGCGATCGCGATACCCGCCACAAGCAGTCGATGCAGAAACTCAAGGCCCACGTCGACGAGAAGGTCGCCGCCGCCACCGAACAGCGCGGCCTGCTGCTGGTCTTCACCGGCAACGGCAAGGGCAAGACCACCGCCGCCTGGGGCACCGTGACCCGCGCACTGGGTTACGGCTACCGCGTCGGGGTGATCCAGTTCATCAAGGGACAGTGGGAGTGCGGCGAGCGCGAGCGGCTGGTCGAGGACCCCAACCTCGAGGTCGCCATCATGGGTACCGGCTTCACCTGGGAGACCCAGAACCGCGAGGCGGATACCGCCGCCTGCCGCGAGGTGTGGGCCGAGGCGGAGCGCATGCTGGCCGACCCCGATGTCTACCTGGTGGTACTCGACGAGATCACCTACATGCTCAAGTTCGGCTACCTCGACATCGACACCGTGCGGCGCGCCATCGAGAACCGTCCCGCCGAGCAGAGCGTGATCGTCACCGGGCGCAATGCCCACCGCGAGCTGCTCGAGATGGCCGATACCGTGACCGAGATGCAGGAAGTGCGCCACGCCTTCAATGCGGGCGTACAGGCGCGCCGCGGCATCGACTACTGACCACTCCCCGAACGCAGCAGGCCCCGCTCGCGCGAGGCCTGCTGTGGATAACGGGACGGTGTCTACCGGGAGAGCTCTCGCTCAGCCGTCGAAGGGATTGCGCAGCACGATGGTCTCGTTGCGGTCCGGGCCGGTGGAGATGATATCGATGCTCACGCCAACCTTCTCTTCCAGGAAGCTGATATAGGAGCGGGCGTTGGCCGGCAGGTCCTCGACGCGCTTGGCACCAAGGGTCGACTCGCTCCAGCCCGGGAGGTCCTCGTAGAGCGGCTCGATGGCTTCATAGCCCTCGGAGTCCACCGGGGTATCCAGCACCTCGCCATCCTTGCTTCGGTAGCCTACGCAGACACGGATGTTCTCCAGGCCGTCGAGTACATCGAGCTTGGTCAGGCAGATGCCGGAGACGGAGTTGATCTGCACGGCATGGCGCAGGGCCACGGCATCGAACCAGCCACAGCGGCGCGGGCGGCCGGTGGTGGCGCCGAACTCGTGACCCTTCTCGGCCAGGTGACGACCGTGATCATCGAAAAGCTCGGTGGGGAAGGGGCCGGAGCCGACCCGGGTGGTGTAGGCCTTGGTGATGCCCAGCACGTAGTCCAGGTAGAGCGGACCGACACCGGAACCGGTGGCGGTGCCGCCGGCGGTGGTGTTGGAGCTGGTCACGAAGGGATAGGTGCCGTGGTCGATATCCAGCAGCGAGCCCTGGGCGCCCTCGAAGAGGATGTTCTCGCCGGCGCGACGCACGCCATGCACCAGGCCCACGGTATCGGCCACCATGGGACGCAGCTCCTCGGCCATCTGCATGGCGCTGTCGAGGACCTCCTGGAAGTCTACCGGCGGCTCGCCGTGGTAGTTGACCAGCACGAAGTTGTGGTAGTCCAGCACCTCGCCGAGCTTGGAAGCGAAGCGCTCGCGGTGGAGCATGTCACCCAGGCGCAGGCCGCGACGCGCCACCTTGTCCTCGTAGGCCGGGCCGATACCGCGCCCGGTGGTGCCGATCTTGGCCACACCGCGGGCCTTCTCGCGGGCCTGGTCGAGGCGCACGTGATAGGGCAGGATCAGCGGGCAGGCCGGCGACAGGCGCAGGCGGTCACGCACCGGCACCCCCTTGGCCTCCAGCTCGCGGATCTCCTTGATCAGCGCCTCGGGTGACAGCACCACGCCATTGCCGATGACACACATCTTGCCGGGCCACAGGATGCCTGAGGGAATCAGGTGAAGGACGGTCTTCTCCCCGTCGAGCACCAGGGTATGGCCGGCGTTGTGACCGCCCTGAAAACGCACCACTGCATCGGCGGATTCGGTCAGCAGGTCGACGACCTTGCCCTTGCCCTCGTCACCCCACTGGGTGCCCAGTACGACTACGTTCTTGCCCATTGCTCTCTCGTCTCTCGTTGCCGCGCGGCGGCGGGCCGTCGCGCCAAGGTGGTATCCCAGTCTACAGTGTCACGGCCTGCCAGTGGCCAGCGCGAAGCACCAGCTGCCGATCGCAGCGGTGTTCCTCGGGTCCGGTGCGTTGTCCCGGCAACGCCTGCACCACCCGCTCGCCCCGGGCGCGCAGCTCCATCACGGTCTCGACCAACCCCTCGCCCTCGGCAGGCGCCCAGATGCCATCGCGGGGTGGCTCGGCGAGGGCGAGCGTGGCCAGCTGCTTGAGGTCCATGGAGAAGCCGGTGGCCGGACGTGCCCGACCGAAGGCGCGACCGGTGTCATCATAGCGGCCGCCCTTGGCCAGCGCCTGGCCGTAGCCGGGCACATAGGCCGCGAACATCATGCCGGTATGGTAGGCATAGCCGCGTAGCTCGCCGAGGTCGAGGTAGAGCGATACCTCGGGGTGGGCGGCCAACACGCCGCGCAGAAGCGCGCGCAGCTGCTCCAGGGCGGCGCCCACGGCGGCAGGCGCCTCGGCGAAGGCCTCACGGGCCTCGTCCAGTACCTCGACGCCGCCATGCAGTCGCCCGAGCGCCATGAACATCTCGGCCAGTGCCGGATCATCGATGCTCGCCTCGACGCGGGCTGCCAGCTCGCCCGGCGACTTCAGTTCCAGGGCCTCGAACATCGCTCGCTCGGCGTCGCCTTCGAGGCCCGAGGCCTCCACCAGGCTGCGATAGATGCCGATATGGCCCAGCGCCAGGTGGATCTCCCCGGCCCCGGCGGCGGACAGCGAGGCCAGCGCCAGGTTGAGTATCTCCTGGTCAGCCTCGAGGCCGGCATGGCCAAACAGCTCCACCCCCACCTGCACCGGGCTGCGACCGCCCTGGTGCTGATCGGGGGTGGCGCGCAGCACGTTGGTGCAGTAGCAGAGCCGCACCGGGCCCTGGCGCTTGAGGGAGTGGGCATCCATGCGCGCCACCTGGGGGGTGACGTCGGCGCTGATGCCCATCATGCGGCCGGTGAGCTGGTCAGTGAGCTTGAAGGTCTGCAGCGCCAGGTCGGAGCCGGTGCCGGTGAGCAGGGAATCGAGAAACTCCGCGGTGGGCGGCATCACCTGGTCGTAACCCCAGCGGTGATAGAGATCGAGCAGCGCGCGACGCAGCTCCTCCATGCGGTTCGCCTGGGGTGGCAGCACTTCGTCCATGCCGTCGGGCAGCAGCCAGCGGTCAGCGATGGTCATGTCAATCATCCTGCAAGGCAGTGAATGGCCGTGATAAAGACGCTTTTCCTTGGCCCGGCGAGCGTCAGGCGTGCGACGGGCTGGCGCGGTCTTGTTGATAGACGGCCACAAAAAAACCGGGCCTCGCCCGGTGTCAGGAGTCTACCACGTTTGCACCGGGGATGAACCCCGGCCGGGCCCGCAGGCCCGGCCGGATGGTTTACTCTCCGCCGCCTGGCGCGGGGCTCTTCAGGTACTGGAAGAAGTCGCTGGAGGGATCCAGGACCAGCATGTTGTCATCGCCAGCGAAGCTGTCGCGATAGGCGTTCAGGCTGCGCCAGAAGCTGAAGAACTCCTGATCCTTGCCATAGGCTTCGGCGAAGATGGCCGCGGCCTCGGCGTCGCCCTCACCGCGCAGGGTCTCGGCACGCTCGTTGGCCTGTGCCAGCAGCACCTGCCGACGGCGGTCGGCGTTGGCGCGGATGCGCTCGGCCTCCTCCTGACCCTGGGCGCGCCACTCGCGGGCCTCGCGCTCACGCTCGGAGCGCATGCGCTCGTAGACCGCCGAGGAGACATCCTCGGGGAGGTCGATACGCTTGACGCGGATATCGCGGATGGCCACCCCCAGCTCATCGCGCAGCAGCTGGTCGAGCTCCTCGGTGGGACCGGTCATCAGGTCATCGCGACGCTCGGCGATGATCTGCTGCAGGTCGAGGCGACCGAACTCGTTACGCAGGCTCTCATCGACCCGCGGCTGGATCAGCCGGCTGGCCATCAGCTCGTCACCCGCCGTGGCCTCGTAGTACTGGGTCGGATTGACCACCTGCCACTTGACGTAGGAGTCGACGATCACCGCCTTCTGCTCCAGGGTCAGGTAGCGGCTGGGCTCGGTATCCAGGGTCAGCAGCCGGGTATCGAAGGTACGCACCGTCTGGGTGATCGGCACCTTGAAGTGCAGGCCGGGCTGGATGTTCTCCTCGATGATCTCACCGAAGCGCAGCTTGACCGCACGCTCGGTCTCGTCGACCACGTAGAGGCTGTTGCTGGCCAGCCAGGCGACGGCCGCCAGGCCGCCGACAATGAGCAGGGAACGATTATTGATCATTTAGCGGCCCTCCCTGCGGATACCACCGGTGTTGCTGCTGTTGCTGGTGTTGCCGGAAGACGACGAGGCGCCCTGGGTGCCGCGCAGGCGCTCCAGCACCCGCGGGTCGAGTTCGCCCTCTTCGCCCTGCTGTGCGCTGCTGCTGCCGCTTCTGCCCAGCTGATCCAGGGGCAGGTACATCAGCGGCGCGTCATTGGCGACATCGACCATCACCTTGGAGGTATTGCCGAACACTTCGCTGACAGCATCGAGGTAGAGGCGCTCACGCATGATCGCCGGCGCATCCTCGTACTGGGTAAGCAGGGCGCTGAAGCGGCTGGCCTGACCACGCGCCTCGGCGACTACCGATTCGCGATAGCCCTGGCCCTGCTCGACAATGCGCTGAGCCTGGCCCTGGGCCTCGGGGATGATGGCGTTGGCGTAGGCCATGCCCTGGTTGATGGTGCGCTGGCGATCCTCGCGGGCGCGGATGACATCGTCGAAGGCATCGATTACCTGGTCCGGCGCCGAGGTGGACTCGATGTTGATGGTCTGCAGGCGAATGCCGGTGCCGTAGCTGTCCTGATAGGACTGCAGGCGACTGGCCACAGAGCTACCGAGGATCTCGCGACCGGAGGTCAGGATATCGATCATGTCGGTGCCGCCGACCACGTGACGCAGGGCACTGTCCAGGGCGTTCTCGATGGAGAGCTGCGGGTTGCGCACGTTGAGCACGAAGTCACGCGGATCGGAGACCTGATACTGGGCCGAGATCTCGACCTCGACGATATTCTCGTCGCGAGTCAGCATCGACTGGGTCTGGGTCAGCGAGCGCACCCGGGTCACGTTGACCATGCGCACGTCGTCGATCAGCGGCGGATTCCACTGCAGGCCCGGCGTGACGACTTCCTGGAACTTGCCGAAGCGCAACACGACACCGCGCTCGGACTGGTCGACCAGGTAGAAGCCCGAGGCCGCCCAGATGGCCAGGGCCACCACGATCAGCAGGCCCGGCAGGGTGAAGGCATTGCGCGGCTTGCCACCGCCGCCCTTGCCGCCAGATCCGCCCTTCTTGCCCCCGCGGCCACCCAGCATGCCGTTGAGCTTGTCCTGAAACTTCTTCAGGGCCTCGTCCAGGTCCGGCGGCTGATTGCCACCGCCCTTGCCACCGCCGCCGTTACCGCCGCCGCGACGACCACCCCCACTCCAGGGGTCGTGCTGGTTGCCACCACCACCAGGCTCATTCCAGGCCATAGGTCTTCTCCACTATGCGTTGCTGCCCCGACCGGAGATGCCGGCCGGGGCCTCGGTTGCGATCCTGTCTTGTTCATGCCCCGTCTAGGGGGTCTCCTCCCACGCCTCACGCTCGCTCAGCGACGCCGGCAGGTAGTCTTCGGCCCGCTCGCCGACCCGCGCCATCAGCTGCAGGAAGTCGCGGCGCGGCAGCCGCACCTGCAGGTGTGTCTGGCCATCCTCGGCGAAGCGCTCCTCGCGCACCGCGCCCAGCTCGTGCAGGCCGGCGCGCAGGCGACCCTGCTCGGGCTCCAGGGTCAGCGCGAAATCGATGACATCATCGGCCAGACACTCCGAGAGCGCCTGCTCCAGCAGCTCGAGCCCCCTGCCCTCGCGGGCCGAGAGCCACACTACCTCGGGGCGCCCCTCGCCGTCGCGCTCGATACGCGGTGCGCTGTCGAGCAGGTCGATCTTGTTCATCACCTTGAGCGTCGGCACCTCCAGGGCGCCGATCTCGTCGAGCACCGTCTCGACCTGCTCCACATTGAGCTCGCGGTCGGGATCGGCGGCGTCGATGACGTGCACCAGCAGGCTGGCCTCGGCGGCCTCCTGCAGGGTCGCCTGGAAGGCCTCCACCAGCTTGTGCGGCAGGTGGCGGATGAAGCCTACGGTATCGGCCATCACCACCGGCCCCACATCCTCGATCTCCAGGCGCCGCAGCGTCGGGTCGAGGGTAGCGAAGAGCTGGTCGGCCGCATAGACCTTCGATTCGGTAAGCGCGTTGAACAGCGTTGACTTGCCGGCGTTGGTATAGCCCACCAGCGAGACACTGGGAATCTCGGCGCGGGCCCGGGAGCGACGGTTCTGGTCGCGCTGGGTACGCACCTTGTCGAGGCGCTTGTGGATCGCCTTGATGCGCCCACGCAGCAGCCGCCGGTCGGTCTCCAGCTGGGTCTCGCCGGGGCCACGCAGGCCGATACCGCCCTTCTGGCGCTCCAGGTGGGTCCAGCCCCGCACCAGGCGGGTCGACATGTACTCCAGCTGGGCCAGCTCCACCTGCAGCTTGCCCTCGTGGGTACGCGCCCGCTGGGCGAAGATATCGAGGATCAGGCCGGTGCGATCGATCACGCGACACTTGAGCTCGCGCTCGAGGTTGCGCTGCTGGGAGGGGCTCAGGCCATGATTGAAGATCACCAGCTCGGCGCCATGGACACCGAGCGCCTCGCGCAGCTCCTCGAGCTTGCCGGAGCCCACGAAGGTGCGCGAGTCGGGACGCTTGCGGCTGCCGGTCAGCAGGGTGGCCGGCACGGCGCCGGCCGAACGCACGAGCTCCAGGAGTTCACCCGGATCCTCGCGCTCCTTTTCGTCCTGGAAGTCCATATGGACGAGTACCGCCGTCTCACCGGCGTCGGGGCGTTCAAAAAACAATCACTACCTCACTCATCTTCCTGCGGCGCGGCAGGATCCTGGGCCGGCAGTCGCACGTTGCGCGACGGGACCACGGTGGAAATGGCGTGCTTGTAGACCATCTGGCTGACGGTGTTGCGCAGCAGGATGACGAACTGGTCGAAGGACTCGATCTGGCCCTGCAGCTTGATGCCGTTGACCAGGAAGATCGATACCGGGATACGCTCCTTGCGCAGGATGTTCAGGTACGGATCTTGAAGCGACTGCCCTTTGGACATTTTTTCTCTCCCTGGATGTGTCTCTGGGGTTGGGTTATTGGGGTTTTCGGGGGCCTTTTCAAGCGGCCCGGCCAGCGGCCTAGGAAACACCGTATCTTACGCTAAGTGCCGAAATGGCGCACGAGTTTCAACACCTCCGCCAGGGGGTCGTCGCCCAGGGTATCCACCCAGTGCAGCGCCTCCCAGCTGCGCATCCAGGTCAGCTGCCGCTTGGCCAGCTGCCGGGTCGCCACGATGCCGCGCTGCTCGAGACCGGCGCGGTCGACCTCGCCGTCGAGGTACTCCCATACCTGACGATACCCTACGCTTTTCATCGAGGGCAGCGCCGGCGTCAAATCGCCGCGCGACCGCAGGGCGTCGACCTCCTCGATCAGGCCACCCTCGAGCATGGCCGCAAAGCGTGTGGCGATACGCTCGTGCAGCACGAGCCGTTCGCCCGGCGCGAGCCCTATCGACAGCGTACGCCAGGGAAAGGTTTCCGGGCGCTGTTCGGCCCACAGTTCGCTGAGGGTCCGCCCGCTGATGCGAAAGACCTCCAGGGCGCGCAGCAGCCGCTGGGGGTCGCTGGGGTGGATTCGCGCCGCCGAGCCCGGGTCGACGCGGCCAAGCTCCTGATGCAGGGCGGCCATGCCGCGGGCAGCAAGCTCGGCCTCGAGCTCGGCGCGCACCGTCGGGTCGGAACTCGGCAGGTTGGCCACGCCATGCAGCAGCTGCTTGAGGTACATCATGGTGCCGCCCACCAGCAGCGGCACCCGGCCCGCGGCACTGATCTCGCGCATCTCACGCAGGGCGTCCTCGCGAAACTCCGCCGCCGAGTAGGGATCGGCAGGATCGCGGATATCGATCAGCCGGTGCGGCGCGCGGGCCAGCTCCTGCGCCGAGGGCTTGGCGCTGCCGATGTCCATGCCACGATAGACCATGGCCGAGTCGACACTGATCAGCTCCACGCCCAGGCGTTCATGGAGCTCGATGGCGAGGTCGGTCTTGCCGGCGGCGGTGGGACCCATCAGCAAGATCGCGGGGGGGCGCTTATCGATCATGGGCCTACTGCCCCCGCATGAAGAGGCGGTCGAGCTGCTTCATGCTCATCTCGGTCCAGGTGGGGCGGCCGTGGTTGCACTGACCGCTGCGCTCGGTGCGCTCCATGTCGCGCAGCAGGGCATTCATCTCCGCCAGGGTCAGGCGGCGGTTGGCACGCACGCTGCCGTGGCAGGCCATGCTGGAGAGCAGCTCGTTGATATGTGCCTCGAGGCGGTCCGAGCGCCCGTAGCGCTCGAGGTCGGCGAGCATCTCGCGTACCAGCGGTTCCACGTCGGCATCGGCCAGCAGCGCCGGCACCTGGCGCACCAGCAGGGTCTCGGGGCCGGCGACATCGAGCTCGACGCCCAGCCGGGCAAAGGCCTCGCGCTCGCTCTCCGCGGTGGCCACCTCCGCGGGGCTGGCCGCCAGCGAGACCGGCACCAGCAGCGGCTGGGCCTCGAGGCGACCGCCATGGACCTGGGTCTTCATGCGTTCGTAGACGATACGCTCGTGGGCGGCATGCATGTCCACCAGGATCAGGCCACGCTCGCTCTGGGAGAGGATATAGACCCCGTGCAGCTGTGCCACGGCATAGCCCAGCGGCGGCGCCCGGGTGTCGTCCTGCTCGGGCAGCGGCGCGTGTGGCGTGGTCTGCTTGGCCTGGCGCTCGGCCACGGCCAGGTCGGCCGCGGCACCACCGGCGCCGGGCGCCGCGGGCTGCGGCGTTAGCAGGGTCTCCTCGTGATCGGGATGCAGGTTGCGATAGCCCTCCATGAAGGCCCGCACCCTGTCGGGCGTCACCTTGCCCCCCTCCTCGCGATTCGGCAGTGACATGGGCTGCTGCTGCCAGCGCCCGGCAGACTCGGCCACCCGCTGCGGCGCGGCACCCGCCTCGCTGCTCCCGCTGGATCCCTGGTCGCCGCCTTCGTCGGACTCTTCGCCAGGCCCAACCCCCGGTTGGCCGGCACGAGCCTCACCGAGCGCCCGGTGCAGGCTGGAGAAGAGGAAGTCGTGGACCAGGCGCCCGTCGCGGAAGCGCACCTCATGCTTGGTGGGGTGGACATTGACATCGACCACCGACGGGTCGACCTCCAGGTAGAGGACGAACACCGGGTGGCGGCCGTGGAAGAGCACGTCACGGTAGGCCTGGCGCACGGCGTGGGCCACCAGGCGGTCGCGCACCACGCGGCCGTTGACGAAGAAGTACTGCTGGTCGGCCTGGGCCCGGGAGTGGGTGGGCAGGCCGACCCAGCCCCACAGGCGCAGGCCCGAGGCCTCGAGGTCCAGATGCAGGGCGTGTTCGAGGAACGCCTTGCCGAGCAGCGCGGCGATGCGCCGCTCGCGGCTGGCCATGTCTTCCCCCGGGCGCAGCTGATGGACGGTCTTGTGGTTATGGCGCAGGGTCCAGCCGATGTCGTAGCGCGACAGCGCCTGACGACGGAAGGCCTCCTCGACGTGGCCGAACTCGGTCTTCTCGGTGCGCAGGAACTTGCGCCGCGCCGGCGTATTGAAGAACAGGTCACGCACCGTCACCGAGGTGCCACGGGGGTGCGGCGCCGGGGAGACGCGGGGCTCCATGTTGCGGCCCTCCGCTACCACGCGCCAGCCGGCGGTGGGATCCTCCGCGGGGTTGGAGACCAGCTCCAGTCGCGACACCGAACTGATCGAGGCCAGCGCCTCGCCGCGAAAGCCCAGGCTCGCCACCCCCTCGAGCTCCTCCAGCGACACGATCTTGCTGGTGGCGTGGCGCGACAGCGCCAGCGGCAGGTCATCCTCACCGATGCCGCTGCCATCGTCGCGCACCCGGATCAACCGGGCACCGCCGGCCTCCAGCTCCACCTCGATGCGCGAGCTGCCGGCATCGATGGCGTTCTCGACCAGCTCCTTGACCACCGAGGCGGGCCGCTCGACCACCTCGCCGGCGGCGATCTGGTTGGCCAGGCGCGGATCGAGAATCCGGATACGACGCTGTTCGGTCATAGGGCTCCAGGGGACGTCATGAACGGGGGATGCGCAGTACCTGGCCGACCCGGATCACGTCGCCATTGAGCTCGTTGGCCTGCTTGAGGCGGCCCACCGGCACGTTATGGCGCGAGGCGATCTCGGAGAGGGTGTCCCCCGGCTGGATGCGGTACTCGTTGCCGGCGGTACTCCGCCCGTTGTCGCGCTGCCAGGCCAGCAGGCTGGCCGGTGGCGGGTTGGTGCGGAAATGCTCCTCCAGGCCGGCGAAGATGGCCCGGGCCATCTTCTCCTGGTGGCCCGAATCGCGCAGACGCCGCTCCTCCTCGGGGTTGGAGATGAAGCCGGTCTCGACCAGCAGCGAGGGAATATCCGGTGACTTGAGCACCACGAAGCCGGCCTGCTCCACCCGCGACTTGTGCAGGCGATTGACGCGCCCCATGCGGTCCAGCACCTGCCCACCGATGGAGAGGGAGTCGTTGAGCGTCGCGGTCATGGTCAGGTCGAGCAGCACGCCGCGCAGCACCTCGTCCTTGTCCTTGAGCGACAGGTTGCCGTCCACGCCGCCGATCAGGTCGGCCTGGTTCTCGCTCTCGGCCAGCCACTGGGCGGTCTCGGAGGTAGCCCCGCGCTGGGAGAGCGCATAGACCGAGCTGCCGTTGGGGCGAGGGCTGTTGAAGGCATCGGCGTGAATGGAGACGAAGAAGTCCGCCTTCTGCTCGCGGGCGATGCGCGTACGCTGGCGCAGCCCCACATAGTAATCGCTGTCACGGATCATCACCGCGCGAAAGCCCTCGGTGGCGTTGACCCGCTGCTGGAGGCGCTTGGCGATCTGCAGCACCACGTCCTTCTCGCGGGTCCCCGCGGGGCCGATGGCACCCGGGTCCTCGCCACCATGACCGGCATCGATGGCGATGATGATATCGCGCCGGGGATGGGGCTGGGCACGCTGCACCGGCGCCTCGGGCTCTGGCACCGCGGCCGCGCCGCCGAGATCGACCTGGGCCTGGGCACGCTTGGCGGCGATCTCCTGCTCGCGGATCATCGCCTCGATGGGGTCGATGGGGTCCTCCACCGCGCTCTCACCGGGGTACTCGAGGTCCACCACCAGGCGGTGGCCGTACTGGTCGTTGGGCGCCAGGGAGAAGTGCCGCGGGTCCACCTCGCGCTCGAGGTCGAGCACCACGCGCAGACCGCTGCCATCCCGCACGCCGGAACGGATGCGGCTGATGGCGCTACCGGTCAGGTCGAGGCCGTCGAGATCGGCCCCCATGCGGCTATCGTCCAGATCGATCACCAGGCGGCGCGGATTGTCGAGGGAGAACACATCGGCCCGGGTGGGCGATGCCAGGTCGAAGACCAGCCGCGCATGATCGGGCGCCGCCCACAGGCGCAGGTTCTCCACCTCGCCGGCCTGCACTCCGGCCAGCGGAGCCAGAAGCAATGCACCCAGTGCCAGCAGACGATGCAGGGCAGCCAACCTCATGGGGTACTCCCCTTGCGACGACCATCGGCGAGGCGCCATTCGGCGACGGCGGGCATGGCGTCCAGGCGGGCCAGGGCGGCTCGTCCATGCGCACTGTGCGCCTCCAGCCGGGCCTCTCGGCCACTGCCGACCACGCCAAGCTCGATGCGCAGGTCGGGGGCGGGCAGCCAGCCGGCGCCACGGGCGGGCCACTCGATCAGGCTCAGGGCGTCGTCGCCGAGCAGGTCGCGACCACCGATGAACTCCAGCTCCTCGGGATCCCCCAGCCGATAGAGATCGAAGTGGTAGACCCGCACCCCATCGAGCTCGTAGGGCTCCACCAGGGTGTAGGTGGGGCTCTTCACCGCGCCGCGATGGCCATAGGCACGCAGCACGCCGCGCGCCAGGGTGGTCTTTCCGGCCCCCAGCTCACCGACGAGATAGACTCGCCCACGCCCCTCCAGGGCACGCCCCAGGCATTCGCCCAGGCCCACCTGGCTCTCTTCGTCATCGAGTCGCAGCCGCATCGCCCTCGCCCTTGCCATCACAGGTCGCCATCAAACCCTGTCGGGTTGACCAGAATTCGCGCATAGGATGCCAGATCGCCGGCCAGCAGACCACGCTCACCGGCCTCTGCCGCGGCGAGATCCGCGGCCCGGGCGTGCACCAGCACGCCCAGCCGGGCGGCACTCTCCAGGGGCACACCCTGGGCCAGCAGGGCGCCGAGCATCCCGGAGAGCGCATCGCCCATTCCGCCGCTGGCCATGCCCGGGTTGCCGAAGGGGCAGACGGCCATCCCTGCGGGGCCTTCGACCAGGCTGCCCGCGCCCTTGAGGATGATCACGCCACCCCAGCGCTCGCGCAGCGCCCTCGCCGCTCCGGGGCGATCCGCCTCGACCTCGGCGGCTGTGCAACCCAGCAGGCGGGCCGCCTCGCCGGGGTGCGGTGTCAGGATCCAGTCTTCACGGCGCATCCCGGCGAAGTGTGCGGCCAGCAGGTTGAGGCCATCGGCATCCACCACCAGCGGCTTGCCGGCAGCCAGCGCCGCCTGCAGCACGCCCTGCCCCCAGCTGCCCTGCCCCAGGCCAGGCCCTGCCACCAGCACGTCGGCAAGGGTGGGTAGCGCGCCGAGATCGGCGGCACCGCGGACACCGTGGGCCATCACCTCGGGACGCCGCACCAGGCTGGCGGTGACGTGCTCGGGTGCGGTAGCCAGGCTCACCTTGCCCGCTCCCAGGCGCCCACAGGCCTCGGCGGCCAGCAGCGCCGCCCCCCCGAAGCCGGGCGCTCCGCCCAGGATCAGCGCATGGCCACAGTCCCCCTTGTGGGTAGTGCGGGCACGCGGCGGCAGCCAGGCCTCTATCAAGGAGGCATCGAGCAGGCGGGCGGCGGGCAGCAGGTCGGCCTCGGCCAGGGCGTCCACACCGAGCGCCCGAAAGGCGAGCTCGCCGACATGATCCGCTGCCGCCCCGGTATGCAGCCCCAGCTTGTCGCCGATAAAGGTCACGGTGGCGGCGGCACGCACCGCCTCGCCGAGCACCGCGCCGCTGTCGGCATGCAATCCCGAGGGAATATCGATGGCCAGCACCGGCTTGGCGCTCGCGTTGACCGCCGCGATCGCCTCGCGGAAGCCGCCGCGCACCTCGCCATCGAGACCGGTGCCCAGCAGGGCATCCACCAGCAGCTGGCCGGAAAACGCCATGCCGGGACTCCACGGCTCGGCACCGACGCCGGCTGCGGTTGCCATGTCCGCGGCACGGCGGGCATCGCCACTCAGCTCGTCGAGCTCCTTGAGCAGGATGCGCTGCACCGCAAGCCCCTCCGCGGCGGCCAGGGCGGCCAGCACATGGCCGTCGCCGCCGTTGTTGCCGGCGCCGCACAGCACCGTCAGCGAGCGAACCTCGGGCCAGCGCTCCCTGAGGCACTGCCAGGCGGCAGCGCTGGCGCGCTGCATCAGGGCGAAGCCCTCGATGCCACCGGCGATGGTCCGCCGGTCGAGCTCACGCACCTGCTCGGCACGGTAGAGCGGGTGCAGCGATACGGCAGGATGGCTGTCGGCCATGCGGTGTCTCCCGGGTGGCAATGCTTTATCATGGCGATGGTTCGATGAACGCGCTTATCGAACAGTGTAAAGCCTTCGTGGCTTGCGCCAAGTGACGCAGGCCCCCTGCACGGTGTTTCCGCGATCATGTCTTCCTCGTCTGTCCACGCCGACGCCCCCGATCTGCATGCCCTGGCCGAGCGCATCAAGGCCTGGGGAGTCGAACTCGGCTTCCAGCAGCTCGGCATCACCGATGTCGACCTGGCCGAGGATGAGGCGCGCCTCTCGCGCTGGCTGGATGCCGGCCAGCATGGCGAGATGGGCTTCATGGCCAAGCACGGTACCAAGCGCACCCGCCCCGCCGAGCTGGTGCCGGGCACCATACGGGTGATCAGCGTGCGCCTGGACTACCTGCCCGCCGAGGTGGAGACCCTGGCCACGCTGGAGCGGCCCGAGACGGCCTATGTATCGCGCTATGCCACCGGCCGCGACTATCACAAGCTGATGCGCAAGCGTCTGGCGACGCTGGCCAAGTGGATCGAGGCCGAGGCAGGGCCCTTCGGCTACCGCGCCTTCGTCGACTCGGCACCGGTGATGGAGCGCGCCCTCGCCCGCAAGGCGGGGCTCGGCTGGGTCGGCAAGAACGCCATGCTGCTCAACCCCCGGGCCGGCTCGCTGTTCTTCCTGGGCGAGCTGTATACCGACCTGCCGCTGCCGGTGGACCCGCCCTTCGAGGGCGAGCACTGCGGCAGCTGCAGCGCCTGCCGCACGGCCTGCCCCACCGGCGCCATCGTCGAGGACCGCGTGGTGGACGCCCGGGCCTGCATCTCCTACCTGACCATCGAGCTGTTCGGCGTGATTCCCGAGCGCTACCGCGAGGCCATGGGCAACCGCGTGTTCGGCTGCGACGACTGCCAGCTGGTCTGCCCCTTCACCCGCTTCGCCACCCCCACTGCCGAGAAGGACTTCACGCCGCGCAACGATCTCGACCGCGCCAGCCTGCTGTCGCTGTTCGCCTGGGGCGAGGAGGAGTTCCTGGACAAGACCGCCGGCAGCCCGATCCGCCGCATCGGCTATGAGCGCTGGCTGCGCAACCTCGCCGTAGGGCTGGGCAACGCCCCCTGGAGCGTAGCCGTGGAGGCCGCGCTGCGCGCGCGGCTGGCTTACCCCTCCGACCTGGTTCGCGAGCATGTGCGCTGGGCGCTGGGCCGGCAGCAGGAAAGGCGCCAGAACGTCATTACTAGCGCTTGAGGACACCGCGGTAGTGAGCGGCGCCGGGGGCTGGTCCGGAGGGGGTCCGAGGACCAGGGACGGCCGAGGTAGCGCCCATGGATGGGTTCACAGCGCCCCCGATCGGACCCGACGCCGGAAAAGCCGCGCCTGTGCCAACGAGGCCTATTCCTCCTCGTCGCTCCACTGGCCCGGCAGGCGCAGGAAGGTCTCGCGGTAGTGGGCCAGCTCGGCGATGGACTCCTTGATGTCGTCCATGGCCAGGTGCACGTTGCGCTTCTTGAAGCCGGCCATGGCGCCGGGATTCCAGCGCTTGGCCAGCTCCTTGAGGGTGGAGACATCCAGGTTGCGGTAGTGGAAGAAGGCCAGCAGCTCGGGCATCTCGCGTTCCAGGAAGCGGCGATCCTGATGGATGCTGTTGCCGCACATCGGCGAGGTGCCGGAGTCGACATGCTCGCGCAGGAACTCGAGGGTACGCCGCTCGGCCTCGGCGGTGTCGATATCGCTGGCCTGCACCCGCGCGGTCAGCCCCGACTCGCCGTGGGTCTTCGTGCACCACTCGTCCATCGCCCCGAGCAGGGCGTCGGGCTGCCTGACCGCAATCACCGGTCCCTCGGCGACCACGTTGAGCTCGGCGTCGGTGACCAGGGTGGCCACCTCGATGATGCGTTCCTTCTCCGGGTCCAGCCCGGTCATCTCCAGATCGATCCACACCAGGCGCTGCTTGCGGGGATCCTGCTTGCTCTCTTTCGCTGACGCTTGCGAACTCATGGAAAGCCTTCTCCTGCGGGGCCGGCTCGCAACCTGGCGACAGCCGGCGTCATGGATGAGTACAATGCCTTCATTGTACCGAGCATCAGGGCCTCATGAGCAAACGCAAGCTGAGCCGCCAGCAGCGCTGGCGTATCGAGAAGATCCAGGCCGAACGCGCCGAGCGTGCGACCCGACGTGACGTCCCGGAGGACGAGCTGCTCGCCGCGGGGGACTACGGTCCCGAGCAGCCGGGTCGGGTGATCGCCCACTTCGGGCGCACTCTGGACGTGCGACCGGACGCCGATGGCGAGGTGATACGCTGCCACCTGCGCGCCAACCTCGAGGGCCTGGTCACCGGTGACCGGGTGGTGTGGCGCGGCAGGACGGATGCCGAGGGACGCACCGTGGAGGGCGTGGTGGTGGCCCGCGGCGAGCGTGCAAGCGTGCTCGAACGCCCCGATGCCCGCGGCCAGCTCAAGCCGGTGGCGGCCAATATCGATCAGATCCTGATCGTCTTCGCGGTGGAGCCCGAGCCCCACCCCAACCTGATCGACCGCTACCTGGTGGCCGCTGAGGCTACCGGGATCCTTCCGGTGCTGGTGCTCAACAAGGTCGACCTGCTGCCCGATGACGGTGGCGAGCTGATGGCGCTGTTGCGCCGCTACGAGGGACTGGGCTACCCGGTAGTGACCACCACCACCGAGCGTGAGGGGGGCCTCGACACCCTGCATGCCCGCCTCGCCGGCCGCACCTCTGTATTCGTGGGCCAGAGCGGCGTGGGCAAGTCGTCGCTGATCGACCGCCTGCTGCCCGACGAGGAACTTCGCATCGGCGAGCTGTCGAAGGATTCACGCAAGGGAACCCATACCACCACCACCGCACGGCTCTATCGCCTGCCGGAAGCGGAGGGTGCCGAACTGATCGACTCCCCGGGGATTCGCGAATTCGGCCTGATCCACCTCGACGAGCAGCAGGTCACCGAGGGTTTCATCGAGTTCCACCCCTTCCTGGGCCACTGCCGGTTCCGCGACTGTCGCCACCGCCAGGAACCCGGCTGCGCCCTGCTGGAAGCGGTGGAACGTGGCGAGATTCATCCCGAGCGCTTCGCCAGCTACCGCCGCATTCTCGACTCGCTGGAGGCGAGCTGAGGGCGCGCAGAGACCAAGGACCTGACACCAGGCCAGCCCCTGATACCGGAAAGGAGAGCCCCATGAGTTCCGAAGCCAACCTGCTGCCGCTGATTGTCGAGCCGGAAGAGCTCGCCGAGCATCTCGACGATGCCTCGCTGCTGATCGTCGACGTGCCGATGCGCGCCGAGAGCTACGCCGAGGGCCACGTGCCTGGCGCGGTGTTCCTCGATAAGGCCCGGCTGATGCGCGGCCAAGGCGAGGTGCCATGCCTCGAGCCCACCGTCGAGCAGCTCTCGGCGCTGTTCAGCGAACTGGGCCTGACCCGGGACACCCACGTGGTCGCCTACGACGACGAGGGCGGTGGCTGGGCGGGTCGCCTGCTGTGGACCCTGGAACTGATCGGCCACACCCGCTACTCCTACCTCAACGGTGGCATCCACGCCTGGCGCGAGGCGGGCAAGCCGCTCGAAAGCGAGGCGAGCCGGCCCACTCCCAGCGAGTATGAGGCGGAGATCCTCCGGCCCGAGGTGCAGATCGAGCGCAGCGAACTGGTCGAGCGCCTGGACGAGAAGGGCTTCGCGATATGGGACGCCCGCTCCCCCGAGGAGTATCGCGGCGAGAAGGGCGAGAACAAGCGCCTGGGCCATATTCCCGGCGCGGTAAACCTGGAGTGGACCCAGGCCATGGACCGCGAGCGCGGCCTGCGCATCCGCGACTATGCCGAACTGATCACCGAGCTCGAGGCGCTGGGCCTGACCCCGGATATGGAAGTGGTCACCCACTGCCAGAGCCACCACCGCAGCGGCTTCACCTGGCTGGTAGGCAAGGCGCTGGGGTTCGAGAAGATCCGCGGCTATGCCGGCTCCTGGAAGGAGTGGGGCAATCGCGACGACACCCCGGTCGAGAAGTAAGCTGGAAACTTCAAAAATGGCGCTTGGCACATCAACGTGCAAGCGAACTGTAGGAGGGATCGGTCCGGCATCCCGGCTCTGCATCGCGATTGGCGCCGTCAGGCGCACTGGTGGTGTTGCCCAAGCCTTGCAACCTTACCGGGAGGCCTTCGGCCTCCAGTCGCGAGGCGGAGCCTCCCTCCTACAACCAATACCCCTAAGCCTTAGAGAGCTCCCCGCCTAGTGTCCCTATCCAAGCTGTTTGCCCTGATCCAGTACCCCCTGCCCCACCACCTGCTCTCGCGGCTGGTGGGTCAACTCGCCGAGTGTCGCCACCCGGTGATCAAGAATGCCCTGGTGCGCACCTTCATCCGGCGCTTCGGGGTGGACATGGCCGAGGCCGTCGAGCCGGATCCGACGGCCTACGCCACCTTCAACGACTTCTTCACCCGGGCGCTGAAGGACGGCGTGCGCCCCATTAGTGAGGGGCTGGTCAGCCCCGCCGACGGGCGGCTCTCGCAGTTCGGCACCATCGAGGCGGGCCAGTTGATGCAGGCCAAGGGGCACCGCTTCTCCGCCGAGGCGCTGCTGGGTGGCGACGTGGAGGCCGCAACCCGCTACCTGGGCGGCAGCTTCGCCACGGTCTACCTCTCGCCCAGCGACTACCACCGGGTACACATGCCTCTCTCCGGCACCCTGACCGAGATGGTCTACGTGCCGGGACGGCTCTTTTCGGTCAACGCCGCCACCACCGAACATGTCGCCGGCCTCTTCGCCCGCAACGAGCGCCTGGTGTGCCACTTCGACACCGAACAGGGCCCCATGGCCATGGTGCTGGTGGGGGCGATGATCGTCGCCGCCATCGAGACGGTATGGGCGGGCCAGATCACCCCGCTGCCCAAGGGTGACTTGCAGCGCATTCGCTTCGACACCCCGATCAGGCTCGAGAAGGGCGCGGAGATGGGCCGCTTCAAGCTCGGCTCCACGGTGGTGATGGCGTTCAGTGAGCCGGTGGACTTCGCCGACGGCCTCGAGCCCGGCGCCAAGGTGCAGATGGGGCAGTCGCTGGGGGCGATTTAACAGCGCGGCGTGGCGAAGGCCATGACCTCCGCCACGCTCTCGTGGCCCAGCGCCAGCTGGATCAACCGGTCGATGCCAAGTGCCACGCCGCTGCCCGCTGGCATGCCGTGCTCGAGTGCCGCCAGCAGGCGCACGTCCACGTCTACCTCCGGCAGCCCCGCCGCCCGTCGGGTGGCGTTGTCCTCGGCAAAGCGCGCGGCCTGCTCGGCGGCATCGGTGAGTTCGTCGTAGCCGTTGGCGAGCTCCAGCCCCTCAAGATAGAGCTCGAACCGCGAGGCCACCCACTCCCCGTCCTCGGGGTCTCGGTGGCGCCGGGCCAGGGCCGCCTGGCTCGCCGGGTAGTCCACCACCGCCTCGACCCCGCCCCGCCCCAGCTGCGGCTCGATGACCAGGCTCATCAGCAGGTCGAGGCAGTCGTCACGAGGGGCATCGTCCATGGCAAGTCCGCCCCGCTCCGCCGCCAGCCGACGCAGCGTTTCGATAGGCACGGTGAAGGGGTCGATGCCCAGGGCCTCCCGGAACAGCTCGCGATAACGGCGACGCCGCAGAGGTACGGGGTCATCCCCCGATTCTCGGCCCAGCACCCGGCGCACCAGATCGGTGGTCTCCTCGATGAGGGCAGCGAGAGGGAGGCCCGGGCGGTACCACTCCAGCATGGTGAATTCGAGGTTGTGGCGCCGCCCCACCTCGCCGTCGCGAAAGCAGCGCGCCAGTTGAAAGATAGGCCCTGCGCCCGCCGCCAGCAGCCGCTTCATGGCGAACTCCGGCGAGGTCTGCAGCCACAGCCGCTCGCGCCCGGCAGGCGTGGTGGCCTCGGCGGATAGCGACGCGAGATGCACATCGGTGCTGCCGCCATGGCCAAGCACCGGGGTCTCCACCTCCAGCACGCCGCGCTCGGCGAAGAAGGTGCGCACCTCGGCAATCAACCGCGCCCGCTCGCGCAGGGTCACGATGGTCGCCGTGGGGCGCCAGTCGTCGATCATCTTCAGGGTCTCCAGAATCGCCAAGGCCACGCATAAGCGTGGCCTTCATAGTGCAAAGCCGCGGCTTATCCGGCGACAGGCCTACGCGGAGGCGCTGTAAACCCATCCCTGGGCGCTACCGATGCCATCCGTGGCATAGGACCTCCGCTTCGACCTGTCCCCGGCGCCGCTTTCAGCTCGCAGCTAAATGCAATCAGGCGCGGGAGACGTACTCGCCGCTCCGCGTATCCACCTTGAGGACCTCGCCCTCGTTGATGAACAGCGGCACACGCACCACGGCACCGGAGGAGAGGGTCGCCGGCTTGGAGCCGCCCTGGGCGGTGTCGCCCTTCAGGCCGGGGTCGGTCTCGGTCACCTCGAGTTCGATGAAGTTGGGCGGGCTCACACTGATGGCGTTGTCGTTCCACAGAGTGATGGTGTAGACCACCTGCTCCTTGAGCCACTTCTCGGTGTCGCCCAGGGCCTTCTTCTCCACCGGATACTGCTCGAAGGAGCCGTCGGTCTTCATGAAGTACCACATCTCGCCATCGTTATAGAGATACTCCATATCCAGATCCAGGACATCGGCGCCTTCCAGGCTCTCGCCGGACTTGAAGGTGCGCTCCCAGACGCGGCCGGTCATCAGGTTGCGCAGCTTGACGCGGTTGAACGCCTGGCCCTTGCCCGGCTTGACGAACTCGTTCTCGACGATCGCACAGGGGTCGCCGTCGAGCATCACCTTCAGACCGGCCTTGAATTCGTTGGTAGAATAGTTCGCCATCTTCACTCACCCATGGATTTGAGCGCGTCACCGGAGCCCCGGCGGCGCACTGGGAAACGATTTTCGACGAGGGCATGCCTTACGAGGCGCAATCTCGTCAGCATTGACTGGTGCCGCATGATAACCCGAAGCCCCGCCCCTTTGCAGCGTCATGACGAAGGCGAACCGCTGACGTTGCAGCCCGCCTGGCAGGCCCAGCTGGCCGGCGCCGTCCGCGACCCGCGCGAGCTGTGTCGCCGCCTGGGGCTGGACGAGCGCTGGCTGCCCGGGGCAGAGGCTGGCCATGAGCTCTTCGAGGTGCGCGTGCCGGAGGCCTTCCTTTCGCGCATGCGACCTGGCGATCCCCACGACCCCCTCCTGCGTCAGGTACTCCCGTTAGACGAGGAGGTCCGGCCCACGCCAGGCTATGTTGCCGACCCGCTGGAAGAGGCCGCGCATACCCCGGCCAAGGGGCTGATCCACAAGTACTCGGGGCGCGTGCTGCTGATCGCGAGCCCTGCCTGTGCGGTGAACTGCCGCTACTGCTTCCGTCGCCACTTCCCCTACGCCGAGAACTCCCCCTCCATGGCCCAGTGGGAGGCGACCCTCGACACCCTACGTGACGACACCACAATCCACGAGGCGATCCTCTCCGGCGGCGACCCCCTGGCCGCCAGCGATCGGCGCCTCGCCTGGCTGGTGGCGCGCCTGGAGGAGATCCCCCACCTGACGCGCCTGCGGATTCATACCCGCCTGCCGGTGGTGATCCCCGATCGCATCGACGACACCCTGCTCACCTGGCTCGGAGGCACTCGCCTGCAGAAGGTGATGGTGCTGCATATCAACCACCCCCACGAGATCGATGACGCCGTCATCGCCGCCTGTGCCCGCCTGCGCGCGGCCGGGGTAACCCTGCTCAACCAGAGCGTGCTGCTGCGCGGGGTCAACGACTCGGTGGCGGCGCTGGCCACGCTCTCCGAACGGCTCTTCGAAGCCGGCGTGCTGCCCTACTATCTGCATGTGCTCGACCCGGTAGCCGGCGCGGCCCACTTCGACGTCCCGGACGACGAGGCCCGCGAACTGGTCGCGGGCCTCAGGGAGCTGCTGCCGGGATTCCTGATGCCGCGGCTGGTCAGGGAGATCCCCGGCGAAGGGAGCAAGACGCCCTTGTAGGAGCCCAATTCATTGGGCGATGGAGGCCGTAGGCCTCCCCGGCAGCAGCCATCGGCTCTGGGCAACACCGCCGGGCGCCTGCGGCGCCAATCGCCCGACAAGTCGGGCTCCTACAGGAGGCCGTTCACGCCAGTGACGCAGCAGTCACATTGGCCGCCGGCGCCTGGGTGGACAGCTTGCGGTTGATGGCGCTCATCACCGCCTTCATGGAGGCGCTGGTGATGCTCTCGTCGGTGCCCACGCCAAACACCGCCTCACCGTCGATGCGCACCTCCACGTAGGCGATCGCCTCGGCATCCGAGCCCTGGCCACGGGAGTGCTCGTGGTAGTCGATGATCTCCACGTCATGGCCGGCGGCGGCCAGCGCCTTGATGAAGGCGGCCAGCGGGCCGTTGCCCTGCCCCTGGAGGGTACGCCGCTCGCCGCGCTCCTCGATGGTGGCCTCCAGGGTCACGGTGGGGCTGTCCGGCTCCGAGGAGAGGCGATGGCTGACCAGTCCGAAGGGCGAGGTCTGCTCGAGGTACTCGTCGGCGAAGGCCTGGTAGATCATCTGCGAGGTGATCTCCTTGCCCGTGCGGTCAGCCACCTCCTGCACAACCTGGCTGAACTCGATGGAGAGGCGGCGCGGCAGCTCGATGCCGTGCTCCTGCTCCAGCAGGTAGGAGACGCCACCCTTGCCCGACTGGCTGTTGACGCGAATCACCGCCTCGTAGCTACGGCCCACGTCCAGCGGGTCGATGGGCAGGTAGGGCACGTCCCAGACGGCCTCGGGGTGCGCGCGGCGCTCGGCCATGCCCTTCTTGATGGCATCCTGGTGCGAGCCGGAGAAGGCGGTGAACACCAGGTCGCCCACATAGGGGTGGCGCGGATGCACCGGCAGCTGATTGCAGTACTCTACCTCGCGCATGACCGGGGTGATATTCGAGAAGTCGAGCCCCGGGTGCACCCCCTGGGTGTACATGTTCATCGCCAGGGTGACGATATCCACGTTGCCGGTCCGTTCGCCGTTGCCGAACAGGGTGCCCTCGACGCGATCGGCGCCGGCCATCAGCGTCATCTCGGCGGCAGCAACGCCGGTGCCGCGGTCATTGTGGGGATGCACGCTGACGATCAGCGCCTCACGATCCTTGATGTTGCGGCAGAACCATTCGATCTGGTCGGCGTAGTTGTTGGGAGTGGCGACCTCCACCGTGGCCGGCAAGTTGACGATCATCTTCTTCTCGGCGCTGGCGCCGAAGGTGTCCATGACCGCCTCGACGATCTCCCGGGCGAACTCCATCTCGGTGGTGGTGAACAGCTCCGGCGAGTACTGGAAGGTCCAGTTCGTCTCGGGGGACTCCTCCATGCGCTGACGGATACGCGCGGTGGCATCCACGGCGATCTGGATGCACTCGGGCTTGTCGACACCGAATACCACGCGGCGGAACATCGGATCGGTGGCGTTGTAGACATGGACGATGGCGTTCTTCGACCCCTTGAGGGCCTCGAAGGTGCGATCGATCAGGTGGTCGCGGGCCTGGGTCAGCACCTGGATGGTGACATCCTCGGGAATGCGCTCATTCTCGATCAGCGAGCGCACGAAGTCATAGTCGGTCTGGGAGGCGGAGGGGAAGCCGACCTCGATCTCCTTGAAGCCGACCTTCACCAGCAGGTCGAAGAGGCGCTGCTTGCGCTCCTGATCCATGGGGTCGATCAGCGACTGGTTGCCGTCGCGCAGGTCGACGCTGGTCCAGATGGGCGGCTGCTCGATGCGGCGATTGGGCCACTGGCGGTCGGGCAGGTCCACGGCGACGAAGGGGCGATACTTGGCGGCGGGATTGTCGAGCATCATGGCGGCGTTCTCCTCTGGATACGGGGCGTCAGGCGTGCTGGCGTTCGGAAACGGCAGCGCCCCGACGGCGGGGAGCCGGTCGGGGCGCTGCATGAAAGATCACGGTGCGGCAGGCAGCGCCCCGCTGGGGCGATACCGGCGCGACCTGGAAACAAGCTGTGACGACGGGGATGGATGACATGGTACGACCTCTTGACGACCGGGGCTCCAACAGGGGAGCAGTGACTCGGCGATGCAGGCGGCATCGCCAGCGCTCAGGCTAGCGCTAGTAGTCGTAGGTCGAGGTCGTACGCGGTCAGGTTCATACCCCTAGAAAATCAGGCCTGGAGGGCGTTGTCAACTCCGTCGCTCCAGCAGTGCCTCCATGCGGGTCAGCTGGTCACGCAGCTCGCGCACGTCGCTGCGCAGGCCGTGGAGCTCGGCGGCCTCCCCCTCGCCGCTCTCGATCTCCATCTGCACGCTCTCCTTCTGCATCACGTCGAGCACGATGCCGATCATCATGTTGAGGAAGATGAAGGCGGTGAGGAAGATGAAGGTCAGGTAGTAGATCCAGCTCCAGGCATACACCTCCTGAGTGGCATACATCACGTCGGTCCAGTCCTCGAAGGTGGCGATGCGGAACAGCGTGAGCATGGCGATGGAGATATTGCCCCACAGGAATTCATCGATGTCCGCGAACAGGAAGCTGCCGATGGCCGCATAGATGTAGAAGATGATGAACATCAGCAGCGCCACATAGCCCATGCGCGGGATCGACTTGACCAGTGCCGCCATCAGCAGGCGCAGCTCGGGGATCATCGAGACCAGGCGCAGCACCCGGAAGATTCGCAGCAGCCGCGCCAGCAGCACCATCTCCGAATCGTCCAGGGGGATCAGGCTGGCGGTGACGATCAGGAAGTCGAAGATGTTCCAGCCGCGGCGGAAGAAGTCCCGCAGGCGCCGTTCCGCGGCCATGCGGATCAGGATCTCCACCAGGAAGAACACCGTCACCGCCACGTCCAGGACCAGCAGCCACTGCTGGAAGCGATTGGTCTCCTCGTAGGTCTTGGCGCCGATCAGCAGCGCCGAGATGATGATGATGGCGATGACCGCGGTCTCGAACAGCTTGTTGGCACGCAGCCGCTCGAAACGGTCGCGCCATGCCTCGAAGACCGAGCTCACGACACTGACTCCTCCAGGTCACCCTGGCGATAACCGATCAGGTAGAGCACCGCATCGAGCCCCAGCGTCGAGATGGAGTGGCGCGCCTGGACGCGCACCAGGGGCTTGGCGCGGAAGGCGATGCCGAGCCCGGCGGCAGCGAGCATCTTGAGGTCGTTGGCGCCATCGCCCACGGCGATGGTCTGCTCCATGGCAAGCCCCTCGCGTGCGGCGATCTCGCGCAGCAGCTCTGCCTTGCGGTCGGCGTCGAGGATCGGCTCGCGGACCTCGCCGGTCACCTTGCCGTTCTCGATCACCAGCTCGTTGGCGTGGATCTCGTCGAAGCCGAGCTTCTCCTGCAGGTGGCGGGCGAAGTAGGTGAAGCCGCCCGAGAGGATCGCCGTGCGGTAGCCCAGGCGCTTGAGCTGGGCCATCAGCCGCTCGACGCCATCCATCAGCGGAAGCGACTCGGCAATCTCGGCCAGCACCGACTCGTCGAGGCCGGCAAGCTTGGCCATGCGCTCGCGGAAGCTCTGCTGGAAGTCCAGTTCGCCGCGCATCGCCCGCTCGGTGACCTCGGCCACCTCGTCATAGACGCCGTGGCGGCGCGCCAGCTCGTCGATCACCTCGGCCTTGATCAGGGTGGAGTCCATGTCGAAGCACACCAGGCGGCGATGCCGGCGCCAGATGGAGTCCTCCTGGATGGCGATATCCACGCCGTGCATGGCGCCCAGCGCCAGCGCCTTCTCGCGCAGGGCATCGAGGTCCACCTCCTCTCCGCGCAGCCAGCACTCCACGCAGGCACCCTGGATGGCATCACGCTCACCGGGCACACCGCCGTCCAGGGGCTCGCGCCCGGAGAGGCGGTGGATCAGCTCCACGGTCAGGCCATGCTCGGCGGTGAGCGCCCCCACCTCGGCCAGGATCCCGGCGGGCAGGTGCGGCGCCAGCAGGGACAGGATCAGCCGCGGCTGGCTGGCCTGGCTGCTCCAGCGCTGGTAGTCCTCGGCGGCAACCTGGATCGCCTGGACGTCGAGGCCCAGCTCGTCCCCTGCCGCCGAAAGCGCCGCCTCGAGATCGGCCTCGTGGTCGAGCCCGACCAGGGCCTCCAGGGAGAGCATGCCGAAGGTCACGCTCTGGTTGATGTCCAGCAGCCTCGCGCCGCTGGCGGCCAGGGCCCTGCCCAGGCCGGCCAGCTGGCCCGGCCGCGCCGCGCCGGTGGCGCGGATCAGGATTCGTCGTGTCATGGTTGCCTCAGGAGCTCTCTCGTTTCCGCGGCTGATCCGGCGACAGGCCTTCGAGGAGGCGCTGTGAACCCTTCCATGGGCGCTACCGACGCCATCCCTGGCGTAGGACCTCCTCTACGGCCTATCCCCGGCGCCGCGGCACCATCTTGTCAGCTGTCGCCGTTCAGCGCTTCCAACCTGTCGACCTTCTGTAGCCCGCGGGGCAACTTGCTGCCGCGCCGGCCGCGCTCACCGAGATAATACGCGAGATCGTCGGCCTTGAGGGTCAGGTGGCGCTTGCCGGCATGCACCACCAGCGCCGCGCCCTCCGGCAGCACCACCAGGTCGCGCACGAACTCCTCGCGCCGCGCCGCGCGGGGGCCGGGGATATCGATCATCTTGTTGCCCTTGCCCTTGGCCATCTCCGGCAGCTCCGCCAGCGGGAACAGCAGCAGGCGCCCCTCGTTGGAGACCGCGGCGACCAGCACCTCCGCGCCCTCCGGTACCGCCACCGGCGGCAGCACGTTGCATCCCTTGGGCACCGTCAGCACCGACTTGCCGGACTTGTTCTTGCCGACCAGCTCCTCGAGCCGGGCCACGAAGCCATAGCCGCCGTCAGAGCCGAGCAGGTACCGGGTGGACGGCGGTGCCAGCATCACTCCGGCCATATGGGCACCGGCGACCACGTTGACCCGGCTGGTGACCGGCTCGCCCTGGCCCCTCGCGCTGGGGAGGTTGTGGGCCTGCAGGGTATAGGCGCGACCGGTGTCATCGAGCAGCACCAGCGGCTGGTTGGTCTTGCCCCGGGCGGCCAGCGCGAAGCGGTCTCCGGCCTTGTAGGAGAGCCCGGCGGGGTCGATCTCGTGGCCCTTGGCGCTACGGATCCAGCCCTTCTCGGAGAGCACCACGGTGACCGGGTCGGCGCCCACCAGCTCCACCTCGGAGAGCGCCCGGGCCTCCTCGCGTTCGACGATCGGCGAGCGTCGGGAATCGCCATGGGCCTCGGCGGCAGCGCGCAGCTCCTCCTCGATCAGATCGGTGAGCTTGGCCTCGTTGCCGAGCAGCTCCTGAAGACGAACGCGCTCGGCCTCGAGCTCCTCCTGCTCGCCGCGGATCTTCATCTCCTCGAGCTTGGCCAGGTGGCGCAGGCGCAGCTCGAGGATCGCCTCGGCCTGGCGGTCGCTGAGACCGAAGGCCTCCATCAGCGCGGGCTTGGGCGCGTCCTCCTCACGGATGATGCGAATCACCTCGTCGATATTGAGGTAGGCGATCAGCAGGCCCTCGAGCAGGTGCAGGCGGTCCTCCACCTTGCCCAGGCGGTGTTCCAGGCGCCGGCGCACCGTGGAGCGGCGGAAGCGCAGCCACTCGCCGAGCATATCGGGCAGCGCCATGACCCGCGGGCGGCCGTCCAGGCCGATCACGTTCATGTTGACGCGGATGTTCTTCTCGAGGTCGGTGGTGGCGAACAGGTGCGCCATCAGTGCCTCGATATCGACGCGGTTGGAGCGCGGCTCGATCACCAGCCGGGTCGGCTCCTCGTGGGTCGACTCGTCGCGCAGGTCGGCCACCATGGGCAGCTTCTTGGCCTGCATCTGGGCGGCGATCTGCTCGAGGATCTTGGCCCCGCTGACCTGGTAGGGCAGCGCAGTCACCACGATGCTGCCCTCCTCCATCACGTAGCGGGCGCGCAGCTTCACCGAGCCACGCCCGCTCTCGTAGACCTTTCGCAGATCCGCCCGGGGCGTGATGATCTCCGCCTCGGTGGGAAAGTCCGGTGCCGGCAGGTGCTGGACCAGGTCGGCGGTGGTGGCCTCGGGGTGGCGCAGCAAGTGACAGGTGGCCTCGACCACCTCGTTCACGTTGTGGGGCGGGATATCGGTGGCCATGCCCACGGCAATGCCGGTGCCGCCGTTGAGCAGCACGTGGGGGAGGCGCGCCGGCAACACCACCGGCTCGTTCATGGTGCCATCGAAGTTCGGGGTCCAGTCCACGGTGCCCTGGCCCAGCTCGGCGAGCAGCACCTCGGCGAACTTCGACAGCCTCGCCTCGGTATAGCGCATGGCGGCGAACGACTTGGGGTCGTCGGGGCTGCCCCAGTTACCCTGGCCATCCACCAGCGGGTAGCGGTAGCTGAACGGCTGGGCCATCAGCACCATCGCCTCGTAGCAAGCGCTGTCGCCATGGGGGTGGAACTTGCCCAGCACGTCGCCGACGGTACGCGCCGACTTCTTGTACTTGGCGCTGGCATTGAGGGCCAGCTCGCGCATGGCGTAGACGATGCGCCGCTGCACAGGCTTCATGCCGTCGCCGATATGCGGCAGCGCCCGGTCGAGGATGACGTACATCGAGTAGTCGAGGTACGCCTTCTCGGTGTATTCGCGCAGCGAGAGGCGCTCGACGTCGCCCTCCGCTACCTGGATATCCATGGTCATAGGGGGTTACACCTCGATGTCCGCCAGATTGCCGTAGTCCTCGAGCCAGCTCTTGCGGTCGGAGGCGCGCTTCTTGGCCAGCAGCATATCCATCATCTCCATGGTGCCGTCACCGACCTCGCGAGTGAGCTGCACCAGGCGGCGGGTATCCGGGGCCATGGTGGTCTCGCGCAGCTGCAGCGGGCTCATCTCGCCAAGCCCCTTGAAGCGCTGCACGTTCACGGTGCCGCGCTTGCCCTCCAGCTTGCGCAGGATCGCCGCCTTCTCGCTCTCGTCCAGGGCATAGAAGACCTCCTTGCCCAGATCGATGCGGTAGAGCGGCGGCATGGCCACGAAGACGTGGCCGGCATCCACCAGCGCCGGGAAGTGACGCACGAAGAGCGCGCACAGCAGGGTGGCGATATGCAGGCCGTCGGAGTCGGCATCGGCCAGGATGCAGATCTTGTGGTAGCGCAGCTTGGAGAGGTCGTCGCTGCCCGGGTCCATGCCGATGGCCACGGCGATGTCGTGGACCTCCTGGGAGCCATAGATATCGTGGCTCTCCACCTCCCAGGTATTCAGGATCTTGCCGCGCAGCGGCAGGATCGCCTGGCTCTCGCGGTTGCGCGCCTGCTTGGCACTGCCGCCGGCCGAGTCTCCCTCCACCAGGAACAGCTCGCTCTGCGCCGGATCCTGGCCGGAGCAGTCGGCCAGCTTGCCGGGCAGCGCGGGGCCCTGGGTGACCTTCTTGCGTGCCACCTTCTTCGAGCTCTTCTGGCGACGCTGGGCGGCGCTGATTACCAGCTCGGCCAACGCCTCGGCCTGGTCCACATGCTGGTTGAGCCACAGCGAGAAGGCGTCCTTGACCACCCCGGAGACGAACCCCGCCACCGTGCGCGAGGAGAGCCGCTCCTTGGTCTGGCCGGCGAACTGGGGATCTAGCATCTTCACCGAGAGCACGTAGGCGACGCGTTCCCAGAGGTCCTCGGCGGTCAGCTTGACCCCCCGCGGCAGCAGGCTGCGGTACTCGCAGAACTCGCGCAGCGCCTCGAGCAGGCCGGCGCGCAGGCCATTGACGTGGGTGCCACCCTGGGGGGTGGGAATCAGGTTGACGTAGCTCTCGAGCAGCGGCTCGCCGCCCTCGGGGAGCCACTGGATCGCCCAGTCTACCCCGTGCTCGTCGTCGGCAAAGTGGCCGATGAAGGGCGCGGCGGGCAGCACCTCATAACCGTCGGTGGCCTGGGCCAGGTAGTCACGCAGGCCATCGGCGTACTGCCACTCGCTCTGGGTGCCATCGGCCTCCACCAGGCTCACCTTGAGCCCAGGGCAGAGCACCGCCTTGGCGCGCAGCAGGTGCTTCAGGCGCCCCACGGCCAGGCGCGGACTGTCGAAGTAGCTCGGCTCCGGCCAGAAGCGCAGCACGGTTCCGGTATTGCGCTTGCCCACGCTGCCGATCACCGCCAGCTTAGAGACCGGCTCGCCGTGCTCGAAGGCGACGGCGTGGCGGCTGCCGTCGCGCAGCACCTCCACCTCGAGGCGCCGGGAGAGCGCATTGACTACCGAGACGCCGACCCCGTGGAGGCCGCCGGAGAACTTGTAGCTGGCATTGGAGAACTTGCCGCCGGCGTGGAGCCGGGTAAGGATCAGCTCCACCCCGGAGACGCCATGCTCGGGGTGGATATCGATGGGCATGCCGCGGCCGTCGTCGGAGACCTCGATGCCGCCATCCTCGAACAGGCGCACGCTGACTTGGCTCGCGTGGCCGGCCAGCGCCTCGTCGACGCTGTTGTCGACCACCTCCTGAATCAGGTGGTTGGGACGGCTGGTGTCGGTGTACATGCCCGGGCGCTTGCGCACCGGCTCCAGGCCGGATAGCACCTCGATCGAGCTGGCACTGTATTGCGTCATGAGTCGTCCGGTTCCTTAGTGTTGGCTGGCCTGCCACTCCGGCGGCAAGGCATGGCCGCCATGGGCCAGCACCGCCGGCAAGTGCCGGGAGAGCACCGTGAAGGCGTGGTCGGCCCCGGGGTGCAGCAGGGTCCGCGCGCCGCGATAGAGCGTGAAGGCATGCGCCGGGTCGAGCACCTCATCGGCGCTGCCCAGCAGCAGCAGGTAGCGCTCCGGGGTGACCGCCTCGGGCGTCAGCGCCGCCAGCTCGGCCAGGTGCTGGCGGCCGATGGTGAAGCGCTCGCCGGTATGCTCGTTGGCGAAGCGCTCGCCCACCCATTCGGCCACCAGGTCCGCCGGGCGCACCGCCGGGTTGATCAGCACGCCATCGAGGTCGTGGCGCTCGGCCAGGCAGGTGGCCAGGAAGCCGCCCATGGAGCTGCCCGCGACCAGCGGGCGCTCCCCCAGCTCGGCCAGGCGCGATTCGGCCAGTGCCAGCGCCGCACCGGGGCGGTGCGGCAGCTGGGGGGTAATACAGGGCACTCCCAAGGCCTCGCAGGCGCGGCGCATCAGCACCCCTTTGGGCGAGTCGGCCCCGCTATTGAAGCCGTGCAGATAGAGCACGCCGCTGGCCGGGCGACCCCGCCGTGGCGCACTCAGCATACCCTAACACCTGTATGGGTAGCCAGCATCATGGAGACTCCTCCGCCGCCCAGGCCGCCTCGATCAGTGCCCGGGTGGAGGCGTCCATGGACGCGAGGCCCTGGTGGCTCTCGAGGATACGCTGGGTCTCCCCGGCAATCTTCTTGCCCAGTTCAACGCCCCACTGGTCGAAGGGGTTGATGCCCCAGATGGTCGCCTGGACGAACACCTTGTGCTCATAGAGCGCGATCAGCGCCCCCAGGGTGGCCGGGGTGAGCTCATCGAGCAGCAGGGTGCTGGAGGGTTGATTGCCGCGATAGCGCTTGTGGCCCGGGCGCGGGCCATCGTCGGCGATGGCATCGTCGCCCAGCATCAGCACTCGGGACTGGGCGAAGCAGTTGGCCAGCGTCAGCCGGTGCTGGCCCTTGAGGTGCTCGCGAGTGGCGGCATCTTCGACATCGTCATAGCGCCGGAGCGGGGCGATGAAGTCGCACTCCACCGCCTGGGTGCCCTGGTGCAGCAGCTGATAGAAGGCGTGCTGGGCGTTGGGGCCGAGCTGCCCCCACAGCACCGGGCAGGTGGCGTAGTTCACCTCGCGACCATCGTGGGTCACCGACTTGCCGTTGGACTCCATCTCCAGCTGTTCGAGATAGGCGGCGAAGTACTCCAGGCGGCCGTCGTAGGGCAGGATGGAGTGGGCGCGGATATCCAGGAAGTTGGCGTTCCAGATCCCCGCCAGGGCCAGCAGCACCGGCAGGTTATCGGCCAGGGGCGCCTCGCGAAAGTGGCGATCCATGGCATGAGCGCCGGCCAGCAGGGCGCGGAAGTTGTCCATGCCCACCATCAGCGCAATGGGCAGGCCGATCGCCCCCCACAGCGAGTAGCGCCCGCCGACCCATTCCCAGAACTCGAGACGGTGGGCCGGGTCGATGCCCCACTCGCCCATCTTCTCGGCGCTGGCCGAGACGCCGATGAAGTGCTGACGCATGATCAGCTCGGCGTCAACGCCCTCCGCTCCCGCCAGGCGCCCCATCAGCCAGTCGCGGGCGGTATTGGCGTTGGAGAGGGTGTCGATGGTGGTGAAGGACTTCGACGACAGCACGAAGAGCGTGGTCTCGGGGTTGAGCCGCCGCAGGTAGTCGGCCAGCTGGGAGCCGTCCATGGTGGAGGCGAAGTGCACCTCGACGGGATGTACGTCATCCGGGCGATAGTCGGACAGGGCGTGGGTCACCATCAACGGACCCAGATCGGAGCCACCCACCCCCAGGTTGACCACATCACGGATCGCCCTCCCGGTGGCGCCGCGCCACTGCCCAGCGTGGAAGCGCTCCACCATGGCGGCCATGTGCTCCAGGGTACGATGCACCCCGGGCACCAGATCCTCGCCCTCCACCACCAGGGAAGCATCGGCAGGCAGGCGCAGGGCAGTGTGCAGCGCCGGGCGATCCTCGCTGACGTTGACCCGCTCGCCGTCGAGCAGCCGGCCGATGGCGGCGGGCACCTCGGCCTGCTCGGCCAGCGCCAGCAGGTGTTCCAGGGTCTCGGCGGACCAGCGCTGCTTGGAGAGGTCCAGGGTGAGACCTGCGGCGTGGCGGGTGAAGCGCGGCTGGCGGTCCGACTCCGCGGCAAACAGCTCGCGCAGGTGGCGTCGGCCCAGCTTGCCGGCATGGGCCTCGAGCTCACGCCAGGCGGCGCTCTCGTCGATCATCCTTGTCCTCCTTGAAAGCGGCGGATGCGGGGGCGGGACGGCACGCGTAGAATGGCGCCCGTTCCCGCATTTCTGGCCCGATCATGAGTGACGCATCTTACCGTGACGCGATCTTTTCGACACCCCTCGACCGGGTGGCACGCTTCTCCTTCGACGAGCGGGTAGTCGCCTGCTTTCCCGACATGATCCGTCGCTCGGTGCCGGGCTACGGGCAGATACTGGGAATGCTGGGGCTGATCGCCCGCCGCCACCTGCGTCACGGCGCCCGGGTCTACGATCTGGGCTGCTCGCTGGGCGCCGGCGGCCTGGCCCTGGCCGGCCAGCTCGCCCCGGACGCCTTTCGCTACACCGGTGTGGACCTCTCGCCGGCCATGGTGGCCCGAGCCCGGGAGACCCTAACCGCCGAGTGCCCCGAGCATGCCATGGAAGTGCTCGAAGGCGACATCCGGCGCCTCGATTACCAGCCGGCCGGCATGATCGTGCTCAACTTCACCCTGCAGTTCCTGCCTCCGGAGGACCGCGAGGCGCTGATGACCCGGCTCTTCGAGGCGCTGGAGCCCGGCGGCGTGCTGGTGCTCTCGGAGAAGATCCAGGCCTGCGACGAACAGGAGAACGCCTGGCTGGTAGAGCGCTACCACGACTTCAAGCGCGCCAACGGCTACAGCGACCTGGAGATCAGCCAGAAGCGCACGGCGCTGGAGAACGTGCTGGTCCCCGACACCCTGGACGCGCACCATGCCCGCCTGGCCAGGGCCGGCTTCTCGCGCAGCCATACCTGGTTCCAGCTGCTCAACTTCGCCTCCGTCGTGGCGTTCAAGGACGGGGCGTTCAAGAACGAGGCCTTCAAGGACACCGCTTCCCCCACGTCACAGGAGACCTGAGGGTGCCGATACCCGCCGAACATCGCGACCTCTACCAGGCCTTCCTCGACCAGGGCCTCGACACCTGGCTGGCCCGGCTACCCGAGCAGCTCGCCCGCGGGCTAGACCGCAAGCGCTACGGCGACCTGCCCGCCTGGGAGAAGGCGGTAGCCAAGCTGCCGGTGCTTCCCGAGGAGCGCGAGGTGCGTCTGGATGCCGATACCATCACGGTGGAATGCGACCTCCCAGACAGCCGGCGCCGCCAGTGCGAGAACTTGCTCAGCAAGCTCACCCCCTGGCGCAAGGGGCCGTTCGAACTCGCCGGTATTCATATCGACACCGAGTGGCGTTCCGACTGGAAGTGGCAGCGTGTCGCCCCCCACCTGGCACCGCTGGCCGACCGCCGCATGCTCGATGTGGGCGGCGGCAGCGGCTACCACGCCTGGCGCATGGCGGGGGCAGGAGCGGCCTTCGTGCTGGTGATCGATCCCTCGCCGCGTTTCTTCTGGCAGTTCCGCGCGGTACGCCACTTCGTCGGCGACGCCGATGGCCATCGCACCCACTTCCTGCCGGTGGGCATCGAGGACGTCCCCGAGGAGCTCGGCTTCTTCGATACGGTGTTCTCCATGGGAGTGCTCTACCACCGACCCTCGCCGCTGGAGCACCTGCTGCAGCTCCGCGGCGCCCTGCGTCCGGGTGGCGAGCTGGTACTGGAGACCCTGGTCGTCGAGGGTGACGCCACCACGGTGCTCTTACCAGGCGAGCGCTACGCCGCCATGCCCAACGTCTACTTCCTGCCCTCCTCCACCGCCCTCTGCCAATGGCTCGAGCGCTGTGGCTTCATCAACGTGAGGGTGGTGGATGAGGCGGCAACCACCACGGATGAGCAGCGCGCCACCGAGTGGATGACCTTCCAGTCCTTGGCCGACTTCCTGGACCCCGGCGACCCGTCTCTGACCCGGGAAGGCTACCCCGCCCCGCGCCGCGCAGTAGTCATCGCCAATCGGCCCGGATAGCGCCGGGAGCTTGCAGCGGCCATTAGGGTTGGGTTGGAAGATATGGCAGACTCACCATTCCCTTCCCTCAAGCAAGGAGAGCCTACATGGGTGTACTCGCATGGATTCTGTTCGGCCTGATCGCCGGCGTCCTGGCCAAGTGGATCATGCCCGGCAAGGACCCGGGCGGCATCATCGTCACCATCCTGATCGGTATCGGCGGCGCCTTCGTGGGCGGCTGGCTGGGTTCCATGGTCGGCATGGGCAGCATGGGCGACTTCAGCCTGGGCAGCTTCATCACCGCCATCATCGGTGCCCTGGTGCTGCTGGGCGGCTACCGCATGCTCAGGAAGTGATGCGTCCGTCGTCGCTTCAGGCAGATACGCAGAAGCCGCTCCTCGGAGCGGCTTCTGCGTTTTGGAATGGACCGCATCACATCATGAAGGCCACCGGCGGACTGGCTCAACGCCGCAGGATCACCAGCCAGCGGCCCAGGTTGAGGATGCTGGACAGCGACGCCGCCACATAGGTGAAGGCACAGGCGGTCAGCACATGGCGGGCGCCGGCCATGTCGCCAGGCGGGATGTACTCCTTGAGCAGCGGCAAGGCGCGCTGGAAGCTGGCGTCGAACTCGACCGGCAGAGTCACCAGATGCACCAGTGCCGCGGTGCCGAAGCTGATCACCGCCGCGACGACCACGATGGCGAGGCCGCCGGGCAGGCGGGTGAGCAGGAACAGGAAGGGGGCGGCCATCATCAGCAGCGCGCCGAGCTTCTCGGCCTTCTGGGCCACAGCCACCAGCCGCGAACGCGCCAGCAGCGGCGCATAGCCCCGATGGTGCTGGATGGCGTGGCCCACCTCGTGGGCCGCCACCGTGACCGCGGTGAGCGAGCGGCCGCCATAGACGGACGGCGAGAGCCGCACACGGCGCGCCACGGGGTCGTAGTGATCACCCTGCTCGGTGGGCTCCACCTTGACCCCCTCGATGCCCAGCCGGCGCAGCAGGTGGTCAGCCAGCTCCGCGCCGGTGCCGGGGTAGTCGTCACGGCCACGGGCATGACGCTTGAGCACCCACTGGGCCCAGACGTTGGGCAGCAGGAACAGGGCCAGCAACAGGGCAAGGGCGAGAAAAATCATCAGGGGTTGGCTCCGGAGCGGCTATGTCGCTTTGGACACAGCCTACCAGAGCCGGTTTCCCCGGTGGCCACTGTCCGGTATCGCTCAAGGCTGTTCCGGCAACCGTGATTGAGTTGAGCCGCGGTATTGCTACTTCAGAAGCTCACGCAGGTCCTTCGTCTCCCAGTGGGGGAAGTACTTGCGCACCAGAGCGTTGAGCTCCAGTTCGAAGCCGGCCCAGTCCACCTCGGTGGCACTCGCCGACTCGCCCTCACCTTCCACGACGCTGCGGATCATCCCCGCCCCCACGGTGACGTTGGTCAACCGGTCGATGACGATGAAGCTGCCGGTGCCGGGGCTGCGCGCGTACTCATCCAGCGCCACCTCGGCGGTAAGCGCCACCCGGCAGCGGGCGATGGTATTGAGCTCGAGCCTCTCGGCGGGGTGATGCTCCAGGGTATTGACGTCCACCTGGTAGTCGATGGTGCTCACCTGCCCCGCCACCGAACGTCCCGCCAGGCGGATATCAACCTGACGACCTGGCGCGAGAGGCTCCTCGTGCATCCACACGATGTCCGCCTCGAAGGCGTGGGAGAGCGCCACCTCGGCACCATCGGCGACGATCCAGTCCCCCCGTGAGATATCGAGCTCATCGGCGAGGGTCACGGTGATCGCCTGACCGGGAAAGGCCTCCTCCAGGTCGCCCTCCCAGGTCACGATGCGCTCGACCATGGAACGCTTGCCCGACGGCAGCACCTTGACGGCCTGGCCGGGGCGCAGGAGTCCCGCCTCCAGGGTGCCGGCATAGCCGCGGAAGTCGAGGTCGGGGCGGTTGACGATCTGCACCGGCAGGCGCAGGTCGGTGAGGTTGCGGTCACGACTCACCTCCACCGTCTCCAGCAGCTCGAGCAGCGTCGGCCCCGGCTTGCCGTCGACGGAGTACCAGGGCATGCGCTCGCTCGGGTTGACCACGTTGTCGCCCTTGAGGGCCGAGATCGGCACGAAGCGGATGTCCCGGGCGGAGAGCTTCTCGGCGATCGCCTGGTACTCGGCGACGATCTCCTCGAAGCGCGCCTCGGAGTAGTCCACCAGGTCGAGCTTATTGACCGCCACGACCAGGTGCTGGATGCCCAGCAGGTCGGCAATGAAGCTGTGCCGGCGGGTCTGGGTCTGCACGCCGTGGCGGGCATCCACCAGGATGATGGCGAGGCTCGCATTGGAGGCGCCGGTGGCCATGTTGCGGGTGTACTGCTCGTGCCCCGGGGTGTCGGCGATGATGAACTTGCGTCGGTCGGTGGAGAAGAAGCGGTAGGCCACATCGATGGTGATGCCCTGCTCACGCTCGGATTGCAGGCCGTCGACCAGCAGCGCCAGGTCCACCTCCTCGCCGGTGGTGCCGCTCTTCTTCGAGGCCTGGGTGATCGCCGCGAGCTGATCGTCGAAGATCATCTTGGAGTCGTGGAGCAACCGGCCGATCAGGGTCGACTTGCCGTCATCGACGCTGCCGCAGGTGATGAAGCGCAGCAGGTCCTTGTTCTCGTGCTCGTGCAGGTACTGCTCGATATTGTCGGCAATAAGGCTCGATTGGTGTGACATCAGAAATAGCCCTCGCGCTTCTTCTTCTCCATGGAGCCGGCCTGGTCGTGGTCGATGGCGCGGCCGCTGCGCTCGCTGGTGCGGGTCAGCAGCATCTCCTGGATGATCTCGGGCAGGGAAGCAGCCGTCGACTCCACCGCCCCGGTGAGCGGGTAGCAGCCCAGGGTACGGAAGCGCACCCACTTCTCCTCGGGCACCTCGCCCTCGGCCAGCGGCAGACGCCCGTCATCGACCATGATCAACATGCCGTCACGCTCCACCACCGGTCGCGGCGCGGCGTGATAAAGGGGCACGATGGGAATGCCTTCGAGGTAGATGTACTGCCAGATGTCCAGCTCGGTCCAGTTGGAGAGCGGGAAGGCACGGATCGACTCGCCCTTGTTGACTCGGGCGTTGTAGAGGTTCCATAGCTCGGGGCGCTGGTTCTTGGGATCCCAGCGATGGAAACGGTCGCGGAAGGAGAACACCCTCTCCTTGGCGCGGCTCGCCTCCTCATCGCGACGCGCCCCGCCGAAGGCGGCGTCGAAGCCGTACTTGTCCAGGGCCTGCTTGAGCGCCTGGGTCTTCATCACATCGGTATAGCCGCTGGAGCCGTGATCGAATGGGTTGATGCCTGCGGCGCGCCCTTCCTCATTGGTGTGCACCAACAGCTCCATGCCCGCCTCTTTCGCCATGCGGTCACGGAAGGCAATCATCTCGCGAAACTTCCAGGTGGTATCCACGTGCAGCAGCGGGAACGGCGGTGGGCCGGGGTAGAAGGCCTTGCGCGCCAGGTGCAGCATCACCGCCGAGTCCTTGCCGATGGAGTAGAGCATCACCGGATTGGCGAACTCGGCGACCACCTCGCGGATGATATGGATCGACTCCGCCTCGAGCTGCTTGAGGTGGGTCAGCCGCCGCGGGTCGGGCGCGGCCGCGGTGGCACCTGTCTCGGGCGAAGCCGCACGCTGGGGGGCTTGAAGAAGGGTCATGGCCGGCTACCTCGCATGACGTGGCAAAGATGACGTGAAACATGTCGATGCCAAGCAGGGTAACGCCGCCCTATAATAACCCAAAAGAATTAATTTCTATCTTTTTATATCTTATTTATGGATATCGACCCGTTCTACCCGGGTGGCAAGGCCCACGCCGTCCAGGTCAACGACACGATAGCCGGGAAGCGCGACCGGGTCGACGGCAAAGGTCTCGCTGCCCGGCAGGAAGGGGTCGATGGTGGAGGGGCAGCCGTAGACCATGATCTCGCGCTCACCCGCTGCATGGCGGCCCACGAAGGCCTGGTGGATATGCCCGCAGAGGATCGCCTGCACCCCGGTAAAAGGTGCCAGGGTCTCCCAGAACGCCTCGGCATGCCGCAGGCCGATGTCATCCAGCCAGGCGGAGCCCACTTCCAGGGGTGGATGGTGCATGGCGATCAGCACCGGCCGCACCGGGTCCGCGGCGAGGCGCCGGGCCAGCGCCTCCAGGGCCGCCTCGCCGAGCTCGCCATGGGGCTTGCCGGGCAGGTGGGTATCGAGCAGCAGGATGCGCCAGTTGCCGAGTGTCAGCTCCGCCGGCAACGGCCGGGTGGCGGCCATGGGTTCGATCACGTCGTGATTGCCGGGCAGCCACTCCCAGGGGGCCTCGAGGGCGTCCAGGGTGCGCCTGGCCAGGGCGTAGGAGGCGGGGCTGTCGTCGTTACTGATGTCCCCGGTGACCAGCACCAGCTCCGGCCGCTCATGGTTGACGGCCGCCACCACCGCCTCCAGCTGGCGCAGCGGAAAACCGCGCCGGCCACGGGCCCGAGGGTCGGCACACAGGTGACAGTCGCTGATCTGGATCAGACGGGGCATGGCAGGACTCCGGGGGCATCAATGGCTCGGGGTGAATCCGGGGGGGCAGTTTCGCGGCGACGCTTCAGGGCAGCACTTCAGAGCAATATTTCAGGGCTGAGCTTCAGGGCTTCAGTCAGGGAAGCTCGGGCAGGTCCAGGGAGTGGCCGTGGGCCAGGCCGTGCTCAAGCCACTCGCCGAGGAAGCGGTTGAGCTGCAGCTTCTCGTCCGGCTGGTGCATCTGGGCATTGGGATAGCGGTAGCGACCGTGGAAGTGGCGCTGGCGCTGGAAGTCGGTCACCTCGGCCATGCGCACGTCGTGGTAGAGGTGCACCCGCATGCGTGGCGTCTCGAGGTAGTCGTCGAGGATGCCGCGCTGGGAGACGCGCACGATGCTGGTATAGGGCGCACGCTCCTGGAGCTTGAGGCACAACTCACCGACGCGGCGGCCATGGCTCACCAGTTCCACCTCACGGGTCTCGCCCGACTCCAGCTCGCCCATCAGGCGCACAAGCCGCAGGTAGTTGACGCTGCACTCGCCCTGCAGGCTCTTGAGGTCGGTCACATAGGCGTTTCTGTTCGGCACGCTACCTCCTCGCTCGCAATGAGGCCCGCTCGCCCGCCAGCCAGTGGAAGGCGATCAGACACATGGCATTGTCGAGTCGTCCAGCCTGCAGGAGTTCCCAGGCCCGCGCAAACGGCAGTACATGCACGCGGATATCCTCGTGCTCCGCGTCCAGGCCGTGCACCCCGCCGAGGCCGCGGCTGTCGACCAGGCCACAGAACAGCGTGACCCGCTCGTCGCAGGCGCCGGGGCTGGGATAGTAGGCATGCAGCTCGATCAGCTCGCCCACCTCACAGCCCGCCTCCTCGAGGGATTCCCGGCGTGCGACCTCGGCGACACTCTCGCCGCGCTCCACCAGGCCTGCCACCACCTCAAGCTTCCAGGGCGAAGCCGGGTCGTCCAGGGCACCGGGGCGGAACTGCTCCACCAGCACCACGGCGTCGCGCTCGGGATCGTAGAGCAGCACGCCCACGGCGTCGTGGCGGTGGTGCACCTCGCGCACCATGGGCTCACTCCAGCCGCCCTCGAACAGGCGGTGGCGCAGGTGCAGCTCCTCGAGACGAAAGAAGCCCTGGTGCAGGCAGTGCCGCTCCAGCAGTTCCACATCGGCGCGGGTGAAGGGCGCCGCCGGTGCCGGGCCGGGTACCTCTGGCGTGTCACTCATGGCGGTCTCCACTGGCGCAAAGACGCCCATTATCGTGACCCGAGGCGTGGATGCCAACCGCCGGCCTGGCGTCAGAGGCGTTGCTGCAGCGCAAGCGCCTCGTCGCGGAGTGCCTCGTCGGAGGCCTGGCGATCAGGGCGGGCCTCGCCCTCCACCGCCCGGCGGGCATGCTCCCGGGCCTCATCCAGGCGCCCCTCCTCCTCGAGGAAGGCAGCATAGTAGAAGTTGACGTCGATGCCGTCGGGGCGAATCGAAAGCGCCTCATCGAACATCTGCTCGGCGGTCTCGCTGTCACCGAAACCCATCAGCCCGCCCGGCACGCGATCGTAGAGGGCTCCCAGGGTGACGTAGGCGGAACCGTTATGGCCCTGGGGATCGAGCTCGACGGCCCGCTCCAGGGCCTTGCGGGCGCTCTTCGCGCTGGAGAGCGCCCCCAGGCCGCTGCGCTCGCGGGCCCATGACGCCTCGATGATGCCCTGCCACACCAGCGGCACCGCCGCCTCGGGGTGCTCGGCCACCAGCCGCTCGGCCTGGCCAGCGAGGGCCTTCAGGCCATCGCCGCGCTGGCCCTCGGGCTGCTCGGTAATCAGGCGTTCCCAGTGATTCTTCATGCCCTCCACGCGGGCCTCCCAGGCATGGGCAGCGGCCAGCGGCAGGACGGCGAGGCCGAGGCTCAGCCCCACGCCCATGGCGGTATTCAGCAGACGACGACGCGGCATATCGGATCTCCTTCGGGGTGTTGGTATTGTGCTCCCGCCCTGAAATGTAACGAACGTTTGAATGATTGGCCAGCGGCTTGGCCGCCTGGCCGCCATGGCGTATGTTCGCCGCCATAGCCCGGATCAAGAGGAAGAGCATGAAAGGCCGCAACATGACCCGCTGGCGCGATCCGGCCAAGGACCCGCGCCAGGAACCCAAGAGCAACCTGATCACCGCCGAGGGGGCCGAGCGGCTGCGCGGCATCCTCGACCATCTCTCGCGGGTGAAGCGTCCCGCCCTCTCCGCCAAGGTGGGCGAGGCGGCGGCCCTGGGCGACCGCAGCGAGAACGCCGATTACACCTACAACAAGAAGGAGCTGAACCGGGTGATCGCCCGGATACGCTACCTGACCAAACGCCTCGACGAGCTGACGGTGGTGGACCGGTTGCCGGCGGATACCGGAAAAGTCTACTTCGGCGCCTTCGTCACCCTGGAGGATGAGGAAGGCGAGGAGATGAAGGTACGCATCGTCGGCCACGACGAGATCGCCCCGGACAAGCGCTGGATCAGCGTCGATTCCCCCCTGGCCAAGGCGCTGCTTGGTAAGCCTCTCGACGAGGAGGTGACGGTGGCCGCCCCAGGCGGGGAGACCACCTACGTGATCACCGAGATCGACTATCGCAATCCGGGGAAATAGGCTGGTTGAAGAGCACCGTAGTGATATCGAGAGGGCCTGGAATGAGTATTTCCGCCAAGACCGTCAGCTTTGATGACTACACCATGTGGGTCGAACTCAACGACGGCCGGACGCTGGGCATTCCGCTGGCCTGGTTCCCGCGCCTGCTGCATGCCAGTCCTGCCGAACGCGACGCATGTCGTATCAGCTATTCGGGCAAGGGCCTGCATTGGGATGATCTCGATGAGGATATCTCCGTTGAAGGCCTGCTTGCCGGACGCGGTGACATCACGCAGCATCACGACCACGTCGCCTGATCAGCGCCTGACCGCCCGGTAGACCCGGAAGCGGCGGTCGTCGGCGAGGATCTCGAAGCCGCCGAAGGCGCGTTCGAGCAGGTCGGGATAGGGCAGGAAGGCGTTGGCGACGATGACCAGCGCACCACCGGGCTGCAGGTGCGCAGGGGCATCAAGGATCAACCGTGCCGCCGGCCCGTAGTCGATGGCCCTCTCCTGGTGGAACGGCGGATTGCTGACGATGGCATCGAAGACCCGGCCATCCAGCGCCGAGTAGACATCACTCTCCAGCGTTTCTCCAGACAAGGCCTCGCCGGCGAGTTGGTTAGCCGCCAGGCTGCGCCGGGTCGCCTCCACCGCGAAGGCGTTGACATCCACCGCGGTGACTCCTGCCCCCTGACGCGCCAGCCAGGCGGCCAGGATGCCGTCGCCGCAGCCCAGATCGAGGACATCGCCCGCAAGACCAATGGGCGCACTCCCCTCTCCCGACAGGGTCTCAATCAGCAGCCGGGTGCCGTCATCCAGCTTGCCGTGGCCGAATACCCCGGGATGGCTGGTCAGGGTCAGCCGCTCGCTGCCCAGCTCGGCATCGAAGGTGGTCCAGGCGGCATCGGGGTCGATGCCGACACGCCCGAGGCGGGTCTCGAACAGCGAGCAGCGCCGCGCGCTGTCGAGCTTGCGACAGCCCAGCCCGAGTGCCGCCAGCACCTTGAGCACCCGCCTGATGCCGCCCTGGCTCTCACCCACCAGCTGCAGCGGCGTGCCCTCGGGTAGCGTGGCGCACAGCCACAGCAGCCACCACTCGCCCAGGGCATGGCTCTTGGGCCAGAACAGCACCGCCCCGGCCGGCGTACCCACATCACCTGCGGATCCCGCCGCAAAGGGCGAGAGCGCCGAGCGCCCGGCGGCCTGCCAGGCCTCGCGCACCGCCAGGTCGGCACTGATCGCCGTGCCCTGCCCCGTCTCGAGCCAGGCATCCCGGGGCGGCGCCACCCACCACCAGCCGCGATAGTCGGCGGCCTGGCGCTCCAGCAGCTGGCAGACCGGATTCTCGGCACGAACCGTCTCGGCACTCATCTCGGGGACTCCTCGGTGGAAGAAGGCGATGCGCCGGGGCGCACCAGGGTATAGAGCAGGTAACGCCCCAGCCGCCAGTGGGGCTCGACCCGGCAGTAGCGCCACTCGAGCTCGAACAGCCGCTGTCGGTCGGCGTCACTTTCCGGGGGCTTGCGCAGGTAGTCGTGGAACACCCGCACTCCCGCCACGCTGCGCACTTCCAGGCCCAGTTCTTCGCTCCAGGCCATGAGCTGGGCGTGGGTCAGCGGCGAGACCGGCGTCAGCCGCCGGCGCAGCCCCTTGCCCTCCAGGCGGTCATCCAGGGCCTTCTCCAGATTGCCCTTCACCACATTGGAGAAGCGCAGGGCATCACGATTGAAGACCATCAGCGAGAGCTGCCCGCCCGGGGCCAACAGGCCCGCCAGGGTGGCCAGCGCTCCCCGCGGGTCGCCCAGCCACTCCAGCACCGCATGGCAGGCGATCAGAGACCAGGGCCCGGCGGCACGTTCGGGCAGCGCCTGCAGCGGCGCCTGCAGGAAGGTGACCTCGCGCTCCACCGATGCTTCCAGGAGCGCCTCGCGGGCCCGCTCCAGCATCTCGGCGGAGGGCTCGGCCAGGGTCACCGGGTGGCCGCGCCCGGCGAACCACGCCGCCAGCTGACCCAGGCCCCCACCCACGTCGAGCAGCGGCTGGCCACGGAGGTCGAGCATCTCCGGCAACAGGCGGTCGAGCAGCGCCAGGCGCAGCTCGCCACGCACGCCACCGTAGAGGCTGGCGGCGAACTTGTCGGCCAGGCCATCGAAGTGGCGATCACCATGGACGGAGAGCGGAGATGCGGGAGTGGTCATGGGGCTACCTTGAACAGAGATGCCGGCATTCTACCCGCAAGCCGCGCCGGTCTCATGCCCGTGACGCCGGCTTCACCAAACAGGGCCGCGTGATAAAGTCGCCGGCTAATAGTTTCAACCTTCAGTATTCAACCCTCACTGTTCACCACACCACGAGGACCGCCCATGCCTCTCTCACGCTGGCTCTCAGGCCAGGGCTTCGATCTCGAGCGGCTGCGCTTTTCCCTGCGCACGGCCCTGGCTGCCTGCCTGGCCCTGAGCGTGGCCTGGGCGATCGGCCTGGAGCATCCCCAGTGGTCGGCGATGACCGTATGGGCCGCCTCCCAGCCGGTGCGTGAGCTGCTGGTCGAGAAGAGCCTCTACCGTGCCCTGGGCACTCTGGTGGGCACCGCGGTGGGCCTGCTTCTGCTGCTCGCCACCGGCGACAGCCTGCTCTGGCTGGTGATCGGCCTGGCGCTCTGGGTCGGCCTGTGCGCCGGCATCGGCAACGCCCTGCACAGCATGATCGCCTACGCCACCCTGCTGTCGGGGTACTCCGCCTCCATGGTCGCCCTGCTCGGCACCGCCTCCGGCATGAACACTCTTGCGCTGGGTGCCGACCGCCTGCTGACCGTGCTGGTCGGCGTGATCATGGCGCTGGTGGTAGGGCTCGCGCTCACGCCACGCGCCTCACGCAGCGCGCTCGAGGAGCGCGGCCGGCGCAGCACCGCACGGGTCCTCCACCTGCTGGCCCAACGGCTGGGCCCGCAACCACGCGGCACCCGCCTGGCTCCCAACGAGCTGCTCTCCGATATCGCCATCCTCGAGGCTGGGCTGGAGCCCAGCGCCGCCGGTTCGCGGCGTGCACGCCATTCGGCGCGCTCCCAGCGGGCGATTCTCGCCGCCCTGACGGCAGCGTTGCTGTGGATTCGCCGTCGCGAGCATGGCCAGCGCCAGGCCGCCGCCCATGAGGCCGTGGCGGAGGCGGCACTCGCCATGGATAACGCCGAGCCTCTGCCCACGGTGGCGGCGCACCTGAACCGGGCCAGCCAGCTGGCCGAAGCGGAGGACCCGGCCCTGGGCGAGGTACTGGGAAGGCTGGCCGCCACCCTGACCCAGCGCCAGCAGTTCCGCGATACCGGCCGCACCGACCGCGACGCGAGTCGCCGCCAGGTAACCAGGCACCGTGACTGGATCCACGCCCGCCATGCGATGCTGCGCACCACCGGCGTGCTGCTGGTGATCGGCCTGGCCTGGGTGGCCACCGGCTGGTCCGCCGGTGCCTACGTGATGCTGGGTACCTCGGTGATGGTGACCCTGTTCTCCACCTTCGAGAACCCCGCCTGGATCATGCGCCGCATCCTGGCCTGGCAGGCGGTCGGTGCGCTGCTCGCGGTGGCCCTGCGCTGGCTGGCCTGGCCTTTGGCCAGCGCCGAATGGCAACTAATCGCCATGCTGCTGCCGCTGATTCTGGTCACGGTGGTGCCCTTCTCCCACCGCCGCACTCAGAACGGCTCCATGGACTACGTGATGATCCTGCTGCTGCTGTCGCAGCCGAGCCTGCCGCTCACCGGCACCTTCTCTCACTCCCTGGCCCTGGCCCTGGCCGTGGTGGCCGGCCCGTTGCTGGCGCTGATCGCCTTCCGCCTGATCTTTCCCACCAATGCCCGGCGCCGCCAACGCCACCTCGAGGCGATGATGCTGCACGAGCTGGAGACCCTCGCCTCCCGCGGCGACAGCCAGCGCGAAGCGCTATGGCAGGCACGCCTCTACCATCGGGTAATGCGCCTGGTGCACTGGGCCCACCTGCAGGGCGAGGCGACCCACCGGGTGGTCGACGCCAGCCTGGCGGCCCTGACCCTGGGCGAGACCCTCGAGGCGCTGCGTCACTATAATCAGGGGCAGGGCCAGAATCAGGCCGACCCGGGCACCCGGCGCCGCCTGGAGGCCAGCCTGCGCCGTGTCGCCCGGCTGCGCCAGGCCCCGTTGGAAGCCGCCGCGGCCCTGGAGCGTCTGGCGCGCACCCTGGCACGCCGCCAGCAGGTCGAGTTGGCCCGCCAGGCCAGGCACTCGGCCACGCTGCTGCGCGAGAACCGCGCCTTCTTCCAGGGTGAGACCTGAATCGCGCCCTGCCTCGAATCAGTCACCGCTGACCAAGAACGGCCTGTACCGCCCCAACGCAAGCGCCGCCAGCGATGGCTGGCGGCGCTATATATCGCCTGTTCAACAGGCTGAACGACAATGCCTCTAGAAGGCGTAGTCCACGGCCAGCCAGACACTGCGTCCCGGCTCGTTCAGCGGCAGCTCCTCGCTCTCCGGATCGCTGCTGAGGAAGGGGTCGCTGCTGGAGCGATTACGGTTCAGGAAGTCGCTGTAGGTCTTGTCCAGCAGGTTGCTGACGCCGGTGCGCAGGGTCAGCGCCTGCCACTGCCAGGCGGCCTCGGCATCCAGCACCACATAGCCGGAGGTGGCGACTTCATCCGGGCCCAGGCGGTCCTGGTCGTCGGAGAAGCGCGCGGTCAGGCCCGCCTCCCAGGCATCGGCCACGTAGAACTGGGAGAGCTGGCCACGCAGCGGGGCGATATCCGACAGCGCGCCACCGTCATCGAGGTTGTCACCCCGCACCCAGCTCAGCTGGCCACGGGTCTCCCAGTTATGGGCCCAGCGCAGGTCGCCGGTGAGTTCCAGGCCGTAGAGGGTAGCGTCGATATTGCGATAGGTGCTGACCCCATCGGCATTCGCTGACCGGAAGATGTAGTCGTCGACTCGGTCGGCGAAGGCCACCACCTCGAAGCCAGCCATATCCAGGCGGCGCTCGAAGCCCAGATCCAGCTGGTGGTGCACCTCAGGATCCAGCTCCGGATTGCCGACCCAGTCGTTCTTGGCGAAGTAGCGCTCGGTGGCGTCGGCATCGCGTTCGGCGCGGCTCACGCTGGCGAAGACGCTGTCGGACTCGTTGAGGCGCTGCTCGCCACGCAGGAAGGCCCCCACCAACCAGGCATCATGGTCCAGGTCGCGTTCGACGCCGTAGACATTGCGGTAGAGATCGGCAGCCACCACGCCGCTGTCACTGGGCTGATAGGCCGCATCGGCACTGGCCTCGGAGTAGTCGAGGCGCAGGCCGCCGCTGACGATGGTGCGCTCGCCCAGGTAGTGATCCAGCTCGGCGAAGGCGCCGGCCTGGCGGGTGGTCACATCCGGCCAGGAGAGGAAGGCCACCATATCCTTGGAGTCATTGATGATCTCGGCATTGCGCTCGTTCTGCAGCACATTGACCCCGTAGCGCAGGTCGCTGTCGGCCAGCTGCTGCGTGAACATGCTCTTCCAGGTGAAGGTGTCGGACTCGGTGGGCGAGCGCATCTTCATCATCGGCTCGGCACGCAGCGAGTAGTTGTCCATGACATGGTCGATGGTGGTGTACTGAAGCCGATTCTCCATGCTCAGGGTATCGGAGAAGGCATGGTCGAGGCGCAGGCGCACGGTGTCGTTATCGCTCTCGGGGGAGTCCATGCCGGCGCCGGCAAACTTGACGTCGCGCTCGCGCACCGCCTCATAGCCCAGGGCCAGTTCGGTATTCTCGCTGGGCGTCAGCCCCAGGGTAATGCCGCCGCTGGTGGTCTCAAAGCCGCTGTGGATGCGCTGTCCGTCGCCATCCTCGTAGTCGCTGGCGTTCTGGTGCTCGCCGAACACCTGCAGGTAGCCCTGCTGGTTGCCGGCCTCCAGGTTGGCATACAGGCCGACACGCTCACCATTGTCGTCGTAGCTGGCACCCACGCTGCCCTGCTGGCCGACCGCATCACCCTCAAACTCCGGTGCACTGCGCTCGAACAGTACGGTACCGCCACTGCCCCCGGCACCATGCTGCAGGGTGGTCACCCCCTTGCTGACCGTCACGCGATCGATGCTGTGCAGCGGCGCATAGGCGGTGGGCGGATCCATGCGGTTGGGACAGCCACCGAACACATAGCCCCCGTCGATCAGGACATTCAGGGCGTTACCCTGCTGGCCGCGGATCACCGGGTCGAGGCCATGGCCACCCATGCGAATGCCTTCTACGCCATTCAGGCGCCGCAGCCATTCACCGGCATCGGCCGCCGGCGCGGGTGAGGATTTGGGCGAGAGCGACAGTTCCCCGGGCACCTGTTGGGTGCCTTCCACCACGATGGTGGAGAGGGTATCGGTGCCCTGTGCCTGGGCAAGCGAGCCCCAGGCCGCGGCAGCAACAAGGGCCACCAGTGGCAGGCGGCGTGGCATTTGGCTAGTGATGGATCCCGTGCTCATCTTCTTTTAGGTGTGTGTATAAGCGGCGGGAATATTAAATGCATGTTATGTGATGAGATATGGGGCACGTTGCCGCAGCGATGTGCGAACCGTGAACTGACAGCTGTCACACCAGAGCTATCGCAGTTACCGATAGGCTGATAGCGAAAGGCGCCGGGGGCAGGTCGGAGAGGGGGTCCGAGGACCAGGGGTGAGGAGCATTGCTCCGAACGGGCTGGCCAAGGATGGCCAGCACCGGACCTGCAAGCGGAGCGGGACACGAGAGCGCAGCAGGGCCGAGGTAGCCTACAAGGAAGTACTCGTAGCGCCCCCTCGACGGCCTGTCGTCGGAACAGCCTTGAGCGGTGCTGGCATCTGGGATAACCCTATGACAGCGGCACCACGGTTCCCCTCGGCGGCGCATTTCCCTATAATGCGCCGCGTGTTGCCCCCTTAGCTCAGCTGGATAGAGCGTCCCCCTCCTAAGGGGAAGGTCTCAGGTTCGAATCCTGAAGGGGGCGCCACCCCGCCCTGCTCCACCGGCATGTCACCCGAGACTCATCTCCTCGGCCATCACCACCCGGTTACGCCCCAGCCGCTTGGCCCGATAGCTGGCCTGATCGGCACGCTCCATCAGCGCCTCCGGCGACTCCTCCTCTGCCGTCAACATGGCCACTCCCACGCTGGCCGACACCGAGAACCGCTCCCCTTCATGCTCGACTACCAGCCCTGCCAGCGACTCACGAACTCGCTCGGCGACGCGCAGAACCGCCTCTTTCGGTGTCGGCGCCAGCAGCACCGCGAACTCGTCGCCGCCCAGGCGGGCCAGATGATCCTCCTCGCGAATGACCTCGCCCAGCACTCGGGCCACCTGCTGCAGCAGAGCATCGCCGACGGCGTGGCCGGCCCGATCGTTGACCCTCTTGAAGTGATCCAGATCGAGCATCAGCAGCGCCCGAGGCGTCTCCGGCTCTTCGGGAAGGTGACAGACATCGCCCAGTCGACGCAGGAAGCCGCGGCGATTCAGGCAGCCGGTCAGGGGATCATGCTCGGCCTCCCAGCGGTGACGGCGCTCACGCTCATGGTGCTCGGTGACATCACGAACCAGACCGACAAAGCCCAGTGACTGTTGACCCTGCACGACCCGGCTGGCCTGGACATCGAGCCGCCGCCAGTCCCCCGCCGGACCACGAAGGCGGTAGTACTGCTGCAAGGCCGAGCCCTGACTCAGCGCCTCGCGCCAGCCGGCCAGGAAGCCGGCACGATCCTCGGGGTGTATGCGTCGCAGCCAGGCCAACGGCCGATAGCTCGACAGCGAGACGCCGGTCAGGCGTTCCAGCGCGGGGTTGAGGTAGCTGACATGGCCCCGGGTATCGGCGATAAACATGCCCACCGGTGACGATGCCAGCACCGCTCGCAGGAAGGCCTCGCGCGCCTCCAGCGAGGCATGCACCGCGCGGCGCTGCCCCTCCAGGCGATTGAACGCCTCCTCCAGCTGACGCAGCTCCTGCATCCCGGTGGCCAGCTCCAGACGCTGCGACTCGCCACGCCCGATCCGGGCGATCTGGCGCTCCAGTCGGTGTAGCGGGCGCAGCCCAAGGCCCAGCAGCCACCACAGCAAAGGCAGCATCAGCAGCACCGTGCCGATCCCCACCCAGCGCAGCTCGACGGCATAGCGCCGCAGCGGCGCCTTTACCTGCTCCAGGGGCAGATAGACCCCCACCACCCAGTCGGCGGCCCAAACCTGGCGAAACGACGCCAGGGCCGGCTCGCCATCGAGGGTCAGCGTGGTGCCACCGCCCTGCCAGCCCAGCAGGGCCTGATCGAGCAGGGGGCGCTCTTCGAGATCCTCCAGCGGCAGCATCAGGCGCTCAGGGTCCGGGTGGCTGATCACCTGACCCTCGGCAGTCATCAGCAGCACATGGCCAGCCTCGCCCAGGTAACGTCCACGCAGGTTGAGATAGGCCTCGCCGTCGCGCAGTGCGGTGTTGCCGCCGAGAATGCCCAGGAACTCGCCCTGCTCACCAAGCAGCGGCTGCACCACCATCACCTGATCGATGGCGGTCTCGCCGCCGCGATAGGGCTCGGTGACCAGCGGGCGCCGAAAGGCCCTGACCTTCTTGAAATAGGGCCGCTCGGCAATGGTCGGCCCACCCTCGGCAAAGGGCGGCCAGTCGGCCACCGGCCTCCCCTCGGCATCGAACACCATCAGCCGGTCGAACATCGCCAGCAGCGGTTGCTGGCCGCGCAGCCGTTCGACCAGTTCGGGATCGTCGAGATCTATCTCCTGGGCCAGCCGCGCCAGCAGCGCCTGGCGCTCGGCCAGCTCCCGGGTCATCTGGTCGGCGACCAGGCGCGCCTCATACTCCAGATGCACCAGGTTCTCGTGCCGGGTCAGCTTGCCGCCGCTCAGGTGGCTGTAGCCCAGCAGCGCCGCCACCAGAGCCAGCCAGCCCAGGCCGATGCCGAGCAGCAGGCGGGTACGCAGGGAGAGAGGAAGAAGGATCGACAACGGGCGGCTCCAGGAGCGTCGTTCACTGGCGACATGATGCCACAGAGCCGAACCCCCTGAAGGTGAAACGGGCAACAGCGGTCAACGCTGGGGTCGAGGCCCAGAGACGAACGCTCGGGTGGAAACGCCGGATAGGAAAGTTCCTACAACTTTGGTCGCCTTGGGCATTCATGGCGTTGTCATCAACGCAGCGTATCGCTACTTTCACCTTGACGTTTACGTCAGCTGAGTTGCCAATCCGCAATATCGGCATGCATCGCAGGAACAACACAATAACGCCGCCCAGCGCGGCCACGATTCAAGGAACAAGGCACGTGACCCGATACAACAAGTTCAAGCAGGCATCAGTCTTTACCGCCTCCGCCCTGGCATTGGCTGTGGCCAGCGCCTCCCACGCTGTGGATTTCGAGGTCGGCGATACCAAGGCCAGCGTCTACGGCTATGCCAAGCTGGATATCATCTATGACGTGGATGCCGACCTTGGCAACTCCATTGGCCACAAGAACATCGCCCTGGATGGCAAAGAGAGCCAGGACGGCCACTTCAATATGCACGCCTACCAGAGCCGCATCGGCTTCCAGACCACCACCCCGGTCTCCGGCAGTGACCTGGTCACCCGCATCGAGGGTGACTTCTATGGGGATGGTGGCGGCTCCTTCCGGCTGCGTCACGCCTACGGTTCCTGGGGCGGCATCCTGGCCGGCCAGACCTGGACCAACTTCTACGGCTTTGTGGCCGGCACCCCGACCGTTGACTTCACCGGCCCGCCCGGGGTGGGCAACCAGGCGCGTCAGCCGCAGCTGCGCTATACCACCGGCAACTTCTCCATGGCCATCGAGGATCCGGATACCCTGGGTGGCTCCGAAGACACCATCAACGCCACTCAAGTCAGCGAAGATGTGGCCAAGAGCCAGCTGCCCGATGTGACCGCGCGCTATACCGATACCTCCGGCCCCTTCAAGTACTCCGCCTCCGCGGTGCTGCGTCATCTGGAATATGACGCCGACGCTGATACCACCGCCACCGTCGACGATGATTCCGCCTTTGGCTGGGGTATTGCCCTCGAAGGCGCCATGGATGTTACCGAGGCGCTGACTCTGCGTGCCGGCGTGACCCATGGCGACGGTATCGGCGGCTATATGAACGTCAGCCCGCAGACCTCCCCGGCCTACCTGGATACCAACGGCGATCTCGAGACCCTGGAGAGCACCGGCGGCACCATCGGCGCCAGCATCAAGGCCGGCCCGGGCGCCATCAACGCCTCTTATAATGTCTCCACCGTCGATCTAGATGACGCAAATAATACTGGCACTGATTCCAATGGCAACCCCATCGGGAATTACACCGACTCTGCCAATGACACCTTCGAAACCGCCTATCTAAACTATATCTGGTCGCCGGCCGAGCGCATCAAATATGGCATCGAGGCCAGCTGGTCCAGCCGCGAGACCAAGGGTGGTGAAGATGGCGATGCCGTGCGCATCCAGGGCATGGTGATGTACAGCTTCTAGGGCGCCTATCCATTGCGGCGCTTCGCTCGGCCTCGCCATGGCAGCTGACAGTACAAGCAGAATGCTTCGATCCTTTCGCCCCGGCCACTGGCCGGGGCTTTTTGCTGCTTCGGGCATCCTTTCTGCCACACGCATGATCCACAACATGGCGTTAATTAGAACTTAATTCTCTGTTTCAGAAGGGTAATTTACCTTAATCGCAAGAACCGCCGGATCCTTCCTCCCCTTGACCCATATCAAGCTTTTTCCATGCCCTGGCAGTGGGCCCGGCCCATCGGGGTGGTTAGCATGTTACCCACCGGCGGCAAGCGGAATCATCAAGGGAACCCGCCCGTGTCGCCGAGCCGCTTCCGCCCTCGCTAGAAGGAAAAGCCAATGACAGCTTCCATCCGCCTCAAGCACGCCACGCTGCTCGCCGGCAGCACCCTGGCGCTGGCCATCGCCTCGGCCTCCCACGCCATCGACTTCGAAGTGGGTGACACCACCGCCAGCATCTACGGCTATGCCAAGCTGGACATGATCTACGACGTCGACAACGAGCTCGGCGATCTGGCCGCACGACCACGCATCCTGATCGACGGCCAGGAAGGTAGCGACGGCCATTTCAATATGCACGCTTACCAGAGCCGCCTGGGCTTCAAGAGCGCCACTCCCATGGGTGGCAGCAAGCTGACCACCATGGTCGAAGTCGACTGGTTCGATAACGCTCCGGAGGGCGGCGACCTGCGCCTGCGCCACGCCTTCGGCAGCTGGAACGGCATCCTGGCGGGCAAGACCTGGACCAACTTCGGCAGCCTGCTGGGCAAGACCCCGACCATCGACCTGGCGCCCCAACCGGGCCAGAGCAAGGTGGGCCGCAAGGCGCAGCTGCGCTACTCCTTCAACAACTGGCATATCGCCCTGGAGAATCCGGATCCGGAAGACTACAAGGATGGCGTAGCGGTCAACTGGCTAAACCCGAAAGGGGTCGAGCACCCACGAGGCGTTTATAGCGAACACGAGTCAGGCAAGACCGGCCTGCCCGATCTGACCCTGCGCTACCAGAACCAGGCCGCCGGCCTGCACTACTCCGCCTCGGCCATGGCTCGCCAACTGGAAGTCGAAGAGGTCAACGGCGTCGATGACAGCGCCACCGGCTATGGCCTCAACCTGGCGGCCCGCTACCCCGCTACCGAGGCGCTGACCCTGCGTGGCGCGCTGACCTGGGGCGACGGCATCGGCGAATATATGCAGAACAACCCTTCGGCGCCGGGCTACTGGGATGGAAGCAATATCGAGACCGTCGAGGCCTGGGGCGCCAATGTCGGCATGAGCCTGGCCGCCGGTCCGGGTGCCATCAACCTGGGCTACGGTATCTCCCAGGCTGACCTGGATGATGCCCGCGACGCCGGCATCGCCGGGGTGGAGGGCGCCAACGAGCAGTTCGAGGCGGTGCACCTGAACTACATCTGGTCGCCGATCCAGCGCGTCAGCTACGGCATCGAAGCCGCCTACCATACCCGTGAGGTGGTCGACGGCCGCGACGGCGATGCGGTACGCCTGCAGGGGATGGTCAAGTACAGCTTCTGAGCTGTCGGATGACGGCCCGATGATGACGGCCTGAACAGAAGAGAAGGTTCGATCGATTGCGCCCCGGCCAGAGACTGGCCGGGGCTTTTTGGTGGTCCCGATCGAACCGAGGGATGCGGGACCTGAGGGTCGAGCCTTAGCGGCGATCCAGCTGGCGCACCTCGAGCTCGTAGTTATTGACGCCGCTCATCGCCCCGCCGAACTTCTGGCCATTGACCCGGATGGTGTAGCGCCCCGGCTCCAACTCGGTGCGCAGGTCGATGTCACCATCGAAGCCCTCGCCGGCATCGCTTGCCACCACGCGCCCTTGCTCGTCCACCACCTCGGCCTCGATGCGGTAGGTGCCCTCGTTACCGGGGAAGGTGGAGGTAGCGATGGCCACGGTACCCGCTTCCAGCACCTCGAAGCTCAGCACCTCGCCGCGGGCACGGATCTTCACATCGGTGACGATCCGCTCGAAGCCCTTGTCGGGCTCGGGCGCTGAGGCCGCGGAGGCATCGCTCTCGGCAGTGGTTGCCTGGCTATCGGAAGAGTCTGTAACCGGCGTAGCAGGCTCGGCTGCCGATGGCTGGGCATCTGCCTGAGCCGGCTGCGACGCCTCGGCGGACTCGCTGGCTGCAGGCGCGGCGATGGCGGCCACCACATCCGGGCGGCGCACGAAGGCGCTGCGGCCTCCCTCGCGGCTGGTGCCGGTAAAGGCGATCCCCTCGCCGGCCGAAACGTCTTCGTCCACATCCAGGCCGGAGACACTCACCGAGAAGCTGTTGCCGCCGCGCCGCACGGTCCCGAACTTGTTGCCCTGCACCTGCAGCACATAGTCACCCGGCTCGAGGCGCTGCTGGAAGCTCAGGCCGCCATTCTGGCCAAGCCCTTCGGCGCGAGCGATGATCTGCCCCTGGTCATCGAGCAGCAGCGCCTCGATACGATACTCCTCGGACTCCCCAACCGGTACCCGACTCTGGAAACGATAGGTACCGGCCTCCTTGACGGTAAAGTCGTGCTCCTGCACGCCCCCATAGAGGAAGCTGCGGCTGCGGGCATCGGTATCGGCCTGCAGAAAGCCGGTCAGGTCGAGCTGCTTGCCGGATTCGCGGAAGCGATCCTGCGTCTCGCTGGCCAGCGCCTGGGAGCCGGCCAGGGCGAGCCCCAGACTTAGCAGGCCGGCGGTCACGATAGGCTTGTTCATGGAACCTCGCTTGGTCATGCCGGTAATAAAAAAGCCGACCCCGGAGGATCGGCTTTCGATGTCGAAACCCATCGGGGCAGGGTCAGGCCCTGCGACCGACTGATTTAGAACATGTAGACCGCGCCAACGGCGACGCCGTCTTTCTCATCATCTTCGCGATCGTACCAGGCACCCTCGATAAAGGTGTACATGGCATCGGAGATGTTATAGGTGGCGCCGAGCACGACTTCGTTGTAGCTTTCACCACCGTCGTTCGGGTAGTCACCGTCGTTGATGGCGCTGTCGGCGGTACCCAGGAAGGTGTCGCCACCCACGTCCACATACTGGTAGGCACCGTAGATGTCACCCATGCCGTAGCCGTAGCGGGCACCCAGGCCATAGTAGTTGACATCTTCGATATCGTCGCTGTCATCAGCGAAGCGCTCGAGCTTCAGGGCAACACGCAGAGTATCGACGGTATACTGAGCGGTGATGCCGTACTGCTCACCTGCCTTGTAGTCGATAGTTTCACCTGCGTCAAGATCAAATCCAGAGTCTTTGTTTTGAGCAGGAGCGTAGGTACCGTCATTGTTATCGAGGTTGTCGTAGACAGCCGCGATGGAGAAGGCACCGGCGGTGTACTTCAGGCCACCGAAGGCGGAAGCGTTGCTGGAGGTGGAGTAGTTCTCGTCCTCGGCATCACCCTCGAACTGGGTACCGATAGCAAACTGGAAGCCGGAGAGAGACGGAGAGGTGTAGGCGACCTTGTTACCTTCACGGTTCTCGATGCCCAGAATGTTCTGGTTCGAGTCGGAAACATCGAAGAACTCGTTGTTGGTGATCGGATCCTGGATCCAGTCATCGATCAGCGGATCCCAGGAACCCAGGCGCACATCACCGAAGTTGCCTTTCAGACCCATATAGGCCTGGTCGCCGGTGTCGAGGCCGCCAGCGGTCTTGGCCTCGTCGGCGTCGTGCTCGAACTCGGCCTTGAAGTAGCCGGTCAGGCCACGGCTGATCATATGCTCGCCGGAGAAACCAAGGGTGGAACCGTTATCGGCCAGCGCATCCTTGGAATCGTCACCCTTGTCTACGTTGTAGTAGGCAATCTGGATGTTGCCATACAGGTCCAGCTTGGTGCCGTCCTGGTTATAAACAGTGGCGGCCTGGGCGCCGGAGGCAACCATGGCACCGGCAATAGCAGTCGCTAACAGTGTCTTTTTCATGATGATGTTCCTTTGACTAGCAGTCTGTTTCGATCGTTTGTTGCCGACCGCTCTTGGGCGATTCGGCGGGCCTGGCCGGTCTGCGCCGGTTCGTCGCGGCTGACCTCCTCGCGGAGAGCGCCGATGCGAGCCGACTTCGGCGAAGCCTTGTTATATTCCAATGCTCGCAGGAGGAACTCTATACCGGGCTATGGGGGAACGCAAGAAGAAAAAACACTGTTTTCCTACGCACCGCTCCCACCACTCGGAACTTTTCGTTAACTGCGCAAACACTCGCCTCACGGCGATTGCTGCATGATGCCTTGCCGATATGACGAACACAAGTCAACGCCCACCAACGCCGTTCGATAACGGCATGGCGAGCGTTGAACATTGAAAAAAGGCTTTCCTGGCAGGGTGTTAGCGGCCGTTATGCTTGGCGAGCAGGGCCGAGAGTTTCTCTTCCATGGTGGCGGGTGCCGGCTCGGCACGCTCGCGGACGGGCCCGGCGCTGGCGCCCTTCCCCTGCGACGAGGGGCTGCCCTTCGCGCCATCCTTCGGCTTGCCGTGGGCTCGGTCCTGAGACCCTGCCTTGGCCGGCTTGCCGCGCTCTTTGTGGTTATGGCGCTCGTTCTGGCGCCCCGGGTGCTTGCGGCCCTGAGCGTTCCGCTTCTCGCCCTGCAGGCGGTCGAGCTTGCGGTGGGCGTGATCGGCCGACTGGGCATCCACCTTGCCGGCGGGCTGGCCGTCGAGATCGATGCGCTCGGCGTCCTCGCGCACCGCCTTGAGGTAGCGCGGCAGGTTGACGTAGCAGGCCAGCGCGCGGCGCACCAGCTTCTCGGGCCAGGGCTCGCGGCTGGCCAGCACCTCGTGGATGCCGACCATCAGCGGACGGGTATGGCCCTTGAAGAAGGCCGCGGGATAGCGCTTGTACCATTCGTCGAGCAGCGCCTGGGGCGAGGGAGCCTCGCCGATGGGCAGGGAATCCTGGTGGGCGCTTGGCGATTCAGGCGAGCCCTCGGCGCCAGCGGAGGTGGCCTGATCGCCAACAGATCGGGTTTCCACAGGGGATGAGACACCCTTGGCGACAGCATCCGGTCCAGCAGCGGCACTCTTATCGCCGATGAATCGGGCTCCCACGGAGGCTTCCGAGGCAGGTGCCGGCGCGGGCCGCCGGCCGATGAGCGCCGAGAGCCCCTGGGAGCGACGCCCGGGGCGGAAGCCGCCCTCGGCGGGCTCGCCGCCGGCCAGGCGTTCGTGGAGATGGCGGTTGTGGGCCTCCAGCTCACTGTTCTGCTCGTCGAGCTCGCGATTCTCCTCCATGAGCTCGCGGCGCACCTCGTCGAGTTCCAGGCGTGCGGCTTCGGCCTCGGCCAGTTGCCGCTCCAGTTCGGCGAGGCGCTGGGCCAGCTCGCCCTGCACGGCCTCGGCGTGGCGGCGCGCCTCGCGCTCGAGGGCCAGGTGCTCCAGCAGCGATCGGGTGCGCCCATCCAGGGCGTCCAGCAGCGAGTGTACGCGTTGCTCGGCCAAACCGGTCTCCTCCCGCAAGCTCTGTGATACAGGCATCGCCTTCAAGTCTGTGCCAGATGCGTGCCCATGACAAATGTCTTCAGGCGCCGACACCCTCGCGGCGTTAACCCTCGCGACGACGATACTCGACGAAGTCGTAGGCGGGCTGCCCCTCGGCGGGAGTACCCGGGAAGCGCTGGACCTCCTCCCACTCGGCGGGATCGATCTCGGGGAAGGAGGCATCGCCCTCCACCTCGATATCCACCTCGGTGAGATAGAGGCGGCTGGAGTGAGGCAGCGCCTGGGCGTAGATCTCGGCGCCGCCCATCACCATGATCTCCTCGACGCCATCGATGATCGCCTGCTGGTCGGCCAGGATCAGGGCGGAGGGCAGGTCGTGGCAGACCCGCACGCCGTCGTGGGCGAACCCGGTGTCGCGGGTGACCACGATATTGAGCCGCCCGGGCAGCGGCCGGCCGATGGACTGGAAGGTCTTACGCCCCATCACCAGCGGCTTGGCCTGGGTCATGCGCTTGAAGAACTTGAGGTCCTCGGGCAGGTACCAGGGCAGCTGGTTATCGACGCCGATCACCCGCCGACGATCCATGGCGGCGATCATGGCGACTGGAATGAGGGTGTCATCGCTCAGGGGGTCTGACTGGTTCATACCGCCACCTCGGCCTTGATATGCGGATGGGGATCGTAGCCTTCGATGGCGATATGCTCGATGCCAAAGGCGAACAGGTCATCGATGCTCGGGTCGAGCACCAGCCGGGGTGCCGGGCGCGGGGTGCGAGACAGCTGCTCCTCGGCTTGCTCCAGATGGTTCAGGTAGAGGTGGGCATCACCCAGGGTGTGGATGAATTCGCCGGGTTCGAGACCCGCCACCTGGGCGATCATCTGGGTCAGCAGCGCGTAGCTGGCGATATTGAAGGGCACCCCCAGGAAGATGTCGGCGCTGCGCTGGTAGAGCTGGCAGGAGAGCCGCCCCTCGGCTACGTAGAACTGGAACAGGCAGTGGCACGGCGGCAACTGCATCTCGTCGACCTGGGCGGGATTCCAGGCGGAGACGATCAGCCGCCGCGAGCGGGGATTCACCCGCAGCTGTTCGAGCAGACCCGCGATCTGGTCGACATGGCCGCCGCGCGGATCGGGCCAGCTACGCCACTGGTAGCCGTAGATCGGGCCGAGGTCGCCGTTCTCGTCGGCCCACTCGTCCCAGATCCGCACGCCATGCTCCTTGAGGTAGGCGATATTGGTGTCGCCGGCCAGGAACCACAGCAGCTCGTGGAAGATCGAGCGGGTGTGCAGCTTCTTGGTGGTCAGCAGCGGGAAGCCACGCGCCAGATCGAAGCGCATCTGGTGGCCGAAGATCGAGCGCGTGCCCACCCCGGTGCGGTCATCGCGCTCGACGCCGTGGTCGAGCACCTGGCGCATCAGGTCGAGGTAGGGCTGTTCCAGGGCGGGCAGGGTTTCGTCGGTCACGGCAACACCGGGGCTGGCGGATGGGAGGCGGATTCTACCCGAACTCAGCCGGGTTGTTGACCAGGGAGCACCAACTCCCCAGGCAACGGGGCATCCAGCGACATGCGTTCTCCGGCGTAGGAGCGGACGTGATTGTAGGTCGCCATCAGCATCAAGGAATAGTCTCGCGCCTCCCGCAGGGCATCGGCGAAGGCATCGGGTTCCTGCATGTATTCATGCACCAGCTGATTTCGCAGCTTACGTGCCGCCAGCCAGGCTTCGGTACTTTCCAGCACACCGAGTCGCTCAGCCCGATTGAGGTTTTCGATCTGGCTACCCACACGCTCGGCCAGACTCTGCAGCCAGCGTGGGATCAGTTTGTCGGCGATGGTGTCCTGCATGCGGCTATAGCGGGAAACAAATGCCTCCAGGCGAATGGCATCATCCGGACGCTGATCGAGAGTTGCGACCCAGTCACTGCTTGGCCCCTGGCCCCCTTCGAACAGGGTGTGCCAACTGTAGGCCAAGTGGTTGCCTTCACGCTGGACGATGTCCAGCGTCCACAGGAAGCGTTCGATGGGCAGTAGCTGCTCGTTCATAACACCTGTGCCGTTTTCATTGCGTGCCGATGGACGGGATTCAGAGACGTAGTTGGGTCTACCACCAGGATGTCGATGGGTTGGTCGCCAAGACGGAGCTGCAAGCGCGCCGTGAGGGTCAGCATCTTCTGCATCTTGTCCTCGATGCTAGCCGTACTTTCTACCAGAAGGTCGATATCCCCTCCCCTCGCGCTGTCGTTGAGTCGCGACCCGAACAGCTTGACGCTGACGTCATCACCAAACACCTCATGGGCGGCCTGCTTGATGATGACAACTTGTTCGTCGGTCAGTCGCATACATCACCTCTTGCTTCGTATCACACTCGAGCATCGACGGGCTGGCGGCGCGACCAGGCGATCAGCGCCAGGCCACCGGCAATCATCGGCAGCGTCAGCAGCATGCCCATGGTGAACCAGCCGAAGGCCAGGTAGCCGATATGGGCATCCGGCAGGCGGTAGAACTCGACCAGGAAGCGGAAGGCACCATAGAGTGCGAGGAAGAGTCCCGAAGCCAGGCCACGGCGGCGCGGGGTGGCGGTGACGAACCACAACACCACGAACAGCACCGCGCCCTCCAGCAGCGCCTCGTAGAGCGAGCTGGGGTGACGCGGCTCGGGCCCGAGGCCGGGGAACGGCATGCCCCAGGGCATCTCGGTCACGCGGCCCGGCAGCTCGCGGTTGATGAAGTTGCCGATGCGCCCGGCCCCCAGGCCGATGGGCACCAGCGGGGCGACAAAGTCGGTGAGGGTCAGGAAGGCCAGCTGCTTCTTCCTGGCGAACCACCAGGCCGCGACCAGCACGCCGAGCAGGCCACCGTGGAAGCTCATGCCGCCATCCCACACCCGCACGATCCACAGTGGATCGGCCAGCCACTGGTCGAGGCCATAGAAGAGCGCATAGCCCAGCCGGCCGCCCAGCACCACGCCCAGGGCGGCGTAGAACAGCAGGTCGCCGATATCGTCGGGGGAAAGCCCGATACGTGCGGCGCGACGACGCCCCAGGAACCAGGCGGCGACGAAGCCCACCACATACATCAGGCCATACCAGTGCACCTGGAAGGGGCCCAGGGAGATCGCCACGGGGTCAATATCGGGATAGCTGAGCATGCGAGTCCTTATATAGCCGTAGGCCGCGTAGAATTTAGCCACCAATACTGACGGCAATGGGTTTTTTCTTAAAGCTTATAGCTTACAGCTTAAAGCTAAAGAACGAAGGTAAGCCCCACACCGGCCAACAGGGCGGCGAAGGCCAGGCGCAGCACCCTGGCCGGCAGGCGATGGGCGAGCCACACCCCGAGGCGGGCACAGGGAACACTGGCAAGCACGATACCCGCGAGGGCCGGCGACATCACGAAGCCCGCGGCACCGGGAGGCAGCAGCGCATTGCCCCAACCCAGCACCATGAAGGTGGCCGCCCCGAACAGGGCGATGGGAATGCCGCAGGCGGCGGAGGTACCCACGGCCTGGGTCAGCGGCGCGCCACAACGGGTCAGCCAGGGCACGCAGAGGGTGCCACCGCCGATGCCGAACAGCGCCGAGACACCGCCGATCACCCCGCCGGCGGCGGCCATCACCGCCCGTCCCGGCGCCATGCTGCCGGGGCGCGGCCCGCGGGAGAGCGCCATGCGCACCGCCATCACCAGCACGAAGATACCGAACAGGGTGCCGAGACTGCCCGCGGAGAGCCCGTCGGCGACGAATACCCCGGCCACGGCCCCCAGCAGCAGCCCGGGCAACAGCGACAGGAACCACTGACGATGGATGCTGCCGCGGCGGTAATGGCCCCAGGCCGAGGAGGCGCCGGTGACCACGATGGTGGCAAGCGACGTGCCCACCGCCAGGTGCATGGTGACCTCCGCGGGCACGCCCTGCAGGCCGAAGGCGAAGACCAGCGCCGGCACGATGATCAGCCCGCCACCCACACCGAACAGGCCGGCCAGTGTCCCGGCGACGGCACCCAACGCCAGGTAGCCGATGAAGACCAGCAGCAGGCTCATGGGGTGCCGGCCTCCACCAGGCGCTCGGGCAGCCAGCGGGTGACCCGTTCGACCAATTCCTGGGGGCGATAGGGCTTGGCCAGGAAGTCGTCCAGCCCGGCCTCGGCGAAGCGCCGGCGGTCAGCATCGCTGGCATTGGCGGTCAGCGCCACCAGTACGCTGCCGGCGGCGAGGCTCCGAGTGCGCTCATGCTCGCGCCAGCGGCGGCTCGCCTCCATGCCGTCCATGCCCTCCATGAAGATATCCATCAGCACCAGGTCGAAGTGCTCCTGCTCCTGCAGGGCCAGGGCCTCGGCCCCCGATGTCACGGCGGTGACCTCGAGCCCCTCGCGCTCCAGCACCTGCCGCGCCAGCATCAGGTTGACCGGGCCATCGTCGACGATCAGCACCCGCCCCGGGCGCTCGGCCGGACGCGGCGACGGCGGCTCGCGCTCACCGGCCAGCCCCTCGAGCAGCTCGCCAAGGTCGGCAAGACGCTCGCGCAGCTCACTGGCCATGCGCAGACCGGCCTCCGGGGTCGGCGCCTGCTCGCCGGCCAGCTGATCGATACGCAGGCGTAGCCGCTGCAGTTCGCGGCCCATCAGGGTCAGGTAGTCCGACTTGAGCCGCGACTCCTCGCGGGCCCTTTCACGCCCGGCCGCCAGACGAGAGAGCCGCTGCTCACGGTGCGCGAGGTCGTCTTCCAGGTCGCGCACCTGCCGACGCAGCCGCTCCTCGGTCACCGAGGGCTCGGCAACCGAGTCCTGCACCATTCGGCGTCGCTCGGGGGCCTCGGCGGGCGGCTCGGCCTGCGGGTCGCGCCGCCAGCAGCTGGGCTGCAGCACCACCAGTATCAGGTTGAGGCTGGCCACCAGCAGCAGCACCATCAGCCAGGCAGCCGACCCGCCGGTGTGGAACAGCAGGAGACCGCCACCGGCCAGCAGCAGGAGCAGCTGGACCAGCAGCGCCATCACGATGAGTGTTGGAAGGCGCCGGGCGCGCCTCGACTCGTCTCGCATCCGTCATCCTTGGCCGTTAACGAGGTAGCGCTCGAGTGTACGCCGGCTCACGGGCGCTGTCATCGCGGGCGCTTCCCCGCCCGGCAGCGAGCCGCTAAGCTGGCCGCATGTGCCTGATTGCCTTCGACCACCGCCCCGGTAGCGCCTGGCCCCTGCGCCTGGTCGCCAACCGCGACGAGTTCCACGCCCGCCCCGCCGCGCCGCTGGCCGCCTGGGACGATGCCCCCGAGATCATCGGCGGGCGCGATCTGGAGGCCGGCGGCACCTGGCTGGCGGTGCACTGCCGCGGCCGCTTCGCGGCGGTGACCAACGTGCGCGATCCCGAGCAGCGTGTGCCCGATGGCGCACCGAGCCGCGGCGGCCTGGTCCATGATGCCCTCACCCACCCCGACCTGCCTGCCTGGCTGGCCCGGCTGGAACGCAGCGAGGCACTGCGCTATGCCGGCTTCAACCTGCTGGCGGGCGACGGCGAACGGATGTGGCACCTGCACCGCGGCAGGCAAGGCGCCGCGCTCCGCGAGGTGCCGCCCGGTATCCACGGCCTCTCCAACGCCGCCCTCGATACGCCCTGGCCGAAGCTGATCGACGCCCGCCAGGGCCTGGCCAGCGCCCTTCACCATGGCCGCTGGCCGGATGACGCCCTGGCGGCGATGGCCGATCCGCACCTCGCCGATGACCACGCCCTGCCGGATACCGGCGTGGGGCTCGAACTGGAGCGCACCCTCTCCTCCCCCTTTATCATCGGCGAGCAGTACGGCACCCGCGCCATGACCTGGCTGAGCTGGCACGCCAGCGGGGACATGGAGATCGGCGAGCGACGCTTCGGGCCGGGGGGCGTGGCGCTGGGGGAGACAAGGCTCAGCGTGTAGGGGCGCAGATTCTGCGCGATACGAATGCCACCACGCTTAGAGGATCGCGATAGCACCACCCAACGGTGCCAATCCTCATCGCCGATAAATCGCGCTCCTACGGCAACGAGGCCGGGTCAATCCCTCGGTGGCAACAGGTGGGCAAGATCCCACTCGGCCATGCGGGCATCGAGGTGGCGGCGCACCTCCCCGGGGGAGTCGAGGCGCAGGGTCTGGTCGACCAGTTGCTGGGCGTCCGACAGCGACACGCGGCGAATGGCGGCGCGCACCCGCGGCAGGCTGGGGGCATTCATGGAGAGGGCGCCGAAACCCATGCCCATCAGCAGCAGCGCGCCGGCCGGGTCACCGGCGAGCTCGCCACACACCGAGACCGGCATGTCGAGGCGCCGCGATTCGCTGGCCAGGGTGGCCATGGCGGAGAGCACCGCCGGGTGGCAGGCGTCGTAGAGGTCGGCGACCCGTGGGTTGTTGCGATCCACCGCCAGCAGGTACTGAGTCAGGTCATTGCTGCCCACCGAGAAGAAGTCGGCCCGCTCGGCCAGGGCATCGAGCTGGTAGAGGGTCGCCGGCACCTCGATCATCACCCCCACCTTGGGACGCGGCACCACCACGCCCTCCTCGCCCAGTTCGACGATGGCGCGCTCGAGCAGGCGCTGGGCGGCGTCGACCTCGTCGACATTGGTGATCATGGGCAGCAGCACCTGCAGGTTGTCGAGCCCCTGGGAGGCACGTAGCATGGCGCGCAGCTGCACCATCAGCACCTCGGGATGGTCGAGGGTCACGCGAATGCCGCGCCAGCCGAGGAAGGGGTTGGCCTCCTCGATGGGAAAGTAGGGAAGGTCCTTGTCGCCGCCGATATCCAGGGTGCGCATCACCACCGGCAGCGGCGCGAAGCTCTCGAGCTGGTCGCGGTAGAGGCGGGTCTGCTCCTGCTCGCCGGGGAAGCGCTCGGTGACCATGAAGGGCACCTCGGTACGGTAGAGCCCCACTCCGCTGATACGTGGCTTGAGCGAGGCCACCGCGTCCACCGCCAGGCCGGTGTTGACCATCAGCGGCATGTCGTAACCGTCCGGCGTGCGGCTGGGCAGGTGCTGCTCGTGCTCGAGCACCTCGGCCAGCGCCTCCTCCTCGGCGATCATGCTGGCGTAGTGGGTCAGCAGCTCCTGGCCGGGGCGGATGAACAGCCGCCCACGGTGGCCGTCGAGGATCAACTGTGAACCGGAGAGCCGCGGCAACGGCAGGTCGACCATGCCCAGGACCGTGGGGATGCCCATGGCCCGGGCCAGGATCGCCACGTGGGAGGTACTGGAACCGCGCACCGAGACCAGGCCGACCAGTTTGTCGCGGGGTACCTCGCCAAGCAGCGCGACGCTCAGCTCGTCGCCTACCAGGATGGTGCGCTCGGGATAGACGCTGGGGGTCTGGGGGGTCTCCTCCTGAAGATGGGCCAGCACCCGCCGGCCCAGGTCTCGCACGTCGGCGGAGCGCTCGCGCAGGTAGTCGTCGTCGACCCGCTCCAGGTACTGCACGTGGCGCTTGACCACATCGGCCAGGGCCCCCGGCGCCCACTGCCCCTCGCGGATGCGCTTCTCCACTTCCTGGGAAAGTGCCGCCTCGCTGAGCATCTGCTGGTAGACCTCGAACAACGCCAGCTCCTGGGCGGAGATGCGGTTGGCAAGGCGGGCACCGGCGGCACGGATCTCCTCTCGCACGCGACCGATCGCCTCCTTGAGGCGGGTGATCTCGTAGTCGACATCAGTCGGGATCAGGTCGGGCACGCTGTCGAGGTCGGCGGGCGGAGTGATCACCACCGCTTCACCGATGGCCATTCCCGGCGAGGCCGCCACGCCCTTGAACTGCACCTGGCCCTCCAGACTCGGGCGGGTCAGGTTACCGGTGGCCAGGGCATGGGCCAGCACGCCGCCGAGCTGGGCGGCCATGGTGACCAGAAAGGCCTCGTCCTCCTCCCCGTAGCGACGCTTCTCGGCCTGCTGTACCACGAGCACGCCGAGCATGCGGCGCTGGTGGATGATGGGTACCCCGAGGAAGCTGGAGTAGCGCTCTTCGCCGGTGGATTCGAAGTAGCGGAACTGGGGATGCGCCTGGGCATCCTCCAGGTTGAGCGGCTCCTCGCGCCTGGCCACCAGGCCCACCAGGCCCTCGCCGATGGGCAGGGTCACCTGCCCCACCGCCTGGCTGCGCAGGCCGATGGTCTCCATCAGCACCAGGCGGTCGATCTCCTCGTCGAACAGGTAGAAGGAGCAGACGTCGGTCTGCATCGCCTTGCGAATGCGGCGCACCATGGTGGAGAGCGCCGCGTCCAGGCTGCGGGCCCCGTTGACTTCCTGGATGATGCGGCGCAAGACCTCGAGCATGTCGAGCGGGTATCCCTGTTGTCGTTGGACGTTGTTGTGGGTGACGCGCGGCTAGCCGTGCCCCAGCGCCAGGCGCTGGGCGCGCGGCGAGAGCTCCTTCAGGGCGCGGCGATAGACCTCACGCTTGAAGGGCACCACCTGCGCCAGTGGATACCAGTAGCTGACCCAGCGCCAGCCGTCGAACTCCGGCTTCTCGGAGATATCCATGCAGATCTGGCTCTCCTGGCAGCGGATCCGGAGCAGGAACCACTTCTGTTTCTGGCCGATACACACCGGCCGGGAATGCGTGCGAATCATGCGTCGTGGCAAGCGGTAGCGCAGCCACCCCCGGGTGCAGGCAAGAACCTCGACATCACCGGCCGTCAGGCCGATCTCCTCATGGAGCTCTCGAAATAGCGCCTGTTTGGGTGTCTCGTCAGCCTTGATGCCTCCCTGGGGAAACTGCCACGCATTCTGCCCTACCCGACGCGCCCAAAGCAGCTGCCCCTGGTCGTTGGCGATGATGATGCCAACGTTGGGGCGAAAGCCGTCAGCGTCGATCACGGACTTCACCTTGTTGAATCCAGTATTGCAGCCATTCTTCCACAAGGCCGTGAAGCGCATCAATACGCCTTCCGCCGCAGTGATGCAGGGGACCTCACCATCTGCCATAATCGCCGGCTTTCCATCCACCTTGTCAGCCATCCTGGGGAGTTTCCGTGAGCCTGGCCATCTTCGACCTGGACAATACCCTGCTGTCGATCGACAGCGACCATGCCTGGGGCGAGTTCCTGCTCGAGCAGGGCGCCGTCGACCCGGTGGCCTACCGCGAGGCCAACGATCGTTTCCTGGCCGACTACGAAGCCGGCACTCTGGATATCCACGCCTTCCTAGAAGTCGCGCTCAGGCCCCTGGCCGAGAACAGCCCCGAGCAACTCGCCGCCTGGCACCAGCAGTTCATGGCCAGCAAGATCGAACCGCATATCCTGGACAAGGGCGAAGAGTTGCTGGCCCGCCACCGCTCCCGAGGCGACACCCTGCTGATCGTCACCGCCACCAATCGCTTCATTACCGGCCCCATCGCCGAGCGGCTGGGCGTCGACGACCTGATCGCGGTGGAACCCGAGATCGTCGACGGCCACTACACCGGCAAGGTGCGAGGCACGCCCAGCTACCGCGAGGGCAAGGTGAAGCGCCTGGAGGAGTGGCTGGCCGACAAGGACCAGACCCTCGATGAGGCCTGGTTCTACAGCGACTCCCACAATGACCTGCCGCTGCTGGAGATCGTCGAGTACCCGGTGGCCGTCGACCCCGACCCCAGCCTGCGCGAGGTGGCCGAGGCCCGTGGCTGGCGGATCATCAGCCTGCGCTGACCCGGCTGCGCCGGGAGCTGTACGCTATACGCCGTAAGCTGTAAGAAAAGCGATTCGCGCCTTGAGAACATGAAAACCCCGCTCAGGCATGGCCTGGCGGGGTTTTTCGTGTCTGGTCGGCGCCGCTACGCGGCGATTCGCCCGATAAATCGGGCTCCTACAACAGGAGCCCAAGACCAGCGGCGACGGGCGATCAGCCCAGCAGATGCTCGACCGCGGCGCGCTCTTCACGCAGCTCCTGCTCGGTGGCGTTCATCCGCTCACGGCTGAAGTCGTCGACGTCCAGACCCTGGACGATCTCGTACTTGCCGCCCTGACAGGTCACCGGGTAGGAGTAGATGATGCCCGGCTCGACGCCGTAGCTGCCGTCGGCGGGGATCGCCATGCTGACGATATTGCCGTCGGTGCCCAGCGCCCAGTCGCGCATATGGTCGATGGCGGAAGAGGCGGCAGAGGCGGCGGAGGAAGCACCGCGAGCCTTGATGATGGCCGCGCCGCGCTGCTGCACGTCGGGGATGAAGGTGTTCTCGTACCAGTCACGCTCGACCAGCTCGGCGGCGGGCTTGCCGTCCACCTTGCAGTGGGCGATATCGGGGTACTGGGTGGCACTGTGGTTGCCCCAGATGATCATGCTCTCGACGTCGTTGACGTGCTTGCCGGTCTTCTGGGCCAGCTGGGTCAGGGCGCGGTTGTGGTCCAGGCGAGTCATGGCGGTGAACTGTTTGGCATCCAGGTCCGGCGCGTTGCAGGAAGCGATCAGCGCGTTGGTGTTAGCCGGGTTGCCCACCACCAGCACCTTGACGTCGCGGCTGGCGTTGTCGTTCAAGGCCTTGCCCTGCACGGAGAAGATCGCCGCGTTGGCTTCCAGCAGGTCCTTGCGCTCCATGCCCGGGCCGCGCGGACGGGCACCCACCAGCAGGGCGAATTCGGCATCCTTGAACGCGACATTGGCATCGTCGGTGGCGACGATGTCCTGGACCAGCGGGAAGGCACAGTCGTTGAGCTCCATGACCACGCCGTTCAGGGCGTCCATGGCCGGGGTGATCTCGAGCAGCTGCAGGATGACCGGCTGGTCCTTGCCCAGCATGTCGCCAGAGGCGATGCGGAAGGCCAGGGAGTAACTGATCTGGCCGGCGGCGCCGGTAATGGCAATGCGAACGGGTTCTTTCATGGTGGCTCCTTGGGTTGTCAACGCGCGGGTTGTCGCCGTGAGGACGAGCCGGGCGGGCACCGGGCCCGCACTGGCCTGAAAACAAACCGCCAAGATGGTATGCCTGCACCGCACAAAACTCAATGCGACGTAGGGTGGGAGTGAGTGGTGCGACAAACGGCTGTATGAGAGCAGCTCCCGAGAATAGTATGCTGGCGCCTTCATGCCGCTGATGGATCACACCGCATGCCCCGCCGTCGCCTCCCCCCCTTCCCCGCCCTGCTGGCCATCGGGCTGGTCATCGCACTGCTCGCCTGGCTACTGCTGGGTGACATCCAGGGCTTTCGCGATGCCCCACCGGAGGCCCAGCCGGCCACCGAGGCCGACGCGCCGCGGGTCGAGGTGGAGAGCCGCGAGGCCGAGACCCATGCCCCCACCCTGATACTCCAGGGCGAGCTCGAGGCGCAACGCGAACTGGAGCTGCGCGCCCGCCAGTCCGGCCACGTGGAGGCACTGCCGGTGGCGGAAGGCAGCCGGGTCGAGGCGGGCGAGGTCATGCTGGCGCTGGCCCGTGAGGAGCTGCCCGCACGCCTGAGCCAGGCCGAGGATGACCTGGCACTGGCTCGGGCGGAGCTCGCCGGCGCCGAGTCACTGCTCAGTCGCAAGCTGATCTCACGCCCCGAATACCTGCGCCTGCAGGCCCAGGCGAGTCGTGCCACGGCCGAGCTCGCCGCGCTGCAGCGCCAGCTCGACGACACCCGCCTCGAGGCCCCCTTCCCCGGCACCCTGGATCGGCTCGATGTGGAGCTCGGCGAACTGGTGCAGGTGGGCGAGGCCTGGGGTCGACTGGTGGACGACTCGCGGCTCATTGCCGCGGCCTGGGCGCCCCAGCGCGACGCCCTGGACCTCGCCGCCGGTCTGCCCGCCGAGCTGCGCCTGCTGGACGGCTCGCGACTCTCCGGCGAGGTCAGCATGGTGGCCCGCCGCGCCGAGGAGGCGACTCGCAGCTTCCGGGTCGAGGTCAGCGCCGACAACCCCGAGGGGCGCCGCCTGGCCGGCGCCAGCGCCACCCTGGCGATCACCCTCCCCGAGCGCCGGGTCCATCGCCTCTCGCCTGCCCTGCTGGTGCTCGACCCCGATGGCGAGCTGGCGGTCAAGCACCTCGATGCCGACGACCGGGTGGTGCAGACCAGGGTCACCCTGGTCGATGCCGACCTCGAGACCGCCCGGGTGGCCGGTCTCCCCGACCCGGTGCGGCTGATCACCCTGGGGGCCGGCCTGGTGGAGGTCGGCGAGCGCGTCACGCCGGTGGCCCCCGACAGCCTCGAGCGCGACACCGACGCTGCCACCGCCGGCACGGGGGCTCGTTGAGATGCGCCAGTTGATCGCGGCCGCTCAGGAGCGCGCCCGCACCACCCTGCTGCTGCTGACCGCCCTGCTGCTGGCGGGCCTCGGCGCCTGGCAGGCGATCCCCAAGGAGGCCAATCCGGACGTCGCCATCCCCATGATCTACGTGGCGATGAGCCTGGAGGGGGTCAGCCCCGAAGATGGCGAGCGGCTGCTGGTGCGCCCCATGGAGCAGGAGCTGCGCAGCATCGAGGGGCTGCGCAAGATGACCGCCCAATCGAGCGAGGGCCACGCCTCCATCACCCTGGAGTTCGATGCCGGCTTCGATGCCGACCAGGCGCTCTCCGACGTGCGCGAGAAGGTCGATATTGCCAAGGCCGAGCTGCCCTCCGAAGCCGACGAACCGCGCGTCGTGGAGGTCAACGTCAGCGAGTTCCCGGTGCTCTCCATCGGCCTCTCCGGCAACGTGGAGGAGACCCAGCGGGTGGCCATCGCGCGACGCATCAAGGACGAGATCGAGGGCATCGCCGAGGTGCTGGAGGTGGATATCGGCGGCGACCGCGAGGAGCTGCTGGAGATCGTGGTCGACCCCCTGGTGCTCGAGAGCTACAGCATCGACTTCGCCACCCTGTTCAACCTGGTCAGCCGCAACAACCGCCTGGTGGCGGCCGGCAGCCTGGACAGCGGCGCGGGCCGCCTGGGCATGAAGGTGCCCGGGGTCATCGAGACCCTGGAGGATGTGATGGCCATGCCGGTGAAGGTGGACGGCGACCGGGTGGTGACCTTCGGCGACGTGGCGATCATCCGTCCCACCTTCAAGGACCCCGAGGGGTACGCGCGCATCGACGGCCAGCCGGCGCTGGTACTGGAGATCTCCAAGCGCGCCGGCGCCAATATCATCGCCACCGTGGAGCAGGTCCAGGCACTCTTCGACGAGGCCGCCGGCATGCTCCCCGAAGGGCTCAAGGTCACCACCATCACCGACCAGTCCGAGTTCGTCGAGGACATGCTCTCGGAGCTGCTCAACAACGTGGTCACCGCGGTGGTGCTGGTGCTGATCGTGATCCTGGCGGCCATGGGGGGGCGCAGCGCCCTGATGGTGGGGCTGACCATCCCCGGGGCCTTCCTCAGCGGCATCCTGATGATCTGGGCGGTGGGCTACACCCTCAATATCGTGGTGCTGTTCGCGCTGATCCTGGTGGCCGGCATGCTGGTGGACGGTGCCATCGTGGTCAGCGAACTGGCCGACCGCCACCTGCACCAGGGCATGGCGCCGCGGGAGGCGTGGCTGGAGGCGGCGACCCGCATGAGCTGGCCGGTGATCGCCTCCACCGCCACCACCCTGGCGGTATTCGTGCCGCTGCTGTTCTGGCCGGGCATGGTGGGCGAGTTCATGAAGTACCTGCCGGCCACGGTGATCCTCTGCCTGCTCGCCTCGCTGGCCATGGCGCTGGTCTTCCTGCCCACCCTGGGCAGCGTGTTCGGCGCTCGCGCGGCCTCTGCGGGCTCGGCGCCGGTGGACGCCACGGCCGGCGGCCGGCTCTATCGCACGGCGCTGTCACGGCTGCTCGCTCACCCGGCACTGACCCTGCTGTTCGCGGTGCTGCTGATGGCGCTGATCTACACCGCCTATGCGCGCTTCAACCACGGCGTGGAGTTCTTCCCCAGCGTGGAGCCCGACACCGCCCAGGTGATGGTGCGCACCCGCGGTGACTTCTCCATCGAGGAGAAGGACGCCATGGTGCGCCGGGTCGAGGCGAGGCTGGGCGGAATGAGCGAGGTCGAGGCGCTCTATGCGCGCTCCTTCGCCAACCCCAACGAGCAGCTCGGCGCCGACGTCATCGGCGTGCTGCAGTTCCAGCTGATCGACTGGCACCGGCGCCGGCCGCTGACCGGCATCTTCGACGAGATGCGCCAGCGGACCGCCGACCTGCCCGGCCTGACCCTGGAGTTCCGAAAGCAGCAGATGGGGCCCGGCGAGGGCAAGCCGATCGTGCTGGAGATCGGTGGCCGGACGCCAGTGATCGCCGACCAGGCGGTGGACCGGCTGCGCGAGCTGATGGAGGAGCTGGGGGGCTTCCGCGATATCGAGGACAACCGCAGCCTGCCCGGGGTGGAGTGGCGGATCATCGTCGACCGCGAGGCGGCGGCCCGCTTCGGTACCGATGTGACCAGCGTGGGCAGCGCGGTCCAGCTGCTGACCACCGGTGTCCAGGTGGCCAGCTATCGCCCCGAGGGGGTCGACGACGAGGTGGATATCCGGGTGCGCCTGCCCGAAGGCGACCGCACCCTGGACCAGCTGGGCCGGCTTAGCCTCAACACCTCCCGGGGACAGGTACCGCTATCGCACTTCGTGTCGGTGGAACCGGCCCCCAAGGTCGGCACCCTGCACCGCATCGATGGCCGCCGTGCCATTACCCTGGAGGCCGACGTGACCAGCGACGCCAGCGCCGACGAGCGGCTGCGCGCCCTGCTCGAGGCCGCCGGCGAGCCCCCCGAGGGCGTGCAGCTGAGCGTGGCCGGCGAGCAGGAGGACCAGCAGGAGGCGAGCCGCTTCCTGGCCGGCGCCTTCATGGTGGCCATCGGGCTGATGGCGCTGATCCTGGTGACCCAGTTCAACAGCTTCTACCAGGCGGGGCTGGTGCTCTCGGCGATCGTCTTCTCCACCGCGGGGGTGCTGCTGGGGCTGCTGGCCAATGCCCAGCCCTTCGGCATCGTGATGGTGGGGATGGGCATCATCGCCCTGGCGGGGATCGTGGTGAACAACAATATCGTGCTGATCGACACCTACAACGAACTGCGCGGGGAGGGGCTCAGCCCCTTCGAGGCGGCCCTGGAGGCGGGCAGCCTGCGTCTGCGGCCGGTGCTGCTTACCGCGGTGACCACGGTGCTGGGCCTCACGCCCATGGTGCTGGGGATCAACGTCGACCTGCTCGCCCCCAGCCTGGGGATCGGCGCCCCCTCCACCCAGTGGTGGACCCAGCTCTCCAGCGCCATCGCCGGCGGACTGACCTTCGCCACCGGTCTGACGCTGCTGCTGACGCCCTGCATGCTGGTGCTGGAACCCAAGTGGAAAAAGCCTGAATCCAAGCAGTAGGAGGGAGACTGCGTCTCGCGTCTGGAGGCCGAAGGCCTCCCGGCGGCAATCGCTGAGATTTATCCAGAGTCCGACACAGCGGGGTTGGACCGTGTAATCGCGCGATCAATCGCGCTCCTACGAGGTACGGCTGGCGGCTTCCGCACGGGCCGCATCCGGCGCGTGGCGGGCATGGATGCGCCCGATCAGCTGATCTTCCAGGGAGAAGCGTTCGGTGAGGCCGTGGGCCAGGCGCTCCAGCCACGCAGGCAGGCGGGCGAGGTGCTGGCGCACGCGGCCGGGGCTGGCGTACTCGGCATCGAAGTCGAGCACCAGTTCGGTGGACATCTCCAGGCGCTCCAGCAGGCGGTCGGCCAGGGTCAGAGCCGATTCATCCTCGAAGGCGCGGGCCTCCTCGCGCAGCTGGGGGTAGACCTCGAAGTGGCCGGCGCTGATGTAGTCCATCAGCAGTTCGCTGAAGCCATCGATGCGCTCCTTGGTCACCGCTTCCAGCTCGGCGTCACAGGCCTCCTTGAGCTCGACGAAGTTGACCAGCAGCTCGCGGCGCTCATCCAGCCAACGATCGATCAGCTTGTGTACACCGCCCCAGCGCTCCAGCGCGCTCTTGCAATCTTCCAGCATGGGGGCCTCCATTCGTTTGGTCGAGCAAGCTCGCGGGTACCGAGGGCGTCCAGCGCCCGGCCGGGTGAGCCTCAGAGTCGCGCTACCATCGACGGCTGTCAATCCTGCGACCGCAAACGTGGAGAACCCATGGCGTCAAGAGGACCATCGCGGCCTTTTCGATTGCCTGGCGCCGGCGTTTACTTGGTAGTCTATGTCGACGCCAACAATACCAAGCCACTGCTTAACAACAACACTCCCGAGGTTCTCCATGAAACAGCTTGCTCGCCTGGGTCTCGGCCTGCTCCTCGCCGGCGGCCTTGCCACCGCCCACGCCGAAGAGGTGAAGATCGGCATGATCACCACCCTCTCCGGGGGTGGCTCCCACCTGGGTATCGATGTGCGCGACGCCTTCCTGCTGGCCATCGAGCAGTCGGGGCGTGACGATATCGAGGTGCTGGTGCAGGACGATGCCCGCAAGCCCGATCTGGCGCGCAACCTGGCCAACGAGTTCATGCAGCGCGATGACGTGGACATCATGACCGGCATCATCTGGTCCAACCTGGCCATGGCCGTGGTGCCCTCGGTGGTGCGCCAGGGGACCTTCTACCTCTCCCCCAACGCCGGGCCCTCGGACCTCGCCGGGCGCATGTGCCACGAGAACTACTTCAACGTCGCCTACCAGAACGATAACCTGCACGGCGCCATGGGCGCCTGGATGCGCGAGCAGGGCTACGAGAACCCCATCATCATGGCCCCCAACTACCCGGCGGGGACCGATGCCCTGGCCGGCTTCAAGCACCTCTACGAGGGCGAGGTGGCAGGCGAGCTCTACACCCAGATGGGCCAGACCGACTACGCCGCCGAGATCGCCCAGATCCGCGCCAGCGATGCCGACAGCCTGTTCTTCTTCCTGCCCGGCGGCATGGGCATCTCCTTCATGAAGCAGTGGCAGAACGCGGGCGTGGAGATGCCGGTGTTCGGTGCCGCCTTCTCCTTCGACGAGATCCTGATCAAGGCGGTGGGCGAGGCCGCCATCGGCGCCAGGAACACCTCGCTGTGGGCCTACGACCTCGACAACGCCACCAATCATGCCTTCGTCGAGAGCTTCCGCGAGGCCTATGGCCGCACGCCGACCCTGTATGCCGCCCAGGGCTTCGATACTGCCAACCTGATCCTCTCCGCCCTGGAGAAGGCCCACCCCGACGACCAGGACGCCTTCCGCGAGGCGCTGCGCGAGGCGGACTTCGACTCGGTGCGCGGCGAGTTCCGCTTCGGCCCCAACCAGCACCCCATCCAGGACATCTATGTCCGCGAGGTGGTCGCAGGCGAGGATGGCGAGCCCACCAACCGCCTGCTCGGCATCGCCGTGGAAGATATCCAGGACATCTACCACGTCGACTGCAAGATGTAAGAGGTGAGCGCCGCTGCGCGGCTGGTGAGGGGTGAGCGCGCTTCGCGCTTGTGAGGGGTAACTCCTCACTCCTCACTCCTCACTCCTCACGCCTAACCACTCACCACTCACGGATTTCAGCGCTTGTCAGCCACCCTGCTTCTCGAACAACTGATCAACGGCCTGCAGCTGGGCACCATGCTGTTCCTGATGGCCAGCGGCCTGACCCTGGTGTTCGGAGTCATGGGGCTGATCAACCTGGCCCACGGCTCCTTTTTCATGGTGGGGGCCTACCTCACCGCCGCGGTGACCGCCGCCAGCGGTTCCTTCCTGCTGGGCGTTTCGGCGGGCCTGCTGGGCGCCGCCGCGGTGGGTGCCGTGGTGGAGCTGGTGGTGATCCGTCGCCTCTACCACCGCCCGCACCTTGACCAGGTGCTGGCTACCTTTGCGCTGATCCTGATCTTCTCCGAGGGGACCCGCTGGCTGTTCGGCTCCTCGCCGCTGTGGCTGAACACGCCGCCGTGGCTGTCGGGCTTCGTCACCCTGCCCGGCGACGCCCGCTACCCGCTCTACCGCCTGGTGATCATCGGTGTGGGCATCAGCGTGGCGATCGGCCTCTACCTGCTGATCTCGCGGACCCGGCTGGGCATGCGCGTGCGCGCCGGGGAGAGCGACCGCGAGATGATCGGCGCCCTGGGCATCGACATCTCGCGCCTCTACACCGCGGTGTTCGCGCTGGGCGCAGGGCTGGCCGGCCTGGCCGGGGCCATGGTCGGCGCGCTGCAGTCGGTGCAGGTAGGCATGGGCGAGCCGGTGCTGATCCTGGCCTTCGTGGTGATCGTGATCGGCGGCATCGGCTCCATCAAGGGGGCGCTGTTCGGCGCCCTGCTGGTCGGCGTGGTGGATACCCTGGGTCGGGTCTTCCTGCCGCTGTTCTTCCGCGGCTTCCTGCCGCCTTCCGAGGCCACCGACGTGGGTGCCGCCCTGGCCTCGATGCTGATCTATATCCTCATGGCCGTGATCTTGGCCTTCAAGCCCAAGGGACTCTTCGCCGTCAATGACTGACCAGACGCCTTCCGGCACCCTCCCCGGCGACCTGCCCGCCCGTCCACCGCGCCGCCTCGGCCGCCGGGGCACGGTGCAGCTCGTCATGCTCGCCCTGCTGCTGGTGCTGCCGGTGGCCGCCGACTTGCTGGGGCACCCCTACTACGTGACGCTCGCCTCGCGGCTGACGCTGATCGCCATGGCCGCGGTAGGCCTCAACCTGGCGCTGGGCTACGGCGGCATGGTCAGCTTCGGCCACGCCGCCTACTTCGGCCTGGGCGGCTATGTGGCCGGCATCGGCGCCTACCACGCCTTCGACGCCACCGCCTTCATGGGCATGTTTCCCGGCAGCGACAACCTGCTGGTGCTGTGGCCCATCGCGATGCTGGCCTGCGGCCTGCTGGCGCTGCTGATCGGTGCCGTCTCGCTGCGCACCAGCGGGGTCTACTTCATCATGATCACCCTGGCCTTCGCCCAGATGGTCTACTACTTCGCCAACTCCTGGCCCACCTACGGTGGCCAGGATGGCCTGCCGATCTACATTCGCAACCAGCTGCCGGGCCTGGATACCCAGGACCCGCTGACCTTCTTCCTGATCTGCTTCGCCGGTCTGGTGCTGGCCATGGCGCTCACTTCGCGGCTGATGGGCTCGCGCTTCGGCGCGGCGCTGACCATGGCGCGACTCAACGACACCCGCCTGGCCACCGCCGGCATCACCCCCTACCCGGTGCGCCTGGTGAGCTTCGTCATCTCGGCGATGATCACGGGCCTTGCCGGTGCGCTGTATGCCGACCTCAACGGCTTCGTCAGCCCCAGCATGCTGAGCTGGCACATGTCCGGCGAGCTGATGGTGATCGTCATCCTCGGCGGCGTGGGCCGCCTATACGGGCCCCTGGCCGGGGCCGTGCTGTATATCAGCATGGAGACCCTGCTCGGCGGGCTGACCGAGTACTGGCAGCTGTTCCTGGGGCTTACGCTGCTCGGCGTGGTGCTGTTCGCCCGCCACGGCGTGATGGGCTGGCTGGCGGGGAGGGAGCCCCATGGCTGAGGCGGTGCTGGCCCTGGAGGGGCTCCACAAGCGCTTCGGCGCCCTGACGGCGACCGACGACGTCTCGCTGACCCTGAGGCCCGGCGAGATCCATGCCCTGATCGGCCCCAACGGCGCCGGCAAGTCGACGCTGATCGCGCAGATCGCCGGCAGCCTGCGTCCCGACGCCGGACGCATCCTGCTCGGCGGCGAGGAGATCACCGGGTTGAGCGTCGCCGCCCGCGCCCGTCGCGGGCTGGGCCGCAGCTTCCAGGTCTCGTCGCTGGCCGAGCCGCTGCCGGCGATCCGCAACGTGATGATCGGTGTCCAGGCCCAGGCCGGCCACAGCTTCCGCTTCTGGAAGCCGGCGGAGCGCGACCCGCGCCTGATCGAACCGGCGCTGGCGGCGCTTGCGCGCATGGGACTCGCCCACCGCGCCTGGACGCCGGTGGCGGAGCTCTCCCACGGTGAACGCCGCGCGCTGGAGGTGGCCTGCGCCCTGGCGATGAAGCCTCGTGCTTTGCTCCTCGACGAGCCCATGGCCGGTCTCGGCCCCGAGGGCTCGGCGCGACTCACCGAGCTGCTCGAGTCGTTGCGGCTCGAGGTGCCGATCCTGCTGATCGAGCACGACATGCAGGCGGTGTTCCGGCTGGCCGAGCGCATCTCGGTGCTGGTCGCCGGCCGGGTCATCGCCCACGGCGATGGCGACACCATCCGTCGCGACCCGCAGGTTCGCGACGCCTACCTGGGAGAGTGACCGTCATGCTCAAGGTGGAAGCCATCGAGACACGCTACGGTCCGGCCCAGGCCCTGTTCGGGGTGGACCTGGCGGTGGAGGCGGGCCAGATGGTGGCGCTGATGGGACGCAACGGCATGGGCAAGACCACCACCATCCGCTCGATCTTCGGCCTCACCCCGCCCCACGCCGGGCGCATCACCTTCGAGGGGCGCGAGCTGCGCGGCCTGGCGCCCCACCGCATCGCCCGCCTGGGGCTGGGCCTGGTGCCGGAGGGGCGACGCTGCTTCCCCAACCTGACGGTGCGGGAGAACCTGCTGGTGGCCGCCCGCGCCGGCGAGTGGACGCTGCAGCGGGTCGAGGCGCTCTTCCCGCGCCTGGGGGAGCGCGACCGCCAGGCCGCGGCGACCCTCTCCGGTGGCGAACAGCAGATGCTCGCCATCGGCCGGGCGCTGATGACCAACCCGCGGCTGCTGGTGCTCGACGAGGCCACCGAGGGGCTGGCACCGGTGATCCGTCAGGAGATCTGGCAGGCGATCGGCCGCCTCAAAGGCCAGGGCCAGGCGATCCTGATTGTCGACAAGAGCCTCTCGGAGCTGCTGCCCCTGGCCGACCGCTGCGTGCTGCTGGAGAAGGGCCGCAGCGCCTGGGCGGGCCCCGCCGAGGCGCTCACCGAGTCGCTGCGCGACCGCTATCTGGGGGTGTGAAACCAACTGGCCCAAAGGAGACCCGCCTTGTGGGAGCTCGATTTATCGGCGATTTTGGTGCCACCTTCATCGCGAATAAATTCTGCTCCCACAAGCAACCTTCCATGGCAGCCCCCTCTAAGTGGCTACCCGCACCGTGGGAGCCCGATTTATCGGCGATTTTGGTGCCACCTTCATCGCGAATAAATTCTGCTCCCACATGGAAGCTTCCATGGCAGCCCCCTCTAAGTGGCAGCCCCCTCTAACCTCTAAGTGGCAGCCCGCACCGTGGGAGCCTGATTTATCGGCGATGGAAGTCGCCCCTCAGGCATGGAAACCCTTGACCGTCGCGGCCAGGGGTCCACCATCGAGATAGTGCTCGAGGATCGAGAAGTGGTCATCGCCGGGCAGCACGGCCTGCTCGACCGCGATGCCCTGCTCGCCCAGGTGGGTGGCGTAGTCCGTCATCTGTCGGGTGAACTCGCCGGACTCCTCACCACCCGCCACCAGGCTCACTTTCGCCGCTACTTGGCAGGGCAGGAAGGCCGGACTGAACTCGGCGACGTCGCGTCCGTCCAGCCGCAGCTTGGGCTGTAGCCATGACCAGGGAAACGGCCCGAGGTCATACAAACCACTGACGCATAACGCTCCCCTGATCAGGTCGTTGGGCAGGCCATAGTCGCCTTCCCAGTCGGTGGCCAACAACATCGCACACAGGTGCCCGCCGGCGGAGTGGCCAGAGACGCTGATGCTGGCCGGGTCGCAGCCCTCCTCGGCGGCGTGGCGATACGCCCAGGCCAAGGCGGCGCGGGCCTGACGCACGATCTCGGCGAAGCGCACCGCCGGGCAGAGCGCATAGTTGACCACCCCCACCGAGATCCCTGCGGCCACCAGGTCGTCGACGATGAAACCGAACTCCCGGTGGCCCAGCGAACGCCAGTAGCCGCCGTGGAAGAAGAGGTGCAACGGCGCGCGCTCGCCCTCCTTGCGATCCTCGGCGTGATAGAGGTCGAGACGCTCGGCCAGGCTGGGCCCGTAGGGCACGTCGAGGGAAACGCGATGGCGGGCTCGGGCGGCGTCGCTGCGGGCCCGCCAGTCGGCCACCAGCGCCGCCGGGTCGCGACCGATCATGGGATCGTAGGCGCGGTCGATGGCTTCCTGGGTGGCGAAGTCGCGGTAGAGCATGGCAATCCTCGACGGCAGTTCAGCGCTCGCGGAAGGCCGAGAGCAGCATGCCCAGCGGTGCCAGGGCCAGCACGATGAAGCCCACCAGGGTCCAGCCCGGCAGCGTGATGCCCAGGAACAGGAAGTCGATCTCGGCGCACTCTCCGGAGCCGGAGAGCACCATGTTCACCACCTCCTGCAGCGGCAGGATATCCAGCATGTAGTCGAGACCCGGGCCACAGCTGGGTACCTCGTCGGCGGGCAGCGACTGCAGCCACAGGTGGCGGCTCACCACGCCGATGCCGCCACCCACCGCAGCCAGGCCAAGCACGCCGTAGAGTGCCGCCCCGAGGCGACCGGCGGGGTTGTGGATGGCCGCCAGGGCGAACACCACACCGGCACTTATCACCGCCACGCGCTGGAAGATGCACAGCGGGCAGGGTTCGAGACCGACGATATGCTCGAGTCCCAGGGCTACCACCATCATCAGGACACAGAAGGCCAGGCCGGCGAGGCTCCACTGGCGCACCGAGAGACGGGCCAGGGCGCTCACTGGCTGACCCCATCGGTAACACGGGATTCCCGGGCACGGGCGAAGTAGTCGCTCAGGAAATCGGCGAAGGAGACGCGATCGGCGGCCTCGATCTCCGCCTGCTGTCGATGGGAGGTCTCCACCAGCTCGTCGAACATCCCTTCGCGACCGGGGTCCATCGGCTCCTGGCGCAGCCGTTCGGCCTGCTCCCGGGCGATGCCCAGCATGGCATCCGACAACTCCTCACCACGCTCCTGCAGGCGCGCCAGCAGCTGGCCGGAGGGAGTCAACGCCGGGTCCTCCAGCCGCGGCAGCATGGCGGCCACGGCATCGGCATGGGGCGTGCCCTCCTCCAGGCGGTCGAGAAGCTCGGCCACCCGACGCATCTCGCCGAGGATCTCGCCGCCCCAGTCGGCGACGCTGCGCGGCGTGCCGGCGTGGCACAGGCGCAGCTCGGGATCACGGCCGCGCTCCACCACCAGGCGCCGGTTGTCGTCGAGGGTGTCGCACTCGGCATCGGGGATCCAGGGGCTCTCGGACAGCAGGCACCACATCACGAAGGTGTCGATGAAGTGGATCTGGGACGCGTCCACGCCCAGGGTCAGCAGCGGATTGAGGTCGAGACAGCGCACCTCGATATACTCCACCCCGCGGGCCTCCAGGGCCTGGCTGGGAGTCTCGTCGTGACGGGCCACCCGCTTGGGCCGGATATCGCTGTAGTACTCGTTCTCGATCTGCAGGATGTTGGCGTTGAGCTGGCGCCACTCGCCGTCCTCGTTGACGCCCAGCGCCTCATAGGCGGGCCACGGCGTGGAGATGGCGTGGCGCAGGGTGTTGACGTAGTTGGAGAGCGAGTTGAAGCAGATCTTGAGCTGCTCCTGCACCTTGTTCTGGTAGCCGAGGTCCGACATGCGCAGGCTGGTGGCGTAGCGCGAGATCAGTGTCTCCTCGCCGTGGGCCTCGAGCTTGTCGGGGATTCTGCCGTCGGGCAGGAAGCTGCGGTCGATGGCCGGCGAGGCGCCAAACAGGTAGAGCAGCAGCCAGCTGTGGCGACGGAAGTTGCGGATCAGGCCGAAGTAGCGCGCCGAGCGATAGTCGTTCAACGGCGTGGCCTGTTCGCCATCGAGGTCACGCAGCAGCGTCCACAGGTCGTCGGGCAGCGAGACGTTGTAATGCACCCCGGCGATGGCCTGCATGATGCGCCCGTAGCGCACATCGAGCCCCTGGCGATAGACCCGCTTCATGGTACCCACGTTGGAGCTGCCATAGTCGGCGATGGGGATGCTGTCGTTGCCGTCGAGGCGTGCCGGCATGCTGCCCGGCCAGATCAGCTCATCGCCCAGGTAGCGATAACTGAAGCGGTGCAGGTCGCCGAGGAACTCCAGGGCGTCGGCGGGCCGACAGGTGACCGGCGTGATGTACTCCAGCAGCGCCTCGGAGTAGTCGGTGGTGATATGCGGATGGGTCAGCTTGGAGCCCAGCGCATGGGGATGCAGCGTCTGGGCGACGCGCCCCTCGCGGTCGACGCGCAGCCCCTCCTTCTCGAGGCCGCGACGCAGTCGGCTGAACTCTCCCCGGCGGGCAGGACCCTCCAGGCGTTCGATGAGGGTAGCGAATGAGTCGGACAAGATAACACCCCTGCTGGTGGTTACGGCGCCGAGGCGGCGCGCCTCGCTGATAGTGAGACGGGCGCCCTGGCGGCGCCCGTAGAAGGCCTGATTGTATCAGCCTTTCTGCTTGGCCTTGAGCAGGGCCGCCCCCAGGGCGCCCATCTGCCCGCCCTGGCTGGCATCGCTGCCGCGCCCGGCGCCCTTGCGCGGGGCCTTGCCGCCGCGGGCCTGGCGCTCGCCACCATTCCCTTCACGTCGGCGCCGAGGCTTGTCGCCCTCCTCGCCCGGCTGGTCGTCGAGGCGCATGGAAAGGCCGATGCGCGCACGCTCCAGGTCGACACTCATCACCTTGACCCTGACGATATCGCCGGCCTTGACCACCGAGCGCGGGTCCTCGACGAACTTGTCGGAAAGCGCCGAGATATGCACAAGGCCGTCCTGGTGCACGCCGATATCGACGAAGGCACCGAAGTGGGTGACGTTGGTGACGCTGCCCTCGAGCACCATGCCCGGCTCCAGGTCCTTGAGGGTCTCGACCCCCTCGCGGAACTCGGCGGCCTTGAACTCGGGGCGCGGGTCGCGGCCCGGCTTGTCGAGCTCGACCAGGATATCGGTGATCGTGGGCACCCCGAAGCGCTCGTCGGCGAACTCGGCGGGCTTGACCGCCTTGAGAGTGGCGCTGTCGCCGATCAGGCTGGAAAGCGCTCGGCCACTCCTCTCCGCGATGCGCTCCACCAAGGGGTAGGCCTCGGGGTGCACGGCGCTGGCGTCGAGCGGGTTGTCGCCGTTCATGATGCGCAGGAAGCCCGCGCACTGCTCGAAAGTCTTGGGGCCCAGGCGACTGACTTCGAGCAGCTGCCGGCGACTGGCGAAGGGTCCCTCGGCGTTGCGCCGCGCGACGATGGCCTCGGCCAGCGCCGGCGAGAGGCCCGCCACCCGCGAGAGCAGCGCGCTGGAGGCGGTGTTGAGATCGACACCGATGGCGTTCACGCAGTCCTCGATCACCGCCTCCAGGCTGCGCGACAGCTGCACCTGGGAGACGTCGTGCTGGTACTGGCCCACGCCGATGGATTTGGGTTCGATCTTGACCAGCTCGGCCAGCGGGTCCTGCAGGCGGCGGGCGATGGAAACCGCGCCGCGGATGGTGACATCGAGGTCGGGCAGCTCGCGGGAAGCATACTCCGAGGCGGAGTAGACCGAGGCACCGGCCTCGCTGACCATCACCTTGGAGAGCGAGCGCTTGCCGGGGCCTGCTTGTGAAGAGCATAGCTTGACCAGATCGCCGGCGAGCTTGTCGGTCTCACGACTGGCGGTGCCGTTGCCCACGGCGATCAGTGCCACGTCGTGCTTCTCCACCAGCCTGGCCAATTCGGCCAGCGAGGCGTCCCAGGCGTTGCGCGGGGCGTGGGGATAGATGGTGGCGTGCTCGAGGAACTGGCCGGTGGCGTCGACCACGGCAACCTTGCAGCCGGTGCGCAGGCCCGGGTCGATGGCAAGCGTCGCCTTCTGCCCCGCCGGGGCGGCCAGCAGCAGGTCCTTGAGGTTGGCGGCGAAGACCTCGATGGCCGCAAGCTCGGCGGACTCGCGCAGCCGGCCCAGCAGTTCGGTCTCGAGATGGGTATAGAGCTTGACCCGCCAGGTCCAGCGCACCACATCGCGCAGCCACTTGTCCGCGGCGCGCCCCTCGTCATGGACCTCAAAGTGTCGGGCGATGGCCACCTGGGCGGGATGGATCGGCGCCTCTTCCTCGCCGGGCAGGCGGATGGCCAGGGTCAGCACACCCTCGTTACGGCCGCGGAACATGGCGAGCGCGCGATGCGACGGCGCCTTGGCGAGCTTCTCATCGTGCTCGAAGTAGTCGGAGAACTTGGCGCCCTCGGCCTCCTTGCCCGGAACCACCCGGGCGCTGAGCTCACCCTCGCTCCACAGCCGCTCGCGCAACCGCCCTACCAGCTCGGCATCCTCGGCGAAGCGCTCCATCAGGATCTGGCGCGCACCATCCAGGGCCGCCTTGGCGTCCTCGATGGCGGGGATATCACCTTCCGCGGGGCGCAGATAGTTGGCCGCCTCGGCCTCGGGGTCCAGGGTGGGGTCGGCCAGCAGGGCGTCGGCCAGGGGCTCGAGGCCCGCTTCCCGGGCGATCTGGGCCTTGGTGCGGCGCTTCTTCTTGTAGGGCAGATAGAGGTCTTCCAGGCGCTGCTTGGTGTCGGCGGCCTGAATCAGCCCCTTGAGCTCATCGCTGAGCTTGCCCTGCTCGTCGATGGCGGCGAGCACCGCCTCGCGGCGCTCCTCCAGCTCGCGCAGGTAACCCAGGCGCTCATGGAGGTTGCGCAGCTGGGTATCGTCGAGCCCACCGGTCACCTCCTTGCGGTAGCGGGCGATGAAGGGCACGGTCGCCCCGCCGTCGAGCAGCTCCACCGTGGCCGTGACCTGCTGCGGGCGAACGGAAAGCTCCTCGGCGAGGCGCGTGATGATGCGGTTGGTGGCGTCCATGTAACCCCTTCACTGATGCTCGAAAAACGATCGCGACAAGGTATCACAAACGCCGGGGCTAGCCACGCGCGGCGGGTGCCGCCGGGAAAGAGGCAACTTTAGTCCAAGCGTTCGCTTGGTTCTTGGACAGGAAGGGGGGAGTCTGGCTAGAGTTTCTAGCCTCATCACCTTCTACACAATGCATCAACAACACGAAGGGACAGCACATGCCGACATCATCGAGCTCACCGGCGCTGGAGCGCTTCCTCGCCGCCCGCGACTTCCTGCAGGCCAACCGCGAGGACTACGACACCGCCTATCGCGACTTCCGCTGGCCGACGTTCAGCGAGTTCAACTGGGCTCTGGACTACTTCGATGTCATGGCCCGGGACAATGACGCCCCGGCGCTGTGGATCGTCGAGGAGGATGGCCGGGAGGCGCGGCTCAGCTTCGCCGAGATGGCGCGGCGCTCCAACCAGGCCGCCAACTGGCTGCGCTCCCTGGGCGTGGCCCGGGGCGACCGGGTGCTGCTGATGCTGGGCAACGAGGTGCCACTGTGGGAGGTGATGCTGGCCTCCATCAAGCTCGGCGCGGTGATCATCCCCGCCACCACCCTGCTGACCCCGGAGGACCTCGAGGATCGCATCACCCGCGGCCAGGTCCGCCACCTGGTGATCGGCCATGAGCACCTGGAGAAGTTTGCCGGCCGAAAGGACACTCTGACGCGCATCGCCGTGGGCGGGGCCGCCGAAGGCTGGCACGACTTCGCCAAATCCCATGACGCCAGCGACGACTTCACCCCCGACGGGCCGACCCCCGCCGACGACCCCATGCTGCTCTACTTCACCTCGGGCACCACCTCCCAGCCCAAGCTGGTCACCCATACTCACCAGTCCTACCCGGTGGGACACCTCTCCACCCTCTACTGGATCGGCCTGCAGAAGGGGGACCGCCACCTCAACATCAGCTCCCCGGGCTGGGCCAAGCACGCCTGGAGCTGCTTCTTCGCCCCCTGGAACGCCGGCGCCTGCGTCTTTCTCTACAACTATTCGCGCTTCGACGCCGCCGCCCTGCTGAAGGTGCTGACGGACTACGAGATCACCACCCTCTGCGCGCCGCCCACGGTATGGAGACTGCTGATCCAGCAGGACCTGGCCTCCCACCGGGTCGCCCTGCGCGAGGCGGTGGCCGCCGGCGAACCCCTCAACCCCGAGGTGATCGAGCAGGTGCGCCGCGCCTGGGGCATCACCATCCGCGACGGCTTCGGCCAGACCGAGACCACTGCCCAGATCGGCAACTCCCCGGGCCAGCCGCTCAAGGCGGGCTCCATGGGGCGCCCGCTGCCCGGCTACCGGGTGGCGATGCTCGACGCCGAAGGCAAGCCGGCCGCAGAGGGAGAAGTCGCACTGGCGCTGGGCGAGGAGCGCCCCGCCGGCCTGATGGTGGGCTATGCCAACGACCCGGAACGCACGGCGGCCGCCATGCAGGGCGGCTATTACCGCACCGGCGACGTGGCGAGCGTGGATGAACAGGGCTACATCACCTACGTGGGCCGGGCCGACGATGTCTTCAAGGCATCCGACTACCGCATCAGCCCCTTCGAGCTCGAGAGCGTACTGATCGAGCACCCCGCGGTGGGCGAGGCGGCCATCGTGCCCAGCCCCGACCCGGTGCGCAGCTCGGTGCCCAAGGCCTATGTCATTCCCGCCGCCGGCTACGAGCCCAGCGCCGAACTGGCCCGGGATATCCTCGCCTTCGCCCGTGAGCGACTGGCGCCCTACAAGCGCATCCGCCGGCTGGAGTTCGCCGACCTGCCCAAGACCATCTCGGGCAAGATCCGCCGGGTGGAGCTGCGCCAGGCCGAGGTACACAAGGCCAGCGATGAGCGCGGCGAGCTGGAGTTCCGGGAGGAGGATTTCCCCGACCTGAAGGAATGAAACAACAGGCGCCGGATAAGGTGGCGTACCTCCCGCCTCGCAGGCGCCCGATTTATCGGCGATGCAGAACCCAATCGCCGGATGCATCCGGCTCCTACATGGAGGTTTTCGGCCACCCGACGCGCAGGGGCCCGATTTATCGGCCGATGGAATGGGGCCGACGCCACCTCACCCAACGAAAGAACCCGGCACCGCCTAGGCGGTGCCGGGTTCTTTCATGCAAGCCAGGGGTCCCGCGAGGGACCCGAGTGCTGCGCTCAGGTCAGGCTGGGGCCCGCCTTGACGATCGCATCGCTGACGCCGTCGAACTTCTTGAAGTTGTCGACGAACTTGGCGGCCAGCTCCTGACACTGACGGTCGTAGGCGTCCTTGTCTTCCCAGGTCTCGCGCGGGTTGAGCAGGCTGGAGTCGACGCCCGGCACCGCGGTGGGCACGTCGAGGTTGAGGCCATCGAGGCGATGGGTCTCGACCTCACGCAGCATGCCGGACTGAATGGCACTGATGATGGCGCGGGTAGTCGGGATGGAGAAGCGTGCACCGCCCTCGCCGTAGGCGCCGCCGGTCCAGCCGGTGTTGACCAGGTAGACCTGGGCATCCTTCTCTTCCACGCGCTTGATCAGCAGGTCGGCGTACTCGCGCGCCGGACGCGGGAAGAACGGCGCACCGAAGCAGGTAGAGAAGGTGGCGGCCAGGCCCTCGGAGGAGCCCATCTCGGTGGAGCCCACCTTGGCGGTGTAGCCGGAGAGGAAGTGGTAGGCCGCGGCCTCCTTGGAGAGCACGGACACCGGGGGCAGCACACCGGACATGTCACAGGTCAGGAAGACGATGGCGTTGGGCTCGCCGGCGCGGTTCTCGGGAACGCGCTTCTCGACGTGCTCCAGCGGATAGGCAGCGCGCGAGTTCTGGGTCAGGCTGTCATCGGCGTAGTCCGGCTCGCGACGGTCGTCGAGGACCACGTTCTCCAGCACGGTACCGAACTTGATGGCGTTCCAGATGACCGGCTCGTTCTTCTCGGAGAGGTCGATGCACTTGGCGTAGCAGCCGCCCTCGATGTTGAAGACGGTGCCCGGGCCCCAGGCATGCTCGTCGTCACCGATCAGGTAGCGCGCCTGGTCGGCGGAGAGGGTGGTCTTGCCGGTGCCGGAGAGGCCGAAGAACAGGCAGGTCTCGCCATCCTCACCGACGTTGGCGGAGCAGTGCATCGGCAGCACGTCGAATTCCGGCAGCAGGAAGTTCTGTACCGAGAACATCGCCTTCTTCATCTCGCCGGCGTAGCGCATGCCGGCGATCAGCACCTTCCTCTCGGCGAAGTTGATGATCACGGTGCCGTCGGAGTTGGTGCCGTCGCGAGCCGGGTCACACTCGAAGCCGGCGGCATTGAGGATGGTCCACTCCTCCTTGGCGGAGGGGTTGTAGGCCTCGGGGCGCACGAACATGGTGCGGCCGAACAGGTTCTGCCAGGCGGTCTCGGTCTGCACGCGCACAGGCAGGTAGTACTCCGGGTCACTTCCCACGTGCAGCTCGGAGACATAATGCTCGCGGCTCTGCAGGTAATCCTCGACACGCCCCCAGAGCGCACCGAACTTCTCGGCGTCGAAAGGACGGTTGACGCTGCCCCAGTCGATCTTGGCGCTGGTGGTCGGCTCGTCGACGATGAAGCGATCCTTGGGCGAGCGACCGGTGCGGACGCCGGTGCTCACCACCAGAGCGCCATTGGCTGCCAGGCGGCCTTCGCCGCTGGCCACTGATCGCTCGATCAGTTCGGCGCTGCTGAGGTTGACGTGGGCGTGGGAAGCTTGGGGTGTGGTCATGTCGATTCCTGGGCCGTGGGCCGATTCTCTCGTGTGCCTGGCGTCGCCGGAGACGCGAAAAGCCGGGGGTAGCATGGCGATCGGGCCCTGCGGCTGGCTGCCTGTGGACCATGATCGCGCCTGAAAGCGGCGCCATTATGGCAAAAAGGACGAGGGCGGGGAACGCCATTTTTGGGCGAAATTCATGTAGTTTTTCTACAACATGCGCGAAATTCGCCACGCGTTCACTTGTGCACCGCAAAAAGGATGCGCCGGCAAGGCATGCCGGACGCCAGCCTCGTCATCAGTGCAGGGTCGCCGGTGGCTCGCTGGCGCCGGCCAGCAACGCCTCGACCTCCTCCTCGGAGAAGGCGTAGCGAGTGTGGCAGAAGTGGCACTGCGTCTCGATGCCGCCCTGCTCCGCGACCACGTCGCGCAGTTCCTCGGCACCCAGCGTCACCAGGGCATCGGCGATGCGCTCCCGGGAACAGGTACAACCGAACCGCAGCGCCTTGGGCGGGAAGATGCGCACCGTCTCCTCGTGATAGAGGCGCTGGAGAAGCGCCTCGGGGGCCAGGCCCAGCAGCTCCTCCTGCTTGACGGTCGCCGCCAGGTGCACGCTGCGCTCCCAGGCGTCGAGATCCTGGTTCTGCGACTCGTCAGGCATGCGCTGCAGCAGCAGGCCTCCGGCGCGCAGACCATCGGCGGCAAGCCACAGTCGGGTGGGCAGCTGCTCGGACTGGGCGAAGTAGTCGGCCAGGCAGTCGGCCAAGCTATCGCGGTCCAGGGCGACGATGCCCTGGTAGCGGTGACCCTCGCGGGGGTCCAGGGTGATCATGATCTGCCCCTCGCCCACCAGCTCGCGGAAGCCGGCATTCTCGTCGGGGATCGCCGCGTCCTCGGCCATGCGGGCGATGGCACGCAGCTCGCCGCCGGGGTTGGACTCGGCCATCAGCAGGGCCAGGGCGCCGTTGCCGCGCACCTCGATGCTCAGGGTGCCATCGAGCTTGACGGTGTCGGTGAGCAGGGCCACCGCGGCGAGCAGTTCGCCGAGCAGGTGATTCACCGCGGGGGGATAGGCGTGGCGATCGAGGACCTCGGCATAGGCCTGCTCGAGGGTGACGAGCTCGCCGCGCACGTTGGTGTTGTCGAACAGGAAGCGCTGGATCTGGTCGGTCATGGGTCTCGTATCTGGATATGAAGTTGGGCGCATTCTAGCAAAAAAACGTTCGCAGCTTTTCCGGCGGCAGGCCTCCGACGCTTCTCACTTCACTGGGAAGCATTGTCCTTTATTCCCTTCCCCGGCAGGGGCTCGCGGTCGTGGGGGCGCGAAAGCTCGAGGATGGGGCCGTGGGGCACGATCCGTGTGGGATTGATGGTGTCGTGGCTGTAATAGTAGTGGCGCTTGATATGGTCGAAGTCCACGGTCTCCTTCACCCCCGGCCACTGGTAGAGCTCGCGCAGGTAGTTCGAGAGGTTCGGGTAGTCCTCGATGCGCCGCAGGTTGCACTTGAAGTGGCCGTGATAGACGGCATCGAAGCGCACCAGGGTGGTGAACAGGCGAATATCCGCCTCGGTGAGCCACTCGCCGGCCAGGTAGCGGTGCTCGGCCAGGCGTGCCTCCATGCGGTCCAGCGCCTCGAACAGCGCCACCACATGCTTCTCGTAGACCGCCTGCTCGGTGGCGAAGCCGGACTTGTAGACGCCGTTGTTGATGTGGTCATAGACATCGGCGTTGACCGCATCGATGGTCTCGCGCAGCTCCTCGGGATAGAAGTCCAGGCGGTTGCCGGTCAGGTCGTCGAAGGCGCCATTGAACATGCGCAGCAGCTCGGCGGACTCGTTGTTGACGATGCGTCCCTGCACCTTGTCCCACAGCGCCGGTACCGTGACTCGGCCGGTGTAGTGCGGGTCGGTGAGGGTGTAGAGCTCTCGATGATAGGCCACGCCATTGACGGGATCGCCACTCGAGCCCTCGGCCTGATCATAGGTCCAGCCCTGGTCGAGCATCAGCGGGCTGACATGAGAGAGGCCGACAAGGTCCTCCAGCCCCTTGAGCCTGCGCATGATCATGACGCGGTGCGCCCAGGGACAGGCCAGGGAGACATAGAGGTGGTAACGCCCCGCTTCGGCGGGCAGCCCCGGCTGGCCGTCGGGTCCCTCGCTGCCGTCGCGGGTCACCCAGTCGCGCAGCTTGGCGGACTCGCGCACGAACTCGCCGCCGTGCTTGTCGGTGTCGTACCACTGGTCGTGCCACTTGCCGTCGATCAACAGGCCCATGGAAATCCTCCTCTGGTGGGCGGCCTTCGCCGCGATGGGTCACTCCCCCCAGAGTAAGACGAAACTATCGATGCTTCAGCGCATATTCTGGGCGCTTTCATTCGATAGCATCGAATTCCACCCTGCCAGTGCCACGCTGCGCCTCACTGGTCAGGGCACCGACCAGGAAGCGTGTTGCCGGGCCCGCGCGGTCGCGGTCGCGATGGATCAGCTGCACGGGAATCTCACGGATACCCCCGGCGGTGAGCGGCAGCGGCTGGAGGCGTCCGGTATCGAGTGCCTGGCGAATCCGCGTCTCCGGCAGCCAGGCGAAGCCGAGGCCGCGCTCCAGCATATCGATGGAAGTCTCCAGGTGGCTCAGGGTCCAGCGCTGCTCGGCCTTGAGCCATCCCGCATCCATGGATTGCCGCAACGCCGAGTCGCGCACCACCAGTTGGCGGTGCTGCACCAGGTCCCGCAGGTCCAGCGGCCGCCCCAGACGATGCAGGGGGTGGTCGGGATGGGCAACCGCCACGAAGCGCACGGTGGCCAGCGGCTCGCCCAGGAACCCCTGGGCGGAAAGGCCCGAGATCACCAGGTCGGCCCTGCCGTCGTAGAGCATCTCGATGCCGCCGTTGAGCACCGTCTCGTGAAGCTGTACCCGCACATGGGGATAGGCCGCCGAGAAGGTGGCCAGGGCGCGGGCCAGGGCGTCGGGGGGAAACACCTGGTCCACCGCCAGCACCACTTCGGCCTCGAGGCCCTCGGCGAGGCTGCCGGCCACCTCCTCAAGGGCCGCCGCGCTCTCGATCAGCTGCCGTGCACGGCGCAGCAGCATCTCGCCCGCTTCGGTCAGGCGCACCTGGCGGCCTGCCGGCTCCAGAACACGCACCCCGAGCTGCTCCTCCAGCTTGTGCACCGCATGATTGAGAGTGGAGGGACTCTTGTGGATCGCCTCGGCGGCACGCGCGAAACCACCGTGATCGACGACCGCCGCCAACATCTGCCACTGGGCCAGGGTAACGCGGGACATTTCGACCCCCTCGAATATTTAAAGCGAAACTATGCGCTTAAGTTTCGAAAAAACCGACCTAAAATACCAGCCATGACCCGACAGATCACAAGGCAATCACCATGAGCGCATCACAACTCCGCCAAGTCCAGCAGCTGCAGCCGAGCCGCCCCAGCCAGGACGGTGACGGCGTCAAGATTCGCCGGATCCACGACTTCGGCGGCGGCCTGGACCCCTTCCTGATGCTCGATGAGCTGGGCTCCGAGCGCCCCGACGACTATATCGGCGGCTTCCCGCCGCATCCTCACCGCGGCATGCAGACGCTGACCTATGTACTCCACGGTGGCCTGACCCACGAGGACCACCTGGGACACTCCAGCACCATTCGCGCCGGCGACGCCCAGTGGATGCACACCGGCCGCGGCATTATCCACTCGGAGATGCCACTCACCGACAGCCAGGGCCTGCACGCCTTCCAGCTGTGGATCAACCTGGCCGCCAGCGAGAAGATGAGCGCCCCCACCTACCGCGACGTGCGCGCCGTCGAGATGCCGCAGCTCGTCGAGGGCGATAGTCGGCTGGTCGCCCTGGGTGGCCACTGGCGGCGCGACGATGGCGAGGCCGTCGATGGGCCGCTGGATGCACTGGCCGGCCGGGGAGGCGTGGCCCATGTCCACCTGGGGGCGGGAGGCGACATGGCACTGCAGGCCGATGCCCCGATCCTGCTGGTCTATGTGTTCGCAGGCGAGCTCGACATCGGCGAGACTCGGGTACCGGCCGGCCAGTTGGCGCGGCTGGGCTCGGGCAGCCGTCTCGCGTTGACCAGCGCCGAGGGCGCCGACGCCCTGCTGCTGACGGGCATCCCCCACGGCGAGCCCATCGCTCACTACGGCCCCTTCGTGATGAACCACCAGCACGAACTGGAGCAGGCGCTGCGTGACTATCGCGACGGCCACTTCGCCGAAGGCATGGCCTGAGCGGCACCCCGGGACGTATTGGCCGGGGGTTGCAATCCCCGGCCGACTTCGTTCCAATGCATACTTAGGTTCTGTCTGAAAAGTTGGCACGCAAGCAGCGATCTATGCAGGCCAGGCATACCATCGCTTTGAAGCTGCTGGCCAATTTGTCGTAGCGGGTGCAGACGCGGCGCAGTTCTTTGATCCAGCCGAAACAGCGCTCGATGATGTTTCGTTCTCGATACCGAGACTTGTCGAAGCCTCGTGGGGCGCCAGGACGCGGCTTTCGCTTCATCTTGCGCCGGGCGATGATCGGTTTCATGCGGTGCCGATCGCAGTAGCGGCGAAGCGGGTCGCTGTCATAGCCCTTGTCCGCCACGATGTAGCGACAGCGCTTACGAGGCCTGCCCCTGTTTCCAGGCAGATGAACGTGTTCCATGGCCGGGATGAAGTGCCGTGTATCCGAGTCTTGACCGGGCGAGAGCGTGAAGGTCAGCGGCCATCCATGCCGATCACAGACCATGTGGATCTTGGTCGTCAGACCGCCACGGCTGCGGCCCAGTGCATGATCTACGGGCTCTTCGTGTCCCCCTTTTTGCCGCCTCCAGAGGCGGCACGGGTGGCGCGGATCGACGTTGAGTCGATCATCCAGGTGTCCAGGTCCATCAGGCCATCCTCTCGCAAGCGAAGCTGGAGACGCGCCAGGATGGCCTCGAAGGTGCCATCGTCGCGCCAATGACGGAAGCGATCATAGACAGTCTTCCAAGGACCGTAGCGCTCTGGCAGATCGCGCCATTTGGCACCTGAGCAGAGGATCCAGAAGATACCGTTCAGCACCTGGCGGTCATCGCGGCGGGGGCGCCCCGTCCTTTGCGGCGGCGACACGATATCCTCGATGAGGGCCCAACCATTGTCGGAGATCTCGTAGCGTCCTGCCATGGGTCACCTATGCTGCTGAGGCATAGGTGACATTAGCAAATTCGAGTTTTCGGACAAAGCCTAGCAAACAGCGTTCACTTTCCTCTTCTGCCACCCACGGCACGGACACCACAGCCGCCCGGGGCGGCACAACTGTGGATGCGTACAGCCTAGGCAGCACCCCCATCATGGGTTATGGTTCAAGGGCCTTTTTCTACCTTTATCTATATTCACTGGCCTTTATCCATGCTGCGAGTCCTCCATTCGCTGCCCCGCACGCACAAATTGTTGCTGTTACCGGTCGCCACCATGGTCACCGTGCTGGGCGCACAGAAGATCATCACCACCTATCAGGATGTCCAGCGCGACTCCCGGTCGCTGGAAACCGTCGTCATTCCCCTCGACGCCGACGCTACCTCTCGCCTGCCCTCGCTGAGTCTTCAGCGCGGCCCCGTGGGTGACGCCATCGAACTGGCCAACCAGGCGCTGGACGCCACGCGACAGCGTGTGCCCATCACCCAGCTGAAGGTCAGCGAGGTGGTCGACCTCGAACTCATCGATGAGGCCGGTGCCGCCAGCGCAGGCACCGCACCTCCGCTGCTGGCCCGCCCTGTTGAAGACGCCACCCAGAGTGGCGACACGCCCCTGGTGATGGCCCAGGCACCGACCCGCGCCACCCTGGACAAGCAGGCCGTGCGGATCGCCAGCGAGATCGCTGCTCGGGAGACCGGCAGGCTAGATCGCGGTGCCCTGCATATCGCCACAGTGATCGGCACCATCGGAAGCGGCATGCTTGACCACGACGGCAGCCTGGTGGCCGATGCCACCTCCTACGAGGAGATCCCCGAGGGCGAGTTGAGCGTGCTCGACGACGTGCCGGTGCTTCTCGAACGTGAGATCGCCGCGCGTGAGCCCTATGTCCCCGAGTGGGAGACCTATACGGTACAGTCGGGCGATGCCTTCGCGGCGATGGCCCAGAACCGCCTGGGCCTGGGTTACAGCGAGGTCCTGGCCTTGCTTGAACAGCTGCCCGACAGGAACATGCTGGAGCGCTGGCGGGTCGGCAGTCGCCTCGACTACCAGCTGGACAAGGACGGCAAACTGCTCTCGCTGCGTATGATGCGCGATGCCCGCAGCGGCTTCGTCGCCGAGCGCGAGGGCGAAGCATTCGAGGTCGCCAGCATCGAGCACACCGGCGAAGCCGCCCAGCGCCTGTTCGCCGGCACCGTCAGCGGCAGCTTCACCCGCTCGGCCCAGGCCACCGGCCTCTCCAGCACCGAGGTCTCGCGCCTGACCCACGTGCTGGGCAAGAAACTCGACTTCCGCCGCGACACCCGTCGCGGCGATCGTTTTCAGGTGCTGGTCGAGTCCGATGTGATCAACGGCGAGAGCTTCGATCCGCGCATCCTGGCAGTTCAGTATGAGGGCGAGCGCACCGCGCTGACCCTGGTACGCAACAGTGCCGACAACAACTTCTACACTCCGGAGGGCGAGAGCCTCGATCCCGCCTTCAATCGCTACCCCTTCGAGGGTCGCTACCGGCTGAGCTCCAACTTCAACCCGCGTCGCAAGCACCCGGTGACCGGGCGCATCAGCCCACACAAGGGCACCGACTTCGCCATGCCGATCGGCACACCGATCACCGCGCCCTCCGACGGCGTAGTCGAGTCGGTGCGTAGCCACTACGCCGCGGGCCGCTACGTGGTGATCCGCCACGACAACGGCTACCGCACCCGCTACCTGCACCTCTCCAAGCCGCTGGTCAGCCGCGGCGAGCGCGTGACCATGGGGCAGCGTATTGCGCTTTCCGGCAACACCGGCCGCAGCACCGGACCACACCTCCATTACGAGGTGCTGGTCAGCGATAATCAGGTCGACGCCATGAAGGTCAAGCTGCCGGAGAACAAGAGCCTCGCGGGCGATCGACTGGTGGCCTTCCAGCGTGAGGCAGAGCCGCTGCTCGCCGCCCTGCAGTCCGGCGAGGTCGGCCCGGTGGTGGCCAGCACCGCCGAGACGGATCCCGACGAGGAGGCCGACGAGGGCTGATCGCGCGTCGTACCATCCCCGCTGTTCCGCTGCGCCCCGCCATCGTGCGGGGCGTCTCGATTCTGTCCCGCCTCCGGAGAGCCCCGTGTCATCTCCCCACACGCGTTCACCCCGCCCCGCCCCGCCGCCGGAGAACCGCCTGACGGCCTTCCTCGGCGTGTTCCGCTACAGCCGCCGCGCCATGGTGCTGGTGTGGCAGACCTCGCGGGCGCTCACCGTGGGCCTGGCGATCGCCACCCTGGTGGCCGGGGTGCTGCCGGCGGTGGCCGCCTGGCTCGGCCAGCTGATCGTCGATGCCGTGATCGCCGCCATGGAGCACCACGAGGCCACCGGAGAGGCCGACTGGTGGCCGGTGCTGCGCTACGTGCTGGCCGAGGCCGGCGTGATCGCCGCCATCGCCCTGGCCCAGCGGGCGCTCTCCGCCCAGCAGTCGCTGCTGCGTGCCCTGCTCGGCCAGAAGGTCAACGTGATGATCCTCGAGAAGGCCGGCACGTTGAGCCTCGCCCAGTTCGAGGATTCGGAGTTCTACGACAAGCTCACCCGGGCCCGCCGCGAGGCATCGGTGCGGCCCCTGGGGCTGGTCAACAAGACCTTCTCCCTGGCCCAGAACGCCATCTCGCTGATCAGCTTCGGGGTGCTGCTGGTGCAGTTCTCTCCCTGGGCGCCGCTGGTGCTGGTGGTCGGCGCCCTGCCGGTCTTCATCTCCGAGGCCAAGTTCTCCGGCGACGCCTTCCGGCTGTTCCGCTGGCGCTCACCCCAGACCCGCATGCAGATGTATCTGGAGACCGTGCTGGCCCGCGAGGACAGCATCAAGGAGGTCAAGCTGTTCGGCCTGGAACCGCTGCTGCTCGACCGCTACCGCAAGATCTTCGACACCCTCTACGCCGAGGATCGCCGACTCACGCTGCGTCGGGAGGGCTGGGGCTTCGTGCTCGGCCTGCTGGGTACCGTCGCCTTCTACGGCGCCTACGCCTGGGTGGTGGTGGAGACCATCACCGGCACCCTGAGCCTGGGCCAGATGACCATGTACCTGATGGTCTTCAAGCAGGGACAGGCGGCGCTCTCGGCGAGCCTGACCTCGATCAGCGGCATGTACGAGGACAACCTCTACCTCTCGAACCTCTACGAGTACCTGGAGCAGCCGGTGGCCCCGGAAGAGGGCAGCCTGACCGCTGGCACTCGACCCGGCGACGGCATCCGCTTCGAGAACGTGGGCTTCACCTACCCCGGCGCCGAGACGCCTGCCCTCACGGGCATCTCGCTGCACATCAGACCCAGCGAGAGCCTGGCGCTGGTGGGCGCCAACGGCTCGGGCAAGACCACCCTGATCAAGCTGCTGACCCGGCTCTATGAGCCGAGCACGGGGCGCATCCTGCTCGACGGCAACGACCTCCGCGAGTGGGACGTCCAGGCGCTGCGCCGGCGCATCGGAGTGATCTTCCAGGACTTCGTGCGCTACCAGATGAAGGTCGGCGAGAACCTCGGCGCCGGTGACGTGGCCGCCTTCGAGGACGAGGCCCGCTGGCGCGAGGCGGCCCGCCGCGGCCTGGCCGACGACTTCATCGCCGAGATGCCGGGCGGCTACCACACCCAGTTGGGACGCTGGTTCAAGGGCGGCCAGGAGCTCTCCGGCGGCCAGTGGCAGAAGGTCGCCCTGTCGCGGGCCTATATGCGCGAGAGCGCCGATATCCTGGTCCTCGACGAGCCCACCGCAGCCATGGATGCCGCCGCCGAGGCGGCGGTCTATGCCGACTTCCGCGACCACAGCCAGGGCAAGATGACCATCCTGATCTCCCACCGCTTCTCCACGGTGCGCGCCGCCGACCAGATCCTGGTGATCGACGGCGGCGAGATCCTCGAGCAGGGCGACCATGCGAGCCTGATGGCCGCCAATGGCCGTTATGCGCGTCTGTTCCGCCTCCAGGCCAAGGGCTATGAGTGACTACAGCGCCAAGGGGCGATCCAGGGCGCGCAGCAGGGCATCGTCGCGCTCATAGATATCCGGACGGAAGACCATCTGCCCGCCGGAGTCCGGATGAACCGTCCAGTAGTGCAGGATCACCGGCATCGTCTCGGCCAGGGGCACGTCGCGGGTGCGCCCGTCCGCCAGCAGGGCGCGGAGGTCATGACCGCTGCCAGTATCGTCGAACAGCAACTGGGCGAACTCCAGCACCCCCTGCACGCGAATGCAGCCCGAGCTGAACGCCCGCTGCTCGCGGGAAAACAGTGACTGGGCCGGGGTGTCATGCAGGTAGACCAGGTGGTCGTTGGGGAAGCGCACCACTACCTGGCCCAGGGAGTTGCCGGGCCCGGCGGCCTGTCGAATCATCACGTTGCCCGGGTTCGACCAGTCGACCTGGCCGGGGCTTAGGCGCTGCCCCGAGGGCGACAGCACCTGCATGTTCTGGCGCGCCAGATAGCCCGGATCGCGACGCACCTTGGGAATCACGTCCTCGCGCAGGATGGTCGGCGGCACCGTCCAGGTGGGGTTGACGGTGAGGTGGGTAATCTCCGAGCGCAGCGACGGCGTGCGCCGATAGGGCTGGCCCACCACGATGCGCGAGCGCCACACCTGGCCGTTGGGGCGGAAGTAGCTGAGCCGGTAGCCGGCGATATCCACCAGCACGAAGGCCTCGGGCAGGCCATGCATCAGCCAGCGGGCACGCTCCAGGTTGAGGCGGATCTGGTCGACACGCTTGCCCACCGGCACATTGAGGGCCGCCCGGGTGCGGGGCCCGACGACACCATCCGTTTCCAGCAGGTGCCGGTCCTGGAAGCGCTTGACCGCCGCCTCCAGGTCGGCATCGAAACGCCGTGGATCCGGCGCCTCCAGGTCGGCCGCCGGCAGGATCGAGGGGTCCGCCGCCATCACCTCCAGTTCACCGACCCGGGCCAGGCGCTCGCGCAGGATGGCCACGTCGGGGTGCGCCTCGCCCAGGCGCAGGGTCGGCCCGCCCTCGGGCAGCATCGGCCAGCCGCCCAGACGCTGGATATGGCGATAGCGGGCCAGTCCCTGCTGCAGCCGCTGGTAAGGGGCATAGGCAGGGCGTACCGAATCGAGCAGCGCCGTGATCTCTCCCGCGTCCACCGCCCGCACGATCGCCCCCATGGGGGGCAGCTGCGCGTTGATGGGTACCTCCCAGTCGGCATCGATGCTGTTGGGGTCGACCTTGCCATGGTGAAGATGGCGAAGCGCCGTGAGCAGGGCGCGGGTCGCCCGGGTATCGAAACGCCCCCTGGCCATGTCATCGCCGGCCTGGGCCTGGCGAAACTCTGCCAGCAGGCGATCGGCGCCGTAGTCGGTGGGTTCCAGGCCATCCTCAGCCAGTTTCTTCATCGCCTCGACCAGCGCCTCGACGCGTGACTCGCGGGTCCAGGCAGCCTGGAAATCACGTGCCGCATAGAACGCCTCGAGGGTTCCATTCTGCTGCTCGAGGGCCTGCTCCACCGCGCTCACGGAGCCTTCCTGCGCTGTCGGCTGCTGGGCCATGGCCATGCCGGAAACCAGCATGATACCCAACGTCAACACGCCTATCGCGACAGATCGCCGCATGTTCGCCTCCAGTATCGTTTATTGCTAACTTGGCCATCCCGGCTCGTCCCTACATAATAGCGAGAAACCAGGAGACACATGCGATGCTGCGATCGATCCTTCCCGCCTGGCTGCTCTGTGCGGCCGGCCTGATACCGGGCGCCTCTGCCCTCGCCGACACGACCCTCGCCCAGGCCCTGCACCCCAGGGTACTGGAAGGCGAGCGCCTGGAGCAGACCCTGACACGCCTGGCACCGGATGCCAGCCGCGAGGTACTCAAGCTGGCCGCCAGCGCCCTCTCATGCGCCGACCCCGACGCCGAGCGACTGGCGGTCATCGACTACTCGCTGCCCTCCAGCGAGCCGCGCCTGTGGGTATTCGACCTGCAGCGCAAGGCCCTGCTCTTCGAGGAACTCGTCTCCCACGGCCGCGGCTCGGGCGATGCCCTGGCCTCGCGCTTCTCGAACACCCCGGAAAGCCACCAGTCGAGCCTGGGACTGTTCCGCACCATGAACACATACTATGGACGCAACGGCTATTCGCTGCGCCTCGAGGGCCTCGAACCGGGCGTCAATCACCTGGCCTATGAGCGCGCCATCGTGATGCACGGCGCCGACTACGTCAGCGAATCGTTCATCGAGCAGACCGGCCGCCTCGGCCGCAGCCTGGGCTGCCCGGCGGTACGCCAGGAGGTCACCTACCCGCTGATCGACAGCCTCAAGGAGGAGCAGTACCTGTTCGCCTACTACCCCGACCCCGAGTGGCTGGCGAGCTCCGCCTACCTCGACTGTGACCGCGACCAGGGCCAGCAGCTCGCCATGCAGTAGCCATCGCTTTCCCTCGACGGCGAGAAGCTGCCATGATGCGTCGCAGCACCATGGCCTGACGACCGAACGAGGGTAAGCATGAGCGAGACCAAGCGGATCGACCTGGCGCTGCAGGGTGGCGGCGCCCACGGCGCCTTCACCTGGGGTGTGATGGACCGCCTGCTGGAGGAGGGGCGCCTCGAGATCGAGGGGATCAGCGGCACCAGCGCAGGCGCCATGAACGGCGTGGTGATGGCCGACGCCCTGACCCGCGGCGACCGCGACACCGCCCGTCAGGCCCTGCATGATTTCTGGCAGGCGGTGAGCCGCGCCGGCATGGCCAGCCCGGTGCGGCGAACGCCGCTGGACATGTTCACCGGCAACTGGAGCCTGGACCACTCCCCCGGCTATGTGGCCATGGACCTGATGAGCCGGCTGGTCTCCCCCTACCAGTTCAACCCCTTCGACCTCAATCCGCTGCGCGATATCGTCGCCGAGCGGGTCGACTTCGAGCGGGTGCGCCGCTGCCCCGACCTCAAGCTCTTCGTCACCGCCACCAATGTGCGCAGCGGCAAGCAGCGGGTCTTCGCCCGGGAGGAGATGAGCGTCGACGCGGTGATGGCCTCGGCCTGCCTGCCCACGGTATTCCATGCCGTGGAGATCGACGGCGAGGCCTACTGGGACGGCGGCTACACCGGCAACCCGGCGCTGATGCCGCTGATGGAGCACTGCGGCTCCCGCGACATCGTCATCGTGCAGATCAACCCCATCTACCGCGACGAGGTACCCACCAGTGCCGCGGGGATCATGAACCGCCTCAACGAGATCACCTTCAATGCCTCGCTGATCAAGGAGGTGCGCATGATCGCCATGCTCCAGCGCCTGCTCGGCGACCATGGCGTCGACATCGGCTGCTACGCCGGTGCCCTGTTTCACCGTATCAGTGGCGACGAGGCGCTCGCCGAGCTCTCCGTGTCGAGCAAGATGAACGCCGAATGGCCCTTCCTCTGCCACCTGCGCGACGCGGGCCGACGCACCGCCGAGGCGTGGCTGGCCGAACACTTCGCGGACCTGGGCAACCGCTCCACCCTGGACGTCGAACAAGTCTATCGCCACGCGGAGTGAGCCCGGCTGCATTGCCCCTTCTGCGTTGACCCTGCATCGACCACTCACCTTGCCACGCCTCGCGGCGCCATCCATGCTCGGAGACAGCGGGGCACCCAGTTCCCCGCCGCTTGTCCAAGGCCACAGGAGGAGTTACCAGCGCTACTGACGCCGTCAGGCCGCTGTCACCTTCCTGACATCGTGCGCTGACAGTGTCGACATCGGGGCGTCACATGACGCCTGTCTCGCGACAATCAGGAGAGCTGCGCCGATGGTACGCATCGACAAGAAGGCCACCCGGCTGTACGTGCTGGACACCAACGTGCTGCTGCACGACCCCGCCGCCCTCTACCAGTTCGACGAGCATGAGGTGGTCATCCCCATGACCGTGCTCGAGGAGCTCGACAAGCACAAGAACGGCATCCGCGAGATCGCCCGCACTGCCCGCCAGGTCAGCCGCACCCTGTCCGACCTCACCGCCGACGTCGGCCTCGAGCAGATCCGCGACGGCATCCCCATCCGGCGCCTGAGCGGCCCCGAGGGCCGTCTGCGCCTGCTCTGCTACCCCGACCTCGCCACACTCGAGCCACTGGACGACACCCCCGACAACCGCATCCTCGCCGAGACCTGCCGCCTGCGCCGCGAACGCGCCGACGCCTCGGTGATCCTGATCACCAAAGACATCAACCTGCGCGTCAAGGCCGCCGCCCTGGGCGTGCCGGTAGAGGACTACCTCACCGACCGCGCCTTCGATGACAGCGACGCCATGCTGGAGGGGGTGCGGGTCTACCCGGATGCCGGTAGCGAACTCTGGAATGGCCTGGCCCTGGACGTCAGGGTCGAGCGTGACCACCAGCACGTGGTCTATCACCTGACAGGCGAGATCCCCGCCGACTGGCATCCCGGCATGCTGGTCGCCGACGGCGATGCCAGCTTCGAGGCCGTCGTGCGTGAGGTGAGCGACCGGCGCGCACGCCTGGAGCTGATCAGCAACTATCGTCACGGCGCCAGCGTGTGGGGGGTACACGCCAGCGACTGCCACCAGAACTTCGCCTTCAACCTGCTGATGGATGACGATATCGACCTGGTCACCATTGCCGGCAGCGCCGGCACCGGCAAGACCTTCATGACCCTCGCGGCAGCCTTCCAGCAGACCCTGGACAGCAAGCGGTTCGAGCGTATCGTCTTTACCCGGGCACCGATCTCCATGAGCGAGGATATCGGCTTCCTGCCGGGTACCGAGGAGGAGAAGATGTCGCCCTGGATGGGCGCATTCCACGACAACATGGACAACCTGCTGCGCAACGAGGACGGCGAGTCCAGCTGGGATAACGGCGCCACCCGCCAGTTGCTCGGCGCCCGGGTCCAGATCCGCGCCCCCGGCTTCATGCGCGGGCGGACCTTGAACGACACCTTCCTGATCATCGACGAGGCGCAGAACTTCACGCCCAAGCAGCTCAAGTCGCTGGTCACCCGGGCAGGCCGCAATACCAAGATCGTCTGCCTGGGCAACGTGGGGCAGATCGACACCCCTTACCTCACCGCCAACACCTGCGGCATGGCGGCACTGGTGCAGCGCTTCCGCGACTGGCCCCACGCCGGCCACGTCACGCTCAAGAGCGTGGAGCGCTCGCGCCTGGCCCTGGCCGGCGAGGAGCTGCTGTAGCCCAGGGCAGGTGCCGCAACGGCGGAAGGCCGGCGCCATCGGCGCCGGCCTTCCTGTTGCCACCTCACGGCTGACGCCACTCAGCCGCGGCGATTGACCGCGGCCTCGATCAGCGCTTCGCTCTCGCTGCCGGGTCCCTGGCGGAGTACCGTCTGGGCCTCGTGCCACAGGCAGATCCTCTTGCCGCAGGAGGCGCAGTGCACCGCGTCGTCGGGATTCTTCACCTGGGAGACCCGCATCAGGTGGCTGCCGCAACCCGGGCAGGCCACCGGCAGGCGAAAGTCTTCGGAGAGTCCGGACATGCTGATGTGCTCCTTGTGCTTGGGGTCAACCTGAGATCAGGTCTCACTGATCGTGACGGGGTGCGACGTTGATTTCCAGCCCCCCTCCTCACGGAGCCCCGGGATCCTGGATGAGTGCCTCGGGGCCGCAGATCCGGTTGCGCCCGCTGCGCTTGGCGCGATAGAGCGCGCGATCCGCCTGGGCGAGACCCGATTCCAGTGAGCCCTCGCCCCCGAGTACCGCAAGCCCCAGGCTGACAGTGAAGCGCACCACCTCTCCCTCCGACTCCAGTTCGATGGCGGCAACCGCCTGCCGCAGACGCTCCAGCACGCTCCAGGCTTCCTCGGGGCGGCTGTCCACCAGCACCACCACGAACTCCTCACCACCGATGCGCGCGAAGAGGTCGTAGGGGCGCAGTGATTCACGACAGGTCGTGGCAAAGGCCTGCAGGGCCAGGTCGCCCACGGCATGGCCGTAGGTATCGTTCAAGGCCTTGAAATGGTCGAGGTCGAGCATGGCAAGGGACAGCGACTCGCCGTGGCGGGTCGCGCGGGCCAGGGCCGCCTCGCCCTGCTCGAGGAAGGCACGACGGTTGAGGGCCTCGGTCAGCATGTCGGTCCCCACCAGCCGCTGCACCCGCTGCTCGACCTGCTTGCGCTCATCGATGTCGATAAGCAGCCCATCCCACATCAGGTCACCCTGGCCGCGTGCCAGGGGCGTGGCACGCGCCTCGATCCAGCGCATTCCCTCGGGCAGCGAGAGCCGAAACTCCAGCTGCCAGGGGGCAAGGGATACCGCGGACTGGGCCAGGCTGGCCTCGAAGCGCTGCCGGTCGTCTCGGGCCAGCCGGCCGAGCAGGGCCTCGGGGTCATCCATGCACTGCTCCGGCGCCAATCCGAAGAGCGAGCGCAGGGCCTCGCTGAGATAGAGGAACTCGAGCTGTCCATTGCCGCCCTGCCGGAGCCGGAACAGTGCGCTGGGGACCCGCGAGACGGTACTCTCCAGACGCCCCAGCAGCTGGCGGTCGCGCAGCTCACGTTCGCGCATGCCGGTCACGTCATACTGCATCACCAGCAGCCGCAGCGGCCCCTCGTCACGCACCAGCGGCTGGATCATGGTGGTCTGATGGCGCAGGGAGCCATCGGCACGTCGGCACAGCAACAGGCCCTGCCAGGGCCGCAGGGTCGTCACGCACTGCTCCAGTGCCCGGGCGAAGTCGCCGTGCAGCGGATCGATGTCTAGGGTCACGGCACGCCGGCCCAGCAGTTGCTCGGGCGGATGGCCGGCGTAACGTTCGAAGGCGGGATTGACCCGACGCACAACACCCTGATCGTCCAGCAGCATCACGGCGCCGGGGTAGTGCTCGAGCAGCAACGCGTCGAGGCCTGGCTCTCCTGCCGCCCCGCCACGCCACCAGCGTTGCCATCTCTCCCTGAATGCTGCCATCTCCTCACTCCGAGGTTCCCTGTGCAGTAGGCGGGCCTCTCCGGGCCCTTATTTCACCCTACCCCAGTTCGCCCCGGGGCACACCCCTCGAAGGGATAACGCACCCGGGCTATCGCACGGGATGACCGACACCGGGAATGGCTAGAGTCCCAGCCGGCCGGCCACGTAGTCCGCATCCTTGTCGCCGCGGCCCGAGAGGTTGACCAGGATATGCTGGTCGGTGGGCAGCTTCGGCGCTTCGCGCATCGCCCAGGCCACGGCATGGGCACTCTCCAGCGCCGGGATGATGCCCTCGACACGGGAGAGGGTCAGGAAGGCCTCCAGACACTCGTCGTCGCTGGCGCTCTGGTAGTCCACCCGCCCCAGCTCCTTCAGGTAACTGTGCTGGGGCCCCACCCCCGGGTAGTCGAGGCCCGAGGCGATGGAGTGCACCGGCATGGGGTTGCCCTCTTCGTCCTCCAGCACGTAGCAGGCCATGCCGTGCAGCTCGCCGGGCTTGCCGAGAGTCAGGGTCGCGGAGTGACGCTGGGTGTCGAGGCCCTCGCCGGCGGGCTCGACGCCCACCAGGTGCACGCCCTCGTCCTCGAGGAAGGCGGTGAACATGCCCATGGCATTCGAGCCGCCACCCACGCAGGCGGTGACATGGTCCGGCAGGCGGCCGTGCCGCGCCTGGAACTGCTCACGCGCCTCGCGACCGATGATCGACTGGAAGTCACGCACCATCTTCGGGAAGGGGTGCGGCCCCACCACCGAGCCGATGGCGTAGATGAAGTGCTGCGGATCCTTGAGATACTCCTCGAAGGCGCTGTCCACGGCATCCTTGAGGGTCGCCGTGCCACGCGTCACCGGGATCAGGGTGGCTCCCAGGATCTTCATCTTGGTGACGTTGGGATGCTCCTTCTCGATATCCACCTGCCCCATATGGATCTCGCAGGGGATGCCCACCAGCGCGCAGGCGGTGGCCAGGGCAACGCCGTGCTGGCCGGCGCCGGTCTCGGCGATCACCTTGGTCTTGCCCATGAACTTAGCGAGCAGCGCCTCGCCCAGGCAGTGATTGATCTTGTGGGCGCCAGTGTGGTTCAGATCCTCGCGCTTGAGGTGGACCTGGGCCCCGCCCAGCTTCTCGGAGAGCCGCCGGGCATGGAAGATCGGACTGGGACGCCCCACATAATCCGCGAACAGCTCGGCCAGCTCCTGCCGGAAATCATCGCGGACGCGGATCTCCTCGTAGGCGGCGTCGATCTCGTCCATCACCACCTTGAGTTCGGGAGGGATCAGCTGGCCACCGAAGCGACCGAAGTAGCCCTGGGCATCGGGGAGGTTGGCATAGGGGGAAGCGCTCATAGTATCGATCCTGCAGGCAAGAAAATCGTGGCAAATATCCTGCCCGCAGGTGGCATGGCTGTCGAGGCGACCTTCGGCGACGCCCGTGGCGATCCTTACCGGCGCCTCAGCGCCCCAGGCGCTTGCCCAGCCAGTGGCCGATGTCCGCCACCTGCTGGGGGCAGACCGCATGCGCCATGGGGTACTGGCGATAGTGGGCCGGGTAGCCCAGGCGCTTGACCGTCTCGAAGCCCGCCTTGCCCAGCGCCTCGGGTACCACCGGGTCGAAGCTACCGTGGTGGACCTCGATGGGTAGCTCGCGGTTGGCCTCGGCCAGTTCGATGCTCTCGGCGGTGGCGAAGTAGGTGGAGAGCGCCAGCAGGCCGCCCAGGGGCTGGTCGAAGGAGAGTGCGGCCTGGTAGGCCACCGCACCACCCTGGGAGAAGCCGGCCAGGATGATGCGGCGACTGTCGATGCCGAGAGCGATCTGCTCGCGTACCAGCGCCTGGATGCGCTGGGCCGAGGCCAGCAGCTGCGCCTCGTCGACACGACGGTCGAGGCTCATCTCCTTGATGTCATACCAGGCGGGCATCACCATGCCGCCGTTGATGGTCACCGGCAGGCGCGGCGCATGGGGCAGGATGAAGCGCACGCTGGCATCGCCCGGCAGCGACAGGGCCGGTATCAGCGGCTCGAAGTCGCGACCATCGGCGCCCAGGCCATGGAGGATGAATACGCAGGCGTCGGCGGGCTTGTTGCCCTTGGGGTCGATGATCAGCTCACCGGGTTCGCTCATGGGAATTCGTCTCCAGCGGGGAAAGGGCATCACCCTAGCGCAATGCGCCGAGGCTGGCCATCGGGGCCAGGGGCCCAGACAGCAGAAAGGCCCGCCGTGGCGAGCCTTTCATCGACTGCAGGGCAGTCACATCATGATCGATCGACGTTCAGTCGATGACCTTGATGTTGGAGGCCTGAAGGCCTTTCTTGCCCTGAGTGACCTCGAAGGAGACCTTCTGGCCATCCTGCAGGGTCTTGAAGCCGTCGGCCTGGATCTCGGAGAAGTGCGCGAACAGGTCGTCGCCGTTGTCGTCCGGAGAGATGAAGCCGTAGCCCTTGGTGTCATTGAACCACTTGACGGTACCGGTAGCCATTATCGAATTCCTCTAATAGCGTTTTGATTTTGCCGGGTAATACCCGAGTTGCAGTGGGTAAAACAAGAAACGTTCCCGGGAAAATCGAGGCGCTAGAGCGTTCGATGCCTACCTGGGGTGTTACGACTTGCTAACCAACTGCACGCAGCATGCGCCCTCGGCGGGCGCACGTCAAACACTATTTGCCTCGCGTGACCGGAAAGTGACACCGTTCACTCCCCGGCCAGGATCCAGCGCGCCGCCTTCTCGGCGATCATCAGCGTCGGCGAGTTGGTATTGCCGCTGGTGATGGTGGGCATCACGCTGGCATCCACCACTCGCAGTCCCGTCACCCCGCGCACCCGCAGGTGGGGGTCCACTACCGCCATGGGATCGTCGTCGCGTCCCATCCTGGCCGTTCCCACCGGGTGGAAGATCGTCGTGCCGATATCACCGGCCAGCCGCGCCAGGTCGTCGTCGCTCTGGTACTCGGGCCCCGGCTTGAACTCTTCGGGGGAGTACCTGGCGAAGGCCGGCTGGGAGGCGATGCGCCGGGTGACGCGCAGCGAATCTGCTGCCACCTTGCGATCCTCGGGTGTGCTCAGGTAGTTGGGCGCGATGGCCGGCGCCTGGCGCGGGTCGGCGCTCTTGATGCGCACCGAGCCGCGGCTGGTGGGGTTGAGGTTGCACACGCTGGCGGTGATCGCCGGGAAGTCGTGCAGCGGCTGCCCGAACGCCGGGAGACTCAGCGGCTGCACGTGATACTCGATATTGGGATGGGCGAACTCGTCGCTGCTGCGGGTGAAGGCGCACAGCTGGGAGGGCGCCATGCTCATGGGGCCGGAGCGCTTGAGCAGATACTCCAGACCGATCATCGCCTTGCCCACCAGGGAGTTGGCCATGGTGTTCAGCGTCTTGGCCCCCTTGACCTTGTAGACCGAGCGGATCTGCAGGTGGTCCTGCAGGTTCTCGCCCACCCCGGGCAGGTCCACTACCAGGGGAATCTCGTGCTCGGCCAGCAATCCGGCCGGGCCGATGCCCGAGAGCTGCAGCAGCTGGGGCGAGCCGATCGCCCCGGCGGCCAGGATCACCTCGCGCCCGGCGCGAGCCAGCGACTCCTTTCCGTCGCGCAGCACACGCACCCCACTCGCCCTGGGCTCGCCGCGCTCGCCGGCGATCTCCAGCCCCAGCACCTGGGTGGAGTGCCACAGGGTCAGGTTGTCACGCTTCTCGGCTCCACGCAGGAAGGCCTTGGAAGTGTTCCAGCGCCAGCCCGAGCGCTGGTTGACCTCGAAGTAGTCGACCCCCTCGTTGTCGCCGCGATTGAAGTCCCGCGTGCGCGGGATGCCGGCCTCCACGGCCGCGGTGGCGAAGTCGTCGAGCACCTGCCACTTGAGGCGCTGTTTCTCCACCCGCCACTCGCCACCGTGGCCATGGAAGGCGGCGTGCTCGGGGTCGGCATCACCGTCCTCATCCAGGCGATGATGGTCCTCGTGGCGCATGAAGTCCGCCAGGCAGTTCTCCCAGCGCCATTCGGGCTCCCCGGTGAACTCGGCCCAGCCGTCATAGTCGCGGGCCTGGCCGCGCAGGTAGAGCATGCCATTGATGCTCGAACAGCCGCCCAGGGTCTTGCCCCGCGGGTAGATCAGCGAGCGGCCGTTGAGGCCGTCGTCCGGCTCGGTGCGAAACCGCCAGTCGGTACGCGGGTTGTCGATGCAGTAGAGGTAGCCCACCGGGATATGGATCCAGTGGTAGTTGTCGCGGCCGCCCGCCTCGATCAGCAGCACCCGGTTGGCCGGGTCGGCGCTCAAGCGGTTGGCCAGCAGGCAGCCGGCAGTGCCGGCCCCCACCACGATATAGTCGAATTCCTGTTCCGCCATGGCGTGCTCTCACGTCGCATTCGGCGAGAGGCGAAAACGGCGCCTCTCGCCTGGGCATTGGGTGGCCGGACCTACTTATGGGTCGGCATGGCGAACTCGGCGCCGGCATCGATGGAGTCTGACCAGCGCTGCATGATCGACTTCTGCTTGGTGTAGAAGCGTACGCCCTCCTCGCCGTAGGCATGGGTGTCGCCGAACAGCGAGCGCTTCCAGCCGCCGAAGCCGTGCCAGGCCATGGGCACCGGGATCGGCACATTGATACCCACCATGCCCACCTGGATGCGCCGCCCAAACTCGCGGGCCACGCTGCCGCTCTCGGTGAAGCAGCTCACGCCGTTGCCGAACTCGTGGGCGTTGATCAGCTCGATGGCGGTGGCCACATCCGGCACCCGCACGCAGACCAGCACCGGACCGAATATCTCCTCCCGGTAGATGGTCATCTCCGGGGTGACGTGGTCGAACAGGGTGCCACCCATCCAGAAGCCGTCGGCGCACCCTTCACCGGTAGCCGAGGTGTCGAACTCTCGGCCGTCGACCACCAGCTCGGCGCCCTCCTCCACCCCCTTGGCGATGTAACCGGTGATGCGTTCGTGGGCCTGGCGAGTGACGATGGGGCCCATCTCGGCATCCAGCTGCATGCCATCCTTCACCTTGAGTGCACGTGCTCGCTCGGCCAGGCGCGGCACCAGCTCATCGCCCACGTCGCCCACCAGCACCGCCACGCTGATCGCCATGCAGCGCTCGCCGGCGGAGCCATAGGCCGCGCCGATCAGCGCATCCACCGCCTTGTCGAAGTTGGCGTCGGGCATCACCACCATATGGTTCTTGGCCCCGCCCAGGGCCTGGACGCGCTTGCCATGGCGCGCGCCACGCTCGTAGATCAGGTTGGCGATGGGTGTCGAGCCGACGAAGGAGAGCGCACGCACCTCGGGGTGGTCGATCAGCGCTTCCACGCTCTCCTTGTCGCCCTGCACCACGTTGAACACGCCATCCGGCAGCCCGGCCTGCTTGAGCAGGTCGGCGATCATCAGCGAGGCGCTGGGGTCCAGCGGGCTCGGCTTGAGGATGAAGCTGTTGCCGGTGGCGATGGCGACCGGGAACATCCACATCGGCACCATGGCGGGGAAGTTGAACGGGGTGATGCCGGCCACCACGCCCAGGGGCTGGCGCATGGTCCAGTTGTCGATGCCGCTGCTCACCTGCTCGGTGTAGTCGCCCTTGAGCAGCTGCGGGATACCGCAGGCGAACTCGACGATATCGATGCCCCGGGCCACCTCGCCCTGGGCGTCGGTGAACACCTTGCCGTGCTCCCGGGTGATCGCCTCGGCCAGGGCGTCCTTGTTGGCGTTGAGCAACTCGAGGAACTTGAACAGCACCCGTGCACGGCGGATCGGCGGGGTATCGGCCCAGGCCGGAAAGGCGGCCGCGGCGGCGGCCACCGCGCCATCGACATCGGCGGCGCTGGCCAGGGCCACCTGGCCGGTGACCTCGCCGGTGGCGGGGTTGGTGACCGGCTGGGTGCGGCCGGACTCGCCGCCTGAAATTCGGCCGTTGATATAATGCTGGATGCTGACTGTGCTCATGTCTCGCCTCGTCTTGTCGTGCGGGTATCCCCGGGGGATGGGACAGGGAGCCCGTATCAAGGGGATGCAACCCTTCCAGACTAGCGCGCCGCCGGCCGGGATCAATTGAGAAATCCAAAAGCGCAGTATAAGTTTTACTGATATCACTCGAGCCGGAGCACCCCATGGTGGACCTTCAGACCCTGCGCGCCTTCGTCAGCGTGGCCCGCGAGGGCAGCGTCTCCCGCGCCGCCGAGCGTTTGCACCTGACCCAGCCAGCCATCAGCCTCAAGCTCAAGCAGCTCCAGCAGGAGATGGGGCTGACCCTGTTTCGCCGCCGCCCCCAGGGGCTTGCCCTCACCGAGGATGGCGAGGCGCTGCTGCCCGCCGCCGAGAAGGCGCTGGCCACTGCGGCTGCCTTCGAGCAGCAGGCCCGGGCGTTGCACAGCACCCTGCGCGGGCGACTGCGCATCGGCACCATCGTCGACCCCGAGTTCATCCGCCTGGGGGCCTTCCTGCACCGGCTGGTGGAACGCGCCCCGCAGCTGGAGACCGAACTGCACCACGGCATGAGTGGCAGCGTGCTGACACGCCTGGGCCGCGACGAACTCGATGTCGGCTTCTACCTGGCGCCGCCGGGCGAGGGGCCCGGTGAGCAGGCCGACACCATCGCCCACCGCGAGCTCACCCACTTCGACTATCGCGTGATCGCCCCGGCGGGCTGGGGCAGTCGCCTGGACGGGGCGGACTGGGTCCGGCTGGCCGGCCTGCCGTGGATCGTCACGCCGCCCGACTCGGTGCATCACCGCCTCCTGGCGGGAGCGCTTGCCCCCCTGGGGCTCACGCCGCGTGGGGTGGCGCGGGTCGATCAGGAAGCGTGCATGCTCGACCTGGTGCGCGCCGGCGTGGGGCTGAGCCTGGCGCGGGATACCCTGGCCATGACCGAGCGCCAGGAGCGTGGCCTGGCGCTAGCCGAGGGGGTCCACCTGCCCTGCGCGCTCTGCTTCCTGTGGCCCCGGGGGCGCGAGGAGGAGCCGGTGATCGCCGAGGCCCTCTCGGCCCTGGAGGCGGTCTGGGGACGCCCCGGCGCCTGAAGACGACTTCGACATCGCGCCGGCGGCGGCGCATCATGGACACTTTTCCGTCTAACGATCTCCACGACCCTACCCATGAGCCACGACACCACCCAACTGAATCGCCAGCGCAACCACTTCGCCGGCCACGACGCCATCTGGCTGTTCGGCTACGGCTCGCTGATCTGGAAGGCCGACTTTCCTTATATCGAACGCCGCCCGGCGCATATCCACGGCTGGGTGCGGCGCTTCTGGCAGGGCTCCCACGACCATCGCGGCACCCCGGAGGCCCCCGGTCGGGTCGTCACCCTGGTACGCGAGCCCGGAGCGGTCTGCCACGGCATGGCCTACCGCATCACCCCCGAGGTGCTGGCGCCGCTGGATGTGCGCGAGAAGAACGGCTATCTGCGCGAGGTGACCACCCTGTGCTTCGACGATGCCGCCGGCGGCCATGCCGAGGGGCTGGTCTACCTGGCCGGCGCCGACAACGCCGCCTACCTCGGCGATGCGCCGCTGGACACCATCGCCGCGCAGATCGCCACCGCCCACGGCCCCAGCGGTCCCAACCGCGACTACCTGGTCAACCTGGCGGCAGCGCTGCGCGCCCTCGACGTCGAGGATGACCACGTCTTCGCCCTGACCGCGCGGCTGCCCGGGGAGCGCGACTGATGGAAGCGCTTGCGGCCTGGCAGTACCTGGCGATCGCGCTGATCTTCGTGTGGAGCGGCTTCGTGCGCACCAGCCTGGGTTTCGGCGGGGCGGTGCTGTCGCTGCCCTTCCTGCTGCTGGTGCTCGACCAGCCGCTGGTGTTCCTGCCGATCATCGCCATCCAGCTGCTGATTTTCTCCAGCTGGATCGCCTGGAACGGCCATCGCCAGCTGGTGGCCGAGAATGGCGGCCGCCCGCCAGCCGAAGGCAACATCGACTGGGCCTACCTGTGGCGGGCCATGAAGGTGATGATCGTGCCCAAGCTGATCGGGGTGGTGGGCCTGCTGACCCTGCCCGGCCACATCATGACCGCTATCATCTTCGTGATCGTGATGGTCTACGCGGTGGGCTATGTGCTGGACAGGCCCTTTCGCAGCAACAGTCGCTGGGTCGATGCCCTGCTGCTGGCGCTGGGCGGCTACGTCAGCGGCACCTCGCTGATCGGCGCTCCCCTGATCGTGGCGGTATTCGCCACCCACGTAGCCACGCACCAGCTACGCGATACGCTCTTCGTGCTGTGGTTCATCCTGGTGCTGATCAAGATGGTCTCCTTCCTGATCGCCGGGGTCGACCTTCAGTTGATCCACCAGCTGTGGCTGCTGCCCTGCGCCCTGGTGGGGCACCTGCTTGGCGAGCGCGCCCACCGCTACCTGGTGGGCAGCCGCGCCAACCTCTACTTCCGGGTGCTGGGTGCCGTGCTGATCCTGGTCAGCGTGATAGGGCTTCTCACCTCCCTGCGTTGAGCGCTAGACGGGAAGAGGGCCCGGCGCATCATGAGCCGGGCCCTCCTTATCTACTCTTGAGTCGCTGGCCGGGAGGCGCCCCGGGAGCAGTTCAGTCGCGCTCGACCTCGAGCACCTCGCCGTCGCGGATCTTCACTTCCAGCTCACGGTCGTCGGCGTCGTAGCCCTCGATATCGATGCGGCCATCACGCTCGGCCTGGAGCTCCTCGAACTCGGCCAGGCCCTCGGCCACGGCCAGCGCCATGGCGTCGCGCACCTCGGCCTCGGAGAGGCCCCAGGCACCGCCTTCGCGCTTCTTGCGCTCCTCCTTCAGGCTCTCGCCGCTGGCCAGGTCGAAGCTCACCTCGGCCTGCCACTCGTCATCGAGCCAACCCTCGACCTCAACACGGTCGTCACGCTTCACCTCGATCTCATCAAAGGTCTGGAAGCCGAAATCACCGGCCTGGGCCAACACCTCGTCGAGGCGCTCGGTCGCCAGGCGCTCATCCGCGGCCTGGGCCAGGGTAGCAGCGCCCAGCAGGGCGGCCAGGGAAGCGGTCAGGATCATCTTGCGTTGCATGGTGGTGTCCTCATCTCTGCGGGTTGCCGGGCCATTACACACCCCCTCACCTTGCCTGAAGGTGAAGGCAGCGTTCATGCTCTGTTCATGTTGCCCCTGGCACCCTGAGCCCATGCTGACACGACACCCCCACACTCGCCCTCACCTGCATCCCCGGCTGACGCTGCTGGCCGGCCTGCTCGCAGGACTGCTGGTACAGTTGGCCGCCTCGTCTGCGCCGGCCGAGGAGCACTGGCAGGATCTCCACGAGGCAGTACGCGAAGAGAGAATCGTGGCGCTGCCGAGCCTGCTCGACTGGCTGGAGGCGCGCTTTGAAAGCCAGGTGCTGGAGGTGGAACTGGAGCGCGACGACGGCCGCCTCGCCTACGAGATCGAGATGCTCGGCCCCGACGGCCAGGTGGTGGAGTTCGAGTTCGACGCCGAGAGCGGTGAGCTGGTCGGCATGGAAGGGGTGAAGATCGATGCCATGCGCCGCCGCGAGGTGACACCATGAAGGTGCTGCTGGTGGAGGACGACCGCGCCCTGAGCGATGCGCTATGCGAGGCGCTGGGCGAAGCCGGGCTGCTGATGGAACGAGCCGAGAACGGCGGCGAGGCGGACTTTCTGGTGCGCACCGAGGCCTACGACGCGGTGATCCTCGACCTGGGCCTGCCCGATGGCGACGGCAGCCGCTGGCTCGCCGACTGGCGCGAGGATGGCATCGAGCTGCCGGTGCTGGTGCTTACCGCCCGCACCCGCTGGGCCGACAAGGCCGCCGGCTTCTCGGCCGGCGCCGACGACTACGTCACCAAGCCCTTCGAGACCGCCGAGGTGCTGTTCCGACTGCGCGCCCTGGTCAGGCGCACCCACGGCCACGCCCATCCGGTGCTGAGGATCGGCGAGCTCGCCTTCGATACCCACAGCGGCAGCGTCACCCTGGCCGGCCGCCCCATCAGCCTGACCGCCCAGGAGTCGCGCTTGCTCGCCTACCTTGCCCACGCCGCCCCCCGGGTGGTCAGCCGCAGCGAACTGGCCGAGCACGTCTACGACCGCGACCACGAACCCGACTCCAACGTCATCGACGTGCAGGTCAGTCGCCTGCGGCGCAAGCTGGGCGCGGCACGCATCGAGACGCTGCGCGGCCAGGGCTATCGCCTGGTCGACACCGACGGCGCGCCATGACTCCGCACCGTCTCTCCCTGGCCAGCCGACTGATGCTGGCGACGCTGACGATCCTGCTGGTCTCGCTGCCGCTCGCCGGCATCGCCCTCTCCCGCCACGTCCAGGCCACCGCCACCGCCGCCTTCGATCAGCGGTTGGAATCGCTGCTGCAGGTGGTGGTCGCCGGGCTGGCCTGGGACGAGGTCGCCGGCGAGCTGGTACTGCAGCGCGACCTGGGCGAGCCACGCTTCACCCGGGTCTTCTCCGGCTGGTACTGGCAGGCCAGCGACGGCGGCAATCACACCCTCACCTCGCGCTCGCTATGGGACCAGCGCCTGGCCACGGCCTCCCACCCGGAGATCGTCTTCCGCGACCTGTCGGGGCCTCGCGGCACGCCGCTGCGGGCCATCGAGCGTGACATCCGCCTCGCCCCCCTGGCCGAGTCATTGCACGTCGCCGTGGCGATCTCCCGTGAGCCGCTGGACACCGAGATCGCCCGCTTCGACCGCCTGGTAGCGCTCTCCCTGGCCGGCCTGGGCGCGCTGCTGTTGGCCGCCCTGGCGCTGCAGATCCGCTGGGGGCTGGCACCGCTACGCCGCCTGCGCGCCGATCTGCGCCGGGTGGAGGATGGCGAGGCCGAGCGCCTGGATACCCGCCTCCCGGAGGAGCTCGCCCGCCTGGCCGCAGCCATGAACGGCGTGCTGGAGCGAGACCGCCGATTGATGGCCCACGCCCGGCACGCCGCCGGCAACCTGGCCCACGCCCTGAAGACCCCGGTCAGCGTACTGACCACCCTGGCCGACGGCATCGAGGAGCCACGTCGCCGCCGCATCCGTGACGAGCTGGCGCGCATCGACAGCGCGGTGCATCACCACCTCGCCCGCGCCACCGCGGCCAGCGACGCCGGCCTGGCGCCGCGCATCGCGGTGGGCGAGGTGCTTGCCCCGATCGTCGAGGGGCTGGGACGCCTGGCCGAGCGTCGGGGCATCGCCCTGCACGCCGAGCTGCCGGAACCGCTGTACCTGCGCATGGATGCCCAGGACCTGCAGGAGCTGGTCGGCAACCTGCTCGACAACGCCCTGCGCTGGGCCGCGGGGCAAGTCCGGCTGAACGGTGGGGAGGAAGCCGGCGGGGTGTGGCTGGCGGTGGAGGACGACGGCCCGGGCATGGATGCGGCTCAGCGCCAGGCCGCCATGGCCCGCGGCGCAAGACTCGACGAGCAGCGTTCGGGAAGCGGTCTGGGGCTGGCCATCGTCAAGGACCTGACCGAGCTGCACGGCGGCCGCCTGAGCCTCGAAGAGGCCGCGATCGGCGGGCTGTGCGTCCGGCTCTGGCTACCCGGCAGCGCGCTGCGCGAGCAGCCCTGAGCTCCCTCACTTCCGTTCATCGGCGCAGTCGTTGCGGTCCTCGACCTGGATGGTCGCGTGACGGATGCCGTAGCGCTCCACCAGCAGCGCCTTGATCGCCACCAGGGTCGCCTGGCGATCCTCCCCCGCCTCCACCGCGGCATGCAGCGAGACAAGGTGGCGCGCCGGCGTCAGCGACCAGATATGGACATGGTGGACGTCATGCACTGCCGGCAGCGCCTCGGGAATCTCCCGGCGCAGGGTCGCGGCATCGGGGTCGTGCGGTGAGCCCTCCAGCAGGATATGCCCCGCCTCGCGGGTCAGCTTCCAGGCGCTCCGAAGGATCAGGGCCGCCACCAGCAGCGACAGCAGCGGGTCGATGGGGGTCCAGCCGGTGGCCAGGATCACCAATGCGGCGACGATGGCCGCCACCGAACCCAGCAGGTCGCCCAGCACATGCAGGGCGGCCCCGCGCATGTTGAGGTTGTCGCGATCGCCGCCGTGGAGGATCGCGAACACCACCAGGTTCACACCAAGCCCCAGCACGGCGATGGTCAGCATGGTGCCGCCCATCACCTCCACCGGCGCGAGGAAGCGGCGCACCGCCTCGATGGCGATCCACACCACGATGGCGATCAGGGTGATGCCGTTGACGAAGGCGGCCAGCGTCTGCACCCGGTGGTAGCCGTAGCTGCGCCGGCCGTCTGCGGGCCGCTGGCTGATCCAGGCGGCGAACCAGGCCAGCGCGAGGGCGGCGGTATCGGTGAGCATATGGCCGGCGTCGGCCAGCAGCGCCAGCGAGCCGGAGACGATGCCGCCCACCACCTCGGCGACCATGAAGCCGCCGGTGAGCACAATCGCCCAGCTCAGGCGGCGCCGGCTGTCGTGGGCGTGATGGGCATGGTCATGGGAGTGATCGTGGGACATGGGGCCCTCCTGTGGCGGGCCCCCAGCATAGCGCAGGGATCACACCCCCTTCACCAGGCGCGCGGCCTCGCGGCGCCGCTTGAACTCGTAGGCCGCCGCCAGCAGCACCGTCACCAGGATCAGGATCAGCCCCAGGGCGTTGACCGCCGGGGTCAGGCCGGTGCGCACCTTGGAGGCGATGTAGACCGTCAGGGTGGTGTCGTAGCCCACCACGAACAGCGAGGTGTTGTAGTTCTCGAATGACTGCAGGAAGGCGATCACCGCCGCCGAGAGAATCGCCGGGCGCAGGTAGGGCAGCAGGATACGCCGGAACATCTGCCACTGGCTGGCACCGAGGTCCAGGGCGGCGCGCTCCATGGTGCGGTCGAAGCGCTGCAGCCGGGCGGTGACCATCAGCATCACGTAGGCGGCGATGAAGGTGGCCTGGCCCACCACGGTGAGGAAGATGCCACCGCCCACGCCCCACTGGCGCCAGAAGATCAGCGTGGAGATGCCGATGATCACCCCCGGGGTCAGCAGCGGCGAGAGGATCAGCGCATAGAGGAAGGGCTTGGCGCGGCTCTGCACGGTGTTGAGGAACAGCGCCGTGGCGATGCCGATGGGCACCGCCAGCAGCAGCACGCCCGTGGCCACGATGGCGCTGTTGGTCAGCGCCTGCCACATGGCGCCATCGGCGGCGAGCTCGCCGAACCACTTCAGGGTGGTGCCGTCCCAGGGCGTCACGGTGGGGAAGCGGCTGTCGTTGAAGGTGGCCGCGGCCATGACGATCAGCGGCAGGAAGAGGTAGGCGAAGAACACCACCACATAGAAGCGCAGGCCCAGGGCCATCAGTCGCTGTGAGCTCATTTGGCCCGGTCCCTCATTTCGCGATGTCTCCCAAACCCACCTTGAACACCTTCATCACCAGCGACATGAAACCGATGCACAGCACCAGCAGCAGGAAGGCGTAGGCCGCCCCCTGGTTCCAGTTGCCGCCTTCGAAGAACCAGTTGTAGATGATCTGGGTGAACCAGCGGCTGCCCGGCGAGCCAAGCAGCGCCGGCACCGCGTAGCTGCCGGCGGCCAGCATGAAGGTCATGATGCAGCCGGTGGCGATGCCCGGCTTGGCGTGGGGAATCACGATGCGCCGATGGGTGCGCAGCGTGCCGGCGCCCAGGTCCCGGGCGGCACGCACCTGGTTGTCGTCGAGGCTCTCGATGGCGTTGTAGAGCGGGAACACCATGAACAGGATATAGGCATAGACCATGCCCACCATCACCCCGCCATCGCCGCTGAGGAAGCGGATGGGGCGGTCGATGAGTCCCAGCATCAGCAGCAGCTCGTTGAGCGGCCCGCGGAAGGCCAGGATGATGAACCACGAGTAGGTGCGCATGATCTCGTTGATCCAGAAGGGAATGATCAGCAGCAGGATGCAGAGTGCCGCCTGCCGCGGGGTGGCCACCTTGGCCAGGTACCAGGCCAGCGGATAGCTCACGGCGAGGGTCAGCAGGGTCACCAGCACGCTGGACCACAGCGTCTTGAAGAAGATGGCGCGGTGGATATCGTTGGCAAACAGGGTGGCGTAGTTGGCCAGTGTCCAGCCATCCTCGGGGCCACCGCGCTGGTCGGGCAGCAGGTTGGGGCGCAGCGAGTAGTCGATCATCTGCAGCTGCGGCAGGGTCACCATCAGGATCAGCCAGATGCCCAGCAGCGCCAGGATGGCCGCCGACAGGGGGCCACCGAAGCGGGCGGCGAGGTGCCTAAACATCTGCTGCCTCCACCACCTCGCCGGTGGCCTCGTCCACCCGCGGGCCGTCATCCCGGGGCAGCACCACCGTCTCGGCGGGATCATAGCCCAGGGTGATCGCCTCGCCGGGCACCAGTGCATCGGCGAAGCTTCGCGACACCTCGCTGCCCAGCTGCACCCGCAGCGCCTCGCCGGAACCCGGGAGGCGTGCCTGCACCATCAGCCAGGCGCCCTCGAAGCTGACCGACTCGACCTCCGCGACCAGGGTCGAACCGCCCATGGAGGCATCACCGGAAGTGCCGGCGGCCACTGGACGCAGCTGCTCGGGGCGCACATAGAGCGCCACCTCCGCGCCGCCGCCCAGGCTCGCCTCCTCGCCCACACGGCCCTCCAGCTCACCCAGGGTCCCGGCATCCAGGCGCACCCGCTCGCCCAGACGGTCGATCACCCTCGCCTCGATGCGGTTGTTCTCGCCGACGAAGGCCGCCACGAAGCCGGTGGCCGGCTGGCGATAGAGGGTCATGGGATCGGCCACCTGCTGCAGGCGGCCCGCCGACATCACCGCCACCCGGTCGGACATGGTCAAGGCCTCGCCCTGGTCATGAGTGATGTAGATGAAGGTGATGCCGGTCTTGCGCTGGATCGCCTTGAGCTCGCTGCGCATATGCTGGCGCAGCTTGAGGTCCAGCGCCGAGAGCGGCTCGTCGAGCAGCAGCACCCGCGGCTCCACGGCCAGCGCCCGGGCGATGGCCACACGCTGCTTCTGGCCGCCGGAGAGCTCGGTGACCCGGCGCGACCCCACGCCCTCCAGGGCCACCAGTGACAGCAGTCGCTCGGCGGTGGCGCGCCGCGTACGGCGGTCGACCCCGCGCACCTCGAGGCCGAACTCGATGTTCTCGAACACCGTCATCAGCGGAAAGAGCGCCAGGTTCTGGAAGATCATCGCCGTGGGGCGGCGATTCACCGACACCCCGGCCATGGGCTCGCCACCGATCGAGACCCGGCCCTCGCTGGGCGTCAGGAAGCCGCCGATCATGTTGAGCAGGGTGGTCTTGCCACAGCCCGAGGGGCCGAGGAAGCTGAAGAACTCCCCCGAGCCGATCTCGAGCGACGTCTTGTCGATGGCGGTGAAGTCGCCGAAGCGCATCACCACTTCCTCCAGCCGGACGCTGCCGTCCATGGTCACCTCGCGGTCGGGCATTCGTCAGGCAGACAGGTAGCGGTCCTGGTACTCGTTGCGCAGCGCCACGTACCAGGGCTCCTGGATCGGCCACCACCACAGGTTCTCGAGATCCTGCTCGGTGTAGGAGTCGGTGAAGAAGTTGCGCGTCGCCTCGGGCAGCAGCTCGGTGGCGCCCTTGGAGGTGGAGTTGTAACCGGTGGCCTCGACGAACATGGCGCCGGCCTCGGGGGTGTAGTACCAGTTGATCAGCTCGTAGACGGCATCCGGGTTGCGGGCATTCTTGGGGATGACGAAGCCCTCCATCCACGCCAGGGCACCCTCCTTCGGCGCGCCGTAGGCGATATCGTCGCCCTCCTGGATCAGGCGGAAGGCGGTGGAGTCCCAGGTCTGGCCGATGATCGCCCCGTTGGTCCGGAAGGCGGCCTGGGCCTCGTTCTCGGTGTTCCAGAACTGCACCAGCAGCTCCTTGTGCTTGACCGCCTCCTCGAGGATGACATCGAAGTTGGCGCGCATCGCCTCCTCGCTGCGGTAGGAGTCGAGCAGCGGGTGGGGCAGCCTGCCCTCGCGCTCCAACCACAGGCCGATCCCCACCAGCGCCGAGTGGCCGCGCACCGTGACGCCCTGGCCGTGCTCGGGATTCCACAGGTCGGCATAGCTGAGGTTGGCGCGGTCGATGTCGGCATAGCGGCGGTGCCAGGTGATCGCCTCGGTGCCCCAGTCGCTGGGCGCGAAGTAGCGCTTGCCATCCACCACTCCGCCGGTCTCGGAGCCCGAGATGGCGCTGTCCAGGGCGCCGCTCCAGTTGATACGCGACTCCTCCAGCGGCTGGATGAGGTCGTAGTCGAGATAGCCCGGCACCCGGTCCACGGTGGGCATGATCACGTCGAAGCCCTCGCCGGCACTGGCGCGCAGCGAGTTCATCAGCTCGTCGTTGGTGCCATAGGGGGTGAAGGTCGCCGGGATGCCGGTCTTGTCGGTGAAGTCGGCCAGCATGGCGTCGTTGAAGTAGCCCGCCCAGGCGTAGATGCGCAGCGGCTCCTGCTGGGCCAGGGCCCGATTGATATAGAAGGGAGTCGGCAGTGTGGCGGCCGCACCGGCGGCCAGCGAGCCCTGCAGGAAGCGGCGACGGGTGATCGACATGGAAAATTCTCCTCGAGCGGTGGGGTCCGAAGATGGTGCGACGTGCCGTACCCTTATGTCGCCCGGCCGTGACAGCCGGATGACGCCGACATGACGCCTGCATGACCGTTCAATCTGAATCTCCAATGTAGGCGATTCCCCACACCTCGCCAGTGGGACGCCTCAACGCGGCGCTTGCCGGGGTGCGCCGCATCGGCGAGGCTGGAACCTGCCGCCGCGAGACCGGTCTCGGGGTGACCCCAGGAAACCGCATGACGACCGCATCCATGGAAGAGACCGCCCTCCCCCCTGTCCTTGCCGGCCCGCTGCTGCGCCGCCTGGCACCCGACCGCCTGGTGCTGTGGCTGGCAGCGAGCCGCCCCCTCGCGCTGACCCTCGCCCTCACCCCGGCCGGCGAGGGGACGCGACGGCTGTCCCTGGACGACCACTGCCGGCGGGTGCCGGTGGGCCGCCACGCCTGGCTGCATCTGATCGACCTGCCCCTCGAGACGCCGCTGCCGACCGACACCCTGATCGCCTACGACCTGCGCCTGCGCGACGCTGAGCGCCACCACGAGGGCGAAGACGAGCGCGGCATCGCCGACTGGGGCGACCACCTGCTCGACGCCGAGGGCGAGCTCCCCGCCTTCGTGCTGGCCGGCCGCCACCACCGGCTGCTGCACGGCTCCTGCCGCAAGCCCCACCACGACGGCGGCGACGGCCTGGTGCGCGCCGAGGCGTGGCTGGCCGAGCACCGCGAGGCCCCCGAGGAGCGCCCCGCCTGGCTGCTGATGACCGGCGATCAGATCTACGCCGACGATGTCGCCGGCCCCATGCTGGTGGCCATCCACGCCCTGATCCGCCGCCTTGGGCTGTTCGACGAATCGCTGGAGGGCGCCGTGGTGGCCGACAGCCGGGCGCTGCATGGCGAGGCCGCCCATTACTACGCGCGGGAATCGCTGCTGCCCGACGTGAAGAGCAGCGAGAACCTGCGCGAGCGCTTCTTCGGCGGGGTGCGCAAGCCGGTGTTCACCTCGGCCAACGCCCAAAACCACCTGGCCACCTTCGCCGAGATGGTGGCCATGTACCTGCTGGTGTGGTCGCCCACGCCCTGGTCATTGATCGAGGTGGCAACGCCCGCGCTGGATGACAAGCACGCCGCGCTGTTCACCGAGCAGCACGCGGTGATCGAGCGCTTCGTGGCCGGCCTGCCGGCCGCCGCGCGGCTGCTGGCGCGGCTACCGACCCTGATGATCTTCGACGACCACGACATCACCGACGACTGGAATCTCACCGCCGACTGGGAGCGCACCGCCTACGGCCACCCCTTCTCGCGGCGCATCATCGGCAACGCCCTGCTCGGCTACCTGCTTTTCCAGGGCTGGGGCAATGCCCCCGAGCGCCTGGCCAAACCGCTGGATGAGTGCGCCCGGCTGCTGCAGGACGCTATGGCGAACGACGGCTGGCTCGACGGCGAGGCCTTGGATGCCGTGATCCGGCGCCTGCTGCGCTTCGAAGGCTGGGAGTACCAGATCCCGGGAGACCCGCCGCTGGTGGTGCTCGACACCCGCACCCGGCGCTGGCGCAGCGAACGAAGCCCGAAGCGCCCCTCGGGACTGATGGACTGGGAGGCGCTGAGCGACTTCCAGCAGGCCCTGCTTCACCACCGCTCGGTGATCATCGTCTCGCCGGCGCCGATGTTCGGGGTCAAGCTGATCGAGGTGATACAGAAGCTCTTCACCCTGGCCGGCAAGCCGCTGCTGGTGGACGCCGAGAACTGGATGGCCCACCGCGGGGCGGCCAGCGTGCTGCTCAACATCTTCCGCCACTCGCGCACCCCGGGGAACTACGTCATCCTCTCCGGCGACGTGCACTACTCCTTCGCCTACGACATCCGCATCCGCCAGCGCCGCCAGGGCCCGCGGCTGTGGCAGATCACCTCCAGCGGCATCAAGAACGCCTTCCCCGATACCCTGCTTGACTGGTTCGATCGCCTGAACCGCTGGCTCTATGCGCCCTGGTCACCGCTCAACTGGTTCACCAAGCGCCGTCGCCTGGCCATCACACCCCGCGACCCCGACCACGCCAAAGCCGGCGAGCGGCTCTGGAACGGCAGCGGGATCGGCCTGGTCGACTTCGACACCCAGGGCCGCCCCCACGAAATTCGCCAGCTCGACGCCCGCGGCTTCGATGTCAGCTTCCCGCCGCCGGCTCAGGAGGAGACCTGACGCCGCCGCCACAGCGCCAGGCCGCCGGCCATCACCAGCCAGGTCATGGCCGCGGCGATGACGTCGTCGAGCACGATGCCGGCACCGCCGGGCACCGCCTCGGCCAGACTCACCGGCGGAGGCTTGGTGGCGTCGACTACCCGGTAGACCACGAAGGCGGAGGCTAACGTCCAGGGCTGACGGGCCGCCGCCTGGCCCAGCACCGCCACCGGGAAGGCGACGATCTCGTCGAGCACGATGCGGCCATCATCCTTGCCGCCCAGGTCCTGCTCGACCAGGTGACACACCGGCACGGCGGCGAGCAGCAGCGCCAGCGTCACCGCGATCTGTACCCGCCGGGTGCGTCCCAGCAGCCACCAGGCCAGCGGCAGCCCCAGCAGCGACCCGACGGTACCCGAGGCCCAGGGCGAGAGCCCCAGGCCGAAGCCGGTGGCCAGCGCCATCAAGGGCTCGACCATCAACCGGCCTCCCGGGCCTGGTACTCCAGTTCGGCGGTGACCTCGCCGGGCAGCGCCAGCGCGCGACCCAGCTGGTCGAGCCAGGCGCGCTCCATGGCGTTCTGCTCGTCGACCACCGCCACGCTGATCAGGTACATCTCGCGGGCAGCCTGGGGCGAATCGACCTGGGCCGCCAGCGCCTCGGCGTCCAGCGGCGCCTGGAGCTGACGCTCCACCCAGGCGTGCAGTTCGCGGTCCGCGCCCAGGGCGTCGATCTGGCCGGCGATCAGCTCACGCTCCTGGTCGTCGATATGGCCGTCGGCGCGGGCCGCCATGATCATCGCCTGCAGCAGCTCCAGGCTGCGCTGCTCGCGGGCCTGACCGGCCAGCCGCTCCACCGGCTCGCCCTCGGCGGGCGATTCGCCCTGCTGTCCACCGGCACCGCCGCGGGAGTTCTGCCACGCCTTCCAGGCCAGCATCCCAACCCCGGCGATGGCGCCATACTTGAGGGCCTTGCCACCCAGCTTGCGGCCGCGCTTGGAGCCCACCAGCAGTCCCAGGGCGCCGCCACCCAGCAGGCTCTTGACGTCGAATCCTGAGCCACCGCCCTGGCCGGACCTGGCCTCGCCACCGCCCAGCTGGCGGGAGAGGCCGTCCAGCATGCCCTTGATATCTAGGCCGGAACTGCCCTGGCCGCTCGACCCACTGCCGGACTGGCCGCCGGCCTGCTGCATCAACTGTTCCAGTATCTTGCTGGCGTTCATCGCACTCTCCTCGTGTTCACATGCCCGGATAAAAGGTGTGCCTGGATGGACTCTATCCCAGGCGTCCGGGTTTCGACATCAACTTCACGACGACGCATCATGAAGGCCAGCCCAGAACCGGAGACGCCCCGCCATGAGCGTGACCCTCGACGACATCCGCACCGCCGCCGAGCAGATCCGGGGTAGTGTGGAGCGCACCCCCTGCCTGCTGTCGCATACCCTGTCGCGGATCGCCGGCTGCGAGCTCTTCATCAAGTTCGAGAACCACCAGTTCACCGCCGCCTTCAAGGAGCGCGGGGCGCTGAACCACCTGCTCACCCTCACCCCGGAGGAGCGGGAACGCGGCGTCATTGCCATGTCCGCCGGCAACCACGCCCAGGCGGTGGCCTACCACGCCGCCCGGCTGGGCATCCGCGCCACCATCGTCATGCCTCGCCATACCCCCAACCTCAAGGTGCACAACACCCGTCGACTCGGCGCGGAGGTACATCTCGAGGGCGAGGGCGTCGCCGAGGCCGGCGAGTACGCCCACCGCCTCGCCGCCGAGCGTAACCTGGTCTTCGTGCACCCCTACGACGACGAGCGCATCATCGCCGGTCAGGGCACCATCGCCCTGGAGATGCTCGAGGACGCCCCCGACCTCGACGCCCTGGTGATCCCCATCGGCGGCGGCGGGCTGATCAGCGGCAACGCCATCGCCGCCACCGAGCTCAAGCCCGGCATCGAGATCGTGGGCGTGCAGACCAGGCGCTTCCCCGCCATGCAGCAGGCCCTGGCCGGTGAGGAGATCCACTGCGGGCTGGCCACCCTCGCCGAGGGCATCGCGGTCAAGCAGCCCGGCAAGCTGACCCTGCCCATCGTGCGCGAGCGGGTGCGCGACATCGTGCTGGTGGACGAGCCCGAGATCGAGCGCGCCATCCTGCTGCTGCTGGAGATCGAGAAGAGTGTGGCGGAGGGCGCCGGCGCCGCCGGCCTCGCCGCGGTGCTGGCCGACCCCGAACGCTACCGCGGGCGCAAGGTGGGGCTGATCCTGTGCGGCGGCAACATCGACATGCTGGCGCTCTCCTCGGTGATCCAGCGCGGCCTGGTCCGCAGCGGGCGCATCGTGCGCGTGCGCGTGGCGATCCCCGACGTGCCCGGCGCCCTGGCCGAGCTGACACGGCAGCTCGCCGAACAGCACGCCAACGTCATCCATATCGCACACCACCGCACCTTCACCGACCTCTCGCTGCGTGCCACCGAGGTGGAGGCCACCCTGGAAACCCTGGGCAGCGAGCACACCCGGGAGGTGATCGAGGCGCTGCGCCGGGATGGCTACGACCCGGTGCTGCCCGCCAACGAGGTCCACCCTGACGAACGCTGGGCCGGCAGCGACAGCTGAATCACCATCAGCTTGCCAATTGCTCAGCGAGGAGCGCTGGGGGCAAGCTGAAGAGGAGGTCCTACGCCAGGGATGGCGTCGGTAGCGTCCAGGGAGGGGTTCACAGCGCCTCCTCGAAGGCTTGCCGCCAGAACAGCACCGAGCAATGAGGGCGGCTGTTACCAGCGGCCTTACCCCTTGGGGGCATGGCGCCCTTGGGCCTTCCGGCGTACCCTATGCGCACTTTCCAGCGCGCAGCAGAAGAGACGAGGCGATGAGCAGCAAGATCACAGTCGACGCCCCACTGGTCATCCTCCACGGTGACGAGATGGCCCAGGTAGCCTTCGAGAAGATTCTCGATACCTTCGTGACCTCCCGGCTGGAGATCCCGCTGGTCGAGATCGACCTCTCCGCCGAGAATCGCCTGGTCACCAACGGCCAGGTGGTGGTCGATGCCGTGGAGGCGCTCAAGCGCCACGGCGTGGGCATCAAGAACGCCGGCATGACGGTCAATCGCGCCCAGCTCGGCGAGCTGCTCGCCAAGCACCCCGACCTCGACGGCACCAAGCTGCACCCGCTGGCCACCAAGTCGCCCAACGGCGCCATCCGCAAGGGTATCGGCGGCAACATCACCCGCGAGGACATCCAGTTTCGCAACCTCAAGGTCAAGCGCCCCGAGTGGGTCGACCGCGACATCGTCGTCGACACCATGGAGGTCGGCGGCATCAAGGAGAGCTTCAACGAGCTCTCCCGCGCCACCGGCATCGTCAAGCTGATGTTCGTGGGGGCCAGCGGCGACCCGGTGGAGCTGCACCGCCGCGAGGTCAAGAAGGGCGACCCCTGGCTGCTCGCCACCAACGACCTGGAAGACGTCAAGGCCTGGGCCCACCGCTTCTTCCAGCGCGCCATCGACGAGAAGCGCGACATCTACCTGGGCCTCAAGGACACCGTGATCTCCGGCTACGACGGGGTGATGCGCGCCGCCATCGAGGGAATCTACGACCAGCACTACCGCGAGCAGGTCGAGGCCCTGGGCCTTGCCTACTTCTACGAGCTGATCGACGCCCAGGCCGCACGCCTTGTCTCCAACCCGCCCGAGCGGGCGCTGTGGGGCGTGCCGGACAACACCACCGGGCGCAAGCTCTACAAGCTGGTGGAGCAGCTCAAGCAATACGGTATTCCCGACCGCAAGGCCCAGGTCTCTATCTCGCGCATGAGCGCCGGCGGCGGCGACCAGTACGGCAGCTTCAACGCCCCTGCCGAGGAGGACGGCATCCTCAAGGTCATCGTCGACGGCGAGGAGAAGCACGCCCGCCACGTCAGGAAGGGTGACCCCATCCTGCTGATGTCCAACGACCATGAGGCGATCAAGGATTGGGTGCTGCAGGTGTTCCGTGACGCCTCGCGCAAGAGCAAGGAGGTCTACTTCGGCCTCAAGCGCGAGGTCATGGAGTACGACGAGGTGTTCAGCACCGTGATCACCGACGTGCGCCGCGAGCTCGCCGAGGCCGACACCTCGCCCCCCTCCTTCATGATCATGCGGCCCTCCAGCCAGCTCATCAAGATGATCACCGACCCGCCGCGCAACGCCCTCTACCCGGCGCAGAACCTGGACGGCGACATCTTCTCGGACATCTCCGCCGCGCTCGGCGGCAGCCTGGCCACCGCCAGCTCCATCATCGAGAGCAAGGACGGCACCATGCTGTTCGAGGCACCCCACGGCACCGCCCACGACCTCTACCTGAAGTATCTGGAGAGCGACGGCAAGGAGGCCCACTTCAACTCCTCCGCCCTGCTCTACGCCGTGGCCAACGCCCTGGAGACCCTGGGAGAACGCGAGGAGAATCCCGCCCTGGTCGACTACGCCCACCGCCTCAAGGCGGCGCTGATCGACACCGTGGACGCCGGCATCATCACCGGCGACCTCAAGGGCAAGACCAACGCCCCGGAGAGCGAGACCCTGGTCGACATGCAGGGCTTCCTGGACGCCGTGGCCAGCCGCCTCTGAGCGTCACCCAGTCGCCTTCGACATCAACGGGGCCTGCCTTTGCGCAGGCCCCGCGTCGTTCGGCCACTCGCCTCGCGGGCCGAAAATGCCGATACTGACGGCCACCCTACCAGCCGGAGCCAACCCCATGAGCGAACACGAACGCACCATCATGGCCTTCGACGATCAGGGCCGCGAAGTGATGATCGACATCCAGGTCAGCGTGAAGGAGCTCGGTGAACTGACCCATGCCGGCCCGGTGAGCGGCGGCCCCGCCCTGCGCACCCGCGAGGGACACCCGGTCAGCTACCTGGGCGGCGGCGAATTCTCGGTCACCCTGCCCGGCGAGGAGGAGTCGATCTTCCGCACCGACGACCCCGACTTCGCCTGAGCCCAGCCACACATCCCCACTACCCGACCACAGGAGGCCCCCATGGCCGTAATTCTACAGGTGCACTTTCCCTTCGATGGCCCCTTCGGCGAGGCAATGGTCGAGGCCATGACGCCGCTGGCCCGCTCCATCAATGACGAGCCAGGCCTGCTGTGGAAGATCTGGACCGAGGATCCCGCGGGCAAGCGGGCCGGCGGTGTCTACCTCTTCGCCACCCGCGAAGAGGCCGAGGCCTATTGCCGGATGCACACCGGCCGCCTGGAGGGTATGGGCGTGACCGGCATCGAGGCCCAGATCCTCGAGGCCAACGAGGCGCTCTCGGCCATCAACGGCGGGCCGCTCGCTCTGACTCAGTGACTCACCGACCGCTCGCCAATGGAAACGGCTCAAGAGCGCACTGTTTCCAATAGGAAAACCTGAGTGTCGTGACACCGCCCTCTCGAGCGGCGTCACGATGCTCGGTCCCCGCCACGCAAAGCCCTTCAATCTCCCCGCCGACACCATGAAGCGATCGGTTCTCCCGCGGCGCTCCATCATGGCAACGGCAATTCTTGATGACACCCATTGTTTCCAATAGGAAACATCGTCTACTCTAGGCGCTATGCTGTCCGGTTGCCGCTATCCTTGAGGCACGCCGCTTCGTTTTCCCTGTTATCGGAGGCCCCCATGAGCGAGCTGAAGCGTACCCCTCTCCATGACCTGCACGTCGAGCTCGGCGCCAAGCTGGTGCCCTTCGCCGGCTACGAGATGCCGGTGCAATACCCGCTGGGCGTGAAGAAGGAGCATGAGCACACGCGCACGGCCTGCGGGCTGTTCGACGTCTCGCACATGGGGCAGCTGCTGCTGCGCGGCCCCTCCCCGGCCGAGGCACTGGAGACCCTGGTACCGGCGGATATCGTCGGCCTGGCCGAGGGCATGCAGCGCTACGCCATCTTCACCAACGAGGCGGGTGGCATCCTCGACGACCTGATGGTGGTCAACGCCGGCGACCACCTCTACCTGGTGGTCAACGCCGCCTGCCGGGACCAGGACATCGCCCACCTGCGCGCCAACCTGCCGGCCGGCCACGAGATCGAGGAGCTGGATCGCGGCCTGATCGCCATCCAGGGTCCGCAGACCGCCGAGATGATGCAGCGGCTATGCCCGGAGGCCACCGAGATGGTCTTCATGCAGCATGGCCACTTCGAGATCGACGGTATTCCGGTGTGGGTCAGCCGCAGTGGCTATACCGGCGAGGATGGCTTCGAGATCTCGGTGGCCGCCGAGCAGACCGAGGCCCTGGCACGCCGCCTGCTGGCGGAGCCGGAGGTCGAGGCGATCGGCCTGGGCGCCCGCGACTCCCTGCGCCTTGAGGCCGGTCTGTGCCTCTACGGGCACGATATCGACACCACCACCCTGCCGGTGGAGGCCGGGCTGATCTGGGCCATCGGCAAGCCCCGCCGCAATGGCGGCGAGCGCCCCGGCGGCTTCCCGGGTGCCGAGGCGATCCTCCACCAGGTCGAGGCCAAGGACCACACCCGCAAGCGGGTCGGCCTGCTCGGCGAGGGGCGTGCCCCGGTGCGCGAGGGCGCCCCGCTGCTCGACGCCGAAGGCAACACCATCGGTGCGGTGACCTCCGGCGGCTTCGGCCCCAGCGTGGGCAAGCCGGTAGCCATGGGTTATGTGACCCTGGCGCACGCAGAGGTAGGCACCACCGTCTACGCCGAGGTGCGCGGCAAGCACCTGCCGATGACCGTCAGCAAGACTCCCTTCGTCGCTCCTGGCTACTACCGGGGGAAATGATCGTCCGGCAACTGACTGCCGCAAGTCGCCGACCACCGAGGGCTGCCGCTGTTGCGTGAGGCAGCCGCCGCGGGCACATTTCGCCCGCGACAACGCAAGACTGGCCCCCTGGCGCTACCTCGCCACGGGGCCTGCAAGGCCAGGGCCGCCTGATCCGGCCCGAGCACACAACAATTCTGCCAGCACCCAACCACCGAGAGATCCTCGATGACTTCCACGCTCAATACCCTCTTCGGCCCGCTGCTGCGTCTGGGCCTGATCACCCAGATCGCCATCGGCATTGCCTGCGGCATCCTGCTCGCCGTCGTGTCGCCCGACCTCGCCGCCTCGTTCTCGCTGCTCGGCGAGCTGTTCGTCTCCGCCCTCAAGGCCGTGGCTCCGATCCTGGTGTTCGTGCTGGTGGCCGCGGCCATCGCCGGGCACCGCCAGGGGCAGCCCACCCATATCCGCGGCGTGCTGATCCTCTACGTGATCGGCACCCTGGTGGCGGCACTGGTCGCCGTAGTGGCGAGCTTCACCTTCCCCACCACCCTGACGCTGGACATGCCCGAGGTCAGTGGCAACCCGCCGGGCGGCATCATCGAGATCCTGCGCAACCTGCTGCTCAATGCCGTGGCCAACCCGGTCACCGCACTGATGGAGGCCAACTTCATCGCCATCCTGGCCTGGGCAATCGGCCTCGGCCTGATGCTGCGCCACGCCGGCGAAGCCACCCGCGGCACGCTCAACGACCTCTCCGAAGCCATCTCCGGTATCGTGCGCGTAGTCATCCGCTTCGCCCCGCTGGGCATCTTCGGCCTGGTCGCCAATACCCTGGCGGAAGCAGGACTGGGCGCGTTGCTCGAGTATGGCCGGCTGCTTGGCGTGATCGTCGGCTGCATGCTGTTCGTGGCGCTGGTCACCAATCCGCTGATCGTCTTCTCGCAGACGCGCCGGAACCCCTATCCGCTGGTCTTCGCCTGCCTGCGCGGCAGCGCCATCACCGCCTTCTTCACGCGCAGCTCGGCGGCCAATATCCCGGTCAACATGGCACTGTGCGAGAGGCTCGATCTCGACCCCGACACCTACGCCATCTCCATCCCGCTGGGTGCCACCATCAACATGGCCGGCGCGGCGATCACCATCTCGGTGATCACCCTGGCCGCCGCCAACACCCTGGGCATTCCGGTGGACTTCCCCACCGCACTGCTGCTGTGCGTGGTCTCCGCGCTGGCCGCCTGCGGCGTCTCGGGGGTGGCCGGCGGCTCGCTGCTGCTGATCCCCATGGCCGCCAGCCTGTTCGGCATATCCACTGACGTGGCCATGCAGGTGGTGGCGATCGGCTTCGTGATCAGCGTGGTCCAGGACTCCACCGAGACGGCGCTCAACTCCTCCACCGACGTACTGTTCACCGCGGCCGCCTGCCGCGCCGCCGAAGGGCGGCAGGCGCGAGCCGAGGCGCAGTAGCACCGAGTCGCCAAGACAACAAAAGAGGTTCACGACCATGTCCATCAGCGTCTTCGACCTGTTCAAGATCGGCGTGGGGCCCTCGAGCTCCCACACCGTGGGCCCGATGCGGGCCGCCTACGACTTCGTCGGCGAACTCAAGGAGCGCGACCTGCTGACCCGCGTGGCAAGGGTCGAGGTAGAGCTCTTCGGCTCGCTCTCCGCCACCGGCATCGGCCATGGCACAGACCACGCCGTGATCATGGGGCTGATGGGCGAGCGCCCCGATCGCATCGACCCCGACATCATCGCTCCCTCCATCGAGGAGCTGCAGGAGGCCCAGGCGCTGCGTCTGGATGGCCGCCACAGCGTGCCCTTCATCTGGGCCCGCGACATGCAGCTGCTCGAGGAGAGCCTGCCCCACCACCCCAACGCCATGCGCCTGATCGCCCACGGTCACAGCGAGGAGCTTCACCGCAACACCTACTATTCGGTGGGCGGCGGCTTCGTGATCGATGAGGCCCAGGCCGCCGCTGGCTCCCTGGATGCGGACACCACCCAACTGCCCTACGACTTCAACAGCGCCGAGGAACTGCTGCGGCTGTGTCACGAGCACGACCTGCGCATCAGCGAGCTGATGCTGGAGAACGAGAAGGCCTGGCGCAGCGAAGAGGAGATCCGAGAGGGCCTCGCCAGCATCTGGCGCGCCATGCAGGCCTGTGTCAAGAAGGGCATGGAGGCCGAGGGCATCCTGCCTGGCGGGCTCAACGTCAAGCGCCGCGCCAAGACCCTCTATCGACACATGCTGGCCAGCAAGGACGATCATTCGCTGATCGCCTCCACGATGTCGGCCATGGACTGGGTCAACCTCTACGCCCTGGCGGTCAACGAGGAGAACGCCGCCGGCGGGCGTATGGTCACCGCACCCACCAACGGCGCCGCGGGTATCATCCCGGCGGTACTGCAGTACTACATGCAGTTCCAGACCGGGGCCAACGAGCGCGACGTGGTGAACTTCCTGCTCACCGCCGGCGCGGTAGGCATCCTGTGCAAGAAGAACGCCTCCATCTCCGGTGCCGAAGTGGGCTGCCAGGGCGAGGTGGGCTCCGCCTGTGCCATGGCCGCCGCCGGTCTCACCGAGGTGATGGGCGGCACCATCGACCAGGTGGAGAACGCCGCCGAGATCGGCCTGGAACACAACCTGGGGCTGACCTGTGACCCGGTAGGCGGCCTCGTCCAGGTGCCCTGCATCGAGCGCAACGCCATCGCCTCGGTGAAGGCCATCAACGCCGCCCAGATGGCGCTGCGCGGCGATGGCGAGCACTTCATCTCGCTGGACAAGGTGATCCGCACCATGCGCGACACCGGCGCCGACATGCAGGCGAAGTACAAGGAGACCTCGACGGGCGGGCTGGCCGTGAACGCCATCGAGTGCTGAGCCGATGCTCGCCACTCGAGCGGAAGTGCAGAAGGGCCGCCCAGAAAGGGGCGGCCCTTCTTCAATCAGGCATCGACAGTCAAGGGCGCCAGATGATCCCGCTTGAGATAGCAGGTGACGCCGTCCGCCCCGGCGAGAAGGCGCGGCGTGTCGCCGACGGGCAGGCGCAGCCAGCTCCCCTTGCTGAGGGTCTGGCCCGGAGCCTCGCCGTCGAGCACGAGTTCGCCGTCCAGCACCAGCAGCTCTTCGCCCCGGGTCGCCTCGAGCGGTAGCGCCTGCCCCGCCGCCAGACGCTCCAGGCAGACTCGCTCGGCGGCGGACTCGAACAGCGGGCAGGTCTCGCGCCCCTCCCCCTGGCGATGCCAGGCGGCGGGGTCGTTGGTGTCGACGCGGACGTGATGATCGTCCTCCGGCGGCATCTGCCACAGCTTGACGAAGATGGTGGCGCCCGGCTCGCTGGAGGGTCGATGCGCGGAGCCCGGCGGGTTGCGCACATACCAGCCTGCCGGGAAGTCACCGCTCTCGTCGGAGAAGGTGCCGGAGAGCACCAGGATCTCCTCGCCGCCGGGGTGCTCATGGGGCGGGAAGTGGGAGCCCTGGGCGTAGCGCACCAGGCTGGTGGCGCGGGCCTTCTCGGCCCCTACCCGGTCGAGCATCACCCGCTCGACGCCGCCCTGGGGCGAGGCCACCCACTCGTGATGCTCCGGCGTGACGACGGCACGCCGGGTGAAGTCCGCATTGATACGCATGGTCACTCCTGGAAAGCGGAAGTTGGAAGAATTATCCCCCATGATGGTGGATTACGCCCCCCAGGCAAGGCTATGAGTGCTGCTTGATCCACTCGGCGGTGTCGGTGACCTCGGCATAGGCGAACGCCAGCCCGGCCATGAAGGACGCATGCACCTGGGCCGCCGGCACCGTCTCGCCGTTGAACGTCTGGTCGTGGGTGGCGCAGGCATCCTGCAGCACCGTGACCTGGTAGCCGAGATCCGAGGCGGCACGGGTAGCGGCGTCGATGCACATATGGCTCATGGCGCCCACCACCACCAGCTTCTCGATGCCCTGCGCCTGCAGGTGCTCGTGCAGGTCGGTACCGAGGAAGGCGTTGACGCTGTGCTTGAGGACCACCGATTCGTTGCCCGATTCCCGCGGCGCCATGGTGGCGTGAATGCGCGCCCCCTCACTGCCCGGCGCGAAGAAGGGCGCCTCGGCGGAGGGAAACTCGTGGCGGATATGCACCACCGGCAGCGAGCGCTCACGGAAGTGCCCGAGCACGGCGGCGGCCTGCTCGGCAGCCGGTTCGATGCCCACCAGTGGCCACTTGCCGTCGGGGAAGTAGTCGTTCTGCAGGTCGACGATCATCAGGGCGGTATCGCTCATCGGGGAGTTCTCCTTGGAGTTCGAGCATGCATCATGGCAGAGAAAACTCGCTGGGTCGGCTGACCGGTGCAATTCAACGTCAACATGCGCCCGCTTCGCCACCCGGCCCCAGGGCTATCGCAGATAGAGACAACACTATTTTGGGAAGCCCGATATAGTGGGAGCCCGATTTATCAGCGATCGCGGTGGTACAAGGGCAGCTACTGTGGGAGCCCGATTTATCGGCGATGGAAGAGGCCACCACAACACAGCCAGGCACCTGCCGGCGCCATCACCCGGCCCGAAGGCGTTTGACATCGCCCCGGCGGCGCCGTACCGTAAAACCAGCGCCGATTTGAATCCCAGCTTGCGGGCGCTCTACAAATCCAGCTAAAGCGACGCCAAGAGCCCGCTTTAGCATCTGCAAAGCGGGTTTTGTGTATCTGGCCCTCGGGGCACCGCCGATTTAAGCACCAACTTGCGGGCGGGATAGAAATGCAGCTAAAGCGGCGTACGACTCCTCTCCCCTGGGTCGGCGCTTGCCGAACCACGACCTCCAGACAGGGGAAAAGGAGACCGACATGAGCCATCTTGCCCAGACCACCACCGACCAACGCCAAGGTTCCACCACGCTCGCCCGCCTCGCCGCGCTCGACCTGACCCAGGACGATATCGTGCGCCCGGAGCTGCGCGATGACGCCATCCTCGCTGGGCGCTCACGGCGTACCACCCGTCCACGGCCAGGCCAGCTTGATTCCGGCCGCCAGGGATGGCGAACTGATAACAACACAATATCAACGAGCCCGGACGACTGGGCGTAGAGGAGCCCACATGACACGCAAGGAAGCGAGCCCCTACCGCCTGGACCGGGCGCTGGTGTGGGAGGGATTCAAGGCGCTGCTGCCGCTCTCGCTGTTCGTCATCGTCTTTGGCGTCGCCTTCGGCCTGGCGGCGACCCAGGCCAGACTCGGCGACTTGGAAATCGTGCTGATGAGCACCCTGGTCTTCGCCGGAGCCTCGCAGTTCGCCGCCTTGGAGTTGTGGGGGCCACAGGTGCCCTTCTTCACCCTGCTGGTAACGGTGTTTGCCATCAATGCACGCCACCTGCTGATGGGCGCCACCCTCTACCCCTGGCTCGAATCGCTCTCACCGGCCCGGCGTTACGGCATCATGCTGGTCGCCTCCGACGCCAACTGGGCCATGGCCATGCAGGCCTTCGGCCGTGGCCGACCGGGACTGGGGTTGCTGCTGGGCGGCGGGATCGCGCTGTGGGGCTTCTGGGTGCTGGGTACCTGGCTGGGCCTTAACGTCGGTGGAGCAGTGCAGGACCCCGCGAGCCTCGGGCTCGACATGGTGATGGGCTGTTTCCTGCTGGCCATGGTGGTGGGCGGCGAGAAGAACCTGCGCATGCTGCTGATCTGGACGGTGGCCGCCGGCGCCTCGCTGCTCGCCTTCTACTATCTGCCGGAGAACAGCCACGTGGTGGTGGGCGCCATCGCCGGCGGCCTGGTGGGCCTGGCCTGGGGGAAGCGCGAATGAGCCTCGAAACGGGCGGCATGGGGGCACTTTTCGTCATCCTGGCCATGGCGCTGGTAACCCTGGCGACGCGCTGGGGCGGCGTCTTCGTGATGTCCTTCGTGCCCATCGGCTACCGGGTGCGACAGTTCATCCACGCCATGTCCGGCTCGGTGCTGGTAGCACTGCTTGCGCCCCTGGCGGTGACCGGCGACACCGGCGCCCGCCTGGCGCTGCTCACCACCGCCGTGATCATGCTGACGCTCAAGAAGCCGCTGCCGGCCATCGCCGGCGGCATCCTGGTGGCGGCGCTGTGCCGCCAGTTCCTGCCGGGGACATGATCTCCCGCCCCCTTCGCACCCAGCGTGCCGTCACACTATCGTCATCCCTCACCCGCAGGGTGACAGCCTTGCCAAAGGCTTCAGGAGAGTGTCATGAGCGTTGACCAGGCAACCCCGGGCCGCATCCGCGAGGTCTTCCGCGCCTTCCTGCTGCTGGGCCTGACCTCCTTCGGCGGCCCCATCGCCCACCTCGGCTACTTCCGCAGCGAGTTCGTGGAGCGCCGCCGCTGGTTGACCGAGCAGGCCTACGCCGACCTGGTGGCGCTGTGCCAGTTCCTGCCCGGCCCCGCCAGCAGCCAGGTCGGCTTCGCCCTGGGGCTGATGCGCGGCGGCCCCTGGGGGGCGCTCGCGGCGTGGACGGCCTTCACCCTTCCCTCGGCGATCCTGCTGGTGCTCTTCGCCCTGGGCGCCGCCGCCTTCGAGGGCCCCATCGGCCAGGGCCTGATCCAAGGCCTCAAGGTCACCGCCGTGGCTATCGTCGCCCATGCGGTGTGGGGCATGGCGCGCAATCTCTGCCCCGACCGCCGCCTCACCGGTATCGCGCTCGCCGCGGTGTTCACCGTCGTGCTGGTGAGCGGTCCGCTGGGCCAGGTGGCGGCCATCCTCATCGGTGCCCTGGCCGGCATGGCGTTCTGCCGCGCCCACGCCGAGGCCGAGGCGCATCCCCTGACGCTGCCCGTTTCCCGCCGCGCCGGCCATCTGGCGGGGGCCGGCTTCGTCGTGCTGCTGGTCGTACTGCCGCTGCTGGCCTGGGTCACGCCCTCCATGACGCTGGTGGTAATGGATGCCTTCTACCGCGCCGGTGCCCTGGTGTTCGGCGGTGGCCACGTGGTGCTGCCGCTGCTCGAAGCCGAGGTGGTGCAGTCCGGCTGGGTGAGCCCGGATGACTTCCTGGCCGGCTACGGTGCCGCCCAGGCGATCCCCGGACCGTTGTTCACCTTTGCCGCCTACTTGGGTTCAGTGATAGGGGGCTCGGTAATGTCACCGCTGGGTGGCGGCCTGGTAGTCGCCGCCCTGGCGCTGGTGATGATCTTCCTTCCGGGCATGCTGCTGGTGGCGGTGCTCCCCCACTGGAACCGCTTCCGCCGTTGGGACAGCGCCCAGGCACTGATGCGCGGCGCCAACGCCGCCGTGGTCGGCATCCTGGGAGCGGCGCTCTACCAGCCGGTGTGGACCAGCGCCATCCTCGGGCCCCAAGAGTTCGCCCTGGCGCTCACCGGCTTCCTGCTGCTCGGCGTATGGAAGCTCCCTGCCTGGGCGGTAGTTGCCCTGTTGGCGGGCGGCGGGGTGCTGATCTCGGTTTGAGGCAAGCCCGGCCGTGAAGGGGCGAGTCATGTATCATAGCGGGCCGAATTATTGCCAAGGAGCAGGTCATGGCAGCCAGCAAGGGCCCCAAGTTCTACGTCGTCTGGGTAGGCCGGCAGACCGGCATCTTCACCTCCTGGGAGGAGTGCAGCCGCCAGGTGAAGGGCTACCCCAAGGCGCGCTTCAAGTCCTTCCCCTCCCGGGAAGCGGCCGAAGCGGCCTTCTCGAAGGGCCCGGGCGGGAGCGCACCCGCCAGGCAGGGAGAGGCCGCAGGCACGCCCGCGAAACGACCGGCACGCCGCAAGGCACCCACGCCATCGGGCACCTCTTCCGCCCCTGGCAAGACCTACGATACGGAGATCTACTGCGACGGTGCCTGTGAGCCCAACCCCGGCGATGCTGGTTCAGGCATGGTGATCTACCGTGACGGCAAGCTCGCTGAACTCTGGTATGGCCTCTACAACCCCGCGGGCACCAACAACACGGCGGAGCTGAACGCCTTGCGCCAGGCCCTGCTGGTCGCCCAGGAGGAGGTCGCGCGGGGAGCCTCCGTGCGGATCCACTGCGACTCCACCTATACCATCAATGCCATCACCAAGTGGGCCGGCGGCTGGAAGAAGCGCGGCTGGAAGAAGGCCGATGGCCAGCCGATCAAGAACCCCGAGATCATCCAGCCCACCTACGCTCTCTACGAAAGCCTGAAGTCGAAGGTGACCATCGCCCATGTCAAGGGACATGCCGGGGTGGAGGGCAACGAACTGGCCGACCGTATGGCCATGTATGGCGCCGACCGTAAGGAGCGCGATTTCGTTCGCTACCCGGTCGACGAGAGCGTCGCGGATATTCTCCGGCTGAAAAGAGGCTGATGCCGGGGAGTCGAGGGAATCGGAGTACGCCCCGGATTACGCCTGTTGCCAAGGGTCGATCAGCTGGACACCCAGGGACTCGAAGTCCTTGGTATTGCGTGTGGCAAGCACCGCCTGGTGGCAGAGGCAGATCGCCCCGATCTGGGCATCCGGCATCTGCACCGCCCTGCCCACTCGTTCACTCACGGTGACGCACTCGGCATAGCAAACCGCCGCCTCGGCATCGAAGGGAAGAATACGGCCGGCAAAGTCCTCCTCGAACATGGCGGCAGCAGCCGACGCCAAGGCGCGCCTGCGATGCCCTTCCGGCAAACGCTGGATGCCGTAGAGGATCTCGGCAACGGTAATCGCCGTGATGGACACAAACGAAGCCTCTTGAGCGTCCAGCCACGCGACCACGCGCGGCTCGGGAGAAGGACGCATCAGCTCGGAGAGCACATTGGTGTCCAGTACGATCACTCTTCGAACTCCGCCGCCCGTGGGCGCTGCTGGCGGCTCGGTACTTCCAGCTCAACCCCGCCCTCTTCGGCAAAGCGCTGCCGGATTCGGCTGCCTAATCCCTGCTGAGGTGCTGTCGCCAGCGCGCGGCGCAGGATCAAGCGCACCTCTTCTTCCATGGAGTGCCCATGGCGCGCCGCCGACAGCCGGAGCTCGGCCTTCAGCGCATCATCCAGGTTACGAATCGTGATGCTGGCCATGCCGGTTCTCCTGAATCATCATCAATGCTATCAATGATAGCAAACCAGGCCAGAAGTTCATTACGCCATGGCGAGGGTGGGTCAGGTTCCCCATTCTCCAGGTGCACCGGAGCACAAGCTCAGACGATCAGGCCGTTCCTGCGCAACGCCGCCATCACCTTGATGGCCAGCTTCTCCAGGCGTTTGAGGTCGCCGAAGCGCGGCATCTCGCCCTCCTCCAGGCGGCCCTCCCACTCCTCGAGCTCGGTATCGAGGAACTCCAGCAGCTTCTTCGAGCAGCCCCGGCAGGGGCCTCGACACAGGCTCGACCCGGGTGTGGCGAAGGGAACGCGGGTACGGATCTCACGAATCAGAGCGTGCATGGCGGTGCCGGGATCGGGGCGCGTCGGGCGAGGCATGGGGAAGAACTCCTCTGACAAGGCATTTCCGGGCCTGCGGACGCGGTGGAACCGCACCGGTGGCATCGCAGGCCAATAGCGTTGTGTCAGGGGAGGCAAGCTGAATCTTGTTATGGGAGGGCGTCAGCCGAACCGTCGCCTCTGATGGGAGGATCGCACGTCATGATCGATAGCTTGCTAGCAGCGATTCTACGCATCTGGCCTCGTCGCGGCCAGATGGCATTCATCGCGCCCACTTAGCCCTGCCGCCCCTGACCCTGGGGCCGTCGCAGCTGCTCTCCCTCCGTCGTGATGACTGAAGGAAAAATTGTTACAGATGTTTACAAACAGCGTTTTTCTACTAGCTTGATCATAAGGGGACCATGCCGACGGTGCGGGAAGGGTATTCACCATCGTGACCGGCGAAGCATCATCGAGAGCGGCCCCTGGAGTTTCAAGCAGTTGTCAGGGACCAATGATGAATCAGGTCTGGCGATTACCCCCTTTCGCGAAGCCGTCATGTCTCAGGTCGCGCCTCGTGTCCAACAAGGGACAGCTATCATGAACATCTCCTTTGGCGCCCCGCTCACCTCCCATTGGCAGCATATCCATGCCGACTGGTGGCAGGACGATCAGGGCAACGACATACATCGTGTCGAGATCGACGACGACGCCCTCTACCACTGCCACCTCGCCGGTTCGCCGCTGCCGTGGGATGCGGTGGCCACCAGCCTGGACGAGGCCATGGCCGTCTTCGACACCAGGCCACAAGAACGCCGCGAGCCGGTACCGGGGCGCGTGCCGGGGAACGGCACCCGATACCGGCGGCGCTGATCCGGGGTTATTGGGGTACGTCCCCAATTTCCCCTGAGCTTCTCGTGATCGCTGAGGGCGTAGTTATTGGGGTGCGTCCCCAAAAACCGATCAATTAACCCGGCACATATAAAACGAAATAAAGTGGAGAAAACCACCCTTATCACCGCCGATTTGCTTTTTATTTTTTCTAAGGTATGGTCATGTAAACCTGCCCTATAAAAGCAGGAACACTCCCAAGCACCGCCATTATTTATTGTGAGGCATCCAATTGGCTCGCAGACATTTTATCCTGAAAAAATCAGGGTACCTTGACTACCTTTTCACCAAGGGAATGCGCCACCCCTTCTTCTTCCGCGGACGCCCCATCGATTACGCCTGCGTCATCAGCCGCGTAGAGAACCTGGCGGCCGGATGCGGCCTGACGAGAGCGGCCATCAACTGCACGATCCGGTACCTGGACCTCTCCTCGGGAAAGCGCCAGGTCATCACCCTCACCCAACCCACCGAAGCCAACCCTTCCGCGGGGCTGGTCTCCATCCTCTCCCCATTGGGAGCCGCCCTGCTCTCATCCGCCGAGCAGGAGGTGGTAGGCGTCCGGATTCTCGGCATGGAGCGCAAGCTCCGCGTCCTCGACGTGCATCGCTGATACGTACTTTGATTGCCGCACATGCTGGATGACCCAGCCTAGAAAGCTTGCCGGCAAAGGCGGCATTTTGCCGGGACCTGACCAGGAGGAGTGACCATATGAGCAAGGAAAAGGCCAAGAAGGCTCCCCAGAAGACGCTCAAGGAAAAGCGCAAGGAGAAGAAACAGAAGAAAGGTCGTGAAAATGATGGATAACCTTCACCAATAACCCATCAAGATGGCCGCCCCTGGCGGCCATCTTCCTTTCTGCTTGCAGGCCAGACGCTACCGGCAGACGGGAGTCTCCATCATCGAGATCTGGTCGAACGGCATCGGCAGGGGCCGACGGCTCGACAGCGGCAGGCGCAGGGTATCGAGGGCCGCCCTCGCCCCACAATACTGCTGCTTGCAGGCCTCGAAGGGTGCCGCCTCCAGGAGGATATCGAGGCCGTCTTCCCGCAGCCGCAGCGTGCAGGCGCCATCGGTCACCGCAAAGCCTCCTCCCTGTGCCGTCGCCGTCAGGCGACCGGTGCCGCAGTGGTGCATGCCACCCTGCCAGGAGCTCAGCATGAAGCTGAGCGACTGGCCGTGCCCCTCCACGACCAAGGCATCGTCGCCACCGCGCGCGCAGTAGACGCCGGTGAGGCCCTGGGCCGACGCCTCGGCGACGACGCCTAGTGCCAGCGCCGCGATCGTGGCCAGGCCCAGCGCCCGCCACGGATGGATAACACTCACTTGTCGGGTGCCCATCATCGCTCCCCCTCCCCGCTGAAGAGGCACACGCCTCACTCCTCACCATAGAAGAGAGACACGCCGCTTGCCCCCGAAGCGCCTCCCGCGCCTCGAGCCCGGGTGCCTTGGTCAGAGAAGCTCAGACGACCAAGCCGTTGCGGCGCAGCGCCGCCATGACCTTGGTGGCCAGCTTTTCCAGTCGCTTGAGGTCGCCGAAGCCTGGCACCTCGCCCTCCTCCAGGCCGCCCTCCCACTCCTCAATTTCGGTATCGAGGAACTCCAGCAGCTTCTTCGAGCAGCCCCGACAGGGCCCTCGACACAGGCTCGACCCGGGTGTGGCGAAGGGAACGCGGGTACGGATCTCACGAATCAGAGCGTGCATGGCGGTGCCGGGATCGGGGCGCGTCGGGCGAGGCATAGGGAAGGTCTCCTCTGACAGGGCATGTGCCGGACCTGCGGCACGGTGGAACTACACCAGCGGCATCGCAGGCCGTGGCGCTGTGTCAGGGGAGGCAAGCGGGATTCTTGTAGTCGTGGTGCGTCAGCCGGAGCGCCGCATCCCATGGGATGGATCGCTCTGAAGGTAGATAGCTTGCTAATAGCAATTCTACTCTGCCAAGGACATCGCGGCCATGGGGGTGGGCTGACTGGTGTTCTTGAAATGCAGCGATGGTGGGCCCAGCTGGACTCGAACCAGCGACCAAGGGATTATGAGTTCGCTTTTAAAACAATAAGTTACTAACAGACAAGGGAAACTGACCGAAATCTAGCGGAAGGTACAGTTCTTTGTAATCAGTAGCTTAGCGTAAGTTGAGGATAGCATAGGAAGCTGGTGTGTGTACCGTTACTGTACCGGTCTACAGATCAAAAAACCAGAATTAGACTCGAAAACCGGTCAACCATTAGGTCACATCGAGCGTCGCTCCTTGGCAAGTAACGAGCTGCCTTCTAGACAACTGAAACAGGTACTACCCAGCAAATCTACCTCAACTGAAGCGCTCACAAAAATCATTGTCGCTTAGCAGTAGCTGATAACGGCTGGGAGACTGCTACACAGCGATATCAGCGCGCCAACTGCGACGGCATGAGCAGGAGCCAGGTATTGAGAACGCCAGCCAAAACCAAATAAGCAGTTGTTTTTATTGATTTTTTTCACAACCGCACCTTGCCCAGCACAAACAGTCTAGATCTCCCGCGCCAAGCTGGTATAATTGCCTTTACTGTACGATGGCTGGTAATGCAAATGAGCTACAATATTTTTAATGGTGATTGCCTAAAGGTCCTTCCTACTCTTGACGATGAAAGTGTTGACCTCACTTTGACTTCACCACCCTACTGTATAGGAAAAGCATATGACGTTCATACAACAATTGAGGGGTTCTTGGAGATCAATGAACCCATAATCAAAGAAGTATATAAAAAGACTAAAGCAGGCGGCTCAATATGCTGGCAAGTTGGTCATCATGTAAACAAAGGTGAAATCATACCCTTGGACTTTATAGTTTATGAAGCCTTCAAAAGGCTGTGCCCAGACGCTAAACTTAGGAACAGAATAGTTTGGCATTTTGAGCATGGAGCTAATTGCAGGAACCGATTTAGCGGGCGTCATGAAACTATACTTTGGTTTACCAAAGGCGACAACTATTACTTTGATTTAGATTCGGTAAGGGTTAAGCAGAAGTATCCTGGGAAAAAATACTACCAAGGCAATAAGAAGGGAGAATATAGCTGCAACCCACTTGGGAAAAACCCTGGGGATCTCTGGGTTATACCAAACGTTAAGGCCAATCATGTGGAGAAAACAGGTCATCCGTGCCAATTTCCTATTGCCTTAGCTCAAAGGCTGGTTAAGTCTTTGTCACCCAATGGCGGTATTGTATTAGATCCCTTTATGGGTGCTGGCACTACCGGAGCAGCGGCCATAATGGAAGGCAGAGAGTTTTTGGGTATGGAACTCTCAGAGAGCTATTTTAAGATAGCTAAAAAAAGGCTCGTCTCAGCACAAAACGGGACGCTTCAGTATAGAGAAATTGACAGGCCTGTTTTTGATCCAAAGAAAGCAGGGGCTGTCGGTAGAAATCCAGTAATTGATGAGGTTTGACATGAAATACAAGGCAATCAGATTTAGCCAAGGTGAAAATAATTTATACTTATTTTCAGCACGCGCTGGTGATATCTGGCGGTTTTCGAGTATAAACCAGAAAAGTGATGACAAGGAGGAGGGATATCAGAGGGCACTATCTCCCTCCCGCGCAAAAGATATCAAAGACTACATTCTTAGCCGTAAAACTATAGCTCCTGCAATTGTATTGTCACTTGATGCAGGAAAAGCAGAATATGATGAAATTAATTCAGAAATCAGCATTGAAGATTCGCCAGACTCCGCTTGGGTCATTGATGGACAACATCGATTAAGAGGCGCAGCACTTGCAGATAAAGAATCTGAAATAGAGCTTCCTATTGTCGCCTATATCGGCCTAGACCTCAAAGATCAAATTGCTCAATTTGTAACTATTAATAGAGAGGCCAAAGGAGTTCCCACCTCACTATATTACGATCTCCTAAACTTCCTCCCCCCTAAAACAAAGCCAATGGATGTTGCTAAGGAAAAAGCTGCAGATATCGCGAACACTCTTAGAAAAGATCCAGACTCAATTTTTTTCGAGAAAATCGTGGTAGTCACCTCTCCTAAAAAAGGTCAAATTTCACTCAACAACTTTGTTAGAAAAATATATCCTCTCATTCTCGAAAGCAAAGGGCCTTTCTCCGCATATTCTCAAAAAGAGTTCAGCCTCATCATTGAAAATTATTTCAAAGCTCTAAAATCGGTATTCCCAGATGAGTTCTCATTGACTAAACAAAGATTTTTCCAAACACTAGGGTTTGGTGCAGTCATTAACGCTCTTCACCCAATTTTTTCAATAACAGCGAAAGAAAAGCGTGGTTTTAGGGTTGAAGACATCGAGTCAATGTTGAGCAAAGTTTCTGACTTCCAGTTTTCTGATTGGGATAAAATTGGCACCGGCACGGCAGCGGAGAATCAAGCAGGAAGAGATTTTGAAACATACTTTAAAAATGTTATGCAAGAGCAAGGCCAAGGTGAAATGATCAGGTTGATTTAGTATGATGCCTAAAAAAGTTATCAGAAGAATTCCTCAACAAAGCTGGCACCAGTTACGACAAGACTGGAGGCTCAGCTTTGTTGATTACGACGAGATTGGAAAGCCACCAAGCACATCTATTCAAGATTTGTTAGAAATCAACGAGTCTAGCTTCCAACATGCAGGCATATCTGGCGTTGGATTCTCCATGCTAAACTCTAAAGAAATTATGTTGAGGGAGGCTATTTATCTCACCCACAAAGCAAGTGCACTATTAAGAAGTTATAGTCGGGATATTGAAAACGACGACCAAACTTACGCCGAGGTTTCTGCTTATACTTCTTCTTTTTTCCTAGCACGAAGTATAACTATGCTGCTAGGCTGCTATATGTCTTCAAGCACAGTATCGTCCCGATACTGGCTTTTAGATGGAAGAAGCAATAAGGGAGCAACATCTGTTATTTTACTTCCTTTGAATTTCAAGCCAGGTCACATACACACATGGGATCTTTTTAAAAATCTGGTTGTAAAAACAACCAATACTCCATTTGACCCAGAATTCAATGCTTTTGTAGGAGGCATGCCCGCTAGAGATTTTGCAAAAACAAGGAACCACCTGCAGTATAATAATTGCGCATGGATGTATGATGACCTACACATAGAGGACTGTGATAGTCGAGAATGGATCGCACCTTTTTCTAAAACTGTTTATTCAAATGCCGATCCTGACGATCAAAATGGGCATTTTGGAGTGGTTTTGTCTTTAATGCTTTTTCGTGCCGTCAATTTATTAATCTCAGATATAAGTGAAAACATATCTTCTTTAACATTAGAGAGAGACATTCTTCAACATAATGCTAGATACTGTGATAGATCCGTGATGGTGAGTTCTTGGCTATCATAGCTGATGGAACAGTCTGGAAATATCCTCCAGTGTAACAATCGGGTCAAACAATCGGGGTCAGACACTCATTGATACAGAGACGGAAAATCACGTTCCGGACCGCACACTTCCCTCGGTCCTTCCCGCCAGCAGTTTCAGGATCAACAGCGCAAACTGCCGTCCTGTCTCCTCATCCTCCAGCAGTGGCATGGAAAGCTTCTCATGGTCGCTGAGGGCGTCGAGCACGGCGTCGGTGACCTTCTTCGGAAAGAGGCCGTGCATCACCTGGTCTTCGCTGTGGTTGCGAACCTGGGCCATCACCGCTTCGTCACGCTTGATACGGTCGGCGATGCCGTTGGCGAAGTGCAGCTTGTCGTCGTCGCTGACCTCGGCGCCGTAGAGGTCGTTGAGCCGGTCGATGATCTCGGCCAGGCGCTGCTTCTCGGGATCGTGGGGTTTCCCTGAGCCCACTTCGCTGACCGGGGTGAGACCGTAGTCGCCCTCGGCCTCCTCCAGGCGCAGGCGCTTCTCCTCGCGCTTGGTGAGGCGGTAGTGGGTCAACTCCAGTTCGCTGACGTCGATGCTCTCCTCTTCCAGCAGCCGGTCGGTGCGCAGCAGCGGGACGAGATGGCGGGCGTAGACGCACAGCTGCTCCAGCTCGGCGTCGTCGAAGGTGACGATCTGGCTGAGGAACTCGTAGGTGCGCACGAAGCTCTGCAGGTTCTTGCGAAACAGGTCGAGCTCGTCCTGGGCGGTGCCGGCCTCCTTGAGCTCCTGCTCGGCGCGCTTGAGGCCCTTGTCGTCGCCGTTCTGCCCGGCGATGCGGCGGGCCTCCTTCCAGGTCTGCTGCTGTTCGAGGAGCGCCTGGTACTTGTGCTTGAAGCGGTCCTGGGCGGGCCGGCAGTAGTAGCTGAGGCTCGAGGCCGGGGCCTTGGGGTCGAAGAAGGCCTTGGCGAAGCCCTCCACCTCGGGCCAGTGGTAGATGCCGCTGGCGTCCAGGCTGCGCTGCAGATCGTAGACGACGTTGGGATCGGAGACATCGGCCAGCTCCGCCTTGCGGTAGTAGGGGGCGAAGGCGTCGAGGATCTCCTGCTCGTCGTTGTAGAAGTCGAGGATGAAGGTCTGCTTGCCGGGGAACAGACGGTTGAGCCGCGAGAGGGTCTGCACGCAGTCCACGCCCTGGAGCTTCTTGTCCACGTACATGGCGCACAGCTTGGGCTGATCGAAGCCGGTCTGGAACTTGTTGGCGGCGATCATCACGTTGTAGTCGTCGGTGTCGAATGCCTCGGCCAGGTCGCGCCCCTTGAGCCCGGGGTTGAGCAACTTGCTGGTCTCGGTGACCTCCTCAGGGATCACCTCGTCGGGCGGCACGCTGCCGGAGAAGGCGACCATGGGGTGGACGTCGTCATAGCCCTTCTCGGCGATGTAATCGCGCATGGCCAGCTGGTAGCGCACCGCCTCCTGGCGGCTGGCCGTGACCACCATGGCCTTGGCCTGGCCATCGAGCAGGTGGCGGACGTTGTCGCGGTAGTGCTCGACGATCACCTCGACCCGCTGGGCGATGTTGTAGGGGTGCAGGCGCACCCACTTGGCCAGGGTCCGTGAGGCCTTCTTGGAATCAACCTCCTGGTCTTCCCCCTCGGGGTGGGCGAGCTTCCAGGCGGTGCTGTAGGTGACGTAGTTCTGCAGCACGTCGAGGATGAAGCCCTCCTCGATGGCCTGGCGCATGGAGTAGAGGTGGAACGGCTCGGGCTTGTTGTCGGCGCCTGCCGGCAGGTCCGGGTCCGGCGGGCGACCGAACAGCTCCAGGGTCTTGGCCTTGGGGGTGGCGGTGAAGGCGTAGTAGCTGATGCGCTCGCTGGGGCGGCGCGAGGCCACGGCGGCGTCGAGCATCATCTCCGCGCTCACTTCAAGCTCGCCGCCGCCCTCGCGCCCATCATCCCCTTCCATCGTCTCTCCTGCGGCCGCCAGCAGCGCCTTGAGCTTGCTGGCCGAGCTGCCGGTCTGCGAGGAGTGGGCCTCGTCGGCGATCACCGCGTAGTTGCCCTCGGCGAGCTGGGGGCGCTTGTCCAGGGCGTCGAACAGTGCCGGGAAGGTCTGGATAGTGACGATGATGATGCGGGTATTGCTGGCCAGCGCCTCGGCGAGCTGCTCGGACTTGCTCTGGTTGCCGATGTCGCGGGTGATCGGCCGCACCACGCCGTGGGTGTGCTCGAACTGGTAGATGGTCTCCTGGAGCTGGCTGTCGAGCACGGTGCGGTCGGTAACCACGATCACCGAGTTGAACAGCTTCTTGCCATCCTCGGCATAGAGATTGGCCAATTGGTGGGCACACCAGGCGATGGAGTTGGACTTGCCGGAACCGGCACTGTGCTGCACCAGGTAGCGCCGTCCCGGCCCTTCGGCCAGGGTGGCCTGTATCAGACGGTTGACCACTTCCCACTGGTGATAGCGGGGAAAGATCAACGTCTCCTTGGTCTGGCGTCGGCCGTGGAAGTCCTCGCTAGTCTTCTTCTCCAGATGCAGGAAGCGCCCGAGCACCTTCAGCCAGGCGTCCGGCGCGAACACCTCTTCCCACAGGTAGGCGGTGGCGTAGCTCTGCTCGTCCTTCGCGGGCGGGTTGCCGGCGCCGCCCTCCTCCGTCCCACGGTTGAAGGGCAGGAAGAAGGTCTCCTTGCCGGCCAGCTTGGTGGCCATCGCCACCTCGGCCTGGCTCACCGCGAAGTGCACCAGGGCGCCGCGCTTGAAAGCCAGCAGCGGCTCGGGCTTGCGCGTGACGGGATCCTTGATCGGGCGATCCTGGCGATACTGCCGCTTAGCGTTCTCCACCGTCTGCTTGAACTGGCTCTTGAGCTCCAGGGTGGCGGTGGGAATGCCGTTGACGAACAGCACCAGGTCGAGGCGGGGGTTGTAGCTGTCGCCACCGCCCTTGCCCTTCTCGCGGGCGTGGGGCGAGTAGGAGACCTCGGGCACCACCCGCAGGCGGTTGGCGCGGTAGCGGGACAGGGAATCGGGATTCATACCGTGGTCAGGCTGGAAGCTGCACAGGTCGAACTTCACCCCAGGCACCTTGAAGCCATGGCGCAGTACCTCCAGGGTGCCGGCCCGGTCCAGCTCGCGGACCACCTTCTGCACGAACACCTGCTCCGGCGCCTGGGGATTGGACTTGCAGAACTTCTCCCAGCGCTCGGGCCAGGCCTCCCGCACGTAGCCGAGCAGGTCCTCGGTATAGAGCGCCGAGGCGCGATCGTAGCCGCCGGCCGTGCCGGCCTTCCAGCCATGGGCCGTCATGGCCTCGATGATGTCCTGCTGGAAGCGGGCTTCCCTGCTGTCCGCCATGTCATCCCCTGCGCTTGGCGTAATTTTGAGTAACAGCCTAGCGCTTAAGAGATGTAAGGAGAAGGCTACTTAGGACGGTGACTCGTCCACGAGGGACGGTGAGGCCAAATATCGGTGAAGCCTGCTTCCGCACTTGAGTGGCATATCGATCGAGGAAGGTGAGCAAGCCTTCGCACTCCCAGGTTTATATCGCGTGACGAAAACGGCCGCTGAGGCCGTTTTCACGTTTATTTCTAAACCGTGCTCTCGCCACCGCGACAGAATGGGGCTTGCAGCATTACGTCAGCTCGGGGACTGCTCCGCCGATGGAGCGGCGGCGCTGACCTGCTGGTCTTGCCACTCGCCATAGGAGAGGCCGCTGCCCGCGACCTTCCAATCGATTCGGCCGTTGGCCGCGCGCCCCACCACGATGGCGGCTGCAGCACTGGGGCTGGAGAAGGCATAGTCCTTGGTGAAACGCCGCAGATCATTGCCATTATCGACGAGCACCCCCTCCTCACAGAGCTGGGCATGCTGCTTCTGATAGCTGTGGTAAGGGCCCGCCCATTCACGCCGGGCCAGGGAGCCTTCCAATACGAAGAACTCACCATCCACTTCCTGCCCCACGGCTTTGATCCCGTGTCTGGAGGCTTCCAGGACGAACCGTGGCGAGGCCTGAGCATCTTGGGGATCGGGTGTTCCAGTAGAGGCAGATGGCTTTGTGGCATCACGCAGAAAGTCCAGCCCCAGCACCGGCAGCACGGTGCGTACCTGCTCCATGAAGAAGGCCATGTCGGCACGGTCAGACTCTGGCAGGCCGATGTACTCGTGGGCGGTGCCGTTGATCAGCTTGCAGCGGCCGACTTCGCCGGCGCTCTTGATCAGCAAGCTCTCGAGGTACTTCACGTGGGCTTTGGTCAGATTCTGGTCCTTGCTGGTGATCAGGCAGACCTTCTCCCAGAAGTCCTTGCCGCCCTTCTCCTCGGGGCGGTTGTGCTGTTTGAGGCGCGTGGCCACGTCGTCGCTCTCGCCAATGTAGACCAGCGGCCGCGGGTTGCCCTCAGGATCCGTACCGACCAGGAAGTAGATGCCGGTACGGCCACACTCCGGTCGCTGGACCAGCTCGCTGAGTTTGCTGCGGGGTCCGGTCAACACATGGCCGGTCCAGTTCATGATCTCGGCGGTCAGCAGGCCGTTAGGCGTGCCGTCCACCAGGAAGAGCCGGATGCTGCGTCCTTGCGTCATACCACCTCCGTTTGGGCTGCCTCAGTGGATGCCGTTGAGTCCGTAGGTGGCTGCCAGCCGCGCACATCGATCTTCCCGGTCACGGTGGCGGAAATCAGGGCCGAACGGCGCTCCTGGAGCAACTTGATGGCTGACTCACCTTCTTCCACCAAGGCGTCGATCCGGGCTGTTTCTTTATCAAGAAAAGCAACTATTTCAGCTTGCTCAGTTATTGGTGGTACTGCACAATATAGCTCAGCAATATCTGGCATATAAATAGTTTTGTGAGTTGACCCCATCATCATGCGAGAAAATTCAGACTTCATTGATCTGAAGACTGCTAACAGATACTCAGGCTGCAATTCCTCTTTACAAACCCAGTTGGCAAAATCCTGAGTAGTAGCCATTGGCTTGCCCAATATCGCTGAATATCCAACTGATGCTGTTCTCGACAATATCACGGTACCGACTGGCAATAGACGCGCAGATGAGTTGGCAAGCCCAAGGGCACTCACCTTCTCTTTTGTCTCATGCACAAACCTGGTGCTGCCAGACCGGATTTTCCATACATCAGCGAGCGTAAACCAAGGAATAGTGCAGTTTTCCCAAAACTCGGGCTTGTTGCGGCTGGGGGTGTGTCCAGATTCTAACTTAGCAAAATAGCGAACCTTGCCATGATTCCAATGGGCCGGAACTTTGCCAAGCCACTCCACCCCGGAATCCTTCATCGGCACGTCAGGATCGATCCCCTTGGTGACGGCGTGGGAGATCACAGCCTGGCGCTTTTCCTTGAGCAGCTTGATCAGGCGCTGCTGCTCTTCCACCAAGGCATCGATGCGGGCAGCTTCATAATCGAGAAAGGTAACTATTTTATATTGCTCGTGCATTGGCGGAATAGCACAGTACAGCTCTGCAATATCAGGCATATAGATGGTTTTGTGCGTCGACCCCATCATCATGCGAGAAAACTCAGATTTCATTGCCCTGAACACTGACAACAAATACTCTGGAAATAATTTTTTCCCACAAATCCAGTTGGCAAAATCCTGAGTAGTAGCCATTGGCTTACCAAGAATCGCCGAGTATCCAACAGATGCTGTTCGGGAAAGAATCACAGTATCCGCGGGCAACAGGCGTGCTGATGAGTTAGCCAACCCTAGCTCGCTAACCTTCTCTTTCGTCTCATACACGACCTTGGTAAGTCCAGACCGTATTTTCCATACATCCGATAGCGTGAACCAAGGAACGGTACAGTTCTCCCAGTACTCTGGCTTGTTGCGGCTAGGAGTATGACCAGACTCTAGTTTGGCGAAATAGCGAACCTTGCCGTGGTTCCAATGCGCCGGCACCTCCCCCAGCCACTCGACGCCGGAGTCCTTGTATTCGGGGTATTTCGGGAAAGTCATGCCTTTGCCCCCTCTCTTGCGTTCATCACTGCTTCTCGCCAGAAAGGCTCCGTATCCCAATGTCCAGGGAAGCCCATATGTGGACGTGAGACCTGAGGGTAATGGTCCAGCAGTGTCACCAACCGCTCGGCCCACTGACTGGTGGGCGACACGACCTGCATCAGCGACTCGATCACCACGAGTTGTAGATACAGGCGCCTACGCGGATCGAGACGCTGCTCGGGGTGCTCATGAGACCCCGTCTCGATGCTACCAGGGATGCTCGGCCAGCCGGCCGGAACCTTTCTTGGCATCTCGGGGCGGCTACCGAACTCTCGATTCCACACTCGGCCATGGTGAGCGCAGACGTTGCGCAGATCGGACAGGCTGCGGAACCAGGATCTCAGCACTGGCATCTTCCAGCCGAAGTGCCGCTCGATACGCTGGGTATCTTCTGAACGCCGTAAGTTTTCAAGCAAGATTGAAACTTCCTTGAAAGTAAGCAGCTCCATCGCCATCCAGATAGGTGGCTGATTTGGTGCTGCCGTATAGCGCTTACGGTAGTGCTTAAGAAAGGGCTCAATGTCGGGCTGGGATTTATCGCCCTTATTCTTTTTCTTACGGTTGTTATCTGGATCCAACTTATCCAACAACCACCCATGATTGTAGCGGGTGTCGAAGATTTCAGGATCCAGGTAGCCGTGAGGGCCATGGTGCTCAGCTAGGGTGTTGGTCAACTGAGCGCGTAGCGCGACTTCCAGCCGTTCGATGGCATCAAGCAGCAGCAGGCGGAGCTCACGATCGAACACATAGAGCCTCAGCACATCCTCGAAGGAGGTGCCCTCCAGAAAACGATGCTCCTGGAGGCCTGGCTGGTAGAAGGGACGCGTGTAGGCTGAAAGACGGAAATAGCTGATATTGGCCAGATAGTGACGCACCCGAGCCTCGTCGGGTATCGCCAGGCCACGGCTGCATAGCGTCGCGATCTGCTCATCAATGCTGTGCGCGGGCTTGTGGAAGTCGCTCATGCTCGACCTCCGGACACAAAAAACCCGCCAAAGTGTGCTTCAGTGAGAGGCATGGCGGGTGTGTTACCCGACATGCTAGGGCATGTCCCTTTCACTGTCAATGACTGTGCAAGACAAGGCTGAGCGGCGCCCTTCCTCATGCCGACAGCTCCTCAATCATCTGCTTGATCCGGTCGGTGCAGGCCTTGAGGTCGGCATCGATCTCCTCCAGCGGGCGCGGCGGCGTGAACTGGTAGAAGTGCCGGTTGAAGGGGATCTCGAAGCCGACGATGCCGATGCGGCCATCCAGCGGGTCACGCTTGCCCTCGTCGATCCAAGCATCGGGGACGTGGGGCTTCACCTCACGCTCGAAATAGTCATAGACCGACTCGTCCAGTGGCACGTTTTCAAAGTCACGCAGGCCGCTGTCGGGCTCGGGGTCCCCCTTCTTGTCCAGGCAGATTTCCGCCTCGGAGTCGCGCTCGGAGAGAGCACCCAGGATCGCCTTCTGCACCGGGGCGCCGACCTTGAGGCCTGCCGCCTTGATGGCGGCCTGCAGCGCCTTGGTGAAGGCGTTGCGGTTGGTGAACACCTGCTCCGGGTCCAGGGTGGCACAGGCGGCCTTGAGGGCCTCGCGCTCGCCCTCCTCCAGCTTCTGGATCGGCTTCTCGTCATCGAGTCGCGCCAGGCGCTCGGGGCTGGCCTGGAAGTTGAGACGCAGCGGGCGCTCCACGGTGATGCGCCGGTAGCCGAAGGCCTCAACCGGGAAGCGCTTGCTCTCCTCGCTCTCCTCGAAGGCGCCGTAGAGGCGAACGATCTCGTCGATGTCGCGGTCGGCGACGAACTGGCGCTTGCTGCCCAGCGACTTGCGCATCTTGCTGGCCCGGCCGGTGGCGTTGATCAACTGCACCTGGCCACGGCGCTCGGCGGGCTTGTGATTGGAGAGGATCCACACGTAGGTGGCGATACCGGTGTTATAGAACATGTCGGTGGGCAAGCCGACGATAGCCTCCACCAGATCGTGCTGCAGCAGGTAGCGGCGGATCTCGGACTCGCCGCTGCCGGCGCCGCCGGTGAACAGTGGCGAGCCGTTGAGGATGATGCCGATACGTGAGCCTCCCTCCTGGCGGGAGCGCATCTTGCTCACCAGGTGCATTAGGAACAGCAGCGAACCATCGGAGACCCGCGGCAGGCCGGGGCCGAAGCGGCCATCGTAGCCCTTCTGCTTGTGCTCGGCGGCAACCTCTTTCTGTACCTTCTTCCACTCCACACCGAACGGCGGGTTGGAGAGCATGTAGTCGAAGCGTTCGGCGGGGAGCTGGTCGTCATTGAGGGTATTGCCGAGCTTGATCTGCTCCACCGCCTGGCCCTTGATCAGCATGTCGGCCTTGCAGATGGCGTAGGACTCTGGGTTGAGCTCCTGGCCATGCAGCGAGACAGTGACGTCCCGGCTGACTTGCTGGATGTACTCGTCGCTCTCGGAAAGGAAGCCACCGGTACCAGCCGTGGGGTCGTAGACGGTGACGATGCCGTGGGGACGCAGCTTGTCGTCCTGGCCGGTGAGCACCAGCGAGGTAGTCAGGTGGACGATGTCGCGCGGGGTGAAGTGCTCCCCCGCCGTGTCATTAGAGCTTTCGGCAAATTTGCGGATCAGCTCCTCGAACACCAGACCCATGCCGTAGTTGGAGAGCCACTGCGGGCTCATGTCGATGGCGGCGAAGCGCTGCACCACCTGGTAGAGCAGGTTACTGGCACCAAGCTGCTGTACGAATCCCTCGAAATCGAAGTGCTCGAAGATCTCCCGGGCGTCCTGACTGAACGACTGCACGTAGCTCATCAGGTCGTCGGCGGTTTGGGTGTCGGAGAGTGTGCCCAGGGCCAGCGGCGAGGCGTTGAAGAACGGCTGATCCGCCGCACGCAGCAGCAGCTTCTCGCGCACCGCCTCGGGCTTGGCCTGATGGGCTTGGGCTTCGCGGAGCACCGCGTCCTTGGTGGGCTCCAGCACGCACTCCAGGCGGCGCAGTAGGGTGAAGGGCAGGATGATGCGGCCGTACTGGGACTGCCTGAAGTCGCCGCGCAGCAGGTCCGCCACGGACCAGATGAAGGCCGCCAGCTGAGAGTGACTCTCCGTGTTCACGATGCTTCCCCACGTTTTGTGCGATTCAGAACTGATTGGGAGGCATCATACACGGGAGGCCGGGCTGACAGCAGCCCAGCCTTCGAAAGTATCCATGTTGTGGCCGAGGATGCTCAAATCTTCGGTGATTATTCAATCTCTAACACAGCTGAGGTTCCTCCTTCTTCTCAGCATGTAAAGTTAAGTTAATATTATTACTCTCTATACACTCACCCACTCTCGCCAACCTATAAACCCTTGACGCCTTGAATGACAAGATCATTGACAAAACAAAAGGAAGTGAAGAAATAGTCATCAGCCCAACAGCTGATTTGCTTGTGAAACCAGGAACAACCAGCAAAACATAACCAACAGCCAGCAATAAAACGAACAGCATATAAAACCACTTCCCAGCACTAAGAATCCTTTCACCATCACGCCTGCTCGGAAAGCCACCCCCTTTTCTTTTGGCGGAAAACTTAAAGCTCTCAAACTTTATTTCCCCAGCAACTTTACTCATATCCATCAAGACAGATAGTGCACTATCTGAGAAAAATGCAATCGCAACTAAGCGATGATTCAAATGGCGCTTACAAAACTTCTCTGCAGCAAACTCAAGCCTAGCCCTCTCTATATCTCCTGCACTTCCAGAACTGTATTTAACAAATGCTTCGCACAGATCATCAAAAACTTTCGATGATGCCAACCTTTTTCTATCCTGCCAATCGGGAACAAGACTAAACAAGACCCATGCGATCAACATAACCACTAGCGCCAAAAACTGAGCCACAGGATCGCTAACAAAGCCTACTAACATAGAGAGCATCACCTCACCTCACAAAAAAACAACAAGCCAAACCTCAAAAGACTGCCACCACAGTCAACCGTCACATTTTTAATTGCACTTAACACCCCCAACCCCCAAGCAAGCAAGGTGTTTGCTATCAAAACTTAAGATCAAGCTGAGGGAAATCCGGCTCTTTTTCAGATCTAGACGAAGCCTCAACCCCCACATCTGAAACCATCTCTTCTACCCATAGCTCACCTGAAAACCGTGCATTATCAAATTCAACTTCTTTCATCCACTCAACGTCCTGGGGTGCCAAAAACAGCTCGTAGCCTGGGATCTCCCAATCATCTTCAAAGTACCTCAGGACCCAGCCATAGCCTTCCTCCGGAGGGCACGGGTCGACCTTGAAGCTATATCTAGGCATTTCCATTCTCCTATGCTCAAACCAGGTTCCAACGCTTGCGCCCACCGGAGACCAGTGCTATCACGCGCTCGTTAACCTCACAGACTCTGTCCTGTAGTTCCTTGATGCTGATTTCTCCCCGGCCCTGCCCCTTAATCCGTATGCGAGGTAAACCCAGCTGGGTGCCGCCCGCGTTTTCAATGACGTCGGTCAGTGCGAAAGATGCTTGGATCAAGGCCAAGCGCTCTTCTTCGTTCATGACCGGCTGGCGTAGCAGCGTCGCCCGAATCAGCGCCGAAGCCCAGCGAGTGCGATTCGGAAAGCCCTCGTAAGCGGCACGCTCTGTAATCAACTCCTGCTCTTGACGAGTCAGCCGAATCGATAACTTGCAAGACTTTGGACCTCGCATCATATCTCGCCCTTCTTCGGCGATGCTCTCTCCACATACGCGCTGGATCATCTCTCGTAGTACGTCTGACTCCGAACGGCCAGATGCCTCACACAGACGCTGCCAGGCTTCCTTCTCGCCAGGCGTCAGCCTGGTCTTGACTACTGCTGTTTCTGTCATCTCGTCATCCTGCATCACGCGCTGACTCTCGAATTTGGTACCAAATGCCAGCAGGGTGCCGGCAACCGGTACCACTTTGCGAATCCTGCCCTAGCCCCAAAATCACCCTCACTTTTCGTACGTAAGAAATTTCTCCAACTTGCCACGATGGCTACTACTGGGCCTTGGTACGTTTTGCTAGCACTTCGCGAATCCTGCCCTAGCCTCAAAACCACCCACACTTTTCGTACGTAAGAAATTTTGACTCCGCCCCCCTCTTCGGGCGCGATCAACTCAGGGCGGCGGTACCATGTGCCGGCACTTCGCGAATCCTGCCCTAGCCCCAAACCCATCCAATCTTTTCGTACGTAAGAAAAATGGCTGCTTCTCGGGCGAGGCTATCAAGCACGGGGATACGCGTTAGGCTTCGCCATTAGCAATACGGACAGACCTGTCTCAAAACTGCTCGTCGCCTGGGGCTGATCGGGAGGCTTCGCCATTAGTAATAGGGGAGGCACTTGTCTCTACCGCACCCGTCTCACCATGCTCTCGGCGACGCTTGGCCAGCTCAGCTTTCATCCACTGTCCAGAAGCGCGCATCTCAGCTCGCAGGTCCTCGATCTCTTCGGGTGTCAAGCGCCGGTAGCTCATGAGGTCTCCTTCTGAGGTGGATCACGCCGAAGCTCGGGATATATCGTTGCGCGCCATAGCCACTGGAGAACACACACAGCAATACCGGCCACACAGACAAACAGAGTACGAGCAGCCTCGCCATCGCCAGCAAGAGCGACGCTGACTAAACCAGGCAGTTCAGGGAGCAACGCCACAGACAACAGGATACCCACCACCAGTAACAGGCCCGAGATGACCAGCCCCACCCCACGCTTTACCCGCGCTACTCGGTCGCGCCAGATATCTAACCACTTGATATTGCTATTCATGACTTAGCCTCCTGTCATCGTGTTGCCAGCACCGAAACGCTTCTGGTAGGCACGATAGGCAGACTTGGCGCCACGGTACGGAGAGGTTGCCGCACTGCCTGCTAAGCGTGCATCACGTTGAACGCCGCGATACTGACGGCGGATGGCTGAGGGACGCATCGCGGACATAGCAGAGCCCAGAGCGCCCTGAGTTGCCAATGCCACACCACCGCCCAATGCAGAAGCAATGGCCGGCACCTGCTTCAGCACGAGGATTCCAAGAGCAAAAAAAGCAATCAGATAGGCGCTTGTGGTCATACTGGCCATGCTGCCTGCCGAGGATTCCACGATGTTCATGAATGCTTCGCTGACATCGATGACCATGCGCCCAATGGCTGAACCTAAAACCAGCAGCATGCCGAAATTGATCACCATGCCCAGCCAGCTCTCGAAAAATCGTTGGGTGCTGTTAAACAGCAGGCCGATGATAAAGAGCGGGCCAATCGCCAGCAGCACTGTGGTAGCGACCTTGCTGGCCAGTAGGAGGAACGCCACTACAATAGCAACACCACCACCAAACACCATGATCAGAATTGCCACCAGATACATGCCGAAATCACCACTCATGACTCCCGCTTTATCCCAGGCCTGATCAGCTACGGCGAGAACGCGGGAGAACAGGCTGTCCAAAATGGCCGCTGCGCCTCCATTGGACCCCGTAATGACTGCTGCTACCTTTTCCGGGCCGTGAGCCAGTAAGTCCACCACGACGCCCATATAGGTACCGACCGTCAGCCCCAGCGTCATGATGAAGCCGATGCGAAGGATACGAAAAACGCCCTCCTGCAAGGGCTCACTGACCTTGCCAAACATCATCAAATAGCCCCAGATGGCAATCCAGACGATCAACATGCTGGTAAACATCGGAGTGATGTAAGCGATGAGGTCAGTAGCTGTGTTGACAATGTACTGGTCGAGTGCCTGATCAACGACGGAGAACATGCCTTCAAACAGGTTCATGAGCCCTCCTCGCTTTTGAGGCTAGACAGGTCGAGCTCGAAGGGCTCACCGCTAGACAGTGCCCGCTGCGCCTGTAGTGCATTAATGCAATTCGGCGTCTCCTGGAGTTCGCCAGGGTTGTTGCCACACGTCTCCAGGGTCACCTTGCGCTCGTCGTCATGCGCTTTGTACCAGTCCACGGTCTGCACCGGGCCAGTATCCGGGGTGTCATCAACGCACCCGGACTGCGCAACGCTGACCAGAACCAAAACGGCAATATTTCGTGCGCACGAAATTTTTCTGGTACTCATAAGGCCTCCTTACCAATCAAGCTCGAAAGGTTCCCCTGATGACGCGACACGCATCTGCTGAACCCGCTGAGCGTGAAGCGCCTGGTTGGCCTCGGCCTGCGAACGGAGCATGGACAGCTTGGCCATCTCGTTTTGCAGCATGACTTGTTCAGCGCCGATACGGGCCTGGAGGTCCAGAATGTCCTTCTGGTCCGGGCTGTTGTTGACCTCAGCCACCAAGCCGGTCAGCTCGCTGAAACGATCCTGAGCCTGTTCCAGGGACTTTTGGGACTGGCCAAGCCAGGTCGCCGTATTCTGGTTGCCGCTGTCGTACAGGTCCGCCACTTCATCGGACAGGCCGTGTTCGTTCGCCCCCCTGATGCCGGCGTCACTCAGCACCTGGTTAGGATCGACATTCACGGCGGTGTCATAGGCCGAGTCAATGACGTTCCCAAGGCCACGAACCCCGCTCATGCTATCCAGCTCCTTGTTGGCCGTTGCGAGCTGGCTTTTCAGTTGCTCGATTTGGTTAAGCATGTGCTGAACCTGCAAAATCTGCTGGGTCAGGCTCGACACATCGATCACGGGAATCCCGCCCGCCATGGCTGGCTGCGATAGTCCGATGGTGGCCGCGAGGGCGAGACCAGCCATTTTTCGTGCGCACGAAATTTTGTTGCTCATGATCAAACCTCCTTTTGACGATCCTGACGGGTCGCCTTGGCCTCCAGACGCCGTTTCGTTCTCTGGAGCGTGAGCGACCGCTTTTCAAAATCCAGACTTTTCAAGTCAATGGACTCCATCACCTCTTTCATCTCCTCGATGCAGGTGAAAAAGTCTTCGGGAAGGGCTTCCACCCCTTCGGTGAGAAAATCGCAAGCGTAACCGGCGATGATCACCAGAGTTTGAATCTCGCTCTGGATGGCATGCTGTTCGACCGCGTGTGACCGGTACAGCCGCGACAGGCCACTGTCGGTGTAGGCGGATGTGATACCCTGTTTGTTAGCCATGGATGCCTCCTATGCAGGCAATCGTGGTTAGGCGCGGTCGGGGCCATCACCCCCGTTCCGCGCCACTTGAATCCTATGTGCGGAGGGTTCTTCGCATTTCTTCTACTGCAGGAGCTCCAACCTTGTCACTGCCGTAATTTCTGGCTATGAGGTCTGCTCTTTGCTGGCCCAATAACTCAGCCAACTCCGCCCGAGTTAATTTTGATGCGGACCCAAGATAACCCTTGGCCTTGGCCGCCTCGCTTTTATTTCTTGATGTACTCTGTGTTGTATTCTCTGTAATAGATTTGCCCTTTGGTCGAATCAAGGTTTGACCATCCTGATCGCCAGATTGGCCAGAAGGGATAGTAGAATCGACCAAAGGGAAAAACTTGGAATTACAACCACTTCCAGAAGATCCTTCGTCGAGTTGGTCCGTCAAGAGCTCAAGCAGGCGCTCACAGTTCACTCGATACCAAATCTTTGCAGGAACGTCTCTTCTCTCTTCCTCAAGAACGCCAATTTCTACTAATGATTTTCTAGCATTGGCCTGCTGTTTCGGTGTCAATCCCGTTTCTGATTCCCAGCTATCTTCGCCTCGCTGATTTTTATAGAACCATCCATTACGTGCTTTCGTCGTTGAATTACGGCTCCAGTAAAAGGCTTGACTGAGAAAAACTGCACCAGGGACAGAAACACCAGGAAGAAGTGTGAAGGCAGTATAATAGCCAATCACCCTCCCCAGAATCTCCTGCACTACCGAAGGATTAATACGCGCCATATTCAGAAGGCTCCAAATTCAGGGCGTCTTTTACTTGGAGCGTCCGGAAATAGACACGGCGCCCCACCTTCACCATCGTTGGCTTCAGCTTTCGAGAGACCTCAGTATCTGAATAAAGAGAAACTCGCACACCATCGGGCGAACGACCAAGCAGGTCCGCCAGGTCAGTTATGCTCATTAGAAGGCCGAATCGCCCGACAAGATAGTCATCTACAGTCATGGTTAGCACCCATCAATCGAACGTTGACGAAACCTATGCTAGCCAATTTAAGACAAAGCTCAACCATGCCGGTTTTATAGGGAAATCAATATAATATACTTTGATCATCAATATATATCACTTTGACCATTTGACTTACATAGACAACCAAAAAGATAAATTATTTCAACATCTTGCAGATTAACAAAAATACACAATATTTTTTACCCCCTTCGCCTACAGACTCAGATCAGCGGCTCAGGCTAACTCTTGCAGGCGCCCCCCGGCTTTCCCTTGCGGCATGCCCAGGCGCTTATTTCGTATCGAACACTTAATACAATACAAAATACGATACAAAATATTATACAGAATATGATATGAAGCATGCCCGCCACACATCGCTGGCATAACATGGGCTAGCTTTGGGCAGGAGTTAAAGGGAGATTGGCTATTCAGCGGTAGTAATAGTAATAACATTACTATTACTACCGCAGCTTTACACCCAAGATGGTTTGGCTAGTAGTTTTGTATTCGGTCCAGCTTCGAGACAAGATCTTCTGCCCTTAAATGCGTATACCGCCGCAGCATCTGCATCGACTTATGGCCACTGATCGCGGCGACCTCCTGATCGGATAGCCCCGCCTCCACCAACCGGCTGACGGCCTCATGGCGTAGGTCGTGGAAGCGGAAGTCATCCAGTCGAGCTTGCTTCTTGGCCTGGTTCCAGAGCTTGGTGTAGGCGTAGGGGCCCCGCTTGCCATCCTTTCCAGGCTCACCAAAGAACACCAGGTCACAGTCAAGCGGGCGCACTGGGTTGTTCAACGCTTGCTTGAATACCTCGGTGGCGGCCTGAGTCAGCGGAACCAGGCGGGCTTCGTTGTTCTTGGTGTCGGTGAGTCGCACCACGCGGCGTTTCACGTCGACCTGGGAGCGAGTGAGGGTCAGGATCTCTGAGGAGCGCATGCCCGTCTCCAGGGCGATTCTTGCGATCCAGGCCAACATGGGATTGCTGTGCTGCCGTAGCACGGCGAACAGGCGCTTCTCCTCGTCGGCGCTCAGGCGCCGGTCGCGCCCTTCTCCAGGGCTGGGTTTGCGGATGTTTTGGACGGGGTTGTAGGTCAGGCCCAGACCCCATTCCTGGATGGCCACGGTGTAGAGATGGCCAAGCAGAGCGAGCTCCAGGCGCACGGTATTGGCGCTGATAGGCTGGCCACGATGGCCAATGCTGTTCAGGCGGGTGTCACGGAAGTTGGCAATCAGCTCCGGCGTCAGGGCCGCGAGGGAGTACTTGCCCAAGTGCTCGATCAGCGTGCTGGCCTTGTGGCGCTCGCTCTTTTGGGTGCTGGGCTTCTTGGTGGGGGTGACGTCGGCCAGGTAGCGCTTGAGGGCTGCTTCGAGCGTCATGCGCTCCGAAGCGCTGCGCTGGATATAGACACCACGCACCATTTCGTCTTCGGTGCGGCGTGCCCAGTCCTGGGCGTCTCGTTTGGTGCGGAAGGTCTTGGCGGTGGTGGGCCAGCCGGTCTTGCGGATGACGGCTTTCCAGCTACCGGCAGGGGTCTTGACGATGGTGGCCATGAAAGTCTCCAGGGGGCTGAAGGATCGGCACTGTACCGAAACTGTACCCTTGGACTATGGGACTCACCAGGTAAAAATCGTAAGGCGCTGATTTCATTGGTGGGCCCAGCTGGACTCGAACCAGCGACCAAGGGATTATGAGTCCCCTGCTCTAACCAACTGAGCTATAGGCCCTTTCAAGGAAGGTGCGCGAACGCGCCGACGTATGATAGCGAATGGCGATGAAGGTGGCCATAGCCGGCTGCCCTTGGTTTGCCAAACCACCCGACGCGGCACTTCCTTCGGCGGCCGCGGTCTGCAGGTGGCCTGCCCTTGTGGAGATCGACCGGTGCGACCTTTCCCCCCTTGCCGTTTTGCTGCCATTGGCACTGCCCTGTTCGCCCTGCTGCTGGCCCTGCCGGCAACTGCAGCCTGGGAGCTGGACCCCGCGCGTTCGCGGGTGGCCGCCACCGTGGTGCAGATCGCCCCGACGGGGCCCATTGCCCATCAGCACGAGGTGCGTCGCCTCGCCGGCAGCGCCGAGGCGGATGGCACCCTGCGCCTGCCCCTGCGGCTGGCCCAGAGCGACGTGATCGAGCGCATGGGATCGCTTCCGCCCTGGCTCTCCGGCCTCACCGAGCTGCCCCTGGCTACCGTGACCACCCGCTTCCCGCCCCACCGCCTGGAGGCGCTGGCCGTGGGCGAGTCGCTGGTGGAGGTGCTCGAGCTCTCGGTGCAGTCCGGCGGCACCACCCACCGCGAATCCCTGGCGGTGCACTTCACCCGCGAGGCACCCGGCCGGGTACGGGTCAGCAACGCCGAGCGGGTGGCGCTGGATGGCCGCGAGCTGATGGCCAACCCGACGCTTCGCTCGGTACTGCTGTTGCTGGGCTACGAGCAGATCGGCGACGAGGTGCCGGTCATTCTCGACGCCGTGCTGCTGCGGCGCTGAGGCAGGGAAAGGTCAGGTCGCGGAGATCCCGAGCACCGTGTAGGGCGCCTCGCAGGCGTGGCGCTCGTCGCGTTCGTCGACACTACCCAGGCCGAGGTGGCGGTCGTTATTGTAGGCGACGAACAGGCGATCATGGTCCAGCACCGCCAGGCCCTCGGCCTTGTGCTCGAACTCCAGCGGCAGGCCCGCCGGGGTGGTCACCAGGGTCGGGCTCTGGCCGGTTCGGAAATCCTCCAGGCCGATCACCCACAGGTAGCCGCCGATGCGCTCCTCGCCGGCCTCCTCCACCTCGAAGCTGTTCAGCAGGTAGAGCCGCGCGTGGTAGGGGTCGTACTCCAGGCTCGAGAGGCCGCAGTCGTAGCGGACCTCGGGATGCTCGCCCGGGTCGAAGGCATAGTGCTCACGCAGCGCATCGAGGAACACCAGGTTGCCGCTCTCGCTGATCTCGTAGTGGGCCCCCACCACCCGGCTCACGTAGGCGAAGTCGTCATGGGCCTGGCCCTGCTCGCGCACGCCGAACAGCAGCAGGCCATCGCCCCGCTCGCCGGGGATCGCGGCGAGCCCCTCGATCTTGTAGTAGGGAAAGCCGATGGCGGCGTTCAGCTTGTCGCGCAGTTCCAGCGAGCCCGCCACGCCGTCGCGCGGGTCGGGGTCCACCACCTGCACCCGGTCCGGTTCGCCCAGCGGCCAGATCAGCAGGTGGTTGTAGTCGTTCAGCGCGTGGCTCTCGTCATCGATGCGATCGAAGCCTGTGGTCGCCAGCACGTGGCGGCCATCGGCGGTCAGCGCGAAGTCCTCGTACTTCTCGGCCTGCTTGACCAGCGGCTGGGTAAAGTAGGTCAGCCGGCTGTCGTCGGGCCCCTCGGGGGTGAGGGGCACGGCGAACACCGCCGAGCGCGACTCACCTGGGATCGGCTTGTCGCTGGCCATCAGCAGTCGCTCGCCATCGTAGGCCACCGCCGAGACCTCGGCGTTCACCAGCCGCCCCTTGCCGTCCCTGAGGCCGGCGGGAAAGCAGTGGATGGTGCCCTGCTGCAGGATCTTCGCACTCACCATATCGTCGTCCTCCGGATTGATGGATGCCTCACCCTACTACACGGATCGGCGCTGAGCTTGCTCCCGTCTCGCTGCGCGCGGCGCCTACTGCGCTCGGGTTGAGACGACAGCCGCACGCCTTGCGGGGTGGACGGCGCTTCGGCGATGATGCCGGGGCCGCCTGTGGCGGCATTCCTCTGGCCACCAAACGAGACCTCATGTTCCTGCTGATTGCCTTTGCCGCCCTCTCCATCGGCGTCTCCTTCCTCTGCTCGCTGCTCGAGGCGGCGCTGCTCTCGATGACACCCAGCTACGTGGCCCAGGTGCGTGAGACCAACCCCAGGCTGCACGCCAGGCTCAACGACCTGAAGCGCAACATCGACCAGCCGCTGGCGGCGATCCTCACGCTCAACACCATCGCCCACACGGTGGGCGCCACCGGTGTCGGGGCCCAGGTTACGGTGGTGTTTGGCGAGGCCTGGCTGGGTGTCGCCTCGGCGCTGATGACGCTGCTGATCCTGTTTGTCTCCGAGATCATCCCCAAGACCATCGGCGCCACCTACTGGCGCCAGCTCTCCCCCATGCTGGCCTCCACGCTGAATGTCATGGTGTGGAGCCTGAAGCCGTTCATCTGGTTGTCGGAGCAGATCACTCGGCGCATCGGCAAGGACGCCATGGACACCGATATGCGCGGCGAGATCAAGGCGCTGGCGCAGATCGGCCAGGAGGAGAAGGCGCTGGATCCCGAAGAGACCCGAGTCATCGTCAACATCCTCAACCTGCACGACATCACCGTGAGGAGCGTGATGACCCCGCGCACGGTGTCGGTCACCGTGAAGCCGGGCATGACGGTGGCGGAGTTCGACGAGGCGCTCGGCCGCTCGCCCTTCACGCGCTTCCCGGTGATGGACGGCGGCGAGCAGGCGCTGGGCTATGTGCACAAGGCCGATACCTACCAGGCCGACGATGAGACCGCCCTCAAGACGCTGATGCATCCGGTCAAGACGATCCAGTCCGATGACAACGTCGAGCAAGTGTTCACCATGATGGTGCTCGATCGTCAGCACCTTTGCGTGGTCTACGACGACCTCGGCACCTGGGTCGGCCTGATCACCCTGGAGGATGTCATCGAGACGATCCTCGGCCAGGACATCGTCGACGAGACCGACAACGTCGCCAACCTGCGCAAGTACGCCCGCCAGCGCTGGACCAAGAGCCTCAAGAAGACAGAGGAGTAACTGGCTCCCACGCCGTCTATTTTTGATAACGATTATTGTTTGTATAATGGCGCTTTCCTCGGATCCGGTGGTCTCGCCATGCCCTCCTCCCTGGCCCGGCTCTACGTCGGCCCCCTGCAGCACCTCGCCCCGCCGGCGATCGCGCCGGTGGCGCCCGACGGCATGCCGGCCCGTGAGCTGCTCGACCCGGCCCGGCTGGACGCACTGCTGACGCGTTTTGGCGTCCAGTACGGTCGGGGGGATCGCCGGGCGGTGGCCTCGCTGTGGTCGAAGTGGCACTTCGCCGCCCTGATCGCCCATGGCCTGGCGACCAACCTGCTGCTCGAGCACGACCTGCCGCTGGGCCTGGACGAGCTTCATCTCGCGCAATCGCCCGAAGGAAAGACCACCGGCCTGGTGCTGCGCCATGCCGGCCGCCCCCTGGCCGAACTCGATCCCCACTCGCGCTTCGCCACCCTGCTCGACGCCCATTTGAGTCCGCTGATCGAGGCCCTGGCCGCGGTCACCGGCGCCTCGCCCAGGGTGTTCTGGAGCAACGCTGGCAACTACTTCGAGCACTTCGCCGGCGCCCTGGCCGACCACCCGATGGCCTCAGCGGACGTGGGTGAGCCCGCCCGGGCGCTGATGGCGAGCCGCACGCTGCCCGACGGGCGTCGTAACCCCCTCTATCGCCCAGTGCGCTATGTCGAGGGCGATGACGGCGCTCCCCGGCGGGTGCGTCGCCTGTGCTGCATCCGCTACCTGATCGATGAGCTGGGCGTCTGCGGCAACTGCCCGCTGGCCTGCCGAGGCCGGGCCCGTGCCGCCGAAACGTGCTGACCGCCTCACCAACGCCAGGGCCCACCCCGTTGCCGGGGTGGGCCCTGGTGGCATGCCGTTTACGACGAATAAGGATCAGTAGCGCCAGGTCAGGTTGGCCATGACGTGACGCGGTGCGCCGTGGAAGGCCTGGTCCCACTTGAGGCTGGTCAGGTACTCCTCGTCGCTGACGTTGTTGACGTTCAGCGAGCCGGTCAGGCTGTCGCTGAAGTCGTAGCTCGCCATCAGGTCGACCAAGGCATAGGCTCCCTGGCGGCTCTTGCCGTCGGCGAGGTCACGCCCACGCTCGATCTCATCCTGCCAGCGCAGCCGTGCCCCCACCTTGAGGGCATCCAAGGATGCCGGCCGATAGCTGGTGGTGGCGCGCACCAGGTGGCGCGGGATGTAGGTGTTGGTGGCGTCGCCCTCGACGTCCTCGACCTCCAGGTAGGTATAGCCGACGCTGGCCTGCCAGCCCGGGGCCAGCTCGCCGGCGAGCGTCGCCTCCACCCCTTCGCTGGTGATGCCGTCCCCGCCCGTATAGAAGGCGGTGCCATCCGGCCGGGTGCCCGCCGGCTGGGCGACGTTGTCCTGCTCGGTGCGGAACAGCGCCAGCGAGGCATCGGCGCCGCCGTCGAACAGATCGGCCTTGAGCCCGACCTCCTGGCTCACCCCGTCGACGGGATCGAGGTAGTCGCCGTTGCGGTCGATGGCGGTCTGGGGCTGGAAGATCTCGGTATAGCTGGCGTAGAGGGACGCCCGGTCGGTGACGTCGTAGATCAGGCCGGCATAGGGCGTCAGCACCCGGTCGTGGTCGCTCGCCTGGGAGACCCCGTACTGCTCGCCGGTGGTGTCGGCCCAGCTCAGCCGGGCACCCGCCACCGCGGTCCAGCGCTCGGCGAGGTCCAGCTTGGCCGCGCCATAGAGGCTGCGCTCCTTGACCGTGGCATCGCCGTCGGTGCCGGGGAAGGCCACCCAGGCGTCGGGCTCGGGGTAGCGGCCTTTCCAGTCGTCCAGCGGCGGGAGCCCCTGCCCGCCCGCGTCGAAGTCCGCCGTGGGATAGCGAGACTCCTGCTGGTTGCGGCTCTGGCTCCAATCCGTGCCCAGAACCAGCTGATGGCTGCGCCCGAAGGCCTCGATGTCACCTTTGGCATGCAGGTCGGCCACCCACTGCTCCAGGTGGCGGTCATACTGGCTGAGGGTCAGCTGCTCCTCGGCGATGCGCCCCGTCGTGGCATCGGGCGACCCGTAGATATACAACAGCTGGGTATCGGAGAGCATGTCCAGGTGGGTGAGCGTCCCCTTCAGCGACCAGCGATCACCGAGGGCCTGCTGCACCTCGAGGAAGCTGCGGTGGGTCTCCACGTCCCAGTAGGACCAGTCGGGTGCCGAGGAGGTCTCCACGTCATAGTCGGTGGGGTTGCCGGCGGGGTCATAGAGCGGCAGCGAGCCCCACATGTTGCCGTCGGTGTCGTTCTGCTGCCAGGTGTGGCCGAGGGTCACCAGGGTGCTGTCGCTGACATCGGCCTCCAGCACGCCATAGAGCAGCCCCCGCTCGCGGCTCAGCCGGTCGAGGAAGGAGTCGCTCTGCATCCCGGCCGCCACCAGGCGCCCGCGAATGCGCCCCGCATCGTCCAGGGGCCCGGCCACATCGGCCTCCAGGCGCCGCTGGTCCCAGGAGCCGACGCTCGCCGACACCGAGGCCTGGGGCACATAGGTGGGTCGCTTGCGCACGAAGTTGACCGTCGCCGCCGGATTACCCGAGCCGGACATCAGCCCGGTGGCGCCGCGCACCACCTCCACCCGGTCGTAGATAGCGGTGTCCATGTCGCCATGCACGTTGTTGTAGGGCATCGGCACGCGCACCCCGTCGACCTGGAAGTTGGAGATCTCGAAGCCCCGCGCCGTGTAGTAGGTGCGGTCCGTCTCCAGGCGCTCCACCGTGACCCCGGGCGTGCTCTCCAGGATGTCGTTGGTGGTGTCCAGGTTGAAGTCGTCGATCTGGGCCCGGGTCACGGTCGACACGGACTGAGGCGTCTCGCGGGGCGTCAGGTCGAGCCGGGTCGCGGTGCTGGTGAGCGGCACCCGGTAACGCTCCGTGCCCTCGGTGATGACCGACAGGGCCTCGGCCTCGACGGTCAGTGTCTCGAGTGCCTCGGCGGGTTCGGTTTCCTGGGCCAGCAGGGAAGGCGAGCAGAACAGGAAGGCACCGGCGGTGGCCAGGCCAAGGGCCCGGCGAACGGCCTGGGCCAGGGGGTCGATCCCGAACGGGTGGGCGGCAGTCTGGAACATGGGTGAGCAAGCCTTGGGTTCTTGTGTGCGAATTGAACGCGCATGGTAATCACTATCATTTATGCAAACAAGTAGGAATTTTTCTCATCTATAGTGGTGCTCATGGCCAGGACCTTATTGATACGCATTTTCAACACGGGTAAGGTAGCGCCCATCGCCCGCCCCGTCCGGGGCCCGCCGAAGGAGCGTCCTGCATGTTCGAACTGCGCGGAGCCGGTTTCGCCATCGCCGACCGGCCGCTGCTTGCCGCCACCGACCTCACTCTCGAGGGCGGCCGGGTGCATGGCCTGATCGGTCACAATGGCTCGGGCAAGTCGACCCTGCTCAAGCTGCTGGCTCGTCAGCAGCCGGTGAGCCAGGGCGAGCTGCACTTCGCCGGCCGGCCCCTCTCCCGCTGGGGCCAGCGCGAGTTCGCCCGCCGGGTGGCCTACCTGCCCCAGCAGCTGCCCGCTACCGAGAACCTGCTCGGCCGCGAGCTGGTGGCCATGGGCCGTTACCCCTGGCGCGGCCTGCTGGGCCGGCACACCCGCGAGGACGAGGCGGCCATCGACCGCGCCATCGCCGCCACCCACACCGAGGCCTTCGCCGACCGCCTGGTCGACACCCTCTCCGGCGGCGAACGCCAGCGCGTCTGGCTGGCCATGCTGCTGGCCCAGGGCAGCGATTTCCTGCTCCTCGACGAGCCCCTCGCCGCGCTGGACATCGCCCACCAGGTGGAGGTGCTGGCGCTGATCCGCCGGCTCAGTCAGACGCTGGGGCTCGGCGTGGTGATCGTGCTGCACGACGTCAACATGGCGGCGCGCTACTGCGACCACCTGGTCGCCCTGCATGGCGGGCGCGTGCTGACCCGGGGCACCCCGGCCGAGCTGATGGACGAGGCCACCCTGGAGGCGATCTACGGCATCCCCATGCGGGTGATGGCGCATCCCGCCGGCCACCATCCCGTCGCCCTGGTCCATGCCTGACGTGCCCGCCCGGCTGCTCCGCGGACTCGTGCCTGTGCTGCTGGCCCTGGCACTGGCGCCGATGCCTCGCGCCCAGGCCCAGCCGGCCATGGCCACCCTCGACTGGACCCTGGCCGAGACCCTGGTGGCACTGGGCGCCACGCCGGCCGGCGTCGCTCAGGTCGACGCCTACCAGGCCTGGGTCGGCACGCCGCGCCTGCCTGCTGCCACCGTCGATCTCGGCCTGCGCAGCCAGCCCAATCTGGAGCTACTGGCGAGCCTCGCGCCCGAGCGCATCCTGATCTCGCCGATGTTCGCCAACCTGGCGCCGCGGCTGTCGCGCATCGCCCCGGTCACGACCCTGCCGCTCTACTCCCCGGGCCGCGAGACCTGGCCCCAGCTGCTTGAGCTGACCCGTAAGGTCGGTCGCCTGGCCAACCGGCAGGCGGCCGCCGAGCGGCTGATCGCCGAGACGGAGACTCGCCTCGCGGCCCAGCGGCAACGGCTACCCGCGCGGGTGCCGCCGCTGCTGGTGGTGCAGTTCATGGACGAGCGCCACGTCCGGGTGTTCGGCGCGGGCGGCCTCTACCAGGCCGTGATGGCCCGCCTGGGGCTGGAGAATGCCTGGCGCGGCGAGACCAACGCCTGGGGCTTCTCGCTGGTGGGCCTGGAGCAGCTGGCCGGCCTGGAGGCTCGGCTGGTGGTGGTCGAACCCTACCCGGTGGGCGTCGAGGCGGCGCTTGCCGACAGCGGCCTCTGGCAGCAGCAGCCCAGCGTGCGCAACGAATCCCTGATCACCCTGCCCCCGGTATGGAGCTTCGGCGCCCTGCCCTCGGCGCAGCGCTTCGCCGAGCACCTGGTCGCCGCCCTGGAGGAGGCACCCCATGACGACTGAGGCCGCCCGCCGCCACGCCCCTGCCCTCGTCTGCCTGCTGCCGGGCCTGGCGCTGATGGCCCTGGTGCTGGGGTCGCTCGCCGAGGAGGGGCTGTTCGATGGCCTGCGCGCGCTGACCACCGTGACGCCGGCAAGCGCCGAAGCGCTGGTGCGCCACTACAGCTGGTGGCCGCGCCTGGCCATGGCGCTGCTGGCCGGCGGCGGGCTGGCCCTGGCCGGGGTGCTGATGCAGCAGGTGCTGCGCAATCCGCTGGCCGCCCCCACCACCCTGGGGGTGGCCAGCGGCGCCAACCTGGCGCTGATGGCCGCCACCCTGCTCGCCCCCGGCCTGCTACTGGTCGGGCGTGAATGGGTGGCCCTGGCCGGCGGCGCCGGTGCCATGGCGCTGGTCTTCGCCCTGACCTGGCGCCGCGGCCTCTCCCCCGCGGTGGTGGTCCTCGCCGGCCTAGTGGTCAACCTCTACGCCGGGGCGCTGGGCATGGTGCTGTTGCTCTTCCACCAGGAGATCCTCAAGGGGCTGCTGATCTGGGGCGCGGGGTCGCTTTCCCAGAACGGCTGGCATGACGCCGCCTTCCTGGCCCCGCGGCTGCTGCTGGGCGCCCTGGCGGCCTGGCTGCTGCTGCGGCCGCTGACGGTGCTCGAGCTCGACGACGCCAGCGCCAGGAGCCTCGGCGTCTCGCTGAAGCACCTGCGCCTGGCGGGGCTGGGGCTGGCGGTCTTCCTCACCGGCTGCGTGGTCAGCGTGGTGGGGGTGGTCGGCTTCATCGGCCTGGCCGCGCCCAATATCGTGCGCCTGGCCGGGGCGCGCCGCCTGGGAGCGCGGCTCGTCTGGTCGACGCTGCTCGGCGCCCTGCTGCTGGCCACCACCGATCTGCTGCTGCAGCGCTTCGCCGGCAGCCTGCCCACCCTGCTTCCCACCGGGGCCACCACGGCCGCCCTGGGGGCGCCGCTGCTGCTGTGGCTGATCCCCCGGCTGCGCCTGGAAGCCGGCCGCCCGCCCGCCAACGCCACGGCCCTGGCCCCGCGCCACCCCGCCCCCGGACGCCTGGCCGCGGGACTGGCCCTGGGCCTTGTCGTCGCCCTGCTGCTCGCCCTGCTGGTGGGCCAGGCGGCCGACGGCTGGTTCGCCACTGTTGAGGAGGCGGTGCTTGAGTGGCGCTGGCCGCGGCTGCTGGCGGCCGCGGCCAGCGGGGTGATGCTGGCGGTCGCCGGCACCCTGATCCAGCGCCTCACCGCCAATCCCATGGCCAGCCCCGAGGTGCTCGGCATCAGCGGAGGCAGCGCCATCGCCCTGATCGCGGCGCTCTTCCTGCTGCCCGCCCCCGACAACCTGGTCCTGGTCGCCGCCGGCACCCTGGGGGCGCTGGCAAGCCTCGCCGTGCTGGTCGTGCTCAACCGGCGCAGCGGCTTCATGCCCGAACGGCTGCTGCTCAGTGGCGTGGCGATCACCGCGCTGTTCGACGCCGTGCGTGCCATCGTGCTGGCCGGCGGCGACCCACGCGGCCAGCAGGTGATCGCCTGGCTCTCGGGCTCCACCTACTACGTCGACCCCGTCAGCGCGACAGTGGTGGCGGGCCTCGCCGTGGCGCTGGCCCTGGCGGCACGCCCCTTCGCCCGCTGGCTGGATATCCTGCCGCTGGGGGCGGCCACGGCCGCGGCCCTGGGAGTCAGGGTCGCGCGGGCCCGGCTGGCGTTGCTGCTGCTGGTCGCGCTGCTGACCGCCTGCGCCACCCTGGTGGTGGGCCCGCTCTCCTTCGTCGGCCTGCTGGCCCCCCATATGGCCCGGCTGGCGGGCTTCTCCCGGGCCCGCGCCCACCTGCTGGGGGCCACGCTGATCGGCGCCCTGCTGATGGTGCTGGCGGACTGGCTGGGCCGCCAGCTGCTGTTCCCCGCGGAGATCCCCGCCGGCCTGGTGGCCTCGCTGCTGGGCGGCGCCTACTTCATGTGGGGCCTGCGGCGCCGGTGACCGCGACGCTCGCCACTCGACGCCGGGCATGACGGCAAGGCGCCCTCCTTCACAGCGACCATCCCCGCCGCTACCGCCGACCTAACGGTCGGGAATCAGCCGGCCCGGCACGAAGCGCAGGAAGGCCAGCATGCCGAAGAGTTCCACCAGCGACTGGAAGACGACAACCACCACCGCGGCCTGCCAGCCCTGTGGCAGCGCCAGGGCAATGGGCAGCACCACGAAGGAGTTGCGGGTGCCGAGACTGAAGGTCAGGGTCCTGGCCGCCGGCGGCGAAAGCCCGAAGAGCCGCCCCAGCGTCAGCCCCAGCAGTGCCGCCAGCGCCAGGTAGCCGACGAAGAGCGGCAGCACCTGCAGCAACACCCCGCTCACCCCTTCCATGCCGGCAACCTGGGTCGCCGCTACCAGTAGCAGCACCGCGGCGAGCAGCGGCACGGGCAGCCAGCCCAGGCCCGCCACCAGGCGGCGGACGGCGGCATGGCGTCTGGCCAGGCGCTCGGTCAGCCAGGCCGCCGCCAGCGGGGCGAGGATCAGCCCGACGAAGGCGGCGAGCAGCGGCCCGCCGATGGCGACCCGGGCCCACTCCGTGCCCAGAAAGAGCCAGAGATAGGCCGGCAGGGCCACCAGCTGTACCAGCAGCAGCAGGGGTGTGGCGGCGATGGCCCGGGCCGCATCCCCCTTGCCCAGATGGGTGAAGCTGATAAACCAGTCGGTGCAGGGCACCAGCAGCACCAGCAGCACGCCGAGCTTTACGGCAGGCGCCAGCGGCAGCGCCACCACCAGGCTGCCGACGATCAGCGGCATGAGCAGGAAGTTGCCGAGTACCAGTGCCGTGGCGAAGCGCCAATCCTTCAAGGCCAGGCCCAACCGACTCAGTGGCACCTGGGTGAAGGTGGCGTAGAGCAGCACGGCGAGCAACGGCCAGAGTGTGCGCTCCAGGCCGGCGGCGGTAGCGGGACGCAAGAACCCCAGGCCCAGCCCGATCAGGATCGCCGCCAGATAGAGCCAAACCTGGTGGCGTTCCAGCGCCTCACGCATTCGGTGCCTGCCCCTCGATGCCATCTGCCAGCAGCGCCCCGGTCTGCACCCGCCACTGGGCGGCGTAGCGCCCGTCGGCCTCGAGCAGGCTCTGGTGGGTGCCGCGTTCGGTGACCCGCCCGCCCTCGATCACCACGATCTCGTCGGCGTGGACGATGGTGGAGAGGCGGTGGGCGATCATGATCACGGTGCGACCGTGACCGATGCGGCGCAGCGAGCGCTGGATAGCAGCCTCGGTCTCGTTGTCCACGGCGCTGGTGGCCTCGTCCAGCACCAGGATGGGCGGGTCCTTGAGCAGCGCCCGGGCCAACGAGAGGCGCTGGCGCTGGCCACCGGAGAGGCGCACGCCGCGCTCGCCCACCGAGGTGTCGAGCCCCCGGGGCAGCGCCTGGATGAACTCCCACGCCTCGGCGGTCCTGGCCGCCTCGACGATGGCGTCCTCCGCGGCGTCCGGTTTCCCGTAGGCGATATTGTCACGCACGCTGCCCTCGAACAGGTAGACGTCCTGGCTGACCAGGCCGATGGCGCCGCGCAGGGAGGCGAGGCTCACCTCACCGATGGGCTGGCCGTCGATCAGCACCCGCCCGGCGCCGGGGTCGTAGAAGCGCAGCAGCAGCTTGATCAGGGTCGACTTGCCGGAGCCGGTGGCGCCCACCAGGGCCAGGGTGTGGCCGGCCGGCACCTCCAGGCTGACGTTCTCCACGCCCACTTCGCTCGCCGCATAGCGAAAGCTCACGCTCTCGAAGCTCACCTCACCCCGCAGCGGCTCGGCCAGCGGCACGCCGGCGTTATCACGCACCTTGATCGGCTCCGCCAGCAGATCGAGGATGCGTCGGGTGCTGGCCATGGCGCGCTCGAAGAGGTCAATCACCTCGGCCAGGCCCGTCAGCGGCCAGAGCAGGCGCTGCGTGAGGAACACCAGCACGCCGTAGGCACCCACGTTGAGTTCGCCCTTCAGCGCCAGCATCCCGCCCACGGTAAAGGTGGCCAGGAAACCGGCCAGGATCGCCATGCGGATCACCGGGATGAAGGCAGAGCTCACCCGGATGGCCCGGCGGTTGGCCTCCACATAGGCCTCGCTGACCCGGTGCAGGCGTTCGGCCTCGCGGGCCTCGCTGGTAAAGCTCTTGATGGTGGCGATACCGGCCAGGTTGTTGGCCAGCCGACTGGCCAGGTCACCCACCTTCTCGCGCACGTCGGCGTAGAGCGGCCCCGCCTTGCGCTGGAAGTAGAAGGCACCCCAGATGATCAGCGGGATCGGCGTGAAGGCGAGCAGCGCAATCAGCGGCGAGATGACGAAGAACACCGCACCCACCGCCACCACGGTGACCCCCACCTGGATCAGCGAGTTGGCACCACCGTCGAGGAAGCGCTCCAGCTGGTTGACGTCGTCGTTCATGGTGGCCACCAGCTGGCCGGAGCTCTTCGACTCGAAGTAGGCCATGTCCAGGCGCTGGGCGTGCTCGTAGGTGTCCAGGCGCATGTCGGCCTGGAGGCGCTGGGCGAGGTTGCGCCACAGGATCTTGTAGAGGTACTCGAACAGCGACTCGCCGGCCCAGATGAAGAAGGTCAGGATCGCCAGAACGAATATCTGCTCCTGAGCCGAGGTGAAGCCCGCCCGAGCCACGAAGCTCTCCTCCTGATTGACCACCACATCGATGGCCACACCGATCAGGATCTCCGGCGCGATATCGAAGAGCTTGTTGATGATCGAGCAGGCACTGGCGGCGATGATGCGCCGACGGTAGCCGCGGGCGTAGCGCAGCAGGCGCACCAGCGCCTGGAAGCTGTTGGGAGTCGCCGGGGTGGAGGTCATGGGGAGTCCTTGTGGTTGACCCGGGCAGGATAGCGACGCACACCGCCTCGCTCCAGCGTGCCCGGCCCCTTGGGTCGAGGTGGCACACTGGCTTCACAGGGGTAGGCAGCGAACAAATTTGTGAGAAATACTATCATTTGATTCTTAATGTCGGCTAGAATCCTTGCGCCTTTGATAATCAATATCATTCAAGGATTGACATGAACCGCATCACACCCAACGCTCTGGCCAGCGCCGTGGCCCTGGCCGCCACCGCCTCTGCCCTTCCCGCCCTGGCCCAGGAGAGCCAGCGGCTGGACAACATCGTGGTCACCGCCGCCGGTTTCGAGCAGGCCATGGCCGAAGCCCCTGCCAGCATCTCGGTGATCAGCCGCCAGGAGCTGGAGGAAAAGCGGGTCACCAGCATCGCCGACGCCCTGCGCGACGTGGAAGGCGTCGATGTGGGCGGCCAGGTGGGCAAGACCGGCGGACGCAACATCAGCATCCGTGGCATGCCCAGCGACTACACCCTGATCCTGATCGACGGCCGCCGCCAGAATACCGCCGGCAGCGTCACGCCCAACGGCTTCGGCGAAACCGCGACCAGCTTCATGCCGCCGGTCTCGTCCATCGAGCGCATCGAGGTGATCCGCGGCCCGATGTCGACCCTCTACGGCTCAGACGCCATGGGCGGGGTGATCAATATCATCACCCGCAAGGTAGGCAAGGAGTGGAGCGGCTCGGTGCAGGCCGAAACCACCCTCAACGAGCATGATGAATACGGCGACAGCCGCGAGACCAGCCTCTATGCCAGCGGTCCGCTGGTCGAGGAGACCCTTGGGTTGCAGGTACGCGGCCGCTTCCATGAGCGTGATGCCTCGACCCTGACCTATACCGAGGCGGACGGTACCGAGGTCCCGGTCAGCCAGCGCGGGCCGAGCCCCGTAGAAGGCGACATCTACAGCCTGGGCGCCAAGCTCACCCTGACCCCGCACGAAGACCACGAGCTGTGGCTCGATGGCGAGACCAGCCGCCAGCGCTTCAACAACGATGACTGCCAGTTGGGCACTCTGGACGGGCGCACCCGCAGCTGCGAACCCGCCCCGGGCGAGGCCAACGGCTACAGCGATGAGCTGCGCTTCGAGCGCAACCAGCTCGCCATCGGGCATACCGGGCGCTTCGCCTCCGGCACCCTGGAATCGAGCCTGATGCGCAATACCACCGAGACCACTGGGCGCACCATCCCCGGCACTCAGGGCCAGCCCTATGAAGGCTTCCCGGGTATCGTGGGCGGCGATGATCGCGAGCTCGAGACCACCAATACCGTCCTCGACAGCAAGTTCACCATGCCCCTGGGCGACCATATGGCCACGATCGGTGGTCAGTGGATGGACTCCGAACTGACCGACGGACTGGCCACCGAGGCCTTCTCGCAGACCACCTGGGCGCTGTTCGCCGAGGACGAGTGGTGGCTGGCCGAGGACTGGGCGCTGACCCTGGGCGGGCGCTACGACCACCACGACGCCTTCGGCAGCCAGTTCAGCCCGCGCGGTTATCTGGTCTGGAGTGCCAGCGACGACTGGACCCTGAAGGGCGGCGTGAGTCGCGGCTACAAGACGCCGTCGCTCAATGACCTGCACGATGGCGTCAACGGCGTGACCGGCCAGGGCACCATCCTGACCATCGGCAACCCCGACCTGCAGCCGGAGAAGAGCACCAGCAGCGAGCTCGCCGCCCAGTACGACAACGGTGAGGGCTTCATGGCCAGTGCCACGCTGTTCCACAACCGCTTCGACGACAAGATCGCCGCCGGACCGGATATCACGATCAGCGGCGATCCGGGCATACCGGACGGCACCTACTCCCAGGACATCAATATCGATGAAGCCGAGACCCAGGGCATCGAGCTCTCCACCCGGATCCAGCTCTCGGAGCGCGTCAACCTGAGTGCCAACTACACCTACACGGACAGCGAACAGAAGAGTGGCGAGCAGCAGGGCGAGCCTCTGACCGATACCCCGGAGCATGCGGTTAACGGCACCCTGCGCTGGCAGACTACCGAACGGCTGAGTACCTGGCTCTCCGGTGAATACCGCAGCGAGCGCTACCGCAACCGTGAGCGGGTCCGCGGCGCCGCCTCCTACGACGACCTGGGCGATTTCGAATCCTACGCCCTGTTCCATCTGGGCGGCAGCTACCGGGTCTCCGACGCCTTCACCGTCAGCGCCACCGTCCAGAACCTGTTTGACAAGGACTTCGTCGATTACCGCGCCTACGACGGCGGTGCGGAATACGGCAACGTCTACGCCAACAGCGAAGAGGGGCGCCGCCTCTGGCTCTCCGCCCGCTACACCTTCTGAGCTGAGGCACCGATCGGCGGCCGCCTTGCCAGGCCGGCCGCCGCTTCCGACAATAGTCGCCCGCTCTTTACCTCAGGGACGACCGCATGCTTGCCGAACTCTTCGCCGTAATGGCCCCGGTGCTTACCGGCGCCGGTCTGGGCTATCTCTGGATCCGCCTGGGTCAGCCCTACCCGGTGGAGTTCGTCACCCGGCTGGTCTTCAATATCGGCACCCCGGCGCTGATCATCGCCTCGCTGGCCAACGCCGAGATCGAGGCCGGCAACGTCGGCCGCACCATGCTGGCCGCGGCCCTGGTGATCATGGCCATGGCCGCGGCTACCCCGCTGATGGCGCGCCTGCTGGGCAAGGAGTGGCGGGTGGTGCTGGCCCCCATGATGTATCCCAATACCGGCAACATGGGCCTGCCGGTAGTGCTCTACGCCTTCGGCAGTGCCGGCTTCGCCTATGGCATCACGGTGATGGTCACCGTGTCGCTGTTCCAGTTCACCGTGGGCTCGGTGATGGCCAGCCGGGACAACCCGCTGCGCACCCTGGTGCGAACCCCCACGGTCTACGCCATTGTCATCTCGCTTACGCTGCTGCTCACCGATACCGCCCTGCCCCTGTGGCTTGCCAACAGCGTCGACCTGATCTCGGGTTTCACCGTGCCGCTGATGCTGATCACCCTGGGGGTCTCGCTGGCCAGCATCCAGGTCCGCAGCCTCAAGTCCGGGGTCGGCTTCAGCCTGCTGCGCATTCCGGTGGCAGCGGCCCTGGCCTGGGGCATCGGTTCCCTGCTCGAACTTCCGGCCATGGCCCAGGGCATCCTGGTGCTGCAGATGAGCATGCCGGTGGCGGTGTTCAACTACCTGTTCGCCCAGAAGGCGCGGCGCGAGCCGGAGTATGTGGCAAGCCTGGTGTTCTGCTCGACCCTGCTCTCGCTGCTCTACCTGCCGCTACTGCTGGCCTGGCTGATGTAGCCCGAGCTGCGGTGGATGTCCGCCTGTCGATCTATGCTGGTGGAGAGATACCCGACACGTCCCGCAAGGAGATGACCATGCCGGCCATGCTTCATAGAGCGACCACCGCCCTGCTGCTCGTCGGCCTGGGCCTGGGAGGCCTGCTCACGACCAGCCTTTCCCAGGATAACCACGCCCAGGCCGCCGAGACGCTGGTCGAGCGGCTCGAGAGCGACCATCACGCCCTGCACCTCGAGCGCATCGCCACGGGGCTCGAGCACCCCTGGTCGCTGGCCTTCCTGCCGGATGGCGACCTGCTGGTCAGTGAGCGCCCGGGGCGCCTGGCACGCATCGACCAGGCGGGGGAGATCACCCGCCTCGCCGGTGTGCCAGCGGTGAGCACCCGGGGCCAGGGCGGCCTGCTCGATCTTGCCCTGCATCCCGACTTCGGCGAGGAAGGCGGTGGCAATGACTGGCTCTACTTCACCTGGAGCCAGCCCGGCAACGGCGGCAGCGCCACCACCCTCTCCCGCGCCCGTCTGAGCGAGGACGCCCTGACCGACGTCGAGACGCTATTTGTGCAGGACCGTTTCTCCGCCCCCGGGCGACACTACGGCTCGCGGCTGGCCTGGCTCCCTGACGGCACCCTGCTGATGAGCATCGGCGACCGCGGCCGCGAACCGCCCCGGGCCCAGGATGGCAACGACCATGCCGGCAGCGTGCTGCGCCTGACCGACAGCGGCGGCGTGCCCGAGGACAACCCCTTCGTCGGCGACGACGCGGTGCTCGACGAGCTCTACACCCTAGGCAACCGCAATCCTCAGGGGCTCACGGTCGCCGCCGACGGCACCGCCTGGTCCACGGAGCATGGTCCGCGCACCGGCGACGAACTCAACCGACTGGTGGCCGGCGAGAACTACGGCTGGCCGGTGGTGAGCCGCGGTAACGACTACGCCACCAACCAGCCCATCGGCCGCGACAGCGCCCCGGGCATGCGTGACCCGCTGCATGTCTTCGCAGGGCGCTTCGCCCCCTCGGGGCTGGCCGAGGTCAGCGGCGACACCTTCCCTGCCTGGCAGGGCCACCTGCTGGCCGGCGGCCTGGCCAGCGAAAGGCTGGTACGCCTGGCCCTGGACGGCGACGACGTGGTCGAACGCGAGGTGATCCTCGAGGGTGAGATCGGCCGCATCCGCGACGTGCGCCAGGGCCCGGACGGCTCCATCTACCTGCTCGAGGATGCCGCTCGTGGCGCACTCTATCGGCTGACGCCGGTGGCTCCCTAGCGTAGCCTCGTCCTCCTCTTCCCTTCCCTGCTGCTGTTTTGCCTGGCGTTACCGCCAGGCTTTTTAATTTGAATGATCATTCAAAAAAACGTAGGGTAGAGATCCTTTCGCAACCGTCAACGCTTCCGCATGCCAATCTGGGCGTCGCCGGCACACTGTATTCTGTGCCATTCGCGTTACGCCAGGGGCTGACAAGAAGGCTATTCAATGAACGAGAACCGAAACGTCAAGATTCGGGTTCGCAACCTGAGCAAGGTCTTCGGCAGCAACCCGAAGAAGGGGCTCGAACTGCGTGACCAGGGACTCAAGCGCACCGAGATCCACGAGAAGACCGGCCAGACGCTGGGCCTCTCCAACATCAACTTCGACGTCTACGAAGGCGAGCTGCTGGTGATCATGGGGCTCTCCGGCTCGGGCAAGTCGACTCTGATCCGCTGCCTCAACCGGCTGATCGAGCCCACCGAGGGCGAGATCATCATCGACGACGAGGACATCCCCAAGCTGGATGACAAGGCGCTGCTGGAGTGCCGCCGCCGTCACTTCTCGATGGTGTTCCAGAACTTCGCGCTCTTCCCCCACCGCACGGTGCAGCAGAACGCCGAATTCGGCCTGGAAATCCGCGGCGTGGACAAGGCCGAGCGCGCCGAGATCGCCCGCAAGGCGCTCAAGCAGGTGGGCCTGGACGGCTGGGAGGACTCCTACCCCAACCAGCTCTCCGGCGGCATGCAGCAGCGCGTGGGCCTGGCGCGGGCGCTGGCCAATGACTCCACGGTGCTGCTGATGGACGAGGCCTTCTCGGCGCTCGACCCGCTGATCCGCGGCGACATGCAGCAGGAGCTGCAGGAACTGCAGAGCCGGATGCAGAAGACCACGGTCTTCATCACCCACGACCTCGACGAGGCGCTCAACATCGCCGACCGCATCATCCTGCTCAAGGATGGCGAGATCGTGCAGATCGGCACCCCGGAGCAGATCCTGACCCACCCCGCCGACGACTATGTGAAGCGCTTCGTGGAAGGCGTGGACATGTCCAAGATCCTCACCGCCGAGCACGCCATGCGCAAGGTGCGCGCTGTGGCCCGCGAGGGCGACGGCCCGCGTACCACCCTGCGCAAGATGCACGAGCATAACCTCGACTCCATCTACGTCACCCGCCGCGACCGCACCCTGCTGGGCCTGCTCGAGGTGGATGCCGCGGAGCAGGCGGCCAGGCAGGGCGCCGACACCATCAGCGAGTCAATGACCCAGGACTTTCGCAAGGTCGGGCCCCAGGAGCCGCTGCACAACCTCTTCGCCATGTTCAGCGAGAAGAGCTTCCCCATCGCCGTGGTCGATGACGACGAGCGCCTGCTCGGCGTGGTGGTCAAGGGCGCCGTGCTCGACCAGCTCGCCCAGGCCACCGAGGAGAACTCCACGGCAGACGCAGACACCGATACCGCAGCGGCAGGAGAACAGTGATGGCGATCGAGATTCCAAGCATTCCGCTCGGCCAGTGGATCGAGGGTGGCCTCGACTGGCTGACCAGCGAGTACTCCATCGTGACCCGCGGCATATCCCGGGTGACCCAGACCGGCATCGACGGCCTCAACGACGCCCTGATGTGGCTGCCGCCCTGGGGCCTGCTGCTGATCATCGTCGGCCTCTGCTGGTGGGTCGCCAACCTACGCCTGGCGATCGGCGCTGCCGCCGGCCTGGCCCTGATCTGGAACCTGGGCCTGTGGGACCCGATGATCGAGACGCTCACCCTGGTGGTGATCGCCACCCTGGTGGCGGTGGTGATCGCTCTCCCGGTAGGCATCGCCGCGGCGCTTTCCGAGCGACTCTACCGCGTGATCATGCCGGTGCTCGACTTCATGCAGACCATGCCGGCCTTCGTCTACCTGATCCCAGCGATTCCCTTCTTCGGCATCGGCTCGGTATCGGCGATCTTCGCCACGGTGATCTTCTCCATGCCGCCGGCGATCCGCTTCACCACCCTGGGCATCCGCCAGGTGCCGGGCGAGCTGATCGAGGCCGCCGATGCCTACGGCGCCACCCGCAGCCAGAAGCTGTTCAAGGTGCAGCTACCGCTCTCCCTGCCCACGGTGATGGCAGGCATCAACCAGACCATCATGCTGGCCCTCTCCATGGTGGTGATCGCCGCCATGATCGGCGCCGACGGCCTGGGCAGCGAGGTATGGCGCGCCATCCAGCGCCTGCGCCCGGGCGACGGCTTCGAGGCCGGCATCGCCGTGGTGATACTGGCCATGCTGCTCGACCGCCTGACCCAGTCCCTGCGCAAGGGGCGCAAGGCATAAGCCAGCCTTGAAAAACACTTCCATGATCTTCATGGTGGTCTATTGAACACTTGGAGAAGAGGTAACCGATGAAGAAGCATCCGCTGAACCGTCGTATCCGTCTCGCCGGCCTGGCACTTGCCACCGGCGCAGCCCTGACCGCCGGTGCCGCCCAGGCTCAGGACAAGGGCACCGTCCACCTGTCCTACGTCGAGTGGTCCTCCACCGTGGCCTCCACCAACGTCATGCGTGCCGTGCTGGAACAAGCCGGTTACGAGGTGGAAACCTCCTCACTCTCTGCCGCCGCCATGTGGCAGTCGGTTGCCTCCGGCGACACCGACGCCCTGCTGGCGGGCTGGCTGCCCACCACCCATGAGGACTACTACGCCCAGCTCAAGGATCAACTTGTCGATACCGGGGTCAACCTGGACGGCACCAAGCTCGGCCTGGTGGTACCGAGCTACGTGGAAGCCGAGAGCATCGCGGAGCTCAACGAGTATGCCGACGACTTCGACGGCAAGATCGTGGGCATCGATCCGGGCGCCGGCATCATGCGCCTGACCGAGGACGTAATCGACGCCTACGAGCTCGATCTCGACCTGCAGACCGGTAGCGGCGCCACCATGAGCGCGGCTCTCAAGGCGGCCATCGATAACGAAGAGGCGATCGCCGTCACCGGCTGGACCCCGCACTGGATGTTCGCCCGCTGGGACCTCAAGTATCTCGAGGATCCCGAGAACGTCTATGGCGGCGCCGAGCAGATCCACACCATCGTGCGCCAGGGCCTCGAGGAGGATATGCCGGAGGCCTATGCCATCCTGGATGCCTTCGAGTGGACCGCAGAGGACATGGGCGAGGTCATGCTCATGAACCAGGAAGAGGACGCCGACCCCTACGAGAGCGCCAAGCAGTGGGTCGAGGAGAACCAGGAGCAGGTCCAGGAGTGGCTCGACGCCGCCAACTGATCCTGCTGACCCGCGGCGCTCGCCGCGCCTTCCCGGGGGAGCCACGCGAGTGGTTCCCCTGCTTCATGTCTGGCATGCCAGCTATGCTGTATCGCGCGGGCTCCTCGGAGCTCACCTGCGCCACTTTCATCATTGGTGTACAGTTCGCGTACAACAAGCGTGATGCGTTGAAGCACTGATCGCCAGAGAGCGACTACGCTTCGAGTGTCCCTTGCTGTATAGAACATGCTTGCTCAGGGCGCTGCCTCGCCCCTTCATCGCAACGACAAGGAGATGCCGTGATGTATCGCAAGATCATGGTGCCGATCGATCTCGCCCATATCGAGGTGATCGAGCCCGCCCTGCAGACGGTGGCCGACCTGGCCAAGCACTATGATGCCGAGGTCTGCTACGTGGGCATCACCTCCAGCACCCCGGGAAGCGTGGCACGCACCCCGGAGGAGTTCTCCCAGAAGCTGGAGGCCTTCGCCCAGAAGCGTGCCGCGGTACATGGCCAGCCGGTCAGCACCCACACCATCGTCAGCCCCGACCCCATCGCCGACCTCGACGACGACCTGATCGAGGCCATCGACAAGGTGGGTGCCGATCTGGTGGTGATGCCGACCCATCCGCCCAAGCATCTGGACGTGATCATGCCGTCCCACGGTGGCAAGGTGGCAACGCACACCAAGGCCTCGGTATTCCTGGTACGTCCGGGGGCCGGTGAATAACCGCTACGACACACAACTGCGTACATCGATAACCGCAAGGGAGACGTCTCGTGGCCAACCAGACCAACGATGACAAGCCCCAGGAGCCTCAGCAGGGCTCCGAGGGGATTCCGGCCCCGGAGGGGGCAGCCAACCTGATCGACACGGATTACGTGATCGGCCAGGACAACATCACCGCTTCCCCCATGGGGATCGACGTGGATCTGCACGGCAAGGTGTTCATGGTCTCGTCGATCGTGATCCTGCTGTTCGTGATCCTGACGCTGGCCATGCAGGCTCAGATGGAGCCGATCTTCAACAGCATGTTCAGCTTCCTGACCACCAAGCTGAGCTGGGTGTTCCTGCTCGGTGCCAACGTCTTCGTGATACTCGCGCTGGTGCTGATCTTCACCCCCATGGGCAAGGTGCGCATCGGCGGCGCCAAGGCCACGCCGGACTTCGGCTACCCAGGCTGGTTCGCGATGCTGTTCGCCGCCGGCATGGGCATCGGCCTGATGTTCTACGGCGTATCCGAGCCGCTGGGCCACTATGGCACCGCCTTCGGCGGCATCAGCATGGGCGAGGATGGCCTGCGTACCGACTGGGCGCCGCTGGGCGGTGCCGAGGGTGACCAGCAGGCCGCCATCTCGCTGGGCATGGCCGCTACCATCTTCCACTGGGGCCTGCACCCGTGGGGCGCCTACGCCATCGTGGGCCTGTCGCTGGCGATCTTCGCCTTCAACAAGGGCCTGCCGCTGACCATGCGCTCGATCTTCTACCCGGTGCTGGGTGAGCGTATCTGGGGCTGGCCGGGCCATCTGATCGATATCCTGGCGGTGTTTGCCACCCTGTTCGGTCTGGCTACCTCGCTGGGGCTGGGGGCGACCCAGGCCTCGGCCGGTCTCAACTACCTGTTCGGCATTCCCGACAACAACGTCACGCTGGTGCTGCTGATCCTGGGCATCACCGTCGTCGCCCTGGGCTCGATCATGCTCGGCGTCGACAAGGGCGTGCAGCGCCTGTCGCAGCTCAACATGGGCCTGGCCCTGCTGCTGCTGGTGTTCGTGATCGCCGTGGGCCCGACCCTGATGATCGCCACCGGCGTGCTCGAGAACCTGCTCGGCTATGTGAAGAACCTGCCGGCGCTCTCGATGCCCTTCGGACGCGAGGATGCCAACTTCAGCCAGGGCTGGACCGCCTTCTACTGGGCCTGGTGGATTGCCTGGTCACCCTTCGTCGGCATGTTCATCGCCCGTGTCAGCCGCGGCCGTACCGTGCGTGAATTCCTGATCGCCGTGCTGGTGGTGCCCACCCTGGCCTCGGTGGTATGGATGACCGCCTTCGGTACCACCGCCATCGACCAGGTGATCAGTTCCGGCATCTCCGAGGTGCAGGACGCCGCCCTGGAGCTGCAGCTGTTCACCATGCTGGAGTACCTGCCGCTGAGCGCCATCACCTCCTTCGTCGGCATCGTGCTGGTGATCGTGTTCTTCATCACCTCGTCGGACTCCGGTTCGCTGGTGATCGACTCCATCACCGCCGGCGGCAAGGTCGATGCACCCAAGCCCCAGCGCGTGTTCTGGGCGCTGATCGAAGGTGCCATCGCCATCGCCCTGCTGCTGGGTGGCGGCCTCGGCGCGCTGCAGACGGCGGCACTGACCACCGGCCTGCCCTTCACCCTGGTGCTGCTGGTGGGCTGCTATGCCATCGTCAAGGGACTGATGAGCGAGCCCAAGGCCAAGTAGATCGGCCCCAGGCTGGCAAGCAGCCAGCAAGACGCAGCGAGGCGGCCTTCGGGCCGCCTCGCTGCGTTATGGGTCGAGCTTATGGGCCGAGCCTTTGAACGGCGCTCGAGGTGCTCAGCTCCACAGTTCGCTTAGCGGGGTCTCCGCCGAGAAGCGACTGGCTACCTGGGCCTGCAGCAGCTCTGCGGTGGCCAGGGCATCCACCAGGGCGTGGTGCCCCTGGTAGGGGGGCAGGCCATAGCGCTCGCGACTCGCCTGCAGGCGGATCGATACCGGCGGGCGCCCCAGCCAGCGCCTGAAGCGCGCCCATAGCGACTGGCGGTAGAGCCGTGCCTCCAGCGACATGGTATCGATCACCGGAAACAGCAGCCCCTCCCCCAACCGATGCTTGAGGGCCGCATCGAAGAAGCCACGCTCGATATGCCGATAGTGAACCACCGCCAGTCGTCCCCGGAGCAGACCCAGCACCTCAGGCAGTACCTCGGCCAGGTCCGGGGCATTCTCCACCTCGTCATGGGTGATGTGGTGCAGGGTTACCGAAGTCGCGGTGAGCTCGCGATAGGGCTTGAGCACCCAGTAGCGCGCCTCGCGCAGCGGAATTCGCGCCAGGCTGAAGGGCACCATGCCGATGCTGACGATGGCATGGCGACGCGGGTCGAGGCCGGTGGTCTCGATATCCAGCGCCACCAGCGGCGCCTCGCCGATGGGCGTGTCGGCCGGCGGACAGCCGGTAGAAAAGAAGTCGGCCAGCAGTGGATGACTTACCCGGCCCGCGCGGTCGGCCAGATACTCCGGCCAGCCCGGTACCGCCTGCTGCCTGCGCCCCATGGCCATCCTAGCGCCTCCGCCGCTCGGCGGCGGGCGGCACAGGGTAGCGGAACTTGAGGAACTTCTGGGCGTTACTCAGCACCTGGAAGGCGTCCTTGAGGGTATGGCGCTCGCTGTCACTGACGTTCTCGGGTTCGATATTGTTGTCGGGTGTCCGCTCGTGCTGGATATAGATCACCTGGTGGCGTATCCGCGCCATGGTCAGGAACTCCAGCGCATGACGCAGCTTGGCACTCACGCCCTGGGCCAGCAGCTGGGTCTGGTCGATATCGTCGAGACGCTCGAAGCTGTTCTGGGCCCGGGAGCCGCAGGCCAGGGAGTGCACACGGATCAGGTCGGTGAGCGGTGCCGTGCCACGCCGCTTGAGGTTGATGGAGTTGTTGTGCTTGCCGTCCTTCTCCATCACGAAGGTGCGGAAGAAGCCCAGCGGCGGGGTACGGTTGAGCGCATTGCGGGCCATGGCGGCCAGGAACAGTCGGCTCTGGGGAGCCTGGGCAGCGATCAGGTCCTGAAGCTGCTCGACGTAGGCGTTTTCCCCGAACACCGCATCCAGGTCGAAGAAGATCGAGCTGTGCAGCAGACCCTCAGGGGTCGGATCGCGGATCCACTCCTGGAAGTAGCCCTTCCACACCGACAGCGGCTGGCGCCAGCGGGGATTGGTGGCCATGATGTCGCCCGTGCAGTAGCTGTAACCGCAGGTATCCAGGCCATCGCTTACTCGCTTGGCCAGCGCCAGGAAGTAGTCGTCGTGGGCCTTCGGATCGAAGTCGTCCGATAGCACCAGGGCGTTGTCCTGGTCGGTGACCAGGGTCTGCTCGTTGCGCGCCATGGAGCCCATGGCCATGAAGCAGTAGGCCACCGGCGGCGGTCCCAGCTCCTCCTCGGCCAGCTCCAGCAGGCGGCGGGTGAAGCTGCGCCCGATGGTGGAGAGTGCGCTGCCGATCATCCGCGAGTCGGCACCGTCCTCCACCATGCGCACGAAGGCGGCGCGCACGTCCGGCGCCAGCTTGGCCAGCCCCTCGGCGGTGGACTGGCTGTAGATATTGCTGACCAGGTAGAGGCTGGAGTGGGTCTCATAGCGGATGATATCGGAGAGGTGCACGATGCCCACCGGGCTGCGGCGATGCATCACCGGCAGGTGGTGGATGTTATTGCGCAGCATGGTCAGCATCGCCTCGTGCACCGACTCGTCGGACTGGATCGCCACCAGCCGGTCACCCACCACCTCTCCGATGGGGGTATCGGGCGGTCGCCCCTCGGCCACCGTGCGGCGGAAGTCGCTGTCGGTGAGGATGCCGCGCACCTGCCAGGCGCGCTCCTCGCTGTCGCGGAAGGTATAGCGCGGGTTGTCGCTGGGGCTGTCCAGCACCAGCACCGCCGAGGCGCCGAAGTCGCTGATCTGGCCGGCCGCCGCCTGCAGCGTGGTGCGCGCCTCGAGCATCAGCGGATAACGAGTGAGCAGCTTGCGCACCCGAGTGATCATCATGTCGTTCTGCTGCTTCTGATGCTCCACCGCACTCTCGAGGCGCGGGCGCTCCACCTCGACGAAGTCGGCGAAGTGCTCATCCTCTTCACACAGGCGCTGGAAGATGGCGTCGGGGATGAAGTAGATCAGCGAGTCTTCCAGGGTGCGGATGGGGAAGCGCACCTTGTGGTTACGCAGCAGGCTGAAGTGGCCGAAGATCTCCCCCTCACCGCGACGATCGTAGAGCTCCCCGTTGCGGCGCCTCACCTCCACCGCGCCGCTGCGCACATAGCCGAGGGCATCAATCTCCTGGTCGGCCACGTAGATATCGCTGTCGGCGCGGTAGTAGGCCACCTCCACCTGGCCGGCGATCTCGTCGAGCAGCTCGTCGGAGAGCGCATCGAAGGGCGGGAAGCGCCCCATATGCTGGCGAATCTCCAGCCATTCCACTTCCATGCGTCCTCTCCCGTCGCCGCTCATTTTCGCCAAGTCTGGAAGCTTGCCGGGACGCTGTAAAGCGCCTTCTTGCAGCCGCCATGTACATACGAGAACGGCCACCCCGGAGGGTGGCCGCGAATGCCGATGGGAGTCGGCGACGGGTCAAAGGTGGCTTACGACTGGGCCATCTCCTGGACACGCTGCATCAGCTCGGGATTCTGCTGGATGGCCTGGCCGATGGCGTTGAAGGTATCCACGTCGAGACCACTCTCCTCGACCACCTTAACCATCTCCTCGTTGGCCTCCATGCGTACTTCCTGCTGGGCGTCTTCGCCTTCAGCGGACTGCAGGCGCTCGGTGTACTCCTGAGACAACACCGCGATCTCCTTGGAGGCATCGGCGAACTGCTGGAGCTGGGCATCGGAGAAGTCCTGGGCCGGGGCGGCAGCCTGGGTCTGCTCGGCGGCATTGGCTGCAGAGTCCTCCTGGGCGTGTGCGGTGGCCGACATCAGGCCAGCGCTGAGCAAGGCGGCGGAGAACAGGGCAGTCATGCGTTTCATAGATACCTCCAGGTATTTTGCATCATGTATGTGCCCCCCTGTGACGACCCTCGTTCCGGGGAGTTCAGATCGTTTTGTGTTGGAATGTAACGAGGGCGCCCGCAGGCGCCCTCTCTTGCGTGGCAGAACCCATCAGCCGTAGGCCAGGTTGGGCAACCAGGTGACCAGCGCCGGGAACAGGATCACCAACAGCAGTCCCAGCGCCTGGATCCCCAGGAAGGGGAAGGAGGAGCGGAAGATCTGCGCCATGGTGATATGCGGCGGACACACCCCCTTGATATAGAAGAGTGCATAGCCGAACGGCGGGCTGAGGAAAGACATCTGCATGTTGACCAGGTAGATGACACCGAACCACAGCGAGACATCGGCGGGGTCCACCCCGGGCAGGCCGAGCACGCCATCGAAGGTGAGTCCCTTGATCAGCGGCACGAAGATCGGCACCGCCAGCAGCAGGATGCCCACCCAGTCCAGGAACATACCCAGCGCCACCAGCAGCACCATCATCAGCGCCAGCACCGCGTAGGGGCCTAGGCCCGCACCGGAGATCAGCTCCTGCACAAAGGTCTGGCCACCCTGCAGAATATAGAAGCCGACGAAGATGCTGGCACCGAAGATGATCCACATCACCATCGCCGAGGCAACCAGGGTGGTCATGCAGGCCGCGTGCAAGTTGGGCCAGGTGAGGCGCTTGTGCATCGCGGCCACCACCAGGGCGCCGAAGGTGCCGATGCCGGCCGCCTCCACCGGCGTGGCGATCCCGGTGAAGATGATGCCCAGCACCAGCACCACCAGCACGATGGGCGCCAGCATGTTGCGCAGCAGACGCAGCTTCTCCTTCATGTCGACCCGATCCTCAACCGGCATCGGCGGCGCCACCTTGATGTTGAGGGTGCCACGCATCCAGCAGTAGAAGCCGTACATGAAGGCCAGCAGCAGGCCGGGCAACAGCGAACCGAGATAGAGCTCGCCCACCGACTGCTGGGCGATGACGCCGTAGATAATGGCCAGTATCGAGGGTGGAATCAGGATGCCCAGGGTGCCGCCGGCCATGATCGAGCCGATGGCGATCTCCGGATCGTAGTTTCGCTTGAGCATCGCCGGCAGGGCGATCAGACCCATGGTCACCACCGCGGCTCCGATCACGCCAACCATGGCGGCGAGTAGTGTGGAGGCGATGACGGTGGCGATCGCCAGGCCCGCCTTGAGGCCACCCATCCACTTGTAGACGACATCGAACAACTCCTCGATGATCCCCGCCTTCTCCAGCACCGAGGCCATGAAGATGAACAGCGGAATGGCCGAGAGCTGGTAGTTGGTCATCATCGGGAAGATGCGCGACGGCATCAGGTTGAGCATGTCCTGGCTGCCCACCAGGTAGAGAAAGGCCACGCCCAGGCCGCCGGTGACGAAGGCCAGCGGCAGGCCCGCCACCAGCACCACCATCAGGGTGCCGAACATTACCAACGTCAGGCCGCCGATGCCGACATTGCCCAGCACGCTCTCCAGGCTGCCGGTCAGGCTCTCATAGTCAGTGGTGGCGATATTGACCATCTCGAACACCACCCAGGCGCCGAGCACCACGCCCAGCGCCACCAGCAGGTAGGCGACACCGCGGCCGTGGCGTTCGCCGGCGCGATGATGGCGGAAGGTCTGGAAATCGCGGATCAGCTGGGCGCACCCCTGCAACAGCAGCAGCAGGGCGCCGAAGAAGAGCATGAACTTCACCGGGTAGTACTGGATGGCCCACTCGGTGAAGGAGGTCTCGTTGGCATAGCTCGCGCCGAAGAAGTACTGATCGCTCACCGCCTGGGAGAAGAACCTCCAGCCGGTCACCAGCAGGCCGATGGTGAAGACGAAGAAGAACACCGAGGTGGCGAGGTCGAGCGCCGCCCTGGTCAGCGGCCGGGCGCGCTGGTAGAGGATGTCCACGCGCACGTGGCCGCCCTCGCGCAGCGCGTAGGCGCCGGCGATCAGGTACTGCATGCCGAACATCAGGGTCATCGACTCGTGGACCCAGTTGGTCGGCGAGTTGAAGGCGTAGCGCACCAGCACCTCGTAGGCGAAGGCGAAGGGCGCGATCAGCGACCAGTAGGCCACATAGCGGCCAAAGAAGCCGGAGACGCGGTCGACGGCGGCGGTGAAGCGATTGCCCGGCGGCCGATAGCGCTCCACCGGCGCCTCGCCGGGGAGCTCGGCGGTATCGCCGCCGCTCACCACGGCGCCGCGCCGAAAGCTGCGGTCGACGCAGGCCATCACCACCAGCGGCAGCAGGGCCAGCACGGACCAGTAGAGCCAGTGGGGCAGGACGAATTCGATATCGAGGTTCATGGACACTCCTCCGCTGCGCCATCGCCTCCCGGCGATGGCCACGGATCAACGAGTCAAGGAAGGCCGGGAGGCAGGGACGCTCACCGACCGGACCGGCGACCGCCCGCAAACGATCCCCGGCCCGGCAGGCCGGCGGCTCAGAGGGTGAGCTCGTGGCCCTGGATGTCCTCTTCGGTGATCAGCGCCACCGCCGGGTCCATCATGGTGTCGAGGTGCGCCTTGAAGAGCCGCGCGGCATCCGGGTCCTTGTTGGCCCACTTGAACCACAGCGGGATGGCGACTTCGCGGAAGCGGGTGGCGTCCTCCTCGGAGAGGTGGATGATCTCGACGCCCTTCTCGCGGTACTTGGGCCAGGCTTCGGCGTTGGCCTTCTGGATCGCGGCGTAGTGTTCGCGGGAGTAGCCGGCAACCAGGTCGTGCATCAGATCCTGGGTCTGGGAGGACATGCGCTCGTAGACGCGGCGGTTGACGGCGATATCCATGAGGTCGACGGACTGGTGCAGGCAGGGCGTGGAGGGCGGGCCCATGATGATGTAGTCGGCCACCTGCCAGAAGCCCAGCTCGTAGTTGACCGCGGCACCGGTGAAGTCGGCGGCATCGATGGTGCCCTTCTCCAGGGCCGGATAGACCTCGGAGCCCGGCAGCAGGGTGGTGCGCGCGCCCATGGCGGCGAAGGTCTCGGCGACGATGCCGCCCGGCATGCGGATCTTGACGCCATCGAAGTCGTCGAAGCTGCGCAGCGGCACCTTGGAGTGGATCAGGTTGAGGTCGTGGTGGACGTAGCCCAGCAGCTCCTGGCCCTGCTTGCGGTAGAGGTCCTTGGCGATGTCAAAGCCGCCGTAGGCACCGAACATCATGTCCCACTGGTGGGGCAGCGAGAGGCCCATGGGAAAGGCGGTGAGGAAGACGCCGGCGGGCATCTTGCCGGGCCAGTAGACGGTGAACCAGTTCTGGCCGTCGAGTACGCCGTTGCGCACGGCATCGGCGACCTCGAAGGCACCAGCCACGGCACCGGCCGGAAAGGGCTCGATGCTTACCTCGCCGCTGGTCGCTTCGACGACGCCCTTGGCCCAGGCCTCGAAGGTGCGGTAGCCGACGGTGCCCGGCTGCCAGGAGGACTGCATGCGGATGCGGATGCCCTCCTGAGCCTGGACGTTGCCGATCCAGGGCGCCGCCACGGCGACGGCGGAAGGTTGGCAAGGGGGCTCACCAGGGGCCATGATGCGGGCTTTGCCTCGCAAGGATGCCTCCATGACCTCACTCGCCCCCCACCGGCTCTGGCTGGCCATCATGCCGCTGCTGTTCGTGGCACTGTGGAGCACCGGCTTCATCGGCGCCAAGTTCGGCCTGCCCTATGCCGAGCCCTTCACCTTCCTGTTCATCCGCTTCGCCCTGACCCTGGCGCTGCTGGTGCCCCTGGCCCACTGGCTCTCGGGCGAGTGGCCCAGGGGACCCGCGCTATGGGGACATATCGCCGTCTCCGGTCTGCTGGTGCACGGAGCCTATCTGGGAGGCGTGTTCTACGGCATCTACCTGGGCATGCCGGCGGGGCTTGCCTCGCTGCTGGTGGGACTGCAGCCGTTGCTGACGGCGGGGCTGGCCGGGCCGCTGCTCGGGGAGCGGCTGGCGATGCGCCAGTGGCTGGGCCTGGCGCTGGGGCTGGCCGGGGTGATCCTGGTACTGGGCGGCAAGCTCGACCCGGGGGAGAGCCTGTTCCAGGGCTTCGGCCTGGGGGCGCTGGGCGCGGTGCTTGTGGCGCTGCTGGGTATCTCCGGCGGCACGCTCTACCAGAAGCGCTACTGCACCGGAATGCCGCTGCTCTCCGGCACCGTGGTGCAGTATCTGGCGGCGGCGACCCTGCTGGGCCTGGGTGCCCTGCTGTTCGAGGAGCGCGATGTCGAATGGTCCGCCACTTTCGCCATGACCCTGGGGTGGCTGGTGCTGGTGCTCTCGATCAGTGCCATCCTGCTGCTGATGGCACTGATCAAGCGCGGCGAGGCCTCGCGGGTGGCGAGCCTCTTCTATCTGGTACCGCCGGTCACCGCCCTGCAGGCGTGGTGGCTGTTCGACGAGGCACTGCCGCCAGTTTCGCTTCTGGGCATGGCCATCGCCATCGCCGGGGTGGTGCTGGTGGTCAGGACACCGCCGGCGACAGCCGACAGGCGGCGTACTTGAACTCCGGGATCTTGCCGAAGGGATCCAGCGCCGGGTTGGTCAGCAGGTTGGCCGCCGCCTCCACGAAGGCGAAGGGCACGAACACCATGCCCTCGGGCATCCGCGGATCGGCCCGTGCCACGAGGGTGATCGTTCCGCGCCGGGTGGCGATGGTGATCGATTCCCCCGGGGCCACGCCCAGGCGCCCCAGCTCCGCGGGTGCCAGGCTGGCGGCGGCCTCTGGCTCCAGGTCGTCGAGCACCCGACTGCGACGGGTCATGGCGCCGGTGTGCCAGTGCTCGAGCAGGCGCCCGGTGGTCAATACCGTCGGGTAGTCGGCGTCCACCGGCTCGTCCGGCGGCAGCGGTCGGGTGGGCGAGAACTTCGCCCGCCCGCCGGCGCGCGGGAAGGCATCGGAGAACACCACGTCCGCTCCCGGGGCATCGTCCGCCGGGCACGGATAGGTCACCGAGCCCTCGTCCTCGAGGCGCTCCCAGCTGATGTGGTCCAGCGAGTGCATTCCCTGCTTCATCTCCGCGAACACCTCCCGCGGGTGGGCATAGTCCCAGACCAGGCCGAAGCGCCGGGCGATCTCCTGGATGATCCACCAGTCGGGTTTCGCCTCTCCCGGCGGCGCCACGGCGGCGCGTCCCAGCTGCACCTGGCGATTGGTGTTGGTCACCGTGCCCTCCTTCTCGGGCCAGGCACTGGCCGGCAGGATGACGTCGGCAAACTGGGCGGTCTCGGTGACGAAGAGGTCCTGCACCACCAGGTGCTCCAGGGCCGCCAGGGCCTGCCGGGCGTGATGGAGGTCGGGGTCGGACATCGCCGGGTTCTCGCCGAGGATATACATCCCCTTGATGGTTCCGGCCAGGATGGCGTCCATGATCTCCACCACGGTCAGTCCCGACGTCGCGTCGAGGGGCGTATTCCACAGCTCCTCGAAGGCAGCGCGCAGCTGGGCATCGCCCACCGGCTGGTAGTCGGGCAGCACCATGGGGATCAGGCCGGCATCCGAGGCGCCCTGGACGTTGTTCTGCCCGCGCAGCGGGTGCAGGCCGGTACCCGGGCGACCGGTGTGGCCACAGGCCAGGGCCAGCGAGATCAGGCAACGGGCGTTGTCGGTGCCATGGACATGCTGGGAGATGCCCATGCCCCAGAAGATCATCGCCCGCTCGGCCCCGGCATAGGCCCGGGCGAGCTCGCAAATCGTCCCGGGGTCCACGCCGCACAGCGGCGCCATGGCCTCCGGGGTCATGTCGACCACGCTGGTCGCCAGCGCCTCGAAGCCCTCGGTGTGGGCGTCGATATAGGCCGGGTCATACAGCTTTTCGGCCACGATGACATGGAGCATGGCGTTGTAGAGAGCCACGTCACCGCCGGGGGTGAAGCGCACGCTGCGCCAGGCGTAGGCATCCAGCGCCTGGCCACGAGGGTCGAGGATGATCAGCCGGGTGCCGTTTCTCGCCGCCTGCTTGAAGTAGGTGGCAGCCACCGGGTGGTTCACCGCCGGATTGCAGCCGGTGAGGATTACCACATCGGCCTGAAGCGCCTGCATGAACGACGCCGTGACCGCCCCTGAGCCAAGGCACTCCATCAGCGCCGCCACGGAGCTGGCGTGGCAGAGCCGCGTGCAGTGATCGACATGGTTGGAACCAAAGCCGGTGCGCACCAGCTTCTGGAACAGCCAGGCCTCCTCGTTGGAGCACTTGGCGCTGCCGAAGCCGGCCAGCGCATCGGGGCCGTGGGCCGCCTTGAGTCCGGTGAGCCCGTTAGCGGCGAGATCCAGCGCCTCCTCCCAGCTCGCCTCGCGGAAGTGGGTCAGTGGGTTGGCGGGATCGAAGCCGGGATCCATGCCCTTGGGCACTCCCTCGCGGCGGATCAGCGGTCGGGTCAGCCGGGCCGGATGGTTGGGGTAGTCAAAGCCGAAGCGCCCCTTGACGCACAGCCGGCCCTGGTTGGAGGGCCCATTGCGGCCCTCCACGAAGAGGATCTGTTCATCCTTGACGTGGTAGGTGAGCTGGCAGCCCACGCCGCAATAGGGGCAGATGGAATCGACCGTGCGGTCGGCCACGGCGGAGTCGCCGCGACCTGCCTCATCGATCAGGGTCGCGGGCATCAGCGCCCCGGTGGGGCAGGCCTGGACGCACTCGCCGCAGGCCACACAGGTGCTCTCCCCCATGGGGTCGTCGAAGTCGAAGACGATCTTGGCCGCCGCCCCGCGATGCGCCAGGCCGATGACATCGTTGCCCTGCACCTCACGGCAGGCGCGCACGCAGAGGCCACACTCGATACAGGCGTCGAGATTGACGTTCATGGCCGAGTGGGTGGCGTCATGGCCGTCGGCATGGGGCAGCGCAGCCGAACGCGCGACGACATGCCGTACCGTCGGTGTCTCGCGCTCCGCTCGCGACGGCAGGCGCTGACGCACCGCACCGACGTCGATCGCCAGCCGTTCGGCCATGGCCCAGAGGTGGCTCGATCGGTCGGGGCCGGCATCGCGTTCGGGCTGGTCGGCGAGCAGCAGTTCCATGACCCCCTCACGCGCCTCCCGGGCGCGCTCGGAGCCGGCGCTCTTCACCACCATGCCCGGGGCCGCCTCGCGGATACAGCTCGCGGCGAGTACCCGCTCGCCCTCGACCTCCACCATGCAGGCGCGGCAGTTGCCGTCGGAGCGGTAGCCGGGGGCATCCTTGAAGCAGAGGTGGGGAATGGTCTCGCCGGCGCGCCTGGCCACCTGCCAAAGGGTCTCGCCGGGACGCGCGCTGACCTCGACGCCATCCAGGGTCAGGGTGAAGCTGTCGTTGCTGCTGGAGTCACTCATCTCGACCTCCCTACCCTTTCGCGATCAGCTGCCGGGCTTCGAGCTCGCCGCAAAAATCGCGCAGCAGGCTCGTCACCGGATTGTGCGCCGCCTGGCCCAGGCCGCAGATGGAGGCATCCGCCATCACCCGGGCGAGGCGCTCGAGCTGCTCGACATCCCACTCATCGCGTTCGAGCAGGGTGAGCATCTTCTCGGTGCCCACCCGGCAGGGCGTGCACTGTCCGCAGGACTCGTCGGCGAAGAAGCCCAGCAGGTTGGTCGCTACCGCCTTCAGATCATCCTGGTCCGAGAGCACGATGATCGCCGCCGAGCCGATAAAGCAGCCGTGCTCCTGCAGCGTATCGAAGTCCAGCGGGATATCGGCCTTGCTCGCCGGGAGGATGCCACCGGAGGCGCCGCCGGGCAGGTAGCCGGCGAGGCGATGCCCCTCGGCCATGCCGCCACAGTACTCCTCGAGCAGCTCGGCGAGCGTGATGCCCGCCGGGGCCAGGTGCACCCCGGGCCGGGCAACCCGCCCGGAGACCGAAAAGCTGCGCAGACCCTGGCGCCCGTGGCGTCCCTGGGCGGCGAACCAGTCGGCACCCTGCTCCCAGATCCGCGGAACCCAGTAGACGGTCTCGACATTGTTGACCAGAGTGGGCCGGCCAAAGAGCCCGCGCTGTGCCACGAAGGGCGGGCGATGGCGCGGCTTGCCGGGCTTGCCCTCCAGGGATTCGATCAGCGCCGACTCCTCGCCACAGATATAGGCACCGGCCCCCCGGCGCAGCACGATATAGTCCGGCAGTACGAGGCCTCCGGCCTCGAGCTCGGCGATGGCCTCGGTGAGCACCCGATGCAGGCCGGGATACTCGTCGCGCAGGTAGATATACAGAGCCTCCGCCTCCACCGCCCAGGCGCCCACCAGGGCCCCTTCCAGGAAGCGATGCGGCTCATGCTCGAGATAGTGGCGGTCCTTGAAGGTACCGGGCTCCCCCTCGTCGGCGTTGATCACCGCATAGCGGGGTCCGGGCTCGGCGCGCACCGCCTGCCACTTCCTGAAGATCGGGAAGCCGGCACCACCCAGGCCACGCAGCCCGGCATGCTCGAAGGCCTCGCAGAGCGCCGCGAAGTCCACCTCGCCGGCCTGGCATGCGGCCAGCAGCCGATAGCCACCCGCGGCGCGGTAGTCGGCCAGGCGCTGCCATAGGATCGCCTCGGGGTGGAAGTGGCCGGTATCCACCACCGCCTCGACCCCCTCCGCGGTGGCGTAACGGACGTGCAGGTGGCCCACCTGGGCCACCGGCGCACTGTCGCAGCGCCCCATGCACGGCGCCCGCAGCACCCGCACCGCCTCGGGGTCGGCACCGGACGCGAGCCGCTCGTGCAGCGCCTCGGCGCCGGCCAGGCGACAGGAGAGCGAGTCGCACACCCGCACGGTGAGTGCCGGCGGCGGCGCCTGGTCGTCGTGGACCACGTCGAAGTGGGCATAGAAGGTGGCGGTCTCGTAGATGGCCGCCATGGGCAGGGCCATGTAGCTGGCCAGCGCCCGCAGCTCCGCCATGGCCAGGTGGCCGTGGGCGTCCTGGAGGACGTGGAGGTGCTCGATCAGCCGGTCGCGGCGACGCAGCGCCGGATCGGCACGCTCGTCGCCGAGCAGGGCGCGCAGCCCGCTCAGCGCCAGCGGTGCCAGCTCGCGGCCGCGGGCCCCGCCGCGACGGCGTGCTCGTTGGGGGCTGGTGGTATCGTGCATGGCGGCCTCGCTATTCTGCTCTTGTCATTGTGGCTGTAATGCGGGCGATCATGCTCGCCGTAAGCTTCGCCTAGAAATTCTGCAGGTAGGCGACGCCGCCCAGGTTGCTCATCTGCCGGCGGATCCAGGCGCTGCGCTGGACCACCCCGGGAGAAGGCCGAGCGGCATCGCGACCCCGCGGGTCCGGCAGGATCGCCGCCAGGCGGCTGGCCTGGGCCGCACTCAGCTGGCCCGCCGAGATGCCGAAGTAGTGCTGCGCCGCAGCCTCCAGGCCGAACACGCCGCTATCCCACTCGGCGATATTGAGGTAGACCTCAAGGATGCGCTGCTTGGGCCACAGGGCCTCGATCAGCAGGGTAAACCACGCCTCGAAGCCCTTGCGTATCCAGCTGCGCCCGGTCCACAGAAAGAGGTTCTTGGCGGTCTGCTGGCTGAGGGTGCTGGCCCCGCGCAGCCGACCACCGTTGCGGCTCGCCTGCCAGGCGCGACGAATCTCCACCAGATCGAAGCCGTGGTGCTCCAGGAAGCGCTGGTCCTCGGCGGCGATCACCGCCAGCTTGGCGTGGTCGGAGAGCGCCTCCCAGGGTCGCCAGCGGTGCTGGATGTCGATGGGTTCCCGGGACACCCAGGAGTGCACCTTGCGCTCCACCATCACCATGGAACCGAATACCGGGGCCTGGCGGAACAGCAGTACCAGCAACACCGAGAGCACCACGAAGCCCAGGCACGCCCGCCACAGCCAGCCCCATAGTCTGCGTCTCCACCTGGCGATCATCGCCGACCTCGTCGCATGCGTCTCTCCCCTCGTCCCGGGCCCTGATCACGACCCCACAGCCCTCATGCGGCCAGTATAGGGCCCCGGTCGCCTCGACGGGAGACAGCTGCCTCAGCGCTTCTTGTGCAGCCGCTCGGCGTGATAGCGCAGGTGCTCCTCGATAAAGGAGGCGATGAAGTAGTAGCTGTGATCATAGCCCGGCTGGCGACGCAGGGTCAGCGGATGGTCGTGCTCGGCGCACACCGCCTCGAGCCGCTCGGGCTTGAGCTGCTCCTCGAGGAAGTCATCCGCCTCGCCCTGGTCGATAAACAGCGGCTGGCTGGAGGCGCCACGGGCCACCAGTTCACAGGCATCGTACTGGGTCCACTTGCCACGGTCCTCGCCGAGATAGCCGGTGAAGGCCTGCTGCCCCCAGGGACACTCGGTAGGATTGACGACCGGGGCGAAGGCCGACACCGAGCGATAATGACCGGGCCGGCGCAGCGCCATTACCAGGGCACCATGACCGCCCATGGAGTGGCCACTGATCGACTCCCGGCCATTGACCGGAAAGTGCTGACGCACCACCGAGGGCAGCTCTTCGGTCACGTAGTCGTACATGCGGTAGTGGCGCTTCCAGGGTTCCCGGGTGGCATTGACGTAGAAGCCGGCGCCGGAACCGAAGTCATAGCTGTCGTGCTCGCCGGGCAGGTCGGTGCCACGCGGACTGGTGTCCGGACAGATGATGGCGATGCCCAGCTCCGCGGCCATGCGGTGCGCACCGGCCTTCTGCATGAAGTTCTCGTCATTGCAGGTCAGCCCGGAGAGCCACCACAGCAGCGGCACTCGCTCGGTCTCGGCCTGGGGCGGCAGATAGATGGCAAAGACCATCTCGCAGTCCAGCGTCCGGGAGCGATGGCGGTAGCGCTTGTGCCAGCCACCGAAACTCTTGTTGGCCGATACCAGCTCGAGGTGCTCGGTCATGGTCATGGATATGCCTCCTGTCGGGCGCTCATCAATAGTGGAGCACGGTACGAATGCTTTCGCCCTTGTGCAGCAGTTCGAAGGCCTCGTTGATCTTCTCGAACGGCATGTCATGGGTAATGAAGTCGTCGATATTGATCTCGCCGTTCATGTACTGCTCCACGTAACCCGGCAGCTGCGAGCGACCCTTCACGCCGCCGAAGGCGGAGCCCTTCCAGACCCGGCCGGTCACCAGCTGGAACGGGCGGGTGCTGATCTCCTCGCCGGCGCCGGCCACGCCGATGATCACCGACTCGCCCCAGCCCTTGTGACAGCATTCCAGGGCCGAGCGCATGACATTCACGTTGCCGATGCACTCGAAGGAGTAGTCGACGCCGCCATCGGTCATGTCGACGATCACCTCCTGGATGCTGGCGGCGTGATCCTTGGGGTTGACGAAGTCGGTGGCGCCGAACTGCTCGGCGAGCTTGAACTTCTCGGGATTGACGTCGATGGCGATGATGCGGCTGGCCTTGGCCATGACGGCGCCCTGGATCACCGCCAGGCCGATGGCGCCCATGCCGAACACGGCGACGGTGGAGCCCGGCTCGACCTTGGCGGTATTCATCACCGCGCCGATGCCGGTGGTCACGCCACATCCCAGCAGGCAGATCTTGTCCAGGGGCGCCTCCTTGGAGACCACCGCCAGGGACACCTCGGGGACTACGGTATACTCGCTGAAGGTGGAGCAGCCCATATAGTGGTGCAGCGGCTGGCCATCCAGCGAGAAGCGCGACGTACCATCGGGCATGACGCCCTTGCCCTGGGTGGCGCGTACCGAGCTGCACAGGTTGGTCTTGCCGGAGAGGCAGAACTTGCACTGGCCACACTCGGCGGTATACAGCGGGATGACATGGTCACCGGGGCGCAGGCTGGTAACGCCCTCGCCCACCTCCTGGACGATGCCGGCCCCCTCGTGGCCCAGCACCGCCGGGAAATTGCCCTCCGGGTCGGCACCGGAGAGCGTATAGGCGTCGGTGTGGCAGACGCTGGTGGCGGCCATCTTCACCAGCACCTCGCCGGCCTTGGGGCTTTCGACGTCGATCTCGACGAGTTCCAGGGGCTTGCCCGCTTCCAGGGCAACGGCGGCGCGTGACTTCATGATCGATCTCCTCACTCGGGGGAATGTTGTCCCCAGTCTAGGCAAGATCGCCATACAAGATAAACTGCACCAAAGGCACGACATTATTGCCACACAGCAATAATGTCGACAACTGGTAACCGAGCTGCGTGAGAGGCGCCGGCGACAGGTCGCAGAGGGGGTCCTACGCCAGGGATGGCGTCGGTAGCGCCCAGGGAGGGGTTCACAGCGCCCCCTCGGAGACCTGCCGCCGGATCAGCCTCGAACAGCTCTTGATCAAGGTGCTTGAATGCAGCGCTGGGATAGAATCGAGGCCTTCGTCGAGGTGGTGCGTCTGGGCACCTTCGTCGCTGCGGCGCGGGAACTGTCGGTGTCGCCCTCCCACGTCAGCCGGCTGGTGGCCCAGCTCGAGCAGCAACTGGGCACTGCCCTGCTCTACCGCACCACTCGCCAGATCCACCTGACCGACGCCGGGGCACTCTATTACCGCCACTGCCGCCACCTGTTCGATGGTTTCCGCGAGGCCGAGTCCGCCATCGGTGACCTTCAGGACCGTCCCCAGGGACGGCTCTCCCTGACGTCGGCCACCACCTTCGGTGAGCGCTTCATCGCGCCTCTGGTCAACGACTTCCAGCTCGAACATCCACAGCTGGAGGTGCGCATGCACTTCACCAACCGCCAGGTGGATATCATCGATGAGGGCTTTGACGTGGCGGTCCGCATGGGCCGCCTGGAGGATTCGAGCCTGGTCGCCAGGCGCCTGTGCGAGCGCCGCGAATACGTTGTCGGCGCCCCGGCGTATTTTGCCCATATTTCCCAACCCCATGCCCTGGCCGAGCTCTCCCGACACCGCTGCCTGGTGGGCTCACGCGACCACTGGCGCTTCGCCGTGGACGGCGTCCGCCGTGAGGTGCGCGTCGACGGCCCCTGGCGCGCCAACTCGGGACCCGCCCTGCTCGATGCCGCCCTGAAGGGCCTGGGGCTGGCCCAGCTACCCGACTATTACGTGAAGGAGCACCTGGCCAACGGCGACCTGGTCTCGGTGCTCGACGCCTACCGCCACGACGATAACGCCGTGTGGGCGGTGTTCCCGCGTCACCGACAGCGCTCCCCCAAGCTGCACCGCTTCCTCGACCACCTGGTCGAACACCTGCCGAAAAGCCTGCCTTCCGTCCATTGAAAAGGCGCCCCGCGGGGCGCCTCGAGTTTGCATGGCAAGACGGGACTCACTTGAAGTTCTTCTTCACGACCTTCTGGATCTCGCCGACGATCCCACTGCGGAAACTCAGCACGCAGATCACGAAGATGGCGCCGAGAATCACGCTGACCCAGTTGCCGAGCGGCGACTGGGCGAGCTGGGTCTGCAGGCTGACCACCACGCCGGCTCCCACCAGGGGGCCGAACAGCGTCCCCACCCCGCCCAGCAGGGTCATCAGGATCACCTCGCCGGACATGTGCCAATGGGCATCGGTCAACGAGGCGAGCTGGAAGACCACGGTCTTGGTGGAGCCCGCCAGGCCCGCCAGGCCGGCGGAGAGCACGAAGGCCACCAGCTTGTAGGCGTCGACGTTGTAGCCGAGCGAGACGGCGCGCGGCTCATTCTCGCGGATCGCCCTGAGCACCTGGCCGTAGGGCGAGTGAACGGCACGCCGGATGATCGCGAAGCCGATCACGAACACCGCCAGCACGAAGTAGTACATGTTGAGGTTGCTGTCGAGGCTGATCAGCCCGAACAGCGCGCCCCGCGGCACCCCGTGCAGGCCATCTTCGCCGCCGGTGAAGGGCGCCTGGACGAAGAAGAAGAACATCATCTGCGCCAGGGCCAGGGTCACCATGGCGAAGTAGATGCCCTGGCGGCGGATCGCCAGGGCGCCGAACAGGGTGCCCAGCACCACGGCGGCGAAGGTGCCGATCAGGATACCCAGCTCGGGGGTCAGCCCCGGGTAGCTGGCCAACATGATGCCGGTGAAGTAGCCGCCGGTGGCCAGGAAGGCAGCGTGCCCGAAGGAGAGCAGGCCGGCGTAGCCGAGCAGCAGGTTGAAGGCGCAGGCGAACAGCGCGAAGCACAGCACCTTCATCAGGAACACCGGGTAGGCCACGAAGGGGGCCACCAGGGCGATGGCGATCAGCACCAGGTAGAGAACGTTGCGACGCAGCCTGGCCTGGCGGCGGCGCTGCATGGCGAGAGTCAGGGTCTGGGTTGCCGACATGGCGTCAAGCCTCCTTGCCGAAGAGTCCCGCGGGACGCAGCATCAAAACCACCACCATCACCACGAAGATCACGGTGTTGGCGGCCTCGGGATAATAGACCTTGGTCAGGCCCTCGATCAGGCCCATGGCCAGGCCGGTGATGACCGCACCGATGATCGAGCCCATGCCACCGATCACCACCACCGCGAAGACCACGATCAACAGGCTCGAGCCCATGGTCGGCGACACCGGGTAGAGCGGCGCGGCCAGCACCCCGGCGAAGGCGGCCAGGGCCACCCCGAAGCCGTAGGTCAGGGTGATCAGCTGGGGCACGTTGACCCCGAAGGCCTGCATCAGCGACGGGTTCTCGGTGCCGGCGCGCAGGTAGGCGCCCAGGCGGGTGCGCTCGATGATGAACCAGGTAGCCAGGCAGACCACCAGCGCCGCCAGCAGTACCCAGCCGCGATAGGTGGGCAGGAACATGAAGCCCAGGTTCATCCCGCCTTGCAGGGCCTCGGGCGTGGGATAGCTCGAGCCCGAGACGCCGAAGAAGTTGATCAGGGTGCCCTCGAAGATCAGCGCCAGGCCGAAGGTGAGCAGCAGCCCGTAGAGGTGGTCGAGGTGGGCGATACGGCGCAGGATAAAGCGCTCGATCAGCATGCCCAGTCCGCCTACCACCAGCGGCACCACCAGCAGCGCCGCCCAGTAATTGAGCCCCAGATACTGCAGGCCCAGCAGGGCCACGAAGGCGCCCAGCATGTACATGGCGCCGTGGGCGAAGTTGACGATCTTCAGCAGGCCGAAGATCACCGCCAGCCCCAGGCTCAGCAGGGCATAGAAGGCACCGTTGATCAGGCCCAGCATCAGCTGGCCCATGAACACCATCACCGGCACCCCGAAAATCATTGTCATCTCATGGGCCTCCCGTCAGCTGGCGGCGGCCGTAGCCGCCGCCGGTTCCACATCCGCTCAGTTGTTGACCAGGTCGCACTGGCTCTCGGAGAGCGGGCGGTAGGCCTCTTCTGCCGGGATGGTGGCGAGGATCTCGTAGACGTCCCACTCGTCGGTGGACTCTTCGGGCGTCTTCACGCGGGCCAGATACATGTCGTGGACCATGCGGCCATCCTCACGGATGCGACCGTTGCGCGAGAAGAAATCCTCCACCGGGCGCTCGGCCATGGCCGCGCGGATCGCCTCGGGGGTATCGGTGCCCTCCTCGGCCACGGTCTCCAGGTAGTGCATGGTGCTGGAGTAGATGCCGGCCTGGACCATGGTCGGACGTGCGCCCACCCGGTCGAAGTAGCGGTCGGCCCACTCGCGCGCCTGGTCATCCATGTCCCAGTACCAGCCGGTGGTGAGCAGCAGGTTCTGGGTATCCTCGAGACCCATGGAGTGGACGTCATTGAGGAAGATCAGCAGGCCGGCGAGCTGCTGGCCGGACTGGGTCAGGCCGAACTGGCTGGCGGTGGTGATGGCGTTGACGGTATCGGCACCGGCGTTGGCCAGGCCGACGATCTTGGCGCCGGAGCCCTGGGCCTGGAGGATGTAGGAGGAGAAGTCACTGGTCGGGAAGGGGTGACGCACGCCGCCGACGATCTCCCCGCCGTTCTCCTCCACTACCTTGGTCACGTCGCCCTCCAGGGCGTGGCCGAAGGCGTAGTCGGCGGTGAGCATGAACCAGGTATCGCCGCCCTGCTCGACCACCGCCTTGGCGGTGCCGTTGGCCAGCGGGTAGGTGTCATAGACCCAGTGAATATGGTTGGGGGTGCAGTGCTCGTTGGTGATGCTGGAGGCGGCAGAGCCGGAGACGATGCCCAGGCCGTCGTTCTCCTCGATCACCTTGGTGGCAGCGATGGAAACCGAGGAGGCCACCAGGCCGGCGACCAGGTCGACGTTGCGGGTGTCGAACCACTCACGCACGGTGTTGGCACCCACATCGGCGCTGTTGCGGTCATCGGCGCTGAACACCTCGATGGGGGCGCCGTTGACCTCGCCACCGAAGTCCTCGATGGCCATCTCCAGGGCCGCGAGGCCGCCGGGGCCGGCCAGGTCACGGTAGGTGCCGGACATGTCGGCGAGATAGCCGATGCGCACGGCATCATCACTCATCTGGGCCTGGGCGCCGGTGGCCATCAGGGTGGCGGTGGCCAGGGCAACGCTGGTAGCGAGAATCTTGCGATTGAAGGTCATGATTGACTCCGTGGCCCACGAGGGGCGGTTTGTTGTTGTCGATACGGTTGGCGGTGGTGAAACTGCCGGGCGACGGGCGTGCCGTCACACCCCCAGCAGGCTGTTGAGGTGGTCGCGACGCGACGGCAGTTCGGCGGCGCTGATCTCCTCGATGATGCGACCGTGCTCCATCACGAAGTGACGGTCGGCCAGCGGCGCGGCGAAGCGGAAGTTCTGCTCCACCAGCACGATGGTCATGCCCCGCTCCTTGAGCTTGACCAGCACCTCGCCGAGCGCCTGGACGATGACCGGGGCGAGGCCCTCGGTGATCTCGTCGAGCAGCAGCAGCCGCGCCCCGGTGCGCAGGATGCGCGCCATGGCAAGCATCTGCTGCTCGCCGCCGGAGAGCCTCGTGCCCTGGCTGCGGCGCCGCTCGTAGAGGTTGGGGAACATGGCGTAGATCTCGTCGAGGCTCATGCCGTCGGAGCGCACCGTGGGCGGCAGCATCAGGTTCTCCTCGACGTCGAGGCTCGCGAAGATGCCGCGCTCCTCGGGGCAGTAGCCGATGCCCAGCCGCGGGATGCGGTGGGGCTTCATCCCCAGGGTCTCGTTGCCGTTGATCATGATCGAGCCGGTGCGCCGGCCAACCATGTTCATGATCGACTTCAGGGTGGTGCTGCGCCCGGCGCCGTTGCGGCCGAGCAGGGTCACCAGCTCACCGCGCTTCACGTCGAAGTCGACGCCATGGAGGATGTGGGACTCGCCGTAGAAGGCGTGCAGGTCGCTGACCCGCAGCATCTCGGCGCCGTCATGGTGGGGATGGGCGCCGCGGGTCTCGCGGATCGCCTCGGCTGCCTGGCTCATGCGCTGGCCTCCTCTGCCGCCGCTTCACTGCCCATGTAGGCCTCGCGCACCTGGGGGTTGCGCGACACTTCCTGATAGTCGCCCTCGGCCAGCACAGCACCGCGGGCCAGCACGGTGATGCGGTCACACAGCCGGCTGACCACGCTCAGGTTGTGCTCCACCATCAGCACGGTGCGCCCCCTGGAGACGCGACGGATCAGCTCGACGATGCGATCGACGTCCTCGGCGCCCATGCCCTGGGTGGGCTCGTCGAGCAGCATCAGGGTGGGTTCCAGCGCCAGGGTGGTGGCCACCTCCAGGGCGCGCTTGCGCCCGTAGGGCATCTCCACGGTGAGCACATCGGCGTACTCGGCCAGACCCACCTCGGCGAGCAGCTCCAGGGCACGGTCGTTGAGGTGGTCGAGGCTGCTCTCGGGCTTCCAGAAGTGGAAGGAGGTGCCCAGCTTGCGCTGCAGCGCCACCCGCACGTTCTCCAGCGCCGTCATGTGACCGAACACCGCGGAGATCTGGAAGGAGCGCACCAGGCCGAGACGCGCGATCTCGTTGGCCTTCATGCGCGTGATGGGCTTGCCGCGATAGAGAATCTCGCCGCGGGTGGGCGGCAGGAACTTGGTCAACAGGTTGAAGACGGTGGTCTTGCCGGCCCCGTTGGGGCCGATCAGGGCATGGATATGCCCCTCCTGAACCTGCAGGTTGACGTCGTCCACGGCGGTGAAGCCGCGAAACTCCTTGGTCAACCCGCGAGTCTCCAGTATGAACTCCTGGGTCATGGATCGTCCTCTCGGGGTCGCCTGGCGACCCGCCGTGGTGCTGTTGTCGTTGTTGTCGGCCGTTGTCGTCGTCGGCATGACGGCTGTGGTCATCCGCATCGGACAGGTGGCGATCCTCGAGTGGTCACCGGCCTCGGCACTTTACGTTAACGTAAGCTAGAGGAGTGATTCCGACTCGGCAATAGGCCAGGGTGAAAACTCGACTAATGGTGTAGGCCCCATAAATTCAATAGTTTGCAAACAACTAGCCGGCAAGGTTAGCCACCGCTTGGCGGGGCAGGTAGAATACGCAAACACTATTGCCTGCATATTCGAACTTCGCCATGACCCATAAGTCTTTGCCCGAGCCTTCCTGGCCCATCGGGTTCCGTGCCGTATGCCTGCGTGCGACGCTCTATATCCTGCTGGTGGCGGGAATCGCCCAGGGGGTCTTCTACGAAGCCCTGTACTTCCCCGATGACCGCTTCTCCGAACGCGGCTTCACCGAACTGGCCCAGACCAGCCTGCTGGCCACCGCTTCCGCCCTGCTGCTCTACGTGATGCTCGGGCTGCGCCAGCTGCGCCTCGTCGCCCTGCTGATGTTCGGATTCCTGTTCGCCTCGCTGATCCGCGAGCAGGATGCATTGCTCGATGCTCGGGTCTTCGACGGGGCCTGGCAGCTGCTGGTCAGCCTCACGGTGCTGCCGATCCTGTTCGTGGTCATCCGCCACCGGCGCGCCTTCGTGGCCGAGTTCGCCGCCTATTCCAACAGCCTCTCCTTCGGCCTGTTCGCCGCGGGCTTCTTGACCACCTACGTCTTCTCGCGCCTCTACGGACGTGGCGACTTCTGGCAGGCGATCCTGCAGGAGAACTACCTGCGTGATTTCAAGAGTGCCGCCGAGGAAGTGGTGGAGCTGTTCGGCTATGCCCTGCTGCTGATCGCAGTGATCGAACTTGTCCTGCTGGCCCGCCGCTGGGCGCTCGCGCGCAAGGCGGGCTGAGCCTCCGGCGCACGGCCGCCGACAACACAAGAAGCCCCGACAGGCCTGGCCTGTCGGGGCTTCTTCATGGCGCCAACGCCGGCCGGAGCCGGCGCGATTCGCACCCTACTCGTCGAGGAAGGAGCGCAGCGGCTCGGAGCGGCTGGGATGACGCAGCTTGCGCAACGCCTTGGCCTCGATCTGGCGGATCCGCTCGCGGGTGACGTCGAACTGCTTGCCGACCTCCTCGAGGGTATGATCGGTGTTCATGTCGATGCCGAAGCGCATGCGCAGCACCTTGGCCTCACGCGCAGTCAGGCCGCCCAGCACGTTGCGCGTCGCCTCGATCAGCCCTTCTCCGGTGGCAGAGTCGATGGGCAGCACCATGGAGCTGTCCTCGATGAAGTCGCCCAGGTGCGAGTCGTCATCGTCGCCGATGGGCGTCTCCATGGAGATCGGCTCCTTGGCGATCTTGAGCACCTTGCGCACCTTGTCCTCGGGCATCTCGAGACGTTCACCCAGCTCCTCGGGGGTGGGCTCGCGCCCCATCTCCTGGAGCATCTGCCGGGAGACCCGGTTGAGCTTGTTGATGGTCTCGATCATGTGCACCGGGATGCGGATGGTGCGCGCCTGGTCGGCGATGGAGCGGGTGATCGCCTGGCGAATCCACCAGGTGGCATAGGTGGAGAACTTGTAGCCACGGCGATACTCGAACTTGTCCACCGCCTTCATCAGGCCGATATTGCCCTCCTGGATCAGGTCCAGGAACTGCAGGCCACGATTGGTGTACTTCTTGGCGATGGAGATCACCAGACGCAAGTTGGCCTCGACCATCTCCTTCTTGGCGCGGCGCGCCTTGGCCTCGCCGATGGAGAGGCGACGGTTGACCTCCTTGATCTCCTGCACCGGCAGGCGAACCATCGCTTCCTCGAAGGCGATCTTGCGCTGGGCACGCTGGATATCCGTGCGCAGCGGCGCGAGGCGGTCGGCATACTTGGGGTGCTCGCCGGCGAAGGCATCCAGCCACTCGGGATCGGACTCGCTGCCCGGGAAGGCCTTGATGAAGGTCTTGCGCGGGATGCGCGCCTTCTTGACGCACAGCTGCATCACCGCCTTCTCCTGGGCGCGCACCTGTTCGACGCTGATACGCACCTGGTTGACCAGGCGCTCGAAGTGCTTGGGCACCAGCTTGATCGGCGAGAACAGCTCGGCCAGCCGCGCCAGTTCCTCCTGGGCGGGCTTGGAGTGCCGACCGTGGGCCTCGATGGCCGCCTGGGCCGCGGCGTTCTGCTCGCGGATCTGCTCGAAGCGGGCGCGGGCCTCCTCGGGATCGGGGCCGCCGGTCGTCTCCTCCTCGGCCTCGCCATCCTCGTCGTCATCGCCCGCCGCCTGGGGCTCCTCCTCGGGAACCTCGGCCTCGGCCACGCCGGGAATGCCCTCGTCGGGATCGATGAAGCCGGAGAAGAGGTCGGAGAGGCGGCCGGGGGCCTCCTCGTCCTGGGTGGCATCATAGGCATCGAGGATGGAGTCCACCGCGCCGGGCAGGTAGGCCAGCGCCGACATTACCTCACGGGTGCCCTCCTCGATGCGCTTGGCGATCTCGATCTCGCCCTCGCGGGTCAGCAGCTCCACCGTCCCCATCTCGCGCATGTACATGCGCACCGGATCGGTGGTGCGACCCACGTCGCTTTCCACGGCGGCCAGAGCCGCCACGGCCTCCTCGGCCGCCGACTCGTCGGTGGACTGATCCGACATCATCAGGGTGTCTTCATCGGGGGCTTCCTCGACGACGCTGATGCCCATGTCGTTGATCATGCCGATGATATCTTCCACCTGATCCGGGTCGGCGATATCCTCGGGAAGGTGGTCGTTGACCTCGGCATAGGTCAGGTAGCCCTGTTCCTTGCCGCGCGCGATCAACTCCTTCAGACGCGACTGCTGCTGCGCATTTCCAGCCATAGAAACCCTATCTCGACGAAGAAGAATGAAGCACCTGAAGCGCTGGGTGGAGAAAACTCATAAAGCCGAACAGTATAGCGGCAGAAAGCACCTTTCTGCCAGTTCGATCTATTTGCGCGGTCATTCAGGTGTGTTAGGTTGTCAGGTTACGCCGGTGCCGAGCGATGTCTCCTATGTGGGGATGTTAGGAGAGAAATCAACCGCAGCGCCAATCCGTCGTGTGTTTTTTTGACCTTCCGGTCAGCGATGCAGTTCGGTGATCAACGCCATCAGTCGCTGCTTCTCCTCCCGCGACAACCGCTCACCCGCCTTCTCCCTGGCCAGCAGTGCGTCGAACTCCTCCTGTGGTGAGCGCCTGCGACGGTGCCGCCGGAAGTGCGCCACCAGCCCCTCCAGCTCGGCACCCCGTGCCGGCTTCGGGATCAGCAGCTCACGCCGTGCCAGCGCCGCCAGGCGCTCACCCTCGGGACTGCCATGGAAGTGCGCCAGCAGCACCTGGGGGCTGCGGTAGCCACCGGCCCTCAGCAGGCGGATCACCTCGCGACACAGCACCCCGTCGGGCTCCTCTTCCGGACACCAGTCTTCCTCCTCGGGCAATCGCGACACCAGCGCCGGCTCGTGAAGCAGCAGCTGCAGGGCGCGCGCCGTCAGGCTCAAGGCCCCACCGGAGCGCCGCGCAAGAGCGGCACTGCTCTCACCCCGGGGCGGCGGCTCCGACATGGCGCTGCCTTTACCCCCTTCCATGGCAGCTGGCTCCTGTGCGCCGCGCGACTCTCGCCCCGCCACGCCCTCGCCCCTTGCCAGCAGGGCCGAGAAATTCGCCGCCTCGACGCCGGTGCGCCGCGACAGCTCGCTCAGCATCAGCGACCTGAGCACCCCTTCCGGCAAGCGCCCGATCGCCTTCAGCACCTGGCTGGCGTATCGCTCGCGATCCTCGATGCGCGCCAGGTCGCGGCCTGCCGCCGCCTGGTCGAAGAGGAACTCCGACAGCGGGCTGGCGCAGGTGATGCGATCCTGGAAGGCCTCGCTGCCCTCGCGACGCACCAGAGTGTCCGGATCCTCCCCCTCGGGCAGGAACAGGAAGCGTGCCTGGCGGCCATCGATCATCAGCGGCAGCACCGTCTCCAGCGCCCGTGTCGCGGCCTGGCGTCCGGCACGGTCGCCATCGAAGCAGAACACCACCTCGTTGACCAGCCGGAACAGTCGCCCGAGATGTTCCTCACTGGTGGAGGTGCCCAGGGTGGCGACCGCATTACGGATGCCGAACTGGGCCAGGGCCACCACGTCCATGTAGCCCTCGACGATCACCACCCGCTCCAGACGGTGATCGGCCTGGCGCGCCTCGTAGAGGCCATAGAGCTCGCGCCCCTTGCGGAACACCGGGGTCTCGGGCGAATTGAGGTACTTGGGCTTGGCATCGCCCAGCACCCGCCCGCCGAAGCCGATGGTGCGCCCCTTGATATCGCGGATCGGGAACATCACCCGGTCGCGGAAACGGTCGTAGGTGCGTCCGCTCTCCTCGCGATGCACCAGCAGGCCGTACTCCACCTGCACCGCCTCACCGATACCGCGCTCACCGAGGTGGCGCTTGAGGCTCTCCCAGGTGTCCGGGGCATAGCCGACACCGAAGGTGTCGATCACTTCAGGCGCCAGGCCGCGGCGCTCCAGGTACTCCCGGGCGCCCTGGCCCTCCGGCATCTTCAGCCGCTCGCGAAAGAAGCTGGCCGAGAGCTCGAGGAGGTTCACACCCTCCTTGCGCTTGCGCTCCCGGGCCTGGGCACGCGGGTCGTCGGCCCCCTCACGTGGTACTTCCATACCCAGGCGGCCGGCCAGCTGCTCCACCGCCTCGGGGAAGCGCAGCTTGTCGTACTCCATCAGGAAGCGCAGGGCATTGCCGTGGGCGCCGCAGCCGAAGCAGTGATAGAACTGCTTGTCGGCACTCACGGTAAACGACGGCGTCTTCTCCTGATGGAAGGGACACAGGCCCGAGTAGTTGCGTCCGGCCTTCTTGAGCTGAACTCGTTCACCCACCACCTCGACCACGTCGACGCGGGCCAACAGGTCATCGATGAAGCGCTGGGGAATCTGTCCGGCCATGAAGTCGGATCACCTCGACGGCTGCGGTGTGATCACCCTGGGTCGACGGCAGCCGCCACCGACCCGGAAAAAACAAGCGGCCACCGGATGGCGGCCGCTTGGCGTCCTCCTGAGACAGCCCGGGCCTGGGCCCCGACGTCTCCAGTACGGATCAATAGAGCCGTTCGAAGCGCTTGCGCTCACGCTGGAGCTTCTTGGCGTGACGCTTGACGGCAGCGGCCGCCTTGCGCTTGCGCTCCGCAGTCGGCTTCTCGTAATGCTCGCGACGACGCACCTCGGAGAGAACACCGGCTTTTTCGCAGGAACGCTTGAAGCGACGCAGCGCGACGTCAAACGGCTCGTTATCTCGTACTTTGACAGAAGGCATTAAGCACTCACCTACCTTAGGTAACTAGAGTTCGGTTAGTACGCACACCCCTGCGGGTGGCACGTTTCGCGACGAACAAACGCCCGGAACGCCTGAGCGCGCCGGAAAACGAGGGTATCGGTCGCGGAATTTCGCCACCTGGGTGCACGACCCAGTCTTGCAGCGCACAGTAGTCTAGACCTCACGCCCGGCCTATGCAAATGCTTTCCGCGTCCTTTCCACGTAGAATGGCGGCCATTTCCGAGACACCGAGCCGACACCATGCGCGTACTGGGCATCGAGACCTCCTGCGACGAGACCGGCGTCGCCCTCTTCGACACCGAGCGCGGCCTGCTGGCCGACGCCCTCTACAGCCAGGTCGCCATGCACGCCGAATACGGCGGCGTGGTGCCGGAGCTGGCCTCCCGCGATCACACCCGCCGCCTGCTGCCGCTGATCCAGCAGGTGCTGGACGAGGCGGGCCTGGTCCGTGCGGACCTCGACGCCATCGCCTACACCGCCGGCCCCGGCCTGGTGGGGGCGCTGATGGTGGGCGCCGCCACTGCCCACGGCATGGCCCGGGCGCTGGGTATCCCGGTACTCGGCGTCCACCATATGGAGGGCCACCTGCTGGCGCCCATGCTGGAGGAGGACCGTCCCGCCTTCCCCTTCGTGGCCCTGCTGGTCTCCGGCGGCCATACCCAACTGGTCGAGGTGCGCGGCCTCGGGCGCTACACCCTGCTCGGCGAATCGGTTGACGACGCCGCTGGCGAGGCCTTCGACAAGGCGGCCAAGATGCTGGGCCTGGACTACCCCGGTGGCCCCCAGATAGCGCGCCTGGCCGAGCACGGCGACCCCGCACGCCTGCGCTTCCCGCGACCGATGACCGACCGCCCCGGGCTCGACTTCAGCTTCTCGGGGCTCAAGACCCACACCCTCACCGCCATCCGCCAGCTCGAGGAGGCGGGCAAACTCGACGACCAGGCCCGTGCCGACGTGGCCCGCGCCTTCGAGGAAGCGGTGGTCGACACTCTGGTGATCAAGTGCCGCCGCGCCCTGGACCAGACCGGCCTCAAGCGCCTGGTGGTGGCCGGCGGCGTCAGCGCCAATACCCGACTGCGCGAGCGGCTGGAGCGCGAGTGCGCGAAACGTAACGCCCGGGCCTACTACCCCCGGGGGCGCTTCTGCACCGATAACGGCGCCATGATCGCTTATGTCGGCGCCCAGCGACTGCAGGCCGGCGAGCGTGACGAGACCGGCGTTATGAAAGCAGTGCCGCGCTGGCCCATGGATACCCTGCGTAAGCCGTAAGCCGTAAGCCGTAAGCCGTAAGCCGTAAGCCGTAAGCCGTAAGCCGTAAGCCGTAAGCCGTAAGCCAGAATCTCGCTGCCGAAACGCGCGACAAGGGCTTTTCGTACAGCGTAAAGCGTATCGCTTACAGCTTTAGAGAGGTGGCTCGTCACCGCGTCCCAGGCGCTGGATATTGAGCACGTGGCGCACCAGCACCAGCAGGGTGAAGGCGATCACCACGATGACGTAATCCGGCGCCAGCCACAGGCTGGCCAGGGGTGCGGCGGCGGCGCTGGCCAGGGACGCTACCGCGGCGGTGCGCACCCGCCAGGCGAGCAGCGCCCATAGCACGGCACACACCAGCGCCACCCCCGGAGTCAGCACCAGCATCACGCCGAAGGCGCTGGCCACCGCCTTGCCGCCACGGAATCGGTGCCAGACCGGGTAACTGTGGCCCAACAGCACGGCCAGGCCAACCACCCCCTGGGCCCAGGGCGGCAACCCCAGCAGGAGCGCCAGCGCCAGGGCCGGTACACCCTTGGCGGCATCCACCAGCAGGGTCGCCAGGGCAAGTCGCCGGCCGTGCAGGCGCAGGACATTGGAAAACCCCGGATTAAAGGAGCCTGCCAGGCGTGGGTCGCCCACGCCGGCCAGCCGGCAGACGGTGAGCGCGCCGAGCCAACTGCCGCTGAGATACCCCAGCAACGCCAGCGGCAGCAGCGTGATCAGTGGCGTCTCCACGGCCGACCCTCCTGCAACGGGAACCCGGCCATTCTGACAGCCCCGCCCCGGGCTGCCCAGCGGCCAAGGTGTTCGGTGCTGCGTCGCTCGCGTACAATCCCCACCACCCTTTGCCATTGAGTCGCCCGGAACCCCGCCATGGATCTAGTGCTGATCGAGTCCCTCGCCGTCGACACCGTGATCGGGGTCTATGACTGGGAGCGCACCATCACCCAGCGCCTGGTGCTCGACCTGGAGCTGGCCACCGATATCCGCCCCGCAGCGGAGCATGACGACATCGCCCGGACCCTCGACTATGCGGCGATCAGCGAGCGTACCCAGGCCTTCGCCGCCGCGCATGACTTTGCCCTGGTAGAGACCTTTGCCGAGCGCCTGGCCGAGGCCCTGCGCGGCGAGTTCGGCATCGCCTGGTTGCGCCTGACGGTGCGCAAGCCGGGGGCCGTGGCGGCCGCGGCCGCGGTGGGCGTGCGTATCGAGCGCGGCACTCGCCCGGGAGCGGTGTGATGGCCCTGGTCACGGTCAGCATCGGCAGCAACATCGAGCGCGAGCACCACGTGCACGTCTGCCTGGACGCCCTGGCGACCTCCTTCGAGGGGCTGCGGGTCTCGCGGGTATTCGAGAGCGAGCCGGTGGGTTTCGAGGATGGGCGCAACTTCTACAACCTGGTGGCGGCCTTCGAGAGCGATGCCTCGGTGGGTGAACTGCAAGCCTGGTGCAAGCGCCTCGAGTTCGCCAACGGCCGGCGCGAGGGCAGCCCCAAGTTCAGCCCCCGCACCCTGGATGTCGACCTGCTGACCGTGGGCGAGCTCACCGGCGAGCATGACGGCGTCAGCCTGCCGCGGGGCGAGATCACCCACCACGCCTTCGTGCTCCAGCCCCTGGCCGAGCTGCTGCCCGAGGCGCGCCTGCCCGGGAGCGGCGAGACCTATGCGGCCCTGTGGCGCCGCTTCGAGGCGGGCGACCAGCGGCTCTGGCCGGTGGCCTTCAGCTGGGCCGGCCGGCGGATCTCGAGTCCCGACTGAGCAGCCGGCCTACTCGCGCCGCAGGGCGGCATCGATCACCTCACGCCGCCGCCGAGTGAGCTCCACGCCCAGCTCGCGCCCCTTGAACCCCTCCTCCACCAATGACTTCGGCAACACCTGGGCGGCAAGCCGCCAGGCCACGGCCAGCGCCTCGGCCAGCGCCGGCGCATCCAGGCTCACCAGGCTGATCAGCGGCACTACCCGTTCGTTGCGCCGCCAGGCATCGATGGCGTCCAGCCAGGCCAGCAGCCGCTCGCCATCCGGGGGCGCGTGGCGGGCGTCCGCCACCAGCGCACGGGTCTGTGCTACCTGCCGGGCCAGCTCGACGTAGGCCTTCGGCTGGCGCAGGCGCTCGGCCAGCTGGCGCCGCGCCGCCTCGTCCAGGTGCTCCACCAGCCGCGCCCAGCGCCAGCGGGCCAGCGCCTCGCCCTCCTCCTCCTCGGGCAACCGATGCAGCCGACCCAGCGCCTCGTCCAGCGCCTCCCGGTCGGCGGCCAGCGCCGGCATCAGCACGGCCAGGGCGCCGCAGTCGTCGAGCGCCTGGAAGTAGACCTCGGGCCAGGGCTCGGCCAGCGCCTTCTCGGTCTCGACCCACACCCGCTCGGCCACCAGGTGGGCGATCTCGCCGTTCTCCACCAGCTCACGCATCAGCCCCCGGGTCGCCTCGGCGATGGTGAAGCCGAGCCCCGCGTAGCGCGCCAGGAAGCGCGCGGTGCGCAGCACCCGCAGGGGGTCCTCGACGAAGGCCGGCGACACATGGCGCAGCACCCGCGCCTCCAGGTCGGCCAGGCCACCATAGGGGTCCACCAGCTCGCCCTGCGGGGTCTCGGCCATGGCGTTGATGGTCAGGTCGCGGCGCGCCAGGTCCTCCTCCAGGGTCACCTCGGGGCTGGCGTGCACCACGAAGCCGGTATAGCCGTGGCCTGCCTTGCGCTCGGTGCGCGCCAGGGCGTACTCCTCGTGTGTCTCGGGGTGCAGGAAGACCGGGAAGTCACGCCCCACGGGGCGGAAGCCACGGCGACGCAGCACCTCCGGGGTGGCCCCTACCACCACCCAGTCGGTGTCGGTGACGTGCCAACCGAGGCGGGCATCACGTACCGCACCGCCCACCCGATAGACCGAGAGCCCGCGCACGGCCGGATCGTCCGTCATCGCCACGCTCAGGCCTCCACCCGCTCGGGGTGGCGCAGCTGCCAATCGGTGAAGCCGCCGTCGAGGCTGTAGACGGCCGCGAATCCCTGGCCGGCCAGCCAGGCGGCGGCCTGCTGGCTGGAGTGGCCGTGGTAGCAGACCACCACCACCGGGCGCTCGACGGGGGTCGTCTCGATAAAGTCGCCCACCGTGTCGTTATCGAGCCGCCGGCTGCCGGGAATATGTCCCTGGGCGAAGCTCAGGGCGTCGCGAATATCCACCAGCGCGGCGTCGCGACCCTCGTCGAGCCAGGTCGTGAGGGTGGCAATATCGAGATGCTGGAAGCTCATGGAGGCGCCTCGTGTCAGGAAGTGATCGGAAGGAAAGGATAGCCGTGTTCAACGCCGCCGGCTGGGCACGCTGGTACGCTCGCCGCTGACCAGATCCAGGGCCGTCAGCGAACCTCCCCACACGCAACCGGTATCCAGCGCACAGGCGTTGACCCGGCTGCCGGGGGTCTCGCCCTGCAAGGCCGCCCAGTGGCCGAAGATCAGCCGAACATCGTCGCCGCGGGGATAGCGGAACCAGGGCTCGAAGCCCGCCGGGGCGCTGTCGAGCCCCTCCTTGGCGGCAAAGTCCAGCCGCCCCTGGGCGTCGATGAAGCGCATGCGGGTCAGGACGTTGACGATGGCGCGCAGACGGTCGATGCCATCGAGGTCATCGCGCCACTGGTCCGGTGCATTGCCGTACATGCGCTCGAGGAAGGCGCCGCCGCGCTCGTCGCGCAACACCGCTTCTACCTCCGCGGCCAGCGTCGCGGCCAGCTCCGGCGTCCACTGGGGCAGCAGCCCGGCATGGGTCATCAGGGTATCCTCGCCGCCCAGCGTCTCGCGCACCAACAGCGGCCGCGACTGCAGCCAGTCAAGCAGCCGTTCGCGATCGGGAGCGGCGAGGATGGCGTCCAGGGTGTCCTTGCGATTGAGCGCAGCGCCGCCCCGCGCCACCGCCAGCAGGTGCAGGTCATGGTTGCCAAGCACCGTCAGCGCGGCGTCGCCAAGCGCCTCGACCTCTCGCAGGCAGTCGAGTGACCCGGGGCCACGGTTGACCAGGTCGCCGGCCAGCCACAGCCGGTCATTCCGCGGGTCGAAGTCCAGGGTCTCGAGCAGTTCGACGAACTCGGCATGGCAGCCCTGGAGGTCGCCGATGGCATAGGTGGTCATGGGCTCTCCCGGTATTCGGTTGGGGCTCGAGTGCAGTGGATTCAGTGGACCTGGTTGGGGCAGGCCAGGCGAAAGGGTGCGATGGGCACCTCGAAGGGGCGCTGGGTGGCGGTATCCACGCAGGTGTAGTCGCCCTGCATCACCCCCACCGGTCCATCGAGGATCGCCCGGCTGGTGTAGCGGAAGTGCTGGCCGGGGCCGATCACCGGCTGCTGCCCCACCACCCCCTTGCCGCGCACGTCCTGGACCTTGCCGCTACCCTGGGTGATGGTCCAGTGGCGGGCCATCAGCTGGACACTGTGGCGCGAGGCATTGTGCACGGTCACCGTGTAGCTGAACACGTAGCGCCCCTCGCCGGGGGCAGACTCATCGGCACGAAACTCCGGCTGGACCTCGACGCTCACGCCTCGCGATTCATCCTTGGGGGCGTCTCCGCTGGCGACTCGCGATTCATCCTTGGGGGCGTCTCCGCTGGCGACTCGATCGCTCATGGGCGGGCCTCCCCTGTCGTCTGGGCCAGGTGGTCGGCGATACGCACGAACTCCGCCACGGAGAGTGTCTGGGGGCGCCGGCCGGGGTCGATGTCGAGTGCCTCGAGTTCGGCGGCGGTGATGCGCCCCTTGAGGTTGTTGCGCAGGGTCTTGCGGCGCTGACCGAAGGCCTCCTTGACGATCGCCGCCAGCAGCGCCTCGTCGCGTGCCGGATGGGGCAGCTCGGCATGGGGGGTGAGCCGCACGATGGCGGAGTCCACCTTGGGCCGCGGCACGAAGGCCTCCGGCGGTACCACGAACAGCGATTCCACCCGGCAGCGGTACTGGGCCATCACCGAGAGGCGTCCCCAGTCGGGGCCGCCCGGCTCGGCGGCCAGGCGTTCCACCACCTCCTTCTGCAGCATGAAGTGCATGTCGGCGACGGTATCGCCGGCCTGGAGCAGGTGGGCGATCAGCGGGGTGGAGATGTTGTAGGGCAGGTTGCCGACGACACGCAGCGGCTCCCCCTCGCCGCGCAGGGCGCGGAAGTCGACCTTGAGCGCATCGCCCTCGTGGATCACGAAGTCGGGATAGTTGAAGAACTGCACGCGCAGCCCGGGAATCAGGTCGCGGTCGAGCTCGATCACTTCCAGGCGACCGCCTGCGGCCTCCAGCAGCGGCTCGGTGAGCGCCCCCTGGCCGGGGCCGATCTCCACGATCCGCTCGCCGGGGCGCGGCCCGATGGCCCGCACGATGCGGGAGATGATGCCGCGGTCACGCAGGAAGTTCTGGCCGAAGCGCTTGCGGGCCCGGTGGACCGGGGGGCGAGATGCCATTCAGGGGTGTCCTTCTATCGCTGGATAATCTAACTATCGCATCGCCGCTGATTCGGGGCTGTTCCGGCGATAGACCCTTCGCGGAGGCGCTGTGAATACTTCCCTGTACGCTACCGATTCCTTCCCTGGAATCGGACCTCCACTTCGGTCTATCCCCGGCGCCCCTTGAACGGCCCAGATTCTGGTTCAGTTGCCACCGCCGCGGGCGGCCATCTGCGCGGCCAGCGCCACGGCGACCCTCAGGCTGCCGGGATCGGCGCGACCCGTGCCGGCCAGGTCCAGGGCGGTGCCGTGATCCACCGAGGTTCGCACCAGCGGCAACCCCAGGGTGATATTGGCGGCGCGGCCGAAGCCCGCGTACTTGAGCACCGGCAGGCCCTGGTCATGGTACATGGCCAGCACCGCATCCACGCCTGTCAGGTGACGCGGGGTGAACAGGGTATCGGCGGGGAGCGGACCGTCGAGGGTCAGCCCCTCGCCCCGCAACGCCTCGAGGGTGGGTTCGATCACCTCGAGCTCCTCGCGGCCGAGGTGGCCGCCTTCGCCGGCGTGGGGGTTGAGCCCGCACACCGCGATACGCGGCCTGGCCACCCCGAACCAGCGCATCAGGTCGGCATCGAGGATGCGCAGCACCCGCATCAGGCGCTCACGGGTGATGGCATCGGCCACCTCGCGCAGCGGCAGATGGGTAGTCGCCAGGGCCACCCGCAAGGCGGCGCTCCCCATCCAGCCGGGCCGTTCGGCATGCAGGGCGGCGTCGGTGGCGAGCATCATCACCACCTCCTCGACGCCACAGGCGTCGCGCAGGTACTCGGTGTGGCCGGTGAACCTCGCATGCCCGGCGTCGAGGATCACGCCCTTGTGCAACGGCGCGGTGACCATGCCCGCGGCCTGGCCCGCACGACAGGCGTGGATCGCCACGTCCAGGGTCTCGAGCACGTAGTCGGCATTGGCGACCTCGAGTACGCCGGGGCGCACCGGGGCACGCAGTGCTACCGGCCATACCGGCAGCCGCCCGGGGCGCGCCGCTGGCACCGCCTCGCCCGGGGCGAGCTCGACCAGTTCCACCGCCAGGCCGAGGGCGGCGGCGCGCTCGGCGAGCAGGCCAGGGTCACCCACCGCCACCGGGCGGGTGCCGGCCACGCCCTCGGCGGCCAGCATCAGCACGAGTTCGGGCCCGATGCCCGCGGGCTCACCGCTGGTCAGCGCCAGGACCGGCGCGGCGGGGGTCGCCATCAGCGCTCGTCGAGGCGGTTGTCGACGAAGGCCTGGGAACGGATCTCCTGCAACCAGGCGCCGAGCTCCTCGTTGGCCTTGCGCTGGAAGAGGGCCTGCTGGGCCTGCTCGCGGCCGACGCCTTCCTGCTCCATGAAGCGTTCCACCTCCCGCTCGGAGAGATTGACCCGGCTGCCCACGCGACGCTGCTGCAGCTGGCGCAGGGTCAGCTCGCGGCGGATCTCCTCGCGCACGCCGGCCAGCGTCAGGCCGTCGGCCTCCAGGGTATCGGCGAACTGCTCCAGGCTCATGCCGTTGCGCTCGGCGATGCCACGCACCTGGCGGTTGAGGTCGGTGTCATCCACCGTGAGTCCGGCCTCATCCGCCATCTGCCACTGGATCTCCTCGAGGATCATCTGCTCCAGGACCTGCTCGCGCAGGGTCCCGGCGGGGGGCAGCTCCTGCTGCTGGGCGCCCATCTGGCTGCGCACCTGGGCGAGGCGATCCTCGAGCTGGCTCTGCATGATCGCCCCCTCGTTGACCACCGCCACGATCCGATCCAGCGCCTGGCGCTGGGTAGAAGGCGGCTCCTGGGCCTGGGTGACGGGCACGGTGGCGAGGCCCAGGGCCATGGCCAGGCCGGCGGCCAGGAAGGGGGTGCGGCGACTGCGCATGCTGTGCTGTCCTTTCATCATTCCTCTCTAACGGGCCATCCGGCTCAGAAGGCGGTACTGCGGTAGCCGGGGATGGCCTCCTCGAAGTAGCTGTCGGCCCCGCGGCCCACGCCGCCGAGGCCCTTGAACACGAAACGCAGGAAGACCCCGCGATCGGTGAAGTCATCGGCCAGGTTGCCGGTGTCGTTGTCGTCGATCCACTCGCGCCACACCAGCTGAACGCCGTAGCAGCAGTCGTTCCACTGCACCCCGGCGAGCTGCTCCAGGGCGCGGTCGTTGGTGTTGTCGTAGAGCAGGCGACCGATCAGGTCGACGCGCCGGCCGGCCTTCCAGGCGAAGGAGGCGTCGTACTCCTCGCGATCATAGTTGCGAAAGTCGTCGTCGAACTGATCCAGCGAGGGATCGAACCCTTCGAGCTCCCAGCGGTAGCCGAGGTTCAACGCGTGCCCATTCGGCGAGCGGTACTGCAGTTCGACCCCGGCGCGCTCGGTACGCTCCAGGTCGTCGTCATACAGCCACTGCCAGCGGGTGCGCCAGCTCTCGGTGAGCTGCCAGTCGGCGTTGGCGACCAGCGGCGAGCGATCGCGGGTGGCGCGATAGTAATCCGCGCCGTTGGTCGGCAACTCGTCGGGGTTGCCATCCATATCGATGCTGCGGTCCTCGAAGTAGAGCGCCTGGCCCAGCCCCAGGGAGAGCCGCTGGCGGCCGCTGTCGTCATCCAGCAGCCGCGACTCGAGACCCAGGGAGAGGCGGTTGAGGTCCCCCACCCGGTCGCTGCCCGAGAAGCGGTGCGGCGACCACAACTGGTTCCAGGAGAAGGCGCGCTCGCTGGTATCGAAGTCGGGGAAATCGCTCTGGTCGCGGGCCGGCACATAGGCGTAGTTGGCGCGGGGCTCCAGGGTCTGGCGGTAACCCCGCCCTCCCAGGTCGAGCTCGCGCTCGAACACCAGGCCGGCGTCCACGGAGGTGACTGGCACGCTGCGGGTCAACGAAGTATCGCGGTCGGTGCCGCGCTCGCCATAGTCCAGCGCGTAGGCAGTGCCGAGCCACTCCAGGCGCGGCTCCAGGTGACCCCAGCTCTCGTCGAAGCGCCAGCCCACGGCCGGCGCAAGATGCAGCCGCGAGCCGGTGGCCGATTCACGATCAAAACGCTCGGTATTCGGTAACGCTGCCTCGTCGATGTCGCGCCAGAAGTAGCTGTAGTTGCTCTGCCACTGCTGGTAGAAGCCGCTCTGCTGGTTCCAGCGCGCCGACGCAGTCAAGCTGGGCAGGCGGTAGAAGGGCTTGTCCCTCTCCAGCAGCGGGTCATCGAGCTTCTGGAACCCCTGGGCGCGGGCATCGAGGCGCCAGGTGTCGCCGCGGTAGTCGACCTGGGCCAGGCGCGACATGGACGAGGTGTTCTGCTCGGCGAAGTCGCTGCCGAAGTCGTCGAAGTAGCGGCCGTCGCTGGCCGCCCCGTAGCGCAGCTGGTAGCGGCTGCGCGGGCTCAGGGTACCGGCGTGGCGATAGTCGAGGTACCAGCGCTCCTCGCCCTCGAAGCGGCGCGCCGCATCGTTGGGGTTGTCGCTGTCACCGCCATCGTCGCTGTCGAGCCAGGCGCCCTCGATCTGCCCGGCCGACTCGGCGAACAGGTAGCGGTACTGGCCGCCCAGCAGCAGGCCGCGATCGCTGATCCAGCGCGGCGTGATGGTGGCGTCCTGGTCGGGGGCGATGTTCCAGTAGAAGGGCTGGGCATAGTCCAGCGAGTCGGTGGAGAAGCCCACCGCCGGCCACAGGAAGCCGGTATGACGGCGGTCGTCGATGGGGAAGCGCACCCAGGGCCAGTAGAAGACCGGCACGTCCTTGACCTCCAGCCGGGCATGGCGGGCGGTGCCGAAGCCACTCTCGCGATCGAGCATCACATCGCCGCCGACCAGTTGCCACAGGTTGTCACCCGGATCGCAGGTGGTGAAGCTCGCCGAGGAGAGCCGGTAGCGGCCGTCCTCCAGGCGCGCCAGGCGCTGGGCATCGCCGCGCAGGTGGCGGTCGTGGATGACGTAGTGCGCCTCGTCGACACTGGCGGCGTCGTTGACCAGCGAGAGTTCAGCGGCGCTGCCGCGCACCAGCAACCCCTGGTCGCGCAGGGCCAGAGGACCCTCGGCGAAGGCACGTTCCCGGTTTGATGGCACCCGCACCTGAGGGGTCTCGAGCTGGGCGTTGTCGCGGCGCAACACCACCTCGCCGCGCAGCAGGGTCTCGCCATCCTCGCCGTAGCTGGCACTCGCCGACTCGCTGGCCACCTTGCCCGGCTCGGGGGGCGGCAGGCGGTAGTCGGGCATCACGTAGACGCCGCGGCACAGGGAAGCTCCCGGGCTCTCGCTGCCCCAGGGGCGGAAGTCGAGTTGCTCGGCAGGCAGGGGCTCCGGCGGGGCCGCCAGCAGCGGGCCGCTGCCAAGACCCGCGGCCACCAGGCCTGCAAGGGCCTTCCATGAGAGTCGCTTGCCCATGTTGGTCGATGTCCTTGGCGAGGTGAAACGCTATTATACAGGCCGCCGTCGGCCTGTCCTGCCGGCGGTGACGGCGCAGCGCCCAGCATGCGGCGCGCGCCCACGACCGTCAACCGGACACCCCGACCCAGGAGCCTCCTCCATGACCGACGCCGCCCTCGACGCCTCGCGCCGCGAACGGCTCGCCCGCTGGGCCGCCGAGCGCCATGCCCTGGCGCCCGACGCCCTCGACCTGCGCCTGGCCGCCGGCGACGCCAGCTTCCGCCGCTACTTCCGCCTGGTCCTGCCTGACGAGACCACCCGCATCCTGATGGATGCCCCGCCCGAGCAGGAAGACAGCCACCCCTTCGTGGCCATCGCCCGCCGCTGGGAGGCCGCTGGGCTGCCGGTGCCGCACCTCCATGCGGTCGACCTGGAGGCGGGGTTCATCGAACTGGAGGACCTTGGAGACACTCCCCTGCAGCGCTGCTTCGGCGATGAGGAGGAGGTGCGGGCCTGGCACGAGCAGGCCATCGCACTGCTCCACGAGCTGCAGAACCGCGCCGGCCCCGACGACCTGCCGCGCTTCGATGCCGACCTGCTCGAGCGTGAACTGGCGCTCTTCCCGGAATGGTGCCTGGGCGAATGGCTGGGGCTGGAAACGCCGCCGGGCTGGGCAGCCCTTCGCCAGGCCCTGGTGGCGCAGGCGCTGGCCCAGCCGATGGTCACGGTGCACCGCGACTTCGACGCCATGAACCTGATGGTGCGAGACGATTCGCTGGTGCTGATCGACTTCCAGGACGCGGTGGCAGGCCCCATCAGCTACGACCTCATCTCGCTGCTGCGCGGTCGCTACTGCCGCTTCGACGCCGAGCGGTTCGCCGCCTGGGTCGAGGCCTTCCGCCGCTGCGCCGTGGCCGACGGCCGTCTCCCCTCGAGCACCACCGAGGCCACATTCCTGGCCCAGGCCAACGCCATGGCCGCCCAGCGCTCGCTCAAGGTGCTGGGCATCTTCTGCCGCCTGACCCTGCGCGACCACAAGACGGGCTACCTCGAGCGCCTGCCCCACTTCCTCGCTCACCTCGAGGAGAGCCTGGCTGGCGTGGAGGGGCATGACGGCTTCAAGGCCTGGCTGGTCGACGCCTTCCGCCCGGCCCTGGCCGCCAGGCTGGAGGCGTCCACATGAAGGCGATGATCCTCGCCGCGGGGCTCGGCACCCGCATGCGCCCGCTCACCGACCACTGCCCCAAGCCGCTGCTGCCGGTGGCTGGCCGGCCGCTGATCGTCCACCACCTCGAACGCCTGCGCGAGGCTAGCATCACCGAGATCGTGATCAATGTCAGCTACCGTGCCGAGCAGATCATCGAGGCGCTGGGTGACGGCGGCAACCATGGGGTGCGCATCGCCTGGAGCCGCGAGGAGACGCCGCTGGAGACCGGGGGTGGCATCCAGCGGGCGCTGGGGCTGCTCGGTCGCGCCCCCTTCCTGCTGGTCAACGGCGACGTCTGGTGCGATCTCGACCCGAGCACCCTGCCCGCGCTGGATAGCGGCGACCTGGCGCGACTGGTGCTGGTGGACAACCCCGACCACCACCCGGCGGGCGACTTCCACCTCGACGCCACCGGCCGCGTCAGCGCCGAGGGCGAGCCGCGGCTCACCTACGCCGGCATCGGCCTGCTCGACCCGGCGCTGGTGGCCGGCGAATCTCCGGGCGCCTTCGCCCTGGCGCCGCTGCTGCGTCGCGCCATGGCCGAGGGGCGCGTGGCCGGGCACCACCACCGCGGCCGCTGGGTGGACGTGGGCACGCCGGAGAGGCTGGCCGAACTCGACCGGCGCCTGCGGGACTGAACCGAAGGCTGTGAGCGGGTGGCAGGATTGCTCGAGGCTGTTCCGGGGACAGGCCTTCGAGGGGGCGCTACGAGTACTTCCCTGTAGGCTACCTCGGCCATCCCTGGTCCTCGGACCCCCTCTCCGACCTGTCCCCAGCGCCTCTCGCTATGGGCAGCTGCGATCCACCTGTATGCTGGCCACCCTTAACCGACAATCGAAAAGGAACCCTTGCCATGAAAGCCACAGTGAAATGGACCGACGGCCGCCAGTTCGTTGCCGAATCGGGCAGCGGCCATAGCGTGGTCATCGATGGTCCGCCCGACCATGGCGGCCGCAACACCGGCCCCCGCCCCATGGAGCTGCTGCTCATGGGCATGGGGGCTTGCACCTCCTTCGATATCCTCAATATCCTCGAGAAGGCCCGCGCCGACGTCAGTGACTGCGTGGCGAGCATCGAGGCCGAGCGCGCCGACGCCACCCCCAGCGTGTTCACGAAGATCCATGTCCACTTCACCGTCACCGGCCGTGGGCTCAAGGAGAAGCAGGTCGCGCGCGCCGTGGAGCTCTCAGCCGAGAAGTACTGCAGCGCCTCGATCATGCTGGTCAAGGGCGGGGTCGAGGTGACCCATTCCTACACCATCGTCGAGGAGTGAACGGCAGCAGCCCCATGACACAACGGCGCCACCCCAGAGGGGTGGCGCCGTTGTATATAAGGATGCACCTGATGCGCCGAACACCGTAGAACGCGCGGTTGCCCGCAGGAACGCCGACTACCCAGCCGGCCAGGTAAAGCGACGGCCGCCCATCAGGTGCATGTGAATATGATAGACCGTCTGGCCGCCCTGGTCATTGCAGTTCATCACCACCCGGTAACCCTCCTCGGCGAAGCCTCGCTCCTTCGCCAGACGCGCGGCGGTGAGCTGCAGGCGCCCCGCCAGCGCCAGGTCGCCCTCCTCGAGGTCATTGAGGGTGGCGATATGCTTCCTGGGGATGATCAGCAGGTGGGTAGGCGCCTGGGGATTGATGTCCTCGAAGGCCACCACCTGGTCATCCTCGAAGACGATCTCGGCGGGAATCTCGCGGTTGATGATCTTGCAGAACAGGCACTCCATCTCTCGGGCCTCCTCACTCGTCGGGTTGATCGCGCTCAGCGGAATCGCCGCTGGGCCAGCAGGTGGCGCACCAGCGGCCCCAGGATCAGCTCCATGGCCAGGGAGACTCGCGCTCCGGGCACCACCAGGGTGTGGGGGCGGCTCATGAAGGCATCCTGGATCATCGCCAGCAGGTAGGGAAAATCCACCGTGGCCGGTTCCCGGAAGCGGATCACCGCGAAGGACTCGGCGTCGGTAGGAATGTCCTGCACCTCGAAGGGATTGGAGGTGTCCACCGTGGGCACCCGCTGGAAGTTGATATGGGTGCGCGAGAACTGCGGCTGGATATAGCGTACATAGTCGTCCATGCGCCCCAGGATGGTATCGATCACCGCCTCCTGGGAATAACCGCGCAACTTGGTGTCGCGGTCGATCTTCTGGATCCACTCGAGGTTCATGGTCGGCGCCACGCCCACCAGCAGATCGACATGACGGGCGATGTCGTGCTCGGGGGTGACCAGGCCTCCGTGCAACCCCTCGTAGAACAGCAGGTCGGTGCCATAGGGCAATGGCTGCCACTCGGTGAAGGTGCCGATGCGGTAGCCGGACTCGATCATCTGCTTGTCTTCGGCGTGGATGTAGTGGCGATAGGTGCCACTGCCGCTCTCGCCATACTCCTGGAACAGGGTCTCGAGCTCCTCGAGCAGGTTGGCCTCCACGGCGAAGTGGGAGAGCTCATCCTTGCGCTCCGGCTCCTCGCGAAAGATCCGCGAAAGCTCCTCACGGGTGTAGCGATGGAAGGCGTCACCGTCAACGAAGGCGGCGTGTACGTCCTCACGGGAAAACATGCGCTCGAAGGTGCGCTTCACGGTGGTGGTACCGGCTCCGGAAGAGCCGGTCACGGCGATGATCGGATATTCACGGGACATCAGGCCCCTCCCGCCCCGGAGATGGCCGCCTGCACGGTCTCGGGGACCGCCACCGGGCGGCCGCTCGCGGGATCCACCAGCAGCAGGTTGAGCCGCGCCGTGGCGACCGGGCGGCCACCCTCGGCGTGACACACCCGCTGGAAGACGGTGAGCGCCTTGCCCCGGGAAGGGGGGATCGCCGTCTCTACCACCAGGGCGTCGGGCCAGCGCGCCTCCGACTGGTACTGTACGGCCAGGTCGGCCACCACGCTGGGATAGCCTCCCAGGTCCCACTCGGTGAGCCCCAGCCCGGCCAGGGCCTGGATCCGAGCCTCGTGGAGCAGCGACACCAGGGCGTCATGGCCCAGGTGACGACCATAGTTCATGTCGGTCACGCGCACCGTCAGTGGCTGGCGGTGGATGATGGCGGCCTCGGGAAAATCGAGCCTGACGCGCTCCATGCTTGCCTCCCATGTTGCTCTTGTTGTGACGCGAGGTGCCGTAGCTCAAGGGCGTGACTCAACCCTCGCCGCGCTCGCGGGCGATGGCGCGGTGGGCGATATCACGGCGACAGAAGGCGCCCTCCCAGCGGATGGCATCAACCCCGCGGTAGGCGTTCCCGGCGGCCGCCGAGACCCCCTCGCCCAGGGCGGTGACGCAGAGTACCCGACCGCCGGCGCTGACCAATTGGCCGTCCTGGTCGGCGGTGCCGGCATGGAACACCTTGCAGCCGGTGGCCTCGGCAGCCTCGATCCCCTCGATGACATCGCCCTTGCGGTAGCTGCCCGGGTAACCGCCGGCGGCGAGTACCACGCCTACTGCGGCGCGCGCGTCCCACTCGCAGGCGTGGCCGGCCAGCTCGCCCTGTGCCCCGGCCAGGCAGAGCTCGGCGAGGTCCGACTGCAGGCGCAGCATGATCGGCTGGGTCTCGGGGTCGCCGAAGCGGCAGTTGTATTCGATCACCTTGGGGTTGCCCTCGGCATCGATCATCAGGCCGGCGTAGAGGAAGCCGGTATAGGGATGCCCCTCTGCGGCCATGCCCTGGACCGTGGGCAGGATCACCCGCTCCATGATGCGCTCATGTACCGTGGCGGTGACCACCGGCGCCGGCGAGTAGGCGCCCATGCCGCCGGTGTTGGGGCCGGTATCGCCCTCGCCCACCCGCTTGTGGTCCTGGCTGGTGGCCATGGGAAGCACGGTCTCGCCATCCACCATGACGATGAAGCTAGCCTCCTCACCGTCGAGGAACTCCTCGATCACCACCCGGGCGCCGGCATCGCCGAAGGCGTTGTCCTCGAGCATGTCGCGCACCGCCGCCTCTGCCTCCTCGAGGCTCATGGCGACGATGACGCCCTTGCCCGCGGCCAGACCGTCGGCCTTGATCACGATGGGCGCGCCTTGCTCACGCAGGTAGTCGAGAGCTGGCGCCACCGCGGTGAAGGTGCGATAGGCGGCGGTGGGGATGGCATGGCGGGCCAGGAAGTCCTTGGTAAAGGCCTTGGAGCCCTCTAGCTGGGCAGCGCCCGCGGTAGGCCCGAAGATCGCCAGGCCCGCCTCGCGGAAGCGATCCACCACGCCGGCCACCAGCGGCGCCTCGGGACCAACGATGGTGAGGTCGACGGCAGCGTCACGGGCGAAGACCAGCAGCCCCTCCAGATCATCCGCGGCGACGGCAACATTGGTCAGCCCGGGCTCCCGGGCGGTACCGGCATTGCCCGGCGCCACATAGGTCATCGCCACCTTCGGCGACTGGGCGACCTTCCAGGCCAGGGCGTGTTCGCGGCCACCGCCGCCGATGATCAGCACCTTCATCCTATTCCACCTTCATGCTGCTGGCCGACTGAGCGGCGTTGGAAATCGAGGCGGTATTATGTCAGAAAGTCGTGGCGCCTGCGTCGCGACAAGCGCTCACGCCTTGTCATCGTCGCCCTTGTCGCCCTTGCCACCGGCACCGGGTCCCTGGCCGATGGTCTGCTGCCAGAAGCGCATGTTCTCTTCGGCCATTTCGCGCATCAGGTCCATGGGCGAGTGGCGCAGGGCCTGCTGCCACTGATCCTGCATGCGCTGCTGCTGCTCCATCATCAGCTTGGTGCCCTGCTCCAGGTAGCGCGACAGGGGCAGCGGGTGGGCCATGTCGTATACCCGAATGAACTGGGCCAGCAGGTCGTTGGAAAACACCTGCGCATCGCCGTCGGCCTGCTCCTGCTCGATGATGATCGAGAGCAGGATGGTACGGGTCAGGTCCTCGCCGCTCTTGGCATCCTCGACGCGGAACGGCACTTCGTCGAGGATCAGCCCACGCAGGTCCTCGAGGGTCACATAGCGGCTCTGTTCGGTATCATAGAGCCTGCGGTTGGCATACTTGCGAATCACGCGCACGGCGCTGCTCCTCATTCAACGTGGGAGGGACGACTGCCCCTGTGGGACCATTGTGCACCGCGACACCCACCATGCAAGGTATAGCCATCTTTTGATTACCAACGCGGCGAGTCCCCGATGAACCTGATCCTGCTAGCCCCCGACGATATCGCGCATCAAGGCCTCGCCCGGGTGACCGATCCGCGACGCCTGCGCCACCTGCGCGAGGTACACCGCGCCGCCCCCGGGGACCGCCTGACCCTCGGCGTGGTCGGCGGAGGTATCGGCCGGGGCGAGCTGCTCACCCTCGACGAGCAGGAGGCGACCTTCGCGCTGGAAGCCCTCGACCAGGCCCCGCCGCCGGCACTGCCGGTGCACCTGGTGCTGGCGCTGCCGCGGCCACGCATGCTGGCGCGCAGCCTCGAACACGTCACCACCCTCGGGGTAAAGCGGATCACCCTGCTGCATACCCGGCGGGTGGAGAAGAGCTACTGGATGTCGCCGGAGCTCGACGCGGAGAAGATCCACCACCACCTGGTGCTGGGTCTGGAGCAGGCCCGGGACACCCGCCTGCCAGAGGTCACCCTGGAGAAGGGCTTTCGCCCCTTCGTGGAGGACCGTCTGCCCGACCTCCTGGAGGGGCGGCGCGGACTGCTGGCCCACCCCGGCATGCCCAATGACTGCCCGCGGGGGCTTAACGAGGAAACGCTGCTGCTGGTGGGTCCCGAGGGGGGCTTCATTCCCTGGGAGGTGGAGAAGCTGCTCGCCGCGGGCTGCGAAGGCATCCACCTAGGCCAGCGCATCCTGCGGGTGGAGACCGCGGTCACCGCCCTGCTGGCGCGACTCTTCTAGCCTGGATATTGCATCAGACATGAAAAAGGCGGCTGAAAATCGGTTATAATTCAAGCTCCTACACAAGAACCAACCGCCTCAGCCGCCATGACAAAATGTACCACGCCGTCCGCTTCCTTTCCACGCTGCAAAGGCCGTCAGGTCATCGCCCGTTTCGATGGCGGTGATGTCACTTCCGACGGCGGTATCCTGCTGCTGCGGCAGCTCGATCGCGAGATGGGCCTGACCCGCGCCGTCGCTCGCCGACTCAGCGACGAGCGCGACGCTCAGCGCTGCCTGCACCGCACCGAAACCCTGGTCCGGCAGCGCGTGTTCGGCCTGGCGCTGGGCTATGAGGATCTCAATGACCACCATGCGTTGCGTCACGATATCGCCCTGCAGACCGCCGTCGATACCGATGGCGTGCTGGCCAGCCAGTCCACCTTGTGCCGCTTCGAGCAGCAAGCCGACCGGGACTGGGCGATCACCATCCACGAAGAGATGATCGAGCAGTTCATCCGCTCGTTCCGGCGGCCACCCAAGAAACCGCTCTACCTCGACTTCGATGCCACCGACGATCGGGTGCATGGCCAGCAGCTCGGGCGGCACTTCAACGGCTACTACAACCACTACATCTTCCTGCCGCTGTTCGTATTCTGTGGCGACCAGCTGCTGGTCAGCTATCTGCGTCCGGCCTCGCTGGATGCCGCCCACCACGCCGGTGCCATCCTCGCCCTGTTGGTTCGGCGGCTGCGCCAGGCGTGGCCTGAGGTGAAGATCGTCTTCCGAGGCGACAGCGGCTTCTGCCGTCCACTGATCCTCAACTGGTGTGACCGCCACGGCGTCGATTACATCATCGGCCTCGCCGGCAACAAGCGCTTGGCCAAGCTGGCTCTGGACATCGACTACACGTCGGCTATCCGCTTCGAGAAGAGTTGGGAGAAGGAGCGTGTCTTCGGCTTCATCGAGTACGCTGCCAAGAGCTGGAAGGAGCGTCGACGCAAGGTCATCGTCAAGTCCGAGACCAGCCGGCGTGGCTTCAACACCCGCTATGTGGTCACCAGCCTGCGCGGCTGCAGCGCCGAGTGGCTCTATGACCACCGCTACTGTGCCCGAGGCGAGATGGAGAACCGTATCAAGGAGCAGCAGTTCCTGTTCTCCGACCGCACCAGCTGCCACGAATGGTGGCCCAACCAGTACCGACTGCTGCTGTCGGGGTTGGCCTACCTGCTGCTGGAGCGGCTACGCCGGATCTACCTCAAGCGCACCGCCTTCGCCCAGGCCCAGGTCAACACCCTCCGCCTGAAGCTGCTGAAGATCGGCGCTGTCATCACCCGCAACACGCGCACGATTCGGCTGATGTTGAGCAGCCAGTACCCGGAGCAGGACCTCTTCCTGAAGCTGGCCAGCAAGCTGGTGCCGGGATAGCGCCGCGGCGTGCTGTCCCCGGCACAGAAAACACATGGGGGTAGGGGGAAATGCGCCTTGAGCTCAGGAAATTGATCAAGAAATAGCCAATCTCAAGCCCGTAGCGCCAATGTCTTCACCGAGCCTGAGATCTGGGAGCGTCTGGCCGGCCCGGTGCAACATCCGGGCTAGCAGTCAGTCGTTGGGCTCCTCGACGACCTCCTCCTCTTCGGGATCATGCTCCACCAGCGGCGAATCGTCGTCGCAGACCGGCTCGGAGAGGAAGGTATCGCGCACATCCAGCAGGCCCAGGTGGCCGATGGTTCGCCGCCCCAGCAGCAGCGGATAGTTCATATCGCCACGATCGCGCAGGCTGAACTGCTCCTCGTACACGGTATCGCCAAGGCACACCTTCATCAGCACCACCGGGCGGCGGTCGGTGCCGCCAGCACCCCGCAGGCGAAGGCTGCGATAGAGCGGCAACTCCAGGCGCTCGCTGAACACCTCGCCGCTCTCCTCGTCCTCCAGCTTGAGGCGGAAGCGTACCCAGCGCTCTCCGTCGCGCTTGAAGCGTTCGATGTCGCGGGCGTCCAGCGAGGAGGTCAGGGCGCCGCTGTCGAGCTTGGCCTTCACCTCCACGCCCCAGGGCTCCACGATGGCCTTCTCGACCCAGCCGAACACCTTGTCCTCGTCGGCCTGGGCCGCCGAGGCCAGCAGGACCATTCCCAGAACCGCTGCCAGGGCATGCTTGATGCGCATCATCTATGTCCTCTTGCGACCGGCCCTCGCGACCGGAGTCCTCGGTAAATTCAGCGGATCAGGCGCTCCAGCAAGCGCCGGGTGGCAAAGCCGTCCGGCACCTCGCCGATGGAGGCCTGATACTCACGCAGGCCACGCCGGGTGTTGGGACCCAGGATGCCGTCGGGCGTGCCCACCTCGAAGCCGCGTGCATTGAGGGCGTGCTGCATCTCGCGCACCTGGGCCCGTGCCAGCGGCTGCTCGTCACGGGGCCAGCCGCCGACGACTCCGTCGCGCCCCGCGATCTCGTCGGCCAGGCTACCCACGGCCAGCGCATAGCTGGTGGCGTTGTTGTAGCGCAGGATGGCCCGGAAGTTGGGACCCACCAGGAAGGCTGGCCCGTTCGCCCCGGCGGGAACGATCACCGCCGCCTCGTCATAGGCGGGCAAGGCTCCATCGCCCACGGCACGGACGCCCTGTGCGGACCAGGCGGCAGACGAGCGGCGGTTGGAAAGCTCGGTCTGGGCATAGTCGAACCCCTCCGGCAGGGTCACCTCGACGCCCCAGGGCTCCCCCTCGCGCCAGCCGGCACGCGCCAGATAGTGGGCGGTGGAGGCCATGACGTCGGGGATGCTGCCCCAGATGTCGCGGCGGCCGTCGCCGTCACCGTCCTTGGCGTAGGCCTCGAAACTGGAGGGGATGAACTGGGTATGGCCCATGGCGCCGGCCCAGGAGCCGAGCATGCGCTCGGGGGCGATATCCCCGGCCTCGATGATGCGCAGGGCGGCGAGCAGCTCGCCCCGGGCGAAGTCGCGGCGCCGCCCGTCGTAGGCCAGCGTCGCCAGCGCCTCGAGGGTCGAGAAGTCGCCGAAGTTGCCGCCGTAGTTGCTCTCGATGCCCCAGATCGCCACGACCACCTCCGCCGGCATCCCGTAGCGCTGCTCCATGCGGCGCGCGGTGTCGCGGTGCTCGGCCAGGCGGGCCCGCCCGGTGGTGACACGCTGGGCGGAGACGGCGCTGTCCAGGTACTGCCAGATGGGGCGCACGAACTCCGGCTGGGAACGGTCCAGCTCGATCACCCGGGGGCGATAGCGCACACCGTCCAGGGCGAGGGCCAGGGTCGCCGGCGAGATCCCCTCGCCCCGTGCCTCCCCACGGAAGCGGGCCAGCCAGGCGGAAAAATTCTCGGTGGCACCAGGTTCCCGGGCATCGGAAGTGCCGGAAGAGGTCTGGACAGCCGTCTCGCCGGGGGTAGCGGACGACTGCTCGGCGGCACTCGCCTCACGGGCCGGGCCGCTCTGGCAGCCGGCCAGCAGGGCTAACGTCAGGCAGCAGGTCAGGGTCATCCGTTGCATGGTGGCAGGCACTCCTTGGCGTTATGGCAACAGGCAACGATCATCGCTCAGTTGGTGCGCCGCGGGAAGTCCGTTCAGTATCCGGAGAGGCGCCAGATCACCGCTGCGAGGCAGACAAGCACCACCACGCTGAGCAGGTTGCGCAGGGACTGGAACCAGGTAGGCAGCGTTTCGCGGCTGTCGCGCCCCAGCTCATGCAGGCGCACCAGCACGAAACCACTGGCCAGCACCCAGGCGCCACTCAGCGGATGCAGCAGCAGTGCCGGCCAGGCGATCAGGCTCGGGGCCATGCTCAGCAGCAGGCGTGCACGAAAGGCGGCACTGCCGGCCGACTCCAGCGACATGGCAACGCCCCACTGGATGCCGCCCAGAAACGAGAGGATCACGGCGGCATAGGCGAGGAATGCCTTGATGGCCACCACCTGCCAGGCCACCGGCGCCAGCCAGGCCGCCGCAGCAGTGAACAGGAAGGGCAAGAGGCCGGCCAGACCAAGCAGCAGCGGCAGGCGAGAGAGGCGGCCGTCGGCATCGATGGCGAGTCCGGGAAGGGGCATGCAGGGCTCCTCAGGGATCGACGGGCGGCACCTTGCCGCCCGGGGACGGGGGAAAGCGTTGAACATCGGCACACCGGAGCCGGTGGGGCTGGGCCACCGGCTGCGAGGCCAGCGAGGGTTGCCAGCGGGCCACATAGTCACCCTCGGGGTCGTAACGACGGGCCTGCCAGGGGATATCGAAGCGATGCCCGCGGCGATCCCGCCCCACACCGGCCACGTAACGCCAGTTGCCCCAGTTGCTGGCGGCATCGTAATCGACCAGGCAGCGCTCGAACCAGGCCGCACCGAGGCGCCAATCACCACCCAGCTCGAAGATCAGGAAACTCGCCGCATTCTGACGCGCCCGATTGGAGAGCCAGCCGGTGGCAAACAGTTCGCGCATGGCGGAATCGATCAGCGGCACCCCTGTCCGACCCCGACACCAGTGAAGGAAGGCGTCGTCAACCGGCGGCAGCCGCTGGCGGCCATACAGTGCCGCCCCCTCCTGGCGCGCTGCCCAATGAAAGTAGTCGCGCCACAGCAGTTCGACGATCACCCACTCGCTGGAGTCACTCGCCCCATGGGTCGCCTGCCAGGCGCGTACCGCATCGTGCACCTGACGCGCCGAGAGACAGCCGTGGGCCAGCCAGGGCGCGAGGCGGGTGGAGAAGTCAGAGCCCATCAAGGCGTTGCGTGTCTGCTTGTAGCTGGCCACGGCGCCACTCTGCCAGAGGTAGTGGTCGAGCCGCGCCAGCCCGGCCGCCTCGCCTCCGGCGAAGCAAAAGTCGCCGCGCGCATCGGCCGTCCAGTCGGCGGCGGCAGGTGATATCCGATGCAGCGCCGGCAGCCCTCGCGGCGCGTCTTCAGGCCAGGGCGGCAGGGTCACCGGCGCCGGCCAGGACGCCGGCAGCGTGGCGTCGCGTGTCACACGGCGACGGAAGGCCGAGAAACTCGGCGGTAGCGAGGCCAGGGGCAGCGGCAAGTCATCCTCATCGAGGAGGGTGCCGGAATCGGGCTGCCACAGCTCGACCCCTGACCCCAGGCGCTCGGCCAGGCGCGCCACCGCGCGGCCCTCCTCCCAGCCGGCGTCGCGACGCACGCGAAGCTGGTCGATGGCGTGACGCTCGACCAGAGCGGCGACCTCCGCCACCGGGTCCCCGACAAGCACCAGCAGGTCGCTGCCGCGACCCAGCAGTTCGCCGCGCAGGGCGATCAGACTCTCCCACAGGAAGCGCAGCCGCGCGGCGCCGATGCGGGGCCCCAGGCCGGCGCAATCCTCGAGCCAGGCGTCGTCCAGCACGTAGACGCAGAGCAGCGATTCGGCGGGCGAGGCGAAGCGCACCAGGGGATTGTCGGCCAGACGCAGGTCACCACGCAGCCATGCCAGCACACGCCTCACGATGCGCAACTCCGGCGACGCACCTCGCGCCGGCAACGCGCGCTGCAGTGACGGACCTCCTCCCAGCAGCGCGCCCACTTGCGGCGCCAGGCGAAGGGCCGGCCGCATCCGGTGCAGGTCTTGTGTGGCAGATATGGCTTGCAGTGCATGACAGAACCCCAGGCATGGACATGACAGGATGATAGTACAGGTTCTGTACAATTTATACTCCCGATACCGCCCGCTGCGCGATACCGGTCACGCCAGGCAAGGAGCATCGGGAGCCGTTACAGGAAGGGCCACCCGAAGGTGGCCCCGCACGGCAGACAGTGGTCGGGAAGCGCTCAGGAAGCGTCGCTCTCCCCGGGCTCGCGGCGCGCGTTGGACTCGGTCTCCAGGCCGCTCTTGAGCTCGTGGGTCAGGGGGTCATAGTTGGGCCTGAGCTCATCCTTCAGCGTACCCTCCCACAGCCGGGAGCCGACGAAGTAGCCGGCACGGCCGATCACGTGGGCGGCTACGGGTGCCGTCATCATGATGAAAAGGATCACGCCGAAGGCCCGCGCTACCACCGCCACCTGGGCGAAGTGGATGGCCACCGCCAGCATGATCAGGGTCGCACCCAGGGTCGCCGCCTTGGTGGTGGCGTGCATGCGGGTCAGCAGGTCGGGCAGGCGCACCAGGCCCAGCGCCGCCAGCAGCATGAACAGCGCCCCGATCAGGATCAGCCCCTCCTTGAGTATCTCAGTCATCCCGGGGCCCTCCCCGCTCCAGGAAACGCGCGAAGCCGATGGCGGCCATGAAGGCCATCAGTGCCATGACGATGGCCACGTCGAGCAGACTCGCCACGTCGGTGGCGATGGCCACCACCCCGATGATACCGACCAGGATCGACGAGAAGAGCTCCAGGGCCACCACGCGGTCGGGCAGGCTCGGGCCACGAAACAGGCGCACGAAGGTCAGGCACAGCGCCAGCGCCATCAGCACCAGACTCAGCAGGATCAGGGGCGACATCGGCGTTCTCCTCCACGACTCGGCAAGAGCATCAATGGAACAGCTCCAGGGCGCGGCGCTCCATCTCTGCCAGGTTGCGGCGCAGCGCCGCCTCGTCGTCCAGGAACATGGCATGGATATAGAGCACCCGGCGATCGTCGGAGACATCCAGGCTCAGGGTGCCCGGAGTCAGCGAGATCAGGTTGGCAACGAAGGCGATCTCGAACTCGCTGCGCGCCTGGAGCGGCATGGCAATCACCCCGGGTTTCATGTACCAGGGCGGGGTGACGATATCGAAGGCCACCTTGAGGTTGGCCATGACCAGCTCCTTGAGGAAGAAGCCGATGAAACGCACCAGCCGCGGCAGGCGCTGTGCATAGCCGGCAAGCGCCGGCACCTGGGGCTGGATCAGCGCCAGCACCAGGTAGCCGAAGACCAGCCCGGCGAGCAGGTTGAGGCCGCTGAAGTCGCCGGTGAGAACCACCCAGGCGCCCCCCAGCAGCAGGTTCCACGCCGCACCGATCATGGCAGCACCTCCGCGCCCTCGCCCAGCACCGCGCGGATGTAAGCATCGGGGTCGAGCAGCTGAGCGGCCGAGGCCTCGGCCAGGGCATGGATCGGTGCCGGATAGAGACCGATGAACAGGGTGCACAGCCCCAGGCCCACCACCGGGGCGGCCATCAGCCACAGCTCGCGCTGGCGCACCTCGGGATAGGGGGCAACATCACCCTCGGGCGGCGTCGACTTCCAGAACACTTCGGACCAGATCTTGATCATCGAATAGAGGGTCAGCAACCCCACCAGCAGGGCGATGGCGGTGACCCCGTAGGCCTCGGCCTCGATGCCGGCACGGATCACGATGAACTTGGCCAGGAACCCCGAGAGCGGCGGGATACCGGCCAGCGACAGGGCCGGAATCAGGAACAGCACGGCCAGCCACGGATGACTGCGGTAGAAGCCGCCCAGGCGCTTGAGCTGGTAGCTGCCGCCCAGCCGGTGGACGATGCCGCTGACCAGGAAGAGGTTCGCCTTCACGATGATGTGATGCATGATGTAGAAGACCCCGCCGACGATCGCCAACGGCGTGAACAGCGCCAGGCCGAGGATCATGTAGCCGATCTGGCTGACGATATGGAACGACAGGATGCGCCGGAACTCGAACTGGGCCGCCGCACCCAGCACCCCGGAGAGCATGGTCAGCCCCGCCCCCCACAGCAGGATCTCGTGGGTGTAGCCCGGGCTGTGGTGAAAGATCAGCGTAAACACCCGGAACAGCGCATAGACCCCCACCTTGGTGAGCAGCCCCGCGAACAGCGCCGACACCGCCACCGGCGGGGTGTGGTAGGAGGCCGGCAGCCAGAAGAACAGCGGGAAAGCCGCCGCCTTGATGCCGAAGGCGACCATGAACATCATCGCCAGGGCATCGACCATACCCTGCTCCTCCACCGCCGCCAGACGCCTGGCGATATCGGCCATGTTGAGGGTGCCGACCATACCGTAGAGCAGCCCCACGGCGATCAGGAAGATCACCGAGGAGAGCAGGTTCAGGGTCACGTACTTGATCGCCCCCTCCATCTGCGCCTTCTCGCTGCCGAGTATCAGCAGCGCGAAGGAGGCCACCAGCATCACCTCGAACCACACGTAAAGATTGAAGATGTCGCCGGTGAGGAAGGCGCCGGCCACCCCGGCCAGCAGCAGATGCATCAGCGGAAAGTAACCGTAGGCCTCGTGGCCACGGCCGGCGGTGGCCAGGGAGTAGATCGCCACGGCCAAACCGATGATGCCTGTGAGCACCACCATGATGGCGCCCAGCAGGTCGGCCACCAGGCTGATGCCGAAGGGCGCGGCCCAGTTGCCCATGTGCATCACCAGGATGCCCTCGCGGTTCACCGAAGCGAGCAGCCACAGGGCGGTGATCAGCAGCCCGGCGGTGCCACCCACGGCGACCAGCCGCTGCATCAGGCGCGAGCGCCAGAACACCAGCGACACGGCCCCCGACATCAGCGGGATCAGGATGGGCAGCGCGATCTCGGGATTCACGTGTCGGTATCCTTCATCTTGTCCAGGTCATCGGCACGCACGATCTCCCAGGCCCGGCGAACCAGCACCACGGCGAACGACAGCACCCCGAAGGCGATGACGATGGCGGTAAGCACCAGTGCCTGGGGCAGCGGATCGGCGATTGCCCCCTCGGGCGCGGTGAACCCCTCCGGCACCAGCGGCGGCGCCCCGCGGGTCATGCCGGCGGTGGAGAAGATCAGCAGGTTGGCGGCATTGGAGAGCAGCATCAGCCCGATCACCAGCTTGACGATGGAGCGGCGCAGCATCATGTAGATGGCAGCGGCAAACAGGATGCCGATGGCGACGGCCATCAAGGGTTCCATGGGACCTCCTCAGCGTTCGTCGTCTGCCTGGTCGGTCTTGACCAGAGCGGTGATGGCGGTGAGCACGGAACCCAGCACCACCAGATAGACGCCAATGTCGAAGATCAGCGGCGTCGAGGCCTTGAAGTCGATGACCGGGATGGTCCACCACTGGGCGGTGAAGAAGGGCTCGCCGTACCACCAGGCGGGCAGCGTCGAGACCACCCCCAGCAGCAGCCCCATCCCTACCAGGTCGCGGGGCGAGACCTTGAGCATCGCCCCCAGGGCACGCCGCCCGTAGGCGAACAGGTAGAGCGCGAAGGCCCCCGCCGCCACCAGCCCGGCGATGAAGCCACCACCCGGCTCGTCGTGGCCACGCAACAGCAGGAACAGCGAGAACATCAGCTGCAGCGGCAACAGCAGCCGCGCCGCCACATTGAGAATCAGCGTGCCCGATCTAACCATCGTCGCCCCTCCGTGTCCGCGAGGCACTCCTCGCCTCATACTCCTCGGCGTGGAAGCGCAGCATGGCGTAGACACCGATGGCCGCCAGCGCCAGCACGAACATCTCGCCCAGGGTGTCCAGGGCGCGGAAGTCCACCAGGATGACGTTGACGATATTGTGGCCATGGCCCAGCGGCTGGCTGTTCTCCACCATGTAGTCGGAGATGCGCGGCAGGCGCTCGCCGGAGAGCACCGCCAGCATCAACAGGGTGATCAGGCCGCCGGAGAGCCCCGCCACCACCAGGTCACGCAATCGCTCGACGGGGGTGGAGAGGGTGGCGAAGCGCGGCAGGCGGAACAGCACCAGCACCAGCAGGATCACCGTCAGGGTCTCCACCAGCAGCTGGGTGATGGCCAGATCCGGGGCACTGAACAGCACGAAGGTCAGGGCGATGGAGTAACCCATCACCCCCACCGCGGCGACGGCCGCCAGGCGCGAGCGCATCACGCAGGCGGCGACCGCCCCGGCGACCATCAGCCCCGCCACCATCGCCTCGTGGAGATAGAGATCCAGCGCGAAGGAGAGTGTCGGCGTGTGGCGCACCAGCAGGGCATGGCCCACCAGGCCCAGCAGCACCAGCAGGGTCATCACCAGGTAGTTGCGCATATAGCCGTTCTGCAGGAAGCGGGTCTGCCACTCGGCGATACGCACCATGCCCGCCATCAGGGCCTCATAGCCGGCCTCGGGGCCGCGGGCCATCAGCGGCTCCAGGCGCGCCAGCCGCGAACGCAGGCGATCCCAGTGGCGGAACACCAGCACCCCCAGCCCCAGGCTGGCAAGCGACAGCACAAGCGGCAGGTTGAGGCCGTGCCACAGCGCCAGGTGTACATCGACCTGCCCTGCTCCGATGCCCGCGACGGTGGCACTCACCAGGGCATCGAGGAGCCCCGGCGCCAGGCCGAACGCAAGCGACAGGGCGGCCAGCAGAGCGGGCCCCACGAGCAGGCCGCCGGGGGGCTCGTGGGGCGTATGCGGCGTCTCCCTCAACGGGCCGAAGAAGGGCCGAATGGCGACGATCGCCGCCACCGCCAGGGTCAGGAAGGCGGCGAGGAAGGCCAGCGGCAGGATCACTCCCCGGTAGTCCGACGCGCCCAGCACCGACTCCAGCATCAGCTCCTTGCCGACGAAGCCGAGCAGCGGCGGCAGCCCGGCGAGCGACAGCGCCGCCACCGCCGCCACCAGGGCGGTGCGCGGCATGGCGCGGCGCAACCCGCCCATGGCGGTGACATCCTTGGTGCCGGTCTCGTGGTCGAGGATGCCGGCCACCATGAACAGCGCCCCCTTGTAGAGGGAGTGGCCGAGCAGGAAGACCACGAAGGCGGTGAGCGCGGCCTCGGTGCCGATACCCAGCAGCATCGTCAGGGTGCCCAGCGCCATCACCGTGGAGTAGGCCAGCAGTTTCTTGACGTTGGTGTGCTGGATCGCCAGGAAGGCGCCGGTGGCCATGGTCAGCGCCCCCACCAGCGACAGCGTGACCACCCAGGGCTCGGTGCCGCCCAGCGCCGGATGAAGCCGTGCCAGCAGATAGATGCCCGCCTTGACCATGGTCGCCGAGTGCAGGTAGGCCGAGACCGGGGTCGGCGCCGCCATGGCATTGGGTAGCCAGAAATGAAAGGGGAACTGGGCCGACTTGGTGAAGGCGCCGATCAGCACGCAGATCAGCAGCGGCGTATAGAGCGCATGCGCCTTGAGCTGATCTCCCCGGGCGTTGAGTTCGGCCAGCGACCAGCTGTCGCCGGCCAGGGCCAGCATGACGAAGCCGGCAAGCAGCGCCAGTCCGCCCCCCACGGTGACGAAGAGCCCCTGCTGGGCCGACTTGCGAGCGGCGAGGTCGGTGTGGTTGAAGCCGATCAGCAGGTAGGAGGTGATGCTGGTCAGCTCCCAGAACACGAACAGGGCGACCAGGTTGTCGGCCAGCACCAGGCCGAGCATCGACATCATGAAGGCGGTGATCACCACCAGGAAGCGCGGCAGGTCACGGTGGCCGCGCAGGTACTCCCCGGCGTAGATCAGCACCAGGGTACCGATCACCGAGATCAGCATGGCAAACAGCCAGGCCAGGCCGTCGATCATGAAGGTGAGGGTGAGGTCGAGGCCCGGCACCCAGGCCCACTCGAGCCACAGCGTCTCGCCGGCGGCGATTATTGGCCACTGGCCGATCAGCCAGGCGGCAATGGCCGCGGGCAGCAGCGCCATTACTCGCGCGGTGCCTGGCCCGAACCAGCGGTGCAGCAGCGGCGCCATGGCGGCTACCACGAACCCTCCCAGCACAGCGAGCTGCATCCGGCGCTCTCCCGTCGGTCGATCGGATCACCTTATCCACACAAGGTGTTGAAACACAAGGGTAGAGCGTGAAACAGCGCTTTGCGTTAGGATAAACAGCATACCGCCGTGGACGGGCCAGCGCCCCAGGGACGGGATGCGACCCGGTGTCGCTTGCATCCTCCGGCCCAGCAGGCATCCTGCGCCCTCCCCTTACTTCTCACTCGCAGGATGAGCGACCGATGACACTGATGTGGATAGCCTTGCTGCCGCTGGCGGGCATGCTGGTGCCGATGGTCACTGCCGGCCGCGGACGCCGCGCCTGCTCACTGGCCACCGCCGTACTCCCGGCCCTGGCCCTGCTGCTGATGCTGGCACAGCTGCCGGCCCTCTCGGCCGGCGAGGCGCTGCGCGTCTCCGTGACCTGGATACCCAGCCTGGGCCTCGACCTGGCCTTCCGTCTGGATGGCCTGTCGCTGCTCTTCAACCTGCTGATCATGGGCATCGGCCTGCTGATCCTGCTCTATGCGCACTACTACCTGTCGCCGGAGGAGCCTTACGGGCGTTTCTACGCCTACCTGATCCTGTTCATGGCCTCCATGGTCGGTATCGTGATGGCCGACAACCTGATCCTGCTGTGGCTCTACTGGGAGCTGACCAGCCTCTCCTCCTTCCTGCTGATCGGCTTCTGGTCCCACCGCAGCGACGCCCGCAAGGGCGCGCGCATGGCGCTCACCGTGACCGGCGCCGGCGGCCTGGCCCTGCTCGCCGGCCTGCTGCTGCTGGGCGACATGGTGGGCAGCTACGCCATGGACGACGTCCTGGCCGGCGGCGAGGCGATACTGGCCGACCCGCGTTACCCGATCATGCTGGCGCTGGTGCTGCTGGGGGCCTTCACCAAGTCGGCCCAGTTCCCCTTCCAGTTCTGGTTGCCCCATGCCATGGCGGCCCCTACCCCGGTCTCCGCCTACCTGCACTCGGCGACCATGGTCAAGGCGGGCATCTTCCTGATGGCACGCCTGCATCCGGCCATCGCCGGCAGCGACCTGTGGTCCGCGGTGGTCTCCCTAGTGGGCATGGCCACCATGCTCTACGGCGCCTGGTTCGCCCTGGTCAAGACCGACCTCAAGGGCATCCTGGCCTTCTCCACGGTCAGCCACCTGGGCCTGATCACGGTGCTGCTGGGCATCGGCAGCCCCATGGCGGTACTCGCGGCGCTGTTCCATATCCTCAACCATGCCACCTTCAAGGCGGCGCTGTTCATGAGCGCCGGGATCATCGATCACGAGACCGGCACCCGTGAGCTCGGCCGCCTGGGCGGCCTGAAGAGGGCCATGCCGGTCACCGCGCTGCTGACCAGCGTGGCGGGGGCAGCCATGGCCGGGGTACCGCTGCTCAACGGTTTCATCTCCAAGGAGATGTTCTTCACCGAGACCGTGGAGACGCCGGTGCTGGCGGGCCTGAGCTGGGTACTGCCGGTGCTGGCGACGATCGGCGGCATCCTCTCGGTGGCCTACTCCCTGCGCCTGGTGCACGCGGTCTTCTTCAAGCCCGCCAAGCAGGGGCCACCGAAGGCGCCCCACGAGCCGCCGTGGCTGATGCGCGCGCCGGTGGAGCTGCTGGTGGCGCTCTGCGTGATCGTGGGCCTGGCACCGGTGCTCGCCGAAGGACTGCTGGGCCTGGCCGTGGAGGCCGTACTGGGTGAACCCCTGGCTTTCCACCTGGCCATCTGGCACGGCCTGAACCTGCCGCTGGCGATGAGTGCTATCGCCATCATCGCCGGGGTCGCCGCCTACTGGCGACACGCCGACCTGCGCCACTTCCACCGCGGCTTCGGCCCGGTGGATGCCCGCCTGGTGTTCGAGGCGGCGCTGCAGCGCCTGGGGCGCTGGTCCGAGCGGAGCCTGGGCCGCTTCGACGGCGGCTCCCTGCAGCGCTACATGACCTGGCTGCTGTTCGCCTCGCTGCTGATGGGTGGGCTGGGCCTGGCGCGCATGAGCGGGCTGACCGGCGCGCTCGGCAACCAGCCCGTCGACGGCGTGGTGCTGCTGGGCGCCGCCCTGCTGGTGTTCGGCGGCATCGCCACCGCGGTCACCCACCGCTTCCGCCTGATCTCGCTGATCATGCTCTCGGTGGTGGGCCTGGTGGTCTCGCTGACCTTCGCCCGCTTCTCGGCCCCGGACCTGGCGCTGACCCAGCTCTCGGTCGAGGTGGTGACCATGATCCTGCTGATGCTGGCGCTGTTCTTCCTGCCCCAGAAGACTCCCACCGAGTCCTCCAACCGGCGCAACCTGCGCGACGTGGTGCTGGCCGGGGCCCTGGGGCTGGTGGTGGCGAGCCTCAACTATGCGGTACTGACCCGCGACACCACCCCCATCTCCGGCTTCTTCCTGGAGAACAGCGTGCCCGGTGGCGGCGGCCACAACGTGGTCAACGTGATCCTGGTGGATTTCCGCGGCTTCGATACCCTGGGCGAGATCACCGTGCTGGCCCTGGCCGGCCTGGCGATCTTCAAGCTGCTCAACCGGCTGCGGGTGTTCATGCCCCACAGCGACGGTGAGGGCCGCGTGTGGTCGCCGGACCGCTACCCGGCGATACTGACTTCCATCTCCATGGCGCTGCTGCCGCTGGCGCTGCTGGTCTCCGCCTTCATCTTCCTGCGCGGCCATAACGAGCCCGGTGGCGGCTTTATCGCCGGCCTGGTCACCGCGGTAGCGCTGATCCTGCTCTACATGGCTCGCGGGGTGGAGTGGGCCCAGCAGCGACTCGACTTCCCCTACCAGCCGGTGGCAGTGGCCGGGGTGGGCATCGCCACCCTGACCGGCCTGGGCAGCTGGCTGTTCGGCTATCCGTTCCTGACCTCCTCGTTCGGCTACTTCTCGCTGCCGCTGGTGGGCAAGTTCGAGCTGGCCACGGCCATGCTCTTCGACCTGGGGGTCTACCTGGCGGTGGTCGGCGCCACCCTGATGATCCTGGCCAACCTGGGCAAGGTGACCACGCCGCACCGCCCGGCCAAGGAGCCCAGCACCGCAAGCGCACCGTCTCCCGACAGTTCCAAGGAGTCCTCCTGATGGAAAGCCTCTACGCCATCACCACCGGTGTTCTCACCGCCTGCGGGCTCTACCTGATCCTGCGCTCGCGAACCTTCCCCGTCGTGGTGGGCCTGACCCTGCTCTCCTACGCGGTGAACCTGTTCCTATTCTCCATGGGCGGCCTGACCACCGATGGTGCCGCACTGGTCGACGGGGCAGGCGACTACGCCGACCCGCTGCCCCAGGCACTAGTGCTGACCGCCATCGTCATCGGCTTCGCCATGACCGCCTTCGTGGTGATACTAGCCATGCGCGCGCGCAGCGAGGCGGGCAACGACCATGTCGACGGCCGCAAGCATGAAGCCGGGGAGGGACGTCGATGAGCTCCCACCTGATCGTGCTGCCGGTGGTGCTGCCGCTGGTGGCAGGCATCCTGCTGCTCTTCCAGCGTCAGGGCAGCGTCCGCGTCAAGCGCCTGATCGGCACCGGCGCCACCCTCGCCCTGCTGCTGGTGGGCATCGCCCTGGTGGCTCGCGCCGCCGGCGGCGAGGTAACCTACTACGCCCTGGGGGACTGGCAGCCCCCCTTCGGTATCGTACTGGTGCTCGACCGACTCTCGGCACTCATGGTGCTGCTCACTGCAGTGCTGGCGGTGGGCGCCGTGGTGTTCGCCTGCGCCGGCGATGACGAGCGCGGCAGCAACTTTCACGGCCTCTTCCAGTGGCAGCTGATGGGCATCAACGGGGCCTTCCTGACCGGCGATCTGTTCAACCTGTTCGTGTTCTTCGAGGTCCTGCTGCTCGCCTCCTATGCCCTGCTGCTGCACGGTGGCGGCAAGGAGCGGATCATGTCCGGGGTTCACTACGTGGTGCTCAACCTGGCCGGGTCATCGCTGTTCCTGATCGCGGTGGGCATCCTCTACGGCGCCACCGGCACCCTCAACATGGCCGACATGGCCACCCGACTGGCCACGCTTCCCGCCGAGCGCGAGGGGCTGGTGGTGGCCGGCGGGCTGATGCTGCTGGTGGTGTTTGGCCTCAAGGCCGCCATCCTGCCGCTCTACTTCTGGCTGCCCAAGGCCTATGCAGCGGCTCCGGCGCCGGTGGCGGCACTGTTCGCGATCATGACCAAGGTAGGTATCTACGCCATCCTGCGGGTCTACTCGCTGGTCTTCGGCGAGGCCGCCGGGCCGCTGGCCAATCTGGAACAGGCGTGGGTATGGTGGCTATCACTGGGCACCCTGGTGGCGGCCGCGATCGGCGTCCTGGCCGCCCGGGACCTGCGCCTGCTGGTGGCTTACCTGGTGCTGGTCTCGGTGGGCACCCTGTTGGCGGGGATCGGAATCGGCACCCCGGCGGCGGTCTCTGCCCTGCTCTACTACCTGATCCACACTACCCTGATCACCGGCGGGCTGTTCCTGCTCGCCGAGATGATCGGCGCCCAGCGCGGCCAGGCCGGCACCCGGCTGGTCAAGGGCCGCCCGCTGCGCCAGGGGGGTTGGCTGGCCGTGCTGTTCTTCGCCGGTGCCATCGCCGTGGCGGGCATGCCACCGCTCTCCGGTGCCATCGGCAAGGCGCTGCTGCTGGCTGCCGCCGAGGGTGCGGAGCGCGCCTGGCTGTGGCCGATCCTGCTGCTCTCGGGGCTCGCCGCCATCATTGCCCTCTCCCGGGCCGGCTCGACGCTATTCTGGCGCAGCACCGGCGAGGCCGACGGCCAGCGCCTGGCGCATCGCCAGTGGTTCGGCGTCGCCTGGCTGATCGGCGTCGCCCCGCTGCTGGTGGTCCTGGCTGGGCCGCTGGTCGACTACACCGACGCCACGGCCGAGCAGCTGGCGAATCCCGAATCGCTGACCCGGACGCTGTTGAACACCGAGGGAGACGCCCCATGATCACGCCTCGTGCCTGGTTGCCCACCCCGCTGCTGTCAATCCTGTTGCTGATCGTCTGGCTGCTGATGGTGCGCAGCATCGCCTTCGGCCACCTCCTGCTGGGCGGCGTCCTGGCGGTAGTGATCCCGCTGGTGACCCACCGCTTCTGGGACGCCCAGCCCCATGTGAAGAAGCCGGGTCTGCTGCTGCGCTTTGCGCTGCGCGTACTCGGCGATATCGTGATCGCCAACGTCCAGGTGGCCTGGCTGATCATCAACCCCTGGCGGCGCCTGCGGCCCCACTTCGTGGAGTACCCGCTGATGCTGGAGGACCGCTTCACCGTTACCCTGCTGGCCAACACCATCAGCCTGACGCCCGGCACGGTGTCGGCCAACCTGCGCCTGGATGGCAAGTCGCTGCTGATCCACGCCCTGGACGTGGAGGATGATGACGCACTGATCGAGACCATTCGCGAGCGTTACGAACGGCCACTGAAGGAGATCTACGAATGCTAGAGGTCGCTCTCTTTACCTGCCTGGCCCTGGTGGTGGCGGCGCTGGCGCTGAACGTCTATCGGCTGACCATCGGCCCGGACATGCCCGACCGCCTGCTGGCGCTGGATACCATGTACATCAACTCCATCGCGCTGATCGTGCTGCTGGGGCTGTGGCTCAACACCAAGACCTACTTCGAGTCGGCGCTGCTGATCGCCATGCTCGGCTTCATCAGTACCGTGGCGGTGTGCAAGTACCTGCTGCGTGGCGACATCATCGAATAGGAGGCGTCATGACCCTGCATCTGATTATCGAGGGAGTCACCTCCCTGCTGCTGGTGGCCGGCGGCGCCTTCGTGTTCATCGGCTCACTGGGCATGGCCCACCTGCGCGACTTCTACATGCGCCTGCACGGCCCCACCAAGGCCACCACCCTGGGGATCGGCTGCATACTGGTCGGCTCGATGCTCTACTTCTGGGGCACCGAGGGCAAGCCCGACATCCAGGAGATGCTGATCACCCTGTTCCTGTTCATCACCGCCCCGGTCAGCGCCCACCTGCTGGCCAAGACCGGCCTGCACCTGAAGCTCAAGCATGCGGACAAGACCATCGGCACCCCCGTGGAACTACGCCCCGAGGAGGTCGGCGAGAAGCCGGTACCCCACCCCGACCGCGGCCACGGCTGAGCGCATCGGGCCCGCCAATGGCGGGCCCGATGCGTTCTGTGTTGCGGCTGCGACGACTACACCCAGCCACCCAGCTCGTTATGGATGATGGCGAGCAGCGCGGCGACATGATCCTCGCGGTCGTTGAGACAGGGCACGTAGGTGAAGGTCTCGCCGCCCGCCTCGAGGAAGGCGTCGCGAATCTCCTCCTGGATCTCCTCCAGGGTCTCCACGCAGTCGGCCGAGAAGGCCGGCGAGACCACGGCGATATGCTTCCTGCCCTGGCGCGCCAGTTCGGCGACATGCTCCACGGTGGCCGGCCCCACCCACTCCTCGGGACCGAACTGGGACTGGAAGGCGGTCTGGATCTTGTCCTTTTCCCAGCCCAGGGCCTCGCGCAGCAGTCGCGTGGTCTTCTGGCACTGGCAGTGGTAGGGGTCGCCTTCCATAAGGAAGCGCTTGGGCACGCCATGATAGGAGGCCACCAGCACCTCCGGCGGCGTCTCGGCGGCGTCATACGCCTCACGTACCGAGTTGGCCAGGGCCTCGACATAGCGGGGATGCTCGAAATAGGCCGGCACCGTGCGAATCGCCGGCTGCCACTTGAGCTTCATCAGGGTTCGGAAGGCATGATCGTTGGCGGTGGCGGTGGTGGGCGAGGCGTACTGGGGGTAGAGCGGGAAGAACAGGATACGCTCGCAGCCCGCCGCCTGAAGGCGCTTTAGCACGCTGTCGGTAGAGGGATTGCCGTAGCGCATGGCGAAGTCGACCATCACCTGATCGCCGTAGCGCTCCTCGAGCCCCTCGGCCACCTTGCGGGTCTGATTCCGGGTGATGGTCAACAGCGGACTCTCGTCCTTCTCGGTGTTCCAGATGCCACGGTAGGCCTCGCCGGACTTGAAGGGCCGCCGCGAAAGGATGATCAGCTGCAGCAGCGGTTGCCACTTCCAGCTCGGATAGTCCACCACCCGCTTGTCGGAGAGGAACTCACTCAGGTAGCGGCGCATGGACCAGTAGTCGGTGGCGTCCGGGGTGCCCAGATTGACCAGCACCACGCCGACCCGGGCGCGCGGAATCGGCGGATGGTCATCCGGCGCATGGGCCAGGCGGCCGCTGCCGGGGTGGTCCATGCCGGAATTGGCCGAATCCGGGGTCGCGGTGGTCATGGGCTGGCTCCTTGGTCGATACGTGCGGTTGTTGAAAACGGGGCTAGTGTATCAGGACCCTCGCGACGACGGCGATCGGGTTGTACTATCAAATGGATTTGTACAATTCGAGGTCAAGCCATGTCCCGCCCCCTGGTACTGGTGCTCGGCGACCAGCTCACCCCGACGCTCGCCAGCCTGCGCGACCCACCCGACGGTGCCGTGGTGGCGCTCTGCGAGGTGGCCGCCGAAGGCACCTATGTGCCCCACCACCCACAGAAGATCGCACTGATCCTGGCCGCCATGCGCCACTTCGCCGCCGAACTTCGCGACAGGGGCTTCCGGGTGCACTACAGCGCCCTGGACGATGCCGACAACGCCCAGGGGCTGATCCAGGAGGCGGAGCGGCTGGCAGCCCTCTACGGCTGCGACGAGATCCAGGTCATGCGTCCCGGGGAGTGGCGGCTGTGGCAGGCGATGCACGAGCGTGTGCGCGCCGCCCTGCCCTGGCGCCTGCTCGAGGATGACCGCTTCTATACCACTCCGGACGACTTCGCCGCCTGGGCGCGCGGCCGAAAGTCGCTGCGCCTGGAGTACTTCTACCGGGAGCAGCGACGGCGAACGGGCCTCCTGATGGAGGATGACCAGCCCGCCGGCGGGCAGTGGAACTTCGACCACGACAACCGCGAGCCGCTGCCGGAGTCACTCACGGCCCCGGAACCCCCGCACCACCGTCGGGACGCCGTCACCGAGGAGGTCCTGGCGCTGGTGGCGGAGCACTTCGGCGACCACTTCGGCAGCCTCGAGGGCTTCCACTGGCCGGTGACGCGGCGCCAGGCGCTGGTCGACCTGCGCCATTTCATCCAGCACCTGCTCCCCGAGTTCGGTCGCTACCAGGACGCCATCAGCGACGTCGAGCCCTTCCTGTTCCACTCGCGGCTCGCGGCGGCACTCAACCTGGGGCTGCTGTCGCCTCGCGAGGTGTGCGAGGCGGCGGAGCGGGAGTATCTCGAGGGGCACGCCCCGCTGAACTCGGTGGAGGGCTTTATACGCCAGATCCTGGGCTGGAGGGAGTATGTGCGCGGCCTCTACTGGACACGCATGCCCGATTACAAGACGGGCAACGCCCTGGGGGCCGAGGGCGACCTGCCGGCCTGCTACTGGAGCGGCGACACCGAGCTGCGCTGCCTTGCGCGCGCCATCGAGATGACCCGCGACAACGCCTATGCTCACCATATCCAGCGGCTGATGGTGACCGGCAACATCGCACTGCTGTGTGATGTATCGCCGGAGGCGCTCTGCGACTGGTACCTGGCGGTCTACGCCGATGCCTGCGAGTGGGTGGAGCTGCCCAATACCCTGGGGATGGTGCTGCATGCCGATGGCGGCCTGATGGGCTCCAAGCCCTACTGCGCCTCGGGCAAGTATATCGACCGCATGTCGGACCACTGTCGCCACTGCCGCTTCGACCCGAAGCGGGTCACCGGGGACGACGCCTGCCCGCTCAACAGCCTCTACTGGCGCTTCCTGGAGCGTCATGCCGAGACTCTCTCGGCCAACCCGCGCATGAAACTGATCTATGGCTCGCTGGCCAGGATGAGCGACGAGAAGCGTTCGGCCATGCGAGAGCAGGCGGAGGCCTTCCTGGCGGCGCTGCCGCGAAGCTCGGCCTGGCGCCAGGCGGGAGACGTTGAAGAGCGCCGCCGCCATCTCGCCGGTTACCGCACCACGCGCCAGGAGGAGACCCCATGAGCCGTCGCGATACCCTCGCCGCCACGCCGCCGGTCACCCTCTACCACGACGGCGACTGCCCGCTGTGCCAGCGTGAGGTGGCCTGGCTGGAACGACATCCACGACGGGCGCGTGTGGCACTGGTGGATATCCAGGCACCGGACTTCGACGCCACGGCGCAGGGCCGGACCTTCGAGGAAATGATGGGCCGGCTGCACCTGCAGGACGCCAGGGGCCACTGGTACATCGGCATGGACGCCAGCCGCGCGCTCTACGCGGTGCTGGGCTACCAGCGGCTGGTATGGCTGAGCACCCTGCCGGGACTGGCGGGGCTGATGGATGCGGGTTATCGCTGGTTTGCCCGCCGCCGGGTGCGCCTGGGACGCTGGCTGGAGAAGCGGCGGCGGTGAATCGTCTCGCCGGGAGGCGGTCTACGAGAAGGGGCCGGCCGAGAAACCGGAACGATGCTCAGAAGACCAGCGGCATGCGTGAAGTCAGCGGGTCCTGATAGTGGGTGGCGCGGCCGATCACCTCGTCGTGAGGCACCTGCTGCACCAGGTAAGCGCGGTGAATGCCGGCACGCTTGAGCTCCACATAGACGTCGTCCAGGGCGCGGAACAGCACCGGCTTGCCCTGACGGGTCAGCATGTGTCGCTGCCCCTCGATGTCCTCCAGCTCTACCTGATAGAAGCGACTGCCGGCATGGCCGATGACGCGAATCTCGTAGTTGTCATGATGGGCCGCGAAGGCCTTGAGGTCGTGAAAATCCATGGATCCCTCCAGGGTGTCTTATAGTTGCATGTCCTCACAGACTGGCGCCGGAGGATGACGCCAGGGTGACGGCTGCATGTCGAAAATGTGACTACGAGACCCCAGGAGAGTTCCACAAGCTATTGATAGTCGGAAGGATCGATCGCCTTGCCCAGGGAGTTCCGGTCGACCCACTTGCCGGCCTTGGTCTCCTTGTAGCGGAACACCACACGGTCACCCACCGCCACCGGCAGTTCAGCGTCCTCGGTCTGGTAGCTGTAGGTCTCACCCTCCACCATCAGCTGGTAGCGGTAGAGGTCGGGCATGCCCAGCCACTCCTTGAACGGGCCTTCACGCTCCACGGACTGGAGCTCGCCGCGCGCCTCCAGCTTGGGGGTGCGGCGTCGATTGCCGCGCTGAAATCCGCCTGCCATGCTGCCTCCTTCCTGTACTCGTTCGGGGGGTGGGCATTATACGGGCCCCTCGCCCCGGCTCAACCCGCGACGCCCGCGCTCACTCGCCGAAGCCATCTCCATAGCTGTCGGGCGCCAGGTCCTCGAAGCGGGTATAGCGACCGATGAAGGCCATATGCACCGTGCCGATGGGGCCGTTACGTTGCTTGCCGATGATCAGCTCGGCCAGCCCCTGATTGTCGGGGTTGTCGGGATTATAGACCTCGTCACGATAGACGAAGGCGATCACGTCGGCATCCTGCTCGATGGCGCCGGATTCGCGCAGGTCCGACATCACCGGCCGCTTGTTGGGTCGCTGCTCGAGGGAGCGGTTGAGCTGGGAGAGCGCCACCACCGGACAGCCGAACTCCTTGGCCAGCCCCTTGAGCGAGCGGGATATCTCGGATATCTCGCCGGTACGGTTCTCGGAGAAGCCGGGGATCTGCATCAGCTGCAGGTAGTCGATCATCACCAGGCCGACGTTGCCGTGCTCACGCACCAGGCGGCGGATCCGCGAGCGCATCTCGTTGGGCGACAGCGCGGCGGTATCATCGATGAACAGCTGCTTGTCCTTGAGCAGGTTCACTGCCGAGGTCAGCCGCGGCCAGTCCTCGTCCTCCAGCTGGCCGGTACGCACCCGCGTCTGGTCGATGCGCCCCAGCGACGAGAGCATGCGCAGCATCAGGGCATCGGCGGGCATCTCCATGGAGAACACCATCACCGGCTTCTCGCTGGAGATGACGGCATGTTCGACGATGTTCATCGCGAAGGTGGTCTTGCCCATCGAGGGCCTCCCGGCGATGATCACCAGGTCCGAGGGCTGCAGCCCCGAGGTCATCTCGTCCAGGTCGCGGAAGCCGGTGGAGAGGCCGGTCATCTCGCCCTTCATGTTGAACAGCTCGTCGATGCGGTCCACCGCCTTGGCGAGCAGCTCGCTCATGCCGATGGGGCCGCCCGACTTGGGGCGCTCCTCGCTGATCTGGAACACCAGCCGCTCGGCCTCGTCGACCAGCTCATCCGCCGGCCGCCCCTGGGGGCTGAAGGCACCATCGGCGATCTGGCTGGCGGCACGGATCAGCTTGCGCAGGGTCGCCCGCTCGCGAACGATATCGGCATAGGCGCGGATATTGCTCGCGGAGGGGGTATTGCGGGCCAGTTCGGCGAGGGTAGCCAGGCCGCCCACGGTGTCCAGCTGGTCACGCCCCTCCAGCGCCTCGGAGAGGGTCACCACGTCCAGCGGCCGCGCCGACTCGGCAAGCTCCGCCATGACGTTGAAGATCAGGCGGTGCTCGTAGCGATAGAAGTCGTCGGCCACCAGGCGGTCGGCGACGTTGTCCCAGGCCTGGTTGTCGAGCATCAGTCCGCCCAGCACCGACTGCTCCGCCTCCAGCGAGTGGGGCGGTACCTTGAGGGCGGCGGTTTCCTGGTCGTGCTCGAGCATCTCTGACATGGCGATGGTTCACCCTGGGCATTGCGGGGTCGCCATTCTACCCCAGACAGACACAATAAAAACGCGACGAGGGGCGCGAGGATCTCTCCCCGCGCCCCTCGTCAGGAGCGGCCGTCAGGACTTACTCGGCCACCACCACCACGCGCACGGTGGCTTCGACATCGGCGTGCAGACGCAGCGCAATGTCGTACTCGCCGGTGGCGCGGATCGGACCTTCCGGCATGCGCACTTCGCTCTTGGCCACATCGATGCCGGCCGAGGCGATGGCATCGGCCAGGTCGCGGGGCCCGATGGAGCCGAACAGCTTGCCCTCGTCGCCAGACTTGGCGACCAGGGAGAGCTCGATCTCGTTGAGCTGGGCGGCACGCGCCTCGGCCTCGGCCTTGCGCTCGGCAGCCTGGGCCTCGAGCTCGGCACGCTGGGCCTCGAAGGCCTCGATGTTGTCCTTGGTGGCCGGCACGGCGAGGCCGTAGGGCACCAGGTAGTTGCGGCCGTAACCGGGCTTGACGGTGACCTGGTCACCCAGGCCGCCCAGCTTGCCAATATTGTCGAGCAGAATGACTTCCATCTCGTAAACCTCTTGTCAGTTGCGGCTGGCCAGGCGCCCGCGAATGTTCGCGAAGGCGTCGATGAAGGCCAGCAGCAGCACGATCAGAATCATGGGCCAGGTGGTGATCAGCAGCAGGTAGAAGGCGACCAGCCACAGCCCGTTCATCCCTTTCAGTCCGATAAATCCATGCACCAGGGCGATGCCGGCGACCAGCAGCGGAACCCACAGCAGCATGCCCAGGCCCGGAAGCCCCAGCACGGCGCCGATCACCCCGAGCACCACCAGCACGGCGAGCTCACGCGGCGCCAGGCGCAGGGCGTGGAACTCCTCGCGGAAGCCCCCGGGGTTATAGAGTCCCGCCTGCCAGCTGCGCGCCAGGGCCAGACAGGCCACGGCGGCAATCAGCACGATAAGACCGGTGACTCCACCGATCAGCAATCCCGCCAGCTGCTCGGCATCGAGCCCCTGGCTGCCCAGCTCGGTGAGCAGGCGCTCCACCTCGGGAGAGGCCTGTCGCAGCTGGTCGAGCATCTCCCCGGTGCCCCCGGGGGGCAGGAAGATACCCAGCTGGATCATCACCGCGCCGGCCAGGGCGCCAACGATCAGCGCCTCGCTCCAGCGCAGGCGGGAGCGCAGCACCACCGCCATCAGGGTCACCAGCAGCACGCTGGAGAGCGGGATGACATCCCCCTGCATCCACCACCAGCCCGAAGGCACGGCGGCGGCCACGATCACCGGCAGTGCCGGGGAGAGTCCCCGACGCAGGGTGACCAGGGCCGCGATGGCGGCCCCCAGCCAGAACAGCCAGGGAATCAGGGTGGCCACGGCGGCCCCGCCGGAGGCGTAGGGCGTACCGCGCATCACCCAGCGGGCGATCGTCAGCATCTTGCCGCCGGCTTACTGGTGGCTATCGGAGTAGGGGAGCAGTGCCAGGTAGCGCGAGCGCTTGACGGCGGTAGCCAGCTGGCGCTGGTAGCGGGCCTTGGTACCGGTGATACGGCTGGGAACGATCTTGCCGGTCTCGGTGATGTAGGCCTTGAGGGTGTCCAGATCCTTGTAATCGATCTGCTTCACGCCCTCGGCGGTGAAACGGCAGAACTTGCGGCGACGGAAAAAGCGTGCCATGTGAAGACTCCTTCAGACGTGCGATGGGGGTGATCAGGCGGACTCGGCGCGGGGCTTCTCGTCGCGGGGCTTGTCTTCGCGACGGGTACGCTTCTCTTCCACCGGCTTCATCATCGGCGAGGCCTCGGTGATGGCTTCGTTGCAGCGCACCACCAGGCTGCGGATGATGGCGTCGTTGAAGCGGAAGATGTTCTCGATCTCGTCGAGGGTCTCGCCGCTGCACTCGACGTTCATCAGCACGTAGTGAGCCTTGTGGATCTTGTTGATCGGGTAGGCCAGGTGACGACGGCCCCAATCCTCCAGGCGATGCACGGTGCCGCCGTTCTCGGTGACGAGGCTGGTGTAGCGCTCGACCATGGCCGGAACCTGCTCGCTCTGGTCCGGATGGACCATGAACACGATTTCGTAATGACGCATGGGATCTCCTTGCGGTTTGGCAGCTTCCTCGGGAGGTCTCGGCGCTCCGGGGAAGCAAGGAGGTGATAGAAGAAACACGAATGCCCGCTCGATGGACGAACGGGCGCAAGCATTCTAAAGAATGGCCGCCGTACTGGCAAGGCGCGTTTCCTCGATCATGGCCTCGGGGGCGCGGCAGTACCGGACGGATATTTGACATAATAATCAAATATCCATATTTTGATAACGCATAGTTATGGATCACCCCGCTTTCCCCGTGGCCGACACGCCACATCCGCACTGATTCCGGGCGCGCCATGCCGCCTCTCCTCCGCTGTTGCCGGCCTGCATGGGCCCTGCCTCGGAATCGGCGCCATGACGCCATCAGCAAGCACTCCGCCCCGTCACTACGACAGGCGCACCCCCTCCCGGGCACGGATCACCACCCCGGGACCGAATCGCGGACCAGGCGTCCTGCCCCCTGACGGGCACCGGGCATCCATGCTTTCTGCCATCTCGATGCTCGACCCGGCCGCCGCTGTCGGCGGCGCCGTGGCGAGCCTCTCTCACGGAGCCATTCATGACAAAACGTGTTGCCATCATCGGTGCCGGCCCCAGCGGCCTGGCGCAACTGCGCGCCTTCCAGTCAGCCTTCGAGAAGGGGGCCGACCCCGTCGAACTGGTCTGCTTCGAGAAGCAGAGCGACTGGGGCGGCCAGTGGAACTACACCTGGCGCACCGGCCTCGATGCCAATGGCGAACCCGTCCACAGCAGCATGTACCGCTACCTGTGGTCCAACGGCCCCAAGGAGTGCCTGGAGTTCGCCGACTACAGCTTCGAGGAGCACTTCGGTAAGCCGATCGCCTCCTATCCGCCGCGTGCCGTGCTGTGGGACTACATCAAGGGGCGCGTCGAGAAGTCAGGCGTACGCGAGTACATCCGCTTCAACTGCCCCGTCCGTCATGTGGAATACCGGGAGAACGACGGGACCTTCCTGGTCACCGTGCATGACCATGAGCGCGACGTGGTCGAGAGCGAGATCTTCGACCATGTGGTGGTGGCCTCGGGCCACTTCTCCACGCCCAACGTGCCCGAGTTCGAGGGCTTCGAGGCCTTCAACGGCCGCATCCTGCATGCCCACGATTTCCGGGACGCCCTGGAGTTCCAGGGCAAGAACCTGCTGCTGGTGGGCAGCAGCTACTCCGCCGAGGACATCGGCTCGCAGTGCTACAAGTATGGCGCGCGCAGCATCACCACCAGCTACCGCACCCGTCCCATGGGCTTCGACTGGCCCGAGAACTGGGAGGAGAAGCCCCTGCTGCAACGGGTCGACGGCAACACCGCCTACTTCGCCGACGGCACCAGCAAGCAGGTCGATGCCATCATCCTGTGCACCGGCTACCTGCACCACTTCCCCTTCCTGCCGGACACCCTGCGTCTGCAGACCAACAATCGCCTGTGGCCGCTGGGGCTCTACCGCGGGGTCGTCTGGGAGGACAACCCCGGGCTCTTCTACCTGGGCATGCAGGATCAGTGGTACACCTTCAACATGTTCGACGCCCAGGCCTGGTATGTCCGCGACATCATCCTGGAGCGCATCGCCCTCCCCGACCGCGAGACCATGCAGGCTGACAGCCAGGCCTGGCGCGAGCGCGAGGAGGCGCTGGAAGACGATGAGCAGATGATCCGTTTCCAGGGCGACTATGTCGCCAGCCTGATCGATGCCACCGACTATCCGAGCTTCGACATCGAGGGGGTCAACCGGACCTTCCTCGAGTGGGAGCAGCACAAGCACACGGACATCATGACCTTCCGTGACAAGTCCTACTCCTCGCTGATGACCGGCACCCAGGCGCCGGCCCACCATACCCGCTGGCTGGATGCCATGGATGATTCGCTGGAGGCCTTCCTCGACGCCCCTGCCAGACGCCCGGCAGCCAAACCCGAGGAAGCCGGCAGCTGATCGTTCGCGCCGCGTAGAGACGACAACGCCTGCCGTATGGCAGGCGTTGTCGTTTCAGGCCCCGGGCTTCAGGTCCCGGGCGTCGCCCGCCCCCGCTGGCGAACCGCCTCGAAGAGGCTGATGCCGGTGGCCACCGAGACGTTGAGGCTAGAGACGCTGCCGGCCATGGGCAGCTTGACCAGCTGGTCGCAGGCCTCGCGGGTCAGGCGGCGCATGCCCTTGCCTTCGGCCCCCATCACCAGCGCCGTGGGCCCGGTGAGGTCGACCTCGAAGATCAGCGATTCGGCCTCACCAGCGGTGCCGGTGACCCAGACGCCGAGCGACTTGAGCCTGGCCAGGGCACGAGAGAGGTTGGTGACCTGATAGACCGGCACGCTCTCGGCGGCACCGCAGGCGACCTTGCGCACCGTGGCGTTGAGCGGCGCGGCCTTGTCCTTGGCCACGATCACCCCATGCACCCCGGCGGCATCGGCACTGCGCAGGCAGGCGCCGAAGTTGTGCACGTCGGTGATACCGTCGAGCACCAGCAGCAGCGGGGGCGTCGCATGGGGCCAGGCCTCCAGGCGGAACCACAGTGCATTCTCGGCCTCGAACGCCAGCGGCGTGGTGAAGGCCACGACACCCTGGTGGGCGGCGCCCTGGGCCAGGCGGTCGAGCTCGTCACGCGGACGCGATTGGATGCGGGCGCCGCCGCGGCGGGCGACCTCGACCAGTTCGGCCAGGCGCGCCCCCGCACTGCCCTCCTGCACCCACAGTTCGCGAGGCGTCTCGCCGCGTTCGATCAAGGCACGCACGGCGTGGACGCCGAATACCGCCTCCAGGCCACCGGGTGCGGCGGGCTTGCCGGCGGCAGGCCGGTGGGGTCGCTTGTGCTTCATGGTTATCGCTTCATCGAGGGTCACACGGCGGGCCCGGTGGCCCGCCACAGGATTCAGCGCCGCGAACGGCGCCGACGGTTGCCGCTGCGCTTGCGGCCATCGCCCTTGTCGGACTTGTCGCCCTTGGCGGCGGTGTCGCCCCGGGATGCCTCGGCCTTGGGCGGCTTGCCACCGGCGCTGGCGCGCCCCTTGGCAGGCGCATCATCCACCGCACGGCGCCGGCGCGGCGCACGCTGGGGGCGCGGCTTGTCGTCGGCCAGGGCGAAGTCGATCTTGCGATCGTCCAGGTCGACCCGGGCCACCTGCACCGTGACGCCGTCGCCGAGGCGGTAGCTCATGCCACTGCGCTCGCCCTTGAGGCGGTGCTTCTCCGGCTCGTAATGGTAGTAGTCGGAGGGCAGCGAGGTGACGTGGACCAGCCCCTCGACATAGACCTCGTCGAGCCGCACGAAGATGCCGAACTGGGTCACCGAGGCGATGGTGCCGTCGTAGACCTCGCCGAGCTTGTCGGACATGAACTCGCACTTGAGCCAGTCCTCGACGTCGCGGGTGGCATCGTCGGCACGGCGCTCGGTCATCGAGCAGTGCTCGCCGAGTTCGAGCATCTGCTCGAAGGTATAGGGCGCCCACTTGCTGGGTGGCTCCACCGCCGCCCCGTCGGCACGCAGTACCGTATTGGTCTGGCGCGGCCCACGGATCACCGAGCGGATGGCGCGATGCACCAGCAGGTCCGGGTAGCGCCGGATCGGCGAGGTGAAGTGGGCATAGGCCGGATAGGCCAGGCCGAAGTGGCCATCATTCTGGGGCGAATAGACCGCCCGGCTCATGGAGCGCAGCATCACCGTCTGGATGACGTCGGTATCGGGACGCCCCTTGATGGCCTCGGCCAGGTCACGATAGTCCTGGGGACTCGGGTCGTCGCCGCCGGCCAGCGACAGGCCCAGTTCGTTGAGGAACAGGCGCAGCTTGTCGAGGCGCTCCGGCGAGGGCTTCTCGTGGATGCGGTAGAGGGCCGGCAGGTCATGCTTGTCGAGGAAGCGCGCGGTGGCCACGTTGGCCGCCAGCATGCACTCCTCGATGATCTTGTGGGCATCGTTGCGGGAGCGCGGCACGATCTTCTCGATCTTGCGCTCGTCATTGAAGACGATGGCCGTCTCGGTGGTCTCGAAGTCGATGGCGCCCCGCTCGACCCGGGCCTCGCGCAGCAGCCGGTAGAGGGCGTGCAGGTTCTTCAGCGACGGCACCAGCTCGCTGTACTCCTCGCGCAGGGCCTCGCCCTCCTGCCCCTCGTCGTCGAGGATCGCCGCCACCTTGTTGTAGGTGAGGCGCGCATGGGACTGGAACACCGCCTCGTAGAAGCGGTAGCGACTGATGGCACCGCTCTGGGAGATATTCATCTCGCAGACCAGGGCCAGGCGATCGACGGCCGGGTTGAGCGAGCAGAGCCCGTTGGAGAGCAGCTCCGGCAACATCGGCACCACCTGTCCCGGGAAGTAGACAGAGTTGCCGCGGCGGATCGCCTCCTGGTCCAGGGCGCTGCCCGGTCTCACATAGTGGGAGACGTCGGCAATGGCCACCAGCAGCTTCCAGCTCCCGGACTTGGTCTTCCAGGCGCAGACGGCGTCATCGAAGTCCTTGGCGCTCTCGTCGTCGATGGTCACCAGCGGCACGTCGCGCAGGTCGATGCGCCGATGCGTGTCCTCCTCGGCCACCTCGGCGGACATGCCGGCGATCTGGTCGTGGACCTCCGGCGGAAATTCGGCGGGGATCTCGTAGCTGCGGATGGCGATATCGATCTCCATCCCGGGATCCATGCGCTCGCCCAGCACCTCGATCACCTCGCCCACCGGCTGCACCCGGGTCTCGGGCTGCTTGACGATGTGCGCCGAGACCACCTGGCCATCCTTCGCCCCCCCACAGGCGCTGTGGGGAATGATGATCTCCTGGGTAATGCGGGCATTCTCGGGGATCAGCACACCGAACTCGGGGGTGTTCTGGCGATAGACGCCGACGATGGTCTGGGTGTTGCGCGCCAGCACCTCGGCGATGGTGGCCTCGTCGCGGCCGCGGCGGTCGCGACCGCTGACACGTGCCAGCACGTGATCGCCGTGGAAGACACGGCGCATCTGCCGCGGCGGCAGAACCAGATCAGGCTTCTTGCCGTCGTCACGCAGCAGGAAGCCGAAGCCGTCACGGTGCCCCAGCACCTTGCCCTTGATCAGGTCGAGCTTGTCGATCAGCGCGTAGGCACCGGCACGGTTGCGCAGCACCTGGCCATCGCGCTCCATGGCCGCCAGCCGGCGACGCACCGCCTCCTGGAGCTCCTCATCCTCGAGGCCCAGCTGCTGGCTCATCCTCTCGTGGGTGATCGGCTTGCCGACCTCCTCCAGACGGGCGAGCAGGTACTCGCGGCTGGGGGCGGGCTTGTCATACTTGTGGGCTTCGCGTTCCGCGTGCGGATCGTCGCTGAGCGTCCAGTGGGTCATGCGCGGTGCATCCTTGGCAGGGTCGGGGACGACATGAGTAAGGAGGCGCTCGAGCGCCGCGGGAACGAGGTGTTGCTTGGGGATTCATTGATCATTGCCGCAGTATAGCGCCGCGGGCGCGGCCACCCAACCTTGGCGGGCCCCTCGAGGCTGGAAAAAAACACCTCGCGGCCATCCTGCCTCTTGCAAAGCCGGCGAATTCGGGTACCATACGCGTCGCCTGCCCAGATGGCGGAATTGGTAGACGCGCTAGCTTCAGGTGCTAGTGTCCTTACGGACGTGGAGGTTCAAGTCCTCTTCTGGGCACCATCGCTCTTTTACAGTACGACTCGCTCGTGTTCGCCCAGGTGGCGGAATTGGTAGACGCGCTAGCTTCAGGTGCTAGTGTCCTTACGGACGTGGAGGTTCAAGTCCTCTCCTGGGCACCACTCCTTCGGAGACGCGGACACGACGAGATGCATGATGCGCCCAGGTGGCGGAATTGGTAGACGCGCTAGCTTCAGGTGCTAGTATCCTTACGGATGTGGAGGTTCAAGTCCTCTCCTGGGCACCATTTTTTAGCGTCATGCAGGCTGGATCAGACGATACACACAGGAAACCGCGACATGGATCGCGGTTTTTTTGTGCCTGCTCGATGGATTTACTCGAAGCGCCCGGGTCGATTTGCGACCTCCTCCAGCGCCCAGCCACGGGTACTCACCCGGCCCTCCAGCGCCTCGGCGGCCGCTGCCGGCAGGTTGGGAAAGAAGTCGAGTCCGGTTCGCGCCTCCAGTTCGTCGATGCTCACCAGAAAGTCATCCAGCGGCTCGTCGCCGCGCACTCCCTGAGGCATCAGGAAGGCCAGCGCCCGGGGGCGCTCGGCGGGCACCACGATGATCTTGTAGAAGGCCTCGGGAACCTCCACGAAGCCGACCCGGTTGAAGACGTTGTCGAGGAAGCCCTCGGGGAATACCGGCCCGGTTATCACCTGCACCGCGCCGAAGCGAGGCACGAAGTGGTCCATCACCACCTCCTCCAGGCGCTGCCATAGCCGTCGATTGAGATCGGGACGCTGAGGCGTCATGTTGCTCATGTAGAAAGTGTCGAGCTGGGCATCACGACCATGCACCGCGGCGATGGCGTAATTGGGCGCCAGGTGGCCGCGGTCGAAGCCGCTGCCGGCATAGTGGTCGGTACCGATGGGCCACAGGGTGCGCCAATCCTGGCGAAACCCGGGGCGCGGCCCGGATCGGGGATCCTCCACCGCCTGGAGTCGATAACTGACCCACAGCGGATTGACCCGCACATCGGACCAGCCCACCAGGAAACCTTCATTGCGCAGCACACGGTGGAAGCTGGTGGGCGATACCTGCTGCCATTCGGGCACGCCCATCCACACCAGGGAATCACGCAGCTCGCGGGCCTGAAAATGCCACAGGCCGGTACCCACGGCCACGAACAGCAGGCTGACGGCAAGGCGCCGCAGCGGTCGGCCACGGCGCAACAGGGGGGAACGTCGGCGACTCATCCGTGAATGGCTTTCCGATAGAGGGACAGGGAACTACAGGTGAAGGCAGGCGCGGCAGGCCGCCGCTACATCGCTGGCGGCGAGCCGCGACTCAGGCTACCAGCCCAGCGAGAACATGGTCTCCAGGTCGTGGCGGGAGTGCACCTGCATGGCATTCAGCGTCTCGGTGTCGCGGATGCCCTCCACCGCATTGAGACGTCCGGTGACCAGCTCTGCCAGGCTCTCGAAGTCGCGCGTACGGGCGATGGCCACCAGGTCATAGCGACCGCAGGTGGAGTAGACCTCGCTGATCCCCTCCACGTCGGCCAGGCGCTCGGCCACCGACTTGACCTGTCCCTTCTCGGCATTGATCAGGATCACGGCATTCTGCATCGGGCTCTCTCCAGCTTGCGCCCCGAGGGCGGAGTGGGTGGCGGGCATTCATCGACGGCTGCCCGGGGGCTGGCATCGAGTATATCAGTGCCGGGGGCCGGGAAGAATCGCGAGTGGCCAGACACCTCGCGTGACTGCGACAAGCCGTCGCAGCCACGTGTTCGCATGAGCCCGGCGCCTTGACTACCATGGGTTGACGAACTCCTCCGGCAGCCGACTGTCGGAGTTCGAGAGGTGGGTCACCACCCGAGGATAGCGGGCAGACGCCCGACCGTGACTGGCAACGAGACAATAAGGAGATTCCATGGCTAACCACAGCCGTCGTGATTTCATGCGTAACAGCCTGCTGGGCATGGCTGCCCTGCCGCTGGGTGCCGGCATCCTGTCCAAGAGCGCCTTCGCTCAGGACCTGCCGCCGCTGGACCCCTCCGCCGAGCAGGCCCAGGCCCTCAACTACGTCAAGGATGCCACCGAGGCCGCCGATCACCCTGCCTATGCGGAAGGCGAGCAGTGCGACAACTGCATGTTCTTCCAGGCCGACACCAATGGCTGCCAGCTGTTCCCCCAGAACAGCGTCGAGCCGGCGGGCTGGTGCCAGTCCTGGACCGCCCAGAGCTGATATCCGGACGGCTCCGGCCGCTACCCGGCATAAGCGAGGACCCGCGCCCAGGCGCGGGTCCTGTCGTTGAAGGAAGGCAAAAGGGTAACGGCCAGTGACAGGCGTGCCGCACCGGGTCAGGCGCGCTCGGCATCCTCCTCGTCCGGTAGCGGCCACTGGTAGCGCCGCACCACATGCTCGCCCTGGATCGACTCCAGGTGCACCGGGAACCCCCACAGCTGATGCAGGTGGCGGATTACCGGATAGACGCTGCGCGCCAGCGGGCGGCGATCATCCTGTATATGGTGCAGGGTCAGCGAACGGTCGCCGCGGATATCCGCCGAGTAGACCTGGATATTGGGCTCACGCACGGACAGGGCGTAATGAGCCGCCAGCGCCTCGCGGATGCGCCGGTAGCCCCGCTCGTCATGGATTGCCGTCACCTCCAGCATCTCTTCATGGTCGTCGTCGAGCACCATGAACAGCTTGAGGTCGCGGATTACCTTGGGCGACAGGAACTGCTGGATGAAGGACTCGTCCTTGAAGTTCTTCATGGCGAACTCCAGGGTCTCGCGCCAGTCGCTGCCGGCGGTATCGGGAAACCAGAGGCGGTCCTCCTCGGTGGGGGCCTCGCAGAGGCGTCTGAGGTCGCTGAAGATGGCGAATCCCAGCGCATAGGGATTGATGCCGTTGTACCAGGGGCTGTCGAAGGCGGGCTGCTGCACCACCGCCGTATGGGACTGCAGGAACTCCAGCATCAGCCCCTCATCCACCGCCCCCTCTTCATAGAGCCGGTTCATCAGGGTGTAGTGCCAGAAGGTGGCCCATCCCTCGTTCATCACCTGGGTCTGGCGCTGGGGATAGAAGTACTGGGCCAGCTTGCGCACGATGCGCACCACCTCGCGCTGCCACGGCGCCAGCAGCGGCGCATTCTTCTCGATGAAATAGAGCAGGTTCTCCTGGGGCTCCGACGGGTAGCGCCCCCCCGAGTGCAGGCCCAACGGGTCTTCGGTGTCCTGTGCGTCGCCCAGCGCCTCTGGCGAGGGGCGCCCCGGGATGGTGCGCCATAGGGTGTTGACCTGGGCCTGCAGCAGCTCCTCGCGCTCCTTCTGGCGACGCACCTCCTCCTCGGTGGAGATCGGCGAGGGCCGCTTGTAGCGATCGACGCCGTAATTCTGCAGGGCGTGGCAGGCATCCAGCAGCTGCTCGACGGCGGCGACCCCGTGACGCTCCTCGCACTCGGCGATGTATTTCCGGGCGAACACCAGGTAGTCAATGATCGAGCCGGCATCGGTCCAGGTACGGAACAGGTAGTTACCCTTGAAGAAGGAGTTGTGGCCATAGCAGGCGTGGGCCATGACCAGCACCTGCATCATCAGGGTGTTCTCCTCCATCAGGTAGGCGATGCAGGGGTCAGAGTTGATCACCAACTCGTAGGCCAGCCCCATCTGGCCGCGGCGATAGGCCTGCTCCACGGCCAGGAATTGCTTGCCGAATGACCAGTGGTGGTAGCCCACCGGCATGCCCACGCTGGCGTAGGCATCCATCATCTGCTCGGAGGTGATCACCTCGATCTGGTTGGGATAGGTATCCAGGCGATACTCGTCTGCCAGGCGGGCAATCTCCCGCTCGAACTCGGCGAGTATCTCGAAGCTCCAGTCGGATCCCGTGGCGATGGGCTTGCGTCGGGTCATCTTGCCTCCTCGGCCGCTGACCGGCCCTCAACCGCCGGTGACGCGGCGCTTGAACAGCTCGCGGAACACCGGGTAGATATCTCCGGCCTCGACGATCTGGCGCATGGCGAAGCGCGCCGGAAACTCGGCGGCCACGCTCTCGTACTCCTCCCACAGCGCCTGATGGGCGTGGGGAGTGATCTCCACGTAGGTGAAGTACTGCAGCCGCGGCATGAGCTTGCTGATCAGCAGGTCGCGGCAGGCCACCGAGTCGTCGTCCCAGTTGTCGCCGTCCGAGGCCTGGGCCACGTAGAGGTTCCACTGCCCAGGCGGGTAACGCTCGGCAATGATCTCGTCGACCAGGGACAGGGCGCTGGAGACGATGGTGCCGCCGGTCTCCCGGGAGTAGAAGAACTCCTCCTCGTCGACCTCCCGGGCGGCGGTGTGGTGGCGCACGAAGACCAGCTCGACCTTCTCGTAGTTGCGCTCGAGGAACAGGTAGAGCAGCAGGAAGAAGCGCTTGGCGATGTCCTTGTGGGCCTGGGTCATGGAGCCGGAGACGTCCATCACGCAGAACATCACCGCCTTGCTGGAGGGCTGGGGCTGGTTGACCAGGTGGTTGTAGCGCAGGTCGTAGGTATCGATGAAGGGCACCGCCTCGAGACGCTTCTCGAGGCGCTCCACCTCGGCCCTGAGCTCATTGATGCGAGCCGGATTACGTAACACCGGGTCCTTGCGCTCCTCGGCCTCCAGCGCCTCGCGGGCCTCGCGCAGGGCACGCCGGATCGGCGCGCGCATGGCGATGCGCCGGGCGTGGGCCTCGCGCATGGAGCGCACGATATTGATCCGCGCCGGCACCCCCTCCTTGGAGACCCCGGCGCGCACCGGGCGCACCTCGTCGAGATCCACCAGCGCCTTGCGCTCCAGGTGGGGCAACTCCAGGCCATCGAAGACGAAGTTAAGGAACTCCTCCCGGGAGAGGGTGAAGGCGAACTCGTCCACCCCCTCGCCCTGGTTCGAGGCGCCGCCCTCCCCCGCGCCGTCACCGCTGCCGCCACCGCCGGGGCGGCGCATGCGGTCGCCCTCGACGAACTCCTTGTTGCCTGGCGCGACGATGCGACGCTTGCCACCGGCGCCGTGCTGGAAGACGGGCTCGGAGATGTCACGGGCGGGTATCGAGACCTTCTCGCCGCGCTCCATGTCGGTGATCGAGCGGCGATTGACCGCCTCCTCCACCGACCGCTTGATATGGGTGCGATAGCGGTCGAGGAAGCGCTGGCGGTTGACCGCGCTCTTGTGCTTGGCATTGGCCCGTCGGTCGATGAAGTAGCTCATGGCAACTCTCCTGCCCGCCGCGGGGGTCTGCCGCCACGGCGCAGCGTCGGGCTACTGGGACTTGCGCACCCGCAGGTACCACTCGGAGAGCAGGCGCACCTGTTTCTCGGTGTAGCCGCGCTCCACCATGCGAGCCACGAAGTCCTCGTGCTTCTTCTGGTCAGCACTGGAGGCCTTGGCGTTGAAGGAGATCACCGGCAACAGCTCCTCGGTGTTGGCGAACATCTTGTGTTCGATCACCCCACGCAGCTTCTCGTAGGACTGCCAGCTGGGGTTCATGCCGTTGTTCTGGGCACGCGCCCGCAGCACGAAGTTGACCACCTCGTGGCGGAAGTCCTTGGGATTGGAGATGCCCGCCGGCTTCTCGATCTTCTCCAGTTCCTCGTTGAGAGCCTGGCGGTCGAGGAACTCGCCGGTCTCGGGGTCGCGGTACTCCTGGTCCTGGATCCAGAAGTCGGCGTAGGTGACATAGCGGTCGAAGATGTTCTGGCCGTACTCGGAGTAGGACTCGAGGTAGGCCGTCTGGATCTCCTTGCCGATGAAGTCTACGTAGCGCGGCGCCAGGAACTCCTTGATGAAGCGCAGGTAGCGCTCGAAGGTCTCGCGCGGCAGCTGCTCCTGCTCCAGGCGCTGCTCCAGCACGTAGAGCAGGTGCACCGGGTTGGCCGCCACCTCGTGGCTGTCGAAGTTGAACACCTTGGAAAGGATCTTGAAGGCGAAGCGGGTGGAGAGCCCGTCCATGCCCTCGTCAACCCCGGCGGCATCACGGTACTCCTGGATCGACTTGGCCTTGGGATCGGTGTCCTTGAGGTTCTCGCCGTCGTAGACCCGCATCTTGGAGTAGATGCTCGAGTTCTCCGGCTCCTTGAGCCGCGAGAGCACCGAGAACTGGGCAAGCATGCGCAGGGTGTCCGGCGCACAGGGTGCCTGGGACAGCGACGAGTGCTCGAGTAACTTCTTGTAGATATTGATCTCTTCGGAGACCCGCAGGCAGTAGGGCACCTTGACCATGTAGACCCGGTCCAGGAAGGCCTCGTTGTTGCGGTTGTTGCGGAAGGTCTGCCACTCGCTCTCGTTGGAGTGGGCCAGCACGATGCCCTCGAAGGGGATCGCCCCCATGCCCTCGGTGGGGTTGTAGTTGCCCTCCTGGGTGGCGGTGAGCAGGGGATGCAGCACCTTGATCGGCGCCTTGAACATCTCGACAAACTCCATCAGCCCCTGGTTGGCTCGGCACAGGCCACCGGAGAAGCTGTAGGCGTCGGGATCGTCCTGGGAGTAGAGCTCGAGCTGGCGGATATCCACCTTGCCCACCAGCGATGAGATGTCCTGGTTGTTCTCGTCGCCGGGCTCGGTCTTGGAGATGGCGATCTGGTTGAGCCGCGAGGGATAGAGGCGCACCACCCGGAACTGGCTGATGTCGCCGCCATACTCCTTGAGACGCTTGGCCGCCCAGGGCGACATCACGCTCTTCAGGTAGCGGCGGGGAACCCCATACTCCTTCTCCAGCAGCTCACCATCCTCCTCCGGCGAGAACAGCCCCAGCGGCGACTCGTAGACCGGCGAATCCTTGATGGCATAGAAGGGCACCTTCTCCATCAACAGCTTGAGGCGCTCGGCCAGGGATGACTTGCCGCCGCCCACCGGCCCCAGCAGGTAGAGGATCTGCTTGCGCTCCTCCAGCCCCTGGGCGGCATGGCGAAAGTAGGCGACGATCTGCTCGATCGACTCCTCCATGCCGTAGAACTCGGCAAAGGCCGGGTAGCGGCGAATCACCTTGTTGGAGAAGATGCGTGACAGCCGTGGGTCCTTGGCCGTGTCGATGACCTCCGGCTCGCCGATCGCCTGAAGCATGCGCTCGGCGGCCGAGGCATAGGCCAGCGGTTCCTCGCGACACAGCTCCAGATACTCCTGCAGGCTCATCTCCTCCTGCTGGACGCGGGCGAAACGGTTCTGCACATGGTCGAAGATGCTCATCGATGCCTCCTTAAGCCCGATGGCTCGGCGCCGGCATGGGGGCGCACGAGAACAGGGTCACCTTCAGCGTAGGTCAGCGCGGCACACTATCGGCTGACATCCTGTCAACGCTTCTCTGTATCCCTATGAGCCCGCAACGGACTCATGGTTCGACACCGTCGGAGCGGAGCATTCAACGCAGCGGGCCTGCCATCACGATGACGGCAGGCCCGCAGCACAACGACCCGGCAACGCTCAGAGCGTGGCGGCCACCCGGGTCCCCTGGTCGATGGCACGCTTGGCATCGAGCTCACCGGGCTCGCTTGCGCCACCGACCAGATGCACCGCCACACCGGCCTCGCGCAGTGGCTCATAGAGCTCGCGTACCGACTCCTGGCCGACACAGACCACCACCGTATCGACCTCCAGCAGGCGTGGCTGATCGGCGTGACGGATATGCAGGCCGGCATCATCGATATGCCGATATTCGCAACCGGCAAGGGCCTCCACCCCGCGCTGCTTGAGCGAGGCGCGATGCACCCAGCCGGTGGTCTTGCCGAGCCCGCGACCGGGCTTGCTGGTCTTGCGTTGCAGCAGGAAGACCCGGCGCGGCACCTCCGGGGGACGCGGCGCCGTGAGTCCCCCGGGTGTGGAGACGGCGAGGTCCACGCCCCACTCCTCGCACCAGGCCTCGGCATCCAGCGACGGCTGGCCGACCTGGGTCAGCAGCTCGGCCACATCGAAGCCGATGCCTCCCGCTCCGATGATCGCCACCCGCGGCCCCACCCGTTCGGGATGCTGGATCGCCTCGGGATAGCCCATCACCTTGGGGTGATCGGCACCGGGCAGCTCGAGTCGGCGCGGACGCACGCCGCTGGCCAGCACCACCGCGTCGAAGTCGGCCAGCGTCGCCACCTCCGCGGCATGGTTGAGTCGCACCTCGACCCCGTGCTTGTCCAGCATCACCCGGAAGTAGCGCAGGGTCTCGGCGAACTCCTCCTTGCCGGGAATCTGGCGAGCATAGTGGAACTGGCCCCCGAGTTCGCCATCCCGCTCGAAGAGGGTGACCGCGTGACCACGTTCGGCCGCGGTCAGCGCGGCGGCCAGGCCCGCCGGCCCGCCACCCACCACGGCGATGCGGCGCGGCGTCGCCACCGGCTCGATGACCAGCTCGGTCTCGTGACCGGCTCGCGGGTTGACCAGACAGGAGGTGAGCTTGCCGGCGAAGGTGTGGTCGAGGCAGGCCTGGTTACAGGCGATACAGGTATTGATCTCGTCACTGCGTCCCGCCGCGGCCTTGCTGACCCAGGCCGGGTCGGCGAGGAAGGGCCGCGCCATGCTGACCATGTCGGCATGCCCTTCGGCCAGCACCCGCTCGGCGACCTCGGGCATGTTGATGCGGTTGGTGGTGATCAGCGGCAGGGAGACCGCGCCCTTCAGTCGCCGGGTCACCTCGGTAAAGGCTGCCCGGGGCACGCTGGTGACGATGGTGGGGATGCGCGCCTCGTGCCAGCCGATCCCGGTGTTGAGCGCATCCGCTCCGGCCGCCTCGATCGCCCTGGCCAGGGCCACCACCTCATCATGGGTGCTGCCCTCCTCCACCAGATCGATCATGGAGAGGCGGAAGATCACCAGGAAGTCGTCGCCGACCGCCTCGCGGATGCGCCGCACGATCTCCAGCGGGAAGCGGATACGCTGCTCGAACTCCCCGCCCCAGGCGTCATCGCGCTGGTTGGTGCGCCGACAGATGAACTGGTTGATCAGGTACCCCTCGGAACCCATCACCTCCACGCCATCGTAGCCGGCCCGCTTGGCAAGCGTGGCGCAGCGTACGTAGTCGTCGATCTGGCGCTCCACCTCCTCGCTGGTCAGCGCCCGGGGGGCAAAGGGGTTGATGGGCGCCTGGATCGCCGAGGGCGCTACCGGTTCCGGCGTATAGGCGTAGCGCCCGGCATGCAGGATCTGCATGCAGACCCGGCCACCCTCTCCGTGCACCGCCTCTACCACCCCGCGGTGATCATCCAGTTGCTCCTCGCGCTCCAGGGTTGCCGCCCCCTGGAAGACGGCCCCCTCAGGGTTCGGCGCGATGCCGCCGGTGACGATCAGCCCGACGCCCTCCCGGACGCGTTCGGCATAAAAGGCCGCCAGGCGCGCGAAACCACCCGGCACCTCCTCCAGGTTGGTGTGCATGGAGCCCATCAGGATCCGGTTGGGCAGGGTCAGATGACCAAGCTCGAGGGGGCGAAACAGGTGGGGATAGGCGGTCATGGTGGCGCTCCGGGCATTGTCGGGGAAGTTGTCATCGGACCGAATTCAAACAACTGTATGACAGCTGATGCAGGCGTGCAAAGCCTCGGGGCGCGGACGAGGCCAGCCCAGCATGGTGGCGAGAGACTCAGGAAGGGTCAGCAAGGGCAGACGGGGCGGTCAGCAGAAGCGGAAAAATGCCATGGCCGGAGATGAGTGGCGCACACACGAAGAAGCCCCGAGCAAGGCTCGGGGCTTCGGGAATTCGTGGCGATAATGGCGGACCGGACGGGACTCGAACCCGCGACCTCCGGCGTGACAGGCCGGCATTCTAACCAACTGAACTACCGGTCCGCGTGGTGGGTGATACCGGATTCGAACCAGTGACCCCCAGCATGTGAGGCTGGTGCTCTAACCAACTGAGCTAATCACCCACGCAATCGCACAAGTTACTGCACTATCTCAAGCAAGCTGCCAGGCCTTGATGGCGGACCGGACGGGACTCGAACCCGCGACCTCCGGCGTGACAGGCCGGCATTCTAACCAACTGAACTACCGGTCCGC
>NZ_WUTT01000001.1:1106871-1204445 GCF_009902005.1 Halomonas alimentaria | reverse complement strand
GCCGCTGCGTGCTACCTACGTGATTCGGAACTGCCGAGGCAGTGGTGGGTGGTACAGGGTTCGAACCTGTGACCCCCAGCTTGTAAGGCTGGTGCTCTCCCAGCTGAGCTAACCACCCCCGGTCACGTGGCGCTGTATTCTACAGGGGCGGCTTTCAAAGTCAACGCTTTTTGTCACCCGGCGTCGCTACCGCATTCACCAGCGGATTCATTCACTTGGCTGTGGATGGCCGCTGGCGTGCGCGGTCATGAAGGCAACGATGGCGGCAACTCCCTCATCGATCAGCTGTGCCTGACTCCTGCCGCTGGCGCGCCGCGGCTTCCAGTCGTGGTCACCATCCTGCAGCCAGTGCAGTCGCGCGTGCTCGGAGAGTGCATAGCCTGCCACCTCCTCCCGAGTGCCGAAGGGGTCGCGAGTGCCCTGGATCACCAGGGTGGGGCAGGCGAGCCGCGGCCAGTGATCCAGGCGCAGCCGTTCAGGCTTGGCGGGTGGATGAAAGGGATAGCCGCACAGCACCAGGCCCGGGGCACCGTCGCGGGCGGCGAGCAGGCTGGCAACCCTTCCACCCATGGACTTTCCGCCCAGCCACAGGGGAGGCAGCTCAGGGTGTGACAGAAAGTCGCACCAGGCCGCCATCTCCTCGACCAGGCGATCGACACGCGGTGGTGGACGCCGGCGCCCTTCCCGGCGCATCTGCTGGAGATAGGCAAACTCGATGGCCAGGGTCTGTACACCACCTTCGGCCAGGCCGGCGCGCAGCCGTTGCAGGAACGTGGAATCCTGGCCCGCGCCCGCGCCATGGGCGATCAGCAGCCGACCAACCGTCGCCTGGCCGCTTACCTCGAGGGGGCCATCGGGCAGCTGCCAGTGGCCATTCTCGCCTCTCAGCAGCCGCTGGCGACACTCGGCCGGGGTAATGGACGCATAATCCAGGTCGGTATAATGCGACAAGAGATCTCCTTGCGAGTTCTACGATTACGCCGATTGGCGTGTTCAGGATATTGCCCGGCTGGGGTAGAATCCTCCGCGAATTGACTTGCATCATCCTCAGGGAGGCCGCGTCTGTGACAAACTGACGCAGCTTTATCTCCTACCGCGTTCGATGGGAACCCGACATGAGCACAGCACTTGAACACCCGACCTACAACTACAAGGTAGTTCGGCAGTTCGCGATCATGACCGTGGTCTGGGGCATCGTGGGCATGACACTCGGTGTCATCCTCGCCGCCCAGCTGGTCTGGCCGCAACTGAACCTCGATCTGCCCTGGACCAGCTTCGGACGCCTGCGCCCGCTGCATACCAATGCCGTCATCTTCGCCTTCGGCGGCTCGGCACTGTTCGCCACCTCCTACTACGTGGTGCAGCGGACATGCCAGACCCGGCTCTTCTCCGACCGGCTCGCCGCCTTCACCTTCTGGGGCTGGCAGGCGGTGATCCTCTCCGCGGTGGTCTCACTGCCGCTGGGCATGACTACCACCAAGGAGTATGCCGAGCTGGAGTGGCCGATCAACATCCTGATCGCCGTCGTCTGGATCAGCTATGCCATCGTCTTCCTGATGACCATCAAGCGGCGCCAGACCTCCCATATCTATGTGGCCAACTGGTTCTTTGCCGCCTTCATCCTGACCGTGGCGGTGCTGCACATCGTCAACAACGCGGCGATTCCGGTCACCGCCATGTACTCCACCTCCATCTACTCGGGCGCCATCGACGCCATGGTGCAGTGGTGGTATGGGCACAACGCGGTGGGCTTCTTCCTGACCGCCGGCTTCCTGGGCATGATGTACTACTTCGTGCCCAAGCAGGCCGAGCGTCCGGTCTACTCCTACCGGCTCTCCATCGTCCACTTCTGGGCGCTGATCATGGTCTACATGTGGGCCGGCCCGCACCACCTGCACTACACCGCGCTGCCCAACTGGGCTCAGTCGCTGGGCATGATCATGTCGATCATCCTGCTGGCTCCCTCCTGGGGCGGCATGATCAACGGCATGATGACCCTCTCCGGCGCCTGGCATAAGCTGCGCACCGACCCGACCCTGCGCTTCCTGGTGGTGGCCCTCTCCTTCTACGGCATGTCCACCTTCGAGGGCCCGATGATGGCGGTGAAGACCGTCAACGCCCTCTCCCACTACACCGACTGGACCATCGGTCACGTCCACGCCGGCGCCCTGGGCTGGGTGGCGATGATCACCATCGGCTCCATGTACCACCTGATCCCGCGCCTGTTCGGCCGCACCGAGATGCACTCCGTCAACCTGATCGCCGTGCACTTCTGGCTGGCCACCATCGGCACCGTGCTCTATATCGCCTCCATGTGGGTCAACGGTATCCTGCAGGGCCTGATGTGGCGCGCCATCAACCCCGACGGCACCCTGATGTACACCTTCGTCGAGGCCGTCGAGGCCAGCGGCCCGGGCTACATCGTGCGCCTGATCGGCGGCCTGTGCTGGGTCACCGGCATGCTGATCATGGCCTACAACGTCACCATGACCGTCAAGCGCGGTGAGGGTGCTCGCCAGCCGCTTCCGCAGACTGCCTGAGCCTACAGGGAACGAGACTTCCAATGAGACACGAGATCGTCGAAAAGAATGTCGGCCTGCTCGCCGTGCTGATCCTGGTGGTGATCAGTTTCGGCGGCCTGGCCGAGGTGGTACCGCTGTTCTTCCAGAAGCAGACCACACAGCCGGTGGAGGGCCTCGAACCCCTCTCGGCCCTGGAGCTGGAAGGCCGCGATATCTACCGCCGCGAGGGCTGCGTGGGCTGCCACTCCCAGATGGTGCGCCCTTTCCGTGCCGAGACCGAGCGCTACGGCCACTACAGCGTGGCCGGCGAGTCGGTCTACGACCACAACTTCCTGTGGGGTTCCAAGCGTACCGGGCCGGACCTGGCCCGCGTCGGCGGCCGCTACAGCGATGACTGGCACCGCGCCCACATGTACAACCCGCGTGACGTGGTACCCGAGTCGGTGATGCCCGCCTACCCCTGGCTGTTCGAGAACACCCTCGACGGCGAGGACACCCCGAAGAAGATGCGCGCCCTGCGTGCCCTCGGCGTGCCCTACACCGACGAGCAGATCGACAACGCCACCAGTGAGGTTCGCGGCGAGCAGGAGATCACCGCACTGATCGCCTACCTGCAGCAGCTGGGCACCGTCCTCAAGGGCAACTGATCATGGATAGCGGCACCGTAAGCGGCATCGTCACCGGCGTACTGATCGTGGCCTTCATCGGCATCACGGTGTGGGCCTATTCGAAGCGTCGCAAGCCTGACTTCGACGAGGCGGCCAACCTGCCCTTCGCCGACGATGACGAACAACCGAACCGTGACACGAGCGCCTCGCCGAACGGGGCCGATTCCCGCAAGCACAAGGGAGACAGGAACACATGAACAATCTCTGGGGTGACTCCCTTTCCGGGTTCTGGAGCGCCTGGATCATCGTCATCACGCTGGGCTCCATCGGGATTGCCTTCTGGCTGCTCTACGCCAACCGCAAGACCGACAAGACCCCTGATGCCGAGGGCAACGTGGATACCACCGGCCACGCCGCCGATGGCATCGAGGAGTACGACAACCCGCTGCCGCGCTGGTGGTTCCAGCTCTACGTGGGCACCGTGATCTTCGCACTGGGTTACCTGGTGCTCTACCCGGGCCTCGGCAACTTCGCCGGCGTGCTGGGCTGGAGCCAGGAGGGCCAGTGGGAAGAGGAAGTGGCGCGCGCCGAGGAGCGCTTCACGCCGATCTTCGCCCAGTACGAGGAGGTGCCGATCCCCGAGCTGGCCCAGGACGCCGAGGCGATGCAGGTCGCGGAGCGCATCTTCCTCAACAACTGTGCGGTGTGTCACGGTTCAGGCGCCCAGGGCGGCTACGGCTTCCCCAACCTGACCGACGACGAGTGGCTGTACGGTGGCGAGCCGGAGCAGATCATGGCGACCCTCAACAACGGCCGCAACGGCCTGATGCCCTCCTGGCAGCAGCTCGGCCAGGAGAACATCGAGAACGTCACCCAGCACGTGCTGTCACTGTCTGGCCAGGAGCATGAGGCCGAACGTGCCGAGAGCGGTGCGGCGACCTTCGCCTCGGTGTGTGCGGCATGCCACATGCCCGACGGCACCGGCAACCAGGCACTCGGTGCGCCCGACCTGACCAACGATATCTGGCTCTACCAGCAGCCCGGCCAGAGCGTCGCGGACTCCGTGCGCCAGACCCTGCGCAACGGCCGTAACGGCCACATGCCGGCCCAGGCCGCCTATATCGGCGAGGAGCGCGTCCACCTGGTGGCCGCCTACGTCTACAGCCTGCGCGCCCAGGACTGAGGCGACCTGCCATCGGGTGAAGAAAGGGTGCGGCTCCAAGTCGCACCCTTTCTCGTTTGTGCAGCGCATCGATACAATGGATCCCACCTTCCAGACGCGAGCCCGCCATGAGCGACAAGATTCCGACCCACGATGTCACCCCGGATCCCGTGGAGCGTCACAACCCACAGGAAGCCGTCACCCAGGAGATGTACGCGAGCCGCCGCCATATCTACGTGCGCGAGATCAAGGGGTTCTTCCAGCGCCTGCGCCGGGCCTCCAACTGGGTGCTGATGCTGGCCTTCTTCATCCTGCCCTGGGTCCCCTGGGGTGATCGCCCGGCGATCTGGTTCAACCTCCCCGGCCGCGAATTCCATATCTTCTCGGCCACCTTCTATCCCCAGGAGTTCATGCTGCTCTCCTGGCTGCTGATCATTTGCGCCTTCGGCCTGTTCTTCATCACCGTGTTCGCCGGCCGCGTCTGGTGTGGCTACACCTGTCCGCAGAGCGTCTGGACCTTCCTGTTCATCTGGGTGGAACATCGCCTGGAAGGGTCGCGCAACCGCCGCATCAAGCTCGACAAGCAGCCCATGAATGCCGACAAGCTTTGGCGCAAGGGGGCCAAGCACGCCATCTGGCTGGCCATCGCCCTGGCCACCGGCATCACCTTCGTGGGCTACTTCACCCCCATCCGGGAGCTCGTGGTGGAACTGCCGACCCTCGAGGCCCACGGCTGGTCCTACTTCTGGGTGGGCTTCTTCCTGGTCTTCACCTATCTCAACGCCGGCTGGCTGCGCGAGCAGGTGTGCATCTACATGTGCCCCTACGCCCGCTTCCAGTCGGTGATGTTCGACCGCGACACCCTGATCGTCTCCTACGATGAGGCCCGCGGCGAGCCCCGCGGGGCGCGCAAGAAGAGCCTCTCCCACGCCGAGGCCCGGGAGGCAGGCCATGGCGACTGCATCGACTGCGACCTCTGCGTACAGGTCTGCCCCACCGGCATCGACATTCGCGACGGGCTGCAGTACGAGTGCATCACCTGTGCGGCCTGCATCGACGCCTGCGACAGCGTGATGGACAAGATGGGCTACCCCCGCGGGCTGATCCGCTATACCACCGAGAATGCCCTGGAGGGCAAGCCGACCCACATCCTGCGTCCGCGCCTGATGGGCTATCTCGCCGCGCTGCTGGTGATGATCGGGCTCTTCGCCTGGACAGTGGGAGATCGCACACCGCTCTCCTTCGACGTCGAGCGCGACCGTAACCGGCTGTTCCAGACCAGTGCCGACGGGAGCATCAGCAACAGCTATGCCATCACGGTGCGCAACATGGACGCCGAGGCCCACGTGTATCGCCTGGAGGCCTCCGGGCTTCCGGGGCTGACGCTGGATACCGACAGCATCCAGGTACCGGCCAGCGACTCCCGCCAGCGGGTGATCACCATCAGCGCCCCGGGTGATGCCATCGAGCAGCCGAGCCACGCCATTACCCTGCGACTGACCGCCGAACAGTCACCCGATATAACCCTGGAGCGCGAGGCGCGTTTCCTCGGCGACCTGCGGAGATAAGATGAGCGAAGATATCAAGCCCTGGTACAAGCAGTTCTGGCCCTGGTTCCTGATCGGGCTGCTGCTGTCGTCCATCACCTTCAGCCTGGTCTATCTGACACTCTCGATCCGCTACTACGATGGTTCGGTGGGCGGCGATTACTACGAGCGCGGCCTGGCCATCAACGAACAGCTGGCCAAGCAGGAGCACGCCCTGGAGCTGGGGCTCGAGGCCCGTCTGCGGGTCGACAACCGCACCGGCGATGTGGTGGTCGACCTGGAGGGGCCGCGCCAGCCGGAACAGCTGCACCTGGCGCTGATCTTCCCCACCGACAGCGACTTCGACCGCGAGCTGACCCTCCAGCACGTGCGCGAGGGACGCTACGTCACCACCCTGGACGAGCCGCTGCGCCATCGCTGGTACCTGCAGCTGCAGCCCGTGGCCGGAGAAGAGGCCGAATGGCGGCTGACCGGCGAGGCGAGCTTCCCCAGCGACGACGAGGCCGCTCTGGAACCGGGCCTCTAGCCCGGCGCCTGCGACATGACGACCGACACTGCTGACACCTCCCGCGACGCGCCCTGCTATCACTGCGGCAACCCGGTGCCCGCCAGGGCACCCTGGTCGATCACCCTGGATGACACTCGCCATCCGCTGTGCTGTCCCGGCTGCGAGGCGGTGGCCCACGCCATCGTGGATGGCGGGCTGGCCAGCTACTACCGCTTCCGCACCGAGCTGCCGGAGCGCCCCGATGATCGCGACGCCGCCCGGGCCGAGACCTGGGCGGTATTCGACGATCCCGGGCTGCAGCGCCAGTTCGTGCATCCCGAGGGGGACGACAGCGGCCGCGTCCACGCCACCCTGGCGGTGGACGGCATCACCTGTGCCGCTTGCGCCTGGCTGATCGAGCACCGGCTCAATGGCCTCGAGGGCATCGCCGCAAGCGCGGTCAACCTCACCCACCACCGGGTACGCGTCAGCTGGGACCCGAGCCGGGTCACGCTGTCGCGGATCCTCGCCGAGATGGCTGCCATCGGCTACCAGGCCCAGCCCTGGGAGCCCGACGAGGCCCAGGCGCGACTGCAGCGCGAGGAGCGCATGACCGTGCGCCGCCTGATCGTCGCCGCGGTGGGCATGGCCCAGGTGATGATGTTCTCGATTCCCATCTACGTGGCCGGCCCCGGGGAGATCAGCGAGGACTTCCTCGCCCTGTTCCACTGGCTCTCCTTCGCCCTGGCCACCCCGGTGGTGTTCTTCTCCGCGTTGCCGTTCTTCCGCAACGCGCTGCGTGACCTGCGCACCCGGGTGCTGGGCATGGACGTGCCGGTCTCCATCGCCATCGGCGGCGCCTATCTGGCCAGCGGCTATGCGGTGATCAGCGGCATGGGAGAGGTCTACTTCGACTCGGTGGCGATGTTCACCTTCTTCCTGCTCTTCGGGCGCTATGTGGAGGCCCGCGCCCGGCGCCGCAGCGGTCATACCGGCAACGCCCTGGCCGGCGCCCTGCCCCCCTCGGCGATCCGCCTCACCGACGCGGGAGAGGAGCGCATCCTGCCCGCCGGCGAGCTTGCCGCCGATGACCGGGTGCTGGTCAAGCCCGGCCACACCGTGCCCGCCGACGGCGTGGTCGAGGAGGGTGAGTCGAGCCTCGACGAGTCGATGCTCACCGGTGAGTACCTGCCGGTGACCCGGCGTGTGGGTGACACCGTCACCGGTGGCAGCCACAACATGGAGAGCCCGCTGGTCGTGCGCGTGACCCATGCCGGCCGCGACTCCCGAGTCTCCGGCATCGTCGACCTCACCGACCGCGCCTTCGCCAGCCGTCCACGCCTGGCCCAGATGGCCGCGCGCATGGCCCACCTGTTCGTGCTCAGGCTGCTGTTCGTGGCCCTGGGGGTGGCCATCGTGTGGTGGTTCATCGACCCTTCCCGGGTACTATGGGTCACCCTCTCGGTGCTGGTGGTCACCTGCCCCTGCGCCCTTGCCCTGGCGACACCCACCGCCCTCACCGCCGGCCACGGCCAGCTGCGCCGACGCGGCGTGCTGGTCACCCGGGCTGACGCCATCGAGGCACTCTCCCAGGTCGACCGGGTGATCCTCGACAAGACCGGGACCCTGACCACCGGCCGCATGAGTCTGGTGGAGACGCGTCCGCTGGGCGGGCTCGACGCGGCCTCGGCCCGCGTTCTGGCCGCCGCCCTGGAGGCACGCTCCGAACACCCCATCGCGCGGGCCTTCCACCCCTACCGCGATGCGGGCCAACACGCCGAACAGGTCACCAGCCGCCCGGGCAAGGGGCTCGAGGGGCGGCTGGACGGCCGAGCCTGGCGGCTGGGCCGCGCGGACTTCGCCGCCCCGGGAGCCTCCCCGGAGCCCCCCGGAGAGGGCCAGTGGCTGCTGCTGGCCGAGGATGGCGAGCCGCGCTGCTGGTTTCGCCTGCAGGACCAGGTGCGTGACGACGCCGCCGAGACGATAGCCATGCTGCAGGAGCTCGGCCTCGCCGTGGAACTGCTCTCCGGCGACACTCCCGGGGCTGCCGAGGGCCTGGCCAGCCGCCTGGGCATCGCGACCTGGGAGGGCAGCGCCAGCCCCGAACGCAAGCTCGAGCGCATCCGCGAGTGCCAGGCCGAAGGCGAACGGGTCGCCATGGTCGGCGACGGCATCAACGACGTGCCGGTGCTGGCTGGCGCCGACGTGGCCATCGCCATGAACGGTGCCACCGACCTGGCGCGCACCAGCGCCGACGCCATCCTGCTCAGTCCGCGCCTGTCACGCATCGCCGAGGCGGTGGAACTGTGCCGTGCCACCCGTCGGGTGATGCGCCAGAACATGCTATGGTCGGTGGTCTACAACGCCTCGGCGATGCCGTTGGCCGCCATCGGCATCGTGCCCCCCTGGCTGGCCGCCATCGGCATGTCGGCCAGCTCCCTGGTGGTGGTGGGCAATGCCCTGCGCCTCAACCGTTTCCGCAGCCGCCTCGCCGATGCGTCCGCTGCCCCGGCCGCCACGCCCTCGGAGGTCAACCCATGAGCATTCTCTACCTGCTGATCCCGCTGTCGCTGATCCTGCTCGGCCTGGCCGTCTGGGCCTTCTTCTGGGCGGTCAAGCACGACCAGTTCGAGGATCTGGAGGGGCCGGCCTATCGCATCCTCTTCGACGACGACGAGAACGACCGCCCCGCCGAGCGGCGCCCCCCCGAAGAGGCCGACGACACGACGCCGTCGGCCCGTGACCCCGACGACGAGAAGCGTTGATGGACCCTACCGGACTCGACCTGCCGCCCTTCGCCGCGGCCTTCGTCTTCGGCCTGCTGGGCGGCGCCCACTGCATCGGCATGTGCGGCGGCATCATGAGCGCCCTCTCCTTCGCAGTCCCCCCCAGCATGCGCCACCCGGCGCGCCTCACTGGCCTGCTGCTGGGCTACAACCTGGGCCGCATCACCAGCTACATGGTCGCCGGCGCACTGGCGGCGGCGCTCGGCACCCTGCTCTCGCTGACCGCTCCCACCCGCCTCGTCCTGCAGGGCTTCGCCGCTGTGATGCTGATCCTGATGGCGCTGTATATCGCCGACTGGTGGAAGGGCCTGCTGCGGGTGGAGGCGGTGGGCAGGCGCCTGTGGCGCCACCTGGAGCCGGTCGGACGGCGCCTGATGCCGGTGGTCAGGGTGCCCCAGGCGATGGCGCTGGGCGCGGTATGGGGCTGGCTGCCCTGCGGCCTGGTCTACTCGATGCTGGCCTGGAGTCTGGCCATGGCCGACCCGCTGCGCGGCGCATTGCTGATGGGTGCCTTCGGGCTCGGCACCCTGCCGGCACTGCTGGCCACCGGGCTCGCCGCCCGCCAGCTGGCCGGCCTGATTCGCCACCCGGCTACCCGCAGCATCGCTGCACTGACGATCATCGCCTTCGCACTCTGGCAGCTGTGGCAGCTGCTCCCGGGAGGCGGAGCCCATCTCGGCTGACGACTATTCCACATGGGATTGACGTAGCTCAACGCTTGCCTGGCCGTGGCACCCTAGCATGAGGAGCATGTTCACGACCCGGAGTCGCCCCATGTCCGTTCACGCCAAGCGCACTGCCTTCCAAGGGGCCTCGAGACCGCCTCGAGAGCCGCTGTCCGGCGCGGGTGATCTGGTATCGGCTACCGAGGTCGCCTATCCCGCGCCCCACCACTATCATGAGGGCGTCGGAGCCCCGGAGCTGGAGTCGGCCCTCGCCGATCGCCCGGCAGCGGCCTCCCTGGCGGTAAAGGTGCGCCTGCCCTTCTGCCGTCACGCCTGCCGCTTCTGCGCCAGCCAGTGTGTACCTTCCCACGACAGCCGCCAGGCCGAACCCTACCTGTCGCGACTCGACCGCGAGATGGTACTGGCCCGGCGCCGGCTGAGCGGACTGCCCCCGGTGTCACGCCTGCACTGGGGCGGTGGGACGCCGGCATTCCTCGCCCTGGACCAGATGAGCGACCTCTTCGACCGCCTGGACGCCCGCCTGGGGCTCTCCGCCGCCCGGGATCGCGACTTCAGTATCGAGCTCGACCCCCGCGAGGCCGACATGCTCACCCTTCGCCACTTGCAGGCGCTGGGTTTCAACCGCCTAAGCCTGGGCGTGCAGGAGCTCGACTCCCGGGTACAGCAGGCGATCAACCGTATCCAGCCCCGGGCACTGACCGAGGCACTGGTCGACGAAGCCGACCGCCTGGGCTTTAGGGAGCTGACGCTGTCGCTGATGCTCGGCCTGCCCTTCCAGACACCGCAGGGCCTCGCCGATACCCTCGAGCAGGTACTCGGCATGGCCCCGGCACGCATCCGCCTCCATCGCTACGACCACCGCCCTGAGCGTCACCTGGCCCAGCGCGCCATCCATCGCGACTGGCTACCCGACGCGGCGACGCGCCGCCGGCTGCTGACCGAGGCACGTGCCCACCTGGACGCAGCCGGCTACGTGCATATCGGCCTCGGCCTCTTCGCGCGTCGCGACGACCGCCTGGCCCAGGCCCGCGCCAGCGGTAATCTGGGGCATGGCCCGCTGGGCTTTACCCAGGGTCCCGCCGGTGACCTGCTGGGGCTCGGCATGGGTGCCCACAGCCGCATTGGTGAGCTCTGGGTTCGCAACGCCGACACCCTGGCGGGCTACGAGGGGGCTCTGGATGCCAGCCGTCTGCCCACTGCATGCGGAATCCGCCTGACCCCCGACCAGCAGCATCACCAGGCGACACTCGAGGCACTGCTCTGCAGCCGTTCCATCGACCCTGCCACGCTGTCGACAGGCGCCGATCTCGAGGCACTGTGTACCGAGGGGCTGGTCGACCTCTCGGGCGGCCGGATGGCACTGACCGCCGAAGGGCACTGGCAACTGCCCCGCATCCTCGAGGCACTCGCCCCCCCGCCGGGCCCCTGACGCTCCCTTCGGGACCGCAATGCTCTTGATCCCCTGCCCAGGGTGGTTTGCCCTGCCCGCGGTTTGCTCCATAATGGGCCGATGACCACGATCAAGAAGGAAAGGGCCATGGCGGATACCCTCACCGGCCGACGGCGTTCGGTGCTGCAGGAGACGCGCTGTCAGACCTGCAGCCTCAGCTCGCTCTGCCTGCCTCTGGCACTGGAGGTGGAGGACATGGACCAGTTCGATGCCATCATCCGGCGCCGCGCACCACTCAAGAAGGGCGAGGCATTGTTCCGCCAGGACAGCCCCTTCACCAGCGTGTTCGCGGTTCGCTCGGGCAGCCTCAAGCAGGTGACCACCGAGGGCAGCGGCGATGACCAGCTGACCAATTTCTACCTGCCCAGCGAGCTGGTGGGCCTCGACGGCATCGACGAGCAACACTATCCGGGCACCGTGGTGGCACTGGAGACCACCACCGTCTGCGAGATCCCCTTCGATCGTCTCGACCACCTCTCGGAGTCGCTGCCGGAGCTGCGCGGCCAGCTCTACCGCAGCATGAGCAAGGAGCTGCGTGACGACCGCCGCATGATGCGCCTGCTGTCACGCAAGACCGCCGACCAGCGCCTGGCGAGCTTCTTCACCAGCCTCTCGGAGCGCTTCCGCCGCCGCGGCTACTCCCCCTACAGCTTCCGCCTCTCCATGTCGCGGGCCGATATCGGCAACTACCTGGGCCTGGCGGTGGAGACAGTGAGCCGCATCCTCGGTCGCTTCCAGACCCAGGGCCTGGTGGCCGTCTCCGGCCGGGAGGTCAATATCCTCGACCTGCCGGCGCTCACCCGCCTGGCCGAGGAAGAGGGTGCGCACTGAAGCTGCAAGGCGGCATGAGGAGCCAGCCAACAGGTGTATCGCAATGACTCGTAGCGAGAGGCGCCGGGGACTGGTCGTAGAGGGGGTCCGAGGACCAGGGATGGCCGAGGTAGCGCCCATGGACGGGTTCACAGCGCCCCCTCGAAGGCCAGTCGCCGGAACAGCCTTGAGCGAGTCAGCCATCGGCGATAGCGCTTAGTCAGGGGGTTCCTTGAAGGTCACTGCTTGTCGCTGACCTACTCGTTCAAGATATCGATTCGGTTGGCCTGCATGCGCGTCTGCTTCTCTTCCAGACCGGCGAAGTCGAAGAGATCGCGGTCGGCGAGTTGCGAGGGGGCGACGTTGGTCACCGCCTTGAACATGCTCTCCAGGCGTCCCGGGTGCTTCGCCTCCCATTCCGCCAGCATCTCCTTGACCACCTGGCGCTGCAGGTTGGGCTGGGAGCCACACAGGTTGCAGGGGATGATCGGGAAGGCCATCTGCCGGGAAAACTCGGCGATATCCGCCTCGCGGCAGTAGGCCAGCGGCCGGATCACCATGTTGCGGCCATCGTCGGAGAGCAGCTTGGGTGGCATCGCCTTGAGGCTGCCACCGAAGAACATGTTGAGGAACAGCGTCTCGAGAATATCCTCGCGGTGGTGGCCCAGAGCGATCTTGGTGGCGCCGATCTCCTCGGCGAAGCCATACAGGGAGCCACGACGCAGCCGCGAGCAGAGCGCGCAGGTGGTCTTGCCCTCGGGGGTCTTCTCCTTGACCACCGAGTAGGTGTCGCGTTCGAGGATGTGGTACTCGACGCCCGTGCCCTCCAGGTACTCGGGCAGCACGTGTTCGGGGAAACCGGGCTGCTTCTGATCGAGGTTGACCGCCACCAGCGAGAAGGCCACGGGGGCATTGCGCTGCAGGCTGCGCAGGATCTCGAGCAGGGTGTAGCTGTCCTTGCCTCCGGAGAGGCAGACCATCACCCGATCTCCCTCATGGATCATCCCGTAGTCGATGATGGCGTTGCCCACCTGGCGCCGAAGGCGCTTGTGCAGCTTGTTGAACTCGCGCTTCGCCCGGGCATCGGGAGGCTCGGTGCTCTCAGGGGTGACGGGCTCTTGCGGGGCGCTCCCTTGCGTGGCGGAAGCGAGGGCGCGGGGGTCGAAGGTCACGGCGTCTTGCATGGGTCTTGGCGCTGCCAGTGCGGGCGGAAATGGAGAGGTCGCCATCCTACCATCGGCGACGCCCCCAGGCGACGCCGATGGCCCTCAGGCCAGCTGGTCGCCGGCGTCCTGGCCCCTCTCCAGGCGCAGGAACATCAGCGCGGTGGTCACGGCATCGCCCAGGGCGGTGTGACGCCCCATCACCGGCACGCCGAGGCGCTCCGCCACCCGCTCGAAGCGCGGCTGGCCGTCGATCTCCGGGTGTCGACGACGCAACCGGCGGCGCCACAGCTGGGCAACGTCCACGGTGGCGTTGGGCAGTTCGAAGCCGAAGCGCGGACGCAGCTCGCGGTTGAGGATCGCCAGATCGAATCCCAGATGCCAGCCCACCAGCGGGCGATTGCCGACGAAGTCGAGCAGCCGCTCCAGGGCCGCGTCAAGGCTCTCGCCGTTATCGAGATCCATGCCGCGCAGGCCGTGAATGCGGATGGAGTCACCGGTCAGCGAGTCGGGGCGCCTCAGGCGCAGATCCAGGGAGTCGCTGGTCAGGATGCGGTCGCCACGCACCCGCACCGCGGCGATCGACACCAGCTCGGCGCTGCGGGTATCCAGGCTGGTGGTCTCGGTGTCTATCACCACCATCTCGTCCCCGGTATAGGGGTGAAACAGCCAGGCGTACTCGCCGTTGGCATGGCGTCGTCGGTCCGCGACGCGCCTCAGGACCTTGAGCATGACGGTCTCCTTGTGTCGTTGTCGTTCCGTCGGTTCATGAGTATTCCAGGTGGAAACGATGCGAGAGGCGCTGCTTGAAGTCCTTGACGATATGCAACGCCTCGCGCAGCAGGTCGCGCTCCAGCGACGAAAGCTCCTGAACCACGACCCGGTCGGGGTTACGGCTCTCGTCTTCGCCCTCGCGCCGGGCCAGCTGCTGCTTGAGGCGCAGCTCGGTGAACAGCGACAGCGCCTCGGCCAGGTCTTCGGCGAAGCGCGGCTCCAGACGGCCGTCGGCGGCCAGGGCCTCCAGGCGCTCCAGGGTCGAGGTGGGCCGGATGCCGCGCTCCAGGGCCATTACCCGCACCCCGTGGACGATGGGGAAGATGCCGCCCTTCTTGATATCGATGCCGTGCTGGGGCCGCTTGAGCGAGCCAAACAGGGTCAGCGGTGTGGAGAAGCGCAGGATGGTACGGGCGAAGTAGGAGAGCAGCAGTTCGTTGCCGGCACACTGGGCGAAGAGATCATCACGCACGCGGTCGAGCAGCGCCGGGTTACCCGCCACCGCATGGGAGTCGAGCATGATGGCGAGCTTCATCAGGCTGTCGCCGTCGCGGGCCTCGATCCAGCGGGCGATGCGCTGTTTCCACTGGCTGACCGTGCCCACCCATTCGGGATTGGAGACCATGATATTGCCGGGACAGGGCGGATAGCCCAGCTCGATCAAGGTGTCGGTCAGACGCTGCATCTGCTCGGCGCAGTCGGGCCAGTCGAGGTCATCGGCCAGGATCAGGCCATTGTCCTGGTCGGTCTTGAGGATCTGCTCACCGCGCCCCTCGCTGCCCATCACCATCAGGCAGCTGTCGCCTTGGTAGCGCTCATCCACCAGGAAGCCCCAGGCCTTGTTGATGATTCGCCCGTTGAGGGCCGCCAGCAGCCCCATGGCGAAGCGCAGCTTGACCCCCTGGGCCATCAGCGCGCTGACCAGCTCGGGCGTGCGGCGACTGGCGGCGGCCAGCGCCTCGAGGCTCTCCGCCTGCTCCACCTGGAGGCTGACCACGTAGCTGCGGCTGGAGAAGTAGCTGAGCACGTCGGTCAGCTCCACCACCCCCACCGGTGTCTCCCCCTTCACCACCACCACCCGCTCCACCTTGTGGCGGGTCATGATCACCAGTGCCTCGAACAGGTACTGGCCCGGCGTCACCGTGATCAACTCGGCCCGCCCCAGCCCCTCCAGCGGAGAGTCGCGGCCACGCTCGTCCACCACCAGGGCATTGAGCAGGTCGGTCTTGGTGACCATGCCGTGGCCACCGTCACGCGCCACCAGCAACGAATCGGCACGTCGCTCATTGATGGTGGCCACCGCCTCGGCGATGGTCGTGGCGGCGGGCACCACCAGTGGCTCGCGCATGCACTCGTCCACCGCCGCCAGCATGAAACCGGCCATGGTCACCCCGCCCTCGGCACGCTGCTCGGTAAGCAGACGGGCCTTGTGGGCCAGGGTCTGGCGGAAGAACTCGGCGAACGGCGGGCAGTCGTCGCAAAGCTCGAGAAAAAGCGCCTTGGGCAGCAGGTAGCAGAGACTCTCCTGCTCGGCGCGGAAGCGATAGCGGCTCTTGCCGTTGAGGATGCTGATGGCGCCGAACAGGTCGCCCTGGGTGTAATGACCGAGGCGTTCCCGGGCCGCGGGCTGGGTGGTGTCGATCTCGGCCACCTCGCCCTTGTGGATAATGAAGACATACTCGCCGGGCTGGCCGGCCTCGAGGATGATCTCGTCGCGGTCGAAGTAGGCCAGATCGACACCCTGACGCACGCGCTCGCGACCGGCGTCGTCGAGCAGCGTGAAAGGCGGCTGGGAAAGATCGAGATCGACCATGGCTGGACCTCACGGATCGACCGCCACTGAGAGAAAGCCCCCGGAATTCGCACGACGGCGACCCGGGCTCCCTTACAGCGGAGGTATTGTTATTGGTGTCCGCAGGCATGATCGGCTGTCGACGAAGCCGATGACACATCGGGACTTGGCTGAAGCATAACAACCACGACACCTCGCCGATAAGCTAGACCAACGTATCGACCTGCCGCCGTTTAGACCAATGTCCCACCCTCTTCTTTCAGCCTAGACAAAGGTACAAGGAGCGCAGGATATACCATGGTTCTATCCCGCCACCGAGCCTCCCGACATTTCACGAAAAGCACCAACCCAAGTATTTGTAATATAGGTATTTTTATAAAATTCGTTGAATAGCTTTATTCTCATGATACGAAAGTCTGGGATTCATTTTTGCCCCTCATTGACCACTATCCACCTGCGTCATACAGGGCAATCGCACGACACCAATGCGTCTCACGGCCGGGGGCGTGCGATTGCCCTGGTGATCCTTCAACCCACGACTGCACAAGTTCCCTAGCTCAACAACAAGTGGAGAACACGACATGGCAGAAGAGAAAGTCGACTCAACAGAGTACTGGAAGGCCAACGTGCGCCTGATCGCAGGCTGCCTGGTCGTCTGGGCCTTCGTCTCCTACGGCTGCGCCATCCTGTTCCGGCCACTGCTCGCCGGCATCCCGGTAGGCGGTACCGACCTGGGCTTCTGGTTCGCCCAGCAGGGTTCGATCCTGACATTCATTTGCCTGATCTTCTTCTACGCCTGGCGAATGAACCAACTCGACAAGAAATTCGGACTCGGGGAGTAAGACAGCATGAGTCAATTTGCCATCAACCTGCTGTTCGTAGGGGCCTCGTTTGCCCTCTACATCGGCATCGCGATCTGGGCCCGAGCGGGCTCGACCAAGGACTTCTATGTGGCGGGCGGCGGCGTCCATCCGATCACCAACGGCATGGCCACCGCCGCCGACTGGATGTCCGCCGCGTCGTTCATCTCCATGGCCGGCCTGCTGGCTTCCGGCGGCTATGCCAACTCCACCTTCCTGATGGGCTGGACCGGCGGCTACGTCATCCTGGCCATGCTGCTGGCGCCCTACCTGCGCAAGTTCGGCAAGTTCACGGTGCCGGACTTCATCGGTGACCGCTTCTACAGCAACGCCGCACGCCTGGTGGCCGTCATCTGCCTGATCGTCGCCTCGGTGACCTACGTCATCGGCCAGATGACCGGTGCCGGCGTGGCCTTCTCGCGCTTCCTCGAGGTCTCCAACACCTGGGGCATCTGGATCGCGGCCTTCATCGTGTTCCTGTATGCGGTCTTCGGCGGCATGAAGGGCATCACCTACACCCAGGTGGCCCAGTACATCGTGCTGATCATCGCCTACACCATCCCGGCGGTGTTCATCGCCATGCAGCTGACCGGCAACCCGATCCCCATGTTCGGCATGTTCAGCACCCACACCGAGTCCGGCTTACCGCTGCTGGAGAAGCTCGATGATGTGGTCAACGCCCTGGGCTTCCGCGACTACACGGCGGACGTCGACAACAAGCTCAACATGGTGCTGTTCACCCTGTCGCTGATGGTGGGTACCGCGGGCCTGCCCCACGTCATCATCCGCTTCTTCACCGTGCCCAAGGTGGCCGATGCTCGCTGGTCCGCCGGCTGGGCGCTGGTGTTCATCGCCCTGCTCTACCTCACCGCACCGGCTGTGGGCTCCATGGCACGCCTGAACCTCGCCACCACGGTCTATCCGGAGATGGCCGGCCAGGTCGAGGACTACGAGGCCGCCGCCAGCAATGCGCTGGTCTACGAGGAGCGCCCGGGATGGATTCGCACCTGGGAGGAGACCGGCCTGATCAACTTCGAGGACAAGAACGACGACGGCCGCATCCAGCTCTATAACGACGGCAACGCCGACTTCGCCGACACCGCCGAGGCGCGTGGCTGGGCAGGCAGCGAGCTGACCGTCAACAACGACATCCTGGTACTCGCCAACCCCGAGATCGCCAACCTGCCCCCGTGGGTCATCGGCCTGATCGCCGCCGGCGGTATCGCGGCTGCCCTCTCCACCGCGGCGGGCCTGCTGCTGGCCATCTCCTCGGCGATCAGTCACGACCTGATCAAGACCATGATCAACCCGAAGATCACCGAGAAGGGCGAGATGCTGGCCGCACGGATCTCCATGGCGGGCGCCATCCTGCTGGCCACCTACCTGGGCCTCAACCCGCCGGGCTTCGCCGCCCAGACGGTGGCCCTGGCCTTCGGTATCGCCGGCGCCTCGCTGTTCCCGGCGCTGATGATGGGGATCTTCTCCAAGCGGGTGAACAACAAGGGCGCCGTGGCGGGCATGCTGACCGGCCTGATCGCCACCCTGCTCTACATCTTCACCTACCTGGGCTGGTTCTTCATTCCCGAGACCAACATGCTGGCCAACACCCCGGACAACTGGATCCTGGGCATCTCGCCGCTCTCCTTCGGCGCGGTGGGTGCGATCTTCAACTTCACGGTGGCCTACCTGGTATCCACCGCCACCGAAGAGCCCCCGCAGGAGATCCAGGACCTGGTGGAGAGCGTCCGCTATCCCAAGGGTGCTGGTGCCGCAACCGAGCACTGACGTCTCGGCACCGACTGGGCCATAATGGCCCCCTGGCCCGGCTCGCCGGGCCAGTAACTCCCTACCGATCGGGCTTCCCTTGGGAAGCCCGATCTCTTTGAGAAAAGGTGAACCATGATTTGGCACTTGATTGGGGCGATCTTCGCCGGCCTCGGGGCGGCGGGCATCGGCCTGCTGCTGCGCAAGGTCAGTGGCAAGCGCCTGCCGCGCTGGATCATCCCCGCACTGGGCGGCCTGGGGATGCTCGGTTACCAGATCCAGACGGAGTACAGCTGGTACGAGCACAAGCGCTCGCTGCTGCCGGAAAGCGCCCGCGTCGTCCAGGCCGAGCAGGACGCCATGTTCTGGCGCCCCTGGACCTACCTCTTCCCCATGACCACCGCCTTCAGCGTGGTCGACGAGCAGGGCATGACGGTCCAGGAGCAGGATGGCGAGAAACGGGTCGAATTCCTGCTCTACCGCTTCGAGAAGCAGGCCCAGGACAGTGTCAGCCACCAGACCTGGCTGATGAACTGCGCCACCCGCGAGACCCTGCCCTTGGCGGGCGAGTCGCGCCAGCCACAGCTGGACGCCCTGCGACGCCTGACGGCGGAGGCCCCGCTCTACCGCGCCGTCTGTGTAGAGACCGACTGAACCATGCGCCTGCCCTCAGCCGCGTCCTTGCCCTAGAATGGGCGGCGACACCCAGGGAGGAAGCTCATGTTCTCAGGCTGGCTGCTGGTCGCCGCATCGTTGCTCTACATCGCCGTACTGTTCGCCATCGCCTGGCGCGGCGATCGCCATGCCCGGCGCCACGGCGCCAGTCAGCGACGGCCGATCATCTACAGCCTGGCACTGGCCATCTACTGCACCTCCTGGACCTTCCACGGTGCGGTAGGCCAGGCCGCCAGCGGCGGCTGGTCCTTCGCCAGCATCTTCGTGGGGCCGATCCTGACCTTCCTGCTGTTCTGGCCGGTACTGGCCAAGATGATCCGCGTCGCCAAGCACCAGAACGTCACCTCCATCGCCGACTTCATCGCCTCGCGTTACGGCAAGACCCAGTCGCTGGCGGCCTTCGCCAGCCTGGTGGCACTGATCGGCACCCTGCCCTATATCGCCCTGCAACTGAAGGCCGTGGCCACCTCCTTCAGCGTGCTGACTGCCGACAGCGATATCACCCGCGCGCCGCTGTTCGCCGATACCGCCTTCTACGTGGCAGTGGTGATGGCCGCCTTCGCCATCCTCTTCGGCACCCGCCACACCGACGCCACCGAGCACCACGAGGGGCTGATCCACGCCGTGGCCTTCGAGTCGCTGGTCAAGCTGCTCGCCTTCATGGCGCTGGGGGCCTATGTCACCTGGGGCATGTTCGACGGGCTGGGCGACCTTCTGGCACGCGCCGAGAGCCAGCTCGAGCTCCAGCGCCAGCTGGCCCAGCAGGACTTCGGGCAGAGCTTCTGGGCCCAGACCCTGCTGGCGATGCTGGCGATCCTCTGCCTGCCGCGCCAGTTCCACGTGGCGGTGGTGGAGAATACCCACCGCGACGACGCGCGCACCGCGCGCTGGCTGTTCCCGCTCTACCTGCTGGCATTCGCCTTCTTCGTGGTGCCCCTGGCCGCCGCCGGCCTGACCCTGTTCGCCGGCGGCGACGTGGAGCCGGACAGCTATGTGCTGGCCCTGCCCATGGCTGCCGACAGCACCTGGCTGACCCTGCTGACCTTCATCGGCGGCTTCTCGGCGGCCACCGGCATGGTGATCGTCGCCGCCGTGGCGGTATCGATCATGATCTCCAACGAGATCGTCATCCCGGCCCTGTTCCGGCTGCGCTGGTTCGATACCAAGGCCCGCGACTATGGCCGCCTGGTGCTGCGCGCAAGGCGCATCACCATCGGCGCGGTGCTGGCCATGGCCTACGGCTTCTACCAGCTGATCGGCGAGTTCACCTCGCTGGCCTCCATCGGCATGCTCTCCTTCGCCGCCGCCGGCCAGTTCGCCCCGGCACTGATCGGCGGACTCTACTGGAAGCGTGGCAACCGCCTGGGGGTGATCGTCGGCATGAACGCCGGCTTCGCCATCTGGGCCTACAGCCTGCTGATGCCGGCGATGATCGGCGCCGACGTGCTGCCCGCCGAGTGGCTGGCGGGCGGCCCGCTCGGCGTGGCCTGGCTCGCCCCCACCTCGCTGTTCGGCCTCAACGTCGGCGACAGCTTCACCCACGGCGTGATGCTGTCGCTGGGTGTCAACCTGTTCTGCTATATCTTCGTCTCCCAGGTCACCTCCCAGCGGGTGGTGGAACGCATCCAGGCCTCGCTGTTCGTCGACAGCGTCGAGACCCGCCAGACCTCGGTGAACCGTCCCTGGACCGGCGCCACCACGGTGGGCGACCTCAAGGTACTGTGCGAACGCTTCCTGGGCGCCGGCCAGGTCAGCCGGGCCTTCGACGACTACGCCCGGCGCAGCGGCAAGCCGCTGGAGGATGGTACCCGCGCCTCCATCGACATCATCCAGTTCACCGAGCGCTTCCTGGCCTCGGTGCTCGGCGCCTCCTCGGCGCGCATCGTGGTCAATTCGGCGCTGCAGGGACGCGGCATCGGCATCTCCGACGTCATCTCCATCGTCGACGAGGCCTCCCAGGTACTCGAATTCAACCGCGCCCTGCTCCAGGCCACCATCGAGAACATCAACCAGGGCATCAGCGTGGTGGACCAGAACCTGCGCCTGGTGGTGTGGAACCAGCGCTACCTGGAGCTGTTCCGCTTCCCGGACCACTTGATCCGGGTCGGCGCACCGATCGACAAGATCTTTCGCTACAACGCCCACAACGGCGAGTATGGCCCCGGCGACCCCGAGGAGCATGTCCAGCTGCTGCTCGACAACATCCGCGAGGGCCAGCCCCACCGCTACGTGCGCTATCGCCAGGACGGCAGCGTGCTCGAGGTCCAGGGCAATCCCATGCCCGGCGGCGGCTTCGTCTATACCTACCAGGACATCACCCAGCAGAAGCGCATCGAGGAGGCGCTGATCCGCTCGGAGAACAACATCCGCATCTACACGGACAACGTCCCCGCGCTGATCGCCTACTTCGACAAGGAGTGTCGCTACCTCTTCACCAACCGCGCCTACGAGCAAGCCTTCGGCATCGACCGCAACGCGGTGATCGGCAAGCGCGTGCAGGAGGTCATCCCGCCCGAGATGGCCCTGGAACGGGAGCAGTGGATCGAGCGGGCGCTGTCCGGCGAGCGGGTCAGCTTCGAGGTCTCGATCCGGCTCCCCGAGGGACGCCGCTACATGCTGGTGACCTACACCCCCCACTTCGGCGACAGCGGCGCGATACTCGGCTTCTTCGCCCTCTATCAGGACATCACCGAGCGCCGCCTCGCGGAGATCGCCCTCAAGGAGACCAACGAGACCCTGGAGGAGCGCGTACGCGAGCGCACCCAGGCGCTCTCCGAGGCCAACGCGGCGCTACGCCAGGAGAACCGGGTGCGCGCCGAGGCGGAGCAGGCGCTGCGCCAGGCCAAGCAGCTGGCCGAGGATGCCAACGCCTCCAAGACCCGATTCCTGGCCGCCGCCAGCCATGACCTGCTGCAGCCGCTGAACGCCGCCCGCCTGTTCACCTCGGCGCTCTCCCAGGAGATGGATGCCAGCGACATGAAGCGCACCATCGGCCATATCGACAACTCCCTGCAGGCCGCCGAGGAGCTCCTCAGCACCCTGCTCGACATCTCCAAGCTGGATGCCGGCGCCCTGACGCCGCGCCGCAGCCACTTCGCCCTGGCCGATATCATCCGCCCGCTACGCGCCGAGTTCGAGGTGATGGCCGAGGACCGCGGCCTCGACCTGGTGGTGGTACCGACCCGCCAGTGGGTCGACAGCGACGCCCAGATGCTGCGTCGCATCGTGCAGAACTTCCTCTCCAACGCCATCCGCTACACCCAGGAGGGACGGGTGCTGCTGGGCTGCCGTCGCCAGGGGGACCGCCTCTCCATCCAGGTGTGGGACTCCGGCCCCGGCATCCCGGCCTCCAAGCAGGCGGAGATCTTCCAGGAGTTCCGCCGCCTCGACCAGGCCTCGCGCCACAAGGAGAGCGAGAAGGGGCTGGGCCTGGGGCTCTCCATCGCCGACCGCATGAGCCGGGTGCTGGACCACCCCATCACGGTGCGCTCCCGGGAGGGTCACGGCACCATGTTCTCGGTCAGCGTGCCGGTGGTGGCCGCGCGCAGCGAGGCCGAACAGGCCGAGGAAGCGGCCGCCCCGCGCCGTGCCGGCAACAAGCTCGCCGGCACACAGATCCTGTGCATCGACAACGAGACGCTGATCCTCGAGGGCATGAAGGCGATGCTCTCCGGGTGGGGCTGCGAGGTCTTCACCGCCACCAGCATCGGTGGCGCCAAGTCGGTGCTGCGCCACCTCGATGGCGACCCGGACGCGATACTCGCCGACTACCACCTGGACAACGAGGTCACCGGACTGATGGCCCTGGAGGCCCTCGGCGAGCGGCTGGAGGGCGCGGTGCCCGGCATCGTGATCACCGCCGACCGCACCGAGGAGGTCGCCGAGGAGGTCAAGCGCGCCGGCTACCAGCTGCTGCTCAAGCCGGTGCGCCCCGCCGCCCTGCGCGCCCTGCTCACCCGCACCCTGCAGGCCAGCCGGGCGCCTAGCGGCTAGCGGCGAGCCGTAAGCTGGAAGCTGGAAGCTGGAAGCTGGAAGCTGGAAGCTGGAAGCCTGAACGAAATCGCCCCCATGGCAAGACCATAGGGGCGATTTTTCTTCCGGCTTCCAGCTTCCAGGCGCGAAGCGCCGCTCTTTCAGCTTCTGAACCGGCTCCGCCGGCTCAGGACTGAACCTTCGGCGGCTCGACCTCGAGCTTCTGGGCGGCGATCACCGCCTGGGTACGGGAGTGCACGCCCAGCTTGCGCAAGATGGCGGTGACGTGGGCCTTGATGGTCGCCTCGCTGACGCTGAGCTCGTAGGCGATCTGCTTGTTGAGCAGCCCCTCGGTAAGCATGTTGAGCACCCGGAACTGCTGGGGCGTCAGGGAGGCGATCGCCTCGGCGAACCGGGTCTCCTCCTCGTCGGCATCGCCGATCGATGCGGCGAGCTCCGCCGGCAGCCACACCTCGCCATCCAGGATCTCGCCCACTGCCTCGGCGATCAGCTGCAGCGAGGAAGACTTGGGAATAAAACCGGAGGCACCGTAGTCGATGGCGCGGCGCACCACGTAGGGCTCGTCGCTGCCCGAGACCACCGCCACCGGAATGTCCGGGGTCTGGCCACGCAATTGGATCAGGCCAGAGAAGCCGTGGGCGCCCGGCATGTGCAGGTCGAGCAGGATCAGGTCGGCATCGGGGTGGCGAGTCACCACCTCGGCGGTGGCCTCCATGGTGTCGGACTCGACGATCTCGGCCTGGGGCGCCAGCTGACGCAGCGCCTGGGTGAGGGCTGCGCGGAACAGCGGATGGTCATCGGCGACGATGAATTTCTGGGCAAAGGCCATGGATTCTCCTCCGGTTCCTCTGGCAGCGGATCGACGACCGCCACACGGGCTCTTCTTCATTGTGTCGCATGTTACCCCATGGGAGAGGCGATTCCCAAGCATCGCGCACACATTGTCGACAATATTTCCGATCGCCGAAAAGAAGCCGGCCCCGTGGGGGCCGGCTCGTCGGGCGCGGATGGCGACGAGGCAGACTCGTCGCGGCGGCTCAGCGGTTGGCGCGATGCTCGATCAGCTCGTCCACCACGGACGGATCCGCCAGGGTGCTTGTGTCGCCCAGGCCGTCGCACTCGTTGGCAGCGATCTTGCGCAGGATGCGGCGCATGATCTTGCCGGAGCGCGTCTTGGGCAGACTCGGTGCCCACTGGATGACGTCCGGCGAGGCGATCGGCCCGATGTCCTTGCGCACCCACTGGGTCAGCTCCTTCTTGAGCTCATCGGAGGGCTCCGCATCGTCGTTCAGGGTGACGTAGATATAGATCCCCTGCCCCTTGATGTCGTGGGGGAAGCCGACCACGGCGGCCTCGGCCACGGCGTCGTGGGCTACCAACGAGGACTCGATCTCGGCGGTACCCATACGGTGACCGGAGACGTTGATCACGTCGTCGACACGGCCGGTGATCCAGTAGTAGCCATCCTCGTCGCGGCGGCAGCCATCGCCGGTGAAGTAGACCCCCTGGTAGGTGGAGAAGTAGGTCTGGGTAAATCGCTCATGGTCACCCCAGATGGAGCGCGCCTGGCCGGGCCAGGAGTCGGTGATCACCAGGTTACCGTCGACGGCACCCTCGAGAGCGTTGCCTTCACTGTCGTACAGCGCCGGCTGCACGCCGAAGAACGGCAGGGTGGCGGAGCCTGGCTTGAGATCCGTGGCGCCGGGCAGCGGAGCGATCATGATGCCGCCGTTCTCGGTCTGCCACCAGGTATCGACGATGGGACAGTTGGAGTTGCCGATCACCCGGTAGTACCACTCCCAGGCCTCGGGGTTGATGGGTTCGCCCACCGAGCCGAGGATGCGCAGGCTATCGCGCTTGCTGGAGTCCATGACGTTCTCGCCATGGGCCATCAGCGCACGGATGGCGGTGGGCGCGGTGTAGAGGATATTGACCTTGTGCTTGTCGACGATCTCACCCATGCGGCCATGGGTCGGATAGCTGGGCACGCCCTCGAACATCAGGGTGGTGCCGCCGTTGGCCAGCGGGCCATAGACGATGTAGCTGTGACCGGTGACCCAGCCCACGTCGGCAGTGCACCAGTAGACCTCGCCATCCTGATAGTCGAAGACATACTGGTGGGTCAGGCTGGCGTAGACCATATAGCCGCCGGTGGTGTGCTTGAGGCCCTTGGGTGCGCCAGTGGAACCGGAAGTGTAGAGGATGAACAGCGGATCCTCGGCGTTCATCTCCTCCGCCGCGCAGTCGGTGGGCTGGCTATCGACCTGCTCGTGGTACCAGAGGTCACGTCCCTCCTTCCACTCGATCTCGCCGCCGGTACGCTTGACCACCAGCACCTTCTGGCACACCTCGGTGCCGTCGCGGGTCAGGGCCGCATCGACGTTGTCCTTGAGCGGCACCTGCTTGCCGCCGCGTACGGACTCGTCGGCGGTGATCACCAGCTTGGAGTTGGCACCGATGATGCGCTGTGCCAGAGCATCCGGAGAGAAGCCGCCGAAGACCACGGAGTGCACGGCGCCGATGCGGGCGCAGGCCAGCATGGCCACGGCAGCCTCGGGAATCATCGGCATGTAGAGGGTGACCACGTCGCCCTTCTTCACGCCCTGAGCCTTGAGTGCGTTGGCCAGCTGGCAGGTGCGTTCGTACAGCTCGCGGTAGCTGATGTGGGCGGAGTCGTTGGGATCGTCGCCTTCCCAGATGATGGCAGTCTGATCGCCACGCTTCTCGAGGTGGCGATCCAGGCAGTTGGCGCTGGCGTTGAGGGTGCCGTCCTCGAACCAGCGAATATCGACATTGTGGGGGTCGAAGCTGGTGTGCTTGATCTTGGTCGGGAACTTGACCCAGTCGATGCGCTTGGCCTGTTCACCCCAGAAGGTATCGGGGTCGTCCACGGACTGCTTATACATCGCCTGGTACTTTTCCTTGTCCGCCCAGGCCTTGGCGGCGATGGCATCGCGCACCGGATAGATGTTCTGTTGTTCGCTCATGGAGTTGCCTCTGTCCTTGGGGTGGCCCCGTCAGATGGGTGGAAACCGGCGACCAGCATTGAGATTGTCGTTGCCGCCAGTGCCATGGAAGTGCGGCCAGCATAACGCCTTGACGCCGGCCTTCCTCTTAGACATTGGTATGATCAAAAAATCTTTTTATAACAACAGGTTATCTAACATTTTCAAACGCCGAGCCAGGGTGATAGACCAAGGTCTGAGCACACTTGCGGCAGCGATAGCGACGCCCCTGGCTGGCCAGGGCGTGGCGCCGAGGGGTAAAGCCATGTTCGCCACAGCCGCAGACGTAGCGATGCGGCGCCGGGCTGGCTCGCCCGGTATCGAAGCGGTGGGTAGTGCGCGGAGCAAGGCCGAACAGCCGACGCATCACCGTCTGCCACTCGCGGCCATGGGGCTTCGCCTGCCGGCCATCCTTCAGATGATGGACCAGCCAGTGGGCCATCTCGTGGGGCACCACCTCGACGAGGAAGTCTAGACGGTTCTCGGTATACAGCACCGGATTGAAGCGCAGCCCGCCGCGACCGAAGTGCGCCTGGCCGGCGCACTGGCCGCGCAAGTCGAGCCATACCCGAGGCATTGGCAGGTCGGGATGTACCTCGCGGCACAGTTCCCAGGCCGCTTCGACCCGCTGATCGAGTACACGCGCGAGCTCGTCGCGGCCGAGGGCGGCGAGCGCCTCGGGATCGGGGTGGGGCAACGCGGCACGGTTCATGGGTGCTAGAATGGCGCCTGGCCCCTCGGGCGTAAAGCCCCATCACCCGTGTGAGTCCGTCAACCAGCGTGAGAGAGTCTCGATGACCGATACCCCGCAGCCCGAACCCCTGCTCGACGATGACCAGCTCGACCACCTCGACGACTTCCTGGCCTCGGAGAGGGTTTCCGAGGACGCTCTGGACCTGATCGGCACCCACGGTTTCCTGGTAGCCCTGGCCGTCAGTCCCCGGGAGGTACCGCCGGCGGCCTGGGTGGCGGAGCTGTTCCAGGGGGAGCCGGACTTCAGCGACGACAGCGAGCGCGAGGTCATCCTCGGCCTGCTGGAGCGGCTGCGCCATAACGCCATTGCCGCCCTGGAGCAGGGCCTGCTGCCGGAACTGCCCTTCGAACTGGTGCTGGATGGCATTGCCCCGGAGGAGACGCCCATCGGCGACTGGTGCGCTGGCTTCATGGAAGGCGTCTTCCTCGATGAGGCGGCCTGGTTCGAGGAGGACGAGGAAGCTGCCGCCGCCCTGCTGTTGCCCTTCATGGCGCTCTCGGGTCTGTTCGACGAGGAGCCCGACATGGCGGAGTTCGTCGCCGACGGTGCACGCCTCGAAGGGCTGGTAAGGCAGCTCCCCGAGCTGGTGCTCGACCTCTACCTGCACTATCGGGTACCGCCGGAGACACCCAAGCCCACACCGCGCCGCAAGAAGCCCGCCGGCGGCAGGAAAGGCCGTAAGCCGTAAGCTGGAAGCTTATCTGAGCCGGGTCAGCATCCCGTCCAGGGTACCGAACAGCCACTCCTTGAGGCGCTGCCATAGCGGGCGGCGCGCCCAGGCCCTCGGCTCGATCTCGTGACTGGCGGCGAAGTGGCGTTCGAAGAGCGCCGCGACCTCGGCGGCGAAGCGTCGGTCATCCACCTCCTGATTGGCCTCCAGGTTCCAGTGCAGGCTCCAGTGGTCAAAGTTGCAGGAGCCGAGACTGACCCAGTCGTCGGCCAACGACACCTTGGCGTGGATGAAGGTCGGCTGGAACTCGTAGATGCGCACCCCCGCCCTGAGCAGACGCCCGTAGAAGCGCTGCCCGGCATAGCGCACACCGGGGTGGTCGTGCTGCTCCCCGGGCAGCAGCAGGCGCACCTCGACGCCCCGCCGCGCTGCCCTGGCCAGGCGCAGGCGCAGGCTGAAGGTGGGGGCAAAGTAGGGGGTGCATATCCAGATACGGCGGCGCGCGCGCTCCACCCGGCCATGCAGCGAATGGCGGATTGCCTGGTAGCGATACCCCTGACCCCAGATCGCCCGGCCACGCATGCCACGGTAGCCATCCATCGCGCGGGTCGCAGTGGACAGTCCGCGCACCAGCCCCGCGGGCCCGGGGCCACGGGTCAGCGGGGAGTCCCACAGGCGGCTGAACAGCCGCACCCAGTCGGCCACCACTGGCCCCCGGATGCGCACCGCCACCTCGTACCAGGCATCGAGAAACTCGTCCACGGCACCGAAGCCGCCCGTGAAGGCGATGCGGCCATCGACCACCACCAGCTTGCGATGGTCTCGGGTCAGGTTACGCGCCAGAGAGTGGAGCCCCAACGGGTTGAAGAAGCGCAGGGCCACACCGCCCGCTTCCAGTCGCTCGCGATCGTGCCTCGACAGGCCCATGGCGCCATAGCCATCGACCAGCAGCAGTACCATCACGCCGCGCTCGACGCTTCTGACCAGGGCATCGATCAGCGCCGACGCCAGCCGCCCAGACTCCATCAGGTAGAGCTCGATCAGGATCGAAGCCCGCGCCAGTTCGATGGCCTCGAACATCGCCGGCAGAAACTGGCTCGCCTCCGGGAGCAGCTCGAAGTCATTGCCGTCTCGCCAGATCCCGTGCATGGCTGTATCCCTGTCCGCTTTGTCACATGCCCCGTCGTTGCGGGTCGCCACTGACCCGGCGTCTCCCGACGACTATACTGGCCTTTCCTCTCCCTTTCCTGCACCCGGGGCAAACGGATGGCCTTGCTGCACACCCTGACCACCCCCCTGCGCGCGGCGATGACCCGCGTGATCGCCGCCTGGGTTCGGCCGCGCCTGATCGAGCCGTCCCCCGATGAGCTGGGGATCGACCCGGACCTGCCGGTGGTCTACGTGTTGCCCCGGCCGGCAATGAGCGACACCTGGCTGCTCGCTGCGCTGACCTCCCGCCACGGCCTGCCGGCTGCCGACCGCCCCCGGCGCCTCGCCGGCCTGAGACTCCCCGGCTACCTGGCGCTGCCGCTGCCACGCCGGAGGCTGCGCCGTTCCGCGCGCGGCGAGCCGCCCTTCGAGGCGCTGATCGAACGGCTCGAGGCTGACCCGCAACTCGCGGTGCAGCTGGTGCCGGTCAGCATCTTCTGGGGGCGCGCACCGGGCAAGCGCTTCGGTTTCTGGCGGATGGTCGCCGCGGACAACTGGCAGCTGACCGGTCGCCTGCGCCGCGCCCTCTCGGTACTGGTCAACCGGCGCAGCGTGGAGGTGCACTTCGGTGCCCCGCTGATGCTGCGCCAGCTGTGCGACGGCCGCGACCCGGCGCTCACCAACCGCAAGGCGGCACGCCTGCTGCGCGTGCACTTCCGCCGCATGCGCACCCGGGTGCTGGGCCCGGACCTCTCCCATCGCCGCACGCTGATCGAGGGAGTGGCAGCGAGCCAGGAGGTAGGCCGGGTGATCGACGAACTGGCCGGCGAGGGTCGGCATGCCCGCCCACGGCTGGAGCGTCGCGCCCGTCGCTACGGCCACGAGATCGCCTCTAACATGACCTACCCGGTGCTGCGGTTCATGGATGGCCTGCTGCGCCGGCTATGGAACCGCCTCTACGATGGTGTCGACGTGCGCGGCCTGGCGGCGATCAAGCCGCTGGCCGAGGACCACACCCTGGTCTACGTGCCCTGCCACCGCAGCCATGTCGACTATCTGCTGCTCTCCTACGTGCTCTACCAGGAGGGCCTGATGCCGCCGCATATCGCCGCCGGGCGCAACCTGAACATGCCACTGATCGGCCCGCTGCTGCGTCGCGGCGGCGCCTTCTTCCTGCGTCGCAGCTTCCGCGACAATCGCCTCTACGCGACGGTATTCAATGAATACCTGCACCGCCTCATCGCTCGCGGGCACCCGCTGGAGTACTTCATGGAAGGCGGCCGCTCGCGCAGCGGTCGCATGCTGCCGGCGCGCCCCGGCATGCTGGCCATGACCCTGCGCTCCTTCCTGCGCAGCCACGCCGCCGGCCAGGCGCAGCCGCTGGCCTTCGTGCCGGTCTATATCGGCTATGAGCGGGTGATCGAGGGCTCCAGCTACCAGCGCGAGCTACGTGGCGGCAGGAAGCGCAAGGAGACCCCGCTGTCGCTGCTGCGGGTGCTGGGCAAGCTGCGCCAGCCCTTCGGTCGGGTAACCGTCAACGTTGGCGAACCGCTGGCGGTGGCCGACTACCTGGACGAGACATTGGGCCAGGGCTGGCGGAGCCATGCCGAGGAGCGCCCGGCGTGGCTCGGCGAGCTGGTGCCACGCCTGGGCGAGACGCTGTCCCGGCGCATCAACGCCGCCGCTGCCCTCAACCCGGTCAATCTGGTCGCCCTGGTGCTGCTGGCCACGCCGCACCATGCCATCGAGGAACGCCTGCTGGAGCGTCAGCTGGCGCTGCTGGCGGCGCTCCAGCGGCGAATGCCGGGGGCCGCCCGTGCGAGCCTGCCCGCGGGCGAACCCGCGGAGTGGATCACCCAGGCCCTGTCACTGGGTATGATCCAGCGCCGCGAACAGTCGCTGGGCGACATCCTGCTCGCCGATGCCGAGCAGGCCAGCCAGCTGGGCTGGTACCGCAACAACGTGCTGCACCTCTATGCCCTCGCAGGGCTCACCGCCTTCGCATTCCGCCACCAGGCACACCACCAGCTGGACGAACTGGAGGCCCTGCTGGCCCCGGGCTGGCCGATCCTGGCCCGGGAATTGATGGTCACCCCACCTCCTGACTTGCGCGAGGCGCTGGTGGCGATGCTCGACACCCTGGTCGAGCTGGGGCTGCTGGAGCCCGACGCCCGGGGTGGCTGGCGGCGGCCCGACGACAGCCTGGAGGCTGGCGAGAGCCTCGACCTGCTGGGGCAGCTGATGCAGCCATCACTACAGCGCGGCTACCTGTTGCTGGCGGTGTTGATCCACGCGGGGGCAGGCGAGCTGACGGCCGAAGAGCTGGCCGAGCACAGCCGGCTGCTCGCCGAGCGGCTGGCGCTGCTCTCGGGACTCGATGCCCCGGAGTTCTTCGATACGCGCCTGTTCGTCAGGCTGGTGGAGAGCCTGGAGCTGGAGGGCTGGCTGTGGCGCGATCCCGTGGGACGGCTGATGTTCGACGAGCGCTTGCGCGAGGCGGCCGGGCGCTCGCGCCGGATGTTCGACCCGGCCCTGCGCCACCGCCTGCAGCTGATCACCCGCCAGGGCGACTGATCACGCGGCCTTCAGGCTGCGATGCACATAGACGTCATAGCGGCTGGTCTTGCCCTCGATGACATGGCGCGGCGCGGGCCCCTCGATCGGCGGCGCCTTGCGCGGGCGCTTGACCACCACCCGATGGGTGGCAACATCCAGCGCCGCCTCCAGCAGCCGCGGGGCGTCCGCATCGTCGCCGGCGAGTGTCCGAAACAGTCGCATCTCCTTCTTGACCAGTGCCGACTTCTCGCGGTGGGGGAACATCGGATCCAGATGAATCACCTGGGGAGCAAAGCCCGCCCCGGCCACCAGGGCATCGAGATCACGGCCGGCATCCCCGTGGACCAGGCGCATGCGCGCGGCGATCTCGGCGATGTCGGTATCGGCCAGCGCCCTGGCCAGGCCATCCTCGAGCAGGACGAAGATCGCCGCCACCCGCTCCACCAAAAGCACCGATGCCCCCAGGCTCGCCAGCACGAAGGCGTCACGCCCCAGGCCGGCGGTGGCATCAACCACGGCGGGCGTCACCCCCTGGGAGAAGCCACAGGCGCGAGCGACCAGCTGCCCGCGGCCGCCGCCGAAGCGACGCCGATGGGCCGCCCTGCCGCTGGCGAACTCCACCGCCAGAGGGTGGCCGTAGCGCTTCTCGTCGCCGACCAGCACCAGGCGACCCTCGCGCTGCTCCAGGACCAGCTCGGACTGGACCGCGAAGGGCAGCCCCAGGCGCTCGGCCAGTGCCGCCAGCGCCGGGTCGTGAACCGCCACCGGCGACCGCTCGCTCATGTCGCCTTCTTCCAGGCCACCTCGTTGCGCAGATAGACCGGCTGGGCGAGGTGGGCCGGCTGCCCACCGCCGCTCTCCAGGTCATGCATGGCGAGCAACGCCATGTCCGCGGCGTCCGCCTCCACCTCGGGCAGGTGCTGGCCGAGCCCGGCCTTCACCTCAGCGGGCATCTGCTCCCACAGCCCCCATCCCGAGCCTACCCCGACCCAGTCGTGGTCAGCGTGACCGTTCGGCAGGCGCAGCCGCTCCGGCGCCATGACCGCCTCGTCGACAAGCGGCTCCGGCAGGCCATCGCGGCACTGCCAGGCAGCCACGTAGATCTCCCCCATGCGCGCATCCAGGGCGGTGACCAGCCAGCGAAAATGGTGGCGACGGTGGGCCCCCAGGGCGAGGGCCGCCAGGGTGGAGACCCCGATCAGCGGCCGGTCGAGACCGTAGGCGAGGCCCTGGGCGGTACCTGCTGCTATGCGCAGGCCGGTGAAGGAGCCCGGTCCGTGGCCATAAGCCACGGCGTCGAGCTCGGTGGGAGCCACCCCGGCCTCGGCCAGCACCTCGTCGACCATGGGCAGCAGGCGCCGGGTGTGCTCGCGAGGGGTCAGCGCGAAGCGGGAGAGCAGTTCGTCGTCGGCGCCGGGGCGACGCCGCAGCAGGGCGGCGGAGCAGGCGCTCGAGGAGGCATCCAGGGCCAGCAGGATCGACATGGGGTCACCATCTCGGGAAAACGGGCCGCCATTATACGCGGCCGGGCCCATAACGACGATGGCCCGCATAAGCGGGCCATCCAAACACTACGGTAAACGGGGCTGAACCGGCGACAGGCCTACGAGGAGGCGCTGTAAATACGTCCCTGTACGCTACCGACGCCATCCCTGGCGTAGGACCTCCTCTTCGGCCTGTCCCCGGCGCCCCGCGGAGCCTTGTCCTGTTCCGCCTGGTGTCAGCCCTCCAGCGCCTTGAGCACCTGGGCCTTGATGTCGTCGACGCTGCCGATGCCCTCGACGCGGTGGTAGGCCGGGGCGGCCTCGGCGTCCTGCTCGGCCCAGGCCTGATAGTAGTCGACCAGCGGCGCAGTCTGCTCGTGGTAGACCGCCAGGCGGTTGCGCACGGTGGACTCGCGGTCATCGTCGCGCTGGATCAGCGCCTCGCCGGTGACATCGTCCTTGCCCGCCTCCTTCGGCGGATTATGGTCAACGTGGTAGACACGCCCGGAGCCCGGATGCACTCGACGTCCGGCCAGTCGGCTGACGATCTCCTCGTCATCCACGGCGATCTCCAGCACATGGTCGAGCTTCACCTGGGCTTCCTTCATGGCATCGGCCTGGGGAATGGTGCGCGGGAAGCCGTCGAACAGGAAGCCGTTGGCGCAGTCGGGCTGGGCGATGCGCTCCTTGACCAGGGCGATGATGATGTCGTCGGACACCAGGCCCCCGCTGTTCATGATCTCCTTGACCTTGACGCCCAGCTCGCTGCCCTCCTTGACGGCGGTACGCAGCATGTCGCCGGTGGAGATCTGCGGAATGTTGAAGCGCTCGCAGATGAACTGGGCCTGGGTGCCCTTGCCGGCACCGGGGGCGCCCAACAGGATCAAACGCATGTTAGAGTCCTCGTGGTCAAGTGTTTGTCAACAATGAAGAATTCTTGGGAAGGGAACGATAACCGCGGCCCACGACCAGCACAAGCGCCGGGCCCTGGCGGCACCCCCTCTCGCCACAAAAGCGCGTTGCATTTCAATGACCTCCGTCCGATTAGCACTTTGGTCTTGTCGTGGGTACGGGGGCCGGAAATGACGACGGCGCCCACAGGCGCCGTCGTCCAGGCAGGGCGAGCCTTCTACAGCAGCAGCCGACGGATATCGGTGAGCAGCTGGCCCAGCAGCGCGGTGAAGCGCGCCGCGTCGGCTCCATTGACGGCCCGGTGGTCATAGGAGAGGCACAGCGGCATCATCAGCCGTGGCTGGAAGGCCGCACCGTCCCACACCGGCTTCATCGACGCCTTGGAGATGCCGAGGATGGCCACCTCCGGGGCGTTGACGATGGGCGTGAAGGCGGTGCCGCCGATGGAGCCCAGGCTGGAGATGGTGAAACAGCCACCGGTCATCTCCTCGCGCTTGAGCTTCTTCGACTGCGCCTTCTTGGCCAGCTCCACCGACTCCTTGGCCAGGTCGATCAGCGACTTCCTGTCGGCGTCGCGGATCACCGGCACCATCAGGCCGTCCGGCGTGTCCACGGCGATGCCGATATGCACGTACTTCTTGTGCACCACGGTCTCGCCGTCGCTCTTCAGACTGACGTTGAACTGCGGATACTGGCGCAGCGCGAAGGCACAGGCCTTGATCAGGAAGGGCAGCGGCGTGAGCTTGGCGCCCTGGGCCTCCGCCTCGGCCTTCATCGACTTGCGGAAGGCCTCCAGCTCGGTGATGTCCGCCTCGTCGAACTGAGTGACGTGGGGCAGGTTGACCCAGCTGCGATGGAGGTTGGTGGCACCCATCTTCATCAGGCGCCCCATGGGCTTCTCTTCCACCTCGCCGAACTGGCTGAAGTCCTGGTCCGGAATCGGCGGAATGCCCGAGCCGGCCGCCGCCGGCGCCGCCGCGCCAGCCTGGGCCTTGCCCTGGTTGGCCATCACCTGCTTGACGTAGGCGTGGACGTCCTCCTTCAGGACGCGCTCCTTCGGACCACTGGGCTTGACCAGCCCCAGGTCGACGCCCAGTTCCCGGGCCAGCATGCGTACCGCCGGTCCGGCGTGGACCAGCTTGCCATCGCGAGGCTTGTGGGCCGCCATCTCCGCCTCGGGGCTCGGTGTACCGGCGGGGGTCGGGGCAGGCTTCTCGGCCCTGGGCGACTCGGCCTTCTTCTCGCTTGGCTTGCTGGCGGCCGACTTGGCAGCGGCCGTCTCGATGTAGCCGATCAGGTCACCCTCGGAGACGCTGTCGCCCTCCTTGACGGCGAGTTCCACCAGCTTGCCCTTGAACGGGCTGGGCACGTCCATGGAGGCCTTGTCGGACTCCAGAGTGATCAGCGGAGCTTCCGCCTCCACCTCGTCGCCCACGGCCACGGCTACCTCGATGATCGGCACATCGCTGGCGCCGCCCAGGTCCGGGACGCGAACTTCCTGGCGCTGGGGCTCACCGGAGGCCGCCGGCTCTTCCGGCTCGCCGGCAGATTCGCTCGCCGCAGGAGCCGGGGCTTCGCTGGGCGCCTGGCTGCCCTGCTCGCCGGAATCCTCGCTGCTACCCGCATCCGAGATCTCCATGGTGCCGATGACATCACCCTCGGAGACGGTGTCCCCCTCCTTGACGGTCAGGGAGACGAGCCTGCCGGCATAGGGGCTCGGCACGTCCATGGAGGCCTTGTCGGACTCCAGGGTGATCAGCGGCGCCTCCTCGTCGACCTCGTCGCCCTCGGCCACGGCGACCTCGATCACCTCGACGTCGCTGTCGCCTCCCAGGTCGGGCACGGTGATCTCCACCGTGCGCTTGCTGCCGCCGGCCTTCGCCGCCGGCTTCTCGGCGGCGGGCTCCGGCGCCTTCTCGGGTGCCGGCGCTGCCTGCTCCTCGGCCTGGTCGGAAGCCGACTCGGCCTCGCCGCCGCCCTCGACTTCCAGTTCGACGATATCGTCACCCTCGGAGACGGTATCGCCCTCCTTCACCAGCACCCTGGCCACCTTGCCGCCCTTGGGCGAAGGCACGTCCATGCTGGCCTTGTCGGACTCCAGCGTGATCAGGGTGTCCTCGGCCTCGATGACGTCGCCTTCCGACACCGCGATCTCGATGATCTCCACATCGGTATCGCCGCCGATGTCCGGTACTTTGATGATTTCGCTACTCAAGGTCGCGCTCCTTCCAAATCGTGCCTGGAAGGGGCGGGCATCCGCCCGCCCCACCGGATCAGTCGGTCAGCGGATTCGGCTTGGCCGGATCGATGTCGTACTTTTTCAGTGCCTCGCCGATCACCTTGCGATCGAGCTCGCCGCGCTCGGCCAGCGCCTTGAGCGCGGCCACCACCACGAAGTGACGGTCGACCTCGAAGAACTCGCGCAGCTTCTCGCGGGTATCGGAGCGCCCGAAACCGTCGGTCCCCAGCACGTGGTAGTCGGTGGGCACCCAGGCACGCACCTGGTCGGCGAACAGGCGCATGTAATCGGTCGAGGCGATGGCCGGCCCCTGACGCCCTTCCAGGCAGCGGGTGACGTGCGGCTTGCCCGGCTCGGCCTCGGGATTGAGGAACGCCTCGCGATCCAGGGCCAGCGCCTCGCGGCGCAGCTCGTTGAAGCTCGGCACGCTCCAGATGTCGGCGCCCACGCCCCAGTCGTCACGCAGCAGCTCGGCGGCGGCCTCGACCTCGCGCAGGATGGTGCCGGAGCCCATCAGCTGCACGCAGGCCTTGTCGCCCTGGGTCTCGCGCAGCAGGTACATGCCCTTGATGATCTCCTCGGCAGGCACCTCCTCGAGCTCGGGCTGCTCGTAGTTCTCGTTCATCACCGTCAGGTAGTAGAAGCAGGGCTCCTTGTCGACGAACATCCGCTTCAGGCCGCTCTGCACGATCACCGCCACCTCGTGGGCATAGGTCGGGTCGTAGCTGCGGCAGTTGGGGATCATCGACGCCTGCAGGTGGCTGTGGCCATCCTGGTGCTGCAGGCCCTCGCCGTTGAGGGTGGTGCGCCCGGCGGTACCGCCCACCAGGAAGCCACGCGCCTGCAGGTCGCCTGCGGCCCAGGCCAGGTCGCCGATACGCTGGAAGCCGAACATCGAGTAGTAGATGTAGAACGGCAGCAGCGGCAGGCCGTGGTTGGCGTAGGAGGTGGCCGCGGCGATCCACGAGGACATGGCCCCCGCCTCGGTGATGCCCTCCTCGAGCACCTGGCCGGCCTTGTCCTCGCGATAGAACATCAGCTGGCCCTTGTCCATGGGCTCGTACTTCTGGCCTTCGGAGGTGTAGATGCCGAGCTGGCGGAACATGCCCTCCATGCCGAAGGTCCGCGCCTCGTCGGGCACGATGGGCACCACCTGCTTGCCGAAGCCCTTGTGCTTGACCAGGCCGTTGAGGACCCGCACGAAGGCCATGGTGGTGGAGACCTCGCGGCCCTTGGAGCCACCCATCTGGCTGGCGAAGATCTTGTCGTCCAGGCCGGGAATGTCCAGCGCCTCGAAGTCGTGCTGGCGAGCCGGCAGGTAGCCACCCAGGCGTTCGCGCTGGAGATGCATGTAGCGCATCTCCGGCGTGTCGTCGGCCGGCTTGTAATAGGGGATCTCGTGCTCGATCTCCTGGTCGGAGACCGGGATGCCGAAGCGGTCGCGGAAGCGCTTGAGCACCTCCGGGTCGTCGATGGACTTGACCTGGTGGGCCTCGTTGTCCGCCTCGCCACCGTCGGCACCCAGGCCATAGCCCTTGACGGTATGCGCCAGCACCACGGTGGGACGCCCGTTGGCGTTGTTCACCGCCTGGTGATAGGCCGCATAGACCTTGAACGGGTCATGGCCGCCGCGGTTGAGCTTCCAGATATCCTCGTCGGACAAGTCCTTGACCATCTCGGCGGTCTCGGGGTACTTGCCGAAGAAGTTCTCCCGGGTATAGGCGCCGCCATTGGACTTGCAGTTCTGGTACTCGCCATCGACGGTCTCGTCCATGACCTTCTGCAGCACGCCTTTCTTGTCCTTCTCGAAGAGCGGATCCCACAGGCGGCCCCAGACCACCTTGATCACGTTCCAGCCGGCACCGCGGAACACGCCCTCGAGCTCGTCCATGATCCGCGAGTTGCCGCGCACCGGACCATCGAGGCGCTGCAGGTTGCAGTTGATGACGAAGATCAGGTTGTCGAGCTTCTCGCGGCTGGCCAGGTGGATGGCCCCCAGGGACTCCGGCTCGTCGCATTCGCCATCGCCCATGAAGCACCAGATCTTGCGGTCCTGCATCGGCTGCAGGCCACGCTGATCCAGATACTTCATCACGTGGGCCTGATAGATGGACATGATCGGGCCCAGGCCCATGGAGACCGTGGGCAGTTGCCAGAAATCGGGCATCAGCCAGGGGTGCGGGTAGGAGGAAAGACCATCCCCATCGACTTCCTGGCGATACTTGTCCATCTGGTCTTCGGTGAGGCGCCCCTCGAGGAAGGCACGGGCATAGATGCCCGGGGAGCTGTGGCCCTGGATGAACACCAGGTCACCCTTGAAGTCGCCGTTAGCGGCCCGGAAGAAGTGGTTGAAGCCCACCTCATAGAGCGTCGCACTGGACATGTAGCTGGCCAGGTGGCCGCCGATGCCCTTGTGCTTGCGGTTGGCCCGGGTGACCATCGCCGCCATGTTCCAGCGGATCATCGAGCGGATCTTGCGCTCCATGAAGAGGTCGCCCGGCATCGGCGCCTCGCGATGCACCGGAATGGTATTGCGGTGCGGCGTGGTCGCCGAGAAGGGGGGCTGCGTCCCGTCGCGCCGCAGGCGGTCGGCCAGGCGGGTGAGCAGGTGCCGGGCACGCTCCTCGCCCTCATGATCCAGGACCGATTCGAGGGATTCCAACCACTCCGCGGTCTCGACCGGGTCGAGATCCTCTCTTGCCTCCAGACTCATAGACGTCTCTCCGAATGACGATGGATGTTGCGTGCCCGCTGCTGCGCGGGAAGCAGGGCGCCCTCTCGTCAGAGAGGCAACGCGCCCCGGTTATTGTGTAATTTTATTACGTTACGACGCAAAAAAAGCGCCGCTTCTGTGCGAAAGATACCGTATACCTCGCCCCCTGCCAAAGCAAGTTTCTATGGAATGTATTTCCATATACTGCACACCGCACCGCAGCACAAAGGGTTAGCGAACGCGAAAGGGGGAAACTCGACGAAGGTCAAGGAGATGTAGCTAAACTACCGTTTGACTACTACCCCCTCCCCTTGCCGCTGAAGCCGCCCAGGAAGAAGATTCCCAAAGCAGCTCACTCGACCCACTCACGGCCGGCAAGCCGCTGACGATAGTAGGCCCAGTCGAAGGCGGGCCCCGGGTCGCTCTTGCGCAGTGGCGCTACCCGCGCGTGACCGGTGATCCGCGACGGCGCCAGTGCCGGGTAGGCGGCGAAGAGGTCGAGGGTCACCTCGGCCAGGCGCTCGTACTGCGCGCTGGAGTAGGCCGATACTTCGTTGCCCTCAAGCTCGATGCCGATGGCGAAGTCATTGAGGGCATGGCGCCAACGATCTCCGTCCCGCCAGCAGGAACGCCCGGCGTGCCAGGCGCGGCGCTGGAACGGCACGAACTGAACGCACTCGCCATCACGGCGGATCAGCAGGTGGGCCGAGACACGTAGCTCCCGAATGGAAGCGAAGAAGGGATGGGCGTCGGGGTCCAGCCGATTGGTGAACAGCCGCTCGATATGCTCGCCGCCAAACTCCCCGGGGGGCAGGCTGATGGAGTGCAGCACCAGCAGCGATACCTCACCTCGCGGCCGCTCATCGCAGTTGGGGGATGGCACCCGCCGCGCCGATGCCAGCCAACCTTGTTCGATTGCCATGCGTCTCCCCTGACGTGACCGGAATGGATTGCCTATAATGGACGCCCTCGACCACCCCGGCCACCCCAAGCCAACCTCGCGAGTGACCCATGGACAATCAGGACACCCTGCCCTACCACACCAAGCTCGCCGAAGAGATCCGCGATGCCGCCGCCCGCCTGCTGGCCGAAGATGTCGGCCCCGGCGACATCACCGCCAGGTTGATCCCCGCCGAGCAACATGCCCGGGCCCGGGTCATCACCCGCGAGGCCTGCGTGCTGTGCGGAGTGGCCTGGGTCGACGAGCTTTTCCGGCGTCTGGACCCCACGGTGGCGCTGCGCTGGCAGGCCGCCGACGGCGACCGCCTCGAAGCGGGCCAGGCCTTCCTCGAGCTCGAGGGGGCGGCACGCAGCCTGCTCACCGGTGAGCGCGCCGCGCTCAACCTGCTGCAGACCCTCTCCGCTACCGCCACCCGCACCCGACACTACGTCGACCTGATCGGCGACACCGGGGTGCGCCTGCTCGACACCCGCAAGACCCTGCCCGGCCTGCGCCTGGCCCAGAAGTATGCGGTGGCCTGCGGCGGGGGCCACAATCATCGTATCGGGCTATGGGATGCCTTCCTGATCAAGGAGAACCATATCGCCGCCTGCGGAGGCATCGCAGCGGCGGTGCGCGAGGCGCGACGCATCGCCAGTGACCTGCCGGTGGAGATCGAGGTGGAAACCTTCGACGAACTGGAGCAGGCGCTGGCGGCAGGGGCCGACGTGATCATGCTCGACAACTTCGACCTCGACGAGATGCGTGAAGCGGTGCGCCGCACCGCCGGCAAGGCGACTCTGGAGGCTTCCGGCAATGTCGACGAGAGCACGCTGCGCGCCATCGCCGAGACCGGGGTCGACTGCATTTCCAGCGGCGCACTGACCAAGGATCTCAAGGCGATCGACCTCTCCATGCGCCTGCTGGACTAGGTTTCCAGCGCGACCAGCGACTTATCCAGCCGGTGACGCGACAGCCGTTCACCGCCGCGCTCCACCCACTCCTCGCCCAGGTCTCGCCAGCCGCGCCTCACCAGATACTCGGTCAGCATCAGGCTCGCGTCGATGCTGACCCGGTCTACCCCCCGCTCGATCAGCAACCGCTCGGCATGGACCAGCAGCGTCGAGCCGATGCCGCGCCGTGCCAGCGACGGCCAGACATAGAGCGTCACGATGCGCCCGCGGTGGGGTTCCAGTTCGAGGAAACCCACACAACGACCATCACAGTCCGCCACCAGGGTAGTGTAGAGGGCCTGGCGCGCGGCCCAGGCGCTGGCGTCTCGTGGCAGCGCCGAAACCCAGGCCTCACGCTGCGCCCGGGTGTAGTGCGCCGCGGCGCCCTGCATCACCGCATGGTGGAAGACCTCGGCCTGGTCGCCGGCGTCTCGCGCCAGGGCCTCGCGATAGCGAATCCGCGGGGCGCGACGACACGGGGGCGCATCGCCCGGGGCTGCTGCAGTCTCGTTCATGGGAGTCTCGCGACGCTGGATGTTGCCGAAAGACTACACAACGCCGGCCGACAGGCCAACTGCAGTCGCCGCACCGCCGAGGGCCAGGCATAATGCTGGCCATGAGCGATCCAGCCCCCCTTCCCGATGTCACCCTGTCGCCGATCGGCGTCATCGAGAGCGACTTCCCCGACAAGTTTGGTGTGCCCCGCCAGCCCGGTCTGGCGCCGACTGCCCGAGCCACGCTCCGGCTGCTGCCCCCCTACGACGATCCGTTGGCGGTACGCGGGCTGGAGGCGTTCAGCCACCTGTGGCTCACCTTCCTCTTCCACCTCAGTCCTGAACGCACCGGACCCGAGGACTGGATGCCGCTGGTGCGACCGCCACGCCTCGGGGGCAACCGCCGGATCGGGGTCTTCGCCAGCCGCAGCACCCACCGCCCCAACCGCCTGGGGCTGTCGCTGGTCGAGCTGGTCGGGATCGACGCCCGCCACGGCGTCAGGCTGCAGCTCGCCGGCGCCGACCTGGTGAGCGGCACCCCGGTGCTCGATATCAAACCCTACCTGCCCTGGGCCGAGGCCAGGCCCGAGGCCCGCGCGGGCTTCGCCCCCGCGGCCCCAGACAGGCTGGCGGTGCGCTTCACCCGCGAGGCCGAGACGGCGCTGGCCAGGCGGGAGGACGGCACGTCGCTGCGTGCGCTGATCGAGGAGGTACTGAGCCAGGACCCCCGGCCGGCCTATCGCAACGGCGGCGAGGCGCGCCGCTACGGCGTGCGCCTGCGCGACCTGGACGTGCGCTTTCAGGCCGTGGCAGCCGCCGACGGTGCTACCACCCTGGAGGTGGTGGATATCGTACCGACATGAATGACGAAGGGCCCTCTGGAGAGGGCCCTTCGTGATGCGGATTCGGCGAGGCAACGTCAGTCGAAGCTGACCCCGATACGCCGCCCCACCTCCTCGTAGGCCTCGATCACGCCGCCAAGCCCCTGGCGGAAGCGGTCCTTGTCGAGCTTCTCGCGGGTCTTGGCGTCCCACAGCCGGCAGCCGTCCGGGGAGAACTCGTCGCCCAGCACGATCTGCCCCTGGAAGAGGCCGAACTCGAGCTTGTAGTCGACCAGCAGCAGGCCACCATCGGCGAACAGCTTCTTGAGCACCGCGTTGACCTTGAAGGTCAACGCCTTCATCTCCGCCAGCTGCTCGGGTGTCGCCCAGCCGAAGGTCTCGGCCAGCGACTCGTTGATCATGGGATCATGCAGGGCGTCGTTCTTGAGGAACAGCTCGAAGGTGGGGGGCGTGAGCTCCTCACCCTCGGTGACACCCAGGCGCTTGACCAGGCCACCGGCGGCGATATTGCGCACCACGCACTCCACCGGGATCATCTTCAGCGCCTTGACCAGGCTCTCGGTATCGGAGAGGCGCTTCTCGAAGTGGGTGGGCACGCCCGCCTCGGCCAGCGTCTCCATGATGAAGGCGTTGAAGCGGTTGTTGACCATCCCCTTGCGGGCCAGCGACTCCATGCGCTCCCCATCGAAGGCGCTGGTGTCGTCGCGGAACTGGAGTATCACGCGATCCGGGTCATCGGTGGCAAAGACCGACTTGGCCTTGCCGGCGTAGAGTTCTTGACGCTTTTCCATGGAAGCCTCCGGAGGCTAGGTCAGGTGGAAGGTTGCAGGCTCAGGCGATGGCCTGCCACGCCAGGCCATCGTCCTGGCAGGTCACCATCAGCCGCGATTCGTCGCCGTCGAGCAGCGGCACCAGGGCTTCCAGGGCCAGCTCGGGACGGTTGTTGTGTTCGGACAGGTGCGAACAGGCGATATGCTGCAGTCGATCGAGGCCGAGCCGGGCCAGCAGCGCCGCCGCCTGGGTGTTGGCCAGATGGCCCCAGTCGCCCCCCACCCGACGCTTGAGGCGCGGCGGATAGGGACCCTCGGCGAGCATGCGCACGTCATGGTTGCACTCCAGTACCAGGGCATCGCAGCCGGCGAAGGCCTGGACCACATGCTCGGTGGGGTGACCGAGGTCGGTGAGCAGCCCCAGCTGGCGACCGCCACCGCCCTGGATACGGAACTGCACCGGCTCGCGGGCATCATGGGGCACGGTCACCGGGTCGATGGTCAGACCCTTTACCGCGAAGCGCGCCTGGGGCGTGATCCAGTGACGCTCGGGCAGCTCGCCAAGGCGCCCTGAAGCCCAGGTGCCCGGCGTCAGCCACACCGGCACCCCGTAGCGCCGCGCCAGGGGGCCCACCCCGCGGATATGGTCACCGTGCTCGTGGGTTACCAGCAGGGCATCGAGCTGACGCGGGTGCACGCCCAGCCGGGCCAGCCTGCGTTCGGCCTCGCGCAGCGTGAAGCCGCAATCCACCAGCAGGTGGGTCTCGCCGTCGCTGACCAGGGTGGCGTTGCCCTTGCTGCCGCTGCCCAGGGAGGCGAAACACAGCGGCCCGTCGAGCGGGGCAGCACTCTTGCAGGCTACCGTCATCAGCGCAGCAGGCTCGCCACCCGCTCCAGCAGTTCACGCTGGTCACCAGCGCTGAAGCCCCGCTCGCTGGCGTTCTCGGCGCGCAACAGGGTCCGTTCGGGCCCTTCGCTCTCCAGCACCAGGCGGATCTCGCGCGGCGACGGCGATGACACCAGTCCCTTCCAGAAGCCTTCACGGCGCTCGGAAAGAGGCAGATACCGGATGCGATGGGAGTAGTCCGCCGGGGTGCTCTCCAGCAGCTCACGGCTTCCCTCGAGGGTAAAGTCCTGACGCAGCTGATACTCCAGCTCGGCCCAGGTCCGCTCGATATCCAGCGGCACCTCCACTACCCACTCCTCGCCACGCTGGGCAAGGCTCAGGCGCTCCTCTCCGGCCAGGCGCTGGGCCTGCAGGGAGGCGGTGCCGGATGCCGTGGCGCTGCGTGCGCCGAAGTACTGCTCCAGGGCGTTCAGGCAGGCATCCACGGGGCGCCCGGACTGGTCGCAGCGCACCTCGCTGTCACCGGCGCGCAGCCCCTGGCGTACGCTCAGGCGGCCCTGCTGTGTCTCGACCACGCCACGGGAGGTATCGCTGGCGGTCACGTCCAGGCCGCGGCTGCGGGCGAAGCCCTCCAGCTGGGGCCAGACGGCATCCGGGCCCGCAGCCACCACCAGCCAGGCGTCATCGCCCACGCGGCGGCGTTCGACGAATTCCCGCTCGATACGCCCGGCGCCCAATGCCTGCGGTGCGGGAGCCTCGAAACCGTCGTCGCCGGCGCGGAAGCTGCCGGCGGCCTCGGGCACCGGCATGGCGTCACGGTAGCGCTGGGAATTGCGGCTCTCGGGCAGCACCAGGGGGGGCGCCTGGCGGGCATCGGCGTAGTCGATATTACGGTCGTGATAATAACCGTCGTCTCGGGCACAGCCGGCCAGGGCGACAAGTGCCGCCAGCGGCAGCCATTTCAGCGCTGAGGTCATGGGTCTACCTTGCATCCAGTTCTCCAGGGTCCGGCGCGACGCCGATCAGTCGTCGATCAGCCCGGCCAGCTGCAGGGCCTCGCTGATGGTGGAGTGGTACTTCTCCGAGAGCCAGGTCAGCGGCAGGCGGATGCCCGGCTCGATCAGGCCCATGCGATGTAGCGCCCACTTGACGGGAATCGGGTTGGACTCGATGCCGAGATTGGTATGCAGCGGCATCAGGCGAGTGTTGAGCTGGTGGGCATGCTCGGCGTCGCCATTTATCGCGGCAGCGCACAGGTCATGCATGGCCCGGGGCGCGACGTTGGCGGTCACCGAGATGTCGCCATGGCCGCCCATCAGCATGAAGTCGCAGGCGGTGCCGTCGTCGCCCGAATAGAGCATGAAACCGCTGCCCTTGAGGCGACTGATCAGGTCCTCGGCGCGTTCCAGGTTGCCGGTGGCATCCTTGAGACCGACGATGTTGTCCACTTCGGCGAGGCGCAGCACCGTCTCGTTGTAGAGGTCGGAGCAGGTGCGACCGGGCACGTTGTAGAGGATCACCGGCAGCTCGCTACCCTCGGCCACCGCCTTGAAGTGGCGATAGAGCCCCTCCTGGGTCGGCTTGTTATAGTAGGGACAGACCGACAGGCAGTAGTCCGCCCCCACCTCGCTGGCGTAGCGGGCCAGCTCGACGGCCTCGGAGGTGGCGTTGGCGCCGGTGCCGGCAATCACCGGAATGCGCCCGTCGACCTCCTCCACCACGGCGCGGATCACATCGAAGTGCTCGGCGAAGGACATGGTGGTGGGCTCGCCGGTGGTGCCGGCGGCGACGATGCCATCGGTGCCGTGATCGAGATGGAAGTTCACCAGGCGGCGCAGGGCCTCCCAATCGATATCGCCATTGACCTTCATCGGCGTCGCCAGGGCGACGATGCTTCCCGTGACCATCCTCTCTATCCTCTCGGTTCGACTGCTGCCGGTTCGATTGCCGCGCGCTGCCCCGGCCGCACCGGAGCCAAAACGGGGCAGGACACTGCCCCAAAGGGCAAATGGTACTCAGGCGGCCTGAGCCTGTACAGCGGCGGTGCTACTTTCCCCCCGCCCCGCTTTGACAGCCAGGCGACGGTTGCGTGTAATCGACGCCTTGCCACTCTCACCCAGGTTCTCATCCAGGAGGCTTTCATGAGCGTCAGCATCGGCCAATCCATCCCCGACTTCACCGCCCAGGCTACCGGCGACCAGGAGATCACCATGGCCCAGTTCCGCGGCCGCCAGGTAGTGATCTACTTCTACCCCAAGGCCAGCACTCCCGGCTGCACCACCGAGGGCGGCGACTTCCGCGATCGCAAGGCGGACTTCGATACCGCCAACACCGTGATCCTCGGGGTTTCCCGGGACGGTATCCGCGCGCAGGAGAACTTCAAGACCAAGCAGGCATTCAACTTCGACCTCATCTCCGACAAGGACGAGAGCGTGTGCCGGCTTTTCGACGTCATCAAGCTCAAGAAGATGTACGGCAAGGAGCATCTCGGCATCGAACGCAGCACCTTCCTGATCGACAGCGAAGGCAAGCTGGCCCGGGAGTGGCGCGGCGTCAAGGTCAAGGACCACGCCCAGGAGGTACTGGAGGCGGCCCAGGCTCTGAACGACGGCTCTCTCGACAGCGCGTGACAGCCACCAGGGCCGCCCCGCGGCGGCCCTCACTTTTCCACCACCACCTCACCACCCTCATCCTGCCGGTGGCGCTTGATCCCCCGCGGCCAGGCGTAGACCAGCGCCTTGAGCAGGGTCGCCAGGGGAATCGCGAAAAAGATTCCCCAGAAGCCCCAGATCCCGCCGAAGAACAGCACCGCCACGATGATCGATACCGGGTGCAGGTTGACCGCCTCGGAGAACAGGACCGGCACCAGCACGTTGCCGTCCAGCGCCTGGATGACCCCGTAGGCGACCAGCACATAGAGGAACTCGTCGGTCATGCCGAAGTGGAAGCCGGCCACCGCAGCCACAGGCAAGGTGGCCACCGCCGCCCCGATATAGGGCACCAGCACCGAGAAGCCGACCATTACCGAGAGCAGGGCGGTATAGGGCAGCCCGAAGAAGGCGAAGGTGAGGAAGGCCACGGTGCCCACGATCATGATCTCGATGAACTTGCCGCGCACATAGTTGGCGATCTGGCTATCCATCTCGTGCCAGATGCGGGTCATCAGGGTCCGCTTGCGGGGCAGCAGCGAAAGGATGAAGTCCACCAGCCGCTCGCGATCCTTGAGCAGGAAGAACACCAGGATCGGCACCAGCACCAGATAGATGATCAACCCCAGAACGTTGCCCAGCGAGGCCAGGGACAGCGTCAGGGCGCGCTGGCCCAACTGGGTCAGTTCGCGACCGGCGGTGGCGATCCAGTTCTGGATCTGGTCCGGGGTGATCAGCTGAGGGTAGCGCGCCTGCAGGTCGTCGAGCAGCTGCTGGCCACTGGCGAACATCCGTGGCGTCTCCTGCACCAGGGTCACCAGCTGGTTCCAGATCAGCGGCATCAGGATGAAGGCCAGCGCCAGCAGCAGGCCCATGAAGCCCAGGAACACCAGAATCACCGCCAGCAGGTGCGGCACATGTCGCCGCTCCAGCCAGCTCACCGCCCCCTGCAGCAGGAAGGCGATCACCAGCGCGGTGAGGAAGGGGGCCAGCATGCGACCCAGGAAGATCACCACTGCGAAGCCCAGTACCAGCACCACCAGCAGGATCACCGCCTCCTCGTCGGAGAGGTAGTGGTCGACCCAGCCCTTGAGCACCGCCCGCAGCGTCATGAGGCGCGCTCCCCGCCCTTGCGGAGCCAATAGTGGTAGACGCCGTCGCGCTCATCCCTGGCCGGCATCTCGTGGACACTCAGTTCGACGTAGCTGGCGAAGTCCTGCCAGGAGCCGGCATCGGTAGCCCTGACCTCGAGAAGCTGGCCGACCTCGAGCCGGGAGAGCGCCTGCTTGGCCTTGAGCAGGGGAAGCGGGCACGGCAGTCCGCAGACGTCGAGCACTTGGTCGGGTTGCAGAGACATGGAGACTCCCGGAAGAATGCAGGATATCGCCGCCGGCGTGCCGGCAGCGGGAACCCTAGGGATTTAAAGGCACTTTGCGGGGCGAATCAATGTCAGAGAGTGGGCCCGCCTCGCCCGAAGGAGAGCTTGTCCATGCTGTCGCGCCACCTCCCCCGCGTTATCGCCCTGGTGATGGGCCTGTCCCTGGCCCTGCCTGCCACCGGCCAGTGGACCGAGCCTGCCTGGGAGAGCGAGGCCGGCCTGCCCAGCCTGTCGAGCCCCGGCAGCCGAGCCGCCGACGGCGAGGAGTACCGGCTGGGGCGCGCCTGGCTGCGCCAGTTCCGCGCCCGCGCCCCGGAGTGGCAGGACCCCCTCGCCCAGACCTATGTCGAATCGCTGGTATCGCGGCTGGCCCCGCACAGCGGGCTGGGCGGCAGCGAGCTGGTCGTAACCCTGGTCGACAGCCACCGCCTCAACGCCTTCGCGGTGCCGGGCGGCGTGATCGGCGTCAACGCCGGGCTGTTTGCCTTCGCCGAGCAGGAGGCGGAGCTGGTCTCGGTACTGGCCCACGAGCTCGGCCACCTCGCCCAGCGCCACTACACCCGCGGCCGGGCCCGTGCCGAACAGACTCAGGTTCCCGCCATGGCTGCCATGCTCGCCGGCATGCTGATCGCCGCCGCAGGCGGGGGGGATGCCGGCATCGGCGTGGCCATGGGCTCCCAGGCTGCCTTCATCCAGGACCAGCTGGCCTACTCGCGGCGCTACGAACAGGAGGCTGACCGAGTGGGCCTGCAGGTCATGGCCGAAGCTGGCTACGACCCCGAGGCCATGGCCTCGATGTTCCGCGCCATGCAGCGGCTGGCCAGCCTCCAGGGGGGCACACCGCCGGAGTTCCTGCTCACCCACCCCCTCACCGAATCACGCATCAGCGATACCGCCTCGCGCGCCGCCCAGCTCGCGGGGAAAGGTGGCCGTGAGGACCTGCAGTATCACCTGGTACGCGCCCGGGCGCTGCTGGCGATTCACCAGCGAGACCCCGGCCAGGCCGCCACGCGACTGGGCCAGGGCGCCCCACCCCGGGAGGCGGGTCGCTACCTGGACGCCCTGATCAGCGCCGAGCGAGGCGATACCGCCACGGCGCTGCGCCGGCTCGATGCCCTGGCCCGGGAGCTGCCCGACCTCACCCTGATTCCGGCTTCGGCGGCCGAGGTGGCCTTCGAGGCCGGGCACGCCGATGACGCCATCGAACGCAGCCGGCGCCTGTTGCGCCTGGTCCCGGGGCATGTGCCGACCACCCTTATCCTTGCCGAGGCGCTGCTCCAGCGCGACCCCGACGAGGCCTGGCGGCTGCTGCGCGAGCTGGCCGAGCGGCGCCCCGAGGATCATCGCGTGTTTGCGCTGCTTACCGAGGCCGCAGGACGCAGCGGTCGCGAGGCCCTGGGCCACCTGGCCCGCGCCGAACACCAGCAGCTCACCGGGCGCATCACCGACGCCATCCGCCAGCTGGGCGTGGCCCGCCGGGTGGCCGAACGCGAAGGCAACAACGCCGCCACCGCGCGCATCGAACAGCGCTACGAGGCGTTTCTGGGCTATCGGGAGACACTGGAGGAGTTCCAGTAAGCGCAGGAACAAGCCAACACCCTGATGTGGCCCGCAGCGAAAGAACCCCCGAATGCCTTGGCCTTCGGGGGTTCTTGTCACTCGGCGCTTGCAGCTCGGCACTTACTTCTGGAAGTTGAGCATCCGCTCCAGGGGCTTTAGCGCTGCGCGACGCAACTCGGCGTCGACATGGATCTCGCCGCTGCCGTGATGCAGGGCGTCGGCCAGGTTGTCCAGGGCATTCATCGCCATCCAGGGACAGTGGGCGCAGCTCTTGCAGGTGGCACCATTGCCGGCGGTGGGCGCCTCGAACAGCGTCTTCTCCGGGACCGCCTGCTGCATCTTGAAGAAGATGCCGCGGTCGGTGGCCACGATCAGCTTGTCGTTGGGCAGCTCCTTGGCCGCCTTGATCAGCTGGGAGGTGGAGCCCGCCACGTCCGCCAGCCCCACCACCGCGGCAGGTGACTCCGGATGCACCAGTACCGCGGCCTCCGGATATAGCGCCTTGAGGTCCTCGACCCCCTGGGCCTTGAACTCCTCGTGAACGATGCAGGCACCATCCCAGAGCAGCATGTCGGCGCCGGTCTGCTTCTGGATGTAACCGCCCAGGTGCTTGTCCGGGGCCCACAGGATCTTCTCGCCGCGGGCCTGGAGATGCTCGATCACGTCCACGGCGATCGAGGAGGTCACCACCCAGTCGGCACGCGCCTTCACCGCCGCCGAGGTGTTGGCATAGACCACCACGGTGCGGTCGGGGTGCTGGTCGCAGAAGGCGGCGAACTCGTCCGCCGGGCAGCCCAGGTCCAGCGAGCAGGTCGCCTCCATGGTGGGCATCAGCACGCGCTTCTCCGGCGAGAGGATCTTGGCGGTCTCGCCCATGAAGCGCACCCCGGCCACTACCAGGGTCTCGGCGGGATGACGGGCGCCGAAGCGGGCCATCTCCAGAGAGTCGGCCACGCAGCCACCGGTCTCCTCGGCGAGCTGCTGGATGGCATCGTCGGTGTAGTAGTGGGCCACCAGGACGGCGTTGTGGGCCTCGAGGAGGCGCTTGATCTCCTCGACACGCGCCTCGTCCTCGGCGGGAATACGGGTAGGGCAGTAAGTGCGGGTCAGGTGCTCGCGCACCTGGGCACGGGAAGTCATGATCGTCATCGTGTCTACCACTGTGACTGGCAGGGGCTCCCCCTGCGTATTACGGGAGCATCACCCCCACGCACTCCGCGTGGCGTGATGCGCCAACGAGCCCGGCCGCGTCTCTCGCCTGCCGGCTCTGGTGATCATTCTAGCCCACAACGCCCGGCAATTGGCCACTCCTGGTCAAGAAATCACCACCTCGGCACATAAAGCCCGACCCGCAGTCGCCCAAAGCAAGACGCCCCGACCTCAAGGAGGCCGGGGCGTCTGAATTGGTGGGTCGTGTAGGATTCGAACCTACGACCAATTGGTTAAAAGCCAACTGCTCTACCAACTGAGCTAACGACCCGAGCTTGCGAGCAAGCCAGAGTCCGGAGTGGTGGGTCGTGTAGGATTCGAACCTACGACCAATTGGTTAAAAGCCAACTGCTCTACCAACTGAGCTAACGACCCCTTCCGAACGGGGGCAGATAATACTGGCATGCCCCCGGCCTGGCAAGGATTTTTTTGCCTTCTGCTGCAGCGAACGATCAGCGCCGGGGCTTGGGCTTGCGCATCGCCTGCACCGGCTTGCGCTTGTGCTTATCGCGACTCCAGCGATTCTTCTCGTCAGGGGTCAGCTCGGGCACCTTGCGCGTCGGCAGTTCGGCCAGCTCGGCCAGGTCGTCGACCTCCTCCTGGGTAAGCTCCACCCACTCGCCGGCCTTGGCCCGCTTGTCGAGGAAGATGTTGCCGTAGCGCACCCGCTTGAGGCGGCTGACGGTAAGCCCCTGGGACTCCCAGAGCCGGCGCACCTCGCGATTGCGCCCCTCCATGATCACCACGTGGAACCAGGTGTTGATGCCCTCGCCACCGAACTCCTGGACGTCGGTGAAACGCGCCGGCCCGTCGTCGAGCATCACGCCCTCGACCATGGCCACCACCTGCTCCTTGGTCACCTCACCCATCACCCGCACGGCATACTCGCGCTCCACCTGGGTAGAGGGGTGCATCAGGCGGTTGGCCAGTTCCCCATCGGTGGTGAACAGCAGCAGGCCGCTGGTGTTGATATCGAGGCGTCCGATGGCGATCCAGCGTTCGCCCTTGAGGCGCGGCAGGCGGTCGAACACGGTGCGACGCCCCTCGGGGTCCTTGCGGGTGCACAGCTCGCCCTCGGGCTTGTTGTACATGATCACCCGCCGCGGCACCTCCTCGGCGGCACGCAGGGTCACCGGACGGCTGTCGAAGAGTACCTTGTCGCGGGTCTCGATGCGGTCGCCCAGGGTCGCCACCTGGCCATTGACCTGGACCCGGCCGGCGGCGATGGCGGTCTCCATCTCGCGGCGCGAGCCAAGCCCGGCACGCGCCAGGACCTTCTGCAGTTTTTCGCTGGTATTGCTCATGAATCGTCGTTCTCACTGGGTGTGGATTCCGTGCCCGGGGCAGCGTCATCGTCGACGCGGCCCCGGGCACGTTCGGACAGGCGAGCCTCGAGATCGGCGAAGCTCAACCCTGTCCGCTCGGACGCCGTCCCGGCGTGGTCTGTGTCGGCTTTCCCGGCCGTCGTATCGGGGGTGCCGGCCTCGGCAGGCACCTCCTCTAGTGTAGCGCTACCGGATGCCTCGTCGGCACCCTCCGTCTCGTCACCCTCCGCCGGCGCCGCATCCGCCTGGGCGAGAATCTCGGCCTGGGCCGGCGGCGGGCCCTCCTCCTCGAGCGCCTTCATCGCTTCCGGCTCCTCGAACTCCTTCAGCTCGTGCATGGGCGGCAGCTCGTCAAGGGTCTTGAGGCCGAAGTCATCGAGGAAGCCACGGGTGGTGGCATAGACCGCCGGACGTCCCGGCACGTCGCGATGCCCCACCACACGGATCCAGCCGCGCTCGAGCAGGGTGCGCATGATCGAGCCACTCACCGTGACCCCGCGCACCTCCTCGATATCCCCGCGGGTCACCGGCTGGCGGTAGGCGATCAGCGCCAGGGTCTCGAGCAGTGCCCGGGAGTAACGCTGGGGCCGCTCGTCCCACAGCCGCGATACCCAGGGCGACAGCCGTGGACGGATGCGCAGCTGGTAGCCCGAGGCGGTCTCGATCAGCTCCATGGCCCCGCGCTCATGGCGGACACCCAGGCGCTCCAGGGCCTCGCGCAGGGCGCGCCGCGGCGGCCGCTCGTGGTCATCGAACAACACCTCCAGGCGCTCCAGGGGCAACGGCTCCCCGGCAGCCAGCAGCGCCGCCTCGAGGATCTCGTCCAGGGCGTCGGGAAACTCCATGGCGGTCACGGCATCCCCTCCTCATGATCCTCCTCGAAGGCGCTCTCCCCCTCGCCCTCCAGATCATCCAGATCACCTCCCTCGGCGGCAGCGGCCCGGGCACGCACATGCAGTGGCGACAGGGGCGCGTTCTGGACGATCTCGATCATCGCCTCCTTGGCCAGTTCGAGAATCGCCATGAAGGTGACCACCACCCCGGCGCGCCCCTCCTCCAGGGAGAACAGCGCCTCGAAGGGCGTGAAACGTCCACCCTCGAGCCGCTCCATGATCGCCAGCATGCGCTCGCGGGTCGAGAGCACCTCGCGGCTGATCTGGTGGGTCTGATTGAGCTCGGCACGGCGCAGGATACCGGCCAGGGCTCCCAGCAGCTGATCCAGCCCCACATCGGGGTGGATCACGCGACTCTCCAGCGGCGGCAGTGCCGCCCGGGCCGGGAACCAGTCACGTCCCAGGCGCGGCAGCTCGGCCAGCGACTCGGCGGCATTCTTGAGCCGCTCGTACTCCTGCAGGCGACGGATGAGCTCGGCCCGGGGATCCTCCTCCTCATCGTCACCCCCCTCCTTCGGCGGGCGCGGCAGCAGGGTGCGCGACTTGATCTCGGCCAGCATCGCCGCCATCAGCAGGTACTCCCCGGCCAGCTCGATCTCCATGGCCTTCATCAGCTCCACGTACTCGATGTACTGGCGGGTGATGGCGGCCACGTCGATGGCCAGGATATCCAGGTTCTGGCGACGGATCAGGTAGAGCAGCAGGTCGAGGGGCCCCTCGAAGGCCTCGAGGAACACGCGCAGCGCCTCCGGCGGGATATACAGGTCCTCCGGCAGCTCGGTGATCGGCTCGTCGAACAGCCTGCCGAGCACCCCGGCGGGGCCGGCATCGGCAGCGGTCTGTGCGAGGCTGGTGGTATCGGGGGTAGCGCTCACGCGGCGTGCCTCTCCGGGGACGCAGGATCAACGGCGAAGTCTAGCAAGTGCATGCCCATGGAAACAGCGTGATCGCGGTTCAGGAACCACCGGCGGGGCAGCCACTGCCGGCCCCCCGAAAAATAAATCACGAAAGCCTTTGACCCGAGCCGCCAGGAATGAGACTGTAGCGTCAGTAGGTTGGCAAGCAGCATGGTTTCAGCAGCATTCGAATTCTTTCGACCGCCTGTATGATCATTCTTGTTTTACCCGCTATACATCTGGGTGACACCAGGAACTTTGCAAGGCGCTAAGCGCGAAAGGATTTAACATGACGACTGGTACCGTGAAGTGGTTCAACGATTCTAAAGGCTTCGGCTTCATCTCTCCGTCCGACGGCGGTGATGACGTCTTCGCCCATTTCTCCGAAATTCAGGCTGACGGCTTCAAGTCCCTGCAGGAAGGTCAAAGCGTCTCCTTTGACGTGACCCAGGGCAAGAAGGGCCTTCAGGCCTCGAACATCAAGCCGCTCTGATCTCCGATCAGAAACGCTGACGAACCCCAGGGTTCGTGCAACAGGGCCCGCTTCGGCGGGCCCTGTTTCGTTGTGTGCCTGCCCTGCGGCCTGCCGGCACATTGCCCTCGACGCCCATGACCTCCCGCCGATTCTCGGCGAAATTGACGTGCGCCCTCTTCGCTGGCATAGACTGGCGCGCTACTCATCACGTGAAGGAACGACACCATGCAGTCACGCTACTTCACCATCAACGGCTTCCCCCAGGGTACGCCGGGACGCGAGCTTTTCGAGTTGCACGAGGCAGAGTTGCCCGCCCTGGCCGAGGGTGAGGTGCGCATCCGCAACACCTGGCTGTCGGTGGACCCCTATATGCGCGGGCGCATGAGCGGCGTAACGACCTACATCGCCCCCTTCACCATCGGCGAGCCGCTGGAAGGCGCCGCGGTGGGCGAGGTGATCGAGTCGCGCCACGCGCGCCTGGCGGTGGGCGACAAGGTCCGGCATATGGCGGGCTGGCGCGATATCGCCCAGCTGCCCGGCGAGGAAGTGGAGCCACTTCCGGGGATCGAGGTACCCGAGCAGGCCTACCTGGGCGTGCTCGGCATGCCAGGCATGACTGCCTGGACAGGCCTCAACCGGATCGCCGAGATGAAAGACGGTGACAACGTGCTGGTCAGCGGCGCCGCCGGCGCGGTGGGATCGCTTGCCGTGCAGCTGGCCAAGGCCAGGGGCGGCACCGTGGTCGGCATCGCCGGGTCCGCCGAGAAGCTCGAGTGGCTGGAGTCCCACGGCATCAAGGCGGTGAGCTACCGGGACAGGGACGCCGCCCAGCTCACCGAGGCACTGCAGGGCGCCTGCCCTGAGGGATTCGACGTCTACTACGAGAACGTCGGCGGCACCTGCCTGGAAGCAGCGCTGAACACCCTCAAGGTCGGCGCGCGCATCGCCGTCTGCGGAATGATCGCCCGCTACAACGAGGAATCAGCGAGCGCCGGTCCCGGCAACCTGGCGATGATTCTGATCCGCCGCGCCCGCATGCAGGGTTTCATCATCTTCGATCACTGGAACGACTATCCGCGCTTCCTGGAGGAAGTCGGCCCCCTGGTCGCCAATGGCGAGATCGACTACACGGAGACCATCGAGGAGGGCCTGGAGCATACCCCCGACGCCTTCCTGTCCCTGTTCAAAGGCGCCAATACCGGCAAGATGCTGGTCAGGCTCTGAGCACTCACGCCCTCTGCACATCCACTGGCCGGTGGGCTGGCGCTGATCGCCGGCACCTAATTCTCCTTGCCCACCAGCCAGTGGGTCACGCCTAGCGCCAGCACCACGGCGGCTATCGCCAGCATCTGCTGTGCCGTGACGGTGGCGATATCCAGGATGATTACCTTCCGGGCTATCGCCATCAACGCCGTGGCCACCACCAGCCGAATGGGCAGTAGGTTGGTGCCCAGGTAAAGGCGAATATTGATGAAGATCTCGACGGCGATCAGCACCACCATGAAGGCGCCGAAGATGACGAAGATATCGCTGACCTCGAACAGCATCACCGGCGGTGCTATGAAGCGCGAGTAGAGCACGTAGATCACGTCCAGCACGCCCCAGATGATCACCAGCACCATCAGCACCGCCAGCACCTTGATGGCGAAGCGGATGACCAGGTGCAGCCGGCGGATCAGCGGATCCTCATGCTCCTTGGGAAGCTCGTCATGCAGCAGTTGGGGCCCGTGGTTGAGGTCATCATCTTGCCGATCCATCGTGGTCTCTCCCGATAGCCCCGCAGCGGGGCCCGTCCATTGATGCCCGGCCACACGGCGCTGTCAATCGATGCCTGCTCCCTCAAGACCTCAGAAAGACCTGCCCGCCGCCATGGCCGGCTCGGGCGAGACGCCCTGAGCCAGGGCCGCCTCCCTCTCCACGGCCAGGGCACGCCGAAAGGCCGGGCGTCGCTGCAGGCGCTCCCAGTAGGCGGAAACGGCAGGCTTGAAGCGCTCGCTGAGGCCAACATGGCTGGCCAGGAGCAGCGCATAGCCAACCGAGACATCGGCGGCGGTGAAACGTCCCGCGCAGAGGAAGGGCTCATGCTCGAGTCGCGGCTCCAGGGCGCGCAGGCGGGAAAGGCACCAGCGAGCATAGTCCTCCACCACCTGGGGCTGACGGCGCTCCGGCGGCTCGAACTGGCCGTAGCGCAGCACCAAGGTCTGGGGGAAGGTCAGGGTCGCCTCGCCAAAGTGCAGGAAGTTCAGGTAGTCGCCATAGGCGGGCTCACCCGGCGCCACCTCCAACCCCGCCTCGGGCAGCCTCGAGGCCAGGTACTGGCAGATGGCCGCGGACTCGGTCATGGCCACCTCACCGTCGAAGAGTGCCGGCACGGTGCCCAGCGGGTTGATCTCGAGGAAGGCCTCGTCGTGCACCCTAGGCGGAAAGGCGTGCATCACCAGCTCATAGGGTAGCCCCAGCTCCTCGAGCAGCCACAGGGGACGGAAGGAGCGTGCGCTGACGCAGTGGTGGAGTCTGATCATGGCGGTATCCCGGCAACGGTCTTCCGGTCATGGTGCCCCGAACACCGCGGGTCGCGAAAGCCCCACATACGCCTTAACCGGCCAGCGCCGGCACTCAACTGAGCCGGGTATTGCCCTCGGCATCGAGGGGATGAAGTGACCCCCTCCAGAGCTGCACTGTTCCGTGGAGAAAAATTTCCAAGAAGGTTAATAACCATTAACAAGCAGAAGAAAGCGATTTAAACTCATTCAGTACATCCAAACTATTCCTGACCTTATACTTACGACCTTTTATATCTTGAACAAGCAGTTTCTCCGGAAGTCTATATTCACCACTATCAAGCTCAACCACCAAATCCTGAACCGCCCCATTCTCGACAACAAATTTTTCAAAATACTCGGCCTCCTTGAGAATCTTGCTGGTATTTTCCATTGAGAAAAGATCTGCAAAATAAGACAACGGATCTTCTAAATCATTAATAGAAATAATTTCCCCTTGACTTTCTGGCTCTGAAATAATCTCAGAATACTCTCTACCTTCAACCACTTTTATCAAGTTTGTTATAACAACAGGCCTACGCCCCTGATTCAAAACCTTCAAAGCTATAAAAGGCGACCCAGGGGTATCGCGACTGAAAGAATGGAAGCGCATCTCCACCCATGAAACAACCCTTGCCCTATCATTATAAAAGGCAAAAAAAGATATAAAAAAACTAAGGGCCGAAACAACAAGAGCAAAAAAAGATAGATAAAACATAAGCACCTATTAAAAATGGGAGCGCCTTCTGGCACTCCCGTTACGAAAAATACACCTTGGTAACTTTACTTATTCCCACTCGATGGTAGCCGGCGGCTTGCTCGAGACGTCGTAGGTGACGCGGGAGACGCCACTGATCTCGTTGATGATGCGGTTGGAGACCGTCTCCAGCAGCTCGTAGGGCAGGTGGGCCCAGCGGGCGGTCATGAAGTCGATGGTCTCCACGGCGCGCAGGGCGATGACCCACTCGTAGCGGCGGGCATCGCCGACCACGCCGACGGACTTGACCGGCAGGAAGACCGCGAAGGCCTGGCTGGTCTTGTGGTACCAGTCGGCGCGGTGCAACTCCTCGATGAAGATGGCGTCGGCCTCGCGCAGGATGTCGGCGTACTCCTTCTTCACCTCACCGAGGATGCGCACGCCCAGGCCCGGCCCCGGGAAGGGGTGGCGGTAGACCATGTCGTAGGGCAGGCCGAGCTCGACGCCGAGCTTGCGCACCTCATCCTTGAACAGCTCGCGCAGCGGCTCGACCAGCTTGAGCTTCATGGTCTCGGGCAGGCCGCCCACGTTGTGGTGCGACTTGATCACGTGGGCCTTGCCGGTCTTGGCGGCGGCAGACTCGATCACATCCGGATAGATGGTGCCCTGGGCCAGGAAGTCCACGCCCTCGATCTTGGCGGCCTCGGCATCGAAGACATCGATGAAGGTGTTGCCGATGATCTTGCGCTTGGCCTCGGGGTCGGCCTCGCCCTTCAGCTTGTCGAGGAACAGGTCCTCGGCGTCCACGCGGATCACCTTCACGCCCATGTGGCGGGCGAAGGTCTCCATCACCTGGTCGCCCTCGGCCTTGCGCAGCAGGCCGTTGTCGACGAACACACAGGTCAGCTGGTCACCGATCGCCTTGTGCAGGAGTGCTGCCACCACCGAGGAGTCCACACCGCCGGAGAGGCCGAGCAGCACATGGCGGTCGCCCACCTGGTCGCGCACCCGGGCGATCTGGTCCTCGATGATCTGGGCCGGGGTCCAGTTGCACTCGGCCTGGCAGATATCGATCACGAAGTGCTCGAGGATGCGTTGGCCCTGCAGGGTATGGGTCACCTCGGGATGGAACTGCACGCCAAAGAAGCGCTTCTCCTCCCAGGCCATGGCGGCGATGGGGCAGCTCGGCGTGGAGGCGGTGACGGTGAACTCTGCGGGCACGCGGGAGACCTTGTCGCCGTGGCTCATCCAGACGTCGAGCAGGTTGCGGCCGGTCTCGTGGTCGATATGGTCCGAGATGTCGCGGAACAGCGCCGTCTCGGCGTCGAGGCGGATCTGGGCGTAGCCGAACTCGTGGACATGGGAGCCCTCCACGGCGCCGCCGAGCTGCTCGGCCATGGTCTGCATGCCATAACAGATGCCCAGCACCGGCAGGCCCATCTCGAACACGCACGCCGGGGCACGGGGCGAGTCGAGCTCGGTGACGGATTCCGGGCCGCCGGCGAGGATGATGCCATTGGGGGCGTACTCGCGGATCTCGGCCTCGCTGATGTCGAAGGCGCGAACCTCGGAGTAGACGCCGATCTCGCGCACCCGGCGGGCGATCAGCTGGGTGTACTGGGAGCCGAAGTCGAGGATCAGGATCTTGTGGGCGTGAATGTCGGTCATCTGGCCTTTCCTTTGAGAGGCGAACGGCCCGGAAACACGAAAGCTGGAAGCGGCGCGGCCACTTCCAGCTTCAAGCCTCCCGGCGTCAAGCGTGTATCAACCCGCGCGGTAGTTGGGGGCTTCCTTGGTGATCTGCACGTCGTGCACATGGGATTCGGCGAAGCCGGCACCGGTGATCTGCACGAACTGCGGCTTGGTGCGCATCTCCTGAACGTCGCGGCAGCCGGTGTAGCCCATGGAGGCACGCAGGCCGCCCATCAGCTGATGGACGATGGCGCCCATCATGCCCTTGTAGGGTACGCGGCCCTCGATGCCTTCCGGCACCAGCTTCTCGGCGCCCGCATCCTTGTCCTGGAAGTAGCGATCGGCGCTGCCCTGGGTCTGGGACATGGCACCCATGGAGCCCATGCCGCGGTAGGCCTTGTAGGTACGCCCCTGGTAGAGCTCGATCTCGCCGGGGGCCTCCTCGGTGCCGGCAAGCAGGCCGCCCACCATCACCGCACTGGCCCCGGCCGCCACGGCCTTGGCCAGGTCACCGGAGAAGCGGATGCCGCCATCGGCGATCAGCGGGATATCGTAGGCGGCGAGCGCCGCGGCCACGTTGGAGACGGCGGTGATCTGCGGCACGCCGACACCGGCGACGATGCGGGTGGTGCAGATGGAACCGGGGCCGATGCCCACCTTGACGGCGTCGGCGCCGGCCTCGGCCAGATCCTTCGCCGCCTCGGCGGTGGCGATGTTACCGCCGATCACCTGGACCTGCGGGAAGTGCTCCTTGGCCCAGCGCACCCGCTCGATCACGCCCTTGGAATGGCCATGGGCGGTATCGATCACCACCACGTCGACGCCGGCCTCGGCCAGGGCGGCGATGCGGTCCGGTGTCTCGGGGCCGGTGCCCACGGCGGCACCGACCAGCAGGCGGCCATCGGCGTCCTTGGCGGCATTGGGGAAGGTGCGGGCCTTCTCGATATCCTGAAAGGTGACCAGGCCACGCAGGCGGAAGGCGTCATCCACCACCAGCATCTTCTCGATGCGGTGCTCCTGCATCTTGCCCTTGATCACGGCGAGCTCGGTGCCGACCGGCACGGTGACCAGTTTCTCGGCGGGGGTCATGATGTCGGCCACGCTGTCGCCGTGGTTGGGCTGGAAGCGCATGTCACGTTCGGTGACGATGCCCACCAGGGTCTCGCCCTCCACCACCGGGAAACCCGAGAAGCCGTGCTCCTCGGCCATGGCCAGCAGATCCTCGAGCTTGGCCTTGGGGCTCACGGTGACCGGGTCCTTGACGATCACGCTCTCGTGCTTCTTGACCTTGCGCACCTCGGCCGCCTGGTGGGCGATGGTCATGCTCTTGTGGATGATGCCGATGCCCCCCTCCTGGGCCATGGCGATGGCCAGGCGGGCTTCGGTCACGGTATCCATGGCGGCGGAGACCAGCGGGATATTGAGGTAGAGGTCGCGGGTCAGTCGGGTCCGCAGGCTGACGTCCTTGGGCAGGACATCGGAGTAACCGGGCACGAGGAGGACGTCATCGAACGTCAGGGCTTCTTGGGCCATACGTAGCATATCGGCAACACCCAGTGAGCTGGTGGGAAGAAGGGGCAGGTGAAGTTAATCAACCATTATAACGGCCGAGGGCGGGTCACGTCACGGTCCAGCGAGACGTCATGCTACCCTGAACGCCTGATACCAACCGAGCCAACGCCATGCACCGCCCCGACGCCCCGCCACTCTCCGTCAGCGAGCTCAACCGCAGCGCCCGCCAGCTGCTGGAGGGGCGCTTCGGCGAGGTCTGGGTCGAGGGCGAACTCTCCGGGGTGTCACGACCGAGCTCCGGCCACGTCTACTTCACCCTCAAGGACGAGCAGGCCCAGCTGCGCGCCGCCCTGTTCCGCAACCGTGCGCGCTTCGTGGGCGCGCCCATGCGCGACGGCGACCGGGTCAAGGTCCGCGGGCGGCTGTCGATCTTCGAGCCCAGGGGCGACTACCAGCTGATCGCGGAAGCGGTACAGGCCACCGGCGTGGGCGAGCTGCTGGCGGCCTTCGAGCGGCTCAAGGCGCGGCTCTCCGCCGAGGGGGTGTTCGCCAACGCCCGCCCCCTGCCCTGCCCCCCGCGCCATCTGCTGGTGGTCACCTCGCCCAGCGGTGCGGCGATCCGTGATGTACTGGCGGTGCTCGCCGCCCGCTGGCCGATGGTCAACGTGACGCTGATCCCGGTGGCGGTGCAGGGGCGCGAGGCGGTGCCGGCGATGATCTCGGCGCTGGGTCTGCTCAATCGCCAGTCGAGCCTGGACCCGGGCCGGGATGCCATCCTGCTCACCCGGGGCGGGGGCAGCCTGGAGGACCTTTGGGCCTTCAACTACGAGCACCTGGCCCGGGCGATCTTCCACTCACGGCTGCCGGTGATGTCGGCGGTGGGCCACGAGGTGGACGTGACCCTCGCCGACTTCGCCGCCGACGCGCGGGCCCCCACGCCTTCCGCCGCCGCGGAGCGGCTGGTGCCGGATCGCCGCGAGCTCACCCAGCGTCTCGAGGCGCGGGAGTCTCGCCTGCAGCGAGCGGTTCAGGCACGCCTCGACGCCGAGGGCCAGCGCCTGGATCACCTGCGTGCGCGGCTGCGCCACCCCGGCGAGGGGCTCGAGCGTCAGCGCCAGGCCCTGGCCCAGCTCACCGGGCGCCTGACGCGTGCCATCCAGGCACGCCTGGCCGAGGCCCGGCGCCGCCAGAGCCAGCTGGAGCGCCGCCTGGCGGCACATCCTCCCGGCCGCCAGCTGACGCTGGCCGAACGTCGGCTCGAGGCGGCCAGGCAACGCCTGGCCACCGCCGCGCCGCGGGAGCTGGCGCGCCATCGCGAGCGCCTGGCCGGGGTGGCCCGGGAGCTGCAGGCGGTCAGCCCGCTGGCGGTGCTCGGCCGCGGCTACGCGATCCTCGAGGACGAGCAGGGACGCGTGGTGCGTCGCGCCGACGACACCGCCCCCGGCGACCGCCTGGCCGCCCGACTGGGCGAAGGGCGCCTGACGCTGGAGGTGCTCCGCTGCGACACCAAACCGCAGGCCAGGGAACAATCGAGCTGATAGTTTTAGGAATATAGTTATTCCAAAGAGAACTACCTAAGCTTAGTCACAAGAAGTCTTGACGCCATCGGCCAGATGCCGTTACGTCGAATATCCTCACGACGTCCCCGCCACGGGTGGGGGCTTATCACCACGCAACAGGGAGTACCACCATGTCTCTGCGCATCAATGATGTTGTACCGGATTTCGAAGCCGATACCAGCCAGGGCCCAATCCGTTTCCATGAGTGGATCGGCGACAGCTGGGCGATCCTGTTCTCCCACCCCAAGGACTTCACCCCGGTGTGCACCACGGAATTCGGCGCCGTCGCCAAGCTCGGCGAGGAGTGGAAGAAGCGCGGCACCAAGGTGATCGGCATTTCGGTGGATGGCGTCGAGGAGCACAAGGGCTGGATCAAGGACATCGCCAGCTTCGCCAGCTGTGACGTCGGCTTCCCGATCATCGCCGACGAGGACCTCAAGGTCGCCAAGCTGTTCGACATGCTGCCCGCCGATGCCTACCTCCCGGACGGCCGCACCCCCAATGACAGCGCCACTGTGCGCTCGGTGTTCATCATCGGTCCGGACAAGCAGCTCAAGCTCTCCATGACCTACCCGATGAACGTCGGTCGCAACTTCGCCGAGGTACTGCGCGCGCTGGATGCGCTGCAGACCGCCAACGGCGAAGGTGTGGCCACCCCGGCCGACTGGAACCTGGGCCAGGATGTGATCATCCCCACCAGCGTCTCCGACGAGGATGCCAAGGCGAAGTACGGCGAGTTCGAGACCGTCTTCCCCTACCTGCGTCGCGCCAAGCTGCCGCAGATGTAAGCGCTCTACCGCGCGTCGCCCCGGGCCCCCGCCAATCGGCGGGGGCCTTGCGTTGGAAGGGAGCTCAGCGCTCGGGCTTGAAGGTGGAGGGCTCCAGGTCGTGACGCCCCAGCAGCTTGTAGAAGTCGGTGCGGTTGCGTCCGGCGATGCGCGCCGCCTGGGTGACGTTGCCCTCGGTGAGCTTGAGCACCTTGATCAGGTAGCGGCGCTCGAAGGCCGCCCGGGCGTCGTTGAAGGTGGGCAGGGCCTGCTCCTCGGCGGCCAGGGCCTGGGCCACCAGCGCCTCGGGAATGATGGCGGTCCCGGTCAGCGCCACGCACTGCTCCACCACGTTGACCAGCTGGCGGACGTTGCCCGGCCAGGCACTGGCGGCGAGCAGCTTGAGGGCCTCCGGCGAGAAGCCTTTGACGAAGGGCTTGTGGCGCTCGGCGGCCTGGGCCACCAGGTGCTTGGCCAGCAGTGGCACATCCTCGGCGCGCTCATGGAGCGGGGGCAGGCGCAGGTTGACCACGTTGAGGCGGTAGTAGAGATCCTCGCGGAACTCCCCCTCGCTCATGGCGCGATCGAGGTCGCGATGGGTGGCGGAAATGACCCGCACATCCACCGGGACCTGGGTAGTGGAGCCCAATGGGCGGATCTGGCGTTCCTGCAGGGCGCGCAGCAACTTGACCTGCAGCGACAGCGGCATGTCACCGATCTCGTCCAGGAACAGGGTGCCACCATCGGCGGCCTGGAACAGGCCCTGATGCTCACTCACCGCCCCGGTGAAGGCGCCCTTGGCGTGTCCGAAGAGCTCACTCTCGAGCAGCTGTTCCGGCAGCGCACCGCAGTTGATCGCCACGAAGGGCTTGTCGGCTCGTCGGCTGGCGCGATGGATGGCCTTGGCCATCAGCTCCTTGCCGGAGCCGGAGGGGCCTGTCACCAGCACGCTGACGTCGGAAGCCGCCACCATGCGCGCCTGCTCCAGCAGCCGCTCCATCTCGGGGCTGTGGGTGATGATCCCGGCGCGCCAGGCCTCGTCACCCTCGGGGGTGACCCCCGGTGCCTGGGCCAGCGCCTGCTCAATGGCCTCGAACAGCTCATCGCGGTCCACCGGCTTGGTCAGGAAGCTGAACACCCCCTCGCGAGTGGCGGCGACGGCGTCGGGAATCGAGCCGTGGGCGGTGAGCAGGATCACCGGCAGTCCCGGCGCCTCGCGCTGTACCTCACGGAACAGCGCCAGGCCATCCATCTCGTCCATGCGCAGGTCGGTAAGCACCAGGTCGGGGCGATCGACCTCCAGCGAGCGTAGCGCCTCGCAGCCGCTCTCAGCGGTGGTCAGCCGGTAGCCGCGACTCTCCAGGCGCATGCCCAGCAGCTTGAGCAGGCTGACGTCATCATCCACCAGCAGGATATGCGCAGGTTGCCGACGACCGGCACTCCCGGCGGCCGCCATCCGTGTCGATTCAGCGCGGGCTTGCAGGGGGGGCAGGTTCTTCACGTCGGGTCCTCCATCACTCGTCGGCCTGCTGACGCAGGTTGATGCTGCGCTCGATGGCGGTCAGCGCCTCGAGCTTCTTCTCCAGGTCGGCATTTTCCTCTTCCAGCGCGGCGCGGCGCGCCTCGCTCTGTGCCTGAGCCGACTCTGCGGCATTCAGGCGGCCGGCCCTGGCACGACGGCCCTCGAGCTCGTTGAGCCAGTAGCGCAGCAGCGGCTGCAGAAGCACCGGCGCGGCGGCGAGATCAGCCTTGTAGAGCTCCGAGGCGCGCTCCCACTGGCTCGGGTTGCCCCAGGCGAGCGCCACGGCGCGGGCCAGGCGACGCTCTGTGGAATCCCCCTCGAGGCGCGTAAGCATCGCCTGGCGCCAGACACGATCACCGCGCTGGGACGCCAGCCCGAAGGCCACCCACTCCGGCAGCAGGCAGTCATCGTCGGCGAAGCTCGGCAGATCGGCATGGCAGCCGCTGGCCGAGGCGGCCGCCTCGGAGGTGGTGCGGCTGGAGGGCAGCTCGAAGGGGACCGGCGGCAGCAGCTCGCAACCGGCCAGCCACACGGCCAGCAGGCAGGCCAGCAGAGGGCGAAGGGTCATGGCATCAGCTCCTTGCATCCTGGCCTGCCATCCCGGCAGGCGTGCGGTTATGGTCATCACTGGGCAGGGCGGCCCGCGGCAGCGTGAGGCGAAAGCAGACGGCCAGGCGCGGGTCCTCCACCAGCGCCAGTTCCCCCTGTTGGAGGCGTGCACAGTCCGCCGCCACCGAAAGGCCGATGCCCGAGCCCTTGAGCGGCCCCTTGCGTCGGGTGCGCCCCTGGTAGAAGGCCTCGAACAGACGCGGACGGTCGACCTCGGCGATGGGCTCACCGCTGTTGGCCACCTCCAGCTCCAGGCTGCCGCGTCGCTGGCGAGCACGAATCTCCAGTTCGCCACCATCGGCACCGTAGGCGATGGCGTTGGACACCAGATTGTCGAGGATATGGCCAGTCGCAGTGCGGTCCAGCACCCACGTCACCGGGCCGTCGAAGCACTCGACCCGCATCCCCTTGTTGGACAGCGCCAGGCGGTGCTTGGCCAGCACCTCACGCACCAGGGTGGCAACGTCGAGCCGCTCGACCTCCACGCGCCGACTCTGCTGCAGCAGGTTGTAGTCGAGCAGCTGCTCAATCAGCCGCTGCAGCTCGCGGCCGCTGCCATCGATCAGCTCGAGGATCTCCAGCTGCTGGGGTGTCAGCTCTCCGACCACCCCGTCGGCGAGCAGCGCCGAGCCCTCACGCACGCTGGCCAGCGGGGTCTTGAGTTCGTGGGACATGTGACGCAGGAACTGCTGCTTCTCGGCCTCCAGCTCGGCAAGCCGCGAGGCGAGCCAGTCGAGGCGTTCATCCAGCTTGACCAGCTCCGCCGGCCCCTGCACCGGGCGCGGCGGCTCATCACGGGCACCGCTGCCGATCCGCAGGATGCGGCGCTCCAGCTGGTGCACCGGGCGAATGATCAGCCACGAGAACAGCAGCATCATCACCAGGCTGGCGGAAACCAGCGCACCGGTCTGCCACCACAGCCGGCCCTGGACGCCCTGGGCCCGCTCGCGGATCGCATCGATACGGGTATCGATGCGCCGATTGGTGGCCTGACGGATCGCCTCGGTGCGCTGAGCAAACACAGGGAACTCGGCGAGCTTCTCCTCGAGTGCCTCCAGAGGGAGCCCCGGCAGCGCCGCCAACTCGTCGAGCTGGCGCGCCTGTGCCGCCACGTCAGGGTCCTCGGGGAGCAGCTCACGCTGCAGCCCCAGCAGCTCGCGGTACTCCGCCAGGCGCTCGCTGTAGATCTCCAGCAGGCTCTCCTGCTCGAGTACCGCATACTGGCGGGCGCTGCGCTCCATCTCCAGCGCCAGGGCGCCCAGGGTCCGGGCGCGCCGAGTCTCTTCCACCGCCTGGCGGGCGCTGACGTCGGCCAGGCGGGAGAGCTCGGAGAGCGCCTGGGCGGCCTGGAACATCAACACGGCCAGCGGCAGCATCACCACCAGGAAGGCGATCAGCACCAGCTGCAACAGGGAGCGGGGGCGCCAGCGACGGGCGACTCGAGTGGTCATATCCAGCGTTCTTTGCAGGAGGCCGAGGGGCGGGACGGTGGATGGGGCTGCCATCATGTCGGACCTTCAGGATACCAGAGTTTGCTCGGGAGCCGTGCCCTTCGCCCGAGGCCGGGTGGGCGGCAAAAAAAAGGCCGGCAGGGCCGGCCCAAGTACGCAGGGAACTGAAGGGTCTGAAAGGATCACCGCTGGTGGCCTGATCCATCCAGCGCTCACCCTTCCAAACGGGCCGGGGAAGGCCCTCGAAGCCATGAGTCAGCCATCTGCCACCAGGGGCTGGCCTTCCTCATGCGGCCGATGCGCCAGGCGCATCGTCCTGCTTCGTGTCTGGCAGTGTCGTCAGACCTGGCCACTTCGGGTCGGGCCGTGACGCCACTGCGCGATTCGATCCCCCGCAAGGGGGAGAGGCATCCATGCCAGGGCATCCTTGCCCTTGGGGTACGCGTCCGTGACCGTGTCGGTACCCGTCTCATCGCAACCTAAGTCACACATCGCTAGGAGCAGACGCTGATCGCCGGGAGGCGAGGCACAGGGCAGTGTGGTTCCGCCCCCTGGACGATCGAAGCGGTTCGAGCCGTAATGAACCGCTTTCGTTGCTCACCAAGAGTATTGCGATCGCCGTGCCACAAAATGAAAAATCATTTATTTTCAGTTACTTGAAAAAATCGCTCATCTGGCACGATGGCAGGAGGAAGATAACGGAGGGATTTCGGGCGACAATCCGTCGCCAGTAGGCGACGGAAAGCGAGAGACTTTCGATAAACACTTTATTTTCAACAGCTTGGAGGGTCGCAATGCGGCGACAGCGGCGCCATGCATGGTGCCAAGCGGCGACACCCCGGCTCAGCCCAGCGACTTGACCAGCACCTTGGACTTGCGGGCGTGGTTATAGGTGTCCCGGCGCAGCGGCGGCAGCGCCTCGAGATCGGCCAGACGAAAGCCGTGCTCGAAGAACCAGTGCGTGGTGTGGGTGGTCAGGGCGAACAGCGCCGACAATCCCTGGCGCCGGGCGCGGCGCTCGAGCTCGGCGAGCAGCAGCTCACCCCGGGCACCGCCGCGGTAGTCGTCGTGAACCGCCACGCAGGCCAGCTCGCCCATCTCGGCTTCGTCGAAACGGTGCAGGGCCGCACAGCCGATGATCATGCCATCGCGCTCGATAACCACGTAGTCGTCAATCTGGTGCTCGAGACGCTCCCGGGAGCGCGGTACCAGCATGCCACGCCGCTCCAGGGGCTCGAGCAGTTCCAGCAGGCCGCCGATATCCGCCAGCTCCGCCGAACGCAGCTGCTCGTAGCGGTGCTGGGTGATCATGGTACCCACACCGTCGCGGGTGAAGAGCTCACCGAGCAGGGCATCGTGGTCATGCCATGAGAGCAGGTGGGTGCGTGCCACGCCATGGCGGGCCGCCTGGCAGGCGGCCTCCAGATGGCGCGCCAACTCGCTGCCGGGGACCGCCTGGGCCAGCAGCGGCCCCGCATCGGCGGGCGTCAGCTGGCGCTGCAGCTGGCCGCTGGCGTCGAACAGGCCGCTGGCCTCTCCGAGCAGGATCAGCTTGTCGGCTGACAGCGCCATGGCGGCGTGCTGGGCCACGTCGGAGGCATCAAGGTCGAACACCTCGCCGGTGCTGGAGAAGCCCAACGGCGGCAGCACCACCAACGCCCCCTTTTCCAGCAGCCCTTCGATCGCCTGGGTACGCACCCGGCGCACCTCCCCGCTGTGATCGAAATCGACCCCCTCACGAACTCCCAGCGGCTTGGCCATCACCAGGTTGCCGGAGACCGCAGTGAGCTCGACGCCATGCATGGGCGTGTTGGGCAGCCCCAGCGAGAAACGCGCCTCCAGCCACAGCCGCTGCTCGGCGGCAACACGCTCGATGCAAGCCATGACCTCACCTTCGGCGACCCAGCGCCCCTGGTGCTGTCCCGGCGTGATTCCCGCGGCCTCCAGCGCCTGTCGAACCTGAGGGCGGATGCCGAACACCACCACCAGCCGCACCCCCAGGGTATGCAGCAGCGCCAGATCCTGCACCAGCTGCTCGCCGCGACCGCGCGCCATCGCCTCGCCCTCGATCAGGATGACGAAGGTTCGTCCGCGATGGGCGTTGATGTAGGGCGAGGAGTTGCGAAACCAGTCGACGAAGGGGAAGCGTGTATCCAAGGGCCGCTCTCCGGCAGCGGGTGAACGATAGCAGCTGGGGAGCCACGACTATAGCAGAGCGATGAAAACGGCGGCAGCGGCCAAGCGGCAGCGTGGCACCGGCCGCGACAAATGGAAACCCCGAGGCCTCGGCCTTCGGGGTTTCCTGTCGCTCGGTGCTTGCCGCTCGACGCTTAGCCGAACATGCCCTTGAAGGTGAAGAAGAACAGGATCGCCAGGCCCGCACCGGCGGGTAGGGTGATCAGCCATGACATGGCGATGGTGCCGATCACGCGCAGGTTCAGCGCCGCCATGCCGCGGGCCAGGCCCACGCCCAGCACGGCCCCCACCAGGGTGTGGGTGGTGGAGATCGGCAGGCCCGTGCCCGAGGCCAGCACCACGGTGACCGCGGCGGCCAGGGTGGCGGCGAAGCCACGACTGGGCGTCAGCTCGGTGATGCCGGTCCCCACGGTGGCGATCACCTTTCGACCGTAGGTGACCAGGCCGACGACGATGCCGCCGCCGCCCAGCACCAGCACCCACCAGGGCACCAGGGCCGCGGCCTCGATCTCACCGCCGGTCTGCACCACGCTGATCACCGCCGCCAGCGGGCCCACGGCGTTGGCCACGTCGTTGGAGCCGTGGGCGAAGGCCATGGCGCAGGCGGTGAAGATCATCAGTACGCCGAACACCCGCTCGACCCCGCTGAAGCCGAACTGATCGGTCTTGCGGCTGCTGGCCTGCACCCGCCGCTCCATGAAACCGCCGAGTGCCGAGACAAGCAGGCCGGCGAGGATCGAAAGCAGCAGGCTGGCGCCGAAGCCGAGGTCCAGGCCGACGTGCTTGAGGCCCTTGGTCAGGGTCACCATGGTCACCGCGAAGCCGACCAGGAAGACGTACATGGGCACATAGCGCTTGGCCGCGGCGAAGGGGTCATTGGCCTCGAAGATAAGGTGCTGTACCGACTTGAACAGGGTGAAGGCGATGGTACCGGCGAGCAGTGGTGAGACAATCCAGCTGGCGGCGATCTGGCCAACCGCCCCCCAGTCCACGGCAGAGGCACCAAGGCCGGCTACCGAGAAGCCGACGATGGCGCCGACGATGGAGTGGGTGGTGGAGACCGGCCAGCCCTTCATGGAGGCGATCAGCAGCCAGGTAGCGGCCGCCAGCAGCGCCGCCAGCATGCCGTAGACCAGCAGCTGCGGGTCTTCCTGGAGCATCTCGGGGTCGATGATCCCCTTGCGAATGGTGTTGGTGACCTCACCACCGGCCAGCCAGGCGCCGAGGAACTCGAAGATCACGGCGATGATGATCGCCTGCTTGATGGTGATGGCGCGAGAGCCTACCGAGGTGCCCATGGCGTTGGCGACGTCGTTGGCACCTACACCCCAGGCCATGAAGAAGCCGAAGAGGCAGGCCAGGATGATGAAGATCTCGCCGTGCTGCGCAATGATCGACATGAGGATGTGTCCCCTCGTTGCGGTCGTTGGATGGCGTGCTGGTGGCGGCTCCGGGATCACCGGGGCCGTGGAATTCAGTTGGCCGTCATGATCTGCAGGCGGCTACCGACGCGCTCGGCGCGGTCGGAAAGCTCACCCACCCAGTCGATGATCTTGTAGAGGAACATCACGTCTACCGGGGGCATGCGATCCTCGAGGCCGAACAGCTGGCGGCGGATGGCAATCTGCTGGTCGTCGGCCTGCTGCTCCAGTCGATGCAGCTCGCGGATCAGCTTCTGCATCACGTCGCTGACGTTGCGGCCGAAACCGGACTCGAGCAAATCCTTGAGCTCCTCCAGTGCGTGGCGCGCCTGGGCCACGCAGGCCACCGCGGTGCGCATGTAGTCACGCATCGGCTGAGCCAGCTCCTCGGGCACCTGCATGCGCCGGCCGAGCATGATGCCGGTGATGTCGCGGACCTTGTTGGCGATCTTGTCCTGTACGCTGATCAGATCGAGCAGGTCGGAGCGTGATACCGGCAGGAACATGGTATTGGGGAGGTTGAGGCGCAGTTCGGTCTTGAGCTCATCGGCCTCATGCTCGAGGCGCGTGACCGACTCGCGGTGGATCGCCGCCGCATCCCAGTCGCCCACCAGGGTCGCCTCGAAGAACGGCAGCAGCTGGTCGGCACACTCGCTCGTCTTGACGATATGGGTCAGCAACGGCTGGAATGGCGAGCGACCGAACATCGCGGAGAAGGGATTGGATGTCACCATAGGGCATCTCGAAACCTGGAAAATGGCGGCGACAGTATAGTGACCCCTGCTGCTATCGTCATGAAATATTCACTCAAACGTCATCTGATCGAGGCCGCCGCCACATGAGTCAAGAGATCGAACTGAAGCTTGCCCTGGGTCCCGAAGGCCCCGACGCCCTGCGCCATCACCCCCTGCTCGCAGACATCACACCCGGCGTCGCCTTCCTCGGCAACACCTACTTCGACACCCCCGCGGGTGAGCTGGAAGCGGCGCGCATGGCACTGCGCCTGCGCCGGCTCGATGACCGTCTGCTGCAGACGGTGAAAACCCGTGGTGAAGGCGGTGGTGGCCTGTCGCGGCGCGGCGAGTGGGAGTGGCAGGTCCCGGGGCCGGGGCTGGACCTGGCCGGCCTGGCAGGGCTGCCGCCGGCCGCGTTGGGCCGGGACGTGCTGGAACGCCTGGAGGCGCGCTTTACCACGGACTTTCGTCGCGAGACCTGGCAGCTGGAGCACCGCGGGGCAAGGATCGAGTTGGCGCTGGACGAGGGCGAGATCATCGCAGGGGATCGCCGCGTGGCGATCCGCGAGCTGGAGCTGGAGCTCAAGGCGGGGGAGCCCGCCGCCCTGTGGTCGCTGGCCGAGGCGCTGGCCGCGCGCGTGGCACTGCACCCCTCGGACACCAGCAAGGCGGCTCGCGGCGGCGCCCTGCTCGCGAGCGAGTGGCGCCTGCCCGAGGGGGGCTCGCCACAGGCCTGGTTGCACCGCGCCGTGGTGGCACTTGACGCCCACGCCGACAGCGGTCGCGCCGAGTGCCACGCGGCGGCCCGAGAAGCCTTCCGGCGACTCGCCGCGCAGGGCGACACTGTTACGCGCGAGGCGGCAGGTGCACTCGCCGACGCCCTGGTCGATGATAGGTGGCTGACGCCTGCCCTCGGACGCTGCCTGCTGGAGTTGTCGCACCATTTGTCGGGCCGAGAGCCCCTGGCCTGACCCCACCTACAAGGACGCCGCCCGTGAACCACCTGCCCAGACCCGCCGGCGAAGGCCTGCGTACCCGGGTCTTCCAGATCATCTTCGAGTCCGATACCCCGCTGGCCAAGGGCTTCGATATCGCCCTGATCGTGGCGATACTCGCCAGCGTGCTGGTGGTGATGCTGGAGAGCATCGAGAGCCTGCGGGCCGACTACGGCACGCTGTTCTTCTGGCTGGAGTGGGGGTTCACCATCGCCTTCACCCTGGAACTGGCGGCACGCCTCTACTGCCTGGAGCGGCCTCTTCAGTACCTCAAGAGCTTCTACGGCATGGTGGACCTGATCGCCATCCTGCCCACCTGGCTGGCGCTGCTTCTGCCCGGGGCCCAGACCCTGGTGATGGTGCGTCTGCTGCGCACCCTGCGCATCTTCCGGGTACTGCGGCTGATGGAATTCGTCGGCGAAGGCCGGCTGCTGATCGGGGCCCTGAAGCGCAGCAGCCACCAGATCTTCCTGTTCCTGTTCACCGTCTTCATGCTGGTCTCGATCTTCGCCTCGATCGTCTACCTGATCGAGCCCGCCGAGGCCGGATTCACCAGCATCCCCACGGCGATCTACTGGGCCATCGTCACCCTGACCACGGTGGGCTTCGGCGACATCGTGCCGGTGACCCCGCTGGGTCAGGCGATCTCGGTGATGGTGATGCTGATCGGTTACTCCATCATCGCCGTGCCCACCGGGGTCTTCTCCGCCGAAGTGATTCGCTCGATCCGCGCCGACCGCTACTCCGACGAGGCCTGCCCCGGCTGCGGCCACGACCGCCACGAGCAGCGCGCCAAGTACTGCCTGCTGTGCGGCACCTGGCTGGATGAGGACAGCCCCGACCCGCAGCTCTCCGAGGAGGAGCAGGAGGCCTGGTGGGAGGAACATGGCGGCAAGGGCAACGACGCCTGACCGCCACGGGGGAGAGACTTACTCGCGGAAGGGTTCGACGTCGCCGCGCCCCTCGCGCAGGATCACCGGCGGCAGGTCACGCAGGTCCACCACACTGGTGGGCTCCAGGTGGCAGGCGCCGCCGTCGATGATCAGGTCGAGGTGGGCACCGAAGCGGTCGCGGATCTCCTCGGCATCGGTCATCGGCAACTCTTCGCCCACCGGGATCAGGGTCACGCTCATCAGCGGCTCGCCGAGGGCCGCCAGCAGGGCGTGGGTGATGGCGTGGTCAGGCACGCGCACGCCGATGGAGCGCCGCTTGGGGTGCAGCAGCAGGCGTGGCACCTCGGTGGTGGCGTTGAGGATGAAGGTGTAGGCGCCGGGGGTGTGGGCCTTGAGCAGGCGGAACACGGCGTTGTCGACCTTGGCATAGGTGCCGATCTCGGAGAGGTCGGAGCACACCAGGGTGAAGTTGTGCTTGTCGTCCAGGGAGCGCAGCCACTTGATCTTGTCGATGGCCTTCTTCTCGCCCAGGTGGCAGCCCAGGGCATAGCCGGAGTCGGTGGGATAGGCCACCACGCCGCCCGCACGGATGATCCCGATCGCCTGGTCGATCAGGCGCTTCTGGGGGTTCTCGGGGTGGATCTGGAAGAACTGGCTCATGTGGTCACGCTCCTGAATTGAGTCGCGGCGCCAGCCGCGGATGGGTCCATACCGGTAGCGTAGCGGTGCGCGGCACCGGGCTCATGCTGCCCGGCGCCAGGTGGCCGCCGGGAAAGTGGAAGTCGCTGCCCTGGGAGGCGTAGAGGTCGCGCTCCTGCAGCTGGCGCGCCAGGTCGCGGGTCACGTCGGGGTTCTGGAAGCCGCTGACCAGCTCGGCCGCCTGGCCGCCGGCGGCGACGAAGTCGTCGAGCAGCAGGCCGCGCTTGCGCCGCGTCAGGGAGTAGCGCAGCGGATGGGCCAGCACGGCCACGCCGCCGGCATCGACAATCCAGCCCACCGCCTCGGCGAGACCCGGCCACAGCGCCTTGACGTCGCCTGGCTTGCCGTTTCCCAGGTGCTTCCTGAAGGCGGTCGCCACATCGGGGACCAGCCCCGCCGCGACCAGCGCCCGGGCAAAGTCGGGGCGCCCCAGGGGACGCTCGCTGCCGGCCTGCTCCCGGGCTTTGGCCAGGGCATCGGCGAGACCGACCTTCTCCATGCGTGAGGCGATGGTCCCCGCGCGCTTCTCGCGTGCCACGGCCTGGGCCGCCAGTCCCTCGACCAGCGGGCCCCGGGCGCCGTCGGGCAACAATCCCACCACATGGATGCCGATGCCGCGCCACTGGGTGGAGAGCTCGCAGCCGGCGATCAGTACAAGCCCCTTCTCCTCGGCGGCCGCGGCGGCCTCGGCCACGCCGGCGACGGTGTCATGGTCGGTCAGCGCCATATGGGTCAGGCCCCGCGCGGCACACAACGCCACCACCTCGGCGGGCGGCAGGGCGCCATCCGAGGCGGTGGAGTGCATGTGCAGATCGATGCGGAGAGGCTCGGGATCACCCTCGAAGCGAACGGGAAGTGGAGGCATTGGCATGACGCCGACCGGCGACTTTGTCAGAATGGCCTACCATGGTGCGCGCCTGGCCAATGCCGGTCAATCCAGTGCAGGTCAATGACGCCCGCCCCTCGGCAATGCCGCCCCCACAGAAGGAAGCCACCCATGCTCTATGCGATCATCAGCGAGGATGTGAACAACAGCCTGGAGCGCCGACTGGCCGCTCGCCCGGACCATCTGGCACGCCTCGAGGCGCTGCGCGACGACGGCCGCCTGGTGCTGGCCGGCCCCCACCCGGCGATCGACAGCGAGGACCCGGGCGAGGCCGGCTTCTCCGGTAGCCTGGTGGTCGCCGAATTCGACAGCCTCAAGGCGGCCCAGGCCTGGGCCGACGCCGATCCCTACATGATCGCCGGGGTCTACGCCAAGGTCACGGTGAAGCCCTTCAAGAAGGTGCTTCCCTGAGAGCGCCGGCCTGAACAGGATGGCTTATCAACAGCCGGTTTTGCACAGAGGCTGTGGATAACACTGTTGAAACGCCGCGGATGCCTTTCGCCAGCCCCCTGGCCCCGGCCCCGCGGCGTGACCGATCAAATTTTGAACGCTTCCGGAGCTCCCCTTGACCGCCGCCCCCGATGGCCTGCCGCCCCTCGCCGCCCTGGAAACCGCCCGCCTCGACTGGCGCAGCGATGCCAGCGGCGAGGCCGCCCCGCACTCCCCCGCCTTCGATGACGTCTACTTCTCCCGGCATGACGGTCGCGCCGAGACCGAGCACGTCTTCGTCGCCGGCAATCGCCTGGCGGAGCGCTTCAGGGAGTGGCGGGAGCCGCGCCCCTTCGTGGTCGGCGAGACCGGCTTCGGCACCGGACTCAACATGCTCTGCGCCTGGGCCTGCTTCGACGCCCACGCCCCGGCCGGGGCACGGCTGCACCTGGTCTCCACCGAGAAGTTTCCGCTCGGCCGCGAGGATCTGGCCAGGGCGCTGGCCGCCTGGCCGGACCTGGCCGAACGCGGCGAGGCACTCGTGGCACAGTGGCCCGAACCGGTGGGCGGCGTGCATCGGCTATGGCTCGACGAGCGGGTCACCCTGGACCTGCACCTGGGCGACGCCGCCGAGCGGCTGGCGCTGCTCGAAGGCCGGGTCGACGCCTGGTTCCTGGACGGTTTCGCCCCCGCGAAGAACCCCGAGATGTGGCGGCCCGAGCTCTTCAAGGCCATGGCGGCCCGCTCGCGGCCGGGCGCCACCTTCGCCACCTTCAGCTGCGCCGGGGTGGTCAAGCGCGGCCTGGCCGCTGCCGGCTTCACCTGGCACAAGGCACCGGGGTTCGGTCGCAAGCGCGAGATGCTGTGCGGCGAGATCGCCACGCCTCCCATGGATGAGCGCCGGCGACAGACGCCCTGGTTCACACCGCCGACCGCCCTGCCACCCCGCCATGTGGCAGTCATCGGTGCGGGAATCGCCGGCGCCAGCACGGCCGCCGCCCTGGCCCGGCGCGGCATCGCCGTCACCCTGATCGACCGCTTCGCGCGCGCCGATCTCGGCAGCACCCACCTGCAGGGGGCCCTCTACGTCAAGCTTGCCGCCGACACCAACCGGCAGAGCCGTACCTACCTGGCGGGCTTCCTGCACAGCCGCCGCTGGCTGGCATGGCTCGACCCGCGGCAGGAGCTGTGGCGGGCCAGCGGGGTGCTGCAGCTGGCCCGGAGCGAGAAGGAGCAGGCGCGTCAGGCACGCTTCCTGGCCAACCACCCCCTGCCGGAGAGCGTGGTGCGAGGGCTGGATGCCGAGGCGGCCAGCGCCGCCGCCGGCATCAGGATCGATGCCCCGGCGCTGGACTATCCCGACGCCGCCTGGGTCAGACCCATGGAGCTCTGCGTGCGCCTGGCGGCAACGCCTGGCGTCACCTTCCGGCGCGGCGAGGTGGTGGCACTCCGCCAGCAGGAGAGTGGCTGGATGCTGGAGATGGCCACGGGCGAGCCGCTCACGGCCGATCAGGTGGTGCTCGCCGGCGCCGTCGAGACGGCCACCTTCGCCCAGACCGCCTCGCTGCCGCTGCAGCCGGTTCGCGGCCAGCTCAGCCAGCTCACGCTGCCCGCGGGGGCGCCTCGGCTGGGACGCGTGGTCTGCGCCGGCGGCTATGTGCCTCCGGCGGCGGATGGCGTGCTCAACTTCGGGGCAACCTTCGGACCTGGCGATACCGATACCAGCGAACGCGAGGCCGACCATCGCGCCAATCTGGAGGAGCTGGAGCGCGGCCTGCCGCACTTCGTCGCCGCCCTGCGCGACGCTGGCGCCGACCTCGCCCCCGAGAATCTCACCGCGCTGGTCGGCGTACGAGCGGCCAGCCCCGACAAGACGCCCTACTGTGGTCCGGTGCCCGACGCCGACGCCTGGCGGGAGGAGTACGCGGTACTGGCCAAGGACGCGACGCGCATCCCCGAGACACCCGGCGGCCACCATGCGGGCCTCTGGGTCAGCGCCGCCCATGGCTCCCGCGGCATGGCCAGCGCGCCGCTGTGCGCCGAGCTGCTCGCCTCACGGATCTGCGACGAGCCGCTGCCCCTGGAGCAGCCGCTGGTGGACCACCTGCACCCGGGGCGGCGGCTGATCCGCGACCTGATCCGAGGAAACTAACCTTCCTCGTCGTCGGCCAGGTCGCGGCCGAAGGCGCGCCACTGGGCCAGGGTCATCACCTCGGTGGTCTCGGTACGCAGGTCATGGGCGATGAGCAGCTCGCCGCGCTCCAGCTGGCGCTTGAGCTCGGCCACCCAGCCGCGCATCCCCTCCCCGGTATCGGTGGTGTCATAACCCTGGCGGGTGACGAAGGCCTCCAGCAAGGCATCCAGGGTCTCCCCCGGCAGCATGCGGTAGGGCACCTCGATAAAACGATCGCCACTCAAGACTCGCCCTCCCGTGTCTCTCCCTCTGAGGATTCGCCGGCTTCCCAGGCGGCCAGCCGCGCCAGGAAGGCCTCCTCATCCAGTACCGGCACACCCAGCTGCATCGCCTTCTCCAGCTTGCTACCGGCGGCCTCGCCGGCCACCAGACCGGCGGTCTTCTTCGATACGCTGCCGGCCACCTTAGCCCCCAGCGCCTGAAGCCGAGCCTTGCCCTGATCGCGGGTCATGCTCTCCAGGGTACCGGTGAGCACCCAGGTCTGGCCGAGCAGGGGCTGGGGCCGCTCGGCCACGGCCTCCTCCTCCCAGTGCACGCCGCAGGAGACCAGGTCGTCGATGGTCTCCCGGTTGTGGGCCTGACGGAAGAAGGTGTGGACATGGGCGGCGACCACCGGTCCCACGTCCTCCACCGCCTCGAGCGCTTCGATCTCGGCCGCCATCAACGCCTCAAGGGAGCCGAAGTGTCGCGCCAGGTTGGCTGCGGTGGCCTCGCCTACCTCGCGAATGCCCAGGGCGTAGATGAAGCGCGGAAGCGTGGTCTGCCTGGCCTTCTCGAGCGAGGCCACCAGGTTCTCGGAGGACTTCTTGCCCATGCGCGGAAGCGTGGCCAGGCGCTCGGCCTCCAGGCGAAAGAGATCCGCCGGGGTGGATACCCAGTCGCGCTCGACCAGGGCGTCGATCAGCTTCTCGCCGAGGCCATCGATATCCAGCGCGCGCCGCGAGGCGAAGTGCTTGAGGGCCTCCTTGCGCTGGGCCGGGCAGTAGAGCCCCCCGGAGCAGCGTGCCACCGCCTCGCCCTCCAGGCGCTCGATCTGCGAGCCACATACCGGGCAGTGCTCGGGGAAGACGATCGCCCGTGCATCGACCGGACGGCGCTCCTCGAGCACCCGGACCACCTGGGGAATGACGTCACCCGCCCGACGGATCGCCACGGTATCGCCGATCATCACCCCGAGCCGGGCGATCTCGTCGGCGTTGTGCAGGGTGGCATTGGAGACGGTGACCCCCGCCACCGAGACCGGCTCCAGGCGTGCCACCGGGGTGATCGCCCCGGTGCGGCCGACCTGGAACTCGACGTCATTGAGGCGGGTGGTCTCCTCCTGGGCGGGAAACTTGAAGGCGATGGCCCAGCGCGGGGCGCGCGCCACGAAGCCCAGCTCGCGCTGCAGGCGCAGGTCGTCGACCTTGATCACCACGCCATCGATATCGTAGCCGAGTGAATCACGCTTCTCGCCGAGGCCCCGGCAGTAATCGATGACCCCCTCGGCCCCCTCGACCACCGCCAGTTCGGGATTTATCCGAAACCCCCAGTCACGCAGCAACTGCATCTGTTGGCTGTGGGTCGGCACATCGACATTGGCAAGGCTAGCCATGTCCTGATCCACCAGCTGATAGGCCGTGAACTCCAGGGGACGCTTATCGGTAACTCGCGGGTCGAGCTGGCGAAGACTGCCGGCGGCGGCGTTACGAGGGTTGGCGAAGACCTTGCTTCCCTCCTCCCTGGCCTTGTCATTCATGGCCTCGAAGTCTGCGTGGCGCATGGTGACTTCACCACGCACCTCGAGGCGATCGGGCCACTCCTTTCCACGTAGCCTGAGAGGAATCGACCTCAACGTCTTCACACTGGAAGTAATCCCCTCACCGGTACGGCCGTCGCCCCGGGTAACTCCGGCAGTCAGCTCGCCACCTTCGTAGACCAGCGAGACCGCGGCCCCGTCGAGCTTGGGCTCGCAGCAGAAGGCCAGCGGCTCACCATTTGCCTCCAGGCGGTCGGCGACACGCCTGACGAAGGCCTTGATCTCCTCCTCGTCGAAGGCGTTGTCCAGGGAGAGCATCGGCACCGCATGCTCGACCTCGGGAAAGCCTGCCTCCGGAGGCGCCCCGACTCGCTGGGTGGGCGAGTCCGCCGTCACCAGCTCGGGATGCTCGTCCTCGAGCTCCTGGAGGCGACGCAGCCGTCGATCGTAGTCGGCATCGGTAAGGACCGGATCGTCGAGGACGTAGTAACGGTAGTTGGCATCGTCTAGCTCGGCGCGCAGGCGCTCGAGCTCGTCGCGGATCTTCGAGTCGGGCTGGTTCATGGCAATCCGTGTCACGGTCTATCGCGTGGGCCTCGGGGCACGAGGCAAGATGATCGACTAGCTTACCAAAGCAACACCCCCCGTGGGGCTACCTCACGGGGGGTGTATTCCAGCTTCACGCCTATGGTTTGCCGCTAGTTGACCTGATAGCGGTGCAGGCGATTGCGGCGTACGAACTCCTGCACGCGCTGGCGGGCGAACTCCACCGTCTGGGCGGTCATCACGCTCTGGTTCTCGTCCTTCAGCTCGCCACCCATATGGCGCACGATGACCATCGCGGTCTCCACCATCGCCTCGAAGGCGGCGCCGCAGTCCTCGGCTCCCGGCAGCGGCATCAGCAGCGTGATCCCCGGCGTACGGAAGTCATCGATCGCTTCGATGGGGAAGGTCCCGGGCTTGACGCCATTGACCATGGAGAACTGCAGACGGCTCTCGGGGTCCTCGGTCTCGAAGCGGTGGAAGACCCCCATCTCGCGGTCATAACGCAGGCCACAGGCCAGCATCAGGTCGAGCAGGGCGGTACCGGAGAAACCCTCGTCATCCCGGGCCATCACCGAGATGACGATGATCTCCTCGGCCTGGCTGAGGGTCAGGCGGGCATGCTCCGCGCTCACGTCGTGACGCAGCGCCTTCTCCAGCACCGGATGGATCCGTACCTTGTCGCTGTGGCGAGATGCCTCGACGGCCTCCTCCTCGGCGACCGCCATGGCATCGTTCGCCTCATCGGCCTGCCGACGCGGCGCGAAGAGCGGGTCGTCGCCATCCTCGGCGGCCGCGGCTTCGGACTCCAGGCGCCGACGCTCGGCCTCGCGGGCGACACGGTCAGACTCCGCGTCGGCCTGGGCCTGGCGCTTGCGCTCGGACTCCTCGGCCGCCTTGCGAGCCTTCTCTTCCTCGCGACGGATCCTGTCCTGGCGCTTCTGCTCGCGACGCTCGGCCAGGCTCTTCTGCAGCGAAGCCCCGAAGCGCTGGACCGAGGCGCCCATGCGCTTCGAGCCACTCTTCAGGGAGTCGCCGACACCATCGAAATCGACCAGGCGGTAGCGCTCGTCGTCCTCGGCATCCTCGTGATCCCGGGGATCGGCGGCGAGGGGCTCGGCGCCGGCGTCTGCCATCGGCTCGCCCGGTGCAGAGGTAGCCCCGGAGGCTTCCTCGAAGGCGGCGAGGGTAGGCTCGCGACGCTCTTCTACGGGGCTCTCGGCCTGCTGCCGGGTGCTGCGAACCTCGGTATCGCGCTCTGCGGCGGCCACATGCGGCTCGGGCTCGCTCTTGACCGAGCTTCTCACGCTCTCGCGTGACGTCGCCTCTTCCGCCCTCTCGGCGGATACCGATGACTCAGGATGCGCGACGCCGGCAGCGGCGGCACGTGGCGCTGTCGGTTCGGCAGCTACCGCCTCATGCGCCTCCTGCCGGGGGGCGGAAGCCTTCCAGCTGGAAAGCACACGCGACGGACCAGGATGCTCCTGGCGCTCGAGCTTGGGTTTGGGTTGCACACGGCTGTAATCGGCGGGCCTGACGACTCGCGCCCCTCCGTTGGGCAGTTCCCAGTTGATTTCGGCCTTGCGGGCCTCTTCGTCGGGGTCGGTGCCGTGGGCGTCTTCCGCCACCTCATCGAGGCGGGGAATACGTCGTTGACGCTGCAGGCGACGCACTCCATCCACCACGATGAGGGTCACCAGCGCCAACCCCAGGATGATCAGCCACTCTCTAAGTTCCATGGGTCGTCAGCCTTTCGCTAGGGCGCCATGCCAGATGGTTGTCCGTCACCAGCATAGCGCGATTGCCGAAAAAAGGGCCACTTTTTTTATTTGTCAAGCATCGGCGATTTTCCACGCCAAGCCGGACCTGCCCTTCGCAATCGCCCTTCGATGATCCCCCTGCTTCCATGCATTGCAACATGTGATGCTTCCTTGTTACCCCTTTTCGGGGTTTCATTCAAGCGTTCAGGCCTCGGCGAGTGCCGCGGCCTCTTCGACATCCACCGCCACGAGCCGAGAGACACCTGGCTCCTGCATCGTCACCCCCATCAACCTCTCGCCCGCTTCCATGGCGATCTTGTTGTGGGTGATGTAGATGAACTGCACGCTCTCGGACATCTCCTTCACCAGCCTGGCGTAGCGTCCCACATTGGCATCATCCAGGGGAGCGTCCACCTCGTCGAGCATGCAGAAGGGTGCCGGGTTGAGCTGGAAGATGGCGAATACCAGGGACAGGGCTGTCAGCGCCTTTTCGCCCCCCGACAGCAGATGAATGGTGCTGTTCTTCTTGCCCGGCGGTCGCGCCATGATGGCGACCCCGGTCTCCAGCAAATCGTCGCCGGTCAGCGTCAACCACGCGGTTCCGCCACCGAAGACTCGCGGAAAAAGTGCCTGCAGACCCGTATTGACTCGCTCGAAGGTGTCCCGGAATCGACTACGGGTTTCCTGGTCGATGCGGCGAATCGCCCGATCGAGTGTCTCCAGCGCCTCGCTCAGCTCGGCGTGCTGGGCCTCCAGGTAGTCGCGGCGCTCGGCCTGCTGGTCGTACTCCTCGATGGCCGCCAGGTTGATGGCACCCAGGCGGCGGATGCGCTCGCCGAGCTCCTCGAGGCGGGTCTGCCAGGCCGACTCGGTGGCGTTGGGGTCGAGCGACTCGCCCAGGGCCTGCTCGTCGTGGTTCAGCTCCCGCAGCTGCTCATCCTGGCCCTCGGCCTTGAGACGCAGCGCCTGGACCTGCATGCGCGACTCCTGCAGACGCTCGCGGATGCCCTCCAGCGCACGCTCGTGACCCTGGCGAGCCTGCTCGTCCTCGCGCAGTCGCTCGACCAGTTCCGCGGCCCGGGCACGCACCGCGTTGAGGCTGCGCTCCTCGCGCTCGCGCCGGTCGAGCAGCTCCTCGAGGCGTTCGCGGCTCTCCTCCTCGGGCTCGCGGAGCAGCTCAAGCTCCTCCTCCAGCTCCGCGAGGCGCCCCTGGAGCCGCTCCCGCGCCTCTCCCGCACGCCCCTGCTGTTCGGCGAGGCCGGCACGCTCGGCGGCCAGGCGCTCCTGCTCGAGGGCCAGGTGCTGCAGCTGGTCGGCCAGCGGGCGCTGCTGGCCACGCAGACTGGCGAGCCGCTCGCGGGCTGCCTGGCGCAGCCTCTCCAAGCGTTCCCGACGCTCGGCGCCCTCCTCCAGGCGCACCATGGCGGCCTGCCACTGCTCGCGCACCTCATCGATGGCCAGGCGCGCCTCCTCGCGAGACTCGCCGAGGCCGGCAAGCTCCTCGCTCAGCTCGGCGGCGCGACCCTGCAGGTGCTCGAGTCGACTGGCCAGGCCACTGTCCTGGACGGCGAGCTGCTGATGGCGGCGATCGAGGTCGCGCTCCGCCTGGTGGCACGCCTCGAGGTCCGTATCGGCACGTTCGGCCTCCTCCAGGGCATGCGCCAGGCGTGTCTCGTGATCGGCCAGGCGTGCCTCGACGGCGTCGAGGAGCCCGCGCACCTCGGCCTGGCGGCGCCGGCTGACGAGCAGCGCATCCGGGCCGTCGCCGCTGCCCCGCCGGCGTGCCCAGCCATGCCCAAGCCACAGGCCATCGGCGGTGATCAGGCTCTCGCCAGGAGCCAGCTCGTGGCGACGCGACCAGGCGTCATCGCGACTCTCCGCGCAGCGCACCGTGGCCAGCCACTGGCCGGCACCACCGGCTCCCTCCACCCGGGCGGCGAGGCTGTCGGGCGGTGCCGCGGACTCGCTCGCTGCGACCAGCCCCAGCTCCCCCGGCGAGGCCGCCAGGGCCTCCAGGCGGCCATCGAGTGGTGCCATCCGGGCGCGCAGCCAGGGTGCCAGCACCCAGGAGACGACCTCCTCCCAGCCGGGGGCCACCGCCAGGCATTCGCCGAGGCGTGGGGCATCGCCGAGCCCATGCTCGGCAAGATGAGCATCCAGCGTCTCGTCGTGGTCGGCCAGCCCCGCCTCGATCAGCGCCTCCAGCGACGCCAGCTCACCGGCCAGTTCGCTGCGCGCCTGGCGTTCGACCTCGCGTCCCTCCTCGGCGGTTCGCGACCTCTCGCGAGCGGCCTCCCGGGCCTGGGCCAGGGCATCGCGACGATCCTCGAGTGCCTCGCGCTCGAGCTCGATCTCGGCGAGCTGCTCGGCGAGCTCGTCGCGCTGGGCGGTCAACGCCTGCAGGTCGGGCAGCTCCTGCTGCTGCTGGCGGCGACGCGCGAGATCGGCGTCGAGCCGCTCCAGGCGTGACTCCAGCTCGCGCAGGCGATCCTGGCTACGCTCGGCCTCTCGGCTGGTCTCGCGCCACTGCTCGCTGAACGTCTCCCAGGCGGCATCGGCCTCTTCCGCCTCGGGCTCGGCCTCCTCCAGGGCGGCCTCAAGCTCCTCGAGGCGCTCGGCGAGCTCTTCACGCTCGGGGACCAGGGTTGCCAGACGCTCGTCGAGGCTGACCAGGCGCTCGCCGTCGTCCTCGCCGAGACGCTCGAGGTCGGCCAGCTCGCGGCGTGCCGTCTCGAGGTCGCGGGCCAGCTGGGCATCCCGGGAACGGCCATGCTCCAGGTCCTGCTCCAGGCGGGCGATGGCGGTGGTGGTCTCGAAGAAGCGCGACTGCTCGGCGTCGAGCTCGGAGGCCAGGCGGTCGTGGTCGGCACGGGCCTCCTCCAGGCGGGTCTCGCACTGGCGCAGCCCGAGCACCTCGCGCTCCACGGCGGTCTCGAGCTCGGCGACGCGACTCTCCTCCTCGCCCTGGCTGGCACGCAGCGCACGGGCCCGCAGCAGGGTCAGCTCGCCCTTGACGCGGTGTTCCTCGTTCTTGAGTTGCTGATAGCGGCGTGCCGCCTCGGCCTGGCGCCTGAGTCGCTCGAGCTGCTTGTCGAGCTCCTCGCGGATATCCTCCAGACGCTCCAGATTCTCCTGGGTGCGACGCATGCGATTCTCGGTCTCGCGGCGCCGCTCCTTGTACTTGGAGATCCCCGCGGCCTCCTCGAGGGTGGCGCGCAACTCGTCGGGGCGCGCCTCGATCAGCCGCGAGATCATGCCCTGGCCGATGATGGCGTAGGAGCGCGGGCCCAGTCCGGTGCCCAGGAAGAGGTCGGCGATATCGCGGCGACGGCACTTCTGGCCATTGAAGAAGTAGCTGGACTGCCCCTCGCGGGTGACCTGGCGCTTCACCGCGATCTCGGCGTACTGGGCATAAAGCCCCCCCATGGCACCGTCGCGATTGTCGAAGCGCAGCTCGATGGCGGCCTGCCCCACCGGCCTGCGGCCGGTGGAGCCGTTGAAGATGACGTCGGCCATGGACTCGCCACGCAGGGTCTTGGCCGACGACTCCCCCATCACCCAGCGCACCGCATCGATGATGTTGGACTTGCCACAGCCGTTGGGACCGACAATGGCAGTCATGTTGCTGTCGAAGGGCACCGTGACCGGGTCGACGAAGGACTTGAAGCCCACCAGGCGGATCGAGGTCAGGCGCATCGCGGGCGGTCCACTCCGTTCAATCGACGACGCTGTCGATCACGATCTCGACCGGCTCGCCGTCGGTGTCGCCCACGGCGACACCGCCACGCTGGCCGAACATGTCGCCGGGCTGGGGCGTGGCCTGGCCACTCTCGGAGACGCGCACCACCAGGCGTGCCTGCTCGACCTGGCCGAGGTTGGCCTGGGGCGACATGGCATGGCGCTGGTCGAGCACCAGCTCGGTGGGCAGGTCGCCCAGTGTCAGGCGGGCCACGGCCAGCGGCGGCAGCTCGCCGGCCATGTCCCGGGCGACCACGAACACCGGGGTGTTGTCGTCGAGGCGACCGGCGAGCTCCTCGTCCAGGCTGACGCGGGCCAGGATACCGGGACCCTGGGGCTCCTCCTCCACCGCCACGTCACCCTCGGGCTCCTGACCCAGGCGCTGCTGGGCGATCTGGATACCCTGGCGCAGCGCCTCACCGGAGGCGGGATCACTCATGCCGGCGATGGCACGCCGCCAGTTGTCGATGGCCTCCTGATAGGCGCCGCGGTCGAAGGCCTCGATGCCCAGCAAGCCGAGCACCGTGGGCTCGCTGGAGTTCTTCTCCAGGGTCTCGTCGACCAACTCCTGTACGCGGTCGGTCAGCCGGCGGCCGGCGACGAAGAACTCGATCTGGGCCAGCTGCGCCAGCAGCTGGGGATGGCGCCCCTCGATCTCGATCAGCCGCTCCAGGGCATCGATGGCCTCGCGCCCCTGGCCGCCGTCACGATAGAGCGGGAACAGCATGCTCCAGACGTTGGGGTTCTCCGGCTGGCGGGCGGCCTGCTCCTCGAGCCGCTCGATCAGCATCTCGGGGGAGCCCTCGGGATCGCTCATCACCTCCTGGCGTACGGCCATCAGCGCCAGGTCGCCCTCGGCGCCTTCGTGCTGATACCAGAGCACGCTGGCCACCACCACCGCCAGCATCACCAGCGGCACCGCCAGGCGCCCGGAGGCGGAGGCCTTGAGCGGGGCTCGCTTGAGTCGCTCGGTGTCCTCGAGCAGGCTGCGCTCGAGCGCCAGGCGGTCCTCCTCGAAACTGGCCTGATCGATATCGCCACGCTCGAAGGCGGCCTCCAGGGAGGCCAGGCGGCGCTGGTAGATGGCCACGTTCTGATCCGCGGAGCGGTCGTTGGTCTCATGATCGCGCTGGGCGTCGTGCACCGCGCGGGCTCGCTTGAGAGGCGCCACCAGCAGCCACAGGGCCGGCAGCAGCAGTAAGGCGAAGGCGATCCACAGCAGGGTCATTCGGTTCTCTCGCGGTTGATCAGGGCATCCAGGCGAGCACGTTCCTCGGCGGAGAGCTCCCTGTTGGAGGCGTTACGACGGGCGCGTACCAGCAGGCCCACCAGCACCAGGCCAAGCAGGCCCAGCACCGCCGGCAGCCCCCACAGCAGGTAGGTGCGGCCCTCGAGGCGCGGGTTGTAAAGCACGTAGTCGCCGAAACGCTCCACCATATGGTTACGGATCTCGATGTCCGCGCGACCGTCCATCAGCAGCCGGTAGACACGATCACGCATGTCGCCGGAGACCGGGGCGTCGGAGTCATTGATCGCCTGGTTCTGACAGGTCGGACAGCGCAGTGAGGCGGTGAGGTCGCGATAGCGCTCCTCGAGCACCGGATCATCGAACTCGCGTACCTCGATGGCGGCGGCCTGTGCCAACCCCGCCACCAGCAGCAGGACAAGAGCCGTGGTCAGGAGTCGCGAAAGTCGCATCAGCGCCATTGTTCCACCTCCGGAAGGATCGTCTCGGTGACATCGCCCGGCGCGATATAACCGGTGTGGTGGTAGCGGATCACCCCGTCACCATCCACCAGGAAGGTCTCCGGCGCGCCATAGACGCCGAGCTCGAAGGCCAGCTCGTTGTCCGGGTCGAAGATGTTGACCTCGAAGGGGTCGCCGAACTCCTCCAGGAAGCCCAGCGCCTTCTCGCGGGTATCCTTCCAGCTGATGCCCACCAGGCGGATGTCGTGGCGCTCGGCGAGGTCGAGCAGCTGCGGCATCTCACGCTTGCACTCGGGACACCACTCACCCCAGACGTTGACCAGGGTCAGCTCGCCGGTGGTCAGCAGGTCACGATCGACCCGCCGCTCGGGCTCCTTGAGGGTGGCCAGGTCGAACGCGGGGAACTCGCGCGCCATCAGGGCCGACTCGCGATGGAAGGGGTTCAGCGACAGCCCCTGATAGAGGAACACCGCCAGCGCCAGGAAACCGGCCAGCGGAAGCAGCAGGATCAGCCGACGATTCATGCGCTGGCCTCCCGCCCCGGCGCGGGGGCCGCCCTGGCCTCGGGGTCACGCGCGGTCGCCAGGCGCCGGTAGCGCTTGTCGGCCACCGCAAGGACACCACCGAAGGCCATCAGCAGGCCACCCAGCCACAGCCAGCGCACGAAGGGCTTGTACTGCACCCGCAGCGCCCAGCTGCCGTCGCCCAGGTCCTCGCCCATGGCCACGTAGAGGTCACGCAGGAAGCCGGGACGCAGCGCCACCTGGGACATCGGCATGCGGGTCGCCAGGTAGAGGCGCTTCTCGGGGTTCATGGCGAAGCTACGACTGCTGTCGCCATGCTGTACCGAGATGTTGGCCCGGTCGGCCAGGAAGTTGGCTCCCTGGCGGCTGGAGAGCTCGTTCATGGTGAAGGTGTAGCCGGCCACCTCGACGCTGTCGCCCGGTGCCATGCGCACGTTCTGCTCGATGCTGTAGTTGGAGACCACCGCCACGCCGACGATGGTCACCGCCACGCCCAGGTGGCCGAGCTGCATGCCCCAGTAGGCCAGCGACAGCTTCTTGAGCCCGGCACCCACGGAGCTGGCGTTACGGGCCTTCTCGAACAGGTCACGCAGCATGGGCAGCACGATCCACAGCGCCGCGATCAGGCCGATCGCCACCGCCGGACTCCAGCGCTCGGCGAACAGCAGCGGCAGTGCCGCCCCCAGTACCACGGCCCCCACCGCCGCCAGCCACAGTCGGCTGACCAGCAGGCTCACCGGTGTCTGCTTCCAGCGCGCCACCTGGCCGAGCCCCATGAACAGCGCGAGGAGCAGGGTAAGCGGCACGAAGAGCGCGTTGAAGTAGGGAGGGCCGACGCTGATCTTGCCCAGATCCAGGGCATCGAGCAGCAGCGGGTAGACGGTGCCCATCAGCACGGTGATCGTCATGATCACCAGCAGGATGTTGTTGATCAGCAGCAGGGCATCGCGAGAGAGCCAGGTGAAGCCGACCTTGTGGCCGACCCGCGGCGCCCGCAACGCGAACACCAGCAGCGACAGGCCCACGGTGATGCCCAGCAGCATCAGGATGAACTGGCCGCGTGAGGGGTCGTTGGCGAAGGCATGCACCGAGGTGAGCACCCCGGAGCGCACCAGGAAGGTGCCCAGCAGCGACAGCGAGAAGGTAAAGATCGCCAGCAGCAGGGTCCAGCTCTTGAAGGCACCGCGCTTCTCGGTCACCGCCAGGGAGTGCATCAGCGCCGTGCCGGTCAGCCAGGGCAGCAGCGAGGCGTTCTCGACGGGGTCCCAGAACCACCAGCCGCCCCAGCCCAGCTCGTAGTAGGCCCACCAGCTGCCCAGGGCGATACCCACGGTGAGGAAGGCCCAGGCCAGGTTGGTCCAGGGGCGCGCCCAGCGGGCCCAGGCCGCATCCAGACGACCGCCCAGCAGGGCTGCGATGGCGAAGGCGAAGACGACCGAGAAGCCCACATAGCCCATGTAGAGCATCGGCGGATGCATGATCAGGCCGATGTCCTGGAGCAGCGGGTTGAGGTCGGCACCGTCGCCCGGCACGTTGGGCAGCAGGCGCTCGAAGGGGTTGGAGGTGACCAGCACGAAGGCCAGGAAGCCGGTGCCGACCAGCCCCAGCACGCCCAGCACCCGCGCCACCATGTCGCGAGGCAGCTCCCGGGAGAAGCGCGAGGCGAAGTAGCCCCAGGCGGCCAGCAGCAGGCTCCACAGCAGTACCGAGCCCTCATGGTTGCCCCACACGGCACTGAGCTTGTAGTACCAGGGCAGCATGGAGTTGGAGTTGTTGGCCACGTTGGTCACGCTGAAGTCGTCCAGCATGTAGCTGGCCGTCAGACAGGCGTAGGCGATGGCCACGAACAGCAGCTGCCCGGCCGCCATGGGCCGGGCGTAGGCCATCCACAGCGGGCGGCGGGTGGCCGCGCCGGCCAGTGGCAACACGCCCTGCACGGCGGCCATCAGCATGGCGATCACCAGGGCGTAGTGGCCGATCTCGGGGATCATCAGGATCTGCATGGGTTCTCCGCTCGTTACTGGCTGGCGCCTTGCTGCTGGGCTTCCATCCGCTCACCCACCTCGGCGGCCTTGGCCTGATAGTCCTCCGGCGAGTAGCCGGCGTCTTCCAGGGCCTGGGCCACCTCGGGGGGCATGTAGTTCTCGTCGTGGCGAGCCAGCACCTGGTCGGCACGCAGCCAGCCCTCGGACTGCAGTTCGCCGACCACCACCACGCCCTGCCCCTCGCGGAACAGGTCGGGCAGGATGCCGCTGTAGCGCACCTCGAGATCATCGACATAGTCGGTGACCACGAAGGCCACATCGAGGCTCTCCGGATCACGGGCCACGGTGCCCTCCTTGACCATGCCTCCGGCACGGATCTGGCGTTCGAAGGGGGCATCCCCGGCGGCGATCTGTACCGGGCTGAAGAACAGGTTGATGTTACTGCGCAGGGCGTAGAGGGTCAGGCCCACGGCGATCGCGGCCAGGGCGACGAGCCCCAGGATCACGAAGAGCCTCTGCTTGCGCTTCGGTGTCAGGCTAAGTGTCATGACGATTACCACCCGATTGATGTGAAACTTTCGCTGCCTCGTCCTGATCGACTCCCAGGCGCTGCTCGCGACGGACGCGACGCTGCAGGCTGCGCAGCAGCTGGCGGCGCTCGGCGCGGGCGTGGAGGACGATGGCGACGAGCAGCGCGGCGGTCGCCGCCCAGGCCGCCCAGACATAGGGGGCATGCCCCCCCATGGCGATGAATTCGTTGAAGGATTCGAAGGCCATCAGCGCTCTCCTCCGGCCAGGTCACGCACCCAACGCTTGTTGGATTCGCGGCGCAGGATCTCGCTGCGCGTGCGCATCAGGGTCACCGCGATGAAGAAGCTGTAGAACCCCAGCACCATGATCAGCAGCGGGACCCACATCTCCATGGGCATGCCGACACGCCCGGTAACAGTAAAGGTGGCGGGCTGGTGCAGGGTGTACCACCAGTCCACCGAGTACTTGATGATGGGGATATTGATCACCCCCACCATGGCCAGCACGGAGGCGGCCCGAGAAGCGCTGTCGCGGCTGGCGAAGGCGCCGCGCAGGGCGATCACTCCCAGGTAGAGGAAAAACAGGATCAGCATCGAGGTCAGCCGCGCATCCCACATCCACCAGGTGCCCCAGGTAGGCACGCCCCACACCGCCCCGGAGAACAGCGAGATGAATGTCATGGCGGCCCCCAGTGGCGCCATCATCGCCGCGACCATGTCGGCCACCTTGATCTTCCACACCATGTAGACCAGGCCACACACCGCCATGCTGACGAAGATCGACTGGGCCAGGAAGGCCGCCGGCACGTGCACGTAGATGATGCGGAAGCTGTTGCCCTGCTGATAGTCCGCCGGCGCGAAGGCCAGCCCCCAGACGCTGCCCACCAGGATCAGCGCAGCCGCGGCCACCCAGAACCACGGCAGCAGCCGTTCGCTGATGGCGTAGAACCACTTGGGGGAACGCAACTTGTTAATGAAGGCCCACATGCCTTTTCCACCTCTCAACCGTTGATACTGATGCGCAGCGACGCCGCGATCGCCCAGGGGGCCAGCATCAGTGACAGGGCCAACAGGGCCCCCAGAATCGCCAGATGTGCGGCGGCGCCATCGCCCATGATCGCCGCCTGAACGGCACCGGCGCCGAAGATCAGCACCGGGATATAGAGCGGCAGTACCAGCAGTGACAGCAGCACCCCGCCGCGTGACAGCCCCACGGTGAGCGCCGCGCCGATGGCACCGATCAGGCTCAGGCTGGCGGTGCCCAGGGCCAGGGAGAAGGCCAGTATCAGGTAGCTGCCCGCCGGCAGCGCCAGCATGATGCCCAATACCGGGGCCATCAGCGCCAGCGGCAGTCCGGTCAGCAGCCAATGAACCGCCACCTTGGCCAGCCCCAGCATGGGCAGCGGCTGTGGCGTCAGCAGCAGCTGCTCCAGGGAGCCGTCCTCGTAGTCGCCGCGAAACAGGCTGTCCAGGGAGAGCAGCGCCGCCAGCAGCGCCGCCACCCACAGCAGCCCGGGGGCGATGGTGGCCAGCAGTTCCGGGTCCGGCGAGATGCCGATCGGGAACAGGGTGATCACCAGGGCGAAGAACACCAGCGGATTGAGCACCTCGCTGCGTCGACGCATCAGCAGGGTCAGGTCGCGCTTGAGCGTCGCCCAGACTGCGACCGTCAGGCCGCCGCGGGGTTCCCCTGCAGTGACCTGACGGTCGCCGTTATCGCGCTTGCTGTCGCTGCCGTTCATGCGAGTATCAGCGCTCGGCATCTTGCCCTCCCCGGCCGAGACGGACATGCCGCAGCTCTTCCGACGCCTTGAGTTCATGGTGAGTGGTCACCAGCACACAGCCCCCCGAACGGGCGTGGACCACAAGACGCTCCTCCAGCGCCGCGACCCCATGGCGGTCGATGGCGGTAAAGGGTTCGTCCAGCACCCACAACGGACGCGGCGTGAGCTCCAGGCGGGCCAGCGCCACCCGACGCTGCTGGCCGGCCGAGAGCTGTCCGGCCGGCACGTCCTCGAAGCCCGCCAGCCCCACCGACTCCAGCGCTGCCAGGCGCGGGGCCTCATGGACGGCTTCACCGGCCAGCGCCTGGTACCAGGCGAGGTTCTCCAGCGGTGTCAGCGCCGCCTTGACCCCCGGGGCATGGCCCAGATAGAGCAGGTTCTCGAGGAAGGACTGGCGCGCCTGGCGCATGGGCCGTTCGTTCCAGAACAGTTCGCCATGGTAGTCGGCGAGCTGGCCGGAAAGGATCTTGAGCAGGGTGGTCTTGCCACTGCCGTTGGGGCCTTCGACGCGCACGATCTCACCGCCGCGGATATCCAGGTCGAGATCCTCGAACAGCCACCGATCATCCCGTTCACAGGCCAGGCCTCTGGCTTGCAGGCGCAGGGTCAAGACACTCTCCGGCGTGGGTAATTTGGCTCGAGACTCTACACGGAAAGGGCTTTTTCTACCAGAGACGCCTGCCGCGTCAGCAGGTCGCGGTTGACATGCATCAAGCGCATCGTCGATTGGTCGCCTTGCCAGATTCGGGCGCCCTGCTATGCTCACCAGACACTGTATGTTTCAACAGGAGATGCAGCATGCCCGAGGTCACCACGCAGTTCCTGATCCGCCGCCCCAACCAGCGCCTGGCCGAGGCCTGGACGCCCTGCCCCATGCCCGGCGATGCGCAGGAGATGGTCGAGGTCCCGCTGCTGGGCAACGTTTCGGCGGGCATGCCCATCGAGGCCTGCCCCAGCGTGAGCCATATCCGCGTCCCCCGGCGCATGGTGCGGCGCAACACCTACGCCCTGCGCGTGCGCGGTGACTCGATGATCGATTGCAACATCTTCGATGGGGATGTGATCATCATCGAACAGTGCGAGAGCGCCGAGAACGGCGAGACCGCGGTGGTCATGATCAACAACCGGGAGGTCACCCTGAAGAAGCTCTATATCGAGAAGTCCGGCGTACGCCTGCAGCCCGCCAACCAGCAGATGGCCCCCATCTTCCTCAAGAACAGCGATATCCAGGTGTTGGGCATGGTGATGGGCGTGGTGCGCCAGGGCGAACTGGCCGCCTGATGCGCTACCCGATACCCGACCTGCCGCCGGGAGAGTGGCGGGAAACCGAGACCGACGTCGAACGCAGCCGCTTTATCGCCTGGCTCTGCCATGCCCCAGACGTGGCCGCCTTCGAGACACTGCTGTCGGCCGCCCGCGAGCGCCACCCCGGTGCCAGCCACCACTGCAGCGCCTTTATAGCCGGACCGCCCGGCGAGCAGTCCGCCATCGGCTTCTCCGACGACGGCGAGCCCGGCGGAACCGCCGGCCGCCCCATGTTTCAGGTGCTGGAGGGCTCGGGCCTGGGCCAGGTGGGTTGCGTGGTCACACGTTACTTCGGCGGCACCAAGCTGGGCACCGGCGGCCTGGCCCGCGCCTACAGCCAGGCCGTGTCCCAGGCACTGGAGACCTTGCCGAGACGCGAGATCATCGAGCGTAGCCCGCTGCAGTTACGGGTCGACTTCGCGGGTGAGGCCGAGGCCCGGGCCTGGCTCGCCGAGCGCGAGATCCCCGTCGAGGCGGCCGACTACGACGCCCAGGGCGTGCGCCTCACCGTCGGCTGGCCCCGCGACGTCGAGGTCGAGCTGAGCCCGCTGGCTTCGCGGCTGCGCGGTCACCTCGAGCTCCTCGAGGCCTGACCCCTCCCCCCTGTTACCACCCGGAAAAGACGAAAGGCGCCCGAGGGCGCCTTTCGCAGTGGCTGGCATCCTGTGGCGATCAGCCCAGGTACTTGATCATCACCCCCGCGGCCACCGCCGAGCCGATCACCCCGGCCACGTTGGGCCCCATGGCGTGCATCAGCAGGAAGTTGTGCGGGTTGGCCTCCAGGCCCACCTTGTTGGAGACCCGGGCCGCCATGGGCACCGCCGAGACGCCCGCCGAGCCGATCAGCGGATTGATCGGAATGCGGCTCACCGCATTCATCAGCTTGGCCATCAGCACCCCCGCGGCGGTGCCGATGCCGAAGGCCACGATGCCCAGCGCCAGGATGCCCAGGGTCTCCACGGCCAGGAAGCTCTCGGCCATCAGCTTGGAGCCCACCGAGAGGCCCAGGATGATGGTGACGATGTTGATCAGGGCGTTCTGGGCGGTATCGGAGAGGCGCTCCACCACCCCGCACTCGCGCATCAGGTTGCCGAAGCAGAACATCCCCAGCAGCGGTGCCGCATCGGGCAGGAAGAAGGCCACCAGCAGCAGGATGGCGATGGGGAAGGCGATCTTCTCGCGCTTCGACACCGGCCGCAGCTGGGTCATGGTGATCTCGCGCTCCCGCTTCGAGGTCAGCAGCTTCATGATCGGCGGCTGGATCAGCGGCACCAGGGCCATGTAGGCGTAGGCGGCCACGGCGATCGCACCCAGCAGTTCGGGAGCCAGCACGCTCGACACGTAGATCGAGGTGGGGCCGTCGGCGCCGCCGATGATGCCGATGGCAGCGGCCTGGTTGAGCGAGAAGTCCATCACGCCCAGCGACGAGAGGCCCACCGCGCCGAACAGGGTGGCGAAGATGCCGAACTGGGCCGCCGCACCCAGGAACAGGGTGCGCGGATTGGCCAGCAGCGGGCCGAAGTCAGTCATCGCACCCACGCCCATGAAGATGATCAGCGGGGCGATGCCGGAGGCGATGGCAACCTTGTAGAAGCTGTAGAGCATGCCGTCGCCATAACCGACGCCCACCGCGATGTCGCGCGCGGCGCGCAGCGCATCCGGCGCGGCCCCGTCGTGGGCCACGCCCTTGAGCGACTCGCGCCACGCCTCGGCGTTGGCCAGGGGGTCGAGGGTCACGCCCAGCGCCGTCGCGAGCTGCTGCAGCACCGCTGGCTTGGCCACCTCGATGGCCTGGTCCAGCGCCGACAGCGCCAGGCCCGCCTCGGGAATGTTGGCCAGGATGCCGCCGAAGCCGATGGGCACCAGCAGCAGCGGCTCGAACTTCTTGGCGATGGCCAGGTAGAGCAGCAGCATGCCGACCAGGATCATCACGGCCTGACCCGGCGTCAGGTTGTAGACCCCCGAGCCGTACCAGAGTGTCAGTAGTTTCTCCATGTCGGGGCCCTTAGAGCTCGATCAGCACGTCACCGACGGCGACGCTGTCGCCCTCGCCGACCTTGACGGAAGAGACGGTACCGGCGCATGCGGCACGCACCTCGGTCTCCATCTTCATCGCCTCGAGGATGATCACCACATCCCCCTCGGCGACGCTGTCCCCCTCGCGCACGTTGACCTTGAAGATGTTACCGGCCAGGGGCGCAGTGATCGCCTCGCCGCTGGGGGCGGCGGGGGCGCTCTCGGCGGGCTTGGCGGCCTCGCCCTTCTCGGCGACCTGGCCGATCTCGCCACCCTCGGCGACCTCGACCACATACTGCTTGCCGTTGACCTTGACGGTATAGGTCTCGGAGCCGGCCGGGGCTCCGCCCTGGGTCGCGAGTGCCTTGGCCTCTGCTTTCGCGGGCAGGCTGGCGCCGGCCTCGGAGACCTGGGGCGCCGGCTCGAAGGCATCGGGGTTGTCGCGGTTGTTGAGGAACTTCAGGCCGATCTGGGGGAACAGCGCATAGGTGAGCACGTCGTCGATCTCGCGCTCGCCCTCGGCCAGGCGGATGCCGTCGGCCTTGGCCTTCTCCTTGAGCTCGGCGGCCAGCTTGTCCATCTCGGGGCTGAGGTTGTCGGCCGGGCGGCAGGTAATCGGCTCGCCCCCCTCCAGCACGCGCGCCTGCAGCTCCTTGTTGAACGGCGCCGGGGCGGCACCATACTCGCCCTTGAGCAGCGCCTGGACCTCCTTGGAGATCGACTTGTAGCGCTCCCCCATCATCACGTTCATCACCGCCTGGGTGCCGACGATCTGGGAGGTGGGGGTGACCAGCGGAATAAAGCCCAAATCTTCCCGTACCTTGGGAATTTCTTTAAGCACGTCGTCGAGCTTGTCGCCGGCGCCCTGCTCCTTGAGCTGGCCTTCCATGTTGGTGAGCATGCCGCCCGGCACCTGGGCAATCAGGATGCGCGAGTCGATGCCCTTCAGCGAGCCCTCGAAGGCGGCGTACTTCTTGCGCACCTCGCGGAAGTAGGCGGCGATCTCCTCGAGCAGCTCGAGGTCGAGGCCGGTGTCGCGCTCGGTGCCCTGGAGGATCGCCACCACCGATTCGGTGGGGCTGTGGCCATAGGTCATCGACATCGAGGAGATGGCGGTGTCGACGTTATCGATGCCTGCCTCGGCGGCCTTGAGGGCGGTAGCGGTGGACATGCCGGTGGTGGCGTGACACTGCATGTGGATGGGGATATCCACCGCCTTCTTGAGCTTGGTGACAAGTTCAAAGGCGTCGTAGGGCTTGAGCAGGCCGGCCATGTCCTTGATGCAGAGCGAATCGGCACCCATGGCGGCGATGGTCTTGCCGAGTTCGACCCAGCCGTCCAGGGTGTGCACCGGGCTCACCGTGTAGGAGAGCGTGCCCTGGGCATGACCCTCGACCTTGCGCACCGCCTGGATGGCGCGCTCCAGGTTGCGCGGGTCGTTCATGGCATCGAAGACACGGAACACGTCGACGCCGTTGGTCCTGGCCCGCTCGACGAACTTGTCCACCACGTCATCGGCGTAGTGGCGATAGCCCAGCAGATTCTGGCCACGCAGCAGCATCTGCTGGGGGGTGTTGGGCATGGCGGCCTTCAACGCCCGTATCCGCTCCCACGGATCCTCGCCGAGGTAGCGGATACAGGCGTCGAAGGTGGCCCCGCCCCAGGACTCCAGAGACCAGAAGCCGACGCGGTCGAGCTTCTCGGCGATGGGCAGCATGTCGTCGAGACGCATGCGGGTGGCGAACAGCGACTGGTGGGCGTCACGCAGGACCACATCGGTGATGCCCAGCGGGCGAGCGTTGTCAGTCATGGGTTTGACCTTGAGGTAGTGGATGTAGGGAGAAGGGAGGCAGGCGGGGTTCAGCGGCGGTGTCGGCGGCGATAGTGATGCACCGCGGCACTGATGGCCACCATGACGTCATCGTCCTGGGGAGCGGCACCACGACCGCGTGCCGGCACCGGAGGCGCCACGGGCTCCGGGAAGAAGCGACCGATGATCTTGGACATCAGGGTGGTGACGATGACTAGCAAGGTAAGAAAAACAAAAACGAAGCCCATGCCAAGGGCCATGAGGGAGAGTCCCTCTTCCAGCAGCTGCATGTCCTGCATCGCGCGCCTCTCCTGTTGAACATGTACCTCCATGCGCCTCAACGGTGCGAGACATGGCGGCTTGCGCAAAATTTTCGATGCTATAACCTGCCACACTCTGATCAGATTGCAATGGTGCTGTGGTGGAAGTCGGCGTTGTTAATTTACTACAAGATGTACCGGGCAGGGTCGGCCTGGCCCCTATGGAGGGCGTTATCGACGCCCACACCCGGGACCTGCTGACCCGGCAGCCGGGCTTCGACTGGGCGGTCACCGAGTTCGTCCGCGTGGTAGATGCCCGACTGCCACCGCGCGTCTTCCATAAGCACTGCCCCGAACTCCAGGGCGCTCGCATGACGACTCCGGCCGGCGTACCGGTTCAGCTACAGCTGCTCGGCTCCGATCCCGAGGCCCTGGCGGCCAACGCCGCCCAGGCACTGCGCCTAGGCGCCACCGGTGTCGACCTCAACTTCGGCTGCCCGGCCAAGCTGGTCAACCGCCACGATGGCGGCGCCTCGCTGCTGCGCGACCCGCGGCGCGTGCATGCCGTGGTCGCTGCCGTGCATGAGACAGTGGGCCAGCATATTCCAGTGACCGCCAAGATCCGCCTGGGCTTCGCCGATCGACGCCTGGCACTGGCCTGCGGGCGCGCTGCCCAGGCAGGGGGTGCCCGCCACCTGGTGGTGCATGGCCGCACCCGGGAAGAGGGCTACCGCCCACCGGCCCACTGGGAGTGGATCGGCCGCATTCGACGCGACCTGACCATCCCGGTGATCGCCAACGGCGACATCTGGACCCTCGAGGACTACTGGAAGGCCCGCACCCTCTCCGGCTGCCGACACGTGATGCTTGGCCGAGGCGCCCTGGCCGACCCCTGGCTGGCAGCCCGCATCCGCCACTGGCAGCATACCGGCGAGCGGCTGCCGCCCACCCCCTGGGCGGCGCGGGCAGCAATCCTCGAAGAATTCGCCACCCTCCAGCGCCGAGCTCTGCCCGAACGCGTCGTCACCTCCCTGGTAAAGCAGTGGCTCAACCATATGCGCCAGGCAGACGCCGAGGCGGCCCGACGTTTCCAGCGCCTCAAGCGTCTCACCGGGCTGGATGACCTGCTCGCGGGCCTGATCGCCGACACCACGGAGGCAGCCGGCCTCCGACAGACGGCGACAAGTGCAGCGGTGATATAGAAAAGAAAGGTTCTTCGCAGACTGGCGTGAAAACGAAGTACTCTTAGGCGACGGCGGGATAGAGAAACGGCGGTAAATCCGAGTA
>NZ_WUTT01000001.1:1012011-1106771 GCF_009902005.1 Halomonas alimentaria | reverse complement strand
CCTCCAGCAATGGTGCGGAATTCAGGTATCAGGATAGACTATATTTATAGTACTTACTTGTGAGACACCACACTAGCCTTAGTGCTAGGCCGTAAGCGCGATTCACGCACTCAAGAAACCATTCGTCCGGAAACAGGTCTTCGATCGCGACGTCGGTTTTCTTCACACCTGCTGCCTTGTCAAGCATTAACACCCTAAATTCGTGACCAGTCTGATCGGCGTAGTCTTTCAGATTCATATCTTTGATCTTCTTGTGAGCTTGGTGGCCAGCTTCATCGGTGTCGAGCAACACTCCGGCATCCCACCGCTGACCGATCGCGAACGCCGCATACATCGGCGCTTTAGTTGAGGTCTGTGCGGGCCATATATATATATGATCTGACATGCCAACTTTGTCGCTTTTAGTCAGCAAGCCTGAAAGCTTGCTTAATATCAACGCATCAGTTCCTCCCTCTACAATAAGCACCTTACGGTTACCAAGCATTCCGGAAAGGTCGGGGGTGAGACCGAGAGCACTTTCGATAACCGCCATTGGAGCCGACTGACTGCTCACTACGCCATGCGTAACCCGCAGATGATGGCTGCTGTCGGTTTCGATGATGCGCACTCGCTCTGGATTCGCTTGGTCGACCATTGATGACAGGTGAGTGGTATACATCACCGTGTTGGTTTCTGATAGGTCTTCAAACACACCCAAAAGGTCGCGTTGCCCGCTATAGTGAAGGTGGATGCCTGGCTCTTCCAATAAGAGTGTGCAGTTCTCAAAGTCACCCTCGGAGGCATGGGTGAACTTCCACGCGAAAGAGACGTACCAGCGGAACCCAGTTGAGCGCCGCTGCAGGCGAACCGGAAAGCCGATCGCTTCATCCTCAGCGAAGATGTTGAGTGTTGGGCCATCTACATCGATATCGAATTTTACTTTCTTCTGCTTCCACAATTTCTGAAACTGTTGAGTCAGGTAGGCAGATGCCGCACGCTTATCGAACTGGCGCAGTGTCCGACCCTCAGCGCTGCTACCTTTCTCGACGAAGTCATCGAGATCAATCTCAGCAAGGTCGAGTACAATCAGGATCGTCTGATCTTCGGTTGAGAGTTTATGGCGCTTGCCACCCGCTTTGTCTAAGCGACTCTTTAAGTCATTCAGCTCAACCTGCGCCCCGGAGAATTCGTAGTCCTGAATGAGCACAAAGCGCGGAACGTGCTCTCTAGCCCATTCCGATACTTTGCCTTGGGAAAGGCCTAAGTCTTCAGCTGCAATCGCGTTGCCCTCTCTATCGCGCAAGTAAAAGCCGGTAAGGTACCCATAGCAACGACTAGCAAATAGACGAATACCAACTGGTGGCGTAGTGATTTTTGCCTCTAGCTCACTGTCATCTTCATCGGTTTTTTCTTCCGCCGCAAACTCAAACAAAGCTTCGGCTTCACCTTCATCAAACTCAAAGTAGGCTTGGGATACCGGCTTTCCATTTGCATTCTTTTTTCCCTTCCAGTCGTCAACCGGCCAGTCCTCGTCTGGGTTGTACCGGGTTTCAACGAAGGAATGCAGACAATACAGCGCCTCAAAAAGGTTACTTTTACCCGCTTCGTTTTGCCCGACGATCGCTGTGACGTCTGTTGCCTTGATCCATCCGGAATCAATGATGTTCCGATAATTCGAGACACAAAATTCCTCTAACCTCATAAACCCTCCCCAATAAAAATACTTTCTTAAACATATGTTCAATAAGGTCAATATGCGAGTCGACAACTATCTATAAAAGCCACCATTATAACTTCTTGCAGCATTCGGAACGTTGAGATCGAAAGCAGACTATTTCCTAAGCACATAACAAAATCCGCGCGCCTGTTGTATTTTTCGGCAGGGCCGCTTTGGGTCGATATCCGCCATTACACCTCCCCCTCTCTCTGCCGGAAAACCAGATACTGGTGATCGCACTTCCGGCATGTCGCCGTATAGCTCAGGCCGTCCTTGGAGACCTTGATGCTCTTCCAACCACAGACAGGGCACGGCTGTTTCATCGACGTATTGGTGCTGCAGCTGCCACACTTTACATAGTAACCGTACTGGCCATACATGCCGACCAGGTTGTCGGCCTCGCCACACTGCTTGCAGGTCAGCATTTTTTCAGTGGTGGCTCCCGTGTCTATAGCGGGCTCTGAGGCGACACGCTCGGCATCAGTCGCCACATAGCTTTGTGGCGCGGGCTCGCTGACGAGGGCAGCATCAGGGGCTGGCTCCTGAGTCGGCGTGACGTGTGCTGGCTTCTCCGATTCCGCCTGCAGCGCATGGGTATGTTCCACAAGAAAGGCGCCGAGGTTCTCGAGTTCCTGCAAGGAGAAGCGGGGCTTTGCCTTGAGATACTCCGTAACGATGTTACCCACAAGATCCCGGACTTTCTTGGCCACGAACTCCGTCTTCACGACCTTGCGAGCAACGGATTTCGGCATCTTCTCGCGATGCAATATCGCGGTACTGGAAACGGCGCATAGCGTTTGCCAGTCACGGCCGCCTACTTTCGATTGCACACCTAAGATCTTGCCGAGCAGATGCTCCACATTAGCTCTGATCAGACGGTGGAGGACCTGCTTTTGCAACTCCGCCTGGCGAATGGGCGACGGCATGCCCATCCATTTTCCCTGATAGCTTCTCGACCACTCCCCCTCGGCGTTGACCTGAACCTCGCCGACGATGCTCTTCGATTCGATGATGATGAAGCCGTAAGGGTGGATCACCAGGTGGTCGATCTGGGCGCGCTCGCCGCCGTGCTCGATCACCAGGTCATGGATGATGCGGACCTGCTCGCTGTCGCCGAACTCGCGGCGCAGATGGAAGGCCACGTCCTGCTCCTGCTTGTGGCCGTAGTAGCCGCGCTCATCAGTGCCGCTATAGGCGTCCTTTTCCTTGAGGATCATCGGGGTTCCCTGCGTGACTTTCACTGGTTGCTCTGGCCTGCCGTTATTTCACGGTCAGGTCCGGCAACATTCTGTAACCAAACAGCCTGGCACCTAAGTCCCTTGAGCACCAGTGGGAAAAAGCTTACAAGTCAGTGTCGTTTTTCGCTTACGCCATGGGTTGCAGACGGCCTACCGCCGGCACCAAGGCGATGCCACGAGAGCAAAGGAGACGCTGTGATGCACATGGGAATCCTCACCCTGCACATCTCGCTGGCGCCCCCCCCTTCGCCATCGATACCCCGAAGCCGCCGGCCGAGGGCCATATCGCGCGCCCTCGAGGGCGGAGTCGCGCTATTGGCCATTACCACCAGGCTGGTCGGCATATCAAAATATCCAATATCTCTAATTCTCTGATGCGGCGCGCTTGCCCGGCCGGTTGGTCTCTGGTTGAGTGTTCGGAGAGCTCAGCTGCCACCGAACAACGTCAAAGGAAAGTCATCATGGGGAGACGTCCGTGACCGACGATCTCGTCCTGTTGGAAGCGCAGCAGGAGATTCACGAGCGGATCGCCGAGCAGGCGCCCCTGGAGAGCACGCTGGAGGCGATCGCCCATTGGATCAGCCTACAGCTGACCGGGGCCGTCGTGGCCTTCATGCGTTTCGATCCAAAGCGACGCTCCCTCAGCCTGTATCCCAGCCACCACTTCTCCCAGGCCTACCACGAACGGCTTCAGGATGTTCGAATCGGCCCGGCCGAGGCGGCGTCCTTTGGGGCGGCGGCCTACCTGCGTCACCAGGTGATCAGCGAGGACATCCGCACGGACTCGCTGTGGGAGCCTCTGCGCAATGCGGCCCTGACCGAGGGTCTGCGCGCCTGCTGGTCAAGCCCGGTGATCACCTCCCAGGGTGAGCTACTGGGCACCTTCGGCATCTATTACCGTCAGCCCGCCGCGCCTACTGAGATGAGCCTGCGGCGACTGCGCCAGGCGGCCAGCCTGGTCGCCCTGGCTATCATCAAGCACCGCAACAGCCGTCGTCACCAGAAGCTGGCCAAGTGGCATCGCTCGCTGTTCGTGAACCATCCGGCGGGGGTCTACGCATTCGACCTCGAGGGCCGCTTCCTGCGCGGGAATGCCGCCCTGGAGCAGATCACCGGGTACCCCGAGCCACGCCTGGTAGGCCGCCACTTCAACGACTTCATCGCCCCCGGTTATCGGGAGCTGACCCAGGCCGCCTTCGATGCCGCCCGCGCCGGGGCCTCACGCCACTACGAGACGATGGGTACGCATGCCGACGGCCACGCTTACCACCTGGAGGTCACCAACTTCCCGGTAACCGTCGAAGGTGAGGTCGTCGGCGTCTATGGCATCTGCCAGGACATCACGCAACGCAAGCACCAGGAGGCCGAACGGCATCTGTTGCAACGGGGCATCGAGGCCAGCCCTAACGGCATCCTCATGGCCGATGCCAGCCAGCCCGACCTGCCTGTCGTCTATGCCAATGAGGCCTTCTGCCGCTTGTCGGGCTATGCCACCGGCGAGATTCTCGGCCGCAACTGTCGCTTCCTGCAGGGCGCAGACACCCACCCCACGACGGTCGCCACCATCCGTCTCGCCCTTAGCCAGCATCGCGAGGTGCAGGTCACACTGCTCAATTACCGCAAGGACGGCACCGCCTTCTGGAACCGCCTGTCGATCAGCCCGGTCATCGACGCGGCAGGCCACTGCACCCACTTCATCGGCACCCAGCAGGACATCACCCTGGAACGCACTCAGGAGGCCCAGATCGCCTACCAGGCCACCCATGACCTGCTCACCGGCCTGCCCAATCGAACGGCCCTGGACGATCGTCTGGAGCAAGACCTCCGCTGGAGTCGGCAGAACCAGCGCCTGCTGGCCGTGCTGTACCTCGACCTGGACGGCTTCAAGGCCATCAATGAAGGCCTGGGGTATCGGGTGGGCAACCGCCAGTTGGCGGCCATCGCCGAGCGTCTGCAACGGCTGCTTGGCCCCCGGGACACGCTGGCCCGCCTCACCGGCGACGAGTTCGCCTTCCTGATGCCCGACGTCGCCTCACGCGACGAGGTCGCGCTCGCTGCCGAGCGCATCCTCGCGGCCTTCGATGACGCCTTCGACATCGACGGCCGTACACTGCATGTCAGTACCAGCATCGGGGTCGCCTGCAGCGACGAGGCGATCCAGCAGACGCATGAGCTGCTGCAGCATGCCGACCTGGCCCTGGAAGCGGCGAAGCGCCAGGGGCGCAATACCTGGCAGTGGTATCGGAGAGAGAGAAAGCAGGACGTCGGTGAGCATGTGCTGTTACGTCATGACCTTCACGCCGCCCTGCATGAGAACCAGTTCGAGCTCTACTACCAGCCCATCGTCGAGGCCATTACGGGACGCATCTGCAGCGTCGAAGCGCTGATCCGCTGGCACCACCCCACTCAGGGAATGGTGTCCCCCGGCATCTTCATTCCCATGGCAGAGCAGACCGGGCAGATCATTCCTCTGGGCCGCTGGGTACTCCAGCAGGCCTGTGAGCAGCTTGCCGCCATGCGCGCCCGGGGCGAGCGGGTGTATCCAGTAGCGGTCAATATCTCGTCACTGCAATTCCGCCGCGACGGCTTCCTCGACGAGGTGCAGGCCATTCTCGATGCGACGGGGCTGCCGCCCGAGCTGCTCGAGCTGGAGGTGACGGAGAGTATCCTGCTGGACGGCGCCGAACAGGCCATCGAGATGATCGACACCCTGCGCCGCATGAACGTCAAGGTGGCCATCGATGACTTCGGCACCGGCTTCTCCAGCCTCAGTTACCTGCGTGACCTGCCGATCCACAAGGTCAAGCTGGATCGCGCCTTCGTCCAGGACATCCGTACCAACCGCCACAATGTCGCCATCGTTCAGGGCATCATCACCATGGCAACCATCACCTGGGGCTGGTGGTGGTTGCCGAGGGCATCGAGGGACGCGAGCAGCAGGAGGAGCTGATACGGCGCGAGTGTGACCTGCTGCAGGGCTACCGGTTCGCCAGGCCCATGCCCTGGGAGGCGCTTGCGACGCTGCCGGACCGACTGCCCGATCTCCAGAGATGATGGCCTGCCATGCCGCTCACCGGCCGGTTCCCGGCCAACAGGTGCCGGCATCCCCCCTGACGCGGCCGCTAGACCGGAGGGGCTGCAAACTCCCTGCCGTCACTCACCACCCTGTCGCGACCGCCATGCTTGGCCCGATAGCTGGCAGCATCGGCGCGGTCGAGGACGGCATCGATCTCCTCATCGTCTGACTGGAAGTGACTCACGCCGATGCTGGCGGTGACTTGCCAGCACCTCCCCGCGTGCTCCACCGGACTCGAGGCGATCCTGTCTCGCAGCGCCTCGGCAAGCACCAGTGCCTGGTCGGGGCTACAGCCACCGATCAGCACGGCAAACTCATCCCCCCCTTGGCGGGCGGCATGATCGCTTTTGCGCACCACGCTGCGCACCGCGTCCGCCACCTGCTGCAGCATGCGGTCACCCAGGGCGTGCCCACCCTGGTCATTGATCGGCTTGAAGTGATCGAGGTCGAAGAGCAGTACCGCGGCCTGAGTGCCGGCCTTCTGCCACTCCACCAGGGCCTCTTCCAGACGGCGTGTCAGGCCACGTCGGTTAAGCAGACCGGTGAGCGGGTCGTGCTCGGCCTCCCAGCGACGCAGGGCGTCGTCATGACGATGCTGGGTGATGTCGCGCACCGCCCCGACGATGCCGATGAACTCGCCCTCGACCTGAATCGCGCCGGCATGCACGTCCAGCCAGCGCGGAGCGCCTTCGGCATCCAAAAAGCGGAACTGGCGCATGAAGTCGCGGCGCCGAGCCAGGCTCTGATTCCAGGCCTCCAGCACGGCCGGGCGATCCTCGGCATGGATCCGCTCGCTCCAGGTATCCATATCGAGGGGGTCATCGATCCCCAGCTGCGTGTACAGGGCATCATTCATGAAGGTCACCCGCCCATGCGGATCCGTCACGAACATCCCCTGAGGCGAGGCGGCCAGGGTGCCGCGCAGCAGGGCCTCGCGCTCCGTCAGGTCGCGCAGGCTGGCCCGCCGTGCATGCTCGGTCTCGTTGATCACATCGATGACCCGGCGCAGCTCCGGCATGCGTGTCGGGATCTCCACGAAAGAGCGCCGCTCATCCTGCAGCTCACGGACCTGCTCGGCCAGCCGGGACAGGGGACGCAGCGTCAACCAGATCAAGCCTCCCACCAGGGGCAGCACCAGTGCCAGCGCCCCCCAGGCATAGAAGGAGATGCGCCGCATACCGGCCACCAGCGGCGCCTCGGCCTGCGACTGTGGCAGGTGCACGCCCACGATCCAGTCGGCCGGCCAGATCTGGCGATACGCCACCAGTTGGGGCTCGCCGGAGGACATGCGGCCGGCGCTCTCTCCCTCCCAGCCATACAGCGCCAGCTCGAGCGCCGGGGGGAGGTCATCGGGCAGGCCGACGATGGCCTGCCGCTGGTTCGGGTGATAGAGCCGCTGGCCGGTGGCGGTGGTAATGGTGACATACCCACCTTCGCCCAGGCGCAACCGCTCGAAACTCTTGAAGAGTCGACTCTCGTTGATGTTGACCAGGCCTCCCAGGAAGCCGGTGTAGCGTCCCTCGTCGTCTCGCAACGGCACCAGCATCATCACCAGGGGCAGGCCGGTGATGCGCCCCACGAAGGGCTCGCTGACATACGGGCGCTGGAAGGCGTGCATGAAACGGGCATATTCCCGGTCAGGAAAGCTGCCCCCCACCCGGCCATCACCGGTAGGCCAGGCGTCTACCACCCGAGTGTCGCGATCGAAGAGGGAGAGACCTTCGAAGAGGTGGGCCAGGGCGTGGGCATGCTGGTCGGCCAGGGCACCCTCACGCGGCTCGGGAATCCTGCTTGCCAGCTGCGCCAGCTCCTCCAGTCGCAGGCCGACCTGGTTGGTGATGGTGTTGCTGATCAGCTCGGCTTCGTAGCGCAGATGCTGGTGGTTGGTCTCATCCACCAGGTGACGGCCCGCTTGCCAGCCGAGGGTCAGCAGCGTCACGCACAGCACGCCCCATAGCACCGCGGCACCCACCAGCAAGCGTCCGCGCAGCGTCATCAGGGGAAAGGTAAGCGGGCGTGATAGGATGCCAAGGAGCTGCGAGCCGGCAGCAGACTCCTTTAAATTAGACTTCGTTTTCATTAACGACATACTGCCCGAGAATAATCTCAACGGCCAGGGTGGGTAACACCCAGGCTTCGCGGCATAAGGCTTAACTGCCCCTCGATTGCCCCTCTTCCCGTAGGCAAGAGCCCCCATACACTCCCCTGGTGACGGGGAGACACTCGAGGTAGTCAGATCACCTTCGGGAGTCGCTTCTTGGCCATCGACAACGGCGATTCAGAGGCGCTCGACGGCCGGCGCCAGGGCGAGGCCACGAGAGCGGAGGAGAGGTTGTGATGCATATGGGAATACTCACGCTGCACATCTCGCTACCCGGCTGCCGGTCGCTGAAGGAGAAGCGCCAGCGCATGGGCGGCCTGCACGAGCGCTTCGGGCGCAACCCGGCGGTGGCGGTCTGCGAGAGCGGCGAACACGACCGGTTGGAGGCGAGCGAATGGACCTTCGTGGCGGTGGCCAACGAGGGCCCCAAGGTGGAAGCGCTGCTCGGCGAGATCGAGGACAAGATCCAGCGCAGCGTGGATGGCCGGGTGATGGAGGCGACCCGGGAGATGCTCTGAGGGTGAGCCGCCATGCGGCCGCAGTTCTTACCGACCCGGCTGGGGCGGCGAGATGCAGCCAGCGGGGCCTGCCTCGCCAGGCAACTCCCGCAGGCGGAGACGAAGGTCATGGCGGCGATAGTCGAGATCGAAGGCCATCACCTCGAACACGGTATCGTCCCGTGTGCTGACCAGGCGTGGCGCGGAGTGGTGCACGAAGCGATCGCCATCCACCGTCAACTGCAGGTGCGGCAGGCCATCCGTGTCGTACTCCAGGCGCATCGCCTGGAAGCGCCAGGTCAACGGCGCCTGCCGGGCACAGCTTTCTATATCCAGCGATACGCCTGGAGCCAGCTCGACGTGCTGGCGCTCCAGTTCCCTGCCATCGGCATCGGTCACGACCAGCCGGAAGGCACGCGGCCCCGTGAAGGGCGCTCCCTGCTCGGGCAGGGAAGCCAGCAGCGCGGCGCGAACGGGCTCCATCGGCCGTAGCGGTGGCTGGTACACCACAGAACTCCCCGGCCCGGGACGATAGACGAAGCGCAAGGAGAGCAGCCGCTCGCTGCTGGCATCGAGCCCCGGCACGCTGCCGGACATCGCCAGCGCCTCGCCCGGCTCCCAGGCGAGCTTGGCGTGGCGATCCCGGGCGGTGCGCAGGAAGAGCGTGCCGGGGGTGTCGTCCAGCGTCAGTCGGGATTCGGCAGGCGGCTCGGGCGAGGCGTCACGATAGCGCAGCAGGTAGTCATAGGAAGGATGGGTGATCCCCTGCGCCTTGGCCGAGACGAAGTGCAGCCCGCCCCCATCGGCGGCGGCCAAGGTGACCCGCAGCGGCTCACGCTCCAGGGCGACGGGGAAGAGGTCGGCCCCGGCCGGGCCCCGCACCGGGGCGTGGTCGATGAAGGACCAGCCGAAGGGCTCGCCGTCCTTGTCCAAGCCCAGGTAGGCGATACCGCCGGGCAGGCGCTCCTTCCGTTCGGCCACCGTCTGCAGGGTCAAGGCCGCGCCAGGGGCCACATAGCCCGCATCGAGCCGCTGAAAGCCCTGCGCCTCGGCCACGAGACGGCCGCTGCCGTTGCCCAGCAGCCACACCGGGCCGGGCAACGGCAGGCGAAAGCGCCCCTCGCCATCGGTGGTCGCGGTGGTTTCGTAGCGCTTGTCCCAGACCAGTTGTCGATCCGCGCCGCTCAGGCCCCAGCCCTGGCGGCTCAGGGTCAGGGTGGCGCCAGCCACCGGTGCATCACTGTGATACTCGATCAACCGCCCAGTCACCGGAGCGGGGGTAAGCCACTCGAGCACCAGCCACACCGCCAGTACCAGCCCCGATAACGTGGCCCCCGATATCACCACCCACCACCAACGGCGCCCGGCATGCTCGCTCATGGTTCGCCTCCCCTCCTCGCCACCGGCAGCGTAGCACTCCGTCCATCGCCACACGCTCCCTTTCGGCCACCATTGCCGAATCGGCTCCCGGGCCCTATGGTCGAGGCCCACCTCGCTCCCCCGCACTGAAAGGAAAACTGCATGCCAGCCACCCCGCCGCAGACGACCCGAAGCCTGCTGATCACCGGCTGCTCCAGCGGCATCGGGCATGCCGCGGCACACGCCATGGCCGAGCGGGGCTGGCGGGTTTTCGCCACGGCGCGCAAGGCAGAGGATGTGGCCCGGCTGCGCGAGGAGGGCTTCGAGGCACTTACGCTGGACCTGGACAGCAGCGCCTCCATCGAGGCGGCGGTGGCGAGCGTGGCACAGCGCACCGGTGACACATTGACGGCGCTCTTCAACAACGGCGCCTACGGCCAGCCCGGCGCGGTGGAGGACCTCTCCCGCGACGTGCTGAGACAACAGCTCGAGACCAACCTGCTCGGCACCCACGAGCTCACCACCCGGGTGCTGCCGATGATGCGTGCCCAGGGGCACGGGCGCATCGTGCACAACAGCTCGGTACTGGGCTTCGCCGCCCTGCCCTACCGCGGCGCCTACGTCTGCTCCAAGTTCGCCCTCGAAGGCCTCACCGACACCCTGCGCCAGGAGCTTCTCGGCAGCGGCATCCATATCAGCCTGATCCAGCCAGGCCCCATCACCAGTCGCTTCCGCGAGAACGCCCACCGCGCCTTTCGCGCCAACATCGATACCCGACACAGCGCCCATGCCGAGACCTACCACAAGGTGGAGGCACGCCTGGCCAGCCAGGACGGCAAAGGTGCCTTCACCCTGGGCCCCGCTATGCGGTGACCCTGCCCACCCACCTCTTCTCCGCCCTCCGGCGGGTACTAAGCACCCGCGGCATGGACCGAGTGCTGCTGCGCGCGACGCGGGATGAGAGGGAGTGAATGCTCGAGGGATAACCCGCAGATAGCACCCTTGCCGGGCAATATCGGTGCGCATAAGCTATGCGCATAACCCTTCGAAACAGGAGACTTTTCCATGTCGCCACTCTTCGATGTCACGGCACCCAAGAAGGCCACCAATGTCAGCATCAACAGCGACCTGCTCCAACGTGCAAGGCGCCTGGGGATCAACCTCTCGGCCACCTTCGAAAGCGCGCTGACGGAAAAGGTACGTGCAGAGCAACGCGCACGGTGGCAACAGGAAAACACCGATGCCATTCGTGCCTACAACCAGTTCGTCGAAGAGAACGGCACCTTCGGTGATGGCGAGCGACAGTTCTGATGGCTCAGTTCAACGCCTACGAAAACCGGAATCCGGCCTCACGACATCGATACCCCTACCTGCTTGATATCCAGAGCGACCTGCTGGAAGAACTACGCACCACGGTTGTCGTGCCCCTCTGCCCTGTCACTCAAGCCGAAAGTGTGCGAATGACCTACTTGAATCCCGTCATCGAGATAGATGGTGAACATTACATCGCCATGACGCAGGAGCTCGCCGGAATCGAAAGGAAGCGACTCGGCGAATCCGTGCATGACCTTGGCATCTATCGCGATCGGATCATGACCGCCGTCGACTTCCTGATCACCGGCATCTGATTCAACCGGTGGCCACCTGATGCGGCCGCAGTTCCCGCGCTGCCCATGCCTTGATGTCGGTCAAGGTGATCACCGGCCGGACGACTACGCTGAGGGTGAAGCCCCCTGCCTCACCGAGAGGTCGTCGCCATGCACCAGCGCATCCTGATCCTGCAGGGCCACCCCGACCGCAGCGAAACTCACCTCTGCCACGCCCTGGCCGACCACTACCGCGCCGGCGCGGAGCAGAAGGGCCACGAGATCCGCCAGATCGACCTGGCCAGCCTTGAGTTCCCCCTGATTCGCAGCCAGCAGGAGTGGGAGCACTCGCCCCTCCCCGACAGCCTGGCCGAGGCCCAGCAGGCCATCGGCTGGTGCCAGCACCTGGTGCTCATCTTCCCCCTGTGGCTTGGCGACATGCCGGCCATGGTCAAGGGCTTCCTGGAGCAGGTACTGCGCCCGGGCTTCGCCTTCGAGTACGAGGAAGACAACCCCCTGGGCAAGAAAGGGCTGACCGGTCGCTCGGCACGGGTCATCGTGACAATGGGCATGCCGGCCGCCATCTACCGCCACCTCTACCGGGCCCACAGCCTCAAGTCGCTGGAACGCAACATCCTCGGCTTCGTCGGCCTGTCACCGATACGCGAGACGCTGATCGGTGGCGTGGAGGGGATGAGCCAGAAGCAGGTCGACGACTGGTTCCGAGAGGTGCACACCTTCGGCGAAGAGGGCCGGTAGGCGGGCGCCTTCTCCCTACCGACCGACTCCCAGATACTTGATCCGGCGGTAGAGCACGGCTATGCCACCATTGCCCAGCATCATGCCGAGGCCCAGCACCACCACGACCAGGGCGTCATAGGCGACGGCACCCGCGCCCGTGTAGGCCGCCACCAGCATGCCGACGTGGCGCACCACCAGGTACACACCGATCAGGAAGGTGCCGGCACGCACCAGATCCTCGTCCGCGATGCGGCCGCTCGCCCCGTCATCCACTCCCCCAGCGCCATGCAGCCTCTCCGCCAGCCGCCCGGCGAAGCACCACAGCAACACACCGCCCACCATGGGTATCGCCACCGTGGAGATCAGCACCGGCAGTAGCTCGGCTGACCAGAACTCCCCGACATTCGGGCCCAGCAGCGCCGGCAGCACCGAGAACAGGGTCTTCAGGAAGAGATAGAGACCCAGCAGGCGGATCAGCAGGATGGAGAAGGGCTTCATGGGATCTCCGATGATTCTTGCAGAAGCAGCGTCCCGCGTCCCACGATCACTGCCTCTCCCTCAATGCGAATCGAAAACTCGTCTTCGGTACGCTCGGCCTCGGCAAGGATGCGGCTTGGGCGACCCATCTCGATGCCCTGCTCGATCTGCCAGCGCCATCGACCAACTCCTCTGTTCTGCGCCAGGTACCCCGCCAGGGCCGCCGCCGCACTGCCGGTGGCCGGATCTTCGCGCACGCCACCCGGGGTGGAAAACATCCGGGCCCTCACGAAGGGTGATGCACCGGCCCCCTTGCCGACCACATAGAGATAGACCTGCTCGTGGCCGCTGGGTGAGACCCACTCCGACCAGATGCCCGGCGATGGCCGTGCCCGCTCGAGGGCCTCAAACGACGCGAGCTCGACCAGATGATAGGGCAGCCCGCAGGAGGCGAGCACCGGCTCGCTCAGGACTTGGTGTGCCCTCAGCCCCAGCAGTTGTGCGGCAGCAGTCCGATTCAAGGAGCTCGGCAGGCTGCTGAACGGCGCCGCCGTGGTAAATCTAGCCAGTTCGTTGTCGAACTCAACGACGATAGGGCCGACGCCAGCCTCGAGAATCAGCGGGCATCCCCGCTCGGCCAAGCCCAGCGCAACCAGCAAGTGGGCAGTGCCGATCGTCGGGTGACCAGCGAAGGGCAGCTCCTCGGTGGGCGTGAAGATGCGGATGGGGTAGCGATGCTGGCCGATTGCCTCACCGACGAACACCGTCTCGGAGAGGTTCAGCTCGTTGGCGATGGCCTGCATCGTGCCAGAGGCGAGGCCCTCGGCGTAGGGGAAAACCGCCAGCGGGTTGCCAGCAAAGGCTCGGTCGGTAAAGACATCTAGCAGGGAATACTCGGTCATACAGACTCTCCTGAAACTCGAGCTTCCGGGCTGGCCAACATGTTCATGATCAGCCGGACCATGGTTTCCTTGTTGGCGGGATCGGACTCGGCGATGAGCAGCGTCAGGGCGGCGAGGCCCACGTCGTTGACCACCACCTCGCCGTGGGCATTGAGCAGGCGATTGTTACGATAGAGGAAGTCGACGAACAGATAGGCCGCGCTGCGCTTGTTGCCATCGGCGAAGGGGTGGTTCTTGACCACGAAATAGAGCAGGTGCGCCGCCTTGGCCTCTACCGAGGGGTAGGCCGGTTCGCCGAAGATCGTCTGATCGAGGTTGCCTAGCAGCGCATCGAGGCCGTCGCCGCGCTCCCGGGCGAACAGGTCTGTGGCCTCGCCCTTGGCGATCAACTCGGCCTTCAGAGACGCCAGTGCCGTGCGGACCTCGTTCAGTGTCGGCAGTCGGCCGCCGGCCTGGGCATGAGGTTCGGTGAGCAGGCCCTCGTCGTAGCGCTGCAGCAGCAGGAAGGTCTGGGCGTAACGGGTGACGATATCGACGAGGCCCCGTCCGCTGGCGGCATCCAGTGCCGGGCTGCCGGCAGTCTTGCGCACCAAAGCCATGGCGGCCTCCAGCTCGCGGGCGTTCTCCTCGAAGCGCTGGCGGTTCAGCGTCCAGCCCTGGGTGAGGTGCTCGCGCAGCACGCGGGTGGCCCACTGGCGGAACTGCACGGCGCGCCGGGAGTTGACGCGGTAGCCCACCGAGATGATGGCATCGAGGTTGTAGTGTCTGACGCGCCGCCTCACCTGCCGATGCCCTTCCTGACGAACTACCGAGGATTCCTCGGTAGTTGCCGTTTCATCAAGCTCCGCATCAAAGTAGATGTTCTTCAAGTGCAGGCTGATGTTATCGGTGGATGTATCGAAGACCTCTGCCATCTGCCGCTGGCTCAGCCAGACGGTGTTCTGCTCCACGTCCAGGCGTACCTCGACCTGCTGATCGGCCTCCTGATAGATGACGATGGGTGCCTGGCTATTGGTATTCATGTCCTGCTCCCCGATTCCCCGGCCTGTGCCTGCCTGGGTCTAGCGACGACAGCCCCCGGTGGCGACCCTTGGCGATGCATTCAATGGATGCTACGCCCTGGCGTTGAAGGGCGCCAATCACCAAAACAGTGACTCTTACCGCTCTCCCATCACGCCACAAGCCCGGCTCGATGGCCGGGCTTGTGGCGTTCAGCGGCTGGCTGGCGTTGGGTCAGCCGAGGCGGTCGTAGCCGTTGTCGAGGAAGGGATAGTCGGTGTAGCCCTCCTCGGCGCCGCCGTAGAAGGTGGCGTGTTCCGGCTCATTGAGCGCGGCGCCCACCCGGAAGCGCTCGGGCAGGTCGGGGTTGGCGATGAAGGGGCGGCCAAAGGCGATGGCGTCGGCGCTGTTCTCTTCGAGGCGCGTCTGGGCGCGTTCGGCGTCATAGCCGCCGCAGTAGATCAGCCCGCCCTTGAAGCACTCGCGCATCTGCTCGCGGAAGCCCTCGGGGTAGGTGATGTCGGCACCCGCGAAGCCGGGCTCGTTGAAGTGGAGATAGGCCAGGCCGCGACGATTGAGCTCATCGGCCAGGTAGTTGGCCATTTCCTCGGGCTCGTCGTCGGTAAGGCCGAACAGTTCGAGGAACGGCGTCAGGCGGATACCGACCCGCTCGGGGCCGAACACCTCGGCCACCGCATCGACCACCTGCAGCGGGAAGCGGGCCCGATTCTCCAGCGAGCCACCATATTGGTCGGTGCGCTGGTTGGTGCCGGTAGCCAGGAACTGGTTGAGCAGGTAGGCGTTGGCGGCGTGGACCTCGACCATGTCGAAGCCGGCGCGCTTGGCGCGCACGGCGGCCTGGCGATAGTCCTCGACGATGCCGGGGATCTCGTCGGTCTCAAGCGCCCGCGGGGTGCTGGTGGGGTGCGGCCCCGCCGTGCCGTCCTCGAACTCGACGAAGCACTCCGCGCCCTCGCCCTTCAGGGCGCTGGGGGCCACGGGCGGCTGGCCGTCGGGCTGAACCATCTCGTGGGAGACGCGGCCGACGTGCCACAGCTGCAGGGCGATGCGCCCGCCCTTGGCGTGCACGGCCTCGACCACGTCACGCCAGCCGGCTTCCTGGGCGTCGGTCCAGATGCCCGGGGTATAGACATAGCCACGAGCAGTGGGCGAGATGTTGGTCGCCTCGCTGATGATCAGGCCCGCCCCGGCGCGCTGGCCATAGTAGGCCTGCTGCAGCTTGCCGGGCACGCTGTCCGGCGTGCGCGAGCGGGTCAGCGGCGCCATGATCACCCGGTTGGGCAGGGTCAAGCTGCCGATCTGCAGCGGCGTGAACAGCCCGGGGTTGCGCAGGGATGTGTCGGTCATGGATCGCCTCCTGAGGCAAAGGGTATTTCACTGAATGAAGATGCGACACACCATAAGCCTGTTAACGGCCAGCGCCAAACCAGAGAGAGGATCGACCAGATAGCCTGGCGCTATCACCCAGGCACCCTGCCCCGCCTTCGGCCCGCCCCGCCGGCGTGGTAGTCTGCTGCGATTCTCTTCCCCAGTTCAGGAGTGCAGCATGACCGCCGCCGAGATGCTCGACCGCCTGGTGGGCTTTCCCACCGTCTCGCGAGATTCCAACCTGGCCCTGATCGAGTGGGTCGAAGCCTGGCTCGACAAACACGACGTGGTGCACTGGCGGGTGGAGAGTGACGACGGTCGCAAGGCCAACCTGCTGGCGCGCATCGGCCCGGACGTGGCCGGTGGCGTGGTGCTCTCGGGCCATACCGACGTGGTGCCGGTGGAGGGCCAGCCCTGGGCCACCGATCCCTTCACCCTGACCGACAAGGGGGATGGTCGCCTGTATGCCCGCGGCACCTGCGACATGAAGGGCTTCATCGCCTGCGCCCTGGCCGAGGTGCCGCGCTGGGTGAGCATGGAGCTCGAGACGCCGATCTGGCTGGCGCTCTCCTACGACGAGGAGGTGGGCTGCATCGGCGCGCCGCGTATGATCGAGAAGCTGATGGCCGAGCACCCGCTGCCGGCGGCGGTCATCGTCGGCGAGCCGACCCTCATGCACCCGGTGGTGGCCCACAAGGGGGCCACCAACCTGCGTACCACGGTCACCGGCCGCGCCAGCCACTCCAGCCAGGTCAACCAGGGGGTCTCGGCGATCCATGTGGCGGCGCGGCTGGTCACCTATATCGAGGAGGTGATGGCCGAGCTGCGCGCCGAAGGGCGGGTCGACGAGGCCTTCAATGTGGTGCACTCGAGCCTGCACGTGGGCAAGATCAGCGGCGGCACGGCGATCAACATCATGGCCCGGGAGTGCACCTTCGAGTGGGAGATCCGCCACCTGCCCTCGGATCGCTTCGAGGACCTGATCGACCGGGTCGAGGCCCGAGCCGCCGAGCTCGAGGCCGAGATGCGGAGCCGCGCGCCGGAGGCGAGCATCGTCACCCAGGCGCTCAACCAGACGGTGCCGGCGCTGGCCGACGACAACAACACCGAGGTGCTGGCGCTGTGCAACGCCCTGCTCGGCGAGCGTCCCGCCGGGGCGGTGGCCTACGCCACCGAGGCCGGCCAGTTCCAGCGCCAGGGGCTGCCCACGGTGATCTGCGGCCCAGGCAGCATCAGTCAGGCCCATCAGCCGGACGAGTACATCGAGCATGAGCAGCTCGAGGCGGGAGTGCGCTTCATGGCGGCACTGGGCGAGCGCCTGCAACGAAAGTAGAATACGGAGCCGTCACCCCACGCCAGGAGTTCCCATGCCCCGACTGCTGATCGTCAAGACCGGCGATGCCTTCCCCGAAGTGATCGAGCAATACGGCGACTTCGAGGCGCTGTTCCGGCAGGCACTGGCGGAGGACGGCTTCGTGGCCGAGGTGTTCGACGCCCGCCACGAGCCGCTTCCCGACCTGGCGGAAGTCGACGGCCTCATCGTCACCGGTTCCCACGCCATGGTCAGCGACGCGGAGCCCTGGAGCGAGGCGCTCAAGCCCTGGCTGGTCGCCGCACGCGAGCGCAACCTGGCGATGCTCGGGGTGTGCTATGGCCACCAGCTGATGGCGGCGGCCTTCGGTGGCGAGAGCGGCTACCACCCGGCGGGACGCGAGTCCGGCACCCACGGGGTGTCACTCACCGAGTCGGGCCGCGAGGACCCGTTGCTTGGCACCCTGCCCCGCCACTTTTCCGCCCAGCTCACCCACGCCCAGTCAGTGCTCAAGGCACCCAGTGGCTCGGTGGTGCTGGCGCGCAACGACCACGACGCCCACCAGGCGCTGCGCTATGGCCCGCGCCAGTGGAGCGTACAGTTCCACCCCGAGTTCACCCCCGAGGTGATGCGCGCCTACCTGACCCGCCAGGTCGACAAGCTGCGCGACCAGGGGCAGGACGCCCACGCGCTGATGCGCCGCGTCATCGACACGCCCGAGGCGCGCTCGCTGCTGGTGCGTTTCGCCCAGGCGGTGACGCCAGCCTCCTAGGGGTCAGTGGCGCTCGCCCACCGGCGGGGCGGGCTCGCCGCGTGCGATGCTCGCCTCGGCGGCCTCATCACGCAGCCGCCTGGCATCCGGCGCGCCTTCGGCGGCCTTGCGCCGCTGGCGAGCGAGGTCACGCAGCGAGCTTGCCAGCATGGCGGCGACGATCATGCCGCCCCCCACGAAGGCCAGCGGTGCCGGCACCTCGCCGACCCACCACCACACCAGCAGCGTGCCCACCAGGGTCTCCAGCAGCATCACCAGGCTCACCTCGGCGCCCGGCAGATAGCGTGCCCCGGTCTGGATCAGGAAGTAGGCCAGCGGCAGCAGCAGCCCCATCAGCAACAGGCGCTGCATATCCTCGCCCCCCGGCAGCTGGGCACCTCCCATGAGGGCCGCGGGCAGCAGCATCGCCAGGCAACCCAGCGGCAGTACCACGGTGGTATCCAGGCCGCGCTTACCGGTACCGGGACGGGAGCTGGCCACGCTGGTATTGACCGCAATGGAGACCGGGATGATCAGCGCCACCCCCAGCCCCAGCAGGCTGCCCTGCCCCACTTCGCCGGCGGCCATCAGGCTGGCCCCGACGATGCACACACCGATCACCACCCAGGTCTGGCGGCGCAGTCGCTGGCCGAAGAACAGCATGCCGATCAGCCCGGCCACCAGCGGCGCCAGGTTGAGCATCACCAGCACGTTGCCTGCCGAGGTCAGGCGGGTTGCCCCCACGAAGGCCCAGGCACTAGCGGCGAACGCCAGCGGACACCAGAGCGCCGCCGGGCCGCAGTCGAGGATCGCCTGACCCAGACGCTGGCGGTAGCGTGCGGCGGCGATCAGCAGCAGCACCAGGCCCAGCATCAGCCCGCGCCAGAACATGAAGGTGGCCACGTCCACCGTGGTGTCCTTGACCAGCAGGGCATCCGGCGAGAGCAGCAGCACGCCGCTCATGGTGATCAGGTAGCCGCGCAGGCGAAACGGCAGCCGCTTCCACATCGGGGAGTCCTCCTTCCAGGCGAGATGGCGTGGTTACCAACGACAACAGGCCGGAGCGAGGCTCCGACCTGTCGTTGGGTGGGGTGCCGCCCGAGGGCGGCATCCGGGGCGTTACGCGCGCGACTGGCGACGAATCGGTGACTCGCCGTCATCGCTGCGACGACGCGGGGCACGCTCGGGGGCGCCACGGTCCTCGCTGATCTCCAGCGGACGGCCGGCCACGCGGGCGCGGGCCATCTTGGCCAGGATGCTGGCCGGCAACGAGTTGGGCAGCTCGACCACCGAGAAGGCGTTGCGGATATCGATGCGCCCGATGCGGGCCCCTTCGATGCCGCCCTCGTTGGCCAGGGCGCCGACCAGCTGGCCGGGCTTGACGCCGTCCTTGTGGCCCACGGAGACGCGATAGCGAGTCATGCCCTCGCTGGGACCACGCTCGCGGCGCGCCGGCTTGCCGTCACGCGGGGCGCGATCGTTGCGCTCCTTGCGCGGTGCCTGCAGGCGACCGATGGGCGCCTCGTCGGCACGCGCCAGGCGGGCGAAGGCACAGGCCAGCTCGACGGGGTCGTAGCCCTCGCCAATCAGGCGCTCGACCAGGGCCTGCTGCTCTTCGGCACCGGCGGTCAGGGCGGCGATCACCTTCTGATGGAAGGCCTCGTCGCGGTGGGCGCGGATGGCCGCCTCATCGGGCACCTCCATCTCGCTCATCTTCTGGCCGGTGGCCTGCTCGATCCAGCCCGCCTTGCGGCCTTCGCGGAAGCCCACGAAGGTGATCGAGATACCGGTACGACCGGCACGGCCGGTACGACCGATGCGGTGGGTGTAGGCCTCGGAGTCCTGGGGCAGGTCGTAGTTGAAGACGTGGGTGATACGCGGCACGTCGAGGCCACGGGCGGCCACGTCGGTGGCGATCAGCACGTCGACCTTGCCGCGCTTGAGGCGCTGGATGGTGCGCTCGCGCAGGCTCTGGTCGAGGTCACCGGAGAGGCTGGCCACGTTGAGGCCGCGGGCGGAGAGCTGCTCCATCAGAGTGGTACAGGCCGCACGGGTACGCACGAAGACGATGGCACCATCCACCGGCTCCACCTCGAGGATACGGGCCAGCGCTTCCAGCTTGGCGCCACCATCGACGCGCACCAGGCGCTGCTCGATGTTCTCGCCGGTGGTGGTGCGTGACTCGATGGCCACCTTCACCGGGTCCACCAGGTAGCGATTGACGATGCGCTCGATCTCGGCAGGCAGGGTGGCGGAGAAGAACACCCGCTGGGCCGCCTTGGGGGTGTCGGCGACCACGCGCTTGACGTCGTCGATGAAGCCCATGCGCAGCATCTCGTCGGCTTCGTCCAGCACCAGGGCGGAGAGGCCGTCGAGCTTGAGGCTGCCGCGATCCAGGTGATCGATGATCCGGCCCGGGGTACCCACCACCACCTGGGCACCGCGCTTCAGTGCGCCCAGCTGCTCACGGTACTCCTGGCCGCCACACAGGGTGGCCACTTCCAGACTCTTGAGGTTCTGACCGTAGCGGGTGAAGGAGACGGCAACCTGCTGCGCCAGCTCACGGGTCGGTGCCATCACCAGCACCTGGGGCTCGCGACGGGTCAACTCGAGACGCGAGAGCAGCGGCAGGGCGAAGGCCGCGGTCTTGCCGGTGCCGGTCTGGGCCTGGCCCAGCATGTCGCGCCCTTCCAGCAGTGCCGGAATGGTCTCGACCTGGATCGGCGAGGGAGTCTGGTAACCCAGAGACTCGACGGCAGAGAGAACGGCAGGCAGCAGGGCAAGATCGCCGAAGCTCGGCGAGGCGACAGAAGAAGAGGTCATCAATCACACCTTGGTAGGCCGGGATCACCGGCGTAAATTCATTGGCGTCCCTGACGCGAGCAAAAGCCATCAGGCGCGCTGCGGCCTGTGAGGGCAGTCAGCACGGGACATCGGAGTCGGGGACGCCGGTCGCACCTGGCATCGGTTCCTGCCATCGTGGATGGCAAACAGGAACCCTGTGGCGACCGTTTGCGCCGATCTCGCCAGAACGGCGGGATCTCGGTGGCGCTCCATCTACACAATTCGAACGCTTGCGGCCTTCAGCGATGGCGCTGGGCCTGGCGTTGCGGCGCCCATCCTGTGCTCGGTCGGTGACCGGCGGCGGTGGCGTCGTACATGATGGTGGGGTCAACACATGCGAGGAGCGCGCATGCTACCATCGTCGACCCGCCCTGGCCAGCCTTTTCGGCTGCCCTGTTGTTGCTGCTAATCGAGGAGATGTCATGCCTAGCGTGTGGGTCGATGCCGACGCCTGTCCCAAGGTGGCCCGTGAGATTATCGTGCGTGCCGCCGAGCGCACCCGCACGGCGGCCTGGTTCGTCGCCAACCATACGGTACCGCTGCCGCGCTCGGCGTGGGTCAAGGCGCTGGCCGTCAGCCAGGGCTTCGATGCCGCCGATGACGAGATCGTCGAGCGTATCCAGCCCGGCGACCTGCTGATCACCTCGGACCTGCCGCTGGCCATGGCCGCCATCGAGCGGCAGGCGAAGGTGATGACCACCCGCGGCGAGGCCCTGGACGCCAACAACATTCGCGCCCGGGTGCAGATGAGGGACTTCATGGAGACGATGCGCGCCAGCGGCGAACACACCGGCGGCCCCAGCGGCTATTCCGACAGCGACCGCCGCGAATTCGCCAACGCCCTGGATCGCTGGCTGGCGAAGAACGCTTGATCCATGACGCATCTGCACCCGGGGTGCAGATTCGGCTGATTCAAGGGCAGCATGGAGACCATGCGCGCCAGCGGCGAACACACCGGCGGGCCCAGCGGCTATTCCGACAGCGACCGCCGCGAGTTCGCCAACGCCCTGGATCGCTGGCTGGCGAAGCAGCGGTAACAGGACCGGGGCACCTGACGGCGCCAATCGCGCAGGATCTGCGCTCCTACTCCTGGTTGCGTTGGAAGCGCTGGATCTCGCGACGCTGCTTCTTGTCGGGGCGCTTGAGTGGGTGCTGCATGGCCTGGTTGGTGAGCCGGCGCGCCTCGGCTTCGCGCTCGCGGCGGGCCACGCTCTCCTCGGTCTCACGGTAGAGGGCGCGGGCCTCTGGGGCGCCGCGGCGCTGGTCGGAGAGCGCGATGACCTCCACCTCGAGGATATCCCAGCCCTGGGGCACGCGAATGATGGCCCCCACCTCCACGGTCTTGCTGGTCTTGGCCCGGGCACCGTTGTAGTGCACCTTGCCGCCCTCGATGGCCTTCTTGGCCAGGCCGCGGGTCTTGAAGAAGCGTGCCGCCCATAGCCACTTGTCGAGCCGTACGCTATCCATGGGTGCTTCCTCCATTCGCTTCGGCGCCCGGGGCCAGCGGCGGCTCGTTGCCAGGCAGGATGGCAGCGAAGGTATCCAGGGCGACGAACTCCTCCAGCTCACGCTCCGGCCGTCGACTGTCGGGCTGCTTGATGCCCAGCAGATGGCGGATACCGAACGTCCGAGCGCTCTCCAGCACCCGCGGGTTGTCATCGATGAACAGGGTGCGAGCGGGGTCGAAGGGCTCCACCTCCTGCAGCGCGAACCAGAACGCCTGCTCCTCCTTGGGCACGCCGAGGTCGGCGGAGGAGACGATGGCGTCCAGGTACTGCTCCAGACCGGTGAGCGGCAGCTTGAGCTCGAGGCTGGCGCGGTCGGCGTTGGTGGCCAGCACCACCCGCGGGTGGGCCTGCTTGAGCCACTTGAGGAAGTCCAGGGCGTCACCGCGCAGGCCGATCAGGTGCTGGATCTCGCGCTTGAGGGCGACCACGTCGACGTCGAGCTCGCGGCTCCAGTAGTCGAGGCTGTACCAGCTGAGGGTGCCCTGTTCGTGGAGCACCTTCGAGCGCACCACCTCCTGGGTGGCCTCGTCGAGCTGGTGCAGCTCCACATAGCGGCGCGGCAGGTGCTCGAGCCAGAAATGGCTGTCGAAATGCAGGTCCAGCAGGGTGCCGTCCATGTCCAGCAGGACGGTATCGATGGCGCGCCAGTCGATCATGGGGATTCCGGGTCGTGGCTTGCGGGAGGTGATATGGTAACAGGCGATCCCTCCCCCAGAAACGGAGCCGCCATGACCTCGCCCAGTTGGCCGCAGAAACCCGCTATCCTCGACCGCCGCTCGGTGGCCAGGAGCCGCCTGTTCCACGTGGAGTCACTGGACCTGCGCTTCTCCAACGGCGAAGAGCGCACCTTCGAGCGCCTGACCGGCAGCGACAGCGGCGCGGTGATGATCGTGGCCATGCCCGACCCCGAGCACGTGCTGCTGATCCGCGAGTACGCCGCGGGATTCGAGGACTATGTGCTGACCCTGCCCAAGGGGCTGGTGGACCCCGGAGAGGACATCATCACCGCGGCCAACCGTGAACTGATGGAGGAGTGTGGCTTCGGCGCCCACAACATCCAGCCACTGGTCGAGCTGTCGCTGGCGCCCAACTACATGCGCCATCGCATGCAGGTGCTGCTGGCCAGTGACCTCTACCCCAAGCGCCTGCCCGGTGACGAACCCGAGCCACTGATCGTCGAGACGCACTCGATCCACGAGCTGCCCGCCCTGCTCGCCCGGGAGGACTTCCATGAGGCCCGGGCCATCGCCGCGCTGTATATCGCCCGCGACAAGCTGCTCGAACGCGAAGCGGAGACGGCCCTGCGCTGGTAGCGGGACTCAGCGCCGGTGCAGTCGCTGGCGCAGCAGCCCGTTGGCCTCCTTGAGCCGTACCCAGCGCGCCTGGCGATAGCTGTCCAGGCCCGCCTCCAGCAGTTCCATCACCTCCATGGCACCGTCCAGCGGCACCGGCGGTGGCGCATCGTGCAGCAGCATCTCGGCCACCCCGGTGTAGAAGGCCGGGTAGTCGCCGGGCCGGTTGGGCTGCTCATGCACCGCCGGTATTTCGCTCTCGTCACTGGCCAGGGTCAACCGCCCGAGGTCGGGGTCATTGCCCAGGCCCGCCACCACCGCCAGGCTCTCCTTGAGGCGTGCCTCCTGGGGATCCTGACCGAACTTCACGTAGCTGCCGAGGGTCCCGTGCACCCGGAAGCGGGGCGTGGGGTCGGCCACCAGAGAGCTCGCCTGGAGGGTGACCCGCGGGCCGTCGTACTCCAGCAGGCAGAGGAAATCGTCGTCCACCTCGGCGCCGTCGCGCAGGGTGGCGAGCTCCAGCAGGATCGCCCGCGGCATGCCGAACAATTGCACCACCTGGTCGAGCAGGTGCGGCCCCAGGTCGTACCAGATTCCTCCACCCGGTCGATGGTTCTCGCGCCAGCGATCGGTCACCGTGGACCGGAAACGATCGAGGCGCGACTCCAGCGACACCACCCGCCCCAGGGTGCCCTCCTTGAGCACACCTTTCAGGGTGAGGAAGTCGCTGTCCCAGCGGCGGTTGTGGAAGACACTCAGGGTGCGCTCGGCGTTATCCGCCTGGGTGCGCAGCAGGCGTGCCTCGGAGAGCGTCACGGTGAAGGGCTTGTCCACCACCACATGCTTGCCGGCGGCGAGTGCCGCCTTGGTCAGCGGGAAGTGGGTATCGTTGGGTGTGGCGATGACCACCAGGTCGATATCGCGACGCGCGAACAGTGCCGGCGCCTTGGCCAGCACCTCCACCTCAGGCAGGTCGGCGTGGACCCGTTCGGCATCGCCGCTGACCACGGCGACGAGCTCCATGCCCTCGGTGGCCTGGATCAGCGGCGCGTGGAACACCTGGCCCGCCTGGCCGTAACCGACCAGCCCGACGCTGAGCGTATGGGTCTTCATCGCAGCCTTCCTTGAAAGAGACGCCGACGCCCCAGCCTGGGCCGGGGCGCCAGGGAGTGGATCAATCGAGCTTGGTCAGGTCGCGTACTGCGCCCTTGTCGGCCGAGGTGGCGAGCAGTGCATAGGCCTTGAGTGCCGCGGAAACCTTGCGGTCGCGCTGGATACTGGGCTTCCAGGCATCGGCGCCCCTGGCCTCCATGGCCGCGCGGCGCTCGGCGAGGACCTCGTCGCTGAGCTTGACGTTGATGGCACGGTTGGGGATATCGATCTGGATGATATCGCCCTGCTCGACCAGGCCGATGGCGCCGCCGGCAGCAGCCTCCGGGGAGGCGTGGCCGATGGAGAGCCCGGAGGTGCCGCCGGAGAAGCGACCGTCGGTGAGCAGCGCGCAGGCCTTGCCCAGCCCCTTGGATTTCAGGTAGCTGGTCGGGTAGAGCATCTCCTGCATGCCGGGACCGCCCTTGGGCCCCTCGTAGCGGATGACGACCACGTCGCCCTCCTTCACCTGGCCACCGAGGATATGCTCCACCGCCTGGTCCTGGGACTCCACCACATGGGCCGGGCCCTCGAAGACCAGGATCGACTCATCCACCCCGGCGGTCTTCACCACGCAGCCGTCGACGGCGATGTTGCCCTTGAGCACGGCGAGACCACCCTCGGTCGAGAAGGCGTGGTCCAGGTCACGGATGCAACCGCTGGCACGGTCGCCATCGAGGCTCGGCCAGCGGGCGCTCTGGGAGAAGGCCACCTGGGTGGGCACGCCACCGGGGCCAGCGCGGAAGAACTCCACCACCTCGGGACTCGGGTTGCGCATGATGTCCCATTCGTCCAGGGCCGCCTTCAGGGAGTCGCCGTAGACGGTGGGCACTCGGGTGTCGAGCACGCCGGCGCGATCCAGCTCGCCGAGAATGGCCATGATGCCGCCGGCGCGGTGCACGTCCTCGATATGGTACTTCTGGGTGTTGGGAGCCACCTTGCACAGCTGCGGCACCTCACGCGAGAGGCGGTCGATATCGGTCATGGTGAAATCGACCTCGGCCTCCTGGGCGGCGGCCAGCAGGTGCAGGATGGTGTTGGTGGAGCCGCCCATGGCGATATCCAGGGTCATGGCGTTCTTGAACGCCGCCTTGGAGCCGATGGCACGCGGCAGCAGGTGCGCCTCGTTGCCCTCGTAGACCCGCTTGGCCAGTTCGACGATGCGATGACCCGCGGTCTCGAACAGGCGGCGGCGGTCGGCGTGGGTGGCCACCACGGTGCCGTTGCCCGGCAGGGCCAGGCCCAGCGCTTCCATCAGGCAGTTCATGGAGTTGGCGGTGAACATGCCGGAACAGGAGCCGCAGGTGGGACAGGCACTGCGCTCCACCTCGGAGAGGGTCTCGTCATCGACGCTGTCGTCGGCGGCCATCACCATGGCATCCACCAGGTCGAGGCCGTGGTCGAGCAGCTTGGTCTTGCCCGCCTCCATGGGGCCGCCGGAGACGAAGATCACCGGGATGTTCAGGCGCATGGCGGCGTTGAGCATCCCGGGGGTGATCTTGTCGCAGTTGGAGATGCACACCAGCGCGTCGGCGCAGTGGGCGTTGACCATGTACTCGACGCTGTCGGCGATCAGGTCGCGGCTGGGCAGCGAATAGAGCATGCCGTCGTGGCCCATGGCGATGCCGTCGTCCACGGCGATGGTGTTGAACTCCTTGGCCACCCCGCCGGCCTTCTCGATCTCGCGGGCCACCAGCTGCCCCAAGTCCTTCAGGTGCACGTGCCCCGGCACGAACTGGGTGAAGGAGTTGGCCACGGCGATGATCGGCTTGTGGAAGTCGTCATCCTTCATGCCGGTGGCGCGCCACAGGGCGCGGGCGCCGGCCATGTTGCGACCGGCGGTGGTGGTGCGGGAACGATACTCGGGCATGGTGTCCTCTTCTTCGCGTGCGGCCGCCTGTGCCGGCGGCTCGGTGTCCAGGTCAGCCCCCGATTCTGTCACGCGCCCGGCCGTCAGGCCAGTGGCTCAGGCAGCGGCACCAGCCGCCCCGCCTCCAGCCGGCAGCGGCGATCGGCCAGGGCATCGATGTCGTCGCGGTCGTGGCTGACCAGGATCACCGCGGCGCCCGCCTCCTGCTGGCGTCGCACCAGCGCCCACAGGCCCGCGCGGGTGGCCTCGTCGAGGCCGGTGAAGGGCTCGTCGAGCAGCAGTAGCGGCGAGGCCCGCAGCAGGGCGCGCAGCAGCGCCACCCGCTGGCGCTGGCCGCCGGAGAGCTCGCTGGGCAGGCGCGCCTCGAGGCCGGCCAGCCCCACCTCGGCCAGGCCTTCGGTGATGCGCCGGCGCTGGTCGGCGGTGAGCCGCAGGTCCGGCGCCAGGCCGAGCCCCAGGTTGGCCCACACCGGCAGGTGGTCGAAGAGGTTGTGCTCCTGGAAGACGGTGGTGATGCCGCGCTCCCAGGGCGGGCGCGCCAGCAGCTCCTGCCCCCGCCAGGTCAGGGTGCCGCCCTCGCGCTCGAGGAAGCCGGCCAGCAGCCCCAGCAGGGTACTCTTGCCGCAGCCCGACGGGCCCTCCACCGAGAGGCACTCGCCCGGGGCCAGGCGGAAGGTGAAGCAGAAGGCCGGCGTCTCGCCGGGGTCGGCGCGGTCGTAGTGGAAGGTCAGGTCGCGACAGTCGAGCATCAGGGTCTCCAGCGCGGACGTGGCGGGCGGCGGGTCAGGCCGCCCAGCGCGGCGAAGATGAGGGTCACCAGCACCAGCAGCAGCAGTGCGGTGGCCGCCGCCCCCTGCCAGCGATAGCCGCCCAGCTGCTGGTAGAGCAGCATCGGCAGGGTCGGGGCGGAGGGGCTGCCGAACAGGGCGATGACGCTGAAGTCCCCCAGCGACAGCGTCATGGCGTAGGCCAGCGCCAGGGCCAGCGGACGGCGCAACCGCGGCCAGGTCAGCCAGCGCAGCCTTGCGGCCCCGCGCACACCGAGCTGGTCGGCCAGGCGCGCCTCGGGGGCGGTGAGCCCCGGCAGCGCCCCGCGCAGCACCTGCATGGCGAAGGGCAGCGCCATCAGGGCGTTGACCAGCACCACCAGCCCATAGCCCTCCCAGCCGCTGCCCAGGGTGGGGCGCAGCAGCAGGAAGAGCCCGGTGCCCAGCACCAGCGCCGGCACCACCAGAATCAGCTGGCCGCCGCCCTCCATCGCCAGGCCCAGGGCACCCTGCCCAGCGCGGCGCAACCAACGGCTGCCGGCCAGTAGCGCCAGCGCCAGGGCGAGCGCGCCGAGGCCCGCCCCCAGCGCCATGGCGAGGCTGCGTGCCGCCGCCGGCCACAGGCTCGACGCCCGGGGCAGCTCGGCCAGGCCGCCCAGGCCGGCGATGACGATGGCCGCCAGGGGCGGAACCAGCAGCGCGGCCAAGGCCAGCAACCAGGCGGCATCGACCCAGCGGGAGACACCCAGGGCGTCGCGGCGGCGCCAGCGCCCCAGGGACGGCAGGCGCACGCTGCCTACCATCAGCGAGGGCGCCCCGCCCCGGGAGAGCGCCAGCAGCCACAGGCCCAGGCAGATCGTCAGCTGGGTCAGCGCCAGCAGCGCGGCCAGGGCCAGGTCGTGATCGAACTTCAGCGCCTGGTAGATCGCCACCTCCAGGGTGGAGCTGCGTGGCCCGCCGCCCAGGGTCATGACGATGGCGAAGCTGGTGAAGCAGAGGGTGAAGACCAGCGCCGCCAGCCGCGGCAGCAGCGATGCCAGGCGCGGCCACTCCAGGGTGCGCCAGATCGCCCCCCGCGAAAGCCCCAACTGGGCGGCCAGCCGCCAGTGGGCCGCAGGCGCCGTCTCCAGGGCCTGCAGCATCAGCCGCGCGGCGAGCGGCAGGTTGTAGAACACATGGGCCAGCACGATGCCCGAGAGGCCGTAGAGGTAACCGGCCTCCAGGCCGAAGAGCCACTCCCACAACGGTGCCGCCCAGCCACGCCGGCCATGCACCGCCACCAGGCCGAACAGGCCGATCAGCGTCGGCAACACCAGCGAGAGCTCCATGGCGCGCAGCAGCAGGGCCCGACCCGGGAAGGCGGGGCGCCGCGCCAGGGCCAGGGCCACGGGCACGGCGAGCCCCACGCTGAGCAGCGTGGAGAGCGTGGCCTGCCACAGGGTGAAACGCAGGATGGCGGCGAGCCATGGCTCCTGCCACAGCATGGCCGGGTGCAGCGCCCGGGCCTGCCACAGCAGTGCGGCCAGGCTGCCGAGCCCCAGCCCCGTCACCAGCGCCAGGGCGGCGAGCCCCAGCCCCGGCGGCCAGGGCGAGGGGCGCGCCCAGCGCGACGGCGTCAGCGCGCCGCCGCGTTCAGCCACTCGCGGATCCAGGCGCGGCGGTTGTCGCGCACCTCCTCGGGGGTGAAGGTGAGGCTCTCGGGGTCGATCAGCCGCTCGAACACCGCCGGCAGCTCGTCACCCAGGTCGATGGCAGGGTTCATCACGTTGCCCAGCGGGATGTGGCGTTGGAAGTCCGGGGTCAGCATGAAGGCGAGGAAGTCGCGGGCCAGCTCGGGCTCGTCGCTGGAGCGCAGCCTCGCCGCGGTCTCCACCTGCAGGTAGTGGCCCTCGTCGAACTCGGCGGCCTGGTAGCGGTCGGTCTCCTCCACCGCCATGTGGTAGGCCGGCGAGGTGGCATAGGAGAGCACCATGGGCGCCTCGCCGTTCATGAACAGCGAGAAATAGGCCTGGCTCCAGCCGTTGGTCACGGTGAGCACCCGCTCGTTGAGCCTTTCCCAGGCCGCGGGCGCCGCGTCACCGTAGACATGCTTAATCCACAGCAGCAGCCCCTGGCCGGTGACGCTGGTGCGCGGGTCCTGGAGGATGATCTTGACGTCGTCCGGGGCCTCGAGCAGTTCGGCGAAACTGCCCGGCGGATCTTCCAGCTGCTCGCTGTCGTAGACGAAGGCGAAGTGGCCCCAGTCGTAGGGCAGGAAGGTGTCGTCGTCCCATACGATGGGCAGCTCGAGCGCGCTCGTGTCGACGCCGTGGGGCGCCAGCAGCTCGAGCCCGCGGGCCTCGGCCATCAGGTTCATGTCGAGACCGAGCACCAGGTCGGCGCCGCTGCCCTCCCCCTCCAGGCGCAGGCGCTGGAGGATATCCACGCCACCGTCGAGTGCCACGAAGCGCAGTTCGCAGTCGCCGCAGCGCGCCTCGAAGGCCTCCTCGATGCCGGGCCCCGGCCCCCACTCGGAAACGAAGGAGTCGTAGGTATAGACGGTGAGCGTGCGCTCTGCGGCGGTGGCGCCGCCCACCGTCAGGCCTGACAGCACGGCGCCTGCCGCTACCAGATATTTCATGGGTTGTTCCTGTTATTGGCCGGCCCCGGGAGTCGGCACAGCCACTGACCCCGGGGTTACCTTCCAGCTTATGGCTTACGGCTCCGGCGCAGCCGGGTCAGCCGAAGACCACCCTGGCCACATCCTTGTAGCGCCTGGCGAAGTGTACCGTCATGCCCTCCTTGAGGTGCTCCGGCAACTCGTCGTAATCGCGGTGGTTGGCCTCGGGGAGGATCACCTCGAAGATGCCGCTGCGCCGGGCGGCGATCACCTTCTCGCGGATACCGCCCACCGGCAACACATGTCCGGTCAGGGTCAGTTCACCGGTCATCGCCAGATTGCGATCGATGGCCTGGTGGCGGGCCAGCGAGAGCAGTGCGGTGGTCATGGTCACCCCCGCCGAGGGGCCATCCTTGGGCGTGGCGCCCTCCGGCACGTGCATATGCACGAAGGCAGAATCGAAGAAGTCGGCGTCGGCGCCATACTCGGCCAGGTGCCCCAGCACATAGCTGTAGGCGATGTTGGCCGACTCCTGCATCACCTCGCCGAGCTTGCCAGTGAGTTTGAATCCACGGGTCAGCGAATGCACCTTGCCCGCCTCGATGGGCAGGGTGGCGCCGCCCATGGAGGTCCAGGCCAGGCCGGTGACCACGCCCTCACCCTGGAGCACCTGCTCCTTGCGGAACAGCGGCGCCCCCAGGTACTCCTCGAGGTTCTTCACCGAGACCTTCACCGACTGCTGGTCACTCTCCAGCAGCTTGACCGCCGCCTTGCGCACAATGCGGTGCAGCTGCTTCTCGAGCTGGCGGACCCCCGCCTCGCGGGCATAGCCCTCGATCACCTGGCGCAGGGCGGCATCGGTAAGGTTGATGCGCTTCTTGGGGATATTGTCGCGCTTGAGCAGCTTGGGCCACAGATGGTTCTTGGCGATCGCCATCTTCTCCTCGGCGATGTAGCCGGAGAGACGGATCTGCTCCATGCGGTCGAGCAGCGCCGGGGGGATCGAGTCCAGGGTATTGGCGGTACACACGAAGAGCACCTTGGAGAGGTCCAGGCGCACGTCCAGGTAGTGGTCGAGGAAGTCGACGTTCTGCTCCGGGTCGAGCACCTCGAGCAGCGCCGAGGCGGGGTCACCCTGGAAGGACTGCCCCAACTTGTCGATCTCGTCGAGCATGATCACCGGGTTCTCGACCTCGACCTCCTTGAGGGCCTGGGCGAGCTTGCCGGGCATGGCACCGATATAGGTGCGCCGGTGGCCCTTGATCTCCGCCTCGTCGCGCATGCCGCCCACCGAGAAGCGATAGAACTCGCGGCCCAGCGCCTCGGCGATGGAGCGACCCACCGAGGTCTTCCCGACCCCGGGCGGTCCCACCAGCAGCACGATGGAGCCGCCCACATCGCCCTTGAAGGTGCCCTCGGCGAGAAACTCGACGATGCGCTCCTTCACGTCGGCCAGGCCGTCGTGGTCGCGGTCGAGCACCGTACGAGCGTGGCCCAGGTCGAGCTGGTCCTGGCTGCGCACGCCCCAGGGCATGCTGGTCAGCCAATCCAGGTAGTTGCGGGTGGTACCGTACTCCGGCGAGCCGGTCTCCAGCACCGCCAGCTTGTCGAGCTCCTCCTCGATGCGGGTGAGCACCTTGGGCGGCACCACCAGGTCCTCGAGGCGGTCGCGGAAGGTGTCGACGTCGTTCTCGCGGTCGTCCTTGGAGATGCCCAGCTCGCGCTGGATCACCTTGAGCTGCTCGCGCAGGAAGAACTCCCGCTGGCGATCCTGCATCTGGGCGTTGACCTGGTCGCTGATCTCGCTCTGCAGCTGGGCGACTTCAATCTCCTTGCGCAGCAGCGGCAGCACCTTCTGCATGCGCGAAAGCACCGGCAGGGTGGCCAGCACGTCCTGCAGCTCGTGCCCCTTGGCCGAGGTGATGGCGGCGGCGAAGTCGGTGAGCGGCCCGGGCTCATGGGGGCTGAAGCGGTTGAGGTAGTGCTTGAGCTCCTCGCCGTAGAGCGGGTTGATCGGCAGCAGCTCCTTGATGCCGTTGATCAGCGACATGGCGTAGGCCCGCGCCTCGTCGGCCTCGGCATCCACCGGCTCGCGGGGGTAGCTCACCTCCACCAGGTAGGGCGGCTCCCGGGAGATCCAGCGCTGAATCCGGAAGCGCTGCAGGCCCTGGGCGATGAACTGCAGCTGGTCATCCTCGCCCTGCAGCTTGTGGATCTTCACCGCGGTGCCGATCTCGGGGAAGTCGCCGTGATCCAGCCCCTCCAGCGCGGCATCACCGACGAAGGCCAGGCCCACGGTGTGGTGCGGGGTCTTGGCAACACGCTCGATGGTCTCTTCCCAGCGTTCGCGGTTGATCACCAGCGGCTGTACCTGGGCGGGAAAGAAGGGGCGGTTGTGGATGGGCAGCAGGTAGATGCGCTCGGGCAGCGCTTCACGGGCCGGCACCATGGAACGCTGGCTGTCGCCGGTCGATTCACCGAGGTCGAGACCCTCGCCCTGCTCCTGCTCGTCCTGTTCGTGCTCGTCGTGGATCCATTCCGGCTCGTCAGACGCGTGGCGGTCCTGGTCGTCGCTCATGGGGTCTCCCTGTCCAAGCGGTTGGGCATATGCCGATGGACTGTGGAATGCGGGCGATGATCGGCAACTTCAAGTCTGGCTATCGCCATAGTGGTGGCAGCGGGCGGCCATTGACGCGCACCTTGCCTCGCACCACGTCCACCGCCAGCTCCCGGGTGTCCAGCGGCAGTCCCAGCCACAGGGCCACCACGGTGGGCACCTCGCGCCAGACGAAGTCGCCGTCCAGGCGGCTGCGCCAACGGGCCTGCTCGGCGGGATCATCGAGTCGTGAGACGCTGAGCTCATCGAGGCGCCGTGGATCGAAGATCAGCGCCCCCTCGCCCTGGGCGGAAAGGCCCAGCATGGGGCTGTCGAGTGCCACCGCGGTGACATCCAGGCGTGGTGAATCCTGCAGCAGCGCCTTGAACTCCGGGTCGAGCCGCTCGATCAGCTGGCGGGGCGTTGGGGTGTCGCTGCCCCCCGTCATCACCTCCTCGCGCAGGCGGCGCAGCAGGGTACGCAACGCCTCGGCATCGACGCGGGAAAACTGCGCCGTTGCGCCTCCGGTAAGCAGCACCTGATCGGCGGCCAGCACCTCCCCCAGGTTGAGCTCGCCGTCGATAAGAAGCTCGCTGTCGTCTAGCTCCATGCGACTGCGGTAGACCAGCTCGCTGCCATCCAGCTCGAGGTCCGGCTGACTCCAGGAGACCCGGTCGAGGCGCAGCAGGTCATGCTGGGTGAAATGGTGGGCATCGGCGGTATAGGCGTAGCGGCTCTCCAGGCTGGCCGGGCCGGCCTCCAGGGTGACCACCCCGTCGGTCAGGCGCAGCGGCTTGAGACGGGCGCGCAGCCACCAGTCGCCGTACTCGCCGCCGAAGGTGACCTGCCCACCCTGGAAGTCGAGCTCGCGCTGGCCCTGGCGAACCACGAAGGGAGACAGCCCGACACTGCCCTTGAGGGCGCCGCCCAGGGTCTGGTAGCGGGCGTGCCAGCGCGGCGCCGTGGAGGGCAGCGCATCGCCGAACAGGCGCCGCTGGGCCGGCCCCAGGGTAGGCTGGATCTCACCGTCCAGCCGGGTGCTGAGCACGCCGTGGCGCGCGGTATAGGTGAAGGAGAGCTGCCAGCCGTCGCCCAGCAGCGGGGCGATCAGAACCCGTCCCGAGGAAGAGAGCCAGCCGCGTTCCACGTCCTCGCGTTCGACCACCAGCTCACCGCGCGCCTCCAGGTCGTTCAGGGTGCGCAGCAGCTCGCGTTCGAAGAGCAGCGAGGCGGCGTACTGGGCCACCGCCCAGACCAGCGCCAGCCCTACCACCACCGGCACGATCAGTCGTTCCTTGCGCATGCTCACTCCCTTCCCTGCGACGCCTGCTATGGCATTCGCGAAATACCGCCGTGCCGTGCTAGTGCAGCCAGAACCACAGGTGCATGAGGCTCCAGGCGTAGATGCCGGCGAGAACATCGTCGATCATGATGCCGAAGCCACCGGCCACATGACGGTCGGCCCAGCGGATGGGGAACGGCTTGATCACGTCGAATACCCGGAAGACCAGGAACCCCCATAGTGCCGACTCCCAGGAGAAGGGCACTGCCGCCATGGTGATCCAGTAGCCCACGAACTCATCCCAGACAATACCCGAATGGTCGTGGACGCCGAGGTCGCGGGAGGTCTTCTCGCACAACCACACGCCCCACACGAAGGCGATGAAGACCACCCCCCAGTACCAGGAAAGTGGCAGTTCGGAGAGCAACCAGTAGAAGGGGATGGCGGCCAGGGTTCCGAAGGTTCCCGGCGCCCAGGGCACGGTGCCGCTCCCCAGACCGAAGGCCAGGAAGTGGGAGGGACGATGCCAGACGCTGGATGGGGCGCGATTCATGAAGTGCCTCCCGGAGGGGCGCCACGGAAGTGCTGCCAACCGGTGCGCTGGGCCGCCGGCACGCCGCTAACGCCCGGCGCACGGGTCAGGCGACCGACCACCGTCAGCGGCAACTCGAGTGCTGCCAGGCGTCGGCGGGCCTCGTCCAGCTCCTCGGCGGGCAGGCACACCAGCAGCTCGTAGTCATCGCCGCCGGTCAGCGCCGCCTGGCGTGCGCCCTCCTCGCCCAGCGCCGCCACCAGCCCCTCGGCCAGCGGCAGCGTCTCGGGCTCGAGATGGGCGCCGCCCCCGGAGTGTTCGAGGATATGGCCCAGGTCGGCGAGCAGCCCGTCGGAGATATCCACTGCGGCCGTGGCCAGCCCGGCCAGGGCCTCGCCGGCGGCCAGCCGCGGCCGGGGTGTCAGGTAGCGCTGCAGCAGCGGATGGACAGGGTCGCGCTCGCCTGCCTGCCACGCCGCCAGGCCACCGGCACCGCCACCCAAGGCGCCGGTCACCGCCACCAGGTCGCCAGGACGGCCGCCGCCGCGGGTCATGGCTGCCTCGGGTGCCACCTCGCCCATCACGGTGACGCCGATGGCCAGCTCACCGCGGGTGATGTCGCCGCCGGCCAGGCGGGTGCCGGTCGCCTCGCAGAGCGTCAGGAACCCACGCGAGAAGCCCTCCAGCCAGGCGTCCTCGCTCTCATCCAGCGACAGCGACATGAAGCACCAGCGGGCCCTGGCGCCCATGGCGGCAAGATCGGAGAGGCTGACCGCCAGGGCCCGGTGGCCTACCGCCTCGGGCGGGGCGTCGGGGGGGAAGTGCACCCCGCACACGGAGGTATCGACGCTCACCGCCAGCCGCCGGCCCGGGGTGGGCGCCAGCAGCGCGCAGTCGTCGCCCACGCCCATCACCACCCCGGACTCGGGGTCGGGGGTGGCGGGGGTAAAGTAGCGGGCGATGAGGTCGAATTCGCTATGCATCCGGTTTCCCTTCAGCGGCGGCGGGCGGCCACCTCGGCGCCGCGCAGGCGCCCGGCAAGCTTGTCGAGGATGCCGTTGACGTACTTGTGGCCGTCGGTGGCCCCGAACGACTTGGCCAGCTCGACGCCCTCGTTGATGGCCACCCGGTACGGCACCTCCAGGCGCCGCGAGAGCTCGTAGGCGCCCAGTCGCAGGATGGCCAGCTCGATGGCGTCGAGCTCCTCGAGCTTGCGGTCGAGCAGCGGCGCGATGGAGGCATCGAGGTCGGCGCGGAAGCGTGACACGTTGTGCACCAGCTCATGGAACAGCGCCAGGTCGGCGATCTCCATGACCTTGTGCCAGTTCTCGTGGTCCTCGAGATCGTCGTCGGCCAGCTGGCTACGGAACTCCACCTCCACCGCGCTCATCGACTTACCGGTCATCTGCCACTGGTAGAGACACTGCACCGCCAGTTCACGGGCGGCGCGCCGCCCCTGCTGCGCCTTCGAGGGCCCGCGCTCGCGTCTCATGCTTCCTCCTCGGCGCCACCGCCCAGCTGGCGCATCAGCGAGACCATCTCCATGGCCGCCATGGCCGCCTCGGCGCCCTTGTTGCCGGCCTTGGTGCCGGAGCGCTCGATGGCCTGCTCGATGGAGTTGACGGTGAGCACGCCGTTGGCGATGGGGGTCTCGAACTCCAGCTGCAGGTTGCCCAGGGCCGCGTTGCAGCCACCGGCCACGTACTCGAAGTGCGGGGTGCCGCCGCGGATCACCGCGCCCAGGGCGATGACGGCCTCGGGGCGCGCCACCTTGAGCACCTGCTTGACCGCCAGGGGCAGCTCCCAGGCGCCGGGCACATGGACGATGTCGATGTTCTCGGCATCGACGCCATGGCGCACCAGGATATCCACGGCGCCCTCTACCAGGCTGTCCACCACGTGGTGGTTGAAGCGCCCCACCACGATCACGTAGCGACCGTCGACGTCGACGAAGCTGCCTTCCAGTTGAGAAATGGGTTCCATATCGGTTTCCTGCTGAGGCTCACCGGCGCGGCCATGCCGCGCCCGGAATTGAATGAGAGTAGGTGATGGGAGTGCCGAGGGGAGGCGCCGTGTCACTCGCCGTCGGCAGCGTCGACACCCGCCGGGAGATCCTCCGGCCCCAGGCGCTCCACTACCTCCAGGTCGAAGCCCGAGATCGCCGAGAACTTCCAGGGCGAGCTGAGCAGGCGCATCTGGCCCACGCCCAGGTGGCGCAGGATCTGCGAGCCGGTGCCGATGGTCAGGTAGTTGCCGGCACCATCGGAATCGCTGGTACGCGGGGCACGGCGACGCTCGAGGAAGATATCGAGCTGGTCACGCAGGTCGAGACGCGGCCGGCCATGATCGAGCAGCACGAAGACGCCGCGCTCGCTGCGCGCTACCTCGGCGATGGCCTCGTGGGAGGTCCAGTGGCCCCCCTCGCCCTTCTGCAGGCAGAGCAGGTCGCGCATGGTGTCGGCCAGGTGCACGCGAACCGTGGTCGGCGTCTCGGGACTCGGCCGGCCCTTGACCAGCGCCAGGTGATGGGCGCCCTGGATGCTGTCACGGAAGACGTGCAGGGTGAGCTCGCCGTGGGCGGTCTTCACCGTGGTCGACTCCTCGTGATCCACGGTCTGCTCGTTGTGGATGCGATAGTGGATCAGGTCGGCGATGGTGCCCATCCTGATGCCATGCTCCTCGGCAAAGCGCTCGAGCTCGGGGCGGCGAGCCATGGTGCCGTCGTCGTTCATGATCTCGCAGATCACGCCGCTGGGGTCGAGGCCGGCAAGGGAGGCGAGGTCGCAGGCGGCTTCGGTATGGCCAGCGCGGCGCAGCACACCGCCGGGCTCGGCCATCAGCGGAAAGATATGACCGGGCTGGACGATATCCTCGGGGCGGGCATCGCGGGCCACGGCGGCCTGTACGGTGCGCGCGCGGTCGGCGGCGGAGATGCCGGTGGTAACGCCCTCGGTGGCCTCGATGGAGAGGGTAAACTTGGTGCCGAAACCGGAGCCATTGTCGTTGACCATCAGCGGCAGCTTGAGTCGCTCACAGCGGCTGCGGGTCATCGGCAGGCAGATCAGACCGCGGGCATGGCGGGCCATGAAGTTGATGTGCTCGGCCTGCACCTTCTCGGCGGCCATGATGATGTCGCCTTCGTTCTCGCGATCCTCATCGTCCATCAGGATCACCATCTTGCCCTGACGGATGTCCTCGATCAGGTCTTCGATAGGGGCCAGGCCCCCGGCAGTGGCGTGCACCATGAGATCTCCAGAAATTCTGCGTGGCAGGCGTCGGCAGGCGGCGACAATCATGTCGTCCACAGGCGTCGCCTCGCCTCGAAACGGCGTCAGGGTACCTTGGCGCGGCAGCGGGCGCCAGTAAAGAGCCCTTGGCGACAGTGCTATAGCGCCTGGAAGCACCGCTCACGGCTTTTCCGGCGACAGGCCTTTCGCTTGATATCGCTATCGCGCCTGGCTGCGCCGACGCGGCCGGGCGGTAATGCGCCAGTCCTGCCCCACGGCGCGGATATCGAGGATCTCCAGGCCGCGCTGGTGGGCCATGGTCTCGATGCCGGCGAGCTGAAACAGCGGACGGGCGTCGCCGCCGAGCAGGGTGGGCGCCACGAACAGCTGCATCTCATCCACCAGGCCGGCATCGAGCATGGCGCCGGCCAGGGTCGCGCCGGTCTCCAGCAGCACTTCGTTGGCCTGCTCGACCTCGGCCAGGTGGCGAAGCACGGCATCCAGGTCGACCCGACCGTCATCGCCGGCGGGCAGGGTGAGCACCTCGGCCCCGGCGCGGGTGAGCCGTTCGATGCGCTCCTCGTCGACGCCCTCCACCGCCACCACCAGGGTGCGCCCCGGTTCGGTGAGGCAGGCCGCCGCCTCGGGCAGGCGCAGGCGGCTGTCGACGATCACCCGCAGCGGCTGACGGGTGGCGATGGCCTCGGCATCGGGCAGGCCGAGCTGGTCGGCGCGCACGGTGAGCCGCGAATTGTCGAAGATCACCGACTCCACCCCGGTGAGCACGGCACTTGCGCGGGCACGCAGGCGCTGCACCTGGCGCCGCGCCTCGGGGCCGGTGATCCACTGCGACTCGCCGGACTGCATGGCGGTGCGGCCGTCGAGACTCATGGCCATCTTCAGGCGCACGAAGGGGCGCCCATGGTCCATGCGGCGCACGAAGCCGGCGTTGAGCGACCGGGCCTCGTCCTCGGCGATGCCCACCGTCACCTCGATGCCGGCCTCGCGCAGCATCGCAATGCCGCGGCCGGCCACCGCCGGATTGGGGTCCTCCATGGCCACTACCACACGGGCCACGCCGGCCTCGATCAGCGCCACCGCGCAGGGCCCGGTGCGGCCGTGATGGGAGCAGGGCTCCAGGGTGACGTAGGCGGTGGCGCCGCGGGCCGCATCGCCCGCGGCGTTAAGGGCGTGCACCTCGGCATGGGGCTCGCCGGCGCGGGCATGGTAGCCCTCCCCTACCAGCCGCCCATCCTTGACCAGCACGCAGCCGACGCGGGGGTTGGGATGCGTGGTATAGAGGCCGCGGCGAGCCAGCTCGAGGGCTCGGGCCATCCAGGTTTCCGGCGGGGGGTAGGCCATGGGGGCGCTCCGGGTCAGCGAGGGGGCGTCTGTTCGGGGTCCTGGGCGAGGCGGTCGATCTCGGCGCGGAACTCGTCGATGTCCTGAAAGCGGCGGTAGACCGAGGCGAAGCGGATGTAGGCGACCTGGTCGAGGCCGCGCAGCGCGGCCATTACCGCCTCACCGATGTCGCGGGCGTGGATCTCGCGCTCGCCGCGGGCGCGCAGGGTCTGGCGGATGCGCTGCACCGAGGCCTCGATGGCCTCGGCGCTGACCGGGCGCTTCTCCAGGGCACGCAGCATGCCGGCGCGCAGCTTCTCCTCGTTGAAGGCCTCGCGGGAGCCGTCACCCTTGATCACCCGCGGCATGATCAGCTCGGCGGTCTCGTAGGTGGTGAAGCGCTCGCCGCAGGCCACGCACTGGCGACGCCGCCGCACCTGGTCTCCCTCGGCGACCAGCCGCGAGTCGGTGACCTTGGTGTCGTGGGTGCCGCAGAAGGGACAGTGCATGGCAGGGTTCCAGAACGGGAAACGGGACTCGTCGCATTGTAGCGACTCGAGCCCCGCCCGCCCAGCGGTGCCTCCTCAGTGCCCCGCGTGCGACATGCCTTCGGCCTTCCCCTCGGGCATCTCCTCGGACATGCCGTGGCCCATGGTCTCGATGCGGCGCACCGGGGCCGCCACCTCGAGGGTCTGGCCATCATCGAAGGTCAGGCTGAGCGCCACCTCGTCGCCCTCGTGCAGCGGCTCGACCAGATCGATCAGCATCAGGTGGTAGCCGCCCGGGGCCAGTTGCGCGCCTTCGCCCGACGGCACCGGGATCATCTCCACCTGGCGCATCTGCATCACCCCGTCCACGTCAACATGATTGTGGAGCTCCGCCACGCGGGCGGCCGGCGTGCTCGCCGCTACCAGGGCGCGATCGGCATCACCGGCGTTGTGAAGCTGCATGAAGGCGGCGGTGGTGGTGGAGACCGGCGGCACGGCACGCACATGGGCGCCCTCGACGCTCAGTGTGTCGGCCAGCGCCGCGCTGCTGGCCAGGCCAGCAACCAGGGCGAGCAGCGGGCCGCGCCAGGACAGGGAAAAACGTGGCAGCATGCGGATGATCCTCTCGATGACGGGAACCTGAGGTCACAGCATAGGTCAGGAGACGCGGCATGTTCGCGCTTGCGACATAACGCCCCAGCGCGGCGGCGATTAATGCACCGCTAATCACTGGCTGTCAGGCTCAGCGCCTGACGGCATGATCGCCCCACATTTCCGGCAAGGAGCCATTCCCCATGCAGGCATTGAACCAGAGCGTCGCCGTGGGTCCCATGGGATTCTCGATCGGCCAGCTGCTGATCATCCTGGCCTTCGGTGTCGCCCTGCTCACCGGGGCGCTGATCGGGCGCCGCCATCGCACGCCCACGGCCGATACCCTCTTGAACCTGCTGCTGATCGCCCTGGTCGGCGCGCGGCTGGTGTTCGTGGCACGTTACTGGAGCAGCTACGATGGATTCCTGTCGCTGCTCGACATCCGCGATGGCGGCTTTGACCCTCTGGGCGGCCTGCTAGCCGGCCTGGGCTATGCCGCCTGGCGCCTGTGGCGCTCCCCCCGCCAGCGGGTCCCGCTGGGCGGCGCCCTGCTGGCCGGCCTTCTCGCCTGGGGGCTCACCGCAGGCCCCCTGCTGTTGATGGAAGATCGCGGCCGCCCGCTTCCCGACACACCCCTGACCACCCTGGCGGGCGACCCCATCGACCTGCCGAGCCTGGCCGAGGACCAGGGCCAGCCGCTGGTGGTCAACCTCTGGGCCACCTGGTGCCCGCCGTGTCGCCGCGAAATGCCGGTGTTCGAACAGGCCCAGGACGAGGCCAGCTACATCACCTTCGCCTTCGTCAACCAGGGAGAGGACGTGGCGCTGGTGAACCGCTTCCTCGACGAGCAGTCCCTGGAGCTGGGCAACGTGCTGCTCGATGCACGCACCGCCCTGGGCGATGTGACCGGCGCCATGGCCATGCCCACCACGCTGTTCTATGACGCCGAGGGACGACTGGTGGATACCCACTTCGGCGAACTCTCCCACGCCACCCTGCGCCAGGGACTGGAACGCCTGCGCTGACGCCCTGCTTCGAGACACTTCACCTCAGCCTTCACGACAACCGTCACAAGGACCCCATAATGCGACACACCCTCAAGTTGCCGGCCATCGGCGCCCTAACCCTGGCCTTCATGGCTCCGGCCCTGGCCAATGATGACCTGCCCGCCCCGGTGGCCGCCCTCACCGAGCAGGGCCTGACCATCCACGGCGAGTTCGAGGGCCCGGCCGGATTGACCGGCTACGGCGCCAGCCACTCCGCCGGCGAAGTAGCCATCTACCTGCTGCCGGGCGGCGAGCACGCCATCGTCGGCACCCTGGTCGATGCCGAAGGCAACAACCTCTCCGAGCCCGCACTGGACAAGCACGTACGCGCCGCCCAGTTCGCCGAGGTGTGGCAGGACCTGGAGGCGAGCCACTGGATCGGTGACGGCAACCCCGACGCAGAGCGCATCGTCTACACCTTCACCGATCCCAACTGCCCCTACTGCCGACAGTTCTGGCACGAGGCCCGCCCCTGGGTCGAAGCCGGCGAGGTACAGCTGCGCCATATCATGATCGGCGTGCTGGCCGCGGACAGCCCGGCCAAGGCCGCCGCCCTGCTGGGCGCCGACGATCCCGCCGCCGCCCTTCACGCCCATAGCGGCGAAGGCGACGAGATCGAGGCGGGCCCCCAGTCCCGCGAGGTCGAGGAGCAGGTCTACGCCAACAACCAGCTGTTCGATTCGCTGGGTTTCATGGCTACGCCGACCACCCTCTACCGCGACGGGGATCGTGTGGATCGCGTCGAAGGCGTGCCAAGCGCCGAGCGCCTCGAGGAGGCCATGGGCAGCCCCGCGCCCTGAGCGCAGTCGTAGTCCCGCCCACGCGGCTAGTGACAAAACAGCCTCCGCCAGGCACTGCCGGGCGGAGGCTCAGTCATCGCCGATAAATCGGGCTCCTACTCGACGTCGAGGTCCTCGAAGCGCGGCTGGCCGACGTTCCAGGGCTTGACCTCCTCGCCCTTCTCGCCCCAGTTGGCGTGGTCGGCGAGGCGATGGCCATCGACCTCACGCTCCTGGCCGTAGCTGGAGTGCTTGTGGAAGGTCGGTCCGAACTTCTCAAGCACCTCGTCCACGCTACCGGTGTAGCGCGGGTCCTGCGGGCGCTCCTGCTGGGTCATGTAGTAGGCGATGTCCCACGCTTCCTGATCCGAGAGCGACAGCGGCTGCCCCAGCGGCATATTGTTCTTGATAAACCCGGCGGCGGTATAGGTACGCACGATGCCGGCACCCCAGTTATTGGAGCCATCCCCCCAGGTGGCGGGGAACACATACTCGCCATCCTGATAGAGACCCGAGCCATCCTCGCTGTGGCAGACCGCGCAGTTGTCCGCAAACAGCTGCTCGCCATTCGTATAGCTCAGCTCGTCGGTGCGCTCCGGTGACGGGAAGCCGCGACCATAGATGGGCTGGTCCGGATACACGGGCGCCCCCTTGGCCAGCCACTGATGGTAGGCGGAGAGCGCCAGCATGTCATCGCTGCCGTACGCCGGCGGGGTACCGTTCATGGAGTAGGCGAAACAGCCGGCAATACGCTCCTCGAGATTGTTGACGTGCTGGTTCTTGCCACGGAAGTTCGGCAGGGTCACTGCGGCCGGCCATACCGGGGCACTGAACGGCTGGCGCCCCTCTCCCAGGTGGCAGCTGGAGCAGTTCATGTCATTGAAGACGTTCTTGCCACGCAGCTGCTGGGTGTTGGTGAAGAGATCATAGCCGCGGCGAATGACGGCCTTGGTCTGCGGCTTCATATCGGCGGCCTCGAGGTCCGCCATGGTCGGCGGCACATGCACCAGCTCACCCTCCTGGGGCGCCGGATAGCCCATTTCCACCAGCTTGTCGTAGGGATGGCCGTCGGTCTCTGCCCAGGCGACCAGGCTTGCGCTGGCGGCCAGGGTCACACCGGCCAGTGCCAGCGTCTTCCTGCGATTGATCATTGTCTGTTCCCCCTTACTCGTCGGTCGCCGGCTGAGTGGCCAGCCAGGCCGCCACGGCGGTGATGTCCTCGTCGCTCATGCGCTGGGCAATCGCCCCCATCAGGTTCTGCGGGTCGTTGGCACGACGCCCCTCCTGCCAGGCGTGAAGCTGATTCTCGATGTAACCAGCATGCTGACCGGCGATCCCCGGGAAGGTGCTGCCCACGCCCTGGTTACCGGGACCATGGCAGCTCTTGCAGGAGACGATGTACTCGTCCCAGTCACCGCGCAGGGCGAGCTGCTCGCCGCGGGCCAGTACCGCCTCGTCGACGTCGCCGCCGTCGCCCTGAGTGGCGGGCAGCTGGCTGTAGTAGGCCGACACGTCGGCGATCTGCTGGTCGTCGAGCATGTTGACGAAGGGCATCATGGTGGGTGCCTCGCGACTCCCTTCCTTGATGTCATGCAACTGCTTGGCCATGTAGTCGGCGTCGAGGCCGGCCAGGCGCGGCCAGGATTCCCCCCCTGGCACGTTCATGCCGCTGCCGTCGGCCTGATGGCAGGCGACACAGGTCCCCGCGGCCTCCTCGCCACGCTGGGCGTCTCCCTCGAGCGCCACGGCCTGGCCGGCGGCCAGGCCGGCACCCAGCAGCAGGCCGAGCCCACTCAAGATCCTCTTGCTGGTCATCGGTATTCCCCTCGTTTTGTCGTGGCCCCTCGGATGGGGGCAGTCTCTCAATGCCCCTCCGGGGCAGTGCGATTCGCCTGAACCGGGAAGGTCAGGCGAGCCTCCAGCCCCCCCCTCACGGGACGGACGAACTTCAGATCACCGCCGAAGCGCTCGGCGATGGCCACCACGATGGCCAGCCCCAGGCCGCTGCCGTGCTGCTTGCTGGCACGCCAGAAGCGTCTGGCCATCTGCTCCAGGGCTTCGTCATCGACGCCGGGCCCCTGGTCGATCACCCGGAATGTCAAAGTACTGTGGTTATCGCACTCCACATCGAGGGTCACATGTGACCCCTCGCCGCCGTGGCGGAGCGCGTTGTCGATCAGGTTGCGCAGTGCGGCCACCGCCAGCTCCCGCGGCAACGCCAGGGATACCTGGGGCCACGCTTCGGGCAGTTCGAAGCGCGCGGTCGCGGCACCACTGTCACGCAGCGCCAGGGCCACCACATCGGCGGGGCGGCACGGAGTGCCGTCCTCAAAGGCCAGCCGGCCCTCCACCCGCGCCAGCATCAGCAGTTGGTCGAGTATCCGCGCCAGGCGCTCGACACCCTCCTCAGCGTAGCCGACGGCATCACGCGCCGCTTCGCCCTCTACCCGGCTGGCCACCTGCAGGTGGGTCTTGATGGCGGTGAGCGGTGTGCGCAGCTCATGGGCGGCATCGTTGGTGAAGCGCTGCTCGCGCACGATGGCCTGCTGGACGCGGGCCAGCAGGCCGTTGAGGGTCTCCACCAGCGGACGCAGCTCGCCGGGCACCCCGTAGGTGGCCACCGGCGCCAGTGCATCCGGATGACGCCGCGCCAGGGAGTCACGCAGCCGGGCAAGGGGCGACAGGCCACGCACCACGCCGATCCACAGCGCCACCAGGCTGCCCAGCATGGCCACCACGAAGGGCACCGTGGCCACCTTGATGACGTTGCCGAGCAGCAGGTCGCGCTCGTCCATGCGGTCGGCGGTAGTGATGGTCAGCCCGCCCCGCTCGTAGGTGAACACCCGCCAGGTCACGCCGCCCTCCTCACGGTAGGCGTGCCCGCCGACCTCGCCCACCGCCAGGATCGACTCCAGGTCAGTGTGGGTACGCGCCATGATCTCGCCGCGCGGCGAGTGCACCTGGCAGGCCAGCCCCTCGATCGGCGGGATCGACAGCGCCCGCCGGTCGGCCTCGAGCCACACATCCTGGGGCAGCTGCGCCATCAGCCCCGCGACCATGCGCGCGGACTGGGCGAGGCGCTGGTCGAGGGTGGCCACGAACTGTTCCTCCAGATCGCGCAGCAGCCAGGCGGCGGCCAGCCCCCAGAGCAGCACCAGGGTGACCCCGAGAGTCACCAGCAGCCGCGTCCGCAGGCTCACGGACGCTCCTTCTCGTCGGACTCACCCAGCGGCGGCCCCAGCCGGTAGCCCAGCCCGCGTACCGTTTCGATCAGCTCGCTGCCGAGCTTGCGGCGCAGATGGTGGATATGCACGTTGAGGGCGTTGCTCTCCACATCCTCGCTCATGCCGTAGAGGCTATCCTTGAGCTGGTCCGCCGAGAGCACACTGCGCGGGGCCTGCAGGAAAGCCTCCAGCAGCACCAGCTCGCGGCGCGAGAGCGCGACCGGGCGGCCGTCGACGCTGACCTCCCGGGCCACCGGGTCAAGGCACAGGGCACCGTGCTCGATCAGCGGATGCGAGCGCCCCGCCGCCCGCCGCAGAAGTGCCTGCAGCCGGGCCACCAGTTCGTCGAGGTCGAAGGGCTTGACCAGGTAGTCGTCGGCACCGCCCTGCAGCCCCGCCACCCGGTCACTGACCGCATCACGAGCCGTCAGTACCAGCACCGGCGTAGTCACCCCGGCGTCGCGCCACTCCTCGAGCAGGCTCAGGCCGTCACCGTCGGGCAGGCCACGGTCGAGGATCACCACATCGCTGTCGACGCTCTCCAGGGCGCGACGCGCCTCGGCAATGGAAGCCACATGATCGACGACATAGTCGTGCACGGCGAGCCCGGCGCGAATGCCTGAGGCCACCAGGGCGTCATCCTCGATCAGTAGTACGTGCATGGCATCGGGTCCTCTCGTTATGCGACATCCTGTCACCAGGCCATTAAGCCTGCGTTAATGGTTATGAACATATAAGTCGGAACCGGCGATCCATTGGTCGTATACGACGACTCCCCCGCTGGCGGGGCCTGCGGGGGAGTCGCTTGATGCAGGACAGGTTCAGCTGCGCGCAGGAATCGCCCTGGCCAGGAACCAGCCGACGACCATTGCCACCAGCATCGCCACCAGTGGCAGGGTCAGACCGGCGATGGAGGCGATCGCCGGGCCTGGGCAGTAGCCGGAGAGCCCCCAACCGATGCCGAACAGCGCCGAGCCGCCGATCAGCCGGGCGTCGAGATCCTGGCGGGTGGGCAGCTGGAAGGCTTCGGCATAGATCGGGTTGGGACGCTTGAAGACCAGGCGGTAGCCGATGAAGTTGGTCACCACGGCACCGCCGAGCACGAACATCAGGGTCGGGTCCCAGGCGCCGGCGAGGTCGAGGAAGCCCAGCACCCGCGCCGGGTCGGTCATGCCGGAAACGGCAAGCCCCAGGCCGAAGATCAGCCCGGCGATATAGCCCATGAGCGTTTTCATGCGCCACCTCCGATCACGTGCCGAACCACGAAGACGGTGACGATCGCCGCCACCAGGAAGGTGAGGGTCGCCACCATCGAGCGCACCGAGAGCCGTGACAGGCCACAGACTCCATGGCCGCTGGTGCAACCACTGCCCAGGCCGGTGCCCAGGCCTACCAGCAGGCCGGCGACGAGCATCAGCAGCACACCGCCGGCGGGTTCACCGATCACCTCTCCGGCGGCACCCGCCACATTGCCCAGGCCGCCGCCCAGCAGCATCACCACGATGGGACCGCTGATCAGGCCAAGCAGGAAGGTGAGGCGCCAGGCGCTGTCGCCCTTCGGCCGAGCGGTGATCAGGGTGCCGATGATGCCGCTGATGCCGGCGATGCGGCCCAGGGTGGCCATCAGCCATGTGGCAGAGAGGCCGATCAGCACGCCGCCGGCCAGTCCCTGCAGGGATGAACTCCAGTCCACACTTTCTCTCCTTTAAAAAACCTTGGGTAAGTCCTTCAGGGCAGCCGTGGATGCGGCTGTGCCTCGTCGTCGAAGGTCGCGCCCGGCACGGCGCCCAGCTGCATCTCGGCGCAGCGCCGCGACAGGCGGCCGTCGCCGACGCCGCGCAGCTCCTGCCAGGCATCGAAAGTACTGAGAAACACCTTGCCGGTCATCTCGTGACAAAACTCGGTGTGTTGCAGGCGATCCATCACCGGGCCCTTGACCTCGGCCAGGTGCAGCGCCACGCCGGAATCCTTGAGGCGAGCGTTGATCGCCTCCAGGCTCTCCAGCGCCGAGGCGTCGATGATGTTGACCGCCTGGCAGGCCAGCACGATGTGCTCGAGTCCAGGCTGGCGGGCGGCCAGCTCCATCACGGTGTCTTCCAGATAACGCGCATTGGCGAAGTAGAGGCTCTCGTCGACGCGCAGGATCGTCAGGCGCTCGTCGGTCTCCACGCGGTGGCGCTGCACATTGCGGAAGTGCTCGGTGCCCGGCACGCGACCCACCACGGCGCTGTGGGGCCGGCTGGTGCGATAGAGATGCAGCGCCAGCGACAGCCCCACGCCGACCATGATACCGCTCTCCACGCCATGGCCCAGGGTGACGGCGATGGTGGCCAGCATGGCGGCGAAATCACCCCGCGAATAGTCCCAGGTGCGCTTGATCGCCGCGAAGTCGACCAGCGACAGCACCGCCACGATGATGGTGGCCGCCAGGGTGGCGATGGGCAGATAGGCAATCAGCGGAGTGAGCAGCAGTGCGGCCACGCCGATGCCTACCGCGGTGAAGGCACCGGCGGCCGGAGTCTCGGCGCCGGCGTCAAAATTGACCACCGAACGCGAGAAGCCACCGGTGACCGGCATGCCGCCGGTCAGCGAGGCGGCGATGTTGGAGGTGCCCAGGCCCACCAGCTCCTGGTCGGGGTCGATGCGCTGGCGGCGCTTGGCGGCCAGGGTCTGGCCCACCGACACCGACTCCACGAAGCCGACGATGCTGATCAGCAGCGCGGCCACGAACAGCTGGCTCCACAGGCCGCTGTCGAAGCCGGGCAGGGTCAGCGGCGGCAGGCCGGCAGGCACCGCGCCGACCACCGCCACACCGTGCTGGTCCAGCCTCAGCCCCCAGCTGGCCAGGGTGGTCACCGCCACGGCGAGGATCGGCGCCGCCTTGGTCAACATGTCCGCCGGGCGCGATGGTACGCCGAGCCGGCGCAGGGTGGGCTTGAGCCAGCGCCGCGCGGCGTAGAGGAAGGCCAGCACTCCAAGCCCGATCACCAGGGTGGGCAGATTGACGCTGCCCAGCTGGCCACCCAATCCGACCACGAGCTCCAGCAGATTGTGGCCGCTCGCCTCGACGCCCAGCACATGCTTGAGCTGGCTGGCGGCGATGATCAGTCCCGAGGCGGTGATGAAGCCCGAGATCACCGGGTGGCTCAGGAAGTTGGCCAGGAAGCCCAGCCGCGCCACGCCCATCAGGGTCAGGATCAGGCCCGACATCAGCGCCAGCACCAGGGCCGCACCGAGATACTCCGGCGTGCCCTGGGGCGCCACCTGCCCCACCGCTGCCGCAGTCATCAGCGACACCACCGCCACCGGCCCCACGGCCAGGGTGCGGCTGGTGCCGAACACCGCATAGACCACCAGCGGCGTGATGCTGGCATAGAGCCCCACCTCGGGTGGCAGCCCGGCCAGCATGGCGTAGGCCAGCGACTGGGGGATCAACATGATGGTAACGATCACCGCCGCCAGCAGGTCGCTGGCCAGGGCGCTGCGACCATAGTCGGGCAGCCACTGCAGGATCGGCAGATAGCGTTTCGGGTTCATCTCAACGCTGCCCGGCGGCGGCTTCCAGATGCGGCCGATGCTCTTCCAGATCATGGCCAGCGGCCCGCGCAGCGGCCAGCAGCGCCGGGATATCGCAGCTCTCGCCCTGGCTGCGGGCACGGGCCCACAGGTGCACGGCACGCTTGCCGGTCTTGCAGAAGGCCAGGATCGGTGCCGGCAGTGTCTCCAGTGCCTCGCCGAAGGCGGCGATGTCCTCCTCCGAGTATTCGCCCGGTATCACCGGGATGCAGCGCCACTCGAGGCCGAGCTCGGCGGCACGCGCCTTGAGGGGACGGTCATCGGGGTGGTCCTCGGCCTCGCCAGGGCGGCGATTGCAGATCACCGAGCGGAAGCCGCGGCGGGCGACCTCGTCGAGATCTTCCGGGCTGACCGCGTCGGTGATGGCGAAACCGGATTCGAGCTGATGAATCTGCATATCGACTGTCTCCTGAGCCTTCAGAACTTGTTGATCGGCACCTTGAGGTAGACCTGGCCGTTATCCTCGGCAGGGGGCATCTCACCGGCGCGCATGTTCACCTGCACCGAGGGGATGATCAGCCTCGGCATGCCCAGGGTGGCGTCGCGCTCGGTGCGCATCCTGACGAATTCCTCCTCGGCGATGCCCTCGTGGACGTGGACATTGTGGGCGCGCTGTTCGGCCACCGTGGTCTGGTGCTGGTACTCATCGCGCTCCGGCGCCTTGTAGTCGTGGCACAGGAAGAGGCGCGTCTCGTCGGGCAGCGACAGCACCTTCTGGATGGAGCGATAGAGGGTGCGCGCGTCGCCGCCGGGGAAGTCGCAGCGGGCGGTGCCGTAGTCGGGCATGAACAGGGTGTCACCGACGAAGGCGGCATCGCCGATCACGTAGGTCAGGCAGGCCGGCGTATGGCCAGGGGTGTGCAGCACCCGCCCTTCCAGGTTGCCGATGGTGAAGGTGTCGCCCTCCTCGAAGAGGCGGTCGAACTGACTGCCGTCACGGGCGAACTCGGTGCCGGCGTTGAAGGCCTTGCCGAAGACGTCCTGCACCACGGTGATATTGGCGCCGATGCCGGTCAGCCCGCCCAGCGTCTCGTGCAGGTAGGGGGCGGCAGAGAGGTGGTCGGCATGCACGTGGGTCTCGAGGATCCACGCCACCTCGAGGCCGTTGTCGCGTACGAAGGCGATGATCTCGTCGGCGGAGCGCACGTCGGTGCGCCCTGCGGCATAGTCGAAGTCGAGCACCGAATCGAGGATCGCGCAGGCGTTACTGTCTGGATCCTGCACCACATAGCTGAAGGTATTGGTGGGCTCGTCGAAGAAGTGGGTCACGATTGGCTGGGACATGGGAAACAACCTCCATCGGATGTCGCTGGCCGGAGTATGGAGACAGCATAGCCGAAAACATGTTCTAAGAATAGAATATTTAGCTATATAGGGGTCCCACTACCCTCCTCCACGGCACGAGCCCCGGCGGCAGGGCCTTCGGGGCTCGTTGTTCCAGCGCTGCCGTACGCCTACTCCCAGGCAGCTCCTTCCAGGGCATCCAGGGGGATCTTGAGGTAGCGCTTGCCGTTGGCCTCAGGCTCGGGCAGACGCCCGCCACGGGTATTCACCTGGAGCGAGTGCAGGATCAGCTTGGGCATGGGCAGTTCGCTGTCGCGCTGGTCGCGCATCACCGTATAGTCATCCTCGGTGACGCTGCCTGCCAGATGCTTGTTGGTTTCGCGCTGCTCACGCACCGTGCTCTCCCACTCCGGCTCGCGACCATCGGGCATGTAGTCGTGGCCGGTAAACAGCCGGGTGTCGTCGGGCAGTGCCAGGATCGCCTGGATGGAGCGCCACAGCTGGTGGGCATCGCCGCCGGGGAAGTCGGCCCGGGCGGTGCCGAAGTCCGGCTGGAAGAGGGTGTCATGGACGAAGGCCGCGTCGCCCACCACATAGGTGATCGAGGCCAGGGTATGCCCCGGCGAGAACATCACCCGCACCTCCAGATCGCCGATGGCGAAGGTGTCACCCTCGGCGAAGAGGCGGTGCCACTGGGAGCCATCGGCAGGGAAGTCGGGCCAGTGGTAGATCTTCTTCCACAGCTTCTGCACCTCCACCACCTTCTCGCCGATGGCAGTGGGCGCCCCGGTCTTCTCGCTCAGGTATTGCGCCGCCGAGAAGTGGTCGGCATGGGGGTGGGTATCGAGCACCCACTCCACCTCAAACCCCTTCTCCTTCACATAGGCGAGCAGCTCATCGGCGTGATGGCTGGCGGTGGCACCGGACTTCTCGTCGAAGTCATATACCGGGTCGATGATGGCGCACTTGCCGGTGGCCGGGTCACTGACCACATACTGGATGGAGAAGGTACGCGGGTCGAAGAAGCCGGCGACCTCAGGGCTGCCGGCACCGGTGCTGGGCGAGAGGGCAAAGGTCTGCATGGGGATACCTCCGATAGCGTATTGCGGTGAGTCGACCACCAATTGCTTTATATGGAATAAGCTTAGCTTAAAATGAACTATATGACGATTGTGCCACTGCATGGGGCCGATAGCCCTTCCGCGACAACCTCCGCAGGGGAGAACCAACGCACGGCGCCCGCGACCTGAAGGCCGCGGGCGCCGCGATTCGAGAGCCGGCTATGGCCGGCGGTGACTATTTCTTCAGCTTGCAGGTATTCACGCCCAACAGCTTGTAGGCCGGGCAGAAGTTGAACAGCCCGGTGGCCAGCGGTACCACGCCGATCCAGCCCCAGGCACCGATGGTGCCGGTCAATGCCAGCAGGATCAGCACGATGCCGACCACGATACGGGCAATCCTGTCGATACCACCTACGTTACGGGTCATGGCGTTCTCCTCGATGCTTGGGAGCAAAAGTTGCTTGGATTCAGAAGGTAAAGACCGGAACACTCGGGTCACGCATCAGCTCGGCGATCGGGCCCGGTGCGGCGATGCCCACCCCCTCGCGCAACACCTCTTCACCATAGTCGCGGTTGGGCAGATAGATGGCGCAGACGTCCACCTGAGCGCCATTACCCATCAGCATCTGCATGATGCCCTCGGGGGTCACCTGACCGGCGGGGTTGCTCGGCGGTGTATTGATGGGCTGGGCGCTCTGGTAACCCTCTACTGCCAGGTCACCGGCCTGGTCGCAGAGCAGCAGCTGGAGGTCGGTGCCCTGCTGCTGCATGGCATTGGCGAGGATCATGGCCATGCCCTGGGTCTCCAGGGAGTCACTGGTCAGGATCACCAGCGCCTTGTCATCCATTGCCTTGCCTTCCTCGGCCTCGCCACCGTGGTTGTCGGCCAGGGCGTTGGCACCAAAGGCAATGGCACCCGTGGCCAGCGCCACACTCAGGGTCGTCTTGAAACTCATGTTCTGCTCCTTGCTTGGGTCGAAGACTTGCGTGGAAATCTCTTGGCGGAAACGTCTTGCCCGGAAGCGCGGGCAGGCCACCAGAGCCCCACCCGCGTGCCGATCATCCGGTTACTCGGCAGGCTGCCAGGCAACCTCGGGGTCGATCTCATAGCTCCAGGGTAGCCCGGAGTTACGCCAGCCGTTCACCGCGCGCACGCCCTTCGAGTCGCCCTCCTCGAGCTTGCCTCCCTCGAAGCCATCGGTCACCGAGTAGACCTCGCTGAAGCCCATCTCGGCGATGGCGTCGGCGGCCGGCGCGCTGCGGGTGGAGCCCGAGCGGCACATGACGATGATCGGGTCATCCTCGGCCACCCCCAGCGCCTCCAGTTCGGCGCGCATCTGCTCGGCGAAGTCCGGGTTCTTGACCATGGGCCAGGTCCTGGCCTCGGCGTCAAAGCTGTCGCGGTCGGCCAGCACCCAGGGCACGTGGATGTCGGTGGGCTCAGCGAAGCCGGTGAACTTGATCTCTACCGGGTCACGCACGTCGATCAGCACCGCCCGCTCGTTCTCCTGCATCAGCTCCCAGGCCTCGGCGGCGTTGACGTAGAGCCCGAGCGACGTCTCGCGATAGGCCTCGGCCTCCTCGGCGAAGGCCGGCCCACCCGCCAGCATGGCCGCCATGACAGAGCCCGCCAGCAGAGTCTTCATCGCTGCTTTCATAACCGCTTCCTCTAACGCTATGACATAACTCAATGTTAATCCCAGCGTAGTCCAGAAGCTGCCGCGTCGGCATGAGGCATGTGGCCGCACCTTGATGTGTATCAACAGGAATGCAGCCACCCGGGCGCGGGACAACGTGCCGCAGCCAGAACGTGTGTGAAAAGGGCATCATGCACCGAGGTCAACGACACCACTGGCGGAGGCACGCATGTCCCGAATCTGGCAATGGATCACCCTGCCCTATCGGCGCTACCCCTTGTTGACCGGCATCCTGATGCCGCTGGCACTGGTGGTGGCCTTCATGTTCGGGCCTGACCTCATGAAACCGGAGCCGGAAGCGGTGGACCCACTGGGCCGAACGGCGCTGACCCTGGCCGCCGAAAATGGCGAAACCGAGCGGGTATTGGCGATGCTCGACGACGGCACCGCGGTGGATGCCAGCGACCGCTGTGGCTGGACAGCCCTGATGAAGGCCGCCGCCAACGGCCATCTGGAAATGCTCGAGGCGCTGCTGGCCCGCGGTGCCGATACCAAGCACCGCGACCAGGCCGGTTACACGGCGCTGCTGGTGGCGGTGGTCAACAACCAGGAAGCCACCAGCCGGGCACTGCTTGCGGCCGGCGCCGATGTCGATGCCGTGGATGACGAGGCGGGCTGGTCGAGCCTGACATGGGCCGCCAAGGATGGCCGCCCGGAGCTGGTCGAGCTGCTGCTGGCGCAGGGTGCCGACCCCGCCCATGTGGCCGGCGACGGCACCACACCGCTGCAGTGGGCGCGGGAGAATGGCCACACGGAGATCGCCGCGCGCCTGGAAGCCGCCGGCGCCGGCAAGTAGCCCGTCTCAGGCCGGTTCGGCCGGCCCGAACAGGCGATCCGAGAAGCGCACGTACCAGGCCGCGGATTGCACCTGGATGATATAGGCCAGGGCGATCAGCAGGGCAGCGTCGGTTCCGGCCTCGCCGAAGGCGTTCATCGCCAGCGCCAGGGCGATGGAGAGGTTGCGCATCACCGTGCCGTAGACCAGGGCGATGCCGTCGCCCCGCGAGAGCCAGGACCGGGCCACCAGGGTGCTGATCAGGTAGTTGACGGCGTAGAGGATCAGCAGCGGCACGGCGATATCCAGCAGCAGCCCGGGACTAGCCAGCAGGTCGTCGGCCTTGAGCGCCATGGCCACGAAGACGATGCCCAGCACCCCCAGGGTGGAGAGCGGCGGAAAGCGCGGCGCCCACTGCTTGCGAAAGCCCTCGGCGCCATGGCGCTTGATCAGGAAGTGTCGCGTGAGCTGGCCGGCCAGCATGGGAATGCCCACCACCAGGATGATCTGGCGGAACACCGCCACCAGATCCACCGGGATTGCCGCCCCCATCAGCCACTTCACGTAGATCGGCGTGGCCAGCGAACCCAGGATCAGACCGACCACGGTCATCTTCACCGCCGCCGGCAGGTTGCCGCGCGCGAAGCCGGTCCAGGAGATGGTCATGCCGCTTGTGGGCAGCAGTGCGGCCAGCAGCAGCCCCAGCCCCAGGTAAGGCTGGTCGGCAAACCACCACAGGCCCAGCCCGAAGGCCACGAAGGGGATCACCGCGAAGTTGATCAGCTGGGCCAGCCCCTGGGCGCGGCCGTCGCCGCCCATCAGCAGTTCACGCAGGCGCAGGTTGACCATCATCGGGTAGATCATCAGCAGGGTCAGCGGTATCACCAGCATCGAGAGCCAACCCACCGGCGCCATGGCACCGAAGGCCAGCCCCAGCAGCAGGGTCACCGGTATCGCCACCACGAGATTGCGCGTCAGCGCCTGGATCACACCCATCATGCTCATTCCTCCCGCTCCATCGATACCGTCACGCTGCGCCTCCGCCCGCGTGACGACAAGACGGCAGGTTGTCGCGGCAACCTAGAGCTCGATGCGATCACCGTAAGCGGGAATCTCCGCCTCGATCTCGCTCTCGGCCAGCGCCGCCTGGAGCACCTTCTGGGTCTCGGGCTCGCCATGCACCAGGTAGAAGCGCGGACGATTTCGGAAGGCCCCGGCCCAGCCGATCAGCTGACTCTGGCCGGCATGGGCCGAGAAACCACCGATGGTATGCACCTTCGCCTTCACTGCCAGGTCGTGGCCGAACACGCGGATACGCTCGGCGCCGTCGACGATCTGGCGACCGATGGTGCCACCGGCCTGGAAGCCGACGATCACCAGCCGGGTGGCGGGTTTCTCCAGGTTGTAGCGGAAGTGGTGGACGATACGCCCACCGTTGCACATGCCCGCACCGGCGATGATGATCGCCCCGCCGTGGATGCGGTTGATGGCCATGGACTCCTCCACGGTGCGGGTCATGCGCAGTACCGGCAGGTACTGGCCGGGGTCGCCGCTGGCCGCCTTGTTGAGCACCTTGAGGTCCTCGGGGTCGAGCGCCTTGCGCGCCCGGTGGTAGAGCTCGGTGACCCGGATCGCCATGGGGCTGTCGAGGAACACCAGCTGCTGGCGAAGGCGCCCCTCGTGGTAGAGCACGCTGAGGTGGTAGAGGATCTCCTGGCTACGCCCCACCGCGAAGGCGGGGATCAGCACGTTGCCGCCATCGGCGTGGGCCTCTTCCAGCACCTTGGCGAACTCCTCTAGGGTCTCCTCCAGGGGGCGGTGGTCACGGTCGCCGTAAGTGCTCTCCATCAGCACCAGGTCGGCCTCATAGAGTTTCTCGGGGTCCTTCATCAGCACCGAGCTGGGGTTCCCCAGGTCGCCGGAGAACACCAGGTGCTTCTCCTGCCCGCCGGAGGGCACATTGAGCTCGACGATCGCCGAGCCGAGGATATGGCCGGCGTCGCGAAACACCAGGGTCACGCCGCCGGGCAAGGTGACCGGCTGGCCGTAGGGGTGGGAGACGCACTGGGCAAGCGTCTGCTCCACGTCGTCGAGGTCGTAGAGCGCTTCCACCAGGGGCCTGTCGTGGCGGCTGCGCCACTTGTTCTCCCACTCGATATCCTTGGCCATCACGAAGGCCGCATCCTGAAGCATGATCTCCAGCAGGTCGCGGGTGCCGCGGGTGCAGTGAATGGGCCCGCGATAGCCCTCGCGCACCAGCCTGGGCAGCAGACCCGAGTGGTCCAGGTGGCCATGGGAGAGCACCACCGCCTCGAGCTCCTTCACCAACTTGCCGAAGGGCTTCTCGTTGGCGCGGTCGGCGTCCGCCCCGCCCTGGTGCAGGCCGCACTCCAGCAGCAGCCGGTGGGGCCCGTTCTCGCCGTCCACCTCGAGCAGGTAGCGGGACCCGGTGACTTCCCCCACCGCGCCCAGAAAGGTCAGTGTCGACATATGCGTGCTTCTCCTTGGCCAGCAGAATTGCCTCTACTTGCAGCATAATGGTTCGGGGCGAGGGTGCACATCCGAAGTTGACGATATGTCATATCGCCCTGCATAAGATGTCATAACGACCACGCCCCGCGCCGTTGTCACGGCGCGGGGCGTGGTTGTCTATCATGGTCGGCCCCGGTGGCAGGAGCCTGTCATCGATCAGCGATAGACCGGGAACTTGGTGCAGACGGTGGCGACCTTGGCCTTGACCTCGGCCTCGATGGCGGCGGAATCTTCGCCCTTGGCCATCACGTCGAGGATGTCGCAGATCCAGCCGGCCAGGTCCTTGCACTCACCTTCACCGAAGCCACGGGTGGTCACCGCCGGGGTGCCGATACGCAGGCCGGAGGTGACGAAGGGGCTCTGCGGGTCGCCGGGCACGGCGTTCTTGTTGACGGTGATATGGGCGCGGCCCAGGGCGGCGTCTGCATCCTTGCCGGTCAGTTCCTGCTTGATCAGCGAAAGCAGGAAGAGGTGGTCCTCGGTGCCGCCGGAGACCACGTCATAGCCGCGCTCGAGGAACACGCCGGCCATGGCCTGGGCGTTCTTGACCACCTGTTGCTGGTAGGCCTTGAACTCGGGGGCCATGGCCTCCTTGAAGCAGATCGCCTTGGCGGCAATGACGTGCTCCAGCGGGCCACCCTGGCTGCCCGGGAAGACGGCGGACTGCAGCTTCTTCTCGATCTGCTCGTCGCCCTCGCTGGAAAGGATCAGGCCTCCACGCGGACCGCGCAGGGTCTTGTGGGTGGTGGTGGTCACCACGTGGGCGTGGGGCAGTGGCGTCGGGTAGACGCCGGCGGCCACCAGGCCGGCCACATGGGCCATGTCGACCAGCAGGTAGGCACCCACCTCGTCGGCGATCTCGCGGAACTTCGCCCAATCGATGATCTGGGAGTAGGCGGAGAAGCCGGCGATGATCATCTTCGGCTGGTGCTCGCGGGCGAGCTTGGCCACTTCCTCGTAGTCGATGCGCCCGCTTTCGTCGATCCCGTACTGCACGGCGTGGTAGTGCTTGCCGGAGAAGTTGGGCTTGGCGCCGTGGGTGAGGTGGCCGCCGGCGTCGAGGCTCATGCCCAGCACGGTGTCGCCCGGCTTGACCAGCGCCTGGAAGACGGCGCCGTTGGCCTGGGAGCCGGAGTGGGGCTGGACGTTGGCGTAGGTGGCGCCAAACAGCTCCTTGGCGTAGTCGATGGCCAGCTGCTCGACGATGTCGACATATTCACAGCCGCCGTAGTAGCGCTTGCCGGGGTAGCCTTCCGCGTACTTGTTGGTCAGCTGGCTGCCCTGGGCCTCCATGACCCGGGGGCTGGCGTAGTTCTCGGAAGCGATCAGCTCGATATGGGCCTCCTGGCGCTGCACTTCCTTCTGCATGGCGTCAAAGAGAGCATCATCGAAACCGGCAATCGTCATGTCACGGCTGAACATCGGCGGGAAACCTCATATCACGGGGGTAAGGTGAATCACGGCATGATACCCCAGCCCCCCGCCCCTTTCACATGAAACGACGTCATCCCGGCCCGCACCGCATTCATCTTGCCTTGCCGGCTGCCGGGCTCAGCGTGTCTCCACCTGCATGGCGAAGCGTTCGGGCAGCGCCAGGGGATCCTCGGCGAAGCTCTCGAGGCGCTCCTCCGCGGGCAGATCCAGGGTGACCACCAGCTCCTCGGCGCCGCCGGCCATGAGGTCGACCAGGCCGTTGAGCAGGTCGCGCACCTGGGGACCGAACATCATTCCGAAACCCTCGGCCTGGGTACGCGCCTGCTCGAGATACTGGGCCTTGCTGATCCCCTCCATGGTGGCGCCCAGGGTCGCCAACCGGGCGAAGAGCCCCCGCTCGGCGAGACGCAGCTCGAACCGGCCGCCACCCAGGGCCGCCTCCTCAAGCAGCGTCCCGTCGGCCAGAAGCGAAGCGACCTCCGCTCCTTCGGGCAGGGCCAGCAGGCTCTCCAGGTCGATCGCCATGACCAGGGCATCGCGCAGGGTCAGCTCACCGTCACTGAACAGCCGTCCCGTCTGCTCGTCCTCGGGCTCCCAGCGGGCATCGAAACCGGCATCCAGGTGCAGCTGGCCGCTGCCGTCGGTGAGCACATTGCTGGCCATGCGCAGGCGGGTGCGCTCCTCCTCGGGGGAGAGCGTGATCAGCCGGTCCAGGTCGACCGCCAGGGCCTCGAGGGCAAGCCCGCCCTGGCCGTCCTCGAAGTCGCCATCCAGGTCGAGACTGGCCAGGGAGGCGAGCATCCCCTCGGGGTGCTCCAGGCTGAGCTCGGTGAGGGTCATCACATCGAGCCACTCCTCCGCCAGCGCCTCGTCGTCCCGGGGCGGCACGGCGCTGCCGGGATCATCCAGCACGATGCGCGCGACGCCCAGTACCAGGGAGGCCTCCAGTTCCTGCGGGGCGTCCTCCAGGCGAATGCCCTCCACACGGATGCCCTCCAGCGTGACGGAGTCCGGGCGCTCGTAGTCACCTTTGACTACATAGCGGTCGATCCACAGCGTCTCGCCGTCGGGACCCTCGAAGCGCAGTTCCTCGGCACGGGTCTCGCCACCCAGCAGCGAGGTGGAGAGGTAGCCAATGACAAGCTCGCCTTGCTCGGCGACCAGGGCCCGCAGGTCGCTCTCGAGACGCTCGGTATCGGCGAATGCCGGGGCGCTGGCCAGCAGGGCAAATGCCAGAGGCAGCGCCCGGCGCGGCGGGGCAGGATTCGGGAAACGCATGGGATCACCTCCGTGTGTGATCGAGCTGAGTGATCGTGGGGTCTGGCAGCAGTCTAGCCTAACGGGATGACTGCAGGCGCGCCTCGAGGTGAGCATTGACCGTGTCGATGACCGCCAGTCGGGCACGCCGCTTGTCATCGCAGCCGACCAGCGTCCATTCGGCGCCGTGGCGGTGGGTGGCGGCGAACATCTCGTCGATGGCCAGCCGATAGTCGTCCCAGCGCTCGCGGTTGCGCCAGTCCTCGTCGGTCAGCTTGTGACGCTTGTGGGGGGTGGCGGCGCGCGCCTCGAAGCGGCGCAGCTGCTCCTCCTTGCTGATGGCAAGGAACAGCTTGATCACCACCCCGCCGTGTTCGAGCTGCTGCTGCTCGAACTGACGGATCTCGGCGAAGGCGCGCTGCCACTCATCGGGCCTGGCGAGCGCCTCGACCCGCTCCACCAGCACCCGGCCATACCAGCTGCGATCGAAGATGGCGATGCGCCCATCGGCGGGCAGACGGCGCCAGAAGCGCCAGGCCCAGGGACGCAGGGTCTCCTCGTCGCTGGGCGCGGCGATGCGATGCACCCGGTACTGCCGGGCATCCAGCGCCGCGGTCAGGCGGTGAATGCTGCCGCCCTTGCCCGCCGCATCCTGCCCCTCGAAGACGATGACCACCGGCAGGCGGCGTCGGGCGGCCTCCCGCGCATTGATCGCCAGGCGCGCCTGGGCGGCGGCCAGACGCTCCCGGTAGCGGGACTTGTCGAGGCGCCGGGCGACCTCGGGGTCGGTGTGGAGCAGCGCGGGGGCCTCGGGCAGGGCCGCCAGCGACGAAGCCACCACCGGTCGCGGCGATGCGGACGGCGCCTCGAGGGCATCCAGCAGCGCCTCCCCCACCCGCGGCAGCTGCTCGTCCGGGGCGCGCAGCGCCAGCCGTTTCCAGCTGGCGTAGGGGACATCGGTGGCATCGCGCAGGCGCCGGCCCAGCGCCTGGATGGCGGCATGCTGTACGTGGCGCTGCCACTCCACCGGCCCTACCTGCCAGGCAAGTGCGGGATCGGCCTGCAACGCCTGCAGGCGCTCGCGCTGGGCATGGCGACCGATATCCATCCACAACTTGACCAGCACCACCCCGGCGGCGGCGAGTTCGGCCTCGAACTCTCGGATCCTCGCCAGGCGATCCTCGAAGGCGCCGGGAGAGAGGCGGCGCTCGGCGCGGGCGAACAGCGCGTCGCCATGCCAACCGTGGATGAAGATGCCGACCCGCCCGCGCTCCGGCACCCGCCGCCAGTAGCGCCACCAGTAGGGCCTGGCCTGCTCCTCGCTGCTGGGCGCGAGGGCATGGACCTCGGTATGGCGGTTGTCGAGCCAGTGGTTGAGGCGGTTGACCAACTGCCCCTTGTGGGTCACCGCATGGCCGGTCAGCAGCAGCACCACCGCGCGATCACCACGCCGGGCCAGTTCGAGCTGGGCTTCCAGCAGCCGGTAGCGCAGGGTGTCCTGTTTCATCTGCTGCTCCGCATGTCGTTCATCTCAGGTCTCGCCCAGCAGGCCCAGGCTCGTCGCCGGGGCCTGGCGGCGCAGGTCCCGGGAGAGCAGGTGGCCGATGGCGCCGATCAGCAGCGCCCCACCCAGCGGCAGCGCCAGCCACAGCCACAGGTGCAGGCGCGGCGTCAGGTCGAGCCAGGCCAGGTAGAGCGCGGCGCTGGCCAGTTCGGCGAGCAGTGCGCCCATCAGGCCACTGGCCAGGCCGAGGATAGCAAACTCGGCCCCTTGCACCCGGGAGAGCAGGCGATTGCCGGCACCGAAGACCCGCAGCAGGCCACTCTCGTGGGCGCGCACCGGGCGGCTGGCGGTCAACGCCGCATACAGCACGCTGACGCCGGCCAGCAGCACGAAGGCGAGCACCACCTCCACGGCACGTGTCACCCGGGTGAGCAGGTCACGCACCTGGGCGAGGATGGCGTCGACGTTGAGCAGGGTGACACCGGGGAAGTCGCGCACCAGGTCTCGCTGCACCTCGCGCTCCGCCTCGTCAAGGTGGAAGGCGGTGATATAGCTGTGGCCGAAGCGCTCCAGTACGCCGGGCGGGAAGATCACGAAGAAGTTGGGGCGGAAACTGTCCCAGTCGAGGTCACGCAGGCTGGTCACCTCACCGACCACATCGGCGGCGCCGATGGTGAAGGTCAGGGTGTCGCCCAGGGTCAGGCCGAAGCGCTCGGCCAGGCCATCTTCCATGGAGATCGGCACCCGCTCGACCCCGGGCTCGGCGGCGACCTCGTCGTACCAGCCAGTGGACTCGACCTGCTGCTCCGCACCGAACCACTCCCCCGCCACCAGGCGATTGCCCTCGGGAAGCGTCTCACGCCAGGTAAGGTTGAGCTCGCGACGCAGGGCGTTGTCGCCGCGCGCCTCGGGGGGCACCGCCTCTCGCGGCGCCATGCCGTTGATGGCGGTGATGCGCCCGCGCACCATGGGGTAGAGGGCGCTGCGGGCGTCGGCAGCACCGCTGAGCGAGGCCTCGAAGGCCTCGCGCTCCTGGGGCTGGATATTGATGGCAAAGTAGTTGGGGGTGTCCGCGGGGAGCTGCGCCTCCCAGGTGGAGAGCAGGTCACCGCGCACCAGGGCGATCATCGCCATGGCGAAGAAGGTCACGGCGAAGGCCAGCAGCTGGCCGAGGCTGGCGGTGCGACGGCGCGCCAGCTGGGCACCGCCCAGGCGCAGCGCCTGGGTGACGCCTGACTCCGCCCCGTCACGTGGCAGGCGCCCGGCCAGGCGCAACACACCGCCGAGCAGCAGCGAGCCCAGCCCCCACAGCACCACCAGCATCACCAGGCCTCCCAGCAGCAGACCCAGCGCCAGTGCCGGGTCGCCGGAGTAGAGCCACAGCAACCCGCCGAAGACGCCGCTGGCCACTGCCACCACCAGCCAGGCCGATGCCGGCAGCGGGTCGAGCTCGCGACGTAGCACCTTGAGGGCGCTGACCTTCTTGAGGCGCAGCAGCGTCGGCCCGGCGAAGCCCACCAGCACCGCCAGGGCGGTGAACACCCCGAGCCACAGCGGCAGCATGCCCGGAGCCGGCAGCTCCATGGGCAGCAAGGCCGTAAGCAGCGCCAGCAGCGCGGCCTGGCCGGCCATCCCCAGCAGTGCTCCCAGCACCGAGGCCGCCAGCGCCAGCCACAGCAGCTGCAGGCCGAACAGCCGGGTCAGCTCGCCCTGGGTGGCGCCGAAGCAGCGCAGCAGCGCGGCGGTATCCAGGTGGCGGTCGACATAGCGTCGGGTGGACATCGCCACCGCCACGCCGGCCAGCAGCACCGCGGCGAGCCCGGCCAGGCTCAGGTAGCGTTCGGCGCGCTCCAGGGCGCTGCCAAGCCCGGGGCGGTCGCGGCGCACGTCGCGGACCTCCATACCGTCGCGACGCAGTCGCTCCAGCAGCGGCGCCAGTTCGTCGAGGATGTCCGGCGGCCCAGCGGCGAGCAGTTCGAACTCCACCCGCGAGCCATCCTGGACCAGTTCGGTGGCCTCCATGTCGTCGCGATGCATCATCAGCCGCGGGTTGAAGCTGCCGAAGCCCGCGGACTGGTCGGGTTCACGCTCCACCAGACCGCCGACGACCAGCTCGCTCTCGCCCAGGCGCACCCGGTCGCCGATCTCGGCCTCGAGCAGCAGCGCCAGGCGCGGCGCCAGCCACACCTCACCCGGGGAGGGCCCGCGGGCCACTACCTCGACGCCCTCCCCCAGGTCGACGTGCACCCCGCCGTAGAGCGGATAGCGACCATCCACCACCTTGAGGCTGGCGGGCTGGAAGGCGTCCCCCAGGCTGACCATGGAGACCATATCCACCTGGTCGCTGAGCACCAGGCCCGCCTCCTCGAGGGTGCCGCGCAGCTCACTGTCGAAGGGCCGCCCCTGCTCCAGTACCAGGTCGCCGCCCAGCAGCTGGCTGGCCTGGCGGGTCAGCCCGCGGTCCAGGCGGTCGAGGAAGAAGCCGATCATGGTGGAGGCGGCCACCGCCAGGGCGAGTGCCACGAACAGCGCTCGCACGTCGGGCGCGCGCAGGTCGCGGGCGAGCCCCCGGGCCGAAAAGCGCGCCAGGCGCAGGACGGAGAGGCTCATGCGCTCACCTCATCGAGATGCATCTCCGCCAGGCGACCATGCTCCAGGCGCAGGCAGCGGTCGCAGCGCCGTGCCAGGGCGTGGTCGTGGGTGACCAGCACCAGGGTGGTGCCCGCCTCGCGGTTGAGCGAGAACAGGGCGTCGATGATGCGCTCGCCGGTGTCGGGGTCGAGGTTGCCGGTGGGCTCGTCGGCGAACACCAGCTCGGCGCCGGTGACGAAGGCCCGCGCCAGGGCCACGCGCTGCTGCTCGCCGCCGGAGAGCTGCTTGGGCAGGTGGTCGAGGCGCTCGCCCAGGCCCACCCGCGTGAGCCACTCGCGGGCACGCTGCTCGCTGTCGGAGCGCGGCGAGAGCTCCAGCGGCAGCAGCACGTTCTCCAGGGCGGTGAGGGTCGGCAACAGCTGAAAATTCTGGAACACGAAGCCCACGCGACCGGCGCGCAGCCGCGCCCGGCCATCCTCGTCGAGGTCGGCGAGCCGATGGCCGAACATCTCGAGCTCGCCGCCGGTGGGCAGGTCGAGTCCGGCCAGCAGCCCCAGCAGGGTCGACTTGCCGGCACCGCTCTGGCCGAGTATCGCCACCGTCTCGCCGGGGAACACCGAGATCGCCAGGTCACTCAGAATGGTGAGCCGTCGCTCGCCGCTGATAACCTGCTTGCTCAGCCGCTCGGCGTGTAGAATCGGCGTCGTATCCTTGCGAGAGGTAGCATTCATGAAGAAGGGACTCCCTGATGTGGCATGGCGCTGGGCGCTGGGCTGGCTGCTGGCGCTTGCCCTGGGCGCGGGCCCAGTGTCGGCCGACGGACGCCCCACGCTGCTGGTGATGGGCGACAGCCTGAGTGCCGCCTACGGCATCGAGGCCGACGCGGGCTGGGTCAGTCTGCTCCAGGCGCGGCTCGACGGGAAGGCGCGGGTGGTCAACGCCAGCATCAGCGGTGAGACCTCCAGCGGCGGCGCAGCCCGGCTGCCCGAGCTTCTCGGACAGCATGACCCCGACATCGTTCTGCTCGAACTGGGCGGCAACGACGGCCTGCGCGGCCTGCCGCCAGGGCAGTTTCAGGCCAACATGCGACGCATGGTCGAGGCGAGCCGAGAGGCGGGCGCCGAGGTGCTGCTGCTGGGGATCGACATCCCGCCCAACTACGGACGCGCCTACCGCGATGCCTTCACCGGGGTCTACCGGCGCCTGGCGGACGACTTCGACCTGGCACTGGTGCCCTTCCTGCTCGAGGGCGTGGCACTGGACGACAACCTGATGCAGGACGACGGCATCCATCCCACCGCCGCCGCCCAGCCGATGATTCTCGACACCGTGTGGCCCGAGCTCGCCCCCCTCCTCGAGGAGAACGGCCTGACGCTGGCCGAGGCGCAGGGCTGACGCCTTCGGACTTTCGATTCACCTACTGCGGTGCCGCCGGTGCCTTCTGCCACTGCTGCAACCCGAGGCCGGCGAGGATCAGCACCAGGCCGACCAGTGTCGAGGCCAGGATCGGCTCCCCCACCACCAGGTAGAGGAGCAGCAGCGACACCGGCGGCGAGAGGAAGATCAGGTTGGAGACCCTGGATGTGCGCGACACCCCGTGCACGGCCAGTTGCCACAGCACGAAGGCGATGCCCATCTCGAACAGCCCCACGTAGACCCCCGCGCCCAGCGCCGGCCAGCCGTGCCACTCAAGGCCGGGGCCGGCCAGCAGCAGCACCGTCAGCACCGGCACCCCGACGCTGAAGTTCTGCCACTGGGCCACCAGCGGCGGGCGGTGGTCGCGGGCGTTGAGCAGCCAGTAGAGCGCCCAGATCAGCGTCGAGGCCAGCGCCATGCCCACGCCGAGCGGGTCGGCGAAAGCCACGTCGAACACCGCGCCGCGGGTGGCGATCACCCACACCCCTGCATAGGCGATCAGCCCGGCCACTACATCCATGCGGGTCAGCCGCTGACCGAGGATCGGCACGGCCAGGAAGGCCATGGCCAGCGCCCAGGTGTAGTTGAGCGCCATGGCCTCCTGGCCCGGCAGGCGGTCATAGGCGCCGAACAGCACCAGGTAGTAGGCCACCGGGTTCATCAGTCCCGCCCAGGCGGCGGTGCGCCAACCGTGACGCAGCGCCTGGCCCATCAGCCCCTGGCGGGCCACCAGCAGGCCGATCAGCGCCCAGGAGACCAGCGAGGCGAGCCACATCAGCTCGAGGGGTGACATGTAGCCCAGCGCCACCTTGAAGGCGGTGGCCACGGTGGACCACAGCGCCACGGCGCCGAGGCCGTAAAGCATTGCCTGGCCATCGCGGGTCATGAGGCCGGCCTCCGGTGGCTGGTGCAGTCGAGAAGTCTTATAGGTGACACGGCGGCCTCCCTGTCGCGACAATAGGGGACCCATCCTACCAGCGAGGAGCCCCCATGGCCGCACCCGAGATCAGCCAGCGCCGCCTCTACGAGTGGCTGACCGGCGACGACGACAGCCGGATGTGCAAGGACATTCCCGACGAGGCCTGCGACGAGCAGCCGCGCAGCTTCTTCCTGCACCTGGTCGCCTCGCTGGGCAACAAGCTGGCCGACGAGCTATCCAGCGCACGCCTGGTGCTGCCCTGGCTGCTGGGGGTGATCGCTGCACCGCTATGGATGGTGGGCCTGCTGGTGCCGATCCGCGAATCCGGCGCCCTGCTGCCGCAGCTGTTCGTGGCCGGCTTCATCCGCCTCAAGCCACAGCGCAAGTGGGTGTGGGTGGCCGGTGGCCTGCTCCAGGCGGCCGCCGCCGCGGTACTCGCCCTGCTCGCGCTGTTCGGCGCAGGCGCCATCGGCGGGGGCCTGGTACTCGTCGCCCTGGTGGCACTCTCGCTGGCCCGGGGGCTCTCCTCCATCGCCACCAAGGACGTGCTGGGCAAGACCATCGCCAAGCAGCGCCGCGGCACCCTGATGGGCTGGAGCGGCAGCGTGGCGGGGGCCGTGACCCTGGCCGCCGGCGGCGTGCTGATGCTCTTCGAGGATCGACCCGGCGAGATCGCGCTGGCCGTGCTGCTCGGCGTGGCGGCGCTGGGCTGGGCGCTGAACGCCCTGTGCGCGGCGCGCATCCGCGAGGCCCCCGGCGCGGTAGAGGGCGGCGAGAACGCCTGGGACAGCATCAAGCTGGGCCTGCGCCTGCTGCGCGAGGATCGCGCCTTCCTGCACTTCAACGTCTCCCGCACCCTGCTGCTGGCCAGCGCCCTGGCGCTGCCCTGGGTGGCGCTGCTCGGCCAGCAGCAGAGCGGCACCGAACTGGGTGGCCTGGGGGTGCTGATCGTGGTCTCGGGGCTCGCCGGCATGCTGGCAAGCCCGGTATGGGGCAAGCGCGCCGACACCTCGAGCCGGCGGGTGATGCGCGATGCTGGCCTGGGCGCGGCGGCGTGCTGCCTGCTCGGCGCCGCCATCGCCTGGCTGCCGGGCGGCTGGACCCAGACGGTCTGGCCCTATGCGCTGGTCTATGCGCTGCTGGTGATCGTCCACGCCGGGGTGCGCCTGGGCCGCAAGACCTACGTGGTCGACATGGCCGGCGGCGACAAGCGCGCCCTCTATGTGGCGCTCTCCAACACCATTACCGGCGTGCTTCTGCTGGTGGTGGGCGGCGCGGTCGGCGCCCTTGGCCAGTGGCTGGGCAGTCCCGCCCTGCTGGTGGTGCTCGCCGGCATGGCGCTGGCCGCCGCCGCCAGCGCCAGCCGGCTTCCCGAGGTGGAGTGACCGACTGCGGCGGCTATCGGCGACGAGCCTTGGGCCGCGTTGAAATCCCGCCGGCTACTGGCCATGCTATCTGGCACAATCGAGTGCAGAACGCACGTCGTCACCCAGGCGGCCAGGACCGGATACGCGACAGGAACGCCCATAATGGAACACCCGACATGAAACGATCCCCACTGATCAGCCCTGACCTGCTCGAGCGCATCATCGACGCCTCGGAGGACGGCATCGTGGTCGCCGAACAGGAGGGCGACGAGAACATCCTGATCTACGTCAACCAGGGCTTCGAGCGTCTGACCGGCTACAGCGCCGACGAGATCCTCTACCAGGACTGCCGCTTCCTGCAGAACGACGACCGCGATCAGGAGGGCCTCGTGGCCATCCGCAAGGCGCTGGCCGAGGGACGGCCCTGCCGCACCGTGCTGCGCAACTACCGCAAGGACGGCACCCTGTTCTACAACGAGCTCTCGATCACGCCGGTGCATGACGACGACGACAACCTCACCTACTACATCGGCGTGCAGAAGGATGTCACCGAGCGGGTCGAGGCCCAGCTGGAACTGGAGCGCCTCAAGGCCGAGCACGGCCTGGAGTAAGCCGTCCCGGGGCGATCACCCGGCGCGGTGCTGCAAAAAAACCGGCGGCGGGGCTTGTGCTCCCCTCGCGTTGCATATATATAGCGCCCAGGCAACCCCGTTGCCTGGGCGCTTCGGATTCCACAGCCGCACAGAGGAAGAGAAGCGATACGTGATCGGTCGACGCCCGTCGACCACTGGCCATGGGAGGAACACCACATGGGCCGTGAACACCTTCTCGATCCTGGATACGACGACGACCAGGAACTCTCCGACGCGATGAACGATGACGACTACGCGCGCCCCCGCGCTTCCAGTCGTGCCGACACCCTGCGCGCCCGACGCCGCGTGGAGGCGCTGCTCGAGGAGCGGCGTCTACGCCGCGCCATCGAGGACGACTGGGCCATCGACGAAGAGGAGTAGCCCCGCCGGAGCGGGACAGTGGCTGGCCTTTGCCTGTTGCGGGCTCTATCATCCGTGGGTCAGCCAATCCTTCAACCAAGTGGAACTCCATGGCGCAATATGCCTCTCTGCGCCATTCCCTTTTCGTTAACTTTCCATGGGCGGATGGGTTGATCCCGTGACAACAGGCTTTCCAGCCTACCCAAGCAGTCCGCCCCCTCCCCCCTTTACTCAAAACCAACATTTTCAGTTAGCTTTACCGCTTTTTGGCCCAATTTGGCTTGAAAACTTAACTTTTTGGAGGAGGGCTGTGCGACCCAGCGCTTGTAAAGAATACTTCTCATTTGAGTTCATTTTAGCCGCTTCTTTTTTCCGGACCAGCTTTCCCGGATCAGCTAAAGTGACCTGAAGCCCCGATCCGGGTTAAGCGACACAGTGGCACCTCGCCTGCTGCAGCTGGGAATGCATCAAACGTTATATGGAGTTATTTTCCATGACACAACATGAGTAATGTCTTGGAAAAGGCTGTATAACCTATAGGTCGAGCAGGACCTGTCGGTAATGGCTAGAAAAGCTGACTTGGTAGTGAGGTTGGGCCTCGCCACCACTCTCATACGGAGCTGTAAGGAGGTCACTCTCCAGAAGGCTAAAGCTGACACTCGAAGCGTCATCAGCTCCTCCTTTACTGCCTGCTGCACCGTGCGGCCGATGAGATTTTGATGAAAGATTTTCCACCTGGGTCAGCACTGCTAAATCATCTGGGAGGTCCTCCGCAGTCCGCTTCGCAAAGCGCTGAAGAGTGGGCTCTGCTAGCATGAACAGCCAAGCATGATCATCGCTCTGCCCTATTCTCCTTAACACCCTTCCCAGCACCTGACGATAGTGAAGCTCAGTCCGGATGCGACTGAGATAGCAGCACACCTGTAGACGTGGAATATCTGTTCCCTCACTGATCATTCCTACTGCCACAATCCAACGGCAATCACTATGTCGGAATGTATTAATAACCTGCTGCGCACCTTGGGTTTGATTTGTAACTACATGGCATGCCTCTCCTTGAGCTTCCAATGCTCCGGCAATTTGGTGGGCATGCTCAATATCAGTAGCAACAACCAGGCCCGCGGCATCAGGCTTAATGCACCGCAATTCATTTAGCTTCTCACAGCCCAACCCCAATATATGATGCATAACATCATCGTGGCGAAGAAGGTCTTCGTAGGTGATCGGTGAGTCTCCGAGCAATGCAGCAATGCTTGGAAAGAGCCTGGCAGTGCTCTCAAGCTTCAGCTCCTCTTTTAGCTTAACCTCATGATTATCTATAAGAACAATACGCGGCGATCGGCACACACCATCAATGATGGACTCTCGTAGGCCGTACCGAAAGTCGCAGATCAACTCACCTTCTGGTGATGAATAGCGTGCTAAAGCGATGGGCAGGTCATCAGAACGCCATGGAGTCCCCGAAAGTGCCAATGTGTAAGCGGCGCGATCCTGAACTCTCTGAAGGATTTTCTGACCCCAGGCATTACTTAACAGGGGGTCATGTCCTGCACAGTGGTGTATTTCATCAAACACGACAAGCACACGAAAGTCATTGAGAAGCTGCCAGAAGGACTCATCCCTATAATCCATAGCTTGGTAGGTATAGGCACCCCCAACTGCACCGACCAAGCCATCAAGCCGCTTGCCCAGCACTTCTGAAAAGGTCTGGCGAAAGCCTTCTACTACCTGGCATGAGGGCGCAAAGCAAAGGACTAAATCTATCTGATTATTCTCAAAGAGACAGCGTGCTAGTTCTGCTGCCAATCGCGTCTTGCCAGCGCCCGGTGTTGCCTGGCACAAAAAGTGTGGTGTGGTAGAAAAATGAGGCAGCGCCGCTTTAATGCAGCGCTGCTGCCACAGTCTGAGTCGCGGTAACTTCATGGCGAGGACAATGCAGAAATCGTCTTCTCCACCGCACGCAGGTGGCCCAGCAGCCGATAACTTTGGTCCTTGGCTTCTTGATACTCACTTTCCACACGGGCTCTCAGGTATGGCATGTCGCTAATTAGCTGCTTGTAACGCTCGGCCTCTCCCATTGAGGCGAGAAGATCCAGGCGGACCTCCTTGCGCGTTGCTTCTAGTCGCTGGTAGACCTCTGATCCAGCACAGCTTTGAGCTGAGGTAGGCGCAGCCTCGGCGGACGTCCGCTTCTTGGTCTTGCTGGGCGTGAGGCTAGCCTCAAAGCCATTACTAATTAAGTTTAACCTCAATTTCTCTGGCATGGGAAGACGATGATAGACCTGCCCGCGGCTCTTGCGCTCATCGTCTAGCACGAGCCAGCCCACGCGCAGCATGCGGCGTATCTGCTCATACACATACCTCCGCACATCCTTCAGCTGGAACGAGCCCTCCTCCAGCCTGGACGCGAAGGCATCCCGAAGGTCCTGTGTGGTGAACCGATCAAGCCCTTCCTCCTGAAGGAGCTCATACAGCCGTGTGTCGAGGGTGAACGTATTGGGCTTCATGGGAGGTCCGGGGGGGAAAAGAGTGAAATGCGGATTATAATCCGTGGCCTGACGGTCCGCAAACGCATGATAGTGCCGCCTCAAGAGATTTTGAGGCGGCCATGGACCATCTGGCGAAAGCAATAGGGGAGCGGATTCGACACCGCAGGAAGGCGCGCGGTCTATCTCAGGATGACTTGGCACTGCTGAGTGGCATAGATAGGAGCTACGTAGGCCGAATTGAACGAGGGGAGGTCAACATCACTGTGGAGAAGCTTTACCGCATCGCTACAGTGCTGGCCTGTGACCCAGCCACTCTTCTTCCTGCGGCCACAGAGCTCTACAGCTGAGCTTTACTGCCATACGCTCTCTTCTCACCTAAAAAGTGAGACAGTAAGTCAATGCCTGCATTAATCGCAGCGCGTCATACTCCAGTGATTCAGGCTCATCGAGCATAGAAGCCGCATGAAGCGCGGTCGTCTCGGCGAACCAATTCTGACCTTGCAGGGACGCCATTATGACTTGATTTACACTTGACTCTTCTCCATAGTTGTAACTATCCACCCGAAGAGAGAGACCACATGTCCATACTAGCTTCCTACATGCAGAAGGAACAGCAGTTAAAGCAGCTTCAGGAAGAGCTGGATAGGCTCAAGAACGACGACCGCCTCAAGGCTGAGCTTCAGTTCAAGGATAAGCTGGAAGCTCTCATGCGAGAATTTGACAAGTCGGCTTCAGACGTCATCAAGTTGCTTGACCCGCAACAGACAACGGCCAAACACTCCAGCACCACGAGCACGGGTCGCGCCAAACGCAAGCTGAAGATCTATAAAAACCCTAATACTGGTGAAGTCGTAGAGACACGCGGCGGCAACCAGAAAACACTAAAAGCCTGGAAGGACGAATACGGCTCGGACACCGTTGAAGGATGGCTGGTCAGAACAGAGGATTAAAGATCATGCCCTGCCCATCTAAAGATGTGGTTGGCAGGGCCGCTTTCGGCCAAGAGCGGTCATTGAGATTTTCCTGACGTATAACGCCGCTAGCACGCGCGGCTTTGTAGTGCAGGCGAAGCCGCGACGGAAAAGACGTCGCTGCGCCTGGCCTTGTTATGGCTATTGTGCACTCCCCCTAAATCGCCGCAAATCGGAAGATAAACTAAAAGCAAGAAAATATGGGAGAACTACCACGCTGCCAAATATCAAAGACATCCAGTTGCTCACTCCAAATATAGGCTCAAAAAGACTTGCCCCAACCATAAATAAGAATCCGTAAAGCAAAGCATCAACTACAACTCCAAGCATGAATAAACTTGGAACTTCGAGCAACCTAGCCGCAAGATCCTCATTTGAAATTAAATTCCAGTTATCTATAGCTTTACGAATTCCATAATTGCAAATAAATCCGCACGCCATAAATAGAATTATAAGAGAAATAGAAAAGTAACTAAGCGATTCCACTTCCACACCAACCTGAGGGACAGCATATGACTCCCTGCTCACCCCGGTTATTGCGACCAAATACGCAACACCTGCTACCGAAAGGCCAGCCAGAAGGGCTTTTTGCGCAAGATCAAGAGAGCTGTGATAGTACTCTACCGCCAATTCATTTAGATCCATGGTGACTCCGTGTGGCTATAACTCTCAAGCTAAATAGCAGGCGCACCGGAGTCGGGACTGTCCGCTTCAGCACCTTGTTGGGTAACAACGCCGCGAGAAACAAGGAATGCGCGCACCTCATAGAATTGTTGAAAGCAAAGGTCAGTGAGGTCAGTAAGCTTTCCCTGATATTCGATGTGGTAATTGGCACCCACATTTAGAACGACACCTGTTGAAGCTGATCGCTCTTCTTGAACTAAGCGCGGCGTTTTTCGGAAGTCAAAGTTAACCGTGTTTCCCGACGGAGGTATATACCCGTAGTGATCAATACCGACGTGCCTCTCATGTATCGTGATATTGCGAACGTCTTGCCCGCTGAGTAGCGTTGAGTGAGCGGCCTTGTATGCCTTGACTGCATCAACCCCTACAATTGGCTTTGCATACTCAAGCGCCGAACAAAGGGAATTTATAACAGTACTAAGCAATTACGACACCTCCATAGCTGATCCTGAACCGTGGGTGAGTGATCGCTCCCTATTTTCAAGGGCGTCCAATAGTTCTAGGAAGAAACCAGCTTCTGCGAGTTTGGCAGCACTACTCATCTTGTCACCCAGAGATTAAGCTAAGCGGCGCGTTTAAGCGCGTCCGCTGTAGGCCAAAGGCCGGAACGAACTTTAGCGACTTGTTAGGTTTCATTGGCCTCACGTCCCATTTCGGCAACGTTAACTCTCATTTCTGCCTCGAGTTCCTTTAGAACTTCCAACATAAGTCCGGAGATTTCCTGAAGCTCTACCACTGACTTACTCGAGCTCCGCCAAGTTTTAGTGTCGAGCTGCGCCCTAATCTTCAAAAGCTTTTCCAAAATACGGCGCAGGCGTTTTTGACGGTTATAAAAATCATCACTTTCTTCGCGACATTCCTGGTTCAATTTATTCTCAATAAAAAGAACTGCCTCAGTTGCCGTGATTTTAAGGTTGGACAATTTCTCAGCCACAGCGACTGAACTAGCTGCTTTCGATATTTTCCAAGACCAAAGCAGGCTTGCTATCGAAACGAAAAGCGCGAAGACCGAAATCAAATCTGAGCTCATTCAGAAACCTAACAGGTATTATACCGCGTGATTTATATTTCACTTAAACGCGCACGCGCGCTCAATAATGTTATGCTGGACGCCCACCCATCTCTTATATTTTTGAAAAACCAAGAAAATAAGTATAGCTTGGCAGCATAACGCTGATCATTGCGCGTGCCACATATCCCCAATTCACGAGCATACAGCCATTGCTGACATGGCCGCTTAGGGCCGAAAGCTGCTCATCAGCATAGACTAACATTCCCCATTCGGCCAGAAACGGACATTCAGCCAGAGCTGATATAACGCCGCATTAAGGTGTGAGCAACGCTACCACGAAACCCAACCATACCACCGTAAACATAAAACCCAACGATGGAATGAAAAATGCCAAGCGTTGGGAATCACTCTTAAATGCTTTGTTATGAGTAAATTATGGCTTAACGCTGATTTCTTTTAACACTTTCGCTGGGTTACCACCAATTACGACATTGTCCCCAAAACTCTTCGTTACCACTGCACCAGAGGCTACCACCACATTGTTCCCAAGGGTCACGCCAGGGTTGATAACCGCATGAACACCTATCCAACAATTATCACCAATTTTTATTGGCTTCGCTAGCTCTAAACCACTGTTCCTCGCGATTGGATCTAAGGGATGTGTCGCAGTATAAATTCCAACTTGAGGTGCTAGTAAACAGTTCTTACCAAATTTTACTTCCGCAACATCCAAAATCACGCAGCCGAAATTAGCATAGAAATTATGGGTATCCGGATTAAGTGGTTGACGATCCCTTCTGATCCACCAAAACCTTAATCTTCCCAGAAGGTTGATAGATCGACGCCGAAGTTCTTCTCGGGCTCGGGGAGACCCCTGCCGTAGGTCATGGTAGCCTTGCCTAGGAACGGGGACTCCTTGGTCTGCGGCGCCTTCTTCTTGTGCTTGGTGGTATAGAGCATCCGGGCCCGCATCACCTCGAATGAGTAGCCCCGGCCATCGCGGTTCTTGTCCTTGGCCAGCCGGTTGATCGACTCCGTGAAGGCGTTGGTGACCGGGATGTCAGTCTCGAAGTAGGTCAGCATCTCCTCACGCCATTCGCTGACGGCGCTGACAAGATCCTTCCAGACTTCCTTCTGCCCCTGCGGGATGTCGTCAATCCAGGCAGCTAGTGCCTTCTCAGCATCTCGCCGGGTGGCACAGTCCCAGATGTGGTAGAACCGCTCCTTATGCTCGTAGGCTGCCAGGAGCTGAGGGAAGGCCCCCGTCCAAGTCTCCATGATGAGCCGTTCGCGGTCTGAGACATCGTGAGCCCGCTTCAGCAGGATCTTCCGATCACCCTTGAGCGTCCGTCGCTGGTTGGCCGTCAGCTCCTTTCTGAGCCCCTTGCGGACCTTCTCCAAGGCTTCGTTGGCCATACGCACAACATGGAACTTATCGACCACGATGCGGGCCTGTGGCAGCACCGCCTGGACGGCACGGCGGTAGGGCTTCCACATGTCCATGCTGACGATCTCGACCTTGTTGCGGTCGGTCATGTTCATGAGGCGTCTGGTCACGGAGTCCTGCTGACGACCGGGCAACAGGTCCAGCAGGGTACGCTCCTCAAGGTTGGTCAGGATGCAACGGTAGCGGCGGTTCAGGTACAGCTCGTCGATGCCCAGGCAACGGGGTGTCTCGAAACGGTGCCAGGTCGCCAGGAACTCAGCCTTCTTCTTGAAGATCTCTCGAATAGTCTTCTCGTCCAGGCCCGTGGTATCGGCCACATAAGCGTAGGGATGGTTGAAGGCTTCCTTCTCGACATGGCTGTAAAGCCTCCGCGTCATGCGATGAGTGTCAACCATCTCGGGGAGTGGTGGGCGGAATGTCTTTCCGCAGGCTCGGCAAGTGTAGCGGCGTCGTACCACCCATAGGGTGACTCGCTTGCCGTGGATGGGCAGATCTCGGTAAGCCACATCGCGCTTGCCAAACCTGACGAACTCTCCCTCTACGCCGCACTCCTTGCAGGCCACAGGGACCGGAGCTTCGACCTGAAAGTGGAGATCATGCTCTTCCATCTTTGTACCCAGGATGCGGTATTCCGGTAAATGGAGGATGTTGTCAGGCAGAATGGTCATGCAAACGTTCCTTGTGCCTCTTTGTCATGTCACGACGGCGATCTCGTGTGATGGCCATCGATCATAAAGATGTGCCGATGCCTGCCCCTTGGGTGATGGTGGGGATGGCGATGCGGTTCCGGCCCCTCCCAGCCCTCATGCTCATGCTGATGGTGGTCGTCATGATAGTGCAGATGGGTGTGCTCCATAGGAGCATGATCATGCTCGAGCGCCATAGGGTTCCCTGACGGCCAGACACGGATCGCGAGCGCCGTCGACACCAGCGCAATCGCCCCCAGCAGGGCGAAGGTCTCGATCAGGCCCACCTCGGCCCCGACTCAGCCGGCCAACGGATAGGCCACCAGCCATGCGAAAGCGAGAACTGCGCGGCGAACAGCGCCGGACGGTCCTCTGGCTGGCACGACTGTTTGAGCAGGCGTCCGGTGAGGGACATGACCAGCGAGGCGCCGGCGGCCCAGGTTAACCCCAGGGTCGACAGACCCAATTTCCAAGAGTGAAATGTGATCGAACGTGGTTTTCGGCTGCCTCAAGGCGCTACGACGAACCCTGCGCCGTACTCCTAGGCAAGCCTCCTCGACAGCCTTTCTCCCCCTGAACCGTACTGGTTCTCGACGGAAGATAGGGCACTGGACGGTGACAACTCAGGCACCGCTGGCAAGCCTTTCGAGGTCGGCAACCACGGCATCCATGGGGTCGCTGTCCCGGATCAGCAGGCGTACTTCTCCCTGGGCATTGAAGGCGAAGACAGCGCTGGAGTGCGACACATCATAGCTGCCTTCGCTGTCTTCTTCACCATACCCGTAGGTCACCCGATAGCGGCGTGTCAGCTTATCGAGTGCCGCTTTATCCCCAGTGAGGCCGATGAACTGGGGGCCGAAGGCGGCGGTGTAGCTATCCAGCGTCTCGGCGTTATCGCGGCGGGGGTCCACCGAGACGAAAAGCACCTGGATGTCATCGCGAGCCGCTTCATCCATGCGCTGGGTGGCAGCGTCGAGGCGCGCCAGGGTAGTGGGGCAGACATCGGGGCAATGGGTGAAGCCGAAGAACAGCAGCGTCGTCTTGCCGAGGAACTGATCGGCGCTCACCGTATTCCCGTTCTCGTCGATGAGTTCGAACGCCAGGGATGGCATCAGCCCCGAGATATCCTTGGTCTGCCAGTCTGGATCGCTGCAGCCCGCAATCCATAGCGTCACGAATAGTGCCATGATACATCGGCGCATCCTGCTCCCCCTACTGTGCTGTCGGCGCCACGGCGCGGAACGTGACACGCTGTCGCTGATTGCCGGCGAAATGAAGATTCACCTCGACGTCGTCACCTACGACGAGGGGGCGAGCCCGCTTCATGAGCATGAGATGATAGCCACCCGGAGCAAATTCGACCTGTTCCCCCGCCGCCAGCTCCAGCTGGGCAACGGGCTCCATGCGGGTGACGCCATCCTGATTGACACTGCGGTGCATCATGACATTACCGAAAGCGGGACTATCCGCTCCTGTCAGGGTGACGCCCTTTTCGCTGGTATTGATGAGGGTGAAGTAGCCTGCCGCGGGCAGGTCCCCGGGCAGGAGCCTAAGACGCGCCTCGCTGACCTCCAGTTCGGCAGCCGCCAGCGTGCCGGACGTCGCGATCAGCAGCAGGAAGGTCGAGCACCAGGGTTTCGCTAGTCGCGGCAGACTAGGGTGTGGCGTGAGAGACATCAGCGGCATCCTCCTTGCGGGCATCACGGAACAGAAAGCTGAGAATGATCAGAACCCCGATGGCACTCATCATCGTGGCCGGTACCCAAGTCAACAGGCCACCGAGGAGCTGGTCAGTCAGAGGGTCCAGCGGCCAGGCGCGCCCGCACACCTCATAGACATCGAAAATGACATTTTTGCTAAAGACGATATAGGCCCCCAGCACGATCTGCGGCGGAATCACCACCAGCAGGATGGCGATGCGTTTGCCGTAACCGAGGCCGCCCTGCTGCGGCGTGCGGCGATCCAGGATCAACCACCAGAACAGCAACCCATCCAGCGCCATGCTCCAGTTCATCACTTGATACAGGTCGGTACTCAGCATCGCATCGAAGTGGACCTCGGGAATCAACCAGAAATAGATCAGCCCGACGAACAGTACGGGAGCGATCAGTGGATGCTGAAGCGTCCGGTATACGGGGCGCAGCAGGCGCGCGACCGGCCTCCATCCTGAAAAGTGCCTGATTCGGGTCGGCAAGCCGTCTGTCAGTACCGGCAGGGGGGCGGCCAGGGCAATCAGGAAGGGACCGGCGTGATGCAATACCAGATGCTGTGCCCGGTGGGTAAAGAACATGTACTGGGCGAGGTAGTCGTAATGGGTCTGGGTGACGCCATAGATGGTGGCGACACCCAGCAGGTAGGCAAGGACTCGGCCTGCGCCGGTGGCCTCGCCTCGCCGTCGGCGCTGCCGAAGGCCACGCAGGTAGAGCGCGATGGCCAGCAGGCAGGCCCCCGACCAGGCCAGCGAGAACTCCCACGGCAGCAGGTAGCCCAGAGCAACGTCGAGGTCGATAGCCCTTCCCTCCCCAGAATCGGCATGCCAACGGTGAGACTAGGAGCCCAACGTGGCATGCGGCAAGGTGGGACTATAAACGCAGATGAAGCCAGAGCCCGCACCTCGGTGCCTGGGAGGCGAGGAAGGCCGCGCCCCAAGGCACGGCACCAGTTCAGTAGTTGGGTATACCGCCAACGCGCCGCCAGTGACCCTGCACAGGGCGATAGGTCCTGTATCAGCCACGCCTGAAGTCAACATCACGAGACTGACAGGACCCGCCATGTTGTCGTCGTCATGGCCTGCGCAGCGCAATTTCTGCGTAGATACCCTGGTAGTCAGGGTCAGGTGTTTTATCTGGCTCCGGCTCCGGCTTGGGATTCAGGGCTACCATGCGACCGCTGGGGTCATCCAACAGGCCACGAAGCTGTTCATAATCGAAGCTCCAGCCCTCGGCCTTGCGCTGGTTGAGGCGTGTGACGGTCTCTACCAACGTGGACATGCTGTGCCCCTCCCCCTCCAGAGGCGGGAATGCCTGAACCAGCGGTTGCCCTTCATGCCAGCCGATCTTGATGGGCTGGTTGACGATTCGGACCTGGGTGCCGGCGGGCACGCGGTCGAAGATCGACTCGATGTCCCCAGGGAACATGCGAATACAGCCACGACTGGCACGCATGCCGATACCATCCGGCTGGTTGGTCCCATGGATCAAGTAGCCATCGAAACCCAGGATAATGGCATGGTCTCCCAGCGGATTGTCCGGGCCTGGTGGCACCACGCTGGGCGCCTCTTCACCGCGTGCCCTGGCTTCGCGCTGAACCGACTCGGGTGGGTACCAGGCGGGGTTCTTAATGTTCATGGTGGTCTTGGTCACACCGAGGGGAGTATCGAAGCCCTCGCGACCGATGCCGATAGGATAGGTCTCGACACGTGATGTCTCGTCGTCATCCACCTCGGGATAGTAATAAAGGCGCAGCTCGGCGATGTTGATGACGATGCCAGTGCGCTCTGTGGCGGGCAGGATGAAGCGCCCGGGTATGGTCACCTCGGTACCCTCGCCGGGAATCCAGATGCTCACGTCCGGGTTGGCGCGCACGATCTCCCTGTACCCCAGGTTGTGTCGCCTGGCGATATCGAGCAGGGTATCTTCTCGATCCTCCACCGTTATGCGGTAGGTGTCGCCGATCACATTGCCTTCTTCAGGCAGCGGATAGTGACCGCGGGGCCACTTGTTCTCCTCCTGGGCCTGAGCAACGCCGATGAGCGCGAGCCAACCGGCCATCACAGCGATCAGTATGCTGGTTCGACGTTGCCCCAACAGTGGTTTCTCCAGAGCACCTGAATGAAATGTCGACAAGGCCATTACGCTCTTCCTTTTTCGCCGGGTGTGTTGTCAATCGACCGATGTAGGTTGCGTTTCCACCCAAGTAGAGTCAGCAGTGCGGCCAACAGCCAAGCGGGCCAGCTACCGGTTCGGGTGAAGGGGGTGAGGCCCTGCATGGGCAGTACCTCGCCGCGAAGGCTCGTCGCCTGGAACTGTGGTGCGCGGGCCGTGACACGGCCCTGAGGATCGACGATGGCGGTCACGCCGTTGCTGGTGGCGCGGATCAGGTATCGGCCATTCTCCAGCGCACGCAGGCGGGCCATCTGCAGATGCTGCAGGGGGCCGATGGAGCGGCCGAACCAGGTGTCGTTGGAGACCGTCAACAGTAGCTCGGCATCGCGCGCCTGCTCGGCGACCCGGTCGGCATAGATAATCTCGTAGCAGATGGCGTTACCGATGGTGGTTCCGGCGGCGTGGATCGGCCCCTGAGCCGCGGCCCCGGGGGTCATGGTCGGCATGGGCAGGTCGAAGAAGGCGATAGTGCCGGCGAGCAGGCGCTTCAGCGGCAGGTACTCGCCGAAAGGCACCAGACGCACCTTACGATAATGGCCCTCGGCGTTACCCAGGCCGATCACGCCGTTGTAGTTGTTGCCGCCGTCGCGCTGCAGGATGCCTGTGAGCAGGGCGGTGTCGGGCGACAGTTTGGACTGCACCCGCTCCAGTATGGGCCGCGCGTTCTCCTCGAACATCGGCAAGGCCGCCTCGGGCCAGACAATCAGGTCGAGGTCGTTGGACTGGGCAAGGGTCAACACCGTGTAGATGTTGGCCGCCTCACGCTGGCCCTCGGGCGTCCACTTGATCGACTGGTCCAGGTTGCCCTGCAGCAGGGCGACTCCCAGCGGCTCGCCGGCCGGGAAGGTCCACTGGGCCGGCAGGGCCAGGGGAGTCAGCCAGAGAGCGGCGATGGGCGCCGCGGCCCACCAGCGGCGGCGCAGGAGCTCCACGCCCAGGGTGCCGGTCAGGGCGGTGATCAGCGACAGGAGATAGACGCCGCCTACCGGGGCCCAGGCCGCCAGCGGCGAGTCCACCTGAGAGGTGCCCAGCAGCAGCCAGGGAAACCCGGTAAACAGCCAGGTGCGCAGCCACTCGCTGAGTACCCAGGCGCCGGCGAAGCTGAGGAAGGCCAGGCGTGGGCCCGTGACGCGGCGATAGAGCCAGAAGGGCACGGCATAGAACAGCGCCAGGCTGGCCACGAACAGACCGGTGAGGAAGAGCGCCAGGAGCGCCCCCGTATCGCCATAGTCGTGGATCGCGACGAAGACCCAGGAGGTACCGGAGCCGAACAGGCCCACGCCATAGCACCAACCGCGGAGGGCGGCTTGAGCGGGTGTCAGGGCATGGATGCCGACATAGACCAGGGCCACCGCCACCGGGCCCAGCCACCACAGCGTGAAGGGCGCGGCACTAAGGGTGGTCAACCCTCCGGCGGTCAGGGCCAGCAAACAGCCGAGGACCGGAGAGAGCCGTCCGAAAAGCGTCATGTCCCGGACTGGCGGGTTCTGTGCATCCATGCCGTCACTCGGACAACCTGGGGGAGGGACGTTCATGCAAGGCCGCCATCGCAAAGGTAATGACACCCAGGAACAGGGCGATATCCGCCAGGTTGAAGGCGGGCCAGTGCCACTCTCGCCAGTAGATGTCCAGGTAGTCCACCACATACCCTCGCGCCAGGCGGTCGATGCCATTACCCAGCGCGCCACCCAGCATCAAGCTGTACCCCAGCGCCTCCAGGCGGGGCCTGGGCCTGCACAACAGGAACGTCAGCACGATAGCCGCTATTCCTGTCAGGCAGAGGAAGAGGTAGCGCTGCCAGCCACCTGAATCGGCGAGGAAGCTGAAGGCTGCCCCCGTGTTCCACCAGTGGCCCCAGTTGAAGAATGGGGTCAGCGGGTTGGCCTGGCCATACGGCATCAGCGCCTGTACCAGCCCCTTGATGGCCTGGTCGGCCAGGCCGACCAGGCCCGCCAGTGCCAACCAGTACCGACTCTGCGGCGCCATCGCTATCCGTTTCGTTCTCATGACGTGGCTGCCTGGTAGCGCGGGCTTGCCGAGCCGCTCATGGCGGTCCCTGGTGAGAAGCGATAGCCCAGCAGCCGCATGGCGTTCAGGGTCACCAGCACGGTGGCACCGGTATCCGCCATCACCGCGATCCACATGCCGGTGATGCCCAGCGCCGTGGTCACCAGGAAGATAGCCTTCAGGCCCAGCGCCAGGGCGACGTTGGTCTTGACGTTGCGCAGCGTGGCCCTAGACAGGTCGATCAGCTCGGCGATGCCGGTGACGCGGTTCTTGAGCAGGGCCGCATCCGCCGTTTCCAGTGCCACGTCGGTGCCGCCGCCCATGGCGATGCCGACATCGGCCGCCGCCAGTGCCGGGGCATCGTTGATCCCGTCGCCCACCTTGCCGACCGGCCCGCGTCCGGTGGCCTGCCATTGCTGCACGCGCCGGGCCTTGTCCTCGGGCATCAGCTCGCCATGGGCCTCGATGCCCAGCGAGCCACCGATGGCAGCGGCGGTACGCGCATTGTCACCACTGAGCATGACGGCCTCGACGCCGAGACGTGACAGGGCGGCGAGCCCCTCCCGGGCGTCCCCACGCGGCTCATCGCGAACGGCGATCAGCCCCAGCGGACGCTCACTCTCGACCAGCAGGGCGAGACTCTTGCCGGCATGTTCCAGCTCGGCAATTCGGGCACGCAGACCGTCATCGAGAGCGGTCGGCGCTGTCAGGTGACGGGGGGAGACCAGGCTCAGCTCACGCCCCTCGATCCAGCCGGTGACGCCACGTCCCGAAAGGGCGCGGTTACCGTTCGCCTGGGGGATGGAAAGGCCCAGCTTCTGCGCGTGCGAAAAGATGGCCGTGGCGATGGGATGACTGGAGTCCCGCTCCATCGCCGCTGCCAGCCTCAGTACCTCGTGCTCGCCTTGGTCGGTGGCCCAGTTCTCCACGTCGGTGACCTGGGGAGTGCCGGCGGTGAGGGTGCCAGTCTTGTCCAACGCCACCGTTCGGAGCTTGCCCAGCTGTTCGAGTACCGCGCCGCCCTTGATCAGCAGGCCCCGCCGGGCGCCCGTCGAGAGGCCGGCAGCAATCGCCGCGGGGGTCGAGATCACCAAGGCACAGGGGCAGGCGATCAACAGCAGGGCCAGGGCGCGATAGACCGATTCCGACCAGGCCATGGTCGAGACCAGCGGCGGCACCACCGCCATCAGCAGGGCGAGCCCCACCACCGCCGGCATGTAGTAGAAAGCGAAGCGATCGATGAAGCGGGCCACCGGTGCCTTGGCGGCCTGGGCCTCCTCCACCAGGCGGATGACCCGCGCGATGGTGTTGTCCTCGGCGCCGCGGGTTACCTCCACCTCCAGGGCGGCATCGAGGTTGACCGTGCCGGCGAAGACGTCGTCACCCGGGGCACGCGAGCGGGGCACCGACTCTCCGTTGATCGGTGACTCATCCACATCGGACTCACCAGCCAGGATACGCCCATCGCAGGGGACACGGTCGCCCGGCCTTACCAGTACCCGCTGGCCAGGTGTGAGCGTGGCGGCCGAGACCTCCCGGGCATCCCCATTCTCCATCAATCTCGCGGTAGACGGCGTCAGATCGGCCAGGGCCGAGATGCTGCGTCGCGCCCGTGAGGCGGCCACGCCCTCCAGCAGTTCGCCCACGGCGAACAGGAAGACCACCACTGCCGCCTCGGCCGCGGCATCGATGGCCAGGGCGCCCAGGGCGGCGATACTCATCAGCATCTCGATGGTGAAGGGGTTGCGCATTTTCAGTGCGCCCCAGGCGCCCTGGGCGATGGGCATCAGGCCCACCAGGGTGGCGGCGACAAAAGGCCAGCCCCCCAGGACCGGCCAGGTCATGCGAAGGACCAAGGCCAGAGCCAGCAGCCCCCCCGTGACGAGCACCAGGCGCCCCTTGGCGGTCTGCCACCAGGAGTCCGGCGTGGTAGTGGATTCACTTTCCTCATCCTGGTCGACGAGGCGGTAGCCAAGCTCAATGAGAGTCTCCTCGATCGACTCATGCGAGGGCGTCGAGTGCTCATGAAGCTGGATCGTGACCGAGCCGGTAACCGAGCTGGCCGACACCTCCTTGATGCCCTCCAGGCGGCCCAGGGCGGCCTCGGCCTTACGCTCGCAGCCGCCGCAGTCCATGCCCTCGACGCGGAGCTTCAAGGCAGGCGAATCCTCAAAGTGTGTCGATTTCTCCATGGTGTGACTCCGTGGGATGATGTATTATTCGACAGCATAAACCCTGTAGCAACTACAGCTTCAAGCTCCATCGGTTACAGCCTGAAGGGCTGTTCTTTGGGAGGGCACGTTGGAATCCTTGTCGTCCATTGGCTTGCTGGGCGCCTTCGCGGGTGGCCTTGTCTCATTCTTTTCCCCCTGTACCCTGCCCTTGCTCCCGGCATACCTGTCGGTGGTTACGGGAGGAAGCGCCGGGAAAAAGGACAAGCGCTTGGAAGCCCTGATTCTCAGCTCTTTCTTCATCTTGGGATTCACCATGGTTTTTATCATGCTGGGCTTGGGGGCCAGCAGCATTGGTCAGTTGCTTCGAGGCTATCGGAACGAGTTCAACTGGATTACGGGAGGCGTGGTCATCCTCCTAGGCGTCTTCATGACCGGTATACTTCGCTTGCCACTGCTGCAACGAACGCTGCAGTTTTCACCCAATGTCCAGGGTGGCTCACCGCTATCGGCAACTATCTTTGGCGTGTCCTTCGCCATTGGCTGGACACCCTGTATCGGTCCCATCCTGGGAGCCATCCTGATGGCGACCGGCAGTGCTGTCAGCGCCCAGGCCGGCATGGTCTATCTGACAAGCTATTCTCTTGGTCTGGCACTTCCTTTCTTGGCTAGCACCATCTTTCTGAACGTCATGACGCAAAACAGCCGGAAGCTCGGTAGGTGGAGTGCCTATACAAGACCTGTGGCGGGCACGATCGTGATCGTCATGGGGATTGCGATCGCGACAGGCACCATGACCCAGCTTTCAAGTTTCATGCTGGGACTCTTTCCTTCCCTTGCAACTCTGGGGTAGTTCAGACGCTGATCGTTTTTACGGAGATGCCACCATGACCAACTCTGTCGACACGTCCCACGTCCCGGAGAGGAATATCGGCATCGGCGAACTGGCCCGGCGTGCCGGCTGCAAGCCCGAAACGGTTCGCTATTACGAGAGCATCGGGCTGGTGAGCGACGCGACACGTACCGAGGGCGGTCAACGCCGCTACGGAGAGGAAGCCGTCAGGCGGCTAACCTTCATTCGCCATGCTCGGGACTTCGGCTTCTCGGTGGAAGCGGTGCGTGAACTGCTGGCCATGTCAGACCAGCCCGACATGCCGTGTCAGGAGGTCGACGCCATTGCCAAGCACCACCTGGAGGAGGTCGAGTCGCGGTTGCAGCGGCTCTCCGCACTGCGTGACGAGCTCAAACGGATGGTCAGCCAGTGTGCCGGGGGGAAGGTCGAAAGCTGCCGGATCATCGAAGTGTTGAGCGATCATCAGCTTTGTATCAGCGACCAGGCCCACGGAGGCGCTCACGACCTGGGGTAGGCGCCTGGAAGGGTCGGCAAGCTAGCCCAGCGAGACATCCAGGAACAGCATGAGTACCAACCCCACCGAGAGCCCCAACGTCGCCTTGTTCTGGTGGCCACTTCGGTGGGTCTCGGGAATGATCTCATGGCTGATGACATAGAGCATGGCGCCGGCGGCGAAGGCCAGCCCCCAGGGGAGCAGCACTTGTGACATGCTGACGACTCCCGCACCTAGCAGGCCACCCAGCGGCTCTACCAGCCCGGTGAGGGAGGCAATGGTCCAGGATCGCCAGCGTGAATAGCCTTCACCCAGCAGTGCCACTGCCACCGCCAGGCCTTCCGGCGCATTCTGCAGGCCGATACCGATGGCAAGGGGAAGTCCCCCTTCGCTTCCCCCTGCTCCAAAAGCCACACCAACCGCCAGACCCTCTGGCAGGTTGTGGATCGTGATGGCAATGATGAACAGCCAGATTCGGCGAAGCGATGCTGCCTGTGGCCCTTCACGCCCCTGCTCGAAATGCTCGTGGGGGAGTCGCTCATTCAGCAGGGCGACCAGCCCCATCCCCATCAGTATCGACGCGCAGGCAATGACGGCAGGCAAGACGCTACCGCCATAGCGCAGTCCAGAGGCTTCCAGGGAGGGAATGATCAGTGAAAAGAAGGACGCCGCCAGCATGACACCGGCGGCGAATCCGAGTGCCAGGTCGCGAACGGCACGATCGGGCGCCTTGCTGATCAGGATAGGTAGCGCTCCGATCGCGGTCATCGAACCGGCGGCAAGACTACCCAAAAACCCCAGCGTGACTGGAGAGACACCTTCCATAGACCCTTCCCCTTTGGAGGGTTGGTACTGCAGGGAATGTTGAGTCACACGACGATAGCCATTACATGGCCACCGCTGCGTCTCATACAACAAGCCAGCCTGGCGGCCTATCGATTATCCAAGGCGACCAGACCAGACGTACCGATGGCTTTTTTCAGACGACCACGAGCCTCGAAGAGCGCGCTTCGATAATCCTGGGGTGTCGGTGACTCCCCCAGAATGATGCGCTGCCCCTCCTCCAGGGGATCGACAGGTCGGTCACCCACTCTCACTTCGTAGTGCAGGTTGGGCCCCGTGGTGAGTCCGGAGGCCCCGACTTCACCCAGCGTGTCGCCGGCATTGATGGCGTCCCCGACCGACAGGCCGGAGGCGAAGCGACTGAGATGCGTATAGCGACTGAGAGTGCCCCTCTCGTGCTCTACCTCCACGACACGACCATAACCTCCCCGGCGACCGACGAAGGAGACCCGCCCCGGCGCCGTCGCCATGACTGGGGTGCCGCGAGGGGCGGCAAGGTCGACGCCGTCATGACGACGTACCCCACCGTAAACGGGATGGCGTCGATTGCCGAAGGCGGACGTCAGGCGTGCGCCGAGCACCGGGAACCGCTTCGTCTCCACAAGGCTACCGTCCTTGAAGAGCATCACGGTGGCTCTCTGGTCCGTCGGCCATACCATCTCCAGTCGTGCCGACGGGTCAGCCAATCCCATATAGGTCAGACGGGGAGGCCCGACTCGCGTGCCATCCTCTCGGCGATCCTCTTCCCACAGTAACTGCAGGCGCTCCGCGCCCGAGATATCTCGGGCTGTGTCCATGAGTCCGCCTAGCAGCACCTCGAGGTCCATGGCGAAACGCGTGGGTATCCCCTCTGCCGCCAAGGCGGCATAAAGTGACGTTTCGATGTCCACTTCACGGCCCAGAGTCAGGGTGTCGAGACGAGGCGGGACAATCCGCGTCGACGGCCGCTCCCCCAGTGTAACGACGTATTGAATACCCGAGTCACGCTCGATGGCCACCGACACCGGCTGTCCGGTCGTCAGAGAGGTGACAGTGAGACGGTCTCCAGGCCGCAAGCCTCTTGGGTCGAACCTCCCCGCCAGCGATGTCAACGCTTGGGTGCGCGTCTCGGCATTCACGCCAAGCTGCAACAGCAGTGCGTTCAGGGTATCCCCTGATGCCACGGTGAGCTCTTGGGCGACGATCTCGGGCGGCTGAACGGCCAAGGGCGCTGAGCCCCTCTGCGCGAGAGCTTGTGCCCTGGCCGATGCCGGTTCGCTCGGTGATAGCAAGGTGTTCTCTTGCCAATGGGCCTCGGCCAGCAGAGGGCCCAGACCCACCAACCCTAGCAGCAACCAGCGCCGTGTCATGACGCATCGTCCTCGCCAGCGACCTCGGTCACCTCACGATTGACGGCGTCGACCAGTTCCTGCATGCCGAAGGGGTCCAACAGCTCACCATTGACGAAAAAGGTCGGCGTCTGGCGGATCTGGTTGGCCTTGACGTCTTCCTTGTCCTGGTCAATGACCGCTTGTACCTCGGGGGAATCAAGTTGTTCCTCTGCTGAAGCCCTGTCCAGACCAGCCTCGCTGGCGATATCCAGAATAGCGGCCTCATCGAAGCTGCCATGAGCCGCCCACTGGCTCTGCCGGGCCAGCAACGCTTCCAGCACCGGCTGGAAGACGTCCTGGCGCCTGGCGACTTCCAGCACGCGAATGGCGGTATCGGACACGTCTCCGTGGAAGGGCGTGTAGCGCACCACCAACCGCACCTGGTCGGGATACTCTTCCTGGATGCGCTTGGTCAGCGGATAGAAGGCACGGCAGGCCTCACAGGCCGGGTCGAAGAACTCCACGATGGTCACCGGCGCTTCTTCCGGCCCCAGAATAGGCGAGTGTGAGCGCACCAGAGAGTTTTCGGCCTGAGCGCCATCCTGGCTGGCCGCCTCGGCGCCCATGCCCAACAACGAGGGTCTCGCTACGATCACGATGAGGGCGATCAGCATCAACGCGCCAACCAGGATAAACGTCGCTTTTTTGTACATTGACTTCTCCAATTCAAGTGGTTAAGCGGAAAGCAAGACCAGAGAGCTGCTGAGTAGATCTCAACCGCTGTTGGGTGCCTAAGTCGGCGAATAGTGACGTGTCATCCATGCCCATAAAGATTGGCTCTCTGATGCGCATGATCAATATGCTCGAATTCCAAGCTGGAGTGGCCAATGTCAAAGCGCGCTTTTAGCTGAGCCTTGATATCCGCCTTGATCGCCTCAAGCTGCTGCCAGCCGGCTTCCGTGAGCACCACGTGACAGTCAAGCGCGGCAGTGCTTTCCTGCATTTGCCATAGGTGGACATGATGTACATCCTGGACACCCTCGACGTCACGCAGCGCATCAATGACTGATTGGCCGTCGATATCGGGTGGCGATCCCAACATCAGTGTCCGGATAGGGCCACCAATCTCCGTAAAGGCGAGATAAAGAATATAGAGCGCAATGCCGATCGTAATCGCGGGGTCTACCCAGCGCATGTCGTATAGCAGAATCAGCGAGCCCCCAATGATCACGGCGAGGGACGCAAGCGCATCAGATAGGTTGTGCAGAAACAGGGCCCGAATATTGACGCTATGCTTTTGCATCGACCAGGTAAGCAAGGCCGTGAGCGCGTCGACTGCTAAGGCGACGGCACCGATGACAACGATGATCCAGCCCTGAACCGCTGGCGGGTCGATCATGCGCATGGCGCCTTCGTAAATCAGGTAGACGCCGACGAGAATGAGCGTGGTGTAGTTGATCAGCGCCGCCACAATCTCGATTCGTCCATAGCCAAACGTCATCTGTGAGTCTGGCGGTCGTCTTGCTATCTTGCGGGCCGCAAAGGCAATGACGAGCGCCGCCATGTCGGAAAAATTATGCAGCGCATCCGCGATCAGCGAGAGGCTTCCCGCCAGGATACCCCCAACAATCTGAGCAACGGTCAATATCCCGTTGGCCCAGATGGCGATGCTCACCCGACGGTCACCAGAGGTGGGGTCAAGATGGGGATGATCGTGATGATGTCCCATGCGTCGTCCTTGTGGTGTCACCTGATGACGCGACAGTATAAAACCTATACCAACTCAAGGTTCAAGCTCGAATTATAATGAAGGCCGAGCTAGGGCTAGGCGTGGTGGAACTTTGCATAGTGGGCGCTGTACCAGACATGGTTACCATGTCTCATGCCCCGGAAGGAACTCATTGTGATACCCAAGCCTCACTCGCACACTTGGCTGATGAGCCTAGCTTTACTCTTGATGCTGGCGACGCCAGCCCTCGCCGAGCCACGACTGCCAGACTTCACGGAGCTGGTCGACAAGGCCGCGCCGGCCGTCGTCAACATCTCCACCTCACGGGAGGTCGAGAGGTCCATGACGTCCTCTCGGCAGTTTGGGGGGCAGGAGGTGCCGGAGATCTTTCGAGAGTTCTTCGGCGACCGCATCCCGATGCCACCCGGCGGGGCGCCCAATCGCAATGAGGAGCCACGTCAGTCACTGGGATCGGGCTTCATCTTCGATGAAGACGGCTACATCATGACCAACGCCCATGTGGTCAAGGATGCCGACGAGATCCTGGTGCGCCTCAACGACCGCCGTGAACTCGAGGCCGAGCTGGTTGGTGCCGACGAGAAGACCGACGTGGCGGTGCTCAAGGTCGAGGCGGACAACCTGCCCACCCTGGAGCTGGGCGAGTCCTCCGACCTCAAGGTCGGACAGTGGGTCGCCGCCATCGGCTCGCCCTTCGGCTTCGACCATTCCGTGACCGCGGGCATCATCAGCGCCATCAACCGTACCCTGCCCCAGGATGTTTATGTGCCCTTCATCCAGACCGACGTGGCCATAAACCCGGGTAACTCAGGCGGTCCGCTGTTCAACCTGGACGGTGAGGTCGTGGGTATCAACTCCCAGATCCTGACCCGTAGCGGCGGTTATATGGGCCTTTCGTTTGCCATCCCGATCGATGTGGCCATGGATGTGGCCGACCAACTGCGTGATGACGGCTTCGTGAACCGTGGCTGGCTGGGTGTCAGGATCCAGCCGGTCTCCAAGGACCTGGCGGAATCCTTCGGCATGGAACAGGCGGAAGGAGCCTTGATCGCAGATCTGGACCCTCGCGGACCGGCAGCCAAGGGTGGTCTCCAAGCAGGAGACGTTATCCTGAAGGTGAATGGCGAGGAGGTGGATCATTCCACCACGCTTCCCCGACTTGTGGGCGAAGTGACGCCCGGTGAGGAAGTCGAACTCTCGGTGCTGCGCGATGGTGAAAAGCAGCCCATCACCCTGACAGTCGGGGAGTGGCCGGATGTGGTTGCTAACCAGGGTGATAGCGACGGCGGTCCGGTGCGACTGGGTATTACAGTGCAGTCTCTGAGCGAGCTTGAGCGTCGCCAGCTGGGTATCAAGCAGGGCGTGCGTATCGTCAGCGTCGATCCCGCCGGCAGCGCGGCAGCGGCCGGGATCCGGCCAGGGGATGTGCTGATGAGCATCGGCCAGCAGTCGGTGGAGAGTGCGGAGCAACTGGCCGATATGGCCGCCAACTTACCCCAAGAGCAAGTCGTCCCAGTGCTCATCAACCGCGAGGGCCGTTCCTACTTCGTTGCCTTACGCCCGGTGAGTAACTGACCTGTCCGGGACGTCGGCATTCGACTCCCTCAATGGCAAGGGCGTGGTGGGTCAGGGGGCAGACGGCCCGCTCCGCTCAGCAACCGCTTGTTGATGGAACGCGAGCATGTGGAGGGGCAGCCGAACAAAGCGAGGCCGTGCGCCTGCGCGGCGACGGCGCCATGGTAATCTTCGCTGCCGTGGGCGGTCGTTCGGTGGAGCTGCTGGCCATGCCGACCCCATCAAGGAGAAGAATACCACCGGTGGCGTGATCCGGGCGCGGCAGGATGCCGATGTACGGGTGGTGATGTTACCCCGCCTACGCCGAGAACGTCTCGCCGGCGTTCCTGTTCAACGGCATTGGTATTCCGCTGGCCACAACCGGCTTGAGCTACCCGCAGGGGGCAAGCTCTGAGCTCAGAGCTTGGTCAAGGATTTGAAGCCGACACCATGTTGCGTGACGCCTATATTTCATTATTGCATGAAATATAGAGTTCATTTATTATTGAAATATTGACCCAGGACGATGGCGACATCGTCGCCAGACAGCCGATCGAGCTCATCCACTTAGCGCCCGAACCCGAGAGGAACCCATCATGAGCAAGACATCCTCCAGCCCCTCCGGCAAGGCCGTCGCGACGGGCGGCGTGCTGCTCACGGCCTGCGCGGTCTGCTGCGCCCCGCTGGTCGTCCCTTTCCTGGCCGCGTTCTTCGCCGCCGGTGGAGTCGGCCTAGCGCTGGCGGGACAGATCGGGCTCGGCATCGCCGCGCTTGGCGCGGTCGGCGGTTATCTCTACCTGCGCCGTCGCGTCGCATCGAAAAGGGCCGGAAGCTGCGGTTGCGGCCCGATCGGCGGTTGTGCCGATGCGGGCCAAGCGCAGCGCGACCCGAGGGCATGAGTCCATGGCACACGGTTGCGGACGCCAGAACAGCGACGACATCGTCGCCAGAAAACTGACCGCCCTCGCCCATCCCGTTCGCCTGGCGGCGATTCGCCAGTTGGCGGCGGCGGGCCCCACCGGCCTGGCGGCAGGCAGGCTCGCCGAGCGCCTCGACGTGGCGCCGAATGCGCTGACCTTCCACTTGCAGAAGCTGGCCGCCGCCGGCCTGGTCGAATCGCACCGCGAGGGCCAGTTCGTCTATTACCGCGCGGTGTTCGATGCCCTGCTGGCGTTGACGGACCACCTGGTCGGTGCCTGCTGCAGCGAGGCCGAGGAAAGCTGCGGGCCCCGCTGCCCCACGTCTCGCGACCGGTGACCCTCCGCCTCGCCTGAGGGTCCATCCACACCGTTCATCAAAAGGGAGCGCAAGATGATCCAGACAGTCCCCACCAAACCCTCCTGGCCAAGGGCGATCGGCATCGGGATCGCGGTGTCGGTGCTCACCGCCATCGTGATGGTCGCCTTGTTGAAGGCTGGCGTATCCCCCTTCCCGAAGCCCCCTTCTCTGGCCTTCGCCGAGACCTTGCTGGGACGGCCCCTGCCGATGCCGATCGGCCTGCTCTTCCATACGGTCTACGTGACCTTCTGGTCGGTGGTGTTCGTGCGCTATTTCCCGCGCAAGACCCTGCCGACCGCGCTGGGCCTGGCCGCCGTGCTGTGGGTCGTGATCCTGGTGGTGTTCTTCCCCGTGGTGGGCTGGGGACTCGCCGGCCTGGCTATCGGTCCCCAACTGATTCCGGCGTCCGCCCTGCCGCACCTGCTGTTCGGCCTGCTGCTGTGGGGGCTGGACCGTTATCTGGGCAGGCACGGCGGGTCATGACACATCCTGAACGAACGTCGGCGGTCGCTACCGCCCAAGTGATAGCAAGAGGAAAAAGACTCGTGATTCGCAAACCACTCTCGGCCCTGACGGGATATGTCGTGTTGCTGTTTTCCCTGATATTGGCACCGGCGGCGATGGCGTTGGACGCCGAGCCGTTCAGCATGGAGCGGTTCGAGACGTTGCAGGAGCAGGGGGAAAGTGTGCTGGTGCACATCAGCGCGCCATGGTGTCCGAACTGCCAGAGGCAAAAGCAGGTTCTCACCGAATACCAGCAGCAGTACCCGGACGCCGGGCTGCATATCCTGAACGTGGACTACGATACCCAGAAGCAATGGGTGACCCATTTCAAGGCCCCACATCAGTCGACGCTGGTGCTGTTCTCGGGCACCGAGCAGGTCTGGTTCGCCGTCGGGGAAACTCGCAAGGAGAAGATTTTCAGCCAACTCAATGCCGTGACCGATGGCTCTTGAACTGACGGCGCTCCCCCTCGCCTTCCTGGCGGGGGTGGTGGGCATCCTCTCGCCCTGCGTCTGGCCCCTGGTACCGGTGGTCATCGCCTCGTCCACCACCACCGGTCGCTTCGGCCCCCTGGCCCTGGCCGGTGGGTTGAGCCTGTCCTTCGCCGTGGCCGGCAGTGTGCTGATGTTTTTCCTGGTCAACCTGGGGCTGGACCCGGAATCGTTCCGTTACCTCGCCGCCGTCATCCTGCTGGCCGCCGGGGCCATGCTGGTGATCAAGCCCCTGGCCAACCGCCTGACATCGGGGCTGTCGTTTGTAACGTCCCGGTGGAATCTCGACGCCAGCGCCGAGCGCTGGTATGGCCAATTCGGCGTGGGCCTGCTGCTGGGCCTCGTCTGGCTTCCCTGTGTGGGCCCCACCCTGGGCGCAGCGATCGGGCTGGCGTCCATGGGCCAGCAGATGGGCCTCGCCTTTCTGGTGATGCTGATGTTCGGCGCGGGCACGGCGGCGGTCCTGCTGGCGGCCGGCCTGTTGTCGAGCCGGGCGATCGCCCGCTGGAATGCCACGGCCATGAAGAGCGCGGACCTCGGTAAACGCCTGCTGGGCTGGACACTACTGCTGTTGGGAGGACTCGTGCTCACCGGCGTCGACAAGGTCCTGCAGACCTGGGCGGTGCAGATGCTTCCCGCTTGGGTGACGGGCCTGTAGGGGATTCCTGCGGGACAGTCCTTGCGCCGGCGTTCAACCGGGAAACCAGGAAGAGAGGCCGGAAAGCCTCGGCGAGGATGGAAGAGGAACATCACGCCAAGCCAGGAGGTACCATGACAACGATCGATACCGCCACCCTACGTGACTGGCAGCGGCGACACCGGGAGTTCACCCTGGTGGATACCCTGCCGGCCGAGACCTTCACCAAGGGACACCTGCCGGGGGCCATCAACATCGTCTCCGACGACATCCTGGACGAGGCGCCCCGCCGGCTACCCGACAGGCAAGCGACCATCGTCGTGTATTGTACCAGTGAAGACTGCAAACGGGCCGGCCGTGCCGCCGAACGACTGGCCCGCCTCGGCTACACCGCGGTCTACCACTATGTGGGTGGAAAGAAGGCCTGGTTGGCCGAAGGCTTGACACTGGAACACTGAGAAGGATCCTCTCCCGTGCGCGACTGGCTGGAACGCCAGCAATCCTGGATCTATCTAATTGGTATCCTGGCAGGCCTGGCCATCGGGCTGGGCCTGCCGGACGTGACCTCACGCCTTGAAGCCGTTCTCTGGCCGCTGCTCGGCGGGCTGCTCTATGCCACCTTTACCCAGGTGCCGCTGACGCGAATCGGCCAGGGCCTCAAGGATTGGCGCTTCCTGGCGGCCCTGCTGCTCGGCAACTTCGTGGTGATCCCCCTAGTCCTAGGCGGGCTGATGACCCTCCTGCCCGTATCAGTCGCCGTGCAAGCCGGCGTGCTGCTGGTGCTGCTCGTCCCCTGTACCGACTGGTTCATCAGCTTCACCCACCTCGGCAAAGGCGATGCCGGCCGAGCCATTGCCGCCACACCGGTGCTCCTGCTCGCGCAGCTGCTGGCCCTGCCCGTCTATCTCTGGCTCTTCCTGGGCGCGGAGTGGCTTCAGACCGCCATCAGCACCCATCTGCTCGGCGCCTTTGCGGGGCTGATCCTCACGCCTCTGGCCCTGGCCTGGATGACCGAGCGCCTGGCCGAGCGCAGCCTCAATACCAGGCGGTGGGTGCATGGCCTGGGCATGCTGCCCGTGCCGCTACTGGCACTGGTAGTCTTCGTCATCGCGGCATCGCAGGTGACGACCGTGGCCGGCCTCACCGGGGTGTTGCTGCAGGTGCTGTTGATCTTCGTCGCCTACTTGATCTTCGCCGCGTTCCTGGGCAAGACCCTCGGCAGACTGTTCCAGCTCCCCACGCGTTCGGCCAGAACCTTGACCTTCAGCTTCGGCACCCGCAACTCCTTTGTGGTGCTGCCCATCGCCTTGGCGCTGCCCGAGGCCTGGCAAGCCGCCGTGGTGGTCATCGTCTTCCAGTCGCTGGTCGAACTGTTCGGCATGGTGGCCTACCTGAGCTGGGTGCCGGGCAAGTTGATCCCAGACCCCTCTCCCTCCTAGCCGCACGGCTCCGTGACGCCACCTCTCGGCGGCGCCTGGCGATCTGCACCATGGCCCCGACCGGAGGGTAGTTCACCGGACGCAACCCTTGAGTAAACCAAGCACCCATCAACCGAGAAATCCGGTGAGGCAGAGAGTAGGGACCTTTTTGCGATAACCAGAAATCAACCAGATATTCCGGATACCCGAAATTATCACCAACATGAATATTAGAGCCGTAGTCACAATTGAAATAAGATTCAATGTGAATATTGTCACCTGTTGTACCAAACAAATGTCTAATTATTTCAACACGCTTTTGATGAAACTCGACAGAGGTTGTATTCAACTCTTCAGTTAACAGTCTAGCGTTCAATCTTAACTTTAATAACTCTTCATCACTTGGATCATAAAGCTTACCTGCTAACATTTTTTCTTTTTCTGACATTAAACTTGGACTCCAAGACCAATTTACTCATAACGCAAAAGCTCAGCCGCGCGCGTCAGCGTGTCGGCTGGAGCGTCTTGTTGGGCAGCACAAGCCACTGCACTACCGCCTGAACACAGACACCCGCCCCTACCGCGAGAGCAAGCGCACTCCAAAACTCGACTCGGG
>NZ_WUTT01000001.1:685600-1011911 GCF_009902005.1 Halomonas alimentaria | reverse complement strand
AGCGTTACGGCGGCGATGAACAGCGGCACGACCGTTAATTTGAGAATCAGCACTTTTCAGCTCCTTCTGCTCAACGCAAAGCGCAACGGCGCGAGCTTGCGAGCGTCCGGCACACGAAGTGTGCGAATTGGCGCGTATTGTTAGGCATTTTTGCTCCTGGCCTGAACAACGTTAAACGTCCGCTCCCAAGTCACGCGTTGAGCCCCACCCTCGTAAGCTGAGATTTTGACGACCCCAGCTCTGGTAAAGCGTAGCTTCATGTCCGCTATCCCTCCCTCGGCGTCAAAGCATTGTTTGCCACCATTGCTAAAGTCATATTCGCTAGCTGTCCAGTTTATGACATGCCCGATCGAGTACATCCAAGATCCTTCTGTGTCATCTAGGTATTCTGGCTGCGGCCCGCACATTTCCACATGTAGCTCAGAGTTGACTGGAATTTCTGCTCGCAGCGATACCCACTCTTCCGCAACCACGTTGGTGGTCGTGTTGGCAAGAACATTTTTCCCGTGTCTACCGAACTGCGGATAGGTGAAAGAAGTTGATGGTGGCTGGGACTCAGCCGAACCGCTTTTTGCCTTGAGAAGCTCCAAGCGTTCGTGATAAAGAATCCGCGCGGACCCCCAGCCTAGTCCAAAAAACAGAAGTGCAAAGCCAGTTGCAACCCATGCATTACTCGAAATCCAGTTCCAGTTTTCATATAAAAATTTCATAGTAGCCTTGCGAATGAGATTTCCTGAATTTGTGCCTAACAGGTATTAGACAGCATGCTCGTTTATTGACTTGAACGATCACGCGCGTTCAACATTCTTATACCTGCACACCAACCCATTGATTTTTATGTGCACTTTCGTCAACGTGGCTGCATAACACCAATAAACGCGCTTGCTGCCTTTTCCGGCATGGCCGCTTTGGGTCGATAGCGGACTTTCCCTCATGTACACACCCCATACTCCAGTCGCATGATAAGGTCATAAACTCGCTGAGGATCTTCCACCATCACATCTGCCGGAGTGCGCCCTCGAAGCGCAATTTCTGGGCTCGTCATCCAGCGCTCGGCACCTTCTCGGCTCTCAAGCAGTCGCTCGGCGGCTTGCCAGATGTCAGTCTCGGTAGGCGCATCCACGATCTCACGACCCACATCGGGCATGTTCTGCCAGGCTTGTAGCTCATCGGGGTGTGGAGCCTGTGGGTCGCACTGTGCCAGTAGCTGATCGAGGGAATAAGGCCGCTCCTCCGCGGGAACAGACTTGGTGGTGTCGACATCGGGTCGCGTGAGCTTTTCTCGCAGCCACGCCTCAACCTTCGCGCACACCGCGTCATTCTCTTCAGGCGGCACGAGAGTGGCGTCGATCTCACCGCTGCGGTGTATGAAGAACTCATCAGGGATGGTCAGAGAGTAACCACCGCGCAGGTAGGCGATGATCTCGCCGCTCATGGCGGCCATGTAGGAACGGTCGCTCTGCAGGCATTCCAGCGCCTCGCGGAAGCTCTCCAGAGGCTGGGGGAAGCGGTCACGTAGGTCGATGGTCCGGTAGGCAAAAATCCGGGCTAGCGGGTCTGAAGGGAGGTGTGAGGGCTGTGTCATGGGGTGGCTACCCAGCGGATGATTTGGCTATCAGGGTAGCCCATGTCCAACGCGGACTACCGTTGCTCCCTGACGGGTACCAGCATCAGTCCAGAAACGCAGCGACGCCTTCCTCATCGATCGCCTCATGCACTGCGTCCAGGGCGGCCTGGTCGGTGGCGAAGCGGTCGTCCCATACATGGGAGGTGCCCTCCTCATTGACGACTTCCAGCAGCCAGTCGACCTCCTCTTCCAGGCGGTAGATATCCACCTGCAGGGTGTGGCCATCGCGGGTGATGGTCTGACTCAAGGGGCTCTGGATCAGCTCGGGTTCAGTGCTCATGGCGGTGTCTCGTGGTTGGCGGCGCGAGCGGCGCCGGGTGACGTTGCAGCGTCGAGCCAGCCTATTCGTCTATCGAGGAGCTGAAGGTGGGCTGGAAGAGAGTTCCCACGGTCAGCTGCTCTTCCACTTGGCCGGCGTGTAGCGTCTCTTCCCGAGACGGGTAGTGACGAAGCAACCCCCTCGCCTGGCGGCGGACAGATTCAGGGAGGGAGGCATCCAGCGAAAGCCTCTGCAGAAACTCCCCAGCGTGAATCACGGCGCGTGTGCGTTCAGATGGCATGGTCATCGGCACCTCCCCCTTTCAGCTCGTGTACGGCGGCAGCAGTACGGTCACTCCACCCCCAGCGCCTTTACCACGGCATCCACCGGCTCGGCGTAGAAGCTGGTCTGGAACTTGGTGAACAGCTCGGCGGGAATCGTGGGGATATCCGCAGCGCTGGCCATGGGCAGGGTGACCCGTTTGCCACCGGCGTCAAAGGCCACCTGCAGGCACTCCGCGAGGTTCTCCACGGGCTTGAGGCTGCCACCCAGGCTCATGTCGCCCAACACCACCATCTGGCTCTGCGTGGGCCTGCCCAGCAGCCCAGAGGAGAAGGCCACTAGGCTGGCCAGGGCAAGATCTCGCAGCACCCCGGTGTTCTGCAGGTCGACCACATGCAGGTGGAAGTCGTGCTCCAGCACCTTGCTGGAGCCACTGATGCGGCTGGCGTTGGCCTTGAAGTAGTCGAAGGCCATCTTGACCTGCTCCTTGGCCGAGGTGGAGTTCCACAGCCCCGACATGGCCAGCTTGCCGCTACCGGCGGTGACCTGGAGCTCGATGCGGTAGACCCCCGGCATGCCCTTGTCGCTGAGGCCGATGGTATGCACCACCCCGGGCTTGCCGAGCCCTTCGGGAATCAGCCCGCCGCCGCCCTGCTCCTTCACCGAGACGAAGTGCTCCTCCAGCGTCTCCTTGTCGATGTAGCTGAAGTGGACGTCGTAGAACTCCATGCCGCCGATTTTCTTGAGCTGTTCCTTCACCCTGCGGCGCACCTGCAGGGCGTACTCCAGGCACTGGCGCACGTCCTCCTTCTGGTACTCACCATGCGGGTAGAGCAGCTTGAGCAGGCCGGAAACGGTCTTGCGCACGGCGATGACGTCACGCTGGTTGAGGTTGTCGCCCAGACGGAAATGCTGGTCGATGGCGTCGGCGAAGCTGCGCTTGCGCATCTCGCGGAAGAACTCGGCCAGGTAATCGACGATGAAGCCGTAGCGCTGGGTGAAGAACGATGGCCGCATCTTGGGGATCTCCCAGCCCGGGATGTAGGCGTGGAAGCGGTCGAAGAAGGCGGCGTCGATCATGGCGTCGGGGAACGGGGTCAGCAGGTGACTGGTCTTCACCAGCGACTCGACACTCTGGTTGATGTTGCCGACGAACACCATGGACGCCGAGGCCTCCATCTGCTCGCGCCCGCGGGCGAAGGAGCCGGAGGCCATGTAGTCCTTCATGATCTGCACGCCATCCTTGTCCTTGAACGAGATGCCGGCCACCTCGTCGAAGGCCACCAGGTCCCACATGCCGACCAGGCCGATGCGCCGCGAGCTCATGTTGTAGAACAGGTTGGCCACGGTGGTCTGGCCACCGGAGACCAGGATGCTGTTGGGCGAGCACTCCTTGTAGATATGGCTCTTGCCGGTTCCGCGGGGGCCCAGCTCGCAGACGTTATAGTTGTTCTCCACAAACGGAATCATCCGGGCCAACAGGTGCCACTGCACCTCGGCGTCCAGCTCGGCGGGCTCCATGCCGATGGAGCGCACCAGCACTTCTCGCCACTGGTCGGTGGTGAAGCCACGGCGCCCCTCAAACAGCTCCTCCATGTTCATGTGCGGCATCTGGATCGGCTTGAGCTGGCTGACCCCGAACGGCGAGCCGCGCTGGCCCTCCTCGTGGTAGTAACTCAGGGTGGCGATCACCCAGATCCCGCCCACCAGCAGCTTCTCGTGCTCCTTGACGATGCCGGCAGAGATCTCGGCATCCTTGATCCCCAGGTTGCTGAACGCGGCCTCGTAGCAGTCCTGTTTTTCGTTGAGACGCACCGTCACCCGGTCGATCACCTTGAAGCTGCCGCGCTCGCGGACCAACGACTTCACCTTCTCGGCCTCGTCGGGGCGCACGTAGTTGTCGGTGAGGATAGTCTTGACGTTCTTCAGGCCCTCATCGATCACCTCCGGATCGTCGGTGGCGCAGTACATGCCGAGCAGGTACTCCAGCACGTAGACCGGCACGTTGGCGCCTTCCTTGACCCGCTGGGTCAGGTCCTTGCGCACCACCCGGCCGGCGAAGTGGGTGTTGAGCAGGGTGTCGAGGTCGCTCTCCTGCTCCGCGGCGGGGTGAGGTGGCATATCGGGCTGCGGTTCACTGTCCATGCTGAAAGTCACGCCAGAGGCTCCAGGGTACGGTGGTGACAGGATGCCATCTTGAGCGGCCGGCGGAGCCGGGCCCTTGGCTTAGAAGAAATCATCGGTGAAAGCCAGATCAATGACCACCCGATACCGCTCAAGCTCGGTCTGCAGGTCCTTGTCGCGCAGCACTAGGAAGTAATCGCGCTTGCGGTCGAAGTCGGTACCCGACAGCGACAGGCGCACGGACTTCATGCGCTCGCTGATGTTGTCGCTGGTGCTGTCGAAGGTCACGGTTTCTTCGCTGGAGACCGCCTCGGTGCCCTCGAAGATGGCCACCGCCAGGGTGATGGGTTTGAGCTGCTCGCTGACCGCCTCGGTCTGCAGCAGCTCGAAGCGCTGGATGTTGTTGACCATCTTCAGCGAGGCCTTGGGCGAGATCACATCCACCTTGCGGCGAGTGCGCTTCTCGACCTTCTCGCCGCGCAGCTGCTTGACGGTGAGCACCGGCACGACGATCTCCTGGGGCATGATGCCGCCATGCACGAAGCGGGCGCCGCCGACGAAGTGGAAGCGGTGCGCGCCCTTGGGTATCCAGAATTCGGTGTCGCAGGTGGTGCCGGCGGTCTCACGGGTATGGCCGTGCCACACGCTAGCGTTGTCGGGCAGGTTGGTCCCGAGCACATAGCGCTTCTTGCTCTTGAAGGCGCCGGCCGGCTTCTCGGTCAGGCTGGTGCGGTCGGTGGCGTCCAGCTTGCTGCGCTGGAACAGGAAGCCATGATCGGCGGTGACCAGCACGGTGCTGGTGTTGAGGTGCATCAGGATCTTGCGGGTGAGCGAATCGAGCTCCTCGATGGCGTCCTCCACCGCGGCGAAGGTCTCGCTCTCGGTACTGGCGGTATCCCCCCGGGCATCCACCACGTTGTGGTAGACGTAGACCAGCTGCATGCCCTTGATCGCCTCGCGGCCCTGCTCGCGGGACCAGCCCCTTACCTCATCGGCGGTCACGGCCATGGCCTGGCCGCTCACGGCGGCGCTCAGGCGCTGGCTGCGGTTCTCGGTGCCCTGACTGGACTTGCCATCCACCAGCACGCTGTCACTACCGGGCTGGTAGCTGAGCTCACGGTGAGGCAGCAGCGAGGCCATGCCGAGGGTGGTGTAACTGGGCACCACACCGAGCTGGCTGCTCAGGGTGGCCTCGCTGTAGCGCTTGGCGTTGATGCGCTCGCGCAGCTCCTCGGCCGCCTCATAGCGGAAGGCGTCGCTGATGATTACCACCAGGCGCTTGTTGCGATGGGCGTCCAGGTGCGGGCGCACCACGTCGCGGAAGAAGTGCTGCTGGTTGGGGATGCGCGACAGTTTCCAGTCGTGCAGGCGCCCCTCGGCGTCGATGCGCTCGCTCCAGTTGCGGGTGAGCTGGCCCAGGAACCACTCGTCGTAGCAGCGCTCCACCGCCTCGTCGAGCTTCTTGAGCAGCTCCACCCCGGTGTTGTCGGAGGCCACCGCAAAGTGGCGGTAGGCGGTATCGAAGCGGTAGAGCTCGGTGCTGTAGGCGTGGTAGAGCGCCTCGACGCTCTCGTAGTGGAAGCCGTTGAGGTGCTGCTGTCGCAGGGCGAACAGATCGATGGCGGCACTCAGGGCGGCGTAGAGCTGGCGATAACGTGCGCGGCGCTCGTCGTTCTTGTGGCGCGAGGCCCAGTAGCCGTCCAGGCGCTCGGCGATGATGCCGCGGAACATCTCCAGGTCGCGCACGTCGGCCTGGGGGATGGCCAGGCACAGATCGACGATGATCTGCCTCTCGACCACTTCAAAAGTTGCCACGTTGGCCAGCCGCTCCAGCGGCACGTCGCGGATCTTGTCTTCGATGCGCAGCGCCTCAGCCACCCAGCCGGAGATCACATCGAAGCCCGGGTAGAAGCGCGAGCTGTCCCGCCAGCGTGAGAGCAGCGCCCGGGAGGTGGCCCGGGCGTTCACCGAGGCGATGGCATGGCTCTGTGCCCAATCAGGGATCTCGGAGATGCTCTCGCAGTAGCCGGTGGTCAGCAGCCGCAGCATCAGCTGCCCGAATGACAGTGGCGCCTCGCCACTCAGTTCCGCCTGGGTAGCGGGATAGCCCACCTCCAGCTGCAGGGCCCGCACCAGGCTCGGCACCAGGGCGTACTTGGCCATCTCCTCCAGCGAGGAGGGATTGCCCTCCAGCCCTGTCTCTTCTTCCACCGCCTCATCACCAAGATGGAACAGCAACGTGGCGATATCGCCCGCGGGCGCGCCCACCACGGCGGCGCACATGGCCAGATCCAGGCCATCCTCGTCCATTTCCGGTGTGACCAGGCGCTTGAGTGTTTCAACACGCTTGCGGGCGCCCAGGAAGGCCTGGCGCTTTGCAAGATGCTCACGCAGCACGTGCCGCGTAAGCCCCAGCTCGTTGAAGGTCATCGACAGCTGGTCGGCATAGAAGCGCCCGGAGTAGAGCTTGATGTCCAGCAGCCAGTCATCCTCCGGCGCCGGCTCGGCGTAAGGGAAGTAGAGCAGCGTCGGTGTCTCCGGCTCCTCCAGCTCCAGGCGCAGCTTCACCCCGAAGGTGGACTGCCCGGCCATATTGAAGATCTGCACGCCATCCAGGGCCAGCTCATTCAGCACATCGGCAAAGTGGCCAGGGGCGTCGTACCAGAAGACCAAGCGGTGACTGTCAGCGAAAAAAGCGTTTTGAAGCCCCTGCTGGAGTTGATTGAGCTGCATCTAGCCTCCTTGCCGATCGGGCATAGTCGATGAATTGAAGTAGCCCGACACTCGCTTAACGGTACAGGCAAGCACCATTAGCTTACAGCTCTCATAGTAATCACGAATCATATTTGCTATCAGCTTTCATCATGCGCCGAGAACTTCATAAAGATTATGGTCTTTCACTTATGGATAAAGTAAGCAACACCCGAAAAAACCGGGGATTAATAATTTATTCATAGGCACTTTGGATTTCATCACGAAGCGCTTTGGTTTCAGTAAGAAGAGATGCCATTTCACTTGAAAGGCCCGAGTTTTTTTCAGCTTGACCTCTAATCTCTTCCAAAGAGGTATCAATTGCATCAACTGGGCTCAAGAATGCAGTAAAAATAAAGCTTGATATCTGCGTTTCAAAAGCATCTCGAGTGCTTTTCGAATACTCCCGAAAATTCTTACGGATATCACGCCTTACTTGCAGGATCTTCTTCTCCTTCTCGGCTCTTTGATAGTCGTCAACTATTTGCAAGCCAACACCTAAGACAGACATTGCCGGGCCAAGGAACTTTGCGCCTTTACCTATCTTGTCAGCAATTTTAATTGCCTCCCATGGCCCAAAACTATAGTCAAAAAACTTCCCAACATTTTTTACCATGTCGTGAAGCTGGCTTCCTGAAACTCCTCCCAACCCCGTTCTTCCCGAAGCCCCTATTGCACTTTTAGAAATAGCAGAAAAGCCTTTTTCTGCTGATGTTAAAAGACCTTTAGTGAGCACACTATTTAACAGTATTGGATCATCGTGAGAAAACCCATCAAGGCTATTTTCACCTGACCGGAGGTCAAACTCTCTCGCTTCCTTTAACGCCTGCATAACCTTCTTGGCAGCAGGGGTGGAAGAAAGATCATCAAGCTCTTTCTCTAAGTCCTCTATAGTTTCTAGAGAAACATCTTTAATTTTCTCCATTGCAGAGTCAGTAATCTTTTCACACTCATACAATGCTTGTTCCTGAGTTCTCTGAAATTCCTCTGTGTCACTACCTAGCGAATCAGCGAGTTTGTTGCCGTTTTCTATTACACAAACATCAAGCTCGTCTAGGATCGCTCTAATTTTCTTTTGATAGTCTCGCTTATTATTATTAAACACCCTCCTATACTGAGAAAGCATGCTAACCACACCCCTGCTCAAGGGATCATCAATTGTCAAGCTATCAATCTTTTCCTGAAGCTTGTTTTGATACTCTTGAAGAGGGGTGGTAAGTCTAGAGTAAATCCCTTTCCTTGCAACAAAATCATCAATCTCTTTAATAAACCCTTCACGATTAGAAATCGCTAAAAGCTCTTCCTGCTCTTCCTTATCATCTTCATCCAAACCATCGAAATAAGATTCCGCATCAGTAAAGACAATGGAAAAATCCTCAGGTATCTTGGGCTCTAACACTGGAGCTATTGCAGATAGCTTAGTCTCTTTGCTGGCTGAGTCGCTCTCGAATTTATTGATTATTATCATCATCTCATTGGCTCGACCTTTCTCAAAACAAAGGTTACGAAAAGAAGAGCCTACGACATCGTCAAACAGCTCATTAGTTATGACATAGGCAATGAGATCCGCACCATCAATTGCACTAATAGCTTTTTCATCATGATCTTCACACTGTCCAGCTAAAATGCCTGGTGTATCCCAAATTGAAATAGACTTGTAACGATACTCTGCAACCGAATCCGTTGTAACGCCTGCACCAACTTTAACGCCATCATCATTCGTAAGCATCTTTATTAATGAGGACTTACCTGCACTGTACTGGCCGGCAAAAACTATGCTAAGGGGTGAGAAATCTTCATTAAAACCAGGTAGCCCAATGCCGCCGTCGGTATCGCGTAGAAGTTTATATACGCGCTCACCAAGCGATTTTACCTTGCTGTTGAAAACATTATAAGAAATATCAGACACAACTACCTCTCCTCAAACTAGCAAGTAACAATTTTAATCTCACATTCGCAAATAGCAGCGACCATTTTTACTCTTCGGTGGTCCTTGCCTATAGCTTTTCCTACATTCTCAGCCTTGACAGCCACCTCAACAGTTCTCTCATCTAAGACATTCACCTCTTCGATAACGCCTTTATATAGGTGCGACACTTTGCTTTTTAAATCCTTGTCATATACTACTCGGACATTTTCCCTCATCGTTAGCCCCATCGACCTTAGCAAGGCGGCATCTCTGAAGTAACCATCAACCATAAAATAGCATGCATAACCTGGCACTCTGACTATTTTTTTTATCCTTGGGATTTTAAAATACTCCCTCGTTATTATGTATGAAATTTTGTGCAGGAGCCTAACATTTATCTCCTGGGCTACATTGTTGATACTTTCTTCTTTTTTCTCAAGATTTTGAGATATCTGCTGTATAGAATTGCAAAGCACTAAGAGGTTGTTTTTGGATGGTTGGACCAAGCCTTGCTCGACATCCTTTTTAAACCAAATCTTGAGACTTTTCTTTATTTTATTTTTGCTTTTCTCAACCTCTTTTAGCAATGCCTTCCTTTGCTTTGCTTTAGCTTCTTTTAGCTTTTTATCTCTGCTGTCAGAGAAAAATGAGAAAATACCAAACGCAATAGCAATTCCAGCTGCAGCCCAGCCTACCGGGTTCCAGGCGTTAAAAAATGCAACTGAGCTAACAACTGATGTTATAGCTGCGCCCCATCCATTTATCCTTCTGTAGTCTGCTTCGTTAAAACCTTCTCCCGTGTGTGAAACCTCGAACGCTAAAGAAACATCGATATTCTCCTTCATCTCTCTTTGGAATTCATTAATTTCGTCCGATACTTCTTCAATTATTCCTTTAGTTGTTTTCTCGATCTTGTCAGAAATATTGAATTTTTTGCAGTGTATATCCCATTGAGCTCCTGGATCCTTGCTTTCAATATGATCATCAACGAAATCAGCTATTGAATTAACAAGGGGTTTGTATGCATAACCAACTTCTTGATCGAGCCTTTTTGGCAAGTCACGCTCTACTTTAGATTGCCATTGAGACACCCTGGCTAAGCTTGACTCATACTGCTCTAGCAATGCTTCAAGTCTGTCACGCTGGCTAAGAAGTATAGATCTCTGTGTGTCTATGTGATGAAGGGTAAAGTCTAGGAATGTTTGTACGCGCCTTGCTGGTCCGCTTGTTTCAACCTCAGCTTGAAGTTTTTTTAAAAGAAAATCTATATTGCTTAACTCGTGCAGCTGCCTTGACTCTTCACCCTGTAGGTTGTTGGAAATAAAAGCAGCTTGGGCATGTATTGTCACTATGCTTATTTTGCCGGGATTCATGCCCACTTTACTGGCTAAATTTTTTAATCTATCAATATGACCTTCTATAACTTCATTTTTATATATGTATTTATCTGGATTCTTAAGTGCCCTACGCCTATTGCCATCACTCTCTAGATCTTTCTTCATATTCATGACGAATATGAGAGGCTTGTTTAACTTATAAACATGCTCAAGCTCGGTAAATGTTGTATCTTGAATGCTGTCGCTGTTGAGAAGAAATAGAACCACGTCTGAAAGCTCTAGTATCTCTCTTGCTATCTCAGTGTCCTCCTCCCCTCCATAAGCTCCGAACCCAGGAGTGTCAATAATTCGCAACCCATTCCACTCATATTCCTTCACATCTCGTGTGGTTCTTTGCGCCCCCTTACCTATCGTGCTTCCATCACCAAAAGTAATTGCTTCTCGTATTGTGCTTTTTCCTGCCATAGTTCTTCCGAACAACATGACGTTGAAATAGCCTAATCTTTTTTTCTGATTACTTAGGCTTTGGTTCCGCTTATCTTCTAATACTGTATGCTCTTTATCCAGGTCGCCCTTAATTCTTTGAAGCCCGAGCTTAAGTTCGCTGGTTGTAGCTAAAGAGCCGCTTGCATAATCTACGACTCGCTCAAGCTCTTTGCTTAAGTCGTGCATAGAAGTGTCGCAGCGGCCAAGGAATTCTTGAGATGCCTGATATTCACTGCTCGCTATAGTGCGGCAACTATCCAGAGATGCCAGGTATTTTTGATATGCTGTCACCGCAAACAACCTCGTTCCTCGTGGTGTTTAGTGTGTATGGTTGGTCAAGTTCTAGATCTCTTGATAGTCGAAAAGCGGACTATGCATCTTTGCCACTTACGGCTTTTACCTCCGCCAACAAATCCCCAAACTTCCCGTAGTTCACCTTCACCCCATCATCCAGATCTAGTGAGATCCGCTGGTCGGCGTGGTGGCGCAGCTTCTCGTCGAAGGTGTTGAGCTCGGCCTGCTGCTTGTAGAGCTTGCTCAGCTCCTTTTCGATGCGCTTGGCTTCGGCGGCGGAGGCGCTGGCTTCCTTGTCCTGCTCTAGCTTCTCGACGTAGCCAGCGAGCTTCTCGGTGAGGGGGATCACGTAGTCGGTGCGCATCTCGGCGAGAGTGCTTTCATTGTAGCGGTGCAGGTAGACCAGGCATTCGAAGGCTCTCTGTTTGCCGGAGCTGAACAGCCAGTAGATGGGGCGTTTCTTGTAGGTGCGCAGGTGATCCTTGTAGAACTGCGTACTGAGGTAGCGGCGGATGGTGTCCAGCGCGGCTTCACCCTTCTTGGACTTGATGGCGTGCAGGCAGAGGCTTTCGGCCACGAAATCGAGATTTTCCTGCAGGTGTTCTTCACCCCAGATGGTACGAACGAAGTCACGGAAGCGGTTGGTAGCATCGTCGGGGAACCACTCTTGGTCGGTCAGTGGAATGATGGCATTTTTATCTAGCGCGAAGCTAGGTTCGGGAATTTTGGCGAGATAGTCACCGATGGTTTCGCCTTGGCTCGCGAGAATCAGACCAGGCTCGTCCAGCGAATAGCGGCCCATCATGCATCCGACAGAATAAGATAACAGTTGCGCTGTTTTATAACTCTTTAAAATCTCCCATGGATTTTTATCAGTGTCGCCTACAGAGTAGTCTGGGTTATTAAACAAAGTGATTGCAGATCTCGGTGGCTCTGCTTCAGTCCCCTGCGGCGACCCAATACTATCTAAAAATAATTCGTTAACCCTTTTCTCTATTTTAGCCAGTTCGCAAGTTTTGTATTCAACTATATCCCTCAAATTTTTCCAGTCAAAGCTTATCTTTTTTGAACTTTTATTAAATGCGGAAAAAACGATCTCGTTACCAACAAAGTCCCAAGACCTTTCATCAGAATCCCAATCATTTCGACTGATTGTTACTGCCGAGTAAGCCAAATCTTTAAGCTCACCTCTTACTCTCTCATTCGAATAGACTTTAGCAGGAAAAGGGAGAGACGCAACATTTCCAGCTTGAGTCTCGATAGTAGGATTGAGAATTGCCAAGGTATCGTTGACTAGAGATGTTGAGAGATAAGCCAAAACAAGATAATGATTATCATCATTGGGATAAACGGCTGATCCTTTGCAATCCGATATATGTCCATGATCGCAATGCCTAACCCCAAAATAAGATGAGCTTGTGGCAGTCCATGTGATGGACTTTTTGAAAAAGAAAGAGCTACTCCTAATAGAAGCTCTTCCAGTGCTTTTCACTTCTTTGCCATTATTCTTCCAGTTCAAAACAAATTCATTATTTCCGTACCATCTTCTGAATTCACCGCCTTTTTTGTAAGGAAACCATCTTTTCTGGCTATCATCGGCTTCTTGAGAACTCTGTGCATCAAAACAAATGTTGTTAGTTGAGACTTCGTGCCATCGCCGGAGGAAGCGGTCATTATTTGCAGTATCCATACCTTTTCTAACTGGCGCCATATCTCCTAGCAAAATGCCGTCTTTAAATGCGGAGAAGATATGCTCCGGGGCCCAATAAGCCACTGGGCTCCCCGGAATCTTCTTGAAATCATCCGGCTTAGTTTCATAGAACCAGCCACACTCTCGATTCTGAATAGCTTCCAGCGTTTTCGGCCCCTGATTTACCGCACCTCGAAAGTCTGATAGCCGAATGTAGCTGCCGGTATAGCTGGCGACATGCCCTTTGCTGAGTGTAAAGGTACAGATTGGCACCGTTGCGCCATCAAAGCCCGAATATTCCAGCTGAATCAAACTGGTGATGACGTCTTCTTCGATTAAACGCTTACGGAGTTGTTCATAGCTGGAGATAAACATCCAGACAAATGGCGTCATAAAGCCCAGCTGGCCATGGTCTTTGGCAAAGGCTAGGTTGCGTACGATAAAAGCGGAGAAGAGGTCTTTTTCGTATCCTTTGTACGCGTCTTTCAGGTATTTCTTTACCACTGGCGTTTGGTACTTGCTGCCCATATAGGGCGGGTTCGCCACCACCGCCTCATATCGCTGCGCCAATACCCACGCCTGCTGCACAACTGGCATCAGTAGCTTGGCAGCGGTTTTCTGCATGGTGTCGCCGCTGTCGGCGAGCTCGGTGAGCACTTCCAGCAGGGACTTGAGCGGGGCTTCAAAGCTATTGGGTACTTCGATCAGCGAGCCGAAGGTCTTGGCGTCCTGAAAGCGCTCGATCAGGTCGACGATGGCCTTGTAGGTACTGTCGTTGCTGGAGAGCTCCTTCTGCTCGCCCTCGAACAGGTTCTGGGACTGGCCCTGGTGCCAGTCACCGGTGAGGTTGAGGTCCCGCCACAGGGTGCTGGCAACCAGGTGCTGGGTGCTCTGCAGGGCCATCACGTTGAGGCGAATGCCTCGGCTGAAGATGCGACGGTCGTCTTCGCGGGCCTTCATCAGCAGCGCGAAGCCGGCGAGCTGGGCGGCGCGGTCGTCGATATCCAGGCCGAACAGGTTGTTCTCCAGGACCAGCTTGGGGATGTCCCGGGAACGGTAGCCGCGCTCCTCGTAGATCGCCTTCAGCACGTTGTAGGCCTCGACCAAGATATGGCCGGAACCACAGGCGGGGTCGAGCACTTTGATGGTCTCGGGGTCGATGCTGGCCGCGGTGATGGCGTCCAGTTGGGCCTGCACCTCGGGCTCCTGCTCGGCGGGCTCGATGTAGTAAGGCATCTGGCCCTTGAGGGGGGAGTCCGGGTAGGTCTGCAGCCATTGGCGGCCCACGGAGTTCTGTACCAGGTACTGAACGATCCAGTTGGGGGTGAACAGCTGGGTGGCGGCGGGGATGTCCTCGCTCTTCACCACCTTGCCGATCACCTGGTCCTTCTTTTCGGCGATGTAGAACTGGTAGAGCCAGCCGATCACCTCGACGTCCTGCCAGTCCTCCTCGGGAATCGCCTCCACCAGCTCGCGGATCAGCGAGTCGGTCTTGGTCAGGTTGTCGGGCAGCAGCAGCTCGCTGGCATCGTCCAGCGGCTCGAACAGGAACGGCATGGCCTCATGCAAGGCGTGGCACTGGGCCAGCAGCAGCTCGCGGTAGAGGGCTTCATCCTGGGTGCCGTCGAGCTTGAGCTCGCGCACGCGGGCGGTATCCAGCCCGGGAAGGTCGATCTCCAGGCAGTCATCGAGGATCTGGAAGCCGCCTTCGTGGTCCGGGTGGGAGAGTACCCGCCGGCCATGATCCAGATAGCCCTTGAGCTCCATGAAGCGGATCGCACACAGGCGGTTGAACCAGCTGTAGGCGGCCTGCTCCATGGCCTGCTCGAAGCCGAGCTGGGTCACCCACTTGGCCAGCGCCTCGCGGGGGCCGCGCAACGCCTTGGGGAAACTATGGGTCTGGCCGTCCAGAGCGCTGATCAGCATCACGTCGCCGCGCACCTCGGCAGGCGCTACATGGCCCTTCGTGATTCCATAGCGGGCGGCCTGGCGGGTCATGGTCTCGATAAAGCGGGTACGCGCCTTGGGGGCGTACTTCTTGATGTTCCCTGTGTTCATGCTGGATTCCTGTCGGCGCTGAATTGTGGCGCCGTGATCATGCGAGTGAAAAGTGCCTGAGGTTGTCGGTATCCGACGCCTGGTCGATGTGATCAAGCGGTGCGGACCCGACCGGCAAGGTGAGAAGGCTGGCATCGTCCCGCAGGCTGTGCCGTGGGGTGCCTGCTTCAAGGTGTTCCTGCCAGTAGCCGTCGGTGCTGAGCAGCAGGGTTTGGCCCTGCTGTAGCGAGAAAACGTGGTGTTCGGGGGCTCTGAAACGCCTGGCGTTCAGGCAGCGGGTCAGCTGCTGCTCCTGCCGGTCCTGCTCTTCAGGTGAGCATGGGGATAGCAGGCCGGGCTGCTGCGCCAGGATGTGCGGTGTTGTCAGCCAGCGCGTCTCAGCCTGCTGACGGAGGCCTACCCGGCAGTCGCCACAGTGCCAGACCTGGGTCGCCAGCGTCTCCAGATCGAGGCTGACCATGCAGTAGCTGGCGATATCGCGAAGGAAACCGTGACGGAGCTTGGCCTGTTCCTGCTTGAGGCGCGCATGAACCGCCGCCGGTGAGCGAGTAGATGCCTCGGCCAGTGCTTGCAATACGACATCGGCCCAGTGCCGAGCCAGCTCGGCGCCTCGGGGGCCTTTTTCCGCACCGTCGACCAGCATCGCCAACAGGTGCTGACCTTGCTGACCCAAGGCTGCGGCATCGCTGTTGCAGGCGCGCTCACGGCCTTGCTGGCTGAACCAGCGGGCTCGCATCAGCCCCGCTCCCCGGCCAGGATCTCCAGGCGCTCGAAGAGCAGCGCTTCCCGGTCCGGGTCGCCGGCCTGACTCTGCACGGCATAGGCAAAATCATCATTCCCGAGGAGCTCGCTGAGCTCGGCGGCAATGTAGGCCTGGAGTGCGCTGTCGGCGGACCGCACCTCGTCGAGCAGCTCGGGGCGGCCATCCACCAGATTGAGGATGTCCTCGATGTCGTGGCTCGACAAAGGATCACCCTCGCCGCGCCCCTTGTAGGCCTCCAGCTTGGTGGCGACGAACAGCGGCGGCGTGACCACGCGAATCGTGAGATCCCCGCCCAATGAGACGGGCTTTGCCGTTTGCAGCGCCAAGGGGTACCAGTGGTTGCTGAAGCCGAGCACCTCGTCATGGTCCGGCATCAGGTCGACGCGCAGCTCCCCGAGCTTCATTGCACAGATGGGCATGTCCTCGTCCATCGAGGAGGGCTCCTTGAACCCCTTGGTCTTCAGCGCGTCCTTGAAGCGGTGCAGATGCGCGTAGGTCATGACGCTGATGATCAGATCCACGTCGTCGGTGCTGCGTACCTGTTCGCGGGTGAACGCATCGGTGAGCAGCAGCCCGGTTGTGCAGCCCCCGACGAAGGCAACCTGCTCCCGCAACTCTTCCCCTAGCGCCTCCGCTACCTGCCGCAACATGGCGCATTGATCGTCGAAGAGACTCATCGGTTACTCCAGGTACGCGGCCAGCCGCTCGGCAGCGACCTTGCTCTCGCGGGGATGGCCCAGTCGGATGGCATCGACCAGGGCCAACATGGCGTACAGCTCGGGGTCGCGACGTACCGCGTAGGGCACACTCTTGAACAGCGGCTCGATGGCCTGGCCTTTGCTGTTGCCCCGGGCGTCCGGCCACACCATCGGCAGCTCACCCGAGCTATACAGCCGGCCCTCCAGCACCGGTGCGGTGAAGGTCGTCGCAATGCCGCGGGTGATCTCGCCGGGCTTGGCCGGGAATACATAGCGCACCCCATGCACGATGAAATCGAACAGGGCGCGGGCATTGGCGCGCGGCACGCCGGTGCTACGCTCCTTGCGAACCAGGCCAACCTCCTGACAGCGCTGCAGGGCCAGGCTTACCTGGCTCTTGCTGATCCCGGTTTCCTCGGCCAAGGCCCGCACGCTATAGCGAGCCAGCAGCTGATCGTCATCGAGCCCAGGCAAACTCTCTTGGCGCAAGTCGCTGTCGGCGTCATCCAGCGCCCAGTCCCGCCAGTCATCGGGAAGCGCCTTTGCCCCCTTGCCGGCGTGAGTGTCGTGGCCATGGCCCTCCCTGCTCCTCAGGGCTACCAGCTTCAAAAGCAGGCCGATATCTTGACTTTTCATAGTGTCACCAAGGCGTCATGTCCCATGTCCTAGGACACGGGACAGGCTTGATGAAGTGCCATTCCATTGTCAAGGAGAATCGCTCAGCGCAGACGAATGCGCTTGTTGGCCTGGATGGCGTCATCGAGCTCGCGCTTGAGGGCATCGAGGAAGGCATCGACCTCCTGCTGGCTCTCCAGGTAGACCCCTTCATGAGTGCGGCTGAGTACCTGACTCACGCTGACGTTGGCCACCGGCTTGGGTGCGGCGACTTGGGTGGGCGCAGACTCGCGCACTTCACCGGGCGGCGTGCCGGTATCGCGGCCACCGTCGCCCTGAGATGAGCCGCCCTCGCCGGCAGGCTTGGCATCCCAGTCGGGCTTGCCGGCGTTATTCGCCTTCTCGCGGGCGGCGCGCTGGCGTTCGGCTTCGGCCTGCTGTTCGCGGTGAAGCTCGTCGAGGCTCTCCTGCTCGCGGTCGTTGGCGGTATCGCCCTGCAGCAGGTAGATCTGAGCGATGCTGGCCGCGCTTTCGATGTCCTGCTTGAGCAGCTGCAGCGGGCGCAGCAGGCGATTGCTGAGCTCCGGCGTGCCGATGCCACTCTTGACGATCTCGGCGCTGACGTTGGCGATACGCTGGTCGATCCGGCCGATGGCGTGCTCGCGCTTCTGTTCCAACAGCTTGGTGTTGGTCTCGTCGACCGTGTGAATCAGCCCGGCGACCTTCTGCAGCATTCCGTAGGGCGCCTCGGATGCGTAGATGCGGTCCAGCTCGACCAGTGCCGCCTTCGCCTCGGGCGCCTTCTCCAGCGCCGGGCGGTTGGGCTGGAAACGGGTCAGCGCCTGGTCCAGCTGCTTCCAGGTGGTGAGCTGCTTGGTGAAGAACTCGTGGAGGTCGCGGTATTCCTCTTCGAGATCGAGCAGATCCTCCTGCTGCTCGGCCACCGCCTTGAAGAAGTCGAAGCTGTCGTCGATGCGCAGCAGGCGCTCGACCTCCTTGAGGGTGCTGTCGATGGCGGCGCGCCCCGGGAAGCGGCCCACCTCGGTCTTGCTGCGGTAGGCCTCCAGGTCCTTCTTCCACGCGCTGAACTGCTCGACGTAGAAGGCGTAGAGTTCGGTCTCGCTGGAGGGCCCGAGCTTGGTGAACAGGTCCTTGGTGAGGTTGCGCACCTGGCGCAGCACAGCGTCGTCGGTCTGGCGCTTCTTCTGGATGCGTACCTCGCTGCGCCGACGGCTGTTGTTGAGCAGCTCGAAGGCTTCCTTGCCGGGCAGTGCCGGGCCGGCGGTGTGGAAGGTCAGGCGCCCCACGGCATACAGCCGCCCGAGGATCAGCAGGGTCTCCTCCACCGGCCAGCCGAAGGGGCGGTTGTTGAAGCGCTCCAGCAGCGGATTGAGCGGCACCGGCTCGCCGCCGTGCAGGCCGATGTACTGCTCCACCTCGCGAACCGCCTGGGGGTTGCCCTCCTCGCCGTCGAGCTCGATGGCCTGCTGGCCGATGTCGTCGGCGGTCATCACGGCGACCAGCTCGCGCATGGGGTCGGGGGTGAGTACCTGCAGGTAGCCGAGCTTGCTGTAGGTGTTCTCCAGCAGGTACTGGCAGGCGTCGTCGAGGCGGGTATTCAGATTGCTGCGGTTGATGTCGAGCTTCTGGCCCAGGGCGTAGACGTCGGCCTCCAGCAGCATGTCTTCCAGGCGCACCAGCAGGTGCTTGCGACGCTCCTGGTTCTCGCGGCCACGGTCGGCGAGGATACGCTCCACGCTGCTGTCGCCGGAGGCGGCGTTCAGGCGGATGTACTTCTCGGTCTTGAGGCAGGTGCGCAGGTCGTCAAAGAAGTCCTTGTTGTCGCCCAGTCGTATCAGCACCTGGCCCTGGTTCTCGTTGCTGCGGTGGATGCAGCCCGCCTCGCCGCTCTGGGGGGAGAAGCTCTGGGTGTAATCGATATCCAGCGGTGAGACCACCTCGACGCGCAGCTGGCTCTGGAAGCGACCGTCGATGGTGTGGCCGTCCAGGTAGCGGCCGATGGTGTAGTCGGTCTTGTTGAGCGGGTAGCGGTACTTGTTGCGGTCGCGCAGGCGGTCCTTGTAGATCATCTCGGCCAGTAGCTTGTTCTCGTCGCTGCTGGTGATCTCGGTGGCCTTGATCTTGCGCGTGATGTCGCGCTCCTCGTTGGTGAGGAACAGGTACTCCTCGCCGTTGCGGGTGACCAGGCTCTCCTTCTCCAGGCGCAACAGGGTGCCCTCCAGGCGCTCGCGGATCGCCAGGCGGTCGTCGTCGATGCGGGTGATGGAGAGCGTGACCAGATTGTCGAGGGTGCCCTTGACCAGATCCACGTAGCGGATCATGAACAGGGTGCGCAGGATCTCGACGTCGAAATCATCCAGCGCCGCGTTCTCGCTGGCCTGGTCGATGGTGCGCTTCACCGCGGTATCGAGGAAGCCCTCCACGGCGCGGTAGAAGCTGTGCATCGGCACCAGGGCGCCGACCTCCTGATCCCCCACCGCCTTGGCGGCCATCTGGAAGGCGTCGAGCATGGAGCGCTCGCCGTAGGCCAGGTGGGCCCCTGTGGCACCGACCTTGCGGATCTCCTCGAAGACCTTCTGGACCAGCTGGAAGTGGTACGGAACGAACGGATAGTTGGCGACGAAGCTCTCCACGCCGTCGACATTCCTGAGCGTGGGGCCGGAGCGGTCGAAGGTGAGCTGGTTGCGCAGCACCGCGCCCTTGGCCTCGAACACCTGGGCCAGCTCGCCGGTGGCCTCTGGGGTCTTGGCCAGCAGGCGCTTGCGGATCACCTCTTCGGAGTTGGAGCTCGACAGCGACAGGCGGGTCTTGAAGCGCCCGGCGATCTTGGAGAAGTCGTTGGCCTTGGCGGCGGTCATCTCGCCGAGCACGGCGTCCATGTCAGCCTGGGAGGTGACCACGATCCAGGCGCGACCGCCGCAGATGGTGCCGAGGTTCTCGGTCAGCGTCTGCAGGGTCAGCATCAGGCGGGTGTTGCTGCCGATGAACTGACCCACCTCATCCACCATGAAGACGATGCGCTGGGTCGGCGACTTGGCGTCCAGGTACTCCTTTACCCAGCGGCAGAAGTTCTCCACTGAAACGCTGAAGGTCTCCTCGGAATCCTCGAACCACTTGTGGGCCGCCTCCGGGGAGAGATCCAGCGCCTGGCTGATCGCCTGCTCGATGTCGTCCTGATAGAACTGGAAGCCGTCGCGCTCCTCTTCCCAGACCATACCGCTGGCCTCCTGGAAGGCCGCCTTGAAGTGCTCCAGCACGCCGCGCTGGGCCAGGTGGCGCTCCATGTGGGCGATATGCGGGTGATCGCCGCTGAAGCCCTGGTACTCGTTGAACACCCGCAGGAAGACGTTGAGGATCGGGTTGCCGCCGTCGTTGGAGCTCGCCTTGCTGTCGATGTTGAACAGGATGACATCGGCCGGCTGCTGTACCGCCTTGGTGACGTCGGCGCGGATCATCGGATCGTGGAGCTTGTGCTCGTCGAAGAACTCGGCGGCGCGGCGGTGGTTGCCGGCCTCATCCTCGGCCTCGATGTTGGCCAAGAGGTACGAGAGCGCCTTGAGGAAGTGCGACTTACCTGAGCCGAAGAAGCCCGAGATCCACACCCCGACCCGGTTGGCGATGGAGGGATCACTGAGCGGCGTGGCGTAGGACTCGAAGAAGGCACGGAAGTGCTTCTCCAGCTCGTTGGTCACCACGTACTCGTCGAGCTCCTGGTAGACCGTCTCGCGGTCCTTCTGGTCGGCCTTCACCACCCCGTTGATGGGGCGGTTCAGTTGTTTCTGGAAGAGGTCCTGGATACGCATGTCCGATCGATTCCTTAACGGGCAACGCCTCGCTCCCGTAGTGGGGCAAGGCGGTCAACAAAGCGGGTGCCAGGGCAGCGCGGCTGCCGGCTGGCCTTCAGATCGAGAGTTTCCCGGGGACTGACTGAGCCGGGCGCCCATGCGTCACGGCACGAGAGAAAACGCCCGGTAGTAGTGGTTACTCGCGACCTGGTCGAAGAGGGTCAGGCTCTGGCCGTCGTAACTGCCAGGATAGAAGAGCACCAACGGCTTGTGGCCGAGCCTGCCATGCAGCGCATTGAGCAAACTGTGGGCACGCATCACCGGCCAGACGCTACCCACGCCTGACAGCAGAATGATATCGGGGTCGTCCGACAGCGCGTGTCGGATAAGGAAGGGGGCGAACTTGTCCATGTGCAGCGGGCCGCGCAGCGCCTTGAGCAGCGCCGCATCGCCCTTGGTCTGCTGCATGGCGATGGCCTTGTCGAGAAAGCCACGCTCATGGAGATAGTCGCGCAACACGCGCAGCAGGTTGACGTGGTCGACCGTCAGCTCGCTGTGCTGACGGGACAGTACCCCTTCCAGGAAGGTGAGGTACTCGCGAACCTGCAGCTCGTGCTCGGGGGGATAGTCGAAGATCCAGAAGCCGATCTCGTTGCCCAGGCCCTGGCCGGAGAGGAAGGCCGGGCTGGTGATCTTCTCGGCGATCTGGTTGAGGCGATCCTTCAGGTGAGGATCTTCGCGGTGGGACGGCCCCTGCGTGAGCGGTGACATACGGCTCTCATCCTTGCGTCCGGTGTCGTTCTTTTCGTTATGATTGAGCGTCTTATAATGCTTGGTGCCCGGCCTGCAGTGGATAGCGGGCTTTTGGGCACGCTACCGCCAGCCCAGGTCCATGGCGTTCACCGCGGCCCCAGGGCACTCAGGCAGTCCAGCAGCCGAATCAGGTGGTGCCTTTCCAGCAGGGTCACTACCTCGGGCCGCAGCATCAGCGGTCGTAGCCGGCGGCTACGTGCACTTTCTATCAAGCCTACTTCGGATAGCATGCGAAAGGCCACCTGACCCATCTTTCGTCTAGAGGAGGCGGTCCAGGCGTTGATGGCCGGATCGCGGTAGGCACGATCGGCGAGGAAGTCATCCCACTGGTACAGCTCAAGGCGCTCGGCCTGGGTCACGAAGGCATCAGCCACCACGGTCTCCAGGAACTCCACCAGCAGCAGGTTGCGGGCCAATGCCGCACAGAACGCCACCTGGGTGGCCAGTTGGTCATCGCCATCATGCAGCACCTGCCAGAACGGCTCAGGAAGCCGCACAAGCCGCTTGCGGATTGCCTGGGCCATGCGCCTGGCTGATGCCGGCCGTGCCTTCTGGAGGCGATTCTCGTCGATGATGGCCGTCTTCCAGGCCGCGTCATCCACACCAGCCAGCAGCAGCTCCGCCACGATGCGGCTCTCGCGGACCATCAGCGAGCCGCCGATGAGGTCGGAGTTGTAGTGAAATGAAGGTGGGGCTGCCGTCATTGTGAGGCAGCTCGTGTGGCTATCGAAAAATTAGTTATAGCTATCATCGGTGAGGCTTAGGGATAGGTTGATTTAGAAGGTCCTCGTTTAAGCCGTGAGCATCAGCATTGTAAGCCCAACGGGCGAATTGGTCGATCAGGGTTCGCTGTGCGCACTCAAGCTCTGCCACGCGCTGCGTTAAGCGTGCGATCCTATCATTCGCCCTATCGATATCAGAAAACTGGCGTACTACTTTGGAAGGAGCTTTTAGTTCTTCTTTCCGCAAGCGCATTGAAGCTTTTATATTATCACGCGTCAAGAGTGTTTTACGAGTAGTTTTAATACTTAACTCATTCTCACAGGCAAGGACAACCAACTCCCAGGTAAGCTTACTTCCTCTCCAAGTTTTTATCAAATCTTCAATACGAAAAACATCCGCATCAGAAAGCCTTGCCATGCTCAATCCCCCAGCCCCAAAATCCTCTCCAACTCAGCCAGCCTATCATCATCTTTATTTTTTGGTAAAATTCCAGATTTCGATTCACCTAGCTCTCCTCTAATCGACAAAGCATTGCACCCTGCCGTCCAACTGTTATCAACACCTTTTACAAGTGCGCCATCTTCTATGGTAGGATCTTCCAATACCTTAATCAACTGCTCACAGCGCTCTAATTTCTCTATAGTTGTTTCAAGCCAGGTATTAGCACCGTAAGTTTCTTCACGAGCTTCTTTTTTAAAAGACACAAGACTTCTCCGCAAATAGCCTCTCTCATCTTTAAGATTTAATAGCTTCACATCATCTCCCTTCACACATATATGCTCCCCGCAAGTTAGGCAGTTATTAAACTTTGCGCAAGGCTCTTGTGCATAATCGTGGACACAGACACCAAACTCAGTACGATGGACAATCCGATTTTCAAAACCACCGACATTCTTCATTCGGATAGGAACATTTGTTTTTATTGACGCAAGGATATTGCTATCCACAACTTGAGGCAAAAAGACTTCAAGCTTATCAGCCATCTCTTCTGGTGAGACATGATTGTAAACCCAATTTTGACTCTCGTGTAATCGCCCAGACCAACGCGCTATTAACTCTTGAGAAAGACCACCTCGTTGAGCGACTGTATTTAGTAGATGACGAAAAGCATGGGTATTAACCTTTACCCCAGAGTAACCATACCTTTCAAATATTGATTGAGTCTTCTTTTGGGTTCCTGTCAGCTGAGTGCTTAGCCGGTGCTTGCACATCCCTGTAATCCCAAAGGGCTTTTCTGACTTACCTTTATTAACTGAAAACGCGCCACTCCTGAAACAAAATAGAGCATCTTTCCACTTGACAACCTTCTTACTATCCGTATATGGGAAATGCTTAGGAAGATACTTCTCCCTAACCAATAAATTAAGTTTTCTCAAAGTCACTTCAAAAGTATCATTGAACTCATACCCAGAAAGCCTTCCTTTAATATAAACTCTCGACACACCATCTTCATTAAATCCAGAAAGAATATCTCCAGCCACTTCACGTGCCAGACCTGAACTTGATTTGCTAGTACATATTTTTTTTATAAAAACCTTAAATACATTTCTTGGAGAATGATTCTTGGTTGAAAGCATCAAGCATTTACAAACCTCCTCCATAGTCAAGGGCGCGTCGAGGTGCTTGTTGGGGACGCCTATATGATGTGGGAAATCATCAGGATTCTCTTCCAGCCACCTAGCATACCCACGTGCTTCATTCGTAATATCAACTATTCGACCCACTGCTTCCTTACAGATTTCGGCCATACTGTCTGGGATGATTTTTCGGTTTGCCCCAAATCCCTTTTGAGAGTACCATAACATGTATAGTTGGCTACGCCCTTGCTCATCACGGTCGGTCACAAAGCAATCTTTCTTAATGTAAGACAGCTCGCCCACTCGTGAAGGCTGAGAAAGCAATATCGCCACAGCAGAAGTTACCATAATATCCAAACTGGATTCTGGATTACTGCTAAAAATATCTCCAAGTGCCGCTATCGATTCGAAGCTAGGAAGTTTTTTTTCCGCATTTTCTGCGCTCTTCCTAAGGGTCATTTTAGGTTCCTTTACCTGTGGATCCCAGATAAAAGGTTTAGCCACCACTCCACTTTCAATAAGCTTATCACATATCCGCTTAAGTTGAAGAGAAGTACTATAGGCAGTGCTCTCAGAATTATATTCCTGTGAAATTAAAGTAGCCCTATCGAATATTGCCGCTGTAACGGAAATGATATCAGCCTCTTTATTAATATCTAAAAGTGCCTTCTCTAGGCAGCGAAGGGCATTGAGGCGATAATTGTCTTCACTAAGATTAACGACTCTCTCTTCAAACAACATAGCTTTGACATAGTCAATCATCCCAGAATCAAGACTCTCATTTCTTTTTCCGAGCTTAGAACATCGAGTATTATTTATCCCCCAGCGACTCCAGCTTATCGCCCCCCACTGAACAGGATCAGATGGTTTATCATAAAGATGTATTTGAGATTTTGCCCAATTAACAAACTCATTCAGAGACGCCCGAGCTGCCAACCCTGACCTTGGCACGAAAGGTAAAACATTATTCATCATGTTCACCTTCAGCGCTCTGCTTTAAATCATTTATACTATGAATAACCTGCATTACTGCGAGAATAGGTCGATCAAAACTAATTGCCACTTCACTTTCCTCACCAGCAACATCAATTGCTCTTTGTTGCCTTAGCATAAGGCGGTTAAGTACTTCTTCATGAGGTGCATCGAGCCAAGGCTGAAACTTTGAGCAGGTATAACATGCGACGGGGGCGTCAAGGTGGCAACCTCCTGATGCACCACATGTAGCAATGGCAGATGACTCAGCACGAATAGTCTTGTTAGTTAGTGATCCATTAACTGCATCCGCCGCACCAGCAACCAGCCTCCCCTGAAACGCGTTAACAACTAATGATAGTTCTTTTTTCATTTTATCATCAATTCTCTTGCCCATTGCAGCGGATACTTTTATATACCTTGAGACACTTCTAACCCCTTTATGGTCAAGCACAAAGGCTATCGTATGCCTTCCAATATCCATACGACTCAGTTCTGTACCTATTGTATATCGAAAGCGATGAGCTCCTAAATGTATTTTCTCGCCGGTACGCTCAGAGACAGGAAACGCCTGATCGTCTTCGAGCCCACGAAGCAGTGCCTTCATGGAACCATCATGCTTGTGAAATTTTATTTGAGGCTCTATTTCAAGAAGATTTAAATCAGGATCATCTTTTATTGTAGTTATTACGAACTTCATCCCTTTTGCCCTAAACAATGCCACATGCGGAATAGCTTTTTTCCAATCGACATGCAACTGCTCACGCTGCAAGGCTTTTAGCGTAATCTCTTTATAACTTACAAGTATATCGTAAAGATCCTTTGATATATCAAAATTTTTAAAGCTGTTACGATAACCAAATCCTTTATTTTTTGCACGTGGCATTTTCAGACAATAGCCACGCTCATCTTCTATAATATCTCCAAAAACTAGCTGTTGGATCTGGCGAATACGCACTCCAGTAGTAATCAGGATCCGAATATACACAAACTGCTCAATAGTTATTCGACCGTATGCAAATGCATCGTTTGCCCAGTCAAAAATTGACCGCCTCTCTAATGAGGTTAAGGGTCCTTTCTCTGGATTCATGCTCTCTACAGGGCACTGACCAACATTATTTCTTGGCTTTATTGCATATAGGTAATCAACAACAGCCTCACTTGGTTTAACCTCCAACAAATAATCTTCCCGCCAACGTTTTAAAAAAGACCTCAACACCGCAAACTCAGACTTGCTAAGAATATTACGAACTGCGATAACATTTGACTCATCCAGGACATCAAGACTCGAATTACCGCACTTGGAAAGAATATATGCAAGATGCTTTAACGTTCTGGCTGAATATTCCATTGCATAATAAGACAATGCCGCAATAAGCCATGGCCGAACTTTATCAATTACAGCACATTTGGCACTTGCAACATTAGCTGCCTGTGCAGTAGGGTCAGGTCGCCAATAATCATCAGACGGAGTAAAACGCCCTCCACTCTTTGCAGTCATTTCAGACATCAACCACGCATCAATATTTTTTTTACTTGGGGATGAAAGAATCACAGTAGTCACTCAAAAATCAAAAGGGAAGTTCACTCAAAAGCTTTTCATTTAAAATCTTCATTGCTTCGCTAGCTTCTTCTTGGAAAAATTTTTGCCCATAACGCCCAGGCATTCTCGAAGTATCTACCCATCCATACCGAAAATTGCAAACACGATAAAAAATAGTTTCTCTTTCCTCAGGTGAAAGATTTTTTGTTTCTTCTGCAACGATTTTCATAGTTCGATAAACATCGTGATGTCTAAGTGTGTGTGGTGTTACACACTTAAGAATAGGGAAGTTTTTTTTTGCCACATTAAACACAGCATCGACTGACTTTATGGAAAGGGGAGCACCTTCATTCCTACCATGCGACAAGAACAAATAAGGATGACTTTTAGCCCTTTTAGATTTTCGGTAGCATTCAATATATTCATTTATTAATGACATAAGATACTCAGGTGCTGGAAGCTTCCTCTCATTAGTTTTAATATTAGGCTCTTCGGCACGGGGATCGTCTGGGTCATTCGGCCTATGGACAATAGAAATACGATTGTCGCGGTAATTAACATCTGAAAGCTTTATCCCCAGCATCTCACTTCGGCGAACACCTAAGCTATAAAGGATAATTACAATCAAGTAATTTCTAACTCTAACGGCTAATGATTTTGGCCATGGGTTTTGCTCTGACCTCGGATGTAAATAATTAAGCAAAACTCTCTCTTGCTCTGATGTTAATCCCTTGGGCTCCATCGGCCTTCTTTTCCAAGAAGGTTTAGACTGTACAATACTGAGATTAATTCGCTTTACTAGCCATTCAATTTGATCAAAGCGGTCATCTGGATGGCCCAATGCTTCGTAAAGGAAGCAAAGATAGTTTCTAGCTGTTGCCAACCTTGACTCAGATTGATATGCACTTACTTGTTGATAGGCTGAACGGTGTAATCTGACACCACTATACTTTTTATCAAGAACGTCTTTTCTCCAATGCACTTGACTAGAAAATTCAGCCAACTCAGTTTCACTAAGATATACAGATTTCGGTCTTTTTTTAAGTCGCTCTTCTATATTAATGCCTTTGTAGATTAGCCATTCCAATAAAATGATTAAGTCGCTGAAAAATCGTTGTTGAGTATTAGGTGACCTAACTCGCATTTTTTTTAGAATGTAGAGACAAGGCCAATAAAGTGGCACAGAGTCTTGAAGTAAGAGCTTGACTCTGGTCTCATCATTCAGCTTGAATTCTTTGATTGAGAATGTCATGAGAGGTCCAAGAAGGTGACAAATTTTAGAATAGCACTTTGGTAGATATGTGCAATTTTTTTCGGTACAATTTTTTAGCATCCATAAAAATATTTTTTCTTTTACAAACAGTATGTTAGAGGTGAAGGCTTTGGCAAAAGGTAACAAAACAGGCGCAACAGGATCTTACGTCTACACCATGAACCGGGTGGGCAAGGTCGTGCCCCCCAAGAAGCAGATCCTCAAGGATATCTCCCTCTCCTTCTTCCCGGGCGCGAAGATCGGCGTGCTGGGCCTCAATGGCGCGGGCAAGTCGACCCTGCTGCGCATCATGGCCGGCGTCGATACCGAGTTCGAGGGTGAGGCACGCCCCATGCCGGGCATCAATGTCGGCTACCTGCCCCAGGAGCCGCAGCTCGACGACGACAAGAACGTCCGCGAGACCGTGGAAGAGGCCCTCGGCGAGATCAAGGACGCCCAGGAGAAGCTCGACGCGGTCTACGCCGCCTATGCCGAGCCGGACGCCGACTTCGACGCCCTGGCCAGCGAACAGGCGCGACTCGAGAACATCATCGAGGCCTCCGACGCCCACAACCTGGACCGCAAGCTGGAGGTGGCCGCCGAGGCCCTGCGCCTGCCGCCCTGGGAGGCCCGCGTGGGCAACCTCTCCGGTGGCGAGCGGCGCCGCGTGGCGCTCTGCCGCCTGCTGCTCTCCAGCCCCGACATGCTGCTGCTCGACGAGCCCACCAACCACCTGGATGCCGAGTCGGTGGCCTGGCTGGAGCGCTTCCTGCACGACTACAGCGGCACCGTGGTGGCGATCACCCACGACCGCTACTTCCTCGACAACGTGGCCGGCTGGATCCTCGAGCTCGACCGCGGCCAGGGCATCCCCTTCGAGGGCAACTACTCGGGCTGGCTGGAAGCCAAGGAGAAGCGCCTGGAGCAGGAGGCCAAGCAGGAGGCCTCCAGGAACAAGGCCATCAAGCACGAGCTGGAGTGGGTGCGCAGCAACGCCAAGGGCCGCCAGGCCAAGAGCAAGGCGCGCCTCAACCGCTTCGAGGAGATGCAGTCCGGCGACTTCCAGAAGCGCAACGAGACCAACGAGATCTACATTCCGCCCGGCCCGCGCCTGGGCGACAAGGTCATCGAGTTCCACGGTGTTTCCAAGGCCTTCGATGACAAGCTGCTCTACGAGGACCTGACCTTCACCGTGCCCAAGGGCGCCATCGTCGGCGTCGTCGGCGGCAACGGCGCGGGCAAGTCGACGCTGTTCAAGCTGATCACCGGCAAGGAGCAGCCCGACGGCGGCGAGGTGGTGGTCGGCGAGACCGTCGACATCGCCTACGTCGAGCAGCTGCGCGACGCCCTGGATGACAAGCAGACGGTGTGGGAGGCGGTCTCCGACGGCCAGGACATCCTCAACATCAATGGCTACGAGGTCTCCTCGCGGGCCTATGTGGGGCGTTTCAACTTCAAGGGCAACGACCAGCAGAAGCGCCTGAGCGACCTCTCCGGTGGCGAGCGCGGTCGCCTGCAGCTGGCCCAGACCCTCAAGCAGGGCGCCAACGTACTGCTGCTCGACGAGCCCTCCAACGACCTCGACATCGAGACCCTGCGGGCACTGGAGGAGGCGTTGCTGGCCTTCCCCGGTTGCGCCCTGGTGATCTCCCACGATCGCTGGTTCCTCGACCGCATCGCCACCCATATCCTGGCGTTCGAGGGCGACTCCCACGTGGAGTTCTTCGAGGGCAACTACACCGAGTACGAGGCGGACCACAAGAAGCGCGTCGGCGACGACACCCCGCACCGCATGAAGTACAAGCGGATCGACGCCTGACCGGCTTCGCCGGAGCCGTAAGCTTCAAGCTGTAAGTGAAAACCCCACGGACCCTGCGTTCGTGGGGTTTTCTTATGGCTTCCAGCTTGACGCGAAGCGTCAGTAGAAACCGGGCTCGCCCTCGGGGCGGGTCTTGAAGCGCCGGTGCAGCCACAGGTACTGCTCGGGATGCTTGCGGATCGCCGCCTCGATCACGGCGTTGATGCGGGCGGCATCGGCCACCTCATCGCCGCTGGGGAAATCCTCCAGCGGCGGCAGGTATTCGAGGGTATAGGTGCGGTCATCCGGGTTGCGGTGGAAGACCAGCGGTATCACCGCCGCCCCGGTCATGCGGGCGATGCGCGCGGTCATCTTCACCGTGGCGGCCTGGATGCCGAAGAAGGGGGCGAAGACGCTGGCGTCACGGCCGAAGTCCTGGTCCGGCGAGTACCACACCGCATGGCCGGCCTTGATCCGACGTACCACCCCACGCAGGTCGTGCCGATCGAGTACCGCATCGAAGTAGGGAGCGCGGGCACGCCCCATGAAGCGGGCGAAGAGCGGGTTGTCGTGGGGGCGCTGCACGGCGTCGGCCCGGAAGTAGAGCGAATGCAGGGCGGCTCCCAGGTCCAGGGTCGAGAAGTGCACGCCGAGGATCAGCGCGCCCTTGCCCGCCGCCTGCAGCCGGGCCCGGTGTTCCTGGCCCTTGAACACCACCCGATGGCGAAGATGCTCCGGGTCGCGACACCAGCCGGTCGCGGTCTCCAGCAGGCCGATACCGTTGGCGATAAAGGTCTTCCTGACCAGACGTCGCTGTTGGTCCGAATCGAGTTCCGGGAAGCACAGCCCGATGTTGGTCTCGGTGATATGCCGGCGCCGCCCGGCGAAGCGCAGTGCCGCCAGCCCGATCAGCGTGCCGATCCACAGCTTGAGGCGCCAGGGCAGCCAGGCCGCCACATGCATGGACCCGATGGCCAGCCAGACGTGCCAGTAGCGGGGATGGGCGAAATTCTGTCTCATGGGGACAGACCCCAATTAACGGACCGCTCCATGTGAACCCTCTCCTTTACACGGTTGATTGGGGTCTGTCCCCGACTGTTCGTCCACGACGGCTCGGGCATTCAGGACTGCCCATGATACCGCCTGGGCACCCTGGGCAGCACCCCGGTGAGCAGGGTGTAGCTGATGGTATCGCAGTGGCGGGCCACCTCGTCCACCGGCAGCACCAGGCCGTTGGCCGCCCTGCCCCACAGCACGACCTCGCTGCCGATATCGGCTTCGGGAATATCGGTGATATCGACAGTGAGCATGTCCATGGAGATCTTGCCGGCGATAGCGGTTCGCTTGCCCGCCACCAGCACCGGCGTGCCATCCCTGGCGTGGCGGTCATAGCCATCACCGTAGCCACAGGCCACCACGCCGATGCGCGAGGGACGCGGGGTGAGCCAGCGTCCGCCGTAGCCCACCGGTTCGCCGGCGGGAAGCTCGCGCACGGCGATGATTGCCGAGCGCAGGGTCATCACCGGGGCAAACCGCAAGGTCACGGCATTGGGCCTCTCGAGGGGGTCGCTGCCGTAGAGCATCACGCCCGGGCGATTCCAGGCGCCGTGTGCCTCGGGGCGGGCCAGGGTCGCCGGTGAGTTGGCCAGGCAGAGCGGCGCGCCCAGGCGCTGGGCCAGGGAGTCGAGTCTCGCCATCTGGCGCTCGAAATAGCCGATATCCTCCAGGTCGGCGGTGGCGAAGTGACTCATCAGATGCAGGTCTCGGGCGTGCTCCGCAGCGGCCGACAGGCGCTGCCATACCGCCTCGACACGCTCGGGAGAGAAGCCCAGGCGGTGCATGCCGGAGTCCACCTTGACCCATACCGGGATCGGCCTCGCCGGGCGGTGCGCCAGCAGCGCCTCGACCTGCCAGTCGCTGTGCACCGCCATCCACAGCCCCAGTTCGTCCACCAGGGCGAGTTCGTCAGCGGTAAAGATCCCCTCGAGCAGCACGATGGGGGCCGTGATACCCCCCTCACGCAGAGTCACGGCCTCTTCGATGCAGGCCACCGCGAAGGCCGGGGCGATATCCTCCAGGGCACGCGCGCAAGCCACCGCACCGTGGCCATAGGCGTCGGCCTTGATCACGGCGACACTGCGACTCTCGGGGGCGCACTCGCAGGCGAGACGATAGTTGTGGCGCAGGGCGTCGAGGTCGATCTCGGCGATCAGCGGCCGGGCCATGGCGGTCTCCTGAACTGGAAGGAATGGAAAACAGGGGATTATCGTTGGAAGAGCCGCCCAAATCACGAAAAAAGCCACCATATAGCTGGTGGCTTCTCGGAAGTTATCACTAAATGCAGCAAGAAACCTGGGGATTCTTGCTGATCACCAAGTCAAGCGGGAGTCAGGCGAAGATGGCATCCAGGCTGAGCCCCTGCTTTTCCAGCACTCGACGCAACTTCTTGAGGGCCTCGACCTGGATCTGGCGCACACGCTCCCGGGTCAGGCCGATCTCCTCCCCCACCTGTTCGAGGGTGGCCGCCTCGTGGCCGCGCAGGCCGAAGCGACGCACCACGACCTCGCGCTGCTTTTCGGTGAGTTCGGAGAGCCACTCGTCGACATGCTGCTTGACGTCGCCGTCGAGCAGGCTCGACTCGGGGCCATGGTCGTTGTCGTCGGCCAGGGTCTCGATCAGCGGCTTGTCGCTGTCGCCGCCCACCGGGTAGTCCACCGAGGAGATGCGCTCATTGAGCCCCATCATCTTCTTGACGGCTTCCACCGGCTTGTCGAGGTGATCGGCGATCTCCTCCGCGGTAGCCTCGTGATCGAGCTTCTGGGTCAGCTCGCGGGCCGCGCGCAGATAGATGTTGAGTTCCTTGACCACGTGGATCGGGAGGCGAATGGTGCGGGTCTGGTTCATCAGCGCCCGCTCGATGGTCTGGCGGATCCACCAGGTGGCGTAGGTAGAGAAGCGGAAGCCACGCTCGGGATCGAACTTCTCCACGGCACGGATAAGCCCGAGGTTGCCCTCCTCGATCAGGTCGAGCAGCGAGAGGCCGCGGTTGAGGTAGCGCCGGGCGATCTTCACCACCAGCCGCAGGTTGGACTCGATCATGCGTGAGCGGCCCAGCGGGTCGCCCTTCTGGGCCAGGCGGCCGTAGAAGACCTCCTCCTCGGGAGTAAGCAGCGGCGAGAAGCCGATTTCGTTGAGGTAGATCTGGGTGGCGTCGAGGCTCTGGTGGCTGTAGCGATCCTCGCGATTCAACGCCTTCTCGAAGGCCGTCTCGTCTTCAGCCTCCGGTTCGTCGATGGCATCGACGATGGTGTCATCTTCCTTCTCCTCGAGCGTGTCCAGATCGACATCCTGAAGGTCCCGTTCAAGCATGCTCATCGATGGCTACCCCGTGCTTGCGTCCTGTCGCCGATGCCCAGAAGCATCGGCGAAACCGATTATTATTGTGTGACAGTCCCGCCGGGATTTATCCAGCGGGGCGCGGCATCAGCGTGAGGGCAGATAGTCCAGGGGGTCCTGGGGCTGGCCATCCTTGCGCACCTCGAAATGCAGCCTGACGTCTTCGGCATCGCTGTCGCCCATGGTGGCAATCACTTCGCCGGCCTCGACCACGTCATTCTCGCTTACCTGCAGCGTGTCGTTGTGGGCGTAGGCACTCAGGAACTGGTCGTTGTGCTTGAGCAGAATCAGCTTTCCGTAGCCCCTGACACCACTGCCCGCATAGACCACGATCCCGGGACCTGCCGCCTTGACAGGTTGCCCCTTTTGACCGGCGATATCAATGCCGGCGGTAATCGCTCCACCATCGCCGAACTGGCCGACCACATTGCCGCTTGCCGGCCATTGCCAGGGCACCTCGGCGACGGGTGTATAGGTGCGCGAGCCGCGATCGGCACCCTGGGTGCCGCCGGCGACGGCGGTGCCCGCATCGGTCTTCTGGGCCTCTTCGCTCGGCGCCTCGCTGGCGACCTCCCGGGCAGGCTCTTCCGGGGCAGCGGTCTCGGCCACGTCCCGGGTATTGCTGGTCTCTTCAGCCTCCTGGCTAGCCTCGGCGGTCTGCTCGGCTTCGCTGGCATCTTCACGCGCGCTGCGCTCGGCCAGGTCACGTTCGCTCAGGTAGCCATCGGCACCGGGGCTATCCGGCGAGTAGACCGGGCCAGGCCCGCTCTCTTCGTCGGAGGCCGCCTGAGCCTGGTCAACATCGCCGGAGTCGGTGGCTCGATCGGCGCGGGAGACCGTCTCGGTCTCACCGCTGGGCAGCAGCCACTCCATGTCGCCGGAATCGGCCTCGGCCTGGGCGCCACCGAGGGGCGTGGCCACCGCCACGGCGCTTGCGCCGTCGTCAGTCTGTCGGGCCGCCGGCTGGCCTTCGCCCGCCCCTCCTTCAAGCACCAGGCGCTGGCCCGGCTGGATCTCGTAGGGCGGACCGATGCGGTTGAGTCGCGCCAGGTCGCGGTAGTCCATGTCATGGCGCCAGGCGATGCCGTAGAGGGTATCGCCCTGCTCCACGGTATAGTGGCTCGCCGCGGTGTCCGAACGGCTCGCCGAGAGGTCGCGCACCGGCACCTGGCCCGGGGAATCCTGCTGACTGGCACAGCCGGCCATCGCCAGGGCCAGGCCCGAAATCATCAATACCTTACGCATCAGAGCCTTCCTCCTTGTTTGCCCTATCAGAGCTTGGCCTATCAGAGCTTGCCCGATCAGAGCCTGCCCCATGTGTTTCATTCCCGCGCATCGCCGCCGGGCGTCGTCCCGTGCGGTCGAGCAGCAGAACGCCCGCCGCCCCGGCCAGCATCAGCGCCACCACGGCCACCAGCTGGGGAGCGTCACCGGTGAGCAGGGCGTAGTCACCGGGGGTCAGGTAGCGGTAGTCCAGTGGAATCATCTGTCCGTCCGGGCCGAGCTGGTAGCGTACCAGTTCCCGCCACGGCCAGAGTACCGGCAACGAGCCGATGATGAAGCCCACCAGCAGCTGCAGCGTCCCGGTATGGAAGCGGTCGAGCAGCCAGGAGAGCAGTCGCGAAAAGGCGAACAGCCCGGCGGCGCAGCCCATCCCGAACAACCCGATCAACCCCAGGTCGAAGCCGCGAATCCCATCCATCACGGTGCCATAAAGGCCCATGGTCAGCAGCAGGAAGCTGCCCGACACGCCGGGCAGGATCATCGCACTGATGGCGATGGCGCCACCCACCAGCAGCATCACCTCGCGGCTGCCCAGCTCGGTCACCAGCGGCATCAGCGAAGGCAGGCCGTGGGCCAGCAGCAGCCCGCCGACCAGCGGCAGGATATGCCACCAGCGCCAGTCGGCGGGATGTCGGCTGACCACCAGCGCCGAGGCCAGCACCAGCCCGAAGAAGAAGCCATTGAGCAGCAACGGGTGGTCCTCCATCAGCCACACCACCAGGTGGGCGACGCTGACCAGGCTGACGGCGATGCCCAGCAGCAGCGGCAGCAGGAAGGGCAGGTTGAGATGGGCCACCAGGCCCGCCATCCCGCCACGACGCCAGGCACCGAAGGCGCTGGGGCCGAACTGCTTGATGGTATGGATCAGCTCCTCGTAGATGCCGGTGACAAAGGCAATGGTGCCCCCGGAAACGCCGGGCACCGCATCGGCGGCTCCCATGCCGGCGCCCCTGAGGATGATGCTGAGGTATCGCTTCAACAGCGGACTCCTTTCAACGAATGACGCCTTCGAGCAGCGGCACGAAGCGCACCGGCTCCAGCCGCCGCTTCTCGAACTGGTTGTCCTGACGCTGGATCCGGGTCAGCCACTGGCGGCCCCGGGCGTCGGACAGCGGGGTGATCAGCACGCCGCCCTCGGCGAGCTGGGAGAGCAGCGCCGCCGGCAGCTCGCTGGCGCAGGCGGTCAGCAGGATGACATCGAAGGGGGCGGCCTCGTCCCAGCCATGGCCGCCGTCGGCCAGGCGCAGGTGGGCATTGTGTGCGCCAAGCAGACGCAGTCGTTCGGCGGCGCGACGATGCAAGGCATTGATTCGCTCGATCGACCAGAGTTCCGGCACCAGCCGCGAGAGGATCAGCGTCTGGTAGCCGGACCCGGTACCGATCTCCAGCACGCGCTGCGGCGACGCCTGCAGGACCAGTTCTGTCATGCGCGCCACCATCCACGGCTGGGAGAGGGTCTGTCCATGGCCGATGGGCAGCGAGGTGTCCTCGTAGGCGCGGTGAGACAGCGCCTCGTCCAGGAACAGGTGGCGAGGCTCACGCCCCAGGGTCTCCAGCACCCGGGGATCACGGATGCCCTGGGCGGCCAGTCGTTCCAGCATGCGGTCGCGGGTGCGCTGGGAGGTCATGCCCACCCCGCGCACCAGCTCGGCGAGACGTTCAGGTGAGTGCATCCAGCCAGCCCTTTACGTCCGCGATGGCCGCATGCCGGGTGAGATCGGTCTGCAGCGGGGTGATGGAAACGAAGCCTGCCTCCACGGCGGCAAAGTCGGTGTCGGGGCCATCATCGGCGTTCGCGCCCACGGCGGCGATCCACCAACGCACCCGGCCGCGGGGATCGCGTACCTCCTGGGGCCGAGCCGCGGGGCCGCGATAGCCCAGACGGGTAACTCGGAAGCCCTGGATCTCGTTCCAGGGCAGATCCGGCACGTTGACATTGAGCAGGCTGCGCGGCGGCAGCGAGAGCTGTCCGGCGGCTCCCACCAGGCTCGCCGCGACGCGGCCGGCGGCCTCGAAGTGGCGATGGCCCACCAGTGACATGGCGATGGCGGCCATGCCCAGGTTGCGCCCCTCCATGGCGGCGGCCACGGTGCCGGAATAGAGCACGTCATCACCCAGGTTGCCGCCGTGGTTGATGCCGGAGATCACCAGGTCGGGTCTCTCGTCCCAGACACCGTTGACGCCCAGGTAGACGCAGTCTGCCGGCGTGCCATCGACACTGTAGAAGCCGTTGTCCAACGCCGCCAGCGCCAGCGGGCGGGTCAGGGTCAGGGAGTTGCTGGCCCCGCTCTTGTCGCGGTCCGGTGCCACCACGCGCAGCTTGGCATGGGAGACCAGGGCATCGTGCAGGGCGCGCAGCCCGGGGGCGTGCACGCCGTCGTCGTTGGAGAGCAGCAGTCGGCGCATCTCGAATCCTCGCGTAGGCACACCCGTCACAGGCTCGGGTGTGCGATCAATTCTCGGAGTACCGCGGTGGCGAAGGCGCCGCGGGGCAGCGTGAAGGCGAGCCACAGCTCGTCGTCACCGCGCTCTAAGCTCGCTTCCCCCAGGCTCAGGCGCAGCGGGCGACGCCCCAGCCGTACGCCGGCCGCCTCGAGGCCTCCGCACAACGCCGGGAAGCGACTGGCCAGGTGTGCCTCGCGGGCCAGCGCCTCACCATTCGCCACCGAGCCGCCGGTGCCCCACAGCACGCCGCTAGGGTGCAGGTCGAGGCGCGCCGCGCGGGCCTCGAGTCCGGCGTCCGGCGCCTCGACGGTGAACTGGCTCGCCGTGCCGTCGAGGTTCGCCACCTCGCCCGGCAGCAGGCGATCCCAGCTGCCCTCGCGGATGCGCTCTGCGAGCAGCTCGTTGAACAGGAAGCTGCGTGCCGCCGAGAGCAGCATGCCATCGCGGTCGTCGCGCTTGCGCCAGCCGCGGGCCAGCAGCGAACGAGCGCGCAGCAGGTTGCGCCCATCCGGCCCGAAGCGCTGGGGACCGAAGTAGTTGGCGACCCCGCGCTCGAGCAGACGCTCCCAGCGCGCCGCGAAGCCCTCGTCATCCACCGCCGGCCCGGTCAGGCGCAGCCGGAAGCGGTTGGCGCGGTGCACGCCGCGCTTGAGCTTGCGCGGGTGGCGGGCCATCTCCAGCACCTGCACGCCACGCTCGGCAAGTGATTCAGCCAGGCCTTCCGGCGCCTCGCGACCCGGCAGTTGCACAGAGAGCCACTGGCGGGTCACGGCGACACGGTCCTTCATGCCCGAGTAGCCCACCACCCGCGGCGATACCTCGCATAGCCGTGCCAGCTCTTTCACCACCATGGCGGTGGTCAGGTCGCGCTTCTCGATGTAGAGCCAGAGGTGCTCCCCCTCCCCCTCGGGAGCGAAATCGAGCACCTCCTCGACCATGAAATCCTCGGGGCGCGCCCGGTAGTCCCCGCTGACCGGCGGACCGAACTCGGCGTCGAGCACCCGCGGCCAGGAAGGTGGCCAGTCGATGGCGTCGGCCTGGGGGCGTACGGCGGCATCACTCACCGGTGCGCTCGCTCGTCTCTTTCGAAACTGGCCCCGAAACCGGCCCCGAAACCGGTCCCGAAACCGGCAACAGCAGTGCTACCGCCTCGGCGGCGATACCCTCGCCGCGGCCGGTGAAGCCCAGGCGCTCGGTGGTGGTGGCCTTGACGTTGACCGCGCCGGGTTCGACGTCCAGGTCCGCGGCCACATTGGCCGCCATGGCTTCCACATGGGGCGCCATCTTCGGCGCCTGGGCCATCAGGGTGGCATCCAGGTTGCCGACCCGGTAACCGGCCGCATGCACCAGAGCCACCACGCGGCGCAGCAGGTCGCGGCTATCGGCGCCCTTCCAGGCCGGGTCGGTATCCGGGAAGTGGCGACCGATATCGCCCAGCGCGCAGGCGCCCAGCAGCGCATCGCTGATGGCGTGCAGCAGCACATCACCGTCGGAGTGGGCGACGAAGCCGCGCTCGAATGGGACGGCGACGCCGCCGATCATCAGGTGGTCGCCCTCACCGAAGCGGTGGACGTCGAAACCATGGCCGATTCTCATCATCTCTCCGCGACGCCCGCGGGCGCCGTCTCGCTGTGCGCCGAGGCCTGGGCGGCCAGGATCATGCCGGCCAGGGCCAGGTCCTCGGGATGGGTGATCTTGAGGTTGTCGCGACGCCCGGGCACCAGCCGAGGCGCATGCCCCAGGGCCTCCACCGCTGAGGCCTCGTCGGTGACCGTGACGCCGGACGCCATGGCCTGGCGAAGCGCCTGATTCAACAGGCCGTAGCGAAAGCCCTGAGGGGTCAGGGCATGCCAGAGGCCCGCACGGGGCTCGGTACGGGCGACCCGGCCGCCGCCATCGTCACGCTTCATGGTGTCCGCCACGGTGGCGGCCAGCAGCCCGCCCACCGCATCATCGGCAAGGACCCGCATCAGCCGCCGCAGGTCCTCGACGGCGACACAGGGGCGCGCCACATCATGGACCAGCACCAGGTCATCATCACGCGCCTCATGGGCGATGGCCCCCAGGGCGTTGGCCACGGAGTCCGCACGCTCGGCGCCTCCCGCCACGCGCCGCCAGTCGGCGAAGAGTACCCAGTCTGGGTCGAACCAGGCGTCGTCGGGGTCCAGGCAGAGGCAGAGTCGTGCCCCGGGGAAGGCGGCATGCAGCCGGGTCAGGGTGTGGGCCATCACCGGGCGGGCGTCGAGGGTCAGGTACTGCTTGGGGCGGTCGGCTCCCATGCGCCGCCCCTGCCCCGCCGCCGGCACCACCAGCCAGGGTGACGCGCTCATCGGCTCGCCTCCAGGCGGGTGGCGGGCAGTGGATTGACCACCGGGTCCAGCTCCACCGCCACATCGGGCACCCAGAAGAACTGCTCGTCGGTGCGCACCATGCCGATATCGCTGCGTGCCCGCTCCTCGATGGCATCGAGGCCGGTCTTGAGGTCGAGCACCTCGGCGGCCAGGCGCGCATTGCGGTCGCGCAGCGGCTGGTTGTCCGCCTCCAGCGACGCCACCCGTTGGCGAACCTCGCGCAACTCCTCGATACCGCCCTGGCCCAGCCATAGCCGATACTGCAGCAGCGCCAGCAGGATCGTCAGCGTCAGCGCCAACCCCTTGAGCATGGTGCCTATCCCGTTACGTCATTACGATGCCGCGCATTATGCCATCACCAATGGCCAAACGGCGAGAGACCGACTCCCTGAGACCCGCTGTCGTGGCGAGCCGCAGGGAGGGTCGTGATCCGGTAGCGAACCGGAAGGAAAGCTGGAGGCTAGAGCTGGAAGGGCATGCGGAAGGTCAGGCTGATATCCGATGCGGCATCGGTCAGACCAATCCCCAGGCTGGTGACGATGGAGGTGCTGTCATTCAGCGCATAGGTCCCGCCGATGCTGAACACCCCGACATTGGCATCGCTGCCGATCACCTTGTTGGTGACGCCGCCCTGGGTGATCTTGGACTTCCGGACATGCTCGTGGGAGTAGGAGAGCGAGAGGCTTAGCCGCTCGTTAAGCGCAAAGGCGGTGCCGAAGCCGGCACGAATGGAGTCACCCAGCTTGACATCGCCTGGATCCTTGCCCGTCGTCGCCGAGATATCGTCGAAGCTCTCCTCGAAGTTGTAGGTGTAGCCCAGATTGGCAAAGACGATGGCCGGGTCCAGCGTCTTCAATGCGGATACCCCGGCGTTGACCGCCCAGACGCCGTTGCCCGTGGGCAGTTCGGTGGGGATCGACAGGTTCCCACCGTCGTCATTCGGATCCTTTCTCAGGGAGATACCGTAGGGGTCGGTCCCCGTGGGCGCCGTGACTCCCAGGTTCAATACCAGGTCGGGGCGCTCTGTTGTTTCCGGCAGTAACCGATAGGAGAGCGATGCACTGATATCGCCCAGGTCGGCATCGTCGACCGCCAGCTCGCTTGCCCGAGAGGCCGAGGTGTCGGCGCCGACGGACTGATAGGTCGTGCTGCGATAGACGAAGGGCACGTTTAGCCCGACCTCCAGCCGGTCGGTCAGGCCATAACGGGTATTGATATCGAAGGTGGTGATATGGCTCTCGACCGTATCCAGGTTGATCTCGCCGAGGAAGATCGCATCCAGGGCGAGGAAGCCCCGCAGCGCCAGCTGGGAGCGGTCCGAGTAGGAGTAGTTGATGCCCGGCTCGATGGTCAGGCGATCGGAAAAGAGCGCATGCTCCTCGCGGAAGACGTTCTCCACGCTCTGGCTGGGCCGCGCCTCGCGCACCACCTCCCCGGAGTCACTCGACACCTGGGCCAGGGCGAGCGGGGAGAAGGCGCCGAGGGATGTCAACAGGACAAGGGAACAGCCTTTACCTTGACGGCAGAATGGTTGTGATTTTTCCACCCACATCTCCTTATATATTGTTACTGGCCCGCGCTGCCAGGCTGCAGCCGGTGGCATGACTGACGTTACCCCACACCGGCAGTCTAGACCAGACGACATAAGTTCCGTGGGCTCTGCCCTCAACGTCTCAATTGACGCACCGACTCGATGGCAGTGCGTAGTCCGGGGGGGGAAGCATCGGCGCCCGACTGCCCCATATAGAGCTGCAGCCGGGTAAGGTTACGCACCTGCTGGAGGTCACTGGTCAGCTGGATCGACTGGCGCAGGCCCCGGCTAGGCACGATCGCCTGCGTGACGCTGCCCATGCCGGGCATATCCAGCGCAACATTCATCCCCTGGGGGCCATAGCTTGCCGAAATACGAGTTCCCGAGGGGAGCTGCTGCGAGCTGGAAGCTCCCGAGCCAGAAGGCACTCCGGGGTGCTGTGATGCATCGAGCACATCGATCTGCAGATCGTTGGCGGCGGCGTTGAAGTCGCCGGCGGCCTGGATGCTCTGCACCACGCCGCGCGCATTGCCGATACCACCGGTACCGCCATCCCGTACGATCGCCCCATTGCCCGACGGCCCCGCCACGACGGCATTGCCGGCGGACACCATGGTCAGATGCGGCTCGAAACTGACGCTGGGCGCCCTGCCGGTCAGATCGCCATGCAGTGTCGCACCGGCCCGCAGATGCCCCCCGGCCGGGTTACGCCACTCGCTGGTCATCTGCACCCCGAAGAACAGGATCCGCCCCTTGTCGACGAAGCGCCCGCGCAGTTGGCCCAGCTCGGCGTCACTCAGCTGCCGCCCGTTGGCGAAATCCGAAAAGTTGGACGTGGTCGATAGCGCCACGTCGGGCGCCAGCATGCCGCTGGCGGCGATGGCCACCAGGGCCGTTACCCCTCCTCTCCTGCAGTGTAGCTTGAGCTTATGCACAAACATGATCGTTACCCCCTCAAGGTGCAGCCTTCCAGTGCGCGAGCCATCCGACTCGGATATTAGAAGAGATCTGCATGCCGAAAACCGAAATCGATAAGCTTCTGCCGGGGAATCGGCGAGAAGACATCCTGTAGCCGGTGGGCGGTGAGTGGCTGTCGTGGGCTCAGCAGTACCGTCTGCTGATCGAACCCTTCACCGACGATCGCGAAGATGATGCCGTTCCAGGCCTCCATAAAGTCGTCCCGCGTCATGATGCGGTTACCGAGTGCCGGGTCGCCGACATAGACGCGATCGCCGCTGGCCTTCTTCATCACCACGAAGTGCTTGTAGCCATCGAGATCGAGCAGCACGATCACCGGAATGGAAACCTCATCCAGGGTCTCGGCGGGTACCTCATAGCCACGCCCCCGATAGCCCAGGGTCTGCACATAGTTCTTGAGATCCAGAAGTGAGAAGCCTCGTTCCATTACCACCTGAGGATCGGCGACCTCGAGCATCCCGGCCAGCACCGATTCCTCCGTGACCCCCGGACGCTGGTAGGCGTACTTGAGGATGGTCGCCAGGGAGGCGGCGCCACAGGAGAAGTCGGTGCGCTGCTCGATCAGATGCTCGTAGCGCCGTTCGCGGATCGACTGCACCTGCTTCTGCAGCACGGTGCCGGAAACGATATTGCCCAGGCGCACGCTGGCGGCCTGGGCATCGTCGTGAATGGGAAGGAATCCGAGGGTCAAGGATACCAGTAGGGCAGTGCGCCTGGCTGTCATAACATCCTCGCTCCATCTCAACAAGCTGGGTAAAACCCGACCTGCCAAGGCAGGCCGGGTATTTCGCTAATACTCTCTCATGATAGTAGTAGCCATAAAGGCTTACTCGGGAGGATTGCCCGGGTTGACCGGCCCCAGGGACGAGGCGATCGCCAGGGAGTTACGCTGCAGGTTGTTGCTGCCCGCGGCGATATTGACCCCGACGTTGCCGCTGATGCTCTGCAGGGCACCGGCGCCTAGGGTGGCATCGTTGGGGTTGTCGATATTGATGTAGTGCGTATGCTGGACATTTCCCGACAGGGTGCCGCTCAGCGCCACATCCCCTACCTCGAAGGTGACCGCGCCGCCCTCAATGCCGGCAAACTGGTCGGTGTCGGCGCTCTGACCATCGAAGTCCAGATGCCCTTGGTAGGTTTGACCGCTATCATGACCTTGGCCCTGGGTGCCGCCGAACCAGATCTCCGGATACACCTGGTTGGTCTGCTGCCAGGTGCCGTTGTAGTCGCCCGTAATTGACGCATCGTTATCCAGAGTGCCACTCACACTCGTCCGGGTTGTAGTGACCTGCCTCTCTCTCAGAGCCTCACGATTGGTGACGTTACCCGCGGTCTGCTGGACACCGCCCACGGTGGCACGCGCATGACCACCGGCTGAGTTCTGCGAGGCCGACAGGGCGTTCTGCTGGATATTGCCCACCCCGGCCGCGATATTGACGCCGACGTTACCGCTGGCATTATTCAAGGAGCCGGCGCCCAGGCTGGCGGTGTTGGGGCTACCCACATCGGTGTTGGTGTTTTGCATGGCATGCTGCGCCGAGAAGATCTCGGCCTGACCGAACACGTCGGCGGCGTCATTGGCGGCGAGGGCGGCATCGTTGGCCTGGGCGTTGCTGTCGCCGGCGGCCACGTTCAGCCCGACGTTACCGGTCGCCCCGACCGCGGCGGCAGCGCCATCGCCGACGGAGGCGTTATTGGCGGAGCCCGTGCTGGTGACCTCGTTGTAGTCGCTGAACTGCTTGCTATCGACCAGGGCGCCGGAGTAGTAGTTGGCCCAGTCATTGACGGTGATATCGACATCGAAGTCCTTGTCGGTGTCTGACTTGTGTTTCAACTCCACATCGATACTGTTCATAAAGGTAGACGTGATATCGCTCTCGGCGCTGAACTCATTGTCAGCGAAGGCAGCGGGCGCGGTCATCAGCGCGGTGATGGCGAGTGCTAGCGGTGCTTTGTGGAACGTTTTCATGGTCTTTCTCCCGAATGAGCCGAATCGTTCTATTGTTACTGCCGTGACTTGCTTCCTTCGGGTCACGCTACTGCCCCAGCGCCATGTTCATGCGGAAGCTGTTGCGAGTGGCATTCCCCGTACCGGCTGACTGGTTGACCTGGATGATGCCCCGGGCACCCGCGAAGGAGGTCTTGTCCACCTCGATTCTTCGCTGCGTGCTGCCGGACGCTTCATCGGTACCTCTCAGCCCCTGCTGATCGGCCAACACCTGCTGCAACGTGGCGTCGCTGAGGTTGCTGGCCGATATGCCCAGAGCCACTCCCATGGAGTTGCTCTGCACATTCCCCTGGCCCGCCGCCTGGTTGATCGACAGCCATCCCTCGGACTGTCGAAAGGCGCGGCCCTTGATTCCTACTGTTTCGTCTTGACTTCCGATGCGCTGCTCGATGCGCGAGGACTGCATCAGGGTGTTGGCGGCACTGACCGTCGTGCCCATGACCACCACCCCGCTATTGCTCTGCAGGTTGCCGTCACCGGCCGCCATATTGGTGGTGCTGACCCCGGTAATGCCGCTCAGGGCATTGCCCTCGACCACGCTGCTGTTGCGAAGATCCGCCATGGCCGACTGGCCGAGGCCCGCTATCAGGCCCAGTGCCAGGGCGATGGCCGTCACCCTGACCGGGCGACCCTGCATCGAAAATCTGAAGCGTTCAGTCGCCATGGTTAGTTCCGCCCTGTCAGAGGTGCGAGTGCGCGATTGACACTGCCCGCGATGCCGGCGGTGGCCGAGGTCACACGCCCGGCGACTCCCCCGCTGGCGCTGCCGCCGCCCAGGGGGCTGGCGGCACGACGCGAGCCGACCTCGACGCCCTCCAGACCGGTGCGCAGCAGTTCGGTATGGCGCAGGGCCACGCCGGCCGTGGACACCGCTGTGCTGCGAACCCCTGCCGCCCGATCATCCGAGAGCGCAACGACGCCGCCGCTCACCAGCCTGCGCTGCATCTCCATGCCGGCGTCGCGAACATTGGCCCGCGAGGTAATGGGGCCGGCATAACGATCGACCGAGCGAATGTGGGTCGGCTCCACCTCCCGCATGATGACGATATCGCCGGGCCTGACACCGGGGTTAAGCCTGTGTTGGGTCGAGGCGTCGGCGGCGATGCTCAGCGAGGCGTGGGCCATCACCCCTGCCGCGATCGCAGCGACCAGCGTCGTTCTCAGAAGCCGGCACTGCCTTCCCCGTACCCCCATCACGACTACCGGTGTAGTCCTTTGCGTGGTTGCCGTTTGCCTGGTTACCGCCATGACGACTGACTCCTCTGCGTGGTGACCCTGGTGGCCTGGTGATTGTTGAACCCCTGGGCACTGTTGCCGCTCGGACCACCGGCACCATTTCCGCCCTGACCGGAGCCGCCGGGACGCTCATCCCACAGGATCACGGTGTCCACGAGCTCGTCACGGCGCTCCACGTACTTGCCGCGAATTCCGGCCAGGCTTGCATCCTCCAGCAGCTCGACCACCTGGTCGCCAAACAGCGCCAGTTCCAGAGCGGCCTCGGCTTCATCCGCCGCGGCCTGATGGGCCGTCACCAGGAAGAGCGCGCCGATGCCAGCCGACAGCAGGTGCGTGCAACGCCCTGATGCGCTCTGTCTGCGGTTGGCTGACTGGATCACGTTCATCTCAGGCTCTCCGTGAAACACGTCCCATCATCGGGTCACTTACAACGTCGTAGTTCTTGATCTTTTCCTTGCTCTTGCCCTTGTTACAGCAATCCTCGTGCCAACATGTGAAAACCTTTAACTTCAATAAGTTAAAGTAAAAGCGAATATTGCAAAGTGTTAAGATTGCGTAACACGTTCGGAGTATTGGGCGACAAGATATCCAGGAATCCCGATAATAATCTTTATAAATCAGAAAGTTATTGATTTTTCCTCGAATGTAACAGCGCTGATGCATCAGCCACCAAACCGGCAGGAAGAAAAAATCCACGCCTGGTGAGGCGTGGATGCAGGAAGGAAAGGCGTTAGCGGAAAGGGAGGGCGGCGTTCTGGAAGAGGCGTGGGGAGCCTCAGGCCAGCTTTCGGGCGATGCCGTGCTTTTCCATCAGCCGATAAATGGTGACGCGGGAGACCCCGAGTTCCTTGGAGGTCGGCTGTACTTGGTTGTGGTTACGGCCGAGTGCCGCCAGCAGGATATCGCGCTCAGCCGCATCGCGTGCCTGATCCAGGGTCATCGTGCAGCGAGGCAGGCTACGCCGCTCGATGCCCAGGTCATCCGGCTGGATGAGGCGGTTGTCACACATGACCATGGCGCGTCGTACCCGGTTGATCAGCTCCCTGACGTTGCCTGGCCAGCGATACTGACGCATCACCAGCAGGGCCTCGCTGGAGAAGCCCTTCAACTGGCTGGGTTTCTCATGGCTGAACCGTTCGAAGAAGTAGCGCGCCAGTATCTCGATATCCTCGGGATGCTCCCGCAGCGGGGGCACCTTGACCTGCAGCACATTCAGCCGATGAAAGAGGTCTTCCCGGAACCGCTGCTCGGCCACGGCCCGTTCGAGATCCACGTGGGTGGCGGCGAGGATTCGCACATCCACCGGTATCTCCTCTAGCCCCCCGACCCGCTGGATGCGCCGGGTCTCGAGGAAGCGCAGCAGGTTGACCTGCAGCTCCAGTGGCAGGTCACCGATCTCGTCCAGGAACAGGGTGCCGCCATCCGCGGCCTCGATCCTGCCGATCTTTCGCTGTACCGCACCGGTAAAGGCCCCCTTCTCGTGGCCGAAGAGCTCCGACTGGATCAGGTGGTCGGGCAAGGCACCGCAGTTGATCGCATGGAAGGGCTGCTTGGCGCGCTGGGAGCGCTCATGGATTGCCTGGGCGGTCAGCTCCTTGCCCGTGCCGGACTCGCCGCTGATGCATACCGAAGCATCCACCGCCGCCACCTTGCGGATGGTCTTGAAGAGTTTCCACATCGCAGGCGTCGACCCCACCATTTCGTACTCGCCGGGTGAGGTCTCCCCTACTTCGCCGTTGCACGGGCCATCCGCCACCTCCTTCTGGAGCTTGCCGAGCCGGGCGGCATGGCGCAGCAGGCAGTCCAGGTTTTCCAGTTCATGGGGCTCGACCACAAAGCCGTGACAGAGGTTGGCGATGACGTTGCGCACCTCATCGTCATCCAGGCAATCCGGAGAGATGACCCCCACACAGGGGATTCCGGAAGAGATGATCAGCGACTCGACGTGCCGGAGCCCCTGCCTGGAGAGATCCGGGAAGTGAACCACCCCCGCATGACACGCCTGCTGACGCACCTCTTCCACCGAATAGGGAGGAGCCAGGCCATTCACCTCCCATCCAAGCCGACCCAGTTCCTGCTCCATCCGCTTCTGGACCGGTGCCCGCTGAGCGACCATCCAGCAGCGTTGCTGCAACATATCCATTGTTACGCATCCTTCCTGCCGGCATTACCTGGCCGGGCAAGCTTCCTGGGACAAAAGGCAACACGTAGCAGAACATGCCCGCTACGCAACCTTGTGCAAACGGATCAACAACCCTTAGTCCACCCGCCGCAACGCCAGAAGTATAGCAATGCGGCACAGTTCTGCTTCGCTACTGTGCCTTGCAGCGATTCAAGTCCTGAACGGCAGCGCCTGCTCGGCATCCCGGCAGTAGGCGCGCACCTGGACACGCTCTTCGGCACAAAAGCGCGCCACGGCGTCGCGCAGGCGTGGGTCGGCAATATGATGCAGCGAGGTCAGCAGCCGCGGCTCGAACCCGCGGGTCAGCTTGTGCTCGCCCTGGGTCCCGGGGTCGAAGGCGGTGAGGCCGCGTTCGAGGCAGTGCTCGATGCCCTGGTAGTAGCAGGCCTCGAAGTGCAGGCAGTCGGCGACCACCTCGCTGCCCCAGTAGCGCCCGTAGAGGGTACGCGTGCCCTGCAGGCAGAGTGCCGCCGCCACCGGTTTGCCGTCGAGGCGCGCCTGCACCAGCAAGAGCGCTTCCGGCAGGCTGGCGCGCAGGCGCCGGAAGAACTCGAGGTTCAGGTAGCCGTGGCGTCCGCGCTCCAGGTAGGTGATCTCGTAGCAGCGATAGAAGTGCTCGAGGGCCGCGGCGTCGACCGCCTCGCCCTCAAGGCGGTGCAGGGTGAGTCCCTGGTCGGCAACGATTCGTCGTTCGCGGCGGATCGCCTTGCGGCGCTTGGAGTTCATGGCAGCCAGGAAGCCCGTGAAGTCACCATAGCCGCGATCGCGCCACTGGAACTGCACCCCGTGGCGCGCCAGCAGCTCCGGGCGAGCCGCCTGCCACCCGGCCACCTCGTCCTCCTCGGCAAACAGCAGGTGCCAGCTCGAGAGGTTGCCCATCTCCCAGGCGTCGGCCAGCACCTCGCGAGCCGCGCGCGGATCGACCCCCGGCGCCAGGGCCAGGCGCGGGCCCGGCGCCGGCGTGTAGGGAATCGCCGTCAGCGCCTTGGGATAGTAACGTCCACCGGCGCGCTCCCAGGCATCGGCCCAGGCCCAGTCGAAGACGTATTCGCCGAAGGAGTGGTGCTTGTGATACAGCGGCATGACGCCGACCAGCGATTCGCCCTGCCACAGGGTCTGGTGGCGCGGCACCCAGCCGGTAGGCGGCCCCACCGAGCCACTGGCCTCCAGGGCATGCAGGAACTCGTGGCGCAGGAACGGATAATCATCACCGACCAGGGCATTCCAGTCGGTGGCGGAGACCGCCTCCATGGCGGGTATAGTCTGACGCTTCAGCATGGACATGCGATCACTCCATTCACGGGGCGTCCTGGCACCTTTCCCTGGCGGCGAGATGGCGCCACCATTGTGCCCAGACCCCGACCGACCTTCCATCACCGTGAACAGGATCCCAGCATGAGTCATGCCCGTGATCTCCAGGTCCAGCTCGACGCCCAGCGCCGCGCCTTCACTGCGGAGCCCTATCCGAGCCTTGCCACCCGCCGTGATCGACTGACGCGCCTGGCCACCCTGACCCGCCGCCACCGCGACGAGATCGCCGAAGCCATCAGCACCGACTTCGGCCAGCGGGCCGAGGTGGAGACCCGCCTGGCCGAGGTGGCCACCATACTCCAGGGCGCAGGCTTCGCCCGCCGCCGGCTGCGCCGCTGGATGCGACCCAGCCGTCAGCCGGTCGGCTGGCGACTGCAGCCGGCCCGTGCCCGGGTGCACACCCAGCCGCTGGGGGTGGTGGGCATCATCTCCCCCTCCAACTATCCCTGGAGCCTCGCCTGGCTGCCCGCCATCGATGCCCTGGCCGCCGGCAACCGGGTGATGATCAAGCCCAGCGAGCAGACCCCGGCCACCTCGGTGCTGATGGCTCGCCTGGCGGCTCGCTACTTCGCCCCGGAGGAGCTCTGCGTGATGGAGGGTGATTCCGAGGTGGCCCGCGCCTTCGCCGCCCTGCCCTTCGACCACCTGCTGTTCACCGGCAGCGCCGCCATCGGTCGCGAGGTGGCGCGCGCCGCGGCGGCCAACCTGACACCGATCACCCTCGAACTAGGCGGCAAGACCCCGGTCCTGATAGCCGGCGATGCCGATCTGGAGAAGGCTGCCGAGCGCATCGCCTTCGGCAAGTGGCTCAACGCCGGCCGCACCTGCATCGCCCCCGACTACGTGCTGGTGGAGGCCCCTCAGCTGGAGGGGTTCCTCAAGGCGATGCAGCACCAGGTGTCACGCTTCTACCCCGAGGGCACCGCCAGCCGCGACTACAGTTCGGTGCCGGGTGCCGAACATCGCGCGCGACTCGAGAGCATGCTCTACGAGGCCCGGAACCATGGCTGCCGGGTGATCGAACTCGGCGAGAGACTCGAGCTGGCCGATGGCGGCGTCAAGCTGCCGCCAACCCTGGTGGTCGACCCCACCGAGAACCTGGCCATCATGCGTGAGGAGGTCTTCGGTCCCTGGCTGTCGGTGATCGGGGTGCCTGATATGGATAACGCCATTGCCCGTGTCCAGCGCGCTCCCCGCCCATTGGCGCTCTATGCCTTTACCGACGACAGTGACCTGCGCCGCCGGCTGCTCGAGGAGACCCACTCCGGCGGCGTGGTGTTCAATGACACCCTGTGGCACAACGCCGTACCCGCCCTGCCCTTCGGCGGCGTAGGCGAGAGCGGTATCGGCAGCTACCAGGGCGAGGCGGGCTTTCGGCGATTCAGCCATGCCCGCGCCGTCTTCCTCCAGTCACCACGCAGCCCGGTAGGCTGGCTCAATCCTCCCTATCGGCGCTGGCTGCTCAGGCTGCTGGGCCTCTAGCGCACCAACCCAATGGAGCTCGACATGCTGCCCTCGCTCGATCCCACCGTCGCCGACATCACCCGTCGCATCCGCGAGCGCTCCGCCGAGCGCCGCATCCTCTACGAGGCCCGCATGGCCGACCAGCACCGCCGCGGCGTACACCGCGGCGAGCTCTCCTGTGGCAACCTGGCCCACGGCTTCGCCGCCTGTGGCGAGACGGACAAGAACGCGCTGAAGCTGATGAACAGCGCCAACCTCGGCATCATCTCCGCCTACAACGACATGCTCTCGGCCCACCAGCCGCTTGCGACCTTCCCGGAGACCATCAAGGCCGCCGCCCGCGCCATGGGCTCCACCGCCCAGTTCGCCGGGGGAGTGCCGGCCATGTGCGATGGCGTCACCCAGGGCCAGCCGGGCATGGAGCTGTCGCTGTTCTCCCGCGACGTCATCGCCATGGCCGCCGCCGTAGGCCTCTCCCACAACATGTTCGACGCCGCACTCTACCTGGGCGTGTGCGACAAGATCGTGCCGGGGCTGTTTATCGCCGCGGCGCGCTTCGGCCATTTGCCGGCGATGTTCGTGCCGGCCGGCCCCATGCCCAGCGGGCTGCCCAACAAGGAGAAGGCGCGTATTCGCCAGCTGTTCGCCGAGGGCAAGGCGAGCCGCGAGGAGCTGCTCGAGGCGGAGTCGCAGTCCTACCACAGCCCGGGGACCTGCACCTTCTACGGCACCGCCAACTCCAACCAGCTGATGATGGAGATGATGGGCCTGCACCTGCCGGGCACCTCCTTCGTCAACCCGGGCACCGAAATGCGCGAGGCGCTGACCCGCTTCGCCACCGAGCAGGCGGTCCGCAACAGCGAGCCCGGCGGCGACTACCGCCCCTTCTACAAGCAGGTCGACGAGCGCGCCATCGTCAACGCCATCGTCGGCCTGCTCGCCTCCGGCGGCTCCACCAACCACACCCTGCACCTGGTGGCCATGGCCGCCGCCGCCGGCATCACCATCACCTGGGAGGACTTCACCGACCTCTCCGCGATCACGCCAAGCCTGATGCAGGTCTATCCCAACGGCCAGGCCGACATCAATCACTTCCAGGCCGCCGGCGGCATGAGCTTCCTGTTCCGCGAGCTGCTCGCCGCGGGGCTGATCCATGGCGACATCCCCACGGTGTTCGGCACCGACCTCACCGCCTACACCCGGGAACCCTTCCTCGAGGACGGCAAGCTCACCTGGCGCGAGGGCCCCGAGAAGAGCCTCGACGAGGAGGTGCTGCGTGGCGTGGCAACGCCCTTCGCCGCCACGGGGGGGCTCACCGTGGTGGACGGCAACCTGGGTCGCGGTGTGATCAAGGTCTCGGCGGTGGCCGAGGAGCACCGCGTGGTGGAGGCCCCGGTCAGGATCTTCGAGGACCAGAACGCGCTCAAGGCGGCCTTCGAGGCCGGCGAGCTGGACCGCGACGTGATCACCGTGGTGCGCTTCCAGGGCCCCAAGGCCAACGGCATGCCGGAGCTGCACAAGCTGACGCCCTACCTGGGCGTACTCCAGGACCGCGGCCACAAGGTGGCACTGGTCACCGACGGGCGCATGTCCGGCGCCTCCGGCAAGGTGCCGGCGGCCATCCATATCAGCCCCGAGGCACTGGACGGAGGCCCGCTGGCAAAGCTCAAGGATGGCGACATCGTGCGCCTGGATGCCAACTCCGGCACCCTCGAGGCGAAGGTGGACGCCCACACCTGGGCCGAGCGCGAGTGCCATGTCGCCGAACTGGCCCCCCACCACGTTGGCCTGGGCCGCGAGCTGTTCGGCGGCTTCCGCCACCTGGCCAGCGCCGCCGACCTGGGCGCCTCGGTATTCGGCGGCTTCGAGGCCGACGACCTGGCCCGCCAGGCCGGGCAGATCCATGCAGAAGATGCCTGAGATAAGCCGCGCCGTCGTGCTAGGCTGCGCGATTGCTTTTCCGCCACGACGATGTCGGCATCACAACCCGGAGGCCCCATGATCCCCGCTTCGCTCAGAACCCTGCTCGACGAGACCACCGGCCAGCGCCGCGCCGAATGGGCCGGCCGTGAGGTCTGGCTGGCCAACGAGGCCTGGGGTGAGCTCGCCCTTTCGCTGCAGGGAGGTCAACTCCTTCACTATCTTCCGTCGCCCGACGCCGCGACCGCTGAGGGCTCTCGCCCAGCAGGCGATGGCAGCAGCGGCTGGCTGTGGGTGACGCCCACGCCCCAGGCGCTGCCCGGCACGATCCGCGGCGGCATCCCGCTGTGCTGGCCGTGGTTTGCCGATGACCGCTATGCCGATGAGTCGGAGGACCACAGCGGCCCCTTCCACGGCACCGCGCGCCAGGCCCAGTGGCGCCTGGACGCCGTGGATGAGCACGAGGAAGGCGTGGAGCTGCATCTCTCCCCCGAGCAGCGCCTGCATCAACAGCTCGCCCCCCGTCTGGTGGTTCAGGCCAATGCCAACCGCCTGCACGTGGAGCTGATCACCGAACACACCGGCGAGACCCCGGTGAAGATGAGCGGTGCCCTGCACACCTACCTGGCGGTGGCCGATACCTTCGTCTGCCGCCTGGAAGGGCTCCCCGGCACCCGCTACTTGGACAAGCTGGCCGGTTTCGCCGAGGGCGAACAGCAGGGCGAGCTGGGGGTGCGCGGCGGCATCGACCGGATCTACCACAGCAATGCCGAGCTGGTGCTGGACGATGGTGAGCGCCGCCTGCGGATCGCGCGCCAGGGCAGCGACTCCGCGGTGGTCTGGCACCCCGGCGAGACCCTCCCCGCGGACACCCCCGGCGAGGTCGCCCGCCGCTTCCTCTGCGTGGAAGCCGCCAACACCCGTCTCGACCCGGTATGGCTGGTGCCCGGTGCCCAGCACCTGCTGGGCACCACACTCTCGCGGGGGTAAGGCGACTGTCCGGCCAACTATTGGGGGTCAGTTCACTTGCGGCTCGACACAGAGCCGATGGCTCGGGGCCCTCGGTGCCTCGCCCCTAGTGGTGGTAGCGCTGGGCCACCTCACGGGCCAGCTGGTGGATGCCATGCCAGTCCTCTGCCTCGACCAGCGATGCCGGGGTCAGCCAGGAGCCAGCCACGCACATCACATTCTTGATCGCCAGGTAGACCTCGGCGTTCTCCAGGGTGATGCCGCCGGTGGGACAGAAGCGCGCCTCGGACAGCGGGCCGGCGAAGGCCTTGAGGGCCTTGACGCCGCCGCTGGCCTCGGCGGGAAAGAACTTGAAGCGGCGGTAGCCGTACTGCCAACCGGCCATCAGCTCGGAGACGGTGGACACGCCGGGCAGCATCGGTACCGGGCTGCTTACGCCGTAGCGGTAGAGCGCCTCGGTGGTGCCGGGTGTCACCACGAAGTCGGCACCCACCTCCTCTGCCTGGCGATACTGGGCCGGGGTGAGCACCGTGCCCACGCCGATGCTGGCCTGGGGCAGCGCCTCCTTGATGCGCTGAATCGCCTCCAGGGCACAGTCGGTGCGCAGGGTGACCTCCAGCACGGTCAGGCCGCCCTCGACGAGGGCACGGGCCAGGGGCACGGCATCCTCGAGGCGCTGGATGGTCAGCACCGGAATCACCTCGGCCTTGAGGCAGATGCTGTCCAGTTCGGTGGTGCGGGTCGAGGGCAGCTGCTTGTCGATGGTCATTGATATCTCTCCGTGAGATCAGGGGGCCCAGTAGGTGGCCAGCGGACAGGCGAGGAAGGCGCGGATCGGCAACTCGCGAACGTCGTCGCCCGCCAGTGCCTGGGCCAGCACGGCGCGCTTGTCGCCGCCGGTGATATGCAGGAAGTGCCGCCGCGCCTGGTGCAGGCGGTCGGCGGAGAGGGTAATACGTGGTTGGGGCTGGCTCGGCGTGCGTACCGCCACCGCCGCGGCCTCGGTGGTCAGCGCCAGGGCGAGCTCGCGGCTGTCGGGGAACAGCGAGGCGGTGTGGCCGTCGCCGCCCATGCCGAGGATCACGGCGCTGGCCGGCCAGGCCAGGGGCTCGAGGCGCTCGGCCACGGCGGCCGCCCCCTGCTCGGGAGTGGGGTCGGCCGTGGTCAGCGGCACGAAGGTGGCGGCGGCAGCGGGGCCCTGGAGCAGATGCTCGCGCACCAGGCGGGCGTTGCTTTCGGCGGAATCCTCGGGCACCCAGCGCTCGTCGGCGAGGGTCACCTGGACGCGCTCCCAGGGCAGATCACGCTCCGCCAGGGCCTGGAAGAAGGGCACCGGCGTCGCGCCCCCGGATACCACCAGCAGTGCCCGCTCGTGGCTGGCCAGGTCGGCACGCAGCGCCGCGGCCACCGCCTCGGCCAGCTGGGTAGCCAGGCGCTTTCGACACAGCTCGCTCATATGGTTTACTCCCTGGAGACCTTCCAGAATCGCGCGACAAATCGCGCTCCTGCAGCTCCCGACGAAGCCAGCCCCTTGCCGTTTCCGGCCTCGTCGCGGCGCTCCTGACGCTCGCTAGTAATCCTCATACCAGCTTCGTCCGTCCTGGGTAATCATGGCGATGGAGGCGACCGGCCCCCAGGAGCCCGCGGGGTAGCGGCGCGGCGGCTCGTCATGCTCCTCCCAGGCGGCAATCAGGTTATCGCACCACTGCCAGGCGTGCTCCACCTCGTCGCGGCGCACGAAGAGGTACTGCTGCCCCTTCATCACCTCGAGCAGCAGGCGCTCGTAGGCGTCGGGAATGCGGGTCTTGGGGAAGGCGCTGTTGAAGTCCAGGTGCAGCGGGCCCCGGCGCAGGCGCATGCCCTTGTCCAGGCCGCTGTCCTTGGTCAGTACCTCCAGCGCGATGCCCTCCTCCGGCTGCAGGCGGATCACCAGCTTGTTGGCGGCCAGGTCGCGCTGGTCGGGGTCGAAGATGTAGTGAGGCTGCTGGCGAAAATGGATGACGATCTGCGAGAGCTTCTCCGGCATGCGCTTGCCGGTGCGCAGATAGAAGGGCACCCCGGCCCAGCGCCAGTTGGCCACGCCGGTCTTCATGGCCACGAAGGACTCGGTGTGACTCTTGGTGTTGGCGCCCTCCTCCTCCAGATAGCCCGGCACCGCCTTGCCATCGATGGAGCCGGCGGTGTACTGACCACGCACCACGTCGCGCCCCAGCATATCGTCGGTAAATGGCTTGAGCGCCTTGAGCACCTTGACCTTCTCATCGCGGATGGCGTCGGCGTCGAGGTTGGCGGGCGGGTCCATGGCGATCAGGCAGACCAGCTGCAGGAGGTGGTTCTGCACCATGTCGCGCAGCTGCCCGGCGTCATCGAAGTAGCCCCAGCGCCCCTCGATCCCCACCTCCTCGGCCACGGTGATCTCCACGTGGGAGATATGGTTCTGGTTCCACTGGGTACCGAACAGCGGGTTGGCGAAGCGCAGTGCGATCAGGTTCTGCACCGTCTCCTTGCCCAGGTAGTGGTCGATGCGATAGACGCGCGATTCGGGGAAGGCGGCGGCGATGGCGTCGTTGATCCCGGCCGAGGAGGCGAGGTCATAGCCGATCGGCTTCTCCACCACCACCCGCGATGTGTCGTCGAGGCAGCCAGAGGTGTCGAGATGGCGACAGATGTCGCCGTAGATCCTGGCCGCCACCGATAGATAGACCACCATGGGTCGACTGGCGTGTCGGCGCCATTCGCGGATGGCGCCATAGCCTTCGGGACAGGTGAAGTCGAGCGGGAGAAAGTCGAGGCGGGCCAGGAAGCGAGCCAGCGTCTCACGGTCGAGTTCCTGGGTCTTGACGCGGGCCTCGAGCGACTTCTCCACTCGGCAGCGAAAGCCGTCCAGGTCGTGCCCCTGGCGGGCCAGGCCGAGCAGGCGGGTGGCGGGATCCAGCAGCCCCTCGCGCTCCAGGTGATAGAGCGCCGGGAAAAGCTTGCGCTGGGCCAGGTCGCCGAGGGCGCCGAACAGCACCAGATCGACCTCCGTGCTGCCTGCCTGGCCACTTCGGTTACGTTGGCGCATCTCCGCCTCCCTTGCGTTAACTTACTAAAAAACTATCCATAGCCCAGAAGTCTTTTCAATCAATAACTGTAAACTTACATTATATTGAGATGCCGTGGCACACCCTGTGGCCGCTGCGCGCCGTCACAAGCTAGGATAGACGGCGTCATGTAGTTAAATCACCACATTACCGATCAAGGTACCACCTCGCGGCAACACGCCGCCCCAGCACGGAGAGCGCTCCCCCACATGGCCCGTCACGATCTGATCGACCGCATCCGTCAGCGCCTCGAGCAACTCAATCGCTCCGAACGCAAGGTCGCCGACGTGATCCTGGCCGACCCCGCCGCCGCTACCGGCATGAGCATCGCCACCCTGGCCCAAGCCTCGTCGGTCAGCGAGCCAACCGTCAACCGCTTCTGTCGCAGCTTCGACGCCAAGGGCTATCCGGATTTCAAGATCAAGCTGGCCCAGAGCCTGGCCAGGGGTACGCCCTATGTCAGCCAGGCGGTGGAGCCCGACGACACTGCCGCCGACTACACCCAGAAGATCTTCGGCGCCACCATTGCCGCCCTGGACACCGCGCGACGCCAGACCGACGCCGCGCGTATCGAGCGCGTGGTGGACTTCCTGATCCAGGCCAAGCAGATCCACTTCTTCGGGCTGGGCGCCTCGGGCGCCGTGGCCCAGGACGCCCAGCACAAGTTCTTCCGCTTCAACCTGCCGGTAACCGCCTACGTCGACGTGTTGATGCAGCGCATGGTGGCCTCCACCTGCCATACCGGCGACGTGGTGGTGGTGATCTCCTGGACCGGGCGCACTCGCGAGTTGGTGGATATCGCCAGGCTCGCCCGGGAGAGCGGTGCCGTGGTGCTGGGCATCACCGCGCCGGACTCCCCGCTGGCCAGGGAGTGCAGCGAGACCCTGGAGGTCGCTACCCCCGAGGACACCGACTACTACATGCCCATGACCTCGCGGATGATCCAGCTGGCACTGATCGACGTACTGGCCACCGGGGTGACGCTGCGTCGCGGAGAGGACTTCCTCGACCACCTCAAGAAGATCAAGGAGAGCCTCAGGGCAACACGCTACCCCGGCAACACTGGCTGACGCCGCGGTTCTCGTCCCTTCCGCCCCTCCTGCAAACCGCTGCCCCAGCACCACCCCGCCCCGCCGGAACCCGACGGGGCGGGGTTTAGATGGCGCCCGCAGAGGGCCGTGCCCGGCCCCCAGCGAAGCTAGAAGCTGTAGTCCTGGCCGCTGATGGCGGCGGTAACGGTCACCTCCACCTTCAGCTCGTCAGAGGGCATGGGGGCGCACACGCAGGTACGCGCCGGGGCGTGACCTGTGGGCACCCAATCGTCCCATACCGCATTCATGGCGGCGACGTCGTGGCCGTCCTTGAGGTAGATGGTGGCGGTGAGCAGGTTCTCGCGGTCGCTACCGACCTCCTTGAGCAGGGCATCCACGCGGGCCAACATGCTCTCGGTCTGGGCAGTGATGTCGCCGTGGCGTGCCTCGGGGCCGGCCACCTGGCCGCACAGGTAGGCGATACCGTTGTGGATCACGGCGCGGCTCATGCGCGCCTTGGTGTCGTGGCGATGGATGGTCATGGGCGTTCTCCTGATGAGGATGGAAGACGCCAGCGATTATCTCCGCTTCGCCGGGATGCGTCGATATACGACGCGCCGCCCCGGGAATGCGAGTAACGACGACGCCCCGGCCATGGCGGCAGCGGGGCGTCGTGGCGGAAGTGGCTGTACCTGAATCAGCGCAGCAGCAGCACCGGCCCCTTGGCCTTGCGCAGCATGGCGGTGGTGGTACTGCCCACCAGCAGGTGGCGAATGCGCGAGTGACCATAGGCCCCCATCACCAGCAGGTCGATCTGCTGCTCCTCCTGGTAGGCGCGCAGGGTGGCCTCGACCTCGCCGGCGCGGATGGCGCCCTCGGCCTCATGACCGGCGTCGCGCAGGGTCTTGAGTGCCCAGTCGAGCTGGGAGCGATTGTCGCCGGTCTCGGCACCAACGATCACCACATGCACCGGCACGCCCTCGAACAGCGGACTCTTCGCCAGCATCTCCACCCCCTTGCGGGTGGTCTTGCTACCGTCGAAGGCCAGCATCACCTTCTCGGGCGCCTTGAAGGCGTGGGGCACCATGAGGATCGGGCGGTGCAGGCTGCGCACCACCCGCTCCAGGTTGGAACCCAGGTGGCCACTGTCCTGGTGGGCGGTCTCACCGCGCTTGCCTACCACCAGCAGGCGGATCTCCTCCTGCAGCTCCTCGAGGGTCTCGACCAGGGTGCCGTTGCGCTGGCGGCCGGCGGCTTCGCTCGCCCCTTTCTCGACCGCGCGCTCTCGGGCCGCCTTGAGCATCAACCGGCCCTGCTCCTGGGCCACCTTGGCACGCCTCTCCTCCAGCTGGGAGAGTTCCTCGAGCAGGTGCTCCCGGGAGCCCAGGCCGATGTTGCCCGAGAGGTCGGTCTCGGCGGTCTGGGGGTGGTTGTCGTTCACGTGCAGGAAGGTCAGCGGGGCACCCAGTGCCAGGCTGGCCCAGGCGGCGTAGTCGCACACTCCTTCCGAGAACTTCGAGCCGTCGATGGCGGCCATTACCTGTTCGGTCATCGTCTTGTCCTGATACTGGCGTATTGGGTCATGGTGTCACGTTCCCCTTCATCGAGACGGGCGTCAATGCCCGCCCATCAGCTTCTCGACGACCTCGGGATCGTCATGCACCGCATAGCGGTCGACGATGGTGGCGCTCGCCTCGTTGAGACCGATCAGCTCCACCTCGGTGCCTTCGCGACGGAACTTGATCACGATGCGATCCAGCGCCTGGACGGCAGTGATGTCCCAGAAATGGGCGCGTGACAGGTCGATGGTGACCTTCTCCACCGTCTCCTTGAAATCGAAGGCGTTACCAAAGCGCTCTGAGGAGGCGAAGAACACCTGGCCCACCACCGTGTAGACCCGCGTGCTGCCCTCGTCGGTCTCATCGCTGCCGATGTAAAGGATATTGCCGACCTTGTTGGCGAAGTTCATGGCGGCGAGCAGCACGCCGACGAAGACGCCGATAGCCAGGTTGTGAGTGCCCACGGTCACGGCCACGGTGGCCAGCATGACGACGTTGGTGCTCATCGGGTGCTTCTTGAGGTCACGGATCGACTCCCAGCTGAAGGTGCCGATGGAGACCATGATCATCACCGCCACCAGGGCCGCCATGGGAATCTGCGAGACCCAGTCGGAGAGGAACACCACCATCAGCAGCAGCGCCACGCCGGCAACGAGGGTGGAAAACCGGGTCCGGCCTCCCGACTTGATGTTGATCACCGACTGACCAATCATCGCGCAGCCCGCCATGCCACCAAGCAACCCGGTACCCATGTTGGCCAGGCCCTGCCCCTTGCACTCGCGGTTCTTGTCGCTCTGGGTGTCAGTCAGGTCATCAACGATGGTTGCGGTCATCATCGACTCCAGCAGACCCACCACGGCCAGCATCACCGAGTAGGGCAGGATGATCATCAGCGTCTCGAGGTTGAGCGGCACCTCGGGCCACAGGAACACCGGCAGGCTGTCCGGCAGCTCGCCCATGTCGCCGACCGTGCGGATCTCCATGCCGGTCAGCAGGTAGACGGCAGTGAGTACCAGGATGCAGACCAGCGGCGAAGGCAGCGACTTGCCGACCACAGGGAGGTAGGGGAAGCCATAGATGATCGCCAGGCCGGCCAGGGTCATGGCGTAGACATGCCAGGTCACCCCGGTCAATTCCGGCAGCTGGGCCATGAAGATCAGGATCGCCAGGGCGTTGACGAAGCCGGTGACCACCGACCGCGACACGAAGCGCATCAGGTCGGCCAGCTTCAGGTACCCCGCAACAATCTGCAGCACCCCGGTAAGCAGGGTGGCCGCCAGCAGGTACTCTAGGCCGTGCTCCTTGACCAGGGTCACCATCAGCAGCGCCATGGCACCGGTGGCCGCCGAGATCATGCCCGGTCGACCACCGGCGAAGGCGATGATCACTGCCATGGAGAAGGAGGCGTAGAGACCCACCTTGGGATCGACACCGGCGATGATGGAGAAGGCGATGGCCTCGGGTATCAGCGCCAGGGCGACGACGATACCCGCCAGGGTGTCGCCCTTGAGGTTGGAGAACCAACTCAGTTTCATCTTTTCGTACATGCTGCGGTCCAGTCAGGGGAATGGATGGGCCGTGAGGCGTCGAAATCCTGTCGTCCACATGCCCTCTCCGGCACCTGTCAGGAGGGTGCTGTCTCCTCAGAAGGAGGGCGGCGAGGGCGTGAATCACGAAGAGTGAGGCGCACAGGGGCGCAAGTGACATCATGATGATGTCGAACGATGACGCACCGAAGACGGCGGCATCGCCGGGAGATAGGAGGGGGTGCGCTAGGGCGGAGTGGCCAGCCCTGCCAGGGGAGTCATCATGTGCTCGGGGTTCATCAGACGAAGATCCAGGGGTTGGCGCGACAGAAGCGCGGCATTCTAGCAGGGCTCGTGCTGCGCTGCATCCGGCGCCCGCCGACGCCGCTCGATCCGCCTGTCGACGAGCCCCTTGGCCAGCAGGCTGCCGAGCACCAGGGCACCGCCCAGGAATGCCGCGGGGGCTGGCCGCTCGCCGAGCAGCCACCACACCCAGAGGGTGCCCACCACGACCTCCAGCAGCATCAGCAGCCCCACCTCCGCGGCGGGCAGGTAGAGGGGGCCACGCTGGATCAGGGTGAACCCCAGCGGCAGCAGCACCAGGCAGAGCACCACCAGCCACAGCAGTGAAGGGCCGGAAGGCAACTCGACACCGGGACCCAGCAGGCCATAGAGCCCCGCGGCGACCGCCACGATCAGCCCGGCCAGGGTGAGCATGGGGCTCATGTCGACCCCCGGCCGGGTGCGCGCCAGGGTGAAGTTGGCGGCCAGGGCCGTGGCCGCCAGCAGGGCGAAGCCATTGCCGAGCCAGGAGCCCGATCCGGCATCATCCAGGGCGATCAGCGCGATACCCAGCAGACAGCCGAAGATGGCCAGCCAGGTGCGCCGCGGCAGTCTCTCGTGCAGGAAGACCCGGGAGAGGAGCGCGGCGATCAGCGGGGCACCTGCCAGGATCATCAGCACGTTGCCGCCGCGGGTGTACTGGTTGCCGAGCACGAAGCCGAAGGTGGAGAAACTGAAGAGCACGGCCACGCCGATGCCGGTCCAGCCGCAGCGCCGGTAGGCCAACGGCGCCGCTCGCCCATGGCGGGCAACCACGATGGCAATGAAACCGAGTGCGGTGAGCAGGCCGCGCCAGATCAGGATCTCGGCATCGGGCAGGCCGATCACCTTGATCAGCAGGGCGTCGGGGGAAATGATCAGGGCGCCGCCGCCGGTCATCAGCAGACCCTGCTGGCGGAGAGAAAGGGGAGCGGGGCTCAAGGCAACCTCGATTATCGCGATGGGCCCTCAGCATGCCACGGCCAGCCGGCCGTGGCATCAGCGGGTCAGGAAGCGCTGCCGTCCTCAGGCGCCTGGCCTCCCGTACGTGCCTGGGCGGCCGGAGAGGCCTTGAGGTGGCGGAAGGCCTCCATGATATCCATGGGCAGCGGGAAGACGATGGTGGAAGCGTTCTTGTTGCTCATGTCGCCCATGGTCTGCAGGTAGCGTAGCTGCAGCGCCGCCGAGTTCTCGGCCATGACGTTGGCGGCCTCGACCAGCTTGCGGGAGGCCTGCAGCTCGCCCTCGGCGTGGATCACCTTGGCACGCCGCTCACGCTCGGCCTCGGCCTGGCGGGCAATGGCGCGGATCATGCTCTCGTCGAGATCGACGTGCTTGATCTCGACATTGGCCACCTTGATGCCCCAGCTCTCGGCGGAGCTGTCGATGATCTCCTGGATATCGTCGTTGAGCTTGTCGCGCTCGGAGAGCATCTCGTCGAGGTCATGCTTGCCGAGCACCGATCGCAGCGTGGTCTGGGCCAGCTGGCTGGTCGCCTGGGTGAAGTTCTCGACCTGGATGATCGCCTTCTCGGGATCCACCACCCGGAAGTAGAGCACCGCGTTGACCTTCACGGTGACGTTGTCACGGGAGATCACGTCCTGCTCGGGCACGTCCATGGTGACCACCCGCAGGTCCACCACTTCCATCTTCTGTATGCCGGGTATGATGATGATCAGTCCCGGCCCCTTCACCGACTGGAAGCGCCCCAGGAAGAAGACCACGCCGCGCTTGTACTCCGGCAGGATACGGATCGACGCTGCCAGCAGCATCACCACCAGCACGACGGGAACGAGATAGGAAATCAGCATGGTTGCCACTCCTTGAACGATCGGGCGACGGCGGATGCCATCTCCCGGCTTGCTTTACCCGGATGACTCCAGCGGCGCCACCTCCAGGGTCAGGCCATCCACCGCGGTGACCCGCACCGTCTGGCCATACGCGATGGCCACCCGGCTGCGTGCATTCCAGCGCTCGCCCATCAGGCGCACATGACCGCTGTCGGTGAAGTCCTCCAGGGCCACGGCCTCATGGCCGATCAGTTCTTCCTGGCCGGTGAGCACGGGGCGGCGGCGCAGGCCCACGAAGCGCAGCATGATCCACAGCATCAGCGCCGAGGAGATAAGGGCCACGCCACCGATCAACGGCAGCGAGAGCCGCAGGTTTTCCGCATCCATCAGGATCACCGACCCAATCACGAAGGCGACTATGCCGCCGAATCCGAGGATGCCGAAGCTGGGCATCAGCGCCTCGCCCACGATCAGCGCCAACCCCACCAGGATCAGCGCCAGACCCGCATAGTTGACCGACAGCACCTGAAAGGCGAACAGCGCCAGCAGCAGGCAGATGATGCCGATGGTACCCGGTACCAGGCTGCCCGGGTTGGAGAGTTCGAAGATCAGCCCGTAGAAGCCGATGATCATCAGGAAGTAGGCGACGTTGGGGTCGGTGATCACCGAAAGCAGCTGAGTGCGCCAGTCCGGATCGAAACGCTCGATGGCCAGGTCCGCGCTGGCCAGGGTGCGCTCGCCGTCATCCATCACCACCGTGCGCCCGTCGCTCTGGGCCAGCAGGTCGTCGAGGTCCCGGGCCACCACGTCGATGACGTTTTCCGCGAGTGCCTCCTCGGCGGTAAGGTTGACAGCCTCACGCACCGCCGCCTCGGCCCAGTCGGCGTTGCGGCCATGGCGCTCGGCCAGGCTGCGGATATAGGCCACCGCGTCCTCGAGCACCTTGCGCTCCATGGCGGTCTCGCCGCGGCGGGGCTCATCGCTCGCCTCGCCTTCGGGGGCCTGCGACGGGTCCTCGGCCGCCTCCCCCTCCTCGCCTGTACCTTCCTCCTCGCCCTCGCCGCCGAGGCCCGGCAGGCCACCGCCGCCCAGTTGCACCGGCGTTGCCGAGCCCAGATGAGTGGCCGGGGCCATGGCGGCGACATGGCTGGCGTAGAGCAGGTAGGTGCCGGCGCTGGCCGCCCGGGCACCGGCCGGGGTGACATGGATCGCCACCGGCACCCGGGAGGCGAGCATGTCGCGGATCATGTCGCGCATGGCAGCGTCGAGACCGCCCGGGGTATCCATCTCCACCACCACCAGTTCCGCGTCCGCCTCGGCGGCACGGGCCAGGCCGCGGCGAAAGTAGTCGGCGGTAGCGGGACCGATGGCACCCTCGAGACGCATCACCAGTGCACTGCGTCCCTCGCCCTGCTGGGCCTGCACCGCGGCCTGGCCAACCAGCAGCAAGGCGCCCAACGCCAGGCAGGCGAGACTGAACAGCAACAGGCGGCGCCCGGTGAGGGCGCGATGGCGTGGCGTCATGGCGGTCATCCCTGCGACTCCCCTCGGCGAGTGGAGGTCTCCTGATGTGTGAGTCTCGGCGTGCCCGCCGGGTTCAGTGCGCGACACCCCGACGGATGTCTTCAGCGTAGGCGGCGAGCGAGCGGGCTGGCAAACCCGCACTGCCGGGCGCGACAGGCTGTCGCGCCCGGCGGTATACGGGGCCGCCAATACCGGCTTACAGGTCGTGGGACTCGCCGGCGAAGCGGCGCTGCGCCCTCGCCTGCTCTCCTTCGCCCGCATGCACCTCAGGGACAACGCCCTGGCCGAGGATGCGGTTCAGGAAGCCCTGATGGCGGCCATCGAGAAGGAGGCCAGCTTCGCCGGCCGCTCCGGCTACGAGACCTGGGTCTTAGGCATCGTGAACACTCCCACGCATCATGCGACGCATTGATGCGGGGCTTCAGGCTCTCGCCGCCAGAGTGTTGAGAGCGTGACCGGTGTTCTCGGTTTGCCAGGGGAGCTTCTGCCCGCTGACAACTGCCCGTCCTTGCGGCGGGTCAGCTTGTGTTTCCAAGCCCAATAGCGGGCACCGATGTTGTAGCTGGCGTTGAGGTCGGCGTTGTACTGCTTGCCGTTCGGAAAGGTAGCCAGTTCGTGCTGTGCCTTGTCCCGCTTGACGCGACCCGAGCCATCGAAAGCCCAGGAAGACGTGCCCCGGGAATAGACGTAGACAACCCGACCACCCGCCTCGGCCATTTTCTGCTCGATCAGCGTGGCCAGCCAGCGATGCAGCCACTGATGGAAGCGCTGGCGAAGTCCCGACCGCTTCTTGCCAGCTTTGGGGCGCCAGCCCTTCAGGTCTTCCAGCACGATCACATCGGCTCCCTGTGCCAGTGCGAAGTCGACCAGTCGACGGGAGGTCTGCTGGGCGATGTCCTCGTTGATGTGCTGGGCCTTGCGATACCACGTCCGCCCGAACCCTTTCGAGAGCCTGGCGGTCTTGCGCGCCTTGCGGCGAATCAGCGTGGCGCGCTTGTCGCGACGGTCTATGTCCGCAGCGGGGTGGAAGAATCCACGCGCTGCGACAGTGCCGTCCGGTGTCACGATGCTGGCCGTGGCCAGCGTATTGATCCCCACGTCCACGGCGCATACGCGCTGCTGGTCAGGGAGGGATTGAGGTGCCAACGCCACCGGCACTGCCAGGTGGCAGCGTCGATTGAGCACCAGGGTGGGCGACTTCACCGTGCCGAGAAGATGGCGCTGACGTACCGCCTTGATCGCCACGTTATGCCACAGCCACTCCTTGCCATCCCACAGTTTCAGGCTGGCGGTAGTGAAGTCGGCGTTGAACTTGACCAGCTGCCCGCGATACATCGCCGGATAGCAGCCGGCCACGGGGTTGAAGCGCGGTGGCTGGGCATGTTTCCGCTGGCGATCTCCCGACTGCCAGGCCCAATAGCGGGTCAGGTAGCTCGATACCTGGCCCTTGACGAACTCGATGGCGGCTCGGCGCAGGTAGGACGGGAACTTGTAGAAACGCTTCACGAAGTAGTGGTGGCGAGGCGAGGGGTTCTTCTTGGTCGGGTGCATCAGCCGCTCCACGGCAGCGGCAAAGCTGGGGGCCTGCTGCAGCGACGGCCAGTTGGCCAGGACCACCACTGACAACGCACGGCAGAACTGGCGATACTCCGCCAGCGTCAAACGCATCAGGTGTCGCTGCTGCGTCGTGGCTTGTAGTGGCCACTTGTCCGTGCGAATCATGGTTCGAGTCATGGAAAAAGCCTAAGCCATTACCTGATATTTATCCAGCATTTGCCTTGACGTTCGCCAAGGCTCGCCGCTTAACTAGCGCATCACGCTTCGCGTCGATACGTAGGATGCGCGGCTGACTGGCTCAACGGCGGTGTCGCCGGCTGGGAGGCACAGGGCTTCGAGGTCGCCTCAGGCGCCCCGGAGGCCATCGCGGCCACCGACTTCGAGGGCCGCCTACAGGACGACCTGCTGGCCACCACCGCCGAGGTCGAGGCCGCAAGGGAGAGTGACGCGGCGCTGGTGGATGCCCGTCCGGTGGACTTCTATCGCGACGAGACCCAGTCGCCCGCCGCACGTGCTCCCGGCACGATTCCCGGCGCCGTGAATCTGCCTCACCACGCCGCCCTGGTCGAGCGTGATGGCGCCTATTACCTCGACCCCGAGCGTCTCAAGGCCAACATCGAGGCTCTCGGCCTGGACCCGGAGGCCCCCACCGTGGCCTTCTGCAACACCGGCCACTGGGCCGCCAGCGGCTGGTTCCAGCTCAGCGAGGTGGGCGGCCTGGAGAGCGTCAGCATGTACGACGGCTCCATGGCCGAATGGGCCCGGGAAGACGACCGTCCACTACAGCTGGCCGAGCGCGGCACCGTCACCGTCGGTGATTTGGTCGACTGACCGCCTGCTGGTCTCACTGGCACTACCAACGAGGCCCCGCGAGCCTGAGCTCGCGGGGCCTCGTCGTTCCTGCCTATCGCGTCAGCCGAGCCGCGAGGCCAGGGCGTCGAGGTCGGAGACCACCCCGTGGGTATCGATCAGCGTGCCGTAGACATCGAAGGCCAGGACCTTTGCCATGGGAAGCGCTCCTTCACTGTGGGTCGATGTCTCGAGGGTGTGCCAGCCCGGCCGGCGAGGCAAGAGTCCCCTTCAACGGCATCGCCGCGGGACAGGCCCGCGGCGATGAAGCGGCCCGAGGGCCGGCAGGGGTGAACTCCGGATCAGGCGACCGGAGCAGTCACCGCCTTGAGGGCACCTTCCCGCACCAGGGCGTCGGTGACCTTGTCCACGGCACGACGGGCGCGGGCGACGATCTCGTCGACCTGGGCCGGCGTCGCGATCAGCGGCGGCGCGAAGCCGAGGATGTCACCCTGGGGCATGGCGCGGGCGATCAGGTTCTCGTCGAGTGCCGCGGCCGCGATGCGCGGACCCACCTTGAGTGCCGGGTCGAAGTGCTCACGCTTCCCGGGGTTGGCAGAGAACTCCAGCGCTGCAAGCATGCCAACACCGCGCACGTCGCCGACGATGGGATGGTCGCCGAAGGCATCGGCCATGGCCTGCTGCAGGTAGGCGCCGGTCTCGGCGGCGTTCTCGGTCAGCTTCTCGCGCTCGATGATCGCCAGGTTGGCCAGCGCCGCGGCACAACCCAGGGCGTGGCCGGAGTAGGTCCAGCCGTGGCCGATGGGGCCGTACTCGCTGGTGCCCTGCTCGAGCACCTTCCAGACGCGGTCACCGACGATGACGCCGGAAAGCGGCTGGTAGGCGCTGGTCAGCCCCTTGGCCACGGTGATCAGGTCGGGCTTGATGCCGTAGTGGTGGCTGCCGAAGTCGGCACCGATGCGCCCGAAGCCGCACACCACCTCGTCGGCGATCAGCAGCACGTCGTACTTGGCGAGCACCGCCTGGATCGCCTCCCAGTAGCCCTCCGGCGGCGGCACGATGCCCCCGGTACCGAGCACCGGCTCGCCGATGAAGGCGGCCACGGTCTCCGGGCCCTCGGCCAGGATCATCTCCTCGAGCTTCGCCGCGCAATGCTTCGAGAACTCGCGCTCGCTCATGCCCTGCTGCTCGGCGGCGCGGTGATAGTAGAACGGCGCCTCGGTGTGCAGGATGCCCTCGAAGGGCAGGTCGAACTGGTCGTGGAACGCCTTGAGGCCGGTCAGCGAGCCGGTGGCCAGGCCCGAGCCGTGGTAGCCACGCATGCGCGAGATCACCTTCTTCTTCTGCGGGCGACCGAGCACGTTGTTGTAGTAGCGCACGAGCTTGAGCTGGGTCTCGTTGGCGTCACTGCCGCCGAGGCCATAGTAGACCTTGGACATGCCGGGGCCGGCGAGCTCGATGATCTTCTCGGAGAGGGCGATCTGCGGCTCGTTGGAGTGCCCCACATAGGTGTGGTAGTAGGAGAGCTCCAGGGCCTGCTGATAGATCGCCTCGGCCACCTCGGTACGGCCGTAGCCGATATTGACGCAATAGAGCCCGGCGAAGCCGTCGATGAACTCGCGGCCATCCTTGTCGCGGATGGTGATGCCCTGACCACCGGTGATCACGCGGCCCGGGGCGTCGCCGTGGGCGAAATCGCGCAGGTGGCTGGAGGCGTGGAAGGTGACCTTGCGGTCGCGGTCGATCAGGTCCTGGTGCTGCTGGCTCATGTCGTTCTCTCTGTAATCAAGGCTCCCCGGCGTCCTGCCGGGGAGGATTTTCATCGTCGTCATGCAGGGGTTGAAATCAGCTGCCGGAGACCGACCCAAGCGCCCCCAGGCAGTAGTACTTGGTCTCCAGGTACTCGTCGATGCCGGTGATGCCACCCTCGCGACCGAGGCCGGAGTGCTTGACGCCGCCGAAGGGCACGGGCGGGCCGGTCATCTTCACCGAGTTCACCGAGACCATGCCGAACTCCAGCGCGCGCATGATCTTCCAGATGCGACGGATATCGTGGGTATAGATGTAAGCCGCCAGGCCATACTCGGTGTCGTTGGCCATCTCGATGACCTGGTCGTCATTCGCGTAGGCAGTGATCCCGGCCACCGGCGCGAAGCTCTCCTCGTGCCAGATCTTCATGTCATGGGTCACCCCGGTGAGCAGGGTGGGCATGAAGAAGTTCTCGCCCGGCGCCAGGCTCTGGTCGCCGGCCACCAGGGTGGCGCCCTTGGCCAGGGCGTCATCGACGATGGCCGCGGCCTTCTCCACCGCCTGGCGGTGGATCAGCGGACCCAGGTCGATCTCGCTCTCCAGGCCATTGCCAACGGTCAGCGCCGCCATGCGCTCGGCGAAGTGCTCGACGAACTCGTCATGGATCGACTCGTGGACCAGGATGCGGTCCGCGGCGAGGCAGTCCTGGCCGGCGGTCTGGAACTTGGCCGCCACCGCGGCGAAGGCCGCCTCCTTGGGGTCCATGTCCGGCCCGACGATGAAGGGCGCATTGCCCCCCAACTCCAGCGACACGCGCTTGACGGTGTTGGCGCTCTGCTCGAGCAGCAGGCGGCCGACCCGGGTGGAGCCGGTGAAGGAGAGCGCCTTGACGCGGTCATCAAAGCAGAGGATCTTCGAGACCTCGGCGGGCTCACCCAGCACCACATTGAAGATGCCAGCCGGGATGCCGGCACGCTCAGCCAGCTCGGCCAGTGCCAGCGCCGAGAACGGGGTCTCGCCGGCGGGCTTGACGATCACCGGGCAGCCGGCGGCCATGGCGGCGGCGGCCTTGCGGGTGATCATCGCCAGCGGGAAGTTCCACGGGGTGATCAGCGCGGCGATACCCACCGGCTCCTTGATGGTGCCCAGGGCGGCGTTGGGGATATGGCTGGGGATGGTCTCGCCGAAGGTACGCTTGCCCTCCTCGGCAAACCAGCGCACGAAGCTGGCCCCGTACTCCACCTCGCCGCGGGCGTCGGGCAGCGGCTTGCCCTGCTCCAGCGTCATGATGGTGGCCAGGTCCTCGCGGTTGGCCTGCAGCAGGTCGTACCAGGCCAGCAGGCGCTCGCAGCGCTCGTCGGCGCGCAGTGCGCGCCAGTGCACGAAGGCGCCCTCGGCGGCATCCACGGCGGCGCGGATCTGGTCGGCCTCGAGCCACGGAATATGCCCGATCACCTCGCCGGTGGCGGGATCGATCACGGCCTCCTCGCGGCCGCCGTCGCCGTGGGTCCACTTGCCATCGACATAGGCGTACTGACGGAACAGACGCGGATCGTCGAGCATGGTGGACAGCGTCCTGGACAGCTTCATGTTCATGCGGCACCTCCCCTTGCGCACTGGCCGGATTGACGTGGTGTGGCCAGTGGTGTTCCGGCGCGGCTTCGGGCGCCGAGAAAACGATAAAAAACTGGCGAGCCGCCCGGTTGCGTCCGGTGCGGCTCGATGGGGACATGATAGGGGAGAAGCTGCGGCGGGAGTTTTCGTTAGCCGACGAGGCGAATGGGCTTTTTTTCGTCCTCGCCGGCGTGACACGAAGTTTTTCTGTGGTGGTCGGATGCAAGCGAGGCGCTCAGCCCGCCGCGGGGTCGACCAGCGCTTCCTCGGTGAACACCAGCAGCCCCAGCTCCGGGCGATAGCCGTGGATCTCGGTGACATCCAGCGCCTGCAGGAAGGCAAGGATCTCCTCGCTGACCACCTGCCCCGGCACCAGTACCGGGAAGCCCGGCGGATAGGGGATCACGAAGCTCGCCGAGACCACGTCACGGCCCTCTCGCATCGCGGCCTGCAGCGCGCCATTGTCGAAGCGCAGGTACTCGGTGTTCTCCTCGTCGTAACTCAGGAAGTAGGCGCGGCGGATATCCCCCTGGGGGGTGTCGGGGCACTGGCGGAAGGCGTCGTGGAAGCGACTGAAGTCGGGCAGTGGCGGCAGTTCCTGGGTCAGGGAGTGCACGCGGTGCTCGATGATCTTGCGCTCGGGCCGACTGCTCTCCTCCCAGCGCGCCTCGAACTCCTTGGCCAGCTTGATCAGCACATCGAGCAGGTAGGCAATGGAGCCGCGGGTGGTGCCGATGTTGGTCATGAACAGCACGGTATTGCGCGAGGTCTTGTTGATCTGGATGCCGTACTTGTTCATCAGGTATTCGTTCTTGAAGGTATCGCCGTCGATGCCCGTGGCGCCGATGGCGATGGTGATTCGGCTGGGGTCGACGACGAACTCGTCGTTGGCCCAGGCCTCCTCCATCTTGTTCCAGCCGGTCACCGGGTCGAAGAAGGTATCGACTCCCGACTGGCGGTACTCCAGCGGCACCATATCCTTGTTGATCAGCACCCGGAAGTACTTCTGCAGCAGCGGGTGGGTGTAGAGCTGCTCGCGCAGCGAGAGCGCCGCCTCCACCTGGGCGTGAACCAGTTCGAAGCCCTCCATCTCCGCCTGCATCCGCCCCACGTCCAGCGAGGCGATGATCTGGTAGTTGGGCGAGGTGGAGGTATGGGTCATGTAGGCCTCGTGGAACGGCGCCTCGACCTTCTGGCGGAAGTCCTGGTCCCAGACATGGATCATCGAGCCCTGGCGCAGCGAGGTCAGGGTCTTGTGGGTGGAGTGGGTAGCGTAGGTGCGGATGCGCACCACGTCGGGATCAGGAAGCAACCGCCGCTCGAGCCAGGTGGCGTCATCGTCGGGGTCGAGCTGGTCGAACTCCGCCTTCCAGGCGGCGTACTCCTCGCGGTAGGCCTCGCTGCGGTAACGCTCGCGCAGGGTACGCGCGGAATGCATGGCAGTGCGCGGCCGGTAGGTGGGGTTGAAGCCCGCGAAGGCGAACCAGGCCTCGTCCCACAGGAACACCAAGTCGGGCTTGATCGCCAGGCACTCCTCCATCACCCGGCGTACGTTGTAGACCACGCCATCGAAGGTGCAGTTGGTGAGCAGCAGCATCTTGACCTTGTCGAGCTCGCCGGCGCGCTTGTAGGCGAGCAGGGTCTTCTTGATCTCGTGGAGTGGCACCGCGCCGTACATGGAGTAGTCATGCAGCGGGTAGGAGTCCAGGTAGCTGACGTGGGCGCCGGCCAGCACCATGCCGTAGTGGTGGGACTTGTGGCAGTCGCGGTCGATCAGCACGATGTCCCGTGGCTTGACCAGCGCCTGCACCACGACCTTGTTGGCGGTGGAGGTGCCGTTGGTGACGAAGAAGCTCTGGCGCGCCCCGAAGGCTCGGGCGGCATACTCCTGGGCCTTCTTGATCGGGCCATAGGGCTGCAGCAGGGAGTCGAGGCCGCCGGAAGTGGCCGAGGTCTCGGCGAGGAAGATATTGATGCCGTAGAAGTCGATCATGTGGCCCGCCCAGTGGGAACGGGTCACCGACTTGCCCCGCGAGATGGGCATGGCGTGGAAGACCCCGGTGGGCTTCTTGCTGTACTCGCGCAGGGCATCGAAGAAGGGGGTGCGATAGCGGTTGTCGATGGCGCGCAGGATGGTGTGGTGCTGCTCGATGTAGTCCGTCTCGCGATAGAAGATCCGGTTGAAGTGGCGGATATCGCGGCTGGCCGTGGCTTCCACATCGCCGCTGGTGACCAGGAACTGGTCGATCTCCGGGCGCAGCTCGTGGATCATGGAGCTGAGCAGGATGCTGCGCTCGGCCTCGGACTGGTTCTCCAGCTCCTGCTCGGAGAGCCCCTCCAGATAGTTGCGCAACGCGCTGAGGTTGTACTTCGACTTGTAGGGAAACTCGTAGCGGATCAGGCAGGCCTGGATGTTGGGGTTGACCAGCACTGCGATCAGGGCGTCCTCGAAGCTGCGCACCGTGACCACGTCGTAGACGAAGCGGTCTTCCGGGCGACGCATGTTGTGGAAGGCCTCGCGCACCACCTCCTCCTCCTGGGCGGAGAGGTTGTCGACGATCAGCAGCTCGAAGTACGGCTGGGCCGAGCTGTTGGAGGCCGGGTGACCACGGCGCAGCTGGTTGAGGGCGTCGAGGGTCTCAAGGTCCTCCGCATCACCGTCGGTCTCGCTGAGGTCGACGTGACGCCTCCGATAGGACTCGCTGATCAGCGCCCGCACCAGGCGCTTGACCACCTTCTCCAGCAGCGAATACTCCTCGCGGTCGAACAGCGACCAGAGATGCCGGAAGTCCTCCTTGGAAGGAAAGGCATGGTAGTCCTCGATGATCTCCAGGCGGGTGAGCTTGACGTCGATCGCCTTGACCAGGGTCCGCGCCCGGGCAGTGTCGGCGGGCTGCCTGATCAGTTGGCCCAGGTCACGCTTCAGAGCGTTCCAGGTATCGGCACGCAGCTGGGAGATCTTGTGATAGAAGCCCAGGGCGGTGTAGGGCGTCTCGGTAGGACTCGTCTCGTGCATGGCAATACCCTTGCATGATGGTTGTCGTTGTCATTACCGGGTCATCACTGGCGGTCACCCGCCGAGCCGTTCGCGTACGCCGTAGCGCACGGTGACCCACTCCTCGGGGAAGTGGTCGAAGCCGAGGTCCAGGTCGAGGCCCGGCCAGTGGTAACGCACACGCCCCTCGGCGGGACGGTAGAACGCGGTATAGACGGTCCCCAGGCCCCGCCGATAGTCGTGGCGAAACAGCGGCGGTGCCTTGAAGGCCGCCTCCAGCCGCGCCGCATCGGTGGCCTCGTCGTCCACCAGTATGGAGAGCTGTCGCTCGCGGATCAGGGTCTCCGAAGCCAGGGCGTGTGCATACCACTCGATCCTCTTCTGATGGTTGGTGGCCACCGGTACCCGGCGGATGCTGGCACGCCGGTCCGGGGCGATCATCGCCGTGACGTAGCGTCCCGCGGCATCGGCCACGGTGATGTTGTAGGCCATGTGGGTGGGCACCCGGGCCAGCACCTCGGCGGCCTCGGGCACCGTATCGCAGAACTCCAGCAGGTAACGCAGGATGATCGGCGCACCGAAGCCGTCGCCCACCGCCTTGCGCCCGCCGAAGGCCAGCGACACGGCTAGCCCGCGATCATTCATGCCGTCGAGCACGCCCCACAGGCAGTCGGTCATGGCGATCACCCGGCGCTCGTTCCATCGCGTATAGAGGATGGTGCCCTCGCACAGCTCCGGCGGATAGTCGTAGTTGCGCGCCAGCAGGGTGGCGCCGGGACGCGCCAGCACCGCCTGGGAGCAGCCGGTGATATAGGGGGGTGGCTGGTAGAGGCTGAGGAAGCGTGACGCCAGGTCCCCCCCGCCGGCCAGCGAGCACAGCGCCTGATAGGTCGGCAGCAGCTCGGGCATGTGCCGGCGCAGGGCGTTGAGGCAGGCCAGGTACCCAGGCCGCTCGCGCTCGCCCTCGGCCAGATACCACGCCTCATAGGCATGCCAGTGGGTGTCGAACAGCGAGCGCCACTTGGGCCCTGCCTCGAGCTCGATCAGGCTGCGAAAACGCAGCGTCTTGTCATCCATCGCATCGGGCATGCTCACAAGATCTTGAAGTTACCGCCGCCCACGGCATGGCTGACGGCGACCTGCTCCACCACCGGGTCCTGCAGCGACTGTCCGGCGTACTGGCCGCGGATACCGTCGATCCATGCCTTGGCCCGCTCGTTGAGCTGGAAGTCATCGTCCATCAGCCGCCCTCGGGTGATCAGGATGCCGAGGTCCGCCCCCTCGTAGCGGAAGTCACCTGCACCGCTGATGCGCAGGAAGAAGCCCTCCTGTTCACTCTCGGCGGCGTGGGGGTGGTAGCTGTAGTGGTCATAGGCGATGCTGCCGTCCGCCCCCATCTTCCACACCCCGGTGCGCGGCGCGGCGGTGAGCAGGTCGACGCTCTCGTCGGTATGCTTGATCACCAGCTGGCTCCAGCTGTCGACACTCTCCGGGTGCGCCCAGCGCTCGTTGATCTCGTTGATGTCGAGGTCGAAGTCGACATCGGAGAACTCCAGCAGGTGGAACAGGAACAGCGGGATGTCGGAGTGGGCGAAGGCGGCCACGTTGGTCAGCGAACTGGCCCCGGTGACCCGCGGATTGAGCTCGCCCAGATAGACCTCGCCGTTGTCCATGTCGATCAGGAAATCGAGCTCGAAATAGCCACGGTAGCCCTCCTCGCGCAGCGCCTCGCCGAACTTGAAGGTGTACTCCCGCGCCTTGTCGCGGATCTCCTGGGTGAAGGCGCCGGCGAACATCTCGTTGCCGCACCAGCCGCCCTTGTAGGGAGTCAGCGTCTTGAAGCCGACCAGCTCGGTCATCAGCGGCCCCACCACGGTACCGCAGCGGGTGGCGCAGGCCTCGATGGCCGAGCCGCGGCAGTTGATGCGCTTCATGATCTTGACCTCGGACTCGGCCTCGATCTCCTCGGCGTGCTTGTAGTAGTCATCCTCGCCGGCGATGAAGAAGGTGGTATGGCCGGAGTCACCGAAGGCGGTCTGCACCACCAGGTCATTGCCCAGGTCCTTGCTCACCTCGCAGAGTTCCTGGTAGCTGCCGACCCGGGCCAGCACGTTGGGCACGCTGGGCACCCCGGCCTTGTTGCCGATACGCACCGTCTCGATCTTGTTGTCCATGCGTTGGCGCAGTACCGCCGGCGGGAAGGCGATGCGCAGGCCAAGCTGCTCGCACACCTCCTCGGTGTGCTCGTCGAACATCAGGAAGGCCGCGGTACCGGCCTTCTCACCGTCGGCCCGGGACTGAATGAAGTCGATCACCTCCTTGTGTTCGAGGAGGTAGTTGTTGATGTCCTCGATACTCTCGAAGTCACGGGGGAACTTCTCCTTGGGCACGAAGACATTGCGCTGCTGGCCCTCGAAGCAGTCGATGTAGTTGATATGCCGGAAGTTGCCCACCCAATCGCCGATGCCGAGCAGATTGAAGTTGGTCGCCGAGATGAAATAGACCGGCTCCTTGTTGTTGAGGAAATGGCGGCGGACGTCGGCGATGCTGGTGATCTTGTTCATTGTGGTCGCTCCAACGGTGTCGGATGAGGGGGCATCGGCCGCTCCCGCGGCGGATCGAGGCGCGTGTCGCGAAACGGAGCCCCTGCGGCCGAGCAGCCGACACAGGGTGCGCTTCAGGGACTCCAGCATGGTATGGCCCTCCGGGTGGGCGTGATCCGTGCCCTCTCAGGGCTTTCGATCAGTACTCTTCAATGTCGGCGCGCCGGGGCTTCTGCAGCGGGCCCAGGGTGTCGAGGAAGGGCGACGAGCCGGTCTCGCTGCGGTAGAGCGAGAAGTCGACGGCCCGATCGCGGAAGCTCTTGAGCGGCTGGCCCAGTCCGCGCAGGCCGGTTTCGCGCTCGCGTCGCACGCGGTTCAGGTCCACCTCGATGGGCATGACCTCTTCGCCGGTGCCCGCCTGGTGGATGACGTCCCCGGAGGGGCCGACCACGATGGAGCGGCCGTTGCCGATGGCACCGGCACCGTTGATATCGAAGAAGTAGCACTGGTTGACCGCGGCATTGGTGCGCGCGATGGAGAGCTCGATATCGCGGTCGATGGTGTCGGTCATGGTCGGATGCAGGATCACCTCGGCACCCATGGCGGCGAGGGTGCGGGTGGTCTCCGGGAACCACATGTCATAACAGATCGAGACTCCGAAGCGCGCCACGTTGGGCACGTCGAAGACCACGAACTCACTGCCGCTCTCCACCCCCGCCTCATAGGGCCGGAAGGGGAACATCTTGCGGTAGCGGGCCACCACCTGGCCGTGAGGGTTGATCACCGACAGGGTATTGAAGATTCCATCGTCGGTCTGCTCGAACATCGAGCCCGGGATCAACCAGATGCGATGCTGCTCGGCGATCTGGCAGAACAGCTGCTCGGCATGGCTGGGGAACGGCTGGGCATGGTGTGGCGAGGCCCCCATGGGCATCAGCTCGCTGAACAGGACCATCTGCACCTGGGGAAAACGGCTCATCAGCACGTCGATCCGGTGACGCATGGCCTCGGTATTGTCGCCGTGGTGGAGAGCATGCATCTGCACCCCGGCAATGGTGAAGTAGGACATCGTCGTCTCTCTCGTCAGGCGATCCGGGTATTGCGTGGGCACTGCATCTCGTCCGGCTATTCGCGGTGCCGGATAGATCGCCCGGCCAGTGGGCTTTCGCCCACCCCATTAGTTACCAGCTTAGCCAGCAGTCGTCCAGCGCCCTTCAACGGTCTACTCGCGCAGAGGCACGGATTCAGCCGACAAAGTCGTCGCGGGAGAAGCCCGGAACGGGTCGCTTGACGCTTTTGGTGACGATATAGGTGAAGTAGCGCTCGATGCCGGCATCGCCGGTGAGCCAGGCGTCGATCAGGCGCTGATAGGCGTCGATGGAGTCGGCCTCGACCTTGATCAGGTAGTCGACGCCGCCGCCCACGGCGACGCACTCGGTGACCTCGGGGGTCTCCTGCACCAGTGCCTCGAAGCGGGCGAAACTCTCGGCGTTGTGGGCCTTGAGCTCGATCTGCACCCACACCGGGGTGCGCCGCACCAGCGCAGCGGCGTTGATGCGGGCGCTGTAGCCCTCGATGATGCCGGCCTTCTCAAGCCGGCGAACCCGCTCCCAGCAGGGGCTGACCGAGAGGTTGATCGCCTCGGCCAGCCTGGACTTGGTGATGCGGCCGTCATGGGAGAGGATCTCGAGGATCTTCAGGTCGTAGCGGTCGAGTTTCATGGTGATCCCGGCCGCCTTATCCCAGGGAGTCGACGATATCGGCGATCACCGCGATGGTGTCGCCCATGTTGACCAGCGCCGGATGGCGCCTTGCCGCCAGCACGCCGCCGCGCGCCGCGCGGTACTCCACCGGGGCAGTGCCGCTGCGTGTCATGTCGTAGACCCGGGCCACCACCTCGCCCTTCTCGACCCGCTCGCCCAGGGCGTGGCAGAGCTCCAGCACGCCGGAGTGTTCGCTCTGCACATAGCAGCTGGCATCGGGCATGTCGAGGTAGACCTGGGGCTCGTCGGGCATCTCCACCTCGCCCTGGAGCAGGCCGTAGTGGATCAGGAAGTTGCGCACGCCGCGCTCGGTGATGGACATGCTCTCCGGGGTGGAGGTGCCGCCGCCGCCAAGCTCGGTGGCCACGAAGATCTTGCCCTGGCTCTCCACCGCGGTGTCGAACAGCGCCGCCGCGTCGAGTTCGAACATCATCATGGCGTAGGGGGCGCCGAAGGCCTTGGCGCCCTCCAGGGCCTGGCGCTGCTGCTCCGGGTCGTCGAGCACATGGGAGGCGCCGAAGGGGATGATGTCCAGGGTACGCCCGCCGGAGTGCAGGTCGAGCACAACGTCGCACATCGGCACCATCACCCGGGTGAAGTAGTCGGCGATCTTCTCGGTCACGCTGCCGTCGGGGTCGCCGGGGAAGCTGCGGTTGAGGTTGCCGCCATCGAGCCCGGAGGTACGCTTGCCGGCCATCACCGCGGGGGTGTTCATGCAGGGCACGATGATCACCCGGCCCGTGACCTCCTCGGCCTTGAGCTCGCTCGACAGCTTGAGCAGCGAGGTGATGCCCTCGTACTCGTCGCCGTGGTTGCCGCCGGTGAGCAGCGCGGTGGGCCCCTCGCCGTTCCTGACCACGGTGACCGGGATCATCACCGCCCCCCAGGCGGAGTCGTCCACCGAGATGGGCAGCTTGAGAAAGCCGTGCTGGACGCCGTCGGCGTCGAAGTCGACGGTGGCGCTGATGGGGCTGGGACGCTTGGTCATGGTGTACCACTCCTTGTTCTGTGTTTGGCGGACAGCCGCTCGGGGCTTTACCGGCGATAGGCCTTCAGGGAGGCGCTGTGAACCCGTCCCTGGGCGCTACCGATGCCATCCCTGGCATAGGACCTCCCTTTCGGCCTATCCCCGGCGCCCCTCGCTTTGGTCACCGCCACTTTCTTTCAGCGCACGAATAGCTGGCGTGGGAAGTCGGCCAGGGTCTCGCAGCCGGTCTCGGTGATCAGGATGCTCTCGGTGATCTCAAGGCCCCAGTCGTCCTCCCACAGGCCGGGCATGAAGTGGAAGGTCATGCCGGGCTGCAGGATGGTCTCGTCGGAGGGGCGCAGGCTCATGGTGCGCTCACCCCAGTCCGGCGGGTAACTGATGCCGATGGGATAGCCGCAGCGGGCGCCGCCGCGGTCAAAGCCGTACTTGTCCATGGCCGCGCCCAGCGCCATGGCGATGTCCGCGGTTCGGTTGCCGGGCCTGGCCACCTCCAGGCCTCTCTCGATGCCCTCGAGCAGCGCCGACTCGGCGCGCACGAACTCCGCCGGCGGCTTGCCCAGGAACACCGTGCGCGACATTGGCGCATGGTAGCGCTTGTAGACCCCGGCGATCTCGAAGAAGGTGCCCTCGCCCTTGCGGAAGGGGGTGTCGTCCCAGGTCAGGTGGGGCGCGGCAGCGTCCTTGCCGGTGGGCAGCATCGGTACGATGGCCGGATAGTCGCCGCCGAACACCTGGCCGCGCTCGTCTCGCCACCCCTCGATCGCCACCCGGTAGATCTCCGAGACCAGCTTGCTCTTGGGCAGGCCGGGCTCGATCACCTCGAGGATCCGCGAGTGCATGCCCTCGACGATCTTCGCCGCCACCCGCATGTACTCGATCTCCTGGGGCGACTTGATCGCGCGGCACCAGTTGACCAGGGCGTTGGCGTCCATGAAGCGGGCGTGGGGCAGCTCGCGCAGCAGGCTCTGATAGGCCTTGGCCGAGAAGTAGTAGTTGTCCATCTCCATGCCGACCACGCCCTGGTGCCAGCCGCGATCGGGCATGATCGACTGGGCCAGGTACTCCATGGGGTGCATGTCGGGGTTCTGGACGTAATAGTCCGGGTAGTAGGTGATGTTGTCCGCATCGATCCAGCAGGTGCGCAACGCCCCGTTGGCATCCATGCGCCGGCCATACCACACCGGCTCACCCTCCAGACCGACCAGCACGCACTGGTGCACATAGAACGACCAGCCGTCATAGCCGGTGAGCCAGGCCATGTTGGAGGGGTCGCTGACGATCAGCACATCGATGCCCCGACTCGCCATCTCGGCGCGGACCTTCCACAGCCGGGTGGCATATTCCTCACGAGTGAAGGGCAGGTTTACCTGGGTCATTGGGCCACTCGCCAAAGCAACATCAAGAAAATGGCCCTCTCGACGAGGAGAAGGCCCGGGCCAGGGTCACGATCACTGTCGAATGCCTGAACGGGCCGCGGACCACGGGCCACTCAGTCGCACCAGGCAGTGGGGGAGGACCCCCATAGCGGGAGGTTACTGCCAACCCACGGTAGCCGGTCAAGCATTTCCTGATGTCAAAGATGCCAGTGTTACGGGCTTGTCCGCGAGACCCGGGCCCGGGATGATGGGTCCATCACGACCTCCGGGAGGAAACATGAAGGTACTGGTCCATATCGACGATGCCGAACGCTGGCAGGAAGCCCTCGCCGAGCGCCTGCCCGAGGCCGAGATCTTCACCAGTGCGGCGCCGGACGACAAGCGCCGCGAGGCCGACTACCTGGCGGCCTGGAAGCCCCCGGCGTCACTGCTGCGCGAACCCATGGCTCTCAAGGGGATAGTCAACCTGGGCGCCGGGGTGGATGCCCTGCTCAACAACCCCGGCCTGCCTGCCGGCGTGCCCATCGTCAAGCTGCGCGACGCCGGCATGGCGGAGCCCATCGGCGACTACGTGCGCTACGGCCTGCTGCACTTCCAGCGTGACTTCGACCGCTACCGGCGACAGCAGCGGGGCCGGGAGTGGCACGAACATGCCATGAGCGACAAGGCCGACTGGCCGGTGGGGGTGCTGGGACTGGGCGCCATCGGTTCCAGGGTGGCGTCGATGGTCGCCGCCGACGGCTTCCCGGTGCACGGCTGGAGCCGCTCGCCCAAGCACCTGGAGGGCATCACCTGCCACCACGGCGATGACGGCCTCGCGGCGCTGCTCGGCCGGGTGAAGAGCCTGGTGCTGCTGCTGCCCGACACCCCGGCCACCCGGCATATCATCGACGCCGTGGCCCTGGCCCGGCTTCCCGAGGGTGCCAGCCTGATCAACCCGGGGCGCGGCACCCTGATCGACGAGGCGGCCCTGCTCGATGCCCTCGGGGAGGGCGAGGCCGAGGGTCGGCTGCGCGGCGCCATTCTCGATGCCTTCCCCGAGGAACCGCTGCCCGAGGCAAGCCCCCTGTGGGCCCATCCGCGGGTGTGGGTGACCCCCCACATGGCCGGGCCGACCCCACTTGCGGCAGCACTGGACCAGGTAGCCGAGGCACTGCGCTCCTTCGAAGCCGGCGCGCCGCTGGACACGGTGGACCCCGCGGCCGGCTACTGAACAGGCTACACGGCAGGTCGCCGAAGCCCTAGGCTGAGAGGCGAGCCCCAACGACCCAAGGAGATGTGCGATGCCCACCCAGGTGAACTATGGCCCCGGCGACGCACTGCTCGTCGTGGACATGCAGAACGACTTCTGCGAAGGCGGTGCCCTGGCGGTAACCGGCGGCAACGCCCTGGTACCCGCAATCAATGCCGAGGTCACGGCAGCCCGCGCGGGTGGTGCATTGATCGTCGCCTCCCGGGACTGGCACCCGGTGGACCATGTGAGCTTCGCCCATCGCGGCGGCCCCTGGCCGGAGCACTGCGTGCAGGACACCCCGGGGGCGGCCTTCCATACCGACCTGGCGCTGGATGCCGACACCATCCGCGTCAGCAAGGCCTGCGCCTTCGATGCCGACGCCTACTCGGCCTTCGACGCTACGGGACTCGGCGGCTACCTGCGCAGCCGCGGCATCGAGCGGGTGATCGTCTGTGGCCTGGCACTGGATGTCTGTGTTCAGGCCACCGCCCTGGAGGCCCGCCGCGAGGGCTTCACCACCCTGCTGCTCGAACACCTGAGCGCCGCGGTGGTACCCGATGCGGTGGCCGAGGTGCGTGATGCGCTGAAGAGCGCCGGCGTCGAGGTGAGTGGCGAGGTATCCGCATGAGGCATCCCTCCTACGCCATCGCCGACGCGGACCTGGCGATGCTCACCGACCTCTACCAGCTCACCATGCTCCAGGCCTACTGGGTAGAGGGTCTGCAGGAGCGCGCCACCTTCAGCCTGTTCTATCGCCGCCTGCCCGCGACGCGACGCTTCATGCTCGCCTGTGGCCAGCAGTATGCGGCCGAGCTGGCCACGCGGCTGCACTTCAATGACGCCCACCTGGCCAGCCTCGCCGAGACCGGCCAGTTCCGTGACGACTTCCTCGCCTGGCTCGGCCAGTGGCGATTCACGGGGGATATCTGGACCCTTCCCGAAGGCACGCCGGTATTCGAGAACGAGCCCTTCATGGAGGTAGACGCGCCTCTCGCCGAGGCACAGCTGCTCGAGAGCCTGGTGATGAACCTGGTGCAGCTGGAGACGGTGATCGCCTCCAAGGCGGTGCGCGTGGTACTGGCGGCCGGCGACCGGCCGGTGATGGACTTCGGCCTGCGCCGCATGCACGGAATCGATGCCGCGGTGCGCGGAGTGCGTGCCTATCGCACCGCGGGCCTGGCCGGCACCAGCAACGTGCTCGGCGGGCTGCGCCACGAGATGCCGCTCTCCGGCACCATGGCCCACAGCTACATCCTTGCCCACGACGACGAGGAGGCTGCCTTCGCTGCCTTCGCCCGCCACTACCCAGGTACCACCCTGCTGGTAGATACCCACGACACCCTGGCCGGCGTGGCCAAGGTGATCGCCCTGATGGACGCAGACCCCGAGATACGCGTCGGCGCCATCCGCCTCGACTCCGGCGACCTGGGCACGCTGGCCCGGGAGGCCCGTACTAGGCTCGACGCGGCGGGATACCCGGAGGTGAGGATCGTCGCCAGCAGCGGCCTGGACGAGTGGAAGATCGCAGAGCTGGTCGCGGCCGGCGCGCCCATCGATGCCTTCGGCGTGGGCACCGAGATGGGCGTCTCCTCGGATGCACCGGTCATCGACCTCTCCTACAAGCTGGTGGAGTACGCCGGCACGCCGCGGCTCAAGCACTCGCCGGGCAAGATCAACCTGCCCTGCCGCAAGCAGCTCTACCGCCGGCAGGACGCCGAGGGCCGCTACGCCGGCGACATCATCGCCCTGCGCGACGAGCCCGGCATCGAGGGGGAGGCGCTGCTGCGTCCTCTGGTGCGCAGCGGCCAGGTGGCCGACGACGAGATGGCCCTCGCCGAGGGCGCCCGGGAGCGGGTTACCGCCGCCCTGCGCTGCATGCCGGAGTCCCTGCTGCGAATGGAGGCCGGCCACGCCGACTATCCGGTCGAGCTCTCCCCTGCCCTGGCACGCCTGCGCTCGAGCAGCTGACACCCGTGCCTGCCAAAGGCGGGGGAAATGTGGCATCGTCGGGTAATGGGGAACCTCCGGGCAGGCACTGGCCTCACACGTCTCGGGCCATGTCGGTCCACCCCGGTTCCCGCTACGGAGAGCGTCCATGCCCAAGCGAGCCCCTCTGTGGTCTCGGCCCAGTGGCCTGATGACCCGCCTCATGCCCTGGCTGCTTGCCTGCCTGCCACTGCTGGCCGTGGCCGATGCCCCGGCGGCGCCGGGTCCTGCCCAGCGCAGCGCCGAGAACCACGATGCCAGCGCCTCGATTGCGCCGCGCCCCTTCACGGCTCGCTATCGCCTGGAGGTCAAGGACTGGCCGGCGGCCTATATCGACCATCGGCTCTCCCACGAGGGCGACTACTGGGAAAGCCTGATGGAGACCGGCATCCGCATCGCCCGTGGCAGCGAACGCAGCCGGTTCCTGCTGAAGGATGAGGGCATCCAGGCCCTCTACTACGCCAGCGGCTATATGCTGCTGGGGGTGGGCGACAGCTACAGCCTCTCCGGCGACCGGCTGACACGCCTGCCGGATCGCCAGACGGCGCTCTTCGCACTCTCGCGACGCATCATCGACGGCGACTGTGCCACCAGCGTCTGCGATATCCGCTACCTGGATCACAAGGGGCGCGAGGAGGTGCTCAAAGCCCGGGCGCAGGGCCGCTCCCGGGTCACCCTGCCCGCAGGTACCTTCGTGGCGCTGACGGTGGAAGCCCGGGAGGCCGACAAGCCGAACCGCAGGCTGGTGTTCCGTTTCCACCCCGAGATCCCGGGCCTGCTGCTCGCGGTCGACTACCACCGTGACGGCGAACGCCGCAGCCACCTGACACTCAGTGAGCTGAGCCTGGCCGACTGATCCTGGCGAGTGCTCCCGACAAGCAGTTGGGCACCTCGCACCTGGCTGCTAGAGTAGCCGCTTTCGAGGCGCCGCCCCGGGGCGGCTACAGAGGGAAGGGAATCTCCATGCTGAGCGGCCTGCTGATCGTGCTGCTGCCCCTGGTGCTGGGTTACCTGGTACCGGTGCGTCACCCCACCGTGCTGGCGGTGATCAACCGGGGGGTCAATGCCTCGGTCTATCTTATCCTGCTGCTGATGGGATTCGGCCTGGCCGGCCTCGAGAACCTCGCCGGCCAGTTGTCGCGCATGGGCGGACAGGCCCTGACGCTGTTCCTGGTGACCTCGACCTGCAACCTGGCGGGGCTGTGGTGGCTGTCGCGCCGCCTGAGGCTCGCCGCCGACCCGGCGCGCGTGGTGCCCGGCGCCCCCACCAGCAAGCTCGCCGCCATGGCCGGCTCGCTGGCCCTGGTCGGAGTGGTGGTACTCGGCGTGGCGCTGGGACTGGCCGCCGGCCGGCTATCGGCGATACCGCTACACGCCATGGCCGAGACCCTTGCCGAGTGGGTGCTCTATGTCCTGCTGGCACTGATCGGCTGCCAGCTGCGCAACTCCGGCATGCCCCTGCGTCAGATCCTGCTCAATCATCACGGCCTGGCCATCGCCCTGACCCTGGCCGCCACCTCGCTGGTCGGCGGCCTGCTCGCCGCGCCGCTGCTCGAGTTGCGCTGGAACGAGGGGCTGGCCATGGCCGCCGGCTTCGGATGGTACTCGCTGTCGGGCATCCTGGTGGGCGATGCCCTGGGGCCTGCGCTGGGCGGTGTCGCCTTCTTCAACGACCTGACCCGTGAGCTGGTCGCCTTCGTGCTGATCCCGCTGGTGATCCGGCGACACGCGGCCCTGGCCATCGGTTACGGCGGTGCCACCTCCATGGACTTCACCCTGCCGGTGATCCAGCAGCATGGCGGGGTGGGCTGCGTACCGGTGGCAGTGGTCTCGGGCTTTCTGCTCTCGCTGCTCTCGCCGCCGCTGATCCTCTTCCTGCTGACACTGTGAATCGCCTCTTGCACGCCACTTGCACATTCGCTGACCATTGGCTGCATTCCCGGGGGCGACCCTGGCAGATCACCCTGCTCGCGGCGAGACGCTCATGCGCCTGACCCTGCCCCGCCCCGCCATCTCCCGGCTGGGCATCAAGCTGTTCGCGGTAATCCTGGTGGTCAATGTCGCCATCTCAGGCCTGGTCTTCCTGGCGGTATCGAGGAGCCTCGACCAGGGCTTCCTCGACTACCTGGACAAGACCCAGACCCAGCGCGCCGAAACCCTCGCCGCCGGGCTTGCCGAGGAGTGGTCGCAACGCGGCGACTGGCAGTGGCTGCGCGCCTCGCCCCGCGCCTGGCACCGCCTGGTCCGTCACCAGCTGTGGCCCGGCGCCGGGCCGGCACCGGTAGGCATCGAGCGCCAGCTCGGCGATCCCAAGGACTTCGTGCTCCACGACGCCGAGGGGTTGCCGGTGATCGGCCTGCCGCCCGATGATGACGAGGAGGCCGCCACCCTGCGCTGGCTGCCCATCGAGCATCAGGGCGAGCGGGTCGGTACCCTGGGCTACCGCCCGCCCGAGCAGCTGATGGCCCGCATGGAGCGGGTCTTCCTCTCCCGGCAACAGCGTAACCTGGGCATCATCATCGGCGCCCTGGGCCTGGCCTCGCTGCTGCTGGCCGGCGGCCTCTCCTGGTGGCTGGGACGACGCACCCGCGGCATGGCACTGGCCACCCGGCGCCTTACCGAAGGCGACTACGGCACACGCCTGCCGGAACGCGGCCGCGATGAACTGTCGCGACTCTCCCGCGACTTCAACGTGCTCGCTGCCACTCTCGAGGCGAGCCGCGAGGCGCGCAGTCGCTGGGTCTCGGACATCGCCCACGAGCTGCGCACCCCGCTGGCGGTACTGCGCGGGGAGATCGAGGCGATGCAGGACGGTATCCGCCCCCTGGATCACGAGAGCCTGCACTCACTTTCCCAGGAAGTGAAACAGCTCGAGCGCCTGGTCGCCGACCTCCGCCTGCTCTCCCAGAGCGATGCCGGCGCCCTGGAGGTCCAGCTGGCACCACTGAACCTGGCCGACAGCCTGCGCCAGCGCCTCGACGAGGCCAGCGGCTGGCTGGAGGACAGCGGCCTCACCCTGGAGTGCAGTGTTCCCGAGGCGGCCTGGATCCGCGGCGACGCCAGCCGCCTGCGACAGCTATGGAGCAACCTGCTGGACAACACCTGCGCCTATACACGCCCCCCCGGCCAGCTGCGTGTCAGCCTGGAGAGCACGGCCGACGGCATTCGGATCCTCTGGGATGACAGCGCCCCGGGGGTTCCAGCTGCCCAACTCTCGCGCCTCACCGAGCGGCTCTACCGGGTCGAGGGCTCGCGCAGCCGGGCCAGCGGCGGCAGTGGCCTGGGACTCTCCATCGCCACCGCTCTGGTCAAGGCCCACGGCGGTGAAATGACCGCTGCCGCCTCGCCGCTGGGTGGGTTACGCTGGATCCTGCGCTTCCCGCCACTCGATGACACCACGCTCAAGGAGGAGACCTCATGACCCAGGCCGAGCACCCCCAGCGCATCCTGATCGTCGAGGATGAACCCAAGATCGCCCGACTGGTAGCCGACTACCTGGCCGGCAGCGGCTTCGAACCCCACCACCTGGATCACGGCGACAGCGTGCTGCCGTGGCTGGAAGAGACGCGCCAGGCCGGGGAGGGGCCGGTGCTGGTGCTGCTCGACCTGATGCTGCCCGGCACCGACGGCCTCACCCTGTGCCGCGAGATGCGCCAGCGATGGCCGGCCCTGCCGGTGATCATGCTGACCGCCCGGGTCGAGGAGGTCGACCGCCTGCTGGGCCTCGAACTGGGTGCCGATGACTATATCTGCAAGCCGTTCAGCCCCCGGGAGGTGGTGGCCAGGGTCAAGGCGGTGCTGCGCCGCAGCCAGCTGGCCAACGAGCCCGATGCCGTCGGTAGCAATCTGGTGCTCGATGAGGATGGCTGGCGCGCCCTGGCCGACGGTCATGACCTGGGGCTCACCGCCGTGGAGTTCCAGCTGCTCAAGGTGATGATGCACGCCCCGGGGCGGATCTTCTCCCGTGACCAGCTGATGGACCACATGTACCGCGACCACCGCATCGTTTCCGAGCGCACCGTGGACAGCCACGTGAAGAAGCTGCGCAGGAAGATCGCCGAGACGTGGCCGGAGCGCGAGGTGATCCGCTCGGTCTACGGGGTCGGCTACAAGTACCAGCCCGAGGAGTGAACTGCACCACCTTTGCACCTTCGCTGCATGGCCCTTGCACGCCGGCCGCGCAAAGTGACAGTCGTCAATTCGAGAATCTCAGGAGTTTCCCCATGCAGACCCGACTCTCTCGCCGCATCCTTGCCCCCGCCCTGCTCGCCATGGCCATCGCCCCGCTGGCACTCACTGCCACTGCCGCACCGGGCGACGCCGAGCGTGCCGAGCAGCGCCAGCAATGGCAGGAGGCCCGCGCCGAACGTTACGCCGAGAAGCGTGCGGCCCTCTTCGAGCGCGCCGGCCTCGATGCAGAGACCCGCGAGGCGCTGGAAAACGCTCACCGCGAACATCGCCAGGCCATGGCCGAGCTGCGCGAGGAGCATCGTGACCGTATCGATGAGCTGCTCAGCGACGACCAGCAGGCCGCCCTCGACGAGGCTCGCCGCGAGATGCGCGAGGAGTACCGTACCGAGAAGCGCCAGAGCCACGCCAAGGCCCTGCAGCAGCGCATGACCGAGATGGTCGACGGCTGGGACCTCTCCGACGAGGAGCGCGAGGCCCTGGGTGAGCTGCGTCGGGCCCACTACGCCGACATGGCCGAGCTGCGCAACCGCGACTTCGACTCCCGCCAGGAGCGTCGCGAGGCGTACCAGGCGCTGCGCGACGAGCACCAGGCGGCGCTGGCCGAGCTGCTCAGCGAGGAGCAGATCGAGGAGATGCAGCAGGCCGCCCGCAAGGCCTATGGCAAGGCCGAAGGCAAAGGCAAGAACTGATTCTCCCGACCCCGGCCCCCATGGCAACGCCCGGTTCCGTGCCGGGCGTTGCTGTATATGGCCGCGCCGTCTCGGGCCTTGCCGTGCCTGGAAGAGGCCCCTGTGACATAAGTGGTCTTGCGGCATTGCAACACGTAGGCGTAACGTAACACCTCCTGCTCTTTAGCAAGCAAAGGAGTTGTCATGTCCCGCGCCTCCGATGGTTCCAGCTATCGTGTCCCGCTGCCCGGCAGCGCCCTGGTCGCCGCCTGGCGTCAGGGATACGGTCTTGCCGAGTTGCGTCGCGACCTGCTCGCCGGGCTGACCATCGGCATCGTCGCGGTACCCCTCTCCATGGCCCTGGCCATCGCCACCGGCGTGCCGCCCCAGCATGGCCTCTACACGGCCATCGTCGCCGGTGCCATCATCGCCCTCACCGGGGGCTCACGCTTCAACGTCTCCGGCCCGACCGCCGCCTTCGTGGTCATCCTGTTCCCCATCGTTGCCAACCACGGCATCGGTGGTCTGCTGATCGCCACCCTGATGGCCGGACTGATCCTGTTTGCCCTGGGACTCGCCCGCCTGGGCAGCCTGATCCAGTTCGTGCCCTATCCGGTGGTGCTGGGCTTTACCGCCGGTATCGCCGTGGTGATCGCGCTGCTGCAGCTGCCCGACTTCCTCGGCCTGGGGGTGGATCTGGGCGAGAACACCCTGGGCAATGCGGTCACCATCGCCCGGTCGGTGCCGGGACTCGACCCGGCGGAGCTGGGGATCGGCATGGTCACCCTGGCCACCCTGATCCTCTGGCCGCGCCTGCGCCTGCCGATTCCCGCACCCCTGGTGGGACTCGCCGTGGGCACCCTGGTGGCCCTGGCGGTCACTCCGCTGGGCATCGAGGTCGACACCATCGCCTCGCGCTTCAGCTGGAGCCTGGCGGGAGAAAGCGGCAGTGGCATTCCCCCCTTCGCTCCGAGCCTGACATTGCCCTGGCAACTGCCCGGCCCCGATGGCACGCCGCTTGCCGTGGACTTCGCGCTGATCCGTGAACTGCTGGGTCCGGCCCTGGCCATTGCCATGCTGGGAGCCATCGAGTCGCTGCTCTGCGCGGTGGTGGCCGACGGACTCACCCGCACCCGTCATGATCCCAACGCCGAGTTGCTGGGCCAGGGGCTCGGCAATATCGTCGCGCCCTTCTTCGGTGGCATCACCGCCACCGCGGCACTCGCACGCACCGCCACCAATATCCGCAGCGGCGCCTTCTCGCCCGTGGCCGCAGTGGTCCATGCCCTGGTGGTGCTGCTGGCGGTAGTGCTGCTGGCCGGCGTGCTGGCCCTGGTGCCCATGGCGGCACTCGCGGCCCTGCTGTTCATCATCGCCTGGAACATGAGCGAGGCTCGTCATTTCCTGCACACCCTGAAGAGTGCACCGCTCAGCGATGCCGCCATCCTGGTGATCTGCTTCGCACTGACGGTGATCTTCGACATGGTGCTGGCCGTGGCGGTAGGCATGGGCCTGGCGGCGGCGCTGTTCATCCGGCGCATGGCCGAGGTGACCCAGACCCGTCGTCTGGACGAGAAGGAGAGTGACGACCTGGGCGACCTGCCGCCCGGGATCGCGCTCTACGATATCGATGGTCCGCTGTTCTTCGGCGCCGCCGAGAAGGCCGTCTCCTCGCTACAGGTCGTCGACCCGGACATCCGTGTGATGCTGCTCGACATGCGCGACGTGCCGAGCCTGGATGCCACCGCCATCGTCGCCCTGCAGACCCTCGCCGAGGAGCTCCACGAGCGCCATATCGGCCTGGTGTTCGTCGGGCTGCCCGCGCGGCTGGTGCTCAAGCTGCGCCGTGCAGGGATTCGTCGTGAACCCGGCCGGCTGGCCGTGGTGGCAGACCAGGCTCGAGCCCTGCGCCTGGCCAGGCGCTGGCTGGCGACTCCCTCCGGAAACCTTGGATAGCTCTGCCGGTGAGCGGAGGCGACATCACGCGCCGCTCGCCTCACGGCTGAAGCACGCCAGCTGGGTCGGCTGGCCAAGGTGGGCGTGCATCTCGCCGACCCCGGAGAAGCGCACGCGGTAGCCGTTACGGCGCGCCACGCCCTGGCTCCAGTGCCGAAACCGCGCCCGATCCCACTCGAACTTGTGGTCCGGATCGCGGAACTCTCCCGGATCCATGTCGTAGAGCGGGTTGTACTCGTGGTTGGGGGTGGTCATCACCAGCAGCCGCGGCCGCAGACCGGCGAACACCGCGCGCTCGACCCGGGAGAGCGCCTCGGGCGGAACATGCTCGATGGTCTCCACCATGGCCGCGGCCTCGAAGCCGGCCAGCGACGGATGGGGATCGGCATAGGAGCCGCAGATCAGTTCGAGGCGCCCCGCCCGGGCGGCCGGCAGCGCCTCCAGGCGCAGCTTGGCCTGGGCCAGCAGTTCCCCGGAGAGCTCCAGGCCCACCACCCACTCGAACTGGGCGTCGCGCAGCAGGTACTGCAGCAGCCCGCCGGAGCCGCATCCCAGGTCGAGCACCCGGCGCGCACCGCTGGCACGGATCAGGGCGGCGACCTGCTGCAGCCGCTGCTGGTGGAGGTCGGGGGCTTCGAGGTCGATCATCGCCATGCTTTCTCCGCGAACTCCGGGCGGGAGATGATGACGCAAAGCGGCCGGGAGGTGTAGCGACGAGGCAAATAAAGTCGCGCGTCGCCTCGCGCCCTGGCCCCGATAGGCTTCAGCAACGATCACCGCCGCGCCCCCGACTACACTGAAGACCATCCCCCTACTCACGGAGCAAGAAGGCCATGAGTCATCGCTTCATCGAGGTCATCACCGACTTCCCTACCACCGAGGAGCAGTACGTTCTGCTAGTGCATCTCGATCAGATCGCGCAGATCCGCCCCGAGATCGAAGCGGAGAATGAACCGCGCCACGAGCCGGTGGCCGTGATCATCCTGACCAATGGCGAAATGCTGATCCTCAAGAACAGCTTCAAGAGCGTGGTCAAGCGGCTCACCGAGGCGAAGATGGTAATGCGGCCCTGACAGATGGCCGACCCTCACGGCCGGCCATCAGGTTGTCGTGCGAGACAGCAGCCCAGTGTGGCTCGCCTGGGGCCAGGGGCCCGAGAAGGCGCGATTGACCTCGCGCCCAGGGGCAGGGAACGTCCGTCCCTTGCGCTGTCAGCCCGTCATGTCGAGGACCACGCGCCCTTCGATCTGGCCATCGATCATGCGCTGGAAGATTTCATTGATGTTCTCCAGCTTGTCGGTTGCGATCGTGGACTTGACCTTGCCCTCGCCGGCGAAGTCCAGCGCTTCCTGCAGATCCTGGCGGGTTCCAACGATGGAGCCGCGTACGGTGATGCCGTTGAGGACGGTTTCGAAGATCGGCAGGGGGAAGTCGCCCGGCGGCAGGCCGTTGAGTACCAGGGTACCGCCGCGGCGCAGCATGCGCTGGGCCTGATCGAAGGCCTTGGGCGATACTGCCGTGACCAGTGCGCCATGGGCGCCGCCGATCTCGCGCTTCAGATAGTCAACCGGATCGATTTTCATGGCATTGACGGTCACTGTAGCCCCCAGCCGCTCTGCCAGCGCCAACTTGCCATCGTCGATATCGACTGCCGCTACGTTGAAGCCCATCGCATGAGCATATTGGACCGCCATATGGCCGAGGCCGCCGATACCTGATATCACCACCCACTGCCCCGGGCGGGCATCCGTCATCTTGAGCCCCTTGTAGACCGTCACTCCGGCACACAGCACGGGCGCGATCTCGAGGAAGTCGACGTTGTCGGGCAGGCGGCCAACGAAGCCGGCATCGGCCAAGGTGTAATCGGCGAAGCCGCCGTTCACCGAGTAACCGGTATTCTGCTGAGATTCACACAGGGTTTCCCAGCCTCCTAAACAGTGCTCACAATAGCCACAGGCCGAATAGAGCCAGGGCACCCCGACGCGGTCGCCCTCCTTGACATGTGTAACACCCTCACCTACTGCCACGATATGGCCAACCCCTTCATGTCCTGGAATAAAGGGCGGATTGGGCTTGACCGGCCAGTCACCGTGGGCGGCATGCAGGTCCGTGTGGCAAACGCCGGAGGCGGCCACCTTGACCAGGATTTCACCCTGCTGCGGCCGGGGTGTCGCGACCTCTTCGATGGCCAGCGGCTCACCGAACTTTCGCACCACGGCAGCTTTCATCGTGTTATCCATTGTATATCTCCTCGATTGGCGGGCAGCCTGACGCTGCACCTTTGCTTCATGCTCGCCAGGGGAAGCAAGTGAAGCGATGCAACCGCTCTTCTTGGCGTTGGGGGGCCGCTCAGAAAAACAACCGAGCGGCCAGAGGCTTCAGAAGAAGCCCATCGGATTGATGTCGTAGCTGACCAGCAGGTTCTTGGTCTGCTGGTAGTGCTCGAGGGCCACCTTGTGGGTCTCGCGACCGACACCGGACTTCTTGTAGCCGCCGAAGGCGGCGTGGGCCGGATACTGGTGATAGCAGTTGGTCCACACCCGGCCGGCCTGGATCCCACGTCCCATGCGGAAGGCGACATTGATATCGCGGCTCCACACCCCGGCGCCCAGGCCGAACTCGGTGTCGTTGGCGATGGCCAGCGCCTCAGCCTCGTCCTTGAAGGTGGTCACGGCGACAACCGGGCCGAAGATCTCCTCCTGGAAGACGCGCATCTTGTTGTGGCCCTTGAGCAGGGTCGGCTGAATATAGAAGCCCTTGTCGATGCTCGGATCCAGGCTCTCCTTGTTGCCACCGGTGAGGAACTCGGCGCCCTCCTCCCGGGCGATCTCCATGTAGGACATGATCTTGTCGAACTGCTCCTGGGAGGCCTGAGCGCCGACCTGGACATCGGTATCCAGCGGGTTGCCGCGGGTGATCTGACCCACCTTCTCCATGACCTTGGCCATGAAGGCGTCGTACATCGACTCCTGGATCAACGCCCGGGATGGACAGGTACACACCTCGCCCTGGTTGAAGAAGGCCAGTACCAGGCCCTCGGCGGCCTTGTCGATGAACTCCGGCTCGGCGTTCATGATGTCGGCAAAGTAGATATTCGGCGACTTGCCGCCCAGCTCTACCGTGGAGGGTATGATGTTGTCGGCGGCACACTTGAGGATATGCGCGCCCACCGGGGTGGAGCCGGTAAAGGCGATCTTGGCGATACGCTTGCTGGTGGCCAGTGCCTGGCCGGCCTCGGCGCCATAGCCGTTGACGATGTTGACCACGCCCGGGGGCAGCAGATCACCGATGACCTCCATCAGCTTGAGAATCGAGGCCGGCGTCTGCTCGGCGGGCTTGAGCACCACACAGTTGCCCGCGGCCAGCGCCGGTGCCAGCTTCCAGACACCCATCAGCAGCGGGAAGTTCCAGGGGATGATCTGGCCCACCACGCCCAGCGGCTCATGAAAGTGATAGGCCACGGTATTGGCATCGATATCGGCGGCGGTACCTTCCTGGGCACGAATACAGCCGGCGAAGTAGCGGAAGTGATCGACAGCCAGCGGCAGGTCGGCGTTGAGGGTCTCGCGTACCGCCTTGCCGTTGTCCCAGGTCTCGGCCACGGCGAGCATCTCGAGGTTCTGCTCCATGCGCTCGGCGATCCTGAGCAGGATATTGGAGCGCTCGGCGGCGGAGGTCTTGCCCCAGGCCGGGGCAGCGGCGTGGGCGGCATCCAGCGCCTTGTCGATGTCCTCGGCACTCGAGCGCGGGATCTCGCAGAACACCTCGCCGTTGACCGGGCTGACGTTGTCGAAGTACTGGCCCTTCACCGGCGGCACGAACTCTCCGCCGATGTAGTTGCCGTAGCGTTTCTCGAAGGCGATGACGGCACCGGATTCACCGGGATTGGCGTAGATCATGGCTTGGCTCCTGAAATTGTCGTTATAGAGGCTGTGCACTGTCAGTCTTGGTCGTAAGCGCAATCTGCGACATACTCCGGTGGCAGGAGGCGCCCTCCTTCCTTGGTAGGAGGGCCCGGCCCGCAGAGGAGAGGAAAGGAGAGCACCATGACCACCCTGATGGTCGCCGACGACCATCCGCTGTTTCGCGAGGCCATCGCCGCGGTAATCGCCGCCGGCCTTCCCGACAGCCGGCTGCTGGAGGCCGACAGCCTGGCCCAGGCCATGCGCGAGGCACAACGCCACGAGGCGAGCCTCGATCTGCTGCTGCTTGACCTGGGACTCCCCGACGCCGCGGGGCTCGATGGCCTGGCGCGGCTGCGTGAGGCCCTGCCCTCCCTGCCGGTGGCGATCCTCTCCGCCGAGCAGGATCGACGCACGGTGCTCGAGGCCATCGACCTCGGCGCGGTGGGTTACATCCCCAAGTCGACCTCCCGCGACGACATGCTGGCGGCTCTGGAGCGCATCCTGGAGGGGCATCTCTACCTGCCGCCCCAGGTGATGCGCCGGCCGCCTCCCACCAGGCAGGATTCGCCGCCGGCCCCCCTCGACGACCGCCTGACGAGGCTTACCGAAAAGCAACTCGAGGTGCTGGAAGCGCTCGGCCACGGCGCCTCCAACAAGGGCATCGCCCGCAAGCTGGGTATCGCCGAGACCACGGTGAAGACTCACGTCTCGGCGATCCTGCGTCGCCTCGGCGTCACCAGCCGGGTCCAGGCCGTGCTTCTCGCCGGTGAACTCGACCTGGCTGCCTACCTCGCCGAACGCCGGGGGCGCTGAGCCTCCAGCAGGTTCCCCAGCAACACCCTCAGCCGCAGCGGTTTGAGCGGCTTGTGCAGGCAGGCGTAGCCCTCCTCGCGGATGTGGGCCTTGAGAGCCGCATCGTGGTTGGCGGTAATCACCACCACCGGTAACCCCGGAAAGCGTCGGCACAACCGGCCGGCCACTGCCAGGCCATCCGGCTGCCCCTCGCCGAGGTGGTAGTCCACCAGCAGCACCTGCGGCGGCGGACCTTGCAGCCCTTGCGGGGAGGCGGCGCTGGCCACCCGGCATCCCCAGCCACCCAGCAGTGCCTCCATGCCGTCACGGATGTCGGCATCGTTGTCGATCACCCATACATTCGCCCCCGCCAGTGGCCCCGGCGCTTCGTGCGCGACCGACTGATGATTGACTTGCTCGGTGCCGCAGGGCACCCGCACCGAGAACAGCGAGCCCTGCCCCGGACGTGAGGCGAGCGCCAGCGGATGGCCCAGCATGCCGGCGATGCGCTCGACGATCGCCAGGCCCAGCCCGAGGCCCCGGTCGTCCTCCTCACCACTGGCTTCCAGGCGGTGAAACTCGTCGAAGATCACACGCTGCTGTGCCGGTTCGATACCCGGACCGGTATCCCCGACCAGGATCTCGAGCCAGTCGCCACGCCGACGGCAACCGAGCAGGATGCGCCCATGGCGGGTATAGCGAATGGCATTGCTCAGGAAGTTGCGCACCACCCGCGCCAGCAGCGCCAGGTCGGAGGTGATCACCGCGCGGCTCGGCACATGGCGCAGCTCGAGCCCCCGGCTGGTGGCCACCTGGCGATACTCCTCGGCCAGCACCCCGAGCAGCTCCTCGGCGGGAAAGCTGGTCACATCGGGCCTGAGCACCCCGGCATCGAGCCGCGAAATGTCCACCAGGCTGCCGATCAGCGTCTCGACGTCCTTGAGCGAGCGATTGATGCTGCCGACCAGGCGGTGCGACTCGTCGGGCAGGCGGTGGCCCTCCAGGGCGCTGGCGAAGAGTCGGGCCGCGTTGAGCGGTTGCAGCAGGTCGTGGCTTACCGCGGCGAGGAATCGGGTCTTGGAAAGGTTGGCCGCTTCGGCATCGGCCCGGGAGCGCTCCAGGGCCGCAAGGGTGCGCTGCAGGGTCTCGGTGCGCTCGCGCACCTGCTCGGCGAGCAGCACCGAGTGCTCGAAGGCGCCGTAGGGGCCGCCATGGGGCACGCCGCCCGCCTCCACACGCTCGATCAGGGCGGCACAGATGCGGCGCAGCCGTTCGTTCTCGGCGGCCAGCGCCTCGGGTGAGACGCCAGGCTCAGGCGGACGTCGCGGATCCAATGGCCACTCCGGTGAAGGTCTGGTTGAGGTGCATACCATGGTGCTGCTCGCCGTAGGTGTTGAAGCCGACCACCCGGCCCCGGGCCAGCAGCCGCGAGGCCGCCGCCAGCTCGCCACGCGCCTCGATCTCGAGCCGGCGCAGGAAACAGTCGCAGCCGATCACCAGGGCTGGCTCGCCGAGACGCTGCGCCAGGCCATCGAAGACCACCTCGAGTTGTTCGAGCATCGGCGTGGGACGCATGGCGGTGAGCACGATGCCAGTCTCCACGGCACAGTAGAAGCTCAGGCTGCCATCGGGGTTGACCCGCTGCACCGAGCGCACGTAGTGGGCATCGGCGATACGCACCGCCAGCGGGTGCAGGGCAAAGGCCTGGGCATCCAGCGCCGCCACCGGCACTCCCACCAGTCGCGCATACTCCTCGGCCGCGGGCAACGCATTGAGCTCGAGCACTCGACGTGTCTCGCTGTCCGCCCGGGTGACCACCAGCTTGTGGTCCAGCGGCTGCAGGTGGTGGGTGGTGAAGACCTCGAAGGGCAGCCGCGTCGCCACCATCACCACCACCGCCGCCCGGGAGTGGAAATGCCCCTCGGCATAGACATGGGTGCGCGCCAGGCGGTTGTCGTCACCGGCGGAGCCGCCGAAACCGGGGATGCGCCCCAACGCCGCCTCCAGAGTGGCCAGCACCTGCTCTTCGCGACTGGAGAGGCCGTCGAGCAGGGTCAAGGCGAAGCGCTCGGCGCCCGCCGGGGCTTCAGGACGGCAGCGTTCCAGCAGGCCGTCCACCAGCCGCTGGGCGGCGAGCAGGTCGAAGCGGTCGAGGTCGGCCACCAGGGCGGTGGCGACGGCGAAGGCCCCCCTCGCGAAGCCGATGGCGACGATACAGCCACGCTCATAGCCGGTCGGGCTGATCTCGCCGGCGGTGGTGCAGCCCACCACCGGCAGCCGCCCGAAGGTATGCGTGATCGCCCGGGACAGGTCCTCTAGGGGATAGTCGGCGCTGCAGAAGAACAGCACGAACCCCAGCGCCGGATGACGCAGCGCCTCGCCCAGCTCGGCCACGGCAGCCGCAGGGTCGGCATGTCGCGAGACCGCGCTGCACAATGGGGGGGCGCCAGTGAACGCGGTGGGATCGGGGGGCATCATCGACTCCGGGGGCGAGGCAGTAATCCAGTGTAGGCCGGCCCCCGGCGCGGCCACAATGCCCGGGGAGTCAGTCCGCGGAGTCTTGTACCCAGCGGGTCAGGGAGGCCAGGGTGGTGGCAAGGCAGGCGTGCAACTCCTCGAGGACGGGACCCGCCGCCGCGAGCTGCTCCTCGACAGCCAGCCGCTCGAGCCGCGCGGCCAGCCCCGCCACCTTCACCGCCCCCAGGCTCGCGGACTCTCCCTTCAGCTGGTGTGCCGCATGTCGCAGCCGCCCGGCATCGCCCGCCTCGAGGGCCATGGTGAGCTGGGCGAGGTGCGCCTCGGCCTGGTCGCGGTAGAGCACCACCATCGACGCCATTCCCTGTTCGCCCAGGGAGTCGCGAAGCGAATTCAGGATCAGCGGATCGGCCAGTGTCTGCTGGCTCATGGCGAGGGTGGGCGCCATGGCACTGCCGCCCAGATGGCGGCGCAGCACCTCCAGCAGGGCCTCCTGGAGCAGCGGCTTGGTGAGGTAGCCATTCATCCCCGCGGCCAGGCAGCGCGCCCGCTCCCTCCCTGGTCCGCCAGCGGTCATGGCTACAATGGGCACCGTGGCCGACCAGCCGTGGCGCTGGCGCAGCCGGCGGGTCACCTCCAGGCCGTCCATGTCGGGCATCTGAACATCCATGAAGATCAGGTCGAAGTGCCGGCGCTCTGTCAGGGCCAATGCCGCCTCGCCGGACTCGGCCAGGGTCACACGACACCCCAACCGCTCGAGCATCGCCTGGGCGACTCGCTGGTTGACAGGATTGTCCTCCACCACCAGCAGTCGCGCCCCCTGTGGCTGGCCAAGCTCGGCCCGGCCCGTCGCAACAGCCTGCGCCGGCTCGGCGGCGGGCACCAGCGGCAGCAGGCACCAGAAGCGACTGCCGACACCGGGCTCGCTCTGCATGTCGATGCTACCTCCCATGGCATCGATCAGTCGGCGTGAGATCGCCAGGCCCAGCCCGGTACCGCCGAAGCGCCGTGCGGTAGAGGCATCGCCCTGGCGGAAGGGTTCGAAGATGCGCTCACGCTGTTCGGCGGGAATGCCGCAGCCGGAGTCACGCACTTCCAGCCGCAGGGTCTCGTCATCCTCGAGCGACGCCTCGAGAACAACCCGGCCCTGGTCGGTGAACTTCACGGCGTTGGAGACCAGGTTGAGCAGTACCTGGCGCAGCCGCGCCGGATCCCCCATCACCCAGGCGGGCAGCGCCTCGGATACCCGCGCCTCAAGCCCGATCCCGCGTGACTCGGCGCGAGCGGCGAAGATCGACACCGAGCCCTCCACCAGTGCCGCAAGCGACAGCGGCTGGTATTCCAGGTCGAGCCGTCCAGCCTCGATCTTGGAGAAGTCCAGCAGTTCGTTGATCAGCCCCAGCAGCAAGTTGGCGCTGTCGTGGATGGTGGCCGCATACTGCCGGGGATGCTCCTCGAGAGGCTCCTCTAGCAGCAGGTCACTCATGCCGATGACGCCATTGAGCGGGGTACGTATCTCGTGGCTCACGGTGGCCAGGAACTCCGACTTGGCCCGGCTCGCCGACTCCGCACGCCGCGCGGTGGCCTGCAACTCGTGGCTGAGTGTCTCCAGATCGCGGCGGGCCGCGGCGTTGTCGCGTGCCTCGCGGAACAGCATCATCGCCACCAGCAGCGCGGCGAAGCTCATGGCGAGGATAAGCACCAGCAGCAGGCCATAGAGCCGCTGTAGCTGGCGCCGCTCGTGGGTCGCGCTCTCGGCCAGGTAGCCATTGATGGCGATTACCAGGCGCTCGGTACGGTTGCCCAGCACCTCCAGGCGCTGTTCCAGGTCCTGCCGGGACTCCATCTCCAGCGAGGCAAGCCCTGCGATGGCGTCGTCCAGTGCCTCGATGCGTGCCTCGATCTCATCGATGAGGTCAACAGCCGCGGGAATCTGGGCGACCAGCTCGGTGACATCGCCCTGGCGCATCAGGGTCAGGCGGCTGTAGAAGAGCTCGAAGCGCAGCCGCAGTCCGGAGAGGCCCGCTTCGGGCTGGGCGAGATAGCTGCGCATCTGCACGGTATCCCGGTCAAGCTTGTAGGCATGCCAGACGGCATCGCCGCCGACGCTGCCCGCCAGGCTGTCCTGGCGCCAGGAGACCAGGCCCACCACGACCAGAGCGGCGGCGAACAGCACCAGGGCACTGATCGCCCCCAGCCTCAGCCGCAGGGGCAACTTCAGCATGGGCGACGTCCCGCTGACACCGCCTGCTCAGGGCGCATGGATCTCCGCCACGTGCCATACCGAGCGGAATCGCACCGCCTCGTTATGCAACTCCGGATGATCATCGAAGGGATAGAGCACGAACAGCGGGCCGAACTCGCGAATCGGGATCGGCTCGCCATCACGGCTGATGGCCAGGATCACGTCGTAGTCGTGCAACTCCTTCACGGGAATCTCGGCCCGGTACTCATTGAGGGCCTGCACCACGATGCTGTCGGCCCGCCCCCCCGCCGCGGCGAGCAACTCACGTATCAGCGGCCCCTGAAAGCAGCCCGACTCACTGTGCCAGGGGGTGCGGGTGCAGACCGTCAGGGGGGAAAGCGTCATCAACATCGATCGGTCGAAGAGCGCGTCTTCACCGACATTGGGATGGGCAATATCACCGGTGATGGTCAGCAGGACCTCTCCTTCGGGTACCGGCAGCTCATCGCCGAAGGAGGGCACCGGCAGACAGGCCAGCAGGAGGGCGATGATCGATAGGCGCATGGCGGGTACCCTTGGCGGCGACTTCTGGGCGCCAGACTACCCGATCACGACGCCATGGTCAGCTCGACGAAGGCGGCAGGTCGGGATCGGGCAGAGATCCCAGCCCGTCGAGAAGGCGCAGCAGCAAGTTGGCCCGCGCCTCGAAGATGGCATTGCGCTGCAGCTGATGGGACAGCTCGAGCATGCCCGGCATGACCAGCTCCACCTCCTGCAACTGGGCATGGTAGGCCTCCATCAGCGTCAGGTCCGCCTCACGACTGGCCTGCCAGGCCTGCTCCGACAGTACCAGGGCGTCGCGGGCCTCCTCTCCCAGCGCACGGTCCAGCCGCCCCGTGAGTCGCTCGACTTGCTCACGCCAGCCCGCCTCGGCCGTGTCGGCACAGGCCAGCATGGCGTCGAGGTCCTCCTCGGCCTCCACCAGGCAGGCGTGCAGCTCATGCTGCAGCGACTCGACCTGGGCGGAGGGGTCGGACTGGGCCAGGAGCGGCTCACCGATGAGAGCAAGGGCCGCCAGCACAGCAGCGGCGGGCAGGGAGTGCGGCATGACAGACTCACAGCAGGCAAGAAGACGGATACCCATAAAGAGCTGGGGGGCGTTCACGCCCCCCAGCATAGTGCCTTGTCGAGAGAAACTCTAAGCCGATCAGCTGTGCAACTGGTGGCCCTCCTCCTGGGGCTTGACGACCACCAGATCCTCGTAGGCGTGCCAGCTGGCAAAGCCCAGCACGGGCAGGATCAGCGCCAGGCCGATATAGAAGGTCAGCACCCCGACCAGCACACAGCCGGTGAGGATGGCGGCCCACAGCAGCATCGGGCGAAAGTTCCTGGATACCGAGCGAATGCTGGCCTCGATGCCTTCCATGAAGGTGAGGTCCTGATCCATCAGGGTCGGGATGGCCACCACGCTGATGGCGAAGGCACCGAAGGCGAGCACGCTGCCCAGCACCGTGCCCACGGCGATCATGCCGAGCCCCTGCGGGGTGGTCAGCAGTGCCGCGTAGAGGGCATCGGGGCTGGGCACCTCGAAGCCGAAGAAGAGCGCGAACAGCAACGTGGCCACGCGGATCCAGGCCATGAAGAAGATCATCATCATCACCCCCATCATCGCCAGCTGGCCGGCATGGGGACGCCAGGCGCCGAAGGCATCACCCAGGTGGGGGGCGCGATTGGCCTCCAGGGCTCGGCTGATGCCGTAGGAGCCCACCGCAACCAGGGGGCCGATGAACATGAACCCGGCCACCAGCGGCAGCAGCCAGTGCCAGAGCCCCAGATAGATGGCCCCGACGGTGACTGCGATGCTCAGCCCTACCCAGAACATGCCATAGGCCAGGCTGACCGCGGCGGCCTGTCGGAAATCCTCGATGCCGGCGGCGAGCCAGGCCCTGGGGCGTTCCATGCCCACCGGCTGGATGGTGATCCTGACGCCAGGCGCTGCCGACGCGTCACGTGCTTTCGCGGTTGCCGCATTCATGTGTCACCTCTCTTCACCGATTACCGCCCGACCGGCTCGGGCGCTGCGCGAATGGTTCCGGCGCGGGTCCGGCCCATCGAGACACGTTAACGGGGCCTTTCCTCGTTAACTCTGTCTTAATCTAGTTGATCCGAGTCAACTCTGCAGGGAATCGCGCTTGCCTTTTTCCACGCTCTGCGCCCCACGCAAACGCGGAGGGCCCCGACACCGGGTCGGGGCCCTCTACAAGGCCGATCAGACGTGGCGAGAGCCACTCATCCTCAGCGCACGATCATCACCGAGACCTTGGAGTGGTGCACCACATGCTCGGCGTTGGGACCGAGCACGTAGTCGGCGAACTTGCGCTTGTTGTGGGAGGCCATGACGATCAGGTCCACCTCGAGCTTCTTGGCGGCCTTGACGATCGCCTCCCAGGGCGAGCCGTCGACGATCACGCTCTGGGCCGTGATGTCCTCGGGCACGTGGTCGCGGATGAACTCGTGCTGGGCCTCCTTGATCGCCTCATGGGCCTTCTTGGCGAAGTCCTTGGGAAAGTAGGAGCCGACCAGCGGCATGCGGTAGTCCGGCAACACCGTCACCACGTGCAGCGAGGCACCGAAACTGCGGCACAGCGCCACCGCCGTCGGCAGCGCCTTGACCCAGGAGGCCTCCTCGTTGAGGTCCACCGTTAACATGATCTTCTGGTACATGACGCTCTCTCCCTCAGGCTGATGTCACCGCGGCACTGCGATCCCGCCGCCGCCGCTGCATCACTACGATCAGGCCGAACACCAGGAAGGCCGGGATCCACATCAGCTCCTTGGTCCAGCGGTCCACCGGGGCCAGCACCTCGATGATCTCCTGGTCGAAGTCGAAGCCCAGGTCAGAGGCCTGGCTGCCATAGGCCACCATGTCGACGATGGCCTTGTCGTCCTCGATCAGCAACATCAGGCCCAGGTTGTCGAGGCGCTCCTGGCCCGTCTCCCCTTCCGGCACCGGCAGCTGCATGTAGGTGGTCAGCGGGTCGCCATAGGCATCCAGGCCGCTGACCTGCAGGCGAAGCGTGCTCTCCTCGTCGACGCTGCCCAGCGCCTCGGCGAACTGGGCCGGCGGCACCGACTGGTAGGGGTCGTGGATCCTGTCCATCCAGAAGCCCGGCCGGAACAGGGTGAAGGCCACCAGCAGCAGTACGATGGACTCGTACCAGCGGCTGCGGGTGATCATGAAGCCCTGGGTCGCCGCGGCGAAGATCAGCATGGCGATGGTCGACACCACGAAGATCAGAATACCCTGCAGGAAGGTCACATCAATCAGCAGCAGGTCGGTGTTGAAGATGAACAGGAACGGCAATGCCGCGGTGCGTAGGCTGTAGTAGAAGGCCTGGAAGCCGGTGCGGATCGGGTCACCCCCCGAGACCGCTGCCGCGGCGAAGGAGGCGAGCCCCACCGGTGGGGTGACGTCCGCCATGATCCCGAAGTAGAACACGAACAGGTGCACCGCGATCAGCGGTACCAGCAGGCCGTTCTCCGCCCCCAGGTTGACGATGACCGGCGCCAGCAGCGCCGACACCACGATGTAGTTGGCCGTGGTGGGCAGGCCCATGCCGAGGATCAGGCTGAGCACCGCGGTAAGCAGCAGGATCAGCATCAGGTTGCCCATGGCAAGGGTTTCCACCACCTCGGCGAGTACCAGGCCGACGCCGGTCTGGGAGACCGCGCCGACGATGATGCCGGCGGTGGCGGTGGCGATGCCGATGCCGATCATGTTGCGGGCACCGGTGACCAGGCCGTTCCACAGGTCCAGGGCCCCCTCGCGCAGGTCCGCCGCCATGTCGCTGCGACCGCGGAAGATCGAGGTAATCGGACGCTGGGTGAGGATGATGAAGATCATGAACACCGTCGCCCAGAAGGCCGACAGCCCCGGCGAGAGGCGCTCCACCATCAGGCACCAGACCAGCACGATCACCGGCAGGATGTATTGCAGGCCGACCAGCACCGTGGGCTTGGTCTGGGGCAACTTGTAGATGGGGGTGTCCGGGTCGTCGAGCTCGAGCTCGGGATACCCCGCGGCCAGCTTGAGCAGCGCGACATAGATCACCGTCAGGGCGACCGCGACCACCCAGGGCGTGGCATCGCCCAGCACCGGCTTGAGCCAGCCCAGGCCGTAGTAGACCGCGAGGGCCGTGATCATCATCAGCAGCAGGCCGCCGAGGAAGCCGATCACCTTGCGCACCAGGGGCTTGGGCGGATTGCTGCTCTGCAGCCCCTGCATGTTGGCCTTCATGGCTTCCAGATGAACGATATAGACCAGGGCGATATAGGAGATCAGCGCCGGCAGGAAGGCGTGCTTGATCACCTCGACATAGGAGATGCCCACGTACTCGACCATCAGGAAGGCCGCAGCGCCCATCACCGGCGGCATGATCTGGCCGTTGACCGAAGATGCCACCTCAACGGCACCGGCCTTCTCGGCCGAGAAGCCGACGCGCTTCATCATCGGCACGGTGAAGGTGCCGGTGGTCACCACGTTGGCGATGGAGGAGCCGGAGATCAGGCCAGTCATGGCCGAGGCCACCACGGCGGCCTTGGCCGGCCCGCCCTTGTAGTGGCCGAGCAGCGAGAAGGCAACCTTGATGAAGTAGTTGCCGGCCCCGGCCTTGTCGAGCAGGGCGCCGAACAGCACGAACAGGAAGACGAAGCTGGTCGAGACCCCGAGGGCGATGCCGAAGACCCCCTGAGTGGTCAGCCACTGGTGGTTGACCAGGCCGAAGAGGCTGACCCCACCGTGAGAGAGGATGCCCGGCATGTAAGGGCCGGCCAGGCTGTAGATAAGAAAGACCGATGCCACGATCATCAGCGGCGGACCGAGCGCCCGTCGCGTGGCCTCCAGCAGCAGCACGATACCCGCCACCCCGATGATCACGTCCTGCAGGATCGGCGCCCCCGGGCGCTGGGCGAGCTGTTCATAGAACATGAACATGTAGGCGCCACAGAAGGCCGCCGCCGCCGCCAGCACCCAATCCTGGACGGGGATACGGTCACGCGGCGAGCGCTTGAGTGCCGGATAGGCCATGTAGGCCAGGAAGAGTGCGAAGGCCAGGTGGATGGAGCGGGACTCGGTGGCATTGAAGACGCCGAAGCCCAGTATGAAGGGGATCGGGGATGCGATCCAAAGCTGGAAGAGCGACCAGGCGGCGGCAATGCTGACCAGCAGCTTGCCCGGCGTCCCGGCCGGCTTGCGAGCCCCCGAATCGCTCGAGGCGACCATATCCTCCAGGTCGACCTCGTGCCCGGCGGCCCTCTTGTTGTCCTCAGTCATAAGCGTGCCCTGCTCTGTAACGTTTGCCCTGGGAACCCCTGCTGGTGATGCCCTTGAGCATCCCAAACAGAATGCGCGGCCCCCTCGGGTGACCGCGCATTCTTCACCGAGGTGAGATCACCTCAGGTCTTCGGATCACTCGATCCAGCCCTGCTCGCGATAGTAGCGGGCAGCTCCGTCATGCAGCGGTGCGGAGAGGCCTGAGGAGACCATCTCTTCCGGATCGAGATTCTCGAAGGCCGGGTGCAGCTGCTTGAAGCGATCGAAGTTGTCGAAGATCGCCTTGACGGTCTGGTAGACGATGTCCTCGTCAGCCTGGGCGGTTGTCACGAAGGTCGCCGCCACGCCGAAGGTATCGACATCCTCGTCGTTGCCCTTGTAGAGGCCGCCGGGGATCACCGACTTGGAGTAGTAGGGGAATTCCTCGACGATGCCGTCGATGGCTTCGCCGTTCAGCGGGATCAGGCGCGCATCCACGGTAGTGGTGGCTTCCTGAATGGAGCCGTTGGGGTGACCCACCACATACACCATCGCATCGACGTTGTTGTCGGCCAGGGCCGCGGCCTGCTCGGCGGCATCCAGCTGGGAGGCCAGGGCAAAGGTGTCCTCGGTCCAGCCCTTGGCTTCCATCACCACTTCCATGGTGTTGCGCTGACCGGAGCCGGGGTTACCGATGTTGACGCGCTTGCCTTCCAGGTCATCGAGGGTCTCGATGCCGGAATCGGCACGGGCCAGCAGGGTCAGCGGCTCGCCGTGGACACGGAACACCGCACGCAGGTCCTCGTAGGCGTCGCCTTCGAAGTTGCCGGTGCCGTTGTAGGCCTGGTACTGGACGTCGGACTGCACCACGCCCATGTCCAGCTGACCGGACTTGATGCCGTTGACGTTGGCCACCGAGCCGCCGGTGGAGGGCGCATTACACTTGATGTTGGCGTCTTCCAGACGATTTACCAGGCGGCAGACGGACTGGCCGACCACATAGTAGACGCCGGTCTGGCCACCGGTACCGATGGTGATGAACCTCTCTTCATCCTGCGCCATGGCCGGCGACGCGAACATCGCGGCCCCCAGGAGCGCACCGGTGAAGGCAGCAGCAGAGAATGCATGGCGTTTCATGGACATACCTCTTTGACGTTGTCGGCAATCGAGCGGCGAGACCGAGACCACACCGGGCTCCGAATCTACCACCCCTTTCTACTTTAGCGAAAAAACTTCTCCGGGGATAATGACCGGAAGCAAGGCCGGCAGAACATGGCCGACGGGTTTGTTCACCCCTAGTCTAGTCCCGACGAGCGTTTATGAAGCGTTAATCTCTTGATGCAATGCAGCAAGGGGCGCACGTAGCGGCCCTTGCTGAATAGAACTCACCGCTGCCTCACGATGCCTTCATGATCAACGCCTGCTTCTCGTCCTTCATGGCCGTGAACTCGGCCTCGTAGAAGAACTCGCTCTCCCCCAGCGCCGGCTGCAGGTGGTTGAGCCAGGTGGCTTCTTCGTCGTATTTCGCGAAGAACGGCCGCTGCACCCAGTCGCTGTCGCGACCCTGGATGAAACGCAGCACAAAGACCTTCTCGCCCTGAATCTCGGTGACCCCCTGGATCTCCACCTTGCCCGGATCGGCAGACATGGAGGGCCCACGGGCGGTGCGCGCCAGGCCCGGCACCTGCTTCATCGCCTCGCGGTAGATCTCCCAGGCTCGCACCAGCGGCACCTCGAAGTAGTGGCGGGCGCCGGTGTCGCGCTCCACAAACATGTAATACGGGATCATCCCCAGGCGCACCTGGGTGGTCCACATGCGTGCCCACTGGTCGGCATCGTCGTTGATGTGCTTGAGCAACGGCGCTTGGGTACGGATCTCCGCCCCGGTGGCGCGGATGCGGCGGATCGCCTCGCGGCAGATGGGGGTGTCCATCTCCTTCCAGTGGTTGAAGTGCGCCATGAAGGCGACATGTTTCCCAGCAGCCACCAACTCTCTGAACAACTCGAGGATATCCTCAGCGTCCGGGTCGGTGACGAAGCGGTAGGGCCAGAAGGTCAGGCTCTTGGTACCGATGCGGATGTCCTGAACGTGATCCAGCTCAGGCGCCATCAGCCCCTCCAGGTACTGACGCAGGTGCTTGGCCTTCATCACCATGGGGTCGCCGCCGGTCATCAGCAGGTCGGTGACCTCGGTGTGCTCAGCCAGGTAGCGGTGCAGGGAATCCGCTTCATTGGAGGCGAACTTCAGGTCCTTGTCGCCGACGAACTGCGCCCAGCGGAAGCAGAAGGTGCAGTAGCTGTGGCAGACCTGCCCCTGGCTGGGGAAGAACAGCACCGTCTCGCGGTACTTGTGCTGCATGCCGGGCAGCGGCTCGCCATCGAGCAGCGGCAGGTTGAGGTCCATCTGCCCCGCCGGATGCGGGTTGAGTTCGGAGCGGATGCGCTCGATCACCGGCTTCATCTCGGCGGCGGAGGCCTCGCGGCGCATCAGCTCGGCCACCTCCTCGAAGTGCTCGGGAAGCAGCATGCCGCGCTGAGGGAAGGTGAGCTGGAAGACCGGGTCTTCGGGCACCCTGTCCCAGTCGATCAGCTCCTCGATCACGTACTCGTTGACCCGGAACGGCAGCACCTGGCTGACGACCCGCATGTCGAAGCGCAGGTCGTCAGGCAGGTTCTGGATCGCTTCGATCTTGTCGAGCTGGCGGTGGGTGTAGACCTTGAACTGACGGGCCTCGAAGGCCTCGGCCGCGGGGCTGCCGAGCTCGATATTGACGCTCTGGTTCATCTCGCCTCCTCATGTTGTCGCGTCCGGCGCCCTGGCACAGGGGCCCAGGGCTTCCGCCACGGGAGGCGGTGCCGGCATCGGTTATCGGGGGGAGGCTATTGGTACAGGGACGAGGCTTGAGTTGCAACTTTGTGCGCCGATTTGCAACGAATGTCGCGAAAAAGCCAGGAAATCGCAACACCCCTTTCATCCGGCGGCTACCATTTAGGGCTTGCGAATGAGCCTTGCGGTAAGGCGTTGCAGTCTTGGCGCACCGACCAGTATCAACGAGAAGGCGATAGGCCAGGCGATATAGAAGGCGCGCCACCAGCGCCCCACGAAGCCTTCGCCCAGGCCGGTGTTGACCCAGGTGATCACGAAGGTCATGAGGCTGACCATGTAGAGCGACATCAGCACGGCGAAGACCATAGGCGCGAAGCGTGGCGGGAAGAACATCGGGACTCCTGATAGCCTGAGGGGTAAGAGATGCACGGCGCCGATTATAGACCGGCCACCGCGAATGGCACCCGCGCCTCTTGGTCGCAGGTGCCGGGAGGTCGCATGCCCCAGGAGATCCCATGGAACTGCTCGCCTGCCAACCCGCCATACCCGCCATCCGCTGCCGGGGCGACCAGCTCGCCTGGCTGCGCCACCTGACCCGGGAGATCGAGGCGCGCTGCGAGGCGTACAGCCCCGACCTGATCGTGCTGCCCGAGCTTACCACCCTGGAGTACGGCAGCAGCGCCTTCGCGTGTCTGAGAGATCTGGATGATGACCTGCAAGGGCCCGTCTACGAACGCTTCAGCGAGCTGGCCCGACGCCTGGGCTCCACCATCGCCTACGGCACGGCCCGTCGTGGCGAGCAGGGGCGTCATATCAGTCAGGTGCTGGTGGGGCCGGATGGCGCCCTGGCCGGGGTCTACGACAAGCTGCACTGTGCCCAGTTCGGTGCCTCCGCCGAAGCGGCCCATTTCACGCCCGGCGAGTCTCTGCTGGTGGTGGACATCGCCGGCTGGCGGGTCGGTGTGATGATCTGCTACGACCTGCGCTTCCCCGAACTGGCGCGGCGCCTGGCCGCCGAGGGGGTGGAGCTAGTGCTGCACCCGGTGGCCTTCACCCGCGACTTCTCCTTCGCCAGCTGGCACGCCTTCGTCACCGCCCGCGCCATGGAGAACCAGCAGTGGTGGCTGAGTCTCAACCGCGCCGGCGAGGCCTGGGGCCACTCCCTGCTCTGTCCGCCGCTGGTGGACGAAGCCCATGCCGCCGAGGATTTCGGCCCGCACGAGGCGTGGCGCCGGCTGTCACTCTCCAGACAGGCCCTCGCCGAGGCCCGGGAGCAGCTGCCGCTCTCCCGCGACCGTCGCGACGACCTGGCCGGGCTGCCACTGTGGCAACCCTGAACGAACGCAACCGAGGAGGCCGCATGATCGAATGTATCCAGGGCGATATCGCCAGGCAGCCCGACATCGAGGCGGTGGTCAACGCCGCCAACGCCCAGCTGCGCCCCGGCGGCGGCGTGGCCGGTGCCCTGCACCGCGCCGCCGGCCCCGAGCTCGACCGCGCCTGCCGCTCCCTGGCGCCGATCCGCCCGGGCGAGGCGGTGATCACCGCAGCCTTCGCGCTGCCCAACCAGTACGTGATCCACTGCCTGGGGCCGGTCTACGGCGTGGATGAGCCGGCGGAGGCACTGCTCGCCGACTGCTATCGCAACGCCCTGGAGCTTGCCGAACGCGAGGGCCTGCACTCCATCGCCTTCCCGGCGCTCTCCGCCGGCGCCTTTGGCTACCCGCTGGAGGAGGCCGCGCGGGTGGCACTGGAGACGGTGTCCACCACCCTGCCCCGCTGCCCGCACCTGGAGCGGGTGCGCTTCGTGCTCTTCGATGCCAGGAGCGCCGCGCTCTTCCGGCGTATGCTCGACGAGCTGCAGGCAGGGTAGCAACCTACCCCACGTTGTATCCGAGGGTTCGCGGCAACCACAGGGCAATCTCCGGGCAGCATCAAGAGCGCGACCAGTGCCCTACCCCACGTTGTAGCCGAGGGTTCGCGGCAACCACAGGGCGATCTCCGGGAACACCGCCACCAGCGCCAGGGCGCCGGCCATGGCGACGACGAACAGCAGCGCCCAGCCCACGGTCTGCTCCAGGCGGATCTTCGCCACTTCGGTGGTCACCATCAGGTTGACCGCCACCGGCGGGGTGAACTGGCCGATGGCGATGTTCATCGCCAGCAGGATGCCGAACCACACCGGATTCCACTCGAAGTGCTGCATCACCGGGATCAGGATCGGCATCATGATCAGGTAGATGGAGATGGCGTCGAGCAGCATGCCGGCGGCCAGCACCGCCAGCATGACCAGCACCAGCAGCACGACGCCGCTGTCGGAGAGCGAGATGATCCACTCCGCCAGGTGGCGGAAGGTGCCAAGCATGGTGCCCGCCCAGGCGAAGATGCCCGCCAGGGCGATGATCAGCATCACCACGCCGGAGATCACCGCCGCCTCGCCGAACAGCGCCCAGAGATCGCGCCAGCCGAGCTCGCGGGTGACGAAGAGTCCGATCACCACGCCGTAGGCCACCGCCACCACCGCGGCCTCGGTGGGAGTAAAGAGCCCCGAGCGCAGCCCGCCGAGGATCAATATTGGCGCGAACAGCGCCGGCAGCGCCTGCTTGAAGGTCTCGCCCACCCTGAGGCGCTCCGCGCCCGCCACCGACATGCCGCCTTCCCAGCCCCGCCCTTCCCAACCATAACGCCTGGAGACGATCAGTGCCGGCACCAGCAGGGCCAGACCGGCCAGTACCCCGGGGAAGAGCCCGGCGGCGAAAAGCGCCCGCAGGTCGACCCCGGGCACGACGATGGAGTAAAGGATCAGTGCCACCGAGGGCGGGATCAGGATCGCCGTGGAGGCCGAAGCGGCGATCAGCGTGGCCGAGAACGGCTTCGGGTAGCCGGCCTTCGTCATGCTGGGCAGCATCACCATGGCCACCGCGGCGGCATCCGCCGGCCCCGAGCCACTCATGCCCCCCATGATCATGCACACCAGCACCGCCACCAGCGCCAGGCCGCCGTGGCGCGGGCCGATCAGCGCCTGGGCGAAGCGCACCAGGCGCAGCGCGACACCGGAGCGCTCGAAGATCAGCCCGGTAAGGATGAACAGCGGGATGGCGATCAGCGGGTACTTGGCGATGCTGTTGTAGGTGTTGGTGCCCAGCGTCGCCAGCATCGCCGGCGACAGCCCGGCCAGTATTCCCGTGGCACCGGCCAGCGCCAGGGAGAAGGCGACCGGGACCCCGGCGATCAAGAAGCCGGTGAAGGCCAGCAGCATCCACAGGTCAGGACTCATCGTCGAGCCTCCCGCGCAGGCGGTCCCATGTCTGCTGCAGCTGGCGCACCAGCATCACCGCTGCCAGGAGTGGCAGCCAGACGATATACCACCACTGGGGCAGCCCCAACCCCGGCGAGAGGGTCCCCCACTGGTACTCCTGCCAGGCCAGCTTGGCGCCGAACCAGCTGATCAGGCCCAGCACGGCGATGCCGCAGACACCCTGGAAGAGCACCAGCAGCCGGCGCGGCCCGGTCGGCAGGGCCCGCTCCAGCATGCCGATGCGGATATGGCCGTTACGGCGCAGCGCCACGGCGGCGCCGGCGAAGGTCAGTACCACCAGCAGGAACACCGAGAGCTCCTCGGTAAAGGCCAGTGAGCCGCCGGTGATGTAGCGGGTCACCACGTTACCCAGGCTGATCAGCGAGATGATCACCAGGGCCAGGGCGGCCAGCCAGCGCTCCGGCCTGGCGTCCGGGGAAGGGATCATGGGTTACCTCACAAGGCAGCGGCCGGCCACTAGGGCCGGCCGGTCAGTCGGAAGGAAGGGCGGGGATCAGCGCGACTCGACAGAGGCACGGGCGGCCTCGACGATCTCTTCGCCGATCTTGGGAATCCACTCGTCGTGAACACCGGCGGTAGCCTCGACAAAGGCCTGGTACTGCTCATCGGAGAGCTCGGTGACGGTGACGCCGCGCTCCTGGATGGCGGCCAGCCGCTCGCTCTCCTCCTCGCGGGTCATGGCGATCTCCCACTCGCCCGCTTCCACTGCGGCCTCGCGCAGGATCTCGCGGTCACCCTCCTCGAGGGACTCCCACACCTGGCGGTTCACGGCGAAGATCAGCGGATCGTTCATATAGTTCCACAGGGTCAGGTGCTCCTGACCCACCTGGTCGATGCGCGCCACGTCGAACACCGAGAGCGGGTTCTCCTGGCCGTCCACCGCGCCGGTGGTCAGCGCGGGCTTGGCGTCGGCCCAGCTCATCTGGGTGGGGTCGGCGCCCAGGGCGTCGAAGGTGTCCTGGAACAGCGGCGAGCCCACCACGCGAATCTTCAGCCCCTCGAGATCAGCAGGCTCATCGATCGCCCCCCGCGAGTTGGAGAGCTGGCGGAAACCGTTCTCGCCCCAGCCCAGCGGAATCACGTCGCGGGACTCGATGGCCGCGAAGACCATCTCGCCGGCCTCGCCGCCGGTGACCGCATCCACCGCCGCCTCGTCGGGCAGCAGGAAGGGCAGCGAGAAGAGGTTGAGTTCCGGCACCTGGGGCGACCAGTTGATCGTGGAACCCACCGCCGCGTCGATCAGACCGGAGCGCATGGCGGAGAATTCGCGGGTCTGGTCACCGTTGACCAGCTGGGAGTTGGGGTAGACGCGCATGGTGATGCGCCCCTCGGTGCGCTCCTCCACCAGCTCGGCCCATTTCGCGGCGGCCTGGCCCCAGGGGAAGGCGTCGGAAAGCACGGTTGAGATGGCGATCTCACGGGCCTGGACGGAGAGCGAGGCGGAGAGCACGGCGGCGCCGGCCAGGGCGGCGGCCAGCTTGGCAAGCGGTCGATGGGTAGTCATGGCGTGTCCTTGCAGCGGCGTCTCGAAGGCATCGAGACGCAATTATGGTTATGGATCAAGCGATGCAGTCGTGCGACTGCATCCGACTATTCTAGGGCGAGCAGCGTTGAATGACAGCCCGGGATGGCCCTAGTCACAGCGGGACTCCGCCCCCGGCCAGGTGACACAGTTCCCCACCTCGATGTCGAGCGCCTCGAAGGTACCGGCATTGACCTCCAGTGCAGCCCGATAGGACACCCCGGGGCGGGTCACCGCGCAGTCGGCGGCGTCACCCGAGCCGCAGGGCTGCATGGTGTGGGTCGAGACGATGCGCCCCTCCCCGTCGATGAAGGCGATATCCAGCGGGATCAGGGTGCGGTACATCCAGAAGCCGCTACCGCCGGCCTGGTCGTCGGGATAGAGGAATAGCATGCCGGCATCGGCGGCAAGGTGCTCCCGCCCCATCAGTCCGCGGCTGCGCTCGGCCGGCTCATCCGCCACCTCGACCCGGAAGTCATGCTGCCCCGAGTCGCCGTGAACGGCGAGTGGCAAGTGCTCCGCGGGTTCCTGGGCGAGGCTCGCTGCGGGCAGTGCCAGCGAGCCGAGGGCGAGGATGGCGGCATGAAGGAGGTGTTTCATGGCAGGCTCCTGGTGTCATCGCCGGCGGCGGAAGTCTCCGGCATCAGGTGGATACCCGCGGCGAGCAGCGAGACCTGCACCGCCTCGCCCCGGGCCAGTCCGTTGCGGCGGGCGGCGTGGGTGGCGATCTCGAAGCCGAGCCGCTGCGGGGTGTGATCGAAGGCCAGGGTCACCGAGGTCATCCCGCCCAGCACCACCAGCTCCTCGACCCGGGCATGCACCGGGTTCTCGCGCTCGCCCAGCGAAGGCCTCCCGCGTCGGTGCAGCACCACATCCGAGGGCGGCAGGTACCAGGCCACCCGGGCACCCGGCGGCAGCGACGCCAGCCCCTCGGCCACCTCCAGCCGCCAGGGGCCCCAGGCCAGCCGGCGCTCGCCGCCCTCCTCCACCACCTCGCCGGTAAACACATTGTGGCGGTCGAGCAGGCGCGCCACCTGCGGCGACACCGGGCGACGGAACAGCGACTCCGGCTGGCCCTCCTGCAGGGTGCGCCCGGTGTGCAGCACGCAGAGGCGGTCGGCCAGCGCCGCCGCCTCGTCGAGGTCGTGGGTCACCAGCACGATGGGGATGCGGATCTCCTGGCGCAGCAGCGCCAGCTCGCGCTGCAGGCGCCGACGGGTGACCTGATCCACCGCCGAGAAGGGCTCGTCGAGCAGCAGCACCCGGGGATTGCGCGCCAGCGCCCGTGCCAGGGCCACCCGCTGGCGCTGGCCGCCAGAGAGCTCGGCCGGATGGCGCCCGGCCAGGCCGTCCAGGCGCACCCGCGTCAGCCACTCCTCGGCGCGCCGGCGGCGTTCGGCAGGGGGCAGGTGGCCCAGGGCGACCATGACATTGCCCAGGGCGGTCAGATGGGGGAACAGCGCATAGTCCTGGAACACCAGCCCGACCCGGCGCCGCTGTGGCGGCAGGGAGAGCCGCCTGCCGGCATCGAACCACAGGGCGTCGCCACAGGCGATGCGTCCACCGGCCGGGCGATAGAGCCCGGCCACCGCACGCAACAGGGTCGTCTTGCCGCTGCCGGAGGGTCCCACAAGTGCCAGCAGTTCGCCGGCCGCGCAGTGGAACTCCGCGGCCAGCGGAATGGGCCCCGCCTGGTGGAGGCTGACGGCGAGGCTGGCGGACGAAACCAGGGGCTCAGACACGGCGCCACCTGCGCCGGCCCGCCAGGCCGTAGACCACGCCGATGGTGAGGAAGGAGGCCAGCAGCAGCATTGCGGACATGGTGGCCGCGCCGCTCTCGTCGAAGGCCTGCACCCGGTCGTAGATGGCGATGGCCAGGGTGCGGGTCTCGCCGTCGATGGCGCCACCCACCATCAGGATCACCCCGAACTCGCCCAGGGTGTGGGCGAAGGTGAGGGCCAGGGCGGAGACGATGCCCGGCCACACCAGTGGTAGCTCGATGCGCCACAGGGTATGCGCCGGCGACAGCCCGCTGCACCAGGCCGCCTCGCGCAGGTTGCTCGGCACCGCCTCGAAGGCGCGCTGTACCGGCTGGACCGCGAAGGGCAGGTTCGCCACCAGGGAGGCGAGCAGGATGCCCTCGAAGGTGAAGTTGAGCCCCGAACCGAACAGCCGCTGCCAGAGCCCGCCGAAGGGCGCCTCGACGCCGAAGGCCTGCATCAGGTAGAAGCCCAGCACCGTGGGTGGCATCACCAGCGGCAGGGCCACCAGCGCCTCGCCCAGCGGCTTGGCGCGGGAGCGGCTGGTGGCCAGCGCTCGCCCCAGCCAGATTCCCAGCGGCAGCAGCAGCAGGCAGGTCAGGGTCGCCAGGTGCAGCGAGACCGAGAGTGCGGTCCAGTCCATCAGGGCGCTGCATCCTCGGGGAGGCGGAAGCCATAGTCGGCCAGGATCCCGCGGGCCTCCTCCTGCTGCAGCCAGGCATAGAAGGCACGCGCCGTCTCCCCGGCGCCCTCGACCAGCGCCATGCGCTGGACCAGCGGCGCATGCCAGGACTCGGGAATCAGCACATGCTCGCCGCGCTCGGCGATGGGCGGCGCCAGGGCCAGTGACCAGGCCACCAGCCCCCCACGGGCGTCACCGGAGAGGGCGAAGCGGGCGGCCTGGGAGACGTTCTCCCCCAGCACCCGCAGCGGCGCGCTCGCCTCCCACAGGCCAGCATGCTCCAGCGCCTGGCGGGCGGCCACGCCGTAGGGGGCGTGCTCGGGATTGGCCAGGGCAATGCGCGGGCGCCCCTCCCCCGCCGCATGGGCGTCGATCGCCTCACGCACTGTGATCAGCGGAGCCTCCTCGCCCGGCAGCTCCCCCTGCCCTCTCGGCTGCAGCCAGGCCAGGCGACCCACCGCATAGACCACACCCTCATTCTCGAGGTGGCCTTCCTCGTGCAGCGCCAGCACATAGGCCTCGTCGGCGGAGAGATAGAGCTCGAACGGGGCCCCCTGGGCGATCTGGCGGCGGAAGTTGCCGGAGGAGCCGAAGTTGAGGCGCAGCTCGCGACCGGTCTCGGCAGTGAAGCGCTCGGCGGCCTCGCTCAGGGCGAACTGCAGGTCTGAGGCGGCGGCCACGGTAGGTGGCGCCGCGGCGATGGCCAGCGGCGACAGCAGCAAGGCAAGCCCCAGCAGCAGGGCGCGACATCCCGAGCGGGGAAAGAGTGGCATGACGAGGCTCCGACGGGCATGGATGGACGCATTGTCCGACACCCCGCCGATGCCCACAACCCGCCCGGTGTTCCTGTCAGGGCTATCGCAGTTAGCCATGCGGCGATAGCGAAAGGCGCCGGGGACAGGTCAGCTTGTGGCGACGCCGGCGAAGATGGCGCGCAGGTCGGTCTCCTCCTCGCGGCGACCGAGGTCGAGCAGTCCCTCGAGGCTCACCAGGTGGCCAACCACGGCTTCACGGGCCCCCTCGGCATCCCCCGCACCCAGGGCCGCCAGCAGCCGCGGGTGGTCACCCTCCAGGTAGCAGGAACCGAGCGTGGGACGCTTGTAGAGGGCGATGACGATGGAGGTGCGCATCACCAGATCGGTAAGCATGGCCCCCAGCACACGATTGGGCGAGAGTGCAGCCAGGCGATGATGAATGGTCAGGGAGTGGGCGATGCGTGCCGGTTCGTCGCTGCGGCCGTAGGCTTCGGCCTCGGCCCGCGCCTCGGCCTCCAGCGCCGTCAACACGCCAGGTTCAACCCCCTGGGCCGCGAGCAGCGCGGCCACCTCACCCTCCACCAGGCGGCGGGCGGCGAAGGTCTCGCGGGTCTCCTCCACACTCGGCGAGCGCACTCGGGCCACCTGATTGGGACGCTGGTCGATGACATGGTCGGCGGCCAGGCGAGTCAGGGCGCGACGCACCACCGAGCGGCTGACGCCGAAGATCTCGCCCAGTGCCACTTCAGGCAGGCGCGTTCCCGGCGGCAGGCGCTGGCTGAGAACCGCCTGGCGCACCTGCTCGACGATATAGGGGTCGCTGATGCGCTCGCCGGCACGAATGGCGGCCTCGACGTCGGCCTTCCAGGAGTGGCTCATGCTCTCTCGCTCATTGTGATCATCCTGGCCGCACCATCGCACTTTTCGGCACGAATGACCACATCGAGCGGGCATCCTGTATACAGGATGCCCGTGATCAGCACGTCGCTACATGCCTACCGTCACTGCCCGGGCAGATGGCCGGCGTTGACGTCGAGGATCTTCATCGTGTTGGTGCCGCCATGAGCGTTCATCTCGTCGCCCCGGGTGAGGATCACGTGGTCGCCGGGCTCGGCGATACCCTTGTCCACCAGCAGCGCCAGGGCGCGGTCGTTGAGCTCCTCCGCGCTCATCTCGCTGGTATCGAAGGGCAGCGAGACCACCCCGCGATAGAGCGCCATGCGCCGCTGGGCGATGGCGCTGTGGGCCAGACCCACGATGGGCAGCCCCGAACGGATGCGCGAGGCGATCAGCGGCGTGTAGCCGGTGGAGGTCATGCAGGCGATGGCGGCCACGCCGGAGAGATGGTTGGCGGCGTACATGGCGGAGAGCGCGATGGTCTCGTCGATCTGGGTGAAGCCCTCGTGGATGCGGTGGCCCGACTCCTGGGCGACCTTCTCGCGCTCGGCACCCAGGCAGACCCGGTCCATGGCCTCGATGGTCTCCACCGGGAAGTCGCCGGCGGCGGTCTCGGCGGAGAGCATCACCGCGTCGGTGCCGTCGAGCACGGCGTTGGCGACATCGAACACCTCGGCCCGGGTGGGCAGGGGCGACTCGATCATCGACTCCATCATCTGGGTGGCGGTGATCACCGCGCGGTTGAGGGTGCGGGCGCGCTTGATGATGCGCTTCTGGGTGCCGATCAGCTTCTCGTCGCCGATCTCAACGCCGAGGTCGCCGCGGGCCACCATCACCGCCTCGCAGGACTGGATGATGCCATCCAGAGTCGCCTCGCTGGCCACCGCCTCGGCACGCTCGAGCTTGGCCACCAGGCCGATTTCGGCGCCGGCCTCGCCCAGCAGCTCGCGGGCCTCGGCCATGTCGGCGGCACTGCGCGGAAAGGAGACCGCCAGGTAGTCGACGCCGATCGCCACGGCGGTGGCCAGGTCCGCGCGATCCTTGTCGGTGAGCGCCGGAGCCGAGAGGCCACCGCCCTGCTTGTTGATGCCCTTGTTGTTGGAGAGCTTGCCGCCCACGGTCACGGTGGTGTGGATCTCGCGCCCCTCGACGCCGCTGACGTCCAGCACCAGCCGGCCGTCGTCGAGCAGCAGTCGGTCACCGGGGGTGACGTCCTCGATCAGCTGCTTGTAATCGCAGCCCACGCGTTCCCGGGTTCCCGCATCGCTTTCCAGCGCCATGTCGAGGATGAAGGCGTCTCCCTCCTCGAGTTCCACGGCACCCTCGGCGAAGCGGGCGATGCGGATCTTGGGGCCCTGCAGGTCGCCCAGTGCGGCGACACTCCTGCCCTGGCGGGCGGCGATCTCGCGCACTCGCTCGAGGCGCCGGCGATGGTCATCGGCACTGCCGTGGGAGAAGTTGAGGCGCACCACATCGACGCCGGCGGCGATCATCGCCTCGAGCACCCCCTCGCGGTCGCTGGCGGGGCCCAGGGTGGCGACGATCTTGGTACGCCGGATGGGGTCGTGGATGGGGGCATGGGGGAGATGGCTCATGGTGTCCTCGGCAGGATCAGGATGGCACGGAAGTCGTTGACGTTGGTGCGCGTGGGACCGGTAACGATCAGCCGCTCCAGCGCCTGGAAGAAAGTGTAGGCATCATTGCGTGACAGAAAGGTGGCCGGGTCAAGCCCCTGCTGTCGGGCACGGGCCCAGTCGGCATCGGCGATAAGGGCCCCGGCGTTGTCCTCGGAGCCGTCGATGCCATCGGTGTCGATGGCCAGGGCGTGGATGCCCGGTGCGCCCTGAAGCGCCTCGAAGAGCCCCAGCAGGTACTCGACGTTGCGCCCGCCGCGGCCATCGCCGCGCACCGTGACGCTGGTCTCGCCGCCGGAGAGCAGCAGCAGCGGCCGGCTGAGTCCCGCCTGACTCGAGAGTGCCAGGTGCGCCTGGGCACGCCCCAGCTCGCGAGCCTCGCCCTCGAGGTCATCGCCCAGCACACGCACCTCGATACCACTCGTCGCGGCGGCCACTCGTGCGGCTTCCAGGGCATCGGCGGCGCGAGCCAGCACCCGGGCACGGTCGCGGGCGAAGCCTTGGTCATCGGGCGACGGCGCCTGGTCGGCCTCCTCGAGGTGGCGCCGCACCGCGTCGGGGATGGCGATGCCGTGGCGTTCGAGGATCGCCAGGGCATCTGCCGGAGTGCTGGCGTCGGGCAGGGTCGGGCCGGAGGCGACCAGGGTCGGGTCGTCGCCGGGCACGTCGGAGATCACCCAGGTCAGCACCTGAGCGGGGTGGGCCGCGGCGGCCAGGCGCCCGCCCTTGATCGCCGAGAGGTGGCGGCGCACGGTGTTGATCTCGCGGATCGGCGCCCCGCAGCGCAGCAGCTCGCGGTTGAGCGCCTGCTTCTCGGCCAGGCAGATGCCGGGGGCCGGCAGGCTCATCAGCGCCGAGCCACCACCGGAGATCAGCGCGATCACCAGGTCCTCCTCGCCCAGCGGCGCCACCGCCTCGAGCATGCGCCGGGCGGCCTCCTCGCTCAGGCCGTCGGGCATGGGGTGGGAGGCCTCGAGTACCTCAATGCGCTCGCAGGGCGCCTCGTGAGCCTCGATACCGTGCCCATAGCGGGTCACCACCAGCCCGTCGAGAGGGGCCTCGGGCTGGTGGGCCTGCCAGGCGCGCTCAAGGGCGGCGGCCATGGCGGCAGCGGCCTTGCCGGCACCCACTACCTGGGTGCGGCCGGCGGGTGGCGGCGGCAGTTCGCCGGGCAGCAGGCTTTCGGGATGCACGGCGTGCACGGCGGTGTCGGCGAGGCCGCGCAGCCAACTCAGGGCCTCCGGCGCCGACAGCGCGGCGATGGCCTCGGGGGAGGATGGGGACGGCGTGGCGACCATGGGGTTCTCCTCTGCGGCGGATGGCCCCACCGGGGCCATCCAGGAATTCTTGGATCGTGATCGATCCGGGTTCGGGGATCGTAAGCAGCGATCAGGGTTCGAGATCGTAAGCAGCGATCCGGATTCGAGGATCATGCACGTTGCCCCGGGTTCGGGGATCGCGAAAAAGGACCCGGCAGCAGGTCGCCCCTGCCACCGGGAAAGGCCGCCGGGGCGGCCGGAAGGCGTGCGACGACCCGACGCCCGCCTTCCGGAGCCTACCGGATTCTGCCGCTCGTCGCCGAACGGTGTCTGCCGGCAGGCCCTCGGGGAGCAGTCACCTCCCCTGTCCGCGCCGGCCCAGCACCGGGCCGACGCCGGAACTCACGCCTGGCCCACCTCGTGGTTGGCCAGGGTCTCCAGGGCACGCAGGATGCCGGCATGGTCCCACTCGGCGCCGCCGTTGGCGGCACAGGCCTGGAACAGCTGCTGGGCGTTGGCGGTACCGGGCAGCGCCAGGTCGAGGCTGCGCGCGCCTTCCAGTGCCAGGTTGAGGTCCTTCTGGTGCAGCTTGATCTTGAAGCCGGGATCGAAGGTCCGCTGGATCATGCGCTCGCCGTGCACGTCGAGGATCTTCGACTGGGCCAGGCCGCCGAGCAACGACTCGCGCACCTTGGCCACGTCGGCACCCGCCTTCGAGGCGAACAGCAGGCCCTCGGCCACCGCCTCGATGGTCAGGGCGACGACGATCTGGTTGGCCACCTTGCAGGTCTGGCCGGCGCCGTGGCCGCCAATATGGGTGATGGTCTTGCCCATCACCTCGAGGACCGGCCTGGCCCGGGTGAAACCCTCGTCGGTGGCGCCGACCATGATGGTCAGGGCGGCGTTGATGGCACCGCCCTCCCCGCCGGAGACAGGGGCGTCGACATACTCACCGCCGGCCTCATGGATGCGCCGGGCGAAGTCCTGGGTGGGGATCGGCGCGATGGAGCTCATGTCGATCACCAGGGTGCCGGGCTTCAGGCCCTCGATGACCCCATTCTCGCCGAACAGCACCTGCTCGACGTCCGGGGTGTCCGGCACCATGGTGATGATCACCTCGGCCTGCTCGGCGACCGCGCGGGGGCTTGCGAGCTCCTGCATGCCCTTGCTGGCCAGCGTCTCGTCGAGCTTGCCGCGCTTGACGGTGGTGAGCTCGTGGCCGGCGTCCAGCAGGTGGCCCGCCATGGGGCGACCCATGATGCCGAGGCCGATAAATCCGATCTTGCTCATGATCTCTCTCTTTTGTCATTGGGTTGTCGAGACGATGTTTACCGGGCGGCGTCCAGCCAGCCCAGGCCCTCCTGGGTGCGGCCGGCGGGCTTGTACTCGGCGCCGATCCAGCCCTGGTAGCCCAGGCGATCCAGGTGGGCGAACAGGAAGGGGTAGTTGATCTCCCCAGTGCCCGGTTCGTGACGTCCCGGGTTGTCGGCGATCTGCACATGGGCGATGCGATCGAAGTGCGTCTCGATGGTCGGCGCCAGGTCCCCCTCCATGATCTGCATGTGATAGATGTCGTACTGCAGCTTGAGGTTGTCGCCTGCCACCTCGTCGAAGATCTGGAGTGCCTGCTCGGTGCGGTTGAGGAAGAAGCCCGGGATGTCGCGGGTATTGATCGGCTCGGCGATCAGCAGGATGCCGGCATCCGCGAGCTTGTCGGCGGCGTAGCGCAGGTTCCCGACCAGGGTCTGGCGTGCCTCGGCGTCGCTGACGCCCTCCGGCTTGATCCCGGCCAGGCAGTTGACCTGGGTATTGCCCAGCACGCGGGCGTAGGCGATGGCGCGCTCGACCCCCTCGCGGAACTCGGCGACGCGGTCCGGGTGGCAGGCGATGCCGCGCTCGCCGGCGGCCCAGTCGCCCGCGGGCAGGTTGAACAGCACCTGCTCCAGGCCGTTGTCCTCCAGGCGCCGCCTGATCTCGGCGGCCTCGAAGTCGTACGGAAAGAGGTATTCCACGCCCTTGAAGCCGGCTTCTGCGGCGGCCTGGAAGCGGTCGAGGAAGTCCACCTTGGTGAACAGCATGCTGAGGTTGGCGGCAAACTTGGGCATCTTGGTCTCCTTGGGTCGTAGTCGTTTCAGGTCAGGGAAGCGATGGAGGTCGGCGCATCCTGGATGTTCTCGGCCAGGGCCTCGAACTCGTTGACGCCGTCCAGGTCGGTGCCCATGGCGATATTGGTCACCCGCTCGAGGATTACCTCCACCACCACCGGCACGCGATGCTCGGCGGCCAGGCGGCGGGCCTCCTCCAGGGCCGGGGCGATGGCGTCGGGCTCGGTGACCCGCAGCGCCTTGCAGCCCAGCCCCTCCACCACCGAGACATGGTCCACGCCGTAGCCGTTGATCTCGGGGCAGTTGATGTTCTCGAAGGCGAGCTGTACGCAGTAGTCCATGTCGAAGCCGCGCTGGGCCTGACGGATCAGCCCCAGGTAGGAGTTGTTTACCAGCACGTGCACCCAGGGCAGCTTGAACTGGGCGCCGGCGGCCAGTTCCTCGACCATGAACTGGAAATCATAGTCGCCGGAGAGCGCCACCACCTCGGCTTCGGGGTCGGCGCGACGCACCCCCAGGGCAGCGGGGATGGTCCAGCCCAGCGGGCCGGCTTGGCCGCAGTTGATCCAGTGACGCGGCTGGTAGACATGGAGGAACTGGGCACCGGCGATCTGCGACAGGCCGATGGTGCTGACGTAGCGGGTGTTGCGGCTGAAGACCCGGTTCATCTCCTCGTAGACCCGCTGCGGCTTGACCGGCACCTCGTCGAAGTGAGTCTTGCGCAGCAGGGTGCGCTTGCGCTCCTGGCAGGCCTCGACCCAGCGGCTGCGCTGGCGCAGCCGCCCCTCGGCCTCGAGCTCGCGGGCCACCTCGAGGAAGAGGTCGAGCGCCGCCCCGGCGTCGGACACGATGCCGAAGTCGGGGCCGAAGATGCGCCCGATCTGGGTCGGCTCGATGTCCACATGCACGAAGGTGCGCCCGCGGGTGTAGGTCTCGACGTTGCCGGTGTGGCGGTTGGCCCAACGGTTGCCGATGCCCATCACGAAGTCCGACTCGAGCAGGGTGGCATTGCCGTAGCGATGGGAGGTCTGCAGCCCGACCATGCCGGCCATCAGCGGATGGTCGTCGGGAATGGTCCCCCAGCCCATCAGGGTGGGGATCACCGGCACCCCGACGAGCTCGGCGAATTCCACCAGGCGATCGCTGGCATCGGCGTTGATGATGCCGCCGCCGGCGACGATCAGCGGCCGCTCGGCCTGCTGCAGCATGGCGATGGCCTTCTCGGCCTGGGCCCGGGTAGCGGTCGGCCTGTAGACCGGCAGCGGCTCGTAGGTGTCCGGGTCGAACTCGATCTCGCTCATCTGCACGTCGATGGGCAGGTCGATCAGCACCGGGCCGGGGCGCGCCGAGCGCATCAGGTGGAAGGCCTGCTGGAAGGCACGCGGCACCTGGGCCGGCTCCAGCACGGTGACGGCCCACTTGGTGACAGGCCCGGCGATCTCGCGGATGTCCACCGCCTGGAAGTCCTCCTGGTGCAGCTTGGCGCGGGGCGCCTGGCCGGTGATGCAGAGGATCGGGATGGAGTCCGCGGAGGCGGAGTAGAGGCCGGTGATCATGTCGGTGCCGGCGGGGCCCGAGGTCCCGATGCAGACCCCGATGTTGCCGGCTTTGGTGCGGGTGTAACCCTCGGCCATGTGCGAAGCGCCCTCGACATGGCGGGCGAGGATGTGGTCGACGCCTCCCACCTTGCGCAGGGCGGCATAGAAGGGGTTGATGGCGGCGCCGGGCACGCCGAAGGCGACCTCGATACCTTCCTTGCGGAGCACGTGAACGGCGGCTTCTGCGGCGGTCATGCGGGCCATGACGGCTTCCTCCTGAGGGATTTATTTTTGTGGAAACATTTTCTGTATACCGAGACTAGGCCCGCCACAACGGAGCGTCAAGACTATGTGGAAAATATTTTCAAATATTCTTGTATCCAAAAAATACCCAAGCCGTTTCAGCGGCTTGGGTACCTGTAGGGAGGCCGTGAACCCTGCGTTACAGGACGACCTGTATCGACAGGGGGTATTCATCGCAGTTGTTCCCCTCGCCGCCGCGATCGACGACCAGGAACTCCCCTTCCCGCTCCAGCACCGACTGGATGGCATGCCAGATGCCGGCGCGGTAGTTGACCCCCTGGCGCCCGTCGGTGACGAAGGCACGCACCTCGGCAGGATCGATCTCGTCGCCCGGTGGCGCCACCACCACCACGAACCGTTCTTCATGGAGCGGCATGAAGGCCTGGCTGCCCAGCGGATGGCGCTCCAGGAAGTCGAGTTCCAGGGGTAGCGTCACCGGCTGGCTGACGAAGACGCTGATCAGGGTCCGCGCGCCCTCCCCCAGGGTCTCGACCTGGGCCAGGTCGTGGTGCCGCCGGGTGCGCCCGGCGTTGATGGGAAACCAGTCGGCGGTGCGGGCGTCGATGACGTCGCCGAAGGGGGCGAAGGTCTCGGCGGTCAGCGTCTCGGCTTTGAGTTCCAGCATGATCGGGTACCTATGTGTGCTGAGCGAGAGGCGCCGGGGACAGGGCGAAGAGGGGGTCCTATGCCAGGGATGGCATCGGTAGCGCCCAGGGAGGGGTTCACAGCGCCCCCGAACAGCCCTGTCGCCGGATCAGCCTCGAGCGTTACCTCTATGCTCGGATTGCGTCGCTATCTCAGCGCATCGCCGGCCGCAGCGCGGCGTGGCGGTTGACGTCCTTGTAGAGCAGGTAGCGGAACGGGCCCGGGCCACCGGCGTAGCAGGCCTGGGGACAGAAGGCGCGCAGCCACATGAAGTCGCCGGCCTCGACCTCCACCCACTCCTGGTTGAGGTGGTAGACCGCCTTGCCCTCGAGCACGTAGAGGCCATGCTCCATGACGTGGGTCTCGTCGAAGGGGATCACCGCGCCGGGCTGGAAGGTGACGATATTGACGTGCATGTCGTGACGCACGTCCCCGGGGTCGACGAAGCGGGTGGTCGCCCAGCGTCCCTCGGTGCCCGGCATCTCGTTGGGGGCGATATCGTTCTCGTTGACCACGAAGGGCTCCGGCACCTCGATGCCCGCGACCCGCTCGTAGGCCTTGCGCACCCAGTGGAAGCGCACCGGGGCGTCGGATTCGTTGCGCAGCTGCCACTTGCTGCCCGGCGGCAGGAAGGCGTAGCCGCCGGGCACCATGCGGTGGCGCTCGCCAGCCAGGGTCAGGGTCATCTCGCCCTCCACCACGAAGAGCACCCCCTCGGCCTCGGGGTCGGGCTCGGGGCGCTCGCTGCCGCCGTCGGGGGAGACCTCCATGATGTACTGGGAGAAGGTCTCGGCGAAGCCGGAGAGCGGGCGCGCCAGCACCCACAACCGGGTCTTCTCCCAGAACGGCAGATTGCTGGTGACGATGTCGCGCATCACCCCCCGGGGAATGAAGGCGTAGGCCTCGGTGAACACCGCGCGGTCGGAGAGCAGCTGGGTCTGGGGCGGATGCCCGCCATGCGGGGCATAGTAGGTGCGTTGGTTCATGGTGTGTCCTGAAAAGGCTTGGGCCGAAAGCCGTGCCCGTGGCAGACATCGCTCGAGGCTGATCCGGCGACAGGCCTGTTCGGGGGCGCTGTGAACCCCTCCCTGGGCGCTACCGATGCCATCCCTGGCATAGGACCCCCTCCAGACCTGTCCCCGGCGCCTCTCGCTTCGGGAAGCGGCAGTTCAAAGATGTTCGCCAGAATGCCGCGCATCCGGACGAGTGATATGACTCAGCGCCCCGGCGCCGGATGATGCTCCACCCAGTGTCGGGCGATATCCACGCGGCGCGCCACCCAGACCCGGTCGTGGGCCTCGATATGGTCGAGGAAGCGCTGCAGGGCGCGGAAGCGGCCGGGGCGTCCCAGCAGGCGGCAGTGCATGCCGATGGAGAGCATCTTCGGCGACTCCTCTCCTTCCTCGTAGAGCACGTCGAAGGCGTCGCGCAGGTAGGTGAAGAAGTGGTCGGCGGTGTTGAAGCCCTGGGGCGCGGCGAAGCGCATGTCGTTGGTGTCCAGGGTGTAGGGCACCACCAGGTGGTCGTGATCGACACCCTGGCTGTCCTTCTCGCGGGTCCAGAACGGCAGGTCGTCGCCGTAGTAGTCGCTGTCGTAGAGGAAGCCGCCCTCGTCAAGCACCAGACGACGGGTGTTGGGGCTGTCGCGGCCGGTGTACCAGCCCAGCGGCTTCTCCCCGTAGAGGCGCTGGAAGATCGCCATCGCCTTCTGCAGGTGCTCGCGCTCGACGTGCTCGGGCACCTCCTGGTAGTGGATCCAGCGATAGCCGTGGCAGGCGATTTCATGGCCCAGCTCCTTGAAGGCGTGGGCCACCTCGGGGTGGCGCTCCAGCGCCATGGCCACGCCGAACACGGTAAGCGGCAGGCCGCGGCGCTCGAACTCGCGCAGGATGCGCCACACCCCCGCCCGGGACCCGTACTCGTAGATCGACTCCATGCTCAGGTGGCGATCCGGGTAGCTGGCCGCGCCGATGATCTCCGAGAGGAACTGCTCGGAACCCTCGTCCCCATGGAGCACGCAGTTCTCCCCGCCCTCCTCGTAGTTGAGCACGAACTGCACGGCGATCCGGGCGTTGCCGGGCCAGTTGGCGTGGGGCGGGGTGCGACCGTAGCCGATCAGGTCACGGGGATAGGAGGAAGCGCTCATTCCATCACCTTGTTGTTACTGGGATGACGACACTGACACCAATGTCGAGACATTTTTGTATACAACAAGAAATGTACTCCTGCCGCTTCGGCGGCGCAAGCCCGCCGCTGCCCACGAGTGTCAAACGTGGAAGATACGATGCAGGTCCGGCGTCTCCTGCTCCTCCTCGACAATCGCCAGGGTGGCCTCCACGGCGCGCAGGTGCTCTCCCATCCGCACAGCGGCCTCGTTCCCCCTGCCCTTCTCCAGCAGAGCGATCAGCGCATCGTGGTCATGGGTCTCGCACCCCAGGTGGCCAGGCATCCCGTAGACCGCCAGGATCAGCGAGGAGCGGAAGCAGAGTCGCTCGACGAAGTCGGCCAGGGTGGCATTGCCGGCCAGGCGCGCCAGGCGGGTGTGGAAGTCCGCCGAATGGCGGATCGCCGCGCTGTGATCGTCCTCTCTCAGCGCCTGCTGCTCGCGGGCGGAGAGCTCTCGCAGCGACTGGGCACCCTGCGCATCGATACGCCTTGCCACCTCGGGCATCAGCCCGCACTCGACCATCTGGCGAGCGTCGAAGACTTCCCGGGCTTCCTCGGCGGTGGGCCGGGTGACGCTGGCACCGCGCCGTGGGGTGAGGGTGACCAGCTGCTCCAGCGCCAGGCGCTGGAGGATCTTGCGGATGCCGGTGCGGCTGACCCCGAACACCTCCGCCAGGGCATCCTCGCGCAGGCGCGCGCCGGGCTTGAGGCGATGCTCGATGATGGCATCGCTGATCGCCCGGTGGATCGCCTCGTGGCGCTCCGCGCCGTCGCCGTTCTTGCCGCGGCGGCTGGGGACCTCCTGACGTTGGTTCATGTGGCCTGGCTCCCTGTGGTTGGCTGTCCTCATTGTATACGCGACACCCATGAAATCATGCCCCCGACCCGAGACAAGCCCCGAAACAAGAGGACCCGCCACGTGGGCGGGTCAAGGGAGTCATCATGCGGGAGACTCAGGGATCATTCCGACCACGCGGCGATGGCCTCTCGCTCCTCGTCGGTCATCCCGGTCATGTTGCCCAGGGGCATATAGCCGCTGGCCACCACCTCACGAATCTTGTCTCGCTGCTGCAGGATCTGCTCATGGGTATCGTAGGCAAGCCCTGCGGGGGGGGCATTGAAGCCAGGTTGACTAGGTTTGCTGGCGTGGCAGGCCACACATCGAGTCTCGATGATTGGCTGCACCTCGGCCATGCCCACGGAAACCGACGCCTGGGCCTGGCCGGCGTTGCCACCGACGCTCGGCATGGCGACCCAGAATGCCACGGCGATCAGGGCGGTGCCGGCCACCGGGTAGGCGGGTTGTATCTTGCCAGCGTGCATCAGCACGAAGAACTGACGGATCAGTGCACCACCGAAGATGAACAGCGACATGATCACCCAGGCGTAGTCATGGGAGTAGGCGAAGGAGTAGTGATTGCTGATCATCAGCAGCACCACCGGCAGGGTGAAGTAGGTGTTGTGCACCGAGCGCTGCTTGCCGCGCTTGCCGTCCAGCGGGTTGGGGGCCTCGCCCGCCTTCATCGCCTTCACCATTCGGCGCTGCCCCGGGATGATCCAGAAGAAGACGTTGGCCGACATGGCGGTGGCCATCACCGCACCGGTGAGCAGGAAGGCCGCGCGGCCGGAGAAGATCTGGGTGCTCAGGTAGGAGACCACCACCATCATCACCGCCACCGCGATGCTGAGCACGCCATCACGGGTCATGTTGGGACTGATGCGCTTGCACAGCTCGTTGTAGACCACCCAGCCGCCGAGCAGGAACAGCAGCGCCACCACGTTGGCCTGCCAGCCGCTCATGTTGGCGGCCCACGCCCAGCTGGCATTGGGGTTGACCAGGTAGAAGCTGGGGTTGGCCATGTAGAGCAGGATGAACAGCGCAAAGCCCGACAGCCAGGTGGTGTAGGCCTTCCAGAACGACCAGTGCAGGTCCTCGGGCAGCTTGGCCGGGGCTGTGGCGTACTTCTGGTTGTGGTAGAAGCCGCCGCCGTGCACCGCCCACATCTCGCCGAACACGCCCTTGTCGCGGTCCTCGGCGGCCTTGGGCGTGCGCAGGCCGTTGTCCAGCATCACGAAGTAGATGGATTCACCGATCCAGGCGATGGCCGCGATGACGTGCAGCCAGCGCAGCATGAAGTTTCCGAAATCCAGCAGATAGGCTTGCATAGGGGGGCCTCGTCTAGCGTCTTGTTATGGGCATCTCGGCGGGGGAAGCCCCTCAGCTTCCGCGGTAGGTGGAGTAGCCATAGGGCGAGAGCAGCAGCGGCACATGGTAGTGCGCGCCGGCATCGGCCACGCCGAAGCGCAGCGGGATCACGTCCAGGAAACGCGGCTCCTCGGCCTCGACACCCTGGGCACGCAGGTAGTCCCCGGCATGGAAGACCAGCTCGTACTGGCCGGCAGCGAACGCCTCGCCCTCGAGGATCGGCGCGTCACAGCGCCCGTCATCGTTGGTTACCACCTCCTTCAGGCGGGTGCGCTGCTCGCCCTCCAGGCGATAGACCTCGATGCGGATGCCCTCTCCCGGGCGACCCTGAGCGGTGTCGAGTACGTGGGTGGTCAGGCGTCCCATGGTGGTGCTCCTCGTGTCGTGTTGTGGATTGTCGTAATGGAACCGGGTTTCGCTTGTCGGTGCAGGTGCCCGAGGCTACCCTCACTCTTTGAAAACAGTTTTAGACATTTTTGCAGTACATTTCAAAACATTTTTTGTATACATTTATTCGAAGCACTCGCCAGAACTAACCGACCACCCCCTGAAGGAGCATAACCATGAGCGACAGAACCCTGAGCCCGCGACCCAGCCAGCTGGACAAGGCCGCCTTCGTGGCCGCCTACGGCGAGATCTATGAGCACTCTCCCTGGGTCGCCGAACTGACCTGGGAGAAGGCTCTCACGGTGGCACAGGACACTCCCGAGGGACTCGCCGAAGCGATGGGCGAGGTGCTCGCTTCCGCCCCCGCCGAGCGCCAGCTGGAGGTGATCCGCGCCCACCCGGATCTCGCCGGCAAGGCAGCGGTGGCCGGCGAGCTCACCGACGACTCCACCCGCGAGCAGGCCGGCGCCGGCCTCGACCAGTGCTCCCCGAAGGAGATGGCCCGCTTCGAACGGCTCAACGCCGCCTACAAGGCGAAGTTCGGCTTCCCGTTCGTGATGGCGGTCAAGGGCAGCGACCGCTACGCCATCCTCGACGCCTTCGAGACACGCCTGGAGAACGATCCCGCCGAGGAGCGCCGCACGGCGGTGGAGCAGATCAACCGCATCGCCCGCTTTCGTCTGGAGGCCAGGGCCGACGCCGGGAAGTGACGCCAGCAGGGGGCAGCCACTGCCCCCATCTACCCCAGAGCGGGGCGCCGGCGAGCCGGCGCCCCGCTTGTCGTTGGGGTCATGAAAGATGGCTTCGTCCGCCGGGGACCGGCTGGGCATCCGGGCCCTGGCCCGCGGCCTCGGCGTCGGCACGGGCGATCTCCTCGCGTTCGCGCCGCTCGTCGGCCAGGGAGCGATGCGGCAGCACCAGGTTGAGCACGAAGGAGGTGATCGCCGCCACCACGATGGGCGCGCCGCCGATGACGTTCTGCAGCATCTCGGGGAACTGCTCGATGGCCGCCGGTACCTGGGAGATGCCCAGCGCCAGGGCCAGGGAGAGGCCGACGATGGTCACGTTGCGGGCCGAGAGCTCGTCCTTGATGAGCAGCTGGATGCCGGTCATGGTGATCATCCCGAACACCGTGATGGTGGCACCGCCCAGCACCGGGTAGGGAATGGTGGTCATGATGGCGCTGAACTTGGGACTCAGCCCGGCCAGCACCATGAACACACCAGCGATGGCCAGAACCGAGCGGCTGATCACCTTGGTCATGGCCACGATGCCGACGTTCTGGCTGAAGGTGGAGGTGGGCAGCGCCGCGAACAGCGAACTCACCGCGGTAGTCAGGCCGTTGCCGAGCAGGCCGCCGGTGAGCTCGCGGGTCTTCAGCTCACGGTTCATGCCCGCCACGCTGGTGGCGGAGAGGTCACCGATGGTCTGCACCGAGTTGATCACGCAGATCACCACCATGGAGACGATCGCCGCGGAGTGGAACTCCAGCTCGAAAGGCATAAACCGCGGCACCGCCAGCCAGCTCGCCTCGGGCACCGAACTGAAGTCGACCATACCCATCGGCAGGGCCACCGCGTAGCCCACCAGGATACCGACGATGATCGCCGAGAGGCGCACCACGCCGCGACCGAACTGGGAGGCGCCGAGTACTGCCAGCAGGGTGATGATACCCACCATCCAGTTCGCCAGGTCGCCGAAGCCCTCGGCATTGACGTTGCCGCTACCCGCCATGTAGCGGATGGCGATGTCGTAGAGCGAGAGGCCGATCACTAGCACCACGGTTCCCGCCACGATGGGCGGAAAGAGGTGGCGGATATACTGGATGAAGTAGCCGACCACCATCATGGTGATGCCGCCGATCAGCTGGGCACCGAGGATCCCCTCGATGCCGAACTGCCCGCCCACGGCGATCAGGGTCGGCACATAGGCGAAGCCGACGCCGAAGATGGCCGGCAGGCGCGCGCCGAACTTCCAGACACCATAGAGGTGGAACAGGGTGCAGACGCCCGAGGCGAGCACCGCCACCTGGATCAGCAGCAGCTTCTCCTGGGGCGTCGAGCCGACCACGCCGGCGATGATGATAGGGGGCGTGATCACACCGGCGATCATCGCCAGCACGTGCTGCAACGAGATGGGCAGGGCCTTGTAGACCGGCGGCCGCCCGTCGAAATCGAACAGCGAGGTGTTGCGAGTCTTGTTTTTCATGATGGGGCTATCCGGGGGCTGTTATTGTCCGTCGTCCATGGATACCGCATGTCGACATCGATGACCATTAATCTGTCGTCGATTAAATACAAAGTTGTATACATCAATGTCGTCTAACGGCGATCAGAAGTGCCACTCGAGCTGCAGGGTCGGTGCGTCGGTGTCCACGCCGGGCTTGCCGTGGTTACCGAACTTGTTGCGCCAGTATTCGTAGCCGACACCGGCCCACAACTGGTTCTCCCCGCCCCAGGCCAGCTGGCCCACATCGAGCATCAGCGAGGTGCGCATCAGCTGCTCGGGCTCGGTGTCGATGCCCTGATAGTCCTCGCCCTTCTCGCCGTTGTAGTTGTAGAACCCCTGGAACTTGAGCGCCGCGGCGCCGACCTCGAAGGGCAGCCCCCAGGCCAGGTTGAGCTGGTAGTAGGGGTCGAACTCGACCTCGTTGACGTCGCAGAAGCCCGCCCCGCAGTGGTTCCACTCGTGAGCATAGAAGAGGCTGAGGTCGACGAAGCCCTGGGGTACGTCGAACTTGAGCGTGGGCCCCGCCACCAGCAGGCGCTTGCGGGGCGCAAACGCGGTGTTCTTGGTGTTGAGGTCGAAGCCGCCGGTCAGCGCCACCTCCTTGACCGGTCCGAACGCCATCGGCTCGCCGGTCAGCTTGCCGAGGTGCAACTGGTGACGGTAGGTCAGGTAGGCCTCGGTGGCGCCGGTATCTCCGCCGCTGGCCGGGTCGGCGCTGTCCGACTGCAGCAGGTCCAGGTTGAGGAAGTTCTGGCCCAGCGAGTAGCTGCTCACATGGGTGAACTGCAACACGTGCTTCTCGACATCCCGTGAATTACCGGGCTCGGTGAACTGGGTGCCGTAGCGGTAGCCGAGGAAGGTGTCACTCCAGGTCGCGGCCTGGGCGCTGCCGGTGACCAGGCCGCCGAGCAGCAGGACGGCGCCAAGGCGCCGCTTGGGGGTGGGCTCTTGCATGGAAGAGATCTCCGCTTGTTGTGTTTATTGGATACAATCGAGCAGACTCGCTGTGTACACAATAGCCCAACAAAACGGATTCGGAAAACCCTTCCATTTTTATTCATGCCCTTCGAGTCGGCTTCTCCACCAACCTCGGGAGTGCACCGATGCCAGCCCTGCCAGGGGCAGTCTGCGCGTGCTCCCCGTCTTCTAGACTGAAGGAAGGAAACCGATGAGAGAGACTCGCCATGTTCCGAAATCGACTCGATGCGGCACACCGCCTGGCCACAAGGCTCGGCCACCTGGCCGGTCGACACCCGCTGGTGCTGGCCATTCCCCGCGGCGGGGTGCCCATGGGCCGGATCATCGCCGACACCCTCGGGGGCGAGCTGGATGTGGTGCTGGTGCGAAAGATCGGTGCCCCCGGCAACCCGGAGTACGCCATCGGCGCGGTAAGCGAGGATGGCAGCGTGCACCTGGAGGAGACGGCAAGGGAGTACAGCGACGACTGGATTGCCCGCGAGGTGGGGAGACAACGGGAACTGATCGAGGAGCGCCGCCGGCGCTACACCCCGGTGCGCTCCCCGATCGACCCGGCCGGGCGCATCGTGGTGGTGGTGGACGACGGCAGCGCCACCGGGGCGACCATGGCCGCGGCACTGCCCACATTGCGCCAGCGCGGGCCCGCACGCCTGGTCGCCGCGCTGGGGGTGGCCCCACCGGACACCCTGGCACGCCTGGAGACGCTGGCCGACGAGGTAGTGTGCGGCGAGGTGCCCGAGCGCTTCGGTTCCGTGGGCCGGTTCTTCGCCGACTTCGATCAGGTCAGCGACGACGAGGTAGTCGCGCTACTCGCGTCCGGTCACGGCGGTCACCCGTCCCGCTAGCGCCCCACCGGTGCCACAACGACAGCGGGCCACCCCGAGGGGCGGCCCGCTATCACAGCCTAAAAGGATGCGGCTTACTTGCTGCCGACGGCCTTCAGGCTCTCCTCTACCAGCTTCTGACCCTTCTGCAGGTAGTCCTGGTTGAGGGTGGAGAGCTTCTCGACGTCGGCCTTGACGTGGTCACCGAGGTCCTGGGCAGCCTTCTGCTGGCCTTCGAAGGCCTGCTTGAAGCCATCGGCATCGCGAACCGCGATCCAGGTGCGGGCCTGGGCCAGGCTCAGGTCGCTGTAGCGACGCGCGGCGTCGAGCTGCGCACCGACGAGCTTCTCGGTGTACTCGAGGGCCAGCGAGCCATAGGCACGAGCCGGCTCGACGAAGAGCCCTTCAAACTGTTCGGTCGCTTTCTGCTGGGTAGCCTTGGTGGTCATGGAACACCTCCGTCTCTGGGGCCGAACAGGACGAAATGTCCTGTGTTGCAATGCAACATAGCAGGCACTTTTGTGCATTGCAACATCGTTTTGCCGGCCAGCCCCTCAGCGGTAGGCCCCCTCCACGTCCGTGATGCGCATCGCCTTGCGCCCCAGACCACCGTAGAGGTCCAGCATGCGCTCGAGCCAGGCGTGGACCGGGTCGGCGTTGGAGACCAGGTCGGCGCTGGAGACGCAGCGGGCCCACATGAAGCAGCCGAAGACCAGGTAGTCGGCACCGGCCGGGGCGTCACCGTCCAGGAACGCCGCCTCCTTGAGCCGGCCGCGCAGCGGCTCGAGGCCGGCATCCAGCTGAGAGAGCCCCTTAGACGGCGAGTGGAACTCCTCCAGGGTGCGGCCGAAGCGCTTCTCACGGCTCTCGCGGAAGTAGGCCTGATCGTCGGGGTGGATGGCGTTGAACAGGTCCATGATGATGGTGCGCATGATGGCCGGCTGCAGGGTGCGCTCGGCATAGTGGCGCAGGAAGCGCGCGCGCCCCTCGGCCAGGTCGTCGCCCAGCAGTGGCGCCTCGGGGTAGGCACGATCCAGGTAGCGCATGATCTCGTAGCTGTCGGTGACCACCGTCTCGCCGTCGACCAGCACCGGCACCTTGTCATGGTCGGCAAAGGCCAGTGCCGCCTTGTCGGTGAAACGCCAGGGGCGGGTCTCCACCTCCAGCCCCTTGTGGGCCAGGGCGTAGCGCACGCGCCAGCAGTAGGGCGAGAAGCGCAGCCCCTCGTCGACGCCACACAGGTCATAGAGCACTCGTGTCATGCCATCTCCTCGTTCGCGTAACCGTCAGGGTGATACCGATGCAGTCTGGCAGCGATTGCCATGGCCGCCAATAGCGGTCACCGCCTGTCCATTAGTCTAACAATTATCATCGCGCGCCCCTCTCTGTCCCGCCGACACCACGACTTTTCTCCTGATCTGACAAATGGTTAGGATTTATATCAGCACTCCCGCCAGCTCATCACAATTTGGTCATACCAATTTCCCAGCTATGGAAAGCACACCGATCAGGCCTTAAGGTCCCGCTGACCAACTCACCCGGCCGGCTCACCGCCGGTTGGACACCACACTGACAGCTGATCGAGGTAACCTGCCCCATGAATGACACCCTCCTTGCACTGCTGGCCTTCGTGCCCCTGGTGCTGGCCGGTGTGCTGCTGATCGGTCTGCGCATGGCAGCCAGGACTGCCATGCCGATCGTGTTCGTGGTCACCGCCATCATTGGCCTGTTCGCCTGGGAGATGAGCGCCACCCGCGTCATGGCCTCGACCCTCCAGGGCCTGATCCTCACCGTCTCGATCCTGTGGATCATCTTCGGCGCCATCCTGCTACTCAATACCCTCAAGCACTCGGGCGGCATCAAGGCGATACGCAACGGCTTCTCCGGCATCAGCCCGGACCGCCGCGTGCAGGCCATCATCGTTGCCTGGCTGTTCGGCTGCTTCATCGAGGGCGCCTCGGGCTTCGGCACCCCCGCCGCCGTCGCCGCCCCGCTGATGGTGGCGCTGGGCTTCCCCGCACTCGCCGCCGTGGTGGTGGGCATGATGATCCAGTCCACCCCGGTCTCCTTCGGTGCGGTCGGCACGCCCATCGTGGTAGGTGTCACCGGCGGCCTCGACCGCGCCGGCATCACCGAGACCCTGGAGGCCGGCGGCGCGAGCTGGATGGAGTACTTCCGCCTGATCGCCGGAGAGGTTGCCGTCATCCACGGCATCGTCGGCATCCTGATGCCGCTGATCATGGTGGTGATCATGGTGCGTTTCTTCGGCGCCAACCGCTCCTGGAAGGAGGGTCTCTCCATCGCCCCCTTCGCCATCTTCGCCGGCATCAGCTTCGTGGTGCCCTACATGCTGGCCGGTGTGCTGCTCGGGCCAGAGTTCCCGTCGATGATCGGCGCCATGGTCGGCCTGGCCATCGTCGTGCCGGCCGCCCGCCGCGGCTTCCTGATTCCCAGGGACAACTGGGACTTCCCCGAGTCCTCTTCCTGGCCCGACCAGTGGATCGGCAAGCTCGAGATCAAGCTGGACGATGTCACCGGCAAGGCACCGATCTCCACCCTGATGGGCTGGGTCCCCTACGTGCTGCTGGCGGTGATCCTGGTTGCCTCGCGCACCATCGAGCCGTTCAAGAATGCGCTGACCTCCTTCGCCTTCGGCTGGAGCGACATCCTGGGTGAAGCCGGCGTCTCCGGCAGCATCCAGCCGCTCTACCTGCCCGGCGGTATCCTGCTGATGGTGGTACTGCTCACCGCCCTGCTCCACCGCATGCGCCTGGGTGAGCTCAAGGCGGCCTTCGGCGAGTCCACCCGCACCATCTTCGGCGCCGGTTTCGTGCTGATCTTCACCATTCCCATGGTGCGGATCCTGATCAACTCCGGCGTCAATGCCGCCGACCTGGTCTCCATGCCGGTGGCCATGGCACAGCTGGTGGCCGACAGCGTGGGCGGAGTCTATCCGTTCTTCGCCCCGGCCGTGGGTGCCCTGGGGGCCTTCATCGCCGGCTCCAACACGGTCTCCAACCTGATGCTGTCCGACTTCCAGTTCAACGTGGCGCAGCAGCTCGGCCTCTCCACCGCCTTCATGGTATCGCTGCAGGCCGTGGGTGCCGCGGCGGGCAACATGATCGCCATCCACAACGTGGTAGCAGCCTCGGCCACCGTGGGCCTGCTCGGTCGCGAGGGCGAGACCATCCGCAAGACGATCCTGCCGACGATCTACTACCTCGTCGCCACCGGGATCATCGCGCTGGTGGCCTTCTATGTGCTGGGCATCAGCGACCCGCTGCTCGGCCTCGGCTGATCGGGCCACGCCCGTCGCAAATGCATCGCCCCCGGCATGGCCGGGGGCGTTTGCGTTTCTGCGGCGCCAGGCTCGGTCGCCGGACTACTCCCACCCCTCCAGCCGCATCGCCGAACGCTCCAGGCGCTCATCCTCCGCCTCGATCTCGCGCAGCGCCTCGCCGAGGCCGTTGAGGTGCTCCAGCGCCACGCGCTGGGCCAGCTGCGGCTTACCCTTGACCACGGCGTCATGAAGCCTGGCGTGCTGGCGATTGATCATCTCCCGGGGCTCCGGGCGGTGGTAGAGGTTCTTCACCGAGGCGAACACCGAGCTCAGCAGCAGGTCGGTGAGGCTCTGCAGGGTGTGCACCAGCACCGGGTTGTGGGAGGCCTGCGAGATCGCCAGATGGAAGGCGTGGTCGAGACGCGCCAGGCGCTCGACGTCGATGGGGTCGGCGCTTGCCACGTAGTCGGCCATCTCGCGATAGCGCCGCGTGATCAGCACCCGGTCCGCCGGATTGCCGCGGCTGGCGGCCAGCCGCGCCGACTCGCCCTCGAGCAGGGCACGCACCTCGAGCAGGTCGAACAGGGTGCGCGGGTGGTCGCGGAAGAGGTGCATCAACGGGCTCTGCTCCCGGGCCGGCAGCAGCGAGGCCACCGTGGAACCTCTTCCCTGCCGGGTCTCGATGATGCCCTTGCTGCGCAGGATGCGCAGGCCCTCGCGCAACGAGGCGCGCGACACCCCCAGCCTCTCGCACAGTCGCCGCTCCGAGGGCAACAGCTGCCCGGTGCGAAAGATACCGTCGAGGATCAGCCGCTCGAGGCGAGCGGCGACCCCTTCCGGGGTGCGCTGGCCGCTGAAGGGTTCATCGGGGGTCGACAACATGGGCACCTCCATCTGGCTGGCCGCCGATATCATGGGCCCGGCCGCCATGGCGAGGACAGCGGCGGACGGTTAGGCTGGGAGTGTACATTGGAAAAGCCTTCCATATAGCAGGTACACCAGTAGACCAATGGCTGGTCTGACCAGTGCACCACAGGCTGGACAGTACCACCAGCGTTGCCACGATAATGTAACAAGTGATGAGTGCCGAGAGACGCGCCACGGATGCGAGAGCCGCCATCCCGGCCATTCCGCCCTGACGAGACGCATGGGGAGCCACGATGAACACCCAGTACGACGCCCGGCTCGACGGCGAGCCACCCCGCATTGCCCAGGCCGAGGTCCTCGCCGACCTGCGCCAGGCACTGCCCGGCATGACCCTGCTGCATCGCGAGGAGGACCTGCGCCCCTTCGAGTGCGACGGACTCTCCGCCTATCGCGCCCTGCCGATGCTGGTCGCGCTACCCGAGACCCTCGAGCAGGTCGAGACCCTGCTCAAGCGCTGCCACGCCCTGGGCGTACCGGTGGTCACCCGCGGCGCCGGCACCGGCCTCTCCGGTGGCGCCATGCCGCTGGAGCACGGCGTGCTGCTGGTGCTGTCGCGCTTCAACCGCATCCTCGAGATCGACCCCGACGCGCGCACCGCCCGGGTCCAGCCCGGAGTGCGCAACCTGGCGATCTCCGAGGCGGCCGCCCCCCACGGGCTCTACTACGCCCCGGACCCCTCCTCCCAGATCGCCTGCTCCATCGGCGGCAACGTCGCCGAGAATGCCGGCGGAGTGCACTGCCTCAAGTACGGCCTCACCGTGCATAACGTCATCAAGGTCGAGGTGCTGACCATCGAGGGCGAGCACATGACCCTGGGATCGGACGCGCTGGACGCCCCTGGCTTCGACCTGCTGGCACTGTTCAACGGCTCCGAAGGCATGCTCGGGGTGGTCACCGAGATCACCGTCAAGCTGCTGCCCAAGCCCGAGACCGCCAAGGTGCTGATGGCCAGCTTCGATGACATCGAGAAGGCCGGCGACGCCGTGGGTGCCATCATCGCCGCCGGCATCATCCCCGGGGGCCTGGAGATGATGGACAATCTGGCGATCCGTGCCGCCGAGGACTTCATCGGCGCCGGTTACCCGGTTGAGGCCGAGGCGATCCTGCTCTGCGAGCTGGACGGCGTGGAGGCCGACGTCGACGACGACTGCGCCACCGTGCGCCGCGTGCTGGAGGAGGCCGGCGCCACCGACATCCAGCAGGCCCGCGACGAGGCCGAGCGGGCACTGTTCTGGGCCGGGCGCAAGAACGCCTTCCCGGCGGTGGGCCGCATGTCGCCGGACTACTACTGCATGGATGGCACCATCCCCCGCCGCGAGCTGGCCCGGGTGCTCAAGGGCATCGGCGACCTCGGCGAGGAGTACGGCCTGCGCGTCGCCAACGTCTTCCATGCCGGCGACGGCAACATGCACCCCCTGATCCTCTTCGATGCCAACCAGCCCGCCGAATTCGAACGCGCCGAGGAACTGGGCAGCCGCATCCTCGAGTTGTGCGTGGAGGTGGGTGGCACCATCACCGGGGAACACGGGGTGGGCCGCGAGAAGATCCACCAGATGTGCGTTCAGTTCAGCCCCGGCGAGCTGGTCACCTTCCGCGCCGCCAAGGCGGCCTTCGACCCGGATGGCCTGCTCAACCCCGGCAAGAACATTCCCACGCCGGCGCGCTGCTCCGAGTTCCGCCTGACCAAGAGTGCCGGTGACGCCCCCGCCCCGACCCGGGCCCCCGAGAGCCAAGGCTGAGAGAGTTCGACGAAATGGTGACCACACCCGATATTCCGAGCCGCGACGTTGTGAACCACGATGCCAGCGAGGCGCTGGCCGATCGCATCCGCCGCGCCGAGACCGAGGGCACCCCGCTGCGCCTCGTCGGCGGCGACACCAAGGCCTTCTATGGTCGCAAGGTTCAGGGCCGCACCGGCGAGGCCGAGACCCTCTCCACCCGCGAGCACCGCGGCATCACCGAGTACGACCCGGTGGAGCTGATCGTCTCGGTGCGCGCCGGCACCCCGCTGCGTGAACTGGAGGCCGCCCTGGCGGCCAACGGGCAGATGCTGCCCTGCGAGCCTCCCCACTTCGGCGACGACGCCACGGTGGGCGGCATGATCGCCACCGGCCTCTCCGGCCCGCGCCGGCCCTGGGCCGGCAGCGTGCGCGACTTCGTGCTGGGTACCCGCATCATCATGCGCCAGGGCAGCGAGCAGCGCTTCGGCGGCCAGGTGATGAAGAACGTCGCCGGCTACGACCTCTCGCGCCTGATGGTGGGCGCCCAGGGCACCCTGGGGCTGATCACCGAGGTCTCCATGAAGGTGCTGCCGCTGCCCGGCGCCAGCCGCAGCCTGCACCTCGACATGCCGCTGGCCGATGCCCTGGACAAGCTCGCCGAATGGGGCCGCCAGCCGCTGCCGATTACCGCTGCCGCCTGGCTTGAAGGAGCCCTGCACCTGCGCCTGGAGGGCGGCCCCAGCTCGGTGGCCGCCACCGCCGAGCGCCTGGGCGGCGACGAGTTGCTCGACGGCTTCTGGGAGGCCCTGCGCGAGCAGCGGCTGGACTTCTTCGCCGCCGAGGACCCGCGCGCACTGTGGCGGCTCTCGTTGCCCCACCACACCCCGGTGCTCGAGGTGCCCGGCGTCACCGCCGAGACCGACGTGCTCTACGACTGGGCCGGCGCCCAGCGCTGGGTGCGCAGCGACGCCGACGCCGAGGCGATCCGTGCGGTGGCACGCCGGGCCGGAGGCCACGCCACCTGCTGGCGAGGCGCCGGCGGCAAGGCGGTGGACGAACCCTTCACCCCGCTCGACCCGGTGGTCGAGAAGTACCACCGCAACCTCAAGACCCAGCTGGACCCCAAGGGGATCTTCAACCCGGGCCGGCTCTACGCGGCATTCTGAGACACGGGGAGACGCCACCATGCAGACGCACTTCACCGCGGAAGACCTCCAGAAGCCGCATATCCGCGAGGCAGATCGGGTGCTGCGCACCTGCGTGCACTGCGGCTTCTGCAACGCCACCTGCCCCACCTACCAGCTGCTGGGGGACGAGCGCGACGGCCCGCGCGGGCGCATCTACCTGATCAAGGAGATGCTCGAGGCCCCCGAGGGCAGCGACAAGGTGACCGAGGAGACCCGGCTCCACCTCGACCGCTGCCTCACCTGCCTCAACTGCGAGACCACCTGCCCCTCGGGGGTGGAGTACCACAAGCTGATCAATATCGGCCGCGCCGAGGTCGAGCGCCGGGTGCCACGCAAGGCATCGGAGCGCGCACTGCGCTATGGCCTGCGCAAGGCGCTGGTGGAGCCGAAGCGCTTCCAGGCGCTATTCAAGCTGGGCCTCACCTTCAGGCCGCTGGTGCCGGGCGTGCTCAGGGACAAGATGCCTCCCGCCCCGGTGGATGCCGGAAAGCGCCCCGAAGGCAGCCGCCACGCCCGCCAGATGCTGATCCTGGAGGGCTGCGTGCAGCCGGGGCTCTCGCCCAACACCAACGCCGCCACCGCCCGGGTGCTGGATCGCCTCGGCATCGGGCTGACTCCGGTGGCCGAGGCCGGCTGCTGCGGCGCCATCGACTTCCACCTCAACGCCCAGGACGAGGGGCGTGCCCGGGCGCGGGCCAACATCGACGCCTGGTGGCCGCATATCGAATCCGGCGCCGAGGCGATCGTGCAGACCGCCAGCGGCTGCGGCGCCTTCGTCAAGGAGTACGCCGAGATCCTCGCCGACGACCCCGACTACGCCGACAAGGCTGCCCGGGTGAGCGAGCTGGCGAAGGACCTGGTCGAGGTGCTCCGCGACGAGGCCCTGGACGACCTCGAGGTAAAACAGGGCCGCCGGCTAGCCTTCCACTGCCCCTGCACCCTGCAGCACGCCCAGAAGCTCGGCGGCGCCGTGGAGGGCGTGCTGACCCGGCTCGGCTTCGCGCTGACCCCGGTGGCCGACGCCCACCTCTGCTGTGGCTCGGCGGGTACCTACTCCATCACCCAGCCGGAGCTCTCGAAGCAGCTGCGCGACAACAAGCTCGACAACCTCGAGGCCGGCAATCCCGAGGTGATCGTCACCGCCAACATCGGTTGCCAGACCCACCTCAATGGCGCCAACCGCACCGAGGTGCGCCACTGGATAGAGATCGTGGATGAGGCGCTCGCCTAGCGCCCGCCTCCGAGCTTGTTTCCCCCTGCAACAGCGTTCCATCACAAAGAGGAATACCGCTCATGAAGACCAAGCCAGCCCTGACCCTGACCGACGTCAACGCCATCCTCGATGCCGCCCAGCAGGAGGCCGAGGCCAACGGCTGGGGCGTAACCATCGCCGTGGCCGACGACGGCGGCCACCTGCTCGGCCTGCGCCGCATGGACGCAGCCCCGCCCTTCAGCGCCGAGGTGGCCGCCCAGAAGGCCCGCAATGCCGCCATCGGCCGCCGCGAGACCCAGGCCTTCGAGGAGATGATCAACGGCGGCCGCACCGCCTTCGTCACCGCCCCCATGCAGTCGCTGCTGGCCGGTGGCGTGCCGGTGCTGGTGGACGGCGAGGTCGCCGGCACCGTCGGCATCTCCGGCGTCAAGCCCGACCAGGACGTGCAGATCGCCCGCGCCGGCGTAGCTGCCATCGGCTGATCCAGGGCGCTGTCGCTCCCGAGCATGGGGCCTTACCCCGGACTACACTGAACGGGCACGGGTCCATCGTGAGACCCGGCAGGCGTGCCTGCTGGGTACGCCTTCACCTGACCGCGCTCGGGAGGTACCGAGATGATCAAGAAATCACTCATCGCCCTGGCCGCCATGCTGTTCTCCGCATCGGCCTGGGCGCATATGTGTCCGACACTGATGGGCGACATTGACCAGGCGCTGGAGGATGACACCACCGTCGCCGAAGTCGACGAATCCACCCTCGAGGAGGTCCGCGACCTGCGGGCCCGCGGCGAGGAAGCCCACCAGGCCGGTGACCACGACGAATCGGTGGCCCTACTGGAAGAGGCCAAGGAGAAACTGGGCCTGATGTAGGACCCGCCGTCCGCACGCAAGCCGGCAACCCCCGTGAGCCCCGACGTGTCGGGGCTCACGTCTTTTCAGGGCGCAGCAGGCCGTCGCCGCAACTCGCCGTTGAGCGCCCGGACGATGCTGTAGCACATCAGCAGCATCACCACCGAGAACGGGATCGCCGTCGCGGTGACACCCGCCTGCAGTGCCGAGAGGCCGCCACCGATCAGCAGCACGATGGCGATCAACCCCTCCACCGTCGCCCAGAACATGCGCTGGGTGCGCGGCGCATCGACCTTGCCCCCGGCGGTGATGGTGTCGATCACCAGCGAGCCGGAGTCCGAGGAGGTCACGAAGAAGACCAGCGCCAGGAAGATCGCCAGGGTGGACATCAACCCGGTCAGTGGCAGCTCGTTGAGCATGCCGAACAGCGACAGCTCCGGACTGTAGTTGTCGATCACATACTCCTTGACCAGGCTCCCGGCCGGATCGGCATACAGCTGCTCCAGCGCCGTGCTGCCGAACACCCCCATCCAGATGAAGATGAACAGGCTGGGGATCAGCAGCACCGAGATGATGAACTCCCGCACCGTGCGCCCGCGGGAGACCCGCGCGATGAACATGCCCACGAAGGGCGCCCAGCTGATCCACCAGGCCCAGTAGAAGATGGTCCAGGCCTGGCGGAAGGCGTCATCCTCGCGACCGAAGGGCGCCGACAGCGGGATGAACTCCGTCACGTAGGTCACCAGTCCCGTCCAGAATCCGCTCAGCGCCAGCAGGGTCGGGCCGGCAAACAGCACGAACAGGAAGAACAGCACCGCCAGGATCATGTTGATCTCGGAGAGCTTCTTCACGCCCCCGTCGAGGCCACGCCACACCGAGACCAGCGCCACGGCCGTCACCAGGATGATGATGATGACCTGGAAGCTGGTGCTGACCTCCAGGCCGAACACGAAGTTCATCCCCGCATTGGCCTGCTGTGCACCGAGTCCCAGGGAGGTGGCCAACCCGAACAGGGTGGAGAAGACCGCCAGGATATCGATCACGTGTCCCCACCAGCCCCATACGCGATCACCGAGGATCGGGAAGAAGGCCGAACGGATGGAGAAGGGCAACCCCTTGTTGTAGGTGAAGAGCGCCAGGGCCAGCGCCATCACCACATAGACGGCCCAGCCGTGCAGCCCCCAGTGCAGGTAGGTGCCGGCAAGCCCGAGGGCGCTGGCGTCGGCGATCGCCGCGTGATCGAGCGTCCCGTCGCTGCCGAAGGGGGAAGCCACCCCCAGGGGGAGCGAGACGTTGGCGTGGTAGACCGGCTCCAGCACGCCGAAGAACAGCAACCCGATGCCGATGCCCGCGGCGAAGAGCATCGAGAACCAGGAAAGGTATCCGTACTCGGGCCGGGCGTCGGGGCCGCCCAGCCGCACCGAGCCATAGGGCAGCAGCACCAGCGCCACGCAGAACAGGATGAAGAAGTCCACCACGATCATGAAGTACCAGTCCAGGGTGCCGGTCGAGAAGCCGACGATAGACTGGAAGAGGCTGCCCGCGCGCTCGGGGAACAGCAGGGTAAGCACTATGAACACCACCGAGGCCAGCGCCGACACGACGAATACCCGGTTGTGGATATCGAAGCCGATGGGACCCAGCTGCCCCTCGATATTGTCCTGGCCGACGACATAGTCGGTCTGCATATCGCTGGTCTCGGCATGGGGTGAGGACATGCCTGGATCGCCAGGATCCCTGGATTCGCTCATGGGAGAGCCCTCTTGCGATGGGAGTGAGATGCAGGTTCAGTTTACCATGTGCTCATTCAACGACCCTGGCCATGAGCGGCCACCTTTCAACGTATACGGAACCGCGATGTCTCCCCTGCACTTCCTGGCCCCCCTCGGCGCAGTACTGATCTGGTCGGGCAACATGACCATCAACCAGCTCACCGTCGGCGCCATCGCGCCGAGCAGCATCGCCTTCCTGCGCTGGGTGCTGGCGCTCGCCGTGCTCACCCCCTTCCTGGCGCCTTCGGCCTGGAAGCACCGGGCAACGATCCGCCGGGAGTGGCCGAAGCTCGCCGTGCTGGGGCTGCTCGGCATGGGATTGTGGCAGGGGCTCGCCTACATGGCCGCCGAGACCACCAGCGCCACCAACATGGGCATCCTGGCCGCCATGGTGCCGCTGCTCACCGTGCTGCTCAGCGCCCTGATCCTGCGCGAGCCGCCGAGCCTGGGCGGCGTGGCCGGCGGCGCCCTGGCACTGGTCGGCGTGTCCGTCCTGCTCGGCCAGGGCAACCCGCTCTCGCTGCTGGAGCTGACGGTGGCGAAGGGAGACGCCCTGATGCTGGTGGCCGCCACCTGCTACGCCCTCTACGGGGTGATGCTCAAGCGCTGGCCCATCGACCTGCCACCCTGGGTGCTGCTCTACGGCCAGGTGATCTTCGCCGTGCTCTTCCTGCTGCCACCCTACCTGCTGGGTCCCATGACCCCGGTCGATTCGAGCAACGTCGGCCTGATCCTCTACGCCGGCATTCCCGCCTCCATCGTCACCACCTTTCTGTGGATGCTGGCGATCCGCCGCATCGGCGCCAGCCAGGCGAGCATCTTCATCAACCTGATGCCGCTGTTCAGCGCCATCATCGCCATGCTCGCCCTGGGCGAGCGCATCGCCCTGTTCCACTTCCTGGGCGGGGCGCTGATACTCGCCGGCGTGATCATGGCCCAGACCCTGACCCGGCCACTGGGCCGCCCGCCCGTCGCGGCACAGGGCGGCACCGATCGCTCGTGCTAGACTCTGCCCTCTGCCCCACCTGACCTGAAGGATGCACCATGTCCCTCGACGACCTGCACCTCACGCTTCGCAACCTGACGCTGGATGACTACCCCCAGCTCGAGTCGCTGATGGACGCCGTCTACCACGATATCGGCGGCGCCTGGTCGCGGCACACCATCGAGAAGCTGATCGAGTCCTTCCCCGACGGCCAGGTGGTCATCGAGGATGACGGCCGCCTGGTGGGCATCGCCCTGACCGTGCGGGTCGACTACGACGAGTTCACCAACCCGCACAAGTACGACGACCTGATCGGCAAGCGCGAGGTGATCCTCGACGCCCCCGAGGGCGACGCCATGTACGGGCTGGACGTGCTGATCCACCCCGACTACCGCGGCTACCGCCTGGGTCGGCGCCTCTACGACGCGCGCAAGGAGCTGTGTCGCTCGCTGAACCTGCGCGCGATCCTCGCCGGCGGGCGCATCCCCCAGTACCACCAGCACGCCGAGGAGCTCTCCCCCACCCAGTACATCGACCGGGTGGCGCGCAAGGAGATCCACGACCCCATCCTCTCCTTCCAGCTGGCCAACGACTTCCAGGTCAAGCGCCTGCTACGCGACTACCTCCCGGAGGACGAGCGCTCCCAGGGCTACGCCACCCTGCTGGAATGGAACAACTTCCTCTACGAGCCCGCCGAGCTGGTGCTCGATACCCGCAAGACCCAGGTAAGGGTGGGTGCCGTGCAGTGGCAGATGCGTGAGTTCGATTCGGTGGAGGCGGTGCTGCAGCAGGTGGAGTACTTCGTCGACGCCCTCTCGGACTACAAGAGCGACTTCGCGGTCTTTCCGGAGCTGTTCAATGCGCCGCTGATGGGGCTGCAGAACCGCGCCGCCCAGCAGGACCAGATGGCCGCCATCCGATTCCTGGCCAGCTTCACCGAGCAGTTCAAGACCGAGCTCTCGCGCATGGCAGTCTCCTGCAACATCAACATCATCGCCGGCTCGATGATCGAGGTGGGAGAGGACGACCGTCTCTATAACGTCGCCTACCTGTGCCACCGCGACGGCACCCTGGAGCGCCAGGCCAAGCTGCACATCACCCCCCAGGAGCGCCGCGACTGGGTGATCGAGGGCGGCGACGACCTCCAGGTATTCGACACCGACGCCGGGCGCATCGGCATCCTGATCTGCTACGACGTGGAGTTCCCGGAGCTTCCGCGGCTGCTGGCCGAGCAGGAGATGGACATCCTCTTCGTGCCCTTCTGGACCGATACCAAGAACGGCTACCTGCGGGTGCGTCACTGCGCCCAGGCCCGGGCCATCGAGAACGAGTGCTACGTGGTGCTGTGCGGCAGCGTGGGCAACGTGCCCTCCATCGAGAACATGGAGATCCAGTACGCACAGTCGTCGGTCTTCTCGCCCTCGGACTTCGCCTTCCCACACGACGCCGTGCTCTCCGAGACCACCCCCAACACCGAGATGATCATGTTCTCGGACCTCGACCTGACGCGGCTGACCATGGTGCGCAACGAGGGCTCGGTAACCAACCTCAAGGATCGCCGCAAGGACCTCTTCGACCTGCGCTGGCGCGACTGGTCGTGGAAGTCCGGGGCCGACCTCGACGAGAGCTGAGCCGATGCTGGGGCGCCTGAAACGTTGGCGCGAGGCGCGCTTCGCGGCGCGCCACCCCTTCCCCGAAGACGCCTGGGCCGAGGCACGCGGACGCGTGCCGCTGCTCGCCGCCCTGGCCGAGGAGGAGGCAGCACGCCTGGGCCAACGTGCCTGGCGCTTCCTGCACGCCAAGCGCGTCACCCTGCACCCCGAGCTCGCCGAGGCCACCCCCTTCGACCTCCCCGCCAGGCTTGCCCTGGCCGCCCAGGCCTGCCTGCTGACCCTGGGCTGGCCCGAGGAGGAGCATCATGAGGCCTTCGCCAACGTCCACGAGGTACTGGTGCTGCCGGACGCCTTCCAGCGCCGGGTGGAGGAGATGGACGAATTCGGCGTGATGCACGAGTACGACGACGAACGCGCCGGCGAGACCTCCCACCAGGGGCCGGTGGTGGTGGCCTTCCCCGATCTGATGGAGAGCGGCGACTTCTCGGGGTTCAACGTGCTGATCCACGAGTTCGCCCACAAGCTCGACCTGGGCAACTCGCTGGACGTCGACGGCTTCCCGCCGCTGCCCGCCGAGATCGACCCGCGGGAGTGGCACCGGGTGTTCATGGCGGTGTGGGACGACCTCCAGGCGCGGCTGGCGCGCGGCGAGGCCACGCCCATCGATGACTACGCCGCCACCCACCCCGGCGAGTGCTTCGCGGTGTGCTGCGAGGCCTTCTTCACCGCCCCCGACCTGTTGCATGATGCCTATCCGGCGCTCTTCGCGCTGCTCGGCCGCTACTTCCGCCAGGCGCCGCTGGCCCGCCTGCCGGCCGAGTATCACGCGCGGCCGCTCGCGGCCCATCCCGAGCGCCACTGACCCACCGCCCGTCCCCAGGAGGCGCCGATGATCGACCTGCGCAGCGATACCGTCACCCGTCCCAGCGCCGCCATGCGCGACGCGATGCACGCCGCCCCGGTGGGCGACGACGTCTGGGGCGACGACCCCAGCGTGGCGCGCTTCGAGGCCGCCGTGGCCGAACGCGCCGGCAAGGCCGCCGCCCTGCTCTTCCCCAGCGGCACCCAGAGCAACCTGGCCGCCCTGCTCGCCCACTGCCAGCGCGGCGACGAATACCTCGCCGGCCAGCAGGCCCACACCTACAAGTACGAGGGCGGCGGCGCCGCGGTGCTCGGCGGCATCCAGCCCCAGCCGCTGGAGCACGCCGAGGACGGCTCGCTGCCCCTGGAGCGCATCCGCGCGGCGATCAAGCCCGACGACTTCCACTTCGCCCGCACCCGCCTGCTGGCGCTGGAGAACACCATCGGCGGGCGCGTGCTCGATCCCGACTACGTGGCGGCGGCCACCGCGCTGGCCCGGGAGCACGGCCTCGCCACCCACCTCGACGGCGCCCGGCTGTTCAACGCCGCGGTGGCCAGCGACACCTCACTGGATGAGCTCTGCGCGCCCTTCGACTCGGTCTCGCTGTGCTTCTCCAAGGGGCTCGGCGCCCCGGTGGGCTCGGCCCTGGCGGGCTCCCGCGAGCTGATCGACAGCGCCCGGCGCTGGCGCAAGGTGCTGGGCGGCGGCATGCGCCAGTCCGGCATCATCGCCGCCGCCTGCCACCATGCGCTGGACCACCACGTGGCCGACCTCGCCGGCGATCATCGCCGCGCCGCACGCCTGGCCGAGGGGATCCGCGCGTTGCCCGACCTCGAGGTGGCCTACCAGGCCACCAACATGGTGTTCCTGCGCATCCCCGAGCCCCACGTCGCCCCGCTGCGCGCCTGGCTAGCCGCCCGCGGGATCCTCGTCGAGCTGCTCTACGCCACCCGCCTGGTGGTCCACCGCGACCTCGACGACGACGCCATCGAGAGAGTGCTCGAGGCGCTGGGCGAGTACTTCACCCGCCACTGAGCTGGCGCTCGGCGAGCAGCCAGCGCCACACGCGCCCGGCGTCGTCGCCGACCTCGCGGCGGCTCGGTCGCACCAGCCAGAAGCGCTCCGCGCAGGGCAGGCCGGGGTCGAAGGGCACCACCAGGTCGTCGCGCTCGGCCAGCAGGCGGCGATGGGCCAGGGCGACCCCGATGCCCCGTGCGGCCAGCGCCAGCGTCATCACCTGGTTGTCGCAGGCCAGCGAGTCGCAGCGGCGCTCGAGCCCGCTCAGGGCCGCCGCCTCCAGCCAGGCCGGCCAGCCGGCGCCGAAGCCCAGGGCATGCAGCAGGGTATGACCCGCCAGTTCGGCCGGCGCCCGCAGCCGCTCGGCGACGGCGGGCGCGCAGGCCGGCACCAGCCACTCCTCGCCCAGCGACAGCGCCTCCACCCCGGCCCAGTCGCCGTGGCCGTAGCGGATCTCGATGTCCGCCCCCTCGGGGCCGAAGTCGTCGGGCCAGATGGCGCTGACCAGGCGCAGCGCCACCTCGGGATGCGCCTCTCGCAGGCGAGCCAGGCGCGGTGCCAGCCAGTCCTGCTGGATCACCGGGGTGGTGCGCAGGGTCACGCTGTGGTCGGCCGCGCCGCCGAACACCTCGGCGGTTCCCTCGGCCAGGCGCGAGAAGGCGTCGTGGATGCTGGGCAGCCAGGCCTGGCCTGCCGGGGTCAGGGTGAGGCTGCGCGGGTGGCGCACGAAGAGCTTGTGGCCCAGGCGGTCCTCCAGCAGGCGGATGCGCTGGCTGATGGCCGCCTGGGTCACCCCCAGCTCGCGACCGGCGGCGGTGAAGCTGAGGGTGCGCGCGGCGGCCTCGAAGGCCTGCAGCCAGGTCAGCGGCGGCAAGGGGGTCATGGCCAAGTCACTCATAAGCTGGATTGGGTCATAGGCGCCAGATTAATCGTTTGTCACTGCCCGCGCCACGCCCCATCCTGAGCGCCTCCCCCATCCCCTGACCCGAGGAGACGCCATGAGCCTTGTCGCCGACACCGCTCGCCCTGCCACCGCCCCCGACATGGCCGAGCTCGCGCCCTTCCCCGCCGGGCCGCTGCTCAGCGAGGCCCGCGCCGAAGCCGAGGCGGTGGCGCTGATCTGGGAAGACGGCGCGCGCACCCGCCTGCCCCTGCTCTGGCTGCGCGACCACTGCCCCTGTCCGGCGTGCCGCCACCCCCAGACCCGCGAGCGCCTGCATGTGCCGCTCGACGAGGTGAGCACGCCGCCCGAGACGCGCATCGAGGAAGGCCACCTGTGGCTGCGCTGGGAGGACGGCCACGAGAGCCGCTTCGCCGCCGGCTGGCTGCACCAGCGCCGCCCCGAGGCACCGGTGACGAGCCCCGTCCCCGCGCGTCGTGCCTGGCGCGAGGGCTTCACGCCGGTGCGCGTGCGCCACGCCGACTTCCTGACGCCGGAGGGGGAGGCGACCTGGCTCGAGGCGCTGCTGCGCGACGGCCTGGCGCTGATCGACCAGGGCCCGCTGGCCGACGAGGAGGTCAGCCGCCTGGCGGAGCGCATCGGTCCCCAGCGCCCCACCAACTTCGGCGCCCGCTTCGACGTGCGCTCCAAGCCCAACCCCAACAACGCCGCCTACACCGCCATCGGCCTGGCGCTTCACATCGACCTGCCCAACTGGCGCCAGCCGCCGGATATCCAGCTACTCTACTGCCTCCAGAATGAGGCCGAGGGGGGCGAATCGCTGCTCGCCGACGGCATCCGGGTCGCCGAGGCGCTGCGCGAGGCGGATCCCGAGGCCTTCCGGGTACTCAGCGAGGAGGCCATCGACTTCCGCTTTCAGGACGAGACGCACGACATCGCCGTGCGCGCACCAGTGATCGGCTGCGACGCCGAGGGCCGAGTGGTGGAGTTGCGCTTCAACAACTGGATACGCGATACCCTGCGCCTGCCCGCCGAGCGCATGACGGCCTGGTACCGCGCCTATCGCCACTTCTGGCAGCTGCTACACTCGCCGCGCTTCCAGCTCGACTTCAGCCTGGCGCCGGGCGAGATGGTCGCCTTCGACAACCGCCGGGTGCTGCATGGCCGCCGCGCCTTCGACCCCAACACCGGCGCCCGCCACCTGCAGGGGACCTACCTGGACCGCGACCTGCTCGAGTCGCGGCTGCGAGTGCTCTCCCGCCGCCGCTGACCGGGCGATCGCCGCAGCGACGGCGCGACGCCGACGATTGGACTCGGCCGGCAGGGGCCTTATGCTGTTCTCCCGCCTGTCGCCGAGATCCCTGCTATGCCCCGCTCCCTGCTGCTGCCGCTGGTCGCCCTCGCCCTGCTCGCCAGCCTGGCGCTGGGCTGGCAGTGGCTGGCCCGGGAGGGAGTGCTGACCCTGGAGGCGCTGCGGGCGCTGGCCGCCTCGGCCCCCGGCTGGCGCGACGCGCCCTGGACGATCCTGGTGGTGATGGCGGTCTACGCCGGGGCCTCGCTGGTGATGTTCCCGCTGAGCCTGCTGGTAGGCGCGACCGGGCTGCTGTTCGGCCCCTGGTGGGGCTTCGGCTACGCCCTGGCAGGCACCCTGGGCGCCTCGCTGGTCACCTGGTGGGTGGGCCGGCGCATCGGCCGCGAGGCGCTGCTGCGCCATGGTGGCAAGCGCCTCAGGGGGCTCTCGCGCTACCTCTCCGGCCGCGGCATCCGCACCATGACCGTCGTCAACCTGCTGCCGCTGGCCCCCTTCACCCTCACCAACATGATGGCCGGCGCCTTTCGCCTGCGCCTGCGCGACTATCTGGTGGGCTCGGCGCTGGGGATCGCCCCCGGGCTCGCCGGGGTCACGCTGCTGGGCAGCCAGCTGGGGGAGCTGGCCACCGCCGAGAGCCGCGGCGAGCTCGCCTGGGGTGCCGGAGGCCTGCTGCTGGCGGTGCTGCTGCTGGTGGCGCTCAAGCGCTGGGCCGATCGTCGCCGGCGGCGCTGATCACTTCGCCGGCCCGCCGGGCCACCAGTCCGGGCGCTCCTCCTCCCAGGTGGCGTGGACCAGCTTGCCCAACACCCTGCCACGGTGGCGTAGCATCTGCCACTCTGCCCCCAGGCGGTGTCTCACCCGCTCCCAGCCCCCCTCCTCGGCATGGGTGAAGGGGCCACCGGCGGCGATGGCACGTCGGTAGACGTCGAGGCAGCGCTCGGCGCAGCGGGCCTCGTCGAAGGCCGCCGCGGTCCGCTGCGCCCCCTCTGCCAGGGGCGAGCGCGCCGCGGGCTCGACCAGCGCCGTCAGGGCCGCGGCCATCGCCTCGGCATCGTCGCCCTCCAGCAGGCGACCGTTCTCGCCGTCCCGCACCACCTCGCGCACCCCGGGGGCATCCAGGGCCACCACCGGCAGCCCGGTGGCCATGGCCTCGGCCACCACCATGCCCTGGGTCTCGCTGTGGGAGGCGAAGGCGAAGAGGTCCATGGCGTGGTAGGCATCGATCAGCGCCTGCCCCTGCAGCCGCCCGGTGAAGTGCACCCTGGCGCCGACGCCGGCCTCCTCGAAGCGCGCCTCCATGGCCGCTTGCGCCTCCCCCTCCCCCACCACCAGGCAGTGGAGGCGCTCGTCGCGTCCCAGCGCCAGGCCGACGGCGTGCGCCAGGAAGTCGAGGTTCTTCTCGAAGGCCAGCCGCCCCAGGTGGCCGACCACGCAGGCCTCCTCGGGAATCCCCAGCCGCTCGCGCCAGGCTCGCTCGTCGCCCGCCGCGAAGCGGCGCGTGTCCACGCCGCTCGGCACCACGCTGATCGCCGCGTTGGCCCCGCGCTCGATCAGCAGCCGGCGGATGCTCTCGCTGGGCGCGATCACCTCATCGCACAACCGGGTGTACTCGGTGGCCAGCGCCACTGCGAAGCGTTGCATACGCGGCGAGTCGCCGGGCACGTAGTGGGTGTAATGCTCGTAGAGGGTGTGGTGGGTGAACACCAGCGGCAGGCCATAGGTCTCGGCGGTGCGCGCCGCGGTGTCGCCGAGCAGGAAGGGGTGGTGAGAGTGCACGATATCCGGGTCGAAAGCCTCCACCGCCTCGTGGAGCTGGCCGGGAATCGGCACCGGCAGCGAGAAGTCGCTGCCGTTGAAGTGCTGCATGGCAACCACCCGCACCACGTCCTGCTCCGCTTCAGGCTGGCCATCCAGGCGCGGCGCCACCACCAGCACCCGGTGGCCAAGCTCGCGCAGGCTCACCGCCAGGCGCTGCACCGACTCGCTGACCCCGCCGACGATGGGCAGGTAGGTGTTGGTAAACATGATGACGTTCACGACTGGGGGCTCCGCTGCACGGGGATAGACAATTTGAACACTCTTCACCCGCCCGGCGATTCGGATACGTCAGACCGTATCAGATGTCACGGTGGATCACCTGTCCTACGCCCCTGGAGGGCGGCAGCACAGCGACGGTGACATGGTTCGACCTTGTGGAGAGTAGCCGCTGGCGCAGCCGATACCACCATTGGGGTGATCGGCTGCGCCACTGTTACCGATCAGTCATCGTCGTCATCGACCTGGTGGCCAATAACGCCGCCAACCACGGCACCGCCAACGGTACCAGCCGTGCTGCCTCCCGTCAGGACCGAGCCGCCGACAGCACCCACGCCCGCACCGAGGGCAGTGTTCCTGTCCTGGGTCGACATCCCGGAGCACGCCGCCAGGCCCAGCATAAGGGACAGGGCCAATGCACCAAGCGCCGATCTTTGCATCCTGTTCATGATCCACCTCCATAAGTACCCGTCGCATGCTGCGACATCGTGGCTGAAAGCCAAGTGATACAACGCCCTGTGCACTACCATCTGCATTCTAGCGACTTTGCCTTGTGGCTGAAGTTCCCTTCTTATAACTGGGCATGCTGACAGTAGTCACCTGCCTGACCTGGGGTGTCTAGCCCGCCACTGTGAGCACTACCCGGATACCCGCCCCCTGCGTCCTGCTCCAGCGCGACACTCCGAGCGAGTGCCGAGCCTCATCGAACTCCATTATTGGCAAGGTGGTGGGCTGTGTCTAACGCGGGACCTCTGCGAAAGAGATCACCCCACCCGCCCGGGTAGTTCCTGACGAAGCAGGTCCACAAAAGCACGAATCCGTGCAGGGATATGACGCCGCTGGCGATAGACGGCATGGAAGTCGGCGCGCACGCCCTGCCACTCGGGCAACAGCGCCACCAGGCGCCCGTCCGCCAGGTGCGACTGGACATCCCAGCGGGAACGCAGGATGACCCCGTGGCCATCCAGCGCCAGGTTGACGATGACCTCGCCGTCGTTGCTGGCCAGGGGCCCGGCGACCTTGACCGACTGGTCCGGGCGCTCGCCACCACGATGCTCGAAGCGCCAGAGCGCGAAGTCGCTGTCGTTCTCGCGCAGCACCAGGCAGGGATGCTTCGCCAGGTCCGCCGGCTCCGCCAGGCCCGGCATCCGCTCGGCATAGGCGGGCGCCGCGCAGAGGATCCGGCGGTTGTCGAGGATGCGCTGGGCGACGAGCCGCGAATCGGGGAGGGCACCCACCCGGATGCTGATGTCCACGCCCTGTTCGCCCGGCGTCATGGGGAAGTTGGTAAGCTCGAGGGTGCCCTCCACGCCCGGGTGGCTGGCGCAGAAGCGGGAGAGCAGCGGTGCCACGTGGCGGCGCCCGAAGCCGAAGGTGGCGTTGACCTTGAGCGGCCCCGAGAGCGCGGCACGCTGGGCACTGAGGCCCTCCTCCAGCTCGGCCAGCTCGTCGAGGATCGCCCCGCCACCGGCCAGGTAGCGCTCCCCCTCCGCCGTCAGGGTCAGGCGACGGGTGGTGCGACTGGCCAGGCTGACCCCCAGGCGCGATTCGAGCTGCTTGAGACGCTTGCTGACCGCCGACAGGGAGAGTCCCAGGTCGCGGGCGGTCGCCGTCAGGCTGCCGGCTCGCGCCAGGCGCTGGAAGAAGGCGAGGTCATCAAGCGGCGCCATGGACTCTCCACTCATGGTCAACAATGCCTTGCATCCTAGCCTGATTATCTCTCGCCTGTCAGGCACTAGAGTAGGAGAATTCCCGGCACACAGAAGAGGAGTAGATACATGGCACAGCGCATCGCAGTGATCCCCGGCGACGGCATCGGCAAGGAGGTGATGCCCGAGGGCGTGCGCGCCCTGGAGGCCGCCGCCGAGCGCTTCGGCATCGAGATCGAGCTCACCGACTTCGACTTCGCCAGCTGCGACTACTACGCCGAGCACGGCCAGATGCTGCCCGACGACTGGTTCGACCAGCTCAAGGACTTCGACGCCCTCTTCTACGGCGCCGTGGGCTGGCCGGAGACCGTGCCCGACCACGTCTCGCTGTGGGGCTCGCTGCTGCAGTTCCGGCGCCGTTTCGACCAGTACGTCAACCTGCGCCCCTGCCGGCTGCTGCCGGGCGTGAAGAGCCCGCTGGCGGACAGGCAGCCCGGCGACATCGACTTCTACGTGGTACGCGAGAACACCGAGGGCGAGTACTCCAGCGTCGGCGGCAAGATGTTCGAGGGCACCGAGCGGGAGGTGGTGATCCAGGAGACGGTGATGACCCGCCACGGCACCGACCGCGTGCTGAGGTTCGCCTATGAGCTGGCCCGGTCGCGCCCGAGGAAGAAGCTCACCTCGGCCACCAAGTCCAACGGCATCGCCATCACCATGCCCTGGTGGGACGAGCGCGTGAAGGCGATGGGGGCGAACTACCCGGAGGTGTCGGTGGACCAGTTCCATATCGACATCCTCACCGCCAACTTCGTGATGCATCCGGACTGGTTCGACGTGGTGGTGGCCAGCAACCTGTTCGGCGACATCCTCTCCGACCTGGGCCCGGCCTGCACCGGCACCATCGGTGTGGCGCCCTCGGCCAACATCAACCCGGAAGGCACCTTCCCCAGCCTGTTCGAACCGGTGCACGGCAGCGCCCCGGACATCGCCGGCAAGGGGATCGCCAACCCCATCGGTCAGATCTGGTCGGCGGCGATGATGCTCGAGCACCTGGGCCACCAGGAGGCGGCCGACGCCATCGTCGCCGCCTTCGAGGCGGTGCTCGCCGAGGGTGACAGGAACGTGCTCACCCCCGACGTGGGTGGCACCGGCACCACCGAGGGCATGGGACGGGCCATCACCGAGCGCATCAAGGGCTGACGCCACCTCCCCCTCCATGTACGACGGCCACCGCTTCCGCGGTGGCCGTCGCTGCTCTCCTCCGATCTTTCCTAGCCTATATCTCAGCCCTTGCGGGGCCGTGGTTCTATCACCTCATCGTCGTGCAGCGTCTCCCAGCCGGTGATCATCGCCTTGATATGCGCCAGCGGCGTATGGCCGGTGGTGGTCAGGTAGACGTGGATGATCACGAAGGCCAGCATCAGGAAGGCGCCGAGCACATGCAGCCCGGCTACCTGCTCCAGCCCCAGCCAGGCCGGAGCCAGCTCGCGCAGCGGCTCCCAGAACAGGTAGGCCAGCCCGGTGACCCACACCAGCGGATTGATCACCAGCTTCACCCCCAGGTAGGCCAGACGCTGCAGCGGGTTGTGTTTGCGCTGCGGGGTCTGCCGGTAGGGATGTGGCTCGCCAAGGAAGATGCCATAGGCGTAGAAGCGCACCATGGCGCCGATTCGCTCCAGGGTGGGGATGTACTGGCGCCACTGGCCGGTGGTGAAGTGCCAGAAGATGGCGAACACCCACAGCCCGATCAGCAGCCAGGCCGCCGTCTCGTGAAGCCTTACCGCCGGGCCGAAGTGGAGCAGGTCGTGGTAGCCGCGAATGGCGAAGCCGCTGAACAGCAGTACCAGCACCAGCGCCGCCTGGCCCCAGTGCCAGAAGCGCTCGAAGCGGGTGAAGAGGTAGACTCGCTGGCTCATGTCAGTGCTCCTTGCGGCGGTTGCGGGTCGCGATGCGCAGGGCCCCGTGGCCGAGCACACCCAGCAGCATCAGTCCGGCCAGGCCGAAGCCGAAGCGGTCGAGCAGTTCATGACGATCGCGCCCCGGCAGCCAGACACCCTCCACGTCCGCCAGGCGCCCCTCATCGGCATGGCAGCTGCCGCACTTCAGGGCCTGCTCACCGGGTGCCACCATATGGGTGATGGGCCACAGCATGGTGGTCTCGACGAAATCGAACTCGCCGCTGAAGGGCTGTCCGGCGGCCTCGGTGCCCGCTTCCAGCGCCTTGGCCCAGTCGAAGTTGAACCAGAAGGCGGAGTCGTCGGGTATCGCCACATGGGGCACCAGCAGGGTGTTGTGCACGGTGTCGTAGGGCTGCTTGCCGTGGAACAGCTTCACCGGCCAGATACGCGAGTCCTCGCCACCCGGCGTGCCGTGGTAGGTATTGATGGGCACCGGGGCGTTGTCGGGGTCGATCTCGGTCTCGGTGGTGGTAAAGGTGACGTCGCCGTTGAACCAGACATACTCGGGCACCACGTTCTCGCCCAGGGTGAAGTCGCCCTTCTTGCTGTCGTAGATCACGTGACCGTCGTCATCCTTGCGCTGGAACGGCTTGCCGTCCTCGTCCAGCTGGCCGCCGGTGGACCAGTCCCAGCCCATCTTGGTGGGCACCCCGCCGCGGGCGAAGGCGGGAATGTGGCAGGTCTGACAGGCCAGCGCGCGGGTATGCTCGTTGAGCCGCGTGGCCATGGGGCCCTCCTCGTGGGGCGCATTGCCATGACAGGCCTGACAGGTGGCCGGGTTGCGGTCGGTCTGCTCGCCGCGCCGGATCGCCCGATTGTCATCCACCGCCGAGACCTGGATGCGGCTGCCCGGCACCGCATGGCTCTCGGTCTGGTGGCAGGTGCTGCAGCGGAAGTCGCCGCCATCCACCGCCATATGCACGTCGAGATCGCGGTGGGCATCGACCAGCGAGGAGTCGAGGTCACCATGCTTCACGCCATCCCCGCCGCCGCCGTAGAAGTGGCAGCTGCCGCAGGTCTCGCGGGAAGTCGGGCCGACATTCCGGGCCACCTCCACCAGGTCGGTGGGTCCATGGAACTTGCCTGAACCCGGTGGATACTCGGTGCGCTCGTAGGCGGGATGCCCGGCAAGCCCCGCTACCTTCTTGTAGTCCCCGGTGTTGTGGCAGGAGAGGCAATCCACCTTGAAGGGGTTGGAGAAGTCGAAGGTCTCGTCCTCCCAGCCGTAGCCGATATGGCACGACTGGCAGAAGGCCTCGTTTGAGCGGTCGGCGATGCAGAAGCCGTTGAGCATGCTCTTCTTGCCCAGCACCTCACCGTCCAGGGGATTGTGATACTCCCAGGTCCAGTGACGGGTCGCCATCACCTCCTCGGCCGCCTCGGTATGGCAGCCCAGGCAGGCCTCGGTGACCTCCTCTCCGCTGGCGAAGGGCCCCTCGAGCTCCTCGAACTGGCTGTGGTCTGCGGTGCTGGCCAGTGCCGGCAGCGCCAGCCACAGCAGCGCCAGCCACAGCAGCACCAGCCCCACCAGGCAGCGCAGCCCCGGTCGTGAATTCTGTCCCCGCATTGCGCACTCCTCCCTTCGGCTGGCCACCAGACGGCATGCCTGGATTCAGCATGGCAGCGTCCGGCCGAACCGCCTTGACGAGGATCAATATCCAGCCACCCCGGCGAGCGACAAGATGTCGCCTGTCGCTCGAGCGAAATTCCCGCTACGCCTGGCGCCAGCAGCCCGCCAGGATGCGTACCTTGCCCGCCGCCAGGTTGTCGCGCAGGTTGCGTCCCATCTCGACGAAGCGTTCGCCGAAGATCAGCCCCGGACCGGGCAGCCCGGGGCCCACAGGCGGCTCGCTCGCCTCTCGCCGGCTGTGCTTCTGGCGCCAGGCCAATGCCCCCTCGGTCACATCCTCCAGCGCCTCGAGCACGAAACCCGCCTCGGCCAGGCGCGCCTCCAGCTCCGCCCGTGCCTGCAGGTGGCTCTCCGCCGGACGACTGGCCCAGGGTACCGGCAGCGCCAGCGGCTCGGGGTTGTCGCCGGCCACCACCTCGTGGAGCAGCACCCGCCCGCCGGGCACCAGCAGGCGGCGCCACTCCCCAAGCACTGTCGACACGTCGGGCATGTTCATCAGTGCGTGCTGGCACCACACCGCGTCGAAGCCGCCATCGGGCAGAGGCATGCGCGCCGCATCCGCGCACAGGAAGCGGGTCTGCCGGTCGAGCCCGGTCATCGCACTGAGCCACTCGGCCACCTCGACGAAGGCCGCGGTGATGTCGACGCCCACCACCTCGCAGCCGAACTCGTCGGCCAGCAGGCGGCTGGCCCCGCCGGTACCGCAGCCCACGTCCAGCACCCGCTCCCCGGAGGCGAGCCTACCCAGCGCCGCCAGGTGACGGCTGGCCCGGCGCCCGCCCAGGTGCAGCTGGTCGATGCCGGCAACCTCGTCGAGGCTCAGGCGCGCCGGGTCGCACCCCGCGGCGCGAAAGGCCGACTCCAGGCGTACCAGCAACGGCGCGGAACCGGCGTGGGCCGGGGCGTCATAGTGGTCCGTCAGGGAGGCGTGTGACGAAGTGTGGGCAGCGGGCATGGCGGGCTCCTTGGGGCGTGGGTGGCGTACGGGTGAGCGGCACCCAGCATAGCGCCATGCAGCGCCTCCTCCCCATAGGCCAAAGGTCCCTCGGGCGGCGACTTTCACCCTCGCACCATCACTTTCACGCCATCGACGCCCCCCTTGCCCGGCAGTACCGGCTGGAGGAAGGTAAGCGTATCCCCGCTGCCCAGGATCCTGCCCATGAGCCCATCGCGCCCCCCTGCTCCGCAGGCAACTCACGAGCCACTGGCGAGCTGGCTCCGGCGCTGCCTGGATGGCGAGCCCATCCCGCCCTTCACGCTACCCGGGGGAAGCGCCGTGCCACGGGGTGAGGGATTGCTTGAGCTCGTGCCAGAAAGTCCTGCCACCGACGCCCATGCCTGCATCTTCTCGGTGGGCATCCATGGCAACGAGACGGCGCCCATGGAGCTGCTGGACGCCCTGCTCAAGCGCCTGGCGGCAGGTGAGCTTAGGCTCGGTGCCCCCGTGCTGGTGCTCCTCGGCAGTCCGCAGGCGACCCGACAAGGCACCCGCTTCATCGAAACCAACCTCAACCGGCTGTTTAGGCGTGATCTGGACAGGACAGGCATGGAGCCGGAGCGGGCCCGGGAGCTGATGGCCGCAGTCGATGCCTTCTTCGCCCATCATGCCGACCGCTCGCCCCTGCATTACGACCTGCATACCGCCATCCGCGGCAGCCGCTACCCGCGCTTCGCGGTGGAACCGTTCAGCGACAGCGTGCGCACCACCGCCGAGCAGTGGCACTGGCTGGCCGGAGCGGGTATCCAGGCGGTACTGCATCAGCACTGCCACAGCTGGACCTTCTCCCATTACAGCAAGCACTACCATGGCGCCCAGGCCTTCACCCTGGAACTGGGCCACGCCCTGCCCTTCGGCCACAACGACCTGGCCCCCCTGGCGCCCATGGCAAGCCTGCTGGCGGCGCTGCTGACGGGCCAAGCCCCACCGCGAGAAGCGCCTGACCGCATGCGGTTCTTCCGCGTCGAACACGAACTGATACGCCACAGCGAGGCCTTCCGACTGGCCTTCGCCGACGACACCCCCAACTTTACCGAGTTTGCCCCCGGCACCCTGCTCGCCGAGGATGGCGAGCGGGGCGAGACCCGCGTCGGCGATACGCCGCTGTCGGTGGTCTTCCCCAATGCCGCGGTGGAGCTCGGCGCGCGGGCGGCGCTGCTGGCCAGGTCGGTCCCGCCGCCCGATTGACCGACCGGCCTTGCCGGGCCATCGGATGGCCGGAAAGTCTTATAACAACGATAAACTGGAGGTAGAATCTTGCCCCCTTGCCGATCCGTAGCCGACCCGTGTCACGGCCGGCCGACACCCCCCTGCCGACCCACAGTGCGACACGCCTGACCCGGAGCCCGACCCATGGCCGAAACCCCGATTCCGCTGGAAGTGCGCAACATCACCAAGCGCTTCGGCGATACCGAAGTCCTCAAGGGGCTGTCGCTCGAGGCCCACAAGGGCGACGTGATCACCCTGATCGGAGCCTCCGGCTCCGGCAAGAGCACCTTCCTGCGCTGCATGAACCTGCTCGAGCAGCCCGACGAGGGCGACCTGATCGTCCACGGCGAGACGATCCGCTTCAAGGAGACGAAGCACGGCCGTGAGCCGGCCGACTGGAAACAGGTAGTACGCATGCGTGCCCGACTCTCCATGGTCTTCCAGAACTTCAACCTCTGGGCGCACATGACCCTGCTGGAAAACATCATCGAGGCACCGGTGCATGTGCTCGGCAAGCCGAAGAAGGAGGCCATCGAGCACGCCCGGGCGCTGCTCGAGCGGGTCGGCCTGACCGAACGCGCCGACGCCTATCCGGCCCAGATGTCCGGCGGCCAGCAGCAGCGCGGCGCCATCGCCCGGGCACTGGCCATGGATCCCGAGGTGATGCTCTTCGACGAGCCCACCTCCGCGCTGGACCCCGAGCTGGTGGGCGACGTGCTGAAGGTCATGCGCGACCTGGCCGACGAGGGGCGGACCATGATCCTGGTGACCCATGAGATGGCCTTTGCCCGCGATGTCTCCAGCCAGGTGATCTACCTGCATCAGGGCGTGATCGAGGAGTCCGGCCCGCCCGAGGCGGTGTTCGACAACCCGCGTTCCGAGCGCCTCAAGCAGTTCCTGGCCCCCAAGCATTGAGCCGGCCCACGAGGAGAGTCCCATGATCGATCTTCACGGCTACGGCCCGCGTCTCGCCGAAGGCGCGCTGATCACCGTCGAACTGGCGGTGCTGTCGCTGGTGCTGGCCATCCTGCTGGGCCTGATCACCGCCAGCGCCAAGATGTCACGCAGCCGGACGGCCCACGCCATCGGCACCCTCTACACCACCATCATCCGCGGCGTGCCCGACCTGGTGCTGATGATGCTGCTGTTCTTCGGTGGCCAGATCGGCATCAACGCGATCACCGACCAGCTCTACGCGCGCTTCGGCTGGGATATCTTCATCAACGTCAACGAGTTCGTGGCGGGGGTGATCACCATCGGCCTGATCTTCGGCGCCTACATGGGCGAGACCTTCCGCGGCGCCTTCCTGGCCGTGGACAGCGGGCAGATCGAAGCCGGCCGTGCCTACGGCATGGGCCCCTGGCTGGTGTTCCGACGCATCCGCTTCCCGCAGATGATGCGCCACGCCATCCCCGGGCTCTCCAACAACTGGATGGTGCTGCTCAAGACCACCGCCCTGGTCTCGGTGATCGGCCTCTCCGACATGGTGCGGGTGGCCGCCGAGGCCTCCAAGGCGACTCGCGAACCCTTCACCTTCATGATCATCGTCGCGGCGGTCTACCTGCTGATCGCCAGCGTCTCCGAGTGGGCCTTCGCCCGCCTGCAGAAGCGCTATGACGTCGGCTTCGGGGAGGTCAAGTGATGGAAGCCCTGACAAGCCGGCTCGAGGCCCTGCTCGCCGACAACAGCATCTTCACCTTGCAGACCCTCGGTTACTACGGCGAGGGGCTGGTGACCACCGTGCAGCTGGTGTTCCTGTCGCTGGTGATCGGCCTGGTGGCGGCGGTGCCGCTGGCCATCGGCCGCGGCTCACGGCATCGCTGGATCAGCCTGCCGATCTTCCTCTACTGCTACGTGTTCCGCGGCACGCCACTGCTGGTGCAGCTCTACCTGATCTACTACGGGGTGGTGTTCGTCGAGGGCATCCAGGACACCTGGCTGTGGGTGATCCTCGAGAAGCCCTTCGTACCGGCGCTGATCGCCTTCACCCTCAACACCGCGGCCTACACCACCGAGATCTTCCGCGGCGCCATCAAGGCCACGGCCCGCGGCGAGATCGAGGCGGCGCGCGCCTACGGCATGTCCGATCGCCTCATGCTGCGCCGGATCGTGCTGCCCAGCGCCTTCCGTCGCGCCCTGCCCGCCTACGGCAACGAGGTGATCTTCATGCTCCACGCCAGCGCCATAGCAAGCGTGGTCACCATCATGGACCTCACCGGAGCGGCACGTTTCGTCTATGCACGCTTCTACGCGCCCTTCGACGCCTTCCTGTTCGTGGCGGCCATCTACCTCTGCCTGACCTTTGCCATCCTCTACTTCTTCCGCTGGCTGGAGCGTCGCCTGCTCGCCCACCTCAAGCCGGCGGGGGGCTGAGCGAGCGTCAAACGCGCGTTGGGAACTGGCGTTTACTTCCACGCCGGTTCCCCCCTTCCGGCCCACTCGGTGATCCGCTATGGTTGGCCTGTCATCACCCACAAGGTGATTCCACCAACAACACGGGAAACTACCCCATGCAACTACGCAAGATTCTAGGCCTCGGCGCCATCGGTGCCGCCCTGGTGGCCGGCACGGCCAACGCTGACGTGCGCGACATCCGTATCGGCGTCGACGTACCCTACGAGCCCATGGAGTACCGTACACCGGACGGCGAGCTCACCGGCTTCGACATCGACCTGGGCAACGCCCTGTGTGCCGAGATCGGCATCGACTGCGAGTGGGTCGTGCAGGGCTGGGATGGCATCATCCCCGGCCTGATGGCGCGCAAGTACGACGCCATCATGTCCTCGATGACCATCAACGAGCAGCGTCGTGAACAGGTGCTGTTCTCCGAGCCCTACATCACCCCGCCGTCGGCCTGGTTCGCTCCCGGCGACGCCGAGATCGGTACCCCGTCCGAGGAGAGCCTCGAGGGCCTGACCGTCGGCGTGCAGCGCGGCACTCTGCAGGACAACTATGTCACCGACATGTATGGCGACGTGGCCGACGTCAATCGCTATGCCACCGCCGACGACATGGTGCTGGACATGGATTCGGGGCGCCTCGACGCGGTGTTCCTCGACTTCCCGATCGGCAAGTCCACCCTGCTCGACAGCGACGCCGGCGACTACAAGGTGGTCGGCAACATGATCACCGAGCCCAAGGAGTACTTCGGCGAAGGCTTCGGCATCGCCTTCCGCAAGCGCGACGAGGCGCTGGCCGAGACCTTCAACGAGGCCCTGGCCGAACTCAAGGCCAATGGCACCTACGACGAGATCCACGCACGGTACTTCGGCGAAGAGTAACCCCAAGGGCCGGTGCAGCCCGGCCCTGCATGATGTCCCCGGCAGGCCGGCTCCATGAGCCGGCCTGCTGCGTCAGGTATCCCCCTTGACTCCTGTCGGCTCAGCCAGCACCCGCCGCACCAGCAGCGGACCCAGCATCTCGAACACCAGGGTCGAGCCCACCACCGCGGAGAGCAGCAGCGGACCGTACTCGGGGAAGCGCTCGGCGGCCAGCAGCGCCATGCCCATCGCCACCCCCGCCTGGGGCGTCAACGCCAGGCCGATATTGCCCGGCAGCTCTGCCTGTCGCACGCGCGCCAGGCGCACGCCCAGCAGGCCCCCCAGGTAACGTCCCGCCAGGCGCAGCACAATATAGGCCAGGGTCAACCACAGGGCGTCATCCAGATGGCGCAGGTCGACGCTGGCGCCCGAAAGCACGAAGAAGAACACCAGGAAGGGCCACTCGATATGCTCGACCTCGTTGAACGAGCGGGTGTGGTGGCGCGACAGGTTGGCGACCAGCGCCCCGGCCACCATGGCGGCCAGCAGCGCCGAGACCTCGAGCCAGCTGGAGAGCCCGGCCAGCAACAGGATCAGCGCCAGCGCCTCCACCTGGGTCGGCTCTCCGGGTCGCAGCCGACCGGTGAGCCAGGCCGCCGGCAGTCCGATCGCCATGCCCAGCAGCAGCGCCCCGCCCAGCTCCCAGCCGGCCATGGCCAGGGCGGTATGCCCATCCCCGGAGAGCCACCAGCCGAGCAACGCCATGGCCAGACCGAAGGCGAGGATGCCCCAGCCATCGTCGATGGCGACGATCCCCAGCAGCAGGCGCGCCCTCAGCCGGGTGTCGCCGCTCTCGTGCACCGTCTCGCTGACCGCCGCCGGGTCGGTGGCCACCGAGATGGCAGCAAGCGTCACCGCCACCGCCAGCGGGAAACCCAACGCCGCCAGACCGCCCCCCACCAGCAGTGCCCCGACGCCGATCACCGACAGCGACAGAATCAGGATCAACGGGCCAGTGCTGCGCAGTCGCTCGACAGTGAGTTCGCCACCCAGCAGGAAGGCCACCATCACCAGCGCCAGCTGGATCAGCGGCTCCCCCAGGCCATCCAGCGGCGCCGGCTCGGCCTGGCCCAGCACCAGCTGCTGGACCACCGCCACTCCCAGGCCGACCAGTACCAGCAGCGAGATCCGCGGCAGCCGGGTTCGACTGGCCACCGCATCGGCCAGGATGCTCGAGGAGAGAATCAACCCCAGGAACACCAGGGCGGTGGCGGCGGGGCTGAGGTGCAACGGCAGAGCAGAGAGCATATCGCTCATGGGGAGGGCCCCTTGGCAGTCAGGAAAAAGCGTGGTGGCGATCCTTCGGGACTCAGCGGACGCCACCGCGGGCATGGCTCAGCCGAGCCAGAACCCGGCCGCCAGCAGCGCCAGCGTGGCCAGCAGCACCACCACATTAAGACCCATCAGCGCCTCGAGCCGGGCGCGCTGCTCCAGCACTGCGGGCAGGCGCCAGGCTACCCAGAGCGCCCCGGGTAGCACCAGCCAGGTCAGTCCGGCTGCCACGGGAAGCCCGCCGAGCAGCACCCCAATGCCGACCAGCGCCTGGCTGCCCAGCAGCAATACCACCACCAGCCGAGCGGCACGTTGCCGCCCCAGCAGAATCGGCAGGTGACGCCGGCCGACACGTCGATCCGCCTCACAGTCGGGAAACTGGTTGAGCAGCAGCAGCTCGCTGACCAGCAGTCCTGCCACTGCCGCGACGATGAGTGCCGTCGCATCGGGCCAGCCGCCCAGCGCGACCAGGCTGCCCAGGATCACCAGGGGGCCGAAACCCAGCCCCGGCGCCAGCAGGCAAAGCCATGGGGAACGGGTGATCCAGCGCGTATAGGCGACGATCAGCGCAAGCCCTGGCACTCCCACGGCGAGCATCGGCCAGCCCCGTGCCCACAGGAAGTAGCCGCCGATGGCCACCACCCCGGCCAGTGCCGCGAGCCCGGCAGCCAGCACCGCGGGCGCCGCCACGGGAGCTTCGGGCAAGGCGCCACTGCCGCCAGAGAAGGGCGTACGCAGGGTCATCTCGTCGAGTCCGGAACGGAAGTCCTCGTACTCGTTCAGCAGGTTGACCGCGGCGTGGGCCAGCAGGCCGCCGAGCAGCACCAGGGCCACCTGAAGCGCTGCCGGTGCCACCCCCTGGCGCACCGCCAGCAGCAGGCCCAGCACCACGCAGAGCGGCGCCAACACCAGGAAGCCCGGACGGCTCGCCCGCCATACGGCGGGCGTGGTGGTGCCTCCCTCCAATCCGCCCTACTCGAAGCTGAAGCGCGGTGCCGGGGCGTCCGGCAGCAGCGCCGCGCAGGCCCGTACCCGCTCCAGCAGCTCGGCGTGAGTAGGCGCCAGCAGGTTGACGTGGGCCAGCTTGCGCCCGGCGCGCTCGCTCTTGTCGTAGCGGTGCAAGTGGGCATCCGGCAGGGACAGGATGGCCGCCGGGTCGCCCTCGCGGCCGATCACGTTGACCATGCAGGTCGGCATGCGCGCCGCGGTGTCACCGAGCGGCAAGCCCTGGATGGCACGCAGGTGGTTCTCGAACTGGCTAGTCACCGCACCGTCGATCGACCAGTGGCCGGAGTTGTGCACCCGGGGCGCCATCTCGTTGGCCAGCAGGCTGCCGTCGGCACACTGGAACAGCTCCAGGGTCAGCACCCCCACGTAGTCGAGCTCGTCGAGCAGCGCGCGGATATAGCCGTCGGCGGTCTGCTGGATGCTGTCGGCCAGGTCCGGCATGGGCGCGACGGAGTAGCGCAGGATGCCGTCCACGTGCTGGTTCTCGGCCATGGGGTAGAAGGCCACCTCGCCGTCGCGGCCACGCACGGCGATGATCGACACCTCGCGTACGAAGTCGACGAAGGCCTCCACGATCAGCTGCGGATGGTTGATCGAGCGCCAGGCCTCGGCCGCCTCGGCGGGGTCCCTGAGCACCGCCTGACCCTTGCCGTCATAGCCCTCGGTGACCGACTTGGCCACCACCGGGCAGCCCAGCTCTCGGGCGGCGGCCTCCAGTTCGTCGGCATGTTCCACCAGGCGATAGGTCGGGGTGGGGATGCCCAGGCGGTCGAACAGCGCCTTCTCCTCGGCGCGGTTCTGGCAGACGCGGATCGCCTCACTCGACGGATAGACCGGCCTGACCTCCTCGATCGCCTGGACCAGGGATACCGGAAGGTGCTCGAACTCGTAGGTCACCAGGTCGACCTTGTCGAGGAAGGCCTCGAGGTGGCGGCGATCGGTGTCGATCATCACGTCACCGATACCGGCGCTGGGGTGACCGGTGGTGTCGAGGAAGGTGAAGCGGTTGGCCAGAGGGTAGCCGGCAAGGGCCAGCATGCGGCCGAGCTGGCCGGCCCCCAGGACGCCGATATTCATGACTTTTTCCATAACCTTCTCCTCACTCGTCTCTCTATCAGGGCTGGGGCTATCAGGGCTGGGGCTATCAGGGCCGGGGGTCGGGGTTGTCGAGTACCGTCTGTGTCTGCTCGGCTCGGAAGGCCTCCACCGCGGCTCTCACGGTCGCGTCCTGCAGGCCGACGATCTGGGCGGCAAGCAGTCCGGCGTTGGTGGCGCCGGCCTTGCCGATGGCCAGCGTCCCTACCGCGATGCCGCCGGGCATCTGCACGATGGAGAGCAGCGAATCCAGGCCCTTGAGCGCCTTGGACTCCACCGGCACGCCGAGCACCGGCAGCGCGGTCTGGGAAGCCACCATGCCCGGCAGGTGAGCCGCTCCCCCGGCGCCGGCGACGATCACCTGAAGGCCGCGCTCGGCCGCCCCCTTGGCGTAGTCGAACAGCAGGTCCGGAGTGCGATGGGCAGAGACCACCCGAGTCTCGTACGGCACGCCCAGGCGCTCGAGCATCGCCACGGCATGCTCCATCACCGGCCAGTCGGATTTGGATCCCATGATCACGCCGACCTTCGGCGCCTGTGTATCGGACTGCATGGCCTGCTCCTCGGCGACTGCCTCTGATGCGGAAAGCGGGAAAGAGTGCATGAAGGAAAGCCGGACATTCTAGCGCCGCAGTCCTCAAGCGTCATCTTGACCAGGCGGACAGCCACACCCACAGGCCAGACTGTCGCCGTCGGAAGACAGCCGTTTGCATGCTAGATGCGCCATTGCCTGCTAAGGTCGTGGTGAATGGGCAGCAAGGAGAAGCCCATCTGGAAGCCACCAAGGAGACAGACAATGAAGCGTTCCCTGATCTTTACCGCGGTACTCGCCGGCTCACTGCTGCTCGTCGGCTGCGACTCCGACAGTGATGAGGCCACCCAGCAGGAAGAGACCACCGAGCAGGAGGTCGAGCAGACCGCCGACGAGACCGGCGAGGCAATGGACGAGGCCGCTACCGAGACCGAAGACGCCCTGGACGAGGCCGCCGCCGAGACCGAAGAGGCCCTGGATGAGGCCGCCGAAGAGTCCGGACAGGCCCTGGACGAAGCGGCCGCCGAGACCGAGCAGGCGGTCGATGAGGCGGGCGAGACTCTGGACGCGGCAGGCGACGAAGCCGCCCAGGAAGCCAGCGAAGCGGCCGAGAGCGCCGAAGCCGCAGGTGACGAGGCCGCCGAAGAGACCGCCAGCGCCCTGGATGCCGCCCGCGACGCCACCGCCGATGCCGTGGACTCCGCCCGCGAGGTAACCGCCGACGCCGTGGAGGCGGCCCAGGAGAAGGCCGGCGAGCTGGTCGATAGCGCCAAGGAGATGGCCTCAGGCAGCGATGAGGCCGCGGAAGTCTCCGCAGAAGCCGAAGTCGAGGCCGAGACTTCCAGCCAGTAAGCCTCGCCCCGCGACCACGCCACGAAGGCCCGCCCGGTTCTCCGGGCGGGCCTTCGTGTGTCAGGCCGTCGCGCCCCGCCTGCTCGAAAGCCAGTTGGCAACGATCACCGCCAGCATCACCGCGGCGCCGACGGCTTCCACCATCAGGCTGGGGTAGAACACCGCCACGATAGCCGGCAGCAGCAGCACCCGCAGCGCCCAGCCCATGCGAGCGAACAGATACCCCTCCAGCGCCGCCGCGAAGGCCGCCAGGGCAAGGAAGCCGGTCAATGCCGTCCAGATCAGCAGTGGCCAGGGCCCGCCCATGATGATCTCCGGGTTGTAGACCATGAACAGCGGGATCAGGTAGAGCCCCTTGGCGAACTTCCAGGCCTGGAAGCCCGTCTCCATCGGCTTGGCGCCGGCGATAGCCGCCCCGGCGAAGCCGGCCAGGGCGATGGGTGGCGTGACGTTGGAGTCCTGGGAGTACCAGAACACCACCAGGTGGGCGATCAGCAGCGGTACGCCGAACTCCGCGGTGAGCGCCGGCCCCACCAGCACGATCAGCACGATGTAGCTGGCGGTCACCGGCAGGCCCATGCCCAGCACCAGGCTGGCCAGCAGCACCATGATCAGCGCCAGCAGCAGGTTGCCTCCCGAGAAGGCCAGCATCATGGAGGAGAACTTCAGCCCCAGGCCGGTCAGCCCCACCACACCGACGATGATGCCGGCCACCGCGCAGGCCATGGAGACCGCCACGGCATTGCGCGCGCCCAGCTCCAGACCGCCGAGCAGCTTCACCAGTCCACTGCGGGTGGCGGCAAGGAGCCGCTCCCCGGTCACCGGCTCACCCTGTTTCGGCGCGACGAGGAAGAACCACACCAGGAAGCGCAGTACCGCCACGGCGAGCATGGTGAGGATGGCAAAATAGCCCACCCGCATCGGCGACATGTTCATCACCAGCAGCCACACCAGCACCGCCAGCGGCAGCAGGAAGTGCCAGCCGTAGCCCATCACGTCGCGCATCTGGGGCAGCTCGCTCCTCGCCATCCCCTGCATGCCCTGCTTGAGGGCGATGATATGCACGAACAGGTAGACGGTGCCGAAGTACATGATCGCCGGCAGGATGCTGACCTTGACCACCTCCAGGTAGGGCATCCGGGTGTACTCGGCGATCAGGAAGGCGCCGGCCCCCATCAGCGGCGGCATGATCTGCCCGCCGGTGGAGGCCGCCGCCTCGATGCCGCCGGCCTGGTGGGGCTTGTAGCCCAGGCGCTTCATCAGCGGAATGGTGAAGGCGCCGGTGGTCACCACGTTGGCGATGGCACTGCCGGAGATCGACCCCATCCCCGCCGAGGCGATCACCGCGGCCTTGGCCGGCCCGCCACGCTGGCGACCGGTGGCGGCATAGGCCAGGTCGATGAAGAACCTGCCGGCGCCGGTGATCTCGAGGAAGGCGCCGAACAGCACGAAGATGAAGATATAGGTGGCCGCCACCCCCATGGGCAGGCCGAAGATGCCCTCCTGCCCCAGGTAGAGCTGGCCCACCAGACGGTCCAGGCTGTAGCCGCGATGCTCCAGGATGCCGGGCAGCCACTGGCCCAGCCACGGGAGGTCGCCGCGCGGGCCGGCGAAGGCGTAGAGGAGCGCGATCACCCCGATCACCGTCATGCCCAGGCCCACCGCGCGGCGCGCCGCCTCCAGCACGGTAACGGTGGCGATACAGCCGACCACGATGTCGGTCTGGCTCCAGAAGCCGGCACGGTTGATGATCTCGTCGAGGTAGAGCACCAGGTAGCCGCCGGTCACCAGGGCCCCGGCGAAGAAGGTGGCGTCGAGCAGCCAGCCGATGATCCCGCGTGGCCGCCGCGGGCCGAACACCGGAAACATCAGGAAGGCCAGCATCATGATCAGCATCAGGTGGATGCTGCGCTGGTAGAACAGCCCCAGCGGCTCGATGCCGGCGGAGTAGAGCTGGAACAGCGACAGGCCCACCGCCACCAGGGTGATCAGCCACAGCACCGGCCGGGCATGGTTCGCCTGGCTGCCGGGGACGATGGGGGAATTGCCCGATTCACTCATGAGTCAGTCCAGGTGAAGGTTCATTCAGGAGAAGGCTTATTCAGGTGAAACCAGGCGCACGGTGACCGGCTGGTCTGCCGCCAACCGGCTCAAGCTGATGCGCTCGTCGTCCACCACCAGGCGGTGGTCGACGGCAGGGCCGCCCACCCGCAGGCGATAGGCGTTGCCCGGCACCGGCTCGTCGAGGTCCTCGATCCAGTAGCCACCCTCGCCGTCCGAGACCTGGCGACCGCGGCCGGGGACATGGTCGAGCCCCGCGGCGAAGTCGGGCAGGTGGCTGCGTTCGAGCACCATGCGCCCGTCGCTGTGGCGATAGCAGTCGAGGACCGCGAAGCCCTCCACCGAGTGGTTCCACTCCAGGCACCACCCCTCGCCCTCGGCCATCGGCAGAGTCACCAGGGGCTCGCCCGTCTCGTTGCTCACCACCAGGCGGGCCTCGTCCTGGCCGGCCACGGGACCGGCCAGGACGAGGCCCGCACACAGCAGCAGGGCGGGCAGTCGGGCCCGCCCTGCTGTCAGGCGCAAGTCACGCATCATTCAGGACGCTGGTGGTCCTGGACCTCGGCGCCGATCTCCTCGTAGTAGCGCAGTGCGCCGGGGTGGAAGGCGATCGGCGTGGAGTTGACGCTGAACTCCACGGTGGTGTCGTTGGCCGCCGGGTGCACCTCGATCAGCTCGTCGGTGCGCTCGAAAAGCATCTTGGTGATCTGGTAGGCGAGCTCCTCGTCCATCTCGCTGCTCACCGCCAGCACGTTGGGGATGCCGATGCTCTGCACGCCCTCTTCCATGCCCTCATAGAGGCCGGCGCGCAGCTCGTAGGGGGCGAACACCGAGACCTCCTCGCGGGCGTTAGCCACCTCCTCGTCACTGAGGCCGATGAGGCGGATGTCGCGGGTGGTGGCCAGGTTCATGATCGAGCTGGTGGGCGGCCCCACGCTCCAGAAGCCGGCGGCGATGTCACCGTCTCGGATGGCATCGGCGGTCTCGTTGAAGTTCAAGCGCCGCGGGTCGAAGTCATCGTAGGTGATGCCGTTGGCCTCGAGCAGTGCCCGGGCGTTGAGTTCGGTACCACTGCCCGGCGCGCCTACGGAGACCACCTCTCCCTCGAGGTCGGAGAGGCTCTCGATGCCGGAGTCGGCCAGGGTGACGAGCTGCACGGCGTTGGGGTAGACCGAGGCCAGTGCGCGGATGTTCTCGAGCTGGCGGCCCTCGAAGTCGCCGGTGCCGCTGTAGGCCTGGTAGACGGTATCGGCCAGGGCCAGGGCGAGGTCGGAGTCGCCGCGCCACACCAGGCCCATGTTTTCCACCGAGGCGCCGGTGACCTCGGCCACGGCCTCATAGCCCTCGAGGTGCTTGCCGATCATCTCGGCCAGGCCACCGCCCAGCGGGTAGTAGGTGCCGCCGGTACCGCCGGTGGCGATGGAGAGCTGCTGGGCGGACGCCAGCGGGGCCGTCGCGATCAGCGAGGCGGCGACGGCATACTTCATGGCTTTCATGGCATTCCTCCGGTCCTGGAACCAGGTTGTCGTATTGTCGTTGTCGACGCCGGGTCGACGTCCAGACTCAAGCTAGCACGCGAGCAGCGTGAGAGCCCAACCCCCTGATTTCTACGTTTTCCGGGAATTTCGGCAATGCCACCATGGTCGCGGCGCGGTTTCAGCCCTCCACCATGGCCTTCACCTGCTCGACGATATGCGCCCCGATGGGCAGTGCCGAGGTGGCCGCAGGCGACGGGGCGTTGCCCACGTTGAGGGTCCGCCGGGTGTTCACGAACAGGAAGTCGTCCACCAGCCTGCCATCCCGCGACACCGCCTGGGCGCGCACGCCGGCCGGCCACGGCTCGAGGTCATCGAGGGTCAGGCTGGGGCAGTACTTGCGCACCAGCTCGAGATAGCCGCGCCTGTGCAGGGAGTTCTTCATCTCCTGAAGCCCCGGGCGCAGGTTGCGGCCCAGCACCCTGAGGATCCCGGGATCGGTCAGCATCTGTGCCAGGTCCCGTGGGGATACGTCGCGCCGCCGATACCCCTCACGCTTGAAGGCCAGCACCGCATTGGGACCCACGGTGACACTGCCGTCGATCATCCGCGTCAGATGCACGCCCAGGAACGGCATGGAGGGGTCGGGGATCGGGTAGATCAGATGATTGACGATACGACTGAGGCGGTCCGGCAGCCGATAGTACTCGCCACGGAAGGGACAGATGGTGAACCCCGGATCGTGGCCCAGCATGCGCACCACCCGATCGGCCATCAATCCCGAACAGGTCACCAGATAACGACCGGTGAACTCGCCGGCGCCGCTGGTCACCACCACCTCCTGGCGGCGCTCATTGAGGGCGCTGACCTCGGCGTCGTAGCGGATCTCGCCACCCAGCCGCTCGAACTCGGCGGCCATGGCCCGGGTCACCGCGGCATAGTCGACGATGCCGCTGGAGGGCACGAAGATTCCCCCCAGCCCGGTGATATTGGGTTCGCGCTCGGCCAGCGCCTCGGCGGAGAGCCACTCGCGTTCCAGGCCGTTGGCGGCGGTCCGCTCCCACAGCGCCTCCATGCGCTGCATCTCGAGTTCGCTGGTCGCCACCAGCAGCTTGCCGCAGGTGTCGTAGGCGATGCCCTGCTCGTCGCAGAACGCCTTGGTGGCGCGGTTGCCCTCCAGACAGAAGCGCGCCTTGAGGCTACCCGGGGTGTAGTAGACCCCGGCGTGGATCACCCCGCTGTTGTGGCCGGTCTGGTGGCGGGCCGGGCCGGACTCCTTCTCCAGCAGCAGCATCCTGCTGTCGGGGTAGGCCTGCTTGAGCTGCATGGCGGTGGACATCCCCAGGATGCCGCCACCGATGATGATGAAATCGTGCATGCCGTCCTCGCTCCTCCAATCACACGGCCACGCCGTGTTCACGACATGGCCGGGTCAGTCTACCCCTTGTTGAACCTCCGGCGCCTCACATCTGGCGTGGGTGACATTCTTGCTGCTCGACGCGCCCCAGCCGCCTCCGGCACCACCTGGAAGTTACCGGTGGTGCGCTCCACCAGGATGTTCACCAATGGTGAAGGGAGGCATTAACCGACCCTTATTCAACATTAACGGGGCAACTAACGTTAACGGGGCAACTAACATTAACGGGCTAATTAAACATTAACAGGCTAATTAAACATTAACAGGCTAATTAAACATTAACGGGCTAATTAAACATTAGACTAAATGATCCCCATAATGTCGAAATTATTATGGAATGGTCACCTTTCGTGTGCTTCACTCAACTTGGCAGCGCATCTTGGTACCGGCCCGCTGGGCCTACAACGACAACTTTCCACTGCTGGAACAGAGGGGTCCCATGAAACGTTCAACGCTCATCAAAGGCACGCTGGCGACATCGCTCGCCGCCGCACTCGTGGCCAGCCAAGTGGCCTACGCCGATACCGTACGCCTGAGGATGCATACCTTCTATGGCACGGAGGTCGACGAGATCGCCGCCGACCTGCGCGAGCGCGTACGCGAGGCCAGCGACGGCTCGCTGCGCATCCAGTTCTTCCGCGGCGGCGAGCTGGTCAACAGCGATCAGTTCGTGGATGCGGTGGCCCGCGGCACCATCGATGTGGCCCACGGCGTCGGCAGCTACTGGCCCGGCCAGGTGGGCATCGGCACCATCGAGGCCGGTCTTCCCGGCGCCTGGGTCAGCGCCGACGAGGCCCGCGACATCTTTGCCAACCAGGGGCTGGACGAGCTGATCAGCGAGGCCTACGCGGAGCAGGGCGTCAAGCTGATCGGCCGCGGCTACGGCAGCGACTACGGCCTGCTGACCCGCGAACCGGTCACCAGCCTCGAGGACCTCAAGAGCATGCGCATCCGCGCCACCAGCTCGATCGCCACGGTGCTCGAGAAGTTCGATATTCCCACCGTCTTCCTGCCCGGCGAGGAGCTCTATGTCAGCCTCTCGACTGGCGTGATCGACGGCGCCGTCTATGGTGGTCCGGTCGAGTATGAGCAGCTCAAGCTCAACGAAGTGGCCAAGCACTACACCGATATCAACCTGCTGAACCCGGGCTGGATCGAGACCGCTCTGATCAACCCCAACACCTGGGACAAGATGTCCGACGAGCAGCGCCAGATTCTCACCACCGAGATCGACCGCTATCTGGAGGAGATCCACCGCTGGCTCGAGGATGGCAACCATCAGATCATCGATGAGGGCACCCTGTTCGAGTTCGCCACGCTCCCCGAGGAAGACTCCCGTCGTCTGGCGGAGGCGGCACTGCCCATCTGGCAGGAGGAAGCCGAGAAGTCCGAGCGTAACGCCCAGGCGATCGAGATCCTGATCGACAACGCCGTTCAACAGGGGCGCCTGAGTGAGTAGGGTCACCCGCTATCTCAGAGCACAGGATGGCCTTTCCGACTGGGTCGGGAGGGCTACCTCCTGGCTGACGCTGGGGATCATCGGCATCCTGCTCTACGAGGTCGTCGCCCGCTATATGCTCAACTCTCCCACCATCTGGGGACACGAGCTCTCGACGATGTTCTTCGGCGCCCTGAGTATCCTGGCGGGCAGCTATACCCTGCGCCATCAGGGTCATGTCCGCAGCGACGTCATCTACCGCCTGCTGCCGGGCCGCGCCCAGGCCTTCTGCGACCTGGTCATCTTCCTGCTGGCGCTGGTGGTGCTGGGCGTGGTCCTGAACATGGCGGTCGACTTCGCCTACCAGTCCTGGCGCATCGACGAATACTCCAACCGCAGCGTATGGCAACCGCCCCTCTGGCCCATCAAGGCCACCATTCCCCTGGCCGTGGGGCTGCTGATGCTGCAGTGCCTGGCGGAGGGAGTCCGCGCCGCGCTGCGGCTGGCCGGCGTCGCCTTCGTTGACCCCCGCGAGGATCGCGACGATGCCGAGCACTAGGCGGCAATACCTCCTGTCTTCCCTCCACTGACGCCGTCACGCGCGTCGCAACAAGGGCTTTCTCATGGCTGAACTCGAGCCCGTGGCAATTACCTCCATCATGTTCCTCTCCATGCTGGTGCTGATGGCGATGGGGGCCCCCCTGGCCTTGGCGCTGATGATCTCCGGCATGGGCAGCGCCTACCTGATGTTTGGCCCCGGCGGCCTGGACCTGCTGCTGGCCTCTGCCTACAGCGCCATGGACAACTTCCTGCTGGTCTCCCTGCCGCTGTTCATCTTCATGGGGCTGGTGCTGGAGCGTTCGGGCATCACCGATGCCCTGTTCGGCATGATCCACAAGCTGATGGGCAGCACCCCCGGCGGTCTCGGCGTCGGCACGGTGCTGATCTGTGCCCTGATCGCCGCCATGGCCGGCGTCTCGGGCGCGGCCACCGTCAGCCTTGGCATCATCGCCCTGCCGGCCATGCTCAAGCGTGGCTACCACAAGCGGCTGGTCACCGGCACCATCATGGCCGGCGGCGCCCTGGGCTTCCTGATCCCTCCAAGCGTGCTGATGATCGTGTATGCCTTCCTGGCCCGCGAATCGGTCGGCAAGCTGTTCGCCGCCGGCCTGATGCCGGGGCTGATGCTGGCAGGCATCTACATGGTCTACATCCTGATCCGCTGTCGCCTCAATCCCGATCTCGGCCCTGCGGCCCCGCCGGAGGAGCGCTACACGGCCAGGGAAAAGCTCCAGTCGCTGCGCCATCTCATCGCCCCGGGCCTGCTGGTCGCCACGGTGCTGGGCTGCATCATCGGCGGCATCACCTCCCCTTCCGAGGCCTCTGCCGTGGGCGCCGCCGGCGCCCTGCTGCTCACCGCCACCCGCGGCAAGCTCAGTTGGGAGCTGATGCGCTACGTGATGCTGAGCACCACCAAGATCACCGGCATGCTGATCTGGATCGCCATCGCCGCGGTCTTCTTCAGCCGCATCTATATGGGGCTGGGCGCGGGCATGATGATCAGCGACTTCATCTACGACTTTTCGCTCTCGCCCTACACCGTGATCATTTTCATGCTGGTCAGCTTCTTCGTGCTCGGCATGTTCCTGGATGATTTCGCCATCCTGTTCATCACGGTACCGCTGTATATCCCCATCGTGCGCGACCTGGGCTTCGACACCACCTGGTTCGCCGTGCTGTTCATCCTCAGCATGCAGTCGGCCTATCTGACGCCCCCCTTCGGCTACAACCTGTTCTACATGCGCTCGGTGGCGCCCAAGTCGATCACCATCGTGGATATCTACCGCTCTGCCCTGCCCTTCGTGGCCCTGCAGATCCTTGGCCTGGCGCTGATCGTCGTCTTCCCGGGCATCGCGCTATGGCTGCCCAACCTGCTGTTCTAGGTGGACGAGCACGGCGACGCGCTGCCTGCGGGGCACCACGGGAGCGCGTCGCCTTTACCACCAAAGCCGCATGCAATCGACACTGGCAAAAACGTCGTCTAGCCGCCATAGTGTGCCTGTCGCAACCGCCCAATGGAGCATCATGAGCACGGCACGACAGTCCCGATCCGCGGAACTTCTTGACCCCCCGCGAAGCAGCCCTGACCTCGACGTCAGGGACCTGGAACAACGTACACGCCTCATGCGCATCGTGACCCGGCTGATCGCCGTGTCAGACCTCGGCAGCCGCGAGATCGCTCGCCGCGCCGGGCTGCCGATGCAGAAGATCAGCGACCTCCTCGCGGGGAAGCTGGAGCACCTCTCCATCGATGAGCTACGCCTCGTGCATCGCACCATCGAGCAGCAGGGGGCCACCCACTAGGCCGCCCGGCCACGGCATCACGCAACGCGCCCCGAACAGCGAACGCCCTGCCCCACCGGCAGGGCGTTTTTTGTCCTGCCTGCTCGCCGGAAAAATCCCGGATATTCATTGGCTTGCACATCATTACGTGAGCATTAAGAGTTTGCCAGCAATCTCTTGACAGACATCAAGACCATATACCTTGGTCGCAGGTAGCCTTCCGGTATCAGATTTACCTCTTGAATGCGCGGACGATTCCGCCCCACCCAGGCCACCGGAGGCGCCATGGACCCCATTCGCCGCACCCTTCTCGGCCAGCTGGCCCGCCTCAGTGCGGGTGCCGCCCTGATACCGCTCTCCAGCGTTGCCAGCGCCGGCATCAACCAGCAGCCCCCCCGTCGAGAAGGCGATCCCAGCAAGCGCTACGGCATGCTCATCGACCTGCGCCAGTGCATCGGCTGCCAGGCCTGCACCGTGTCGTGCCATATCGAGAACGCCGCCCCGCTGGGCAGCTTCCGCACCACCGTCTCCCAGTACGAGGTAGAGCACCAGGACACCGGTGAGGTCGCCACCTTCATGCTGCCGCGCCTGTGCAACCACTGCGAGAACCCGCCCTGCGTGCCGGTCTGCCCGGTGGAGGCCACCTTCCAGCGCCAGGACGGCATCGTGGTGGTCGACAGCGACCGCTGCGTGGGCTGCGCCTACTGCGTCAACGCCTGCCCCTACGACGCCCGCTTCATCAACGAGCGCACCCAGACCGCCGATAAGTGCACCTTCTGCGCCCACCGGCTGGAAGCCGGCCTGCTGCCGGCCTGTGTGGAGAGCTGCGTGGGCGGCGCGCGGATCATCGGCGACATGCGTGATCCGGAGAGCCAGATCAGCCGCATGATCGCCGAGCACCGCGACGAGCTGATGGTGCTGCAGCCGGAGAAGAACACCCTGCCCCAGGTCTTCTACCTCGGCATGGACGAGCGCTTCGTGACTCGCCCCGATGCCGAGCCGGTCGCCCTGGAAGTCCTCGATCCCCACGGCCAGGAGATGGGCTATGAATTCCGCCATTGAGCTGCTCGCCCCGCGCTACGACATCGCCTGGTATCCCTGGGCGGTGCAGTACTTCTTCATGATCGCGCTCTCCTACGCCACCCTGTGGCTGGCCGCTCCGGCGCTGGTGTTCGGCAGGAAAGCCTGGCTGCCCACCGCACGCCTGGCGCTGCTCGCCTGCCTGACCACCACCCTGGTGGCACCGGTGGCGCTGCTCGCCGACCTGCACCAGCCGCTGCGCTTCTGGCACTTCTATGCCTACGCCAACAGCCACTCCTGGATGTCCGTCGGCAGCCTGGTGCTGCCCCTCTACGTGGTCGGGGTGATCGTGCTGGCCTGGCTCGCCTGGCGCCCGGCGCTGCAAGCCCATCGCCAGGCCCCCGGCATTGCCGGCTTCGTCGCCCGCTGGCTGTCGCTGGGCGACGCCCCCACGCCGCGCGCTCTGGTGGTGCTGGTGGGTCTGGGGACCCTGGCCCTCTCCACCGGCATCATGCTCTATACCGGCGCCGAGGTGGCCATCGTCAAGGCCCGCCCGCTGTGGCACACCGTGTGGTTGCCGCCGATGTTCGTGGCCACCGGCTTCATCGCCGCTACCGGCCTGATCCTGGTGCTCAACCGCGTGGCCGGTGAGCGCAGCTCCACGGTCAGTCGGCAGATGCTCAAGGTGATGCTGGGAGCCTGCCTGGTGGCCGGACTCGTCGCCGGCAGCTGGTTCCTCGACGGCATCAACGCCAACGTCGGCTCCGTGGCCGCGGCAATGGAATCAGTGCGCGACAGCGCCGAGTGGCGCAGCACTGCCCTGTGGGGTGGCCTCACCGGCCTGGTCCTGTTCGGCGCCGTGCTCTACCTGCTCACCCGCCCCGCCTCACGCCGCTCGGCACTCTACGCCTGGGCCTGGGTGCTCGGCCTGGTGGCCCTGCACGTCGGCTGGATGTTCCGCTGGGTGGTGCTGATGGACGTGCAGACCGTGGCCCGCCACAGCGCCGGCTTCCACCACTACGGCATTCCCGCCGGCTCGTCCGGCATCCTCGGCATCGTCGGAACCTTCGGCCTGTGGCTCGCCGCCGCCCTGCTGGTCGACCTCTTCGTGCCGTGGCGCCAGGCCCGCCTGGGCGGCAGCGCCGCCGATCTTTCACCTGCCCCCCACGCCCCAACACCCCCCGACGCCCAGCGCGCTGCGGAAACCACCGAAGGAGCCCCCAGCCATGGCTAAGTCCCCCGTCGATTCCTCACGTCGCCGCTTCCTCAAGGGCGCCGCCGCCGCCGGCGGTGCCGCCACCTTCGCCGCCGGCTACTCCGACCCGCTGGTCAAGATGGCCAAGGGCGTCACCGGCAGCGCCGGCGAGAAGCCCGAGCACCGCATCCACGGCAACTCCCTTGCACCGGAGTACACCGTCGACCCCGAGAGCGGCGAGCTGACCCTCAACCCCGACCAGCGCGTGGCCTTCACCGTCTGCTACGGCTGCACCACCAAGTGCGGCGTGCGGGTGCGCGTGGACAACGCCACCGACCAGGTGCTGCGCGTTTCCGGCAACCCCTACAACCCGCTCTCCTCCGACGAGCACCTGCCCATGCGCACCCCGGTGGTCGAGGCCCTGCGCGGGCTGAGCGCCTATGGCGACCAGGGCCAGCAGAACCGCTCCACCGCATGCGCCCGCGGCAACGCCATGATGGCGCAGATCGACAGCCCCTTCCGCGTCACCCACTGCCTCAAGCGGGTCGGCGGGCGCGGCAGCCGTGAGTGGGAGAAGGTGTCCTTCGAGCAGCTGATCGAGGAGATCTGCGAGGGCGGCGACCTGTTCGGTGAGGGCCATGTGGATGGCCTGCGCGCCATCCACGACGTCGACACCCCCATCGACCCGGAGAACCCCGAGTACGGCCCGAAGGCCAACCAGCTGATGGTGATGGAGGCCACCGACTACGGCCGCTCCGCGCTGCTCAAGCGCTTCGCCTTCAACGCCTTCGGCACCCGCAACTACGGCCACCACGGCTCCTACTGCGGCCTGGCCTATCGCATGGGCTCCGGCGCGGTAATGGACGATCTAGCCAAGAACGCCCACACCAAGCCGGACATCCAGAACGCCCGCTTCATCCTCTACGTGGGCACCGCCCCCAGCCAGGCCGGCAACCCCTTCAAGCGCCAGGGGCGGTTGATCGCCCAGGCGCGCGCCGAAGGCACCCTGGAGTATGTGGTGGTGGACCCGGGCCTCAACGCCTCGGCTTCCCACGCCGCCGACCACAACCGCTGGGTGCCGATCCGTCCGGGCACCGACAGCGCCCTGGCCATGGCCATGATCCAGTGGCTGCTCGACCACGAGGGCTACGCCAAGGCGTTCCTGGAACTTCCCGGCCAGCCCGCCGCCGAGGCTGCCGGCGAGGCGACCCACACCAATGCCAGCCACCTGGTGATCACCGCCGAGGACCATCCGCGCCGCGGCCGCTTCCTGCGCACCAGCGACCTGGGCCTGGCCGAGGCGGACAGCGACGCCGACGTGCCCATGGTGGTGGCCGACGGCGAGCTGGCGAAGAGTACCGATGTCATGGCCGCCGAGCTGTTCGTCGACCGCGACGTCGAACTCGTCGGTTCCTCGGAAGGGCCTGGCGAGACCGTGCGAGTCAAGAGCAGCATGGTGCTGCTGCGAGAGTCCGCAAACGAATACACCCTGGCCGAGTATGCCGAGCACTGTGGCATCCCCGAGGCCACCATCGTCGACCTGGCCACCCGCTTCGCCAGCCACGGCCGCCGCGCGGTAACCAACTCTCATGGCGGGATGATGTCCGGCAACGGCTTCTACGCCGCCTTCGGCATGCAGATGCTCAACGTGCTGGCCGGCAACCACAACCGCAAGGGCGGCAGCGCCGCTGGCGGCGGCCAGTTCAACGGCGTCGGCACCGGTCCCCGCTACGACCTGGCCAACTTCCCTGGCAAGCGCGGCCCCAAGGGGGTCTTCCTCTCCCGCTCGCGCTTCCCCTACGAGAAGTCCTCCGAGTACCAGCGCAAGGTGGCCGCCGGCGAGAACCCCTACCCCGCCCGCGCTCCCTGGCGCTCGCTGGCACCGCCCACCCTCACCGAGCACCTGCCCTCGGCGCTGGACGGCTACCCCTACCCAATCAAGGCCGTGATCGGCTGCATGGCCAACCCCATCTACGGCCAGGCGGGCCTCGAGGGGCTGATCGCCGACAAGCTCAAGGACCCGAAGCGCCTGGGACTCTTCGTCGCCGTCGACGGCTTCCTCAACGAGACCAACCGCTACGCCGACTACATCGTGCCGGACTCGGTGATGTATGAGGTGTGGGGCTTCACCGGCGCCTGGAAAGGCAACCTGGGCAAGATGACCACCGCCTGCTGGCCGGTGGTGGAGCCGCGCCAGCAGAAGACAGAAGACGGCGAGCCGGTCTCCATGGAGAGCTTCTTCATCGCCACCGCCAAGCGCCTCGGGCTGCCGGGCTTCGGCGACGAGTCGATCCCCGACGCCGACGGCAACCTGCACCCGCTCAATCGTGCCGAGGACTTCTTCCTGCGCGCGGCCGCCAACGTGGCCATGCAGGGCGAGCCGCTGCCCGCGGCCGACGAGAGCGACATCGCCCACGCCGGCCTGGCCCCGCTGCTGCCCAGGCTTGCGCGCACCCTCAAGCCCGAGGAGCGCGGCCCGGTGGCCTACCTCTATGCCCGCGGCGGTCGCTTCGAGGACTTCAAGGACCATTTCAAGGGCGAGAACCTCACCAGCGCCTGGAAACGCACCCTGTGCGTCTACAACGAGCAGGTGGGCACCAGCATCAACACCCAGTCCGGCGAGCCCAACCGCGGCGTGCCGCGCCATGCCCTGCCGCCGCTGGCCGACGGTCGCGCCATGCGCGAGGTGTTCACCGAGGAGGACTGGCCATTGCTGGCGTTCTCGTTCAAGTCCAACCTGATGAACTCCTACGCCATCGGCCTCGAGCGGCTGCGCATGATCAAGCCCTACAACCCGGTGATGATGCACCGCCAGGATGCCGAGCGCTTCGGCATCCAGCACGGCGATACCATCCGCATCGAGAGCCCCGGCGGCAGCGTGGTCGCCCTGGCACTGGTCGGCGAAGGCGTGATGCCCGGCGCACTGGGCATCGAGCACGGCTACGGCCACCGCGACCTGGGGGCCACCCCCCACGTGATCGACGGCGAGTCCCAGCCCGACCTCGAGTGGCTGCGCGCCGGCATCAACATCAACGACCTGGGCTTCAAGGACCCGACCCGCAGTATCGACGGCACCTGGCTCGAGCCCATCAGTGGCGCCGCCGTGCGCCAGGGCATGCCGATCCGGGTGACCCGCCTGGAGGCCTGAAGAGCGGCGCTTCGCCCCTCGAGGCGAAGCGCTTTTCCTGCCGATGGACACGACGCCCGGGCTATCCGATATCGGAAGCCCGGGCGTTTTTTTGCTATCATGGCGCTCCCCTCACACACAAGGATCACCCCATGCTTCGACGCCTGCCTCGCGCATTGGCGGCGGCGCTGCCGCTGATGTTCGTCTCCTCGCTTGCCGCTGCCAGCCCCTTCGTGTTCACCGCCATCCCCGACGAGGACGAGACACGCCTGCAGGAGCGCTTCCAGAAGGTCGCCGACTACCTCGCGGAGGAGCTCGAGGTCGAGGTGCGCTTCGTGCCGGTGAAGTCCTACGCCGCGGCGGTCACCGCCTTCCGCAATGACCAGGTGCAGCTGGCCTGGTTCGGCGGCCTCTCCGGCGTGCAGGCTCGCGAGCGCGTACCCGGCTCCCGAGCCCTGGCCCAGGGCGTCGAGGACGCCGAGTTCCGGACCTACTTCATCGCCCACGAGAGCACCGGCCTGGAAGAGGGCGCGGGGCTGGTCGAGGCCATGCGCGACATGACCTTCACCTTCGGCTCCAAGGGCTCCACCTCCGGACGCCTGATGCCCGAGCACTACCTGCGCGAGGCCTTCGGCGAAGCGCCGGAAGAGGTCTTCTCGCGTGTCGGCTTCAGCGGCAACCACAGCCGCACCGCATCGCTGGTCGCCTCCGGGGCCTACCAGCTCGGCGCCCTCAACTACACCGTGTGGGAAAACGAGCTCGAGGCCGGCAACCTCGATGCTGACAGCGTCAAGGTGGTATGGCAGACCCCGACCTACCCGGATTACCAGTGGACGATCCGCGGCGACGTCGACGAGCGCTTCGGCGAGGGCTTCGCCGACCGCGTCCAGCAGGCGCTGCTCGACATGGATGACCCCGAGCTGCTCGAGAGCTTCCCGCGCTCCGGCTTCATCCCGGTGGACAACGCCGACTACGAGATCATCCGCCAGGTCGGCCAGCAGCTCGACATCCTCGATTGATGACCGCCCTCGCCCTCACCGATGTGGTGGCCGATTACGGCGGGGCGCGCGTGATCGGCCCGCTCGACCTGACGCTGGTGCGCGGCGAGCGGGTGGCCCTGGTGGGCAGGAGCGGCGCCGGCAAGTCGACGCTGCTGGGGGTCATGCAGCAGCACTGGCGACACCACGGGGCCGCGCTGATGCCCCAGCAGCTGGGCCTGGTGCCCTCGCTGAGCGTGTTCCACAACGTCTACATGGGCGGGCTCGCCAGGCACCCCAGCTGGTACAACCTGGTCAGCCTGGCGCGCCCCTTCCGCCGCGATATCGAGGCCATCATGCCGCTGCTCGAGCGCTTCGGCATCGCCGATAAGTGCTGGACCGCGGTCGGCGAACTGTCCGGCGGTCAGAGCCAGCGCGTCGCCGCCGCCCGGGCGATTCACCAGCGGGGGGACCTGCTGCTCGCCGACGAGCCGATCTCGGCCCTCGACGGCCCGCTTGCCGAGCGGGTACTGAGCGCGCTGGGCGAGGCCTATCCCACCGCGGTGCTGGCCATGCATGATGTGGAGCTGGCCCTGCGCTTCACCGACCGGGTCGTGGGCATCGTCGAGGGCAGGATCGCCCTGGACGAGGCGAGCCACAGGCTCAGCGCCCGGGACCTGCTGGTGCTCTACTGACATGTGGCACTCGGCAACCGTGCGCACCAGCCTGGGCTTCGTGGCGCTGGCCATCGCCTGCCTGCTCGTGGCCGACTTCCAGATCAGCGCCCATGACCCCTGGGCGGAGCTAGGCCGCCTGTTCCTGGGGCTGGCACAGCCCGACTTCTCCGCCGTGGACTACCTCGGCGAGGCGATCGTGCGCACCCTGGCCTTCGCCTTCGTCGGCGTGGGACTGGGGGCCGCGGCGGGGCTGCTGCTGGCACTGGTGTTTCGCCATCGCGCGGTACGCACCACCTGCGCCTTCATCCGCGCCATCCACGAGCTGTTCTGGGCACTGATCTTCCTGCAGTTCTTCGGCCTGCACCCGCTGACCGGCGTGCTCGCCATCGCCATTCCCTATGCCGGCATCTTCGCCAAGGTCTATGCCGAGATCCTCGACGAGAGCGACCCACAGCCGGCGCAGGTGATCCCCCATGGCACCGGCGTGGTCTCGGCCCTCGCCTACACCCGCTTCAGCCAGGCCTGGCCGCACCTGGCGACCTACACCGCCTACCGGCTCGAGTGCGGCCTGCGCTCCAGCGCCGTGCTGGGCTTCGTGGGCATGCCCACCCTGGGCTTCTACCTGGAGTCCTCGTTCGCCCAGGGCCAGTACACCACGGTGGGGGCGCTGCTGCTGCTGTTCTATGCGCTGATCGCTACCCTCAGGCTGTGGGCCCGCCCGCGCCTGCTGCCCCTCTACCTGCTGGCCGCCCCCTTCCTGCTCGGCGAGGGGCTGCCGATCCGCTGGCAGAGCGTCTCGCGCTTCTTTACCGAGGATATCGTCCCCGAGCCGCTGCGCCAGGGCGAGGGGGTCGCCGGGCTCATGCCCTGGCTGGGGGACCTGCTCGCCAACGAGGCGCTGCCGGGCATCTGGAATACCCTGCTGCTGACCCAGATCGCCCTGGTGGCGACCGGCCTGCTGACGCTCATGCTGTATCCGCTGGTGTCGCAGCATTTCACCGGGCGCCATCTCTCCGGCCGGGTGCGCGGTGCGCTGGGCCACGGCGTGCTGGTGATCCTGCGCTCGACCCCCGAGTACCTGCTGGCCTTCATCCTGCTGCAGCTGTGGGGCCCCTCGATGCTGCCGGCGGTGGTGGCACTGGCCATCCACAATGGTGGCATCATCGGCCACCTGGTGGGCCAGCGCAGCAACGAGATCATGCTGCGTGCCGATGCCCCGCGCGGCATCGAACGCTACGCCTTCGAGCTGACCCCACGGCTCTACGGTCCCTTCCTGGCCCTGCTCTTCTACCGCTGGGAGATCATCATGCGCGAGACCGCCATCCTCGGCATCCTCGGCATCGCCACCCTGGGCTTCTATGTCGACAGCGCCATCCAGGAGATCCGCTTCGACCGGGCCATGGTCCTGATCCTGATCACCGCCCTGCTTAATATCGGCGTGGATATCCTGGCACGCTATCTGCGCAATCGCCTGCGCCTGCGGCATACCGCCAGCTGCGAGCCCTGACCCCGCCCGACGCTACTCCTGTGAGTCGGTCACCGCCCCGGTGCTGGCCGAGCTGACCAGCCTCGCATACTTGGCCAGCACCCCGCGGGTATAGCGCGGCGCCGGCTGCTGCCAGGCGGCGCGGCGGCGCATCAGCTCCTCGTCGGTGAGGTCGACGTCGATGGTGTCGGCCTCGGCGTCGATGGTGATGCGGTCGCCATCCTCCACCAGCGCCAGCGGGCCGCCGTCGAAGGCCTCCGGGGTCACATGGCCGACCACGAAGCCGTGGCTGCCGCCGGAGAAGCGCCCGTCGGTGATCAACGCCACCTCGCTGCCGAGCCCGCGGCCCATGATCGCCGAGGTGGGGGTGAGCATCTCGCGCATGCCGGGCCCGCCGCGCGGCCCCTCGTAGCGGATCACCACCACGTCGCCGGCCACCACGGTGCCGTCGTTGATGCGCGCCTGGGCCTCCTCCTCGGAGCCGAATACCCGGGCGGAGCCTGCGAAGCGGGTGCCCTCCTTGCCGGTGATCTTGGCCACCGCTCCCTCGGGCGCCAGGTTGCCGAAGAGGATGCGCAGGTGGCTCTCCGCCTTGATGGGCGCATCCAGCGCCGCGATGATCGTCTGGTCGTCGGGATAGGGAGCGACGCTCGCCAGGTTCTCGGCCAGGGTCTTTCCGGTCACGGTGAGGCAGTCGCCGTGCAGCAGGCCGGCATCGAGCAGGATCTTCATCAGCGGCTGGATGCCGCCGATCGCCACCAGCTCGCTCATCATGTAGTGGCCGCTGGGGCGCAGGTCGGCCACCACCGGCACGCGGCGGCCGATGCGGGTGAAGTCCTCGAGACTCAGCTCCACCCCGATGGTGCGGGCCATGCCGATCAGGTGCAGCACCGCGTTGGTGGAGCCACCCAGGGCGATCACCACGGTGATGGCGTTCTCGAAGGCCTCCCGGGTCATGATGTCCGAGGGCTTGAGGTCGCGTTCGAGCAGCTCGAGCACCGCCGCACCGGCCGCCTCACAGTCCTCGCGCTTGTCGTTGGAGACGGCGTTCTGGGCGGAGCTTCCCGGCAGGCTCATGCCCAGCGCCTCGATGGCCGAGGCCATGGTGTTGGCGGTGTACATGCCGCCGCAGGAGCCGGGCCCGGGAATCGCCGTCTCCTCGATCTGCTTGAGCTCGATCAGGTCGATGTCGCCGCGGCTGTGGGCGCCCATGGCCTCGAACACCGAGACGATGTCGGTGTGGCCCTTGCCGGGCAGGATGGTGCCGCCGTAGACGAAGACGCTGGGGCGGTTCAGCCGCGCCAGGCCCATCAGGCAGCCCGGCATGTTCTTGTCGCAACCGCCGATGGCCACCAGGCCGTCGAAGCCCTCGCAGCCGGCCACCGTCTCGATGGAGTCGGCGATCACCTCCCGGGACACCAGCGAGTACTTCATGCCCTCGGTGCCGTTGGCGATGCCGTCGGAGATGGTGATGGTGTTGAAGATCACCCCCTTGCCGCCGGCGGCATCCGCGCCGTCGCTGGCATGGCGGGCCAGCTCGTCGATATGGCTGTTGCAGGGAGTGAGGTTGCTCCAGGTGGAAGCGATGCCCACCTGAGGCTTCCTGAAGTCGGCGTCGGTGAAGCCCACCGCACGCAGCATGGCGCGGCTGGCCGCCTTGCCGGGGCCGTCCACCACCGGGGCGGAGTGGCGGCGGCGGGAATCTTTCGGGGTATCGCTCATGGCAGGGCTCCTGTGAAGATGGCGTGACCCTCAGAGGGTGGACCGCAAGCCATGTAGCTGTCCATGGACGACCTGCCAACCTTGCCACATGATACGTGGACGGCTACTATTTATCGCATAATGCGATAGAGCAGCCGTTATGCATGTCATCACCCAGAAACGCATCTGGGAAGCCAAGCAGAAATGGCCCCAAGCCGCCTCTGCACTGGATGCCTGGTATCGGCTCATGAAGTCGAGCGAGCCCGGCAGCTTTACCGAGATGAAGGCACTGTTTCCCGCCACCGACAAGGTCGGCCGGCAGCATGTCTTCGATATCGGCGGCAACAAGATTCGTCTCATCGCCGTGGTGCATTATCGATTCAAGAAGGTCTATATCCAGTACGTCCTCGATCATACCGAATACGATAGGGGCACCTGGAAGGAGTGAACATGACCAGCATCGTCCAACAGGCGGCCGCCCACTGGCGCTTCGTGGCCCCCCTGCTCAATGCCCCGGAATCGGAAGACGACTACGATGCCCTTGTCGCAGCGCTCGATGAGCTGCTGGAACTGGTCGGAGACGACGAGGAGCACCCCCTGGCAAGCCTCGCCTCACACATGGGTGACCTCATCGAGGAATATGACGATGCCCATCGCCCGATCCCTGAGGTGAGGGGGGCCGACATGCTCCGCCAGCTAATGCAGTGGCACGGCCTCGACCAGTCGAGCCTGCCGGAAGTCGGCACCCAATCGGTGATCTCGGAGATCCTGAACGGCAAGCGGCGCCTGAACGTGCGCCAGATCAAGGCCCTGACCCAGCGCTTCGGGCTACCCGCCGACCTCTTCCTCGACTGAGGGAGGCTTCCCGCCTTCCTTGCGCAGCAACGCGGGCATGCCGACGGCCATGCACCCAGTGCGCTCAGCGCGGCATCACGGCGTCGTGGAAGGCTCGCTCCCTGGCCACAGTCTCACGGAAGCACTCGGCCATGCGGGCGAAGGCGGCGTCATCGAGCGCCTCGGCCTCCTCGTCCAGGCGGCGGCGCAGCCAGGCCACGAACTCCTGGAAGGCGGGGTTGTCGTGCAGGTCGATCCACTCCCCCATCAGCGGGTGCAGGTCGCCTGCACGCGTCACCCGCAGCGCCCACTCCAGGTAGACCCACTCGGTGACCACCAGCACCGCCAGGATCTCCGCATAGCCGCCGCCATCACCGGTCTCGCGCAGCAGCGCCTGGAAGGCCCGGGTCTCGGGCAGCCAGGCCGGCGCCTCGGGCGTCGAGGCCGGCACCCCGAAGGCCTCGAAGGTGCGCTGGAAGGTGCTGTTCTCGTCGCTGGTCAGCATGCCCATGAACTGCCCCAGCACCACCCGGTCCGCCATACAAGGCGCCCGGCCGATGGCGAAGCCGATCAGCGCGGTGAAGGGATCCACGAAGCCGTAGTCCTGCGCCATGTAGGCGGCGAAGTCGGCACCGGCGAGGCGCCCCTCGGCCAGGGCGTCGAACAGCGGATGGTTCACGGTAGAAGACCAGTCGGGCTCGCTGATCTCGCGCAGCCAGTCGGTGAGGCGCGGCGCGTCCTGCTGCGCGGCCCAGGCGTTGAAATCGGCGCGGGTGTTCATCGGGCGTCTCCTTCGCGGGCGGGCTGGAGCCTCTCGCCCGGACGCAGCCAGGCGACCAACAGGCTGACGAGCGTCGAGCCGACCAGTGCCCCCAGGAAGGGCGGAAGCGTCGGGATGCTGCCGGGGAAGGTAGCCGCCAGCACGCCGGCGGCGAGGCTGCCCTGACTGAGCCAGCCCGGCACGATGGCACCGAGCATGCCGGCCACGCCGCCGACCACCGCGGCCAGCGGCGACATGCGCCGCCACAGCCCCAGCAGCACCGGCACCACGATGGCCGCACACAGGAGGTCCGCGATCAGGAACAGGCGCAGCACCGAGAAGCCCTGCAGGGCCATCCAGACCACCGGCACCATCAGCGCCACCGTCACCAGGCGCGCGGCGCGCACCGAGAGCCCGCGCCGGCCGCTGCTGGCCACCGCCATGGAGGCGATGGCGTTCTGCAGGGTATCGACGCTCGAGGCCACCAGGGTCACCGCCAGCACCAGGGCCGGCAGGCCCAGCCAGGCCGGCGCCGCGGAGAGCAGCGCGAAGAAGGGCATCGGCGGCTCGCCCAGCGGCAGGGCGTGCATCGCCGCCAGCATGCCGAGCCCGCCGATTGCCATCACCACCAGCAGGCTGCTGGCGCCGCCCAGCAGCGCCCCGCGGCTCAGGGCGCGATCATCCTCGGCGGCCCAGATCCGCTGCCAGTAGCCCTGGTGGAAGAGGTTGGCCGCAGTGACCGCGATCACCAGGGTCAGCGCCACGGAGAGCGCACTGCCGGCGGGAATGGCAGGCATCTTCGCCTCGGCGGGCATCGGTGGCAGCCACCACCAGGCCACGCCGCCCACCAGTACCAGCAGGGCCAGCAGCAGCCAGGCCTGCCAGCGATCGGTGGCGAGGCTCGCCCGCAGGCCGCCCAGCGTGGTGTAGACCAGGGTGACCACCGCCAGCCCCAGGATCACCAGCGCGGGCGGCACATCCGAGAGGATGGCGGCGATGGCGCCGATGGCGGTGAGCTCGGCGGCCAGGAAGAGCGCCATGTAGGCCACCGAGACGAAGGCCACCCAGCGGCGCACCCCGGCGCCGTAGCAGGCCTCGGCGAACTCGCCGATGCTGCGGCCTTGCGGCAGGTGGCGGCGGATCGCGGGACCGTAGAGCCCCAGCACGATGAAGGGCAGCGAGGAGCCGATGGCATAGCCGGCCAGCGCCACCGGTCCCACGAAGGCGCCGATCTCCGGCGGCGCGAAGAGGATCCAGGCGCCCATGCCGGAGGCCAGGAACGACAGGCCGATGGCCTGGGCGCCCTGGGAATTGCGGGCGGTCACGTAGTCATCGAGGGGGCCATCGGCCCGGCGGGCCCGCAGGCCCAGGAAAGCAAAGCACAGCAGCGCCGCGCCGAGCACGGCAGACGTCAGGTAGGGCATGTCGCACTTCCTCCGCCGGTATTAACCGGATCAGGTTCCAGGGTCGGCGCATGGCCCTCTCAGCCCCCGCAGATGCGGCGGGACTCCCCTGGCGACAAGTGAATGTGTTGTGTGGGCCCGCCGCTGTCAGCAACACGACGAGCCGGAGGCATCATAGCGAGGCAGAGTCCTGCCTGCCAGGGGACCGGCGACACACGCTCGACTACTCGACGGCACAGAAGATCTTCGCAGCGCTCAATACACTCAACGGTGTAAAAGCCACCCTTCTTGATTAGTATGAGCGGATACTATCGGCATAGAGTGGGGAACCAGCTTTGCTGAATATTGACACTCGTCTTCGCCAAGCAGCCTTTCGGCGCCTTGAAGCACTCAATCAACAATACTCGAATGATGTGCCTTGGGAGGCCATTGCTAAGCCAATTCCCTTGGATAGTGAATCATTCTTCATCGCCAGTCGAGCAATCGGCATCTTTCAACCCAGGCAAATGCCAGACGGCATCCTGAGCATCAAAACCGTGGTGCCCAAGCAGGGACGTATCAATATTTACTCCGATGCTACGAGCGACGAGGGCGGCTTCTGGTATTCACTTGAAGCCGGCGGAACAGCCAAACGTGCTAACCGTCAGCTCTTAATCAGCTACGAGAGGCAGGACCCGATCATCTACCTAGTGGGTGTCGCACCAGGCCGCTACCTTCCCTTATGGCCCTGCTATATCGACAACGTGGACCTGGCCAAAGAGCTATGCCATGTCAGCATGCACGACCGAGCTGGCCAGGCGCGCCATGTCGCTGAAAGCCATGGGGCCTATACGGTCGATGAGATAGAGAAGCGCTACGTTATCCGTGAAGCCAAAACGCGAGTCCATCAGGCTGAATTCCGGGCACGAGTGATGCTGGCATATTCCAATCGCTGCGCCATGACAGGGTTGCCCGTGCCACAACTATTGGAGGCAGCGCATATCATTCCCGATACCCATCAGGACAGCACCGCCGAAGTGAGCAATGGCATATCGCTCAGCCGGCTACACCACAGGGCCTACGATGCCGACTTGATCGGCATAGACCCCGACTACCGCATCCACCTGAATGACAACCTGCTCTCGACACAGGATGGGCCTCTGCTAGAAAGCATGAAGCAGCTCAACGGCCAGCGAATCGCTATCCCCAGAAACGACAGGGATAGGCCGAGCCAGGAAGCACTGGAGCTGCGTTATCAGCGATTCTTGACTCGGTAGAGACTACTATTTCTTCTCCCGCGGTACTCGCCCCATCAGGTAGAACTCCTCGTTGGGCGGGGTGCCGGTCAGGGTGACCAGCCGGTTGGAGAGGCCGAAGAAGGCGGCGATGGCGCCGATATCCCAGATATCGTCGCGGGTGAAACCGCCGGCTGTCAGTCGCTCCTCCCACTCGTCGGTGAGCTCCCCCACCTCGAGTCCGCAATACATGGCGAAATCCAGCATGGTGCGATGACGCTCGCTGATCGGCGCGGTGCGGTGGTTGATGGCGACCTGGTCGGCCAGCAGCGGGTCCTTGCCGTAGATACGCACCAGCGCGCCGTGGGCCACCACACAGTAGAGGCAGCGGTTGCGGGCGCTGGTGGCCACCACGATCATCTCCTTCTCCGCCTTGGTCAGCGTATCGGACTCTCGCTCCATCAGGGCGTCGTGGTAGGCGAAGAAGGCACGGAACTCCGCCGGACGGTGGGCCAGCATCAGGAAGACGTTGGGCACGAAACCGGCCTTCTCCTGTACCGCCAGTATGGCGTCGCGGATGTCCTCGGGCAGGTCGTGGATCGATTCGGGAACGGGGAAACGGCTGATGGGCGCGGTCATGGAGGGCCTTGTGTTGGAGTTGGAGTTGCGGTTACGGCGCGCCTTTCAGTTAACGTCAACGTCACCACCGAGATCAAGATATGCCGTACTCGCCTTTCGTCGCCCCGCTGAAGTCACGATGCCCCGCTACGCACCACTCGGCATCGCGCGGGGATCGCGATCACGGCTGCGACACCCGGATACGTACCGGATCGCCGGGCTTGCCGGCAAACGGATCAATGTGCTGTGTGCTGATGAAAAGCAGATCGCCATTGTGCTCGATTCGGGCTCGTAATCCGTAGGTCATGCGCTCATCGATAACCGCGGGGTTGAACACCAGGCGAAAAGGGTACGGGGGCGGAGCCCCATCGACAGTATGGGTGTAGTCGGTGAGTACGGTGGCGGGCGCGTCCGCACGCGACTGGTCCTCAAGAGTCACGGTCAGCTCGGCGCCGGGGGGCAGCGCGATACGCTCGCGATACCACACATCGCCGCTAATGACCCGCATCAGGGAGTTATCCGGTTTCTGCGCCTGTCGCTGCGCGTCCTCTATCCCCATTGAGTGGCTGCACGCCGCCAACAACAGGGTAGACGCGATCGCCGCCCAGCGGCCGATGGCAGACTTGATCCTTCGCTTCGCGCGCATCGTGTCACCTTTGGTGTTTGCTCTACGGCGTCAACCGGAGCGTTGGGAGAACGCAGGCAGGTGCCTGCTGGATAGCGGCCAAGCCTTCGGCCCTTGAAGCTCTCGACGTCGGGCGGCCGACTCGGCGTCGAGCATTCGCATATGGTAAGAGGTGCACGCTAACGAATCAAAGCGCGGCTGCCCCGCCGCGCGCAGGGCGTATACACCAGCGCCGCCGGTGCTCCCTTCTCGACCAAGCGCCGCTTCTCGGCCACAACGACAGCGCCCCCGCCTCTCTCGAGGCGGGGGCGCGCTTGTTACCGGGCGGAGGTTGTCAGCCCAGCGAGATGGTGCTGTTGATGCCGCTGGAGACGTTCTCGGGCTCGAACCAGCGGGCGGTGACGGTCTTGGTCTGGGTCCAGAAGGCAATGGCCTGCTTGCCGTTGGGGCCCAGGTCACCGAGCTTGGAGGCGCGCGAACCGGTGAAGCTGAAGTAGGCGACCGGCACCGGGATCGGCACGTTGATGCCCACCTGGCCGACGTCGATGTCGCTCTCGAAGCGGCGCGCCACCCAGCCGGAGTTGGTGAAGATGGAGGTGCCGTTGCCGTTGGGGTTGGCGTTGATGAACTCGATCGCCTCGTCGAGGGTGTCGACGGTGACCACGCAGAGCACCGGGCCGAAGATCTCCTCACGGTAGATGGTCATCTCCGGAGTGACATCGGTGAACAGGGTGGGTCCGACGAAATTGCCGTCCGGGTAGCCCTCCACCTGGTAGCCGCGGCCGTCCACCAGCAGGTTGGCGCCCTCCTTCTCGCCGGCGGTGATCAACCGCTCGACGCGCTCCTTGGCCTGGGGCGAGACCAGCGGGCCGAGGTCGGCGTCGGTCTGGGTGCCGGGGCCCACCTTCATGGTCCTGGTGCCCTCGACGATGTCTTCCAGCCACTCGCGGGCCTCGCCCACCAGCACCACAACGGAGTTGGCCATGCAGCGCTGACCGGCGGCGCCATAGGCGGAGCCCAGCAGGTTATTGATGGCCTGGCTGCGGTTGGCGTCGGGCATCACCACACAGTGGTTCTTGGCGCCCATCATCGACTGCATGCGCTTGCCGGCAGCAGCGGCGCGGTTGTAGAGCAGCGAGCCCACGTGGGTGGAGCCGATGAAGGAGAGCGCCTTGATGTCGGTATGGTCGGCGATCTGGTTGGCGACGTCCGGGCCGCCGTGCACCACGTTGAGCACCCCGGCCGGGATACCCGCCTCGTGGGCCAGCTCGACCAGGCGCATGGTGGAGCTCGGGTCCTGCTCGGAGGGCTTGAGCACGAAGGTGTTACCGGTGGCGATGGCCAGCGGGAACATGAAGCAGGGCAGCATGATGGGGAAGTTGAAGGCGGTGATGCCGGCACCCACGCCCAGCGGCTGGTTCAGGGTATAGACATCCACCTCGTTGGCGGCGTTCTCGGCCAGCTCACCCAGCTGCAGGGAGGTGATCGAGCAGGCGTGCTCCACCACCTCCAGGCCGCGGCCCACCTCGCCGGCGGCGTCGGGCAGGGTCTTGCCGTGCTCCTCGGTGATCAGCGCGGCAAGCTCGTCGGTGTTGTCGCGGATCAGCGCCTGCAGCTTGAGCATGATGCGCATGCGCTTGGCCAGCGGTACCTTGCGCCAGGTCTTGAAGGCCTCCTTGGCGCTGGCCACGGCGCGCTCGACCTCCTCGGCGGTGCAGAACGGCACCCGGGCGACTACTTCCTGGGTAGCCGGGTTGACCACGTCGCGCCACTCCTGGCTCTGGGACTGGACGGGCTGGCCGTCGATGTACATGGGGATTTCGCGGACTGACATGGGCGTACTCCTTGGATGCTGTCGCTGTCAGGGTGCTGGCTTGTTGTTGTGGAACGCCGCGGCGCTCGCTGCCGTCACCCGACATTAGACTTTGTGTGTATAAAAACACGAAAGACTATGAGGACGAGTCTATCCAGAGGTCGCATGGCGTGACAACGGGTACTCGGGCACATTGCTTGTGCGCTGATGCACAACCACCGTCACCCCGGGAACACCCAGCATGCTCGACTGGCACGACATCCAGATCTTCCTCGAAGTGGCCCGCAGCCAGCGGCTCACCGATGCCGCCCGTCGCCTGGGGCTGGACCACTCCACCCTCTCGCGGCGCACGCGGCGCTTCGAGCAGAAGCTCAACACCCAGCTCTTCGAGCGCAGCACCCACGGCTACCAGCTCACCGAGGCCGGCCAGCAGCTGCTCGCCCACGCCGAGGAGATGGCTCGCCACGCCTTCGAGGCGGGCGAGAGCCTCTCCGACAAGGATCACCAGGTGAGCGGACAGATCCGCCTGGGGGTCACCGAGGGGTTCGGCACCTGGGTGATCGCCCCGCTGCTCTCGGCCTTCTGCGAGCGCCATCCCGGCGTCACCCTGGACCTGCTCGCCCTGCCCCGGGTGGTCAACCTGAGCCGCCACGAGGCGGACCTGGCCATCACTGTTGAGCGCCCGGTGAGCCCGGGCCTGGTGATCTCGCGGCTATGCGACTACCGGCTGCGCCTCTACGGCAGCCAGGGCTATCTCGACCGCCACGGGCGGCCGGCGCGCCTGGCCGAACTGGGCGAACATCGCCTTGTCGGCTACGTCGACGACCTGATCTTCAGCCAGCAGCTCAGTTATCTGGAGCCGCTGGTGGATCCCGCGGTGGTGGGCCGGCCGCCCCACTTCACCGTGCGCAGCACCAGCGTGACCACCCAGCAGGTGGCCTGCCGCCACGGCGCGGGGCTGGCCGTGCTGCCCTGCTTCATGGCCGAGACGGACACAGGGCTCGAGCGCGTGCTGGCCGAGGAGGTCGCCGTCGACCGCCAGTTCTGGATCACCGCCCGCCAGGAGCAGCGCCGACTGGCCCGAGTGCGCCTGCTGTGGGACTTCCTGCGCGAGGCGCTGGAGACCAATCGTGCCTTCCTGATGGGCGAGGCGAAGGCGCTGGTGATCCCCGCGATCGGCGCCGACTGACGGCCTGCGAAGAGACGCCCCTCGCGGCAACGCCGAACCCGGCCATCACCCCGGGGTGGAATAACGACAGAGGGACCATTCGGGCTTGTTCCGGTAGGTCCCTTTTTCAGCCTTCGGCTGCATGGCGGGCGTAGCAGCCCTGGCGCCGAACCACGATAAAGATTTGCTATCGCCAGGGTCGGCAATCTCGCATTGTCCTAATGGATCCACAGGGAGTAGCTTGAAGAGGACTCCAGGGGAATGAGCTAGGGCACAGACAGCCTTGTGGCCGAGAGTTGACCAGGCTTATTTCCCCGCCGGAGTGCCATCGTCTATACAGAGGTGGCATCTCCTCAACGCAGACAGGAAGGAAGAGCAACATGGGTGATCAGCAGAACGCAGGCAAGTGTCCGGTCATGCACGGTGGCAACACCGCCACGGGCCGCGACAACATGGACTGGTGGCCGGAAGCCCTCAACCTGGACATCCTCCACCAGCATGATCGCAAGACCGACCCGATGGGCGAGGACTTCGACTATCGCCAGGAGGTCCGCAAGCTCGACTTCGACGCGCTGATGAAGGACATGCATGCCCTGATGAACGACAGCCAGTCATGGTGGCCGGCAGACTGGGGCCACTACGGCGGCCTGTTCATTCGCATGTCCTGGCACGCGGCGGGTACCTACCGTATCGCCGACGGCCGCGGCGGCGGCGGCACCGGCAACCAGCGCTTCGCACCGATCAACTCCTGGCCAGACAACGCCAGCCTGGACAAGGCGCGTCGCCTGCTGTGGCCAATCAAGAAGAAGTATGGCAACCAGATCAGCTGGGCCGACCTGATCATCCTGGCCGGCAACGTCGCCTATGAATCCATGGGCTTCAAGACCTTCGGCTTCTCCTTCGGCCGCGAGGACATCTGGCACCCCGAGAAGGACATCTACTGGGGCGCCGAGAAGGAGTGGCTGGCTCCCTCCGACGAGCGCTACGGTGACGTCGACAAGCCCGACACCATGGAAAACCCGCTGGCCGCGGTGCAGATGGGCCTGATCTACGTGAACCCCGAGGGGATCAACGGTCAGCCCGACCCGATCAAGACCGGCGAGCAGGTACGCGAGACCTTCGCCCGCATGGCGATGAACGATGAGGAGACCGCGGCGCTGACCGTGGGAGGCCACACCGTCGGCAAGTGTCACGGCAACGGCGATGCCGCCGCCCTGGGCCCGGAGCCCGAGGCCGCGGACGTCGAGGAGCAGGGCTTCGGCTGGACCAACCCCAACATGGGCGGCAAGGCCGCCAACGCGGTGACCTCCGGGATCGAGGGTGCCTGGACCAAGAACCCGACCCAGTTCGACATGGGCTACTTCGACGCCCTGCTCGATCATGAGTGGGAGCTCAAGAAGAGCCCCGCCGGTGCCTGGCAGTGGGAGCCGGTGGACATGAAGGAGGAGGATAAGCCGGTCGACGCCAGCGACCCCTCCAAGCGCCACAACCCGATCATGACTGACGCCGACATGGCGATGAAGATGCACCCTGACTACCGGAAGATCCTGGACAAGTTCCGCCAGGATCCCGAGTACTTCAAGGACTGCTTCGCCCGTGCCTGGTTCAAGCTGATCCACCGCGACATGGGGCCCAAGTCTCGCTACATCGGCCCGGACGCCCCGGACGAGGACATGATCTGGCAGGATCCGGTCCCCGCCGGCAGCACCGACTACTCCATCGAGGTGGTCAAGCAGAAGATCGCCGAGAGCGGCCTCTCCATCGGCGAGATGGTCAGCACCGCCTGGGACAGCGCGCGCACCTTCCGCGGCTCCGACATGCGCGGCGGCGCCAACGGTGCGCGTATCCGCCTGGCTCCGCAGAAGGACTGGGAGGGCAACGAGCCGGCGCGCCTGGCAAAAGTGCTCAAGGCCTACGAGAAGATCTCCGCCGAGACCGGTGCCAGCGTGGCCGACGTGATCGTGCTGGGCGGCAGCGTGGGCATCGAGCAGGCCGCGAAGGCCGCCGGCCACGACATCCTGGTGCCCTTCATCCCGGGTCGTGGTGATGCCAGCGACGAGATGACCGACGCCGACTCCTTCGAGCCGCTGGAGCCGCTGGCCGATGGCTTCCGCAACTGGCAGAAGAAGGATTACATCGTCAAGCCGGAGGAGATGCTGCTCGACCGCGCCCAGCTGATGGGCCTGACCGCCCCGGAGATGACCGTGCTGATCGGCGGCATGCGGGTGCTGGGTACCAACCACGGCGGCAGCAAGCACGGCGTGTTCACCGATCGCGAGGGTCAGCTGACCAACGACTTCTTCGTCAACCTGACCGACATGGCCTACGCCTGGAAGCCGGCCGGCAACGGCACCTACGAGATCCGCGATCGCCAGAGCGACCAGGCCAAGTGGACCGCCAGCCGCATTGACCTGGTGTTCGGTTCCAACTCCATCCTGCGCTCCTACGCCGAGGTGTACGCCCAGGACGACAACGAGGCGAAGTTCGTGAAGGACTTCGTCAAGGCCTGGACCAAGGTGATGAACGCCGACCGCTTCGACGTCGAGAAGCTGCAGAAGTAAGGCCGCCTGCGCCGGGCAACCGCCCGGCCAGAATGCCGATAGAGAAATACCGGTACCGAGGTACCGAGACAGAGACGCCCGGGGAAACCCGGGCGTCTTTTTTGTTTACAGATGGCTGGCCACGATGGCTCAGGTCCCGCAGAAGGTGCGCAGCACCCGTTCGGCGGCAGGCGCCGGCTCGGCGTACACCTCGTATCCGGACTGCTCGGCATAGGGCTCGGCCAGCACCTCGCGCAGGGCCTCGAAGGGGGCGAAGTCGTCATGCTCGGATGCCGCGGCGATCGCCCGCGCCACCTGGTGGTTGCGGGGAATATAGAGCGGGTTGGTCGCGTTCATGCGCGCGGCGACCGCCTCGGGCGAGGCCGCCTCCCGGGCCAGGCGCTCGCGCCAGCGCGGCAGCCATTCGCGCAGGGCCTGGCTGTCCTCGAACAGCTCGAGGAGCGCGGGGGCATCCTCTTGCAGTGCCTCACTCAGGCGACGAAATGCCAGGGTGAAATCGGCGCGGCCGGCCGCGAGCGTCTCGAGGAAGGCCTCGACCAGCGCGCGGTCGCCCTGCTCTTCCCCGGCCAGCCCCAGCTTGGCGCGCATCACTCCCAGCCACTCCGCCTCGTACCGTGTCTCATAGCGCTCGATCACCGCGGTGGCCTTCTCGATCGCCGCCTCCTGGTCGTCATCGATCAGCGGGATCAGCGTCTCGGCGAAGCGTGCCAGGTTCCACTGGGCAATCCATGGCTGATTGCGATAGGCGTAGCGCCCCTGCTCGTCGATGGAGCTGAATACCATGGTCGACGAGTAGGCCTCCATGAAGGCGCAGGGGCCATAGTCGATGGTCTCGCCGGAAATCGCGCAGTTGTCGGTGTTCATCACGCCATGGATGAAGCCCAGGCCCATCCACTGCGCCACCAGCGCCGCCTGGCGCTCTGCCACTGCCTCCAGCAGGGCCAGGTAGCGCTCGCCCTCGGCCCCCTCGGCGAGCTCGGGGCCCAGAAGGTGTGGATAGTGGCGCTCGATGGCCATATCGGCCAGGGTGCGTACCGCCTCCACATCGTCGCGGGCGGCGAAGTACTGGAAGGTGCCGACGCGCAGGTGGCTCGCGGCCACCCGGGTCAGCACCGCGCCGGGCTCCGGCACCCGCCGGAACACCCGCTCGCCGCTGGTCACTGCGGCCAGTGCCCGGGTGGTGGGCACGCCGAGCCGGTGCATCGCCTCGCTGACCAGGTACTCGCGCAGCACCGGCCCCAGGGGCGCGCGCCCGTCGGCGCCCCGGGAGAAGGGTGTCATGCCGGCGCCCTTGAGCTGGATATCACGCAGCCGTCCCTCGCGGTCGACCACCTCGCCGAGCAGCACGGCGCGGCCATCGCCCAGGCGCGGATTGAAGTGACCGAACTGGTGACCGGCGTAGGCCTGGGCGACGGGGTCGGCGCCCGGCGGCACGACGTTGCCGGAGAACCACTCGGCGGCACGCTGCTCATCGAAGGTCGTCAGGTCGAAGCCCAGCGCCTCCGCCAGCGGCCGGTTGAAGGCCACCAGCCGCGGCTCGGGCACCGGCACCGGGTCAAAGCGCAGATAGAAGCGCTCGGGCAGGCGGACATAACGCAGGCTGAACTCGGGAAACATGGCGGCTCCGGTCGGCGGTTGGGGCATCAATACCCGAGTATAACGCTCGGGATTTCGGCTTTCGACCTATTGCCGCCATAGCGGGTTCAGTCCGCAGCTATCGGTGCCAGCGCCTCGCGGATCAGCTCGGCCAGGCGCCGGGCCGGCTCGGTGGGGCGTCGGGCGGCACGATGCAGGGCCAGTTCCACCGCGGGCAGCGCCGGCAGGCCGCTGGACTCGTCCAGGGCGCGCAGCTGGGGACCGAGCATGCTGCGGGTGACCACCACGATGGCCAGCCCCGCCTGCACCACCGGCGCCAGCCCGGCCATGGACTGGCTGGTATAGGCCACCCGCCAGGTACGGCCGGCGGCGGCCAGGGCATCCTCCGCCACCTCGCGGAAGAGGTCGGCGCCGGGGGAGTAGAGCGCCAACGGCAGCGGATCGGAGAGCGGCGGCTGGCGCTCCAGCCCCACCGCCCAGGCCAGGGGCTCACGACGGATCACCTCGCCACCCGGTGAACGCCGCTGACGGGTCACCAGGGCCAGGTCCAGCTCGTCGGCACGCACCCGCTCCACCAGGTCGGTGCTGGTGCCGCAGGTCACCTGCAGCCCCACATCCGGATAGAGCTGATGGAACCAGGAGAACACCGCGGTGAGCAGCGGGGCGTAGTCCTCGGGAATCCCCAGGTTGAGCTCACCGGTGACACGCCGGGCACGCATGTCGGCCAGCGCCTCGTCGTTGAGCGCCAGCAGCCGGCGGGCATGACCCAGCAGGCGCTCGCCCTCGGCGGTGAAGCGGATGCGCCTTCCCTGCCGTTCGTGAAGTGCCACGCCAAGCGCTGCCTCCAGGCGCGAGAGCTGCATGCTCACCGTGGACTGGGTGTAGGCCAGGCGCCGTGCCGCGGCGGTGACGCTGCCGGTATCGGCTACGGCCACCAGGGTGCGCAGCAGGCTCAGGTCGAGCGTCGGGGCACGCATTGATTCATCACGCTCCTTGATGAATACCTTCAATAAAGATCGTTATCTTGATGAGTATGGCACGGCTAGCATGGCGGCAGCATCCCACTGCCCACGACCACTCCTCAGGAGGCTCGACCATGCAGCTGCACCGCTCGCATCTCACCCACTCTCCCTGGCTCGGCGGTGGCGCCGCGACGCTGGCGGTGGTGCTGTGGGCGCTGGTACCGCTGCTGGCCGCCCAGGCAGGCGAGCTTCCGCCGCTGCGTCTCTCGGCCCTGGCCCTGCTCGCCGGCGCCCTCGGCACCCTGCCCATGGCACGCCGTCGGCGCCATCGGGATGCCCCGCTTCGCCCACTGCACGGCGTGCTCGTCTATCTGGGCGTGCCGCTGCTGATCACCGGTGCGGTGGGGGCCTGCTTCGCCGCCTTCACCCTGGCCCCCGCCGAGGAGGCGGCGCTGATCCTCTACACCTGGCCGGTGCTGTTCCTGCTGGCCAGCCAGTGGCTAGTGCTGGGGCGGCTGTCGGCGAGCAGCCTGATCGGTGCCGGCCTGGCATTCTCAGGCGCGGCCCTGCTGGTGGCGCCCCAGGCGCTGGCCGGCGGCGTCTCGGGCGCCTGGGGTGGCTACCTGCTGGCCGCCCTCGGGGCAGTTTGCTGGGCGCTCTACTCCCTGGCCGCTCGCGTCTCGGCCTGGCGCCTGGGGGAGCGCATGCCACACCTGCTGCTGATCGCCAGCGTGCTGACCGGCAGTGCCAGCCTGGCCCTGGAGGGCATCATTGCCCTGCCCTCGCTGGAGGTCCTGATGGTCGCCGTCAGCCTGGGGCTGGGGCCCTACGGGCTGGCGATGCTGGCCTGGGACCGAGCCATGCGCGACCCGCTCGGCCACCGGGTCGGCAACCTGGCCCATGCGGTGCCGGTGCTGGCCACTCTGTTCCTGGTACTGGCCGGTGTGGCCACACCGGACTGGCGGCTGCCGGTGGCGTCAGCGCTGGTGGTGGCGGGCAGCATGACCGCATGCCGGGAGCCTGCGCGGGGAGGGCACCTCCTTGCATTTCGTCGTTTTCGCAGGAGCTGAGGCCCGTTACCCCCTTGATCAGGGCAGATTGGACATTCGTCATTCGGGTGGGTAGGGTATACGGCCCCGGATCAGGACAATGTATACAACAATCGATCCCTGACGGGCCACGGCCACGCTGCCTGCCCAACCTGGTCTTGCCTCACCGCAGACTGGATCGCCGTACCTTCGACTGACCGTCGACGACGCCATCGAAAGAGAAGGAATCCATGTCGCTACACTACGCCGACAAGGGCCGCTGCATGCCGCGCCGCCCGCCACCTGCCTCCCCCGCGCTGGGGTAAGCCTTACCCACGGCCCTTTCGCCGTGCCTTGCCGATAGCCCCGCCGCGCCGTTGCCGACTGCGCAGGCTCTCGCCTGGGCGTTCGACAGCTCGCCCGGCCATTCGGCAAACCCGCCCCACCTCTGCCACTGCGTCCGACATGCGGCCTGGACCGACATGTAAGAGACGTGTCCGTTCCATCTACCGAGGGATTGCCCTTGAACAGCGAAACGCTCTACCAGTTCTCGACCCTGACCGTCATCCTGCTGCTGCTCGCCTTCTACGGTGGCACCTACCTGATGACGCTCGGCATCCGCAAGAAGAACGAGGATGCCGACGCCTACATGGTCTCCAACCACCGAATCGGCTTCGGCATGGGCGCGGCCAGCATGACCGCCACCTGGATCTGGGCGGCCTCCTTCTACGCCGCGGCCACCTCCGGCTACACCTATGGCGTCTCGGGCCCCATCCACTATGGGCTGTGGGGGGCGCTGATGATCCTCTTCATCTACCCCTTCGGCCGGCGCTTCCGCAAGCTCGCCCCCAACGCCCACACCCTGGGCGAGCTGATCCACGCCCGCCACGGCTCCTCCAGCCAGCTGATCCTCGCCCTCTCCAACGTGCTGGGCAGCGTGATCAGCCTGATGGTCAACTTCACCGCTGCCGGCGCGCTGGTCTCGGTACTCTCGCCGCTCTCCTTCCAGGCCGGGGTGATCATCGCCGGCGTCGGCGTGCTGTTCTATACCCTGTGGTCCGGCTTCCGCGCCTCGGTGCTGACCGACTTCGCCCAGCTGGTGGCGCTCATGGCCATTGCCATCGTGATCATTCCCGCGGTGTTCTTCGCCATGGGCGGCCCCAGCGAGCTGGTCGCCGGCCTCGACAACCTGACAGCCGAGCAGGCCAACTTCTTCTCCAGCGAGGCGATCCTGCAGCAGGGCGCACCCTTCTTCGTCGCCGTGCTGGCCTATGCCATCGGTAACCAGACCATCTCCCAGCGCCTGTTCGCGGTGAACGAGGACCACATCAAGCCCACCTTCCTCACCGCCACCGTGGGCTACGGCGCCATCGTCATCGGCCTGGGCATGATCGGCCTGATGGCCCTGACCCTGGGTGTGCAGCCCCTCGACGGCAACATGAACAACCTGATCCCGCAGATGGTCTCCGGATACCTGCCGCCGGTGTTCATCGCGCTGTTCTTCATCCTGGTGATCGGCTCGCTCTCCTCCACCGCCGACTCCGACCTCTCGGCGCTGTCGGCGATCATGATGGCCGACGTCTATGGCAAGAACATCGCCCGCGGCAAGGCCGATCCCAAGCGCATGCTGCTGGTGGGTCGCCTGACCATGATCACCGCCACCATGGTAGGCATCGTCTTCGCCAGCTTCTCGCTGGATATCCTGGTGATGCTGGTGTTCGTGGGCGCGCTGTGGGGCGCCATCGTCTTCCCGGTGATCGCCAGCTGCTTCTGGAACCGCGTGACCAACGCCGCCTTCACCACCTCGGTGCTGGTGGCCATGGTGCTGTTCTGCGCCGCCCGCTTCGAGCTTGTCGACCTCGCCGGCCCCGGCGGCCTGTTCTTCGAGCTGCTGGCCAGCATCGGCGGCGGCGTGATCATCGGCCTGATGGTGTTCGGCTTCCTGGGCCGCACCGCCGGCTTCATCGCCGGGACCCTGGCGCTGATCGCCATGCTGATCTTCGCCACCGGCTTCCTGCGCGACTACACCGTGCTGCTCGCCTCGCTGACTGCCTACGGCACCAGCACACTGGTGTGCGTGGTGATGAGCCTGACCAGCCGCCAGGAGAACTTCGACTTCGCCACCATCGGCGACCGGGTGGGCGACTACGACAGCCATGAGGCCGAGCCCGACGCGGGCGAGGCGATCCCGGCCTCTGCCGGCCTGGCCGCCCAGCGCTGAATACGCGGGCTTGCTCCCATTCGAGCGGTGCCGCCCGGCGGCACCGCAGCGACACTCAACTGGAGACGTCACCATGACGACACTGTTCGCCTTCTATGTGCTGATCTGGCCCGCCCTGACGCTGGGCGTACTCGCCCTGATCTGCCGCGCCGTATGGCGCGACCGCCGCAAGGCAAGAGAGGAGCACCGCGAGCTGGTCTGACGAGCGCTCGCTGGAACGACATCGGCCCCGCTGGCAGTGCCAGCGGGGCCGATGTCGTCCTGCCCATCGTCACGAGTCGCGTTAGACTCCTGATACAGGACCCGCGACGCCGAACGTACCGGCAGGAGCATGACATGAACCATGACACCCTCGACTACTATCGCCCCCCGGACGCCGATGCCCTGGGGCTGATCCTGATTCGAGCCGACGCCGAGGGCCTCACCGAGATCGACTTCGTCAGCGAACAGCAGGAGCCGCCTCGCCCGGGGCCCCTGACCGAGCTGGCATGCGAGCAGCTGGCCGAGTACTTCGCCGGCACGCGCCGCGACTTCGACCTGCCGCTGGCCCCACAGGGAACCGACTTCCAGCGCCGGGTGTGGGCTGCGCTGGCGGCCATTCCCTATGGCGAGACCCGCAACTACGCCGAGCTCGCCGAGCAGCTCGGCAGCAAGGGCGGCCAGCGCGCCGTGGGTGCGGCCAACGGCAGGAACCCCCTGGCCATCGTGGTGCCCTGCCACCGGGTGATCGGCAGCGACGGGCGCATGACCGGCTACGCCGGCGGCATCGGCCGCAAGCGCTGGCTGCTCGCCTTCGAGGCGGGCGAGGTGCCGATGCTGCTGTAACTACACGACGTGCTGGCAACGATGTTCTAGCTACGATGACCCGACGACAACACGGAACAAGGGAGCGGGAATGAGCCACAACCTGTTCGAGACCTTCGCCCGCCGCATGCACGAACGCGGCGACGCCGACTTCATCACCACCCGCGAGGGGCGCCGCTACTCCCATGCCGACGCACTGGTCGCGAGTGCAAGCCTGGCCGGTGCCCTGGTCGAGCTGGGCGTGGCGCCGGGCGACCGGGTGGCGGTGCAGGTCGACAAGAGCCCCGAGGCGATCCTGCTCTACCTCGCCACCCTGCGTGTCGGCGCCGTCTACCTGCCGCTAAACACCGGCTATACCGGCGATGAGATCCGCTACTTCCTCTCCGACGCCGAGCCGGCGCTCTTCGTCTGCCGCCCCGCCGCGGTGGAGGAGTCACGGAACATCGCCGCCGAGACCGGATGCCCCGCGGTACAGACCCTGGGCACCGCGGCAGACGGCAGCCTGATGGAAACGGCCGCCGCGGCCACCCCGCGCGAGACGGTGGAGCCCCGCGAGGAGAACGATCTGGCCGCCATCCTCTACACCTCGGGCACCACCGGACGCTCCAAGGGCGCCATGCTCACCCACCGCAACCTCGGCTCCAACGCCGCCACCCTAATGGAGGCGTGGCACTTCAGCGAGAACGACCGGCTGATCCACGCCCTGCCGATCTTCCACACCCACGGGCTGTTCGTGGCGTGCAACGTCACCCTGATGGCCGGCGCCAGCATGCTCTTCCTGCCGAAGTTCGATGCTGACGTGATCTTCGAGGAGATGCCCCGCGGAACGGTGCTGATGGGCGTGCCCACCTTCTATACCCGCCTGGTGGCCGACTCGCGCCTCACCCCCGAGGTCACCGCCAGGATGCGCCTGTTCGTCTCCGGTTCGGCGCCGCTCACCGCCGAGACACACCAGGCCTTCGAGGAGAAGACCGGCCACGCCATCCTCGAGCGCTACGGCATGACCGAGACCAACATGAACATCTCCAACCCCTACGACGGGGCGCGCCGAGCCGGCACCGTGGGCCAGCCGCTCCCCGGGGTGGAGATCCGCATCACCGACCGCGAGACCGGCGACGTGGTGCCAGCCGGCGAGATCGGCATGCTCCAGGTGCGCGGCCCCAACGTCTTCATCGGCTACTGGCGTATGCCCGAGAAGACCCGCGAGGAGCTGCTCGAGGACGGCTTCTTCATCACCGGCGACCTGGCCCTGGTGGACGAGCACGGCTATGTGCAGATCGTCGGCCGCGACAAGGACCTGGTGATCTCCGGCGGCTTCAATGTCTACCCCAAGGAGGTCGAGCAGGTGATCGACGAGCTCGAGGGCGTGGTGGAGTCGGCGGTGATCGGCCTGCCCCACCCCGACTTCGGCGAGGGGGTCACCGCCGTGGTGGTGCCCAAGGCCGGCGCCGAGCTCACCGAGGGCGAGGTGCTCGAGCACCTGCAGGGCCGACTGGCCAGGTACAAGCAGCCCAAGCGGGTGTTCTTCGTCGACGGGCTGCCCCGCAACACCATGGGCAAGGTGCAGAAGAACGAGCTGCGCAAGCGCTTCGACACCACCTACCGCTGAGCCTTCCCGTTCATTGCGGGTTGACGCTTAGGCCGCGCCGGCGCCCTCAGGCCGGCGCGAACAGCGTCAGTCTCACCGCTCGCCCTGGCCGAGGGAGCTCCCCGAGGCGGGGCGTTCCACCTCGAAGAGGTCGCTGCAGCGGGCATAGTCAGCGTCGGTGGCCACGCTCGCCCGGGGCGAGGGAGCTGCCCGAGGCGGGGCGTTCCACCTCGAAGAGGTCGCTGCAGCGGGCGTAGTCGTTGCCGGCCATGCGCCCGATGGGCCTGAGCCCCTCGGCGCTGACGTGGCGGCCGTCCCACAGGGCATCATCGATATGGATCGAGACCACCTCGGCGAGCACCAGGTTGCCCGCCAGTGGCTGGCCGCCGAAGCGGAGAATCTCGCGCAGCCGGCAGCCGAAGGCCACCGGGGCGCCGGCCACCCGCGGCACCGAGACGCCCGGCATGGCGACCTTCTCGAGCCCGGCGTGGACGAACTCGTCGGCGCCGTGCTCGAGCCCCGCGCTGGTGGCGTTCATCTCCTGCACCAGCCCCTCGCCGCTGATATGCACCACGCACTCCGCCACCTCGCCGAGGTTGCGGATGGTGTCCTTGGGATTGGCGTCACCGTCGAGCAGTGGCGAGAAGCCCAGCACCGGCGGGTTGACGCTGACCACGTTGAAGAACGAGAAGGGCGCCAGGTTGGCGTTGCCCGCCGCGTTCAGGGTCGAGACCCAGGCGATGGGGCGTGGGCAGATGCTGCCCGATAGCAGGCGGTAGACCTTGCCCGGGCTCAGGGCATGTTCCTCCAGCAGGTAGTCACTCATGTCAGGGGCTCCGTGTGCATCGTGATGTGCCGATGGTAGCCCATTCACCACCGCCCTGTGGCACCATGATCCTGTCTCCCGGCACCCAGCGAAGGAACCGCGCCATGCCACTCGATCTTCAGGGCCCCGAACTCGAACCCGGCTTTATGGTGATCCACGGCAACCGCCTGGAGTCGCTGCGCGGCCTGGCGGTGGAGTGGATGCGCCGCCACCCGCTGGGGCCGCTGGAGAACGAGTCGATCCTGGTGCAGAGCAACGGCATCAGCCAGTGGCTCAAGCTGGCGCTCGCCGAGGACCGCGCCCACGGCGGTGCCGGCATCGCCGCCGCCCTCGACGTCACCCTGCCCGCGCGCTTCCTGTGGCAGGCCTACCGGGCCGTGCTGGGCGAGGAGCAGGTACCGCCGGTCTCGCCCTTCGACAAGCCGCGGCTGGTGTGGCGGCTGATGCGCCTGCTGCCCGCCCTGCTCGGCTCGCCGACCTTCGCCCCGCTGGCTCGCTTCCTGGAAGATGACGACGACCTGCGCAAGCGACACCAGCTGGCCGAGCGCCTGGCCGACCTCTTCGACCAGTACCAGGTCTACCGCGCCGACTGGCTCACCGCCTGGGCGGCGGGCGAGGACGTGATCCTTACCGCCCGCGGCGAGTCGCGTCCGCTGGCCGAGGAGCAGCGCTGGCAGGCCGAGCTGTGGCGGGTGCTGCGCGATGACATCGGTGAGCAGGGGCTCGCCTCCAGCCGCGCGGCGGTACACGAGCGCTTCCTCGCGGCCTGCCGCGAGCTCGACACAACGAGCCGACCACCCGGCCTGCCGCGCCGGGTCATCGTCTTCGGTATCTCCTCGCTGCCGGCCCAGACCCTGGAGGCGCTGGCCGCCATGGCGCGGGTCAGCCAGGTGCTGCTCTGCGTGCACAATCCCTGCCGCCACTACTGGGCGGACATCATCGAGCACAAGGACCTCCTTCGAGCCGAAAGAAAGCGCCAGCAGCGCCGTCCCGGCATGCCGGCGGACCTCGCCGAGACCGAGCTGCACCTGCATGCCCAGCCGCTGCTGGCCGCCTGGGGCAAGCAGGGCCGCGACTACCTGCGCCTGCTGGACGAGTTCGACGAGCAGCAGGCCTATCGCGGCCTGTTCGAGGGCGAGTCGCTGCGCATCGACCTCTTCGACTCCCCTCTCCACAACAACGCCGAGCCCAGCCTGCTGCGCCAGCTGCAGGACGATATCCTCGAGCTGCGCCCGCTGGCCGAGACCCGCCAGGCCTGGCCCGCCGTGGACCCGGCCCGCGACCGCTCGCTGCGCTTCCAGGTCGCCCACAGCGCCCTGCGTGAGGTGGAGATCCTCCACGACCAGCTGCTCGCCGCCTTCAGCGAGGACCCGACCCTCAAGCCCCGCGATATCCTGGTGATGGTGCCCGACGTCGACCAGTACGCCGCCGCTGTGCAGGCGGTGTTCGGCCGGCTGGACGCCGACGATCCGCGCCATATCCCCTTCACCCTCTCCGACCAGGCCAGCCGCCACCGCCTGCCGCTGCTGATCGCCCTGGAACAGCTGCTGCGCCTGCCGGAGCTGCGCCTCTCGGTAAGCGACCTGCTCGACCTTCTGGAGGTGCCGGCGGTGCGCGCGCGCTTCGCCATCCCCGAGGGCGGGCTGCCCACCCTGCGGCGCTGGATCGAGGGTGCCGGCATCCGCTGGGGGCTAGACGCCCGCCAGCGCCAGAGCCTCGACCTCCCGGAGGGGCTCACCGCCAACACCTGGGCCTTCGGCCTGCGCCGGCTGCTGCTGGGCTATGCCGTGGGCGCCGCCGCCGAGGGGCCCTGGCAGGGCGTGGAGCCCTATGACGATATCGGCGGACTGGAGGCGGCGCTGGCCGGCCCGCTGGTCAGCCTGATCGACACTCTGGAGGCGCAGTGGCGTCGGCTGGCCGAGCCCTGTGACGTCGACACCTGGGGAGAGCGGCTGCGCGAGCTGCTGGAGGCCTGCTTCCTGGCAGACTCCGACCAGGACCTGATGGCACTGACCCGCCTCGAGCAGGCGCTGGAAGCCTGGCAGGAGAGCGCCGAGGAGGCCGGGCTCACGGAGCCACTGCCGCTCTCTGTGGTGCGCGAGCACTGGCTCGCCCAGGTGGACGAGGCGAGCCTCTCCCAGCGCTTCCTGGCCGGGGCCGTGAACATCGCCACCCTGATGCCGATGCGCGCCATCCCCTTCCGCCACGTCTGCCTGCTGGGCATGAACGACGCCGACTACCCGCGGGTCCAGCGCCCGCTGGACATCGACCTGATGGCCCAGGACTACCGCCCCGGCGACCGCTCGCGCCGCGAGGACGACCGCTACCTGTTCCTGGAGGCGCTGCTCTCGGCCCGGGATCGGCTGAGCATCAGCTGGGTGGGGCGCAGCATCATCGACAACACCGAGCAGCCCCCCTCGGTACTGCTCGGCCAGCTTCGTGACCACCTCGCCCGCGGCTGGCGGCTGGCGGGACATGGCGACGAGGACGGCAAGGCACTGCTGAAAGCCCTGACTACCGAGCACCCGCTGCAGCCCTTCAGCGTCGACTACTTTCGCGAAGGCTCCAGCCTTGCCACCTACGCCCACGAGTGGCGCGAGCTGCATCGCCCGGATGCCGAGCCCGAGCCGACCGCGGTCGCGGAGCCTGCGCTTTCCCCCTACCGGCAGGAGAGCCCGCTGACCCTGGCCCAGCTGGGCAACTTCCTCAAGGCCCCGGTGCAGGCCTTCTACACCACACGCCTCAAGGTCCATCTGGAAACAGAGGCCATGGAGCGCCTCGACCACGAGCCCTTCACTCTCGATGGCCTCGACCACTGGCAGCTGCAGCATGCGCTGATCGAGGCGAGCCGCGCGGCGGTGGAGGCCGGTGAGCCCCATGAGCCCGCCATGCAGTCCACCCTGGAGCGACTGGAACGCGAGGGGCGCCTGGCCATGGGCGGCTTCGCCGAGCGGATGCGCGACAAGCTGGTCGAACCCATGGACAGCCTCTTCGCCGACTATCGCCAAGTGCTCGAGGAGTGGCCACACGCCATGCACGAGCCGCTGGATGTCTCGCTGGACCTACAACGGGAGCTGAGTGACGGCCTGGTGCTGGAGGACTGGCTGGGCGAACTGCGCGTCAACGACGCCATGGAGCGCTGCCGGGTGCTGCTCACCACCAGCAGCCTGGTCAACAAGGGCAAGTACCACTGGAAGCACTGGCTCACGCCCTGGGTCGCCCATCTGGCCGGCCAGCTCGAGGGGCCCATGACCACGCGACTGCTCTCCCGCGCCGGCGGCGGCACCCTCGCCCCGCTCCCCGCCGAGCAGGCCCGGGCGCACCTGGCGGATATCGCCGTGGCCTGGCGCCAGGGCATGGCCACCCCCCTGCCCCTGGCCAGGGACACCGCCTTCGCCTGGCTGGAGAAGGGCGGCACACCTCAGGCCATGCAACGCTGCCTCGCCGGCAGGGTCGGCGAGGAGGACGACAAGGCCTGGAAGGCGCTGGACACCGTCTACTACGGCAGCGGCTACAACGGCGACCACGGCGAGCGCGGCCGCGACGCCTACCTGATGCGTCAGTGGCCGACACTCGAGGCGATGCTGAGCTGGCCCGAGGGTGGCGGTTTTGCCGAACTGGCCGAGCGGCTCTACGCCCCGCTATTACACGCGGTACGCAAGCCGAAGGAGAAGAAGGGCAAGGGAGGCAAGGCATGAGCACCGATAACCAGACGCCAGCCACCCTGGATCCGATCCATCTGCCGCTCATCGGCAGCCGGCTGATAGAGGCCAGCGCCGGCACCGGCAAGACCTTCACCATCGCCTTGCTCTACGTGCGCCTGGTGCTGGGCCCGCGGGACGAGACCGACACCGAGAGCTTCCCCCGCGCCCTCACCCCGCCGGAGATCCTGGTGGTGACCTTCACTAACGCCGCCACCCGGGAACTGCGCGACCGCATCCGCGCCCGGCTGGTGGAGGCCGCCGATGCATTTCAATCGGAATCAGAATCGGGGACAGACCCCCATTTCGTAGACAACCAGGGCGACTTCTTCGCCGAAGCTGAATCAGAAATGGGGGTCTGTCCCCGATTCGACCCGCTGCTGGCCCTGCGGGACAGCTACCCCCGCGAGCGCTGGCCCGCCTGCGCCCGCCGCCTGCAGCTCGCCGCCGAGTGGATGGACGAGGCCGCGGTCTCCACCATCCACTCCTGGTGCCACCGCATGTTGCGCGAGCACGCCTTCGAGAGCGGCAGCCTCTTCTCGCTGGAGATGAACCTCGACCAGTCGGAGCTCGAGCTCGAGGTCGCCAGGGACTACTGGCGCAGCTTCTACTACGCCCTGGACGCCGACGCCCTGGCGGTGGTCACCCGCTACTGGGAGACCCCCGACGCCCTGGCCGAGGACGTGCGCCGCCTGCAGGGCGACGCCGAGCTGCTCCCCGACGCCCCGCCCCCCGCTGGGGCACTTGCCAGCATGCAGGCCGAGCGCGAGCGGGTGCTCGGCGAACTCAAGGCGCCCTGGCCCGCCTGGCTCGACGAACTCTCGGAGGCACTGGAAGCGGCTGCCGCCGCCAAGGCCTTCGACCAGCGCAAGCTCAACAGCAAGAGCCGCGCCGACTGGTTGGCGAAACTGCGCGACTGGGCCGGCGACCCCGAGCTCGCCGCCCCGGCGCTGACCGACACCGCCTGGAAGCGCCTGACGCCGGAGGGCATGGCCGAGATCTGGAAGACGGGCGAGCCCCTGGACCACCCGGCCCTGCATGCACTGGCCGAACTGCCGGACCGACTCGCGGCCCTGCCCGATGCCCACGCCGACCTGCTGGCCCACGCCGTGCGCTGGATGAGCGAACGCCGCAGTCGGGTGCAGCAGCGCCGTGCCGAGCTCGGCCCCGACGACCTGCTCGAGCGCCTCGACACCGCCTTCGCGGGCCCCTCCGGCGAGGCCCTGGCCGCCCACGTGCGCCGCCAGTTCCCGGTGGCCCTGGTGGACGAGTTCCAGGACACCGACCCGGTGCAGTATCGGCTCTTCGACCACGTCTACCGGCTGGCCGAGGCCCCGGACCCCGACGACCCCAGCGGCATCCTGCTGATCGGCGACCCCAAGCAGGCGATCTATGCCTTCCGCGGCGCCGATATCCACACCTACCTGCAGGCGCGCCGCGACACCGCCGGGCGCCACGTGACACTCGGCACCAACTTCCGCTCCGCCGGCGCCATGGTCGAGGCCGTGAATCGCGTCTTCCGCTTCGCAGAAGGCCACCCCGCCGGCCGCGGCGCCTTCCTGTTCCGCTCACCCGAGGGGGACAACCCGGTGCCATTCTTCCCGGTGGCCGCCAAAGGCAGGAAGGATTCGCTGACCCGCGACGGCGAGCCCCTGCCCGCACTGACGCTGTGGCATCTCCCGGCCGAGGACGGCGCGTCCGAGGAGGGCATCACCAAGGGCGCCTACTTCAAGGAGATGGCCGCGCGCTGCGCCACCCATATGGCCGAGCTGTTGCGCGAGGGCCAGGCCGGGCGCACCGGCTTCGCGGAGCCGGGCGAGCCCTTCCGCGCGCTGGCGCCGTCGGATCTTGCCGTGCTGGTCAACAACGGTAACGAGGCAAAGGCGATCCGCGGCGCGCTGCTGGATCGCGGCATCAGGAGCGTCTACCTCTCCGACAAGGAGGGGGTGTTCGAGACCCCGGCGGCCCTGGAACTGGAGGTGTGGCTCACCGCCTGCGCCGAACCCGACAGCGAGCGGCGCCTGCATGCCGCACTCGCCATGCCGAGCCTGGGCATGGGCCTGAACGACCTCGACGCCCTGCAGCACGACGAGCTGGCCTGGGAGGAGCGGGTGCTGCAGTTCCGGGGCTACCACCGCCAGTGGCAGCGCCAGGGCGTGCTGCCCATGCTGCACCGGCTGCTGGCCGACTTCGCCGTGCCCACCCGGCTGCTCAGGAGCGCCAGTGGTGAGCGCCATTTGACCGACCTTCTGCACCTGGGCGAGCTGCTGCAGCAGGCCAGTGCCGAGCTCGATGGCGAGCACGCCCTGCTGCGCCACCTGAGCGAGGCCCGCGCCCAGCCGCCAGCGCAGGCCGACACCCATCGTCTGCGCCTGGAGAGCGACGCCGACCTGGTGCAGGTGATCACCATCCACAAGTCCAAGGGGCTGGAGTATCCGCTGGTCTTCCTGCCCTTCATCTGCGCCTTCCGCGAGAAGAAGGCCAGCGACCTGCCACTTACCTGGCACGACGACGCGGGGCGCCGCCGGCTCTCGCTGGAACCCGACGACACGGTGCTGGCCCGCGCCGACGACGAGCGGCTGGGCGAGGACCTGCGCAAGCTCTACGTGGCGCTGACCCGCGCCCGCCATGCCACCTGGCTGGGCCTCGCCCCGCTCAAGGGCTTCGAGCGCAGCGCCATCGGCCAGGTGCTCACCGCCGGCGCGCCGCTCTCGCCGCTCTCGACAGACGGCCTGCTCGACGCCCTCTTCCCCCTCGCCCAGGGCGCGGAAGAAACCGAACTGAAGGTGCTGCCGGCGCCGGAGCCCAGCGATCTCGCGGTGCCCGTCGAGGAGAACGGCGAGGCTCTGCGCGAGGCACTGACGCCAGCCCGCCGCGCCCGGGAGCACTGGTGGATCGCCAGCTACTCGGCGCTGCGCCTGGGTGGTGAAAGAATCAGCGGTGAGAGAATTGGGGGTGAGGAGGAGCCTGCTCTTCTGGAAGAACCTGAAACCGCTCTCGAGGCCACCGCCCGGGAGATGCGCGACGAGCCCAGCGACCCGGCCCAGCCCAGCCAGCCGACGAGCGATGGCTCGCTGCACCGCTTCCCCCGCGGCCCGGCGGCGGGGACCTTCCTGCACGGTCTGCTGGAATGGGCCGGCCAGGAGGGGTTCGCCCGACTGTCCGCCGAGCCCGAGCGGCTGGACGATACCCTGGCGCGGCGCGCCAACCTGCGCGGCTGGCGCGATCGCATCCCGGCGCTGCAGGCCTGGCTGCGCAGCCTGCTGGCCTGCGAGCTGCCGCTGCCCAGCGCCTCGCAGGGCGAGGTCGCGCCGCTGCGCCTGGACCGGCTGGGGAGCGCTCACTATCAGGTGGAGATGGAGTTCTGGTTCGCCGCCCGCAACGTCGACACCACCCGCCTCGACGCCCTGGTGAGCGCTCACACCCTGGGCGGCGCCGCCCGGCCGGCACTCGAGCGCGACCGGCTCAACGGCATGCTCAAGGGCTTCATCGACCTGGTGGTGGAGCACGAGGGGCGCTTCTACGTGCTGGACTGGAAGTCCAACCACCTGGGCCGCGACGACGAGGCCTACAGCGAGGCCGCCATGGCGGAGGCGGTGCGCGAGAAGCGCTACGACCTGCAGTACTGCCTCTACCTGCTGGCCCTGCACCGCCTGCTCCGGGCACGCCTGCCCGACTACGACATCGACCGCCACCTGGGGGGCGCACTCTACGTCTTCCTGCGCGGGCTCCACGCCCCCTCCCGCGGCGTGCACCACGAGCGCCCGCCGCGCCAGCTGATCGAGGACCTGGACGCCCTGTTCCGCGACGCCGAGCACGCCACGCCAGAGGAGCTTCGCCATGCGTGACCACCCGCCTACCGCCGAGCCCCCCACGGCCGCGGCCCTGCACGACGGCGAGGCGCTGTTCACCCTGCTCGACCGCTGGGTGGCCCGCGGCTGGCTGCGCGCCCTGGATCGCGCCTTCGCCGCCTTCCTGGCCCGGGAGGTGCCGGACGCCCCCGCCCCGCTGCTGCTGGCCGCGGCGCTGGCCAGTCACCAGCTCGGCCGCGGCCATGTTTGCCTCGACCTGGCGCAGACCCTGGCCGAGCCGGACCTGGCCCTCTCGCTGCCCCCCGAGGGCGACAGCCTGGAGGACCCGCCGCCACGCCCCAGCGCCCTGCTGGGTGAGCTGGCCCTCACCGACTGGCAGACGGCGCTCGCTCACCCGCTGATCGTCGGCGACGGCCCCGGCAACACGCCGCTGGTGCTCGACGCCACCCGCCTCTACCTGCGCCGCTACTGGCACCACGAACGCTCGATCCAGCAGCATATCGCCGCCCGGCTGGAGGGCGACGCCAGCGACGCCCGCGACACCACCACCCTGGCCCGGGCCCTGGCCGCCCTCTTCCCCGCGAGCGACACCCTGGACTGGCAGAAGGCCGCCTGCGCCCTGGCCGCCCGCTCGCCCTTCGCGGTGATCACCGGCGGCCCCGGCACCGGCAAGACCACCACCGTGGTCAAGCTGCTCGCCCTGCTGCAGACCCTGGCGCTGGGCGAAGGCAGCCGCGCGCTGCGCATCCGCCTGGCCGCCCCCACCGGCAAGGCCGCCGCGCGGCTCAACGAATCCATCGCCGGGCAGGTCTCGGGACTGGACCTGACGGCGCTTGCGCCGCTGCTTGGCGGTGCCGAAGACGAGTCCTCCCGGCTTCGCCAGGCGATTCCGACAGAGGTCACCACCCTCCACCGGCTGCTGGGCTCACGCCCCGATACCCGCCACTTCCGCCATGACGCCCGCCATCCGCTGCCGCTGGACGTGCTGGTGGTGGACGAGGCCTCCATGGTCGACGTGGAGATGATGGCCGCTCTGCTCGACGCCCTGCCGCCCCGCGCCCGCCTGGTGCTGCTCGGCGACAAGGACCAGCTCGCCTCGGTGGAAGCCGGCTCGGTGCTGGGCGACCTCTGCGCCCGGGCCGAGGGCGGCCACTACACCCCCGAGACCGCCGACTGGCTCGCCGAGGCCATCGGCCAGGCGCTGCCCGCCGAGATGCTCGACGCCGAGGGCACGGCGCTGGACCAGGCCATCGCCATGCTGCGGGTCAGCCACCGCTTCGATGCGGCGAGCGGCATCGGCCGGCTCGCCGGTGCGGTGAATCGCGACGCCCCGGGACGCGAGAAGCGCGCCGCCATCCGCGAGGTGCTGGGCCACGGCTACGCCGACCTCTCGCACCTCAGGCTGGAGACCGACCATGATCGCGGCCTGGAGCGTCTGGTGGTCTCGGGGAACGCCGCGGGCTTCCCTGATCGAGGAAAGAGCGCCGGCGAGGGCCGCGTGGTGAACGGCCAGCCGCTACCGCCGCCGGTGGGCTATCGCCACTACCTCGAGGTCATGAAGGCCGCCGCACCCCAGGCCAACTCGCATGACGAGGTCGACCGCGAGGCCCTGGACGACTGGGCACGCAAGGTGCTGGCCGCCCATGGCCAGTTCCAGCTGCTCTGCGCCCTGCGCCGCGGCCCCTGGGGGGTGGAGGGCCTGAACGAGCGCATCCGCGTCGCCCTCGAGAAGGAAGGCCTGATCGACAGCGGCGACGGCCGCCGGCTCTGGTACCCCGGGCGCCCGGTGCTGGTGACCAGCAACGACTACGGCCTGGGGCTGATGAACGGCGATATCGGCATCACCCTGGCGCTGCCCGGGGTGGCCTCCGCCGCGGGCGCCGGGCGTGGCCCGGCACTGCGCGTCGCCTTCCCCGCCGGTGACGGCAGCGGCCAGGTCAAGTGGGTGCTTCCCAGCCGCCTGCAGGCGGTGGAGACGGTGTTCGCCATGACGGTGCACAAGTCCCAGGGCTCGGAGTTCACCCACACCGCCCTGCTGCTCCCCGACGCCCCCAACCCGATCCTCACTCGGGAACTGGTCTACACCGGCATCACCCGTGCCAGGCACTGGCTCACCCTGGTGGAGACCGGGCGCGGCCAGCTGCTGGACGCGGTGGAGCGGCGCGTGATGCGGGTCAGCGGGCTGGGCGGCGGCTGAGCGTTGGCGACCAGCCGTTTTCCCGTAACCCGGTAACGCTTATATTGCAGCGGGCCGGCGGCGCCACCAACGCCCCTGGTCACGTCATCGACCACCCCAGGACCGGGAGAGCGGCCCTTGTCATCACCCACCCCACGCTATCCGCTGCACCGGCTCACCGGCCAGTTCCTGGAGCCGACCAGGGAGGCGAGCTATCGCCACGAGATCGCACCCCGGGTGCGACTCGAATCCAGCCTGGCGCTCTGCGTGGCGGCGCTGGTCTTCGGCATGTTCTCCATCTCCGACTATCACTACCTCGAGCCGAGCCTGGCGCTGACCCTGCTGCTCGCCATGCGCCTGGTAGTGACACTCTCCTGCCTGGTCCTGGCACTGGTAATCGGGCGCCTCGGCGACTATAACCGCCGGCTATGGCTGCACGCCCTGCCCCTGTGGATACTGGCGACGGGCATCATCCTGATCGTGCTCCTGCGCCCCGACCCCGAGAGCCTATCCACCCAGGTCACGTCGTTGCTGGTGGCCATCACCGCCTTCTACCTGCTGATCCCCAACCTGCTGCCGGTGGTGACCATCGCCAGCCTCTACCTGAGTGTGGGTTTCCTGACGGCGGCGGTCCTGGTGGCCGACATCCCCGTGGTGGTCACCCTGCGCATCACGCTGCTGATCGTCATGGCCAACGTGGTGGGGTTCTTCGCCCTGTTGCGCCTGGAACGGCTGCAGCGCACGCAGTTCGCGCTGCTCGAGGAAGAGCGGGTACAGAACCGCCAGCTGGTCGAGGAGATCGCCCGCCGCAAGTCGCTCGAGGCCCAGCTGCGCATGGTCGCCGAGCGCGATGAACTGACCGGCCTGGACAGTCGCCGCCACTTCATGGCCCGCGCCGAGGCACTGCTCAAGCGCGCCCGGCACGAGAAGGCTCCCTTCAGCCTGTTCATGATCGACGTGGATCACTTCAAGGCCATCAACGACACCTGGGGACACGGCCAGGGCGACCGTGTGCTGGCGGCGCTCGCGGAGACCTGCCGGCGCTCCCTGCGGCCCCAGGACGTGATCGGCCGCTTCGGCGGCGAGGAGTTCATCGTCGCCCTGCCGGACACTCACCCCAGGGACGCGCTGATGGTGGCAGAACGCCTGCAGCAGAGGATCAGCGACCTTGAGGTGATGGAAGCGATGCCAGGCCACCGCCTCACCGTCACCATCGGCATCGCCGGGTTCCGCGATGAGAACGCCGACCTGGACGCCCTGATCCAGCAGGCCGACCAGGCCCTCTACGCCGGCAAGCACGCCGGCAGGAATCGGGTCGTGGTGAGCCAGGAGGTGAGAGACGAGGCGTGACGGGGCAGGCAGGACTGCCACCACAGGGAGCGCTAGCCCAGAGCCAGGCCATCGGCGACATCAATGGAGAAGTCGTCGGCTGCCGGTCATGCCCCCGTCAGCATCTTGCCCACCACGCCAAGCAGGAAGCCGGCGGAAGCACCCAGGGGAGGCGCCCAGTGGTTCTTCAGCCTGGCCTGGGGCGCGATGTCCTGGAAGATGATGTACAGGATACCGCCGGCCGCAAACAGCATGATGCAGGAGATCACTCGAGGATACTCGGCCAGGAAGGCATAGCCGGTGAGCCCGGCGATGGGCCCCAGCAAGGCCATCAGGACAAAGGCACCGATGATGGGCAGGCGCCGATAGTCGGTTGACGCCATGATCTCCCGATAGGCATTGAAGCCTTCCGGCATGTTCTGGAGGGCGATGATGCCGGCCATCAGGAGCCCCGCGCTCTCCGAGAAGGTGAACGCCGCGCCCAGCGCCAGGGCCTCCGGCACGAAATCGGAGAGCATGGCGACCAGCTGGCTGAGCTGGGTGTCGTTCGCCGCCAGCCGCATGTCCAGCAACATGAACAGCAGGCTGCCGCTGACGAAGGACGCCACCACCGCCCACGGCGGCAGGCCATGCATGCCCTCCGGCACCAGCACCAGGGCCACGGCGGCGAGCAACGCCCCTCCCCCGAAGGCGATCACGGCGTGGCGCAGCTCATTTTCCAGCCAGAATGGCCGTATCCGTTCGACCGCCGCCAGCGTCGCCCCCAGCGGCATCGCCAGGCCGGCGATCAGAGTCAGTACGACGATCTTCACCACTTCATTCATTGCTCATACCCCTGGCCACCGGCCGAGGGTAACCGAAGGGAATGACGAGGACGAGCGTGGTCTCGTACCGTCAGGCATATGCGGTGATGGAAGATGCCTGACCACCGCCTCACCGTCACCGTCGGCATCGCCAGAGGCGTCGACGAGGACGCCGACCTGGACGCCCTGATCCACCAGGCCGACCGCGCCCTATACGGCGGCAGGAACCGAGTGGTGGTGAGTCAGGAAGTGGAGGGCGGGGCGTGAGCGCCAAGCCTCACCCGGGCTTGACCTGGTGCCGGTCGTTACCGCCATCACCTGCACTCCTCAGGATTGCCCGGGTTGAGGCTGGACGGTACGCTGATTCGGGTGATCTCCGCCCGGGACATGCACTGCAAGGAGAGGACCAGTCATGACCAAGCAAAGAAAGGTGCCTGAGTTCAAGAACGAAGCCGAGGAACGGGAGTTCTGGAAGCACCACGATTCCTCTGACTACCTGGACTGGAGCCAGGCAGAACACGCCTCGTTTCCGAAACTCAAGCCTTCCACGAAAACCATCTCGCTTCGTCTTCCGGAATGGTTACTCGACCGGATCAAGATCGAGGCCAACAAGCGGGATATGCCCTATCAATCGCTGATCAAGGCCAGACTGGCGGAGGTTATGAACGACAGCCGCCGGACCGGGTAGTGCAGAAAATGGCAGGAAAATGGGGCTATTCCCGATTACCCCACCATCGCTGTACAAACTGCATATCGAAACAGCAAAACTACCCCTTAGGCGACGGCATATAAATTATAGGGACACGATATTTTCTTTTCTTAACATCTGGATGCGTCTCAATAACATACAAGAAACCGATATGATCAAGATAGGCAATAAAAGCAATAACCCTTTCATCATCCAGGCCTGTTATTGACTTCATCCACCCAAAGTCGATTGTTTTTTTATTGGCCCGCCTGCCAATAAATGTTGCAAAGTACTTTGTCCACTCATCACCAACTTTTGATATATTCCTAATATACTCTTCTTTTGCTTTGCAATATGCTCCATAAACACATCTAGCCTTAAACAACTCCCACTCCCAATCTCCCCCAATGTTTTTAACATGCACTTCTTGGTCTGGATTTTCCTCATAATAAGTTGCAGAAACCACTACCACCTGCTTCAAAAAAGTAAGCAGATTTCTGGGCGTTACTTTACCATGCCCATCCTTAAAGTGTGTAAGCAAGAAGTCAAATATATCTATATCCACCTCATTTAAAGATGAGTCCTTATGGAATATCCTCCTCGGAAAAGCCTTGGTTATAATCGATTTATTTAATTTCTCATGCAAGCTAGCATCGCGCTCCTGATTTATGCTGTTAAAATTAAAAAACTTCTTCCTAACACTAAGCGGGATAATCTTAATCATCCTAACTATACTAATGCCTGACAAGTGATATTTACTTAAATCAGTTGATAAAAGCACATCACCCTCAGTCAGAATATTATGCTTTTTGAATGCAACCAAAATTCGGTTAGCAAAGAAATAAAGAAGCTCGATATCAGTCCAACCTATTCTGAGAGTATTATCATTGACCTTGTCGTAACCTAGAGCTTCGTAATCCAATCTAGAAAAAAGATCAGCTCTTAAAAATATCTTACGCCCAATAAATGAGTGAGACACATCCAAGTCATCGTCCACCTCAATCAAAGCCTCAATGAATTCACGCTGCGTATCATAATCTTCTCCTGCAACAAAAGTATCTATACGATCTATTATAACCAAAGGCCTACCAGAAGGCCGATTTTCTAAAGAATCAACAACATGGCGAAAGATGCGATCTAAATTAATCTCCTGCTTGCTTTGACCTTCATGGCCACCTGAAAAACTAGCCTTAATCGATATAGGCGCCTCAGAAACTTTTGTTTTTATCTCTACAGAGGCATTCCGCAACAGCCCCTTGATCTTCCCAATAACTGATTCATCAAATTCTTTAGACTTAACATCTCTTAAAAAAGCACGTATCTGCTTTTCGCCTTTATCGCCAGGAAAGCCAGGAAGTTTGCTAACCTCCTCACACAATCTATATAAAATCTGAAACTTCCAGATGAGCTTATAAATCAGTTTCCTATCATGATCTGCGAACTCGTCATGAATAAACCTTCTTAGCAACTGGAACGAAATAGCCTCTTCAACAGGAACAATAAACCTCCCCCTATACACGGAAAGCTTTTTACTCTTATTTTTAAGAAGTTCAAAAAGCGCACTCTTACCTGAGCCAATCTGGCCAACTATTATCGAATGCCTATCTTGTAAAAACTGCTTAACAAATGTCGTCTGAACAAATGTTTCTTCCAAAAACCCATCTTTACGACCATCAGCTGAGCCAAAGTCAAGGAGAGGAAGGACTTCTGTCGGAAAAGGTTCTTTCAAAGTATTGAGTGCATCCATTTCAAATTTCTCAGCAGATAGATCGCATACATAGAACCGCCAGCCGTATGAGATAGGCTCTCATTCCTCAGGTGCTTCAACACTACATAAAAACACCACCCATCCCTCAATCGCCTCCATCCCTTCCATGGGCTGCTGATAGCTCCACGCCACATCCTTGTGCTCTCCAAAGGAGTAGTACGAGGCATCACCCTTGAAGGGGCAGTGGGTCACGGTGTCGGAGGGGGTCAGCAGGTCCATACGCACGTCATCGCGGGGAAGGTACTGACGTGGCGGGTAGCCGCGTTCGCGAAGCTCGATGGCGCGGGTGGTGTCGGCAAGCTCGGTGCCGTCGATGACGACGCGCACCCGGCGTGAATGCGGGTGCAGCGTGATGCGCGGCTCGGAGGCCTTAATCATGGCGGTTCCCTGTGTGTTCTTTTCGTTTTCTGTTTACGGAGCGTAACAGTCAGGGAAGCCGCCGCCGACGGCAGATCTCTTACAACCAACGTCGAGTACGCCATGGCATGGCCGGGGCACCCGGGTAGAAGGGCGAGAGCACGGCCACCAGGATGCCCAGCGCGGCGAACATGGCGAAGGCGTCGGCGTAGCCGACGGCGCCCACCAGGGCACCGACCGCCGGCGAGCCGGTGGCCTGGCCGAGCGATACCGCCATGAAGGGCAGCACCGGGCCGACGGAGAGGCGGCCGGGCAGCAGGCGGATGCCGGTCATCAGGTAGAGCCCGGTCAGGCTCATGTAGGCCAGGCCGAAGACCAGCGCGGAGAAGGCGGTGAGCAGCGGCTGGTCGGGGCTCACGGCGAGCAGCGCCAGGCTCGCGGAGAGCATCATCAGCATCAGGGCCTGGGTGATGGGCGGGTTGTTGCGATCGGCCAGGTCGGCCACCACAGCGCCGCCCAGGCCCGCCAGGCCCACCGCGAACCACAGCCAGGCGGTGGCGCTTTCCGGCAGCTCGCCGAGGGTCACCCACCAGGTCGGGGGCGAAGATCCAGTAGGCGGCGGAGACGAAGCCCATCACGTAGGCGAATAGGGTAAGCCGGACCAGCCGCGACCAGGGCAGCTCGTTGAGGGGCGGCGGGTCCGCGGCGTCCGCCGGCACGATACGCGTGACCGAGGGCAGCAGGAGCCAGGCGGCGATCACCCCGAGCACGGCCATGACGGCGAAGGAGAGATGCCGATCACGTAGGAGGAGAGGCCCAGCTCGTCGCGGATGGGAGGGACGAAGAGCCCGAAGGCGAAGCGGGCGAGCCCGAAGCTGATCGCGATCAGCCCGGCCCCGAGGATGGCGAACCCCGTGCTGTTAAGCCTCATCATGCGTCCTCCGCCAGACCGCTCGAAATGGTGGATCGCGCCTGCCACGGCATGGAAGCGCGATGGCACCCTCCCAGCGTGGAGCAGCACGGCGGTATCGACAAAGGCCGCGACCGGCGGATGCGACCTTGTCCCACCCGGGGCGAGCTGTCATGGTCGGGGGCAGTATCACCAGACAGGGAGATCACGCCGTGTATATCGCCATGAACCGTTTCCGGGTCAACCCCGAGCGCACGGAGGAGTTCGAGCAGATCTGGCTGGAGCGGGAGACCCACCTGCAGGGGCTGCCCGGCTTCGAGGCCTTCCACATGCTGCGCGGACCGGAGCGCGACGACCATGTGCTCTATGCTTCCCATACCGTGTGGCGCTCGCGGGAGGACTTCGAGGCCTGGACCCGCTCCGAGGCCTTCCGCCAAGCCCACGCCAACGCCGGCCAGAGCAAGCGCGAGGGGCTCTACCTGGGCCCACCGAGCTTCGAGGGGTTCGAGGTCATCCAGACCGTCGACAACGAGGAGAGTGACGCATGAGCAATCGAGAAGCCTATGAGCAGAAGCTGCGCGCCAAGCTGGACGAGTGGCAGGCGGAGATCGACAAGCTGAAGGCCCAGGCCCGCGGCGCCGACGCCGATGCCCGCATCGAGCGGGAGAAGGAGGCCGAGCGCCTGGAGGAGAGGCGCGAGGAGGTGCGCCGGAAGCTGGAAGAGCTACGCGAGGCCGGAGACGATGCCTGGGACGACATCCGCGCCGGGGCGGAGCGTGCCTGGGAGTCGATGAGCGACGCCTTCGAGAAGGCCCGCTCACGCTTCAAGTAGCCACGCCTGTCGCCGAGCCCTGGGAGGCGCCAGCATGAGCGAGAGCCGCGAGAAACGCCTGCATCCCGCCCTGGAGCGGCTTCACCTGGCGTGGGACCTGCTGGTCATCGCCCTGGTGGTCGCCAACCTGGCGCTGCTGCTGTTCGACAGCCTCTTCCTGCTGGCGCCGCTCAACGCCGCCTTCGAGGCCACGGCGCCTGGCCTGCATGGCGTCTACGAGCGCCATGTCCACGCCAACTTCCTGGCCATCGACCTGGCCTTCGTGGCCGTCTTCGTGCTCGACGTGCTGCTGGGCTGGGCGGTGGCCATCGCCGAACGGCGCTACCACCGCTGGTTCTTCTACCCCTTCGTGCACTGGTACGACGTGCTGGGCTGCATCCCGGTGGGCGGCTTCCGGTTGCTGCGCATCCTGCGCGTGATCTCGCTGCTGCACCGCCTGCAGCGCATGGGGCTGATCGACGTGCGCCGCTGGTACCTCTTCGGTGTGCTCACCAAGTACTACGACATCCTGCTGGAGGAGCTCACCGACCGCATCGCCATCCGCCTGCTGGATAACGTCCAGGCGGAGATCCGCGCCAGTGACTCGCTCTCCCGCGGCGTGGTGGAGCAGGTGGTGCGCCCGCGCCAGCAGGCGCTGATCCACGAGATCAGCCAGCGCCTGGAGGCGATGGCCGGCAGCGCCTACACCCACAACCGCGAGGACATCCTGCGCTACGTGCGCGGCCTGGTGGGCCGCACCCTGGCGGAGAGTCCGGAGGTCCGCCGCCTGGAGCGCCTGCCGCTGGGCGGCCAGCTGACCCGCGGGCTCGAGGCCTCGCTCTCCGACCTGGCCTGCCGCCTGGTCAACGAAGCGCTGGCGGGGCTGCAGTCGCCGGAGTTCACCGCCCTGGTGGAACACCTCGCCGAGAGCGGTTTCGACGCCTGGCTGCGCACCGACCCGCACACCGAACAGGTCACCGAGCAGGTGCTGGTGGACATGCTGGAGCTGCTCAAGGAGCAGATCGCGGTGAAGGGCTGGCAGCACCGCTACGACTGAGCCAGCCATACCCTCGCCTGCCGGTCACGTCCGCAGCGCCATGACGCGCTCCAGCTCCTGTCGATAGGCCGCTTCATGCTCGGCCGGGTCGGCGGGGAAGCGGCCGAGCGCCACCGCCAGGTCGAAGAAGCCCTGCCGGGGCAGGTCGCCGCGGCGGCTGACCACCAGGGCGGCGATCATCGGCCGATCTGCGGCGACGTCCTCGCGCATCAGCGTCTCCAGGGCCTGGGCGACGCGCTGGATGGTGCGCGGCGGCGAGAGCCCCAGCGCCTCGGCGGCCTGCCGGTAGCTGATCGGCAGCGCCGCGTCGGGCAGCTGCTCCAGCAGTTCCCGCAGCCGCGGGGCAATTCCCGCCTCGACCTGGCTCTCCATGCAAGACTCCTCCTCGAAATGGCTGTCATTCTCCGGCAGGTGGACCGGATGCGCTGTACCGAGTCTCCGCCGTGGCATACTCCCGAGCAAGTCCACCAGCGGATTTCCGAACCAGGAGACAGCCCATGCTCACCGGCCTGAGTGCCTTTCCATTGACGCCCCTTAACAAGGACGCCATCGACGAGGCGGCATTCGTCCACCTGGTCGAGAGGCTGGTGGCTGCGGGTGTCGACTCCATCGGGGTGCTCGGCTCCACGGGCAGCTATGCCTACCTCGGCCACGCCGAACGCGCACGCATCGCCAGGCTGGCCGTGCAGAGTGCCGGCAATGTGCCGGTGATCGTGGGCATCAGTGCCCTGCGTACCCGCGATGTGCTGGCCCTGGCCGAAGACGCCGAAGCGACGGGCGCCAGCGCGGTGCTGCTGGCACCGATGTCCTATCAGCCGCTGACCGATGCGGAGGTCTTCGGCCTCTATCAGGCCGTCACCACCCGGCTCTCGGTGCCGCTGTGCGTCTACGACAACCCCGGCACCACCCACTTCACCTTCAGCGACGAGCTGCATGGGCGCATCGCGGCACTGCCCAATGTCGCCTCCATCAAGATTCCGGGTGTACCCGCCGAGCCGGCGGCCGCTCGCGAGCGGGTCGAGCGGCTACGCGCCCTGGTGCCGCCCGAGGTGACGATCGGCGTCAGTGGCGACGCCTTTGCCGCCACCGTGCTGAATGCCGGCTGCGAGGCCTGGTACTCGGTGATCGGCGGCCTGTTCCCCGAGACCGCCCTGGCCATAACCCGCGCCGCCCGGGCCGGCGATGCCGAGGAGGCCCAACGCTTGTCGACTCGGCTCGAGCCACTGTGGGCGCTGTTCCGTCGGCACGGCGGCAGCCTGCGGGTGGTCGCCACCGCGGCGGAGCTGCTGGGGCTCGCCGAGTCGCCCTGTCTGCCGCTGCCCCTGAAGACGCTTGAGGGAGAGAGCCGGCAGGCGCTGGCCGCCGTGCTGGAGGAGCTCGAGCTGGCGTAACCGGGCAGAGCCTGGTCGGCGATGATGGTCAGCATCGGTCCTTGATATGTCGGCTGGCGGCGTGTCTGCATGACGTCGCTTCCTTCACATCGACCCGAGCTGTACCTTGGGGGTCTTCTCTTCACATCGACTCACATCGACAGGATGACTGCCCCCATGCCGACGAGACACTCCACGCTACCCGACCCTCGCGTCTGGCGGTTCGCCCTTGTGCTGATCATGGCGGTGCTGCTGACGGGTTGCGGCGTCAACAACATCCCCACCTATGACGAACAGGTGAAGTCGGCCTGGGCGCAGGTGGAGAACCAGTACCAGCGGCGCGCGGACCTGGTGCCCAACCTGGTCGAGACGGTCAAGGGATTCGCCCGTCAGGAGCAGGAGACCCTGACCGCCGTGGTGGAGGCACGGGCCAAGGCCACCTCGATCCAGATCGATGCCGAGTCGCTGGACGACCCGCAGAAGATGCGCCAGTTCGAGCAGGCCCAGCAGCAGCTGACCGGCGCGCTGAGCCGGCTGATGGCGGTATCGGAGCGCTATCCCGAGCTTAAATCGAACCAGAACTTCCTGGCCCTGCAGTCGCAACTGGAGGGCACCGAGAACCGCATCGCCGTGGCGCGGCGCGATTACATCACCGCGGTCGAGCGCTACAACACCGAGATCCGCACCTTCCCCGGTCTCCTGTGGCACACCATCCTCTACAGCGACATGGCGCTTCGCGAGAGCTTCGAGGCCACGACCGAGAACGCGGACCAGGCCCCCCAGGTGGAGTTTGAATGAGCGACCTTCTGCGCATTCCGCTACTCGCATTGCTGCTGTCGACCGCCCTCGGCCTCCAGGCCCGGGAGAGTGAAGGACAGGAGCTCGACTTTCCCGAACTGACCGGCCGCGTGGTGGACCAGGCCGAACTGCTGGACCCGGCCACCGAGTCACGCCTGAGCGCGCAGCTGGCGGCCCACGAGGAGGCCACTACCGAGCAGCTGGTGGTCGCCACCCTACCGGAGCTGCAGGGCGTCACCATCGAGGAGTATGGCTATCAGCTGGGACGCCACTGGGGCATCGGCCAGGCGGAGGAGGACAACGGCGCCCTGCTGATCGTCGCGCCCAACGAGCGCAAGGTGCGCATCGAGGTCGGCTACGGCCTCGAGGGCCGCCTGACCGACGCCCAGTCCTCGGCGATCATCAACCAGACCCTGACGCCGGCCTTCCACGAGGGTGACTATGCCCGCGGCATCAGCGAGGGCGTGGCGGCGATGATCCGGGTCCTGGGTGGCGAGCCCATGGATACCAGCGCCACTTCCGGCGCCACGGCCGGAGAGCAGGGCCCCAGGGGGCCGGCATCGATCCTCTTCTTCGTGCTGTTCGTGATCGTCATGAGCCTGGTTCGCGGTGGTCGCGGCGGCCTGCTGGGCGGCATGCTGCTGGGCGGAGCCCTGGGCGGCGGGTCGCGCGGTGGCGGCGGCTTCGGCGGCGGGGGTGGTTTCGGCGGAGGCGGCGGCGGCTTCGGTGGCGGCGGTGCGTCCGGCGGCTGGTAATCCGGCCTCCCCCTTCCGGTGGCGACACCGACATGACATTCAGGATTCGGAGATCACGACCCCCATGGCTTTATTGAGCGAAGACGAGCAGCGCCAGGTCAGCGAGGCGATTCATCGGGTCGAGCGCGACACCGATGCCGAGCTGGTCACCGTGCTGGCACCGCGGGCGGACGACTACGCCTATATCCCGCTGCTCTGGGCGGGCCTGCTGGCCCTGGTGGTGCCCGGTGCGATCAACTACTTCCCCGGCTGGTTCTCGGCCTGGGAACTGACGCTGGTGCAATGGGCGACCTTCATCGTGGTGGGCCTGGTGTTCCGCCGCCCCGCCATCACCACCCGGCTGATCCCGCGAGCGGTTCGCCACTGGCGCGCAGGCAACCTCGCCCGGCGACAGTTCCTGGAGCAGGAGCTTCACCATACCGAGGGGGGAACGGGGATGCTGATCTTCGTTTCCGAGGCCGAGCGCTACGTGGAGATCCTGGTCGACCGGGGCATCTCGGCCCGCATCAGCGACGAGACCTGGCAGTCCATCGTGGCGGCCTTCACTCGGCGGGTGAAGGAGGGGGAGACCCTGCAGGGCTTCCTCGAGTGCATCGAGGCCTGCGGCGAGCATCTCAAGGAGCAGGTGCCGGCCACCCACGAGCGCAACGAGTTGCCCAATCATTTGGTCGTGCTGGACTGATCCTGCCCTGGAACACCGCGCGCGCCGCTCACCGACCGGGGGCCGGCATGAACAGGGTGGGCGACGCCCGCCGGGTCAGCGCGTGGCGCAGAGCCCCTTCCAGTCCTCGAGGTCCAGCTCGGGCTTCTCGGCGCGGAAGCGCGCGTAGAGCTCGACGCCACGCGGGTCCTCGAGGATCTCGACCAGCACGCCCCGGCTCTGCAGCAGCGGCTCGGTGCCCGAGGCGTTGGTGACATCGCCCACCACCACCCGGGAGAAGCCGCGCATGGTGAGCAGGGTGGCGCAGATCTCGCAGGGGCTCAGCGAGGTGAAGAGCGTAGTGCGGCTGAAGTCGATGCGCCCGGCATCGCGGATGGCGGAGGTCTCGCCGTGGTGATAGGGATGATTCTCCTGCACCAGGGTGTTGTGCCCCTTGCCGACGATGCGCCGGGTGGCGTTGTCGATGATCAGTGCGCCGATGGGGCAGCCGCCCTCATCGAAGCTCTTCTGCGCCAGCACCACCGCGATGCGCATGAAGTCGGCGTCGGTGAGCCGGCGGGCGAAGTCATCATCCATCAGCACCGGCAGGCTGGTGGTAGGCATATGGGCGATGGCGGCGAGCGCCGCCTGGCTAACATCCGAGCGGGCATTGAGCAGCGTTTCCATGACGGCTCCAGCGATTTGCGACCCTGCCAAGATGCGTGGCGCAGGCGCCTTGCGTCAACCGCGCCCTCAACCGCTATGCTGGGCGCCTGATCATTGGGGAGAGAGACCACCATGCTGGAAGGCACCACCGCCATGGCGGGCCAGTTCTTCGGCCTTGTCGCACTGCTGCTGTGCATCCTAGCCTTCGCCAGCAAGCAGGATGAGCGCCTGCTGGTGCTGCTGATCTCGGCCAACGTGGCCTTCGCCCTGCAGTTCCTGTTCCTGGAGAGCTGGACCGCGGCGGCGCTGACCCTGCTGGTAATCGTGCGCATCGCCCTGGCCCGCCGCTACCCGGGCAGCGGCAAGGTGATGGCCGGGGTGCTGGGCGCCAGCGGCTTGGCGGCGCTGGCGACCTGGCAGGGCTGGGCGGACCTGCCCGCCGTGGTGGCGATGGTGCTGGGCACGGTGGGCATGTTCTTGCTGCGTGGCATTCCCATGCGCGTGATGCTGGGACTGGCGGCCGTGGCCTGGATGCTCAGCCACCTGCTGGCAGGCGCCGTGGGCGGCACCCTGGCCGAGGCGCTGGTGGTGGTCACCAACGCCATCACCATCTGGCGCCTGCTGCGCGCCCGGCGGCGCTACCCCGAGGTGTTCGAGAGTAGCGACGTCTGAACCCGGGGCGTGGCCCTCACTTCATCTCGAAGCCGCGCTTGACCAGGAACTCGCGCATATGCGGACGCAGCTTGGTGTCGAACAGCGGGGTGAGGTTCTGTGACCAGGTGGTGTCCTTGGGGCCGCCCTTGCGCGACTGGTAATAGGCGTGCATGGCATCGTCATAGGCCGCCACCAGCTCGCTGTCGTCGCTGTAGGTGTCCTCCTTGAGGATCGCCTCGACCGGCAGGCGCGGCTTCACGTCGGGATCGTGGGCCGGATAGCCCAGGCACATGCCGAACACCGGGTAGACATGGTCCGGCAGGCCCAGCAGGTCGCTGATCTGCTGGGGATTATTGCGAATGCCGCCGATATAGCAGATGCCCAGCCCTTCCGATTCCGCGGCAATCGCCACGTTCTGGGCCATCAGGGCGGTATCCACGCTGGCCACCAGCAGTTGCTCGGTCATGCCGCGCACCACCCGCGCACCGGTGCGCTCGGCCGCCTCGGTGGGGCGCTTCATGTCGGCACAGAACACCAGGAAGGCGCCGCAGGTGGCCACGTAGCCCTGCCCTCCGGCCAGCTCGGCGATCGCCTCGCGGTTCGCCGGGTTCTTCACGTGGATGACACTGTAGGCCTGCACGTGGCTGGAGGTGGCGGCGGCCTGGCCGGCACTGACCAGCTCCTCCAGCAGCTCCCGGGAGACAGGCTGGTCGGTGAACTTGCGCACGGAGCGGTGGGACTTGAGCAGTTCGATGGTGGGATTCATGGGACCTCGCTCGGTTGATGTCGCATCGCGTCTGATGGTTGCTTAACAGACTCATTGTTCCACGCCTCGTCCTCCCCTTGCACCGCCTTTTGCCGGCGGACTTTTCAGCGACGCCGCGGCTGGGTAGTGTGAAGCCCTTCCCGCCCGGTTGCCCGCGCGCCGCCACGGTGCCCCGTCACCCACCCTCTGCCCCATCCTCCGAGGCTTACATGAAACGCATCCTGCTCGTCGACAACGGCTCCCTGCGCCCCCAGGCCACGCTCAACCTGCGTCGCCTGGCCGGAGCCCTGGCCCAGGCAACCGGGGAGCCGGTGGAGGCCGCCTCGCTGCTGCACTCCCACAAGATCCCCGCCGAGCAGCTGGAGGGGGAGAAGGCGGTGACACTGGGCCCGCTGGCCGAGCGCCTGGCGGCGGAGGGTGTGACCGAGCTGGTCATCGTGCCCTTCTTCTTCGGCCCCAGCCAGGCGCTGACCCGCTACCTGCCGGAGCGCCTGGCGGAGGTGCAGGCAGAGTACCCGCGGCTCTCCATCAGGGTGGCGGCGCCGCTGGTGGACACCCTCGCGGAGCTCGACCTGCGCCTGGCCCGGCTGCTGGCCGACAATGTCCGCCAGGTCATGGAGCAAGCTGGCGGTCTCGAGCGGCCGACGGTGGTGCTGGTCGATCACGGCAGCCCGATCCCCGAGGTCGCCGCGGTGCGCAATTATGTGGCCGGGCAGCTCGGCGCGCTGCTGAGTGAAGAGGCCGGCTGCGTCACCTTTGCCTCCATGGAGCGACGCGAGGGCGACGAGTATCGCTTCAACGAGCCGCTGCTGGCCGACCTGCTGGCCTCGCGGGCGCTGGCCGGTCGCGAGGTGATCCTGGCCATGCTGTTCCTCTCCCCCGGCCGCCACGCCGGCGAGGGCGGCGACATCGCCGAGATCTGCGAGCAGGCGATGGCGGCGTCACCCGGGCTCACCGTCACCACCACGCGGCTGGTGGGCGAGCATGACGGCATCCTGGAGATCCTCGCCAGCCGTGTGACCCAGGGGCTCTCGGGGCAGTCGCTGCTGGTGGAGCTGCCGGCCATGGGCAAGGCGACCTGATCCGGGTAGCATGGCTCCGCCAATTCCATCACCCGCGAGGATGCAACGTGAACCCCGAGGACCTGCTGACGCTGGTGAGGATGCGCATGCCCTTCGGCAAGTACCAGGGATGGCTGCTCGCCGACCTGCCGGGCCCCTACCTGGCGTGGTTCGCCCGCGAGGGCTTTCCCGATAGCGAGCTGGGCCGCCTGCTCGCGCTGATGCACGAGATCGACCACAACGGCCTGGGCGGCTTGCTCGAGCCGCTGCGCCGATCCTGACCGCCAGGGAACCATGATGCTGAAAATTTCCAACAGCGTTGAGCTCGGCGACTGGGAGATCGAGCTGAACCCGATCCGTGCCCAGGGCGCCGGCGGCCAGAACGTCAACAAGGTGGCCAGCGCCATCCACCTGCGCTTCGATATCCAGCGCTCCAGCCTGCCGCCCTTCTACAAGGAGCGGCTGCTGGCGCTCGGTGACCAGCGCATCAGCCAGGACGGCGTGGTGATCATCAAGGCCCAGCGCTTCCGCACCCAGGAGCAGAACCGCGAGGATGCCCTGGAGCGGCTGCGCGAACTGATCCGCGAGGCGGTGAAGCAGCGCAAGGTGCGCAAGCCCACCCGGCCGACCCGCGGCTCCCAGCGCCGCCGGGTCGACGCCAAGACCCGCAAGGGCAAGACCAAGGCACTGCGCGGAAAGGTGAAGCCATGAGCGACGTCCGCCGGCAGCGCCCGGCCTCGCCCTGCGTGCAGATCTGCCGCGTACGCCCCGCGGACAGCCTCTGCGAGGGTTGCGGCCGCACCCTCGACGAGATCACCGCCTGGTCACGCCTCGACGAGGACGGCCGAGAGGCCGTCTGGCAACGCCTGGAGGCCGAAGGCTGGCCGGTCAGCGGCAGCGACCCGGCCTGACCCGCCGGTGCGGCTGCCCTCTCAGTGCCGCTTGACGCGCTGGATCCGCCAGGCCAGTACCCCGATGATGCCCAGCCCCAGCGGCGCCAACACGGCCGCGGCCACCGCCGGCACGATGCTCACCCCCAGGGCGTCGAGGCTCTGCAGGCCTAGCTTGAAGAGGCTAAACAGGTAATAGCTGATCACGATGATCGACAGCCCCTCGACCGCCTTCTGGATCTTCAGCTGGCTGCTGGTGCGCTCGTTGAGGCTCGCGAGCATCTCGGCGTTCTGCTCCTCGATCTCCACCTGGGCGCGGGTCCGCAGCAGGTCATTTAGCCGTGCCACGCTCTCGGCGAGGTCCTGCTGGCGACGGTGGATCGAGTCGCAGAAGTGCACCGTGGGCCGGAAGCGGCGCAGGATGAAGGTGCCCAGCCTGGGGCTCTCGCCGATCCGGCTCTCGCGCAACTCCTCGATGCGGGTGAAGACGATGCGCGAATACGCCTCGGTGGCGCTGAAGCGCCGGCGTGACCGCGCCCCGGAGCGCTCCAGTCGCGCCGAGAGCTCGGAGATCGCCCCCAGCAGCGGCCGCGAGCTTTCCGCCTCACGCTCGGCATTGCGCTCGGAGAGCTCGCCGAGCTCCTGCTCGTGGGCCTGCAGCTCGCGCTCCAGCTCCTTGGCCAGCGGCAGTGCCAGGCTGGCCATCATGCGGTAGGTCTCGATCTCCAGCAGGCGGCGCGTCATGCGCCCCAGCCGGAAGGCATCCAGCCCCTGGTTGACCAGCAGCAGGCGATTGACGCCGCTGTCGGTCAGACGGAAATCGCTCCACACGATGGCATCGCCATCCCCCACCCGCGAGCCGGAAGGGTCGCGAAAGCCGTAGTCGGAGGGCCTGCCGGCCCAGCGGTGGGCGGATTCCACCAGGACCTGGGTGGCACTGATCAGCTGGGCGTGATTCGGGCCCACCAGGGTGTCGAGCAGCGCCGGAGGAGCCGGCCAGGCCTCCTCTTCCGGCGCCCGCGGCACCAGCAGCGTGAGGGTCAGGAACTCGGTGTGACGCTCCCACTTCAGGGTCAGGCCCTCGACCTCGAGGATCTGCTGAACCGCCTCGCGGTCCGGCGGCGTGCCGCTCAGCTCGCCCAGCCGTGCCAGCACGGCCTCGCAGGCGCCGGCCTCGTCGAGCAGGGCATAGTGGTGAAGGGTGGCCGGCTCATCGAAGTAGATCGAGGGCCGGGCGTGCAGCTCGTTGTGCAGTCGCTCGCGCTGTGGGTGCATGGTCATGTCTCGAAAGGGGAAGCCCTCGAGACTAAGTCCGTGGACGGCTGCCGCCAAGTGCCTGCGTCAACTCGCCCCGTCCGGACTCAGAGCCAGCGGATGCGTCGGAACAGCCAGACCAAGCCGACGGCGATCGACAGCATCACGCCGAGCAGCACGAAGTAGCCGTAGCGATAGCCGAGCTCGGGCATATGGGCGAAGTTCATCCCGTAGATGCCGGCCAGGAAGGTCAGCGGCACGAAGATGGCGGTGATCACCGTGAGCAGGCGCATGGTGATATTGAGCTGGTGCGAGGAGAGCGAGATATAGCCGTCGATCAGGTCGCCGCAGATGTCGTAGTACATCTGGGTCAGGCTGTGCAGGCGCTCGAAGCGTTCGTGGACGTCGTTGATGGCATGGAGGGTCTCGTCGACATCCCGCGGCAGGTGGGCGTAGTCGTAGGCGGTGAGCTCCTGGGTGATCCCCACGTGGTAGTTGAACACCCGGCGCATCTTCACCAGTCGCGAGCGATAGCCGATCAGCAGACGCATCAGGGCATCATCGCCGCCCTCGACCAGGCCATCCTCCAGGTCGCTCAGCTGGTTCTCGAACTGCAGCAGGCTGTCCAGGTAGAAGCCTGCCGAGAGGTACATGGCCCTGAGTGCCACATGCTCCGGTGAGCGTCGCAGCAAGCGCTCGCCCTCGGCACCGTAGAGGCGATCGAGGCTGAGCGCCGTGTCGGGATGCAGGCTGAGCAGGAAGCGCTCGCCGACGAAGAAGGCGACGCGCTGGGGCACGAAGTTGAGTTCGGCATCGAAGGAGCCGATCCCGCGGTAGATGATCAGCGTGTGGCCCTCGAACTCCTCGATCTTGGGCGGATGCCGATCGCGATGGGCGTCGTCGATCGCCAGCGGGTGGCAGTCGAAGGCCTCCAGCAGCTCCCGCTCGCGGGCCTGTGGCTCGCCCTGCAGGTCGAGCCAAAGGTAGCTATCCGTGCTCTTACGCCAGCGCTCGACCAGCGAGACATCGCCGTGGGTGGCAGTGCCGTCACCCTCAACCAGTATCGCTCGAATCATTGCCATGCCCCCTGCTGGTCGCGGATCCGACTCAGATTGACAGGCTCCGGGCCTCGTAGGCGGCCTTGAGGCGATAGAACTCGTCGACGATCTCGTTCATGGCCTCGGCGTCGTAGTCGCACAGGCCACTGACCACCAGCTTCTTGGAGCCGGTACCCACCTGCTCGCCGCCCGACTGGATGCGGAACTCGAGCAGGGTGTCACCACGCTTGCCGTTGACCTCCAGGGAGGAGTCGAGCAGCTCCAGCGCGGGGGTGAGTCCCTCGAGACGTTCCAGGGAAAACCCCATGCTGTCGTAGATCACCAGCGGCCTGCGGGGATTGAACATCACCCCCTTCTCTTCCATCAGCGGCTTGAGGTAGTGCGGGAAGTTCTTGCCCGAGAACGAGACATAGCAGCGCGTGAAGGCCTCCACCACTGCCTCGTCATGAGTGGTCTCGCCACCGCGAGACACTTCCAGGTAACACTTGCCGGCGTCATCGCAGACGCGAATCCGCCCGTCGGCATGCTCCTGGAAACACAGCGGAGTGCCATCGCCGACCATGCTGAGAAACCGGAACTCCATGCGCTGTGAGAGGCCGAAGCGCGCCAGTACCAGGGCAAACAGCAGGTCGCCGGGCACGCAGAAGCGCCGTGCATCCGGATTGTGGATGGGGTTGTAGTCGCCGGCGACTCCCTTGGCGAATCGACTGGCCTGCTCCGCCGAGATGGTGATGCGGTCCCCTGCCAGCGTATGAAATTCATCGAGAAACATGCGTGACTTGCCTGCGTCGTTGGCGATCCGAAAACGGCCGGCGTCTGCCGGAGCGCTGATGATGCCACAAAACGGCCTCCGGGGGAGACGGGAGGCCCCTGCTCACCCCACTACTCCTTTGGTGGTAAGGCTTTGCGCCTATATTGCGCTGCACTAGCGGTGGTAGAATAGGCGCGCTTTCTCACCCTTCCCACGAACCTCGTTTTCGGGACTCAACGCCATGCCATCCTTCGGATACCCAACCCTACGGCCCCGGCATACCGCCTGGTGGTCGGGATGCCTCGTGCTTGTCTGCCTGCTGTTCAGCCCCGCGGCCTTTGCCGTGACGGGCGAGCTGGACCTCACCAACTCCGTGGTCGGCCTTGTCGCCGTGAGTATCTTCGTCCTCGCCTATGCGCTCGTCATGGGCGAGGAGAAGCTGCACATGCGCAAGTCCAAGCCGGTACTGGTCGCCGCGGGCATCATCTGGGCGCTGATCGGCTGGGTCTATGTGCAAGCCGGCATGCCTGCCGAGGCCGAGCACGCCTTCCGCGCCACCCTGCTCGAATTCACCGAGCTGATGCTCTTCCTGCTGGTGGCGATGACCTACATCAACGCCCTGGACGAGCGCCGCGCCTTCGACGTGCTGCGCAGCTGGATGGTGCGCAAGGGCTTCACCTACCGCCAGCTGTTCTGGATCACCGGCGGTTTGGCCTTCGTGATTTCCCCCATTGCCGACAACCTGACCACCGCCCTGCTGATGTGCGCGGTGGTGACCAAGGTCGCCGAGGGTGACAAGCGCTTCATCAACCTGGCCTGCGTCAACATCGTGGTGGCGGCCAACGCCGGCGGTGCCTTCAGCCCCTTCGGCGACATCACCACCCTGATGGTGTGGCAGGCCGGCATGATCGAGTTCCAGGAGTTCTTCGTCCTGCTGCTGCCCTCGCTGGTCAACTTCCTGATCCCGGCGGTGGCGATGACCCTGTTCATCAAGAACCGCAAGCCGGACAGCCTCGAGGAAGAAGTCTGGCTCAAGCGCGGTGCACGCCGCATCGTGGCGCTGTTCCTGCTCACCGTGGCCACCGCCGTGGCCTGCCACACCTTCCTGCACCTGCCGCCGGTGCTGGGCATGATGACGGGCCTTGGCTACCTGCAGTTCTTCGGCTACTACCTGCGCCGCACCCTGCCCCGCTCGCTGGAGAAGAAGCGCACCCGCTATGCCCGCCGCGGCGACGACAAGAAGCTGGCCCAGCTGGGTAGCGTGGTGCCCTTCGACGTCTTCAACCGCGTGGCGCGCGCGGAGTGGGACACCCTGCTGTTCTTCTACGGGGTGGTGATGTGCGTGGGTGGCCTGGGCTACATGGGCTATCTGGCGATGCTCTCCGAGGCGCTCTATAGCGGCTGGGGAGCCACCAACGCCAACATCGCCCTGGGCCTGATCTCGGCGGTGGTCGACAACATCCCGGTGATGTTCGCGGTACTGACCATGGAACCCGACATGTCCCACGGCCACTGGCTGCTGATTACCCTCACCGCCGGCGTCGGCGGCAGCCTGCTCTCCATCGGCTCCGCCGCCGGTGTGGCACTGATGGGCCAGGCCCGCGGCAACTACACCTTCATGGGTCACCTGCGCTGGGCCCCGGTGATCGCCCTGGGCTATGCGGCCAGCATCGCCACCCACCTGTGGCTCAACGCCGGCACCTTCCAGGTCTTCGGCTGAGCAAGCTTGCCCGGCGGCGGTGCCGCCGGGCAGTCCCCGTTGAAGCGCCAGCTTTACATTCCCATCCCTTCATGTAGCGTATGAGCAGAAGCCCGTCACGGCACACCGCTGCGTGTCGGCGCGACCTCGGTCAGCGCGAGACCTGTACCCGTGACACCATATAGGGAAGCCGATACGCCATGACGACACGCCGCCAACCCGCCTCGCTGCCATCTCGCGGCACATCTCTGCTCGAGGTCGAGACATGGCGTGGCTGAGAGCCGCCTTGCTGCTCTGGCTGTTGCCCCTGGGGGGTAGCCATGCCGTTGCCGAGGGACAGGCCGTGCTGCTGGTAGCCCATGCTGACGTCACCACCCAACGCCTCACACGCGATACCACTCGAGCCATCTTCGCCATGCGCCAGCGCACCTGGCCGGATGGCCAGGCCGCCCGGGTCTTTGTGCTGCCCAACGACAACCCGGTGCACGAGCGCTTCGTCAAGGAGCGCCTGGCCGTCTATCCCCATCAACTGCAGCTGGCATGGGACCGCATGGTCTTCTCCGGCACCGGCCAGGCGCCGGACCGCGTGAGACACCAAGCCGAGATGCTCGAGCGTATTGCCACCACCCCCGGCGCAATGGGCTATCTGGAGAGGGAGTACCTGGATGACCGTATCCAAGTCATTTCAATGGATTGAAGGGCGTCGTGCGCTCGTCCTGGCGACAACGCTGACGAGCCTGTCGGCACCGGCACTCGCCAGCGAGAAGGTACTGGATACCCTGCAGATGCATGGCTTCCTCAGCCAGGCGCTGGTGATCACCGACGACAACAACTTCTTCGGCCCCAGCAGCGAGGGCAACGGCAGCCTGAAGTACACCGAGATCGGGGCCAACGCCTCTATCCGTCCACACGAGAACGTGCTGCTGGCGGCGCAGATACTCAGCCGACGAGCCGGGGGAGACGGTGAGGATGCCGCACCGAGCCTGGATTACGGCCTGATCGATTATCAGATGATATCCAACCAGCAGCGCACGCTAGGCATCCAGGTAGGCCGCTTCAAGAACCCTTTCGGCTTCTACAACCAGACCCGCGATGTCGCCTTCACGCGGCCCAGTATCCTGCTGCCGCAGTCCATCTACTTCGACCGCACGCGCTCGCTCGGCCTGTCGGGTGACGGTCTGAGCCTTTATTACGAAGAGATGGTACCCAGCGGCACCTTGAGGACCCAGATAGGCATCGGCCAGGCTCAGGCCGGTGACGACCTGCGCCGAACCATGCGCCTGGAAGATGCCCCGGGAGATCTCGAGCCCCGCGATTCGGCCATTGCCCAAATAAAGTACGAACACGATGGGGGCCGCATCGTCGCGGCACTCAGCGCGGCGACAGCCAAGGCGAAGTTCGAGTCCCATGCCCCGACCCTCAACGATGGCGACTTCGAATTCGTGCCTTGGGTACTCTCGCTTCAGTACAACGCCGAGCACTGGAGCCTCACCGGCGAGTACGCCATCCGCAGCTCCAGACTAGAGGGCTTCGACAACCCCTTCCTGAACTTCGATGTAACCGGCGAGAGCTGGTACATCCAGTACGCTCGGCGTTTCAACGACAACTGGCAGTGGCTGGTGCGTTACGACAGCCTGACCAGTAACCGTGACGATCGCTCTGGAGCAGCCTACGAGGCCAGCGGTGCAGGGCCCGCCCACAGCCAGTTCGCCGATGACATCACCTTGGGGCTGCAGTGGAGCGTGAACCCACGCCTGATGCTGGCGGCCGAATATCACCACGTGGATGGCACCGGCTGGCTGCCGATCCAGGACAACCCTGACCCTTCCGAGACCGAGCGCCGCTGGAACATGCTGCTCTTCCAACTCTCCCTGCGCTTCTGAACCTTCAAAGCCGAAAGAGAGATCACGCCACCATGAGCCCCTCCAGCCGCCTCTCCCCCCGCCCCCGCCTCAGCCTGACCTGGCGCGTCATCGCGCTGAGCAGCCTGCTGGTGTTGGGCCTGGTGCTGGCCTTCTCCTGGATCGGCCATGCCAACCTCACCCGCCAGTTCGAGGAGAGCCGCGACGAGAGTGCAAGCCGCCAGGCCGGCGAGATACGGCTGGCCATGGAGCGCTCCGCGGAGGGGGTTCGCCAGTTGGCCTCGCTGGTGGCCGCCACCCAGGGGCTGGGCGCCGCCCTCACCCGCCGCACCGGCGAGGAACTCCTGGAGAGTCTGGGACCGCAGTGGCCGACTCTGCAGCTGGAGTCGGGGGTCGACGAGATCCTGCTGTTCGATAACGCAGGCCGCCTTGCCGCGGAGTGGGGCACGCCCCAGGCGGAGAACGGTCGCCCCGTCCAGCAGTGGGTGCGCCGGGTCATCGAGACCGAAACCCCACTGACTGCTCTGCGCTGCTCCAGCGACTGCCGCCAGTACGCCGCTGTGCCGGTCCTCATGGAGGGCAGCAGCGCCGGCGTAGTGATCCTGTCGCGCGCGCTAGCAGACGTGATGCGCCAGGCCCACCAGATCGCGGAGGGCAACGTAGCCCTACTGGTTGCCGGCAACCTGCGGGACTCCCAGATCCCCCCCGAACGCCAGCTTCCGCGGTGGCAGGGGCAGCTGGTCGCCCTGACCGGACAGGAGAAGAGCCTGCCGGTGCTGCAACGTGCGGCACAAGTGACGACCCTCGGCGAGATCACCGCAAGCCCTAGCCGCTTCAGGCTCTCGGGGCGTGACATGGAACTCAGCGCGGTGCGCATGGAGGATGACGGCGACCGCCGCAGCACCGGCTATGTCCTCTTCACCAACGATATCACCGACCAGATTCAGGCCATTCGCCAGGATACGCGCACCCTGGCGATGATCGGCCTCGGCGGTTGGGTGGCCGCCGAGCTGCTGCTGCTGGCTATCCTGCTCAGCCCGATGGCTCGCCTGCGACGCATCTCCGGCATCCTGCCGAACCTGGCCAAGGGCGAGTTCTCACAGGCCCGCGCAGCGGTTCCCCCACCCAATCCACGACTGGCCGACGAGATCGATATCCTCGAGGGTGCCACCCTGCGCCTGGCCGACCAGCTGGAGACCCTCGAGGGTGAAGTTCGCTCCCGCGGCGAACAGCTGGCCCAGCGGGTGGACGAGCTGGCCCACGAGCGCGACTTCATCGGCAGCCTGCTGGATACGGCGCGCGTGTTCATCGTGACCCAGGATCCGGATGGCCGGATCACGCTGGTCAACGACTATGCGCTGTCGGTCATGGGGGTGAGCGAGAAGTTGCTGCTCAAGCGTCTCTTCGACGACGTCTTCGGTGGCCCACGCCAGTCGCTGGCAAGCAGCGATGGCCGGGGGCAGGAGGAGCGCAACCTCACCACCGCCGATGGCAAGCGGCACACCATCGCCTGGTACCATGCCTCGCTTCCAGGCAATCCCGGGGAGCCCGACGGCCGTATCTCCGTCGGCCTGGACATTACCGAGCGCAAGGCCGCCGAGGCGCGCCTGACCTGGCTCGCCGAGCGCGACCCGCTAACCGGGCTCTACAACCGTCGCTTCCTCAAGGAAGCCCTCGACGGCGCCATCACCCAGGGACACGCCGGTGCCCTGCTGCTGCTGGACCTGGACCAGTTCAAGGACGTCAATGAACTCAGTGGCCACCAGGCGGGGGACCAGTTGCTGCGCAAGGTGGCCGCTGTGCTGGGCGAGGAGCTCGGCCACCGCGGCACACTGGCCAGGCTTGGCGGCGACGAGTTCGCCCTGCTCCTGGTGGGGGCCGGCGAGACCCTGGCCACCCGCATCGCCCAGCAGGTCAATCAGATCCTGGCCACCGTAATGCTCGACGTGGGCGATCGTCGCCACCGCGCCGGCGCCAGCATTGGCATCGCACTCTTTCCGATCCATGGTGACAACGCCATCGACCTGATGGCCAGCGCCGACATGGCGATGTACAAGGCGAAGGCTTCCAGCAGCCACCGCTGGCACCTGCTCTCGACCCTGGCCGCGGCGCGAGGCGAACTGCAGGAACGTGTCTACTGGGAGGAGCGCATCCACCACGCCCTGGAGGAGGATGGCTTCGAGCTGATGGTGCAGCCTATCGTGCGCCTGGAGGATCGCGATATCCGCCACTACGAGGTGCTGCTGAGGATGCGCGACGAGGCCGGCCAGCTGATCTCCCCCGGGGCCTTCATCCCGGTGGCCGAGCGCAGCGGCCAGATCCTGCAGATCGACCGCTGGGTGATTCGTCATGCTCTTCGGGCTCTGGCACGCATCAACGCCAGCGACGTCAGCCTGGCGATCAACCTCTCGGGACAGTCACTCCACGATGATGGCCTGACGCAGTATCTGGCCAGCGAACTCTGCTCCAGCGGCGCTGCTCCTAGGCACCTGATCCTCGAGGTGACCGAGACTGCCGCGGTCACCGACTTCTCGACGGCCCGGGGTGTCCTGCAGTCACTGCGTGAGCTGGGATGCCGCACCGCCCTGGATGACTTCGGGGTGGGCTTCAGCAGCTTCCACTATCTCGGACAATTACCGGTGGACTACATCAAGATCGATGGCAGCTTCATCCGCAATCTGCCAAGCGATACTGACAGCCGCGTCATCGTCAAGGCGATCGCCGATATCGCCAATGGATTCGGCAAGCAAGCGATCGCCGAATTCGTGGAGCGCCAGGAGCTGATCCCGATATTGAGGCAATATGGCATTACCTACGGTCAGGGCTTCCATCTCGGTAAACCCCAACCGATCGAAGACGCATTGATCATGCATGGCCTGAATCAGTAACGGAACCCGCACACTTGACCAGGGGCTAGGGATAACGATGAAGAATCCGCTCTTTCATGAAAGCAATGTCATGCCCATGCTGAAGGCCCACGAGGCATTTCTCGATACCTACCTGCTGAAGGTGGCCACGACACAGGAAGAGAAGGAACGAGTTTATCGCCTCAGATACGATGTCTACTGTCAGGAGATCGGCTACCGCCCCGAGTCCTTCTGCCAGAAAAGCCTTGAACTGGATGCCCACGACCGACATTCGATTCACTGCTACCTGGAACATCGCTCATCGGGGCTGGCAGCAGGCTGTCTGCGCCTTGTTCTGCCCGACCCTGCTGCAAGTGACGGCGACCAGCTACTGCCTCTTCAGGAATATGGGGGCCGCAGCCTCAACCATTCGAGACTGCGGCCTTCGCTACTCCCCAAGAATGAAATCTGCGAGATATCGCGCTTCGCCATTGCGCGCGCCTTCAGGAACAAGGCGATCAACAACGAGACACTCCAGCCAGAGTCTCAACACCTCTTCTCCGATGAAGACAGGAAGACCTTTCCCTGGATCATCATTTCGCTTTTCCTGGCCGCCTACTCGCTGGTGGGGCTCACCGGCCGGCGACATGTCTTTGCAATGATGGAGTCACGGCTGCCAAGGCTACTGGCGATGTCGGGCTTCAATTTCCAGAGGGTGGGGGAACCCATCGAGATGCACGGCCAGAGAAGCGCCCACTATATCGACCACGCACAAGCCGAGAAGGAGATCCATGAAAACCTGATCCCCCTCTATCTCGGCATCAAGGACGAACTGGCGGGGCAGGTATCAGGCTTGACTTCAGCGACACCGCTGCGTGTCGAGAAGGCGTGAGTCACTTCCCCCGCAAGGGCCCGGATAGAGCCGCCCCTGCCACCCCAGCACCATGATCGCCAGCACGTTGCGATGCTCTCCCCTCTCCAGATCGGTGCTGCCGCCTGGCGAGGGAATCATGCCGCTGGCGGGGTCTACCGCTGCGACCAGCGCATCGCGAACCCGCCCGACCAGCGGGTGATCCTCACGCCTCGCCAGCAGGAAGCTCAGCGCCACCTCCGCCTGGATATCCTCGGTGGCTTCGCGCATGATCCGCTCGGCCTGCGCCTCGAATGATTCAAGCACCCAGGCATACGCCTCGGCATCCACTTCACGTTGGTAGTAACGGCTGGCGGCAATGACGAAATGTGTCAGCCCGTAGAGCCAGTTGCGGTACTCCGCGGTGGACAGGGTCTCCAGCGTGTCGGGTGGATAGCGCCGCCGGAAGGCGGCCTCCACCTCACGGCGCAGGTCCATCACCCCGAGCTGGTGGAGGAAGTGCGCCTGGTTGGCGACCTGGGCGGCATACACTCCCAGTACCTCGGGGTCGGTCAGGAACGCCGCCCAGGGCAGATCGCCGAGATATTCCAGTGCCTGTTCATGGCTGGGGATCTCGTCCAGCATGCCGTGGTAGTGGGCCTGCACCAGCCGGAACAGAAGGCCCTTGGCATAGGCGATCTCCCCCCACTCGGTAAACATCTCGGCCCGGGCCCGCTGCTTCTCGGTGCGCCGCGGGTAGCCCTCGATACTCTGCCGGGAGAGCCGTTCGACCTGCCCCGGCATGGCCAACTCGGCGATCTCGACCTCGAGGCGCTCCCTCAGATGCGCCATGTATTCGCGATTGGCCGGCAGGTAGCGCGTATCGCCGGTCACCCGGTAGAGGCGCTGGGCGTAGTGGCGGCGCTTGCCGGTGGAGAGCTCGGGCAGCACCGCCTCATAGGTAGCCCGGATTCGCTCGGCCGCCAGCCGGTGAGGTTCGGCCGGGCCGACCTCGGTAGGCTGCACGCTGCAGGCGGAGAGCGACAACGCCAGCGCACACAGGGCAATCCATGACAGCAGCCGCAGGTGGCAGCAAGGCCGGCTCATGAGCGGTTCTTCCTGCGCCGTGACTGCTCGGGGCGGATCATGCGCACCCGAACCTTGGGCCGTGGCGGCTCGGCTGGCGTTGGTGGCGGCGTCACCTCCTCATCGACCGGTGGAGAGGCCTCGGACGATGACGGGATCACCACCCACGCGAAGGTAGGCAGCGCCAGATGCCAGTGGATGGCGGCCAGGCGCAGGCCGAGGGTAGTGATCAGCGACAGGGCAATGGCCAGAGGGCCGGGGGCTCCCAGGGCATCCAGGCCGACATAGACGATGCCGCCGGCGATGGCCGCGGTGGCGTAGATCTCCTCACGCAGCACCATGGGCACACGGCGCGCCAGCATATCGCGCACCATGCCGCCGGCCACGCCGGTCATCATCCCCATCAGTACAGCGACCAGGCCGGACGTGCCGAGCTGGAGCGCCTTGTGCGCCCCGATCACCACGAACAGCGCCAGCCCGAAGGCGTCGGCCACCGGCAGGAAGCCCCGCGACAGGCGATGGATGTAGTGGAACCCCAGGATGGCCAGCCCCACCGTCACCAGGATGACCCACAGGTAGGTCGGGTCGGTGACCCAGAATACCGGCCCCACGCCGAGTACCATGTCGCGCAGGGTACCGCCGCCGATCCCGGTCACCGCGGCCAGCACCAGCATGCCGAAGGGATCCATGCGCGTTCGGCAGGCGAGCACCACCCCGGACAGCGCGAAGATGATCACCCCCGCCATGTCCAACCAGTAGATCAGAGCGTTCAATGTCGTGTTCCTCCCGCCAACCGGCTTCGAATGGCCGCACAGCATAGACCAATTCGCGCTGCGCGGAAGAGGGTCAGTACCTGCCTGTGCCGAACCGAGCCAGTTGCATCTCGCGCAGGCGGCTCAAGGTACGCCGGAAGGGAAAGGCCAGGTGGCCATGGGGGTAGAGCTGCTCCATGGCCACCTCGGCCTCCACATACAGCGGCGTGCGCCTGTCGTAACACTCATCCACCAACGCGATGAAGCGTCTCACGCCGTCATCGCGCCGCGACAGCGGCGGCAGCTCGCGATCCCCCGCCTCGACCCGGCTGACCCCATCCTCGGTGCCCCGGGCGATGCCTCCCGCCAGGCGGGTATCGCTCAGGCAGGGCACCCCCTCCAGCAGGATATGCTCGAAACGGTCGACCAGCTCGATGAAATCCAGCGCCGCCAGGGGCTGCTCGCAGAGCTCCGTATAGCCGCACCACACCACCGAGTCGCTGCGCGCACGCACCACAATGTCACGATGGCCCAGCACGATGGGCGTCGCCACGCTCTCCTGGCCCTCGCTCAGCGCATCGAAGAGCCCCGACAGGGCACCCGACTGACCGGGTACGGCGACCCAGTAGCGCTGTCGGGCCCGTCCGGGATGCAGGCGATGATCCTGGCCGCCGTCGAGCTCGACCTCGTGCATATGTCGCTCGATGGACTCGATAGCCGGCAGGAAGCGTTCGCGGTTGAAACCGTCGGCATATAGCTGACGAGGCGCCTGGTTGGAAGTGCAGACCAGTGCCACACCCTGGTCGAAGAGCGCCGTCAGCAGGCGGCCGAGCAGCATGGCATCGGCAATGTCGCTGACGAACAGCTCGTCGAGGCAGAGAACCCGGACCTCGGCGGCCAGCTCGCGAGCCAGGGCCAGCAAGGGATCAGGCGTGCCGCCGAGCTGGAACTGGCGACGATGCACCCAGCGCATGAAGTGGTGGAAGTGCTGACGGCGGGCGGGCACGCGCAGGCCATGATAAAAGGCATCCATCAGCCAGGTCTTGCCGCGTCCCACCGGCCCCCACAGATAGACGCCGGTGGCCTGGGCGGCCGGCGCCGCGCCGTGCAAGGCGTCGAAGCAGGCCTCGAGGGCCTCGGCGGCACACCGCTGGGACTCGTCGGCGACGAACCCCTGGTGAACCAGGGCCTCGCGGTAGGCGGCCAGGGGCGAGGACAGCACGGGCTGGTGGCTGACCTCTTCATCGTTGCCCTGGCGTGTCACGCCCCCTCCAGCTGGAAGGGATAGACGCTGCCGATACCGAGCAGCTGGCTCAGCTCATCCAGAGCCGTCAACGACTCCCTGGCCAGCGCCGGGTCGGCAAGATCTTCCGGGCTGAGACGGTCGCGGTAATGGCGCTCCACCCATGCCACAAGCTCCGCATAGAGGGCATCGTCGAGCAGTACCCGGCCGGAGAGCGCGGTGCGCTCCTCGGCGGAAAGCACCACCCGCAGGCGCAGGCAGGCGGGCCCGCCGCCGTTGCGCATGCTCTGCTTGACGTCCTTCACCACCACCTCGCCGATGGGATTGGCCCCGGCCAGCAGGTGGTCCTGCAGGGTGCGCCAAACCGCCTCGTTCTCCTGGCACTCCCCGGGCACCACCAGGGTCATGCTGCCGTCCGGGTTGCTGAGCAGCTGGGAGTTGAAGAGGTAGGAGGAGACCGCATCCGCCAGGCTCACCGCCTCGGCGGGGATGCGCACCGGGATCAGCGGCGCGTTCATGCGCTGGCGTAGAGCCTCCAGGGTACCCGCCTCGTCGAGGAAGGCCATCTCGTGGTAGAGCAGCACCGGGCCGTTGCCCACGCTGATCACGTCGTTGTGGAAGACCCCGGCGTCGATGGCCTCGGGGTGCTGCTGGGCGAACACCACCTGCGACTCGGCAAGGCCGTGCTGGCGGGCCACCGCCTGGCTCGCCTCCAGGGTCTGGCGCGCAGGGAAGCGTCGCGGCGCCGGGCGCTCCTCGGTGCCCCAGCCGAAGGCCTCCCGGCCGTAAACGTAGAGGTGTACCCCAGGCTCGCCGTGGTCGCCGGCCAGGCGGGTATGGTTGGCCGCGCCCTCGTCGGAGAACGCCGGGGTGGCGGGCAGCGCCGGATGGTGGGCGAAGCGAGCCGGGTCGCGGAAGATCGCCGCAAGCACCCGCCCGGTGGCGGCGGGCTCCAGGAAACGGTGAAAGCTCGACTGCAGGTTGGCCGGGGTGAAGTGCACCCGACCATCCGGGGCATCCAGGCTCGGCGTCACCGTGGCGGCGTTGGCGGTCCACATGCTGGAGGCGGAGCACACCGCGCGCAGGACCTGCGGCGCATCGCCGGCGGCCCGCGCCAGCACCCGCTCGTCGCTGCCGGTGAAGCCCAGGGCGCGCAGGGCGCCGAGGTCCGGGCGCTGCTGGGGCGGCAGCACCCCCTGGGCGTAGCCGGCGTCCATCAGCGACTTCATCTTGGCCAGCCCCTGCAGGGCGGCCTCGCGGGGGTTGGCCTCGAGGCCGCCGTGGCGCATGGAGGCGACGTTACCCAGCGCCAAACCGGCGTAGTTGTGGGTCGGCCCCACCAGGCCGTCGAAGTTGACCTCGCGGACATCGCCGCCGGCGTGCTGGCTCACAGGCTCACCCCCGGCGGCAGCTGATCGGGCAGGTGCAGCTCCTCGCTCTCCATGGAGGCCACCGGGTAGGCGCAGTAATCCGCCGCATAATAGGCACTGGGGCGATGGTTGCCGCTCTCGCCCACCCCACCGAAGGGGGCATCACCGGAGGCGCCGGTGGTCTGGCGGTTCCAGTTGACGATGCCGGCGCGGATGCGCAGCAGGAAGTCGTCCCAGTCGGCGCGTTCACCGCCGATCAGCCCCGCGGAGAGGCCGTAGCGGGTGTCATTGGCGAGCGCGATCGCCTCGTCCCAGTGGCGGTAGCGATACACCTTGAGCAGCGGGCCGAAGTGCTCCTCGTCGGGCACCGCAAGGCCGGTGACATCGATCAGCGCCGGGCTGAGCAGGCTGGTGGCCGCCTCGAGGCGCTCCATGCGCGCGAGCACCGTGCCGCCCTGGGCCTCCAGCGCCGCCTGGGCCTCGAGCAGGCCGTCGGCGGCGGCCACGCTCACCAGGCCGCCGTAAAAGGGGGCCGGCTCGGCGAAGGGCGCGGCCACCCGCAGCCGCGAGATGGCGTCCGCCAGGGCGTCGAGCAGGTGATCCCCCACCTGGCCCTCGGGGACAATCAGGCGGCGCGCGCAGGTGCAGCGCTGGCCGCCGGAGAGGAAGGCGGACTGCAGGATGGTCAGCACCGCGGCGTCCTGGTCGGGCACGTCCTTGATCACCAGCGGGTTGTTGCCGCCGAGCTCCAGGGCCAGGATCTTGCCGGGCTGGCCGGCGAACTGGCGATGCAGGATGCCACCCACCTTGGCGCTGCCGGTAAACAGCAGGCCATCGATGCCGGGATTCGCAGCCAGCGCCTGGCCGGTCTCGGCCCCGCCCTGTACCAGGTTGATCACGCCGGCCGGCAGGCCCGCCTCCTGCCAGCACTGCAGGGTCAGGTCGGCAGTGAGCGGCGACTGCTCGCTGGGCTTGAATACCACGCTGTTGCCGGCCAGCAGCGCCGGCACCATATGGCCGTTGGGCAGATGGCCGGGGAAGTTGTAGGGGCCGAATACCGCCATCACGCCGTGGGGACGATGGCGCAGCACGGCGCGCGCCTCGCCCAGGTCGCGCTCGCGCTCGCCGGTGCGCTCCCGGTAGGCGCGCAGCGAGAGTGCCACCTTGCCGATCATGGCGCCCACCTCGGTGCGTGCCTCCCATAGCGGCTTGCCTGTCTCGTGGGCGATGGCGGCGGCGAGGTCCTCGCGATGTCCCTCAAGCACCTCGCGGAAGCGCTCCACCAGTGCCTGGCGCTCGGCGAATGGTGTCTTCGCCCAGGCGGGGAACGCCTCGCGGGCCGCGGCCACCGCGGCGGTGACGTCCTCGGCGTCGGCGCCAGTCCCCTGCCACAGTCGCTCGCCGGAAACGCCGTCATGCTTGGCGAAGCGTTCGCCGGCGCCGTCGCGCCAGTGCCCGCCGATCAGCAGGGAGTGTGTCGGCTTCATCAGGCTTCCTCCTCGGTATCCAGGATGCGCAGGGTGGCGCCCGCCTCGACCTCCAGGCGCGCCGCCTCCGGGGGGCTCAGGCGCAGGCAACCCTCGGTATCGGGGCCGCGCCCCACCCAGGCGGCGCGAAAGTGCGCCATCTCGGTGGTGGCGGCCAGCCAACGCGGGCGCTCGCCTGCCTCGCCAAGCGCGGGATCGACGGTGACGGTGGCGCGTCGCGACAGGCGCACGCCACGCACGTCGTCGACATAGGCCTCCACGGTGGGCCCGCCGTCGAAGATGTCGATGTAGCCCTCCCAGCGCAGCCCCTCCTTCTTGAGCATGGCCAGGGCTGGTCGGGTCTGTTCGTGCACCTGGCCGATGCAGGCTCTCGCCGTCTCGGAGAGGAAGGGAGTATAGATGGGAAACTTGGGCATCAGTTCGCCGATGAAGCTCTTCTGGCCCAGCCCGGTCAGGCGGTCGGCCTCATCGAAGTCCAGCGGGAAGAAGTGGCTGCCCAGGCATTGCCAGAAGGGGCTCTTGCCCTCACCGTTGAACACCCCGCGCATCTCCGCCAGCACCTTGTCGGGGAAGCGGTCACGAAACTCGGCCATGAACAGCCAGCGCACCATGGAGAGCAGCGCGCCGTTGCGCTGGTGGCGGCGATCGCCGCCGCGGTAGGCCGGGCGCAGGAACAGTGAGGCCACTTCGGCGTCGCCGGTATGGTCCGAGCACAGGAAGAGGGTGTCGATGGTGCGATGCAGGTCGAGCTGCACCGAGGAGTGGGCCAGGGTCCCCAGGCGGTAGTGATAGAAGGGCACCTCGCGCCCTACCTCGCCCTCGATGGCACAACAGCCGGCCAGGTGGCCGCTGGCCTCGTCCTCGAGCACGAAAAAATAGTTGCGCAGCCCCGGCGGAGTGCGCTCGAGGAAGGCCTCCTCGGTAGCGGTGATCTTGGCGGCCAGGAAGTCGCGATTGTCGGGCAGCGAGGTAAAGCCCACACCGGTTTCCCGGGCCAGGGCCTGCAGCTCCTCGAGGTCGCCCTCGGCGATGGGTCGGATACGCATCACAGCTCCCCCTCGTCATAGCCCGGGTCATATGCCTCGGCGCTCTCACCGTCTCCACCGGGCAGGGCCAGCGGCGCGGCCAGCACCGCCCTGCCCTCCTCCACGCCGAGCACCTCGGCATGCTCTTCCGACAGCATCAGCTGGCCGGTGGGCGACAGCGCATAGCGCGCCACCACACAGCGGAAGTCGGCCAGGCGCTGGTTGGCGACCATGGCCGGTTCGGCATCGGGCAAGGCGTGGGACGGACGGATGCGCACCGGATGCCAGGCCGCGCGGCGGAAGCTCTGCAGCCGCTCGCGCTCGGCCTTGATCACCGGGCCGGCGTCGAAGATGTCGACGTGGCGCGAACGCTGGAAGCCCTCGGCCAGCATCTCCGCCAGGGCCTCCTCGTGGTCCGGGTGCTCGCGACCGATGGCGGCCCGCGCCTGGGGAGTGAGCAGCGGCAGGTAGAGCGGGAACTGCGGCATCACCTCGGCGATGAAACTCTTCGAGCGTACGCCGGCCAGGTAGTTGATCTCCTCGAAGTCGCGCACGAAGAAGTGGCGCCCCACGCTGTTCCAGAATGGCGACTCGCCGGCCTCGTCCAGGAAACCGGGGAAGGCCAACGCCAGCACCGCGGCGAAGCGCTCGGGGTACTGGGCGATCAGCATCAGTCGCGCCCGGCGCAGCAGGCTCTCGGCGCTGGTGCCGCGATAGCGCGGTGCCAGGGAGTAGGCGCACAGCAGGCTCGCCTCGGAGACCTCGTGGGAGAGCGCCAGGGTCTGCACCTCGCGGCGCACGTTGAGCTGCTGGGAGGCGTGGATCAGCGTCTCCTGGCGATAGGTGTAGTAGGCGTCCAGAGCCCCGGCCTGGGCACGCACCGTGGCGGTACCCGCCACCTCACCACGGGCCAGATCCTCGAGCACGAAGGTGTAGTGCTCATCCCCGGGACACTCTACCGCCGCGGAGAAGGCCTGACGTGAACGGGCGATGCGCTCCTCGAGGCGGTCACGATGGGCCGGCAGGTTGGTGAGCCGCGGCACGGCCTCCCCCGCGAGCCGCTCCAGGGCGGGCAGGTCGGCCGGCGCGATGGGTCGCACGACGAGCATGGCGGCGTCGCCCCTGCCGTTCATGACGCGGCGACCAGGCGTGCCACGGCGCGCTCCAGGCGCGCCATGCCTTCGGCGATATCGGCCTCGGGAATCACCAGCGAGGGCGCCATGCGCAGCACGTTGGGACCGGCGATCAGCGCCATCAGGCCCTCCTCGATGGCCAGCGGCAGGATGTCCTTGGCGCGGTCGCGCCAGGCCTCGCTCATCTCGGCGCCGACCAGCAGGCCCATGCCGCGGATCTCCTTGAACACCCCGTGGCGGGCATTGATCGCCTCCAGGTGCTCGCGGAAGAGGTCGTGACGGCGCTGGACACCCTCCAGCACCTCGGGGGTGTCGATGTACTCCACCGCCGCCAGGGCCACCGCCGAGGCCAGCGGGTTGCCGCCGTAGGTGGAGCCGTGGGTGCCCATGGTGAAGGCCGGGGCGACGCGGTCGGTGGTCAGCATGGCGCCCACCGGGAAACCGCCGCCCAGCGCCTTGGCGCTGGTCAGGATATCCGGGATCACGCCGAGCTGCTGGTAGGCGTAGAGCGAGCCGGTGCGGCCCACGCCGGTCTGCACCTCGTCGAAGATCAGCAGGGCGTCGTGGGCGTCGCACAGGTCACGCAGCCCCTGCAGGAACTCACGCTGGCCGGGCAGCACGCCGCCCTCGCCCTGCATCGGCTCCACCATCACCGCACAGGTGTCGTCGTTGATCAGGTCGCGCACGCTGTCGAGGTTGTTGTACTCGCCGTGGACGATGCCACCGGGCACCGGACCGAAGCCCTGGGCGTACTTGGGCTGGCCGCCCACGCTGACGGTGAAGAAGGTACGCCCATGGAACGCCTGGCCGAAGGAGACGATGCGGTGCTTGTGCTCGCCGTCCTGGTCGAAGGCCCAGCGCCGCGCCAGCTTGAGCGCCGCCTCGTTGGCCTCGCCGCCGGACGAGCACAGGAATACCTTGTCGGCGAAGGTGCGTTCCACCAGGGCCCGGGCCAGGGCCAGCGCCGGTTCGTTGGTATAGACGTTGGAGAGGTGCCAGACCCGCTCGGCCTGCTCCTTCAGGGCATCGACCAGCACCGGGTGGCAGTGACCCAGGCCGTTGACGGCGATGCCGCCGGCGAAGTCGATATATTCTCGGCCCTGCTGGTCCCACAGGCGGCTGCCCTCGCCGCGCACCGGAATGACCTGCTGGGGGGCGTAGTTCGGCACCATGTAGCGATCGAAGTCGGCGCGGGTCGGGGTCTGGCTCATGACATCCTCCTGTGAAGTCGGGAAGGCGCATCCGGGATGCGCCAGCCTTCGAGTATAGGGAGGCAAGCGGCATGACGCTTTCACCGATGGGACGGCAACTTGTGAAAAAGCCCCCCCGCTTCGGCCGGCTGCGCTAGTCTGGAATCGTTCCCCCGCAAGGAGCCAGGCATGTTCAACACTACCGGCTGGAATCGCCGCCGCTACAGCCTCTACGCACCGATCTATGACGCCGTGGCCGAGCGGGGCTTCCGGCGCGCGCGGCGCGCCTCCCTCAGCCAGGTACTCTGGCACCCCGGCATGCGCGTGCTTCTGGTGGGCGCCGGCACCGGGCTCGACCTCCCCTTTTTGCCCAGAGATATCGAGCTGCACGCCACCGACCTGTCGCCGGCCATGGTGCGGCGCCTGGAACACCGCGCCGAAGCGCTTGGCATGGACGTGCAGGCGGAGGTGATGGATGCCGAGCAGCTGGCGTATCCCGACGACCACTTCGACGTCGTGGTGATGCACCTGATCCTGGCGGTGATGCCCGACCCCGCCCGCGGCCTTGCCGAGGCGCACCGGGTGCTCGCCCCCGAGGGCCAGCTCTGCGTGATGGACAAGTTCCAGCCCGATGACCACCCGGCCGGCATGGGGCGCCGAGCCTTGAACGCCCTGACCTCGGCCATCGCTACCGATATCACCCGCCAGGCTCGTCCGCTGCTCGAAACCGGCGGCTTCGTCATCGAGCAGGACACCCCGGTGATGATGGGCTCGCTGTTCCGGGCACTGCTGGCCAGGCCAGCCTGATCAGCCGAGTCGCTCCTCTCGGGGTGTCACGCCGAAGTGATTGCGATAGGCGGTGGAGAAGTGTGCCGCCGAAGAGAAGCCGGTGAGCAGGGCGATCTCGCCGGCCGGCTGCTCGCTCTCACGCAGCAGCCGCCGGGCACGCTGCAGGCGCAGGCCCATGTAGTAGCGGCTGGGCACCGCCCGAAGGTGCTTCTTGAAAAGTCGCTCCAGCTGGCGCCGGGAGACCCCCAGGTGCTCGGCCAACTCATGGGTCGTCAGCGGCTCCTCGATGTTGGCCTCCATCAGTGCCACGGCATCGACCAAGCTCTGGGGGGCACCGGCCAGCGGCGAATCCGGCTGGGGCTCGTCGGCCATGCGCACCCGCTCCAGCACGAAGTGGGCCGAGACTCGCTCGGCAAGCTCGCTGCCGTGATGGCTGGCGATCAGGGTCATCATCATGTCCATGGCCGCGGTGCCACCACCGCAGGTCAGGCGGTCGCGATCGATCTCGAAGAGCTGGCGGGAGAGGCGGATCCCCGGGTGGGCGCCGGCCACCGCCTCGAAGCGCGGCCAGGGCACCGTGGCGCGGTAGCCGTCGAGCAAGCCCGCGTTGGCCAGCAGCTCGGCGCCGCCACCGACTCCCGCCAGGCTTCGTCCCTGGGCGACCAGCCGGCGCAGCCAGGCAACCAGCGCCGCCTTCGGCGGCTCACCCCAGGGTGCGCACACCAGCAGCAGGTCGAAGGCGTCGTCATCGGCAATCGCACGGTCGGGGTTGAGCACCTGAGAGGAGCCGCTGGGGACCGGACGACCGTCCAGCCCCAAGGTGACCAGCGAATAGAGGGGGGTACCGGCCAGGCGATTGGCCACCGCCAGCGGCTCGGTGGCGCAGGCCTCGGCCAGCAGCGAAAACCCCGGCAGCACCACCACACCGACCCGACGCCGGACAGGTGCGGTGCTGGTGGTTGTTACGTCGGGCATGCGGGGCTCTCGGAACGACAGGGTCGCCCATTGTAGCCAAAGCCTCTGCCCGAGACAGCCTCCAAGGCCGCTTCGGCAAGGCTATCGCCCCACCCCTAGAGGCCGGTCAGCAGCATGAAGCCCACCAAGGCAACCGCTACCACGACAACAAGCGGCAGAACCCAAGGCAGGCCACGGGATGGCTCCCGGGCCTCGGGCTGTGTCTCGTCGGGCTCGGGATGCTCATAGTCCTCGGGCTGGCTGACTTCCTTGAGGTGCTGAAGCTCCTCTTCGGGGGTCTGGCTCTCGCGGGTATCCATGGCGCCCTCCGGGTCTGCGGGAAAACCGGCAGGACGCAGTGGACGCCCTGCCCTTACAGGGTTACGACATCGAATTCCGCCACGGGATCCACGTCGGCATCGTAGTCGACATCATCCCGCTCGAAGCCGAACAGCTTCAGGAACTCGTGCTTGTACCCAGCATAGTCGGTGATCTCGAAGAGGTTCTCGGTGGTCACCCTTGGCCACAGCTCCTTGCAGGCCTGCTGGACATCGTCACGCAGCTCCCAGTCGTCCAGGCGCAGACGGCCGGACTCGTCGGTATCGGCGCCGCCCTGCCCTTCACCAAGATACAGCCGCTCGCCGAACAGGCGGTTGAGCTGGTCGATGGTGCCTTCGTGCAGCCCCTTCTCCTTCATCACCTTGTAGACCATGGCGATGTAGAGCGGCATCACCGGGATGGCCGCACTGGCCTGGGTCACCACCGACTTGAGCACCGCCACATTGGCGCCACCGCCGGTGGCCGAGAGGCGCTTGTCGATCTCGCCGGCGGCGCGATCCAGGTCCTCCTTGGCCTTGCCCAGGGCGCCGTGCCAGTAGATCGGCCAGGTAATCTCGGTGCCGATGTAGCTGAAGGCCACGCTGCGGGCGCCAGGCGCCAGCACGCCGGCGCGGTCCAGGGCGTCGATCCACAACTCCCAGTCCTCGCCGCCCATCACCGCACGGGTATCCTCGATCTCCTGCTCGGTGGCGGGCTCCACCTCGGCCTCGATGATAGTGTCCTTGTTGGTATCGATGGCGGTGGCACGGTAGGTCTCGCCGATCGGCTTGAGGCTGGAACGCTTGAGCTCGCCGGAGTCCGGCAGCTTGCGCACCGGCGAGGCCAGCGAGTAGACCACCAGGTCGACCTGGCCCAGGTCCTGCTGGATCAGCTCGATGGCCTTCTCGCGAGCCTCGTGGGAGAAGGCGTCACCGTTGATCGACTTGCTGTAGAGGCCTTCCTGCTTGGCGAAGCGGTCGAAGGCGGCACTATTATACCAGCCGGCGGTGCCGGGCTTCTTCTCGCTCCCCGGCTTCTCGAAGAATACCCCCAGGGTGTCGGCGCCGTAGCCGAAGGCCGCGGTGATGCGCGCCGCCAGGCCGTAGCCGCTGGAGGCGCCGATCACCAGCACCTTCTTCGGCCCGTTCGTCTTGTCGAGACCGCGGGCGCGGGTCGCCTCGATCTGCTCGAGCACGTTCTTCTCGCAGCCGACGGGGTGGGTGGTGGTGCAGATGAAACCGCGTACCTTGGGCTTGATGATCACGTCAGACCTCGCTGTTGGTATCGTGAGCGGACGCTGCCGCCCTGTCATGGAGTGGTAATCGAGCTATTCTAGCGGTCACGTCCGCCGCTGTCCGCCCTTGAGCCCGGCCGGCGCCTGGGGCAGGATGCCAGCCTGACGGCGGTTACCCTAGCGAAGATACCCGGGAGCGAACGATGGATGCCCAGACCCTGGTCGACGAACGCGGCGAACTGTGGCTGGCGCTGGCGCCGCTGTGGCTGGAGCGCGAACCGGGCGAGCGCGACTACGCCCAGATGCTCGAAGTCATCGAGCGCCACACGCTCACGGTAAACGAGCTGGAGTGGGTGTTCCGCATCGAGCTGGCGCCGGTATTGGCTCGCTACCAGATGTCGATGGTCGGCGAATGGCGGTCGTTCGACGACTACAAGCTGATGAAGCAGCTGGTGGCCCACAACCTGCGCCTCAAGGGCTGGCGGCGCAAGAGCTGGGCGCTGTTCTCGGGGCTGACCACGATGATGACCCGGCATCGCTGGAACGAACTGATCGGCCGCCTGATGGTGGAGCGCGGCGAGACACCCCCATGATGACCCGACTCACGCAACATCAGGCTGGAACGAGCTGATCGGACGCCACTCCCCTCAAGCCTCATCCAGCGCCAGCTCCAGCGCGATGCGAAGTTCGTCCTCGCCGTCGCGCGGCGAGAAGCGACGGATTACCCGGCCATCGCGCCCCACCAGGAACTTGGTGAAGTTCCACTTGACCAGGCCGGTGCCCAGCAAACCGGGTGCTTCACGCTTGAGCTCGACGAACAGCGGATGGGCGTCGCTGCCGTTGACCCTCACCTTCTCCATCAGCGGAAAACTGACCTGGTAGTCCCGGGCGCTCAGGGCGCAGAACTCCTGAGCAGACTCCGGCGACTGGCGACCGAACTGGTTGCAGGGAAAGCCGATCACCATAAAGCCACGATGGCGGTAGCGACGATAGAGGCGCTCGAGTTCGCGCAGCTGGGGGGTGAAGCCGCAGCGGCTGGCGACGTTGACGATAAGCAGCACCTGGCCACGCAGCGCGCCGAAGTTGAAGGACTCGCCCTGGGCGGTGCGACATTGATGGTCGTGGATAGACATGCGCGGGCCTTGATGGTCGATGACCTTCACGATGCCACGCCACCCGCGGCGGCGCTACCCCGTGACGCCCTGCCTGGCCAGCCGGCGGCGGACCTCGGCGACGCGGCGGGAGAGGACCCGGCGCCGGGTGCGACGCTCCGCCGGCCCCAGACGAGCATAGCGCAGCCGCTCGAGCTGGTGGGCGCAGTCACGCAGCGCCGGTCCGGCGGCACCGGTGGAGTCGGCCAGGCGACGCAGGTGGGCGGCCGGCGACTCGCCGTCGTGGGGCGGCATACCGCGCTGCGCAAGCCAGGCCTGCAGCCGGCGGATTCGCAGCGCCTCGTCGCGTCCCTCCCGATGGCGGCGCCAGGCGAGGCCCAGGCCAGCTGCGACTCCACCCAGCGCCCCGAGGGCCAGTGCCAGGCCCACCAGCCACGCCAGGAGGCCGCGCCCGGGAAGCAGGCCCAGCAGGGCGCCCCACAAGGCGTGCAGTTCCTCGACCACCCGGACCAGGAAGGCGCTGCGCGATTCGTCGCGATAGCCGATCACCCCGCGCTGCCAGCGATACTCCAGACGCTCCCAGTCCAGACGCAGTCGATTGACCCACCCCAGCTCGCGCATGCGCAGCGGCGAGAAGGGGGAGTCGGCCAGGAAGGCGTCGCCACCGTCCTCCACCGCCTCGGCCCCCTGTTCGATGCGCTCCGGGGCGATGGCGGCGGTGGGGTCGAGGCGCTGCCAGGCACCGTCCAGCCACACCTCCACCCAGGCGTGGGCATCGTAGTCACGCACCGTGAAGTGGCCGTCGGGATGGCGCTCGCCGCCCAGGAAGCCGGCAACGATACGTGCCGGCAGCCCCACCGACCGGGCCAGCACCGCCATGGCCGAGGCGTAGTGGGTGCAGTAGCCGGCACGGCTCTCGAACAGGAACTCGTCGACCCGGTCGCGGGAGGTCAGCCGCGGCGGCGACAGGGTATAGCGGAATGGCGCCTCGCCGAAGCGTGCCATGAGTGCCGCCAGGAAGGCGCGAGGCTCGCCCTCGGCCTCGCGCCACAGCCGCTCGGCCAGCGCGCGACTGCGCGGGTTCGTATCGTCCGGCAGCCGGGTGTGCCAACGCTCCCCCAGGGGCTCGGGCCAGCTCGGCGCCAGGCCACTGCTCGACAGGCGCAGCAGGCTGCGCGAGGCGAGCGGCACGAGTCCCTCCACGGTGCCATCGGCCAGCCAGCGCAGGCGCTCGTCGCTTTCCAGCGGCGTCCCCAGCGCGGGGCGCCAGGGGCGGCTGTCGGGCTCCAGCAGCAGTTCTGCCGTGAAGCGTGGCTCGGCGTCGTCCGGCCAGGGCGAGCGGGGCCCCTCGGCCACCAGGTCGCGCAGCTCCCGCCCCAGGCCGGCGGCGAGACGCTCCGGCGAGACCCGGCGCCAGCGCTCGCCATCGAACTCGGAGAGGGTATAGACCCGCCAGTAGCGCTCATCGGAGGCCGGTTCGGCGCCCTCGAAGCGCACCCGGAAGGCGCGCCGGTCACTGCGCGACAGCTCGGCGATGTCCCCCGGGGCGATCTCGTCGCTCAGCCCGGTGGCGGCTCGCTCGGCCTGGGGCAGGTTCCACAACGGCCCGATCCGCGGGAAGACCAGGAACAGCAGCACCATCAGCGGCGCCGCCAGCCCCAGCAGCCAGGCGCTCTCGCGCCATGCCTGGCGGGCACTGGTGGCGCCGGCCAGCCATACCAGCGAGTGCATCAGCCAGGCCACCGCCAGCAGGGCCCCGGCGGCCATGGGAATGCCCTGGTCGTGAAGGAAGGCCACGGTAGTGGCGACCATACCGATCAGCACCACCACCCGGGCATCGCGGCGGTTATGGGTCTCGAGCAACTTGAGCAGGTAGACCCCGAGCAGCAGGCCGATCATCGACTCCATGCGCCCCAGGGTGCCGTAGTGCAACCACAGGCCGCCGGTCAGCGCCGCTACGCCGGCCAGGCGCAGCACGACCCCGGCCCGGGGCAGGCGACGGCGCAGCTGCAGGTAGCGGTAGCCGGCCACCAGGGCGGCGAGACCGGCCAGCCAGGCCGGCATGAAGGCCAGGTGCAGGGCCAGCACCAGGCACTGGCCGACGAACAGCCGACGCAGCATGGCCGCACTCAGGGCGCGGCCGTCGGCCAGTACCGCCGGCGGTGCCACATGCCGGCTCAACGCACACCTCCCGGCGTGCCAGCGGGGCGAAAGCGCGCCAGCGCCGTCAGCGCCTGACGGCGCTGGGCGGCTCCCTCGCCCTGGGCCAGGGTCACGCCCGGCAGGCGCAGCCCGTAGCGATCGCCGGCCTGGTGGTGGGCCAGCACCCGCGCGCAGAGGATCGACAGGCGCGTCTCCGGGGCACCGCGACAGGCATCGTAGTCCAGCCACAGCTGCTGGCGAGGCGGTACGCTGAAGGCCTTGGCCGCCAGCACGCCGGTGCGGCTCCACTGCTTCCAGGCCAGTCGTGCCGGACTGTCGCCGGGCTCGGCCCGCCGCAGGCCCGCGAAGTCGGTGGCCTCGAGTCCCGCCCCGGCCTGGCGGTGCTCGGGAATCTCGTCGGCCAGCGGCCGGGGATAGACCAGCAGCGTCTCGTCACTCGCCAGCCAGGCTACGGCGCGCACCAGGCCCAGCGGCCAGGCGCTCTCCAGGCGCAACAGCGGCAGCGGATGCTCGCCGCGCGCGCCGGCCGGCAAGGCCAGGTCCGCCTCGCCGTGCCCCTCGGGCAGCGAGACCGAGGCGGACGCCTCAGGGGCGTGGACCTCGATGGCGTGGCGTGCACGCCCGCCATCCAGCATCACTCCCAGGCGCGCCTCGCCCCCGGCAAAGGTCTCGGCGGGCAGGCGCAGGCTGGCACGCACGCCGAGCAGGTTGCGCCAGGTTCGCAGCAGGGCCACCGCCGCCACCGCAAACAGCCAGAAGGAGAGCCCGTAGGCGAGGCTGTTCTGGTAGTTGATGCCGAACAGCAGCAGGAGCAGGACCAGCACCGCCCAGCCCAGGCCGAAGCGGGTGGGCAGCAGGAACAGCCGGCGCTGGGGCAGCGGCGTACCGGGCGCGATCGCCGCCCGCCGCCACCAGCGCTGGCGAGACGCCCGGGACAGCACGGCTAGCCCATCACCGGCACGCGGGCCAGCAGGTGGCGGGCCAGCGCCTCGCCCTCCTCGCGCCGGCCGCTGCTCAGGCGATGCCCCACCACCGGTACCCACACCGCCTGGACGTCCTCGGGCAGCACGTGGTCGCGTCCCTCGAGGAGCGCCCAGCCGCGGGCCGCCTGGAGCAGCGCCAGGGCACCCCGGGTGGAGAGTCCCCAGGCAAGCTCCGGGTGCTCGCGGCTGGCGGTGACCAGCGCCTGCACATAGTCGAGCAGCGCCTCGGCCACATGGATGGAGCCCAGCCGCGCCTGCCAGGCGCGCAGCCGTTCGGCATCGAGCAGCGCCGGCAGCTCGGCCAGGCGCTCGCGGCCTGCGCGGCCGCGCAGGATCTCGCGTTCGGCGCGGGCGTCGGGGTAACCCAGCGAGAGGCGCATCAGGAAACGGTCGAGCTGGGACTCCGGCAGCGCAAAGGTACCGGCCTGCTCCTGGGGGTTCTGGGTGGCGATGACGAAGAAGGGGTCAGGCAGCGAGCGGGTCTCGCCTTCCACGGTCACCCGCCCCTCCTCCATCGCCTCGAGCAGCGCACTCTGGGTCTTGGGGGTGGCGCGGTTGATCTCGTCGGCCAGTACCACGCCATGGAAGATCGGCCCGGGATGGAAGGTGAAGCGCGCCTCGCGCGGATCGAACACCGAGACACCCAGTACATCGGCGGGCAGCAGGTCGCTGGTGAACTGCAGCCGCTGCATGTCCAGGCCGGTGACCCGCGACAGCGACTGGGCCAGGGTGGTCTTGCCCAGCCCCGGCAGGTCCTCGATCAGCAGGTGGCCACGGCTCAGCAGGCAGCAGAGCGCCAGGCGCACCTCCCGGGACTTGCCCAGCACCACTCCCTCGAGGGCCGCCAGCACGGCGTCCAGTTCGTTGAGGCTGGCCGGCCGATTCATGACGCCGCCCCCAGCAATCCGGCGTCACGCAGCACCTCCACCGCCTGGCGGGTGTCCGGGGTTACCTCCGCCAGCGCCAGCGCCTCGGCAGGCGGCAGCCAGAACGCCTCGGCCACCTCCTCGGCCTGGAGCGTCAGCGGCCCGTCATGCTCGACCCGATAGAGGCTGCCGAAGATATGGTTGCCGCCCCGGGCATGCACGAAGCCACCTGCCGGCACCAACGTCGCGCCGCGGATGCCCAGCTCCTCCTCGAGCTCGCGGCGGGCCGCCAGGTGAACCGCCTCGCCGGCCCCCACCACACCGCCGGCGGCCAGGTCGAGCCCACCGGGGAAGACCTCCTTGGTCAGGGTGCGGCGCTGCACGCAGAGCTCACCACGGGCGTTGACCACCACCACGTAGGTGGCACGGTGCCAGAAGCGGAAGCGGCGCATCTCGGACCGCCAGGCGCTGCCACAGGGGCGATTGCGGGCGTCCACCAGCTGGATACGCTCGCGGGCGACATGCGGCGTTGGCAAGTGCGGATCTTCGAACATGGGCGTCTCCCCGAGAAATGCCCCAAGCCTAACCAGTCGGTGACGTGGCGTCACGTTGACCGTGGGCGTCGCGACTTCCATGCTCAGTCAAGGCCGCCGATGCGGAGACCCGCCATGCCCGATTATGCACCCCGTCACCGCCTGGCCACCCATGAGGTGGCCAACCAGCCGCTCCCGGCCGGCGACCGCGACCTGCTCGCCGAGGACCTTCCGCTGCGCGAGGCCCTGGCCCGGGAGGCCCCGGCGTGGGTCGCCGAACGGCTCGCCGCGCTGGGCCGCGAGACCGGCAGCGAGGGCGTCCAGGCGCTGGGTGAGGCGGCCAACCGCCATCCACCGGAGCTGCGCCTCTTCGACCGCCACGGCCGGCGCCTGGACGAGGTGAACTACCACCCTGCCTATCACCAGCTGATGCGCCTGGCCATGGAGGGCGGCTGGCACGCCGTGGCCTGGCATGAGGAGGGGCACGGCGGCCACCAGGCCCATGTCGCCGCTCTCTACCTGCTGACCCAGGCCGAACCGGGCTTCTGCTGCCCGGTGACCATGACCCACGCCGCGATGCCGGTACTGCGTCACTCCCCCCATGTGGAGACCCACTGGGCGCCCGGCCTGCTGGCCAGCCACTATGACCCGCGGGCACTGCCGGCGGCGCACAAGCGGGGGCTCACCTTCGGCATGGCCATGACCGAGAAACAGGGCGGCAGCGATGTGCGTAGCAATTCCACGCGAGCCGACCCACTCGCCGCCACGCAAACCGCCCCCCTCGCCACGACGCGGGCGGAGGCGACCGACGACGGCTGGCGACTGACCGGCCACAAGTGGTTCTGCAGCGCCCCCATGTCCGACGCCTTCCTGACCCTGGCGCAGACCGAGGCGGGGCTGGGGTGTTTCCTGGTGCCGCGCTTCACCCCCGATGGCGAGCGCAACGCCATCGAACTGCAGCGACTCAAGGAGAAGTGCGGCAACCGCGCCAACGCCTCGGCGGAGATCGAGTACCGCGGCGCCTGGGCCGAGCCCATCGGTCCGCCCGACCGTGGCATCGCCACCCTCCTCGAGATGGTGCAGCAGACGCGTCTGGATGCCGCCAGCGCCCCGGTGGGCATGATGCGCCAGGCCCTCGGCGAGGCGTGGCGCCACGTGCAGGCGCGCCATGCCTTCGGCCGGCCACTCGCCGAGCAGCCGCTGATGCGTGCGGTGATCGCCGACCTGGCGCTGGAGGTGGAGGCCGGGGTGGTCCTCTCGCTGCGCGCGGCACGCGCCTTCGACGGCGCGGCCCGCGGTGACGCGGCCGAACGCGCCCTGGCCCGGCTGCTGCCGGCGCTGGCCAAGTACTGGCACAACAAGCGCGGGCCGGGCTTCATGGCCGAGGCCATGGAGTGCCTGGGGGGCATCGGCTATGTGGAGGAGCCGCCACTGGCACGCCTCTACCGCGAGGCGCCGGTCAACTCGATCTGGGAGGGCTCGGGCAACGTGATCTGCCTGGATGTGCTGCGGGTACTGGCCCGCCATCCCGAGGCACTGGAGGCGCTATGGCAGGAGCTGGCGCCGGCGCGGGGACAGGTCCGGGAACTGGATGACGCCCTGGGTGGCCTGGAGCACCTGCTGGAGGCGCCTCCGCAGGAACTCGAGCCTCGGGCGCGCTGGCTCACCCAGCGGCTGGCCCAGTGCCTGCAGGGAGCGCTGCTGCTGCGCCATGCACCGAATGCGATCGGCGAGACCTTCTGCCGGGCACGGCTGGGTAGCGAGGCGGGCCCCGCCTACGGCGTGCTGCCCAGCGGCTCACCCGTGGCGGAGGTACTGAAACGCATCGCGTCCTGAGTGGCCCCCAGCTCCAGGATATCCCCGGCTGGCATCGGTCGAGCGAGCCCGAAGCCCTGGACATGGGTGCAGCCGAAGCGGTCGAGCAGCGCCAGCACTCCCGGGTCCTCGACCCCCTCGGCCACCACTCGGATACCGAGTCTGCGACCCAACAGTGCCACCGCCTCGACGATGGCGGCATCCTGGGACTCTTCATGCAGGTGACGGACGAAGCTGCGGTCGACCTTGAGCTCGCTGATCGGCAGCAGCTGCAGCCGCGACAGCGACGAGAAGCCGACGCCGAAGTCGTCCACCGAGACCTCCAGCCCACCCAGGCAGAGGCGTGCCGCCACCTCGCTGCCCAGCAGGTCATCGTGCATTGCGGCGGTCTCGGTCACCTCCAGCACCAGCGGCGGGTCACCGGGTCGCCGGTGCCGGGTCAGCGCCAGCAGGTCGGGGCACATCAGGTCATCGGGAGTCACGTTGACCGATAGCGACGGCATGACGCCCTGTCGATGCCAGATCGCCGCATCACTCAGGGCCATCTCCAGCACGTGGCGCGTCAGTCGCTTGCCCTGCTCCGGTGAGAGCAGGGGCAGGAAGCCCGCGGGACCAATCAGGCCCAGCTCGGGATGCGCCCAGCGCACCAGCGCCTCCACGCCACTCAGGCGCCCGGAGGAGAGCTCGAACTGGGGCTGGTAGTGGAGGGTCAGCTCCTGGCGCAGTAGCGCCAGCTCAAGCTCCTCACTGGAGAATACCGGGTCGCCAGTCACCTCGGCGGGCGGTTCGCGTCCCACCCGCAGGCTGCCCAGGCAGCGGCGCAGGTCGGCCAGGCGCATGGGCTTGTCGAGGCAGCCCAGCATATGCAAGCCCAGGGTCTGCCCCACACGCTCGGCGATGCGCGCTATCTTGCGCTCCACGCCGGAGAGCAGCAGCACCCACCCCCGGTAGCCGGTCGCCGCCAGGCGGCGCAGCAGCGCGATGCCATCCTCGCTGCCCACCTCCAGACCCATGACCACCAGCTGCGGGGGACGCCTGACCACCTCATCCAGCAGGTGCGCGGAGTGGCGATAGTAGCGGCTCTCCAGGCCCAGTACCTCCAGCTGCAGGGAGAGCACCGCGGCCACCTCCATGTCCGCTTCCAGCACCAGGGCAAGAGCCTGGGACGCTTGTGACGTCTCGTTCATCGGCAGGATCTGCGCAGCGAATTCATCACTGAGCCTACCACTCCCCCAGGCCCCTCACACACGCCCCGACGATCCTTCGTCAACGCTGGCACCTGCCGGTCAGACGATCAGCGGGCCACTGATCACCCGTGCCGCCAACGCCAGCAGCAGCACCCCGGTGGCGCGGTTGATCCAGTGGGCGTGAGCCTGCAGCCAGGGCAGTACCCGGGAGTGAGAGAGCCCAAGGGCCACCAGCACATACCAGCCGGCGTCGATCAGCATGGCAGTGAGCACGATCAGCACCTGTGCCATCAGGCTCATGCCGGGCGTGACGAACTGGCTGAGAAGGGCAATGAAGAACAGGATCAGCTTGGGGTTACCCAGAGCCACCAGCACACCGTCGCGGGCCGCCTGACGCCGTGTGGTGGGCACTCCCACCGCCTCCAGCGGGCCGGCACGCCCGGCACGCAGCGCCCTGATGCCCAGCCAGGCCAGATAGGCGGCGCCGACCCAGGAGATGGCGTTAAACAGCATGGGCTGGCGAACGATCAGCGCCCCCAGCCCCCACACGGTCAGCAGCGCATAGAAGCCGACACCCAGGGCGTGGGAGAGCCCCGCCACGACACCCGGGACACGCCCGCCACCCAGGGTGTGGCGCAGCACCATGGCCAGGCTGGGGCCCGGCGACATGGCGCCCATGGCACACACCGCTGCCAGGGAGAGCCACAGGGAAAGGGGCATGTCGGTGTCCTCAGCGGTGGTACTGCTTCTCGCGCTCGGGCTGCCACAGGATGGCATCCACGCGCAGGTGGACCTGGCCGCCATCGGGCAGCGGCCAGTCGATGGTGTCGCCGACCCGCATGCCGATCAGGCCGGCGCCCACCGGCGCCATCACCGAGATGGCATCTTCCACATCGGCCAGCGAGCGAGGGTAGACCAGGGTGCGAATCATCTGGCGCCCGCGGGCCAGGTCGGTGAACTGGACGCGGCTGTTCATGCTGACCACATCCTCGGGAATTTCCTCGGGATCGACCACCTCGCCGCGCTCGAGCTCCTGCTCGAGGGCATCTGCCACGAAGAGATCCTTGTCGCTGGCCTCATCGATCAGGCGCTGCAGACGATCGGCATCGAGCCGGTTGATGATGAGCGGGGGACGGGACTGCATGGCACCTCCTGAACGCTGATAAACGCTGTTTGTACGCTTATCGTGGTATCCAACGAAAACAGCCCTCCACCCGCAAGCGGGCGAAGGACTGTGAACCACCACCATACGACATCCTGCGACGGTTCAACAGTCCTGTCGCCCTGCTCCGGGCTGCAGCCCTCTTCACCAGCGGCTAGACTGGAGCCCCTTTCGCTATGGAGTGCCCCATGTCGGTTCGACTCTTCGCCTGGTTGATGATCGGCCTCGGCGTGCTGCTGCCCTTTGTGGGCTGGCAAGCGGCCAGCCCGGTGGGCTTCGTCGGCCCCGTGCTGGTACTGCTGGGGATCCTGCTGCTGGTCACGCGTCGCCAACGTGGCCACTGAGCGGGGGCCCACCAGCCTGAGCGCCCTGCTGGAGCGGGTCAGGCAAGCCGGATCTCGAGAAGCCAGCGTCAGCCTCGGCGCCATCCTGGAGGCCGTCGGCCGACGCAGCTTCGCCCCCTTCCTGCTGCTCGCCGGGCTGGTGACCCTGGCACCGCTGGTCGGCGACGTGCCGGGCGTGCCGACGCTGATGGCCAGCCTGGTGCTGCTCGCGAGCAGCCAGCTGCTGGCCGGGCGACGCAGCATCTGGCTGCCGCACTGGCTGCTGCGTCGCCGGGTGTCACGACCGCGCTTCCATCGCGTGCTGGCCTGGCTGGAACGACCGGCGGCCTGGACGGACCGCCTGCTGCATCAACGCCTGACGGTGCTCACTCGCCCGCCGGCTCACTTCGCCGTGGCAGTGATCTGCCTGGTGATCGCACTGGCCATGCCGCCCATGGAGTTCATCCCGTTCAGCGCCAACGGCGCCGGCCTCGCCCTGACCCTGTTCGGCCTGGCGCTGCTCGCCGACGACGGCCTCTTCGCCCTGGCGGGCTACCTGCTGACCGGGGGCACCCTGGCCATCGTGGTGGTAAGCGTGATGGGGTAACGCGGCGGTCAGGAGGCGGCGCGGGTCAGGTCGTGGAAGTGAATGCCGGTCGCCTTGATGACGGCGGTCATGGTGCGCAGGGTCGGGTTTCCCCTGGGTGACAATGCCCGGTACAGACTCTCGCGTGAGACCTTGGCACGCTCAGCCACGGCAGCCATGCCGCCCTGGGCCTCCACCACATGTCGCAGCGCCAGCAGAAAGGCAGACTCTCCCCCCTCCTCGTCCAGCTCATCGAAGGCGGTGCGCAGGTAATCGACCGCCATGCCAGGGTCATCACGCAGCATCTCGATAACAGCGGTGTCGTGGCTTTTCATGTTCGCGCTCTCCTCCGGTGGTCTTTCAGAAACGCCTTCGCCTGCTCGATGTCAGCCTGCTGGCGCTTCTTGGTGCCACCGATCAACAACATCACCAGGCGTCTGCCCACCTTGGCGTAATACACGCGGTAGCCAGGGCCGTAGTCGATTCGAAGCTCCAGCACTCCATCTCCAACGGCCTTGGTGTCGCCGGCATTGCCGGCGGCCAAACGGTTGAGACGAGTCAGCACGCGCATGGCTGCCTGACGATCCTTGCCCTTGGTGGCATCCAGCCAGGCTTGAAACGGATCGTGGCCGTCAGCGGTGAGGTAATGCGTAAGCTCCATCATCGGGCGCATTGTAGCTTAAAAACTACAAAAGCATGCAAGGAGACAGCCTCAAGAAGGCGCTGACGACGCCCTCCCTCTGCCCCCTGAGTAACGTGGAGGCGAGAGGTAATGGTGAAAACGCCGACGGCCGCCTGCGGGGGAGGCAGGCGGCCGTCGTCATGATAGGGGGGCTGGTACCGGCGGTCGGACTCGAACCGACAAGGGCTTGCACCCGGCGGATTTTGAATCCGTTTTTCGATAATACAAGCGCCGCGCTTGCTACGGGCATTTGTATATAGATCAACCGGTTGCAGATTTGCACTGATTACACACACCACATGGATTCGCTGTGATCTGCGACCAAACTGCGACCACATTGCGCCGTCTACCGCAGCGGATGACCGTCCGCTGCACAGGCGAAAGTTCTTTATCGTGGGCATATCCAATACAAGAACTGCGCTTCTCGGCCTGCTTCCGACGAGAGTGAGTCTCAATTAGCCACCAGACCATTAGCTATTCATCAGGGCCCAGGGATTATGAGTGCAATTTTGTTAATATTGAAGACCGCGCCTGCCATGCGGTTATCTCATAAAATCAAATAGTTGAGAATTTCCACTGCTTACACTGACCACACCGATTCTGCGCAATCAGCAACCAACCGGCAACCAACATTAGCGTCCGCCGAACACCGCCGGCGCATAGTTAGGCGTTTTTGCCAGTACTGCGGTAAGAGTTCATGGAAATGGCTTTGCTTGTGAATTAGGAGCCGCTCCAGCACTTCCTTCAGGTAGGTGTAGGACTCATGGCCATCCGGGCGTCAGCCGGCACTGCGGGGTGAGGGGCGGGCGAGGCACGAGCCGGCCCCGTCGAGGCGATGTGTGTGCGGAACGAACAGGCGGAGCCGTCGGCGCGCGGGGTGGAAGAGCGCCAGGGATGCGCAGGGTGGCGCAACCAGCCCGAAGGGTCGAAGCCCGGAGCACCCCGACCGTGGGCGAGGATCGAGCCTGCGGGGGTCACTTCACATCTTCTCTAAGCGAGCAGAACAGTCCGGCGGTGTTATCGTTGGCGATGAACATGAAGTAGTCGAGGCAGTCCATGAGCGGACCAGCGATGATTTAAGCGGCTCTCTCGTCACTCCTGATAGTTTCGTCGCTCTCACCGAGAATGTGTCTGCCTAGCTACCCTTCCATTACGTCACCTCGACGCGCCAGTGGGTTCGAGCCGAAACCTGCCTTCACCAACCGGAACCAGCTCGAACTGAGGTGGGTGCCCCTTGGGCCAGTCGGTGGTGAAATGACACTCCAGCCAGCGCCTAATCTTGGGCGTGCCACTGTCGCGGAACTCTGTGCACTGATTCCAGAAGCCGGGCGTTAATGTGAATGTCTCCCACTGACCACCCATCTCCACTTCAATGCTGGTCCAGCTGCGCATGAAGTAGGCGTCGCGGTTTGGACGGCCAACCCGAATGCCATAGATCGGGTTGTCGCGGGATCCTCCCCGCCAGGCACTTGCTCGCATAAGACCTCCTGGAGCGGTCGTGTCTCACTCTGAGCGTACCGGATAGCAAGCATCGCCCCAATGCTCGCCCACATTGTCCAGCATGATCTCGATGATGGCCGGCACCACATCACCCAGAATCCCATTGGCATCACGCAGCTGCTCGCGGTTCACAGAGCTGTCCCAGGTTGCTCCGCCATGAATCAACTGGTTGCGCAGTGTATAGAGCCGCTGGAAGACGATACTCAACACGGTGCCAGTATCATGGTTCGCCAAGGCGATATTCGCCGCACGCCTGGCTGCGGCGAAGCGCTCTTCCCAGTCGTCGCTTCCGCTCAGGCCATTCTGGTGATCCCAGTAGGGCTGGTAGACGTAGCGGTTGTTGAGCAGTAAGCGGATGGCGGATGGATAGCGACGCCAGGCCATCTCGGAAAGGCGATCCTGATCATCAAGTCGACTCAGCCGCTGCAGGAACTCTCCTAGCAGACGGCTTTCGGCGATGCGCATGTCGCCCAGGTCGTTGGCGTAGGCGGCATTGAAGGCGATCCACAGGAAGATGAAGCGGCCATCCTCGTCGTCGCAAAGCTCGGCGCGAGCCAGCCAGCTCAGCGCCCGGTGGATGCGTAGTGCAATGCCCTCGGCGTGGGCGTGGCGTTCAGTCCGCTGGCGAGCCTTGAGCTGGGCATGGGTCAACATCGGCTCTCCTCCCTGAGATCGTGGATGTCATGGGAGTATGGTGCATGAAGGGCGCACTTGCCGTAGCAGGTAAGTAGCGGCGTTCATGCCAGATGCTTCATCACTGCCACCTACTCGTCCCGCGACTTTCTCCCGCTGCGCTGGCGCTCCGACAATCCAACCGCAATCCCCTGCACCTTTCCACGCAGGTCGTGCTCCTCAGCCAGGTCTCTGGCAGACTGCCATGCTCCTTCGGCAAGACCTCGCCCTTTGGTAGCGGCCTCCCCAAGCCGCTGCTTGTCCAACCACTCGGTAATGCCAGGACGTGCCTTGAGCCTGTCGTTTACGGCGTGCAGTTCCGCCTGATAGATCGCCGGATGGACACCGCACATGGCCATCACTCGCAGGGTGTCGGCCAACCGCTGCTCCGGATACGGCCGAGCCGAAGCACCAAGAAGACTCAGCCGCTGCTGGCACTCGCCGCAGAAGGCGTGGTCATCCTCGAGTCGCCAGCCCAGGTAGCTCCCCACCCGGCTATCGGGCAGGCAGCCAAGCTTCTCTTCCAACTGGGCCTGCTTATCAGTCAGCACCTCCATGACGCGGCTCTGAAGAGTGTCCAGGTCCCGGTGAGCCTGCGACCCCACTCACGGTGTGCCTTTCCTTGACCCGATTACGCAGCTGCTCGGTCAACCGGGTGGTCACCATCTGTGTCAGTACGGGCGAACCTGGGAAAGCTGGCTGGGCTGAAGGCCTAGATCTCGGACGGCGGCTTTGACACCGACGCGATCAGCAAGGGCCAGAGCCTCTTGGCGGTAGGCATCGGAGTAGCGGGCACGGGCCTTCTTCATCAGGGTGGCTTGCTTCGCCATGGGACACCTCGTCGCAGTGTACTGCGTTAAAGGGATGTTCATCGCTAATGATAAGATCAGACTGCCTGAAGGGTTCGATACGGAATCGATCTATGTTAAAATGCTTATTAAGTATAAAATTGTCTATATGGGGAGGGGGCTTAGTCGCTAAAACAGAGACGTTCATAAGCGCATGCGATATTTTCTCCAGTATTAAGGGGTTTATCTAGGCTTTGTCTTAAAGTCGTCTAGCAGAGGCCAGGCAGGACAAAATTCGGCGAGAAGATGAGGTTTACGGGATACAAACGAGCAATTAATTCGATTAAAATGACTTACGCTGAGTGCAACCAGCTTTCGGACAAATTCTAAAGCACATGATATAGAACAAGATAGAGATGAGAGGATACATGAAAAAAGTTGAGGATCTTTTTAAAGCACGCGCATCAAGCCCGCTTGAAACTTCCATGCTTTATGACGGACGAGTCGGATTCACAATACCGGAATATCAGCGCCAATATGATTGGTCGGAAGACAATATCACAAGGCTCTTCTATGACACGCTGAACGGTTTTCGTCGCCTTTCCGATAGCGCCGATGCCAATGCTTTCACTTTCCTTGGCACATTAATTCTTGTCGAAGAAGAAACGAAAGAAGAAGAATTCTCTGGCGTTTCCGTCGCCGTAGTCGACGGGCAGCAGCGCCTGACAACGCTCACCCTTTTTGCTTGCGCTCTCAGCGAGGCTTTGCGTCGCGAACTAGCTGCAATAGAATCTTTCTCGTCTATCGATGCCAATGTCAAAAAGTGGCTCAATGAGGAAGTTGAGGAGAAGCTGTATGAACTTTATGAGTGCGCTATTGGGTCGCAAAGGGTTTCGCCTAAAGAGGCTTTTCCGTTCCCCCGCATCGTTCGAAGAGGCGATACACGTGGTCGAAGCAAAGCGAACTCGGATTACAGATCTCCTATAGGCCGATTTCTAGAAGGTTTCGCTGATTATTTTGATAGCGATACAATCGAATATGTGCCACCCGCACTTGGAACTGGTACCGATGCCGTAAAGCTGGCAGATAACTACCAGCTTGTTCGCGAACTTATAGGGAATTTAAATGATGCGGATTGGTACGAAGATACGGAATGTGAGCAATTTGAGATTGCATGGGTGAGGCGCACGCAATGCAGAAATCTTTTTCAACGACTTTCCGACTACATGAAGGATGAAGGTGACCGGAATCGGGCTATAGAGGATTTGGCAAAATGCCAGGAGGTCCATGCACTCGTCAGAACGCTTCTGTTCGCTTCCTACTTTTGCAGATGCATCGTGCTTACCCGAGTCACAACCGAAGACGAATCCGCGGCGTTCGACATCTTTGATGCCCTTAATACGACTGGAGAACCACTAACCGCGCTTGAAACCCTAAAACCCCGAGTCATAAATTGTGAGAACAAAAAGAGCGGGTATGCGGGCTCGCAGTCAGAAATCGCATTTGAAACGATTGATGAGAACCTTGATCAACGTTTTTCAGACACGTCCAAGAAGCAGGCAGAGACCAAAGATCTGATTGTGACATTCGCGCTCTATCTCGAAGGCAAGAAGCTCTCAAAGGACCTTGCAGCACAGCGAAATTTCCTCCGGCAAAGTTATGACGGCGCTGCGAAAAATGGCATAGAACCTGCGCGCCTTTTTGTACAAGCTATTGCCGACTCCGCAAAATTTCGCAGGTTCTATTGGGAACCTGACGGCATCGAGGAGCTTGCACGATTCCATGGTAGCGAAACCGTCGATGAAGTGCAGCTTCTCATGTCCCTCATTAATGCTATGAAGACGAGTCTCGCGCTTCCTATCCTCTCCCGATACTGGGCATCTAATCTCAAACATCGCGGTGAAACCCAATTTATCGAGGCACTCAAGGCTGTCGCTGCTTTTCTCGTGCTCCGCCGTGCTGCCACAGGTGGTACAGCCGGGATCGATAGCGATTTCCGAGCAATAATGGCACCGAGCGCTGGCCGCGGATCGAGCTGGAAGTTCGGCCTCTGCGCGGGTGTGGATCACACAAACCGCTTGCTATCGACTGACGATTTAAAGAGCGCTCTAAAAGCGCTCTTGGAACGCAAGATTAAGACTTTGGAAAAGAAAAGATGGGTCGATCAGGCCGCGGCCAATCCACTCTACAATCAGTCCCGAGAGCTTGTTCGCTTTATGATCTTTACTGCAGCGCATCAGGCGATGCCCGACACCGAATCTCCTGGGTTATGGACTAAGGAAGGCGTGAGACCAAGTTCACATATGAACGCTTTCCTGGATTTTAAAACTTGGCGCAGCGCCCATTATGCGACAGTTGAACATATCGCTCCCGAAAACGTCCCTAAGCAGGGCTGGGATATCGCCGGACTTTATCAGGATAATATACTTCGGCACTCACTCGGCAATCTGGTTCTATTGCCGCCGAAAGAAAATTCTGCCATCGGTAACGATAGCTGGCAAAAAAAACGTAAATTCTATTTGGCGCTCACTGCAACTTCCGTAGCCGAGCAGGCTAAGCGTATCGAGGAAGCCAAGGCCGCTGGCATCAGATTCTCTAATACAACAGAAAAGATCCTCCAAGACGGCGCGCGTCTATCGCTACTGGAACCATTGCGAACAGTAGATGAATGGAGCGTCGATATGGTCATTGCTCGTGGCAAGAACATTGCCTCGCTTTGCTGGGACTATGTATGGCCATGGCTTGACTAACTGTACGATCCCGAGTGATCAAATGAGCTATAGGAGTTATCCTCCGCTGGCAGCAAAGGAGTGCGGTCTGAATTACCAATAAGACTCGACGTCGGTTTCCGATGAATTCGAGCCATGGTGATTTCTGGTGTACGGGAGGAGGTCGGAAGAGTGGCATATCCTGTTGACTGATCGCGACCAAGATCTCAATCAACACGAACGGATACGCCATGACCAATTCTGCCCTCCGGGCTCTTTCGCAACCAAAACCCCAGGTCGCTGACCCGCTGCACGAGCTGCTGCGCCAAGGGGCCGTGACGTGATCGCCAAGACCCTCGAGGCTGAACCTGCCACCTTCCTGGCACAGTATGCCGAGCAACGGCTCGATGATGGGTGCCAAGCCGTGGTCCGCAACGGCTTTCTGCCCGAGTGGACAGTTCAGACCGGGGTCGAGGATGTCAGCGTGCAGGTGCTAAAGTTGCGTGATCGCAGTAGTGGTGGCGGGGGTGGCCCAGCTTGCCACTCTGCAGCTGTCCTATGCCATCGGGCGCCCCGGCCCCGTCTCACTGCTGGGGTTATACCCACGGCACCGACACGGTGCCCGATGAGACGCCGGAGCGCACCGAGCGCGAGACTGCCGACCTTCGAACTTTCGATTGCCGGCATCCTCAACAACCTCGGGCTTCAGTTTCAGCCCTACTACGACACCGCCACCTATGGCCACTTCGGGTAAGGAGGACATCCGGCTACCCTGGGAAGAGACGCCGCAGATCCGCCAGCTACAGGACGCGGCGGGCGTGGCACGTCGACCGACGCCGGACCAACAGAGCCTGACCCGAATGGTACTCGAGGCCCGCCAGCCAGACGGGGTCTCCGAAGAGATGGCCGAGTGGTGGCAATCCCGTTACTGATGATCGGCCCATCACGGACGTTGGCGGGCCAGACTTTCCCAGGGAGGCTGCGATGCTGAACGCCGACAACATCAGGCCACCGCGCCATGGGGATGGTTGAGGGTCTGCAGAGCGTTCTCCCCAGCTCGCTGGGGTTGAATCCGGAGATGCGCGAACTCTGCATGGCGTGCCACGTCTTGCGCGGCTGGTCCACAGATCACAGCACTTGGATGCTGTGGGCCGTCGATGCGGATGCCCCCACTAGTGCACCAAAGCCGTACCTCTGGTCGCCTGGATGACCGATCCCCAAATACAAGGACCTGGAGTCCATCACCAATGGCCTGATTGAGCGGTTCCGAAAGGCTAGGTGACGGCGGTAGATCACGGATGACGAGATCCGGACCACCTTGGAGAAGCCCTATTTATCGATACCTACCGTGGAGGCGCTGCTGCCCGGCGCACCTAACGGCTAGCGGCCGTTGCCAGCCAGATTCGGAGTTCACTTCACCTTGACCGAGGGCTGGGGAGTGAACCGGGAGATGTTCGTAAGCTGGCAGCATCACGATGCCGGCAGCATCATCGCATCCTGGCCGAGAGCCGCCGTGACGACAGTCTGCTGATCTAAACACTGCAGACCGAGAACGTTATGCAGAGGGAGCCCTACGAGGTCGGCTGGCCGCTGACACGGCGAGAAAAATCCGTTTTACGACGACTCAAGGCCGCACTTTTTACGAAGTTTTTTATAGATATATCAGGTACTTGCACACTTATACTGATTGCACGCACATGGTAGAATCGCTGAAGTCTGCAACCAAACTACCACCACCTTACGCCAGCCACTGCAACGGACGAGCGTCCGCTGCGCAGGTGACGGCACACTACCGGAGGCATTACGAACATAACCCGAGTTTACCCGGTGAGCAGATGACGACACCACGAGCCGAGAGCTGACGTCAGAAGGCCTAGGAAGGGCTTCCGTCAGATGTCAAAACCGGATCAGGCAATTAATACCTGTTATTTCAATAACTTAACTACAGGATACCTCGACAGATCAAGAACATAATCAGTAGGTATGCCCGTCAACGGTGACTGCTGGATGCATGTGGAAGACCTTGTCCAGGAGAAAAAGAACGTATACCTTTGTAGCTATGAAAAAGCCCGCACAGCAAATCTACTTGGACCACAACGCCACGACCCCTCCTCTACCGGAGGTGGTCGAAGCGGTGTGCGAGGCTCTCCGTACCGCCTACGGCAACCCGTCGAGCGGACATCGGCAGGGCGAGCCGGCACGTCGTCTCCTGCGGCGCGCACGCGAGAGGCTACAAGGGTATCTCGGCACCCCTGATGAGCAATTCATTTTTACTGGAAGTGGCACGGAGGCGAACAACCTCGCCCTACGCTCTCTCGCTCGTCATGGTAGTTGCATCATCACGAACGCGATCGAGCATTCATCAATCTTAAGCTGTGCAACGCGTCTACAAGATGAGGGGTTACCTACAAAAGTCATCACGGCCACCTCAGAGGGTGAGGTAGATTTGTGCGTACTGCGTCAGCAACTGTTGGCCCACCGCCATGCGGCTGTCTCCATTCAATGGATCAATAATGAAACCGGTGTTATTCAACCGATCCGAGAGATTACCGCTCTAGCGCGCGAGCATGGTGCGCTCTTGCATATCGACGCGGCTCAAGCAATAGGAAAAATCGATACAAATGTTATAGGGGATCTAGACCCCGACTTCCTAAGTCTGACTGCCCATAAGTTCAATGGTCCAGCCGGCGTTGGCGCCCTCTACGCACGGCAAACAGCGCTAATCGATCCTCTTTGTATCGGAGGTGGCCAACAAGACGGTTGGCATGCCGGCACCGAAAATACGGCCGGTATCGCCGGGATGCAGCGTGCACTCGAGCTTCGTTACAACAAACACCATGAAGCAATTGCTCATATGGCTGAACTTCGTGACATCTTTGAGAAGACAGTGCTGGACCGATGCTCATGGGTGCGCATCAATGGGAACCGCGATAAGCGAGTCTGTAACACATCGAATCTTTGCTTCGAGGGCATCGACGGGCAAGCATTAGTTGGCCGCCTTGATACGTTAGGCATCTACTGTTCGCAAAGCTCTGCCTGTACAACCGGCCGACCAGAGCCTTCCCACGTTCTGCGTGCAATGGGCCTGAGTGAGGCCCAGGCATACGCTAGCGTTCGCTTTTCGTTCGGAGTTACTAATACACATCAAGAAGCGGAGCTCGCCGCGACCATTGTCGCTGCCGAAGCCGAGCATCTGAAGAGGATTTTCGCATGAGATTTGGCGGACACGAGACGTTTCCCGTCCGCGAAGGTTGGCTCCATAAGGGCCTAACTCTGATCGAGGACAAAGAAGAAGCGTTCAGCGACCCCTATGTTGCTGACACTCTAGGGGTAGGCCGTAATATGGCTAAATCAATTCGCCATTGGCTCATTGCTACCGGGCTAGCTAAGACGCAACCTGGACAAAAGGGAAAGAAGAGCAAGATTTTGGTGCCCACCGAGCTTGGCAGGCTGATTTTGAAACATGACAGATACTTCCTGCAGATCGGCACCTGGATCGCACTACATATCAATCTCGTGAACAATCCGGATGAGGCCCAGAGTTGGCACTGGTTTTTCTCTCGTTACAGTGCTCAACGCTTCGATCGGATTGCCTGTTCAGAGGCCCTGAAGCGTCATCTAGATGCCTCACAGCAGCGCTCGCCGGTCCTGAAAACTTTGCAACGCGATGTCGCCTGCTTGCTCTCTACCTACGCTGTGCCTGTTCCGAATGAACACGCTGATCCAGAAGATGCCTCCGACTCCCCCTTCCGGCGCCTGGGTCTCCTGACCTACTTCCGTGACTCGCACATGTATCGGCGTAATGAGCTAGAAGTCGCCACAATTCCTGTGGAAATGCTCGGCTATGCATTATGCGTAAGCGGTGCGCTAAAGGAAGGAGGCTTACCGTTGCGGGAGGCTTGTTTCGTTGAAGGTGGGCTTGGCCGTTGTCTACAGCTCGGTCTCGATGCTTTTATCGATGTCGTCGAAAAGGCAGAGGCGGAACTTTCAGAGGGCACCGTAAGGGTGATCAGCTCAGCCGGAGAGCGCAAGCTACATGTTGCCGCACACGCTCCCATTGAGTGGCTCGAAGCCTATTACCACCGAACCCAAGCTCAGGGAGTCGCAGCATAGCCATGCAACAAGAAACCCCATTTCTGCGTTCCATCAACGTCGTCTTCGACGCTAGCGAACCTGAGCGTATCGGCCACTACGAGCCCACGTCCAAGGCCATTGCCTTCCTGCGAGGCGTCAGCGGCCATAGTGATAGTCGCGCTTTTTTCGTTATCGCCCCGTACGGTTCGGGAAAATCCATCAGCGCCACCTACCTCCTACAGTTAGTGGAAAATCGCAAGCACGCCTGGACGACACTCGAGGCGGTGGGCCAGCGCCTGCAACGGGTTGAGCCACAGCTCGGCGACTTTGCTCAGAAGCGGCTGGCTCATGGAAATACCCATGGTGTTGTGATTGCGCTCGAAGGTGCCATACAAGACGTTGGCCTCGCCATACGCGATGCTGCGTGCGCTTCACTGCAGCGCTTGGGGATGCAAGAGATTGCCCAACCACTCAAGCAGATGGATGCCAGCGGTATCGCCGGAGCGCTTGCGGTCTTGGATTATCTCAAGGACAAAAGCACACTCTCAAACTCCGAGCCATGCCTAATTGATCGTGTGGTCATCCTATGGGATGAGTTTGGCCGCCATGTCGAACAGCTCATCCGCAGTGGCCACCCCCAGCGTCTGGCTGATATTCAGACTTTGGCCGAGTACGCAGCACGCACTCAGAAATTACCGGTCACGCTCGGCCTCCTCATGCATCAAGGACTGCTGCAATACGCGACGGGCCTCAGCCAATCCATGCTGGGCGAATGGCGCAAGATCGAAGGCCGCTTCGAGCCCATCCAGTACGTTGATGACAGCCGCGAACTGTACCGTCTGATAGGCAATATTGTCGACTCGCAAAAACCGCGCGAGCTGTCACTTTCACACTCCGACGAGCACATCGCCGACCGGGCCCTAGAAGTGGGTTTACTGACTGACCTTGAAGGCGAACTTCCAGACCTGCTTTCACGCGCGTACCCCCTTCATCCGGCTGCGCTCCATATCTTGCCACGCCTTGCCGCCCGTGCCGCACAGCATGAGCGCACTCTCTTTGGTTTTGTGCTCTCAGCGGATTTAGAACAATCAGTTACGCCTGAACATTTATATGACTACTTCGCGGTCGCAATGCAGGCCGATACTGGCGTCGGCGGTACGTATCGTAAGTGGCTCGAAACCGAAAGCGCGCTCTCTAAAGTCGACGACAAGCTCGAGGCCCGCGCCCTAAAGACAGCAAGCATCCTCGAACTCGGTCTCTCGGGCGAGCGCAGCCGTGTCAGTCGCGCATTGTTAGAGTTCGCGCTCGGTGATACTCCAGCAGCTAAGCGCACTATCGAACAACTAATCGAACGTAAGCTACTACTACATCGTCGCCGCAGCGATCAAGTCTCTCTCTGGCACGGCACCGATGTCGATCTCCGCAGCCGCCTTGAGGAAGAGCTCGCGCGCCTTGAGGGCGACTTCGACATCCTCACGCTGCTCAACAAGGAGTTTCGCCCTTCTGTATGGCGGCCGGTTCGTTACAATGACAAGTACAGTATCCGCCGCTACTTCGAGTGTGAGTTCATCCCTGCGCAAGATCTGATCAGCAGCAAAAATGGCTTGACGCAAAACGGTGCGCAGGCCGATGGTCGTGTTCTTTACGTCGTGCCACAGAACGAGAAAGATTACGATGCAGCTTGCCAGGCGGCATTAAATTATCATGATCCTCTGACGGTCATCGTGGTACCAAACGAGATGATCGATATCCGTGTCGCAGCGGCGGAACTGATTTGCTTGACCCGAATGCAGGATGATGAGGCACTTCTCGCCGAAGACCCACTCATCAGCACAGAACTACAGCAGATGCTTGATGAGACTCAGATCCATCTGCACAACCAGCTCACCCGGCTCACCCAACCAGGATTTGAGGCTCTTTGGTTTAATGGTGGTGAAGCGCTTCATATCGCAGATCGCGCAGATCTGTTAACCACACTATCCGATATCTGCGAGAACCTCTTCAGATGTACTCCAGTCATCAAGAATGAGATGATCGTACGCCACAAACCGTCGCCACAACTCGTCAATGCACGGCGCAAAGTGATAATGGGGATTCTGGAGCGCCATGGTGAGGAACGACTCGGCATCGCCGGGGAGTTCGCGGATGCCTCTATCTTTCGAACGGTACTCTCCAATACTGGTTTATATAAAAAAGCAACCGATGGCGAGGACGTCTACGTCTATAAACAGCCGACAGACCTAACAGACCCGGCGCTTGCCGAAGTCTGGCAGAAGTTCAAGGATCTTCTAACTATCCCGGATGAGCAGCCTAAGGATCTTTCCGGTTTCTTCTCTGAGCTAGCAGCGCCCCCCTATGGAATGCGCGATGGCGTCATGCCAATTTTATTTGCGGCAGCGCTCAAGGCTTTCCCCTCTGCGCTCTCTATCAGCGATGAGAAAGGCGACTATCTCGAGGATCTGCTTCCTACGCATATCGAAAGCATTTGCCGCCAGCCGAGTGCTTTCACGCTGAGGGTCATGATGCTCGACTCGGAAACACGCCGCTATCTTATCAATCTTGGCGAAGTCTTCGGTGCCGACATTTTTAGCGCAAGTGACTTGATTCGTGCGGTATATGACGGTGTCGAGGCTTGGCGGGTGATGCTCCCCCCCGGCGCCTTGGACACCTCTGAGGTACCAGCCGACGTTCGCGGACTACAGCATTCGCTGACCGGCGAGGTCAGTCCTGTACAATTATTCTTCCACCGTTTACCGCAGCTCGCCGGAGTTGATAGCAAGGACTATGACGGTATAGTTCGTTGGGCTGCTTCTGCCACAAGTAGACTGGCTAGCGTCGTCGACCGCTATCGTGAAAGCGTCCTCGCTTCGGTCGATGACAACCTCCGGCTTATAACGGATGCCGCGCCAGACAGCAGCACAATGGCGAGATTTGAGCGCTGGCGCCAAACCCTACCGCCGTATGTTCGTAAGCAGCTTTCAGGTCTCGCAAAGGCGCTACTCTCACTGCCCCTGGCCCGGTTCTCAAATGATTACGCATTTGCCGACGCGCTAGCTGCCATCGTTGCTGAGAAAAAACCGCAGCGTTGGACCGACAGCGACCTCGTCCGCTTCCGTAACAACTTCGCAGCTTTGGTAGGCCAGATCGAAACCCACGCGCTCGCACTCGACTCCGATCATCCCCCGAGCGCAGAGGGTCGTGCTGCCATCGCAAAGCTGTACACTTATCGCATAGAAACCTTGATTGGCAACCTTTCACAGCTGATCGGTCATTCTGATGCCCAAGCACAGCTACGCAATCTACTAGATCAAACTGAGGAGGCTGAAAATGGCGACTCTGGAAGAAGCCTTAGCCAAAGCTAACGATACAAGCGTCAAACATATCGTCAGCCTATCCGGTGGTAAAGACTCAACAGCACTCGCGCTCTTTATGCGTGAGCATTACCCTGAGCTTCCCGTCGAATACGTATTTTGTGATACCGGCGTCGAACTACCGGAAACAGACGAATACCTCGAGCGACTTGAGGCAGTACTCGGCACCGAGATTGTCCGACTCAATGCACTTGACAAGCTCGGCGCAAAGAAAAAAGGTAACCGTAACCCTTTTGACCTTTGGCTCGAAGTCTATGGTGGCTACCTCCCGAGCCCCCGCTCGCGCTGGTGCACCCGCGTACTCAAGATCCAGCCATTCGAGGACTATGTTGGGGCCAATACCGCATATAGTTACATCGGCATTCGCCACGACGAGAATCGTGAAGGCTACACACAGCAGTCGAAGAAACCGCCTGCTCTCTCTGACAAACCTAACATTTTGCCTATCTATCCATTCAAAGAGCACAAGATGGGACTGACAGACATCCAGCGTCTGTTGGAAGAATCAGGGCTCGGTCTGCCAAAGTACTACAACTGGCGCTCGCGTTCTGGCTGTTACTTTTGTTTCTACCAGCAAAAAGGCGAGTGGCAGGCGCTTAAGCGCAACCACCCCGATCTCTTCGCTCGCGCCAAGATGTATGAGAATCCTGTTAACGGTGCGCAATTCACCTGGGTCGAAGGACGCACTCTTGAGGATCTTGAAAAAGATCCCCGTCAGTATGACGTGAAGGCACCAGACGAAGTCGATGGTTGCGCTATCTGTCATCTTTAACAGGCCAAATATAACAGCGCCAAGATAAGTTTCGGGTATTTTTATAAATAAACACAGCGAAAATTAATCACTAAATCTCTTAAAAAAGGGAAGAAGAAGCGGGGCAGGCCGGCCCTTACCTGGGCGGTCTCAATGACCAAGCGCAACACGTGATCCATCAGGTACGGTGTTGCCATGAACCACTGCTATCGCCATCTTTCTGCTGAAGACCGGGCCGCCATCATGATGATGCGAGCCACGCATTCGATCCGGGCCATTGCCAATCACCTGGGTCGTGCGCCGAGCACCGTGTCGAGAGAAATTGCTCGCCATACGGTCAACCCCAAGAAGGGCTACGATGCCGGTCTCGCGGGCTATCGGGCTCGTCTGACGCGACATCGGCCACGACAGCGTCCCAAGCTGCACCCAGACGGAGAGCTCTTCGAGGTGGTGGTCCACCTGCTGCGCAAGTACTGGTCACCGCAACAGATAGCCCGCACACTGAAGCGCATGCCCTATACGTCAACGTAGTTGTCACCCAAACGGATTGAGAGGTGATCAACGTGCGTTACCCCGCAGAGCGTAAGGAAGCCATCCTCAAGAAGATGGCGCCGCCCATGAATCTGACCATCCCGGAACTGGCCGAGCAGGAAGGCATCACAGCGACAACCCGCTACAATTGGCGGAAACAGGCCAGATCACGAGGACAGGTTTTGCCATCACGTTCCACCAAGCCCGATCAGTGGACCAGCCAGGAGAAGTTCCAGATCGTCCTGGAGACGGCCCCGATGAACGAGGCTGAACTCAGCACCTACTGCCGCGAGCGTGGGCTCTACCCCGAGCAGGTGGAGGCCTGGCGGGATGCCTGCATGAACGCCAACGAGGACGCGGCAGCGCAGGCCAAGCAGCACCGTCAGGCGCGCAAAGCGGAGCAGAAGCGGCTCCGCAAGCTGGAGCGCGAACTGCACCGCAAGGACAAGGCCCTGGCTGAAACGGCGGCACTGCTGGCCCTATCAAAAAAAGCCGAGGCGATCTGGGGCACGACCAACGACGAGGACGACTGACCAGCCTCCCGGATCGCCAGCGCATCGTGACCCTGGTGCAAGACGCCCAGCGTGACGGTGCTCGGCTGGCCAAGGCCTGTCAGGTGATGGGCATCAATGTGCGGACCTACTATCGCTGGGTCGCTGAGGGCGGGGTGACGGCGGATCGCCGCCCCGACGCCGACCGCCCGGAGCCGGCCAACAAGCTGTCTCCCGAAGAGCGAGAGGCGATCGTGGCGCTGTGCAACGCCCCAGAGTATCGGAGCCGCCCTCCGGCCTTCATCGTGGCCGATCAGGCGGACAAGGGCCGCTACCTGGCCTCTGAGTCGACGATGTACCGAGTGCTTCATGAATATGACCAGCAACACCACCGGGGCCGACAGCAGGCCCCACAGCGCAAGCGAACGCCGACCACGCACCAGGCCACGGCGCCTAACCGCTTGTGGTGCTGGGACATTTCGTGGTTGCCCGGTCCAGCACGAGGCACCTGGTGGTACCTGTATCTGATCATGGACGTCTTCAGCCGAAAGATCGTTGGGCACGAGGTATACGAGACGGAGACCGGCGAGCTGGCGGCCGAGCTGATCCAGAAGGCCTGCTGGCGAGAGCACCTGACGGATCGGTATAAGCCATTGATTTTGCATTCAGATAACGGCAGCCCGATGAAGGCGGCGACCTTCCTGGAGAAGCTGTACGACCTGGGCATCACCCCGTCGTACAGCCGACCAAGGGTCAGCAACGACAACGCCTTCGCCGAGTCGGCCTTCAAGACGCTGAAGTACCGGCCGGGCTTCCCCGTCGACGGCTTTGCCACCCTGACCGAGGCGCAGGACTGGGTCCAGCGATTCATCGAGTGGTACAACCATGAGCACCGGCACAGCGCGCTTCGCTACGTCACGCCAAGCCAACGGCATAGCGGCGAAGCCGAAGACCTCCTGGCGCAGCGCCGGGAGGTCTTCGAGGCGGCGAAGCAGCGTCATCCAGAGCGCTGGTCGGGCGACATCCGAGACCTCAGCCTGCCTGGGGTGGTGCACCTGAATCCCGAGAGGGATCCGGTGTCGCAGGCAGCAGGATTTTAAAGAGCCAGAACCATTTCATGTGTCATCTATGTTGACAGGCTCCGCCGGTCTTCAGCAGAAAGATGGCGATAGCAGTGGTTCATGGCAACACCGTACCTGATGGATCACGTGTTGCGCTTGGTCATTGAGACCGCCAGCCTTCTCTAATCACAGGTACAGCATGGCTGACACCATCCTTGTGCTCAGCCTACGATACATACTGACAACTACATCGACGAGCAGTGAATTCTCTTCACTCCTTTTATAAATCCTCAATCAATATCTATCTCAATTTCGTCATTATTTATATCTTTTAATTTCTCGTTCTCTGACAGTCTTTGATAAATTTTATCCAAAAGCGTATCGACCCCGGAAGGATCGCCTGGATTTTCATTAAGCCAATCCTCTATGATATACAGACCAGCATTGCAATACTCTTCAAACACGACAACGCACTCTTTTAATTTCTCGTCTTTGAGAACTTGGCCATCCTTATGCTCTAAAAGCCCTAGCAAATAAATAAAACCATCCTTTTCGTCACTGGCATATGTGTCGAGGATTATTTCAATTGTCTCACCGGATATCTCCCTTCGTTCATCATGGCTGTAACCCACCATTGCAGCAAAGACCATAAGATCCTTCAAGTACTGAAAGACACTTCGGTTTTCAAGCGTTAACCTTGAAATTAATGCTTCATGATTTCGTTCTCGTTTAACGCCAATATTTCTCCAATTTATCGCGACACCTGAGTTATCAGTCATGAATATTTGCCTCCGTGATCACAATTTTATCCATCCGCGCTCCATAAACAGTCACCGGGATCGCCTCACCATCAATCACAAGTTCTTGAGTCAACTTGCTTCCTTGATCAGCTGCCGTTTCCTCTGTGAAGTAGTAAACTTTTCCAAGTTTACCTTCCTCTTTCAATGTACTGTCTACCTTTTTGTCATTATCTTGATACATAAGGATAATCAACTGGTCCACGAGCTTCGGTAATTCTTTCGCAATGTTAGGGGCATACTTTGAATCTAATTTTGAGAATGGGGCATCAAATATCAGGGGAGCTATAGCACCCGGAGTCAAGATTGAGCTTTCTGAATCTCTTCTTTCCCTCGCTATAGAGATCAAAGAGGAAATGTATATAAAACTGAGGATCGCACCTTGACCTCCACTCGGCGGCACAAGAAAACCGTTCCGATCCATAAGCCCGATCTTGAAGTCTGAAGTCACCTTAACCTGATAATCTTGCCTCAGGTATCTCTCAAGGAAACCGTCAATTTTCGATTTTAGTACAGCATGAATTGAGTCTTCAGCTTCTTCGAGTGCGGTTAAAATCACTTCATCCATTTGGTCAACAATATCAAGCTTATGCTTGATACTTTTTGCACGACTCGACAAACCTACAATTCTGCTAGCTTTATCCTGATATTCTTTCTTTGAAGTTACAGCTTCTTCCAGTTTTTGTTCAAGGCGACCGATGGAGCGTGTAGTCTCGTAAATCTTTCCTTCAAGAACCTTTCGATTTTTTTCCAAATCGTTGATGAATTTGTCATCAATCTGCCCTATGCGCTGTGAGTGTTCCTCAATACTTATGTCGAGCTCGTTTATTCTTCTCCTAATGTTTGAGCAGCGCTTAAAATTCTCTTCTAACCGCCCTCTCCCTTGGCCTGAAAGAGTTTTCACAGATGTTAAACTACTTCTCGCCCTCTGCAATCTATTTAACAAACCGGGATCCGCTGCCTTTCCGAGAAGTTTTTCAATTCTCTCATAAGCCTCACTTCCGGGAGAAATAGAGGCTCCACATATACACTCTGATTGCGACAAGATATCTTGAACAAGTTGAATATTATACGGTGCCGGTATTCTACCTTTTAGCTCCGACTCGTCTATAAATTCTAAACCTTCGTCCATCAGGCGGTGCGCAAACGCAACCCAAGAATACTCTCTTATTAAGCTTATTTTTTTTACTTCTTCACTCCTAAGTTCTTTTTTTAGAGAAACCCTCTCTCCCTCCATCCGAGTTCTTTCCGCTTGGAGTTGTTTAACGACAGCGGAGCTAGAACCCCCGAGCTTTTTATCAACTTGCCCTATTTGAAGTTGATATTTTTCTAGCGAACCCTTGTTATCTTCAAGACTGCGCCGGGTCTTTAAAATTCTTTCGTCGTACAACTGGACCTTAGCTTCTATGTCAGAAAGCTCTTTATCCTTATCAACCTTTTTTAAATCCGCTCTAATCTCAGACCTAATTTTCCCTAAATCTTCACTGGCCTTTTCTGCAACATTAAAACCTAGAATATCCCTAATGGATCGTCGAACTGAAATCATACCCTCTGAGTCTACAGCAAGATCACTTCCCTCTCCATCGCTTATGAAATAACCAGCCATATCCCAAGGGATAATACTATTAATAAATAACCGTGGATCTTGACGTATTTCTACGAGATTACCTTCTTGATTTTCGAATACCCGAAAGTTATCAATTTCACCACCTGACCTTTTTACTATGAATTCACTATCATTCTCATCAAAAACAACTGTGACATGATAGCTCTTGCGACCTCTGCGCTTTGCTTCCCAATTTAAAATATCATTCCTATTCTTAAAGCTCGGCGAGAATTCACCATGTAAACACCAGAGCAGGGCATTCAAGAGATTAGTCTTCCCCACCCCATTCATTGCATATATCAACGTGGTATTTTTATCTCGATCCGTAGCGAACTTAATTTCTTGCTCACCATAAAAAGACCTGAAATTCTCGACTATCAACGATTTAATTATCATTAGACATCTCCTTTGTCACTTTATCAATTAATTCCCGCATTTTTCTTAACCGATCGCGCTCTTGCTCTTGGCCATAAAAGCATTTTTTTTCAATTTTAATAAGATCCCTAGCTGCCGAAGCAACTTTTCCTTTATTGCTTTCTTCCATCATTGCTCACTCCTAATCCCTAACGCTTCAATTTCTTTCTCTACTTCAAATCTATTTATGGCTAACAGGGCGAAATCATCTACCCTTTCTAACTCTGCCTCTTTTAACTTCTGCGATGCTGAAGTATAATCAATTGGAAGCACGACGAAATCATAGATTGCCGCACTGTCTTTAGTGCTATGCTTCCTTAAAACACGCCCACGGCGCTGAATATATTGTCTTGGGTTTCTCGTGCTTGCAATGATGAAGGCCTTATCGCATATGGGCACATCAACGCCTTCATCAAGAACTTTCATGGAAACTAAAGCATCTATCGTCCCATTTTTAAAATTCTCCATTATCGAAGCACGATCTCTTTTAGATTCCTGGCTAGTGAACCTCGATGTGTGCCAACCTGATTCATCGAGAACTTTTGAGACCTCCTCAATGACCTTTGACGTTTCTTTTTCATCGCCTGAGTCACTGTATGAGGCTCGCCCTTCTCCACAGTAAAATAGTGAATAACTTCGTTGCTGTTTAGGTATAGATCGTGCGAGCCTATTAAGTGCTATTAACTTATTCTGCGCAGCACCTAATAGGCGACTCCTTTGTCCACACAAACGAGTGAGCTCATTATTTTCATTCGATTGCTTTGAGCCTCTATCATACATCACTAACTTAGCTATCTCGTTTGACAGATATTCGTATTCATCCTGTTCCTCCTGAGTTAAATACACTGGCACAACATGATACTCGTATTCACACAGTACTCCATCGTTTATTGCGTCGCCCAATGAATACTCGCTTACAATTTCTCCGTAATAATTATTAATATTTTCTTTTGCAAAGTCTGGAAAAGGTGAATCTAACTCATCTTCGTCAGAGCGATACGGCGTTGCTGACAAACCTAGACGATAATAGCAAGATGGGAGTGATGCACTTGTTTTTTTAGACCCGTGGTTGTGGCATTCATCACCGATGAGCATTATTTCTTCAGGAGATGTATCTTTAAGAACATCCTGAAAATCCCGCCCCTCCATGGTTCTATTTACAACCACTATAGAGACAAAATCTATTACGCCCATGTTAAAATCTAGTATTTCTTGTTTTAAATCGTCGTACCATGTGGACTTAGATTGCCAACACTTGATGGCCCTGATGTTAAATAATTCAAGATTTTCAATCCACTGCCTCGCAAGTTCTTGGTATGGAACGGAAACAATCAGCATGGTTCTTAGGCCTTTCTTCGACCGCGCTTCATATACTTTTGTTGCTGCATATATAGCTGTTATCGTCTTCCCCGAACCTGTTGAAAGCTTTAGTATGCCTTTATATTTGTTCTGAGCCCATGACTTAATAGCCCGCTTCTGATGATTTCGGATTTCAAATTCCTTTCCTCCTAACCTTTCGGGTATTTTTGGCTTGTTAAACGTCACATTAAAACCAAAAAATTCATCATATGAATCCGGCTCAGAATCAATTTCAAGCAGGCTGCTTTCTGGGGGGGGTGATATTTTTTTTATTTTTTCATAGAAAGTTGATGGCACGTCAAATGTAGCAGTATTAGTCTGACGGTTTTCCCATAGCTTTTCAAACCCATCAACGTAAGGTTCGCCATATAATTTAAAACTATGTTCATCCCAGCTTTTGTATACGGATATTGACTCAGCATTATATTTTGCGTCTAAAGCATATATCGTCTCGTTCGCAGACCCATGAAAAACTAAAACATTGCCTTCTGAGTCATATATTACACCTATTTTCTCGTGGTACATTCCACGCTTTCTAAAAGCGTACTTTATCCTTAACTTATCTGAAGCAATAAGATAAGAGAGCAAAGAAAGCCGTTTAGATTCATAGCCATCTATATTTTCAAGAATTGAATCTAGCTTCTCCTCGAATTTAATTAATAGGCTTTTAATTCGATACCCCTGCTTTACAGCCTCAAACTCGCTCTCATCTAAGGGGTGGCCAATAATCAAACGCATCTCACCATTGTTTTTGATTAGACTAGAGATCCCCTGAAGATTTGCAACAAGCGCCTGGGAGCTAAAGAATCCTACTGCACGATCATACTGCACTGCGGCTCTTAATGCCGGCGTATAGAGTTCTTTGAAGAGATTTTGATCTCCCGAACGATAGACTCCGGCCCACTCTATGTCTGTAAGTAAATGCATGATCTTCTGTAATCGTCTTTAATTGGTCATGTTGGGCGGTCTCAACTTGCGAGTGCAACGCTATTGAAGCGTGCTCGGGCTAGCGAACAATTCCTATGCACCTCACGGTAAACTTCCAGTGGCGTGGCCGGTGCAGTGTCTTGCGCGGCGGTGTGCTCATTGAGTCGTCGACCTCTTTCTGGCTGAAGACTGAGAGGTCTGTTCCCTTCGGCAGGTACTGCCCTCAACAGCCCATTGGTATTCTCGTTGTAGCCCTGTTGCCATGGGCTGTGTGGGTCAGCGAAGTACATCGCTGTCCCAGTCTTTTGAGCGATCTCGGGATGCTTCATCATCTCTCTGCCCTGGTCATAGGTCATAGACAGACGCAGGGCACGCAGAACCTCATTGAGCTTGTCGCAGAAGCCAACGGTCGCCAACGTGGCCGTGGTGCCATCCACTTTCTCCTGGATCACAAAGCGTGTGGTGCACTCCACCGACATACCTAAGGCGGCACGGTGGTTAGCGCCGATGACGAGGTCTCCTTCCCAGTGGCCAAGCATCAGGCGGTCTCCGACCTCAGGGGTTCGAGTGTGGAGACTCACCAGCTCAGGAATATGCTGACGTCGATCCTTGTCGCGACTAAGTGGCCGACGCTTGCCGTTGCCCTGCCGGAGGTAGGCAATGGGTTCTTTCTTGAGGCTGCCGCAGGGGATCACATAGAGCGGGTTGTAAGTGGTCTCATGCGATACCTGGCGACATAAATTGCCCGGAAACACTCGCTTCAGTGAGCGGGTTATTTGTCGCGGTAACCAATTCTTGCGAGGATGGTAAACCACCACCCCGACGTGCTCTCCATCAGGATGCAGCTTGGGGGAACGTCGAGACCGATGACGCGTCAAGCCGGTCCGGTAGCCCACTAGGCTGGCATCGTGGCCCTTGACGGGGACAACTATATGGCGTATCAGCTCCCGCGACACGGTACTTGGTATCCGGCCCATATAAGTAGCGATGGTCCTGATCGAGTGCGTGGCTCGCATCATCATGATGGCGGCTCGCTCTTCAGCAGTGAGATGGCTGTAGCAGTAGGTCGTAGCTACACCGTACCTGATGGGTCACGTGTTGCAATTGGTCATTGAGACCGCCCTCTCTTCTTTCTTATCGGCCTTTATCTGGTTTCCATTTTGAGACCGCAAACTTTTATCGCGGACCGCTTTCAGCAAGCGCCACGCTGTCGCGTGCTGCTGAGCGCAACCAAAGGCGTCAAGCATTTCTTCGCCAACTTTCATCAGCATCCCCGCCTGCGACGCCTCGGAAAAATAGCCTTTTATCTTCTGCATGTGATACTCGAAAATAATACGAACATACACCGCCTGTCTCAATGCAATATCAAAGTGTTCGTCAATTCGCTCATCAATCATACTCTCCTTACTGACCGGCCGTATAATCACCGACCAATCCTTTCTTGGGTCGACTTCACCAGTCGCGATTTTCTCAATCGTGCTGACGACTTGCCCCTCCATATCCACAGCGTCGACCTTACTTTTCGGCAGTTCGTGTAAAAGAGAGTCGGCTAGGTCACCGGCTTTATCAAAGATCATCTGCCAAGGGTCTGTTGTCGTCACGTCACTCATGCCTCCCTGCTCAATCCAGTTACCCTTATATAGCACCCGCTTCTGGCTGCAGCCACCCTGACCCACCCGAAACCACATCAATGCAGCAATGTCAATGGCGGTCCCTAAAATTCCGAGAAGCTTAAGGAGTGCCGATTCGCAGGCGAAGGCGGGTCGCCAAGATTGGGCCATCAAGACAGCGAATTAGGGAAACTGCAATGGCAGGAGCACTACTACGCCCCGAGCAGGTCGCTGAACAGCTGGGCATGAGCCTCAGTTGGGTCTATGGCAACAAGCACAAGATCGGGTTCGTCCAGTTTGGAACCGCAGTGCGCTTTGAGCAGAGCGCAGTGGAGAGGTACGCTGAGAGCTGCAAGCGCGGCCCTCAGCCTGAGGAACGCGACACATGGGAATCACAGTCAGATACAGGGAAAAGAGGAACCGGTGGGTTGTCACGGAAACGTACAACGGTCACCGACATCAACAAACGTTTGCGGGGGATCGAGAAGGGGAGCGGCAGGCGCGGGAGTACGCCGCGAAGCGCGAATCCGAGCTGAATGAGGCCGTTTTTCACGGCGAGGTTATGGGACGCCAGCCGCGGCGCACCTTCATCGAGGGGCTCGAGCGATGGATCGACGAATACGACGTGGCCAGCCAGGTGAAGGCCATACGCCCAGTCGCCCACTACATGGGCGACCGGGTGCTGCTCGGCATGGACGCTGTCGACAAAGCTCGCGAAATGGCCCGAGACCTTCGCAAGCAAGGGCGTGCGCAGAGCACCATCAACAACCATCTGCAGGTGGTAAAGCGGGTTCTGAACCTTGCCTATCGGGAATGGGGGTGGCTGGATCGCCCCTTGGGCGACAAGATCCGCAAAAAGATGCCAAAGAACGAGCGTCACGTTTACCTGACCATCGAGCAGGTGAGTCAACTGCTACAAGCCATCCCCGATCAGTCGATTGTCGAGAAACGGGTGATCGCCTTGGCAGCGCTCACCGGGCTGCGCCAGGGCGAGTTGCTGGCTCTGGATCCGCAGAACGTCCACGGTGGTCGCATCCTGCTGCGACCAGACCAGACGAAGAGCGGCAAAGCTCGAGTGGTGCCGGTACCGGAGGACGCCCGGGCATGGTTGGAGGATCTACCGTTCGCTACGACCTACTCTCGCCTGCGAACGGTGTGGGAGCATGCTCGCCAGGCTGTAGGGCGGCCCGACCTGCGCTTCCACGACCTGCGCCACAGCTATGCCAGCATGCTGGCCCAGGCTGGCGAGAGCATGACCACGGTGCGCGACCTGCTGGGGCATTCCAGCCTGATCGTCACCAGCCGCTACTCGCACATGTTCGATGCGGGCCTGGACGATATTGGCTCACGCCTGCCGAGCTTGAGCGCGGCCTTCTGCGACCAAACTGCGACCAAGCACTAGAAATGGGGAGGGAAGAAGCACAAACAGCCGCTCGTAAGCGACTGTTTTCAAAGTGGTACCGGCGGTCGGACTCGAACCGACAAGGGCTTGCACCCGGCGGATTTTGAATCCGCTGCGTCTACCAATTCCGCCACGCCGGCAACGCCGCGAGTATTATACGTGGGCCGCCCGGCAGGTCAATCTCGGGCCTGACTTCGCGCCAGCGAGCCGGTATCCTAGGCGGCTTGCCAGAAACCACCGGACCCCGAACCGCATGCAGCGCGCCGACTTCCATTTCGAGCTTCCCGACGAGCTGATCGCCCGCTATCCCTCCGAGCAGCGCACAGACTGCCGGCTGCTGTGCGTGGACGGCACGAGCGGCACGCTGACCCACCGCCGCTTCCCGGACCTGCTCAAGCTCCTCGAACCCGGCGATCTGCTGGTGTTCAACGATACCCGGGTGATCCCGGCGCGGCTGCACGGCCACAAGGCCAGCGGCGGCAAGGTGGAGATGCTGCTCGAGCGCCCCCTGGATGCCCACCGCGGCCTGGCCCACCTGCGCTCCAGCAAGTCGCCCAGGCCCGGCACCGAGCTGGTCTTCGAGGGCGATGTGCGTGCCGTGGTGGAGGGACGCCGCGACGCCCTGTTCGAGCTGCACTTCCTCGGCGACACCCCGCTGATCGAGCTCCTCGAGCGCCACGGCCATATGCCGCTGCCACCCTATATCGACCGCGATGACGAGCGCAGCGACCGCGAGCGCTACCAGACCGTCTATGCGCGTCGCGACGGTGCGGTGGCCGCCCCCACCGCCGGGCTGCACTTCGACGAGCCGCTGCTCGCGGCACTTGCCGAGAAGGGCATCGAGCGCGCCTTCGTCACCCTGCACGTGGGCGCCGGCACCTTCCAGCCGGTGCGCGTCGACGATATCCGCGAGCACCAGATGCACAGCGAGTGGCTGGAGGTGGACGAGGCCACCTGCGAGCAGGTGCGGGCCGCGCGGGCCGCGGGCCGCCGCGTGATCGCCGTGGGCACCACCAGCGTGCGCTGCCTGGAGAGCGCCACCGACGCGGCAGGCGAGATCGCTCCCTACCGCGGCGAGACCGACATCTTCATCTATCCCGGCTACGAGTGGCGCTGCGTGGACGCCCTGATCACCAACTTCCACCTGCCGGAGTCCACCCTGCTGATGCTGGTGGCCTCCTTCGCCGGCTACGACACCACTCTGGCCGCCTATCGCGAGGCGGTGGCCGAGCGCTACGCCTTCTTCAGCTATGGCGATGCCATGTTCCTGACCCGCCAGCGTTCCTGACCCGAGACCGATCATGCGTGATGAATGCTTCATGACCTTCGAGCGCCTGGCCAGCGATGGCCGGGCGCGCCGCGGCCGCCTCACCTTTCCCCGGGGCAGCGTCGAGACACCCGCCTTCATGCCGGTGGGCACCTACGGCACCGTCAAGGGGATGACGCCGGAGTCGGTTGCCGAGATCGGCGCCGAGATCATCCTCGGCAACACCTTCCACCTGTGGCTGCGCCCCGGCATGGAGGTGATCGAGGCCCACGGCGACCTGCATGACTTCGCCCAGTGGCAGAAACCGATCCTCACCGACTCCGGCGGCTTCCAGGTCTTCTCGCTGGGCGCCATGCGCAAGATCACCGAACAGGGCGTGCACTTCCGCTCGCCGGTGGACGGCGCCAAGGTCTTCATGGGCCCGGAGGAGTCCATGGCGGTGCAGCGCTCACTGGGCTCCGACGTGGTGATGATCTTCGACGAGTGCACCCCCTACCCCGCCACCGAGAAGGAGGCGCGCCTCTCAATGGAGCGCTCGCTGCGCTGGGCAAGCCGATCGCGGGAGGCCCACGGCAGCTCCCCCTCGGCGCTGTTCGGCATCGTCCAGGGTGGCATGTACCCGGAGCTGCGCGAGCGCTCCCTCGCGGGACTTCAGGAGATCGGCTTCGACGGCCTGGCCATCGGCGGCCTCTCGGTGGGCGAGCCCAAGGAGGAGATGATCAAGGTCCTCGACTACCTTCCCACCTGGATGCCGGAAGACAAGCCCCGCTACCTGATGGGCGTGGGCAAGCCCGAGGACCTGGTGGAGGGCGTGCGCCGTGGCATCGACATGTTCGACTGCGTGATGCCGACCCGCAACGCGCGCAACGGCCACCTGTTCACGGCCGAGGGCACGGTGAAGATCCGCAACGCCAAGCACCGCCACGACACCGGCCCGCTGGAGGCAGAGTGCGACTGTTACACCTGCCAGCACTTCTCCCGGGCCTACCTGCACCACCTCGATCGCTGCGGCGAGATGCTCGGCTCGATGCTCAATACGATCCACAATCTGCGCCACTACCAGCGACTGATGGCCGGTTTGCGCGGTGCCATTGAAGCGGGTACATTGACCCACTTCGTGGAAGGCTTCTATGCCCGGCGCGGCCTGCCGGTGCCTCCCGCCCCGAATTGACAGCCACCGGTGCGCGCCCTGAGGGCCGGGCACCGGTTGCCACTGCCCCGCGATGGCGTGGCAGACCCCCTTACCCATCCCAACCAGGAGACCCACATCCATGCTGGATTTCTTTATCGCGCCGGCCTACGCCCAGGACGCTCCCGCCGGTGGCGGCATCGCCCAGATTGTCATGCTGGTCGGTTTCGTTGCCATCTTCTATTTCCTGCTGTGGCGGCCCCAGGCCAAGCGTGCCAAGCAGCACAAGCAGCTGATCGCCGGCCTCTCCAAGGGTGACGAGGTCGTCATCGGCGGCGGCATGCTGGGGCGCATCACCAAGGTCAGCGACGACAGCGAGTTCCTGGCCATGGAGATCGCCGAGGGCACCCAGGTCAACGTGCAGAAGAGCGCCGTGGCCGCCGTGCTGCCCAAGGGCACCATCAAGTCCATCTGACCCGTGTCCTGTCCGGCCCCGGCTGCTTCACGCCGTCGGGCCGCCCTTCGACCGCCGCCGGCAGTGCCGGCGGCGGTCGTGGCGTGATCGCGTCAGCTCCCCTGCTTTTCAGCAACCTATCGTCAGCTACCTAGGACAGGGCCCGCATGCTCAACCGTTATCCCCTGTGGAAGTATCTGCTGATACTCATCGTCCTGCTCGTCGGCCTGGTCTACTCGTTGCCCAATCTCTTCCCGGAAGATCCGGCGATCCAGATCAGCAGCGAACGCGGCGACGCCACTGTCGATGAACGCCAGCTCGAGAGTATCCAGGCGTCCCTGAACGATGCCGGCATCGAGATCAAGAACATCGAACGCAGCCAGACCAGCACCCTGCTGCGCCTGCGCACCCCCGACGCTCAGCTCGCCGCCCGCGACAGGGTCGCCGCCATGCTCGGCGAGGAGTATGTGGTCGCGCTCAACCTGGCCGAGTCGACCCCCGAGTGGCTGCAGTCGCTCTCCGCCTCGCCGATGACCCTGGGCCTCGACCTGCGCGGCGGCGTGCACTTCCTGCTGGAAGTGGACATGGCGGCAGCCGTCAGCCAGCGCCTGGAGGTCAACGCCAGTGCCATGCGCGAGCTGCTGCGCGACGAGCGCATCCGCTACCGCGACACCGAGATCGACGACCGCACCCTGACGCTGAGCTTCACCGATGCCGAGGATCGCGATACCGCGCGAAGCCTGATCAGCCGTGAGTTCCCCGACTTCCAGTACGAGAACCAAGGGGATGGTCGTGGTGCTGCCCTGGCCATGACGCTCACCGACCAGGCGGTCAACGAGATCCAGGACTACGCCATCAACCAGAACCTCACCACCCTGCGCAACCGGGTGAACGAGCTGGGCGTGGCGGAGCCGCTGGTACAGCGCCAGGGACCGGATCGCATCGTGGTGGAACTGCCCGGCGTACAGGATACCGCCGAGGCCAAGCGCATCGTCGGTGCCACCGCCAATCTGGAGTTCCGTCTCGAGGCACGCCCCGACACACCCGACAGCGAGACCGAGAGCTTCCCGTTCCGCAATCAGCCGTCGCGCAGTGCCGACCTGATGCGCGACGTGATCATCACCGGTGACCAGGTCTCCAACGCCAACCGCAGCTTCGACGAGAACGGTCGCCCCCAGGTCAACATCGACCTCGACGGCACCGGCGGCACCCTGATGAACCGTGCCACCCGCACCAACATCGGCCGCAACATGGCGGTCGTCTACATCGAGCACAAGACCCGCGACAGCGTGGAGATGGTCGATGGCGAGGAGACGGTGGTCCGCGATGCCTATACCGAACGCGGCATCATCAGTCTGGCCACCATCCAGAGCGCACTGGGCAACAGCTTCCGCATCACCGGGCTCGACTCGCCCACCGAGGCGGCGGAGCTCTCCCTGCTGCTGCGCTCGGGCTCGCTGGCCGCACCGATCTACTTCGTGCAGGAGCGCACCATCGGCCCGAGCCTGGGCGCCGAGAACATCGAGCGTGGCGTGATGTCGGTGCAGATCGGCCTGCTGCTGGTGGTGCTGTTCATGCTGATTCGCTACAAGGTGTTCGGCATCTTCGCCAACCTCGCCCTGGCGCTCAACCTGACCCTGCTGGTGGCGGCGATGTCGCTGCTCGGTGCCACCCTCACGCTGCCCGGCATCGCCGGCATCGTGCTGACGCTGGGCATGGCGGTGGACGCCAACGTGCTGATCTTCGAGCGGATACGCGAGGAACTGCGCACGGGGCTCTCGGTACAGCAAGCGATACACGCCGGCTACGAGCGCGCCTTCACCTCCATCGTCGACGCCAACATCACCACCCTGCTGGTGGCGGTGATCCTGTTCTCGATCGGCACCGGACCGGTCAAGGGCTTCGCCGTGACCCTGTCGCTGGGCATCCTCACCTCGTTGTTCACCGCTCTCGTGGTGACCCGCGCCATGGTGAACCTCGCCTACGGCGGCAAGCCGGTCAAGAAGCTCTGGATCTGAGAGGTAATCATGAAAACCCTGGTCAATAGACAGCTCGACTTCATGGGCAAGCGGAAGGCCGCCTTCGCGGTCTCCGGCCTGCTGATCCTGGCGTCGATCGTCGCGCTGCTGCTCCAGCAGCTCAACCTGGGCCTGGACTTCACCGGCGGAACCCTGGTGGAGGTGCGCTACGCCGTGGCGCCCTCCCTGGACGCGGTGCGCCAGGCCCTGGAGGCCGCGGAGTTCCGCGATGTCTCGGTGCAGACCTTCGGCGCCGCCAACGAGGTGCTGATCCGCCTGCAGCAGGCCTTCGATGCCGACGTGGGCGACCGCGTGGTGGAGCTGCTGCGCCGCAGTGGCGAGGAGGTCGACCTGGTGCGCGCCGAGTTCGTCGGCGCCCAGGTGGGCGACCAGCTCCGCGACCAGAGCGGGCTGGGCCTGCTGGTCGCGCTGGGCATCGTGATGCTCTACGTGGCCTTCCGCTTCCAGTACAAGTTCGCCATCGGCGCACTGCTGGCACTGCTGCATGACGTGATCATCGTGGTGGGCGCCTTCGCACTGTTCCAGTGGGAGTTCGACCTCACGGTGCTGGCCGCGGTACTGGCGGTGATCGGCTACTCGCTCAACGACACCATCGTGGTCTACGACCGCATTCGCGAGAATATCCGCAAGTCACGCATCGACGACATGCCGGCGATCTTCAACGAATCGCTCAACCAGACCCTGTCGCGCACCCTGGCCACCTCCGGTACCACCCTGCTGGTGCTGGTGGCGCTGCTGGCGCTGGGCGGAGACATGATCGAGGGCTTCGCCATCGCCCTTATCCTCGGCGTGGTGGTGGGTACCTACTCCTCCATCTATGTCTCGGGCGCCCTGCTGCTGCCGCTGGGACTCAGCCGCGAGGACCTGATTCCGGCAAGGAAGGAGGACCCCGAGGCCGAGGAGCTGCCCTGAGCGGCAGGCCTGCCGGGCCGAACGACAGCGCCCCCGCCGAGTCATCGGCGGGGGCGCTGTCGTTTCAGGAGGCTGGTTGCCTGGGGCTCAGCTCAGTTGGCCTGGCGCCAGCCACCCAGCACCCGCTGGTCGGGGCCGAAGAACACCAGCCGATCGTGGTCGATCAGGTAGCGGTAGGCGGTCTCCAGCATCGCCGTCACCCGGGCGGCATCCTCCAGCTGGGGGCAGCCGCGCCGCGTGGTGGCGAGCTCGGTGACCTCGATACGCTGGCTGTCGCCGAGGCGCACCCGGCCACGCATCTCGTTGCAGCCGTCGCTGCCCACCAGGCGACCCTCGCGGTCGAGCTCGAACCAGGGGGTCTCGGGCATCGAGAGCCGCTCGCTTGTGCCCACCAGCAGCAGGTTCCAGCGCTGCTCCACCAGCGGCCCCTCCAGGGCGCCGGAAGAGTCCTCGGCGGGGGCCGGGGAGCGACTGCCGCAGGCGGCCAGCAGGGCGGCGGCAGCCAGCACCAACAGCGGGCGGGCCTTGCGCATAGGTTGTGCCGTTACCATGTGCCGGTGTTCTCCATGGAGGCCCAGGGTTCGCGGGGCGGCTGTGCCTCGCCCTTCTGCAGCAGCTCCACCGAGATGCCGTCGGGGCTCCTGACGAAGGCCATATGGCCGTCACGGGGCGGGCGATTGATGGTCACGCCAGCGCTCTGCAACTTCTCGCACAGGGCGTAGATGTCCTCCACCCGGAAGGCCAGGTGGCCGAAGTTGCGCCCGCCGCCGTACTCCTCCGGATCCCAGTTCCAGGTCAGCTCCAGCTCCGGGGCCTGGAGTTCGCTGGAGCGCGCCTCATCATCGGGCGCGGCGAGGAAGACCAGGGTGAAGCGGCCCTTCTCGTTCTCCTTGCGGCGCACCTCCCTGAGGCCCAGCAGGTCGCAGTAGAAGTGCAGCGAGGCGTCCAGGTCACTGACGCGCACCATGGTGTGCAGGTACTGCATATCGGACTCCTTGTCGTGTGGCGTGAGTCGTGTAGCGTGAATGGGCAGTGTAAACCCGATGGGAGCGGCGCGTAATGGGAAGATCCAAGCATGAGCGACTACTGTGACATGGCGCCGGGACATCCGTTTCACGGCCCCTACCACGACCATGAGTACGGCTTTCCGGTGGACGATGACGACTCCCTGTTCGAGCGCCTGACACTCGAGATCAACCAGGCGGGGCTCTCCTGGCTCACCGTGCTGAAGAAGCGGGAGGCGTTCCAGCACGCCTTCGAGGGCTTCGATATCGACCGGGTGGCCGCCTACGGCGAGGCCGAGCGCGCCCGTCTGCTCGCCGACCCCGGCATCATCCGCAATCGTCTGAAGGTCGAGGCGGTGATCCACAACGCCGGTGTGCTCCAGACCCTGCGCGACGCCCACGGCAGCTTCCGCGGCTGGCTCGACCATCACCATCCTCTGCCCCACGCCGACTGGGTCAGGCTATTCAAGCGCACCTTCAAGTTCACCGGGCCGGAGATCACCGGGGAGTTCCTGATGAGCACCGGCTACCTGCCCGGCGCCCACCGCGACGACTGCCCGGTGCAGGCGCGCATCCTTGCCGCCGGGCCGCGCTGGGTCCGGGCCTGAAGTCAAGTAGGACATGGGGGCACGCAGCATAACGCAGCGGGGCGACCAGTTGGCCGCCCCGCTGCGTGAACTCTGTGCTCGCCCTGCGTCGCCTTACAGGCGCTCGACCAGGCCGTCGATGGCCTGACGGGCCTCCTTGAGCGCCGCCTCGCGATGGTTCTCGCCCATGTTGAGCCCCTCGGCGAACACGGTGTCCACCTCGGTGATGCCCATCATGCCCAGCATCAGCTTGAGGTGCGGGGTCTGGGTGTCCTTCTCGGTGCCGGCATACTGGCCACCGCGGGCCGCCAGGATCACCGCCCGCTTGCCCTCCACCAGGCCCTGGGGGCCGTTCTCGGTGTAGCGGAAGGTCTCGCCGGCACGCATCACGCGGTCGAACCAGGACTTGAGCTGGCTGGGGATGCCCAGGTTGTACATGGGCACCGCCAGCACCACCACGTCATGGTCGCGAAGCTCGTCGATCAGGGCGTCGGAGCGCGCGGCCAGCTCGCGCTGCTCGGCGCTGCGCTCCTCCGCGGCGACCTGCCAGCTGCCCAGCTCGGCCAGGCCAAGATGGGGCAGCTCATCGGCCACCAGATCACGGTGGGTCACCGCGAGGTCATCGCGCCCCTCCGCCTGGGCGATGAAGTGCTCGGCGAGGCCCTTGGACTGGCCGTTCTCGGCGAGAATGGACGCGGTAATCACGAGTGCTCGGGTAGTCATGGCGATCTCCTCCAGCGGGAATCAGGAATATGATCGCCATGATAGATGAATCCATTGCAACGAAAAGCGCAAAAAACCGCAGTCCACGTTCGACAAAAACGAAAAATTCGCTCGAATCGCCAGGCCGCGTGAAAAGCACCGAGCCCCGGTCAGGGGGCGATGCCCTGGCCGCAGCCGCGATACTGCTCACCGTCCACGCTCAGGGTGACCCGTGCCGGGAAGGGCTCGCCGCTCATGTCATCGAAGCAGGCCCGGGCCTCGATACGCAGCTCGAAGGGGGTGTCACCGCGGCCGCTGGCCAGGATCACCCGACCTGCCTCGTTGTCCATGGTGGTGACCCGGTAGGGCAACGTCTGCTCGCGGCTGCCGTAATCGAGGCTGAGATGCACCTCGGGCCGGTCGTGGGCGAGGCTCGCCATCCAACCCGGCTCGTTGCCCCGGGCATGGAACATCACACCGGGACGCTGCTCGCGTGTCAGTGCCTGGCGCCGCATGCTCGCCCGGCACTCCAGCCGGCCACGGGGCGTCTCCACAACCGCCTCGTCGCCCTTGTTCCAGAAGCTGATCCCGTCACGCTCGAAGCGCGCACCGCTGGCCACCACGGCTGGCGCCAGGCGCCAGGCACCATGGGTCGACCACAGTCGCAGCTCACCTTCGGGGGCAGGGTCGGCAGTCACCAGCCCCTGGTCCGGGGTGCAGCGCCAGGCGGTGAAGGCCTCGGCGCCGCCGGAGAACAACACCGAGGGCAGCAGCGGGGCGTGATCGCCCGAGGTGATCGGCGCGGGAGCGGTGGCACAGCCACCCAGCAGCAGCGACAGGCCGAGGACGGCGGGGACGAGTGGGCGAGGCATGGCATCTCCTTGCGGGGGTTGCAGTTCCATGATGGGTCGAGCATAACAGCCCCCGCGACACCCGACCTCCATTCACGGCTCACGGCTGCCGCACCGCCGGGCCAAGCACTCAGCCGTAGCGTCGCCGCAGCCGCTGCGCGGCCTCCACCATATTGGCCAGGGCCGGCGCCACCTCCTCCCAGCGGCGCGTCTTGAGGCCGCAGTCGGGATTGACCCACAGTCGCTCGGCTGGGATGCGCTCGGCGGCCTTCTCGATCAGCGCCACCATGGCCTCCACCTCGGGGACGTTGGGCGAGTGGATATCGTAGACGCCGGGCCCGATCTCGTTGGGATAGGCGAAGTCGTGGAAGGCATCGAGCAGCTCCATGTCCGAACGCGAGGTCTCGATGGTGATGACATCGGCATCGAGGGCGGCGATGGACTCGATGATGTCGTTGAACTCCGCATAGCACATATGGGTGTGGATCTGCGTCTCGTCGGCGACGCCCGAGGCGGCCAGCCGGAAGCACTCCACTGCCCAGGACAGGTAGCCCTGCCATCGGGAGCGGCGCAGCGGCAGCCCCTCGCGCAGCGCCGGCTCGTCGATCTGGATGGCGCGTATGCCGGCCCTCTCCAGGTCGAGCACCTCGTCGCGCAGGGCCAGGGCGATCTGCCGGCAGGTGGTCTCGCGGGGCTGGTCATCGCGCACAAAGGCCCACTGCAGCAGGGTCACCGGCCCGGTCAGCATGCCCTTCATGGGCCTGTCGGTGAGCGACTGGGCAAACTCGCTCCAGCACACCGTGATGGGGCCCGGACGGCTGACGTCTCCGACGATGATCGGCGGCTTGACGCAGCGCGAGCCATAGCTCTGCACCCAGCCGAAACGGGTGAAGGCGTAGCCATCGAGCCGCTCCCCGAAGTACTCCACCATATCGTTGCGCTCCGGCTCGCCGTGCACCGGCATGTCGATGCCCAGCGCCTCCTGGCGGGCCACCGCCTGGGCGATCTCCTCCTCCATGCGCGCCTCGTAGGCCTCCCGGGAGAGCTCGCCGGCCTTGGCGGCACGCCGCGCGGCGCGGATGGCATCGGTCTGGGGGAAGGAGCCGATGGTGGTGGTGGGGAACAGCGGCAGGTCCAGCGCCCGACGCTGGGCCAGGGCGCGCCGCGGATAGGGGCTCCGGCGCTCATGATCCGTCGGCTCTACCCCGGCCAGGCGGTCGGCCACCGCAGGGCGATGCAGGCGTGGCGACTCGCGGCGAGCCTGCAGCGCCTTGGTGGCCGACTCCAGGCGCTCATGGTCGACCTCGGTGGCATTGCCATCGAGCAGGCGCGCCAGGGTCACCGTCTCGTCGAGCTTCTGGCGGGCGAAGGCCAGCCAGCTCTTGAGCTCGGGATCCAGCTCGCCCTCGCGCTCGAGGTCCATCGGCACATGCAGCAGCGAACAGGAGGGGGCGATCCACAGCCGCCTGCCCAGTCGCATGCGGGCCGACGCCAGGCGTTCACGCAGCAGTGCCAGGTCAGCGCGCCAGACGTTGCGGCCATCGATGGCGCCCACCGACAGCACCTTGTAGGCGGGTAGCCGATCGAGCACCCTCTCGAGTTGCTCTGGGTCGCGTACGGCATCGATATGCAGCCCGTCGGTGGGCAGGCCGACGGCCAGGTTCAGGTTGTCGCCCAGCCCACCGAAGTAGCTGGCCAGCAGCAGCTTGACCGGGGCCCGGGCGAGCACGCTGTAGGCGGCCTCATAGGCCTGCTGCCAGGCTTGCGGAAGCTCCTGGACCAGCGCCGGCTCGTCGAGCTGGACCCACTCCACGCCCTGCTCGGCCAGGCGTGCCAGCAGTTCGGCATAGACCGGCAGCAGGGCGTCGAGCAGCGCCAGGCGGTCGAAGGCGACCTCGCCCTTCTCCTTGCCCAGCCATAGCCAGGTCAGGGGGCCGAGCAGGGTCACCTTCACCGGGTGACCGAGCGCCCGGGCCTCGTCCACCTGGTCGAACAGCCGTGAGCTGGCCAGGCGAAAGGTCTGGTCGACGTGCAGCTCGGGCACCAGGTAGTGGTAGTTGGTATCGAAGTACTTGGTCATCTCGCAGGCCGCAGCGGGTTCGCCGCTGGGCGCGCGACCACGGGCCATGCGGAAGGCGGTGTCCAGGTCGACCTCACCACGAGCCACCTCCTCCTCGGCGGCGAAGCGCCCCGGCACGGCGCCCAGGGTCACCGAGAGGTCGAGCACCTGGTCGTAGAAGGCGAAGTCGCCCACCGTGACCAGGTCGAGGCCCGCCCGGCGCTGCTCCTCCCAGTGGCGGGCACGCAGCTCGCGTCCCACGCCCTCCAGTCCCTCGCGGTCGAGGTCACCCTGCCAGTAGCCCTCCACGGCTTTCTTGAGTTCACGATCCGCACCGATGCGGGGGTAGCCGGCAATATGAGCCCTGGTCATGTTTCCACCTGTTTGCATGAAGGATACGGCGGATTCTGGCTGGCCATGGGATGTGAATCAAACTAAACTTCCTAATCTTTAAAATGAAAGTGACTCACTCATGCTCGAGCTGCGACACCTCCGTACCCTGATCGCCCTGCGCGACGCCGGCTCCCTGGTTGAGGCGGCCGAACGGGTCCACCTGACCCAATCGGCCCTCTCCCACCAGATCAAGGACCTGGAGGAACGCCTGGGCAGCCCGCTGTTCGTGCGCAAGACCCGGCCGGTGGAGTTCACCCGGGCCGGCCAGCGACTGCTGACCCTGGCCGAGCAGGTGCTGCCTCAGGTACGCATGGCCGAGCGCGACCTGGCACGGCTGGCCGGCAACGAGCAGGGACGACTGCATATGGCCATCGAGTGCCACAGCTGCTTCCAGTGGCTGATGCCCACCATCGACCATTTCCGTGACCACTGGCCGGAGGTGGAGATCGACATTCCCGGCGGCCACCACTTCGACCCGCTGCCGGCGCTGGCCCGGGAACAGCTCGACCTGGTGATCACCGCCGACCCCCAGCCGCTTCCTGGGGTGCACTATGAGCCGCTGTTCCGCTATGAGGGGTTACTGGCGGTGGCCCGCCAGCACCACCTGGCCGGCAAGGGCTTCGTCACCCCGGAGGCGCTGGCCGAGGAGACCCTGATCACCTACCCGGTGGAGCACTCGCGGCTGGACGTCTTCACCCAGTTCCTCGACCCGGCGGGGGTACAGCCAAGGGAGGTGCGTACCGCCGAGCTGACCATCATGATGATGCAGCTGGTGGCCAGCGGCCGCGGGGTCTGCGCGCTGCCCAACTGGGCGCTCACCGAATACCTGGAGCGCGACTACGTGAAGGCCGTGGCACTCGGCGAGAAGGGGGTGTGGAGCACGCTGTTCGCGGCGATTCGCGAGGAGACCCGCAGCGCGCCGTGGATGGAGGATTTCCTGCGCACCGCCCGGGAGACCTCCTTCGCGGTCCTCGACGGCATCAAGCCGGCCTGAGGCTAGCCGAGCTCGTTGCGCTGCGGCAGCAGCAGGGTGAAGCGTGCCCCGCCGAGCTCGGCGCTGTCGTCCACGCTCACGCTGCCGCCATGCCAGCTCATCACCTTGTGCACGATGGAGAGCCCCAGCCCGTAGCCCCCGGCACTTCGCGTGCGACTGTCATCCAGCCGCGCGAAGGGCTTGAAGATCGCCTGGCGTTCGGCCAGTGGCACACCGGGGCCATCGTCCTCCACGTCGATGCGGACCAGGGCATGCTCGCGGCGCACACGGATCAGCACCCGGGAACTGGCATGCCGACAGGCATTGGCCACCAGGTTCTGCACGGCACGCTGCAGGTAGCGAGGCTCGGCCAGCACCTCCACCTCGGCTCCCTCGGCAAGCTCCAGGGCCAGCCGCTCATGCAGCGGGCTCAACGCCTCGATCACCCGCTCCGCCATGGCTCGGCAGTCCACCAGCACGGCATCCATCTCGCGCCCGTTGATGGCATCGCTGCCCAGTCGGGCATAGGTGAGGATTTCGTCGATCAGGCCGTCGAGTTCCTGGATGTCACCATCGACCCCCTGGAGCTGCCGGCGGACCGCCGGTTCGTCGGTCATGTCCTCGACCATCTGCACGGCAAAACGGATTCGCGCCACCGGCGTACGCAACTCATGAGAGACGGCGCGGATCATGTCCTGCTGGGCACGCAGCAGCGACTGCACCTGGGCGGCCATGCCGTTGAGCGCCATGCCCAGGCGGCCGACGAAGTCGGCGCTCTCCACCTTGACCCGGGTATCGAGCCGTCCGGCGGCGATGCGCGATGCCGCCAGTTCCAGGCGTATCATGCGTGCCTCCACGCCGCGCACGATCAGATAGATCGTCACCCCCAGCACGACCAGCATGATCAGCACCAGCAACAGCTGCAACGACCCGGGCATCGGTTCGAAGGCCTGAACCGGACCGATTACCAGCCAGCTGGCGTCGCCACTGCGCTCCTGAAGCGCGAGGTAGATCGCCACCGACCAGCGCCCGGGAAGCAGCTGGATGACCACCTCACCGGCGGTAAGCCGGCGCAGCTGGTAGTCATCCAGGCCGCTGGGCGGGGCTTCCTCCAGGGTGACCGGCAGGTGCCCGCCCGCCATGCGCTCGAGCCTGGCGTGACGCGCAGGAGGCGGCACCGCAGCCAGCCACTCACCGAGCAGCACGGTCAGGCCCCGCAGCTGGTGCTCGCTGAGATTGGTGAGCTCGACCCGCAGCAGACGTTTGCTGTCTGGCAGCAGCGACAGCAGCCGCCAGCCCTGGTCGTCACGAGGTTCCACCAACACCTTGCCACGGGCCAGGCGCTGCCGGGAGAAGTAGCCCAGCGAGGCCTCCTCCAGCAGCCCCACGCTGGCCCGCATGTCCAGGCGCTGTGCCTGGGCATCGAGCCAGGTGCCATGAGCCGCGGGCGGCAGCGCCGAGAGCCGCTCGGCCAGCAGCCGCATCGGCGCCTCGGCCAGCTGCTCGCGATGCGCCTCGCGACGCACCTGGTCGACCAGCGCCACGCCCAACAGACCGAGCCCGAAGGTCAGCAACAGGGCCAGCGCCAACAGGAGGTAGACGCGCAGGAAGGTGCTGTCGGCCAGGACCCGACGCATGGTTCAGGCGTCCTTGACGAACAGGTAGCCCTTGCTGCGCACCGTCTTGATGCGGTGCGGCTGATTGGGGTCGTCACCGACCTTGGGGCGGATGCGCGAGACGCGCACGTCGATGGAGCGGTCCTGGCCGTCGTACTTGATGCCGCGCAGCTGGGAGAAGATCTCTTCGCGGGTCAGCACCCTACCGGCGTTGCTGGCCAGCAGCCAGAGCAGGTCGAACTCGGCGCTGGTGAGTTCGATACGCTCGCCCGAAAGCCACGCCTCGCGGGTCGCGTTGTCGATTTCCAGGTCGCCGAAGGCGAGTCGCGTCTCGCCGCTGGCCTCGACGACCTCGGAACGGCGCAGCAGGGCGCGCATGCGCGCCAGCAGCACCCGCGGCTGTACCGGCTTGGCTACATAGTCGTCGGCGCCCATCTCAAGGCCCAGCACCTGGTCCATGTCATCGGTGCGCGCGGTGAGCATCAGGATCGGCCCGGGGTAGTCGCTGCGCACCCGGCGGCAAATGGACAGCCCGTCCTCACCGGGCAGCATCAGGTCGAGGATCACCAAGTCCGGCTGCAGGGAGAGGATCCTGTCGACGCCGCGGGCACCGTCGGCCTCCAGGGTGACGCGGAAGCCGTTGGCCTCGAGGTAGTCGCGGGTCAGGCCGGCCAGGCGCTCGTCATCCTCGACGATCAGTACGTGGTCCTGCTCACGGGGCTGCAGGCTATCGTCCATCCTCGTGTCAACTCCATGGGTCATTGGATGACGGCTGCCGTGAAGGGGCCTGCCGCCTTTCACTAAAGTGTACCTGAAAACAGGACATCCGCCTGCGCTACCGGCATGGGCAAGGCATGCGCCTGCGCTACCGGCATGGGCAAGGCATGGCGGCGAGGAGGACTGGCGCAGGTCGGCCGCGAGGGATAGCCCGGTCGAGGTATTGCCAGTCCCGGCCAACGCGGCCCACACTGGTCAGGCCTCGCCGGTGCGAGGCCATGCTTCCGGAGACCCATCATGGACAAGAGTGTCATCAAGCGAATCTACGTCCCCACCCATGTACGCACCCTGCCCAACGGCGAGCGGATCACGGTGCCCGGCCACTACAAGGCCCCACCGGAACGCCGCTAGCGCCATGCGACAGCCCATCGTCGGCTACCACCGCGACGAGGAGGGGCACTGGGTCGCCGAGCTGGCCTGTGGCCACAACCAGCATGTGCGCCATCAGCCGCCCTGGGTGGAGCGCCCGTGGGTCACCAGCGAAGCGGGGCGACGCTCACGCCTGGGCCTCGCCCTCGAGTGCGTCAAATGCGACCGTGGCGAGCCCCGCGACAATACCCTCGACGCCTGATCCATCACGCCTGACACATCGGGCCGCCCGCAGGCGGCCCGATGGCACTCCCCTCCCCCAGGTTCGGCTATCCCTTGGGGCCGAACAGGAACCAGACGATCAGTCCCACCAGCGGGAAGATCAGCAAAACGACGATCCAGATCAGCTTGGCCAGGCCGCTGGCCGAACTCTTGGCTACCTTGACGATGGCCCAGATCACGATGATCAGCCAGATCAGGCTCAGCAGGCCGGTCACTTCGATACCCATCCAGTACCTCCTTGTCACTTTTCCTCGGGCGAATTGCCACTCCTCTATGGGTAGCATAGCCCTGACCAAGGGTACAACCTGGGGCGACTCGCTCTGCCCTCCCCACTCTCAGCGGCAACCAGGCATCACCGGCTCGCCCCACCACCCCGGCAGCCGCCGGCGCACCTCGGGCCGGGCGAAGCGATCGTCCAGCAACACCACCACGCCGCGGTCCTCGGGACCACGTATGACCCGCCCAGCGGCCTGCACCACCTTGACCAGCCCCGGCACCCGATAGGCGTACTCGTCGCCGCGACCGAAGCGGGCCTGGAGGCGCTCCCTCAGCACCTCGTTGAAGGGGTCCACCGGCGGCAGCCCCAGGGTGGCGATGAAGGCACCCACCAGGCGCTCGCCGGGCAGGTCGATGCCCTCGGCAAAGGCCCCACCCAGCACGGCGAAGCCGATGCCACGGCCATCCGCCGTGAAGCGCGCCAGGAAGGCGTCGCGCTCGGCCTCGGCCATGCCGCGGTGCTGGGCCCAGACGGGAATTTCCGGGTGCGTTGCGCCGAAGCGCGTCAACGCCGCCTCCAGGTAGGCAAAGCTGCTGAAGAAGGCCAGGTAGTGGCCCGGACGGCGCGTGTACTGGGCCGCGATCTCCTCGGCGATGGGACCAAGCGAGGCCTCGCGATCGCGCAACCGGGTGGAGAGGTCGGCGCGGATGCGCAGCTCGAGCTGGTCGGCGGCGAAGGGGGATGGCACCTCGCGCCAGACGCTGTCGGCAGGCAGGCCCAGCAGGTCGCGCTGGTAGTCCGGCGGCCCCAGGGTGGCGGAGAACAGCACCGCGCTCCTTGCCGCGGCGAAGCGCGGGGCGAGGAAGTCCGCCGGGATCAGGTTGCGCAGCGCCAGCCGCGCCCTGCCCCGTCCTTCGCGGGTCAGCTCGCACAGGGTGTGGTCGCCGAAGCGCTCCGCCAGGCGCGTGAAGGCCAGCGTCTCGAACAGCAACTCCTGCCACTCGACCCCCAGCTCGGGATGCTCGCCCAGCGCCTCGGTGAGCGCTCCGGCGAGCCCCTGCAGCACGCCGAGAAGGCCGCCTGGCAGCTCCTCCAGTTGCCGCCAGGCGGGCCGCCCCGGCTCGCCGGCATCCGCCAGCCCCTCCTCGCGCACCAGCGCCTGCCAGTGGCGCTGCAAGCGCCCCAGCGGTGCCTTGAGCGCGGCCGGTGCAGCGCGGCGCAGCCGCACCAGATCGCGCTGGCGCAGGGTAACGCTGTACATGCCGCGCGCTCGGCCCACCAGGTTGTGGGCCTCATCCACCAGCAGACCAACCCGCCAGCCGTTCTCCCGGGCCAGGCCATGCAGCAGGGCGTGGTCGTCGAACCAGTGGTTGACGTCGCCCACCGTCACGTCGCTCCAGCGTGCCATCTCCTGGCCCAGGTAGTAGGGGCAGACGCCATGCTCGGCGGCCAGCGCCCGCAGCCCCTCGCGGTCGAGCCAGCGCCGCTCGGCGGCTTCCTCGCGCGCCGCCGGCAGCCGGTCGTAGAAGCCCGCGGCCAGGGCGCAGGCCTCGCCGTGGCAGGCGCGCCCGGGGTACTCGCAGGCCTTGTCGCGGGCGGTCAGCTCCAGCACCCGCAGCGGCAAGTCGCCCTGCCGGGAAGGGGAGACGGCGCCGAGCCGCGCCAGGGCCTCCAGCGCCAGGCGCCGCCCGGGGGTCTTCATGGTCAGGAAGGCGAGGCGGTCCAGGCCGTGGCGCGGCATCGCCTTGAGCAGCGGGAAGAGGGTGCCCAGGGTCTTGCCGATGCCGGTGGGCGCCTGGGCCAGCAGCACCCGGCCGGTGGCCGCGGCCTGGTAGCACGCCTCCGCCAGGGGGCGCTGGCCGGGGCGGAAGTCATCGAAGGGGAAGGCGAGGGCCTCGAGGGCCGCGTCGCGGGCGGCGCGGTGATGCGCCTCACGCTCGGCCCAGTCGCGATAGCGCACACAGCGCTCGGTGAGCTCTGCCATCAGCGCCGACGCCGTGGCCTGCTCGCTCACCCGCGTCTCGCGGCCGCTGCCCACCTCCAGGTAGACCAGCACCAGCTCCACCGCGTCGAGCCCGCGCTCGGCGCACAGCAGGGCGCCGTAGCTGCGCAGCTGGGCACGATGCAGGGCGCGCTGGTTGGCCGCCAGCCGCGAAAGCTCGCCGCGATGGGTCTTGACCTCCTCCAGGCAGTTGGCCGCCGGATCGTAGCCGTCGGCGCGCCCGCTCACCAGAAGCCCCGCCACCTCGCCGGTGAGCGGCAGCTCGGCCAGGTAGCCGGCGCCGCGGCGGCGTGCCACCTCGCGATGCCCCTCGAGGCCCTCCCGGGCGCTGGGCGAGGGGGTGAATCGGTGGTCCAGGTCGCCCTCCCGGGCGGTGACGTCGCACAGGGTGCGCACCGCCACCCGCAGCCTGGGGGCATCGCTCACGCGGTCTCCTCCCAGTTCAGCTGGCATACCGCCGCAGGAATGCCATGGCGTCGGAAGAAGGCCAGCCAGCGGCGCTGGTTGTCCTGCAGGCGATCGCCCGGCCCCTTGACCTCAATCAGCCGGTAGCGGGGCTCCCCCGCCGGTGCCTCGGGGAGGAACTGGACCAGGTCCGGCAGGCCGGCACGATTGGTGCGCAGGTCGCCCAGCAGGCGCTCGAAGCAGGCGCGAAGGTGCTCGGGGGGAATACACTCCAGGGCCTGCTCGAGCAGCTCCTCGGAGAGTGCACCCCAGTGGACGAAGGGGTTGGCAATACCGACCTTCATCCGCCAGTTGTCACGGATCGTCTGGCGATACCGGCCATCTTCCAGGCGCGCCAGGCAGTCATCGAAATACTCACGGCGGCGTGCCAAGAAGTCCTCGCGATAGAGATCCGCGGGGCCGGACTGGAAGGGGTGAAAGAAGGCCCCGGGCAGCGCAGCGAAGAGCGCCTCCCAGCAGAGCAGGCCGAAGAGCCCGGTGATCAGGGTGTTCTCGACGTAGTGGACCGGCGCCGCCTCATGGTGCAGGTGGTCGCGCACCGCGCCCTCGACCCAGGCGGGACCGGGCAGGCGCAGGGTGAAGCGTTCGGGGACCGGCTCGGTGGAGATCGCCCGGGGCGACAGGCCCAGCCGACGGCGCAGCCGCGGCAGCAACCGCTCGAGCGCCTGGGCCTCGGCCTCGTCGTGGGAGAGCCGGGCCAGCGGCTCCGCCAGGGCCAGCGCCTTGCGCGTCTCGCCACGCCGCTCGGCCAGGCGCAGCAGGCGGATACGCCCCTCGCCGCTCGCCGCGGGGGCCGGCCAGCCGGCGCGGCCGTAGAGCGACAGTGCCAGGCCCCCCTCGCCCTGGCGCTCCGCCTGACGCCCCAGGGCCAGGCAGAGCCGCGCGTGACGCGACGCCAGCCAGGGGTTGGCGGGCCGGGCCGGGACTGCCGCGGCCAGCTCGACAGGCGCCTCGCCCTCCTCCAGGCGGCCACGCAGCGCGTGCAGCGCCAGGTAGGCATCCACCTCCTCGCGATGGCAGAAGGCGCGGGCGTCGACGCCGAAGGGCACCGCCTCGAAGCGCTGGTGGCCCAGCTCGGCGAGCACGAACTCCGACCAGTCCTGGCGCAGGTTGCCGAAGAACATCAGGCGCAGGCGGTCGCAAGTGGCCATCACTGTCAGGCGCACCACCTCCTCCGGGGCATCGGGCCACCAGGCGGCCAGCGGCCGCGGCGACGCGTCCCGGGCCAGCAGCGCCTCGCGCAGCACCGACTTGCCGGCAGCGGGGGGCAGGCCGGCGGCGCGGATCTCCTCGGCCAGGGCCTGGCGCAGCTCGGGGAGGCGCAGCTGGGCGAAGAGGGTCGCGAGTTCCAGCGCGGGGGCCGCCTCCACCAGGCCAGCCGCCACCAGCGGCGCCAGTGCCGCCTCGGTGTCACCGGCCTCGGCGTCGATCTCGGGGTAGGCGAGCCGCGAGGGGCGGAAATGCTCGCCCTTGCGCATCACCATGCGCACCAGCAGCGCACGGGAGGCCCGGGGCAGGGCCGCGAAGGCGACATGGAAGCCCCACTCCGCCTCGCCCAGCAGGTCGCCGTGGCGTTCGGTTACCCAGGCCAGCACGAACTCGAAGTTCGTCAGGTAGTAGAAGGGATCATCGAGGGGGGCGGCGACCGCCGCGGCACTGTTCATGCATCCATGATATCAGCCCTGCCCACCGGACTCACAGCCCCGCGGCGAGTGACTCGATCACCTCGGCGGCGGACACCTCGCGACAGCGGCTGGCGTTCTGCCCGGCCCACAGCGGAGAGAAGTCGCCGCTGCCGCTGGCCTCGGCGGCGGTGCGCAGCGGGGCGATGGCCGCGGTGGCCAGGGGGAAGGCCGGCGCCACCTCGGCCATGGGGCCCAGCTCGCGCATCAGCCGGGTGACGATACCCCGGGCCGGCCGACCGCTGTAGAGGTTGGTCAGCGCGGTATGGCGTGCCGCCTCGGACTGCAGCGCTCGGCGATGGATCGCCGAGATCGTCGCCTCCGGACAGCACAGCAGCGCCGTACCTACCTGGACGCCATCGGCACCCAGCGCCCGGGCGGCCGCCACACCGCGGGCATCGGCGATGCCGCCCGCGGCGATCAGCGGCAGACCGATCGCCTCGCGCACCTGGGGCAACAGGGCGAAGGTGCCGACCTGGGTGGTGACCTCCCCGTCGAGGAACATGCCGCGGTGTCCGCCCGCCTCCAGCCCCTGCACGATCACCGCATCGGCCCCCCGGGCCTCGAGCCACTCTGCCTCGGCCACGGTAGTCGCCGAGGCCAGCACCGTGGCCCCCCAGGCCTTGACCCGCTCGAGCAGCGCGGCCTCGGGCAGGCCGAAATGGAAGCTCACCACCTCGGGACGCAAAGGCTCCAGGGCGTCACACGTCTCGCGATCGAAGGGGCGTCGCCCCGGGCCCTCCGGCACGGCATCGATATCCAGGCCGAACTCGGCGAAGAAGGGGGCGAGGGCCGCGTGCCAGCGTGCCTGGGCCGCAGGGTCCGGCTCGGGCGGGACGTGACAGAAGAAGTTGACATTGAGGGGTGCCGGCGTGGCGGCGCGGAACGCCGCAAACTCCTCGGCCATGGCTTCCGGGGAGAGCATGGCGCAGGGCAGTGCCCCCAGCCCACCGGCACGCGCCACGGCGATGGCCAGGGCACTGCCCTGGGCACCGGCCATGGGTGCCTGGAGGATGGGCAGCGCGATACCGAGACGCTGATGGAGGGCTGGCGACTGGCTCATGACGGACTCCGGAGGGATCCTGGAGCCTGCCTGCCCTCCCCGTCCACGACAAGTCGACATTGGGGGAGTGCGGCGCGAGCGCCGGGCTTCCAGCACAGCGGGGCTGCTCCAGGAAACGGGTGTCTCAGCCGTCGGCAGGCTCCAGCACCATCTGTGCGTCGCGGATGCGGATATCGAAATGGCCCAGAAAGCTCATGCCCAGCAGGGCGGTATCACCCTCCAGCCCGGCGCTGATGGAGCCGCGCACATCGCGGGCCACATGGCCACCCAGGCTGACCTCGTCGAGGGTGGTGAGCTCTCCGCGCACCCGGCCATTGGCGGTGTTGAACCAGGCGCTGCCGGAGGGCTCGAGACCCAGCCGCTCGGCCATCTCCCGTGGCAGCGCCACGTAGGTGGCGCCGGTATCCACCAGGAACTCCACCGGCTCGCCGTTGATGCGCCCCGTGGCCACGAAGTGGCCGCCGCGATTGCGCTCGAGCACCACCGGCGCTCCCTCCGCCACGGCGCTGACCAGGTGGCTGTTGGGATTGCGCTGGCGTTCCACATAGCCGTGGAACCACCAGGTCCCCGCGGCGATGAACAGCATCCAGAACAGCAGCATCATGCCGATCCCGGTGCGTCGCACCGCCCTGCCCTCATCGCTCATCGCGTCCTCCTCTCCTCTCGGCTCAGCCCGGTCCGGCCGCCAGCACCAGGCGCAGCACCATGAACTCCTCCGGCTTCATCACGGCCACCCCTAGCTGGATCACGACCCGATGCCGCGCCAGGTCGTCGGGCGTCATGGTATCGCCGAGACCGCAGCGCACGAAGTAAGCCTGGCGGGGCGAGGCACCCTGGAGGGCACCAGCCCGGTGGAGGCCATCCAGGAAGGTCGCCACCGAGAGGCGCAGCGAGGCCCACAGGGCGGCGTCGTTGGCGGACCCCGCGACCCAGGCGAGCCCCTGGCGCAGGCTCTCGCGCAGGAACAGCGCCAGGCGCTGCACCGGCAGGTAGCGCCGCTCGTGGTCGTCGGGCGGAGCCAGGGTGCGCGCTCCCCAGGCCAGGCAGGCGCGTCCCGGGAAGTCGACGATGGCATTCACTCCGCGGGGGTTGAGCACCTGGAGATTGACGCGGGTGACCGGATGCACCAGGCCCGTGATCCCCCTGACCCGGGCCTCCAGGCCGGCGGGCGCCTTCCAGACACCGCGGCTGGCATCGCTGCGCGCCCAGAGGCCGGCCATGGCGCCGCTGGGCGGCAGTGACAGGCGTGGGGCCGAGGCCCCTGCGGTCGCCCGAGGATCGGCCACCTCCACCCAGGGATAGTAGCAGGCCGCATATGGCGAAGCCGGCAGCTCCAGCGCCGCCACGCCCGCGGCATCGGTGAGCGCCAGACTGACGGGGGGATCGACCAGTACCATGCGATCGCCGAGGCGCTCCGCCTGGTCGATGGCCGCCTGGACCACCGGGTTGCCGGGGGCCACCCAGGTCTGTCCGGGCAGACAGAGGGTCGAGACACTGCCCGGCGCCTCGATGGAGGCCAGGGCCGCCAGGTAGTCGGCATGGGTGGGCGGGCGGGAGGCGCTGCCCAGCGGCAGGGCGCACGCCTCCTGACCGCCATTGTCGAAGAACAGGCGTAGCGAGGCGCACAGCTCAGCGGCCGCCACCGACGGGGGCACATCCGCAAGCCATGCAGCGAGAGCCGAGTAACCCCGCAGCGTCTGCGGAGGACGCTCGACGTCACCCTCCCAACGACCGAGGAAGGCGGTACGACCGGTGGCGACTGGCTCGATGGTGCGCAGCCGCAGCGGCATCTGGCTCACATGACGGCCGGGTGGGTAGGCGTCAGGCATCTGCGTCATCCTCGCCGCACTCGGCGGCATCATCCATGTAGTGAGCATCGCCCAACCGTGAGGACTTGGCGAGCTCAGATGACGCGGCCGTTGCGCGCCTCCCAGGCCGCGGCGGCGCGCTGGCCGCGGGCCTGGTCGACGAACAGGCAGATCAGCATGGCGACGATGAACAGCGCCGCACAGAGCAGGATCGAGGCCTGCAGCCCCACCACCGTCTGCAGCAGCCCCAGGGCAATGATGCCGAACACCCCGGCAAGCTTGTTGGCCAGTCCCCAGAAGCCGAAGAATTCGGCGGCCTTGCGTGTCGGCGAGAAGAGCCCGACCAGGGCACGGCTGGCAGACTGGCTGGAGCCCAGCGAGAGCCCCGCCAGGCAGCCGACGAAGAGGAACAGGTGCTGGGCCTCCCAGTCGAGGCCGAAGCGTGCATTGAGCAGCGTGGTGACCTCCGGGGTGGCCCAGATAGCAAGGATCGCCGCCACCCACAGCACCAGGGTGAACTGGTAGGTAAGCTTGGTGCCGATGCGGTCCTGGATGAAGCCGAAGCCCAGCGCCCCTGCCGCCGCGGTGATCTGCACGATGATGAACATCAGGTTGCGGATCGGCTCGTCCCAGCCGATCACCTGGGCGCCGTAGATGAAGGCGAAGGCGATGATGATGTAGACCCCGGCCATGGAGAACAGCAGCGACACCAGGAAGGTGGCCAGGTCACGGAAGCGCTTGAGCTCATGGAGGGTCGTCGAGACACGCTCGATGGCGATCTCGCGATAGGGCTTGCCGGCCGGCTGGGGCGTGCCGCGTTCCTTCACCCACAGGAAGGTGGGGATGGCGGTGATCAGGAAGAAGCCGGCGGCGAAGGGCCCCACCCAGCGGATTCGTTCGAAGTTCTCCGCCGTGGCCTCGCCCAGCACCACCAGGGTGAAGCCCGCGGCGAAGAGCCCGCCGACGTAACCCAGAGCCCAGCCGAAGCCGGAGATCTTGCCCAGGTCCTCCGGCGGCCCGAGGTCGGGCAGGAAGGCGGCGATGAAGGACTCGCCCATGGAGTAGGCGTAGTTGGAGACCACGATCAGCAGCAGGCCGAGCACCACATAGCCCGGCGCCACAAAATAGAGCATGGCGGTGGCGGCCACGGTGGCCAGGTAGCTGGCGAACAGGAAGCGCTTCTTCTCCGCCCGATAGTCCATCACCGCCCCGCACAGCGGGCCGGTGACAACCACCAGCAGGTAGCTCACCGCCAGCGCCAGGCTCCACAGGAAGTTGGCCAGCCGGTAGTCGCCGCCGCGCTCGCCGACGATCACCGTGGTGAACAGCTCGCCGAACACTACGGTGATGATCAGCAGGGTATAGGCCTGGTTGGCGAAATCGAACATCGCCCAGCCGACGATCTCGCGGCGCGAGGCACGGCTCCTGGCGGGCAGCAGGCTGTCGGTCGAGCTCATCGCAACGTCCCTGTGGATAGCGGCCCCTCACCATAGCAGCCCGCCCCCGATCGAGCGAGATGACGCTAGCGCAGCAGCGTGAGCACCAGGGCGATGCCTCCCACCAGCAAGGCGATGATCACGGCGGCATCCACCAGGCGATCGAGCCAGCGATCGAAGCGGGCGCCGCGGGCAGCGGGCACGCGCCGTCGGGTAGCCCCCCGACGGCGACGGTCACCTGCGATGGGAAAGAGAGACATGGCGGAAGTCCGATTTCACCATTTATCCCCAAAGCTTACGACCTCCGCCGCCGTCGGGCCAGCGCCTAGATGCCGTCGCGACGATTGATACGCCGATTGACCACGCTGGGAGCCCGGCGCAGCCGCTCCTCCTCGGCCAGCTGATCCGCCTCGAAGGCATCGGCACCCACCGGGGTCTCGCCATGGCGGCGATAGAGCTGGGTGAGCATCGCGCGGCGATCGGCGCGCAGCTCGCGCACCAGCACGATCACCATGCCGTAGAGGATGAAGGTAAAGGGCAGCGCCGAGAGTACCGAGGCCGCCTGCAGCCCGGAGAGGCCCCCGGCGGCGATCAGCGTCAGACAGATCGCCGCGATCAGCACGCCCCAGGTAACTCGCTTGTAGAGCGGCGGGTTGATGGAGCCGTTGTCGGTCATCTGGGCGACGATATAGGAGGCGGAGTCCGCCGAGGTCACCAGGAAGACGAAGATCAGCATCATCGCCACCACCGAGAGCACCCCCGAGAAGGGCATCAGGTCGAACATCTCGAACAGCGCCACGGTGATATTGGCCTGGGTGGCCGCGGCAAGGCCCACGTCACCGCCCAGCTCCATGTTGAGCGCCGCACCGCCGAACACGCCGATCCACAGGCAGGCCAGCAGCGGCGGCACGACCAGCACGCCGAACACGTACTCCTTGATGGTACGACCACGGGAGACACGCGCCACGAAGGTGCCCACGAAGGGCGACCAGGCGATGACCCAGGCCCAGTAGAAGATCGTCCAGCTGCTCGCCCAGGTGTTGTCGCTGTAGGGCGAGATGCGCAGGCTCATGCCGATGAAGTTCTGCAGGTAATCGCCGATCCCCAGGGTGATGGTCTCCAGTATCGCCAGCGTCGGACCGGTGAACAGCACCCACAGCATCAGGCCGATGCAGAGGATCATGTTGAGGTTGGAGAGCCGCTTGATGCCCTTGTCCAGGCCCGACCAGGTGGAGGCCATGTAGGCCAGGAACATCACGAAGAGGATGATGAACTGCCACAGTACCGACTCGGGCAGGCCGAACACGGCGTTGAGGCCGCCGTTCATCTGCAGCACGCCGAGCCCCAGCGAGGTGGCCACCCCCATCACCGTGGCGACCACGGCGAAGATGTCCAGTGCCGGCGCGTAGCGGCGCGCCCCGGGATGCTTGGCGGTGACCGAGGAGAGCACCGAGGAGACCAGGCCGGCCTGCCCCTTGCGGAACTGGAAGTAGGCGATGATCAGGCCCACCACCGAGAAGGCTGCCCACTGATGGATGCCCCAGTTGAAGTAGCTGTACTGGATGGCGTAGCGAGCCGAGGCCTCCGTCTGCGCAGGCACGTCGCCGTAGGGTGGCTCGATGTAGTGAAACATCGGCTCGGCCATGCCGTAGAACACCAGCCCCACGCCGAAGCCCGCGGCCAGCAGCATGCTGATCCAGGAGAAGAAACTGAAGCTCGGCGTGCTGTCCTGAGGCCCGAGGCGAATCTTGCCGTACTTGCTGAAGGCCAGCACCAGCAGGAAGATGACGAAGCCGAACACCGAGAAAAGGTAGAACCAGCCGAACATTCGGGTCACGCTGCCGAGAGCGGTGGTGGCAATGTTGCCGAACCCCTCCGGGAAGGCGGCGCCCACCGCCACCAGGGCGAGTATGATGATCGTCGAGACGGTAAAGACCGTCTTGCCTCCATGATCTGCCATCTAATGGTTCCTGCTGTCCAGAATTTGTACAAGAATGATACCAGCCTGAAGCAAGCCAGACAGGTGGCATTGGCGCTGCAGCACACTTGTACGCACGTTGACACACCACTGCAGAGGGCGAGACAGAGAGATGCAAGACGAGAGATAGTGCCAGACGGTGCAAGGGGCATTGCATCCGGCGGGGAACGCCCCCATCAACATCTCTCAGCAGGCTAACTATTCACCCGTCCCAATCGGAGCCGTCATGTCTCGTCTCGCCGATACTCCCCTTTCCGTTCTCGACCTGGCCCCGATCCGCGAGGGTGGCAGCGCCGCCGACAGCTTCCGGGAGAGCGTGGCCCTGGCCCAGCAGACCGAGCGGCTCGGCTTTACCCGCTTCTGGCTCGCCGAGCATCACGGCATCGAGGGCATCGCCAGTGCCGCCACCGCGGTGCTTATCGGCCATGTGGCCGGGGCCACCCAGCGCATCCGCGTGGGCAGCGGCGGCATCATGCTGCCCAACCACCCGCCGCTGGTGATCGCCGAACAGTTCGGCACCCTGGAGACGCTCTATCCCGGGCGCATCGACCTGGGCCTGGGCCGTGCCCCGGGCTCCGATGGCGCCACCATGGCGGCGCTGCGCCGCGACCCCTATGCGGGAGTGGAAGACTTCCCCCAACGCCTTGAGGAGTTGCAGGGCTTCCTCGGCGACGAACAGCCCGGCCAGCGGGTGCGGGCGGTGCCCGGCCAGGGCACCCAGGTGCCGATCTGGCTGCTCGGCTCCAGCGGCTACAGCGCCCAGCTGGCGGCGCGCCTCGGCCTGCCCTTCGCCTTCGCCGCCCAGTTCGCGCCTGGCTACCTGTTCGAGGCGCTGCGCCTCTACCGCGACAACTTCCGCCCCTCCGAGGTACTCGAGCGCCCCCATGCCATGGTCGGCCTGCCGGTGGTCGCCGCCGAGACCGACGCCCACGCCGAGTACCTGGCCACCACCTCTCAGCAGAAGTTCCTGGGCATGATCCGCGGCCGGCGCACCTGCGCCAGACCGCCGGTGGAGCACCTGGAGATGACGCCCATGGAGGAGGCGCAGCTGCAGCAGTTCCTCGGTGCCGCCATCGTCGGCGGCCCCGAGACCGTGCGCCAGGGGTTGGAGAGCTTCCTCGAGCAGACCGGCGCCGACGAGCTGATGCTCAATACCGACGTCTATGCCCTGGAGGACCGCCTGAGAAGCTACGAGATCGTGGCCGAGGTGTGGAAGGGCTAGCCTGAAAGGAACGAACCTGCCTTCTGGCCTTCCAAGAGGCAGCACATTTCGCGGCGCACCGACGCCGCCCCTCAGGAGAGTCAGATGCCCGATTCCCAAGGTCCCCACCGCGACCCCCGCCAGAATCCCGCCTGGCGCGCCGCCCAGGCATGGCAGCAGCGCGCCCGCCAGAGTCAGGGTGGCGGCCTGCTCGACAGCCTCAAGATGCTGCTCGCCTGGCTGCTGTTCAGCACCCTGATGATCGTGGCCATGGTGTTCGGCCTGATCTTCCTGCTACTGGGCTGGGCACTGATGCCGCTGCTGCGCCACCGGCTGAAGAAGCGCATGGAACAGATGCGCGCCGAACAGGCCGAGGACGTGGACGGCGGCAGCTTCCACTATCAGGAAACCCGTTATCGGGAGACGCACACCTCCAGCGGCAGCCATCGCGAGCAGCAGGTACTGGAGGGGGATTATGAAGTCAAGAGCGGTGAGTCCCGGGAAGGAGAGCACAAGGATCCCGACCGCACCTGAACGAAAAGGCCCGCCAACACGGCGGGCCTTCAGGGTAGATGAAACCTTGCAAACTCAATGGCTGCCCAACGCCTCCAAAGTACCGGCATTGGGACAGAAGTCGCAGGCCTCGGGCTCCGGCCCATCCGCGAGCACCCGGGCGCAGCGCGTCTTGTGGGGGCATAGACTGCAAACCCGCTCGAGATCACGCTTCACACCATTGCCGACAACCAGGGGTGTCATGGGATCGACCCCGTGGACTTCCCAGCCGGAGTGCACCCCCACGGCACCGCCGAACTGCACAGGCAACTCGACGCCGGCCAGGCGCCGCCGGGCCTGCTCCAGGCCGATGGCCCAGTGGGCCACCTTGACACCGAAGGTGATGGGCAGCGCCTGCTGCATCAGCGTGCGCCCCACCATCGCCGTGCCGGCATGGGCCTCCATCAGCGTGATGGCGGCGATGCGGCAACGCACCAGCAGGAGATCCAGTGCCGCCAGGCGCGGTTTCAAAAGCAGCATCAGCGCCGAGTCCACCACGTCCTGGCTGGTGGCACCCTGGTGGAAGTAGCGCTTGAGCTCATCGGGCAATGCCGCCCGCCCCTGCTTGACGAAGGGGATCGCCGCGTTACCGCCGCTGGCGATGCCCGCGGCGATGGCCTCCACATCGAAGGCGTGCGCGGCGAGGATATCGCGCATCTGACGACTGGCCCCGGCGGGCACGGCACCGCGCGCCTCCTGAACCTCCGCCAGGCCCAGCTCGAAGGTCAGCATGGCCTGGACCATACTCTCTGAATCGGTCTCGGCGAGTGCCGACTGGCTCATGAAGGGGTGCTGCAGCAAGGAGGCAGGCATGGTGATCTCCCGGTTTCAGGGGGCTGAGAGCTGGGCCAACCGACGAAAGCCCAATACCGTACAAGTGTTCGCGATTCGAACGCTATGCTAGATTGGAGACACACCATGAGCAACTCAGCAAGCCCTTGATGGAACGCCGATGACACCCGAGGAAGAGGTTCTCAGTCCCGATGATCGTGACTTCGTCACCGCCCTGGCCAGCGGGCTGGAGGTGATCCTGGCCTTCGACGAGGCGCATCCGCGGATGACGCTCAGCGAGGTCGCCGCACGCACCGGCATGAACCGGGCCCGCGCCCGGCGCTTCCTGCTGACCCTCCATGCCCTGGGCTATGTGCGCAAGCAGCAGCGCGTCTTCGAGCTGGCCCCCAAGGTGCTGCAGCTCGGCTATGCCTTCCTGTCCAGCAACAACTACCGCAGCGTGATCCAGCAGGTTCTGGAAGATATCACCCGGCAGTGCGGCGAGTCCTCCTCGCTGGGCGTGCTCGACGGCGAGGAGGTGACCTACGTGGCCCGCTCCTCCTCACGCCACCGGCTGATGGCCATCACCCTGTCGGTGGGTACCCGCCTGCCCGCGGCGCATACTTCCATGGGCCGGGTACTGCTGGCCCAGCTGCCGGATGAAAAGCTGGACGCCTGGCTGGAGCATGCGGTGCTGCAGAGACATACCGACAAGACCATCACCGACAAGGACGAGCTGAAGGCCTGCATCCTCGAGGTTCGTCGCCAGGGCTATGCCATCGCCGACCAGGAGCTCGACTCCGGCCTGCGTTCCATCGCGGTACCCGCCTTCGATGCCAACGGTCACCTGCTGGGTGCCATCAATATCAGCACCAATGCCGCCCGGATCGATCACGATACCCTGATGCAGGAGTACCTGCCGCTGCTGCAGCAGAAGGCACGCGACATTCGCACCACCATCAGCTGATATGCCAAGGAAAGCCTCGTGCTGGAGATACTGACGATCACGCTGCCGATCTTCCTGCTGATCGGTGCCGGCTTCCTGGCGGCGTTTTCCGGGTTGGTGAGTCGCGACAACATGCAAGGCATCGCGACCTTCGTGATGTACTTCGCCCTGCCCTCGCTGCTGATCCGCGCCCTGACCGCCACCCCGCTCGAGGAAGCCCTGAATGTCGGCTACCTGCTGGCCTATGGGCTGGGCTCGGTTCTGGTATTCGCCGTGGGACTGACCCTGTCGCGCTGGCGCGGTCATTCACTGGATGCCGCGGCCATCCATGCCCTGGGCATGTCGGCGGCCAACAGCGGCTTTATCGGCTATCCGGTGGCGGTGATGGTCATCGGCGCACCGGCGGCGATCTTCATGGCGCTGAACATGGTGGTGGAGACCATGCTGATCATCCCCGTGGCGCTCACCCTGGCCGAGGCCAGTCGTCACAATGGCGGTGGGTTTTCCCGGGTCGTCCGCAAGACACTCGCCAGGCTCTCGCGCAACCCGGTGCTGATCGGCCTGCTGATCGGCGTGACCCTGGCCCTGACCGGCTGGCAACTGCCTGGCCCAGTGAGCCAGTCCGTCGACATGCTTGCCGAGGCCGCCGGGCCGGCCGCACTGTTCACCATCGGCGGCATGCTGCATGGCCTCAAGGTACGCGGCATGGCGGCCGACATGGGGCAGGTCGTGATCGGCAAGCTGCTGCTTCACCCCCTGGCGGTACTGGCCTTCTTCCTGCTGCTGCCCGATGCGGATCCACTCATGATCGCCGCCGGCCTGCTGTTCGCCTGCGCGCCGATGATCAGCGTCTACCCGCTGTTCGGCAAGCAGTTCGGCCAGGGCGACACCAGCGCCGCGGCACTGATGGTCGGCACCCTGGCCTCCTTCCTCACCATCAGCCTGATGATCTGGCTGCTGACCCTGTTCGGCCTGCTGCCTCTCTAGGCGGCCGCCTGCATCACCGCCTCCAGGGCGGCACGATAGCCCTGGCTGCCGAGGCCGGCGATCACCCCGTCGGCACGCAGCGAGACGTAGGAGTGGTGGCGGAAGCTCTCGCGCTTGTGCACGTTGGAGAGGTGTACCTCGATGACGCGGCCCTCGAAGGCGTTGAGGGCATCGAGGATCGCCACCGAGGTGTGGGTGAAGGCCGCCGGATTGATGATTATCGCCGCGGTACCGTCGAGGCGCGCCGCCTGGATAAGGTCGATCAGCTCGCCCTCATGGTTGCTCTGGCGGCAGGTGATCTCCCAGCCCCCCAGCGCTGCCTGCTCGTACAGGCTGTTGTTGACGTCTTCCAGGGTCTCGTGGCCGTAGATCTCCGGCTGGCGGGTACCCAGCAGGTTGAGGTTGGGGCCGTGGAGTACCAGTACCTTGTTCATGCGATGCAAGATTCCTTTTTGATCAATCCTTGGGATTTACGTCCTGTTCCGCCGGTTCCAGCAGCCGCTGCCAGGCCTCGATGACCACCCGGCGATGCTCCTGGAAGGCCTCGTTGCGGCCGAGGGCCGGCTCGCGGGTGAGCGAGGCGCGGTGGGCGGCGCTGCGCAGGGCCAGGTAGGCCTCGCGCAGGCGCTGGCACTCCCGGGCCGGCAGCCGCTCGGTGGTTTCCAGGGTCTCGAGGATGCGCATGTTGTCGCTGAAGGCCAGCAGCTCCGGGGTCTCGTGGCCCATGGCCAGCACGGCATACTGGCAGAGGAACTCGAGGTCCACCATGCCGCCGGGGTCGTGCTTGAGATCGAACTCCCCCTCCCCGCTCTTGCCAGCCAGGTGGTCGCGCATCTTTTGGCGCATCTTCACCACCTCCTCGCGCAGTGCCTCGACATCGCGCTCACGGCCGAGGATCTCGCGACGCACGTCAGCGAAGCCCTGGGCCAGCCGCGGATGCCCCGCCACCACCCGGGCCCTCACCAGCGCCTGGTGCTCCCAGGTCCAGGCCTCGCGGCGCTGATAGTCGGCATAGGCACTGAGCGAGGTGACCAGCAGCCCGGAGTTGCCCGAGGGACGCAGTCGCATGTCCACGTCATAGAGGGTGCCGGCCGGCGTCACCGCGGTGAGCAGGTGGATGATGCGCTGCCCCAGGCGGGTATAGAAGACGCCGTTGTCCAGCACCCGCTTGCCATCGGTCTCGCCCTGGGTGGCGCCATCGTGGATGAACACCAGGTCCAGGTCGGAGCCGTAGCCCAGCTCGATGCCCCCCAGCTTGCCGTAGCCGACGATCAGGAAGGCGGGTTCACGGTCGGCGCGTCCGCCGTCGGCCAGTTCGGGGAAGCCGTGCTTGCGGGTCAGGTGCTTCCAGGCCATGGCCAGCACAGCCTCGAGGATCACCTCGGCGATATAGGTGAGATAGTCGCTCACCTTCATCAGGTGGCGGGTGCCGGCGATATCCGAGGCGGCCACGTGCAGCGTCTGGGCGTGCTTGAAGACCCGCAGGGCCTCGAGCTGGGCCTCCTCGTCCTCCTCGGGGATCCGCGCCAGGGCCTGGCGCAGCTCATCGGCGAGTCGCGACTTGTCGGCGGGAGTGTAGAGGGTCTCGGGGGTGAGCAGTTCATCGAGCAGGATCGGGTAGCGCGCGATGTGTTCGGCGATCCATGGGCTCGCCGCACAAAGCGTCATCAGGTGGCCAAGGGCGTCGGGATTCTCGCGCAGCAAGGCCAGGTAGGCGGTACGCCGCAGTACCGACTCGATCAGCGGCAGCACTCGCTCCAGGGCGGTATCCGGGGTGTCGCTGGCCGCGACGGCATCCAGCAGCAGCGGCAGCAGGGCCTCCAGCCGCTCGAAGCCGATGCGCTGCATGCCCTGTACCTGCCGGGAGTGATAGAGCGTAGCCAACCGACGCGCCGCGGCGGCGGGATCGGCGAAGCCGGCCTCCTCCAGCAGCGCCGTCCCCTCCTCCTCGTCGAGCTCGCCGCGCCACAGCGCCCGCCACTGCTCCAGGGGAATACCCCCGGCGGTTGCCTCGGCGACCTCCTCCACCTCCTCCTCGGGCTCGGCGATCACCGCGTCGAAGTGGCGGCGTACGCGGGTGCGGGCCTCGTCGAGGCAGGCCATCAGGGCCGGCCAGTCCTCCATGTCCAGTGCCAGGGCGACCCGTTCACGGTCAAGCTCGTCAGCGGGCAGGCTCTGGGTCTGGCGGTCCTCCAGGGCCTGCAGGGCGTGCTCCAGGTCGCGCAGGAAGACGTAGTCGGGGAGCAGCTCATCGACCACTTCGGCGGGCAGCAGGCCGAGTTCGGGCAGGCGCTCCAGGGCGCTCTTCAGGGAAGTCACCTGCAGCTCGGTATCGCGCCCCCCGCGGATCAGCTGGAAGGCCTGGACCACGAACTCCACCTCGCGGATACCACCGGGACCGAGCTTGATATTGCCCTCCATGCCCTTGCGACGCACCTCGCGGTTGATCATGCCCTTGAGCTCGCGCAGCGACTCGATGGCACCGAAGTCGAGGTACTTGCGATAGACGAAGGGGCGCAGCCCGGCGAGCAGCTCGGCGCCGGCATCCAGGTCGCCGGCCACCGGGCGCGCCTTGAGCATGGCGTAGCGCTCCCACTCGCGCCCCTGATCCTGATAGTAGCCCGAGAGCGAGTTGAAGCTGCCGACCAGCGGGCCGCCGTCGCCAAGCGGGCGCAGGCGCATGTCGACGCGGAACGCGAAGCCGTCGGCGGTGACCGCATCCAGGGCACCGATCAACCGCTGCCCCAGCTTGGTGAAGTACTCCTGGTGCTCGAGGGACTTGCGGCCACCCTCGGTCTCGCCGTTCTCGGGGAAGGCGAAGATCAGATCGATATCCGAGGAGAGGTTGAGCTCACCGGCGCCGAGCTTGCCCATGCCCAGCACCACCAGGCGCTGCTCGCTGCCATCGCGACGCGGCGCGGGGCGCCCCCAGCGCGGCTCGAGGAAGCGTTCCAGCCAGGCCAGTGCCGCCTCCAGGCAGGTCTCGGCCAGCCGCGATACCGCCGCCGAGGTGGCCCACATGTCGATGCCTTCCGGGCGAGTCAGATCACGCCACACGATGCCGACCATGCGCGCCCGTCGGAAGCGACGGATGGCGGCGTGCATGGCCGCCTCGTCCTCGGCCTCCTCGAGGCGTTCATCGAGCCAGCCGCGCATGACCTCGGCATCCGGCACGGCATCCAGCTCACCATTGGCGTCCAGGTGCAGGAGCCAGTCGGGATAGCGCACCAGCGTCTCGGTCACGAAGTCCGATACCGCCAGGACCCGGGCCAGCTGCTCACGACGCGGCTCGGCGAGGCCCAGCCAGTCTTCCAGCGGAGAGTCACGGTCGGTCATCTCCGCCAGGTTCTCGGCCTGGCCCAGCGCCTCGGCCAACCGCACCCGGGTTCGCTCCAGCGGCGCCTTGAGGGGCTCTGGAATATCGATCAGCGGCAGAAAGTCATCGGGCAGGGGCATGGGCGTCTCGCATCCGAATTGGCGAATACCCCCAGCATAGCGAAGCGGGGCCCCTGCTGGCATCCGCCATGACGGCGTATCAGCCGAAGAATTTCTGTCCCAGCAGCAACAGCCAGGTCAGGCCGGCCAGCAACAGCGACAACATGACGGCGGCGGAGCCGAGGTCCTTGGCGCGCCCGGAGAGCTCGTGACGTTCGGGACCGATACGGTCCACGACACTCTCGATGGCGCTGTTGAGCAGCTCCACGATCAGCACGATCGCGCAGCTGCCGAGCAGCAGGATCCACTCCACCGGCCCATCGCCGACCCACCAGACCAGCGGCAGCAGCAGCAGGCAGAGGGTCAGCTCCTGTCGAAACGCCGACTCGTGGCGCCAGGCGGCCTTCAGCCCCTTCAGCGAGTAACGGGTGGAGTGCACGAGGTGACGCCAGCCGGTATGTCCGGGTTTCATCGTCGATTCCTTGGAGTATTGGCCAGGCCGCTCAATGGTTGTCGATCATCTGCTCGAGGTCCAGCGCCAGGGGATCCAGCACCTCCGGCCAGCTCAGGTAGGGGGTGCTGCCCGTGCCGTTGACCAGCACGCTGAAGGCCCCCCAGCGCCCGCTGGCGGTGCGGAAGTAGCCGCTCACGGCACGCACCGTCACCGGCTGGTTGAGGGTGCCGGTCTTGAGCATCACATGGCGCTGGAAGGTATCGGAGCCTCGCCGGATGAAGCGCATGACGCCATTGGCCGGGGACTGCAGGGTCGCCGCGAAACTGGGGAACAGGGAGGGACGGTGGTAGAGGCTATCCAGCAGCGCATTGGCACCGCGGGCCGAGGTGCGGTTCTCCGGTGTCAGTCCACTGCCGCTGAGCAGGGTCACCGGCCCGTGGTCCGGGATGCCGGCCACGAAGGCCTCGATGGCGGCTCCGCCTGAGCGCAGGTCGGCGCGGGGCGTCTCCACCAGGTTCAGGGTCAGCATGTCGGCCATGTAGTTGTTGGAGTAGTGCATGGCGCGCAGCAGCAGCTCCTGCAGCGGCTTGCCATCCACGGCGGCCAGTGTTGCCGCAGCGGGTGGCGGAGACGCCTGGGTGGTATCCGCCCCGTCGGTGACAGTGATCCCCGACTGGTCGAGCATCGCCAGCAGCGTCAACGCCATCTGGTCGGCAGGATCGGAGCTGGCCCGGTAGATATCACGCGGGTGGGCATTGGTAGAGATCTGGCCGCTGAGCAGCATCACGTCACGCCCGTCGCGGGTCACGCGCTCGGCGCTGATCTGGGTGCCGCTGTTGTCCGGGCGAGTCACCACGCGGTTGTCGATGGCCAGGATGGCCGCCTGGCTATCGCAGCCGATGACATTCGCCGGTTCGCCGGGCGCCTCCGCCGGAGCCACGTTGACGCACCAGTTGCCATAATTGACCCCGGCCGAGGAGAGCAGCGCACTATAGGCGTGACGGGTACGCTCGCGGGCCTCGCAGCGGTCGGTGGTGATGCACTCCACCGGCCCGAAGCGCCACTGGCTGACCAGCAGCCTGCCGCTCACCTCACGCACCCCCGCCTGGTACAGCCGCTGCACCAGGCGCCACAGATCTTCGGTGGTCAACGCCGGTTCGCCACCGCCATCGAGGATCAGGTCGCCATGCAGGACACCCTCGGCATCCGGACGCGCCTCGCTGACCAGCCGCGTGGTGAAACGGTGCTGCGGGCCCCAGCGATCAAGAGCCGCCGCGGCCAGGTAGCTCTTGCTCACCGAGGCGGGGGATAGCTGTCGCTCCGGCTCGATGGCCGCCAGGACGCTATCATCATCCAGCAGCCGCGCCTCGGCACTGAGATGAAACCCCTTGTCGGTCAGACTAGAGACGCTATCGAAGCCGGCTGCCTGTACGGGCATGGCGAGAGTCAGCGGCAGGATGAGGGCAGCAAGGCGAAAAAGGCGGCGCATGGCAGGGCTCGTTCAAGGAGGTTGTGTTGTGTCGTGGGCGTCAGTGGGCCGAGACGGAAGAGAACAGCTGAATCACTGCAACGCCACCGATGATCATGGCGATCCCCAGGAGTGCCGGCAGGTCCGGCTTCTCGCCATAGAGCACGACGCCCGCCACGGTCACCAGCACGATGCCGAGGCCCGCCCAGATCGCATAGGCGATGCCCACCGGGATGGTGCGTAACACCAGAGCCAACAGATAGAAGGCCAGAGCATAACCCACCACCACGGTCACGCTCGGCCACAGCTTGGTGAAGCCCTCCGAGGCCTTCAGGGCGGTGGTACCCACCACCTCGGCGACGATCGCCAGGGCCAGGTAGACGAATGCCATCAATGCTCTCCTTGCTCTGCGGGAACCAGTGCGGGATCGGGCGAAAGCTCGGCCACCAGCCGCCACAGCGGCTGACCGCTGACGTGGTACTTCCTCTCGAAGGGCGTCAGGTAAGTCTCGCCGGGAATGTGAGGCTCCACGGCCGCCTCCACCCCGGTGGCCTGCTGCAGCGCCAGGCAGAACTCCTCCAGATAGAGCCGCCAGTTCGAGCGCAGCTCCAGGCGACCGCCCAGAGCCAGGATGAAGGGCAACACCGGGTGGCCATGCCAGCGCAGCTTGAGAAGCGACGCCTTGGGATAGGGATTCGGATAGAGCAGGTAGTGACGAGCCGGCCGCCAGCCTGCCCGGAAGGCGAGTCGCCAGAAATCCACCAGATCGGCGCGTACCAGCAGCGCATTGTCGGGCAGTGGACCGTGCTCCCGAGTCAGCCGACTGTCGCTGCGATCGACGCCGATCACCGCATGGTCGGGAAAGGCCTCCGCCAGCCGGCGAGTGGAAATGCCCACTCCGCAGCCGGCATCCAGGATCAGCGGCATGTCGCTGCGCGCCTCTCGCCAGCGCGCAGCGGAGGCGAAGGCCTCATGGGTGTGCTCGGCGACCGGCTTGCGCCACGGGTGCTGCAGGGCCCGCGCCACGCGCGCCTCGAGCCCCTGGTGCGGACCCGCCTGGTTGGTGACGATGCGGCGAGAAGTGGCTTGCATGACGACCTGCTGCGACGTGAAACGAGCGCTGATTCTACCAGCCCCACCAGGCCGCCGCATGACACCCCGAACGCAAAAAGCCCCGACCATCTCACGATGCTCGGGGCTTTTCTCAATAAGTGCCTGACGATGATCCGGGCGGCGCTCCGCTACTCTCCATGGGGAGACCCCTGGAACGACGAAACCCCAGCCATGGGCTGGGGTTTCTGAATAAGTGCCTGACGATGACCTACTCTCACATGGGGAGACCCCACACTACCATCGGCGCTGAGCGGTTTCACTGCTGAGTTCGGCATGGGATCAGGTGGTTCACGCTCGCTATGGTCGTCAGGCGAAAAACGGTGATTCATGCTGACACGACACGTCTCTTGCGTATCCGGCGTCGTGGGTCATCACAGACCCCTTGGGTGTTATATGGTCAAGCCTCACGGGCCATTAGTACCGGTTAGCTCAACGCC
>NZ_WUTT01000001.1:538608-685500 GCF_009902005.1 Halomonas alimentaria | reverse complement strand
GAGAAGCGTAATAACCGCATGATCACCCTCTCCGGGGGCATGAAGCGCCGGGTGCTGATCGCCAAGGCGCTGGCCCACGAACCGGAGATCCTGTTCCTCGACGAGCCCACCGCCGGGGTCGACGTGGCCCTGCGTCGCGACATGTGGGAAGTGGTGCGCCAGCTGCGCAACAGCGGTGTCACCATCATCCTCACCACGCACTATATCGAGGAGGCCGAGGAGATGGCCGACCGCATCGGAGTAATCCGCTCCGGTGAACTGGTGCTGGTGGAGGACAAGCAGGCGCTGATGCAGAAGCTGGGTCGCAAGGAGCTGACGATCCACCTGCGCGACCCACTGGTGGAGGTGCCGCAACGCCTCTCGGGCCATGGCTTGACGCTGACCGAGGAGGGCCACGCCCTGGTCTACACCTATGACGCCGAGGCGGGCGAGGACGACGGTACCGGCATCGCCGAGCTGCTCGCCGACCTGGAGGGGGCCGGCATCGCGGTCAAGGACCTCCACACTCGCCAGAGCTCCCTGGAGGAGATCTTCGTCAGCCTGGTCAAGGAGACAGCGTGAACCTCGAATCCGTGAAGACCCTCTACCTGGCCGAGATGGCGCGCAGCCTGCGCACGGTGCTGCAGAGCATCGTCTCGCCGGTGCTCTCGACCTCGCTCTACTTCGTGGTGTTCGGCGCCGCCATCGGCTCGCGGATCAGCGAGGTGGACGGGGTGAGCTACGGCGCCTTCATCGTGCCAGGGCTGATCATGCTGATGCTGCTCACCCAGAGCGTCTCAAACGCCTCCTTCGGCATCTTCTTTCCACGCTTCTCGGGGACCATCTACGAGGTGCTCTCAGCGCCCATGTCCTACTGGGAGGTGGTGGTCGGCTATGTGGGGGCGGCGGCCAGCAAGTCGCTGATCCTGGGGCTTATCGTGCTGGCCACCGCACGGCTGTTCGTGCCCTACTCCATCGAGCATCCGCTGATGATGGTACTGTTCCTGGTGCTGACGGCGGCGACCTTCAGCCTGCTGGGGTTCATCATCGGCATCTGGGCCGACGGCTTCGAGAAGCTGCAGCTGGTGCCACTGCTGGTGATCACCCCGCTCACCTTCCTCGGCGGCACCTTCTACTCCATCGATATGCTGCCGCCCTTCTGGCAGGCGGTGACCCTGGCCAATCCCGTACCTTCCTCGGCGGCACCTTCTACTCCATCGATATGCTGCCGCCCTTCTGGCAGGCGGTGACCCTGGCCAATCCCGTGGTCTATCTGGTCAGCGGCTTCCGCTGGAGCTTCTACGGCATCAGCGACGTCAGCCCACTGGTCAGCCTGGCCATGATCCTGCTGTTCCTGGGGGCGGCCATCGCCCTGGTGGCCTGGATCTTCCGCACCGGGTACCGCCTGAAGCCGTGACATCGAGGTGAGCCGCCGCCGGACGCCGTGCGGCGGCTCACCTCGCTCACATCGCTGTCTACAGCTCCAGCTCTTCGCGCACCAGGGTCACGTCGAACTCGACGTCGAGGTCGATGCTGTTATCCGCGTCGTGGGAACTCTGCATCGATTCCACATAGGCCAACGAAGTGCGGACCCTCCCCTTGGCGCGCCCGCTGTCGCCCTCGAGTTCCAGCACCTCGAGCTCGATGGGCACCTCCGTCTCGGTACCATAATGCGGCACCATGCTGGCTTCGGAAAAATAGGTCACCGAGGCGGCACTTGGCGACCCCTGCATCACCATGAAATCGATGCTCAGCGTGCCCTGGGTCGCGAACTTTTCCTCCCGATGCCCCTGGATGGTGACGTTGAGCATGCCGGGCATCAGCTCGTGGTAGTTGGCCGTCGAGCCCTCGGCATGAGTCACCACATGCCACTCGCGCTCCTCGCCGTCCAGGCTTCCGTGGATCTCATTAGCCAGAGCCTGGGCCGAGGCCAGAGTCATCACGCCGGCACAGAGTGCCAGGCAGAACGATTGTCCGATGTCTCTCATATCCATTTCCTTATTGAGTTGCTTGAACGCCGGGGCCAGGGCAACCAAGCTACCAGTCGGGCCTCGGCCAGGGTTCACGGTCCTGGGTTTCCCAGACCCGGGGCGGCTCTCCTGCCCCCGTGTCCACCGCCATCAACCGCTGCCACAGCGCCTTGATGTCGTCGTCCATCAGCTGATCAAGATAGATCACCAGGTCAACACCGTCGTCCTGCCCCAGTCCACGCTCCACCAGCACCTCCATGAAGGACGCGCCGGGCGGCACGCTTTCGGGCCACTCCGGGGGGTGCCAGCGACCCGGACCGCTATTGTCGCGTTGCACGAGCCCGAGGCGCTCCAGTCCCATTTCCAGCAATGCGACTTCCAGGGGTAGTGAGCTCGATGCTGGTTCAAGTGACGAGGGTGCCGGCCAGTCACGGGCCTGTTCAATCAGCGAGTCCGCGGTCGAGCACGGTGCATTGAGGCAGAAAGCACCTTCGAGGGGAATCTCGCGACGCGACGCATGGGTGATATCGGCCACCTGACCCATGATCGGACGAGTGATGAATCGCCAGGCGATATGCTTCCCGTCACCGAAGTCCTCGGCGGTTGCCACACGCGACTCCCCGTGCTGGGCTATCAGGCCCTCACGGCGTGCCGGCCCGAGATTGAAACGGGCGACCTCCACCAACTCCACCGGAATCGGTGCCTGTCCTTGCGGGGCAACGCTCGCCCTGGCGTAACGCAACCGCACCCGTGAATGGGGCAAGTCCGCCTCTTCTATCATCAACACCAGCAACGCCTTGGTGAGCGGACCGGTATCGGCATCTGGATGGAAAATGCTAGACCCATCACCGTCATCCAACCGCTGTCGGATCTCGGCCTGCAGCGCCTGGGCATCCCGGGGCTGCCACTGCGCTTCGGGCAGGAAGGCTCTAGCAATCGCCTCGATCGACGCGGCCTCACCAAGCCTCGAGTCGGAAGGCATGCCACTCATCTCGCCCGCAGCAAGCGAGCCGACGCTCAGCCCTGTCGCCGCTATCCCGGCCCCTATCCAGCACCTGAATCCACGCATCGGGTTCTCCTTATCTCGGACAGGTCCGCCCGTTGCCCACAAGCCAGCACATTGCCGAAAGCTTAAGACAGCCTGGCGATGCAGGCCCCGTTCGGATGAAGGGGGCCCGGAGCCTCCTGCTTGCCTATGCTGATCGTTGAACCCTGTTTCCCGACGCATAGACATTCGGAGGTACTGGATGGCCCTCTCCCGTCAGCCGCTCTCCCTGTTGCCCACCACACTGCTGCCCGCCGCACTGCTGCTCGTTTCGGCGCCTGTCATGGCTGAGCGTGTCGGCGTGCTGGTACTCGACGCCTCGGGCTCCATGTGGAACCGCATGGATGGTGACATCACGCGCATCGAAGTCGCCCGCGATGTGATCGACGAGTATCTGCATGATCGTGACCCGCAGTTGCCGCTGAGCATGCTGGCCTATGGCCACAATCGTCGCGGCGACTGTGGGGATATCGAGGTGATCGCCGCCATGTCGCTCCAAGATGCCGATTCCCTGGCCGAGCAGGTACGTGCACTGAATCCCCAGGGCATGACCCCCATCGCTGAAAGCTTGCGACTCGCCGCCGAGCAGATCCCGCTTACCGCCGAGGCGGCCGATATCATCCTGGTGACCGATGGCCTGGAGACCTGCGGGGGCGACCCCTGCGACGTGGCGGCACGGCTGGCGGAACAGGGGTTGGCCATTCGCGCCCATGTGGTCGGCTTCGGGCTAAGCGACGACGAAATCCAGCAGCTCTCCTGCGTGACCGAGCAGACCGGAGGAGAGCTCTTCCAGACCCACTCCGGTGCCGAGCTGGCCGGCGCCCTCTCGCGGGTGGAGGAGGTGGCCGCCGAGCCCGAACCGGAACCCGAACCAGAATCAGAACCGGAACCTCAGCCCGCGGAGGCCACGCTGAATGTGCCGGCCGAGATCCCTGCCGGCAGCGAGTTCGAGGTGAGCTGGGAGGGCCCCGACGATAAGCGCGATTACATCACCATCGTCCCTGCCGGGGCCCCGGAAGACGCCTACGAGAGCTACCAGCGCACCGGCCGTGGCTCGCCGCTCTCCCTCACCGCCCCGGACGCCCTGGGCGAGCACGAGGTGCGCTACATCCATAATGACACCAAGCGGGTGCTGGCCAGCCAGACGGTGACCCTGACCCCGATCAGCGCCGCGCTGCAGGCGCCGGAGGAGATCTCCGCCGGCAGCGAGTTCGAGGTGGACTGGGAGGGCCCCGACAACCCCCGGGACTACATCACCATCGTCCCCGCCGATGCGCCGGAGGACGCCTACGAGAGCTACCAGCGCACCAGCCGCGGCACGCCGCTTTCGCTCACCGCCCCGGATGCCCTGGGCTCCTACGAGGTACGCTATGTGGTCCAGCAGTCCAAGCGCGTGCTGGCCAGCCAACCGGTAACCCTGACCCCGGTCAGTGCCCATGTGAAGGCGCCTGAGGAGATCCCTGCCGGCAGCGAGTTCACCATCGAGTGGGAAGGCCCCGACAATCCGCGTGATTACATCACTATCGTGCCCGCCGGTGCGCCGGAGGACGCCTACGAGAGCTACCAGCGCACCAGCCGCGGCTCGCCGCTCTCCCTTACCGCCCCGGACGCCCTGGGCAATTACGAGGTGCGCTACGTGGTCCAGCAGTCCAGACGTGTGTTGGCCAGCCAACCGGTAACCCTGACACCGGTCACGGCCTCCCTACTGGTACGCGACCCGATCCTGCCCGGCGGCGAATTCGAGGTGAAGTGGCAGGGCCCAGACAACCCCCGGGACTACATCACCATCGTCCCCGCCGGGGCCCCGGAAGACGCCTACGAAAGCTACCAGCGTACGAACCGAGGATCACCGTTGACGCTGGCGGCACCGGAGGCCCCGGGCGACTATGAGGTACGCTATGTGATCCAGCAGTCCCGGCGCGTGCTGGCAAGCGAGCCAGTCAGCGTCGGCGCCGGTGAGGTCAGCCTGGCTGTCGAGGGCAATGCCGAGGCGGGAAGCGTGGTCAATGTGGCTTGGCAAGGCCCGGGACGCTACGAGGACTTCATCCAGATCGTGGCGGCCGATGCCCCCGACGATGCCGAGGCCATCCGCGAGGCCCGCGCCAGCCAGGGCAGCCCGCTGCAGATGTTCGCCCCTGCTTCCGCGGGTGAGTATGAACTGCGCTACCGGGCCAGCGACAGCGGTGAGATCCTGGGCCGCCAGCAGTTCCAGGTGAAGTAGCCGCCGACACGGCCCGCAAAACAGCCCCCGGCAACACACGACAGGCCCCGGCAACACACGACAGGCCCCGGCAACACACGACAGGCCCCGGCAGCATGGCTGGCCGGGGCCTGTTCTGGTTGATCTCACGTTGATCTCACCTTGGTGACAGAAGCTGCCCACCAAGGTGAGATCAAGGCTAACGGGCTGCCTGCTCACGCAGGGCGTCGAGATCCCACGCCTTGAGCAGCGCCACTGCAGGATCACTGGACTCCAGCCGCTGGCCATCGACCTGAACCAGGATACGCCCATCCATCAGGAAGGAGACCTCGGCATTGCCACGCTCCGGGTCCCACTTGAGCAGCGCCGAGTCACGGCCGATGCGGATACGCTCCATATTGGGCTGGGCGGCAATCAGTGCCGGATTGTTGAACATGGCCGACATCGCCTGAATCATGGGGTTGTCGATCATCAGCTTGGCGGTCAGCCGCCCTTCTCCACCCTCCTGCTGGTACTCACGCTCCAGCATGCTGCCGCCGCCGCCGAACATCGCCGCGGCACCACCTCCACCGCTGGAGGCTACCTCGGCGGCACTCCAGCCCTCGGGAGGCTCCGGGAAGGTCTCGCCGATGCGCCCCGCCATCAACTCGCGAATATCGCTGATGGCGAACTCCAGCTCGGTGATCGCCGCGCCATACTCCTGCTCCTGATATAGCTCCAGGCCCAGCTCAATCTGCTCCGTGACCTCATCCGACTGCCCCAGGGCCACGGCCGAAATGCCCAGGGAGGCGACAAACACACCGCTCATCATCCAGGTCATGCTGTTGTTCATGATCTACTCCTATTCGAAACGTGACGGTTCAGGATTAACTGGCAGCGGATGATGCTTCTTTTCTGCCGCCGGGGATCGAGGTGGCTTCGACCGCCTTCTCCTTGAGGCGGCGGAACTTGCTGGACATGCCATCAAGCCGCGCCTCCCACTCCGGATCGGGCTGCTGGCCTTCGATGGCCTTGAAATAGGCCTGCATCATGCACGCAACGGCAAAGGGTTCCAGCAATGCCGCCTTGACACTCCAGGCGAATACCAGCGCCACCACCACACCGGTGGCCGACCAACCTCCCGGAATTAGATAGGCGACCAACGCCGCCGGCGCTAGCATCACCAGGAAAATGATGAATGCCAGGCCGTAGACGAACAGCGTCAACCAGGCGGCGTTCTTGAGCATCGGTCTGGCATTCTGGCCATACAACACCAGGGACTCCCGCGATGCCTCCCAGGCATTATCGGCTCGGGTCCGAATGCAGTAGGCCAGGATCACCTCGTCGATGAACCCCACCGCCATGCGCAGGAAGCCCTCCACGATACGCAGCAGCGTCTGGGCACCGGGTATCGGCAGAAGCCTGAATAGCGTACGGAACATCCCCGTGATGCTGCGCAACACCCCTTTGATCAACTGATCAACAGCGAACAGCAGGCTGGCCTGTCCGAAGCGCTCGCGAATCACACCGCTGGCATGCTGAAGTTGCCCCCTGCCCTCGGGAAGCGAGCCACCATCGATCAGTTCGACCAGAACGGCGATGTGCCCTGCCTTGACCACATAAAGCAGGTATTCCCGCAGTGCATACATGATGGCGCCAACGATGCCGAATCCGATGAGGCCGCCCCAGAAGGTACTGGCGGCGCGAAAGCCTTCTTCTCCGAAACCACCGATACCCCAGCCGACGCCAGCACCAATGCCCGTCATCAGTACGTAAGCCAAGGCAACACCGAAATAGACCATCAGGCGGAAGATGATGAAGGGCAGGGTCTTGAGCATCAGCCCCAGCGCCCTACGGATGCTGAAATCCCACATGGCATGATTCCTATCGTCAGGGTGAGTCGTCCCGGCACGCTGGCCGGTACCACAAACTCGGTGACTGGTGGTTCGGCCGACGGGCCCAGTCCGAAGGCTAGACCAGCGACAGTCGCTTTCCCCCCTGCAAACGAATAGGGAAGGCGTGCCTGCCGCGAGGAACCGCGTAGCCTTCCGCCCCCAGACGATGGCCCCCCTCCATACGCAGGGGGGATGACGGCAGGTAATCGGCTACCCTAGGAACAGTCTCCCAAGGAGGTAGCATGAGCCAGGCAACGAGTAAACGACTCTCCTTTCTGCTGCTGTGCACGCTGCTGCTGGTCGGACCGGCCCAGGGCAAGTCGCCGCTTCCTGCCCCCTCGGGGGAGGTCGTCCTGACGGTGAGCGGCGAGGTCGGCCTGACCAACGTGGCTGACGAGGCGCATCTGGATGCCGACATGCTGGCGGCCCTGCCCCGTGAACGACTGACGACCCATACCAGCGTCACCGATGGCCCCCAGACCTTCGAAGGCTTTCTGGCCAGGGACCTGCTGGATGCCCTGCATGCCGAGGGCGAGACGGTGACGGCCCTGGCCCTCAACGACTACCTGGCCGAGATTCCCGTTGCGGACTTCGAGCGCTATGACGTCCTGCTCGCCGACACCATGAACGGCGAGCGCCTGACCCGGCGCGACAAGGGGCCACTCTGGATCGTCTATCCCCGAGACGATCACGACGAGTTGCAGGACATCCGCTACGACTATCGCTGGGTCTGGCAGCTGTACCGCCTCGAGGTCGAGTGATGACCAGGCTGCGTGCCGTACCATCCTACGCCGTTCCCAGCCTGGTGATCGTGGCATTGACCGCTCTCCTGGCCTTCGCCCTGGTGCGCCTCTTCCAGGTCGAACAGGCCATGCGCGTCAACGTCGACGAGAACATGCTATGGGTCGTCACCCAGGCGCAGGTGGCCAGTCACCGCCTGGACCAGGCGGTCAACCGACGGGCACTGGGCAACAGCGCCGAAGACCCCGAACTGCGCCTGGACATCCTCTCCAGCCGCCTGACCCTGATGGATGATGGCCCGCAGCGGCGCTATCTGGCGGCCGAGGGGCTGGAGCCGCGTCTCGACGAGGCGCTGGCCCGGATGCAGGCCTTGCGCGAGACCATCACGACAACACCGGGCGAGGCGCGGTTCGCGCCCGAGCGACTCACACCTCACCTGGATGCGCTGATGGCCAGCCTCAACCGCATCGCCAACCGGGTGATGATGGCCGAGTGGGAGAGCACCGGGTCACGCCTGGATACCTATCGCAACAGCCTCGAGAAGGTCATCGCCGCCATCGCCGGCATCGGCCTCAGCGGTGCGATACTGGTCATGCTGCTGGTTTCCGCCCTGCGCCAACGGCGCGCGGCCCAGCGCGGGCTGATGGCCCATCGCGACCGTCTGGAGGAGGAGGTGGAGCGGCATATCTACCGCTACCGACAGGCCGCCGAGGCCCTTGCCCATGCACTCGACCGCGAACGCGGCGTCAGCGAGTTCTACCGCAGTTTCGCGGCCATGGTCTCGCATCAGTTCAGGACACCGTTGGCGGTGATCGACTCCGGCCTGCAACGGCTGCTGCGCCGTCATCACCAGTTCACACCGGAGCAGCGCAGCGAGCGCTATACGCGGCTGCGCGAGGCGGTGGCCCAGATGACTCGCCTGGTGGAGTCCTCGCTGACTGCGGCGCGACTCGACGGCAAGCAGGTCGAACCCAGCATGGGACGCCACTCCCTGAGCGGTATCGTCGACCACCTCTGCCGGCTGCAGTCGGAGGCCACCGGCACACAGCGCCTGAAAACGCAGCATGGCACACCGGAGCCCTGGGCCTGGTGCGACCGCGCCCTGACCGAGCAGGTGCTGGCCAACCTCGTCAACAATGCCCTGAAATATTCGCCCGGGGATCGGCCGGTGCGCATCACCACCGCGCGCGAAGGCGACCGGGTAATCTGCCAGGTCACCGACTTCGGTCCCGGGATTCCTGCCGATGAGCAGCCGCAGCTGTTCGAACGCTTCTACCGCGGCAGCAACGCCACGGGCACCGACGGCACCGGCCTGGGGCTGAACATCGCCCGTCACCTGGCACGCATCCAGCACGGCGACCTGACACTGCTCTCAACGCCGGATGAGGGCACCCGTGTGACCTTGTGGCTGCCCGCCGCGGATACCAGGGAGGCTGGCGATGAGCAGCCCTGAGCCCACAACCCGTCCACCGCTGATCCTGTGTGCCGAGGACCAGGAGGACCTGCGTGCGGATATCTGTGATGAGCTGAGGGAGTCCGGCTATGCCGTGCTCGAGGCGGCCGATGGTGACGCCACCCTGCAGCAGCTGGATGCCTGTACCCCGGACCTGATCCTTTGCGACATCAACATGCCGGGCCTCAACGGCTACGCGGTGCTCGATGCCGTGCGAGAACGCCGACCTCACCTGGCCGATACGCCCTTCGTGTTCCTGACTGCGCTCTCCGACCCTCGAGACGTGGTCGACGGCAAGCGACTCGGCGCCGATGACTACCTGGTCAAGCCCATCGACTACGACCTGCTGCTGGCCACCGTTGCCGCCCGCCTGCGCCAGGTGCGGCGCATGCGCGACAAGTCCAACCATGAGTTGCAGGAGCTGCGCGAGGCCATGGCGACACTCCACCATGAAGCCTCACAGCAGGCCTTCCAGGCGGCCACCCGCGCCCTGGATCTGGTCGCTCCCGGCATGGTGCTGCTGGACGGCGAGGGCCGCATCACCTTCGCTAACCAGCGCGCACAACAGCTGGCAAGCGAGAGTGACGTGCTGGCATTGAACGCGACGCTCTCGGCAAGCGGGTCCATGGCCCGTCGCCTGCGTGAGTGCATCACGGCGGCGACCCAGGCCAGCCGGCAGGGAGAAGAGCCGGTCTTCTCCCTGCGCCTCCCTCATCGACCGGGGGATCACGGCCTGCTGGTACTGGTCTGCGCCCTGGGACAAGCGACGGATGCCGCCGGGACCGAGTCCAGCGTGGTGGCGCTGCTGTCGGCGCCGGACCAGCGGCCACCACTGCCACGCGGGGTGCTGGCCAGCCTGTTCGGGCTGACTCCCACCGAGACCCGTATTGCGCTGGCCTTGCTGGAGGGGCTGCGCACCGAGGAGATCGCCGAGCAGATGAGCGTCTCCCCCACCACCGTGGCATTTCACCTGCGCAACCTCTTCCAGAAGACCGACACCCATCGCCAGGCCGACCTGATCGCCCTGCTGATGGCCGGTTCGATGACCGCCTATCTTGAGGGGCGCTGATGCGACATCGCCTATCGGCAAGGCACCGCGACAGGTATCATCCGGCTCCTCGTCCACCACCGCGGGAGCCCCCATGCCGATTCTCAACGCCATCGTTCATCGCATCGAGAAAGCCGGCGACGCCCCGGCCCGCTTGCTGGCCGCAAGCGAGCCTCTATCCGCCTCGGATACCCTGGAGGCCATGCTCGAGGGCCTGACGCGGGCCTACCACGCCAAGAGCAAGGCTTGGGGCCACTTCAGCGACACGACAACGGAGGCCGGCAACGTGGAGGGTGAAGAAGCCGACGCGCCCGCCTCTGCGCTGGCCGCGGAGATCACCGACTACCTCGCGGATAAGCGCGACTTCGTTACCCTGACGCGCGGCATCGCCGAGCGTCTGGCCAGGCTGCTGGACGCGCACCTTTCGGTATCCGGCGATCTGATGGTGCTGGATACCCGCTTCGGCGATGCGCGCTTCCTGACCCTGGCCCTGCTGCACCATCGCGAGGGGTTCGCCATCGACGGTGACCTGCAGCCGGTGCCGGCACGCCAGCTCAACCTGACGCAGATGAGCCTGGCCGCTCGGCTGGATATCAGCCAGTGGCAGAGCGGCGATTCCCGGCAGTACCTCTCCTGGACCCGCGAGCGCGGCGGCAAGGCGCTGGCCGAGGGGTTCGCGGCGCTGCTCGGCGGGGTTGAAGGCGTCGATGCCCCGGGAGAGACCCGCACCCTGCTCAAGGCCTTCAGCGACTACGTGGAGAAGGAGGATCTGGCCGAAGAGGCCAGCCGCGAGAAGACCGAGACGCTGGTCGACTATGCCAGCGAGCAGGCCAGTCGCGGAGAGCCGGTGACCCTGGAGGAGCTCTCGGGCCTGCTCGACGAGCAGCAGCCCAAGGCCTTCTACGACCACATTCGTAACGCCGACTACGGGCTGTCGCCAGAGATCCCGCCAGACAGGAAGACCCTCAACCAGTTCAAGCGCTTCACTGGCCGCGCGGGCGGGGTCTCGATCAGCTTCGACTCCCACCTGCTGGGCTCCAGCGTGGAGTACGACGAACACAGCGACCGGCTCATCATCAAGCAGGTGCCCAAGCAGTTGAAGGAGCAGCTCAAGCGCCAGGGATAGCCGTGTGCCTCCCTAGAAGCAGTACTCACACGAGGTGGGGCTGCAACCACTGACGCAGCTGTGACCCCTGCATCGCGCCGGCCTGGCGTGCCACCTCACGCCCGCCCTTGAACACGATCAGGGTGGGAATGCTGCGGATGCCGAAGCGCCCGGCCAAAGCCTGTTCCGCCTCGGTATCGAGCTTGGCGAAGCGCATGCGCGGCTCCAGCTCGCGGGCCGCCTCGGCGAAGATCGGCGCCATCATCTTGCAGGGCCCGCACCAGCCGGCCCAGAAGTCCACCACCACCGGCAGTTCGCTGCGCTCCACCAGGGCCCGGAAGTTGGCCGAGCTCAGCGCCACCGGCTCGCCGGTAAAGAGTGGCTGCTTGCACTTGCCGCAGGTGGGATCGTCGTTCAGGCGCGCCCGGCTGACGCGGTTGACGGCGTGGCAGTGGGGGCATCCCAGGGTCAGGGAATCGGACATGGTGGAGTCTCCAGGTAGAAAATCATCTCACTCGAATATGGCGCCTGCCCGCCTCCCCTTCAAGCGACATGCCGTCGCGCCTTCCTGAGGCCACCCCGAGTTGCCATGCGGGTACCTTGCCCGACCGCTATGGTCGGCGCATGCTGCCCTCCTTCCCTGTCTGTCGAGACCCGCGATGCCTTCACCAGTGGCTCATGAGTGCGACATTCCGCCCGACACTGGACGGTGAGGGAGTTGACCCAGGTCAGGGTCGCGGGCCAGCCCGGGCCCTAGCATATCGCGCTACCGAATACCCTGATAACCACATTGAGACTTACGCGATGCACAAGGATTGGAAGAAGACCACCCAGGACCTTTCTGCCCTCATGCAGGAGGTCCGCAAGGGCGTTCCCGAGGTCGCCAAGGGCTTTACCCAGATGGCCAAGGGGGCCAACGTCGATGGCGCCCTCTCCCACAAGCACAAGGAGCTGATGGCCCTGGCCATCGGCATCAGCACCCGCTGCGAGGGCTGTATCGCCTTCCACGCCAAGGCGGCCGCGGAGCTCGGCGCCAGCCGTGACGAGATCATGGAAACCATCGGCGTGGGCATCTACATGGGTGGCGGCCCGGCCTTCACCACCGGCGCCCAGGCGCTGGAAGCCTACGACACATTCGCCGCCGAGCGCGGCTGAGCAACCTAGCCGAACAGCCCCAGCTGGCGATCGACCAGGGCAGCGAAGTCGTCGCCCACGAAGGGCAGGATGGCATCCGCCACGGGCTGCAGCTGGCGGTTCAGGTAGTGGTCGATATCGATGGGCGAGTGCCATGCCTCCAGTGGTTGCGGGCCGGCCACGGTGATCACGTAGCGAATCCAGCCACCACGCTGATAGCGGCGCGGCCGGCCCAGCCGATCATTCTCGGCATCGGCCAGGCGGGCCGCCCGAACATGGGGCGGCACGTTGCGTCGGTACTCCTCCAGGCGACGCCGCAGACGCTTGCGGTAGACCAGCCGCTCATCCAGCGACGTGCCTCTGGCGCCTTCGATAAAGGCAGCCACGTAGCCACGCACGTAGTCCCGGTACGGCTCCTCCTGGAAGATGCGCCGGTATAGCTCGCGCTGGAACTGTTGCGCCAGTGGTGTCCAGTCGCTGCGTACCGTCTCCATGCCCTTGAAGACGACCCACTCCTCCCCTGCTGGGTCGCGCACCAGTCCAGCATAGCGCTTCTTGCTGCCCGCCTCGGCACCACGGATCGTGGGCATCAGGAAGCGTCGATAGTGGGTCTCGAACTGCAGCTCCAGGGCACTGGCCAGGCCATATTCGACGTCCAGATGGTCACGCCACCAGGCGTTGACGTGGTTCACGAGTGCCTTTCCGATTGCCGCGGCGTCGGCCTCCTCGCAGGCCCGCCCGAGCCAGACGAAGGTAGAGTCGGTGTCGCCATAAATAACGGTATATCCCTTATCCTCGATCAGTTCACGCGTCCGCTGCATGATCTCGTGCCCGCGCAGGGTGATCGACGAGGCGAGACGTGCATCGAAGAAGCGACAGCCCCGGGAGCCCAACACGCCGTAGAAGCTGTTCATGATGATCTTCAGCGCCTGAGAGAGCGGCACGTTGCCCTCCGCCTTGGCCACCTCGCGACCCGCCCAGACCCGTTCGACGATGGCCGGCAGTGCATGGCGGGTGCGCGAGAAGCGTGCGCCGCGAAAACCCGGCACCGAGGCTGCGTCAGAGGGCTCGGCCAACCCCGCCACCAGCCCCGCCGGGTCGATCAGGAAGCTGCGAATGATCGAGGGATAGAGGCTCTTGAAGTCGAGCACCAGCACCGAATCGTAAAGCCCCGGACGGGAATCCATCACGAAGCCACCGGGGCTCTCCGCTACTTCTCCCTCACCGAAGTTGGGTGCCACCCATCCCAGCCGGTGCAGCCGCGGCAGGTAGAGGTGGGTAAAGGCCGCCACCGAGCCGCCGCTGCGGTCGGCGGGCAGGCCGGTCACCGTGGCCCGCTCCAGCAGGAAGGTCAGCAGCTCGGTCCTGGCGAAGATGCGAGTGACAAGCTCACAATCCTTGAGGTTGTAGCGGGCAAGCGCCGGCTTGTCCTCGGCGAACATGCGCAGGATATCGTCGAGGCGCCGGTAGGGATCCTCGATCGCCTTGCCCTCGCCGAGCAGTGTCTGGGCCACGTTCTCCAGGCTGAAGGAGGGGAAGCTCCAGGTAGCCGAACGCAGCGCCTCGATGCCATCGATGATCAGCCGCCCCTCGGCAGCGGCAAAGAGATGGCTGGGCTGGTGGCCATGGGCGCGCAGCTCGAGTTGTGCCCCACCGCGCCCGAGCCTCAGCGGCACTCCCAACTGCCGGGCATGCTCGTACAGCAGACGCAGGTCGAACTGCACCAGGTTCCAGCCGATGATGGCATCGGGATCGAACTCCGCGAACCAGGCGTTGAGCCGTTCGAGAAGCTCGCCTCGGGTGGCGCAGTAATCAAGACAAAAGTCCCGCTCGCCCGCCTCGCCGTTGGCCGGCCCCAGCATGTAGACCTGGCGCTGCCCACAGCCTTCCAGGGCAATGGAGTAGAGCTCACCCCGGGCACTGGTCTCGATATCCAGCGAGACCGTGCGAAGACGTGGGCGGTAGTCGGGGGCCGGGCGCAGGCGCGCCTCGACCAGGCCACCCTCTCCGTCCGGCGCACCCTGCACCTCCACAGGCGCGGTGATGAACCGCTCCATCAGATAGCGCTCCGGGGGACGGATGTCGGCCTCGTAGAGCGTGACGCCAACCTCCTGCAGGCGACGCTCCGCCGCCTGCAGCTGACGATAGTGCCGCGCATATAGCCCAAGGACCGGTCGGTGCCGAAAGTCTTTCATCTCGAGGCCACGCAGCTCGAGGCCCGGTTCGCTACCGACCACCGATTCGGCCTCGGCACGCTGCTCAGCCGGCAGGAAGGCCACCGCGTGCTGCACCGGCAGGGTGACGCACAGTGGCCCCTCATAGGTGGCCAGCCACAGCCACACCCGGATGCCCTCGGCGGCATCCTGCCAGTGGCTCGTCAGGATGAAACCTTGTCGACTCGGCAAAGGGCTACCCCAGGGCGACCAGTCGCCGCAGCCCTGCCGCGGAATCCGCCATGGCCAGCCAGGTCACGGCGCCGAGATTCAAGGCAACGCACCCCCAGAGGATCATCCCGAACGGCTGCTTACGGGTCTTGTGGCGAAACCAGCGCCGCGCCAGCAGGGCACCGGGCCAGCCTCCCACCAGGGCGACAAGCTGCAGGGTCGACTCGCGGATGCGTCGCCGATCCCGGCGCGCCGCGGTCTTGTCGATGCCATACAGGCCCAGGGCCACCAGGCTTGCCAGCAGGTAGACACCGAGTATCCAGATCATCGCGTTAACCTCACCTTGGGCATGCGAGTGCCGGGTTGATTGGAAGAGGGAGCCTACCGCACTCCATGGCCGGGAAGCAGCTCGAGAGGGATCATGCCGAATTGGCATGGCATGGGAAGTGCGTGTCGATACCGCAGCGCAGCATCACATGCTATAAGGAAGGAGCTTTCCCACCCTTCCCTTCCTTCCCAGGACACACTGCCATGCCTACCGGCTGTCACCCTTCAGCCTGGCCGCGGAACCTCCGCCGGCCGGGTCTTCTGCTGTCCGTCGTTCCCGTTCTGCTGCTTGCCAGCGCTCCCGCCCATGCCGCCACCGGCCCCCTGGACCTGACCGGGTCGCTTGCCGGGTTCGTGGCGGTGGCGCTGTTCATCCTCGCCTATGCACTCGTCATGGGCGAGGAGAAGCTGCATATGCGCAAGTCCAAGCCGGTGCTGATCGCCGCCGGCCTGATCTGGGCGCTGATCGGCTGGGTCTATGTGCAGGCCGGCATGCCCATTGATGCCGAACACGCCTTTCGCGAGACGCTGCTCGAGTTCACCGAGCTGATGCTGTTCCTGCTGGTGGCGATGACCTATATCAACGCCATGGAGGAGCGCCGGGTGTTCGACGCCCTGCGCGCCTGGATGGTGCGCAAGGGTTTCAGCTATCGCCAGCTGTTCTGGATCACCGGCGGCCTGGCCTTCGTGATCTCCCCCATCGCCGACAACCTGACCACCGCCATGCTGATGTGCGCGGTGGTGATCAAGGTGGCCGTGGGCGACAAGCGCTTCATCAACATGGCGTGCATCAATATCGTGGTAGCGGCCAACGCCGGCGGCGCCTTCAGCCCCTTCGGCGATATCACCACCCTGATGGTGTGGCAGGCCGGCATGGTCAAGTTCTACGAGTTCTTCGCTCTGCTTGGCCCCTCGCTGGTCAACTTCCTGGTACCCGCCCTCGCCATGAGCCTGTTCATCGGCAATCGCACCCCGGAGGGTGTGCAGGAGGAGGTGGAACTCAAGCGTGGCGCACGCCGCATCGTGCTGCTCTTCCTGCTCACCGTGGCCACCGCCGTGGCCTGCCACAGCCTGCTGCACCTTCCGCCGGTGCTGGGCATGATGACGGGCCTGGGCTACCTGCAGTTCTTCGGCTTCTTCCTGCGCCGTACCCTGCCCCGCTCACTGGAACGCAAGCGCGCCCGCTACACGCGCCTGGGCGACGACAAGCGTCTGGCCCAGCTCGGCAGCGTGTTGCCCTTCGATGTCTTCAACCGTGTTGCGCGCGCCGAGTGGGACACCCTGCTGTTCTTCTACGGCGTGGTAATGTGCGTGGGGGGCCTGGGGTTCATGGGCTATCTCGGCCTGCTCTCCGAGGCGCTCTACACCGGCTGGGACGCCACCTGGGCCAACATCGCCCTGGGCCTGATCTCGGCGGTGGTGGACAACATCCCGGTGATGTTCGCGGTGCTGACCATGCAGCCGGAGATGTCCCACGGCCACTGGCTGCTGATCACCCTGACCGCCGGCGTCGGTGGCAGCCTGCTCTCCATCGGCTCCGCCGCCGGGGTGGCACTGATGGGCCAGGCCCGCGGCTACTACACCTTCGCTGGCCACTTGCGCTGGGCGCCGGTAATCGCCCTGGGGTATGTTGCCAGCATCCTGGTGCACCTGTGGCTCAATGCCGGGAGCTTCCAGGTCTACGGGTAGCAACGGGTTGCCGTGATTTTCCTCGGACCGCATGATGAAGGCTGGCGGTGAGGCGGCGCGGATCGACGCCCTGCGCCCGCTGCTCGCCCCGTTGGCCTTGCGTGTCACCCACATGGGCCCGGTGGGCGCCCAGCTGCTGCGCGCCCACGCCATCCGCGGCCATGCCGAACACGACCCGGCGACTCTGGTGGAGGCCTACCGCCCTCGACAATGAAACATTCACTCATCCGCTCGAATAATGGCTTTTCGGAAGCGCCAAAAAAGGTATAGTTTCTACTCATGACCAGCTTCGAGTATGACCCTCGAAAAAGCGAGGCGAATCGTGACAAGCACGGCATCGATTTTGTCGAGGCGCAGCTGCTCTGGCAGGACCCCGACCTGCTCGAGATACCGGCAAAGTCGACCGATGAGCCTCGTTACGTGGTCATCGGCAGGATTGGTGAGAAACACTGGTCCGGTATCATCACCTACCGCGGGGCTCGAATCCGTTTTATCTCCGTCAGGCGGGCCCGCAGCAGAGAGGTTGAGTTATATGAAAGCGACTGAACTCGACAGGTGCTTCGATGACGGTGACGACATCACCGAAGAGCTGGATCTGGACAACGCCAGACGCCCCCTCAGGAAACAGAAGCGCGTCAATGTCGACTTCCCTACCTGGATGATCGACTCTCTGGATCGCGAGGCAGCTCGGCTGGGGGTGACACGACAATCGATCATCAAGATCTGGCTGGCCGAGAGGCTCGAGCAGCATCAGCCTCATTAATCCACCACCATGGCGGCCTTCCTGCTCTCCGACGAGGCAGGCTTCATCACCGGCCAGAATCTGGTGGTGGACGGTGGCATGCTGCTCTATGCGGAGTAGTGCACCGCCAGCCAGGCAGTCGCCTGCTGAGGATCCGTCCACTTCACACGGTGCCGGCAGTGGGCCGGGATCGTGAGATGGTCGCCCGGGCCGAGCCTCACCGACTCGCCATTCTCGAAGGCCACCACTCCCTGGCCCTTGAGCACCAGCACCCACTCGTGGCGCGGCTGGTCGTACCAGCCGGTATCGGGCGAGGTATGGCCGCGCGACACGATGCCCTCGTCGATGGCGCGCTTGAGCGCGAAGGAGGGCCCGCCCACGTCGCGCACGCTGGTCACCCGCGCATCAGGGTGCGCTCCACCTCCCGGGCCGCCACCAGGTGCACATAGCCCACGTCAGCGGTCATCGCCGCCACCTGGGTGATAGCGGCCAGGGTGGTGTGCCAGTGGGCATCGATCAGCCCCGGCATCACCACACGGCCACCGCAATCGATCACCTCGGCCCCCTCGGGGTCGGCATCACCGGGCAGGATGGCCTCGATACGCCCCTCCACCACCCGCACCGCCAAGTTGTCGCGCAGCGGCGAACCGCTGCCGTCGAACAGCCTCAGGTGGGTCAGCAGCAGCGGTCCCTCGCGCTCCCGTGACTTCTCCCCACCGCGAAGGGGGCATGAAGGCCGGCAAACAGCGCCATGAGGGCGGCCGTGCCACCCAGAAAGTGGCGGCGGCTGATCTCCGCCATCATCCGCTCATGGAAGCGCTGCAGCAGCGGGGAGCCGCAACAACAGGCCCCATGGTCGTGATGAGTCGCAGGCGAAAGCGGTGGCAAGGGGCGCACGGCAGGCAGCATGAGGGATTCCTTGTCTGGGTGGCCGGTCGATGCCGTCTCCACTGGCGGGCATGGCGTGTCAGCGGGATGGGACCCCGCCAGGGGGGGCGACTGGTCTTGAGCGGCATCAAGGCTTGCCACCCACTTCCTTAGATCTCATTAAATTAGTCCGAAATCCTGGCCGGCGCCATGGCCGACCCTTCCTTCGCCGGCCTCGTCCCTTCACGCTCCGGGTGCGCCGCCTGAAGAGGGCCTTTTCCAGTTCCACCAGGAAGAAGAGCACCACGCCGAAGGCCAGGATGCCGCCCCACTCCATCGCACCCAGGGGTGCGGTGCCGAACAGGAACTGAAGCGGTGGCATAAAGGGGAAGCGCGCCTTGGCGGACACGCCGAGTTGCCGAAAAACCCGTCCATCACGCATGCTGCCTCTCAGTCCACTTCGCCAGGAGACCCTCCATGCCCCACCCCACGCTCGGCTTCATCGGCCTCGGCCTGATGGGCGACCCCATGACCCGCCGCCTGCTCGACGCCGGCTTCGAGGTCACCGTCTGGAACCGCACCCCCGCCAAGGCAGAGACGTTGGGCAGCGCCGGAGCCAGGGTCGCCGGCTCCATTGGCGAGCTGGTGCAGAAAGTGGACGTGGTGATGCTCTGCCTGGCCAATACCGAGGTAGTGGAAGCCGTGGTGTTCGGCGAGGGCGGCGTGGCGGAGCATGGCCACCACGGCCAGACCCTGATCGACTTCTCGAGCAGCGACCCCGAGGCGACCCGTGACTTCGCCGTGAGGCTCGAGGAACGCTGCGGCATGGCCTGGGTCGACTGCCCGGTCTCCGGGGGCGTGGCCGGCGCCGAGGCGGGGAGCCTGGTGATGATGGCCGGCGGTGAGGCGGCGCGGATCGACGCCCTGCGCCCGCTGCTCGCCCCACTGGCCACGCGGGTGACCCATATGGGCCCTGTGGGTGCCGGCCAGGTCACCAAGGTGTGCAACCAGATGGTGGTGGGCTGTCAGGCCGCGGTGCTCGCCGAGATGGTGGCACTCGCCGAGGCCAGCGGCGTGGAAGCCGGCCGATTGACCGAGGCGCTGGCAGGCGGCTTCGCGGACTCCACCCCCTTCCGGATCCTCACCCCGCGCATGGCGGCGAGCGACTTCGCCGACCCGCCCTGGCACCTGCGTACCCTGCTCAAGGACCTGGACATGGCGGTGGCCCAGAGCCGCCGCAGCGCCAGCGCCACGCCCATGAGCGGCCTGGCCGCCCAGCTGCTGCGCGCCCACGCCACCCGCGGCCATGCCGAGCACGACCCGGCGACCCTGGTGGAGGCCTACCGCCCCGCCCGCAAGGGGAGCGGCGCATGAGCGAACCCCGCGTGATCTATCTCACCGGCGGCGCCCAGGGCATCGGCCTGGGCATCGCCGAGCACCTGCTCGGCCGCGGTTACCGCGTGGCGCTGACCGATATCGACGCCGAGGCGGTGGCCGAGTGCCGCGAGCGCCTCGCACATCCCGACCGCCTGCTGACTATGGTCTCGGACGTGCGCGACGAGCGCCAGGTGGCCGAGAGCCTCGACAGGACGGTGGCCCTCTTCGGCCGGCTCGACGGTGTGATCCACAATGCCGGCCTGGCCGACCCCTTCCAGGGCCCGGTGGAGAGGCTGTCTCTCGACACCTGGCAGGCCTACCTCGACACCAACCTCACCGGGGCGATGCTCTGTGCCAAGCACGCCGCGCCCCACCTGCGCACAAGCCGCGGCGCCATGGTGCTGATGGCCTCCACCCGGGCGCTACAGTCGGAACCCGACACCGAAGCCTATGCCGCCAGCAAGGGCGGCGTGGTGGCGCTCACCCACGCCCTGGCGGTCAGCCTGGGCCCCGAGATTCGCGTCAACGCCATCAGCCCGGGATGGATCGAGGTCGGCGACAAGCAGAAGGCGGCCAGGCGTACGCCCGTCGAGCATCGCGATATCGATCGCGACCAGCACCCGGTCGGGCGCGTGGGGCGCCCCGAGGATATCGCCGCCATGGCGGCCTTCCTGCTCTCCGACGAGGCAGGCTTCATCACCGGCCAGAACCTGGTGGTGGACGGCGGCATGACCCGGCGGATGTTCTACGCGGAATAGTGCACCGCCAGCCAGACGGTGGCCTGCTGAGGATCCGTCCACTTCACACGGTGTCGGCGGTGGGCCGGGATCGTCAGATGGTCGCCCGGCGCCAGCTCGACCTCCTCCCCCGAGGCGAATGCGAGCACCGCCCGCCCCTGCAGCACCGTCACCCACTCGTGCTGCGGCTGGTCATACCAGCCCTCCTCCGGTGAGGTGTGGCCACGGGAGACGATGCGCTCGATGCGCACGTCCTTGCCGGCCTCCAGCTCATCGAACTGCTCGGCTGCCATGATGCCTGGAGGCAATGCAAAAATATTGTGCCGCATGATGTCTGCTCTGGGGTGTGAGGTTGCCAGCCAGCAAGTCTACAACTAGACTACATATAAATAGTCTAACTGTAGACTTTTTAATGGACTACAAGACCGCACAGCTACGATTTGAGCACTGGCGTCAGGTGGGGAAATACATCTTCCTGGTTCAAGACCTGGCCAAGCTATTTCCTGAAGATAGCCCCAAAACACGCAAGGAGGGCCTCAACCGGCTGGTCAAGCAGGGCTTGCTGGTGCGCGCCTGCCGCGGAGTATACGTCTACCCACATGGCGACGGAGGCGATATCCATATCCTTGAACGCCTAGCCGCCGCCTTGCGCAGGGGCGAGTACAACTACCTCAGCCTGGAGTCTGCCTTGTCGGAGTACGGTGCCATCTCCCAGATTCCGCTTGACCGCTTGACTGTCATGACGACCGGACGCAGCGGGACCTATCGAACCCCCTTCGGCACTATCGAGTTCACACATACCAAGCGCCCCGTGCGTGAGCTGCTGATGCGCATGGTTGATGCTGGGCGACCGCTGCGCGTTGCCACTCGCGAGGCGGCCTGGTCCGACCTCAAGCGTGTAGGGCGCAATTGCCACCTGGTCGATATGGAGGCCCTGCATGCGGATTGAACCCGAAGATTTCGAAACACTGGTGGAAAGAGCCATGCGGGCCAGCGGGCTAAAGGCCATGCGCCCGGTGATCGAGAAGGAGCTTCTGCATTACGACATGCTCTTCGCACTCGACCAGAAGGGCCTGCTCGAGAACCTCACTTTTCAGGGAGGCACCTCGCTGCGACTCTGTCACGGCGCCTCACGATTCAGTGAGGATCTGGACTTCGTCGGTGGTCGCCAGTTCGCCTCCGCGCAGATGGCCGATATCAAGCGATGTCTCGAGCATTACGTCGGGAAACGCTACCAGTTGACGGTTAACGTCAAGCAACCTGCCGAACTACGGCAGGAGCCGCACTATGCGGATGTGCGAGTCGATAAATGGCAGTTATCCGTAGTGACGGCTCCGGCACGCCGCGACATTCCCCAACAGCGCATCAAGCTGGAAATTGCCAATGTGCCGGCCTATACACGGGAACCTCGCCCACTGCAGCTCAACTATGACTTCCTTCCGGATGGTTACCGCGACACACTGGTAATGATGGAAACCCTCGACGAGGTCATGGCCGACAAGCTGGTATCGCTGGTCAACAACCAGCGTTATATCCGCCATCGAGATATCTGGGATCTCGCCTGGCTAGCCCAACAGGGCGCCAAGGTCGAGGTCGATCTTGTCCGGAGAAAGCTCGAGGATTACCGAGTGGAACATTACCTCGAGAGGGCCAAACAACGACAGGCTCAGCTTTCCGACATCGTGCAGAGCCGTCCGTTTCTCGAGGAAATGCTGCGCTTCCTGCCCCAGGGCGTGCTCGACCGCACTCTCTCCAAGGCCAGGTTTTCAACCTACCTCGCCACTACTGTCGCGGAGCTGATCAACCGGGTAGTCCAGCAACTGGATAGCGGTCGGATCTCCGAGGCTGCCCCGCCATTTCCCATGTAGGCCGATATTTGTCCCCGCCCTGCCCCTTCCGTACACTCGTTTGATCCCCATTGACCCGCTGACGACAAGCCGAGGCAAGACTCATGGCGTTTGATTCCACTTCCACCTATGTGGCCACCGAGGCCCTCAAGCAGGCGGTCAACGCCGCCGTGACCCTGGAGCGTCCGCTGCTGATCAAGGGCGAGCCGGGCACCGGCAAGACCCTGCTCGCCGAGGAGCTGGCGGCATCATTAGGTACCGAGCTGCACACCTGGCATATCAAGTCCTCCACCAAGGCCGCCCAGGGGCTCTACGAGTACGATGCGGTGAGCCGCCTGCGCGACTCCCAACTCGGGGTCGAGGGGGTGGAGAACGTCGCCAACTACATCAGGCCCGGCAAGCTGTGGGACGCCTTCACCGCCGACGAGCGGGTGGTGCTGCTGATCGACGAGATCGACAAGGCGGACATCGAATTCCCCAACGACCTGCTCCAGGAGCTGGATCGCATGGAGTTCCATGTCTACGAGACCGGCGAGACCATCCGCGCGAAACACCGCCCGATCATCGTCATCACCTCCAACAACGAGAAGGAGCTCCCCGACGCCTTCCTGCGCCGCTGCTTCTTCCACTACATCGAGTTCCCCGACCGCGAGACCATGCAGGCGATCGTCGACGTGCACTTCCCCGAGATCGCCCCGAAGCTGGTCGGCGAGGCGCTGGAGGTGTTCTTCGAGCTGCGCCAGGCACCGGGACTCAAGAAGAAGCCATCGACCTCGGAGCTGGTGGACTGGCTGAAACTGTTGATGGCCGACGACCTGGCCCGGGAGGCGCTCTACCAGCGCGACCCCGCCAAGGCGATCCCGCCGCTGGCCGGGGCACTGGTCAAGAACGAGCAGGACACCCAGTTACTGGAGCGGCTGGCCTTTATGATGCGCCGCCAGGGCAACCAGAGGCGCTGACCCATGTTTATCGGCCTGTTCGAGACCCTCAAGCGCGCCGGGGTGCCGGTATCGCTGCGCGAGCTGCTCGACCTCCACGCGGTGGTGGAGCGCGGCGTGGTGTTCGCCGACATGGAGGCCTTCTACCGCATCGCCCGCACCGTGATGGTCAAGGATGAGCGCCACTTCGACCGCTTCGATCGCGCCTTCGCCGCCTGGTTCGAGGGGCTGGAGAACCTGGATGCCGCTATCGAGGCGCTGATCCCCGACGACTGGCTGCGCCGGGAGTTCGAGAAGCAGCTCTCCGCGGAGGAGAAGGCGCAGATAGAGTCCCTGGGCGGGCTCGAGAAACTGATCGAGACCTTCAAGCAGCGCCTCGAGGAGCAGAAGGAGCGCCACGCCGGCGGCAACAAGTGGGTCGGTACCGGCGGCACCAGTCCCTTCGGCGCCTATGGCTACAACCCCGAGGGGATCCGCATCGGCCAGGATGGCTCACGCCACCGCCGCGCGGTGAAAGTATGGGACGAGCGCCGCTTCCGCGACTACGACGACTCCCTGGAGCTTGGCACCCGCAATATCAAGATGGCGCTACGCCGGCTGCGCAAGTTCGCACGCCAGGGGGCCGCGGAGGAATTCGATGTCGACGCCACCATCCGCGAGACGGCCCGGGACGCCGGCCTGCTCAACGTGCAGATGCGCCCCGAACGTCACAACGCGGTGAAGGTGCTGCTGCTCCTCGATGTGGGCGGCTCCATGGATGACCATATCCGCACCTGCGAGGAGCTCTTCTCGGCGGCGCGCTCGGAGTTCAAGCACCTGGAGGCCTACTACTTTCACAACTGCCCCTATGAGGGACTATGGCGCGACAACTCCCGTCGCCGACATGAGCGCATCCCGACGCTGGACTTGCTGCACACCTATGGCGATGACTACCAGGTGGTGATCGTCGGTGACGCCGCCATGTCGCCGTACGAGATCACCCATCCCGGCGGCAGTGTGGAGCACTTCAACGACGAGACCGGGGCCGTGTGGCTCAAGCGCCTGGCGGACAAGTTCCCGCGCCTGGCTTGGCTCAACCCCATGCCGCCGCGCGCCTGGGATTACACCCACTCCACCCAGCTGATCCGCCAGCTGATCGATGACCGCATGTACCCCATGACCCTCGAGGGGCTGGAGAACGCCATGCGGGAGCTGGCCCGGTAGGCTATTTATACCCCATATGGGCTACTTATCATGAATATAACCTTTAAGGGCTATTAGATTGAAAAATAGCCCATTAGGGCTATACTCCAGGCAGGCACCTCCGGAGAATAACGCCATGCCACAGCGCATCGCGGTGCTGACCGGCGACGTCATCGACTCGCGCAAGGTCGAGGACCGGCCCCGCCTCTACCGTCTGCTGGATGACAGCCTCGCCGAGCTGGCCTCTCGGCACGGCGGCCACGGCGAACGCTTCCGGGGCGACGGCTTTCAGCTTGCTCTGCCGCAGGCGGCGCCGGCCATGGAAGCGGCGGTGGCCCTGCGAGCGGCGCTGATCGAGCACTCCGAAACCCATCAGCGGTGGGATGCCCGGATTGCCGTGGCGGCCGGGCCAGCCGAGCACGGTATTGCGGCGGCCGACGGCGCCACCTTCGTCGCATCGGGGCGCGCCCTGGATGCCCTGGCCGATGGCGTCGCCCATCTCTCGCTGACCCGGCTCGAGGCACCCGAGGATCACGGCCTCGCCCTGCTGGTACGCTTTATCGACGACATGATCAACGGCTGGTCGCCCTACTCCGCCGAGGTCGTCGGCCTGAGCCTGCGCCATGACGCCTCCCAGCAGGCCCTGGCCGAGCGTCTCGGCATCCGCCAGCCCAGCGTGCACAAGCGCCTGCGTGTCGCCCGCTGGGCCCTGCTCTCCGACTCCCTCGACTACCTGCGTGAGCGCCTCGCCGAGCAGGAGGAAAGGCCATGAGCTTCGATCCCCTGTCGCTGCTTATGGGACTGCTCCTCGCCCATCTCGTGGGCGACTTCCTGCTACAGCCATCCGCCTGGGTGGCGGAGCGCTATCGACTGCGCCACCGCTCGAAGCACCTGCTCCAGCATGCCGGGCTGCATGGCCTGCTCGCCGGGGGCGTGCTGCTGGCGGCAAGTGCCGCCCAGCCCAGGGGGCTGGCCGCGGTGGCGACCGGAAGTCTGGCGTTGGCCGCCAGCCACTGGATGATCGACCTGGTCAAGGCCCGGCTGCCGGCCGGCGAGCTGCGCTGGTTCCTGCTCGACCAGGCCGCCCATCTGCTGGTGCTGGTGGGGCTCTGGCTGGCCTGGCTGGGCAACCTGGCACCGCTGCGCGAGCTTGCTGCCTGGCTGGTCTCGCCGACGGTACTGGGGACGGCGGCCGCCTACCTGCTGGTAACACGACCGCTGTCCATCGCCATCGCCATGGTGATGCAGCGCTGGAGCGAGCAGCTCGAGGAGACCGGCACCCTGGCCAGCGCCGGGGCGCGCATCGGCGTGCTGGAGCGGCTGCTGGTGCTGACCCTGGTGCTGCTGGACCAGCTCACCGCGGTCGGCTTCCTGCTCGCCGCCAAGTCGGTGCTGCGCTTCGGCGATCTGCGCGACTCCCCCGACCGCAAGCTCACCGAATACGTGCTGCTCGGCACCCTGCTGAGCGTCTCCACCACCCTGGTGCTGGGCATGCTGGTGCGCCTGCTGCTGTTTCAGGCCTGAACCGGCCGGTCAGGCGCCCACGGCCTCGACACCTTCCTCCTGGAGGCTGCGCATATGGCCATCACGCTCCACGGCGATATGCCACGACAGCGCCTGCTCCAGGCAGTGCGGCGTGTGACCGCCACGCCGACAGGCCTCCTCGAAATAGCGACGCAGCGCCGGGCGATAGAGTGGGTCGGCACACTGCTCGATCACCCGCTCGGCGCGCTCCCGCGGCGCCAGGCCACGCAGGTCGGCCAGCCCATGCTCGGTCACCAGCACATCCACATCGTGCTCGGTATGGTCCACGTGGCTGACGAAGGGCACCACGCTGGAGAGATCGCCGCCCTTGGCCACCGACTTGGTGACGAACACCGAGAGCTGGGCGTTGCGCGCGAAGTCACCGGAGCCACCGATGCCGTTCATCATCCTGGTGCCGCCCACATGGGTAGAGTTGACGTTGCCGTAGATATCCACCTCCAGCGCCGTGTTTACGGCGATGATGCCCAGGCGGCGCACGATCCCCGGGTGGTTGGAGAGCTCCTGGGGGCGCAGGATCAGGCGATCGCGATAGGCGTCCAGGTTCGACCAGACCCGCTCGCCACACGCCTCGGAGAGGGTGATGGAGCAGCCGGAGGCGAAGTCGAGCTTACCGGCATCCAGCAGGTCGAAGGTGGAATCCTGCAGCACCTCGGAGTACATGGTGAGGTGCTCGAAGGGACCCTCGGCCAGCCCGCTCATCACCGCATTGGCCATGGTGCCGATGCCGGCCTGGAGCGGCAGCAGGGAGGGGGCAAGACGCCCCGCACTCACCTCATCGGAGAAGAAGCGGATCAGGTGATCGGCGATATGTCGGGTATCGGCGTCCGGCGGCAGCACCGTGGAGGGACTGTCCTTGCCGCGGGTGACGACGATGGCGGCGATCTTCTCCGGATCGATCGGTATATAGGGCGTGCCGATGCGCGAGTCGGGCGCCACCACTGGAATCGGCGGGCGCGTGGGCCGCATCTGGGGGATATAGATATCGTGCAGCCCCTCCATCTCGGCAGGCGAGTCGAGGTTGAGCTCGATGATCACCTTGTCGGCGAGGATCGCGTAGCTGGCCGAGTTGCCCACCGAGGTGGTGGGCACGATACCGCCCTCCTCGGTGATCGCGCAGGCTTCCACCACGGCCACGTCGAGCTCGGCCAGCTGGCGGTTGCGCAGCAGTTCCACCGTCTCGGAGAGATGCTGGTCGATAAACATCACCCGGCCGTCGTTGATGGCGCGGCGCAGGGTGGCGTCGACCTGGAACGGCATACGCCGTGACAGCACGTTGGCATCGGTGAGCAGCTTGTCCAGGTCGTTGCCCAGCGAGGCCCCGGTCATCAGGGTGATCGAGAACGGGTCCAGGGCGGCGCGCTCGGCCAGTGCCCGCGGTACTTCCTTGGCCTCTCCGGCCCGGGTGAAGCCGCTCATGCCCACGGTCATGCCATCCTCGATCAGGGCAGAGGCCTCTTCGGCGGAGCACAGCTTGTCCTGCCAGCCGGGCCAGCGGCAGCGCGCTTCGATGGAATTCCTGTCCAGCTTGTCCAAGGTCGTCTCCTTTCACGATCGGCGGCGAGGCCGCAGAATTGGATCACGGCATGATGATTCCATGCTTTCTTTTAGCTTGCTAGATATAAGCGTGATCAAGTTGATCCGCATCAAGGCCCAGCGCAACGCCGGCCCACGGCGCGACGGCTTTTGCCGCGCCCCCGGCTTCGCCGTACAATGCCTCCAACATTGCCGCCCTTGCGGCCATCCCGTTTGACCACCGAGGACACGCCGGACCCATGCGCGCCACCCAGATGCTGATCGCCACACTGAAGGAAACCCCCGCCGATGCGGAAGTCATCAGCCACCAGCTGATGCTGCGTTCAGGCATGATCCGCCGCCTCACCTCCGGCCTCTATACCTGGCTGCCGCTGGGGCTGAAGACCCTGCGCAAGGTCGAACGCATCGTGCGCGAGGAGATGGATCGGGCCGGCGCCCAGGAGGTGCTGATGCCGGCGGTCCAGCCCGCCGAACTGTGGCAGGAGTCCGGCCGCTGGGAGCAGTACGGCCCCGAGCTGCTGCGCCTCAAGGACCGCCACGATCGCGACTACTGCGTGGGCCCCACCCACGAGGAAGTGATCACCGACCTGGTCCGCAAGGAGATCTCCAGCTACAAGCAGCTGCCGGCCAACTTCTACCAGATCCAGACCAAGTTCCGTGACGAGATCCGCCCGCGCTTCGGAGTGATGCGCTCCCGCGAGTTCATCATGAAGGATGCCTACTCCTTCCACGTCGACGAGGACTCCCTCAAGGAGACCTACCAGGCGATGTATGACGCCTACACGCGGATCTTCACCCGCCTGGGACTGGACTTCCGTCCGGTGATCGCCGACAACGGCGCCATCGGCGGCACCGGCTCCCACGAGTTCCACGTGCTGGCCGACTCCGGCGAGGACGACATCGTCTTCTCTACCGGCTCCGACTACGCGGCCAATATGGAGAAGGCCGAGGCGCTGCCGGCACCGCTGGGCAGCGATGCCCGGCGCCCCACGCCCGGCGAGGAGCTGCGCCTGGTGGATACGCCGGATGCCAAAACCATCGCCGCCCTGGTGGAGCAGCACGGCCTGCCCATCGAGAAGACGATCAAGACTCTGATGGTCCACGCCGCCGAGGGCGGGCTGATCGCTCTGCTGGTGCGTGGCGACCATGAGCTCAACGAGGTCAAGGCCGAGAACCTGCCCGAGGTGGCCGCCCCGCTCACAATGGCCAGTGAAGAGGAGATCCGCGCCGCAGTGGGTGCCGGTCCCGGCTCCCTGGGCCCGGTCAATCTGGACATGCCGGTGATCATCGATCGCTCGGTGGCACTGATGAGCGACTTCGGTGCCGGCGCCAATATCGATGGCAAGCATTACTTCGGCATCAACTGGGAGCGCGATGTGGCGCTGCCCAAGGTGGCCGATATCCGCAACGTGGTCGAAGGGGACCCCTCGCCGGACGGCCAGGGCACGCTCTCCATCAAGCGCGGCATCGAGGTGGGCCACGTCTTCCAGCTAGGGCGCAAGTACAGCGAGGCGATGAATGCCACCGTGCTGGGCGACGAAGGTCGTGCCATCCATCCCTGGATGGGCTGCTATGGTATCGGGGTGACCCGCGTGGTGGCGGCTGCTATCGAGCAGAACCACGACGACGCCGGCATCATTTGGCCAGACCCCATCGCTCCCTTCCATATCGCGCTGGTGCCGATGAATGCCCACAAGTCGCAGCGCGTGCGCGAGGAGTCGGAGAAACTCTACGCCGAGCTGACCGCCGCAGGTTTCGAGGTACTGCTGGACGACCGCGACCTGCGCCCCGGCGTGAAGTTTGCCGACCATGAGCTGATGGGCCTGCCCCACCGCCTGGTGGTCGGGGATCGCGGACTGGACAAGGGTGAACTGGAGTACAAGGGACGCCGTGACAGCGAAGCCACCATGGTGCCGGCCGGGGAGATCCTCGACTTCCTGCGCCACAAGATCCAGCTCGGCTAGTTTCATCTTGGCCAGGATGCGCCGCTCACTTGCCGCCATGCTGGCAAGCAGCCTGCTGGCGGCGGGTGTAGCGGCTGATGACGGCGATTTCCTGGCATCCCTGGCGGCCGATAGTCGGCCGCTGCTGGTCCAGCCGCTGCCGGATACCCCACATACGCTGCGCACCACCCTCGACGAGACGCTCTCCATCTCCCGTGACCCGGCCGAGGTGTGGGCCGCACGCCAGTGGTTTACCGCCATGGAGCCGGCGCTGTCGCGCCATGTGAAGGATCCAATGCTGCGCAGCGAGTTGCTGCGTCGTGTCTATCACGAGGCGACGCTGGCGGGGCTGCCTCCCGAGCTGGTACTGGCCCTGATCCAGGTGGAGAGTGCCTTCCAGGTCGAGGCGGTTTCTTCCGCCGGCGCGGTGGGACTGATGCAGATCATGCCATTCTGGATCCGCGAACTGGGCCTGCCCGCCGACGACCTCAAGGATCCGTGGCGAAACCTGCGCTATGGTTGCACGATACTCGCCCACTACCTGGCAGTGGAGCGCGGCGACTTCACCCGGGCCCTGGCCCGCTACAACGGCAGCCTGGGCAAGACCTGGTACCCGGAACGTGTGATGCGGGCCTGGCAGCGCCACTGGCGCCCCGCCGAGGAGCGCGTCACGGTGCAGCGATAGGTGCTGCCTGCTACTCGACGGCAGCCACCAAGCCGGCATCGGCAAGCCCCGCCAGCAACCAGCCGACATCTTCGCTGACCGACTCGAGCGGCTCACCGAAGTGTTCGGCCAACAGCTCCCCCAGCTCCTCCCCGCTGAGCGGCTCCTGACACAGCAGTCTCCACACCGCCTCGCCGGTGGCGTTGAGGCGGTGGATGACACCGCTGGCGGGCTGGATCAGGAACAGCTCGTGGCCCAGGGGATAGCGTCGTACCTCATGCCTTGCCCGCCAGCGCCGCCCTGCGGGCACCGGGCCGCTAGGCGGCGAGGCCTCACGCCTGGCCACCACGAACCTGTCGCTCTCTCCCTGACCGACCTCGCCCTTTTCACCCGCGAGAACGGCGCCCAGGTGGCGAGCCGCTGCCAGCGGCTCGGCATAGCGCAGCAGCAGGCAGGGCACGCGCTGCAGCAGCGGCAGCAGGTGTGCCATGAGCGATTCGGGAGCGGCATGCCGGGCAAAGTTCTGGGAGAGCAGCTGCAACAGCCCCTCTCGCGGCTGAAGCCGGACGACCTCGGGAATACTCGCCTGGTCATCACGCTCCAGCAGCACCAGCGCCCCCACCGGACCCGATTCGCCATGGCGAGCCAGGGTATTCCCGGGCGGCACCACGAAGCGGTAGCGGGCATCCTCGGGGCCGGCATGGGCCTCGGCATAGTCGAGGAGCTCCGGAGCCAACGTCTGGGGCAGCGGCAGGCGCAGCCGAGGCGCGATGCCCAGGCCCACGCCATTCCCTTCCCGCGTCAGGCCCAGCACATCATCGCCGAACAGCCGGTAACCGGCCGCGGCAAAGGCCACCGCCAGGGTGCTCTTGCCGGCGCGATGGCTCTCGGGAAACAGCACCAGGCGGCCATCCACCTCCACGCTGGCGCAGTGCAGGCCCAACAGCGAGCCATCCCGATCGAGACACTCGCCACCCAGATCCGCGATCAGGCTGCACACCGCCGAGGCCGGCGTCGGCAGTTCGAGACCTCGGGGCAGCTGGGGCGAGCGCTGCAGATAGCCTCCGCGACTGCGCCGCAGGCGGATGGCCGGTGCCAGGCCCCGGGCACGCGCGACGGAGAGTGGCCAGCCGGGCAACGCCTGGCTCAGGGCCGCGACGACCTCGGGCGCCTCCTGCACGCGCAGAATGCGTCCGAGGCCGGGCAGGGAAATATCCTGGGCGTCGACCATTACCAGCGGCGATCGGGGCGACCGAAGACGATATCCTCGACGATGGTCACCGGGTCTTCACGATAATCGCGCAGCCGGCGACGGTCGTGCTCGTATTCACGCCGCGAGTAGTAGCGGTCGTCCCGGCGATAGCGGTCATCGCCGCGGCGATAGTGGCGCTCCTGGCGGGCCCGCTCGTGCCGCCGATAGGCGCCGTCGTAGCGGCTGGGCCGGGAGCGGCTGGGGCGCGACCAGCTTGGCCGGGAGCGACTGGGACGCGAACGGCGGCGCCCATCCCAGGCCTGGGCCTGGCCGACGCTGAACAGCGTGGGGGCAACATAGGCACCGGCCAGACCCACGCCGAGGGTGGCGAGGAGCCGGCGCCGACGCCGGCGATGGGTCTCGGCGGCCTCGATTTCATGCTCGTGGTGTGACATGGGAACCTCCTGCGGCTCGGCGAGCAGTGTCATGATCGAACACTGTTCATCCTAGCCACTGAGGCCGCGAGATGCCGCCGCCGGAGAAGCGTTGTCGATTTGTTCCACGGGCGTTGCCGAACCGCGACACCGGCTGATCACACACGAAAAAAAAGGCCGACCCGTGAAGGTCGGCCCACTGGGGGGAAAAACTCCCCCCTCCCCTGACGACTCGTGCTGCGGCTGGCTTCAGTGCTTCTTGCGGTGGTCCCGCACGATGAAGGCAATCCAGCCACCCATGAAAGCGATCATCATCGCGACGGTGACCAACCCGAAGATTACGGCGTCATCCAGATACATGGTGGTGTCCTCCCCGACTCGATGTGTTGAGTGCACTGTAGACCGGGAAGGCAAGGGGAAACCTGACCTGAATCAAGTTACGCCCCGGGGGCTGACGAGAGAGGGAGCGTAATTGATTCAGGTCAGTTTTCACGGCAGCTTCTTGTCCTCGACCTGGGTGTGATCGGTGTCGGGGGGCAGGGGGTGGCCCTTGGCCAGCTCGGCACGAGTGGCATCACGCACCGACAGGACCTGGAGCGCATAGCGCAGGGTGTGGCCGGCCAGCGGGTGGTTGGTGTCGATCAGCACGCTGTCATCGCGCACCTCGATGACGGTGACGATTTCGGGACCATCATCCCCGGGCGTCTGGAAGCGCATGCCCGGCGTGAGCTCGGGAACCGGGAAGGCGTCACGCCCCACCTCGCGCTGCAGCGCCTCGTCGCGCAGGCCGTAGGCCTCGGCCGGCATCAGGGTCACGGTCAGCTCGGCCCCGGTATCCTGTCCATCCAGGGCTCGCTCCAGGCCGGCGACGATATTGTGGTGGCCATGCAGGTACTCGAGGGGCTGCTGGCGGGCACGGGAGTCATCGAGGACCTGGCCGTCGGCGTCACTGAGGACATAGTGCAGGGTGACGACGCGCTGAGGGGCAATGGTCATGCGGATCTCCTGAATGGGGGTATCACGGGTGGAAGCCGGCGGTGGTGACCGGCTCAGTTGCGGCGCAGATTGGCCACCGGCATCTCCAGGCGCTGCTGGCGATGCAGCAGGTTGAGCAGCACGATGGCGCGCTCCTCACCCTTGTGGCTCTCGAACACCGCCTGCAGCTCCTTGAAGGGGCCGTCGGTGATCTGCACCGCCTCGCCAGCGTGGAAGTAGAGGTTGGCATCCTGGTCGCGCTCGCTGCCCTTCTCGCGCAGCGTCTCCACCAGGGCATCATCCACGGCGATGGGCGTCTCGCCGAAGCTGACCAGCTTCAGCACGCCTCGGGTGGAACGAATGGGTCGCCAGTTGCTCACCAGCCGGTCGAGGCGGATGAACAGGTAATAGGGAAACAGCGGCTCGACCACCCAGGTCAGCTTGCCGCGGCGCTTCTTCTGCACCTCGAGCACCGGATGAAAGACCTCGAAGCCCTGATTGACCAGGTTTTCGGTGGCGCGGAAGGATTCGCCGCCCTTGCACTGGATCGCATACCAGCGAGGTACCGCTGCTTCACCTTCGTCGCGGATCACATCGCTCTCGTTCATGATTCTCCCTTCACGCTGCACGCTGGTATCGCTGCCGGGGCTCTGCAACAATCGGCTGCTGCCCTGCGCGACCCGTCTCGCAGGCCGGGAGCCCGGCGAAAGAGGCAAGGATTCTAACACCGTTGCAAGGAGAGCCCCATGCCGACGCCTACCGTCCAGAGAAGCTGGCTAGCCTCCCTGGCGATCTACCTGCGCGCCCCCGTCATCACCATGCTGTTCCTGGGCTTCTCCGCCGGCCTGCCCTTCCTGCTGGTGTTCTCCACACTCTCGGCCTGGCTGCGCAGCGACGGCGTCGAGGTAGCGGCGATCGGCTTCTTCGCCTGGATCGGCATGCTCTACTCGATCAAGTTCTTCTGGGCCCCGGTGGTGGACCGCCTGCCACTGCCACTGCTGACCCGCCACCTCGGCCAGCGCCGCGGCTGGATGCTGCTGGCACAGGCGCTGATCGTCGCCGGCCTGGTGGGACTCGCCGGGGTAGACCCGGTGGGTCACCTGCCACTGGTGGCCGCCTTCGCCCTGCTGGTCGCCTTCGGCAGCGCCACCCAGGATATCGCCATCGACGCCTTTCGCATCGAGTCGGCGCCGGAGGACATCCAGGCGGCCATGGCCTCGACCTATATCATCGGCTATCGCGGCGGCCTGCTGGCGGCCGGTGCCGGAGCGCTCTATGTCGCCTCCTGGCTCTCCTGGGAGGCGGCCTACCTGACCATGGCCGCGCTGGTCGGCATCGGCGTGGTGACGGTGCTGGTGCGCCCCGAGCCCGAGCGGCTCTCGTTGACCAGCCAGCTGATCCATGAGCCGCGCGTGCGCGCCTTCCTGCGGGCCAGCCGCGGCAAGCCGAGGACGCTGCGGCGCCTGGGCGCCTGGGGGATCGGCGCCATCGTCTGCCCCTTCACCGATTTCTTTACCCGCTATCGGCGCAAGGCCCTGTGGCTGCTGATCTTCGTAGCGGTATTCCGGATCAGCGACCTGGCCATGGCCTCCATGGCCAACCCGCTGTATATCGACCTGGGGTTCACGCTGACCGAGATCGCCAACGTCACCAACGCCTTCGGGATCGCCATGAGCATCGCCGGGGGCATGCTGGGTGGGCTGCTGGTGGCACGCTATGGCATCGGCCCCATCCTGGTGCTGGGCGCCACCGCGGCGGCGCTGACCAACCTGCTGTTCACCGCCCTGGCGCTCACCGGCCAGAGCCTGCCGCTGCTGGTGATGGCCATCATCGGCGACAACCTGGCCAACGGCCTGGCCAGTGCGGTGTTTATCGCCTTTCTCTCCAGCCTGACATCGCGCGCCTACACCGCGACACAGTACGCGCTGTTCTCGTCGCTGATGACCCTGCCCGGCAAGTTCCTGAGCGGCTTCGGTGGGCTGGTGGTCGAGGTCGAGGGCTACGCCACCTTCTTCATGATCTCCGCCGTCATGGGGATTCCGGCGGTGCTGCTGGCGCTATGGATCAGCCGCGACCGGGAACTGGTGCCGGCGCCGATGCCGACCGCCCAGTAACCCCGTGGGAGCCCGATTTATCGGCGATGCGCCTCGCCATCCAGCCACCCCTGCAGCCAGGCGAGCGCCCCCGGGGTCGCCCGCCACTGGTCGCGCATCAGAGTGCGGTACTGCCAGGCCTCGGCGCGGCTGCCGGGCTCGGCGGGGTCATCATCATTTCCCGACAGCGGCCGTGGAGTGTCGGCGCACAGCAGTTTCAGTGCATGGGCGTTGTGTGCCTGGGTCTCGGCCAGTGCCTGGACGGCCTCGTCGGGCCGGTCGAGGCGATAGAGTGCCAGGGCCCGCCCCATCAGCACGCCCAGTGCCGGCCCCTCGGCCTCGGCTTCGGGCGGCTGCTCGCTGAGCGCCAGGGCATCGCTGTCGCGGCCATCCCGCAGCAGCTGATCGAGCACCAGCTCCCGCAGGCCCAGGCTGTCATGGTTGTCCAGGACCAGCAGGCGTTCGGCCAGCTGGCGGGAACGCTCCCGGGCGCCGCGCTCCATGCCCACCACCAGCGCCAGCCCCGTACGCAACAGCAGGGCGTTGTCGGCATCCTCCCAGGCCAGGGTACCGGGACCTTCGGCCGCCACCTGTTCGAGCCAGCGCTCCAGCCGGCTGGCCAGCGGCACAAACAGGCTGGGAGCCATCCATGGCAGGCTGCCGAAGCGCGTGGTCAACGCCAGCGCCAGCTCCTGGACCACCGCCGGGGCATCCAGCCATTCGGGGTGGCTGCAGAGCTCGGGGAGCCACTCCGCAGCGCTCGGCCAGGGGTCATCCTCGAGCCCCAGCGGCGAGTCGGAGACGGCAGACACGGGAAACACCTGGCGCCAGGCAGCGTGCAGGGTGTCTTCGCGGGCAGTGGTGTGATATTCGAGCCGGCCTTCCGCTGTGCATGACACGGCTAGGCGCGGCGCGATGGGCAGCTCCTCGAGGAGCGCCTGCAGGGAGGCCAGGGGCTCGGCCAAGTCCTCCTCGGCGTTGAGCAGCTGTTCGGCCAGGGTGGCGCCGGGATTCTCGGCCAGATCGGCGAGGAACTGCAGCTGATCGGGATCCAGGTCGCCCTGGCGAGCCAGGCGCCGGAACCAGAAGCGGGCCCGTTCGGCGGCCTCCTCTTCATGCCCCTCGTGGAGCAGCAGCATGGCCTCGATATAGGCCAGAGTGGGCGAGTCGGGCAGGGCCTGCTGGGCGCGCACGAAGGCGGCGCGGGCGCTGTCCAGGTCGTCGTTGTCGAGGTGCATCAGGCACAGCCGCTCCAGGGCCACGCCGCGCAGGAACAGCGGACCGTGCTCGAGCACGGCATCGAGCAGACTCTCGCGCTTGCGATGGAAGCCGCGCTCCTGATAGAGGTCGATGAGGATCTCGAAAGCGGGTTCGGCCTGCTCCGGCAGCCGCGACCAGTCGCCACGCTCGAACAGCGACTCGAGAATCTGCTGGGCGCGCCCGCGCTGGCCGGTCTCGGCGGCGATCAAGCCCGCCTCGAGCAGCGCCTGGGCCGGGGCCCGGCCACTGGCCAGCGCCGCCTTGAGGGTGTCGCCCTTCCAGTCACGCAGCGAGAGCATCCACATCAAGTGATCGGGCACCGAGCCAGGCAGTGTCACGGCGCCACAGCAGTGCTTGGTCTTGCGGCCGGAGTCACACCAGCAGGGTTCGTTACGCCCCGGGCGCGCCAGTGGCTCGCAGCGGAAATCCAGGCGCGCCAGCGGCGCCTGGGACCACAGTTCCGGCGCCAGCGCCTGGGCCAGCGGCAGATTGCCACCCACCAGCGCGGGTCCCTCTTCCCGAGCCCAGGCCATCAGCGTCGGATAGCGCTCGTCCTGGCGAATCGCCTTGAGCGCTCCCGAGGCAAATCCCAGCAGCTGTTCGACCCATACCGCCAGCATTGCGCACTCCACCGTCCGGAAAACGGCACAGTCTAGCAGTCCGCGCGGGGGCTTGGCAGCCGCTAGCTGCTGCGTTCGAGCTATCCAGCTACCCGAAGCGAGAGGCGCCGGGGACAGGTCGAAGGGGAGGTCCTATGCCAGGGATGGCATCGGTAGCGCCCAAGGAAGGGTTCACAGCGCCTCCCCGAAGGCCTGTCGACGGAACAGCCACGAGCGTTCCTTCCACGATAACATTCCCCGGAATAACCGCTAGGATCTGGCCCACGCCCTCAAGGGGGCAGTGCGCGAGCGCATATCGAGCCGGGCGCCGAGGCGCACCAAGTTCCAGTAGTGGCCGTTGAGCGTGCGCGACAGCAGCAGGGTATCAGCGGGAGGCTGCAGGCGGTCCATGGCCGCCCACACCCTGGGCGAGAGCTCGCGCAGGCGACGATGCACCCGCACGTCGCCGAAGTCCTGCTCGCCGGGGGCGAACAGCGCCGAGACCGCCTCGGAGGATTCCCTGTACAGCGCCAGCGGCGCACCCTGCCCCTGACGGCCGCCCAGTTCGAGCAGCGCACTGTCCATGGCCATCGGGTCTCCGGCCAGGGTAGCCTCGAGCAGGCGCATCATCGCCTTGAGCCGCTCCTCGGGCACGGGTATGACCGCACCCAGATCATAGATCACCAGTCGCCCCTCGGCGTCGGCGGCGAAGTTGCCGGCATGCGGGTCGGCGTGCAGCTCGCCATGGGTGAAGAGTTCCTCGGTGAGCCAGTCGGCGAGGGTCTGGGCGATGCGCTGTCGGGTGGCATCGTCGGAGGCCTCCAGCTCGCGCAGCGGGGTGCCAGGCACATGGCGCATCGCCAGCACCCGCTCACCGGAGTACGCCGGCAGCGGCTCGGGGATCACCAGTCCCGGCCAGTCGGCGTAGCGCTGCCGATAGCGTGCCAGCGCCGCGGCCTCGGCGTGGTAGTCCAGCTCACCGCGCAGGCTCGCCGCCAACTCCTCGAAGAGCGCATCGAGTCGCGCCTGGGGCACCTTGAACCAGCGCCCCAGACGCATCAGACGCCTGACCTGGGCGAGATCCCCCTCCAGCACCTCGGCAAGGCCGGGGTACTGCACCTTGAGTACCAGCGTTTCGCCGTCGAGAGTCACTGCGCGGTGTACCTGCCCCATGGAGGCGCTGGCGAAGGGGCGCGTCTCGACATCGCGAAACACGTCATCGATATCGCCGTAGTGATCATCCAGAGTGCGGCGAATCGACTCCCAGGGCATCGGCTCGGCCTGTCGCTGCAGCCGGGCCAGCTCCTCGGCGAGGTCCGGCGGCAGCAGGTCATCCCACTGGGACATGATCTGGGCCAGCTTCATGGCCGGCCCCTTGAGCTCGGAGAGCCCTTCGAACAGCGCCTCGCCGAGGGCGCGCCAGTCGGCCTGGCCGCCCATCCGGGTGCGCAACAGCGCCCCACCGGTGCGTGCCCCCAGTCCCAGCAACCGCCTCGTCCTGCCTCGCTCACGCATCGCATGCTCCGCGGGAAAATAGTGTTACAACAATTGTACACCATGATTGCGACGTGACACCTGGCCAATCACCACCAACACTGGAAGAATGTCCATACTTCACCGCCGCCGAGGCCACCATGCGCCTGATCATCGCCGAGAAGCCCAGCCTGGCCCGGGCCATCGCCGACGCCCTGCCCGGCACTCCCCGCAAGCAGGAGGGGGCGATTGCCGTGGGCGATACCACCGTGACCTGGTGCCTGGGCCACCTGCTGGAGCAGGCACCACCCGATGCCTATGATCCCGCCCTCAAGCAGTGGCGCCTGGATACCCTGCCGATCCTGCCCGAGCGCTGGAAACTCACGCCTCGCCCCAAGGCTCGCGGCCAGCTGGCGGCGATTCGCAAGCTGCTCAAGACGGCCGACGAGGTGGTTCACGCCGGGGATCCCGACCGCGAGGGTCAGCTGCTGGTCCAGGAGGTGATCGAATACCTCGGCTGGAAGGGCAGGGTATCCCGACTTCTGGTCAGCGACCTCAACCGCCCCGCGGTGCAGCGGGCGCTTGCACGCCTGGAGGACAATGCCCGCTACCAGCCGCTCTACCGCGCCGCCGAATCGCGCTCGCGTGCCGACTGGCTGTATGGCATCAACCTGACCCGGGCCTGGACGCTGACCGGTCGCCAGGCCGGCCATGATGGTGTGCTCTCGGTAGGCCGCGTGCAGACTCCGGTGCTGGGCCTGGTGGTGCGCCGCGATGCCGAGATCCGCGACTTCACGCCCCGGCCCTTCTTCGTGCTGTGGGCCGACCTCGCGGTGGCGCACGGTGAGCTGCGCGCCTGGTGGGCCCCCGGGGAGCACCATCCGCTCGACGACCAGGGGCGCCTGCTGGCCCGGGAGCCCGCCGCGACCCTGGCCGAGCGCCTGCCGGGGGCCGAGGGCCGACTGGAGGCCTTGGAGACCCAGCAGAAGCGCCAGGCCGCCCCTCTGCCCTACTCGCTGTCGGCACTGCAGGTCGACGCCGCCAGGCGCTACGGCATCTCCGCCAAGGTGGTACTGGACACCTGCCAGGCGCTCTACGAACGCCACCAGCTGATCACCTACCCGCGCTCCGACTGCCGCTACCTGCCCGAGGAGCACTTCGCCGCCGCCCCCAGCACTCTGCAGAGCGCCTGCCGGGACGATGAGACCCTGCGCGGGTGGCTTTCCGGCGCCGACTTCACGCGTCGTTCCAGGGCCTGGAACGACACCAAGGTAGGCGCCCACCACGCCCTGGCGCCCACCGGGCGTCCCATGGACCCGACGCGGCTCTCGGCCACCGAGGCCAATGTCTTCCGGCTGATCGCCCGCAACGTGCTGGCCCAGTTCTACCCAACGCTCTCCACCCGCGAGGTCAAGGCCGAGTTCCGCATCCTCGAGGAGATCTTTCGCGCTCGTGGCCAGGAGGTCCTCGACCCCGGCTGGAAGCCGCTGTTCACCACCCGCGACGAGGCGCCACCGCTGCCGCCTCTCACCGAGGGCGAGGTGTGCCGGGTCCAGGAGGCCGGCGTGGAGGATCGCGAGACCCGCCCGCCCGAGCCTTTCAACGACGCCAGCCTGATCAAGGCGATGATGAACATCGGCCGCTACGTGGATGACCCCGCGGTCAGGCGCACCCTGCGCGAGCACGATGGCCTGGGCACCGAGGCAACGCGTGCCGGCATCATCGAGACCCTGGTCGAGCGCGGTTACCTGGTGCGTCAGGGCAAGGCGCTGCGCGCCACCCGTCTGGGCAGTGCGCTGATCGCCTCGCTGCCCGAGGCGGTCGGTCGCCCCGAGCGCACCGCCCTGTGGGAACAGCGACTCACTGCCATCGCCGAGCAGAATTGCGCGCCAGGCCCCTTCCTCGACTCGCTGATCAGCGACCTGCGTGCCCTCCTCGGCGCCGCTGACGCCAACCGACTGCGCCAGGCGCTGCATAGTGCCGAGGGTGAGGAAGCCAAGGTACCCCAGCGGGCGTCACGACGGCGCGGCACGGGACGCGCGACGAGCAGGGGCAGCAAGCGCCGTGCACCGCGACGCCGCCAGGAGGGTAACTGATGCCCCGGCAAACCCACTGGATCATCGGCCCGGGAGCCATCGGTCGACTGCTGGCCCTACGCCTGGTCCAGCACGGCCAGCGGGTGATGCTGATCGGTCGCCGGCCCCTCCCTGGCCACCAGACCCTGATCACACCCGAGGGTGCAGCGTCGACCCTCGAGGTCACCACCCGAACCGGCCCACCCCAGGGTTTTCCGGATGTGGTTCACCTGACCACCAAGGCCTACGCCGCCGAGGCGGCCTATGCGGCCCTGGCCGGGCACCTTCCTGCGCATACCCCGCTGGTGCTGTGGCAGAACGGCTTTCACTCCCAGCCGCGGCTAAGCGCGCGTCACCCGGGTCCGGTGCTCTGCGCCACCACCACCGAAGGCGCCTATGTGGAAGCGGATGACCGGGTGGTTCACGCAGGCCACGGCGACACCGCCATCGGCTGCCTGGACGGAGGGCATACTGTCCTCGCCGAATCACTGGCTGGGCTGCTGAGCGACGCCGGGCTGCCGACCCGGGCGGTGTCCGATATTCGGCAACGGCTATGGCAGAAGCTGGCGGTCAATGCCGCCATCAACCCGCTGGTCGCTCGCTACCGGATTCGCAATGGCGAGCTGCGCGATGCGCGCTACCGAAAGGAGGTGGAGGGGATCATCGCCGAGGTGGCAGAGGTGATGCAGGCCGAAGGGATTGCCCCGCCCGCAGCCACGGGACTCGAGGGCTGGCGGGCCCTGGTCTGGAAGGTGGTGGAGGCCACCGCCGCCAACCGGGCTTCAATGCTTCAGGATGTTCTGGCGGGACGCCCCACCGAGCATGAGGCCATCCTGGGCCCCCTGGTGTCGGCTGCCACCTGCCACGGCCTGGCTACACCGCAGCTGGAAGCGCTATTGGCCACCATGAACGGACGCTGAGCCAAGGGGGCCGCCAGCCGCCATGAATGAGTGAAGAGTGGCGATCAGGGCGATCCTGTCGCTGGCAGATCTCGAGACGGCTTGCTAGCCTAGAGAGATCTCATCGCTACTCGCCCTGCGGCTTGCCCCTCGGGACAGGCCGTAGCGCAAGGACAGGGACCCATGACATCCCGTCACACCATCGCCGTGCTGCTGGCCTGCCTTGCCCTCACCGCCTCGCTCGGGGCTGCAGCCGCCGAGGGTAGCCTCGGTGACGACATTGCCAAGAAGTCGAAACGCGGGGATAGAGAAAGCCCCGTCTACGCCGGCCAGCCGGAAGACCTCATGCGCCTGGAAAACGGCGTCGTCATCGACGGCCAGGACATCGAAAGCCCCGATGGTTTCACCTCCGGCTTTCGGCTGATCGCCGGTTTCAGTCCCTTCCAGCTGCCCAAGCTCGACCTCGGTGCCGAGTTCAGCTACCGCGAGAGCGACGAAGTGCCCACCCGCCTCGGCGACCAGCAGCTGCTGGTCAATACCGTCAGCCTCGGCGGCAGCCTGGTGGCGGGCGTTCGCCTGGGGCACTTCGGCCTGTATGCCAAATCCGGCCTGGTGGGCTGGGAGGGAGATGCCGTGATTCCCCGCGGCGACTTCGATGAGGCCGGCACCACCCGGGTGCAGGGTTTCGGCGCCCGGCTGCAGTTCCCGGGCTTTACCAGCCGCCTGGAGCTTGAGGAGTACGACGCCCCCGACATGGCTCACCTCAACCTGCTGACCGCCTCGATCAATATTCCCTTCTAAGAGCGCGGCTACGCCGCTTAAAGGCCAAGGCCAAGGCCAAGGCCAAGGCCAAGGCCAAGGCGAAAGCAGCGTAGCGATGCTACCAGGCATGAACGCAACGCCCTCGCATCCTTGCTTACTTACCCCTTGCTCCTGGCCGAAGGCCTATCCCGTATTACGCAGCCCCGCCGCAATGCCCGCCATGGTCACCATCAGCGCCCGCGAGAGATCGGCGCTTATCGCCCCGTCGGCGTCGCGGTTACGCTGCAGCAGTTCCGCCTGCAGGCCGTGCAGCGGGTCGATATAAGGGTTGCGCACCGCAATCGCCTGGTGGATGAGCGGCGTCTTCTCCAGCAGTTCTTCCTGCTCGAGTATCTCCAGCAGAACTCCGTTGAGACGTTCGAAGCGGTCGCGCAGGCGCAGGCCCAGCGCCTTGAGGGACGGCTCGTCGACCAGGCGATGCTCGTAGTAGGCGGCGATACCCACGTCGGCCTTGGCCAGCAGCATCTCCAGCATGTCCAGATAGGTACCGAAGAAGGGCCAGCGATCCCGCATCTCCTGAAGCACCTCACGGCCGCCCTCCTCCTCGAGGCGCGTGGCGAAGGCCTCACCGCTGCCCAGCCAGGCCGGCAACATCAGCCGGATCTGGGTCCAGGCGAAGATCCAGGGGATCGCTCGCAGGGTCTCCACCCCGCCGTCCTGGCGGCGCTTGGTAGGCCGTGAACCCAGTGGCAGTCGTCCCAGCGAGCCCTCCGGGGTCACCGCCCGGAAGTAGGGCACGAAGTCGGGATCCTCCCGCACCACTCCCACATAGGCGCCATGGGCGATCTCGGCCAGGCGGTCCATCTCCTCACGCCACTGGGGCTCCGGATCCGGTGGCGGCAGCAGGGTCGCCTCCAGCACCGCACAGGCGTAGATCTCCATGGAGCGCAAGGCGATCTCCGGCTGGCCGAACTTGAAGCGGATCATCTCGCCCTGCTCGGTTACCCGCAGGCTGCCGTTCACCGAGCCTGGCGGCTGGGAGAGGATAGCGGCATGGGCGGGGCCACCACCGCGCCCCACGGTGCCACCGCGACCGTGGAACAGGGTCAGGTCGACTTCGTATCGGCGACACACCGCCACCAGGCTCTCCTGGGCGCGGTACTGGGCCCAGGCGGCGGCCAGTTGGCCGGCATCCTTGGCCGAGTCCGAGTAACCGATCATCACCTCCTGGCGATCCCCGGCGTGACGACGGTAGCCGGGCAGCGCCAGCAGCCGGTCGATCACCTCGCCGGAATGGTTGAGATCGTCGAGGGTCTCGAACAGCGGCGCGATGGGCAGCTTGACCTCGCCCCCCACCTCCTTCATCAGCAGCGCCACAGCCAGAACGTCGGAGGGTTGTGCCGCCATGGAGATGATATAGGTGCCCAGCGCCTCAGGCTGCTCGGCGGCGATCACCCTGAAGGTATCAACCACTTCCCGGGACTCCGGCGAGCACTCCCAGCGACGCGGAATCAGCGGCCGTCGCGAGGCGAGCTCCTCGAGCAGGAAGGATTGCCGCTGCTCCTCGCTCCATTCACGATAGTGCCCGAGCCCCAGGCCATCGGTAAGCTCCTCCATCACCTGGGCATGGCGCCCCGCCTCCTGGCGGATATCGAGCTTGGTCAGGGTGACCCCGAACACCGCGACCCGGCGCAGGGTGTCGAGCAGCACGCCGTTGGCGATGGTGTCGAGCCCCACGTCGCAGAGCGAACGGTAGCAGGCAAGCAGGGGCGCATAGAGCTGGTCACGACTCTCGATGATCGGGCCGCCGTCGTAGGGCTTGCCGTCGAGGCTCGCCTTTGCCCAGTCGCGAGTTGCCTCGACCCGCGCCAGCAGCCGGCGCAGCAGCTCGCGATAGGGCTCCGCCGCATCGCCGACCTCGGCCTTCAGGGCACTGTTGGCCTTCCACATGGAGAGCTCCGCCTTGAGCTGCTCAAGGTCTCTCAGATAGAGGTCGGCCGCCATCCAGCGCCCCAGCAGGAGCACCTCGCGGGTCACCCGGGAGGTGACATTGGGGTTGCCATCACGATCGCCGCCCATCCATGACGCGAAGCGGATCGGCGCGGCGTCCAACGGCAGGCGCTCACCGGCGGTCTCCAGCAGCAGGTTGTCCAGGTCGCGATGGAAGTCGGGCACCGCCTGCCACAGTGAGTTCTCGATCACCGCGAAGCCCCACTTGGCCTCATCTACCGGGGAGGGCCTCTCATGACGAATCTCGTCGGTATGCCACGCCTGGCTGATCAGCTCCTCGAGGCGCCCCTTGGCCCGGGCACCTCGTTCGGGATAATCCGCCGAGGACTCGATGGCGGTCAGGCAGTCGTCGATGGCGTCGTACTTCTGGATCAGGGTCCGCCGGATGACCTCGGTGGGATGGGCGGTGAGCACCAGCTCGACCCGCATGCCGGCCAGGCTTTCCACCAGCTTGCGCGGCGAGTTGCCGGCACGACGTGCCCGCTCCACCAGTTCCGACAGCACCGGCTGGGTGCCCGGGCGGTAGTCCTCCACGCGGCGGAAGCGCGCCCGGTAGTGCTGCTCGGCGATGTTGGCCAGGTTGAGGAACTGGTTGAACGCCCGCGTCACCGGCAGCAGGTCGCGGTCGGGCAGGCCGCGCAGGTAGTCGATCAGCTCACGCTGGGCCGCTTCGTCGCCCTGGCGACCGCGCTTGGCGAAGCCACGGATCGCCTCGATCCGGTCGACGAAACCATGGCCCAGATGGTCGGCGATGGTGCGTCCCAGGCTGTCACCCAGGATACGGACGTTGTCGCGCAGGGATTCGTGTAGATCGTGGCTCATTGCCGTGACTCTCCGGGGATGGCGGTGACGTTGTTATCGATATCGTCGGTGGCGTCCGAATGCCGGACTTCGGTGCGCTTGGCGGCCTGCCAGTGACGCTCCATGGTGTCGAGGTCGGCAGCATCGGGGCTGCCACCTTCGGCGGCCAGGGCAGCCTCCACGTGACGGAAGCGACGCTCGAACTTGGCGTTGGTGGCGCGCAGGCACTGCTCCGGGTCGGCCTTGAGGGTGCGGGCGAGGTTGGTCACCGCGAACAGCAGGTCACCGACCTCCTCGGCGGCGTGGTCCCGATCACCCGCGGCCAGCGCCTCCTCCACCTCGTCGAGTTCCTCGCGGATCTTGGCGATCACTCCGCGGGAGTCGGGCCAGTCGAAGCCCACCCGGGCGGCACGCTTCGAGAGCTTGGCGGCGCGGGAAAGGGCCGGCAGCGTGCGCGGGACATCATCCAGAACCGAAGCCGCGGCGCTATCCAGAACCGAAGCCGCGGCGCTATCCAGCACCGACGCCGAGCCAGACGCCGATGCGCCCGCTCCCTGGGCAGCCCGCGCGGCGCGCTCCTCGGCCTTGAGCACCTCCCAGCGGGAGTGGACCTGACGCTGCTCGATCTCCGCGGCAGAAACGCCCGGCGGGCGCCGCGAGGCCAGGGTGCCGTCGGGGAAGACATGGGGGTGGCGGCGCAGCATCTTGGCGGTCAGGGTATCCACGACGTCGTGGAAATCGAAGCGCCCCTCCTCCTCGCCAAAGCGGGCGTAGTAGACCACCTGGAAGAGCAGGTCGCCGAGCTCGCCGGGCAACTCGTCCCAGGCGCGCCTCTCGATGGCGTCGGCAACCTCGTAAGCCTCCTCCAGGGTGTGCGGCACGATGGAGTCCCACCCCTGGGCGAGGTCCCAGGGGCAGCCCTGCTCGGGGTCGCGCAGCACCGCCATCAGGGTCAGCAGCTCCTCCAGGGAGTGGCGATGGCTCATGATCTGCGCTCCTTCTTCCTGCCCTTGCGGCCGCCACCGCCGGCGCCGCTGCGCAGGCGCCGCACCTCGATGACATTGGAGAGCTGCTGGATGCGCGAGAAGAGTCGCCCCAGGGTCTCCAGGCCATCCACCTCCACGGTGATCTGCAGGCGAGCGATGCCGTCGTCGCTGTCGGTGAGGGTGTTCACCGCCAGCACGTTGACCTTCTCGTTGCCGAGCACCCCGGTGACGTCGCGCAGCAGGCCGGAGCGGTCCCAGGCCTGCACCTCGATATTGACCGGATACTGGGTACGGGCCCGCTCGCCCCACTCCACCTCGATGATGCGCTGGGGCTCGTCGAGGCGCAGCTGGAGGATGTTGGGGCAGTCCTGACGATGGACCGTGACGCCGCGCCCCTGGGTGATGAAGCCGACGATCGGCTCCCCGGGCACCGGGTGGCAGCAGTTGGCCATGCTGGTCTTGAGGTTGCCGACCCCGAGCACGGTGATATCGCTCTGTGCCCCCTTGGCCGGAGAACGCCTGGGTTTGGCCAGCAGGCGCTCGAGCTGCTCCTGGTCGTCGTTCTCGCCGAACAGCTGCTGGGCCTGATGCAGCACCTGGCCAATGCGCAGATCGCCCGCCCCCAGCGCCGCGTACATGTCATCCGGGCTCTGGTAGTTGACCTTGCGGGCCAGGGTATCGAGGTCCATGTCCTCGAGGTCGAGGCGCTTCATCTCGCGCTCGAACAGCCCACGCCCCTCCTCGAGGTTCTGGTCGCGGGCCTGGTGCTTGAACCAGGCCTGGATCTTGGCGCGGGCACGGGAGGTACGCACATAGCCCAGGCTCGGGTTGAGCCAGTCGCGGCTGGGGCCTCCCTTGCTGGCGGTGAGGATCTCCACCTGCTGGCCGGTCTTGAGCCGGTAGGTGAGCGGCACGATACGGCCGTTGACCTTGGCACCCCGGCAGCGATGACCCACCTCGGTGTGCACCCGGTAGGCGAAGTCGATGGGGGTGGCGATGCGCGGCAGGTCGATGACATGGCCGTCGGGTGTGAAGACATAGATGCGATCCGGGGCGACGTCGCTGTTGAGCCCCTCGCGCAGGTCGCCGAAGTCGCCGACCTCCTCCTGCCACTCCAGCACCTGGCGCAACCAGGCGATCTTCTCCTCGTAGCTACTGCTCTTGGCCCTGGTATCGTGGCCCTTGTAGCGCCAGTGGGCACACACCCCGAGCTCCGCCTCCTCGTGCATGGCGAAGGTGCGAATCTGGATCTCCAGCACCTTGTTCTCGGGTCCGATCACCGCCGTATGCAGCGACTGGTAGCCGTTCTTCTTGGGGTTGGCGATGTAGTCGTCGAACTCGTTGGGCACGTGGTGCCAGCGCGAATGCACCAGTCCCAGCACGGTGTAGCAGTCGGCCACCTCGGGCACCAGGATGCGCACCGCGCGGATATCGTGGACCTGGGAGAAGTCGATGCGCTTGCGCTTCATCTTCCGCCAGATCGAGTAGATGTGCTTGGCCCGACCTTCGACGTCATAGCGGTTGATGCCCTGGGCTTCGAGCAGCGCCTTGAGGGTGTCGACCACATCGGCGATGTAGCGGTCGCGATCCAGGCGCTTCTCGGCCAGCTGGCGGGCGATGGCCTTGTAGTCGTCCTCGTGGAGGTAGCGGAAGGAGAGGTCCTCCAGCTCCCACTTGAGGTGACCGATGCCCAGGCGATGCGCCAGGGGCGCATAGATGTCGAACACCTCACGGGCCACGCGCAGCTGCTTCTCGCGAGGGGCATCCCTGACCTGGCGCAGCGCACAGGTGCGCTCGGCGATCTTGATCAGCGCCACGCGCACGTCATCGATCATGTTGACCAGCATCTTGCGCAGGTTGTCCTGCTGGTCATGCTGGCTCATCTCGTGGCTGGGCAGCTGAGTGGCACTGATCGCCGCCATCTGCAGCACGCCGTCGATCAGGCTGGCCACCTCACCGCCGAACTGCTTGGCGACCGCCTCCAGGCCGATCAGCCCCTCGCGAACCGCGCGATAGAGCACGGCGGCCTCGAGTACCGCCTGGTCGAGCTTGAGCTCTCCCAGGATATCGGCCATCTCCAGGCCCATGCGAAAGCTGGAGCCATCCGCCAGCCAGTCGCGATGGGGCCGCTCCGACTCGCGGTCCAGTCGCTCGGCGAGGCGGCAGGCCTCGACCATCCTGGCCGGGTCGCGCAGCCTGACGTCCTCCTGCAGGCGCGCCACCCACAGGTCGATATCCACACGCCCCGACGCGGTGAGAGGCTGGTCCTCACGGACTTTAACCATCGGCTGATGCTCCTTGCCGCTGCTGCTGAGCCCGTGAATGCTCGAACAGCAGCATCGATTCCAGGTGTGAGGTGTGCACGAACATGTCGGCCACGGCGATACGCGTGACCCGATACCCCCCATGCACGAGGTGTGCCACATCCCGGGCCAGGGTGGCCGGATCACAGGAGACATAGAGCACCCGCGGGACCGGCGCAGCCACCAGCGCCCGTGCGGCCTCCGCGGCACCGTCTCGCGGCGGGTCGAGCACCACCACCTCGGGTCGGACCTCCGCGAGCAGCGCCGCCACGGCGCCCTCCTGCGCCAGATCGGCCTGACGCGCCGCGACCGACAGGGCCGTTTCCCGAGCGTTGGCCAGGACATTGCGCTCCAGGCGCTCGACCATGGCCGGGCTGCCCTCCACCGCGGTCACCCGAGCCCCGGCGGAGGCCAGCGGCAGGCTGAAGTTGCCGACCCCGGCGAAGAGGTCGAGCAGCGCGGCGCCCTCGAGGGCGCCCAGCCACTCGAGGGCGGTTGTGACCATCTGCCGGTTGACCTCGGCATTGGCCTGCAGGAAGTCACCCGGCGAGAAGCCCAGGGTCAGCTCGCCGGCGGCCCCCGGCACACGACAGCTCAGCGCCGGTGCTGGGGTCAGCCACTCGAGCACGGGGGCGTCGCGTCCCGACAGCCAGGCCAGGTGTACCCCGTGCTCGACGCCGAATGCACGCCAGGCCTCGCGATCCGCGGTGTTCTCCTTCAGCTGACGCACCACCAGGGTGGTGCCCTGGTCGCTGGCCAGCAACGCCAGGTGCCCCACCTGGCGTGGCGCCTGGAGCGATGCTACCTGACGGTGCAGGGGAACCAGCAGCGCCTCTAGCGCCGGCACCAGGATGGTGCAGTGCTCGATATCTACCAGGCGGTGCGTATGCCGCGCCCGGAAGCCCAGGTGGAGCTGGCCCTCGGCATCAATCTTCACCCCCAGCCGCGCACGCCGGCGATAGCCCTGGCTGGCGCCGGCCAGCAACTCGGGCTCGCCGTCGATCTCGATGCCCTGACGGGCCAGCAGGTCGATGAGCACCGCCTGCTTGTGGCGACGCTGGTCGGGTACCGCCAGGTGCTGGAGGTCGCAGCCGCCACAGCGGGCATAGTACGCGCAGGGCGGGTCGACACGCTGCGGCGAGGGTTCGAGCACCTCACGCACATGAGCCTCGTCGAAGCGCTTGCGGGTGCGATGGACCGCCACCTCGACGCGCTCGCCGGGCAGCGCCCCCTCGACGAACAGCGCCTTGCCGGCGGCATCGTGGGCCAGCCCCCGGCCGTCATGGGCCAGGCGCTCGATCCGCAGGCCCGGCGCCTCACCGTGTTCCAGCGCCTTGGCCGCCGTCCTGGCGTCTGCCTGACGGCCCTGCAGGCCGGAGACCCCCGACCGCTCACGGCGCGGCCGCCGCTTGCCCAGCATCGCCATGGTTCAGGCCTCCGGGGCGAACAGGCCGGTGGAGAGGTAGCGGTCGCCGCGGTCGCAGACGATGAACACGATCACCGCATCCTCCACCTGTTCGGCGACGCGCAGGGCACCGGCCAGGGCGCCACCGGAGCTGACGCCGGCCAGGATGCCCTCTTCCTGGGCCAGGCGGCGCATATGCACCTCGGCCTCGCGCTGGCCGATATCGAGTACCCGATCGACGCGACTGGCATCGAAGATGCTCGGCAGGTACTCCGCCGGCCAGCGACGGATGCCGGCGATGCTGGCGCCATCCTCGGGCTGCAGGCCAATGATCTCGACCCCGGGATTGCGCTCCTTGAGCGCCTGGGAGACGCCCATGATGGTGCCGGTGGTGCCCATGGAACTGATGAAGTGGGTCACCGTGCCGCCGGTCTGCTCCCAGATTTCCGGGCCGGTGCCGCGGTAGTGAGAGAGCGGGTTGTCGGGGTTGGCGAACTGGTCCAGCCGCTTGCCTTCGCCGCGGGCGAGCATCGCCTCGGCGACGTCGCGAGCCTCCTCCATGCCGCCCTCCTTGCTGACCGTGATCAGCCTGGCGCCATAGGCGGCCATGCACTGCTTGCGCTCCTCCGAGGCGTTCTCGGGCATGATCAGCACCATGCGATAGCCCTTGATGGCCGCGGCCATGGCCAGCGCGATGCCGGTATTGCCCGAGGTGGCCTCGATCAGGGTGTCACCCGGCACAATCTCGCCGCGAGCCTCCGCCTGCTCGAGCATCGAGAGGGCCGGACGATCCTTTACCGAGCCCGCCGGATTGTTGCCCTCGAGCTTGGCCAGCAGCACATTGTTGCGGCCGGCGCCGATCCGCTTGAGGCGCACCAGCGGAGTGTGGCCGACAATCTCCTCGATGGTGGGAAAATGCATGCAAGCATCCTTCTCTAAAGGTATTTTCAACATTATATCCGCGTGGCTCCGGGGTGGACAGGCATCCTCGGCCGCGTGGCATTTGGTGTCATCCCTACCCGAGAGTTCCCATGTCACTGAAGCTGCGCCTGCTGTTGATCGCCCTGGTACTGCCCCTGCTGCTGATGGTCAGCGTGGCGCTTATCACTCTGCCCCTGCACCGCGGACAGCATGAGGCGCGGTTTGAGGCGGAACTGGCAAGGGCCGTGGGTCTGATCGAGCCCGGCCTGACGGCCGCACTGCAGGACAATGACACTCAAGCCCTGGAAGCGGGCGCCGGCCGTCTGCTGGATCTCAGGGAGGTCAGGGCCGTGGCGGTGGTCGATGCCGGCGGCACGCCACGCGTGGAGATCGGGCGCCTCGAGACGGGCGTGACCCTCGACGACGCGCCGGGGTGGCAGCGTCATGGCGACGGCCACTGGCGACTGAGCACCCCCCTCGATGGCAGCGGCGAACGCCTGGTCATGGATATCGACGCCAGCGGGCTGCTCCTCGAGCACTACCGACAGCTGGCGGGTGCCGGCCTGCTGCTGTTGCTGGGTGCGGGCGTGCTGGGGCTGGCCACGAGCGTCAGCTATCGGCGCCTGCAACGCCCCCTCGAGGAGATCGATGCCACCCTGGAACGCCTGACCCGCGGCAAGCCTGTACGCCCTCTGCCCCCCTCGCCCACCGAGCTACCTCCCCTGGGCAGCCGTATCAATACGCTGGCCACGCGACTGGAGGAGGCCCGCGAGGAGATGCAGCGCCAGATCGCCCAGGCCACCGCGGAACTCGAGGAGTCGATGGAGACCGTCGAGGTCCAGAACATGCAGCTCGACCTGGCCCATCGGCGCGCCGTGGAAGCCAACCGGGTGAAGTCGGAGTTTCTGGCCAACATGAGTCATGAGATCCGCACCCCGCTCAACGGTATCGTGGGCTTCTGTCGGCTGCTGGGCCGTTCACCACTGGATGCACGGCAGCAGGAGTGGCTGGAGCACGTCAACCGTGCCTGCGGCAACCTGCTGCTGCTGGTCAATGACGTGCTCGACTACTCCAGGCTCGAGGCGGGCCGGCTGGAGCTCGAGCGGCTGCCGGTAGAGATGGTGGAGCTGGTCGACGAGGTACTGGCCCTGCAAGCCCCCACGGCCCAGCAGAAGGGACTGGAACTGGTCGGCATGGTCTATGACGACGTGCCGACGATACTGCATGGCGACCCCATGCGCATCCGCCAGCTGTTGACCAACCTGGTGAACAATGCGGTGAAATTCACCGAGCGCGGCGAGGTCCTGGTGCGCGTCATGGTGGAGGAAACCGAGCCCGGCCGGGTCACCCTGCGCGTCAGCGTGTCGGACACCGGCATCGGCCTGTCGGCGGAGCACTGCCGCGGGCTGTTCGATGCCTTCCAGCAGGCGGCCCCGAGCCACTCGCGGGAGTTCGGCGGCAGCGGGCTGGGGCTCTCCATCTGCCGCCAGCTGGTGGAGCAGATGGGCGGTGAGATCGGGGTGGAGAGCGAGCCGGGACACGGCAGCACCTTCACCTTCACCCTGCCACTGGCCGGCGAAACCGGAACAGAGCGGCCAGCGGAGCTGCATCTGGCGGGGGCGAGTATCCTGCTGGAGGAACCGCACCCGGCCACGCGGCGTGCCCTGCAGTACCTCCTACGGCGCTGGGGAGCCAGGGCACTGGACGCCAAGGCGTCGGCCTCTTCTTCGGCCAGCCTACTGGTGGCCAGCCTGGGTGCCCCGCCCTACTCCTCCGAGCAGCTGCGCCACTGGCGCGAACGCCTCGCCGAGCTGCCCTGTCCGGCCCTGCTGCTGTGCACCGCCAGTCCGCTGGACTTCCCCGACCTGGCGCTGCCCCATGGCGGAGAGATCCTGGCCAAGCCGGTGACCCGACATACCCTGGCCGACGCCATCGAGCGACTGTTGCCCCGGAAGCAGGACGCCTCCGGTAGCGGCGACGCATCGAGCGGCCCCGACACCCGCCTGCACCTGCTCGCCGTGGACGACAACGACGCCAACCGCCGGCTGATGAGCGAACTGCTGGCCGGCCCCGGCATGGAAGTCACCCTGGCCAGCAGCGGTGAGCAGGCCGTGGCCCTGGGGCGCCGGCAGCAATTCGACCTGGTGCTGATGGATATCCGCATGCCGGGCATGGACGGCATCGAGGCGAGCCACGCGCTGCGTCATCTCGGGGAGGCATGGAGCCGCACGCCGATCGTCGCCGTGACTGCTCATGCCCTGCAGGACGAGCGTCGACGCCTGCTGGCCAGTGGCCTGGATGACGTACTGGTCAAGCCCCTGGACGCCGAGGAGTTGGCCACCCTGCTGACTCGCCATCTGGGCAGAGCGCCCGAGCATCTCACGGCACCGCTCACCAGCCGCACCGCCCCGCCGGACCAGCCCCCGGGCTCGGAGCTGCGCGCGGTGGATCTGTCGTTGGGCACGGACCTGGCCGGCGGCCGGGAATCGCTGGCCCGACAGCTGCTTGACCAGTTGATCGACTCCCTCGACGAGGGCGAAGCCACGATACGTCGTGCCCACGCCGAGCAGGATGACGAGGCGCTACTGGACGCGATTCACGCCCTCAATGGCGCCTGCCGCTACTGCGGTGCGCCGCGTCTGGGGCTGCTTGCCGAGACCATGGAGACCCGCCTGAGAACCCGCGGGCGCGAGGCCGTGACACCACTGCTGGAGGACCTGTTCAGCGCCATGGGGGAGCTGCGCCGCTGGCGTAGCGAGCATCCCCTGGACCCTCACCCCTCCAGCACCACGAAGGCCACCGCGAACTCCACCTCGTCGGATAGCGACAGGTGAGTGGCACGCACCCCGGCGGCTCGCGCCAGTTCGTGGGCCTTGCCGGCGAGCAGCAGCGAGGGCCTGCCGAGGGTGTCATTGACCACCTGGATCTCGGTCCAGCGCATGCCGTTCCTGAGGCCGGTACCCAGCGCCTTGACGAAGGCCTCCTTGGCCGCGAAGCGCTTGGCCAGGAAGGCCGCGGGCCGGACCTGCTCGTTGAGCCGCTCGCGCTCCAGCTCCCCCAGCAGGCGCCCCGCCAGGCGTTCGCCCCGGCGTGACAGGGCGGCCTCGAAGCGCGCCACCCTGGCAATATCGGTACCGATCCCCAGAATCATCGCTCAGTGCACGCGGTCGTCGTGGTCGTGCGCATGCTCGTGGTCATGGTCATGCTCCTCGAGGGCGGCGACGAAGCCCGCCTCCTGGCCGGCGATCGCCAGGCGCTTCATCTCCGCCACCGCCTCCTTCAGGCCCACGAACAGCGCGCGGGCGATGATGGCGTGGCCGATATTGAGCTCATGGATACCCGGGATGGCGGCCACTGCCTCGACGTTATGGTAGTGCAGCCCGTGCCCCGCATTGACGGTCAGGCCCAGCTCCATGGCCATCTCGGCAGCCGCCGAGAGCCGCGCATGCTCGCGGGCTGCCGCGTCTCTCGTGGCCTCGGCGTAACCCCCGGTATGCAGTTCGACGACCGGGGCACCGGCCTTGGCGGCGGCTTCGATCTGGGCAGGCTCCGGGTCGATGAACAGCGACACCTCGCAGCCCGCGGCGGCCAGGCGGCGGCAGGCGGTGCGGATCGTCTCGAAGCCTCCCACCACGTCGAGGCCGCCCTCGGTAGTGAGCTCCTCGCGCTTCTCGGGCACCAGGCAGACGTGTGCCGGGCGCACCTCCTCGGCCAGGGCGATCATCTCCTCGGTCACCGCCATCTCGAGGTTCATGCGGGTGTTGAGCACCTCGGCCAGCAGGCGCACATCGCGCTCCTGGATATGCCGGCGGTCCTCGCGCAGGTGGACGGTGATCCCATCGGCGCCGGCCTCCTCCGCGAGCAGCGCCGCCTGGACCGGGTCCGGGTAGCGGGTACCACGGGCCTGACGCAGGGTGGCGATGTGGTCGATATTGACGCCGAGAAGGATACGGGGGGGATGCATGAATGGCTCCAGGAGTGTCAAAGAGTCAGCAGGAAGTCACGCTTGATAGATAGCCGTGATCACGGGGCTGATCCGGCGGCCAAAACGAGAGTCGCAAGAAAGCAATCAGTGTGAACCGCCCCTGCGTCGCTCGGCAAGCTGGCGCATCAGCTCCCGGGAGCGCAGTGGGCGAGCGCCCAGCAGCGGTGCCAGGGCGGCGCGGGCCACCGCCTTGGCAGGCCCGGCGAGCCCGGGTGCGGCCCAGTCGCCGGCGGCGAGCAGGCGCAGGGTGCGCCCGTCGAGGCCCGGCTGACCGGGTCGGAAGGCGCAGCTGGTGGCGTCATAGACATAACGTGCCTGAGGGTCGAGTTCGCCACCCTCGGCGTCGATGAAGCGCGGAGCGGCATCCAGCGCCTCGAGCAGCGAGAACTCCAGGCAGCGCAGGGCACCGGCGCGGGAGTCGGGCCGCGGCAGCGCCTCGAGCAGCGACGTATAGAAGGCGAAGACCTCGGCCACCGGAAGTTCCACCGGCAGCGCGCGTGTCAGCAACTCGTTGGCATAGAGGCCGCACAGCAGCCCCTCCCCGGCCAGCAGCGCCACCGCGCCGCGGCTCTCCATCAGCCGCAGTCGCTTGAGCTCACCCTCGCCCACCCAGGTCACATGCAGCGGAGCGAACGGCTGCAACCGGCCGCGGGAGCGTGAGCCGGGGCGCTGTACACCCTGGGCCACGGCCCGCACCCGCCCGTGGTGCAGCGTCAGCAGCTCCACCAGAGCACTCGCCTCTCGGTAGGGCCGCTTATGCAGCAGGAACGCCGGTTCGGGGGTCATTCAGTCGAGGTCGTAACCCAGGCTCTTCAGCGCCCGCTCGTCATCGGACCAGCCGCGCTTGACCTTGACCCAGAGGTTGAGCATTACCTTGGCGCCCAGGGCACGCTCCATGTCGAGCCTCGCCTCGCGACCGATGCTCTTGATGCGTTCGCCGTTCTCGCCGATGAGGATCTTCTTCTGCCCCTGGCGCTCGACCAGGATCAGGGCGCTGATATGCACCACCCTGCCCTCGTCGCGGAACTCCTCGATCTCCACGGTCATCTGGTAGGGCAGCTCGTCGCCGAGTTGGCGCATGACCTTCTCACGCACCAGCTCCGCGGCCAGGAAACGCTGGCTCTTGTCGGTGATCTGGTCTTCGGGGAAGAAATGCACGCTCTCCGGCAGGTGCTTGGCGACCTCGGCCTCGAGCTCCGGCACGTTGGTACCGTGCTTGGCGGAGATCGGCACGATGGCGGCAAAATCACGGCGTGCCCCCACCGACTCCAGCCAGGGCAGCAGTTCCGCCTTGTCCTTGAGGCGGTCGACCTTGTTGACGGCCAGGATCACCGGCGCCTCCACATGCTCGAGACGCTGCAGAACCACCTGGTCCTCCTCGCTCCAGCGGGTGCGGTCGATGATGAAGACCACGCAGTCGACGTCGCGCAGGGCCTGGGTGGCCGCCTGGTTCATGAAGCGGTTGATCGCCTTGTTGCGATCGCGGGCCATGATATGGATGCCAGGGGTGTCGACGTAGATGAACTGGGCCTCCCCCTCGGTCTTGATGCCCATCACCTGGTGGCGAGTGGTCTGGGGCCGCCGAGAGGTGATCGAGACCTTCTGGCCGAGGATACGGTTCATCAGCGTGGACTTGCCGACGTTGGGACGGCCGACGATGGCCACGAATCCACAGGTCTGGGTCATGACCGGACTCCTTTCGGCTCGAGTTGCTTCAGGGCCATCTCGGCGGCCTGCTGCTCGGCATGCCGGCGGCTGGAGCCGATGCCAGTGGTGTGCTTCTCCAGCAACTCCACGTGGCACTCCACGGTGAAGGTCTGGGCATGGGCCTCGCCTTCCACGCTGACCACCTCGTAGCGCGGCAGCGGTACCTGGCGCGACTGCAGGAACTCCTGAAGCCGCGTCTTGGGGTCCTTCTGGGTATCCTGCAGGCTGATCTCCTCGAGCCGCGTGGCATACCAGGAGAGTATCCGGGCGCGCACCGCCTCCATGCCGGCGTCCAGATAGATGGCACCGATGATGGCTTCGACGGCGTCGGCAAGGATCGACTCGCGGCGGTGCCCGCCGCTCTTCATCTCCCCGGAGCCGAGGCGCAGGTGCTCGCCGAAGCCCATCTCACGGGCCAGTTCGGCCAGGGTCTGACCCTTGACCAGGCGTGCGCGCAGGCGGGAGAGCTGCCCCTCCCGGGCCTCGGGGAAGCGCCGGAACAGGGCCTCGGCGATGACGAAGTTGACGATGGAGTCACCCAGGAACTCGAGGCGCTCATTGTTCTGGCCACCGAAGCTGCGGTGGGTCATGGCAAGCTCGAGCAGCGAGTCGTCGCCGAAGTCGTGGCCGAGACGTCGGCTGAAGGCGTTGAGGGTTTGGCTCACGAAAATCCTGTTGTCTGTTTCTGTCGTCTGATTCTGAGTGTGCAAGGCACGGTCAGTGGATGCGCCGCATGCTGGTGAAGCTGGGCAGGCCGCCGTCCCAGTGCATCCAGACGGCGAAGGCACGACCCACCACGTTGTCCTCCGGCACGAAGCCCCAATAGCGGCTGTCGTTGGAGTGGTCGCGGTTGTCGCCCATGGTGAAATAGTGGCCGTCCGGCACGACCAGTTCGCGCATCTGGGGTCCCGGATCCCGGGGATTATTGTAGATGCGGTGCTCCACCTCGCCCAGCTGCTCGGCGAGCATCAGCTCACCGGGTGCCTTGGCCGGCCCCTCGGCCAGCAGCGCCTTGGGCACCGCCTCGCCATTGATGTAGAGCTGCTTGCCCTCATAGCGGATGCGATCGCCCGGCAGTCCCACCACGCGCTTGATGAAGTTGACCGATGGCTCGCTGGGGAAGCGGAACACCATGACATCGCCACGCTCGGGCTCGCCCAGGTCGAGGATCTCGGTATGCACCACCGGCAGGCGCAGCCCGTAGGCAAACTTGTTGACCAGGATGAAGTCACCGATCTCCAGGGTCGGGCGCATGGAGCCGGAGGGGATCTGGAACGGCTCCACCACGAAGCTTCGCAGCACCAACACCACCAGCAAGACGGGGAAGAAGGAGCGGGCGTAGTCCACCGGCCACGGCTCCTTCAGCACCTGCTCCCGGGCATGGGGCGTCAAGCCTTCGGTAGTGCCGGCCTCGGCGGCCTGCAGCGACTGGCGGCGCGCCGGACGCCACCAGATAAGGTTGAGCAGGGTGATCACGCCGGTGACGGCGACGGCGATCACCAGCAGCAGTGAGAAGTCCATGGCAGTTGTTTGTCCCTGGCTGGTGGAATCAGTCGTTGACCCGGAGCACGGCGAGGAAGGCGTCCTGGGGAATTTCGACCCGACCGACCTGCTTCATGCGCTTCTTGCCCGCTTTCTGCTTCTCGAGCAGCTTCTTCTTGCGGGAGACATCGCCCCCATAGCACTTGGCGGTGACGTTCTTGCGCAGCGCCTTGACGGTGGAGCGGGCCACCACCTGGCCGCCGATGGCCGCCTGGATCGCCACGTCGAACATCTGGCGCGGAATCAGCTCCTTCATCTTCTCGACCAGCAGGCGACCACGGGAGTGAGCATGATCGCGATGGATGATCACCGCCAGGGCATCGACCTTGTCGCCGTTGATCAGCACATCCAGGCGCACCAGCTTGGCGGCCTCGAAGCGCTCGAAGTTGTATTCCAGCGAGGCATAGCCCTTGGAGATCGACTTCAGGCGATCGAAGAAGTCCATCACCACCTCGCTCATCGGCAGCTCGTAGGTGAGCTGGATCTGGCTGCCCAGGAACTGCATGTCCTTCTGGGTGCCGCGGCGCTGCTCACACTCGGTGATGACGTTGCCGACGAACTCCTGGGGCACCAGGATGCTGGCACGCACGATGGGCTCGCGCATCTCCTCGACGTCGGCCATGTCGGGCAGCTTGGAGGGGTTGGCGACGTAGATCACCTCGCCATTCTTGAGCGCCAACTCATACACCACGGTGGGCGCCGTGGTCAGCAGGTCCAGGTCATACTCGCGCTCGAGACGCTCCTGGATGATCTCCATGTGCAGGGTGCCGAGGAAGCCGACCCGGAAGCCGAAGCCCAGGGCATCGGAGTTTTCCGGCTCGTACTCCAGGGAGGCGTCGTTGAGTGCCAGCTTCTCCAGGGCGTCGCGGAAGTCCTCGTAGTCGTCGGCACTGACCGGGAACATGCCGGCATAGACCTGGGGCTTGACCTTCTGGAAGCCGGGCAGGCGCGCCACATCCGGGGTCTTGGTGTGGGTGATGGTGTCACCCACCGGTGCCCCCTGGATCTCCTTGATGCCGGCGACGATGAAGCCCACCTCGCCCGCACGCAGCACACCGGTCTCCTTGCGCTGGGGCGTGAAGATGCCTACCTCGTTGACCTGCCAGTCGCGACCGGTGGACTTGATGCGGATCTTCTCGCCCTTCTTCAGGGTGCCATCGAAGATCCGCACCAGCGAGACCACGCCCAGGTAGTTGTCGAACCAGGAGTCGATGATCAGGGCCTGCAGCTGACCCTCGGGATCTCCCTTGGGCGGCGGGATATCACGCACCAGCCGCTCGAGCAGCGCATCGATGCCCATCCCGCTCTTGGCCGAGACCTGGCAAGCGTCGGTGGCGTCCAGGCCGATGATCTCCTCGATCTCGTGGGAGACCTTGTCGGGGTCGGCCTGGGGCAGGTCCATCTTGTTGAGCACCGGCAGCACCTCGAGGCCCTGCTCGATGGCGGTGTAACAGTTGGCCACCGACTGCGCCTCGACGCCCTGGCCCGCATCCACCACCAGCAGCGCCCCCTCGCAGGCGTACAGCGAACGCGACACCTCGTAGGAGAAGTCGACGTGCCCGGGAGTGTCGATGAAGTTGAGCTGGTAGGTATTGCCATCCGGCGAGTGGTAGTCGAGCGTCACCGACTGCGCCTTGATGGTGATGCCCCGCTCACGCTCCAGGTCCATGGAGTCGAGCACCTGCTCCTTGAGCTCGCGTTCGGTCAGACCGCCGCAGGTCTGGATCAACCGGTCGGCCAGCGTGGACTTGCCATGGTCGATATGCGCGATGATCGAGAAGTTGCGGATATGCTTGAGCTTGTCGGAGGAGGTGTCTTGGGACATCGATGGACTTCTACCTGATGGGGTTCGGGCCGGGGCCGAGCAGAGCAGCGCTGGCCGGCGGCCAGGATAGGCGCATTGTACCGGGATGCTGGTGCCAGATACAGCAGCCCGACGGGAGGACCGTCGGGCTGCAGGGGCGTGGCGTGAAGGAGAGGGTCAGTCGCCGGCCAGGCGCAGGGCCACGAACAGCGAACGACCATCACGATAGAGTCGCACCGGCACGGCGCGATCCGCGGGCAGCTCACTCACCAGGGAGACCAGCTGTGACGCGCTGGTGACGGCCCGGTGATCGATGCTGACCAGGATGTCGCCGGGCTGCAGGCCCGCCGCCGCCGCGGCACCAGTGGGGTCGACCTCGGCGATGCGCACGCCACCCTCGATACCCAGGCGCTCGCGCTCGGTGGCATCCAGCTCGACAACGGAGATACCCAGGCGCGCCTGCTGACTGTCGCGGCTCTCGCCGGCGGCGGCACTGCCGCTGTCGGGCCAATCACCCAGGGTCAGCTCGAGGGTTTGGCGCTCGCCATCACGCATCAGCTCGAGTTCGACGTCGCTGCCCGGCGCGGTGCGCCCGATCAGCCGTGGCAGGGTGCTGGAGTCATGCACTCGCGCACCATCCACGGCGAGGATGACGTCGCCGGCCTGCAGGCCGCCCTCGGCCGCCGGACCCTCGGGGTCGATGTCGGCGATCAGGGCACCACGCGGCTCGTCCATGCCGAACGACTCGGCCAGGTCACGCGATACCGGCTGGATCATCACCCCCAGCCAGCCGCGGCGCACCTCGCCGCCATCCCGCAGCTGGTCGGCGACGTCCATGGCCACGTTGATGGGAATCGCGAACGATAGCCCCATGAAGCCACCGCTGCGGGTGAAGATCTGGGAGTTGATGCCCACGACCTCCCCGTCGAGGTTGAAAAGCGGCCCGCCGGAATTGCCCGGATTGATGGCCACATCGGTCTGGATGAACGGCACATAGGCATCCCGGGGCAGAGTGCGGTCGATGGCGCTGACGATGCCCGCGGTAACCGAATGGTCGAAGCCGAACGGGGAGCCGATGGCGGCCACCCACTCACCGACCCTGAGGTCATCGGAGTCGCCCAGACGCAGCGTTGGCAGGTCACTGGCGTCGACCTTGAGCACCGCCACGTCGGTTCGCTCGTCGCTGCCCACCAGCTCCGCCGCCAGCTCGCGGCGATCGTTGAGGCGCACCAGGATCTCGTCGGCCCCATCGACCACGTGGGCGTTGGTCATGATGTAACCATCATTGCTGATGATGAAGCCGGACCCCAGCGACTGACGCTCCTGGGGCCTTCCGGGCGCCTGGCCAGGCGGCATCGGAAAACGGTCGCCGAAGAAATGCCGGAAGATCTCGGGGATCTCCTCGTTGCCGAACCCCTGGAAGGGGTTTCGGCTCTCGACCATGCGAGTCGTCGAGATGTTCACCACGCCGGGGGCGGCCTCCTCCACCAGTTCGGTGAAGTCGGGTAGCTCACGGGCCATGGCGCTCTGCCAGGCCAGCAGGGTCCCGGCCAGCAGCATCCACAGGGAAAGGTGTCGCAACGTTCGCATCATGTTAGCTCCTGCGTGGTTTTGGTTGGGCAATGCGAAGATAACGGGGTAACGACATCGACTCGCCAGGGGGTCAGGAGTCGGCGGCTTCCCAGTTCAGGGTATCGGCAACCTGCAGCAATACCCGCGGCGGCATCTCGCCCATGACCACCACCTGGCGAGGGGAGCCGCCCAGCTCGCGGTGACGCACCACGGCGTGGGAGACGCCGAGCCGGTGCAGACCGGGGGCCAGGGGCTCGATGCCGTCGAGGGGCGAGACGAAGACACTGAAGGTGGAGAGACCATCGCTGTAGAGACGGTGGGTCACATCACTGCCATGGAGCCCGCTGCGGGTCTCTACCGGCTGCGGCAGGAAACCGGCGGGCAGCCAGCCGGGGCTCCACGCATCCTGGGGCGCCTCGCGGGGGGCGTCGACGCTCACCTCACCCTGGTGCAACCGCGGCCGCTCAAGCACCGTCAGCTGGAAGGTCTCCACGACCCGCCCGGTCTCGTCGAGCAGGCTCTGCTTGAGGGTCAATCCGGTATCGACATCGAGCCACAGCCGCTTCCCGTAGCGAAAACTGTCGAGCGGTGAGACATCCAGGCGACGCGCACGCCGGTTGGCGATGCGCTCCTCTTCGCCCAGGCTCAGCCGGTAGTGGGAGGCAATGCTGGAGGCGATCCCATTGGGTGTGGCGGGCGCCTCGCTACCCCCCGACCAGCCCAGGCGGCCAATGCGGCTGCGACGCTCGACGGCCATGGGGGGGCCATCGAGGAAACGGACCTGGCCATGTTCGAGACCGCCGCTGACCTCGTGACTGAGCACGAGGGTACGCACGCCGTCGAAGCCGATACGCACCGCGTGAGCGTCGTAGCGGTAGCAGTGACCCGCCCAGAGGCTGAGCTCATACCAGTCGAGCGCACTCTGGGGTACAGGCTCCTTCTCGAGCGAACGACAATCGAACCTATCCGCCTCGGGTGTCACCTGCAGCGCCACTGCCGGCACTGCGGTTGCCAAAAGAAACGGCAGAAGGCCCGCGGCGCAGCTGCGAAGAACGCGCATCGCCTGCCTCCCGTTCAGCGCTGGCCCAGGCTATCGCCACCGCTGGCGCGCAGCAGCGGCATCCAGGAGTCTCCGCTGCGATAGGCAGCCCCCTCGGCGTGGCGATCCAGATAGGACTGGAGCAGACGCGCCTGCTCCTCGTCTGCCATCAGCGACTGCCGCTGGCTGGGGGCCATGAACATCGGCGTGCTCGGCATGCTGGCACCCACGGTCATCAGACCACTGCCACTCCCCTGGGGAAGCTGGAAGAGCGGCAGATCGGCCAGGGAGGGTCGCTGAACACTCTGGTCCGAGAGGCTGGGGTCCGAGAGGCTGGGGTCCGAGAGGCCGGCGGGTGAGATCTGCGACCCCTCTCCGGCGCCGGCGGCAAGTTCGGATGACGTGGACTCGCCGGGAAGGCCCCCGCCGTTGTAGAACTGCACGCCGGTGATCACCATCAACGATACGGCGGCGGCGATGCCGGCACTGCGCGCGAATGGTAGCGAGCGCCGGTGGGCGGATGGCGTGGTGGTGGCGTCAAGGACCGGCGCCGGCTCACTCTCGAGACGCGCCAGGATACCCGCGGAAAGGTCGACGCTGACATCCACTTCCGTCTCACGCCGCATCAGGCTGCGCATCAGGTGATAGCGTCGCCACGCCTCGGCGGCATCCGGTTCGTCTTCCAGCGACTTCAGCACGCGGCGAAGTTCCAGCTCGTCGCCCTCGTTGTCCATCAGGGCAGAAAGCGATTCCCGTGCGTTCTGACTCATTCTCTACACCTCAGCCTGGCAAGGCCTTGGCCTTGCATCCGTTATCAGCCTGATATCGGCATTCGCGGAAGCTGCTCCGGGAATGCCGACATCCTGAACCGCCATGGGCGGATCGAACACTGCATGTGACGCCAAAGGCGCCGGACAGTTCAGCGAATCGACAAGAAATCGACAATTTCCTGGCGCAGCTCACTCATCGTCCGCCTCGCGATTACGTGCAGTGGTGACCAGCGGCTGGATATGCGCATCCACCGCCTCCCGTGCCCGGAAGATACGCGAACGTACCGTGCCGACCGGGCACTCCATGATATTGGCGATATCCTCGTAGGAGAGGCCATCCAGCTCGCGAAGCGTGATCGCCGTGCGCAGGTCATCGGGCAGCGCCTCGATCGCCTCGAAGATGGCCGCCTCCAGCTGGTCGCGGGCCATGGCCGCCTCGGGGGTCTCGGTATCTGAGAGACGCCCGCTCTGGTCGAGGATCTCGGCATCGACGATATCCAGATCGCTGCCCGGCGGACGCCGTCCCCGGGACACCAGATGGTTCTTCGCCGTATTGATGGCAATACGGTACATCCAGGTATAGAACGCACTCTCGGCGCGGAACTTGCCCAGGGCACGATAGGCCTTGATGAAGGCCTCCTGGGCCACATCCTGCACTTCGGCATGATCGTGCACATAGCGACCGATCAGGCCGATGATCTTGTGCTGATACTTCTTCACCAGCAGGTCGAAGGCGCGAGTATCGCCCTTCTGGGCACGCTCGACGAGCTGCTGGTCGGTTTCCCTGGCGCCCATCTAGACCCTCCCCGTCATCAGGCGACGGGAAAGGCATCGTCGTCCGGAAGGCCTTGAAACTTCAACAGCGTGGCGTGCTTGCATAGCGTCTACCTGGAGCCTGGGCGGATGGGGGTCGATGACCGTCAACAAGAGTCGCACAAGTGTTCCCTTTTCCAGTTCATCCATCAAGCGGTGGTCGTTAGCGGACGCGGGCGCTGAGACAATGCGCATGCTCAGGAGGTTCCCGCGATTGATCCGCCACACCCCGCCCGGTGTATAGTAGGCGCACAAGAATCACGCCGTCAGGCCCTCAGCGCAGACACGACATACAGGAATCAGAATGACAGATCAGCAGGTCAGCAACCTCAACGTCCTCTCCCAGGACGTGCTTATCACTCCGGAAGCCCTCAAGCAGGAGATTCCGCTTACCGACGCCGCCGAGAAGACGGTCATCGAGGGGCGCCACACCATCCAGCGCATCCTCGACGGTGAGGATCCGCGCCTGCTGGTCGTGGTCGGCCCCTGCTCCATCCACGACGTGGACGCCGCCCTCGACTACGCGCGCCGCCTGCGCCGCCTGGCCGACGAGGTGAAGGACAGCCTGTATATCGTGATGCGCGTCTACTTCGAGAAGCCGCGCACCACCGTGGGCTGGAAGGGCCTGATCAACGACCCCCACCTCAATGGCTCCTTCGAGATCGAGGAAGGGCTGCATATCGCCCGCCGGCTGCTGGTGGAGCTCGCCGAGATGGGCCTGCCGCTGGCCACCGAGGCCCTCGACCCGATCTCGCCGCAGTATATCCAGGACTGCATCAGCTGGTCGGCGATCGGTGCGCGCACCACCGAGTCCCAGACCCACCGCGAGATGTCCTCCGGCCTCTCCTGCCCGGTGGGCTTCAAGAACGGCACCGACGGCAGCCTGGATGTCGCGGTCAACGCCCTGCAGTCGGTGGCGCATCCCCATAACTTCCTGGGCATCGACTACAAGGGCCGGGTGGCGATCATCCGCACCCGCGGCAACGTCTACGGCCACGTGGTGCTGCGCGGCGGCAACGGCAAGCCCAACTACGACAGCGTCAGCGTGGCCCTGGCCGAGCAGGAACTCAACAAGGCCGGCATCAAGCCCAACATCATGATCGACTGCTCCCACGCCAACTCCAACAAGGATGCGGCGCTTCAGCCGCTGGTGCTGGAGAACGTCACTAACCAGATCCTCGAGGGCAACCGTTCGATCATCGGCCTGATGGTCGAGTCCAACATCGGCTGGGGCAACCAGAAGCTGACCGAGGACCTGAGCCAGCTGAAGTACGGTGTCTCCATCACCGATGCCTGCATCGACTGGGAGACCACCGAACGGGCCTTCAAGGAGATGGACGAGAAGCTGGCGCCGGTGCTGGCCAAGCGCATCGAGGGATGACTGAACCCCACGCCACTGCAGTCGGCGTGGGGGTTTCTTCTGGTCAGGTCTCGCCTCTACAGTGCCAGTTCGGCCCATACCGGGGCATGGTCGGAGGGCTTCTGCATGCCGCGCAGGTCGTAGTCGATACCCGCGTCGGTCACTTTCTCGGCCAGCGGAGCGGTCACCAGGATATGGTCGATGCGCAGGCCACGCTTCGGCTCCCGTTCGAAGCCCTTCGAGCGGTAGTCGAACCAGCTGAAGCGGTCGTCCACCGCCGGATAGCAGAGGCGGTAACTGTCGGTGAGTCCCCAGGCCTTGATCCCGGCGAGCCACTCGCGCTCCACCGGCTGGAAGCTGGTCTTGCCCTCCCGCAGCCAGCGCTTGCGGTTGGCCTCGCCGATACCGATATCGATGTCCTCGGGTGAGATGTTGAAGTCGCCCATCACCGCCAGCCGCTCGTCGGGGCGTTGGGCGCCCTCCAGCAGGCGCTGGAGCTGGGCATAGAACTCACGCTTGTGGGGGAACTTCAGCGGGTGCTCGACGTTCTCGCCCTGGGGGAAGTAGCCGTTCCACACCGTCAGCCGCTCACCATCGGCCAGGCGCAGCACCACGCCGATCATGCGTCGCTGGGACTCCTCGCCGTCATCCGGAAAGCCGTAGTGCACCTCCTCGGGCTCACCGCACTGGGCGACATCGATCATCAGGGCCACCCCGTAGTGGCCCTTCTGGCCGTGATAGACGACCCGGTAGCCCAGCGCTTCCACCGCCTCGCGGGGAAACTCGGCGTCCTGCACCTTGGTCTCCTGCAGACCGATCACGGCCGGGCGCTGGGTAGTCACCAGCGCCTCCAGCTGATGGAGACGCGCGCGAATGCCGTTGATATTGAACGAGACCAGGCGCATCAGTTCGACGGGCCTCCCTGATCCGATCCCTGGCCGCCTTCGTGCTCAGGGTGAATGGCGATCTCCTGGCCAGCCTCCTGGCGGGCCTGCTTGCGGGCAGCCTGCAGCTTGCGCTGCTGACGCTTCTTCTGTGTATAGCGGGTCGACGAGGTCACCTGATCGGGATTCTCGTGGCGCCACTTCTTGTAATCCTTGCGTCGACCGGTGCGAATCTGCACCTTGTCGGCCAGCGAACGGGTCTTCTTGCGACGTGTCATGGGGAAACTCCTCTGCTTTGGCGCGCATTCTACCAGCCCTTCGCGGTGAGACGCGCCCTTCGTCGCATAGACTGGTACAATGTCCGTTTGCATCACACGACTACCCTATCGATACGGAAAGACAGCAAGCCTATGAGCGAGTCGGAACAGACCACGGCCCCGGCCGAGAACCGCAAGCCCAAGCGTCGTCGTCGCAAGCCGCGCCGTCGCCAGTCGAACTGGGACCTGCGCCAGTTCCAGGTACCCCCGGTGGCCGGCAAGTGGCGCTTTCACGACTTCGACCTGCCCCTGCCGCTGATGCGCGCCATCCATGCGCTGGGCTTCGAGTACTGCACGCCGATCCAGGCCGAGGCCCTCGGGCACACCCTGCTCGGCGGAGATATCGTCGGCAAGGCCCAGACCGGCACGGGCAAGACCGCCGCCTTCCTGATCTCGATCATCGCCTACTTCCTCGAGGAAGAGCGTCCCAACGGCCAGAAGAACGGGGCGCCGCGCTCGCTGATCGTGGCGCCGACCCGGGAGCTCGCCCTGCAGATCGAGAAGGATGCCAAGGCACTGGCCCGTTTCACCGATCTCAAGGTGGCCAGTGTCGTCGGCGGCATGGACTACCAGAAGCAGCGTGACGCCCTGGGCGGCAAGCTCGACATCCTGGTGGCAACGCCGGGACGCCTACTCGACTTCCATCAGAAGCGCGACGTCGACCTGACCCAGGTCGAGGTGCTGGTGCTCGATGAGGCCGACCGCATGCTCTCCATGGGCTTCATTCCCGACGTCAAGCGTATCATCCGCCATACGCCGAAGAAGGAAGAGCGGCAGACCTTCCTGTTCTCGGCCACCTTCACCGAGGACATCCTGGAGCTCGCCAGCCAGTGGACCCATGAACCGGCCCACGTCGAGATCGCGGTGACCGTCGACAATGCCGCCGATATCGACCAGCGCGTCTATATGGTCGGCGATGCCGACAAGCAGCGTCTGCTGGTCAAGCTGCTGCAGCAGGAGAGCTTCGATCGGGTGATGGTGTTCGGCAACCGGCGTGACCTGGTGCGCAAGCTCGACGACCTGCTCCGCAAGGCGGGGATCGACGTGGCCATGCTCTCCGGCGACGTGCCGCAGAACCAGCGCATAGAAACGCTCGAGAAGTTCCGCGCAGGTGAGATCCAGGTGCTGGTGGCCACCGACGTGGCCGGTCGCGGCATCCATATCGAGGACGTCAGCCACGTGATCAACTACACCCTGCCGGAAGACCCGGAGGATTACGTCCACCGTATCGGCCGCACCGGCCGCGCCGGCGCCAAGGGCGTATCGATCAGCTTCGTGGGCGAGGAAGATGCCTTCTCGCTGCCCGAGATCGAGCGCTTCATCGGCGACAAGCTGCCCTGCGAGCATCCGCCCGAAGGACTGCTGTAGCCACGATGCTCGACGAGGCCCTCAAGCGCGAGATCCAGACCGCTTACCGCCATGCGCTGGAGGGCCTCGGGCTGACGCCCCGCTACGGCCAGCGCCTGATGATCGCCGAGATCGCCCGCACCCTGGCAGGCATCGAGGCTGACGAGTCCGGCAAGCGCACAAGCGACGAGCATGTCTGCGTGCTCGAGGCGGGCACCGGCACCGGCAAGACCCTGGCCTATCTGCTGGCCGCCCTGCCGGTGGCCAAGGCCCGCGGCAAGCGGCTGGTGATCTCCACCGCCACGGTGGCGCTGCAGGAGCAGGTACTCCATCAGGACCTGCCGGCGCTCAAGGCCCACAGCGGGATCGACTTCAGCTACGCCCTGGCCAAGGGACGTGGCCGCTACGTGTGCGTGGCACGCCTCGACCAGGCCCTCGATGGCGGCGAGGAGAACCCCACCCTGTCGATGTTCGAGCAGGCCCTGGACAGTGGCGGTGACGACTTCCAAGCGCTGGTCAAGACCCTGGGCGACGCCTACGGAAGTGGCCGCTGGGAGGGGGATCGCGACAGTTGGCCCGAGGCGATCAAGGATGAGCACTGGCGTCGCCTGACCGTGGACCACCGGCAGTGCACCAACCGGCGCTGTGGCCACTTCGGTGCCTGCGCTTTCTTCCGTGCCCGCCGCGACATGGAACAGGCCGATATCATCGTCGCCAATCACGACCTGGTGCTGGCCGATCTCTCCCTGGGCGGCGGCGTGGTACTGCCCGACCCGGGTGACTGCATCCACGTCTTCGACGAGGGGCATCACCTTCCCGACAAGGCCCTCAACCACTTCACCTATCGCTTCGGCGTGAATTCCGGCCTGCGCTGGCTGCGCAATCTCAGGAAGTCGCTCAGCGAGCTCAACGCCGCCCTGGGCGTACAGCCCACCCTGGCCCGGCTGCTGGCCAGCCTGCCCCAGGCGATGGATGCCGCCGAGCCACGACTCGGCGAGGCCTTCGCCCTGGGCCATCAGCTGGCCGGGCGTCCCCAGGGACTCGGCGACGGCGAGGAGCTCCATCAGCACCGCTTCGAGATGGGACGCGCCCCGGAGGCACTGCGCGAGCACGCCGCGGCGCTGGTCACGCTGTTTGCCGAGCTCTCCCGCACCCTCGAGAGCATGGCGGATATCCTGCGCGAGAGCCTCGACCCCGAGAAGCACACCGGCCTGCCTCGAGACGCCGCCGAGGCGTGGCTGCCACTGGTGGCGCTGCTCCATGGCCGCGCCCTGGAGGCCCACGCCCTGTGGCAGGCCTTCAGCGAGGTCGACCCCGAGGGAGAGCCACCGCGGGCGCGCTGGCTGACACTGGAACGCTTCGGCGGCGAGCCGGAGCTGACCTTCGCGGCGAGCCCCGTGTCGGCCGCCCACACCCTGGCCAAGAGCCTGTGGGGGACCACCTTCGGCGCCGTGGTCACCTCGGCGACGCTCACCGCCCTGGGTCGCTTCGAACGCCTGCAGGAGCGCGCCGGGCTGGCCAACCGCTATCGCTATCAGCGCCTGCCCAGCCCCTTCGACTATTCGCGGGCGGTGCTCAGCGTGCCCCGGGAGGCCGTCGACCCCGCCGATCGCGAGGGCCATGAGCGCGCCATCGTCGACTTCGTGCAGGGGCTCGGGAAGCAGGAGGCGGTGCTGATGCTGTTCTCGTCCCGGGCCCAGCTGCGCGCCGTGGAGAAGGCGTTGCCCAGGTCCCTGGCCGAACGGGTACTGGCCCAGGACCGGCTGCCCAAGCGCGAGCTGATCAACCGCCACCGCGAGCGGGTAGATGCCGGGGAAGGCAGCATCATCTTCGGGTTGGCGAGCTTCGCCGAGGGCATCGACCTGCCCGGCGACTACCTGACCCATGTGGTCATAACCCGACTGCCCTTCGCGGTGCCCGACGATCCGGTGGGTGCGACGCTCGCCGAATGGATCGAGAGCCGCGGTGGCAATCCCTTCATGCGCATCAGCGTGCCGGACGCCTCCATCAAGCTGGTCCAGGCCTGTGGCCGTCTGATCCGCAAGGAGGCCGACCACGGCCGCATCACCCTCCTCGACCGGCGAGTACTCACCCGGCGCTACGGGCGGGCACTGCTCGACTCGCTACCGCCCTTCGTCCGCGAGATCGACGGGGTACAGCAGGCGCCGTAAGCCGTAAGCCGTAAGCCGTAAGCCGTAAGCCGTAAGCCGGGATCTTGTCACCGAGATAAGCGGTGGCAGCGGTTTTTTTCTTAAAGCTTAAAGCTCACAGCTTATAGCTCCGGGCGCAGCCCGGCGCGGTCCAGAGCCCGCTCGGCCAGCTGATCACGTCCCCAGGCATGGGCGAGCTGACCAAGCCTCGCCCAATCGTCGCCGGCCCCACTCTGCTCGGCCACCCGCTGCCAGGCGGCCAGGGCGCGCTCGCGATCCCTAGCCCGCTCCCAGGCCTGGGCCAGCAGGCGCCGGTTCGCCTCGCTGTCCTCCAGGGTCCCCTCTGCCAGGGCGGCCTCGAGGTGCTCGGCGGCCCGGGCCGGCGTGCCCCCGGCCAGATGCAGCTCGACCAACCGGCGAAGGTCATCGGCCCCGGTGAATACGCCGGCGCGCCAGCCCGCCTCCCAGATCGATGCCGCCTGACCGGTATTGCCGGCACGCTGTGCCAGGGCTGCAGCAACTCGCCAGCGTTCAGGGTCGCGGCTCGTGGCGAGCCCGCCACCCAGGAGCGCCAGAGCCTCTGCCTCGTCCCCGGCGCGGCGCAGCACCGTGACGGCCAGTTCCCGCTGCCCCTCATCCAGTTGCTCAGTCATGCCACGCGCATGCCGCACATGCTCGGCGGCCAGCTCCCACTGCTCGAGTTCGGCCCTGGCGCGAGCCAAACGCCAGTGATCCCGGGCTTCGCCCGAGTGGCCCTCGAGCCACTCGGCCAGCAGGTTGGCGCCATCCCGGGTCTCGCCCGCGGCCAGGCGCAACCCGGCCTCGTCGTGCTGCCAGCGATCGCGATGATCCGGCTCGATGCCGGATACGCGACGCGCCTGGCCGAGGTAGTCGGCGGCCAAGGAGAGATCCCCGTCACGTGCCGCCGCCCCCGCCGCCAGTTGCAGATAGAGAGCGCGAGCCCAGCGATCGGCGGCATTGCCCCCGGCCAGACGCTCGGCCTGGGCCACGGATCGCTCCATCACTGCCGCCAGGTCACCGGCCTCCAGGCGCGCCTGGAGTCCTTCGAGATCGGCGATAAACGAGGCCGGTAGCGGTGGCGCCGACCAGGCCACGGTGGCGCCCCCCAACCAGCTAGTGACCAGCAGCGCAACAGGCAGGAGAACTCTCGACATGGCATTACCTCAGCTCGAATTCCAGGCGCTGGCGAGCGCGACGCAGCCCCTCAGCGGATTCGAAGCGCCAACGTGATACGGCTCGCTTGGCCGCCTGGTCGAAGACATTGGATGGCCGGGCGGAGAGCACGCGGATGCTCGAGGGGTCGACGCTACCGTCGGCTCGAATCACGAACTCCACCTCGACATGCCCCTCGAGGCCGCGGCGCTGGGCCCGCGCGGGATACTCGGGCGGCACCCGACTGGTGGGCGCGACCTGCCCCACATCCACCGGCGCATTGCTGGCCGCTTCGGCCTGTGCGGGTTCAGAGGGCGCGGACGATGGCACCGAGGATTCCTGGCTCGGCTGTGGTGCCGGGCTCGCCTGGGGTTCGGGCTCTGCCTGGGGACGGGGTTCCGGCGGAGAGGCAGGCCGCGGCTCCAGGCGAGGCTCGGGCTGAACCTCGCTCAACTCCGGCAGACGAGTATCCAGTTCCGGCGGCTCGGCGGTCTCTGGCGGCAGCTCGGGTTCCGGCAGCGTCACCTCGCTGCGGGGCAGCGGGGCCGGTTCGGGCAAGGGAGGCGGCGGCGCCGGCTCCACGGGCGCCGGGGGCTCGGCCTCGGCGGGCGGCGGAGTCGCCTCGGGCTCGGCTGTCTCAAAACTGGTCAGCGCCATGGTCATTTCCATGACCTCGACCTCCGCCTCGGGAGGCGTGACCAGCAGCGCCAGCAGCCAGAACAGCAGCAGCGCCAGTCCCAGGCCGGAGAGCACCGAGACAACAACCCGTGTCATGAGGCGCCTCGCGTGGCGGCCACCGCCACGTTCTCCACTCCCGCCTGGCGCAGGCGGTCCATCACCTCGATCAGCAGGCCCGTGGTGGCCTCTCGATCGGCCTGGATCACCACAGCGCCATCGTCGCTGACCAGGGCGGCCACCTCGTCACCCACCCGGTGCACGTCCACCGGTTCGCCATCCACCCAGACGGCTCCCTCCGGCGTGATCGCCACCATCAGCTGGGCATCCGGGCGCGGTGTGGCAGCACTCGACTCGGGACGTTCTATCTCCACCCCGCTCTCCTTGATGAAGCTGGTGGTGACGATGAAGAAGATCAGCATGATGAAGACCACATCGAGCATCGGGGTCAGGTTGATCTCTCCGGCATCCCCCGGCTCGCCGGCAACGCTGCGACGTCTACGCATCACTCTCCTCCACGGCTCGAGCCAGGCGGTCATGCAGCCGCTGGTCCTCGCGCCGGATGATCTGTTCCAGTCGGCTGGTGAACAGCAGCCCCACCACGGCCACGGCCATTCCGGCCAGGGTCGGCAGAGTCGCCCGGGCGACCCCATCGGCCATGGCGCGGGCTTGGTGAGTATCGCTCAATGCCAGGCTGTCGAAGACGCTGATCATGCCGGTGACGGTACCCAGCAGGCCGAGCAGTGGACAGAGCGCCACCAGCAGCTTGAGCCAGGGTAACGGCCGGCGCAGTCGCGCGATCAGCTGGCGGGTCCACACCTCACGCAGGGTCAGGGCGCTCCAGCTGTGGTGGTCAGCGCGCGCCGTCCAGCGCCGGATCAGGCGCTGGCGGGCTCCCCGGTAGGCGAGGCGGAAGAACAGCACCCGCTCGAGTGCCAGGCTGAAGAGCAGGGCCGCTACCGCGGCGATGCCGACCAGCACCACGCCACCGGCATCGATCAGCCGTGCGATCGGCTCAAGCCAGGGCATCAGCACGGCGCTTGTTCCTGGACGCGACGGATGAGGGTTGGCGGTGCTCGAGGGTTTCGGCCAGGGCGGCACTGGCCTGGCCCTCGACAATGCCGGCCAGCTGACGGCTGCGCCCGGTCAGGGCGGTATGTGCAAACAGCAGCGGAACGGCGGTAACCAGTCCCAGCACGGTGGTCACCAGGGCCTGGCTGATGCCACCGGCCATCAGCTGCGGATCGCCGGTGCCGAACACGGTGATCGCCTGGAAGGTAACGATCATGCCGGTCACCGTGCCCAGCAGGCCGAGCAACGGGGAGACCGCGGCGAGCAGCTTGACCAGCGGCTGACCGCGCTCCAGGCGTGGCATCTCAGCCAGCACCGCCTCGTCGAGCCGCGCCTCCAGCGCCTCGGGAACCGGCTCGTCGCTGAGTGCCCGGAAACGCAGCAGCACACGGCCCAGCGGGTTGTCCTGACGCAGGTCGGCCAGGTCACGACGCTGACGCCTTACCACCAGGCTGACACGGAGCAGATAGGCATACTGGGCCAGTGCCACCAGCAGGCCGAAAGCGCCGAGCCCCACCACGACATAGCCCACAGCCCCCCCCTGATGGAAACGCTCCACCAGGCTGGGGCGTTGGCCCAGGGCCGCCAGAACATCGCCACCGGTGGGGTCCAGCACGACGGTCTCGGCGTTGCCGGCCTGAAAGGCGCTCAAGTGCTCGCTGACCTCAGCCGGCGTGCGCGCCAGCGTGGAGAGTACGCCCTCCTCGGCCCCGCGCTGGAGCAGCTCGCCGCCACTGAATGCCGCCAGGTCGCCCAGGCGCACCACCTCGCGGGGGCGGATCTCGCCGTTGCTGCCGGCAACAGGCGCCGTTAACGCCCGAATGCGGCCAGTCTCGGCGGTCAGCGCCATCAGCGCATCGCCCAGGGTCTCGAGGTGTTCCGGACGCAGCACCTCGGCATCATCCAGGCGTGGCGGTAGATCAGGGCCTCCCAACGTGATCCAGCTCTGTCCCAGGGAGTCGCGCAGCTCGCCGCTGTGCCGGGCCAGCACGTCCAGTACCGCCGCCAGGTCACCCCCCTGCTCGGCCTGGCGTTCATCCAGGGCCGAATCCCGCGCCTGCAACTCGGCCTGACGTGACTCGAGCTCGGCACCTCGTGCTTCAGCCGCAGCGTGCACCTGGCGGGCCTCGTCCAGGGCAGACTCCAGCGCCTCACGATCCTCGACCAGCGCGGCAAGTCGGGCGGCGTCCCGGGCCTCTGCGGCCTCGCGCTCGGCGCGCAGCGTGGTCAGGGGATCCTCCTGAGCGGCTGCGGGCAGTGCCGTGACCAGCAACAATGCGGCCAGGGCTGTCGCTACCATGCGCCCGGCAGCGGATGTGACGGTCGCCATCATGAGGCATCCCCCTCGTTGGCCGGCGTGATGGGGTGGGAAACCGGCAGGGTCAGCAGTTCCGGTGCTCGCTGGTCACGGGCCATGCGCAGGCCATGGCGCAGCTCGACGCGGGCCGCCTCATCCAGCGCTTGCCAGCGCTTGGCATCGCTGCGCCAGACCGCACCCTCTCGTCCGTCGGCGGTCAGGTAGTAGAGCCCCACCCGCCCCAGGCGCAGGAAGTCCACCTCGCGGCGCTGCTCGCCCTGCCCGAGGGTACCGCGCCAGGCGTCGAGCTCGCGGCCGTAGTCCAGCTCGCTGCGCCAGGCGGCAAGCAGATGATCCAGGCGCTCCGCGGTGGTAGTGTCGGGGTCCGTCATGCCTTTCTCGAGGCCCTCGGCCCGGGCCAGGCGCTCTTCCGTCAGGAACGGCAGATCGCCTTCGACCCATGTGCCCAGGCGCCTGGTCAGCGCCTGCTCGACCTCGGGCAACGTCTCACGCGTCTCGGACAGGGTATCCAGTGCCGCTTCCCGAGCGTCCAGCTGTTGCGCCTGGCGTTCGAGCCGTGGCGCCAGGGTGTCGCTGCGCGCCTCGAGCCGGCGGGTAGCGGCTTCCAGGCGACGTAGCTCGGCCAACATCTCGCGACTGGCGTCGTCGGCGGCATCGATCCTTTGCTGTAGCTCGGCCTGGGCGCGCTGGGCCTCACCAGTGGCTTCCAGCAGCTCCTGGGCCATCAGCGGGGTGGCCGCCAGCATCAAGCCGGTGGCCACCCCGATCAGCAGATGTCCGGTCCTCTTCACGTCAGGCTCCCTGAGCGATCTCGAATGACGCCGGATCATCGCAAAAATGATAACAATTATCAATGACGCAGATCAGAAGGCCCAGTCCTCATCCTCGGTGGCGACCGTCCGCCCGATGACATAAGCCGAACCGGAACCGGAGAAGAAGTCGTGGTTCTCGTCAGCCCCCGGCGAGAGTGCGGCGAGGATGGTGGGATCCACGTCGCACAGCGCCTGGGGAAAGAGACCCTCGAAGCCCAGGTTCATCAGTGCCTTGTTGGCGTTGTAGTGGAGGAACGCCTTGACGTCCTCGGTCAATCCCACCTCGTCGTAGAGCGACTCGGTGTAGGCCACCTCGTTGTCGTAGAGCGCCAGCAACAGGTCATAGGCATAGGCCTTGACCTCCTCCTGGCGCTCTGGGCTCGCCTCGGCCAGGGCCTGCTGGAACTTGTAGCCGATGTAGTAGCCGTGCACCGCCTCGTCGCGGATGATCAGGCGGATCAGGTCGGCGGTGTTGGTCAGCTTGGCGTGGCTCGACCAGTACATCGGCAGGTAGAAGCCCGAATAGAACAGGAACGACTCCAGAAAGACGCTGGCCACCTTGCGCATCAGCGGGTCCTCGGCGCGGTAGCGCTCGAGCACCAGCTCGGCCTTGGCCTGAAGGGTCGGATTCTCCTCGCTCCAACGGAAGGCGTCGTCCACCTCCCGCGTGGCACACAGCGTCGAGAAGATCGAGCTGTAGGAGCGCGCGTGTACCGCCTCCATGAAGGCGATATTGGCATAGACCGCCTCCTCGTGGGGGGTGCGCGCATCGGGCATCAGCGTCGGCGCCCCGACGCTGCTCTGGATGGTGTCGAGCAGCGTCAGTCCGGTGAACACCCGGATAGTGAGCCGCCGCTCCGGCTCGCTCAGGGTGTTCCACGACGGGATGTCGTTGGAGAGCGGCACCTTCTCGGGTAGCCAGAAGTTGCTGGTCAGGCGGTTCCACACCTCCAGATCCTTGTCGTCCTCGAGCCGGTTCCAGTTGATGGCCTGGACACGGGTCAATCGCGATGTTGCCGTCGTCATGTCGGATCCCTCCGTCAGAGTGTGCACGAAACGCAGCCTTCTACCTCGGTGCCCTCCAGGGCACTCTGGCGCAGGCGCACGTAGTAGAGCGTCTTGATCCCCTTTCGCCAGGCATAGATCTGGGCACGGTTGATGTCCCGGGTGGTGGCGGTATCGGGAAAGAAGAGCGTCAGCGACAACCCCTGGTCGACGTGCTCCGAGGCCGCGGCGTAGGTGTCGATGATCGCCTCGGGTCCGATCTCGTAGGCGTCGCGGTAGAACGCCAGGTTGTCGTCGTCCAGGTAGGGTGCCGGGTAGTAGACCCGCCCCAGCTTGCCCTCCTTGCGGATCTCGATGGGCGAGGCCACTGGATGAATGCTGGAGGTGGCGTGGTTGATGTAGGAGATCGATCCGGTGGGAGGCACCGCCTGCAGGTAGCGGTTGTAAAGCCCGTGCGCCATCACCGACTCCTTGAGGGCCGCCCAGTCATCGCGAGTGGGCAGCACGATGCCGAGACGCTCGAACAACGCCCGGGCGCGTTCGGTGCTCGGTCGCCAGTCACGCTCGGTGTACTTGTCGAAGAAGGCACCGCTGGCGTAGGCGGAGGCCGCGAAGCCGGCGAAGCTCTCGCCGCGCTCCATGGCCAGCCGGTTGGAGGCGCGCAGTGCATGGTAAGCCACGCAGGCAAAGTAGACGCCGGTGAAGTCGAGCGCTTCTTCGGAGCCGTAGTGAATATGCTCCCGAGCCAGGAAGCCATGCAGGTTCATCTGACCCAGGCCGATAGCCCGGGAGCGGGCATTGCCGTTAGCCACCGAAGGCACCGAGGCGATGTCAGTCATCTCGGCCACCGCGGTCAGGCCGCGCACGGCGACTTCGACGCTGGCTCCGATATCCCCGCCATCCATCACCCGGGCGATATTCAATGAGCCAAGGTTGCAGGAGATGTCCTCTCCCACGCGGCGGTAGCCGAGATCCTCGTTGAACTCGCTGGGCGTGTTGACCTGCAGGATCTCCGAGCAGAGGTTGCTCATGTTGACCCGGCCGGCGATGGGATTGTCGCGATTGACGTTGTCCTCGAACATCACATAGGGATAGCCCGACTCGAACTGCACCTCGGCCAGGGTCTGGAAGAAGGCCCGGGTGTCGATCCTGGTCTTGCGGATGCGCCGGTCGTCCACCATCTCGTGGTACTTCTCGGTGACGCTGATGTCGCCGAAGGGCACGCCGTAGACACGCTCCACGTCATAGGGCGAGAAGAGGTACATGGGCGCGTTGCGCCGGGCGAGGTCGAAGGTGATGTCGGGGATGGTGACCCCCAGCGAGAGGGTCTTGATGCGTACCTTCTCGTCGGCATTCTCGCGCTTAGTGTCGAGGAAACGCAGGATATCGGGATGGTGGGCGTTGAGGTAGACCGCGCCCGCCCCTTGGCGGGCGCCCAGCTGGTTGGCGTAGGAGAAGGCGTCCTCGAGCAGCTTCATGATCGGGATGATTCCCGACGACTGGTTCTCGATCTGCTTGATGGGGGCCCCCGCCTCGCGGATGTTGCTGAGCAGCAATGCCACTCCGCCACCGCGCTTGGAGAGCTGCAGCGCCGAGTTGATGCCCCGACCGATGGACTCCATGTTGTCTTCGAGGCGCAGCAGGAAGCAGGAGACCAGTTCGCCGCGCTGGCGCTTGCCGGCATTGAGGAAGGTGGGCGTGGCCGGCTGGAAACGGCCGCCGATGATTTCGTCCACCAGCGAGCGGGCCAGGGCCTCGTCACCGCGGGCCAGGGTCAGCGCCACCATGCACACCCGGTCCTCGAAACGCTCCAGGTAGCGGCGCCCGTCGAAGGTCTTCAGCGTATAGCTGGTGTAGTACTTGAAGGCGCCAAGGAAGCTCGGGAAGCGGAACTTCCAGGCGTAGGCCTGCTCGAAAAGCGCCTTGACGAAGCCTGGAGCATAAGCCGCGAGCACCTCCGGTTCGTAATACTCCTGCTCCACCAGGTAGTCGAGCTTCTCCTCCAGCGAATGGAAGAACACCGTGTTCTGGTTGACGTGCTGCAGGAAATACTGGCGCACCGCCTCGCGGTCGCGCTCCAGTTGCAGGCGTCCGTCGGCACCATACAGGTTGAGCATGGCGTTGAGCGCGTGGTAATCCAGCTCACGCGCGGCGGCCTCCCCCTGGCGGGGCGACGGGGTCAGGATGGTCGTGTCCAAAACTCTCTCACTCCCTTGCGAACCCGGGTCACGTCCTCGTCCGTGCCCAGCAATTCGAATCGATACAGCAGCGGTACGCCGCACTTCTCGGCGATGATGCGTCCGGCCAGCCCGTAGGCGGCGCCGAAGTTGGTATTGCCAGCGGCGATCACCCCCACCAGCAGCGCACGGTTATCGGCCTCGTTGAGGAAGCGGATCACCGGCGCGGGCACAGCACCCTTCGCCTCGCCCCCGCCGTAGGTGGGCGTCACCAGGATAAAGGGGCGCGTCACCGCCAGCGTCGGTGCCTCCCGCTCAATCGGGATGCGCCGAGCGGGCAGGTCCAGTTTCCGGATAAAGCGATGGGTATTGCCGGAGCGGGTCGAGAAGTAGATCAGCTCCGGTGGCAGCGCCGAGACGGCCGTCACACTCACGCCCGGGCCAGGTGGCCGAGGCGATCCGGACGGAATCCGGACCAGTGCTCGGAGCCGGCAATCACCACCGGCAGCTGGCGATGGCCCAGGGCCATCACCCGCTCGCGGGCCTGGGGCTCACGCTCCAGGTCGATCAGGCGGTAGGCGATGCCCTGACGCTCCAGGGTGCGGCAGGTGGCGGTGCACTGGGGGCAGGCGGGACGGGTATAGACCTCGATCTCCATGGTGACACTCCCTGTTGGCAGGAAAACTATATATGGCGTCTACAGAGGCAAGGATACACCATATATAGAATTCGTCACTCTTTAAATACCATATGTAGTGGTATAGAAAGGAACGAGGCACAAGTGGCTGCAGCCAAGCGGCAGGGGAAAGGGGCAGTAGAGAGGGACAAGGGCCAAATATAAAAACAGCGCCGCGGCCCAGGGGCCGCGGCGCTGCATGGTGAGACCGGAAGTCAGTCAGTCGATCAGGCGGTGGCCGCCTGGTAACGACGCTCGACCTCGTCCCAGTTGATCACGTTGAAGAACTCGGCGATGTAGTCCGGGCGCTTGTTCTGGAACTTGAGGTAGTAGGCGTGCTCCCACACGTCCAGACCCAGCACCGGGGTGTTGCCGTTGGAGATGGGGCTGTCCTGGTTCAGGCTGTTCTCCACCACCAGCTTCTTCTCCGGGGTGACGCAGAGCCAGGCCCAGCCGCTGCCGAAGCGACCCAGAGCGGCCTTGGTGAAGGCATCCTTGAAGGCCTCGAAGCCACCCAGCTCGCTGTCGATGGCCTCGGCCACCTTGCCCTTGGGCTGACCGCCGCCATTGGGCGACATCATCTGCCAGAACATGGAGTGGTTGGAGTGGCCGCCACCGTTGTTGATCACCGCCTGACGCTTCTCAGCCGGCACCTTGTCCAGATCGGCCAGCAGCTCGTCGACCGGCACGTCTTCCAGGCCGGTGCCCTCGAGGGCAGCGTTCAGGTTGTTGACGTAGGTCTGGTGGTGACGCGAGTGGTGGATCTCCATGGTCAGCGCATCGATGTGGGGCTCGAGCGCATCGTAGGCATACGGAAGGTCAGGGAGGGTATGTGCCATGTTGATCATCTCCTTTTGGTGGCTTTCATTGTGCTGCAACTCATTGAGATGCGGTCGCCGCATGGGGATTTCAACCGCACCGCACGCACTTTTTATCCTTCGGCCACCCTACCCCAGGCAGCGCGAATCCGTCTAGCGCAGACCAGACGAAGGCAGGGCTATCGCAGATAGCAGAAAGCCGGTCCCTGACGGAACCGGCTTTCGTTCATGCCTATCGGGTCATGCCTTACAGCTTGCTTTCCAATTCCGGCAGGGCCTCGAAGAGATCCGCCACCAACCCGTAATCGGCCACCTGGAAGATCGGCGCCTCCTCGTCCTTGTTGATGGCGACGATCACCTTGGAGTCCTTCATGCCGGCCAGGTGCTGGATGGCACCCGAGATGCCCACGGCAATGTAGAGGTCCGGGGCGACGATCTTGCCGGTCTGGCCCACCTGCATGTCGTTGGGCACGAAGCCGGCATCCACCGCGGCACGCGAGGCACCGATGGCGGCCCCCAGCTTGTCGGCGATGCCATCGAGGAGCTTGAAGTTCTCGCCGTTGCCCATGCCGCGGCCACCGGAGATGACCACCTTGGCGGCACCCAGCTCGGGACGGTCGGACTGGGCCAGCTCTTCCTTGATGAAGGTGGACTGGGCGTTGTCGGCCACGAAGTCCACGGCCTCGATGGCGGCGCTGCCGCCCTCGCCGACGGCGTCGAAGCCGGTGGTGCGCACGGTGATCACCTTCAGCGCGTCCTCGCTCTGCACCGTGGCGATGGCATTGCCGGCGTAGATCGGGCGCTTGAAGGTATCCGCGGACTCGACGGCGATGATCTCGGAGATCTGCGCTACGTCCTTGAGCGCGGCGACCCGGGGCAGCACGTTCTTGCCGGTGGTGGAGGCCACCGCCAGCACGTGGCTGTAGTCTCCGGCGAGCTCGGCGATCAGCGCCGCGGTGGGTTCGGCCAGCAGGTGGGCATAGGCGGCATTGTCGGCCACGCGCACCTTGCTGACGCCGTCGAGCTTGGCGGCGGACTCGGCGATGGCGGCCACATTCTCACCGGCCACCAGCACGTCGATATCGCTGCCGATCTGTTGTGCGGCGGCCACCACATGGGCGGTGGCGCCGGCCAGGGCGCCGTCGTGATGTTCGGCAAGTACCAGGATGCTCATGAGATCACCTTCGCCTCGTTCTTGAGTTTGTCGACCAGCTCGTCCACCGAGCCCACCTTGACGCCACCCTGGCGCTCGGCCGGCGGCTCGACCTTGAGCAGCTTGACCTTCGAGGCCACCTCGACGCCGAGGTCCGCCGGGCTCTTGACGTCCAGCGGCTTCTTCTTGGCCTTCATGATGTCGGGCAGCTTGGCGTAGCGCGGCTCGTTGAGGCGCAGGTCGGTGGTGACGATGGCCGGCACGGAAAGCTCGACGGTCTGCAGGCCGCCGTCGATCTCACGGGTCACCTGCACCTTCTCGCCGTCCACATCCACGGCGGAGGCGAAGGTGCCCTGGGGCAGACCGGTCAGGGCGGCGAGCATCTGGCCGGTCTGGTTGTTGTCGGTGTCGATGGCCTGCTTGCCGAGGATCACCAGACCCGGCTGCTCCTCTTCCACCAGCTTGGCCAGCGCCTTGGCCGCCCCTAGCGACTCGACGCGCTCGTCGGTCTCGACATGGATGGCGCGGTCGGCGCCCAGCGCCAGCGCAGTACGCAGCTGCTCCTGGGCGGCCTTGGGACCGACGGTGACGGCGACGATCTCGGTGGCCACACCCTTTTCCTTCAGGCGCACCGCCTCTTCCACGGCGATCTCGCAGAAGGGGTTCATGGCCATCTTGACGTTGGTGAGATCGACGTCGGAGTTATCCGGCTTGACGCGGATCTTGACGTTGTAGTCGATGACGCGTTTGACCGCGACGAGTACTTTCATGATTTCCTCGCTTGGTTCTCGGAAGTTGAACCATCACAAATCCAATGGTGCGGTACTGCCACTGCCGACCGCACCTTCCTGGAACAGCCGCATAGAACGGCGTGGCATGCTCTTATATGTTTCATGCAAGCGTTTGATAGGCGCCACATCGAAAAAACTGTCTCAATGTGCCATACCCTTGCGCATGGCAACAATCCCAATATCGCCACTCCCCGGATCCCTGGCCGGCATGACACCAAGATTGCGCGATCGCAGGGGGTGACCTTGTTGACCTATTATGCCTATCATGGGGACAGGCTAGAAGCAAACGACCGTTTTAAATTGATTCGACATTGGTGGCATGAACCGCACCGTCGAGCCGGCAGTCAGGAGAGAACAGATGGAAGAACAAGTCGAACGCGAATCCATGGAATTCGATGTGGTCATCGTCGGGGCCGGGCCCTCGGGCCTGGCTGCCGCGTGCCGGCTGATGCAGCAGGCGAACGAGGCGGAACAGGAGCTCTCCGTGTGCGTGGTGGAGAAGGGCTCCGAGGTCGGCGCCCATATCCTCTCCGGTGCCATCTTCGAGCCCCGCGCCCTGCAGGAGCTGTTCCCCGACTGGGCCGAGCGTGGCGCGCCGCTGACCACCCCGGCCAGTCGCGACGAGGTCTACCTGCTCAAGGACGCCGAGAAGGGCCAGAAGCTGCCCAATGCCCTGGTGCCCCCCTCCATGCACAACACCGGTGGGGACATGCCCCGCTACGTGATCAGCGCCGGCAACCTGTGCCGCTGGCTGGCCGAGCAGGCCGAGGGGTTGGGGGTCGAGATTTTCCCGGGTTTCGCCGCCCAGGAGGCCATCGTCGAGGAGGGCGTGGTCAAGGGCATCCTGATCGGCGACATGGGCGTGGGCGCCGACGGTCAGCCCAAGGATGGCCATATGCCGGGCATGGAGCTGCGCGCCAGGTACACCCTGTTCGCCGAGGGCGCCCGGGGCCATATCGGCAAGCGCCTGATCGAGGAGTATCGCCTCGACGCGGGCAAGGACCCGCAGCACTACGGTATCGGCCTGAAGGAGCTGTGGGACGTGCCCGCCGAGCAGCATGAACCCGGACTGGTGCTGCATGGCTCCGGCTGGCCCCTGGACAAGCACACCCACGGCGGCTGGTTCCTCTACCATGGTGACAACCAGCAGGTGGTGGTAGGCCTGATCATGGACCTCTCCTACCAGAATCCCTGGCTCTCGCCCTTCGACGAATTCCAGCGCATGAAGCACCACCCGGTGCTGGCGAAACATCTCGAGGGCGGCAAGCGGGTCGCCTACGGCGCTCGGGCCATCGCCAAGGGCGGGCTGAACTGCCTGCCGAAGATGACCTTCCCGGGTGGCCTTTTGATCGGTTGCGACGCCGGCACCCTCAACTTCGCCAAGATCAAGGGGCTGCACACCGCCATGAAGTCCGGCCTGGTGGCCGCCGAGACGGTATTCGAGGCAGTGGCCAAGGGCGACGAGGGTGGCCAGGAACTGACCGCCTTCACCGAGAAGTGGGAGGCGAGCTGGGCCTACGCCGAGCTCAAGGAGAGCTCAAGCTTCGGGCCGGCAATCCACAAGTACGGCACCGTCATGGGCGGCGCCTACAACTTCGCCGACCAGCTGTTGCGCGGCAAGTTGCCCAACGTCCACGACACCACCCCGGACCATGCCGCACTGAAGCCGGCCAGCGAATTCGAGAAGATCGACTACCCGAAGCCAGATGGCAAGCTCTCCTTCGACAAGCCCTCCTCGGTGTTCCTCTCCAACACCAACCACGAGGAGGACCAGCCCTGCCACCTGCAGCTGGCCGACCGGGAGTTGCCGATTCGCGAGAACCTGCCGGAGTACGCCGAGCCGGCCCAACGCTACTGCCCGGCCGGGGTCTATGAGGTGGTCGAGGGGGACGACGGCAAGCCGCGGTTCCAGATCAACTTCCAGAACTGCGTGCACTGCAAGACCTGCGATATCAAGGACCCGGCCCAGAACATCACCTGGGTGGCGCCGGAGGGCGGCGGCGGACCGAACTATCCGAACATGTAAGCGAGAGGCTGGATAACAGCCTGAACAAGACCGCCGCCGGGGCAAGACCCGGCGGCGGTTTTTTCTTGCAGTAGCTTAAGGCTTAGCGCTCCGGGCGAAGCCCGGCTACGCCCGGATTACTCACCGGTGGCTACCGGGCGCGCCGGGTCGCGGATCCACTCGCTCCAGGAGCCGGGATAGAGGCGCGGCAGCGGCCTGCCCGCCACGGCATAGGCAAGAATGGTGTGGCAGGCGGTGACCCCCGAGCCGCAGTAGGCCACTGCCTCATCGGCCTGGGGCAGCTCCTCGGCCAGGCGGTGCGGGTGCTTGAAGCGCCCGTCCGCGCCCAGGTTCTCGGCGCTGGGGCGGCATACCGCCCCCGGGATATGGCCCGCCACCGGATCGATGGGCTCGGCCTCACCGCTGAAACGCTCTCGGCTGCGGGCGTCCAGCTTGAGACCGCGTCCGGAGAAGACCGCATCGGCCCCCATCCAGGCATCGTCGCGGTAGGCGGGAGACCAGTCGCCGGGACGGGGCGCCACGCCATCACCCTCGCGCAGCTCGCCACCGTGCCCCAGCCAGGCCTGGATGCCTCCGTCCAGCACCCTGACATCGGGGTGACCGGCCCAGCAGGCCAGCATCCACCAGGCCCGAGCGGCAGCCAGCTGGCCGCCCATGTCGTCATACACCACCACCGGCACATCCGGCGCCACTCCCAGCCGTTGAAGCGTCGCGGTAAATGCCTCCTGGCGTGGCAGGGGATGTCGCCCGCCCTCCCCCGGTGGTCCCGCGAGGTCGCGATCCAGGTCGAGGTGGTGGCTGCCCGGCAGATGGGCTTTCCACCACAGGCCGTGGCCAGCGTCGGGCTGCCCCAGGCGTGCCCGGCAGTCGAGCAGCCGCGGGGGATGTGCCCCCTCCAGGGCCTCTTCCAGTTCCCAGGCGGCAATCAGCGGTTGACTCATGCGTTTTCTCCAGTGAGCAGTTCGATGGGCGCCCGGCGAGCGATCAACCGCCGTCGACCGGCATGGCGAAAACGCACCTCGATCACCGGATTGTCCGGATCCCCCTCCACCAGGTCGATCTCGCCTTCACCGAACACAGCATGGCGCAGGCGCTGCCCCACGTCGAAGGAGCGATAGTCACTTCCGCCCTCGGCGACTCCCGGTTCGCTGCCGACCAGCGGAAGCTCCTCGCCCAGCCTGGCGAGATAGTGACGTACCAGCCCGGGGCGGGACACCTCGAGTGCCCCTTCACCCACGCCGTCCAGTCGGCGAGCCAGGCGATCACACTCCTCCCAGGCACTCTCGGCGAGGAAGCGGCTGGGACGGTGGTCGCCACCGTCATGCAACAGAAGCAACCGCTCCCGAGCACGGGTGATCGCCACATAGAAGAGCCTGCGCTCCTCCTCGAGCCGCTGCGGGGAGAGCGGATTGTCACGGGTATAGTGGGGAAAGTCCTGTTCGTTGACGCCGGCAAGGGCCACCAGAGGCCACTCCAGCCCCTTGGCACCGTGTACGGTGTTGATCAGCACGCCATCGTCACGGTTCTCCACCGGCCGTCTGAGCAACTCGACAAAGGCCTCGGTATCGTTGCCCAGTTCGCTGGCCTGCTCCTTGAGCACGTCGAGCAGGCGCACGTCCTCCTCGCCCTTGTCGCGTCGCGCCGCGGCACGCTTGAGGACCTTTTCGGCATCGACCTCGGCCACCACGTGCTCGAGCAGCTCGGCCGGGGGACGGGCCGCCAGCCGCGGCAGCTCACAGAGCAGCGCCCAGCGCTTCTTGAGGGTGCGCTTCTGGTGGGGTCTCAGGGGGGCCAGTAACGGATCATGGGGCTCCGGCCAGCGCTGACTCTCGGCCAGACGCAGGGCCAGCGCCTCGATCCGCTCGCGAGCCACGAAGGACGTCGGCTGGCTGAACAGCAGCGCCAGGTGTGCGGGGTCACGCAGCAGCCCCGGCTCACGCGCCAGGCGCAGGTAGCCGGCCAGCGCCTGGACCAGGGGCAGACGAAAGACGAAGCGGTCCTCCCGAGCCAGGCGAAAGGGGATCCCCTCGCGCAGCAGCGCCAGTTGCAATGGCACGGAGAGGGCCCAGCTGCGCACCAGCACACAGGCCTCATGCAGCGCCCGTCCCTCCCGTTGCCATGCGGCCAGGCCATCCAGCAGGCCACGACTGCCCTGGCCCGCCGCGATCCGGGTCAGCGGATTCCCTGGGGCCGCCAGACACTGCTGGTCGGGGCGCCGGCGATTAGCGTCGATGGCATGGTTGGCGGCCAGCGCCAGGGCATGGCCGTGGCGGAAGGTGGTGGAGAGCGGATAGTCCACGGCCTCCCCGAAGGTGGCGGTGAAGCGCTGGAGCATGGTCTCTGGATGGGCGCCACGCCACTCATAGATGCACTGGTTGGCATCCCCCACCGCCATCACTTCGGCATGCTTGCCGGCGAGCAGCGCCAGCAGACGCTGCTGGGCGACGTTGATGTCCTGGTACTCGTCGATGATCACATGATCGAGGTAGCCCTGGATGCGACCGCGCAGGCTGGCATCCGCTTCCAGCGCGCGCAGGGGGCGATAGAGCAGGTCGGCATAGCCCATCAGGCCATGCTGCTCCAGCAGCGCCTCGACCTGCTCGAAGGCGGCCGGAAAGTAGCGGGTCTCCTCGCCATAATCCAGTCGCTCGTGGAGCTCGCCGGCGGGAACCATCTCGGCCTTGACCAGAGCGCAGAAGTGGGCGAGTGCCTCGAGCCGCTCGGCATCCAGCGCCGACTCCCTGGCCTCGGCGTCCTGGTCGCTCAGGGTGAGCTGAGTGGCCTGGCGCAGCAGGCGCTCCAGCTGCCAGTCTGCGGTCAGCAGCTGGCGAGGCGCCAGCGCCCCCCAGCGGGTCAGGCTGCCACTCAGTCGGTGGCCCAGGGAGTGGAAAGTGCGCACATCCGGCAACCGCTGGCCCGAAGGCGCCATGGCTGCCAGGCGCGCCTGGAAGTCCTCGCGTGCCGACCGGTTGAACATCAGCACCAGGATACGCTGCGGCGCCACCCCCCGTTCGAGAAGGTGCAGCACCCTCGCCACCATGGTGGTGGTCTTGCCGGATCCCGCCACCGCGGCGACACGCGCATGCCCGACGCCATGTTCGACCACGGCGCGCTGTTCATCGGTCAGCCGCACGCAGTTTCGCCGTCGACCAGGCCCAGCGGATGCCATACGCCTCCGCTATGGAGTCCCAGGGCGTCGCGCCCGTCATCCAGGGTAAACGGCACGGCCTCTTCGACCAGCCGGTAGAAGACATTGCGACCGAGGCGAGCGGCCAGGCCGAAGCGCACCGGGACCTCGGGCACGCACTCTCCGGCAGGGGTCTGGCTGAGGGTGAAGGGATGGTCGGCATCCAGCGTCAGGCGATCGCCCATATTGGTGGTCAGCCACCACAGGCCGTCGGCGTCGGGCTCGGCATCGACGACCAGGAAGGGGCAATCCTCGACGTGTATCAGCTGCTTCTCGACCGGGGTAACCAGCGCATACCGGCCGTCGGCTTCCCGGCGCAGGATGGTGGAAAGCAATCGCACCAGTCGCGGGCGTGACATGACGGTACCCTCGTGGATCCAGCGCCCGTCGGCTGCTATCACCAGGTCCATCTCGCCGGCATGTTCGGGGTGCCAGTCCCCCAGCGGAGGAATCTCGCCCTCGGGATCGATCCGGGCCACCAGCGGCTCCAGGTCCATTGTCTTCCTCCTACGTGACCAGCCCGGCACCCTGCAGGATGCCACGCATCTCCTCGCTGGCCTCCGGGGCGGCGGCACGGAACAGCCGATAGAAGTTGGCGGTGGTCTGCATGGCGACCTCCTCCACGCTGATCCCGCGCTCAGCGGCGATGCATTCGGCCACCTCCACCACCCAGGCCGGCTCATTGGGCTTGCCACGATGGGGTACCGGGGCCAGGTAGGGGCTATCGGTCTCTATAAGCAGCCGGTCCAGGGGTACCTGCCTGGCAACCTCGCGCAGGGCCTTGGCGCTGTGGAAGGTCACGATCCCGGACAGCGAGATATAGAAGCCGTGGCGCACCGCCTCACGAGCCATCTCGAGGTCCTCGGTGAAACAGTGCAGCACGCCGCCAACAGCGGGGTCGGTATGCTCGCGGATCAGCGCCAGGGTCTCGTCACGGGCTTCCCGCGTATGGATGATCACCGGTAGTTCCAGTTCGTTGGCGGCGATCAGCTGGCGACGAAAACGCTCGCGCTGGATTTCCCGCGACGGCACCTGACCCGGCGCCTTCTCCAGATAATGATAGTCCAGCCCGCACTCGCCGATAGCCACCGCGCCGAAGCGGTCCGCGACCGCCTTGATCGCCTCCACGTCAGGCTCCTCGTCGACCCGGTGCAGCGGGTGGACCCCGGCGGAGATGACCACGTCATGGTGTTCACGGGCGATGGCGGCGACGCCGGGCACCTCATCCAGGGTGACGCCGATGGCCAGGAACTGCTTGACCCCGCGTGCCCGGGCGGCATCCAGGGTAGCGGTGAGGTCTCCGCCGTGAGTGGCGGGATCGAGGCGGTCGAGGTGACAGTGGGAGTCGACAAACATGCGGTGTATCCGGATGACAGATGAATGGCTCGAAGCTGCTTAAAGCGTATAGGTCGGCGTGCCCTTGTCGAGGTGCCCGGCGAGCAGGTTCTCGATGCGGTCGCGCACGGTCTGGTCGGCGGCACTGAAGTGGATGCCCACTCCGGGCATGCGCCGGCCGGTGACGCCCTCCGGCGAGACCCACACCACCTGGCCGGTGATCGGCACCCGCTCGCTCTCGCCGGGCAGGGTCAACAGCAGGTAGATCTGCTGGCCCAGCTCATAGCGTTCGCGAGTGGGCACGAAGATCCCACCCCGCTCGAGCGCCGGCATATAGGCCGACAGCAGGGTCTGGACGTCCTGAATATTCAGCGACAGAGCCTTCTGGGCGGCCATGGGCCCCTCCTTAACGTTCTCGTGCGCCCCATCATGAGCGCAGCAGCGCGGACCAGCGGACCAGCCAGGCTTCCAGCACCAGCTGGGGATTGGGGTTGCCGCCGGCGGCCAGCAGCCGGCGCTCCTCACGGGCATAGTCGAGCAGACGGAACCAGTCGCGTACCCGTGCATTCTTGACCGCCTGGCGATAGAGCGGCAACAAGTCGGGGTTGCACAGCCCGCCGCTGTCGCCGGAGAGCCCCAGGCGAATCAGATCCTCGAGCCAGGCGATACCGTACCACAGGATGGCATCGATGGATTGGCGGTCGAGCCGGGCCGCCTCAGCCACCGGCTCGCCCCCCCGTACCAGCGCCTCGAAGGTCTCCACCAGTTGCTGACGCAGGGCCCTGGCCTCCGGGTCGGCCAGCCGCAGCGCCTCGAGCGGTATGCCACCGGCCACCGTCAGCCAGAAGCGCGCTTCCTGGGCATCGCCAAGGCGCTCGGTCAGCCAGGGGAGGCAGTCGGTCGCGGTGGGAATCGTCAGGTTCCAATGCTGGCAGCGCGAGCGAATGGTCGGCAGCAGTCGGGAGGGAATATCCGAGAGCAGCAGGAACAGGGTCCGCTCGCCAGGCTCCTCGAGGCTCTTGAGCAGTGCGTTTGAGGCCGCCACGTTAAGCGCCTCGGCCGGAGCGATGAGAATGACCCGATAGCCGCCCTGCTGGGCGGTCTGGGAGACGACATGGTTGATCTCGCGAATGGCATCGATACGGATCTGGCGCTTGCCCTCCTCGAGTTCGACACTCATCAGGTCAGGGTGATACCCGGAAGCCAGCATGCGACAGCCATGGCAGTGACCGCAGGCCAGTCTGCCGGGCTCGGCACATAGGGTCCGGGCGGCCAGGGCATCCACCAGAGAGCGCTTGCCCACTCCTCGCGGCCCGGAGATCAGCAGCGCATGGGGCAGCCGCCCGCTGTCGGCCAGGCGGACCAGCTCGTCGAAGCGCTCGCCCAGCCAGGGCAGCGGCTCCAGGGTGGTGATCGGCGTCGCGTTCAGCTCTGCCATGTAGCCACCCGTGCCTCGAGCACGCTCTCGATCTGCTCACCGACAACCTCCCGGGAACCGGAAGCATCGATGACAGCGAAACGCTGCGGCTCACTGGCCGCACGCGCGAGATACGCCTGGCGGACCGACTCGAAGAACTCGGCACGCTCCTGCTCGAAGCGGTCACGCCGCTCCCCGCGCTGATCCAGGCGCCGCTGGGCCGCCGTCATGGGCATGTCGAGAAGCAGGGTCAGGTCGGGGGACAGGCCCCGCTGGACGAAGGTCTCGAGTGCGGCGATGCGCGCGCTGTCTATCCCACGCCCGCCGCCCTGGTAGGCGAAGGTGGCATCGGTGAAGCGGTCGCACACTACCCAGGCGCCGCGCGCCAGGGCCGGACGGATGACCTGGGCCAGGTGCTGGGCGCGGGCGGCGAACACCAGCAGCAACTCGGCATCATCATCCAGTGGTTCCGGCTCCTCGGGGTCGAGCAGCAGGCGGCGGATGGCCTCGGCGCGTGGCGTGCCGCCGGGCTCGCGGGTCTTCACGACCTCCAGGCCCCGTGCCTCGAGCCAGCCGACGACCCGCGCGAGATTGGTGGACTTGCCCACCCCCTCGCCCCCTTCCAGGGTAATGAAACGGCCTCGTTGATCAGGAGCAATATTCCGCTCGCGACTTTCTCGGCGACACTCCCCGGAGCGCCGGACCGTCGAGGAGGCGCTGTGAATACCTCCCTGTACGCTACCGACGCCATCCCTGGCGTAGGACCTCCTCTCCGGAGTGTCCCCGACGTCGCTCGCTGGCACATCCGAATCTCTATTGCTCATGCCGGCTCCCGTCAGCGGTTACGGATATACCGGTTCACCGCATTATTGTGCTCGCGCAGGGTGCGCGAGAAATGGTGCGTACCATCGCCCTTGGAGACGAAGTAGAGCGTCTCACCGGGCAGCGGGTCGACCGCGGCTTCCAGCGAGGCCCGCCCCGGCAGTGCAATCGGCGTCGGCGGCATGCCGGCGATGACATAGGTGTTGTAGGGTGTGGCCTCGCGCAGGTCGGCGCGGGTGATGTTGCCCTCGTAGCGCTCCCCCATGCCGTAGATCACGGTGGGATCTGTCTGCAGGCGCATGCCACGCTCCAGGCGACGCTTGAAGACCCCGGCGATCTCGCGACGCTCCTCGGGGGCCCCCGTCTCGCGCTCGATCAGTGAGGCCATGATCAGCGCCTCGTAGGGGGTCTCGAACGGCAGGTCGTCGGCGCGCTGCGCCCAGACCTCCTCGAGGGTCTCCTCCATGCGCGAGAGCGCCTGCTCGAGAATCTCCAGGTCGCTCGCGCCCTTGTGGTAGAGGTAGGTATCGGGAAAGAACCAGCCCTCCGGATGCGTACCCTCGCGGTCGAGCAGCGCCATCACCTCCTCGGCGTCGAGCCCCTCGGTACGGTGCTCCAGCTTGGGCGCCGCATCCAGGGCGGCTCTCATCTGGCGGAAGGTCCAGCCCTCGGGAATGGTCAGCGGATAGCTCACCAGGCGGTCGCTGCCCAGCAGCTCGAGCAGTTCGCGACCGCTCATGCCGGGCTCCAGCCGGAACTCCCCGGGGCGCAGTCGCGGCAGGCTTTCAGGCTCGAGGCGCGCCAGGGCACGGAAGGCCCAGTCATCCTCGATCACGCCCTGGGCCGCCAGGTCGCCCACCACACGATGGTAGCCGGCCCCGCGGGGCACCTCGTAGAGCATCGTCTCGCTGATCGCGATGGGAGCCGCCAGGCGCGACTGCCAGTAGCGATAGCCACCGAACAGCGCCGCCGCGGCCACCATGGCCAGCACAAGCAGGAAGATCAGCACTCGCCGCATCGGAGTCCTCGTGAGTCAGTAGGGTTCAGGGGCAGGGATAGCCCAGCAAGGCATGGGCCTCGGCCTGAAAGGTGCGATGCGTGACCCCGAGCGACCAGCGACGCCGTTCGACACCCGCGGCATCATCGAGGCACACGACCGGCCAGACGCCCTGCACGGAGTTGCCAAGCCAAACCGCCTCGGCATTCGTCAGCGCCTCGTCCCCCGCCTCGACCTCATGGATATCGAGGCGGGAGATCAACGCCTCGCGCAGGGTGCCCGCCACCCCGCAACGTGCGAGGTGCGGGGTCTCCAGGCGACCGGCGCGTTGCCAGAAGAGGTTCATGGCAGTGGCCTCGACCAGCCGCCCTGCGTCATCGCGGAGCAGCCCTTCGGCGATCGCATCATCGTTCCACTCGGCACGTGCCAGCACATTCTCGAGACGATTGAGGTGCTTGATCCCGGCGAGCAGCGGCTGGCTGGCGAGGCGTAGCCGACAGTGACGTACCCGCACCCCCGTCTGCCAGCGCGACTCGGCGGGGGCGAAGTCGGCGAGTTGCCAGCGAAGCCGCGGTTCGGGGGCCGCCGGCGGGCGATAGCCGCGCCCGCCGCTGCCCCGGGTGAGAGTCAGCTTGAGCACCTCGAGCCCAGGCCCCGCCTCGGCCAGGGGGGCGGCCAGGTCATGCTCTGCCGGCATGGGAATGCCCAGAACATGGCATCCCCGGGCCAGCCGCGCCAAGTGCTCGTCCCACAGCAGTGGGCGGCCACCCCTGACCAGGATGGTCTCGAAGAGGCCATCACCGTAAGCGGCGCCGCGATCGTCCAGCGGCCAGGCAGCCTGCTCACTCACGCGCGGCTCCACCCGCCTCAGACCCGGGTGAAGACCAGGGTGCCGTTGGTACCACCAAAGCCGAAGGAGTTCGACAGCGCCACGTCGATCTTCATCTCACGGGCAGTGTGGGGCACATAGTCGAGCTCGCAGCCCTCCTGGGGGTTGTCCAGGTTGATGGTGGGCGGCGCCACCTGGTCTCGGATCGCGAGAATCGAGAACACCGCCTCGACGGCGCCGGCCGCCCCCAGCAGGTGACCGATCATCGACTTGGTGGAGCTCACCGCCACCGACCTGGCCGCCTCGCCCATCACCTTCTGCACCGCCCGGCTCTCGGCCAGGTCGCCGGCGGGGGTCGAGGTGCCGTGGGCGTTGATATAGTCGATCGAGGACGGGTCGAGACGTGCATCCCGCACGGCGTTGGCCATGGAGAGAGCCGCACCGCTGCCGTCCTCGGGCGGGGCGGTCATGTGATAGGCATCATCGCTCATGCCGAAACCGGCCATTTCCGCATAGATGGTCGCTCCGCGCGCCTTGGCATGCTCATACTCCTCCAGCACCAGCACGCCGGCACCGTCGGAGAGCACGAAGCCATCGCGGTCGCGGTCCCAGGGCCGACTGGCCGCCTGGGGATCATCGTTACGCGTGGACAGCGCCCGCGCCGCCGAGAAGCCGCCAAGGCCCAGCGGGGTGGTGGCCATCTCCGCGCCACCACAGACCATCACGTCGGCATCGCCATAGGCGATGGTGCGGGCGCTGTAGCCGATGTTGTGGGTACCGGTGGTGCAGGCGGTGGTGATCGCGATGTTGGGACCGCGGAAGCCATGCTGGATCGCCAGGTTGCCGGAGATCATGTTGATGATCGACCCCGGCACGAAGAACGGCGAGATGCGCCGCGGCCCACTCTTGAGCAGGGCACTATGGTTGTGTTCGATCATCGGCAGCCCGCCGATGCCGGAACCGATAGCCACACCGATGCGATCGGCGTTCTCTTCCGTGCACTCGATGCCGGCATCCTGGATCGCCTGCGCCCCGGCCGCCACCCCATACTGGATGAACAGGTCCATCTTGCGGGCTTCCTTGGGATTCAGGTAGGGACTGATATCGAAGTCCTTCACCGAACCGCCGAAGCGCGTGTTGAAGCCGCTGACATCGAAGTGCTCGATGGGGGCGATACCGCTGTTGCCGGCCACGATGTTGCGCCAGCTCTCTTCCACGGAATTCCCCACCGGCGTGACCAGGCCCAAGCCGGTCACCACTACCCGTCTACGTGTCATCAGCGTTCCTCCAGGCGTCCAGGATGATTGCGGCCCGACCGGGCCGCCTGTTTCGGCGCATTATAACGAGTCTCCCCGCGAGATGCCGCCCCGGCGGCGCACATGAGAACCGTCCGGGTGCGAAAAAGCCGCCCCTCGGGGCGGCTTTCCAGGGGCCGTTCCGGCGAGGACGGCCCCGAGCATCAGCAAGCGGTATCGACCGCCACCAGACTTACTGGTGGGCGTTGACGTAGTCGATGGCTTCCTGAACGGTGGTGATCTTCTCGGCTTCCTCGTCGGGAATCTCGGTATCGAACTCCTCCTCGAGCGCCATGACCAGCTCGACGGTATCCAGGGAGTCGGCACCCAGGTCCTCGGTGAAGGAGGAGCTGTTCTGGATGTCCTCTTCCTTGACGTTCAGGCGCTCGGCCACAACCTTCTTAACGCGCTCTTCGATGGTGCTCATTATGACGTACTCCAGTCGTTCACATTGGCCGTCCAGATGACCAGCCGTTTGGGGTTCCAGATCCGCAAGCCGGAAGCTGCGGGGTAGTGTATAGAGCCCCCGGGGCCGGCGCAACCGCCGGACCCGGCACCTCTCAACGCATGTTCATGCCGCCATTGACATGCAGAATCTCGCCGGTGATGTAGCTGGCTGTCTCGCCGGTGAGGAAGCCCACCGCCGCGGCGATCTCCTCGGGCTGGCCGAGGCGCGCCAGCGGAATCTGCGTGAGCAGTGCCTTGTGCTGCTCCTCGGGCAGCGCCTCGGTCATGTCGGTGGCGATGAAGCCCGGCGCCACCGCATTGACAGTGATAGCACGCGAGGCCACTTCACGAGCCAGAGCCCGGGTGAAGCCCTCCATGCCCGCCTTGGCGGCAGCATAGTTGGTCTGCCCCAGGTTGCCCATGCTGGCCACCACCGAACTGATGCTGACGATGCGGCCGAAGCGCGCCCGGGTCATGCCGCGCAGGCAAGCCTTGCTGACGCGATAGACCGACTTGAGGTTGGTGTCGACGACGTCGTCCCACTCCCCTTCCTTCATGCGCATCAGCAGGTTGTCACGGGTAATCCCGGCATTGTTGACCAGGATGGTCGGTGCGCCGAACTCCTCGGTAATCGCCTTGACCAGGCCGTCGACGCTGGCCTGGTCGGTGACATCGAGACGCCGACCGGCACCCTGGATGCCCCGGGCCTTGAGGTCGGCATCGATCTTCTCGGCGCCGGCATCGCTGGTCGCGGTACCGATCACGATGCGCCCCTGGCGGCCCAGCTCGTGGGCGATGGCCCGGCCGATGCCGCGACTGGCCCCGGTGACCAGGGCGACTCTGGTTTCGCTAGTCATGAAAGTTACGCCTTCGTCCTGTGAAAAGAGATCAACCGTGGTTGGCTGCCACGCCGCGCGCCAGCTCCAGGGCCGCATCGAGGCTGTCGGGGTCATTGACCGCCAGGCCCTTGCTGCCGCGAGCGATACGCTTGCCCAGGCCGGTGAGCACCTTGCCCGGCCCACACTCGATGAAGACCTCGGCACCGCGCTCGCTCATGGCCTCGACGCAGGAAGTCCAGCGTACCGGACGATAGAGCTGTTCGATCAACCGCGTGCGCAGGGTCTCGACATCGGCATGGGCCTGGGCATCGACGTTCTGAATCACGGTATAACGCGGCGCTTTGAGTGTCACCTCACCCAGCGCGGCAGCCAGGCGCTCGGCGGCCGGCTCCATCAACGCGCAGTGAGAGGGGACCGAGACCGGCAGCGGCATGGCACGCTTGGCGCCCGCTTCCTGACAGCCCACGATGGCGCGCTCCACGGCCGCCTTGCTGCCGGCGATCACCACCTGTCCCGGAGCATTGTAGTTCACCGCCGAGACCACATCGCCATGAGCCGCCTCGGCACAGGCCTGCTCCACCACCGCGTCGTCGAGCCCCAGGATCGCCGCCATGGCACCCTGCCCCGCCGGCACCGCGGCCTGCATGGCCTCACCGCGCAGCTTGACCAGCCTGACCCCCTCGGCGAAGGGCATCACCCCGGCGCAGACCATGGCGCTGTACTCGCCGAGGCTATGGCCGGCCATGGCACCGGGGCGCGGCCCCTCGAGCTCCTGCCAGATGCGCCAGATCGCCACACTGGCGGTGAGCAGCGCAGGCTGGGTACAGGCGGTGGCGTTCAGCGCCTCGGCGGGGCCCTCCTGGACTACCTGCCAGAGGTCATACCCGAGGGCCTCGGAGGCTTCCTCGAAGGTCGTGCCCACCACGCTGTAGCGCTCCGCCAGCTCCCGCAGCATGCCGACCTGCTGGGAACCCTGTCCGGGAAACACGAGGGCGAGCGGTTGAGTCATCTTGGTCACCTTTGCTTTTATTGCCTGTCATCGCCGCCGGTCACACCGAGGCGAGAAGTAGAATGCCGTGGAGCTCCGCCCAACTCCCGCGCCAGCCGCCGCGGGAGATCATGCTCCACCTCCTGCACGGCGCGCAGCACGGCATAGCGGAAGCCCTCGGCGTCGGCGCCGCCGTGGCTCTTCACCACGATACCCGAAAGCCCCAACAGGCTGGCCCCGTTGTAGCGCACCGGGTCGAGCTCGCCACGCAGGCGACGCAGCGCTGGTCGTGCCGCCAGACCCACCAGGCGACTCCCCCAGTGGGCCTCGAAGGTCTGCTGGACCCGCGCGACCAGCATCCGAGCCAGGCCCTCGCTGGCCTTGAGCACGGCGTTGCCGACGAAGCCGTCGCACACCACCACATCCGCGGCCCCGGCGAAGATACCGTCGCCTTCGACGTAGCCGCCGTAGGCGAACTCCGGCAGCTCGCGCAGCCGGGCATCTGCCTGGCGCACGCTGGCGGTGCCCTTGGTGCCCTCGACGCCGACGTTGAGCAGCGCCACCCGCGGCCGCACCAGGCCATCCACATGGCGCGCCATTACCTCGCCCATGCGGGCGAAGTCCACCAGACGGTCGGCGGAGGCCTCGACATTGGCGCCCAGGTCGAGCAGGTAGCAACGCCCCTGGTCGCGCGTGGGAATCGCGGTGCTGATCGCTGGCCGGGGAATACCGGCCACGGTCCCGAGCGCGCGCCGCCCCAGGGCCATCAAGGCCCCGGTGTTGCCGCCACTGACCCCGGCACAGGCCTCACCCGAGGCTACGCAATCAAGCATGCGCGCCATGCTGCTGTCGCGGCCATGGCGCAGCGCCTCGGAGGGGCGCAGCCCCGGGGCAATCTCATCGGGGGCATCCACGACCTCCAGACGCGAACCGGCCGCGGCGAGACGCCGCGGCAGGCTGGCAATCTCACGCTCCAGTCGAGCCCGTGGGCCGAACAGTCGCAGCGCGAGACGGGTGTCCTGGAGGGCTGCCCCGGCGGCACCGCGCACTGTGGCACGGGGTCCGAGGTCCCCCCCCATCGCATCGATAGCGATCCGCATGAAGGGGGTCAGGAGCCAGGGGTCACCGCAGGTCGCGTCGTCGACTTAAGCGTCGACGACCTTGCGACCACGGTAGAAGCCATCCGGAGAGACGTGGTGGCGCAGGTGAGTGGCACCGGTCTCCTTGTCCTGGGACAGGGCCGGGGCGCTCAGGGCGTCGTGGCTGCGACGCATGCCGCGCTTGGAACGGGTCTTGCGGTTCTGTTGAACTGCCATGGGATGTCACTCCAGAGTGAATCGGTAATGAATCAGGATTTTCCCTTGAGGTGCCGGAGCACGTCGAAGGGGCTGGCTGCGGGCTCGCTGGATGCCACGGCATCCTCCCCGCTGGTCAGCTGGTCGCGTGAGACCGCACAGTCGGCCTCATCGTGGTAAACCACCTGGGGAAGGCTGAGGATCAGTTCATCCTCGACCACCGTCAGCAGGTTCAGCTGTTCGTCTTCCACCAGCACCGGCTCATGGGTGCTGGGCAACTCGGCCGCCAGGGCGTCGCTGGTGACCATGCCGAGAAGGAACTGGCTCTCGACGTCCTGCGCCATGGGGCGCAGGCAACGCCGGCAGGGCAGCTGCAGCGTGGCGCGCAGCCGCCCGTGGATCTCGCGACGCCCCTGGGGGTCGACGCTGAAATCCAGCCACACCTCGACGTCGCCATGCTGCTGACCGACCGCTTCGGTCAATCGCGCAAAGGCGTCAAGGGCCATCAGCCCTTCCAGGTGTTCGGCGCGGGCGGCGAGCTTGTAGGGCTCGACCCTGCCAGGGAGTCGTGTGGTCAACATAGGCGCGCAATGATAGGCACTCCCCCCGCCCCTGTCAAAGCCGCCGTGGCACTTGGCTTCATGCTACCCTGCGGCGCTATCGACACCCTGGAGACCCCTGCATGCCGCGCCTCGTCCTCGCCTCCGGTTCGCGCTGGCGACGCCAGCTTCTCGACCGCCTGGAACTCCCCTACGCCTGGCAGAGCCCCGACATCGACGAGACCCCGCGTCCCGGCGAATCACCCAGCGGCCTGGTACACCGCCTGGCGCTGACCAAGGCACAGCACCTGGCAGACGAGTGGCCGCAGCACCTGATCATCGGCTCCGACCAGATTGCGCTGTTCGCAGGCGAGGTCCTCGGCAAGCCCGCCGACCTTGCCGCCGCTCGCGCCCAGCTGGCACGATTTTCCGGCAACCGGGTGCGTTTCGTGACCGGCCTGGCGCTGGTGGATACCCGCCACGGCCGTCACCGAGTCTGCCACGAGACCTATGACGTGGTGTTTCGCGCGCTCAGCGAAAAGGAGATCGCGAACTATGTGGAACGGGAGAAGCCGCTGGAGTGCGCCGGCAGCTTCCGTATGGAGGGGCTCGGGATCACCCTCTTCGAACGCCTCGAGGGCGACGACCCCAACACCTTGATCGGCCTGCCACTGATCCGGCTCTGCGCCCTGCTGCGCGAGGCGGGCCTCGACCCGCTAGGCGCTGCCACCGAGTAGGCAGCGGCGCCGGGGGCAGGCCGAAGAGGAGGTCCTATGCCAGGGATGGCATCGGTAGCGCCCAGGGAGGGGTTCACAGCGCCTCCTCGTAGGCCTGCCGCCGGAAAAGCCGCGTCTTCAGCAACCTGCTTCAAGGCAGCTGATAACGCACCGGCGACTCGGCCCGCGGCAGCCCCAGCCACTCCATGGCCACCCGGCCAAATTGGCGCGACAGGCGCTCGAAGGGATCCAGGCGAGGGGTGTAGTCGCGCAGTTTGGGCTCGGAAAGCCGCTCCCGCGCCAGGGTATCGAGACTGCCCAGGGCGTCCACCAGGCCGAATTCCAGGGCCTGCTCACCACTCCAGACGAGGCCGCTGAACAGGGCGTCGTCATCACTCAACCGCTCTCCTCGCCCTTCGCGTACCGCGGCGATGAACTGGTCATGGGTGCTCTCCAGCACCGACTGCCAGAACTCACGCTGCTCCGGAGCCACTTCCGAGAAGGGGTCCAGGAAGGCCTTGTTGTCTCCGGCGGTGTAGACCCGACGCTCGACGCCCAACCGGTCGATGGCCTCCTGGAATCCGAAGCTCGAGTAGATCACCCCGATGGAACCCACCAGGCTGGCCGGGGCGGCAATGATCTCATCGGCACCGGCGGCAATATAGTAGGCACCGCTGGCGCCGATATCCTCGATCACCGCGATGATCGGCTTGTCGCCCTCGCCGCGCAGCCGCATGACCTCGTCGAAGATGCGCTGGGACTGCACCGGGCTACCCCCGGGGCTGTTGATATGCAGCACCACCGCCCGGCTCTGCTCGGCTTCCCAGGCGCGCTTAAGCCCCGCATTGATGCGCTGCGCACTGGCGGTTCCGTCGGCATCGATCACTCCCTCCACCTTGACCACGCCCAGGTGCGGGCCCTCCGCCCCACCCACCGCGGATGGCCCGGCCAGCAGGCCGTAGAGGGTCACCGACAGGGAGGCCGCGATCAGCGCCGCGAACAGGAAGCGAAAGAAGAGCTTCCAGCGGCGTGAACGACGCTGCTCGGCAAGCACGCCGTCGATCCAGCGGCCCATCATCGCCGTCTGCTCGAGGCGCTGGCGCTCGCGCAGCGCCTCGGCATCCTCGGCGGCAGGCAGCTCATCCGCATCGCTCGCCCGGCGCCGTTCCCGGGCCTCGTCGCGACTCAGCTCGGGTCCCTGAGTCCAGGGGTCGCGCCCCTCCTCATGCTCGTTGCGCTCATCGGACATCGTCTATCTCCCCTGTAGCCAGTCGAACAGTTCCGGCACCGCTTCGGCGGTGAAGGTCGGCAGGCTCGCCGACAGGCGCTCGGGCGCATGCACACCCCAGGTAACCGCCACGCGATCCATGCCGATGGCGCGCGCCATCTCCAGGTCATACTCGGTATCACCCACCATGACGGCCTCCGCCAGCGGCACCTCGAGTTCGGCAAGCAGCTGCTCGAGCATCAGCGGGTGGGGTTTGGAGCGGGTCTCGTCGGCGGTCCGACTGGCGTGGAACCAGTGCCCGCTGTTGCTCTCCAGGAAGACGCGGTCGAGGCCGCGGCGGCTCTTGCCGGTGGCCACCGCCAGGCGTTGCCCGGGCCGCATATGCAGCTCGGCCAGCCCACCCTCCACCTCGGGGAAGAAGGACATGGGCGTGTCGTTGCCCTCGACGAAATGCCAGGCATAGCGGCTGCGCAGCAGTTCGGCGCGCTCCGCATCGATGCCCGGACACAGGGAGGCGATGGCCTCGGGAAGCCCCAGGCCGATGATATTGCGGATGCTCTCCGGCGCGAGCTCACCCCAGCCGGCGTCCCGCGAGGCCGCCTGCATGCAGGCGACGATCCGCGCCGCGGAGTCCATCAGGGTCCCGTCCCAATCGAAGATCACCAGTCGATAGCGCATGTCGTCTCCTCAGAGGGCCTCGCGGGCGCGGGTCAACACCGACTCGAGATCGTCGGGCAGCGGCGCGCGGATACGCACCTCACGGCCGCTGGTCGGTTCGGGAAAGGCCAGCGACTCGGCATGCAGGAACAGTCGCGAGAGGCCGAGCCGCGCGGCAAGCTGCTGGCTTTCCCGGGTACCATACTTGTCGTCACCGAGCAGCGGGTGTCCGGCGTGGGCCGCATGAACGCGGATCTGATGGGTACGACCGGTGACCGGCTCCGCCTCCAGCAGGCTCACCTTCGGAAAGGCCTCATGCACCGCGAAACGGGTGCGGGCTACCTTGCCCTCGGCGTCGACACGCACGCGGCGCTCGCCGTTGGCCAGGGTGTAGCGATCCAGGCGAGCCGCCACGAAGTCACGGCGTGCGGGCCAGCGCCCCGCCACCAGCGCCAGGTAGCGCTTGTCCATCTGCTGCTGCTTGAGCGAGGTGTTGAGCGCCAGCAGGGCCGGCCGTGACTTGGCCAGCAGCAGGCAGCCCGAGGTATCGCGATCCAGCCGGTGCACCAGCTCCAGGAAGTCGAGATCCTCGCGCACCTGGCGCAACGCCTCGATCAGGCCGATCTTGACCCCGCTGCCGCCGTGCACGGCCAGCCCCGAGGGCTTGTTGATCACCAGCCAGTCACGCCCCTCCACCAGCACACTGCCGGCCAGCAGGTTGCGCAGGTTATCGCTCACCTCGCGTACCGCCTCGCGAGGCGACAGCTTCAGCGGCGGGATACGCACCAGGTCCCCCGTGGCCAGACGGGTATCGGGCTTGACGCGCTTCTTGTTCACACGCACCTCGCCCTTGCGCACGATGCGATAGATCAGCGCTCGCGGCGCTCCCTTGATGCGCGTCATCAGGAAGTTGTCGACCCGCTGGCCGTCCTGCCCTTCCGTGACCTCTATCCACTGTACGTCGCGCCCTTCGGCCATGCCGAGACTCCACTGCTCAGAACCTGCGAAAGGGCGCATTCTAACGCAGTGTTCGCCCCGCCGCGCCAATTGCTGGTAACCGTGCTTGCTGTTATATTGCCAAGTCGCTCCAATGGGCATCATTGCACCCGCAAGGCGCCTGCCCGACAGACACGCAGGCCGGAGCGAAAATATCAGGCCGCGACGACGCCAAGACGTCCCGCCGCCCGTTGCAAGAGACAAGCGATACAGCGATAAACGCGCCACGCCCGGATCCCCCCGCCGCTACCCCAGTCACGGAGCGACGGCAGGCCACGGGACACGTTCAACAGCGTGCCGGAGGCCGGCGTAGGCGAATCGATGAATGCCAGGTGTTGGCGGTGACCGCAGGGCCGGATGGGTGACGCCCGCCGAGACATGTCCTGCCCCCGCCCCGTACTCAACAGGCTCATGCCGCGGCGCTGCCCCACCGGGAGCGACGCGGTCGGACGCAGCTGCGCATCCGTGACATGCGCTGAGCACAGGCACGCAGCACACAGCGGTTCGCCACGTCGCGCTCGCCGGCGCCATATAGTGCGAGTCAACATGAAACGGATGCTCATCAATGCGACCCAGCCCGAAGAGCTGCGCGTCGCGCTGGTCGATGGACAACGCCTCTACGATCTGGACATCGAATCCGGTGCCCGGGAACAGAAGAAAGCCAATATCTATCGGGGCAAGATCACCCGCATAGAGCCTTCCCTCGAAGCCGCCTTCGTCGACTTCGGCGCCGACCGTCACGGCTTCCTCCCCCTCAAGGAGATCTCCCGCGAGTACTTCGTCAAGGATCCCGATGGTCGCCCCAGCATCAAGGAGGTGCTGAAAGAGGGCCAGGAGGTGATCGTTCAGGTCGACAAGGAAGAGCGTGGCAACAAGGGCGCCGCCCTGACCACCTTCATCTCCCTGGCTGGCCGCTTCCTGGTGCTGATGCCCAACAACCCCAAGGCCGGCGGCATCTCGCGGCGCATCGAGGGCGAGGAGCGCAGCCAGCTCAAGGAGGCCATGAACCAGCTCAGCGTGCCGGACCGCATGGGCCTGATCGTGCGCACCGCGGGTATCGGCCGCAGCCCCGAGGAGTTGCAGTGGGACCTCGACTACCTGGTTCAGGTGTGGGAGTCGATCACCGCCGAGGCCGGCAAGCGCCCTGCCCCCTTCCTGATCTACCGCGAGTCCAACGTCATCATCCGCGCCATGCGCGACTACCTGCGCCAGGATATCGGCGAGGTGCTGATCGACAGCCCCGCGGTACACGAGGAGGCGCTGGCCTTTATCCGCCAGGTGATGCCCTCCTACCAGCAGAAGATCAAGCTCTACGTCGACGAGGTGCCGCTCTTCTCGCGCTTCCAGATCGAGTCGCAGATCGAGACCGCCTACGAGCGCGAGGTGAAGCTGCCTTCCGGGGGCTCCATCGTCATCGACCATACCGAGGCGCTGGTCTCCATCGATATCAACTCGGCGCGCGCCACCCGTGGCAGCGACATCGAGGAGACGGCCCTGCAGACCAACCTGGAGGCGGCCGACGAGACCGCTCGCCAGTTGCGCCTGCGTGATATCGGCGGCCTGGTGGTGATCGACTTCATCGACATGAGCCCTGCGCGCAACCAGCGCGAGGTCGAGAACCGCATGCGCGACGCCCTCAAGCTCGACCGGGCTCGGGTGCAGATCGGCCGCATCTCGCGCTTCGGCCTGATGGAGATGTCACGCCAGCGCCTGCGCCCCTCGCTGGGCGAGACCAGTGGCGTGGTCTGCCCGCGCTGTAACGGCCAGGGCACCATCCGCGACGTGCGCTCCATCTCGCTCTCCATCATGCGTCTCATCGAAGAAGAGGCGATGAAGGAGCGCAGCGCCCAGATCCGCGCCATCCTGCCGGTGCCGGTGGCGACCTACCTGCTCAACGAGAAGCGCAAGGTGCTGGCCGACATCGAGCGTCGCCAGGATGTCCGGGTCGTGCTGCTGCCCAACCCCGATATGGACACCCCCCACTACGACGTCCAGCGCCTGCGTGACGACCACGTCGAGGAGGACGGCAGCCAGAAATCCAGCTTCGAGCTCCCCCTCGACACCGAGGTAGGCAAGGAGCCCGAGGCCTCCTTCGGCAAGCCGGTGCAGCGCGCCGAAGCCGCGGTGAAGACCGTGATTCACCACGAACCGGCACCTGCCTCCCTGCAGCAGGAGGCGCCGGCGAAGCAGGAAGCGCCGGCCGCCCCTGCCAAGGCCGCCGCACCCCGACGCAGTGCCCCGCCGGTAGCCGTGGAGCCCCAGGGCGGCGTGCTCGGTCGTCTGGTCAAGGGACTCAGCAAGCTGCTGGGTGGCGATGAGGCGCCATCGGGCGACACCGCCAGGAAGTCGACCCCTGCTGCGGCTCCCGCAGGCAGCGACAAGGGTGAGCGCAAGTCCGCCCCCCGTGAGGAGGAGCGCGGCGGACGCAACACCCGTCAGCGCCGCCCGCGCAGCGAGGAGCGGCGTGGCGCGTCGCGCCAGGACAACGAGCGCACTGACGGCAAGGCGGAAGGCAACGACAACCGCGGTAGCCGCGGCGGCCGCAACCGTGGCCGTCAGGACAGCAATCGCCAGGAAGAGAGCCGCCAGGCGCGACAGCAGGACGCCACCAGGGGGCGCGACGACAACCGCCGCCAGAACGGTGGTGAGAAGCGCGACCCGCGTGCCACCCAGAAGCCGGCCGAACCCCAGAAGCAGGATGACGCCAGCAAGTCGGCCGACGCCAGGAGCGATGCACCGGTCGATGACGGCAAGCCCAAGCGGACGCGCAACAACCCGCGCAACCGCAGCCGTCAGCACGCCATCAGCCCCAAGGCGCTCGAAGAGCAGCAGCGATTGCAGGCGGAAGCCGCCAAGGCCGCTGACCAGGACGACGCCAGCCAGGCCGAGCCCGTGAAGGCCGAGGCCAAGTCCGAGGCGCCGAAGGCAGAAGCCCCGAAGGCAGAGTCCAAGCCCGAGGCACCCAAGGCCGAAGCCCCGAAGGCAGAGCCCAAGCCCGAGGCGCCCAAGGCTGAAGCCCCCAAGTCAGAAGCCAAGCCCGAGGTAACCAAGGCCGAAGCCCCGAAGGCAGAGTCCAAGCCCGAGGCACCCAAGGCCGAAGCACCGAAGGCAGAGCCCAAGCCCGAAGCGCCCAAGGCCGAAGCCCCTAAGGCAGAGCGAAGGCCTCCGAGGGCGTCATCTTCTGCTTGCCTTCCACGACCTGACGGGTATCTGTGGTGTTGTCTGTGCTCATGGGGCCTCCTGAATGCGATCGATATATTTTTTATGGTATGAAAAGTTCCGTATAACGAAACTTGACTCAAATCTAGCCGCCTCCCCGAGAAAGGTCAACACTAAATCTCGTAAAACGGTACAAATTGATTTCTTTTACAGAACACGCTACCTTGAGCACACAAGGGAGACCTGCCATGACCAGTCACAAGACCGAGACGACGCGTATAGAAGGCGACACTCCTGCACAGCGCCTGCTGGCGCTGCTGGAAGTCATCGCTGACAAGGATCATTTCTTCACCTTGCAAAGCCTGGTGGAGGAGACCGGCATGCCCAAGCCGACGCTGCACCGCATGCTGCAGCAGCTCGAGGGCTCCGGCATGCTGCAGCGTGAGGCCGACAGCCGCCACTATGGCAAGGGCAATCGCCTGCGCCGGCTGGCCGAGAACCTGCTGCTCAACGATACCGTGCATGGCGCGCGTCACGCCGTGCTGAGTCAGCTGGTCGACGAGGTGGGCGAGAGCTGTAACATCACCGCCTTGTCGGGAAGCGAAGTCCTCTACCTGGACCGGGTCGAAACCTCGGAGGCCCTGCGGTTTTACCTCCATCCCGGATCACGGGTGCCGGTGCACTGCTCCGCCAGCGGCAAGCTGTTTCTGGCACAGATGTCGCCGGCCCAGCGTAGACGCCTGCTGGGCGAGGCGCCTCTCAAGGCCTTCACGACAAACACCTTGACCGATATGGACCAGCTGGAACAGGAGATCGACGCGGTACGCCAACAGGGCTACGCCTTCGACGACGAGGAGTTCCTGTCAGGGCTGCTATGCATTGCCGTGCTGGCCAACAACCCCCAGGGCGGCAAGTCCAATATCGGCATCGCGATTCAGGCACCTATCATGCGCCTCACGCGAGAGAAGGCGCTGGAGTGCCTGCCGGCACTTCAGCGAGCCGCTAACGCCATCGCCGCTATCGACAGCGACGCCATGCTTACCCAGCACCACACTGCCAGCAGCGTCTAGCGACGCGACCGGCAAACACCCGTCGACGACCCCGAGTCGTCGGCAACCACGCTTGACGGGGTGCCGTTGAAGACGGCTGAGATCATGCCTCTCTACCAGAGACACAGCATGGATCCCGTTGAACCTGAACTGGTTAGGACCAGCGTAGGGATCAAGCGACCGAGCAGGACCACCTGCCGCGCCCCCTGTCCGCTGTCCTCCCTGATAATGCCAAACCCAAGGGGAGAGCACCGATGAGCAACACCAACCACTTCCTCGCCGAACGCGCCCGCGTCGACGCCGCCGCCATCCAGCCGCTACCCGGCTCGCGCAAGGTCTATGTGACGGGTTCACGCCCCGATATCCGCGTCCCCTTCCGCGAGATCGCGCTGTCGCCGACCAGAACCTCCGGCGCCGATGAAGAAAACCCGCCGTTGCTGGTCTACGACACCTCCGGCCCCTACACCGACCCCGAGGCCGAGATCGACCTGCGCCGCGGCCTGCCGGAGCTGCGCCGCGACTGGATCGAGGCGCGCGGCGACACGGAGTGGCTCGATGGCCCGACCTCCGAGTACGGACGGCGCCGCGCCAATGATCCCATGCTCGCCAACCTGCGCTTCGACCTGACTCGCTCTCCAAGACGCGCAAAGGCGGACAAGAACGTCACCCAGCTCCACTACGCGCGCCAGGGCATCGTGACCCCGGAGATGGAGTTCATCGCCATCCGTGAGAACCAGCGGCGACAGCAGCTCGGCAGCCAGGAGGTGGAGCGCATCCTCGGCCATCAGCACGCCGGTCAAGGGTTTGGTGCCCGATTGCCGGAAGAGATCACACCCGAGTTCGTGCGTGATGAGGTCGCCGCCGGCCGCGCCATCATTCCCTGCAACATCAACCATCCCGAATCCGAACCGATGATCATCGGCCGCAACTTCCTGGTGAAGATCAACGGCAACCTCGGCAACTCGGCGGTCACCTCCTCGATCGAGGACGAGGTCGACAAGATGACCTGGGGCATCCGCTGGGGCGCGGACACCATCATGGACCTCTCCACCGGGCAGAACATCCACGAGACCCGCGAGTGGATCATCCGCAATGCCCCGGTGCCGATCGGCACCGTGCCGATCTACCAGGCCCTGGAGAAGGTCAACGGCGTGGCCGAGGATCTCACCTGGGAGGTGTTCCGCGACACCCTGATCGAGCAGGCCGAACAGGGCGTCGACTACTTCACCATCCACGCCGGGGTGCTGCTGCGCTACGTGCCGCTGACCGCCAAGCGGGTCACCGGCATCGTCTCCCGTGGCGGCTCGATCATGGCCAAGTGGTGCCTCTTCCATCACCAGGAGAGCTTCCTCTACACCCATTTCGAGGAGATCTGCGAGATCTGCAAGCGCTACGATGTCGCCTTCTCGCTGGGCGATGGCCTGCGCCCGGGCTCGGTGGCCGACGCCAATGACGAGGCGCAGTTCGCCGAGCTCGAGACCCTGGGCGAGCTGACCCGCATCGCCTGGAAGCACGACGTCCAGGTGATGATCGAGGGCCCGGGCCATGTGCCGATGCACCTGATCAAGGAGAACATGGACAAGCAGCTCATCGAGTGCGATGAGGCGCCCTTCTACACCCTTGGGCCGCTGACCACCGACATCGCGCCGGGCTACGACCACATCACCTCCGGCATCGGTGCGGCGATGATCGGCTGGTATGGCTGCGCCATGCTCTGCTACGTGACCCCCAAGGAGCACCTGGGTCTACCCAACAAGGAAGATGTGAAGACCGGCATCATCACCTACAAGATCGCCGCCCACGCCGCCGACCTGGCCAAGGGCCACCCGGCCGCCCAGCGCCGCGACAACGCCCTGTCCAAGGCGCGCTTCGAGTTTCGCTGGGAGGACCAGTTCAACCTCGGCCTGGACCCAGATACCGCCCGGGAGTACCACGACGAGACGCTACCCAAGGACTCGGCCAAGGTGGCGCACTTCTGCTCCATGTGCGGCCCCAAGTTCTGCTCGATGAAGATCACCCAGGAGGTGCGTGACTATGCGGCCAAGCACAACCTGGACGGCGATGCCGAGGCCGTGATGCAGGGCATGGAGGCCCAGGCGGAGAAGTTCCGCGCCCAGGGTGCCGAACTCTACAAGCCGGTCTGACAAGACGACGCCCCCACCAATCGGTGGGGGCGTCGTCATTGGTGGCTACTGCCAGCGACGATCAGAAGCGGTAGCGCACACCCACGCTGGCCGCGTCGAAGTCGTACTGGTCCTCGTCGAGGTAGCGCATATAGTCGGCACCCAGGGCCAGGTTGGGCGCCACATCGAACTCGGCACCGGCGCCGTAGGAGAAGCCAGACTCGCTGTCGACGTCGAAGTCCACGTCGGTCATGCCGGCCAGGCCGTAGAGGCGAAACTCCTGGGAAACCGGCAGGATGCCCTTGGCATAGAGGCCCACCAGGGAGTCGAGCTCCACGCTCCCATCGGAGCCGCCGCCACCCAGGTGGCCCTCCACGGCGAAGTAGTCGTTGAACTTCAGACCACCGTTGACGCGCAGGCCGGTGCCATCACGGCTGTCGGCACGACCATCGGGATCGACCTCCCAGAACATGGCGTCACCACCCACATAGCCCTGGGGATAGGGAGGCTGCTGGGCCTGGGCAGCGGTGGCGCCGGCGGCGAACAGGGCGGAAGTCAGAGCGGCAATGGTCAGGGTCTTCATGACGTACTCCTCATTAATGAACACCGTTTCCTAACGCCGATAAGTGTGGTCCCTCTACGACAATGTATCAAGGGACAAATGTGTAAAGTTGCGCTACGCCGCGTCGCCGAGTGGCGACATGCCGCCCACCTGCCCTCCCGGCTATACTGAGCCTTCACGCTGGACAGGACCCGAGGATGCGCCACTGGTTGATCGCCAATACCCGGGCCGGCAACGGCTCCCGCGGCGCGGGCTTCTGGAAGCCACGCCTCGAGCGCGCCGGCATCACCTCGCTGCAGGTGCGTGATCTCGCCGAGGATGATTGGGAGACGACGCTTTCGGCCGACGATATCGTGCTGGTCGCGGGCGGCGACGGCTCGGTCAACCGGGCTGCTCGCGCGTGTCATGCCTGCGGGGCCATCCTGGGCGTGCTGCCGTCGGGCACCGCCAACGACTTCGCCAGGAACCTCGGCCTGCCGGAGGATCCCGATGCCCTCTGCGAGCTGGTCGCGCGGGCCCCGATCGCACGGGTCGATGTCGGCTGGCTCGATGACCAGCTGTTCCTCAACGTGGTCCACGTAGGCCTCGGCACCCTGCCAGCCACTCAGGCCTCACCGCGCCTCAAGCGCTGGCTGGGGCGCTTCAGCTATGCCGCCGTGCTGCCTCAGCTGCGTCGCCTGGGGCTGATGCGGGGCTTCCAGGCGCGCCTCGAGATCGACCACGAGATCCTCGAGGAGCGCTGGCTGTCGCTGGCCATCGCCTCCGGGGCCTTCTTCGGTGGCGGTTCAAAGGTGCCGGGCGCCTGTGCCCGGGATGGCCACCTGACCCTGGTCGTTGTGCGCCCCCGACCCTGGTGGCGGCTGCTGTGGACCTTTATGGTCACTCGCCTGCTCGGCCATACGCCGCAGGATGACGACAGCGTGCTGGTGCGCCGGCCGTCGACATGCCGCATCGCCATGCATCACGGGCACCGGGTGACCGCCGACGGCGAGTCGTTGGGCCACTTCCGGGAGCTGACGCTACGCGTCGAGCCTGCGGCGCTACGAGTGATTGTCGGGCCCTGCTGAGCCGCCCTCACTCCTGCTTCGACAGCCCGAGGATCACGATGCCCGCCAGTACCATACCGCCCCCCAGCAGCTGAATGGGCGACAGCGTCTGGCCGAGGACCAGGTAACCCAGAACCAGCGCCGCCACCGGCTCCATGTTCATCGCCGGGGCGTTGCGCGCCATGTCCAGGCGCGGCACGCTGATGAACAGGATGGAGAAGGCCACGCCATAGAAGAGTCCCAGCGCGGCCAGCCCCCAGGCACCGGCGAGGCTCTGCGGAAGATCCATGCCACCCGGAACCAGGCCGGCGGCGCCAGCCGCCAGCATGCTGACCAGCACCGTGAGCATGGTCAGCAGGCTACGCAGGGTGCTGCCCACCTCGGCCAGGCGATGTTCGGTGATCCATAGCGCCCAGGCGAAGACGAAGGCGGCCGCCAGCCCCAGCCCCACGCCGAGGAACCAGTCGGGGCCCATGGCATCGGGGTCGGCGAGCCAGGTCGGCACGTCCAGCACCACCACCAGCCCGGCGAGAATCACCCCCATGATCAGTGCCGCTCGCGCTGTCGGGCGCGGCCCGCCCATCGCCCAGCTGATCAACGCCAGCTGGATCGGCAGCGTATTCATCAGCAGCAGCGCCACCACCACCGGGATGCGTGCCACCGCCGAATAGAGGGAGAGGCTCTGCACCACCACCAGCAGCCCCACCAGCAGCTGCCAGCCAGCGGTACCTGCCGGCAGACGCAGCGACTTGCGCTGGAGCATCACCAGGGTACCGAGCACCACCACCGCCACGCTGGAGCGTACCAGGATCGCCAGCAGCAGCCCGGTGCCCTCATCGAAGGCGACCCGGGCGGCGACATGATTGGTGGCAAACAGTGTGGCCACGCTGCACAGCAGCGCAATGGCCAGCGGGCGAGGGAGAGCGGAGGCTTGAGACATGGGGCTTCCTTGCGCGAACGGTCTGGTGGGCAGGGCCTTCGACCCGGAACATGACGGGTATCAAGCAACGGCCACTGCCGGTGGCGGGTCACCATGTTAGCCTAACGTCTCACCCTGTCCACGAGACTACCCGATGCGCGACCCGGTCCTGGTGATCAACTGCGGCTCCTCCTCCATCAAGTATGCCCTGGTACCCGAGGACCCGGCCCTGCCTCGCCAGTCGGGCCTGGCCGAGCGCCTGGGCGGCAACGATGCGCGCCTGAAGGGGGTCGATGCCGACGGACGCGAGTTCTCGCAGCCCCTGCACGGCGCCGACCACGCCGAAGCCATGGCCGTGATCCTCGAGCGCCTGGGCGGCCCGCCCCCCGCCGCGGTGGGCCACCGTATCGTGCACGGCGGCGAGCGCTTTACCGGCGCCACGCGTATCGACCCCGCCGTGCTGCGCGCCATCGAGACCACCGGCGCCCTGGCTCCGCTGCACAACCCCGCCAACCTGGTGGGGGTGCGCGCCACCCTGGCGCTGTTCCCGGCATTGCCCCAGGTCGCGGTGTTCGATACCGCCTTCCACCAGAGCCTGCCGCCGCGCGCCTACCGCTACGCCCTGCCCCAGCACCTCTATGCCCAGCACGGCATCCGTCGCTACGGCTTCCATGGCAGCAGCCACGCCTACGTCAGCGGGCGCGTCGATCATCTCTCCACCCGCGCCCATGGCGGCTGGCTGGTTGCCCATCTGGGCAATGGCTGCTCGACCTGCGCCGTGTGGCAGGGCCAGAGCGTGGATACCAGCATGGGCCTGACTCCCCTGGAGGGCCTGGTGATGGGCACCCGCAGCGGCGACGTCGACCCCGGGCTGCACGCCCACCTGGGCCGGCAGCTCGGCTGGTCGCTGGAGCGTATCGACACCCTGCTCAACAAGGAGAGCGGCCTGCTGGGCCTCTCCGGGATCTCCAACGACATGCGCCGCCTGGAACAGGCCGCCGCCGAGCACCATCCCGGCGCCGAACTCGCCATCGAGGTGTTCTGCTATCGCATCGCCAAGTCCCTGGCCGCCCTCTCCTGCTCCCTGCCGCGACTCGACGGTATCGTCTTTACCGGCGGCATCGGCGAGAATGCCAGCGCGGTGCGTGCCCGGGTGATAGAGGCCCTGCCCCACTTCGGGCTGCGCCTCTCGGCCACGGCCAACGCCGAGACCGTGGGCGGCCAGGAAGGGCGCATCGATGCCGGCGCCGCCGGGCCCGAACTCTGGGTGATCCCTACCGACGAAGAGGGCCAGATCGCCTTCGAGACCCGCCAACTCCTCAGCGAGACTCCCGCATGACGCGTCCCGATCCCCGCACCCTGCTGCTGGTGCCCACCGGCACCGGTGTCGGCCTCACCTCCGCCTGCCTGGGGCTGATTCGCGCCCTGGACACCCTGGGCCTCAAGGCCAGCTTCCTGCGACCCTTCCGTCAGGATGAGTTCAACGGGCCCGGTCCGGACCGCTCAACGGCGCTGGCTCGCAGCACCCTGGGGCTGACACCCCCCGAGCCACTGCCACAGATGCGCGTGGAGCGGCTGCTGCGCGACGACCGCATCGCCGACCTGATGGAGGAGGCGGTCGCCAGGCACACGCGAGCCGCCGCCGGCGAGGAGGAGACACGCCCCGACCTGGTGGTGGTCGAGGGCCTGGTGGCCAGCCCTCAGAGCAGTTATGCCGGCCAGCTCAACGCCGAGCTGGCCCGCGCCCTGGATGCCAGGGTGATCCTGGTGGCCGACGGTGACCTGAGCGATCCCCGCCAGCTGGCGGAGCAGCTCGATATCCATGCCCAGCCCTTCGACGGCGCGCGCTCCTCGCGCACCCTGGGCTGCATCCTGATGCGCGTGCGCCCGCTGCCGGAAACGGCCACCGCGCCCCCGCTCGCCGCTCCCGAACTGGCCGCGCACACCAACGGCGAACTGGCCGACACCCTGCGCCAGTACCTGCCCGCCCTGGATGGCCAGCAGTTCCGGCTGATCGGCGCCGTGCCCTGGCACGACGCCCTCTCCGCGCCGCGGGTCATCGATGTGGCCCGCGCGCTGGGCGCCCAGTTCCTGCACGAGGGCGAGGCCTCCACGCGCCGGGTGATGGGCACCAGCCTGTGTGCGCGCAGCGCCTCCCGGGCGCTTCACGTGTTCAAGCCGGGGCGGCTGATCGTCTCCCCGGGCGATCGCGACGACATCCTGCTGGCCTCCGCACTCTCCACCATGAATGGCGTGCCGCTGGCAGGCGTACTGCTCACCCACGGCGAGCGGCCCAGCGAGTCGATGGTGGATATCTGCCGTCCCGCGCTGCGCAGTGGCCTGCCGGTGCTGGCGGTGGACTCGGACAGCTTCGATACCGCCAAGCGCCTCGACCGCATGGCCAACGACATCCCCATCGACGATGCCAAACGCGCCGAGCAGGTGACGCGCTTCGTCGCCGGCCACCTCGACCTGCCATGGCTCAAGGAGACCCTGAGTCGGGGCTATCCGCGCCGGCTCTCCCCCGCCGCCTTCCGCCATCAGCTGGTACAGCTGGCCCAGCGTGCCGACCGGCGCATCGTGCTGCCGGAAGGCAACGAGCCACGCACCGTGGAGGCCGCGGTGATCTGCCAGCAGCGCGGCATCGCCCGCTGCGTGCTGCTCGGCAGGCGCGAGGAGATCCAGGAGGTGGCCAGTCAGCGCGGCATCGAGCTGCCAGAGGGGCTCGAGATCATCGACCCCGCCGCCATCCGCCAGCGCTACGTGGCGCCCATGGTGGAGCGCCGTGCCGGCAAGGTGAACGAGCTCACCGCCGAGGATCAGCTGCAGGACAACGTGGTGCTCGGCACCATGATGCTCGCCGAGGACGAGGTCGACGGCCTGGTCTCCGGGGCGGTGCACACCACGGCCAACACCGTGCGTCCCGCCTTCCAGCTGATCAAGACATCCCCGGACTACCGCCAGGTGTCGTCGATCTTCTTCATGCTGCTGCCCGAACAGGTGGTGGTCTATGGCGACTGCGCGGTGAACCCGGACCCCGACGCCGAGACCCTGGCCGAGATCGCCATCCAGAGCGCCCGCTCGGCGGCGGCCTTCGGCATCGAGCCGCGGGTGGCGATGATCAGCTACTCCACCGGCGAGTCCGGCTCCGGCGCCGACGTGGAGAAGGTGCGCCAGGCCACCCGGCTGGCCCGGGAGCGCGCACCGGACCTATGCATCGACGGCCCTCTGCAGTACGACGCCGCAGCCATCGAAAGCGTGGGCCGCCAGAAGGCACCGGATTCCCCGGTGGCCGGCCGCGCCACGGTGTTCGTCTTCCCCGACCTCAACACCGGCAACACCACCTACAAGGCGGTGCAGCGCAGCGCCCATGTGGTCAGCGTCGGCCCCATGCTGCAGGGCCTCAATAAGCCGGTGAACGACCTCTCCCGGGGCGCCCTGGTGGATGACATCGTCTACACCATTGCGCTGACCGCCATCCAGGCGGCCCAGGCAGACTGAGCCATCCAGGCAGCAGCCGCGGTGACTGGCCGCGGCTGGCCAATCGGAATATGCTTGAGGAACCCGTTGCCTTCGTCCTGGAAGGCCAGAACCAAGATGGAGAAAGAGATGCCCGGCTTGCTTCCCGATGTCGACCCCGATGGCCTGCTGGAATACTCGGTGGTCTATACCGACCGCTCGCTGAACCACATGTCGGCGCGCTTCCAGGAGGTGATGCGCGAGGTCTCCTCGCACCTCAAGGAAGTCTACAACGCCCATAGTGTGGTCATCGTCCCCGGCAGCGGCACCTTCGGCATGGAGGCCGTCGCCCGCCAGTTCACCAAGGGCCGGCGCGCCCTGATACTGCGCAACGGCTGGTTCAGCTACCGCTGGAGCCAGATCCTCGAGATGGGCCACATCCCGGCAGACATCAACGTGCGCAAGGCGCGTCGCCTCGACGAGGATGACACTACCTCGCCGTTTGCCCCCGCGCCGCTGCAGGACGTGATCGACACCATTCGCGACACCCAGCCCGACATCGTCTTCGCCCCCCACGTGGAAACCTCCTCGGGCATGATGCTGCCCGACGACTACATCCGTCAGGTGGCCGATGCCATCCACGAGGAGGGCGGCCTGTTCGTGCTCGACTGCATCGCCTCCGGCACCATGTGGGTGGACATGCAGGACCTCGGCGTCGATGTGGTGATTAGCGCGCCGCAGAAGGGTTGGAGTGCATCGCCCTGCTGCGCCATGGTGATGCTCTCCCGCCTGGCCCGCGAGACCATCGAGGAGACCACCAGCACCAGCTTCGCCTGTGACCTGAAGAAGTGGCTCTCGATCATGGAAGCCTACGAGAATGGCGGCCATGCCTATCACGCCACCCTGCCCACCGATGGCCTGGTGACGCTGCGCGACGTCATGCTGGAGATCGAGCAGTACGGCCTCGACAAGGTCCGTGACGAGCAGCAGGCGCTGGGTAGCGGCGTGCGTGAAGTGCTCGCCGACTTCGGCTACAAGAGCGTGGCCGCCCCCGGCTACGAATCCCCCGGCGTGGTGGTCTGCTATACCGACGACCCCGGCATCGTCGGCCGCTTCGCCGAGGCGGGGCTGCAGGTCGCCGGCGGCGTACCGCTGATGTGCGACGAAGGGGAAGGTTTCCAGACCTTCCGCATCGGGCTGTTCGGCCTCGAGAAGCTCCACCATCACCAGCGCACCATCGACACCCTGCGCCAGGCTCTGGAGAAGGTCTCGGAGCCGGTCTCGACTCCGCCCGACGAGGCGTGAGGGGATCCGCAGGCGATCACGGCATGCATGATACGAAGAGGGCGGCCCCTGGGCCGCCCTCTTCACGTTGTCAGGCTTCGCTTGCTGTCACTCGTTGATGCGACGATCAGGCTGCCCCGAAACCACGCGGTACGTAGCCCAGGTTGTTCTTGACCTCCTTGACGCCTCCCGTGTTCTCGGCCGCGACCTGCACCGCCATGCGCTCCTTGTCGCTCTCCACCAGCCCCCAGAGCTCCACCTTGCCCTGGCTGACGATGACGTTGATACGGTCGACCATCACGCCGGTGTTCTCGTCGATCTCCTTGAGGATCGCCTCGCGGATCTCGCGATCATCGGCACTGGCAGAGGCCTCGGGGCCGGCCACGGCGAAGCCCTGAAGCAGGTTGGCGCGGCTGACGATGCCCACCAGCTTGCCCTCCTTCACCACCGGCACACGCTTGATGTGGTGCTTCTCCAGCAGGCGCGAGATCTTCGCCAGTGGCATCGTCTCGTCGATGGTGAGCGGGTCGGGGGTCATGATCTCGTGGGCGCGACGCCCGTGTGACTTGACGTACTCGCCGGGATCGTTGACGGCGAACAGCCGCAGCCACCAGGACTTGTTGCGCTTGTCGTCCTCGACGCGGCGGATCAGGTCGCCCTCGCTGACGATGCCCAGCACCTTGTCGGCCTCGTCCACCACCGGCACGGCACTGATGCCATGTTCGAGCAGCAGGCTGGCGATCTCGCGCACTTCACTGTCTCGGCCTACGGTGATGACATTACGGGTCATGATATCGGCGGCTTGCATCGATGTTCTCCAGCGGGTTCAGGGGCTTGTACAAGCAACATAGCAATGCCCTGAACGCTTCGCCTTGATCCAGGCCAAAAACTGTCAACGCAGGATCGAGGGCTCCGGTCGAAGCCTGCCGGCCAGACTGGTATATTTGCCCGCTTCGCTTGGCACCGTCTGCTGCAACAATCCACGACAAACGGGCAGGACTCCCATGACACTCTTCATGAGCCTCGTCGGGATGGTGACGCTGATAATCATCGCCCTGATCTTCTCCTACGACCGCCGGTCGATCCGCCTGCGCACGGTAGGCGGCGCCTTCGCCATCCAGGTCGGCATCGGCGCCTTCGTGCTCTACGTGCCCTTCGGCCAGACCGTGCTCAAGGCCATCTCCGACGCCGTCAGCCAGGTGGTGCTCTATGCCAACGACGGCATCGGCTTCGTCTTCGGCGGGCTGGCCGAGGTCGACAACATCGGCTTCGTCTTCGCCATCAAGGTGCTGCCGGTGATCATCTTCTTCTCCTCGCTGATTGCCGTGCTCTACCACCTGGGGATCATGCAGTGGGTGATCCGCATCCTGGGGGGCGCCCTGCAGAAGGCGCTGGGCACCTCGCGCACCGAGTCGCTCTCCGCCACCGCCAATATCTTCGTCGGCCAGACCGAGGCGCCACTGGTGGTGCGCCCCTTCATCGCCCGCATGACCCCCTCGCAGCTGTTCGCGGTGATGTGCGGGGGGCTGGCTTCGGTGGCCGGCTCGGTGCTCGCCGGCTACGCCGCCATGGGTGTGCCCATGGAGTACCTGGTGGCCGCCTCCTTCATGGCCGCCCCGGGCGGGCTGCTGTTCGCCAAGCTGATCATGCCCGAGACCCGCGAACCCGAGGACAGCGTCTCGAAGATCGAGGAGGAGCACGAGGAGGACGTCGACAAGCCCAGCAACGTGATCGACGCCGCCGCAGCAGGAGCCTCCTCGGGGTTGATGCTGGCCGCCAACATCGGCGCCATGATGCTCGCCTTCATCGGCCTGATCGCCCTGATCAACGGCATGCTGGGGGGCATCGGCGGCTGGGTCGGCCTCGAGCAGCTCAGCCTGGAGTGGATACTCGGCTGGCTGTTCGCACCGCTCGCCTTCCTGCTCGGCATCCCTTGGGAGGAGGCCACCCTGGCCGGCTCCTTCATCGGCCAGAAGATCGTGGTCAATGAGTTCGTGGCATTCATCAACCTCGGCCCCTACCTGAGCGGCGAGGAAGTGGTGGCTGCCACCGGCCAGGTGATGACTCCTCACACCATGGCGATCCTGTCGTTTGCCTTGTGCGGCTTCGCCAACCTCTCTTCCATCGCCGTCCTGCTCGGCGGCCTGGGCAGCATCGCTCCCATTCGCCGCCACGAGATCGCCCGCTACGGCCTCAAGGCGGTACTGGCCGGCACCCTCTCCAACCTGATGTCGGCCTCCATCGCTGGCTTCTTCATGGCGCTGGCGGCGGCCGGCTGATACCGGCGTCCGCCCCGCCTTCGCGCCCCGCCCCCGGGGCGCCACCAGACACCCTGACACCCCGCGACCAATGGATGCTTCCATGACCAATGACCTCCAGCGCACCGCCCGCCAGGCGCTGCCCCTGATGGACCTCACCAGCCTCAACGACGACGACACAGACCGCGGCATCGAATCGCTGTGCCGTCGTGCTCGCACCCCCGCCGGCACCCCCGCCGCGGTGTGTGTCTACCCGGCCTTCGTCACCACCGCCCAACGCACCCTCAAGGCGCTGGATCTCGCCGGCAAGGTGCGGGTGGCCACGGTGACCAACTTCCCCCATGGCGGTGACGACATCATGGCCGTCGCCCGCGAGAGCCGCGAGGCGGTGGCCGCCGGGGCCGACGAGGTGGACGTGGTCTTCCCCTGGCGCACCCTGCTGGCCGGCGACGAGGAGACCGGTCGCGAACTGGTCGCCTGCTGCCACCAGGCCTGCGGCGATGCCACCCTCAAGGTGATCCTCGAGACCGGCGAGCTCAAGGACCCGGCGCTGATCCGCCGCGCCGCCGAGCTCGCCATCGAGGGCGGCGCCGACTTCCTCAAGACCTCCACCGGCAAGGTGACCGTCAATGCCACCCTGGAGGCTGCCGAGATCCTGCTCGAGGCGATCAAGGCCAGCGGCCGCGACGTCGGCATCAAGGTCGCCGGTGGCGTGCGCACCACCGAGGATGCCCAGGCCTACCTGGCACTGGCCGAGCGGGTGATGGGCGCCAACTGGATCACCCCCGGACACTTCCGCTTCGGTGCTTCCGACCTGTTCGATGACCTGCTGGTCGCCCTGGGCATGGCAGTGGCACCGGCCGGAGGCAAGGCGTGAGCGCAGCCGATGCGACCCTGATCGAGACCCTGGTGGCGGTGCGCGGCAACGCCTACGCCCCCTACTCCCGCCACCCGGTGGGCGCGCTGGTAATCGGCGAGAGCGGCACCCGCTACGCCGGCGCCAACGTCGAGGTGGCCCACTACAAGGGGCTGTGTGCCGAGGCCTCGGCCATTTCCGCCATGGTCAGCGCCGGCGAGCGCCGCCTGCGCGAAGTGTGGGTGATCGGGCCCGGCGAACACCTCTGCACCCCCTGCGGTGACTGCCGCCAGCGCATCCGCGAGTTCGCCGACGAGCACACCCGCATCCGCGTGGTGGATGCCGACGGCGAGTTGCTGAAGGAGTACAGCATGGCCGAGCTGCTCCCCGACGCCTTCGGGCCGGAGAACCTCGGCCAAGCCCTCTGAGCGGCTGCCCCTTCCGGAGACTCACCCGCCCGGCTCGTCCTCATGCCCTGGACCCTCGGCGTGGACCCGCTCCACGTCGACGATCCGCGAACGGCTCATCACTACCTTCCAGCGCTGCAGGGTGGGTGGGCCATCGCCCTGGGTCTCGCGGATCACCAGATTGAGGAGGTGGCGCTTCTCCACCTCCTCGCGCACCACCTGGTCGCCCTCCTCCAGCCGGTAGACCCGCCGGCTGCCCTTGTCCATCAGTCGAGCGATCGGCGACAGGTCCAGGGCCAGTGTCTCGCGGGTGTGGTCATAGCCGCTGAGGAAGCGCGTCGGCGACATCCGCGAACGTGAGCGGTAGTGCAGCACGATCTCCTCACGCTGGGCCACGCTGCGCTTGCGCACGCGCTTGATCTCCTCGTCGAGCCTGGGGTAGCGCTTGTAGTCGAACCACTCCAGCTGGCGGCCCACTACCTGATTGCGGGTCGGGTCCAGATACTGGCGGCGCCACTTGGGTCGGCCACGGCGCAGGAGTCGCCACAGGGTGTTGCGCAGGTCGTCCTTGAAGACCTCGCGCAGCGCATAGATGCCGGCCATGGCCAGCACGAACAGCGCGGTGATATCGGCCAGGGTGTCGCGCACGCGAAGCAGACCCAGCGAGACGAACACCATCACCACCGCGGTGGCCAGCGCCTTCACTGCCTTCTGCTCGGCGTTACCCAGCTCCTGGGTCTTCTGCTTGAGGGTCACCGGGTATTCGATCAGCCTACGCAGCAGGCGCATCTTGTTGGACATCCGCGTGGGGTCACGCGTCACCCGCTCGGAGTTGTACTCGCGCTCGCGACGGTAGTCGTCCTCGGCGCGGCAGATCGCCACCAGGCGTGCGCGCACCGGCCGGAAACGCGCCCCCCGCGGCAGTCCGGCGAGCAGTGCCAGCAGGCGCTGTTCCGTGAACCAGGAGAGGTAGTTGTCGATGGTGGCGAAATAGCGGTGCAGACTCTCCTCGCTGGGCTCATGACGGCGCAGGCGGCGCAGGATGCTCACCGCCAGGTCAACATGCTCGGCCAGGCGCTGCTCGAGGCTGGGGGGCTGCTCGCCCGCCTCTTCCTTCACCGGCTGGCTACGCCCCTCCGACGCCCGCCCGTTGGTGGCTGTATCTGCCTTTTCTCCCTTTTCTGCCTTCTCGGCTTTCTCTGCCTTCAGCGCACGACGGGCATCATCGATCAACGGCCCGGCGGCGCTCTCCATGGCCACCACGTACTGATAGGCGTAGAGGCTCAGGCTGAGACGGTAGTGCTCGGCATCCAGCCTGCCACGCTCGGCCAGGCGGCTGAGCACCAGCGGTAGCCGGTAGCGATCGCTGAAGTAGGTGCGCTTGACCTGGATCGCGGCGTGGTAGAAGTCCTCCTCGGCGATCACCTGGCCGGTCAGCCCCAGCTCGCCGGGCACGAACAGGTAGAGATCGAGCCGGTGCGAGGTCTCCTCCTGCAGCACGCGGGAGACCTTGAGGTGCAGGCTGTCCTGGCGTTCGACGTGGATCACGCATGGGCCTCGCTGCAAGGTTCACGATACCTGCGCATCTACTGCCCCGGGTCCGGCGAGCCGCCGCTGCTGCTCGTCTGATGGTGCGGGTCGGCAACCCCGGCACGCCCCGGGGCGCGACCGGCGGCATCGCGCTCGCTGGCCCGCTCATCGCCATGCTCGCTGGAACCATCCAGGCGGCCACCGCCACGCCCCTCCATGCTGACGCTGAGCCGCGGCACGCCGAGGTCGACGCCCTGGGACTCCATGCGCTGCTTGAGCAGCAGGTTGAAGGCCCGCGCCACGTCCCACTGCATCTCCGGTGCAGTGCGGAAGCGCATACGCAGGATCGGGCAGCCATCCTCGAAGGCATGGATGTCCTGCATCTCCAGCGGTGACCAGATGTAGTGGCGCATCATGGGGTCCTGGCGCAGCGCCTGGGCGGTCTCCTGCATCAGGGTGATGGCATCGTCGATCTTCATTTCGTAGGGAATGCGGATCTTCATCAGCGCGATGCCGAACTGCCGCGACATGTTGTGGATCGAGTCGATGCGGCTGAAGGTGATGATATGCACGATCCCGTCGAGGTCGCGCAGGCGCACGGTGCGCAGGGTCAGCCCCTCCACCGTGCCCATGTGACCGTTGATCTCGACGAAGTCGTCCACCGCCAGGGAGTCCTCGATCAGGATGAAGATGCCGGTGATCAGGTCCTGCACCAGCGTCTGGGCGCCGAAGCCGAGTGCCAGGCCGATGACACCGGCACCGGCCAGCAGCGGTGTGACGTTCACCCCCAGGTTGGCCAGCCCGACGATGCCGGCGATGATCACGATGGCGGTGAAGATGACGTTGCGGATCATCGGCGTGATGGTCTGGGCACGGGCCTGGTTGACCCGCCGCCCGCGGGAGCGCGCCGAGCTGGTCAACGCCCGCTGGATGGCGGTGTCGGCGAAGATCCACGCCAGCCAGGCCAGCAGCAGGGTCAGGGCAATGGCCAGCAGTGCCTGGCCGATGCGCGCACTGGCCACGCCCTGGCTGCCGATGCCCAGCAGGGATCCGCCCCACACCTGCAACGACAGCTCGGCGAAGGCCAGCCAGGTAGCGACGTGGGCCAGTACATAGCCGAAACGCTCGAGGCGAACGCGGTACTGGCTGACACGCCGCCGGCGCTGCTGACGCTTGCGGCGTTCACCATGGCGACGCACCAGGCCGGTGACCACCAGGGCCAGGATCAGCAGCGCCGCCGAGATGATCGAGCGCGCCAGGGCGGTGCCCACATCACCACCGGTGACGAAGATGGCCACCAGCGAGCCCCCCACCAGCAGCAGCGCCGGCACGTGCCACAGGCTGCCCAGTACCTGCACGATGCTGGCACTGGCGCCGGTCTCGCGGCGCTCGCGCCAGGGGCGGTTGCGGATGATGTGCTCGATGGGCCGCTTGAAGCTGAGGATGAAGCGCACACTGAGCAGCGCCGCCAGCATGTTGGCCAGCACCGAGAGCAGCCCGGCGAGTTCGGCACCGAGCAGACCGGTGAGACGCCCGGAATTGAAGGCATCGCCCAGCGCCACCAGGGCGCCGATCACGAACAGGGGTCGCAGGCCGTAGTGCTGCACCAGTTGCACCGCCACGAAGCGGTGGCCGCGGGTAAACTCCGAAACGAAGGTCTCCACCACCACCGACAGGGTGCGACCACACAGCGCGATATAGGCCACCACCAGCGCCAGCACGCGACCGCTGCTGGGCGGTACCAGCTGGGCGATCCCCAGGACCAGCGCGAAGGCCAGTGCCCAGGGCAGCATGCGGCGCAGGAAGTGCACAGTAAGCAGCCAGGCCCGCGGCTCGCGGGGCAGGTCCAGGGGCCAACCGCGCCGCCTCGCCAGCAGGCGGCCCAGGGCGATCAGGATCACCAGCAGACCGCCCCAGATCACCAGCAGCACCGCCGCCTCCACCGCGAAGCGGATCAGGTCGGCATTGCCGGTCTCGGCCACCAGGGCACTCAGGTCACGCCAGCCCTGCTGCAGCTGGGCCTGCCAGCGCGCCAGCGGGGAATCCTGCCCCTCGGCCTGCTGGCCCAGGTCACTGATGGTCTCTGCCAGGGCGCCAAGCAGCCCCTCGCGCGGGGTGATGCCGCTCTCCTCGGTGGCCTCGCCGTGCACTTTCTGCAGGTCCTGCAGGCTCTCCAGCAGCTGGCTGCGCCGCTCGGCGTCCTCGAGAGTCACGATGATGCGCTCCAGCGACTCCTGGAAGGCCTGGGGATCATGCTGCTGCTGATCTTCCGCGGAGGTCACCAGGCCCGGCAGGTTGACTGCCTGGGCCTGAACCGCCGCCGCGGGCAGCAGCCAGACGGCCAGCCCCAGCAGCAGTCCGTAGAAAAGCATCCAGGCAGTGGTACAGGAACCGAGGCGGCGGTGGGGCAACATCACATCTCCCTGTTGTTGACGGATCGAGGCGTTGGCAGATTCAGGCAATGGGAATCGAGGCGTCGTGAGGAAAGGCCGATATGATACGCTCTCAGACGCTCCCATGTGACGCACAGGATGCCGCCATGACGCCGCTACCGCCACCCGAACCGCATACCCCCGACGGCGAGACCCGCCGCGTGGGGGTCGAGATCGAGTTTGCCGGCCTGCCTCCCCAGGATACCGCTGCGATGGTGTGCGAGCTGTTCGGTGGCGAGGTGAAGGTGATCAGCCCTCACCGCCTCAAGGTGGAAGAGACTCGCTGGGGCACCTTCACCATCGAGCTCGATACCCAGTATGCCCATCCCGATGCGGAAGTGCTGGAGGCCATGCCCAGCGGCGACAGCGAGTGGGAGCGCCATCGCCACCAGATGCGCATCGACTTCCATAACCGCACCCGCGAGCTGATCGGCGATGTGGTCACCGGGCTCGTGCCCACCGAGATCGTCTGTCCGCCGATCCCCTGGGACGAGCTAGGCGAGCTGGATAGGCTGTTCGAGGCCCTGCGCGAGCATGGCGCCAAGGGGACCGACGCCAGCCTGCTCTACGGCTTCGGCCTGCACCTCAACCCCGAGGTACCCAGCCTCGAGGTGGAGAGCCTGCTCGATCATCTGCGTGCCTATCTGCTTACCGCCGAGTGGCTGCGCGAGCAGATCGACGTGGACATCACCCGCGAGGTGCTGCCCCATGCCAACCCCTTCCCCAAGGCCTACGCCCTCAAGGTGCTGGCCGCCGACTACTCGCCGGACCTCGACACCCTGATCGGCGACTACCTGGCCGACAACCCGACCCGCAACCGCGAGCTCGACATGACCCCGCTGTTCGCCCATCTGCGTCCGGATTACCCTCACGAGCTGTTCCGCAACAAGCTGGTCAAGGCCCGTCCCACCTTCCACTACCGGCTACCCGACGCGCGCCTCGCGCAGCCGGGCTGGGGATCGGCGGTGGAGTGGAATCGCTGGCTGGAGGTGGAGAAGCTGGCCGCCGACACGGATACGCTCCGCCAGCGTGCCGCCGGCTATGTCGCCAAGCACACCCGTTCGCCGCTCACCCGCCTGTGGTTGCGTCTGCGCGGCTGGGTGAAGGCCACATGAGCGAGCGCCCGCTGATCGGCATCACCACCTCGGATCGCAAGAGCCATATCGCCTGGCTGTTCGACTGGTTTGCCGTATGGCGCCACGGTGGCCGGCCACGGCGGCTGTCGCCCTCACGCCCCTGGCCAGAGCGCCTCGATGGCCTGATCATCGGCGGCGGCGACGACATCCAGGCGCACCTCTACGATGCCGAGGTGCAGATCGATGTGCGCGTCGATCCCCAGCGCGACGAGCTGGAGCTGGAGCTGCTCGAGACCTTCATCCCCCAGGGCATCCCGGTGCTCGGCATCTGCCGTGGTGCCCAGCTGATCAACGTCTACCTCGGCGGCACCCTGGACCCGGACATCTACACCAGCCATGAGGGACTCAAGCGGCGGCGCACGGTACTGCCGCGCAAGACCGTGGATATCGTCGGTGACAGCCAGCTGCATCGCATCCTGCGGGTCAGCTGGTGTCGCATCAACAGCCTCCACCACCAGGCCGTCAGACAGGCCGGACGCGGCATCGAGATCGTCGCCCGCGACCGCGACGGCCTGGTACAGGGCATCGAGTCCCGCGACCACGACTTCCTGATCGGCGTGCAGTGGCACCCCGAGTGGCTGGTTTTCAACCGCCCGCAGCAGCGCCTGATTCGCGCCCTGGTGAGTGCCGCACGGGCCTCCTGGCGCCCGGCGTGACTCTGCCTGCACTGCCCCAGAACACATCGGGGCCACCCACAGGTGGCCCCGATGCTTGATGCGCTGGGCTGGATCAGCGGCGCTGACGTCACCCCTCCAGCGTCGCCTCCAAGGTGATCTCGGCCTTGAGCAGCTTGGAGATCGGGCAGTTCTCCTTGGCGCCATTCGCCGCCTCCTCGAAGGCCGCCTGATCGGCGCCCGGCACCCGACCGACGGTGGTCAGGTGCACCGCGGTGACCGACAGGGTGTCCGGATCCAGGGTCACCTTGGCCTTGGTATCGAGGCTGTCGGCAGTGTAGCCCGCCTCACCGAGCACCAGCGACAGGGCCATGGTGAAGCAGCCGGCATGCGCCGCGCCGATCATCTCCTCCGGATTGGTGCCCTCGGCACCCTCGAAGCGCCGGCGGAAGTCATACGGCGTATCTTTCAACACCCCGCTTCGGGTAGAGAGCGTACCGCCTCCTTCCTTCAGGCTGCCCTTCCACTGTGCGCTGGCAAAGTTCTCGATCGACATATCGGCTCCTTGTGTTGTGCGATGGGATATCTCACCTTCACACCATAGATCATGGGGCTCGGATTCCCATGACTCAAGGGCTGATTGCAACGCCGACGACCAGCATCCAGAATACATGGAAGAATTTTCCAATAAATAAAAGGAGCCACGCCATGCTGTCCGCCACCGGCGTCACCCTGCCCGCTACCGCCCATGAACCCGCCATCGAGCTGCCGGCCATCGGCCAGGGCACCTGGTACATGGGTGAGGGGCTTGCCCCTCGCAGCGGCGAGATACGCGCCCTGCAGCACGGCCTGGCCATGGGCCTGACCCTGATCGATACCGCCGAGATGTATGCCGATGGCGGCGCCGAGGAGGTGGTGGGTGAGGCACTGGCCGGGCGGCGCGACGAGGCCTTCCTGGTCTCCAAGGTCTACCCCTGGAACGCGGGCCGGGATTCGGCCATCGCCGCCTGCGAGGCGAGCCTGAAGCGCCTGCGCACCGACCACCTCGATCTCTACCTGCTGCACTGGCCGGGCAGCATCCCGCTGGATGAGACCCTGGAGGCCTTCGATCGCCTGCGCGAGGCCGGCAAGATCCGCCGCTTCGGGGTCTCCAACTTCGACATCGACGAGATGCGCGCGCTGCATGCCCTGCCCGGCGGCGAGGCCTGCGCGGTGAACCAGGTGCTCTACCACCTGGGCTCCCGGGGCATCGAGCACTCACTGCTGCCGTGGCAACGCGAACATGGCATGCCGACCATGGCCTACTGCCCGCTGGCCCAGGCCGGCGGCCTGCGCGAGGACCTGCTCGGCCACCCCGAGGTGCTGGGCATCGCCGCACGCCACGGCATCACCCCGGCCCAGGTGCTGCTGGCCTGGGCGATCCGCCCTCACGATGGCCGCCGGGACGTCATCGCCATCCCCAAGGCGGCTCGGGTCGACCATGTGGAGCAGAATGCCGCCGCCCTGCACGTCAGGCTCGATGACGACGCCCTGGCCCGGCTGGACGCCGCCCTTCCGGCCCCGGGCCGCAAGGTGCCACTGGATATCGTCTAGCCCGACCAAGCGCTCAGTCGCCGCCGCGCAGCCGGGCCAGCGCCGCGGCGAGGGGCGCCTGGCCCACCTCGCGCAGCGCCGCGATATTACGCTCGGGGATCGCCTCGGGATCCGGGTAGTGCGAGAGCACCTGCTCCAGCCCCGCCTCGCGCAGCAGATGCAGCATCGGGAAGGGCGAGCGGTTGGTGAAGTTGGCGGGATCCTCCGGCTCGGCATCCGCGAAGCGATACTCCGGATGGAAACTCGCCAGCTGGTAGGTGCCTTCATAGCCCTGGTCGGCCAGCAGCGCCTCGGCCACCTCCAGGAAGTCCAGGTAGTCGTCGAAGGCCTCGAGGCCTGGGGTGAGCACCAGCAGGGTGGTCTCGATAGCGGGGGTCTCGTCGAGGCGTTCGCACTCGGCCACCAGGGTCAGCAGGGCCTGCTCCCAGTCACCGGCGTCCAGGATGACGTAGCGGATCGTGTCGCGGGCCACCTCGCGTCCGGCGAAGGGGCAGACGTTGCGGGCGACCACGAAGGTCTCCACCCACTGGCGGGTAGCGGCGAGGGGATCAACGGCTTGGGTCATGGTCGGCTCGGCAGGAGGGTGGGCCGGCAGTATAGCGCAGTGGCGGCTCCCCTCCCCTGCCCCGCCGACCGTCGACTAACGCACACCCCCGCGCCGAGAGGCCAGACGATCCGCCAGCCGCGTGGGCTCCGGCAGCTTGGTACGCCCCAAGCACGCGACCACCCACGCCAGCGCCGTCGAAAGCGCGACCCGGTGACCGGTGGAGACGAAGAGCGGTTTCACCCCGACCCGCGAGCGCAGCACCGCGCCGACCACCTCGTCGTCGGGGCCGTCGACCAGCGGCGTCCAGTCGCCCCGCGCCGGACCCGGTTCGCCATGGCGTCCGCACAGCCGCGACTTGGCCACGCCGATGGTGGGCAGGTCGAGCCACAGCCCCAGGTGGCTGGCCACCCCGAGCCGGCGCGGGTGGGCGATGCCCTGGCCATCCACCATCACCAGCTCGGGGCGCACGCTCAACCGATCGAAGGCCGCCAGCGCCGCCGGCACCTCGCGAAATGACAGCAGTCCCGGGATATAGGGCATCCGCGTGGGCTCGCGCTGCACCACCTGCTCCACCACCTCGAACCGCCCGTCCTCGCCGGGCGGCCAGGCCAGCACCACCACCGCCGCCCGGGTGATATCCCCGCCGTCCTCGAAGCCGATATCCACCCCGGCGATATGACACACTTCACCCAGGCGATCCTCGCGCTCGACGCGGCCGGAGAGGCGCCGCTGCAGGGCGATGGCGTCGCGAGGCGCAAGATTCCACTCATGGAGGGGGGAGAGAGACATGGGGCCTCCTGAACAGCCGCTATCGAGTGGCGTAGACTATCGCCTTCCGGATACCGGCAGGAAGGGAGACCACCATGAAGCTGATCCACACCGCCGACTGGCACCTGGGCCAGAGCTTCCACGGCCAGGAGCGCCACGCCGAGCACCGCGCCTTCCTGACCTGGCTGCTCGACACCCTGGTGGAACGCGAGGCAGACGCCCTGCTGGTGGCCGGCGACATCTTCGACGTGGTCAACCCTTCCCTGCGCGCCCAGGAACTGCTCTATGACTTCATCGTCTCCGCCCATGAGCGGCTGCCGCACCTGGATCTCGTGCTGATCGCCGGCAATCACGACAGCGGCAACCGCATCGAGCTGCCCGCCCCTCTGATGCGCCGCCTGCGTACCCACGCCCTGGGTCGGGTCAGCTGGCTGGACGACGGCCGACTCGACGCCGAACGACTGCTGGTGCCGCTCACCGACGCGACAGGCGAGACTCGCGCCTGGTGCCTGGCACTGCCCTTCCTGCGCCCAGCCGAGGTCACCGGCGCAAGAGTGGCCAGCGACGACGACGCCTCAAGCGACGCCTCCCCCAAGGACGACGGCCCCAACGACTATGTAGCGGGCATCACCCGCGTGCATCGTCAGCTGATCGAGGCCGCTCGCGACCGGCGCCTGCCCGGCCAGGCGCTGGTGGCCATGAGCCATGCCCACCTGCATGGCGCCGCGGTCTCCGAGGCCAGCGAGCGCCCCATCGTGATCGGTGGCGAGGAGTCGATCTCCGCCGCTCTCTTCCCGGCCGAGATCGCCTACGTGGCCCTGGGCCACCTGCACCGCGCCCAGCAGGTCGGCGAGGCGCGCATCCGCTACAGCGGCAGCCCCCTGCCGCTGGACTTCAGTGAGGTCGCCTATCCCCACCAGGTGGTGGAGGTGACCCTCGATGGCGAGGCGCTTCTCGAGGCCACGGCGATCCCCGTGCCGCGCCCGGTGGCCATGCATCGCATCGGCCCCGGCCCGCTCGAGGCGGTGCTGGCCGAACTCGAGACGCTGGAAGATGACCCGGGACTGTCCAGGGAGCAATGGCCCTGGCTGGAGGTACGCGTGGAGCTGGACGCGCCGATTCCCGACCTGCGTGCCCGGATGGATGCCGCCCTGGCGGGCAAGGCACTGCGGCTGCTGCGCCTGGAGCGTCGCCTGCCCCGGGTCGACGGCGATCATGGCCAAGCGCGAGTCGACCTGGAGACCCTGGGCCCGCGCAAGCTCTTCGAGCGCACCTGGGAGGGGCGCTGGGGCGAGCCACCGGACGACGAGATCCTGGCCGACTTCGACCGCCTGCGCCAGGAGGTACAGGACGCCGACCACGGGGAGGAGCCGGCGTGAAGATCCTCGCCCTGCGCCTGGAGAACCTGGCCTCCCTGCCCGGCCCGCTGGAGCTCGACTTCACCGCGCCACCGCTGGCCGATGCCGGCCTGTTCGCCATCACCGGGCCCACCGGTGCCGGCAAGAGCACCCTGCTCGACGCCCTGTGCCTGGCGCTCTACGGCAGCACCCCGCGGCTGCGCCAGGCACCGAGCCGCGACAGCCAGATCGATGACACCGCGGACTCCACCCTGACCACCGGCGATGCACGCACCCTGCTGCGCCGCGGCACCGCCGGGGGCCACGCCGAGGTGGATTTCCTGGGCCGCGACGGGCGTCGCTACCGCGCCCGCTGGGCGGTGCGCCGGGCCCGCCACAAGCCCGGCGGGCGGTTGCAGGCGGTGGAGCAGTCGCTGACCGACCTCGACGACGACCGCCTGCTGACCGCCCAGAAGCGCGAATTCGATCGCCTGCTGCCGGAGCGCCTGGGGCTCACCTTCGAACAGTTCACCCGCGCCGTGCTGCTCGCCCAGAGCGAATTCGCCGCCTTCCTGCAGGCCGACGACAACGCGCGCAGCGACCTGCTCGAGCGCCTCACCGGCACCCGCGAATACTCCGAGATCTCCATGGCCGCCTACCGCCGCGCCAGCCAGGCGAAGAAGGCCGTGGAGGCCCTGGAGACACGGCTCGCCGACGACCTGCCCGCCGCGCCCGAGGTCCGCGCCGAACTGGAGCGCACCGCCGAGGCCAGCCGCCGGGCCCTCGACGAGCTGCAGAAGCAGGCGGAATCGCTCAAGGCCGAGCGGCGCTGGCACGACGACGATGACCGCCTGAACAAGGCCTGGCGTGACGGCCTTGTCCAGCGGCAGGCCGCCGAGGAGGAGTGGCAGGCACTCGCCGGGCAGCGCGCCGACCGCGACTGGCACCGGCTGATCGCCCCGCAGCGCCACGCCCTCGGCCGACAGGCCGAGCTGCCCGACGAGATCGCCGCCCTGCAGGCGACCCACGCCGGCACCCTGAAGGCGCGGCAGGAGGCCGACACCGAGCAGCAGGCCGCCGGCCAGGCCCTCGAACAGGCAGAGCGGGCGCTTGAGGAGGCCGGCGAGGCCCGCCGACGGGCCGAACCCGAACTGCGCCAGGCCCGCGAACAGGCCCAGCGCCTGGCCACCCTGGAGCAGCGACTCGGCGAGCTGGAGGCGTCTCTGGACCGGCAACGACGACAGTCCGATGAGCTGGCCGGTCAACACCGCCAGGCCCAGGCCGCACAGCAGGACCGCCAGCGCCAGCGCGACGACTGGCAGGCGGCGCTGCACAGGCTGCTGGGCGGCCACGCCGACCTCGACAGCGCCCGCCAGGCCGCTCAGCAGGCTCATGACCAGGCTGCCCGGCGTAACCTCGCCCTGGAGGAGCTGGCCAGTCGCTGGCAGGAGTTCGGCCGTGCCACCCAGGCCCACACGCGGCTGACAGGCCAGCTCGACGAGCAGCGCTCACGCCGGGACAGGCTGCTGGCCGAGGGTCAGACCGCCCGTGAACGCCTCGACCGCAGCCAGGCCAACTTCGAGAGCGTCAGCGCACTGATCGAGCGTAGCCGCGCCGTGCGCAGCGAGAGCGTGGTGCGCCTGCGCGAGGCCCTGAAGCAGGATGAGCCCTGCCCGGTATGCGGTGGACTCGACCACCCCTGGCGGCAGCGGCCACCGGCCACACCCGAGGCGGCCCAGCTGGCCGCCCAGGAGCAGGAGGAAGCGCGCCAGCTCGACGAGGCCCGAAATGCCCGCGATACCGCCCAGAAGCGACGCGACGAACTGGTGGGTGACTATCGCGGCGTGGAGCGCTCGCTCAAGCAGCTGGCTGCCGATCTCGAGGCCGCCGAGCAGCGCCTGGACAGCGCCCGACAGGCGCTGGTGGGACATCCGCTGCACGGGGAGCTCACCGCCGTCGACGAGGCAGAGCGCGACGGCTGGCTGCAGGCCCAGCGCGAGCAGAGCGAGGCGCAGCGCCACCGGCAGCGCCAGGCACTGGACGAGCTGAACCGGGCCGAGGCGGAGCTGGCCCCGCTGGAGAAGGCGCTCCAGGAGGGGCGTCTCGCGCTGACCCGCCTGGAGGCCGAGAAGACCGGCGCCGACCGGCAGCTGGCCGAACTCGAGGGGCAGCTGCCCCCGCTGCGCCAGCAGCGCGACGAGCTCGCCCGCACCCTCGCCGAGCGACTCGGCGACCACGCCTCACCCGACGCCTGGCAGCAGCAGCTCGAGGCGCACCAGGAGAGCACCCGCCAGACACGCGACAACGCCCTGGCTCACCTCCACGACGTCCAGCGAGAGAACCAGCGCCTCACCCAGCTGGCGGAGCATGAGGCCCGGCAGCTGGAGCAGCGACGCCAGGAGCAGCAGCGCTTGACGCAGCAGCTCGACGAGTGGCGCCGCGCCCACCCGGGGCTGGATGATGACACCCTGGCGCGGCTGCTGAGCCAATCCGAGGACGAGGCCAGGGAGGCGGAACGGCGGATCGAGGCAAGCGACCAGCAACGCCAGCGGGCCACCGCCACCCTGGCCGAGCGGCGCGACGCCCTGCTGCGCCACCGCAGGGACCAGGCGCTGACCGAGGACGAGGATGATCAGGCGCTGCTGGATGAGGCGGTCGCCGGGACACTGCAGCAGCGCCGCGCGGCCCTCGACGAGGCCTGGGCCGAACTGGGTCCCAGGCTGGAGGCGGCCCAGCGGGCCCGGGATGAATCGGCCTTCGCCTTGAGTGACGACCAGCGCAGGCTCGAGCGCCAGAAGGCCGCCCAGGACGAACTGGAGGCCGCCCGCAGCGAATACCGCCGCTGGGGACGCATCAGCGAGCTGATCGGCTCCGCCGACGGCAAGGTCTTCCGGCGTATCGCCCAGGCCTACAACCTGGAGCAGCTGCTCGAGCACGCCAATGCTCACCTGGCCGGGCTCAGCCGTCGCTACCGGCTGGTCCGCGGCGGCAGCGACCTCGGCCTGCTGGTGGTGGATCAGGACATGGCCGACGAGCGCCGCTCGGTTCACTCCCTGTCCGGCGGCGAGACCTTCCTGGTCTCGCTGGCCCTCGCGCTGGGGCTCGCCTCCATGGCCTCGGGGGAGCTCACCATCGAGTCACTGTTCATCGACGAGGGCTTCGGCAGCCTCGATCCGCAGTCGCTGGCCCTGGCCATGGATGCCCTGGACGGCCTGCAGGCGCTGGGCCGTCGCGTGGGCGTGATCTCCCACGTCCAGGAGATGCACGAGCGCATCCCGGTGCAGATCCAGGTCGAACCGCAGGGTAACGGCACCAGCCGGGCAAGCATTGTCAGCGCCTGAGGGGGGCGCCGCCGTCGTCGTGAGCGCCCTGCCGGGACGCCCAGGCAAAGCCGAGCAGGCCGAAGATCGGTCCGGGGACCAGCAGCCAGGCGGCATTCAGCCCGACCCGCTCGAACAGCGCCGTGGTGGCGGCGATCGAGACGACGGTAATCGCAAAGCCGATGGAGTTCTGGATCGCCAGGGCGGCCCCCACCAGCTCGCGCGGGCAGGCCTTGGCCGCCAGCGCCGAGAACTGTGGCGAGTCGGCGATCACGGTGGCCCCCCACACCAGCAGCAGCAGGCCCAGCGCGGGAGCCGGCAACCCCTCCCAGAACAGCGCGAAAAGCAGGGCACAGAGGCCCGAACCGGCCAGGGCACCCAGGGCCACCCTGGCGCTGCCCAGACGGCGCGACAGCAGGCCGCCGACAAGGCAACCCAGCGCGCCCACGGCGATGATGCCGAACGCCATGCCGGAGACCCCGAGCACGCCATACTCAGCGGCCAGCACCGAGTGCGACACCAGCAGCGGCACCACCGTCCAGAAGGCGTAGAGCTCCCACATGTGGCCGAAGTAGCCCAGGGCGGCCGCGCGAAAACGCGGCAGCCTGAAGGCATCCAGGACCGTGGCGCGACGCGCCGCCCCGCTGGCCGACGCCTGGCGCTGGCGGGCATCCGGCAGGTGCGGCCCATCCCCCAGCCACAGGATCAGCAGGGCTCCCAGCAGCGCCAGCCCCGAGGAGGCGAGGATGACGGCCTGCCAGGGGAGCTCGGCCCCCACCTCCCGCAGCCCATGGGGCAGCGCCGTGCCCAGCGTCAGCATGGCAACCAGCTGCGCCAGCGCCTGGCCGGTTCGCTCCGGCGCCCAGCTGACGATCAGCTTCATGCCCACCGGGTAGATGCCCGCCAGTGACAGGCCCACCAGGAAGCGGAACAGCATAGCGCTGGCCAGCCCCTCCGAGAGCCAGACGAAGCCGGCGTTGAACAGCGCTCCGGCGATGGCACTGCACACGAAGATACGACTGGCACGATAGCGATCCGCCAGGCCGCCCAGCGCCATGATCAGGGTGCCGAGGATGAAACCGCTCTGCACCGCGCTGGTCAGCCAGCCGATATCGGCGGCGCTGGCCTGCCAGGCGCGCATCAGGTCATCCGTCGCACTGTTGGCGCTGAACCACAGCGAGGTGCCGAGCAGTTGGGCAAGGGCGATGGTGGCCACCGGCCATGCCGGGCTGCCGGTGCTCATCGCACCGTTCGTGGACGCCATGGCGCTCCTCCGGTTGTTCCCTGCGCCAAGCCGGGCGCCGGGGCGCTGGACGGCGTCGCCGTCACCAGGGCAGCGCCTCGCCGTTGCTGTGCCAGAAACCGCCGCTGTTCTTCAGGGTCAGCTCCTCGATGCGCTGGGCAATACCCGCGGCGGCCTCCTCGGCGCTGATCATGCCGCCGAAGTTGACCATGCGCGTCTTCACATACCCGGGGTGGATCTGGGCCACGGCGATGCCGCGCGGCTTGAGGTCCATGGCCAGCGACTTGCCGAAGGCATTGAGCGCCGCCTTGGAGGCGCGATAGCCGTAGCGGCCGCCGGAGTCGTTGTCGGCGATGGAGCCCATGCGGCTGGTGATGTTGGCGATCCTGGCGCCCTCGCCCAGGTTCCCCAGCAGCGCCTCGCTCACCCGCAGCGGCGCATAGGCGTTGATCTCCATCTGGCTGCGGATGGAGTCGAAGTCGATCTCGCCCAGTGATTCATCCCTGAGCATCCCGGCATTGTTGATCAGCAGGTCCAGGCGGCGACCCGCCAGCTCCCCCTTGAGGCGTTCGACATCCTCGGCGCGGGTCACTTCGATGCCCTCGATCAGCGTCTCGGCGACGTCGCGCAGCTCGGCGGCCTCCTCACCGCCACTGCGGCAGACGCCAATCACCGCCCAGCCGGCGGCGTGATAGTGGCGAGCCAGGGCCAGGCCGACGCCGCGGTTGGCGCCAGTGATCAGTACAGTGGCAGTCATCTCAACTCCTGGATAGATGATGGGAAAAGGTCAAAGGTGGAGGAGCCGGCCACGCAGTTCAACCCGGCCCTGCGCCTGGGCTCAGGATGCCAGCGGCGCGAGGGCGACAACCTGCTCACGCAGGTCGCGCTTCTGCTCCTCGAGGGCGGCACACCAGGCAGCGCACTCCTGCCGGCGCCTGGGAGCATTGCGGGAAGCGGCGGCAAAGGCCTCGATCCAGGCCTGGCGGCTGCACAGGTCCTGGAAATCGCCGAGCACTCCCTGGCGACGCTTCAGCCCTTTCAGCAGCCGCCGATGGCGCTTGGGGTCCAGTTCGGCCAGGTAGCGGATGCGCTTCACCCCCTTGCGCAGGTCATGGAAGGCCTCGTCGGGGCTGGCGACGCCGAGGGCGGCAAGCTCGCGATCGTGTTCGGCGATGCGCTCCACGAGCACCCTGTCGACGCGCCGTGAATCCAGGCCAGCCAGCGCCTGCTGGAAGCGGTTGCCATCGAGGAAGGCCTGCCATGCCGCCATCTCCTCGGCATACTCGGATTCACCGAGCTGCCGGCACAGCGCCTCATGCCGCTCCCGCTCGCGGGCGGCCAGCCAGTCATGCAGGGTCATCCGGATCCGCTCCGAGAGCGGCGCCGGCCGAGCATCCAGGCTCTCCAGGAAGACGTGCAGGTCGCGCAGCTCGCTGGTGGCCTGGGCACGGCGCTTGAGCCGCTTCAGCCGCTTCTTCAACCCGGGCACCCTGGCGATGGCGAGCAGAGACTCGCCGATGGCACGGCTGCGGCGCAGATTGACCCGATACTGGTGCAGGAACTCGGGATCGATGCCGGCGATCACGCCCGGCTCCAGGGCAAGGACCAGGCGATACTGGTGGCACAGCAGCGCGTGAACCCGGCTCGCCGGGTCGGCCTTGCGCAGATCGGGTGCGACCGGGGCCCGGCGCTTGAAGAGACCATGGCTTGCCTCGGCGGGCGTCAGGCTGGCCGTGAGCTCGGCGCCATGCCTGGCCAACGCCTGCCATGAGGGCACGGGCAACGCCAGGCACACCAGGCCGCCGGTCGGCAGCGACGCCGGCGCCTCGGGACACAGCCAGCGGGCCAGTTGCAGCAGGGCCGGGTTATGACCAATCACCAGCACGCGCTCACTCGCCTCCGGCAGGCGTCTCAGCCACTCGAGAAGCGCCTGCCCCTCGAAGGTATAGAGATCATCGTGAAGCTGTACCCGATCGGCGACCCCGAGGCCGGGCAATACGCTGTCCACGGCCTCAAGGGTCTGCAGGCAGCGCCTGGCGCTGCTGACGTGAATGTCACCCTCCAGTGCACCCCAGCGCTGCAGTGGAGCGGCCATCGCCTCGGCCTGATGCCGGCCTCGCCGCCGCAAGGGACGCCGATGATCGGCCAGATCGGCACGTGACGACTTCGCCTTGGCATGGCGCATCAGGTAGAGATAGCGCATGGACTCGCTCCGAACCTCGCTGTGTGGTGCCAAGCGTAGACCACTCCCGCCGCCACCACCTCGCCGGTCAACAGTGCACCAGGATGACGCAACGTGAGGTACTATGATAACCAGTCACCCACACCTTGAGGCTCGGGAATCCGCCCATGCCATCATCCGGGAATAACGAGACCATCCTCTGGAACGCCCTGTTCGAGGCGTCCTGGGATGGCATGGTGGTGCTCAGGCTCGACGGCAGCCTCTACCGGGTCAAAGAACTCGGCAGAAACCGTGTCGAAGCCCGGGCGAGTCATCAGGATGCTCAATAGCTGGACGAACTGGCCAGACCCGCCCTGGCCTCGCGGCGGGCGGTGTGCCAGCGGTAGCCCAGCGCCACGATCAGGACCAGCCCCACCACGCCCAGCATGGGATAGACGGTGCCGATCAGGGTGCTGAACCCGAACTGGCTGAGCACCAGCCCCACAGTGGTAAAGAGCACGCTGAACACCTTGAAACGGCTGGTCTCCGGCGTCGCGAAACGCGCCGTGAAGGCGAAGAACATGCCCACCGCCGTGCTGTAGATCATGCAGATCAGGGCCAGCGACATGACCATGGCCACCAGCGGCGACACCGCCGTGGCCAGCATCAGCGACGGCATATCGACCCCGACGAGGCGCTCGAGGTTGGCGAACAGGCCGATGTTGAGCAGGAAGATCAGCACGCCGAGGCCAACCCCGCCCAGGATGCCCCCCAGCGCCGCCTCGCGGGAATCGCGGGTCAGCCCGCCGATCACCGAGAGCATGGGGAAGCCCACGGCGATATTGAAGGAAGCGTAGAGCAGTGCGCCGATGAACCAGTGCGAGACCGGCCAGCCCTTGCTGATGGTCGGCACTTCGGTCGCCACGGCCTCCAGCGTCTCCAGCGAGGCGCTGCTGGTGAAGAAGGAGTAGACGGTGATGGTCAGCACCAGCAGCAGCAGGACCGGCATGATGGCGCTGATCAGGTTGATGATTCCCCGGACCCGCAGGCACAGGGTCAGGATGACCAGCACGCTGAGCAGCACCCCGCCGAACAGCGGCGGCAGGCCATACTGCTGGGCGAAGATGGAGCCACTGCCGGCCAGCATCACCACGCCGACGCCGAACAGGAAGAAGGAAAGCACCAGGTCGATGGCAAGCCCCGCCCGCGTGCCGAACAGCGCCACCAGCACCTCCTTGTGGGAACGCGCCTGCATGCTGGAGCTCATCCGTGCGATCTGCATGCCGAGAAACGCGAACAGCAGGGCGCTTACCAGGGTGCCGGCGATCCCGATGACGCCGTAGCCGGTGAAGAACTGCAGCACCTCCTGGCCCGAGGCGAAGCCACCGCCGATAATGATCGACATGAAGGTCATGGCGATCAGGAAGGGTTGTTTGCTCATCAGAAATACCTCGTTGCACTCGGGCTCACGCCGTCCGCGAGGGATCGGGAACCCGGCTCGGGCCGGAAGCCGGCGCGCGCCGCTCCAGATCGGGGATGGACTGGCACCGGCAACAGGGAGCGGGTGCCAACGGAACCTTAGGGTGCACGAAGTATACGATAAGAAAAATAGTTTCCTATCGTAAAAAAGTATTCCTCCCTCCCGATCACACTCGCCACATGCTGCGGCCCCATGTCGCTGATCGGGGCATTGACCCCGGGCCCGGCTTTGGCCATTATCGATAACAATTCTTGTTTCCCTGAAAGAGCCGACCCCCATGAGCCTGCAACGTCCCAAGGCCTACTACACGGCGGTCTTCCTGCAGGTCTCCTTCCAGGCGATCAAGAACTCCATGGCCGGCAAGGCCAGCGACACCATGCCCTGTTGGCTCGACAGCAAGATGCTGATGATGCTCTCGCGGGAGCTCAAGGAGTGCCAGGCGCAGGCCGAGGACAACGACGAGGCCCGCCGCGCCCTGGCCCAGGCGAGCGACGAGTGCGACGCCCTGCTGAAGCGCTGCCCGGGTGGCCTGGATGCCCCCCTCTGCCACCGCCACCTGGATGCCATCCTCGATGCCCTGCAGCGCGCCAGCGCGGCCCTGCCCCAGGCGCCTGCCGCACCGCCCGCCTCCCGCTGGGAACACGCCCGGCAGCGCTTTCGTGAAGGCTTCAAGCGCCTGACCTGAGGGCCTGGCGCCACACCTCTCCCCGGGTTCGGCCTGCACGCGGTTGCCCGCGATTCGTTCGCTCTGCCTTGGGGTGGTATCGTCGGCGCCCTACTCACTCATCAGGACAGCCGCGATGTCACAGAAGATCTACTGCACCGCCAGCTTCAAGCCCAAGCCCGGCCGTGAGGAGGCGCTCTTCCGCGCCCTGCAGGCGCTGGAGCCCAACGCCCACCGGGAAGATGCCTGCCTGCTCTACACGGTGACCCGCAAGATCGACAACCCCTTCGCTCAGGGCGACAGCTACCCCATCGTCTTCCACGAGATCTGGGCAAACCGCGAGGCCTTCGAGGCCCACTGCCAGCGCCGCGAGATCCGCGAGTTCTTCGCCACCCACCTGGAAGACCCCGCCGGCGACATCGCCGACGCCAACGTCTGTGTCTATACCGACGAGCCGATCAACTACGACGCACCAAGGCTGTAAGGCCAGCCCCGTCGCCAGGCAGCGTGTTAGCATTCTAGCATCGACGGCTGACGAGAGACCCGACATGCCGCCCCCTGCTCTGGCCATCCCCCGCACGCCGCTGGTCGCCGTTTACGGCACCCTCAAGCGCGGCCTGCGCAATCACCACTGGCTTGATGGCGCCGGCTTCATGGGCAGCGACCGCCTGGCCGACGTGACCCTATACGACCTTGGCCCCTTCCCCGGGGCCAAGCTCGAGTCCTCGCACGGAGTGGAGATCGAGGTCTTCGAGGTGGAAGTCCGGCTGCTGACCGGCCTCGACCAGTTGGAGGACTACCGCCCCCACCAGCCCCGGCAGGGCCTCTATGATCGCGCCGTTCACCCCACCGCCTTCGGCCCTGCCTGGCTCTATCTCTACAATCCCGACGTGACGGGCTTCACGGCCATACGGCAGGGCGGATGGTGAGTATCTTCAGGATCGCCCCGTCGTCATGGGGGACGTCTATTCCCCGCCGTCCTGACGGAGCCGTTCCGGCACCTGATAGCGCGTGCTGCGGCCACCTCCGGGAAGCTTAACCAAGCAACCCTTCTCGACCAGCCCAGCGAGGTGACGGGTGGCGGTTGCCTTACTGACCTTGGCGACTTTCTGGTACTGCGACGCACTGATACCGTGTTCGAAGCCTCTCTCACCGCCATCCAGCAGGCGGTTCAGCACCCTCACCTGCTCAGGCAACAGGCCAGCCGCCCTGAAGTGCTGCCAGAAGCGGGCCTTGGCCAGCGTCCGCTCGACCTGCGCCAGGACATCCAGCAAGGTGGCATCCAGAGTCTCCAGGAACCAGACAAGCCAGGCCGTCAGGTCTGGTGTGCCACGCTGGCTCGCTTCCAGGCGGCGATAGTAGTCAGCGCGGCGCTCCAGGATGGCCGCCGACATGGCATACAGGCGGACACTCTGCTGATCCGCCTGCGCCAAGGCGCGATCGGCGATGGCCCGGGTAATCCGGCCGTTGCCATCTTCAAACGGATGCAGCGTCAAAAACCAGAAGTGTGCCAGGCCCGCCCGAACCAGGGGATCGAGCTCGGGGTCATGCCGGCTGGACTCGAACCACGCGAGGAACTGGGCAACCTCGTGTTCCAACCCCTCTCTCGGCGGTGCCTCGAAATGCACCTTGGGACGATCCAGGCGACCCGAGACCACCTGCAAGGGCTCGACCCCGCGCCACTGTCCGGGCCTTAGCGTCGTCAGGCCAGCGTTAGCATCAGGGAACAACCAGCGATGCCACTGAAACAGCCTCTCGGTGTCCAGCGACGTGTCAGGATTGAGGGTCGCATCCAGCATCAGCTCCGCCAGGCCTTCGGAACGTGGTGAGGTAACGCCCTCAGGCTCCTCCACGCCAAGGCGTCGGGCCAAGGATGAGCGGACTGAGGCCACATTGAGCCGCTCCCCCTCGATGGCCGAGGACGTGACAATGCTCTGCAACAGCGTATCCAGTGCGGCTCTCGCATCGGCGTCCTGGTCATCCGCGGATGTCAGGGCCCCAGACCGACCGACCAAAATACCGAGATCCCTCCAGCATGCCTGGACCCGTGGCTGAATCTCTGCCGCCTGCCAGGTAAAGTTCGGCCAGCCAGGATGCTGCCAGATCCATGTCGAGGCGTGATCGGTCATGCCAGACCTCCGAGAATACGGATGAGCCGAATCGCACATCTTTCGGCTCATATAGTGAGCCGAATATAGATCGGTTTCGGCTCAGCTGGCAAGCCTGGGAATAGCCGATCAGTGCCAGTGGCATCCCTTTTGTCCGCTATTCCGTCCGCCTATCTTATTGCCCGAATACCCATTTTTTTCAGACAGTCGGCATTACAAAAGTCTCTTGCTGACTATCATGGGACAAAATCAAGGGAAGGAATTCCTCAGCAAGCGAAGTGCCTTTTTGAAACGCCGTGAATGAAGGAAGCGATCATTTGGGGCATAGCCGCTATCCTGGATATTGCATCAGACATGAAAAAGGCGGCTGAAAATCGGTTATAATTCAAGCTCCTACACAAGAACCAACCGCTTCAGCCGCCATGACAAAATGTACCACGCCATCCGCTTCCTTTCCACGCTGCAAAGGTCGTCAGATCATCGCCCGTTTTGATGGCGGTGATGTCACTTCTGACGGCGGTATCCTGCTGCTGCGGCAGCTCGATCGCGAGATGGGCCTGACCCGCGCCGTCGCTCGCCGACTCAGCGACGAGCGCGACGCTCAGCGCTGCCTGCACCGCACCGAAACCCTGGTCCGGCAGCGCGTGTTCGGCCTGGCACTGGGCTATGAGGATCTCAATGACCACCATGCGTTGCGTCACGACATCGCCCTGCAGACCGCCGTCGATACCGATGGCGTGCTGGCCAGTCAGTCCACCTTGTGCCGCTTCGAGCAGCAAGCTGACCGGGACTGGGCGATCACCATCCACGAGGAGATGATCGAGCAGTTCATCCGCTCGTTCCGGCGGCCACCCAAGAAGCCGCTCTACCTCGACTTCGATGCTACCGACGATCGGGTGCATGGCCAGCAGCTCGGGCGGCACTTCAACGGCTACTACAACCACTACATCTTCCTGCCGCTGTTCGTGTTCTGTGGCGACCAGCTGCTGGTCAGCTACCTGCGTCCGGCCTCGCTGGATGCCGCTCACCACGCCGGTGCCATCCTCGCTCTGTTGGTCCGTCGGCTGCGCCAGGCGTGGCCTGAGGTGAAGATCGTCTTCCGAGGCGACAGCGGCTTCTGCCGTCCGCTGATCCTCAACTGGTGTGACCGCCATGGCGTCGATTACATCATCGGCCTCGCCGGCAACAAGCGCTTGGCCAAGCTGGCTCTGGACATCGACTACGAATCGGCCATCCGCTTCGAGAAGAGCTGGGAGAAGGAACGTGTCTTCGGCTTCATCGAGTACGCTGCCAAGAGCTGGAAGGAGCGTCGACGAAGGGTGATCGTCAAGTCCGAGACCAGCCGGCGTGGCTTCAACACCCGCTATGTGGTCACCAGCCTGCGCGGCTGCAGCGCCGAGTGGCTCTATGACCACCGCTACTGTGCCCGGGGCGAGATGGAGAACCGTATCAAGGAGCAGCAGTTCCTGTTCTCCGACCGCACCAGCTGCCACGAATGGTGGCCCAACCAGTACCGACTGCTGCTCTCGGGGCTGGCCTACCTACTCCTGGAGCGGCTGCGTCGGGTTTACCTCAGGCGCACAGCCTTCGCCCAGGCCCAGGTCAACACCCTCCGCCTGAAGCTGCTGAAGATCGGCGCCGTCATCACCCGCAACACGCGCACGATTCGGCTGATGTTGAGCAGCCAGTACCCGGAGCAGGACCTCTTTCTGAAGTTGGCCAGCAAGCTGGTGCCGGGATAGCGCCGCGGCGTGCTGTCCCCGGCACAGAAAACACATGGGGGTTGGGGGCAGTGCATCTTGAACTCAGTAATTTGATCAATATGTAGCCAATTTCAGGCCCAAAGAGGGATCACACTCTCCGAGCCTGAAACCTGAGCACTTCTGATCAGCCCGATGCAACATCCGGGCTATCGGCCAAAAGCGGACTAACCCTCGGGGGCTATTATAGTTGGATTAAACCTTTCCCCCATCTGAATGGTTGCATTCCACCACAAGAAAACCTTGGTTTTCTTTACATAATGACGTCATGTTGGTGGTCATGCCAGGACAAGATACCCGCAGCTGGGTTGGCCTACTGGTCATCGCCCACGCGCAGTAAGATGAAGTCAAACTCCTTGGCTGTGATACCCGCATGACTCGCACCTACCATGACCAGCCCTGTTTCCAGCTTCGGCTCGTGGCCGAGAAGGACGTCGTTCTGGGGCCCGGTAAGGCCGACCTGCTCGACCGGATCGACGCCTGCGGCTCGATCTCCGCCGCGAGTCGTGAGCTGGGCATGAGCTACAAGAAAGCCTGGCAGCTGATTGACACCATGAACCGGCACTTCCCCTCTCCCTTGATTACTACCGCGGCTGGTGGAGCCGAGGGGGGAGGGGCCCAGGTGACACCTCTCGGGCGCCAGGTACTCGACCATTACCGCGCCTTACAACGTCGCCTGGACCGTGACGTCTGCGAACATGCCGACGCCTTATTGAAGCTCATGCGACCCGACGCCTTAGCTGCTGAAGACTGAGTAGCCAATGGCTTGGCAAACCGGCAGCCGCTCGTTACAGTACCGCTATGTTCACTTGTACATAACGGTGCCCGTATGCCCTCATTCGACGCTACAACTCATCGCCTGGCTCGCTGCGGGCTGCTGGCCCTGACATTACTCGGTACCGTATCGCTAGCTCAGGCGGCGACCCTGCAGGTGTCTGCGGCAGCCTCCATGACCGACGCCATGGATGACATCATCGCGGCTTACACGTCGGAGCATCAGGACCTCACCATCGTGCCGGTCTATGCCTCGTCGTCCACGCTGGCTCGCCAGATCGTGAATGGTGCCCCCGCGGATCTGTTCATCTCCGCCAATATCAGCTGGATGGATTGGCTCGAAGAGCAGGGTGTCCTGCTTCAGGAACGCGCCAACCTGTTGCAGAACCGCCTCGCCCTGGTGGCCCCCTCCAGCAGCGAGATCCACGACTTCATCCCGGGTGAAGACGGGGTTCTCATGAGCCTACTCGGTTCGGGCGAGCGCCTGTCGGTTGGCGATCCCGACCATGTGCCGGCGGGCATCTATGCCCGGCAGGCCATGGAGGCACTCGGCGAGTGGCAAGACCTCGAGGATCGCTTGGCCCGTGGCAATGACGTACGAGCCGCACTGGCCTTGGTGGAGCGTGGCGAAACCCCCGTCGGTATTGTCTACCAGACCGACGCCGAGGCGAGTGACGCCGTGCGTACCCTGGGCCTGTTCCCTCTGGATACTCATGAGCCCATCGTCTATCCGGTCGCTCTGATCGATGCCGAAGACAACGCGGCAGCGGCAGCCTTCCGTTCCTGGCTGGAAAGCGAAGAAGCGAGAAACATCTTCGCAACACACGGCTTCTCGCCTGCCGACACCTCCCGCTAAGCGAGGCAGGCGATGCTGACTCCGGCCGAGTGGGAAGCCATTCTCCTCAGCATGAAGATCGGTATCAGTGCCGTGGTATGGATTCTGCCGCCGGGTATCGCCATCGCCTGGCTATTGGCACGCCACGAGTTTCGTGGCAAAGCGCTGCTCGATGGACTCGTGCACCTGCCCCTGGTGCTGCCCCCAGTGGTAGTTGGCTACCTGCTGCTGGTCACGATGGGTCGCCAGGGCTGGCTGGGCCGCTGGTTACACGATCTGTTCGGTATTGGCCTGCCCTTCACTTGGCAGGGCGCTGCCGTGGCCAGCGGCGTGATGGCTTTCCCCCTTTTGGTACGTGCCATCCGCCTCTCGCTGGAGGCAGTCGACCCCAAACTGGAAGCCGCGGCCAGTACGCTGGGAGCCGGCCGCTGGAGGATCTTCGTGACCATCACTCTGCCGCTGGCCATCCCCGGTCTACTCACCGGCACCCTGCTGGCCTTTGCGCGAGCCCTCTCCGAATTCGGCGCGACGATCACCTTTGCCTCCAACATCCCCGGCGAGACACGTAACCTGCCGCTGGCCCTGTACACCCTGATTCAGTCGCCCGGCCGAGAGGCCGCCGCCGCTCGACTGTGCCTGCTGGCGATCATCATCGCCATGCTCTCTCTGCTGGCCTCCGAGTGGCTGGCCCGCCATGCGCGCCATCGTCTGCGCGAACGTGACGCCTGAGGAGTCTCTCATGGATGCCACCCTGGGCCGGGGCATGCCCACCTCGACGAGGCACGAACACGGCTTGCGGCTGGATGTGAGCAAGCAGCTGGGCACTTTTACGCTGGACGTTGATCTGGCGCTTCCGACTCACGGAGTGTCAGCCTTTTTTGGTGCCTCCGGAAGCGGCAAGACGAGCCTGCTGCGCCTGATTGCCGGGCTGGATCGTCCTGACAAAGGCATCATACAGATTGGCGAGCGCTGCCTGGTGGACACCTCTCGTAGCCACTTCCTGCCGCCACATCGTCGACGGGTCGGAGTGGTCTTCCAGGAGGCCAGGCTATTTCCTCACTACCGAGTACGGGGCAATCTCACCTACGGTATGCCGGCGTCGGCCCGTTTACGCTTCGATCCGATCGTCGACCTGCTGGGCATCGGGGATCTGCTGGATCGCATGCCGGGGATGCTCTCGGGCGGCGAGGCCCGGCGTGTTTCCATCGGCCGAGCGCTGCTGACCGACCCGGAACTCTTGCTGATGGATGAGCCGTTGACCGGGTTGGATGGTCCGCGCAAGCAAGAGCTGCTGCGCTACATCCTGTCGCTGACCCGCGACCTTGAAATCCCCATCGTCTACATCAGCCATGACCCCAAGGAGATCAGCGCCATCGCCGATCATCTGGTGCTGATCGACAACGGCACGATCGCCGCCAGCGATAGCCTGGACAGAGTGCTTAACCGCATCGACCTGACGGCACAGGTGGGTGGCTTCGATGCTGCCTCGGTGCTCGACACGCGAGTCGCCAGCCATGATCGTGAGTACGCTCTCACGCACCTGGACCTTGGCGATGACCAGACGTTGGTGGTACCGCACATCGAGGCCCAGGTGGGGGCCAGATGCAGAGTCAGAGTACCGGTGCGCGACGTGGCTCTGGCACTCTCGGAGACTGCCCAAAGCAGCTATCGCAACCACCTTGACGCTGTCATCAAGCAAGTCGGCACCCTGCAGGACAACCCGACCTCGATTGAGCTGCTACTGTGTGTGGGCGGACACCACCTGCGAGCACGCCTGACACGGAAGTCCTATGACGAGTTAGGGCTCAGGCAAGGCATGCCGGTGAAAGCCCTGATTCGCTGCGTGGCTTTCGACATGCGTCATTAGGCGCCGGAAGTCAAAGCTGACCAGAAAGCCAGAAACAAAACCCACCTTTCCTGTGCGTAGAAACATTTACGCGATTTCTTTACACAAAACCGCCCCTCCAGGGCGTCCTGGAGGGGCGGTTAGCATGCGTAAAGAAAACGACCATATTGCATACAGCCGCTATCGGCCAGAAGCGGACGCGCACAAACACTTAGTATAAGCCCACCTCATTCAGCATCTTGGTGCATAAGGCGGACTCACTTTTCTGATCGCTGCACTGTAGCCTGTGCAGCTTTGGAGGGGGTCGCTTGAGGCCATCAACTCTGCAAAAGAAAGATATTAAATCTATTCAGCTCATAATTAACACCCATTTTATTCCTCCTCTTTCTCTTGTCGATATCAGTTTCAACAGATATACTCCCCCCCATTGAACCGAGCAGTTCTTTAACAACCCACAAACCAAGACCCTCACCATCTCTTTTTAAACGTCTTGGCTCTTCACCGGAAAAGCTCTTTTTGAAAATCAGATCCTCCTCTTCTCTTTTTATTCTCAGACTAATCATCTCAAAACTTATCCTAACAGCCCCTTCTCCTGTAGATTGAAAAAATATGGAGAGCTTACTTCTCGGAAGAATGTATTTTGCTGAGTTATGGAAGACATGAGTCAGAACAGCTGCAAACGCATCAAAGTCTATCTTAACCTTCCCATAAAAACTATCCATAGATACCCTGACATCTTTCTCCTTAAACTCATCCCAAAAAGAATTGAGAACAAGCAAAACAATCTTGTGCGCAGAATAGTAGAAAAAGTCTGGTGATTCATCGTGGAAAATCTTATTATAAGCCGAAAGCTCAGCCTTCTTTAATACTTCATTTTTAAGCAGGTCTACTATTAGCTTTGCAGAGATCTCAGGGGAAGAGCGGACATGCTCAGTGATAGTCGACAAGAGCTCTTCGCGCCTACTCTGGATAAAGCTCTCCTGTGGAATGTTTGCATAAATCGACTGAATAGCAACAGCATTTAAGCTCACCAAGTTATGTAAATGTCTTTTAAAACCAACAGCTTCTTCTTCTCGCTGCTCGTTCTTCTCAATGACAAGCTGACGAATTAACTCCTCATAGCCTTCAAGCTTTCCTCGAAAACTGTTTTTCGACTTTTCTTCGTAAGATGTGCAGAAGAAAAAAACACCTTCTTCACTCGACCTCTTCGTATGCATTCTATTATCGTGGAATACTGGGCACTTCAAGGAGTTAACGGAAGCATTAGCTTTTGATACACAGCCTTTACACCCATCTTCCAAATTATCGGACCTACCAACGGAAGCATCATATAAATAAATGAATTTCAACTCGAAGCTCCAAGGAAAAGCCCTATGATAGAGGCAACACTCCCTGCGTTGCCAATATTAAAAGCACGCGAAACAGAGTCTTCTGAAAAATCCCCTTTCTTCTGAAATTGATAAATTTTCTGCTTAACTTCATCCACAGTCATAGAAACCTTGAAATCTTCCCTGAGAATCTCCTTTAATCTATTCGCACATGCATCCAAAGAAAAAAACTCATCTGAATAATCATCCACCAAGGCTAAAAACCTTATCGGATCCACGTTTTTCTTAAGCCGTGAATCAGCATATTCAAAACCCTCTTCAAACCTGTCCCCCTTACTTTCAGAAGAATATACTACAACCTTCTTCTCGGGATACCTTTCCTTTAGTGCCTTAACCAACCCCAAACCTTCGTTTGAAAAACCAAGCCCTCTCCCAACGCCGTGAATATCAATGAATAATATGTGTGACTCCCTAACTCTGATATCATCAAGGTCCTCAATATCGTCTAAGCACTGAGTATTTCTCCACCCATTGTTCTTCAAGATATCTATGACCTTGAACTTATTGTCATCTATGAACAGAATTTTTGTTCTATCTTTTATCTCAGCCTTTGTTAGCTCATTAAAAACAGGCCGAGAGCCACCTTTGATTATTTTATCGATCAACCTATTAAGCATGTATACAAAACCCTTCCATTAATAATTACCGCGCGGGGGTGATGAAGGTCGGCAATGCCTCCTTTTCCTCCGCATTTGTTAAACACAGATGAATGAGTATTCCGCATTTCCCGACATGTCGGCTTTGGGTCGTCAACTGCCTCAGCTACCTCATCAGGATGGACTAAAATTCCACATACGGCTAAGAGCCGCAGTCCATGAGGCATAAATCAATGGCTGCTTTGTTGTTTAAGACAAGCTAGCTCTCCACCCCAAATGCAGCATTGATATTCTTGAATAAACGTTCGGCATTGTCAGCGGTGCCTGTTGGTAGGTCACTGATTGTCGTCCAGCTGTCGAATTCCTTCAGCATCTCCACGAGCACATTCTTCTTCTTAAGTTCTTTTCCCTGGCGCTGCTTCATGGCGATCTCGACGCGCTTGGCAATTAGGGTAGTGCCATTTTCGGGAAGGTCTTCTAGTGTGGCGATTCTCAAGTTCGCATAATTAATCTGGCTTGTCGGTGCGTCGATCAAGAGCTGACGCTGCTCGACC
>NZ_WUTT01000001.1:360647-538508 GCF_009902005.1 Halomonas alimentaria | reverse complement strand
ATCACTTCTGCCACCTCCACCGCCTGCAACGTGTGCCCGTCGCCGGCAGCGGATGCGTACTTTACGGCTTTCCCCGGCGGCGTGCAATACCTCCCGGATAAAAAAGTGTCAGAGACGACGACGCCCGCACAAAGCGGGCGTAGCCAACCGACAAACAGGAAACTTTCAGGGTTCGGGCTGGTGCTTGAGCTTGCGCATCGCCGCCATCACCGGGCCAGAAACCACATAGGCACCGAACAGCAGCAGCAACATCACCGAGGGTTCCACGCTGATCACCACAAAGCCCAGCACGATGGCCAGCAGCACCACGAAGGGCACCGGCCCCTTGAGATCGATATCCTTGAAGCTGTAGTAGCGGATATTGCTGACCATCAGCACGCCGGCGGCAGCCACGATCACAAGCATCAGCAGCTTGAAGCCGAAGGCCTCGGCATCGAAGCTGTGGAAGGTCCAGACGCTGGCCGCCACCAGCGCCGCCGCCGAGGGGCTGGGCAGGCCGATGAACCACTTCTTGTCGACGCTGCCGATCTGCACATTGAAGCGTGCCAGGCGCAGGGCGGCGCAGGCCACGTAGAGGAAGGCCACCACCCAGCCGGTCTTGCCGATATCCTGGAGGATCCAGGTGAAGGCGACCAGCGCCGGCGCCACCCCGAAGGAGAGCATGTCGGAGAGGCTGTCATACTCCGCACCGAAGGCACTCTGGGTGTTGGTCATCCGGGCCACGCGACCATCCAGGCCGTCGAGCACCATGGCGATGAAGATCGCCACGGAGGCGGCGGTGAAGTCGCCGTTGATGCCGGCAATCACCGCAAAGAAGCCGGCGAACAGCGCCGAGGTGGTGAAGAGATTGGGCAGCAGGTAGATGCCCTTGCGCCTGACGGTGCGGCCATCCTCTTCGGCTTCCTCGATCACCTCCGTCTCGCGCAGGAAGACCGACGCCAGGTCCTCGTCCTGGGGTCGCTCCTCTTCCCGAGGCGGCCCTTCGCTGTGGGGCGAAGCATCATGCTCATTGCTGCGGGGATCCTGACTCATCGTCTCATCCGTTGCCTGGAAATCATGGGGCCATTCTTGCACGGCCACCCATGGGCGCAAAGCCAACCATGCCAACTGGCACCACCCGGAAACGATCAGGGGCGCGGTTGCCCGCGCCCCTGATCCTCTTCTCGAGTTGCCGACTCGATCAGTTCTTGCTCTTGTCCACCAGCTGGTTGGCCGCGATCCACGGCATCATGCCGCGCAGCTTGGCACCCACCTGCTCGATCTCATGCTCGGCGTTCAAGCGACGACGCGCGGTCATGGAGGGGTAGTTGCTGTTACCCTCGTTGATGAACATCTTGGCGTATTCGCCGGTCTGGATGCGCTTGAGCGCATTGCGCATGGCGGCGCGAGACTGCTCGTTGATCACCTCGGTGCCGGTCACGTACTCGCCATACTCCGCGTTGTTTGAGATGGAGTAGTTCATGTTGGCGATGCCGCCCTCGTACATCAGGTCGACGATCAGCTTGAGCTCATGCAGGCACTCGAAGTAGGCCATCTCCGGGGCGTAACCTGCCTCGGTGAGGGTCTCGAAGCCGGCCTTGACCAGCTCAACGGCGCCGCCGCAAAGCACAGCTTGCTCGCCGAACAGGTCGGTCTCGGTCTCGTCCTTGAAGGTGGTCTCGATGATGCCGCTGCGACCGCCGCCGATGGCTGCCGCGTAGGAAAGGGAGAGCTCCTTGGCGTTGCCGGTGGCGTCCTGATGGATGGCGATCAGGTCCGGAATACCGCCCCCACGCACGAACTCGGAGCGCACGGTATGGCCCGGGGCCTTGGGAGCGATCATCACCACGTCCAGATCCTTGCGCGGCTCGATCTGGTTGTAGTGGATATTGAAGCCGTGGGCGAAGGCCAGAGTGGCGCCCTGCTTCAGGTTCGGCTCGACCTGGTTCTCGTAGATCGCCTTCTGGTTCTCGTCCGGCGCCAGGATCATCACCACGTCGGCGTTCTTGCATGCCTCGGGTACGCTGGCGACCTTGAGGCCGGCACCTTCGGCCTTCGCGGCGGAGGAGGAGCCTTCACGCAGGGCGACGGTCACATCGACGCCGGACTCCTTGAGGTTGTTGGCGTGGGCATGGCCCTGGGAGCCGTAACCCACGATGGCGACCTTCTTGCCCTGGATGAGGGAGAGGTCACAATCCTTGTCGTAGTAAACGTGCATATCGTGCTCCTGAAAACATGAAATAAGTGAGGGTGTCAGCGTTGATGGCCACCCGCCCCGTCTGACGCGGGACTGGGTTCGCGGCATCCGATGGCTCAACCATACGCCAGCCTCGCCATTGCGTAAAACGCGATATTTGCAACGCCACATCCCGGGATATGCAATAATTGCTGGCATGGACATGCGCCCCCTCAACCACTTCCTCGCCCTGGCCGACACCCTGCACTTCGGGCGCGCCAGCGAGGCATGCCACGTCAGCACCTCCACCCTCTCTCGCTCCATCCGCCAGCTGGAGGAGAGCCTGGGAGTGACCCTGTTCGAGCGCGACAACCGACACGTCGCCCTCACCCGCCAGGGCGAGACCTTCCAGCACTATGCCCGCGAGACCCTGGAGCGCTGGGAGGAGCTGCGCCTGTCGCTGATGAGCGAGGCCCGACGGCTCACCGGCGAGATCAGCGTCTACTGCTCGGTCACCGCCAGCTACAGCTTCCTCTACGAACTGCTCAGCGAGTTCCGCAGTCGCCACCCCGGCATCGAGCTGAAGCTGCATACCGGCGACCCCGCCGAGGCGATGAGCCGTGTGCTGGCCGGGGATGAGGACATGGCAATCACGCCGCGTCCGCGTCAGACACCAGAGGCGCTGGCCTTCAAGTCGCTGACCCGGGCGCCGCTGGTGTTCATCGCTCCCCGGGAAACGCCCGACTGGATCCCGCCCAGGCCGGAGTCACCCAGCGCCGAACAATGGCGCGAGGTACCCATGATCCTCTCCGAAGCCGGCCTGTCACGCAGCCATGCCGACACCTGGTTCCGGGCCCTGGGCGTGACGCCGCGGATCTATGCCCAGGTGGCCGGCCACGAGGCGATCGTCAGCATGGTGGGGCTGGGCTTCGGCATCGGCGTGGTGCCCAGGATCGTGCTCGACAACAGCCCGCTGCGCGAGCGGGTGCGTATCCTGCCGGTGAAGCCGGAGCTGCCGCACTATGACGTCGGCCTCTGCGTGCTTGAGCGGCGCCTCAGGAGTCCGCTGATCCGCGCGCTCTGGGACGAGGTAGTGGAACGCTGAGCCGGGCCCAGACGCACAAAGGCCGCCCCTCGGGGCGGCCTTTGTGTTTTGTTGGCGCTTGTGCAGGAGGCCTACAGAGACAGTACCTTGTCGCCGCGGGCGATGCCCGAGACCCCGGTGCGAGCCACCTCCAGCACCCCCACCGGCTCCATGGCCTGCAGGAAGGCGTCGAGCTTGCCGGCATCGCCGGTGATCTGAACCGTGAACAGGCTCGGTGTCACGTCGACGATCTGCGCGCGGAAGATATCCGCGGTGCGCTTGACCTCGTCGCGAGTCGAACCCAGCGCCTTCACCTTCACCAGCATCAGCTCGCGCTCGATGTGGTTGCCCTCGGTGAGGTCGACCAGCTTGACCACATCGATCAGCTTGTTGAGGTGCTTGGTGATCTGCTCGATGACCCGGTCGTCACCCACGGTCGTGACCGTCAGTCGCGACAGGGTCGGATCCTCGGTGGGCGCCACGTTCAGCGTCTCGATGTTGAAGTTGCGCTGCGAGAAGAGCCCCACCACGCGAGACAGGGCGCCCGGTTCGTTTTCCATCAGAATCGAGATGATATGGCGCATCAGGTCCGCTCCGTCTTGGAAAGCAGCATGTCACGCATGGAGCCCAGGGGCACCTGCATCGGATAGACGTGCTCGTGCGGGTCGACCGCAACGTCGAGGAATACCAGCTCGTGCTTGTCGGCAAAGGTACGCTCCAGTGCCGGCTCGAGCTCGTCGAGGGTCTCGACCTTCAGCGCGGTGAAGCCATATGACTCGATCAGCTTCTGGAAGTCGGGCAGCGATTCCATGTAGGAGTGCGCATGACGCGACTTGTAGTTGAGGTCCTGCCACTGGCGCACCATGCCCAGCGAGGCATTGTTCAGATTGACGATCTTCACACCACCCCCGAACTGCTTACAGGTGGAGAGCTCCTGCATCATCATCTGGAAGCTGCCCTCGCCGGTGACGCAGATCACCTGCTCGTCGGGGAAGTTCTGCTTGATGCCCATGGCTGCCGGGAAGCCGAAGCCCATGGTGCCCAGCCCCCCGGAGGTGATGAAGCGGTTGGGCTTGTCGAACTTGTAGTACTGGGCCGCGAACATCTGGTGCTGGCCCACGTCGGTGGTGACATAGGCCTCGCCGCGGGTGACCCGGCACAGCGCCTCGATCACCTCCTGGGGCTTGATCGTCTCACCGGGCTTCGAAGGCTCGTAGAGCTTGCCCGCACGCTCCTCGCGCCAGCCGTCGATCTTCTGCCACCACTCCTGGAGCGCCTCGGGATGGGCGATCTCCTTGCCCTGCACCAGGCTGATCATCTCGCTGATCACGCTGCCCGCCGGCCCCACGATGGGTACATCGGCACGCACGGTCTTGGAGACCGAGCTCGGGTCGATATCCACATGGATGACCTTGGCGGTGGGGCAGAACTTCGAGGTGTTATTGGTCACACGGTCGTCGAAGCGAGCGCCGATGGCGATCACCAGGTCGGCATGATGCATGGCCATGTTGGATTCAAAGGAGCCGTGCATGCCCAGCCAACCCAGGCACTGACGACCGCTCTGGGGGTAGGCACCGATGCCCATCAGGGTGGTGGTGATGGGGTAGCCCAGGCGCTTGACCAGATCGGTCAGTCCCTCGCTGGCCCGCCCGGTGACCACACCGCCGCCGGTGTAGAACACCGGACGCTTGGCCTTGAGCATCAGCTCCACGGCCTTCTTGATCTGGCCGGTATGGCCGCGGGTGACCGGATTGTACGAGCGCATCTTGACCTTCTTCGGGTAAACGTACTCGTAGCGCTCGGTGGGCGCGGTCATGTCCTTGGGAATGTCCACCACCACCGGGCCTGGCCGGCCAGTGGCGGCCAGATAGTAGGCCTTCTTGAGGACTTCCGGAATCTCGCTAGGGTGGCGGATCGAGAAGCTGTGCTTCACGATCGGCCGGGTCACGCCGACGATGTCGGTCTCCTGGAAGGCGTCGTCGCCGATCAGGTGGCTCATCACCTGGCCGCACAGCACCACCATCGGGATCGAGTCCATGTAAGCGGTGGCGATACCGGTGACGGCATTGGTGGCGCCGGGGCCGGAGGTCACCAGCACCGTGCCCGGCTTGCCGGAGGCCCGTGCATAGCCGTCAGCGGCGTGGGTGGCAGCCTGCTCGTGGCGTACCAGGATGTGCTTGACCTTGTCCTGGCGGAACAGGGCGTCATAGATATGCAGCGCCGCGCCGCCGGGATAGCCATAGATATATTCGACGCCCTCATCCTGCAGGAAGCGGGCGATCATGTCCGCGCCGGAAAGCAATTCCACGTGTTTTTCTCCCCTGGAGGTCTCGAGTGCGATCCGCCTCCGCTGGAGGAGACGGTGTCGAGTGCGGCGGTATGCCGCTGCCGGAAGTACCGGCACCTGATGCCAAACCCTGGCAAGAAGCCCTGTTGGGGCCTGCACTCTCATCACGGCGGTTCGCCGCGGCGGGGCGTTGGCCGACCGGGGCGGTTGGCCCGCGATCGGAAGTCCTTCGGCGAGTAGAGGCCGTGAGGCCTACCCTTCACACGGCGATGGGGGGTTGCCCGCTGGGTCCGTGCCCGTATCAGGAAGGGTCAAGATTCCATTAGCACTGTGGCAGTGTCAACCGCGGAAACAGCGTGGGTAGCCCATGACGGGCGTTTCGGCAAGGCGACCCTGGGGTCCGGGGGCACCATAAAAGAGCCCGTCCGCTCACGGGGAGGGACGGGCAAGGGGGTTACAGGACGCAACCTGAATCTCAGTGTAGACCGATACCGCCCGGTTGCCCGGGCGGCAAGGTAACGCTTTGTGGCGCTGTGTGACTCGGCCTTACCGCGCGGCGTGCGGGCTCAGCTCTGGAACACCAGCTGGTCGCCCTCCGCCTCCACATGGATGACGTCGCCCGGCGCAAACTTGCCGGCCAGCAGGTCCTGGGCCAGCGGATTCTCGATGCGCGCCTGGATGGCCCGCTTGAGCGGCCGGGCACCGAATACCGGGTCGAAGCCCGCCTCGGCCAGCAGGGCCAGCGCCTCCTCGCTGACCTCGAGGGAGAGGTCATGCTCGGCCAGCCGCGCGCGCAGGCGGTCGAGCTGGATCTCGGCGATGGCCTGGATCTGCGCCTCGCCGAGGGCGTGGAACACCACCACCTCGTCGATGCGGTTGATCAGCTCGGGGCGGAAGTGGTCGCCGACCACCGCCATCACCATCTCCTTCATCTGCGCATAGTCCGAGTCGTCGCCGCCCATGCGCTGGATGATGTCCGAGCCCATGTTGGAGGTCATGACGATCACCGTGTTGCGGAAGTCCACGGTGCGACCCTGGCCGTCGGTGAGGCGACCATCCTCCAGCACCTGCAGCAGGATGTTGAAGACATCCGCATGGGCCTTCTCCACCTCGTCGAGCAGCAGCACGGAGTAGGGCTTGCGGCGCACCGCCTCGGTCAGGTAGCCCCCCTCCTCGTAGCCGACATAGCCGGGAGGTGCGCCGATCAGCCGCGCCACGGAGTGCTTCTCCATGAACTCCGACATGTCGATGCGCACCATCGCCTCCTCGGTGTCGAAGAGGAAGTTGGCCAGCGACTTGCAGAGCTCGGTCTTGCCCACCCCGGTCGGGCCGAGGAACAGGAAGGAGCCGTTGGGCCGGTTGGGGTCGGCCAGCCCGGCACGGGAGCGGCGTACGGCGTTGGCCACCGCGGTCACCGCCTCGTCCTGGCCGATCACCCGTTCGTGCAGCGCCTCCTCCATGCGCAGCAGCTTGTCGCGCTCGCCCTCGAGCATCTTGGAGACCGGGATGCCGGTCCAGCGCGAGACCACCTCGGCGATCTCCTCCTCGGTGACGCTGGAGCGCAGCAGGGTGTGCTTGGAGGTATCGGCCTCCGCCTCGCTGGATTCGGCGATCTTCTTCTCCAGCGCCGGGATCACCCCATACTGCAGCTCTGACATGCGGCCCAGGTCACCCTGGCGCTTGGCCTGCTCCAGTTCGATGCGGGCTCGCTCGAGCTCCTCTTTGAATTGGCCCGCCCCCTGGATGCTGGCCTTCTCGGCCTTCCAGATCTCGTCGAGATCGGCGTACTCACGCTCGAGCTCGTCGATCTGCTCCTCGAGGCTCTCCAGGCGCTTCTTCGAGGCCTCGTCGGTCTCCTTCTTGAGGTGTTCGCGCTCCATCTTCAGCTGGATCAGCCGGCGGTCGAGGCGGTCCATCTCCTCGGGCTTGGAGTCGAGCTCCATGCGGATGCGCGAGGAGGCCTCGTCGATCAGGTCGATGGCCTTGTCGGGGAGCTGGCGGTCGGTGATATAGCGGGTCGAGAGCTTGGCCGCGGCGATGATCGCGCCGTCGGTGATGTCGACCTTGTGGTGCACCTCGTAGCGCTCCTTGAGGCCACGCAGGATCGCCACGGTGTCCTCCTCGGAGGGCTCGTCCACCAGCACCTTCTGGAAGCGGCGCTCCAGGGCGGCGTCCTTCTCGATGTACTTGCGGTATTCGTCCAGGGTGGTGGCACCCACGCAGTGCAACTCGCCGCGGGCCAGCGCCGGCTTGAGCATGTTGCCGGCATCCATGGAGCCCTCGGCCTTGCCGGCGCCGACCATGGTGTGCAGTTCGTCGATGAACAGGATCACCCGGCCCTCCTCCTGGGCCAGCTCCTTGAGTACTGCCTTCAGGCGCTCCTCGAACTCGCCACGGAACTTGGCCCCGGCCAGCAGCGCGCCCATGTCCAGCGACAGTACGCGCTTGTCCTTGAGACCCTCGGGCACCTCGCCGTCGACGATGCGCTGGGCCAGCCCCTCGACGATGGCGGTCTTGCCCACGCCGGGCTCGCCGATCAGTACCGGGTTGTTCTTGGTGCGACGCTGCAACACCTGGATGGTGCGACGGATCTCGTCGTCGCGGCCGATCACCGGGTCGATCTTGCCGCTGGCGGCGCGCTCGTTGAGGTCCAGGGTGTACTTCTCCAGCGCCTCGCGCTGATCCTCGGCATTGGGATCGTCGACCTTCTCGCCGCCGCGCACGCTGTCGACGGCGGTCTCCAGCGACTTGCGGGTGACCCCGGCCTGGGTCAGCAGCTTGGTCACCGCGTGCCCCATCTCCAGCGCGGCCAGCAGCACCAACTCGCTTGCGATGTACTGGTCGCCGCGCTTCTGGGCCTCACGGTCGGTAAGGTTGAACAGCTTGATCAGGTCGCGGGAGGGTTGCACCTCGCCGTCGAAGTTGGCGACCTTGGGCAGGTCGTCGAGGTGGCCCACCAGGCCGTCACGCAGGCGAGCCGCATCGCCCCCGGCCTTCTGCACCAGCGCCTTGACGCCGGTATCGGTGGCCTCCAGCAGCGCCAGCAGCAGGTGCCCGGGCTCCAGCTGGTTATGCCCACGCCCCACGGCCAGCGACTGGGCGTCGGCCACGGCGTTCTGCAACTTGGCGGTGAACTTGTCGAAACGCATAGCAACTTCCTCCATCGGGATGGCGAGGCGGTTGGACGCCCCGCTTGACCCTGTGAATGTCTTGACACCTTCAATGGCGTCAGGCTGGCCGGGTTTCAAGTCGGCCGCCAGGGGAAGCGCGTGACAAGTTGACGCGGGTCAAAGGAGGAAGGGAACTAGCGCAGCCAGATCACGCTGGCCATGCGGCCGGTGCGGCCGTCGTCGCGCCGGTGGGAATAGAAGCGCGGTTCGCAGGCGGTGCAGAAGTGGCCGCCGCTGATATGCGAGACACCCAGGCGCTCCAGGCGCAGGCGCGCCAGCCGGTAGAGGTCGGCCATGTAGTGGCCCAGGCGATAGGGGCTGGGGTCGAAGGCATCGGCGGCCTCGGGGTGCACGCCGACGAAGGCCTGGTAGACCTCGGGCCCTACCTCGAACTGGGCATTGGAGATCGCCGGCCCCAGCCAGGCCAACTGCTCCTCCGGCGGCACGCCCAGTGCGGCCACCGTGGCCTCCAGCACACCGCCGGCCAGCCCGCGCCAGCCGGCGTGGGCCACCGCCACGCGCTCACCGCGGCGATCGCAGAGGAACACCGGCAGGCAGTCGGCGGTAAGCACCACGCAGGCATAGTCGCGGTCGAAGGCCACCGCGGCATCGGCCTCGGGCGGCTCGGCCGCGTAGGCCTGCTGCACCCGGGCGCCATGCACCTGGTTGAGCCACAGCAGCGGGCGCTCGTCGTCGACCTGCTTCTGCAGCAGCCGCCGGCAAAGCGCCACATGGTCGGGGTTGTCACCCACATGATCGGCGGGGTTGAAGCAGGCGAAGTCGCCCTGGCTGGGACCGGTCTCGCGGGTGGTGACGAAGGCCCCCACGGAGGTGGGCGCCGGCCAGTCGGGCAGGACCAGGGAGGGCCGCAGGTCGGGGGCATCGCTCATGGCAGTCTCCTCGGCACAGCAGGGAAGTCAGCGCATCGTCCGGTGGTCGTCGCGCAGGTAGTCGAGCAGCATCAGCAGGTCGTCCGGCAGCGCCGCCCGGAAGCTCACCTGCTCGCCACTGCCCGGGTGCACGAATGCCAGCTTGCGCGCATGCAGTGCCTGGCGCGGAAACTCGCGCAGGATCTCCTTGAGCGTCTCCGAGGCCCCGGCGGGCAGCTTGAGACGGCCGCCGTAGACGGGGTCGCCGACCAGGGGATAGCGCAGATGGGCGAGATGCACGCGAATCTGGTGGGTGCGCCCGGTCTCCAGCCGACAGCGCACGTGGGTGTGGGCGCGGAAGCGCTCCACCACCCGGTAGTGGGTCACCGCCGGCTTGCCGGAGGCGGTCACCGCCTGGCGCTTGCGATCTTTGGGGTGCCGGCCGATGGGCGCATCCACCGTACCACCGGCGGTCATCACACCCACGCAGATCGCATCGTACTCCCGCGACACCGTGCGCGCCTGCAGCTGCTCCACCAGCGCCGTCTGGGCGGTCAGGGTCCTGGCCACCACCATCAGGCCGCTGGTGTCCTTGTCCAGGCGATGGACGATGCCGGCCCGGGGCACCGACGCCAGCGCCGGGTCGTGGTGCAGCAGGGCATTGAGCAGGGTGCCATCCGGATTGCCTGCCGCCGGGTGCACCACCAACCCCGGCGGCTTGTTGATCACCAGCACCTGGTCGTCCTCGTGGACCACGTCCAGGGGAATATCCTCGGGCTCGAAGCGAGTATCGTCCTCGACCTCGGTGCAAAGGCGCAGCCACTCGCCGCCATAGACCTTGTCCTTGGGCCGTGCCGGCCGATCGTCCAGGGTCAGGTCGCCGGCCTTGATCCAGGCCTTGAGGCGCTCGCGGGAGAAATCGGCGAAGAGTTCCGCGGCGGCCTGGTCGAGGCGCTGACCGGCCATGGCGTCGGGAACACGCTGCTGTGCTTCGAAGGTCTGGGACATGGAAGAGGGTGACCGTTTGCGGGGATCGGGATCGAGGCGCCGCCGATGACTGCGTTTTGCCACGCAGTGCTTTATAGTGAGCGGGTTTAGAGCCGATTCTAACACGGCCTGTCCGCGTTGTTTGCCACGAGGATCACGATGCGCGTTTCCAACTCCCCTGCCCGTTTCGCGGCCCTGCTCCTGGCCACCAGCCTGCTGACCGGCTGCTCGCTGTTCGGCGGTGGCGCCGATGACTCTCGCGACGAGGGTGCCAGCACCTCCTCGCAGGTCGCGGATGAAGAGGTCGAGTATGCCAACCTCGGCGAGCGCGAGCTCTACGAGGAGGCGCGCGACTCCCTGGACCGCGGCAACTTCACCGCCGCCATCTCCCGGCTCGAGGCGCTGGACACCCGCTTCCCGTTCGGCGGTCACGCCGAGCAGGCCCAGCTGGAGCTGATCTACGCCTACTACGAGATCGACGACTGGGAAGCGACCCGCGCCGCGGCCAACCGCTTTATCCGCCTGCATCCTAGCCACCCGCAGGCCGACTATGCGCTCTACATGCGCGGGCTGGCCGCCTGGCAGGCCGGGCGCTTCAGCCTCGAGCGCCTCAAGCTGATCGACATCTCCAAGCGCGACCTGGGCGCCTCCCGCGACGCCTATACCGACTTCCGCGAGCTCGTCCGGCTCTACCCCAGCAGCCAGTACGCCCCCGATGCCCGCCAGCGCATCGTCTACCTGCGCAACCTGCTGTCACGCCATGAGCTGCACGTGGCCGATTACTACATGCGCCGCGGTGCCTACCTGGCCGCCGTGGAGCGGGGCCGCTGGGTGGTAGAGAACTACCCGGAGAGCGAGGCGACTCGTGATGCCCTGGCGGTCATGGTGGAAGGCTACCTGGGCCTGGAGATGCGCGACCGCGCCCGCGAGGTGCTCCGGGTGCTGATCGACAACGCACCGAACCACGACCAGCTGCGTGGCCGCACCTTCGAGCCACGCCATGTCGACGCCGAATCAGTCTCTGCCTGAGCCCACCCCACCCGAACCGTCTCATGGGGCCGCCAGCCTTGCTGGTGGCCCCATGTTGCGTATGGACCAAGAGACAAGAGCCGACCAGCACCATCCCTAGGTATACTGAGCCAAGCATGGCATCACGACTCTCCTGACCGATAGGCCACCCATGAGTCCAGGCGACCCGTCGCGCGTCACTCATCGAATCCGCCGGATGCACCGGCACATCCGGATCCTGGCCGCCCTGGGCATCCTGGTCACCGGCCTGCTGGCCGGACTCGCCACCGCCCTGCCCTTCTACCTGGCCGCCCGCGACAGCGTCGAGGAGACGACCCGCCTCGGGGCCGAAGCCCAGGCGGCAGTCCTGCATCACGAACTGACTCGCTACGTCGATATCGCTCGCCAGCTCGCCAGCCGCAGCGAGATTCGCATGCGCCTTGAGCAGTACACCCTGGGAGAGGTCTCGCTGCCGGCACTCCGGCGCTTCACCGAGCCCCGACTGGCCGACGCCCTCGACGAGATCCGCGACATCCGAGGCATACTGCGTCTGGGCCCGGCAGATGAGGCGGTCGCACAACTGGGCACGCCCCCGTCTCTCGCCACGCTACCGGCACTTGCCGAGGCCAGCGATGTCGCCACCTGCCGTGTCGTCCTGATTCAGGACGCCCCTTCGCTGCTGCAGACCTGCCTGACGATTGCCGGACAGCATGGCCAACCCATCGGTCGCGACATCCTGGTCTTCAGCACCGAGCGGCTCGCCGCGCTGCTCGAGGATGGCCGACGCTTCGGCCCCAACGTGCGCCAGGTGCTGGTCGAGCAGGAAAGCGGACTCCAGCTCACCTCCACCGCGTCGGGAGCGAGCCTCACTCCCTTCGACCCGGCACGCAGCGAGCCGCATCAGGCCATCTACCGCGTGCCCCTCGAGACCCCCGGCTGGGAGCTGCGAGTGGCGATCCCCGATACCGACATCCTGCACGCCGTCTGGGACCAGCTGCTGTGGCCCGTGATTGCGGTGGGCCTGCTGACCCTGCTCGGCACCGCCGTCGTCAGCCGCGCCCTTGCCCCGCTGCTCACCCAGGTGGCCAACCAGGCGCAGCGGCTGGCCGAGACCGACGAGGAACTGCGTCAGGCGGCCAGCGTCTTCCGCCATGCCCACGAGGCGATCGCCATCACCGATGCCGACCAGCACCTGCTCGACATCAACCCGGCCTTCACCCGGCTGCTGGGCTACCCTCTCGAGGCAGTGAGGGGACAACCGCTGGAGGCGCTGATTGCCGTCCATGGCGACACTGCCGAGACGCTGGATGCGGGCAGCGAAGCCCTGGCCCAGCGGGATGCCTGGCAGGGAGAGGTGCGTTACCGCCGCGCCGATGGCAGCATCCTCACCGCCCTGCAGACCATCAGCACGGTGCGCGACGAGGAGGGGCGGCCACGGCGTCATATCCATATCTTCAACGACATCACCGCCCAGAAGGCCGCCGAGGCAGAGGTCCAGCATCGCGCCCTGCACGACGAACTGACCGGCCTGCCCAACCGCCTCCATCTGGAGCAGCACCTGGCCCAGGGAATGCGACTGGCACACCGCGAGGGGATCGGCCTGGCGGTGCTGTTCCTGGACCTGGACCACTTCAAGGAGGTCAACGACAGCCTCGGTCATGCCGCCGGCGACGACCTGCTGCGGGCCGTGACCCGTCGCCTGCGCGGGGCGCTGCGTGAGGCCGACTTCCTGGCCCGGCTGGGCGGTGACGAGTTCGTCGCCGTGCTGATGCCGGTTGACGACGACCAGGGCGCCATCCGCGTCGCAGCCAAGCTGATAGATGCCCTCACCGAGCCCTTCCCCCTCGACGGGCACGAGATCCGCATCGGCGTCTCCGTGGGAATCGCACTCTATCCCGGGGATGGTGACAAAGGGCACGCACTGCTCGAGGCCGCCGACGCGGCGATGTACCGCGCCAAGCAGGCCGGCCGCAACACCTGGCGCCGCCACGCAGCCTGAGGGTCTGGTGACCAGATGACGCCTGGGACAGTCCGCAGAAAAAGAAACACCCCACCAGGCTGGCCCGATGGGATGTCGATGGTCTACCTCACGGCTTGGCCGCTTGAGGCTGGCGGCTTGGCTGCTGCTACTCCCCCGGCTGCCAGCCATTGACGATGGGATAGCGGCGATCACGACCGAAGCCACGCCGGGTCACCCGCACGCCCACCGGCGCCTGGCGGCGCTTGTACTCGCAGCGGTCCACCAGCTTGACCACCCGGTAGACGTCGTCGCGGTCGAAGCCCGCCTCGATGATCGACTCGGCGCTCATGTCGCCCTCGATATAGCGCACCAGGATGGCGTCCAGGGTGTCGTAGTCGGGCAGCGAATCGCTGTCCTGCTGGTCCGGGGCCAGCTCCGCGGAGGGCGGGCGCTCGATCACCCGCTCGGGGATCGCCGGCGACTGGGTGTTGCGCCAGCGCGCCAGGCGATAGACCCAGGTCTTGTAGACATCCTTGATGGCGTTGTAGCCGCCCACCATGTCGCCGTAGAGCGTGGCGTAGCCCACCGCCATCTCGCTCTTGTTGCCGGTGGTCAGTACCATCAGTCCCTTCTTGTTGGAGAGTGCCATCAGCAGCACGCCGCGACAGCGCGACTGCAGGTTCTCCTCCGTAGTATCGCGCTGCGTGCCCTCGAAGGCCGCGGCCAGCGTCGCCATGAACGCCTCCACCATGGGCTCGATCGGCATCACCTCGTAGTGCACGCCGAGCATATCGGCCTGTTCGGCGGCGTCCTGCTTGGAGATGTCCGCGGTGTAGTGGTAAGGCATCATCACCGCCTCCACCCGCTGCGGGCCAAGGGCATCCACGGCGATGGCCAGCGACAGCGCGGAGTCTATGCCGCCGGAAAGCCCCAGTACCACGCCCTCGAAACCGCTCTTGTTGACGTAGTCGCGCAGGCCTGTGACCAGCGCACAGTAGAGGTTCTCCTCCGGCGTGACATCGGGCTCGGTCTCCCCGGCCTGGGGCACCCAGGCGCCCTGCTGGCGGATGAACTGCACCGGCATCACCCCCACCGCCCAGTGGGGGGCCTGCACCACCAGCTCACCGGCGGCGTCCACGCAGGCCGAGCCGCCGTCGAACACCAGCTCGTCCTGGCCGCCGATCTGGTTGACGTAGACGATGGGCAGCGCCACCGCCGCGGCGCGCTCCTCCAGCAGGCGCAACCGCTCGGCGGGCTTGTCCTGGTGGAAGGGCGAGGCGTTGAGGCTGATCAGGATCTCGGCACCGGCCGCTTTCGCCTGGCGCGCCGGCGCCTCCTCCCAGAGGTCCTCGCAGATCAGCAGGCCCAGCTTCGCGCCACGATGCTCGATCACCAGCGGCTCGCTGCCACGAGCGAAGTAGCGCTGTTCGTCGAACACCTCGTAGTTGGGCAGCGCCTGCTTGGCGTACTCACCCAGCCACTCGCCGTCGAAGAGCGCGCCGGCCAGGTTCCAGAGCCGTCCCTCGCGGCGGCCGGGGTAGCCGACGATCACCAGCACGTCGCGCACCACCTTCTCCGCCATGCGGGTACGGGCCGCACGCAGGCGGGTCTCCATGGAGGGGCGCAGCAGCAGGTCCTCCGGCGGATAGCCGGTCAGGAACAGCTCGGGGAGCACCACGATATCGGCGCCATGCTCGATGCGCGCCTCACGCACCGCCTCGATGGCGCGTTCGGTGTTGCCGGGAATATCCCCTACCAGAGGGTCCAGCTGAGCCATCACCAGCGTCAGGTCTTGCATGGGCTTGGAAATCTCTCGAGAATCGATGTATGCCCTCATTGTCCCGCATGGGCGGCCGACTGGCAAAGCCGACCACCCCACCTGGGAGCCACCTGGATGAACCTATTGATAATTCGCCTGATCATCTTCGCCGTGCTGTTCCTGGCCGGCCTCAAGCTGTACCGCATCTACCGGGAATGGAAACTGGAGCGCGAAGAGCTGCTGGAGGACGACCGCGAGGGCGCCGGGGGCAATCAGATGGTTCGCTGCGCCTGGTGCCAGGTGCATGTACCGGAGAGCGAAGCCCAGCGCGAGAGAGGCCAGTGGTTCTGCTCCAGCGCCCACCGCGACCGCTACCTCCAGGAGCAGCAGGAACAGGAAGACCGGGACGGCGATGACGAGCCGCATTCTTGAGTCGCCCTCCCTTCCCACACCCCGCTTGCCCTCGAGGCAATGCCGGCTGACCTACCCCGCCTCGACCGCGCGGCGGTAGCGCCCGGTATAGTCGAAGAGCTTCTCGCGCACCTGCCAGTGGCGCCCCACCTTGCGCCCCACCACGAAATCCGGATGGCGTAGTCGCCGCTGTTCGGCGACCACCTCCTCGGGCGTGGTGGGCCGGAAGGGCACCCCCGGGGCCCGCAGGTGCTGGCGCAGGAAGGCCGCGGCGAAGGCGCCTCGCTGGGCCGGGGTCTCCAGGGCGAACCACTCGGACAGCGTCACGCCCTCCTCATCGTGATAGGTGACCTTGAGCCGCGCCAGGCCGCGGCCATTGACGGTGGCCTCGAGCTGCATGCCGGCCACCCGCAGCACCCGGGCGTCGCGCAGGCGCAGCGCCTCCTTCAGCTTGTCGTCGGCGTCCACCAGCAGGGTCTGGCAGCCGTGGCAGCGCCGGGCGGCGATATCGTTCTCGGCACCGCACTCCCCGCACACCTTGAAGCGAAAGCGAAACGAACACTGCTCCATCGTCGACGTTGATTTTTCGCTTTTCGCGCGGGGTCGGGCGCGACTAGAAAGAACCAGCCCCTGGCAGCGCCTCCCGAAGTGCTCGATCACCAGTTCGCCATCGCGCTTGCCCCAGAAGAGGTTGGCGTGTCCGCAGGCCGGGCACTCCACCTGCACCGGCTCGCTGTCGGAGTCGGGCCGGGGCGAGCCCACCTCCGGGGCATAGAGGTCCCAGGGGTTGCCGGCGTAGTCGAGGATCAGGCAGTCGCGCTTGCCCGGCGAGAGGCGCAGCCCACGGCCGACGATCTGCTGGTAGAGGCCCACCGACTCGGTGGGACGCAGGATGGCGATCAGATCCACATGGGGGGCATCGAAGCCGGTGGTCAGCACCGCCACGTTGACCAGGTACTTGATCTCGCGGGCCTTGAAGGCGGCGATGATCCGCTCGCGCTCGGTGGAGGGGGTCTCGCCGGTGATCAGCGCCGCCGTGGCCGCCGGCAGGTAGCCGAGGATCTCCTCGGCGTGGGCTACGCTTGCGGCGAAGAGCATCACCCCCTGGCGGTCGCGGGCGCGCTCGATGACCTCGGCGATGATCCCCGGCGTGGCACGGTTGCCCGCCGCCACCCGGTTGAGCTCCTCCTCCCGGAACAGGCCGTTGGTGGAGGGAGCCAGCGCCGAGAAGTCGTAGCGCTCCACCGCAGCATCCACCCTTACCGGCTCGGCGAGGTAGCCCTGCTTGACCATCAGGCGTAGTGGCTGCTCGAAGACGCACTCCCGGAAGAAGACGTCGGCCTCTCCGCGAACCATGCCGTGATGGTGGCGGTGGTAGATGAAGCCCTGACCGAGCCGATAGGGGGTGGCGGTCAACCCCAGCACCTTGAGGCGCGGGTTGGCCCGGCGCAGCCGCTCGATAACCCGGCGAAAGCTGGCATCCTCGGCGGGGGAGACCCGGTGACACTCGTCTATCACCAGCAGGGTGAAGTCGCCCTGACCCTGAGACGGAGAAGCGAAGCGCTCGAGGCCGCGCACCACCGACTGCACCGAGCCGAACACCACCTGGCGGCCGCTCTCCTTGCGCCCCAGGCCGGCGCTGAAGATATCCGCGGACAGGCCGTAGGCCTGGTACTTGGCGTGGTTCTGCTCCACCAGCTCGCGCACATGGGCCAGCACCAGCACCCGCCCCCGGGCCAGGCGCGCCAGCTCGGCGATCACCAGCGACTTGCCGCTGCCCGTGGGCAACACCACCACCGCCGGCTCATCCGATCCCCGGAAGTGCTCGATCACCCGGCGCACCGCCTCCCGCTGGTAGGGGCGCAGTGCCGGGGCCGCAGACGCCGAAGGCGACCCGGAGGCCGCCTTCTGTACAGGGTCATGGGGCAACACGAAAACCCTCAGTCCACCCACACCCGGGCATTGCGGAACAGCCGCTGCCAGGCGCCATCCTGCGTCCACTCCGCCGGACGCCAGGAGTTGGTCACCGCACGCACCACCCGCTCCGGGTGGGGCATCATGATGGTGACCCGGCCGTCCGGGGTGGTCAGGCCGGTGATGCCCGAGGGCGAGCCGTTGGGGTTGGCGGGGTAGCGAGTGGTGACCTGGCCATAGTTGTCCACGTAGCGCAGCGCCACCTCGCCGCTGCCCTGCATCCCACGCAGGTGGGCGCTGTCGCGGAACTCGGCGCGACCCTCGCCATGGGCCACGGCGATGGGCAGCCGCGAGCCCTGCATGCCGGCCAGCAGGATCGAGGGACTCTCCTCCACCTGGACCATGGCCACGCGGGCCTCGAACTGCTCGGACTCGTTGCGCACGAAGCGCGGCCAGGCCTCGGCGCCGGGAATCAGCTCCTTGAGCTGGGCCAGCATCTGGCAGCCATTGCAGACGCCCAGCGAGAAGCTGTCGTCGCGCTCGAAGAAGGCCGCGAACTGCTCACGGGCACGCTCGTTGAACAGCACCGACTTGGCCCAGCCGCCACCGGCACCCAGAACGTCGCCATAGGAGAAGCCGCCGCAGGCCACCAGGCCCTTGAACTCATCCAGCGACACCCGCCCCGCCAGGATATCGCTCATATGCACATCCACGGCCTCGAAGCCGGCGTGGTCGAAGGCCCAGGCCATCTCCACCTGGCCGTTGACCCCCTGCTCGCGCAGCACCGCCACCGCGGGCCGCGCCAGGTTGAGCCCGGGTGCTTGGAGATAGGGGGCGGCGATATCTTCATCGACCTCGAAGGTGGGCGTGGCGGAGAGCCCCGGGTCGCGGTCGTCGAGCAGGCCATCGAACTCGCTCTTGGCGCACTCGGGGTTGTCGCGCAGCGCCTGCAGTCGATAGCTGGTCTCGGCCCAGGTGCGCTGGGCGCGCAGCCGGGTGGTCTCCAGCAGCGGCTCCTCGAAGAGGGTGACGCGCACCTGGTCGTCGTAGCGTGGCCGGGCGATGACGCCACAGGTCTCGAGGCCGGCGGCGGCGAACTGGGCCAGCACCTCCTCGGTGTGTTCGCGGCTCACCTGGATCACCGCGCCCAGCTCCTCGGCGAACAACGCGTTGAAGGCCTCCACCGGCTCATCCACCAGCCAGTCGAGCTTGATCTCCAGGCCGGCATGCGCGGCGAAGGCCATCTCCAGCAGGGTCACCAGCAGACCGCCGTCGCTGCGGTCGTGGTAGGCGAGCAGCTTGCCCTCGGCGTTGAGCCCCTGGATCACCGCGAAGAACGCCTTGAGATCCTCCGGGTCATCCAGGTCCGGGGCCTCGTCACCGACCTGGCCGTAGACCTGGGCAAGCGCCGAGCCGCCCAGGCGGTTCTGCCCCTCGCCCAGGTCGATCAGGATCAGGTCGGACTCGTCCTGCTCCAGGTTGATCTGGGGCGTCAGGGTGCGCATGGCATCGCTGACCGGGGCGAAGCCGGTAATCACCAGGGAGAGCGGCGAGGTGATGCTCTTCTCCTCGACGTCACCCTTCGCATTCTCCTCCTGCCAGGCGGTACGCATGGACATGGAGTCCTTGCCCACCGGCACGGCGATGCCAAGCTGAGGGCAGAGCTCCATGCCCACCGCATGGACGGCGTCATACAGCGCCTGGTTCTCGCCGGGGTGGTCCGCCGCGCTCATCCAGTTGGCGGAGAGCTTGATGTCGGAAAGCTTGTCGATGGGTGCCGCGGCCAGGTTGGTGATCGCCTCGGCCACCGCCAGGCGGGCACTGGCGGCGGGGGCGATCAGCGCCACCGGCGGACGCTCGCCCATGGCCATGGCCTCGCCCGCATGGGTATCGAAGCTGGCCGTGGTCACCGCCACGTCGGCCACCGGCACCTGCCAGGGCCCGACCATCTGGTCGCGGGCCACCTGGCCGGTGATGGAGCGGTCGCCGATGGTGATCAGGAAGCTCTTGGACGCCACGGTGGGCAGGCGCAGCACGCGGTCCATGGCCTCGCGCAGGTCGAGGTTGTCGAGCATCACCCCCGGCAGCTCGTTGGCCTGGCGCTGGAATTCGCGGGTCATCTTCGGCGGCTTGCCGAACAGTACGCTCATCGGCAGGTCGACGGGCTGGCTCTCGAAGTGGCCGTCACGCACCGCCAGGTGGTGGGCCTGGGTGGCCTCGCCAACCACGGCGTAGGGGCAGCGTTCCCGAGCACACAGGGCATCGAAGGTGTCGAGATCCTCGGCCGCCACCGCCAGCACGTAGCGCTCCTGGGCCTCGTTGCACCAGATCTCCAGCGGGCTCATGCCGGGCTCGGCGTTGGGCACCGCGCGCAGGTCGAACTGACCGCCGCGCTCGCCATCCTTGACCAGCTCCGGCAGCGCATTGGAGAGGCCGCCGGCCCCCACATCGTGGATAAAGCGGATCGGGTTGGCCTCGCCCAGCGCCCAGCAACGGTCGATCACCTCCTGGGCGCGGCGCTCGATCTCGGGGTTGCCGCGCTGCACCGAGGCGAAGTCCAGGTCGGCGCTGGAGGCGCCGGAGGCCATGGAGGAGGCCGCACCGCCCCCCAGGCCGATCAGCATGGCCGGGCCGCCCATCACGATAAGCTTGCCACCCACCGGGATCTCGCCCTTCTGCACGTGGCCGTCGCGGACGTTGCCAAAGCCGCCGGCGATCATGATCGGCTTGTGGAAGCCGCGGCGCTCGATGCCGTTGGCGCCCAGCGCCTCCTGCTCGTAGGTACGGAAGTAGCCGGTGAGGTTGGGCCGGCCGAATTCGTTGTTGAAGGCCGCGCCGCCGATGGGGCCCTCGAGCATGATCGCCAGCGCCGAGACGATGCGCTCGGGCTTGCCGTAGTCGAAGGCCTCCCAGGGCTGCACGAACTCGGGGATACGCAGGTTGGAGACCGTGAAGCCGCTGAGTCCCGCCTTGGGCTTGCCGCCGATACCGGTGGCGCCCTCGTCACGGATCTCGCCGCCGGCGCCGGTGGCCGCCCCCGGGTGCGGCGCGATGGCCGTCGGGTGGTTGTGGGTCTCCACCTTCATCAGGATCTGGATCGGCTCGGCATGGCCCGCGTAGGTGGCACGCTCCCCCGCCTGGCCGGTCAGCGGTGCCGGGAAGAAGCGCGGCGCCTCGCAGCCACGGATCACCGCCGCGTTGTCGCTGTAGGCGGAGAGGATGTCGTCCGGCGAGGCCTGGTAGGTGTTCTTGATCATCTTGAACAGCGAGTGCGTCTGCGCCTCGCCGTCGACCACCCAGTCGGCATTGAAGATCTTGTGGCGACAGTGCTCGGAGTTCGCCTGGGCGAACATCATCAGCTCGACGTCGGTGGGGTTGCGCCCCAGGTCATGGAAGGCCTCGACCAGGTAGTCGATCTCGTCATCCGCCAGGGCCAGGCCCAGCTCGGCGTTGGCGGTGACCAGCGCCTCGCGCCCCCCTGCGAGAAGGTCGACACTGCCCAGCGGCGCCGGCTCGTGATGGGCGAACAGCTTGGCCGCGTCGCTCGAGTCGGTGAGCACCGTCTCGGTCATACGGTCGTGGAGAGCAGCAATGATCCGCTCGAAGGCCTTCTCGGAGAGCATCCCCTTGAGCTTGACCCGGTAGGCGATGCCACGCTCGATGCGCCTCACCTGGGAAAGGCCGCAGTTATGGGCGATATCGGTCGCCTTGGAGGACCAGGGCGACTGGGTGCCGATACGCGGCACCACCAGAAACAGTTGGCCCTCGCGGACATCCTCGTCCCGGTGCTCGACCCCGTAGTCGAGCAACTGCTCAAGCACGGCCAGGGCCTCGCCGGACAGCTCGCCCTCGTGGTCGACGAAGTGCACATATTCCGCCGAGAGGGAGGCGACGTCACCCACGCCGTCGCTCAGGGCGGCCAGCAACTTGGCATGACGGAAGGCGGAGAGGGCGGGGGCGCCGCGCAGTTCGAGCATATCCAGGAGCCTCTGAGAGTCTTCACGATCGGGGGCCGCGGCCTGCGGCAACGAGCGCACATGATACTGGAAAGCGCAGGTGGCGAGAAATCCGCCACATGACAGCCACGGCCGGGCTGGGTATCGTGGAGGACCTCATCACAGCCCGTCACCGCATGACCCTGATCCCGAACGCTTCCCCGAGGCGTGGTGTTCTCGCCCTGCTGGCGACCCTCGCTCTGTGCCTGATCCCCGAGCCCCCGCGCACCGGAGAGCCGGGCCAGCTCGCGACGATCCTGGCCCGGGAGCTGCTCAGCGTGCACACCCGCAACACCCCCACCACCTACTACGAGGGGCGTGAGGGGCCCACCGGGTTCGAGTACGAGCTGGTACGCCGCTTCGCCGGACAGCTGGGGGTCAGCCTGACCATTCGCGCCGATCACCACATCGCCAGTGCCCTGGAGGCGGTACGCCAGGAGGGCGACATGGGCGCGGCGGCCCTGCCCCTGGAGCCCGACCTGCCGGGAGTGGTCTTCAGCCGACCGATCATCGAGCTGCAGCCGGTCGTGGTCTATCGCCGTGGCCTGCCGCCCGTGGAGGCCGCCGACGACCTGCCGGGTCTTTCCATCGGCACCATCGGCGGCGCCGGCACCGGACGGGTATTGAGCGAGCTTCAGGCCGACTATCCGGAACTGCGCTGGGCAGCCTCCGCCGAGGTGGAGGTCGCCGAGCTGCTCGGCCAGGTCGAGGACGGTGAGCTCGACGCGGCGGTGCTCTTCGATCACCAGTTCCGCCTCAACCGGCTGTTCTTCCCCGGCGTGGAGCGCGGCTTCCTGCTCGGCGACCCCCTCTCCATGGCCTGGGCCTTCCCCGCCGAACGCAGCCTGGCGCTGGTCGAGGCCGCCAATCGCTTCATCTCCGAACTGCACGACGCCGGCGAGCTCGACGCCCTGGTGGCTCGCTATTTCGGCCACGACGACTACCTGGAGTATGTCGGGACGCGCACCTTCCTCGATCACGTCGAGGAGCGCCTCCCCGACTACACCGAGCTGTTCCGCGAGGCCGCCCGAGCGTCGGACTTCGACTGGAAGCTGCTGGCCGCGGTGGGCTACCAGGAGTCCCACTGGGACCCCCTGGCCACCTCCCCCACCGGCGTACGCGGGCTGATGATGCTGACCAACGCCACCGCTGGCGATCTGGGCGTCGCCGACCGCCTCGACCCGGCCCAGAGCATCCATGGCGGCGCCCGCTACCTGCGCCAGCTGCATGAACGCCTGCCCGAGTCGATCCAGGGTGACGACCGCCTCTACATGGCCATGGCGGCCTACAACGTCGGCCTCGGCCACCTCTACGATGCGCGCCGGATCACCGAGCAGCGCGGTGGCGATCCGGACCGGTGGGGCGACGTGCGTGAATCCCTGCCGCTGCTGCAGGAGCGCGAATGGCACAGCCAGACCCGCCACGGCTATGCCAGGGGCGGCGAGCCGGTGATCTATGTGCGCAACATCCGCCGCTATCACGAGATACTCAGCTACGTCGACCGCAGCCGGCGTGAATTCCCGCGGCTCAATGCCCGGGCCAAGGAAACCGAGCCCGCCCGCCTGCCGCGCTGAGGCTCACACCTGGCGACGCGAGGCGAAGAACTCCCGGAGCAGGCGCGACGCCCGAGAAGCCAGTATCCCGCCCTGCACCGCCACATGGTGGTTGTACCAGGGCTGGGCGAAGAGGTTGGCCTTCGACTCCACCATGCCGCTGCGCGGTTCGGCGGCGCCATAGACCAGTCTGGCCAGCCGGGCATGGATGATCGCCCCGGTGCACATCAGGCAGGGTTCCAGGGTCACGTAGAGGGTGCAGCCATCGAGACGGTAGTTGCCGAGCCGCGCACCCGCATCGCGCAGGGCCCGGATCTCGGCGTGGGCGCTGGGATCATGGCCGGCCACCGGCGCGTTGTAGCCCGCGCCGATGATCTCGCCGGCGGCATCGACCACCACCGCCCCCACCGGCACCTCGCCGGCGGCAAGCCCCAGGCGGGCCTGATCCAGGGCCCGATGCATGTAGAATTCATCGCTGCGCACCGCCGTCAACTCCGTGTAGACTGGCTTGAAACAACCGTATGAATGGTGGCCATGGCCGCCGCCCAGGAGAGCCCCATGCCCGATGCCCTGAACGACCTGGTGAACCTGCTGGCCCTCGAGCCCCTCGATGAGACCCTGTTCCGCGGCACCAGCCAGGACCTCGGCCTGCCGCAGCTGTTCGGCGGCCAGGTGCTGGGCCAGGCGCTCTCGGCGGCCAGCCAGACCGTCCCCGCCGAGCGCCGCGCCCATTCGCTGCACGGCTACTTCCTGCGTCCGGGCGACCCCCACCGCCCGGTAGTCTATCAGGTGGACACCATTCGCGACGGCGGCAGCTTCACCACCCGCCGGGTCACCGCCATCCAGAAGGGTCGGCCAATCTTCTTCTGCAGCGCCTCCTTCCACGGCGAGGAGGAGGGCTTCGACCACCAGACCGCGATGCCCGGGGTGACATCACCGGAGCGCCTGATCGAGGACGGCGCCCGGCTGGCTCGCTTCGACAATCACCCCATCGAGTTCCTGCTCGACAGCCAGGGGTGGGACGCCGGCCAGCCGGCCCGCAAGCGCGTCTGGTTCCGCCTGGTCGGCGACCTGCCCGACGACCCCGCCACGCACCGCAACCTGCTGGCCTACAGCTCCGACTTCAACCTGCTGACCACCGCCCTGGTGCCCCACGACATCGAGTTCCGCGACCCCAAGCTGCAGATCGCCAGCCTCGACCACGCCCTGTGGCTCCACCACGAGGTGCGCGTCGACGACTGGCTCCTCTACGACATGGACAGCCCCTGGAGCGGCGGCTCTCGTGGCTTCGCTCGCGGCAGCATCTACGACCGCCACGGCCGCCTGGTGGCCTCCACCGCCCAGGAGGGGCTGACCCGGCTGCGCGACGGGGAGGGCTAGCCGCGGCGCCCCGCCAGCGCTAACATGCCTGTCAGGCCGCAATAGCTCAGTTGGTAGAGCAACGCATTCGTAATGCGTAGGTCGGAGGTTCGACTCCTCTTTGCGGCACCAGAAATATCAATGAAAACGGCTACTTGGCGCATCGTCGCGGTAGCCGTTTTGCGTTTCGGCCACTCCGTCACCCCCTCCTCGGCGACGTCGGTCCGTTGAGCCGGTATGCTTCTACAGTCACGGAGCGACTCGCAGGAGTGATCCACCGGCATGGCACGCCCTCCCTACCTCCAGATTCCCCCATGGCTGTGGCTGATCGCCCTGGTCGGGGTGATGCTGTCGCTGGCCACCGCGCAGCAGGCGCGCCGTGATGCCGGGGACGAGGCGATGCAGCGGCTCGCCTTCAGCGCCGACCAGGTCACCCTGCGTGTCGAGGAGCGCCTCGCCGCCTATGCGCTGATCCTGCGCGGCGCCTCCGCGCTGTTCGACGCCTCGGAGACGGTGGACCGCGGCGAGTGGCGCACCTTCGTCGAGGACCTGCAGGCCTCGGCGCTGCTCGGCAACGTCGAAGGCATCGGCTTCGCCCGCCATGTGCCCGCCGACCGGCTGGCTGACTATCTGGCAACGGTGCGCGCCGAGGGCTTCACCGACCATGCGATCACCCCCTCCGGTGAACGCGAGGCCTATGGCCCGGTGCACTACATCGAGCCCTTCAGCGGCCGCAACCGGCACGCCCTGGGCTACGACATGTTCGCCGAGCCCATCCGGCGCGCCGCCATGGAGCGAGCCCGGGACACCGGCAAGGCGACCCTGAGCGGGCGAGTCGAGCTGGTCACCGAACAGGGCGAGCCGCAGCCGGCCACCCTGATGTACCTGCCGGTCTATCGCCGCGATATGCCGCAGGCGAACACCGCTGAGCGCCGCGACGCCCTGCTCGGCTGGGTCTACATGCCCTACCGCATGTATGACCTGATGGCCGGCATCCTCGACGACCATGACTGGAGCGACGGCCAACCGCTGGTGCTGAGCCTCCACGAGAGCGAGGGCGACGCCCGGGGAGCTCTGCTCTACGCGAGCGACTCCGAGCCCGCCCCCGCCTCGACTTTCCAGCAGACCCGACACATCGATATTGCCGGCCAGACCTGGCGGCTGCTCTTCCGCCATCGTGCGCCCGGCGCCGCGGCCGACCTCACTGCCGCCGGATGGCGCCTCGCCGGAGGCCTCCTCCTTACCCTCCTGCTCTGCGCCCTGATCGCCTCGCTGCAGGGCACCCGGGCCCGCGCCCTGGCCATGACCCAGGCACTGACCCGGACCATCCGCCAGCGCGAGACCCAGCTGGAGCGGGCCGTCTCCCGCCTGAGGACCATCGCCGGGCGCATTCCCGGCGTGGTCTATGAATTCCGCCTCGAGCCCGGCGGGCATTCGCGCTTCCCCTATGCCAGCGATGGCATGCGGCAGATCTACGGCGTGGCACCGGAGCAGGTACAGGACGACGCCACCCCGGTAATCTCTGCCATCCACCCCGACGACCGCGATGCCGTGGTGGTCTCCATCGCCCGTTCCGGCGAGACCCTGACCCCCTGGCGCCAGGAGTACCGGGTGCACCTGCCGGATGGCAGGCTGCAGTGGGTGTTCGGCGACGCCCTGCCCCACGCCGAAGCCGATGGCGCCATCACCTGGTACGGCGTGATCACCGATATCACCGAGCGCAAGCAGGCGGAGTTCGCCCTGCATGCCGCCCACCTCGAGACCCGGCGCTTCCGCGAGGCCCTCGACCACGTCGGCTCCTACATCTACATGAAGGATCGGGACTATCGCTATACCTACGCCAACCGCGCCACCCTGACGCTGTTCGGCTGCGATGCCGAGTCGCTAATCGGCAGCGAGGATGCTCACTTCTTCAGCACCGATACCGTGGCGAGGCTCCATGCGCTGGATCGCCGCGTGCTGGCCGGCGAGCAGACCACCGAGGAGGTGGTCACCCGCGACGCCGATGGCAACCGGCGTGTCTTTCTGGAGATCAAGACACCGATCCGCGACGGCGAGGAGATCGTCGGCCTGCTGGGCATCTCCAGCGATATCACCCTGATCAAGGAGCATGAGCGTCAGCTGGAGTACCTGGCCCATTACGACGCCCTCACCGGGCTGCCCAACCGGGTGTTGCTCGCCGACCGCCTGGGCCAGGCCATGGCCCACGAGCAGCGCCTCGAACGCTCCCTGGCCGTGATCTACCTGGACCTCGATGGCTTCAAGTCCATCAATGACCGCTTCGGTCACGCCGCCGGCGACCACCTGCTGGTGACCCTGGCGAAACGACTGCGTGAAGTGGTTCGCGAGGGAGATACCCTGTCGCGCCTGGGCGGCGATGAGTTCGTCGCCGTGCTGGTCGATCTCCCCGACACCCGGTTGGCCACCCCCCTGCTGCGCCGCCTGCTCGAGGCCGCCGCCCAGCCGGTATGGTACGAAGGCCAGCGTCTCGAGGTCAGCGCCAGCCTGGGGGTGACCTTCTATCCCCAGGCGGAGAGCGTCGAGGCCGACCAGTTGCTGCGCCAGGCCGACCAGGCCATGTACCAGGCCAAGCTCGCCGGAAAGGGGCGCTACCACCTGTTCGATCCGGAGCATGACCGCTCGGTACGCAGCCATCACGAAAGCCTGGAGCGCCTGCAGCAAGCGCTGGAGAAGGAGGAGTTCGTGCTCCACTACCAGCCCAAGGTCAACATGCGCAGCGGCGAGGTGATCGGGGTCGAGGCGCTGGTGCGCTGGGCCCACCCCGAGTGCGGCCTGCTCGCCCCGGGCCAGTTCCTGCCCATCATCGAGGAGCATGCCCTGGCAGAGGCGTTGGGGGAGTGGGTAATCCGCCGCGCCCTGGCCCAGGCCGCCGCCTGGCGACGCGCCGGTCTCGAGCTGCCGGTGAGCGTCAACATGGCGGCCCGCCAGCTGCGCCAGCGCGAGCTTCCCGCGCGGCTGGCGGAGCTGCTCGCCGAGCAGCCGGACCTGCCCGAGGGCAGCCTGGAGCTTGAGATCCTCGAGACCAGCGCCCTGGGCGACCTGGCGCTGATCAGCGAGCTACTGGAGGAGTGCCGGCGCCTCGGCGTACAGGTCTCGCTGGATGACTTCGGCACCGGCTACTCGTCGCTCACCTATCTCAAGCGGCTACCGGCAGGCACGGTCAAGATCGATCAGAGCTTCGTGCGTGACATCCTGGGCGCCCCGGAGGACATCAAGATCCTCGCCGGCGTGCTGGGGCTGGCCAATGCCTTCGAGCGCCAGGTGATCGCGGAGGGAGTGGAGACCCTGGACCATGGCCAGCTGCTGCTGCGCCTGGGTTGCGAGCTGGGGCAGGGCTACGGTATCGCCCGCCCGATGCCAGCGGACGCCATTGCCGACTGGTGCCAGGAGTGGCAACCGCCGACCAGCTGGGCCCAGCAGGCACCGCTGGCACCCGGCCAGTTGCCGTTGCTGGTTGCCGGCGTGGAGCATCGCGCCTGGTGCCGGCACCTGCATCACCTCCTGGAGGCAGACGCGAGTCCGTTGCCCACGCCGCTTGCGGACTCGCACTGCCACTTCTGCGACTGGCTGGCCCTCGACCACAATGACCTGCCCGACCTGGACCACCTGGCGGCACTGCACCGGGAGGCGCACGCCCTGGTCGCAGCACTGCTCGAACGCGACTTCGATGGCGATACCGCCGAGCAGCACCGCACCCTCGACGAGGCGTGTGCGATACTGCTGGCGGAGATCGAGCGCCTCCTCACGGCATGAGGAGGCGCGGGGAGGGACGGGTCAGGACTTGCCGGCGGTAAAGCCGCCGTCGATCATCAGGGTGGTGCCGGTAATGAAGCTGGCCTCGTCGCTGGCCAGGAACAGGAAACCGTTAGCGACCTCCTCGGGGCGGCCCAGCCGGGCCATCGGGTGCAGGAAGATCAGCCCTTGCAGCAGCTCGTCGTCCAGGGCCTGGAGCAGCGGCGTGTCGATGTAGCCCGGCCCGATGGCGTTGACCCGAACCCCCTTGGGGGCGGCCTCGATGCCCAGGGTGCGGGTCATGTTGACCACCCCACCCTTGGCCGCGGTGTAGGCGGCGGTCTGGGACTGACCCATCATGCCGAGTATGGAAGCACAGTTGACGATGCTGCCGCTGCCCTGGCGATACATCACCCGCAACGCCGCGCGGGCCACACGGAAGACCCCGTTGAGGTTGATGTCGATGATGCGCAGGTATTCGTCGTCGCTCACCTCGTCGGAGGGGGTCACGCCACCGATACCGGCATTGTTGAATACCGCATCCACGCTGCCCAGCTCGGCGACGGTCTCCGCGAACAGGCGGTCGACCTGGGCGGTATCGGTGACGTCGCATGCCTTGAACAGGCAGCGGCCGGCATGCCTGGCATCCAGCTCCGCCGCCCGGGCCGCACCCTCGCCACCCTCGAGGTCGGCGATCACCGCGTTGGCCCCCTCCTCCAGGCAACGCTCCACGCTGGCCAGGCCGATACCGCTGGCGCCGCCGGTGACGATGACGTTCTTGCCCTTCATTCGCATGAGCTCTGCTCCCTGTGATGACTTCCTGACGACGCACGACCGCGCCGCGGTGCCACCAGTGTAGTCGAGCCGGGGACCACCCCGCCCTCTTCTCGCATGGCGTTGCAGACAATTATCGCCCTGTCTTGACGCGCATCAACTCATCCCAGGACGTGGTGTAGCGCGGCGTGCGCCGCTCGCAGCGCAGCTTCCAGGCATTGTCGCGCCGCGGCAGGCCAAAGCGCACCGTGTCACGACCCATCTCGCGATTGAGCCGGTCCAGGGCCGCCATCAGCCGCTGGCTGCGCGCGCGGCGCGCATCGTCCTCGGGTGTCTCGAGCAGCGAGGCCTGGCGCCGCTCGACGTCCACCAGGTCGAGCAGCATCACGCCGCACTTCTGGTAGCGGTAGCCCTCCAGGTAGATCGCCGCCAGGGCGCGGCTCGCCGCGGCCAGCAGCTCGCGGCTGTCGGCACTGGGGGCCGGCAGCGCCACCACCGCGGCGTTGCGGTACTGGGGCTCGCCGGCCAGGAAGGGATTGGTGCGCACGAACACCTGGACCGCCTGGGCCAGGCTGCCCTGACGGCGCAGCTTCTCGCCGGCCCGGGCGCAGTGCTGGCGCATGGCTGCCTCCAGTTCGTGGCGCTCGCCGGTGAGCCGCCCGAAGGAGCGCGATACCAGCAACCGCCGGCGCGGCTCGCTCATGTCATCGAGGACGATGGCCGGCCGCCCGCGCAGTTCCCAGACCATGCGCTCCATCACCACCGAGAAGCGGCTGCGTACCCAGCGTGGGTCGGCCTCGCGCAGCTGCCAGGCGTTCTCGATGCCCATCAGCGCCAACCGCTCGGCGCTGCGTCGCGCCACGCCCCACAGGTCATCCACCGGGCAAGCCTCGAGCACCCGGCGAGTGGCCTCACCCTCGGCGTCCAGTCGACAGACACCCTCGAAGGCGGGCTCGCGCTTGGCCAGGCGGTTGGCGAGCTTGGCCAGGGTCCGGGTGGGTGCCAGCCCCACACCCACGGGAATGCCGGTCCAGCGGCCCACGGTGTCGCGCAGCTCCCGGCAGCGCGGCTCGAGCTCGCCTTCGGGAAAGCCGGAGAAGCCCACGAAGCTCTCGTCAATGGAGTAGGGCTCCACGTCGGGGGAGAACTCGCCCAGCACCTGGTTGACCCGCCGCGACATGTCGCCGTAGAGCGCGTAGTTGCTGGAGAGCATCACCGCCTGGCGGCGCACCGCCGGCGGCAGCAGGTGCAGCGGCGCGCCCATGGCCACGCCCAGCGCCTTGAGCTCGTGGGAGCGCGCCACCACGCAGCCGTCGTTGTTGGAGAGCACGCCCACCGCTCGCCCCTCCAGGCGCGGGTCGAAGACCCGCTCGCAGCTGACGTAGAAGCTGTTGCCGTCGACCAGGGCGATCACCGCTCGCCCCCCGGCAGGGCGTGGAGCACATGGGTGACCACACCCCACACGTGGCACTCGCGGCCCGCCAGGGGGATCGGCGCGAAGCGCGGGTTGCTGGCCACCAGCCACACCTCGCCGCCGCACCGCGCCAGGCGCTTGACGGTGGGTTCCCCCTCCAGGGCGATCACCACCACCCGGCCGGGCAGCGGCTCCAGGCTGCGGTCCACCACCAGCAGGTCGCCGTCATGGATGCCGTCGCCGAGCATGGAATCACCCTCGGCACGCACGAAGTAGGTGGCCGCCGGGCGCTTCACCACATGTTCGTGGAGATTGATCTCCGCCTCGAGGTGATCGTCGGCGGGGCTGGGGAAACCCGCCCGCACCCGGCACCCCATCAGCGGCAGGCTGGAAACCGCGGTACCAGGCTCGGCGCGGCCGATCACCCGAGCCCGAGTCGAATCCGACAATTTCATGGCTACCCCCACCAGATACTGTAAATAAATACAGTATCGAGTAGATGGCATCCGCTGACAACTCCAGCCGCTGACTTAACAGGCCTTAGAAAGGTGCAGTTCCTCAAGCGGCAGTGGGCGGCTGAACAGGTAACCCTGGAAGGCATGGCACTCGTGGGCGATCAGCCAGTCGCGCTGGGCCTCGGTCTCGACCCCCTCGGCGATCACCTCCAGTTCCAGGCTGCGTGCCAGGGCGATGATGCTGGCCACGATGGCCGCCGAAGCCTCGTCGACGAGCAGGTCGCGCACGAAACTCTGGTCGATCTTGAGCTGGTCCAGCGGCAGGCGCTTTATGTAGGAGAGCGAGGAGTAGCCGGTACCGAAGTCATCCAGCGAGAAACGCACGCCTCGCTCTCGCAGGCGCAGCATCTTGGCCCGCGCCTCGTCGCGCTCCTCCAGGAACAGGCTCTCGGTGACCTCCAGCTTGAGGCGTTCGGCCGGCGCCCGGGTGGCATCGAGGATCGCCACCACCCGCTCGACGAAGTCCACCTCGCGGAACTGCCGCGGGCTCACGTTCACCGCCAGCGTCAGGTGCCGCCTGGCCGGGTCGGCGGCCCACGCGGCCAGCTGCCGACAGGCACTCTCCAGCACCCAGGCGCCGATGGCCACGATCAGGCGGTTCTCCTCGGCCAGGGGGATGAACTCCCCGGGTGACACGGCCCCTCGCCGGGGGTGCTGCCAGCGCAGCAGGGCCTCGACGCCGCGGATCTCGCCCGAGTCCGTGACCTGGGGCTGGTAGTGGAGGTGGAACTCCTCCCGTGGCAACGCCTGACGCAGGTCGGCCTCGAGGCGAGCGCGGGCCTGCAGACGCACCTGCATCTCCGGGTCGAAGAAGCTCAGGGTGTTGCGCCCCGCCCCCTTGGCCTGGAACAGCGCCATGTCGGCCTGCTGGAGCACCTCGTCAAGGCTCGTCTCGTGATCACGGAACAGGGTGATGCCCAGGCTGCCGGTCACCATCAGGCGTTCACCGCCCAGCAGCACGGGGGCCTGCAGGGCCGACAGCAGCTTGTGCGCCACCCGCTCGGCGATCACCGCGACCTCCTCCGGGCGCTCGCCGAGGTCGTGGAGCAGCAGCGCGAACTCGTCGCCTCCCAGGCGGGCCAGGGTATCGGTGTCGCGGACCACCGCCCCCAGTCGCCTGGCCACTGAACGCAGCAGCTGGTCCCCGCTATGGTGGCCCAGGGTGTCATTCACCTGCTTGAAGTTATCGAGGTCCAGGAACATCAGCGCGCCGAAGCGACCGTTGCGGTAGCTGTCACGCAGCACCCCCTCCAGGCGGTCCATGAGCAGGCGACGGTTGGGCAGCCCGGTCAGGGAGTCGAAGAAGGCCAGCTGGTGGATCTCCTGCTCGGCCGCCTTGCGCTCGGTGAGATCGCTGAAGGTGGCCACGTAGTGGGTCAGCTCGCCCTCGGCATTGCGCACCGCGCTGATGGTCAGCCACTCGGGGAACACCTCGCCGTTGCGCCGACGGTTCCAGATCTCGCCCTGCCAGCTGCCGTGGCGCGACACGCTGTCCCACAGCCCCGCATAGAAGGCATCGTCATGCAGCCCGGAGCTGAGCAGTCGCGGGTTCCTGCCCAGCACCTCCTCCTCGGCGTAGCCGGTGATGCGGGTAAAGGTGTCGTTGACACGCAGGATGATGCCCTCGGCATCGGTGATCAGCATTCCCAGGTGGGTCTCGAAGGCGGTGGCGGCGATGCGCAGCTGGGCCTCGGTGGCCCGCTCCTCGGAGACGTCGCGTACCACCGCCAGGGCTCCGCCGGCGTCCGGGCCGCGGGTGCCCAGGGCACTCAGCACCGAACGAAAGTGGCGCCACTCGCCGCCGATCTCCAGCCGGTAGTCGTACTCCACCGGCCCACCGCCGTCGCGCAACTCCGCGAAGGCCGCGGCAAGCTGCTCGGCGAGGTCTACCGGCAGCGCCTCGCGATAGTGGCGCCCGATGAGGTCACGCGAGTCGAGCAGCAGCTCGCTGGGGTCGGGGGCATGCACGAAGACGAAGCGCCCCGTGCCGTCGAACACGAAGATCATGTCCTGGATCGAGCCCACCAGCGCCTGGAGTCGCGCCTCGCGAGACTGGCTCTCGCGGCGCGCCTGCTCCCGCTCGGCGACGCGCTGGCGCACCTCGCCCTCCAGCCGCAGCCGGTTGAGGTAGTGGCGCAGCACCAGGCCGCCGAGGCCGATCACCGTCCCGGCGATCGCCAGGCGCAGCCAGAGCCGGTGCATCCAGCCCGTCAGCACCGTCGACACCTCCTCGCCGATCACCGCCACGAAGGGCAGCTCGCCGACACGACGCATGGTGTAGTAGCGATCCTCGCCATCCAGGGGCGAGTCGGTACGAAAGCTGTCCCGCTGCTGGCCGCTGTCGATGAAGTCGCGGGTCAGGGGTTCCGAGATCTGCTCGCCCAGTACCTCGAGGGGGTCTTCCCCACCGAAGACGGGGCGCCGGGCAATCAGCTGCATCTGGGTATCGATGATGGCGGTGCTCTGCCCCGCCGCCAGGCTCAGGCGATCCAGGGCATGGGAGAAGGCCGAGAGCTCGAGCTCGGCGCTGACGATACCCCCACCCGCCAGGCGCTGGGCATGCACCACCCGGAACTTCTGAACGAAGTGCGACCAGAACAGCGGCGTGATCAGCCGTTCACCCGCCGGCGCCTGCAGCAGGTCACGGTGATAAGGTAGCCCCCCCAGCGCATAGCCCGGCGGGTAGGCGTCGCGGGAGGAGACCAGGACCCGTCCCTGGCTATCCAGCACGCTGATCCTGTCGAGAAAGGGCAGTTCATCACTCAGCGCGGCCAGCCAGCCACCCAGCTCGGCCGGGAGTTCGTTGCCCTCGATCCGCGCCGACACGCTGGCCAGCAGCGCCTCGCTGGCGGAGAAGGTGCTGGTCACCCACTCCGCCACCAGGTCGGCCCGGGCCGCGGTGCGCTCCTCGGCGGCCCGGGTATCACGACGAAACTGTTCGAGCATCAGGGTGCCGAGCACCACCAGCATCAACAGCACACCGCCTACGTAGACGGCGACGGCACGGCGCCTGTCGCGGTGGATATCGTGCGCAGCATCGGGTAGCGCCAGGTCCGGAGAGTGCGGCATGCTGATGGCAATCCCTGCTGAGTGGGTGAATCCTGCCGTTCGTGTAGGTAGTGTAACCACTTATACAAGGCTGTGCCGGTAGAAGCATCACTACCCGCCGCCACTCGGAGCATCCTGCCCCCATGGAAGAGGTCACCCGCCATTTCATCGACGCCAACCAGCCGCTGATCCGCCTGGCGGTGGCCCTGCTGCTGGGGTCGCTGATCGGCATCGAGCGCGGCTGGGTAGCCCGCGAACAGAAGTCCGGCGAGCGCATCGCCGGCATCCGCACCCACGCCCTGGTGGGGCTGCTCGGCGGGCTGGCCGCCCTGCTCTCCACCACGGTGAGCGCCTGGGCGTTCCCGCTGGTGTTCCTGGCGGTGGCGGGCATCGCCCTGGTGGCGTGGCGGGCGCGGCTGGCCGAGGCCGAGGACTACAGCATCACCGGCCTGGTGGGACTGCTGCTGACCTTCTGTTTCGGCGCCGTGGCGGTGGAGGTGGACCCGGCCCTGGCCACCGCCTGTGCCGTGGCCACGGCGGTGATCCTCGACAACAAGCGCGAAATCCACGGCCTGCTCTACAAGCTGCAGGCTCACGAGCTCGACGCCGGCCTCAAGCTGCTGGTGATCAGTGCGGTGATGCTGCCGCTGCTGCCGGACCGTGCCATGGGTCCCGGCGGCGCGCTCAATCCCTACGAGATCTGGTGGATGGTGGTGCTGATCGCCGCGGTCTCCTTCGTCGGCTACTTCGCCATCCGCGTGGGTGGCGCCGAGAAGGGCATCCTCTTCACCGGGCTGTTCGCCGGACTCAGCTCCTCCACCGCCCTGACCCTGCACTTCGCGCGCCAGTCACGGCTGGCCCCGGGGCTCTCGCCGATGCTGGCCGCCGGCATCCTGATCGCCTGCGGCACCATGTTCCCCCGCATCCTGCTCTACGCCGCGGTGATCAGCCCCGGCCTGATCCCGGCCCTGCTGCTGCCGATCACGCTGATGGGCCTCACCCTCTACCTGCCGGCGCTATACCTGTGGCGGCGCCACCGCGGCGATGGCGCGGTACAGCGGCCAACCTCCGGACAGAACCCGCTGGAGCTGCGCACGGCGCTGTTCTTCGGCGCCCTGCTGGCGGTGATCATGCTGCTGGGCGAGTGGTTGCGCGGTGCGCTGGGCGATGCCGGCATCTACCTGCTGGCCACCACCTCGGGGATCGCCGATGTCGACGCCATCACCCTGTCGCTGACCCGCATGTCGCTGGACGCCATCGCCCCGGACACCGCGGTGCTGGGAATCATCCTCGCCGCGGCCACCAACAACCTGGTCAAGGCGGGGCTGGCCGGCGCCTTCGGCACGCGCCGTACCGCCTGGCGGGTGGGAGTGCCGATGCTCGCCTCCCTGGCCATCGGACTGGCGGTCGCCTGGCTGGCCTGAAGGCGCTAGCCTCCCTCCATTCCCGCCAGCGTCTGGGCGGGCCGCGCACCCAGGCGACCGAGCTCCGCGCGACCACGTAGCGTCAGGTCCGTGACGAAGCGAAACTGCTGGCGCGGGTCCACGGGGTAGGCGCGAATCTTGTACTGGGTGCCCCAGGGGTGCTCCTTGGCCACCACGGCGATGGGCCGGTCGAACTTGAGATAGGGGCTGGTCAGCGCCACGTCGCGCAGCGCCTCCTCCACCCGCGCGGCGTCGTGATCGGGATGCAGGTAGAAGTCGGCCACGCACTGCAGGCTGTCGCCACCGTTGTTGGCGTTGCTGATCGGCGTGTTCCAGATCTTGAGGTGAGGGATGCTGACCAGGTTGTCGTCGGGGGTGACCACTTCGATGGTGCGCATGCCCACATGGGTGACCTCGCCGTAGACCCCCTCGATCTCCACCCAGTCCCCCGGGCGGTAGGGCATCTCTACCGCTGCCACCACCCCGGCGATCAGGCTGCTGACGTAGTCCTTGAGGGCGAAGCCGATGGCCAGCCCCACGGCGCCGAGCAGGGCGATCATGTTCTGCAGCGAGGGGTCGATGACGATGGGCACCGCCATGGAGATCGCGACGATCAGGATCGCCAGGCGTACCAGCGGCACCAGGGCGAAGACCCGGAAGTGATGCTGGCCATGCAGCCGGTTGGCGGCCCAGTTGAGCCCCTTCTGGCTCACCACGATCAGCAGGATCGCCCCCGCCGCCACCAGCGCAAGCTCCACCAGGGCCGCCGTATCCAGCTTGTTGAATAGCCGCGAGTAGTCGTCGGCGTTGTCCATCACCAGGCTCCTTACAGGGCATCCACCAGATAGGTACGCTCCTCGAGCAGGCGCCGCACGCTCATGTAGCCCAGCGGGGCCACCCGCCAGCGGCCGGCATCACAGCTCACCACCCCGCGCCGCTGCAGCTGGCGCAGGCCGGAGAGCGCCCGGGCATGGGAGAACGGCAGCACCTCGGGCAGCAGCGCCTCGTCGAGGCCACCGTGCAGCAGCAGGGTGTGCAGCAGCAGCACCGACTCCTCACCGACCTCGCCGGGCAGGGTGGCCTCATCAAGGCTTTCGGCCAGCCACAGGGTATCCGGGGCCTCCCCCTCCGGTGTTTCGTCGCACAGTCTGGCCCGCCAGTAGTGCCAGGCCAGGCCCAGCTGACCGTGGCAGTGGGCGGCCAGCTCGCGAAGCTCACGGCTGGTCGAGGCCTCATCACCATCAGCCAGCACCGGCTCGCCGCTGCCCACGGCGAGAATCGCCGGCGGCTCGCCTGCCGTGCGCGCCGCCGCGGCCCGGGTAGTGGCAGCCAGGTAGCGGGTCAGCCGCGCGCCATCGAAGGCCTGCAGGGTCACAGCCGCGGACTCGGGCAGCGCCAGGGCATGCTGCAGGTAGGCCCAGGTCCAGCTGTCGCAGCCGATCACCCCGCGCCCCAGGCGCCCGGTGAGCGCAGCCTCGAGGAAGTTGCGCAGCCCGGCGAGAGATGTCGCCTGACGCAGGAAGCCCCGCTCCAGCCGCGGCACCGCCCAGGCGTGCGCCGACGGTGCCGGTGACCAGGGCATCTCGCCGGCCAGCAGCGCTGCCGCCGCCGGCTCGGGCAGCAGGCGGGCCCCATTCAGGCGCGCCCAGGCCTCGACCAGCTCGGCATGGCCGTCCGCGGGGGCGCCGACCAGCAGGGTGACCGGTCCCGCCGACTCGCCGGCCTCGGCCAGATAGTGGGCCAGGGCCCGGGCACCCGGCTGCCAGTCGATGGGCGGCGCCAGGTTGGCCAGGCGCACCCGAGGCAGCCGCCGGAGCTGCGCCTCATCCCGCGCCGGCTCCTCCCCCGCCTCACTGCCCAGCGTCAGCCAGCGTCCCAGGGCCTGCCAACGGCGCCGCGCCTGGCTGGCCTGGGACGCCCTGGGCAACTCCCGCTCCTCGAGGGGCACCACTTCCCACAGCGGGCGCTCCCGCTCCTCGTCCTGCGCCATGGCGCGCCTTCCCCGATTCACCGTCGATGAGCTGACCATAGCACGCCCCGCCCGGGGCGCCGAGACGACGACGCCCGCCGCGGCGGGGCCGGGCGGGCGTCGTGGGCAGCGACACGCGTGTCGGCTACCAGGTCAGGCAGATCTTGCCGAAGTGGCGACCGGCCTCCTGGTGGCGGAAGGCATCGGCGATCGCGTCCAGCGGGAACTCGCGATCGATCACCGGCTTGAGCCCGCCGACCTCGATGGCGCGGATCATCTCCATCTGGTGGCGGCGACTGCCGACGATCAGCCCCCTCAGGCTGGCCTGCCTGGCCATCAGCTTGGCGGTAGGCACCTCCCCGGCGCCTCCGGTCAGCACGCCGATCAGGGCGATATGCCCACCGATGCGCACCGCCTCGATAGACTGCGGCAGGGTGCCCGGGCCACCCACCTCGACCACCTGGTCGACCCCCTCACCGCCGGTCAGCTCCCGGACCGTACGGCCCCACTCCGGGTCCTCGCGGTAGTTGATGGTGTGCTCGGCTCCCAGCTCGCGCAGCCGCTTGAGCTTCTCGTCGGAGGAGGAGGTGGCGATCACCCGCGCCCCCATCATCCTGGCGAACTGCAGGGCGAAGATGGAGACGCCGCCGGTGCCCAGCACCAGCACCGTATCGCCGGCCTTGAGCCCACCGTCCACCACCAGGGCGCGCCAGGCGGTGAGCCCGGCGGTGGTCAGCGTGGCCGACTCGGCATGACTCCACCCTGCCGGCTGGCGGGTGAAGGCGCTGGCCTTCGCCACCACCTGCTCCCGGGCGTAGCCATCGACGCCATCACCGGGGGTAGTGGCGAAGTTGCCCAGCCGAGCCGGGCCCTCCAGCCAGGACGGGAAGAAGGTGGAGACCACGGCATCCCCCGCCGCGAACTCCTCGACACCCTCCCCCACGGCCTCGACCACACCGGCGCCGTCGGACATGGGGATGCGACCGTCGGCGGTGGGAATGCCGCCTGCCGCCACCAGGTAGTCATGGAAGTTGAGCGAGCTGGCGTGCAGGCGCACGCGGATCCCGCCCGGGCCGGGTTCGCCCGGCGCGTCATGCTCGCTCAACTGCAGGTTATCGAGCCCGCCCGGGCTCTTCAGGGTCACGACCTTCATGTTGGCTCCTTGTCGCTGAAATCGATGGCAATCCGGGACAGCCTGACACAGGGGTGCGGGCGATGTCCGCCGAGATCAACCCGTGAGCTCGTTGAGCCGCCAGTTGTTGTCGGTGAGGGGCACGGCGCCGCCGTCGGTGACGCGCACCGTATCACTCAGGCCGATGCCCCACTCTCCCGGACGGCGCAGGCAGAGCGGCAGGTGGAAGACCATGTCCTCGGCGAACTCGCGAGTCTGGCCGCGGGCGATATAGCCGGTGCCCTCCACCCAGCTGGGCGGGAACTGGGCGCCCACCGCATAGCCGAACACGCCGGAGAAGAACACGCGCTCGGCGTGGGGCGCCAGCACTGTCTCGGCGGCCCGGGCGGCATCATCGAAGCGGTTGCCGGGGCGCATCGCCACCGTGAGCGCCTCGAACAGCTCGCGGCAGACATCGCGCAGCGCCTGCATCTCCGGCGTGGCCCGCCCCGCCACGGCGGTGCGCATCATCGGCGCGGTGTAGCGCTGGAAGGCCGCACCGAACTCAAGGAACACCGGATCACCCGGCTCGATCACGCGGCGCTTGTGGTTGACGTGGATGATGCTGATGCGCCGCCCGCTGGTGACGATGGGCTGCAGGCTCATGAACTCGCTGCCGGCCGCCAGCAGCGCCCGGCTGCCCTCCGCGGCGATGTCGTTGTCGGTGACCCCCGGCGCGATCACTGCCTCGGCGGCGGTGAGGCCGGCCGCGGTGATCCGCGCACTCTCGCGCAGGCAGTCGAGCTCCGCCGGCGTCTTGACGATGCGGATGGCGTCGAGCAGCGCCCCGCCGTCATCGCGGAAGCGCTCGGCCCCCAGGCGCGCCTGCAGTTCGCGGATCACACCGAAACGCAGCCCGGCGCCATACAGGTCCAGGCCGATGGCGCGCTGCGCCGCCAGGGTCTCGGCGAGCGGCGCGACCACCTCCTCGATGCCCTCCCAGCGGTAGCCGAGTATCTCGTCCACCGCGGCGGTGACCACCGCCGGGCCGGTCTCGATGGAGGGCACCTGCAGCACCAGGCGTTCGGCGCTGACCACCAGGGCGGTGTGCACCGACACCTCGAAGGTGTGGTAGCCGGTGAGGTAGAAGATATCCGCCGGGTCGGTGAGCAGCAGGGCATCGAGGCCGGCCGAGTGCATGGCGGCGCGTACCCGGGCCAGGCGGGCAGCGAACTCCGCGGGCGGAAAAGGCAGTTCGCTGCCGCCCAGGGCGCCGGCCAGGGCGTGACGATAGGCATGATGGTCCATGGGGCCTCCGGAGCCGGATGGTGACTCCCGGAGTGTAGTCATGACGGGGGTCATGCAGGACGGAAAATAGCCCTGTTCCCGCCCCCTTGGGTCTCGTAGAATCCAGCCTCGTGTTGAACTCGACAGGATAATGATATGGGCAGGGCCTTCCAGAACCGCAAGGAATCCATGGCCAAGACGGCCGCCGCCAAGACCAAGGTCTACAGCAAGTACGGCCGCGAGATCTACGTCTGCGCCAAGCAGGGCGGTACCGACCCCGCCGGCAACCTGAGCCTGCGCGGGCTGATCGAGCGCGCCAAGAAGGACCAGGTCCCCACCCACGTCATCGACAAGGCGCTGGACAAGGCCAGCGGTGTGGGCGGCGAGGACTTCTCTCCGGCGCGCTACGAGGGCTTCGGGCCGGGCAACTGCATGGTCATCGTCGACTGCCTGACCGACAACCCCAACCGCACCTTCGGCGAGGTGCGCACCTGCTTCAACAAGGCCAAGAGCAAGCTCGGCACCCCCGGCAGCGTCAGCCACATGTTCGACCACTGCGCCATCCTGGCCTTCCAGGGCAGCGACGAGGAGGCGGTGCTCGAGGCGCTGATGGAGGCCGATGTCGACGTCACCGACATCGAGAACGAGGCGGGACAGATCACCGTCTTCGCCCCGCATACCGAGTACGCCAAGGCCAAGCAGGCGCTGCTCGACGCCTTCGGCGAGCTCGACTTCGAGGTCGACGAGATCCAGTTCGTGCCCCAGGCCACGACCCCGCTTGAGGGCGACGACGTGGCCATGTTCGAGAAGCTCCTCGACGCGCTCAACGACTGCGACGACGTGCAGAACGTCTTCCACAGCGCCGAACTCCCCGAGGATTGAGGGGCCTGCGGGAGCCCCCTACTCCACGGTGATGGTGATGACTTCGGAGGTCACCGGCGGGTCGAAGCTCACGTGCCGGTGGTCCATAAACAGCAGCTGCAGCTCATGCTCGCCCGGCTCCAGCTCCAGCGTGGTCTCGGTCTGGCCGCCGCCGAAATGGCGCATGCCGTCGTTGGCCGGCAGCGGCTGGTCGAGATCCACTTCATCCAGCGGCGTGTCCACCAGCAGATGGTGGTGGCCGGTGCCCTCGGCCTGGGTACCGGCGGGGGCCACGCCCATGCCCTTCAAGCCCATGCGCACAGTCACCGGGCCGGAGAGGGTCGCGCCCTCCTCAGGCGACAGGAAATAGACCTCGGCTCCCTCCGGGGCCGCGACGCGTTCCATCTCGGCCACGGCCGGAGCCGCCAGCAGTGCGCTGCCGGCCAGACCCAGCGCCAGGGCAAGGATCTGCTTGTTCATGATGCTCTCCTCTGCCATCCCGCGATGGCATGCAGGGCGGTAGGTGCCGCCAGATAAGCCATGCGGGCTGTCCACAGCCCGCTCCCGTCTTGTCAGACTAGTCGAGAGCGGCAGGGTTGGCAGGGAGGTCGCAAATAAAGGAGGCGTGGGCCGTTCAGCGCTCGCGCTGGGACTCGCGCCACTCCTCGGCGGCCTCTTCCACGCCGGGCTCGTCGCCGCGGTTGAGGGCCGCCTGGCGCTGGGCCTCCTCGTCGCGCACGTCGTCGATCACCGTCATCAGCTCGTCGACATCGACGGGGGCGGTGTCGTGCACGAAGCGGCCGGTGAGACGGCTCTCCGGGTGCAGCTCACCGGCCTCGAAGAGCGCCCAGATCTCCTTGCCGTAGTCCGTGGCCAGCAGCTCCGGGGCGAAGCGGCCGAAATAGCGGCGCATGTTGTCCACGTCGCGCTCGAACATCCACTCGGCGCTGTTGTTGCCGGCGGCGTCCACCGCCTGGGGCAGGTCGATGATCACCGGGCCGTCGGCGGCCAGCAGCACGTTAAACTCGGAGAGGTCGCCGTGGATCAGGCCGGCACACAGCATCTTGACCACATCGGCCAGGATCTTGGCGTAGTGCTCGCGGGCCTCCTCGGCGCTCAGGGTCACGTCGTCCAGGCGCGGGGCGGTAAGACCCTCGGCATCGCTGATCATCTCCATCAGCAGAACGCCATCGATGAAGCCATAGGGCTTGGGCACCCGCACGTCCGCCGCGGCCAGCCGGTAGAGGGCATCCACCTCGGCGTTGAGCCAGGCCTGCTCCTGCTCCTTCTGGCCGTAACGGGTCTTCTTGGCCATGGCCCGCGAGCGGCGGCTGTTGCGCTCACGACGCCCCTCCTGGTACTGCACGGCCTGCTTGAAGCTGCGCTGCTTGGCCTCCTTGAAGACCTTGGCGCAGCGCCGCTCCCCATGGGAGCGCACCACGTAGACCTGGGCTTCCTTGCCGCTCATCAGCTGGCTCTCGACCGCCTCGATCAGGCCGTCGTCCACCAGCGGCTGCAAGCGCTTGGGTATCTTCATCTATCCTCCCGGTAGTGCCGAACCGTATTGCCGATTCGGTTCAGCGGCTGATGCGCCGGGCGCGAAAGCTGCGCCCCTTGATTCGGCCGTTCACCAGACGCTCCAGGGCCTGGTCGGCCACCTCGCGCCGCACGGCCACGTAGGCACTGTTGGCCAGCACCTTGATCCTGCCCACCTGGTCACCGGCCAGCCCCGCCTCGCCGGTCAGCGCACCGAGGATGTCACCGGGGCGCACCTTCTGCTTCTTGCCGCCACCGATCTGCAGGGTCGCCATGGGGGCCACCAGGGGCTCCCGGGAGAGCACCGAGCGCGGCGGCAGGCTGGCCTCATCGAGGGGCTCGCCGAGGAAGTCGGTGAGGCGCGCCAGCCGGTACTCCTCGCCCTGGCCGACCAGGGTGCAGGCGATCCCCGCGCTGCCGGCCCGACCGGTGCGCCCGACGCGGTGCACGTGCACCTCCAGGTCCCGGGCGATGTGGTAGTTGAACACCGCATCCAGTTCGGCGATGTCGAGTCCGCGGGCGGCCACGTCGGTGGCCACCAGGATCGAGGCGCTGCGGTTGGCGAAGAGTACCAGCAGCCGGTCGCGGTCGGGCTGCTCCAGGTCGCCGTGCAGCGCCAGGGCGCTGAAGCCCGCCGCATTCAGCGCCTGGGCCACCTCGTCGGTCTCGCGCTTGGTATTGCAGAACACCACGCTTGCGGCCGGGCGCAGGTGCAGCAGCAGCCGGCACAGCCCCTCCAGGCGCGCTTCGTCGCCGTCGGCGACCCGGTAGACCCGCTCGTGGATGCTGCTGGCGTCATGGGTCTCGGCCACCTCCACCGTCACCGGGTCGCGCATCAGCGCCGCGGCCACGGGGCGTACGGTGTCGGAGAAGGTGGCGCTGAACAGCAGCGTCTGACGGCGGGCAGGGGTCTCGGCGACGATCGCCTCCAGGCTCGCCTGGAAGCCCATGTCGAGCATGCGGTCGGCCTCGTCCAGCACCAGGGTCGCGAGTCCGTCAAGCGCAAGCGAGCCCTTGCGCAGATGCTCCTCCACCCGGCCCGGGGTACCCACCACGATATGTGCACCGTGCTCCAGCGAGGCCAGCTGCGGCCCGAAGGGAGCGCCGCCGCACAGGGTCAGCACCTTGACGTTGGGCAGGCTGCGCGCCAGCCGGCGCAGCTCGCCGGCCACCTGGTCGGCCAGCTCCCGCGTCGGGCAGAGCACCAGCCCCTGCACACGGAAGCTCGAGAGCTCAAGCCGCGAGAGCAGCCCCAGGCCGAAGGCGGCGGTCTTGCCGGAGCCGGTCTTCGCCTGGGCGATCACGTCGCGGCCGGCCAGGATCGGCGGCAGGCTCTCGGCCTGGATCGGCGTCATGGCGGTGAAGCCCAGCGAGGCGAGGTTATCGAGCAGCTCCGGCGCCAGCGGCAGCGCGGCGAAGGAGGCGTCGGAAGGGGTATCGGACAAGGGAACATCCTGCAGAAAGGGGCAGCCAGGGACAGCGGGCGAGCCAGGGTCGTAAGCGAGCGACGGCGAGGGCCGAGCGGCATGCGTCGGAAGTGGGGGAGATGGATGGCCTGCAGGATAACAGAAAGCCGGCGGCCACGCTGCGCCGTTGTGGGAGCACGCTATGGCGGCGTGGGAGCCCGATTTATCGGCGATCGCGGTGGTACAAGGGCGAAGGGCGCTACGGTAACTGCGATAGCCCTGGCCAGGATCTGGGTTCCCACAAGGAGGAGTAGCAGCTCTGCTATGATGGAGCACTCCAGTGCCTAGTGCTTAATGCCCAATGCCCCGAGCGCTTCGGGGCCCAGACAAGTTGCCGCGCCATGCCAAAGCCAGTCGATGAGACCTCATCTCCCACGCCACAGCGTCGCAAGGCCACACCCAACCCGCCCTTCACGACCCCCCGTGCCAGCGGAGAGTTACGCGCCAATCTCACCTCGATCCGCGATACCTTCAGCAACCGCCACCATTCGCTGGACTTCGCCTACTCCCACGCCCACTACCTGCGCAACCGGGTGCTGGCCGTGGGCGTTATCTTCCTGCTGCTCTCCCCGCTGTGGGCCCTGGTGGATGCGGTGATGCTGCCGCGCGAACTGCTCGACACCACCCTGATGGGCCGCGGCCTGCTGCTGGCGGGACTGGCCTGCGTGATACTGCTGGCCAAGCTCAGCCGCGAGCGTATCGGGCGCATTCGCCTGAGTGCCGGCCTGTTGCTGGCGCTGCCGGCGGCCTTCTATGCGCTGGTCCTGATCCTGCTGCCCGACGACGAGGTCGTGCGCCTGGCAGGCTACGCCTTTATCCCCTTCCTGCTGGTGGCCGCGCTTAGCATCTTTCCCTTCACCATCGTCGAGTCGCTTGCCGCCGGTATCGCCATGCTCTGGCTGCTCGCCTTCGCCCAGATGGTCGACGGCAGTTGGCTGACTGCGCAGGGGCTCGAAGGCATGTGGCTGCTCGCCAGCCTGCTGGTGGTATCCATGGCGGCCAACCATTTCCAGCTGAGCCTGCTCATGCGGGTCTACCGCCAGGCCACCCATGACCCGCTGACCGGACTGCTCAACCGCGGCGCCCTGTCGCTGCACCTGGAGAAGCTCCAGGCCTGGCGCCACGGCGAGTACTCAGAGCACAGCACGCCGGAGTGCGCGGTGCTGATGATGGATATCGACCACTTCAAGAAGATCAACGACACCCACGGCCACTCCGTGGGCGACATGGTGCTGGCCGAATTCGCCAGAGTGCTGACTCAGCAGACCCGCCCCGAGGACTGCGTGGCCCGCTACGGCGGCGAAGAGTTCGTGGTGCTGCTGTTCAATGCCGACCGCGCCCGGGCCCACGACGTAGCAGAGCGCATTCGCCAGGCCGTCGAGCAGCACCACTTCCCGGACCATAATCATCAGCGCGTGCCGGTCACCACCAGCGTCGGTGTGGCAGGCCTGCAAGATGATGAAGCACCACAGCAGGCCCTGGAGCGCGCCGATGCCGCCCTCTATCGCGCCAAGGAGGCGGGTCGCAACCGGGTCATGGCGGCAGGTTGAGCCGACACGACTGCGGGCCTGCGTCAAGACGCCGCCGTTGTGGCCCCATCGCCCCTCCCTACCCTGTGTCATAGTGAAGGAACAGAGTGAAGCAACTGATTCCTGAGCAAGGAGAGCCCGATGCAGCAACGTGAGGTCGACATCGCGATCATCGGCGCCGGCAGTGCCGGCCTGAGCGCCTGGCACGCCGCCAGCAAGCACAGCGACCGCGTGGTCCTGATCGAGGGTGGTGAGTACGGCACCACCTGCGCCCGGGTGGGCTGCATGCCCTCCAAGCTGCTGATCGCCGCCGCCGAGGCAGCCCACCAGGCCCGTGACGCCGGCGGCTTCGGCATCAAGGTGATCGGCGTCGAGGTGGACGGCCGCGCGGTGATGGCGCGGCTCAAGCAGGAGCGCGACGGTTTCGTGGGGCGGGTGTTCAAGTCGATGCAGCGCATCCCCGAGGCCAACCGCCTGCAGGGCCACGCCCGCTTCGAGGACCCCCACACCCTGAGGGTGGGCGAGCACACCCGGGTCAAGGCCCGCAATATCGTCATCGCCACCGGCTCGCGCTCCACCTGGCCGAAGATGTTCGACGCAGCCGGCGACCGACTGATCATCAACGACGACGTCTTCGAGTGGGACGACCTGCCCGAGTCCATCGCGGTATTCGGCCCCGGCGTGATCGGCCTGGAGCTGGGCCAGGCACTGCACCGCCTGGGAGTGCGCCTGCGGGTGTTCGGCGTGGGTGGCGCCCTGGGCCCGTTCCGCGATGCCAAGGTGCGCGAGGCGGCCGACGCCACCTTCAACGAGGAGTTCTACGTCGACCCCGACGCCCGGGTGGAGAAGATCGAGCGCGACGGCGACGCCGTGGTGATCAGCTTCATCGAGCGCCAAAGCGGCGAGACCTTGACCGAGCGCTTCGACTACCTGCTGGCCGCCACCGGCCGGCGCCCCAACGTCGACCGCCTGGACCTGGAGAACGCCAACTTGGCACTCGACGACAAGGGCGTGCCGCACTTCAACCGCTTCACCCTGCAGTGCCGCAACACCGATGACGGCCCCAGCCATGTATTTATCGCCGGTGACGCCAACCAGGAGCTGCCGCTGCTCCACGAGGCCAACAGCGAGGGGCGCATCGCCGGCGACAATGCCGGGCGCTTCCCTGAACTGCGCGCCGGCCGGCGCAACGTGCCCCTGGCCATCGTCTTCAGCGAGCCGCAGATGGCCACCGTGGGCGAGGGCTATGCCGAGCTCGAGAAGCGCCTGGGGGGCTGCGACTGCCTGGCCGTGGGCGAGGCCTCCTTCGCCGACCAGGGCCGCGCCGTGGTGATGCGCCAGAACCGCGGCCTGATGCGCCTCTACGCCGAGCACGGCTCCGGACAGTTCCTCGGCGCCGAACTGTTCGGCCCGCGGGTGGAGCATATGGCGCATCTGCTGGCCTGGGCGCAGGAGCAGAAGCTCAGCATCAGCGAGATGCTGGCCATGCCCTGGTACCACCCGGTGCTGGAGGAGGGACTGCGCGGCGCCCTGCACGACCTCAATGCGAACCTGCAGCTCGGCCCGGCGATCACCGAGCGCTGCATGGAGTGCGGCCCCGGCGACTGACCGCAGCCTCTAATGCGAAAGGCCCGGGGCATCGTCCCGGGCCTTTCAGGTGAAAGCGGACCGGCCTGGGCTCAGCCCAGCGCCGCGCGCAGCTTCTCGGCCGCCGCCGCCAGGTCGGCCGACTCGGCCATCGGCAGGTTCTCCACCTGGATATCGCTCATCGCATCCAGCGGGGTCAGGTGGACATGCACATGGGGCACCTCCAGGCCGACGATCAGCATCCCCACGCGCTGGCAGGGAAAGGCCTGCTTGATCGCCTTGGCCATGCGCCGCGACACCGTCATCAGATGCTGATAGAGCGGCTCGGGCAGGTCATCCCAGTGGTCGACCTCCTCGCGGGGAATCACCAGCACGTGGCCGGGCTTCATCGGCTGGATGGTCATGATGACCACGCACTGGTCATCCTCGTGCACGAAGTGCCCCGGAATCTCGCCCTGCATGATACGGGTAAAGATGCTGGCCATGGTGCCCTCCTGGCGATAGCGGGTAAGTGGAGACTAACGTCGACTGCAGCGACAGCGGTGATCCGGTATGCTGGTTGAGGCAGTACCGCATGACCAAGGAGCAGAATACACGATCGATCATTCAATCCAAGCCAGCACGGAGGTTCACATGAAGGTCTATAAACCTGAATGGCGGTGCACGTTTAGCGTAAACGAAGGCGCGGATGACACGGCCGGCTGGAAGCAGCGGATCGCTTGGCAGCTGCGCGATTTCGCCGACCGGCTGGAAGGTGGCGGCAGGACCCTGAAGATCGACTGCGATGTGGTCCCGGCGGTGAGCCGGGAGGATGTGGATACCTGTCTGGGCAAGGGCTTCGCCGTGACCCAGGGGCTGCTCACCCAGCTCGCTCACCAAGCGGCCTGCGAGGACGTGATGCGTGATGCCAAGGCAGAGCTGTTCGAGGAGGAGGGCGCCTCGCGACACTGAGATCGCCTCCCTCCTGCCACACCCCGGGCTGCCGTTCAGCTCGGGGTGTTTTCGTTCCAGGCCTCAACTCCCCGTTGACAGCGCACGCCGGTGCGGCCTATGCATATAACAAAGGCATTCGCCTTTTCCCGGCGCTACCGGGCTCCACGTTCGCCAAGGATGCTGTCATGGACACCATGCCCAGCCACCCGCTAACGCCATCCGAACTCATCGACCAGCCGCTGCCCAGCCCGCATGTGCCCGCCGCCTGCCTCGGCTTCGATGCGGAACTCGCCCGCCGCCTGGCCCTGGCCAAGGCCCGCCTCGACCGCCTGGAGCACGACCCCGACTCCCGCGACCTGAGCGCCCTGGGGGCGGCACGCATCGAGTTCGCCCAGGCCTCCCGCGCCGTTGCCGACGAGTTGCTGGCCCGCGGCCTGGGCTGATCACCCCGACCGACAGGTGGGAGCCGAGACCCCGGGTGCCGGGATGCGTGGCGGCTGCAGGCATGGCATCCTCGGGGCCTCCATCGCCGCCGGACAGCCTCCATGTCGCTCGCCATCAGCCTGATCGCCCCCTCATCCATCACCGACGATGCCGCCGTGGCGCGCGGCATCCGGGGGCTGGAATCGCTGGGCGTCAAGGTCCACTGCCCCGAACCGCTGCAGCAGCCCTGCCGCTACCTGGCCGGCTCCCGCGAGTGGCGTCTGGCCCAGCTGCATGCCGCCTACGACGACCCCGAGACCCAAGCGGTGTGGGCGATCCGCGGCGGCTACGGTGCCGCCCAGCTGCTCGACGGCATCGACTGGGCGCGGCTTGCCGCCAATCCCAAGCCGCTGGTCGGCTACTCCGACGTCACCGTGCTCCTCGACCACTGGCACCGTCACGACCTGCCGGCCATCCACGGCCCGGTGGTCAAGGCTGCCGGCGGGCTGCTCGACGCCCATGACGAGAGCGAGGAGTACGGCGTACTTCGGCGCCAGCTCCGCGAGACCCTGGCACTGATCGACGGCCCCGCCACCCTCGACTATCCCACCATCTATCCCACCACCTATCCCATTGCCGCCTGGGGCGAGGCGCCGGACACGCTCACAGGCCCCCTGGTCGGCGGCAACCTCACCACCCTGGCCAGCCTGGTGGGCACTCCCGTCGCCTTCAGAGCCCCGCAGGGGGCCCTGGTGATCCTCGAGGATGTCGGCGAGCCCTGGTATCGCCTGGAGCGTGCGCTCTGGCAGCTGGTGCAGGGCGGCGCCCTGGACCAGGCCGCCGCGGTGTGCCTGGGCACCTTCGAGGGCTGCCCTCCCTGGGGCAACGAACGGCTCGAGGCGATCCTCGCCGAGACCCTGGCACCGCTGGGCCTGCCGCTCTACCACGGCCTGCCTGTCGGCCATGGGCTGCACAACCGCCCCTGGCGCTACGGCGCCATCGGGCATATCGGCCAGGGCCGACTCGCCGTCGAGGCCTGACGCCAGGGCCACCGAAGACCGGCCCGGCCCCCTGCGGGTGAGTCCTTGCATAAGTTTGTCGCGATCTAGCACCCATCGTCGCCCATCTTCGAGATCGCTTGCGTGGCCGCCGGTGAGTGGTTACTATTTGTGCAACGCAGCGGGGGAGCGCCCCGTCCTCATTGCATCGTGCAAGCACACATCGCCATAGCGAGAACCATGAGGTAACACCGATGGGAACCCGATCGCCCCTGTTTCTGGCCTGCTGTCTGGCAGGCCTCCTGACCCTCGGCACTGTGACCACTGCCAGCGCCGAGACTCAGAAGGGATACGCCTCCTACTACGCCGACAAGTTCCAGGGCCGTACCACCGCCAGTGGCGCGCCCTTCGACCAGAATCAGCTCACCGCCGCCCACCGCCACCTGCCCTTCGGCACCGAGGTCGTGGTGACGCGTCCGGACACCGGCCAGGCGGTGAAGGTGGTGATCAATGATCGCGGCCCCTTCGTGAAGGGACGCATCATCGACCTCTCCAAGCGTGCCGCCAAGAAGCTGGGCCTGCTCAACCGCGGCGTGGCCCCGGTGATGATCACCCAGATCAACTGACCCCCGCCATGGCGGGCGGCATTCCCGCACCGCTCGCCAGCTGCAGCGCGATGGCGGCCATCATCACCCCGATGGCGCCATCGATGGCCCGCCACGCCGCCGGCTTCTTCAGCCACGGCGCCAGCGCCGCCCCACCCCAGGCCAGCAGGCTGAACCACAGGATCGATGCCGACCCCGCCCCCGCCAGGAAGGCCGCACTGCTGCTTTGCTGTGCCCCCACTGCCGGAATCAGCAGCAGGGTATCCAGGTAGACCTGGGGATTGAGCAGGGTCACCGCCAGGGTGGCCAGGATCACCCGACGCCGTCCCGGTGTCGCGACCGCCTCGCCATCCAGCCCCTGACGCCCGGTGGCCGCCCGCCACAGTGCCTGGGCGGCCAGCCAGCCAAGAAACACCACCCCGGCCCAACGCATCGCCTCCATGGCCTGGGGCACGGTCAGCAGCAGTGCCGAGACGCCGAGCATGCCCGCGCTGAACAGCAGCAGGTCGCTTACCATGCACAGCCCGGCCGACCACCACTGATGCTGACGACGGATCGCCACCCCCAGCACATAGGCGTTCTGGGCGCCGATCGCCATGATGATCCCGCCGCACACCACCAGCCCGGTCAGGTAACTCTCCAGCATCTCCCTTGCTCCCGTCGCGTGTTCGATGGCGGCCAGCCTAGCCGATTCCGACCATACGCAAAAATTATCCTGTTAATACCTCATCAGTTTTGCTTATGATCATGTTACAAGATCAAGGCACAACAAGGAGACCCTGCGATGCTGGACTACAAGCTGCTGGAGGCACTGACCGCGGTGGTGGAGTGCGGCGGCTTCGAGCGCGCCGGCGAGGCGCTGGGGCTGTCGCAGTCGGCGGTCTCCCAGCGCATCCGCTCGCTGGAGGTGCGCCTGGGCCAGCCGGTGCTGGTGCGCACCCCGGCCCTGGCGCCCACGCCGGTGGGCCGGCGACTGCTCAACCACGCCCGGCGCGTGCAGCTGCTGGAGCGCGACCTGCGCCAGGCGCTGCCAACACTGACGAGCGAGGCCCCGCGACTGCGCATCGCGGTGAACGCCGACAGCCTGGCCACCTGGTGGGCCCAGGCCATCGGCCCACTGTGTCGGGAGGAAGGCGTGGTACTCGACCTGGTAGTGGAGGACCAGGACGTCGGCCTGCGCCGACTGCGCGACGGTGACGTGGCCGCCTGCCTATGTGCCAGCCCTCAGCCCGTTGCCGGCGCCCGCGCCCTGCCGCTGGGTCGCATGAGCTACCTGCCCCTGGCCACGCCCGCCTATCGCGAACGCCACTTTCCGGAGGGCCTCATGGAGGAAGCCTTGCGGCGCGCCCCGGCCATCGTCTTCGGGCCCCACGACCAGCTCCAGCACCGCTTTCTGGCCAGCTGCGGCTACCACGGCCCCTTCCCCTACCACCTCTGCCCCGCCTCCGAGGGCTTCGTCAGGCTGGCCCTGGCCGGCATGGGCTACGGCATGATCCCGCGGATGCAGGTGGAGAGGCAGCTGGAGCAAGGCGAGCTGGTCAGCATCGCCCCGGGGCAGGCACTGGAGGTCCCGCTCTACTGGCACAGCTGGCGCCACAGCGGGAAGCTGATCGAGCAGCTGACCGACGCCCTGGGCGCGGTCAGCCTTACCTGAAGAGACTCGCGACTACTGGTCGGTGCCGATCTTGTCCTGGGTCTGCGTCTTGAAGTCGCTGGCAGAGTGCCGCTCATGGAGCTGTATCTCCGGCTCGCCGAAAGTGCGGTTGACCATGCGGCCGCGCTGCACCGCCGGGCGGGCATCGATCTCCCTGGCCCAGCGCTGCACGTGGCTGTACTCATGCACCTGCAGGAACTCGCCGGCGTCGTAGAGCCGCCCCAGTACCAGCTGGCCGTACCAGGGCCAGTTGGCGATATCGGCGATGGTGTAGTCGTCGCCGGCCAGGTAGCGGTTGTCGGCCAGATGGCGATCCAGCACATCGAGCTGGCGCTTTGTCTCCATGGCGTAGCGGTCGATGGGGTACTCGAGCTTCTCCGGCGCATAGGCGTAGAAGTGGCCGAAGCCGCCACCCACGAAGGGCACACTGCCCATCTGCCAGAACAGCCAGTTGAGGGTCTCGGTGCGGGTGGCGTGATCGGCCGGCAAGAACTCGCCGAACTTCTCCGCCAGGTAGAGCAGGATGGCGCCGGACTCGAACACCCGGGTCGGCGGCTGGGTGGAGTGGTCCATCAGTGCCGGGATCTTGGAGTTGGGGTTCGCTTCGACGAAGCCACTGCCGAACTGGTCGCCCTCGCCGATGCGGATCAGCCAGGCATCGTACTCGGCATCCCTGTGGCCCAGCGCCAGCAGCTCCTCGAACATCGCCGTGACCTTGACCCCGTTGGGCGTACCCATCGAGTAGAGCTGGAAGGGGTGCTCACCCACCGGCAGGGGCTTCTCGTGGGTGGCCCCGGCCACCGGGCGGTTGATACTGGCGAAGGCGCCGCCGCTCGGCTGCTCCCATTTCCACACCTTCGGCGGCACATACTGGTTCTGGTCGCTCATGCTGACTCCTGGTTGCGAAGCCGCCCCGGCTATCGGCGGCGGCGTGTGAGGCTCCGACAAACGATAGCGGGTTGAGGTTTCGGATTCGAGCCAGCGACAGTGTTGGAGGAGTCGGCAACCTACGTTGTTCACGCATATGCGTGGCGGAGAGCACCTACATCAGGTGTAGGAAAAAACGGACAAACGGCCCCGGCGGCTTGGCTACGGTGAAAGAACCACTTCACCAACTTCGCACCAAAGCAAGGAGACATCTCCGGGAGGGCCCCATGCGCCTCGCAACCCCACCCCGCCGCGGCCCCCGCCGCACTCACGCCGGCCTGACGCTGATCGAGCTGATTGTGGCCATTGCCGTGTTGGCGATAGTGACCACGGTCGGTTTACCCAACTACCAGCGCTTCAGTGCCCGCAACGAGGTGGCTGCCGAGGTGTTGAGGCTAAAAACAGCCTTGGCCAAGGCCCGCAGCGTTGCGATAACTCGCCGCACCCAGGTCACCCTGTGCCCAACTTCAACACTATCAGAGTGTGATGTAGCAGGCGGATGGGGCAACACGCTGGCCATCTTTGTCGGCAATGGCAGTACAGGTGATGCCGAACTGCTGCGCACCTTTGGCGACAGCAGAGTCGATAGCCTGTCCTATCGAAATGACAACCTGCCAGTACGCTACGGAGCCCTGGGGAGGGCCGGCGGGCATTTCGGCACTTTCAGGATCTGTGGAAAGTTCGAGGAGGGAGCCAGGGTCATTGTCAACATCATGGGGCGCGTGCGTGTCGAGCCTGAACGCCCAACCTGCTAGACTATGCTGATACGAGCGTTGGATGCGCGCCTACATGAAAAGGACGATTTCCCCCATGCTTGGGAAGTTATTCGGCAGGCAACCTATCTGGGTCTGGTCCATCAAGCAGGCCGATGAAGAACTACTGCACCTGGTTGGCAGGGGCACCCTCGAATCTGACATGAAACCGAAGAAGCTTCGGGCTCAGCTGCTGGCTGGCCAGTACCGCGGCGGTATCCGCATTGGGGATACCGGCATGGTAATCAATAGCCGCCTGCTTGAGGCTATCGTTCCCGAAGAGGAGTTCTGGCTGGATGACACGCAGAATGCCGCGTTATGGCAAGGCAAACGCTGGCGGCTGGCCTGGGTGCCCCAACGCAGCTGGTATTACGAGGGGCGCCTGGTGGCGGAGAGAAACCCGACTTCGGACTCCCCGGCGCTGATCAGTACAGAAGATGTCTCGCGCATCGGCCAGCAGATCAACCGCGACGGCGCACCGCCGGGGGAGGTCGTGTTCCGGCCCGTCAATGCCCTGGAAGACCCGCTGCAGGACACCCAGGCGGCGATCAAGGAGGTGCGGGAACGGCGCAAGCGCTCCCGGAAGGGCTGGCGGGAAGATGGCTCCTGGGGGCCACTGGGCGAGCCGCCGGAGAAGTAAAGATTTGGATACGGCCAGGCGGGAAGAAGTTGTCCGCGTTGTCCGTCAGTGAAGCACATTGCCCCATGGGGTAACCTTGATCATCGAGCCGCAGCACCACACTTCGGCATGTTGCGTTTCGCCCCGTCGACCGGCATGTCACCGTGCCCCTCGACCTCGCCTCGACACGCTGCATGCTCACGCTTTCATCGACATGGACATCACCCGCCCCACATGATGCGCACTCTCTTCAAGAAGACACCGATCAAGGCCTGGGTCATCAAGCAGGTCGACGACGACGGGATATTGCACCTATGCGGTCAGGGAGTGCTGGCATCGGACGAAAAGCCCAGGCGAGTGAAAAAAGGTTCATCGCACTTTGCCGGGAAACGCGGCACGGATCTTCAGGAAGAAATACGCCGTGTCGCGGTACCCATAGGCCATCCGCTTGATGACCTTGATTCGATTGTTCATGCCCTCCAGCACACTGGTATTTAGCCGGTGCCGGGCACTGGACAGGATCCCCTGCAGATAGGGAGCCAACCGCTTGGCAAAGCGCGCCAGGGCCTCAATGCCGCTGCTGGTGGCCATGTCGTACCACTCCTGCCAGACGTTTCGGGCGGTGGCCTCGTCGTCGGCAAACCACAGGGTCTTCAGCTGGTCTTTGAGCAGGTACGCCGTGGTCAGTGACGCGTTGGCCGCCAGCAGCTCCTCCAGCTTCACTGCCTGCTCGGGCTTGAGGTTGTCGGCATTGCGCAGCAGCAGCCAGCGGCTGCCCTTGATCACCTTACGAGCGGCCTTGTCATCGCGTAGCTGGTTGGCTTGGTCGACGCGCACCCGGTCCATCACCTCGCGGCCGTACTTGGCCACCACATGGAAGCGGTCGTAAACCACCTCGGCGTTGGGGCACTGGTCCTTCACCTCGAGATCGAAGGCCGAATTCATGTCCATGGCGACCGCCTCGATTTGCTCCCGCGCCTCGCCCAGCCACTCGAAGAACGGGCGGATCGCCTCTCGGGAGCGGCCTTCGCCAACCCACACTACTTGCTGTGTGTCGGCGCAGGCGATCACCGTGGCGTAGCGATGCCCCTTGTGCAGGGCGAACTCGTCCATCATCAGGCGCCGTAACCGCGTCGGCTCCGGTGCCGGCAGGTCGCGCTGCAGGCGCTGCTTGTCGATGGCCTTGACGGTATGCCAGTGCAAGCCGACCAGGTCGGCGACATGCCGAATCGGCAGCAACGTGACCAAGCGCTCCACCCACTGGCGCAACGTGGTGGTGACCGGCGAGCGCCCCGGCAAGGCAACCAGTCGATGCGCTCCCGTGTCGGGCCACAGACGGGGCAGCGCAGACGGCGTACCGGGACGTCGAGCTCCACTCGGTAGATCAGCAGCGGTGCCTCACGGACGCGCCGACGATGCACGTCATGCACCAGGAAGCAGGCATGATCGCAGCCACTGCAGACCGGCGGGATTCGGTCATCGGGCTCCAGCTCGAGCCGCAGCGTCTGAGGATCCAGGAACTCGTGGTGGGTGACGGTGAAACCTTTCCAGAACAGGCAGAGCGGGGTAGCATCCATAGCAACGGCGGTGTCCGTAGGCTGGGCGTTTTGGCGAACATCAGCTTACTTGGATTTACCGCCGTTTCTCTATCCTGCCTTCTCCTAAGACCACTTCGCTTTCACGCCAGTCTGCGATGAACCTGAAAAAAGCGCTTGAGGCCGGTCGGTATGAGGGCGGGGTGCGCATGGGCGATACCGGCATCGTGCTCAACACCCGGCGCCTTACCGCCGTGGTGCCGCTTCATCACCTCAGGCTGGTAGAGGATGGCCGAGTCGCGGAGTGGCAAGGGCGGAGCTGGACCGTTGCCCAGGTACCGCAGCGCTGCTGGGACTACGACGGCCGCCTGGTCGCTCAGAACAACCCGACGTCGGGCTCCCCGGCGCTGATCAGCACGGAAGATGTCTCGCGCATCCGCCAGCACATCAACCGCGACGGCGCCCCACCGGCCGAGGTGGTCTTTCGCCCCGTCAATGCCCTGGAGGACCCGCTGCAAGACACCCGGGCAGCGATAGAGGACGTGCAGGAACGGCGCAAACGAAGCCGCAAGGGCTGGTGGGAGGATGGAACTTGGGGACCGCTGGATGAGACTTCTGGCACGTAACCTCTTGTGCGCGCACACCAGATGTGGGGTTGAGTCAGAAAAATTCACAATCTGGTTACATTTTCCTAGAAAACCCTTTTCCTCTTAGCCATAATGACAGAACGTGAGCTGAAATATGTGACAAATTGTATGAAAAACAGCGATTTAAAGAATAAAGCACTATATAGGCATAAGGGTTTTACTCTGATAGAGCTCATGATCGCCGTCGCTGTCATAGGGATCCTTGCCTCAATTGCCTATCCCAGCTACCAACGCTATGTACAAGACGCTCGTCGCACGGAGGCTAAGTCGGCCCTTCTAGACGTTGCCGGCGCCATGGAACGATGCCGCAGTGCAAACTTTACCTACACTAACTGTACCTCAGCCGAAGAGGTTCTTAATGCGCGCAACGCTGAGCTTGACTTTTATACTGTGGCGATAGACACCGATGCGATAACGAGAAATGCATTTGCATTGACCGCCACTCCCGATTCGGGAAGCGCTCAGTCAAGTGACAGGTGCGGCACATTAACGATCGACGCGACTGGCAACCGGGGTGCCGACGATGATAACTGCTGGTAGCGATAGTAAATGAGGCGGGTCAGTGGCTTTACGCTGATCGAACTCCTGGTGACGGTGGCAGTTCTTGCAATACTGGCCACCGTAGCCGTGCCTGGATTTCAGTCACTGGTAGCGAGCAACCGTATCGTAGCAGACACTAACACCTTGATTTCAGGCCTTCATCTTGCCCGCAGTGAAGCCGTAAAGCGCAGAGCTCCGGTACGATTCAACCCCGAGACCGAGCAACCTTGGGGATTTAGCATAGTGGATAACGATGGCCAAGTGATCAGCCAGCACCGCTACGACCATGGAGCGACCCAGCTCAGTGCATCGGCAGCATCTATTGAGTTCAATGCCTTGGGCCGCGCGCCAGGCTGTGAAGCAAGGGAGTGCTCGGTAACTCTTACCCCCAGCAATGACTCGGTCAGGGGCAAGCGCCTTAGCGTCGAAAGCTCAGGAAGAGTGACGAATGAAGACGCCTCCAAACAGGATGACTATGACGAGCCAGGGGAGTGAGCGCCATGAAACATGACCAATATCAGAACGGCGTAACTCTCATAGAAGTCCTGGTAGCGCTCACCATTCTGAGTATCGGGCTACTGGCGGTGGCCATGATGCAGCTCAGGGGCCTGGAAAACGCCAGCGCGGGCTACCTGCGCAGCCAGGCGGTAATACTGGCCAACGACATGGCGGATCGGCTTCGCTCTGCCGAGGTAAATGAAGACGCAGACGACTATGTGTTTTCCATGCCCGACAATTCTTTTGAGTGTGAGAACATCAGCTTGGCTGGCACATTTACAACGGAAAACGACCTGGCCGAATGGCAGAACTTGATTGGCTGCCGGCTGCCAGCCGGTATCGCCTCCATCGCCGAAAGCGATGGCGTCTACACCATTCGCATCGAGTGGTCATCGATGGAAGAGGTCGATGCAGACGATGATACGCTGGAACGTGTCGAGATTGCGGTGGCACCATGAGGCACTCCTTACGAACTGCCGGCCCGCGGCAACAACGAGGTGTCAGCCTGATCGAGCTGATGATAGCCATGATCATTGGGCTCGTGGTGACAGGCGCACTGCTTGCCATGTTCGGCGGCATGCAGCGCAACTATCGCCTAGCCGAAGCGTCTTCAACCCTGCAAGAAGATGCCCGCTATGCTGCCGAAGTCTTCAGTAGCAGTCTGAGAGCCGCAGGCTACACCGGGTGCGGTGGCGGAGAGGATGGCGAAATATTCCGCGATGACGATGACGACAATATTCAGTCGCTGGCGACTCGACTGGTAAACGGCGAAGTCATTCAGCAAACCGACGACGACAGCTTCTCTTTGTTGAGCCCCAGCAGTGCCTCCTATCGGGTTACCGGCGTCAACTCCGATAGCCTGACCATGGAGTTGGGCAATGACGACCCCCAGCTCAATTGGAGAAATGGAAATGTGGTGCTGGTCAACGACTGCAACAACATGGCCTTGGTCGAGATAGGCGAGGATTTCACTCTGAGTGCAAGCGCAAGCGGTAGCGTGGATGTCAACGCTGAAGGGCTGGATAGCCTAGAGGTTGCCACCAACTCCCCCGCCATCGCAGTGCGCGTGGAGGAGCGGGAATTCCGCTTAGATGGCGACGGTGTGCTGCGTTTTAATGGCTCACCGACCTTTTCAGGCATCGAGTCGATACAACTCCTCTATGGCATTTCGGATGATGCTCAAAGCGTCGATCGATTCGTGCGGCACGGCAGCCTGGGCAACGAGGAAATCCTGGCCGTACGCTTCGAACTGCTTCTGCGCAGCGAAAATGATGTGCTGGCAAGCCCGGGCGAGCAAGCGTACTTCTTCGATGGCGCAATGCGCCAGGCCAACGATCGGAGGCTTAGATATGCCATCGGGGGCACGGTTTGGTTACGAAACCACTAGGGAGACGCCATGTTCGTCCAAGGCATGACTAACTGTCGCCAAACCCAACGAGGAACGGCGCTGGCCATTGCGCTCGTGCTGCTGTTGATCATGTCGCTGCTGGGCGTTTCGATCATGCAGGTAAGCGGGCTACAGGAGCGCATGGCGGGCAACTCTTCCGACCGTGCCAGGGCCTTTCAAGGAGCGGAGGCGGCCTTATCAAGCGCGGAGGGCAGGCTTAGAGATGATGAAGGTTTTTACCTTGACGCAATGGACAGTGTGAACGGTGTTGTTGAGGCCCAGTCCTTGCAAGGGCTGCTATCCGACGAGCCAACTTATACAGCTATGCTGGCAATGCGCCAACGTCTCGTAGATCGTAGGCAGGGGTTGGAAATCGGTAGCGACTTACGTTTTCGATGTATCTTCCAAGTTGATGCAAGATCCAGCGGTGGAACGAATCAGGCTCAGGTGAGGCTCCGCAGCTACTTTCAACCGAGGCCGGAATGCGAGCTTTGATCAACCCCAAATTTCGAGCTATTGAAAGCAGGTGGTCTTAAATGCCAAATATCAAAAAAACGCTACTCTGCAGAAATTTTCAGTTCACACTGACTCAAACCCTTAGCTACTGCATAGTTATTATATTAGGAGTTTTTTTAACCCTCCCGAATAAAGCAAATGCTAATCAGTGCCTGGTAGAACGAACTACCAATGGTGACGTTGGAAGCTTTAGAAACCAGACACAAGTAACGTTTAATGACCTAGAAATCATTACGGAAATAAAAGAGTACATTCCTTGTTCTAGCTTTTTTTGCAGCATATTTACTTCATGCTCAGATAACAGCTTTGGGATATCTGGCAACACCATTCAAATTGCGCAAAATTGCATAGCTGAAATCACAGTTGAAGGCATTGAATCGGGTTGCGAGCTTGATGAAGTATATGAAGACATTGCTATCGCCTCTTCCCCCCTTAACGTCACGACTAGTGCTGCTCCCAATATCCTGCTGCTACTAGACAACTCCAACACCATGGTTGAAAACGTCATGGGCACGGTGGCAGCCGAATGCCAACCGGGACCGAATGCAAGTTGTATAGCGGGTGCTGCCAGCCCGCTCAGCAAATCGGAAATCATTCGTGGCGTTGGCCGCCGGTTGCTGGACAAGTACCTCGGCCAGGTCAACTTGGGGCTAATGGCTTATCAACAGAATCCTGCCGGCACCTCAGGCTGGGACGATAATGTCATTCTAGCTGATATTGTCAATCGCTATTACGATGTCAGTTACGATCCAGAGGACTTTGACCCCAGTTTCTCTGGCTCCCCTTGGGACAGCCAGAAAAAGCGCTTTCAAATTGACAATCCCAGCGACCCAGACGGCGTAATAAATTACAACATTGGAGTTCCTGGGTACACAACTGGATCAGGCGAGGAAGCCTACTTCTGGAACTACGAATCTGGCAGCAGCTATAAGAATGCACCTTTTCGCTTCTACTGCTACCGCAGAAAGACCGGCACATCAAACAACGGATATGGGTATTCTTCTTACTGTGGAAGCACTTCTGGCCTACTTAACGATAGTGCGAGAGCACGCGGCGTCACGAACTGGGGGAAACAGATGGTCGCTCTACCATTTAATACCCAAGAGTGGGTATCAATCTCCTCTCCCGGTCTAGGCTATCTGCACACCCCCATCAAGCCACTCGATGAGGAACAGCGCGAGCGGCTGCAGAAAAAACTAGCGCCACAACATCAGAACTACGCTTCCAACCTGCTGACGGACCCGGACGATCCGGTCATAGCCGCTGGACTGACGCCGCTGGAAGGCACCCTGCTGACAGCCAGAGACTACTTTAAAAACCAGTCTTCCTATTTCGGCACCCGCCAGGGTCGAGGTAACGCCGAATATCCTCTGCCGGAAAGCTGCGGGGTCAATACTCTGATCTGGCTCACCGATGGGATGCCCTCTGTCGACAAGGAGGGCAATGCGCTAGGGGAAGATACCGACACGGCGCTCAATGAGGCTATTGCAGCCGCGGAGGAACTTCACTCAGCAGACGTGGATGCCTATGTCGTGGGTTTCGCCATGCCACCCACCGTTGACCCTAACTCGCTGGAGCGGCTTGCTAGCGCCGGGGGCACCAACAGGGCCTACTTTGCCCAGCAACCCCAGGAGCTGGATGCCGCCTTGGAGCGAATTTTCGACAACATCATCAGCTCCACCCGCGAAACAGCCACCGCCGTGGCAGTCGCAAGCAGCTTCCTTCAGGATGGTTCCCGTGCTTATCTCTCTGCCTTTCGTAGTGAAGACTGGTCGGGTGAACTACAGAGTTATTCTCTGAATTCGGATGCCAGCTACGGCGAGCTCGTCTGGGACGCAGAGGCAAAATTGCGCAGCACTAATCCTGATAATCGGAACATCTTCAGCTCCTCGGATGAGGGTCCAATTTCCTTGGTGTTCGAAAACCTTTCAGAAATTCAGCAAGAGGCACTGGATCGCAACTGGCAGGATCAGCAAGATGACCTAGGAACCGCTCGAATCAACTGGCTGCGTGGCTCTGATCATGACCAGTTACGTAACCGGTCTCATCCTGGTGGGCGGCGCCTCTTAGGTGATATCGTTCACTCCACGCCGATTATAGCGACACAACGGTATCAGGGATACTCCTCGCTACCCGGCGATGAAGGTAATGATTACCTCGGCTTTATCAAGAGTTTGAGCGAACGTCCTGACATGCTTTATGTTGGCGCCAATGATGGAATGCTACATGCCTTTGATACTGAAGACGGAGAAGAACTTTTTGCTTACATGCCGTCAGAACTCTTAGCCCCAGAGCAACCCGGCGGCCCTGCACGAATCAGCGCCCTGATGGAGCCTGACTACAGCCATCGCTTCTTGCTTGATGGTGAAACCACGGTCGGTGATGCATATCTCGAAAACGGTTGGCGGACCATTGCCTTGGGCAGCATGGGGGCAGGCGGTCGCACCGTATTCGCTCTGGATGTGACTGATCCTGAAGGCTTTACTGACAGTGATGTCCTTTGGGAGTTTACTCACGAAGACCTTGGTCGTGGCGTCAGTCGCCCCAGCATCGCTCGCTTGAGTGACGGCACATGGGCCGCGATATTCGGCAATGGCTACAACGCCGGCGACCGAACCGCCAAACTCTTTGTTGTCAACTTAGAGAGCGGCGATCTCATTAACTTGATCGAAACCGAGGAGGTCGGCTCTGATGGCCTTGCAACACCCACTGTTACCGACTGGCCAAACCTCGACCTGAATGCCAGCCGCGCCTATGCCGGCGACCTACAGGGCAACATGTGGCGCTTTGACCTCAGCAGTGAGAATCCCGAGAACTGGAGCGCGAATAAACTTTTTCAGGCCGTGCGCAACGGCACGTCACAGCCCATCACCGCCCGCCCGTTGCTGGCGCCTAACCCCGGGCAGCAAGGCGAGATCGTGGTGATGTTCGGCACTGGCAGTTACTTCCGAGTAGAAGATGCCGTTGGCGGCAGCGCCTCACAGATCCAGTCGCTCTATGCTGTGCACGATACAACCCCCGGGCAATCCGTTGGCGGCCGAGGCCAGCTTGAAGAGCAGACTATTGAATGGGAAGGGAGTGTTTCGGTCACGCTCGATGGTGGCGGCACTCAGAGTTACAATGCCCGTGAAGTCTCGCGTAACATCGTGAATGACAGCCAGCAAGGGTGGTACCTAGATCTCGCCTACAGCACACCCGAGGGAGAGCGCGTTATCAGCACCCCAACTCTTTCAGGTAGCGGAAAAAAAGTCCGCTTCGCCTCCATGCTCCCTAATGATGACCCTTGCCTGCCAGGGCGCGAAGGCTGGCTCAACGTACTAGACATTCACCCAGACGGCAGCAATCCTGCTCCCGTATTCGACCTGAATCGCGATGGATATGTGGACGACCGCGATAATCCCATGAAAGGGGACGACACAATAGTCATTGATTCCGTAGCCTGGGGCGATGGTACTCAGGCCCCCAGTGTCAGCAATGCCGAGGGACAACAGTCGATTCTTTCCAACGACCCAGCAGGAGAACCGCTCGGTATCGTGCCGGACAGAGGATCTATCGGCCGGTTATCTTGGGAAGAGCGTTAAAAAAACTTTGGGAATAAAAATGAAACAGATAGATATCAAGTCCATTCGCCGGGTACTATGCCTCTTATTCATAATTGGCAGCTTGGTACTTTCCAGCCTTGCTACAGCGCAGGGAGAAAGCACTGGACTCAGCACCATCGTCCGCCTAGACACCGTAAGCTCGTCTCATTTCCGTGCGGAAGGTCGTGTTTTTCGGCTAACACAAGGCGTAGATATCTACGTTAGTGGAGAGCGTGCGACACCCGGTGAGCTGGAGCCAGGAAAGCTGGTTCGCATCGTCTTTCAAGAGGGCGAACTTGTACTGGTGGAGCAGATCGAAGAGGCGTTGTGACGCTGCCGTCGGCTGACTCGCTCGAAGTCAGCCGACATTCATAATGCTACTCGCTGGCGATGACGCGCTCGCGCAGTTCGCGGGGCATGGAGAAGGTGATGGTCTCCTCGCGGCCGGCGAGCTCCTCGGGGGCGGTGGCCCCCAGGGCCTGCAGCCGCTCGATCACGCCCTTGACCAGCACCTCGGGGGCGCTGGCGCCGGCGGTGACGCCAATGACGTTGACGCCTTCCAGCCACGCCGGGTCGACCTGCTCGGCGCTGTCGACCAGGTAGGCCGGGGTGCCGACCCGCTCGGAGAGCTCCCGCAGGCGGTTGGAGTTGGAACTGTTGGGGCTACCCACCACCAGCACCAGGTCGGCGCCATCCGCCAGCTCGCGCACGGCGTCCTGGCGGTTCTGGGTGGCGTAGCAGATGTCGTCCTTGCGCGGCCCCTGGATCTCCGGGAACTTCTCGCGCAGGGCGTCGATCACCCGGGCGGTGTCATCCATGGAGAGGGTGGTCTGGGTGACGAAGGCCAGCTGGCTCGGGTCCTTGACCTCGAGGTTGGCCACGTCCGCCTCGTCCTCGACCAGGTAGATCTGCCCGCCATGGGAGGTGTCGTAGCGCCCCATGGTGCCCTCCACCTCGGGATGGCCCTCGTGGCCGATGAGGATGCACTCCTGGCCCCGCTTGGCGTAGCGCAGCACTTCCATATGCACCTTGGTGACCAGCGGGCAGGTGGCGTCGAACACCTTGAGGCCGCGGCGCTCCGCCTCCTGCTGCACGGCGCGGGAGACGCCGTGGGCGGAGAAGATGACGATGACGTCGTCGGGGACCTCGTGTAGCTCCTCGACGAAGATGGCGCCTCGTTCGCGCAGGCTGTCCACCACGAAGCGGTTGTGAACCACCTCGTGGCGCACGTAGATCGGCGGGCCGAACACGTCCAGGGCGCCGTTGACGATCTCGATGGCGCGGTCGACGCCGGCGCAGAAGCCGCGGGGGTTGGCCAGCCTGATCTGCACGGGGTTAGCTTGCATGGTTGCCTTGCCTTGATGCTCGCGCATCTGCCTGTTGGTTTCGGTGGCGCCTCAATGCGTGGTGGCGGGTTTCACGTCCAGCACTTCCACTTCGAAGGTCAGGGTACGCCCCGCCAGCGGGTGGTTGAAGTCCACGTCCACCTGATTGCCCTCGATGGCGCTGATCACGCCGGGCAGCTCGCCGCCACCGGGATCGGCGAAGGACATCACGGTGCCGATCTCCAGCGCCTCTTCGCCGAAGTCATCACGCTTGAGGCGCTGGATGTTCTGCGGGTTGTGCTGGCCGAAGGCGTGCTCCGGGGTGATCTCGAAGGTGGCGCTCTCGCCGGCGCTCATGCCCTTCATGGGGTGCTCGAAGCCGGGCGGCAGGTTGCCGTCGCCCACCTGAAAGGTGGCCGGGGCCTTGTCGCGGGTGGAGTCCACCACGGTGCCGTCTTCCAGCTTGAGGGTGAAGTGCAGGGTCACTTCCATGCCCTCGTCGATGCGGTGTTGGGGGCTATTCTGGTCGGTCATGGGTCTTGGGACTCGGTAAACAGGATTTCAGTTCGGTGGCGAGGCTTGGGCAACACTGCCGGGGCGCCTGACGGCGCCAATCGCCCGGCGGAGCCGGCCTCCTACAGTGAGCCTGGTGGCTAACCGGGGCGCCAATCGCCGATAAATCGGGCTCCTACAGGGCCGGGTGGCGCCGCAGGGGCGACTGCGGCGCCATTCGCCCGATAAATCGGGCTCCTACGATTTCAATCACAGGTTATGTCAGCCCCGGCGGCGGGCGCGGCGCTTCTCGCCGAACAGCGACTCCCAGATCAGGCCGATGGCGCCCAGGGTGATGCCGATGTCCGCCACGTTGAAGGCCGGGTAGTACCAGCCGGCCGCGTGGAAGGAGAGGAAGTCCACCACGTAGCCGTGTACCAGACGGTCGTAGAGGTTACCCAGGGCGCCGCCGATGATCATGGCGAGCGACGCCGCCAGCAGCGTCTCGTCGCGCTTGAGGCGACGCATCCACAGCGTCAGGCCGATGCTCGCCCCCACCGCGATGGCGGCGAAGAACCAGCGCTGCCAGCCGGGGTGGCCGGCCAGGAAGCTGAAGGCCGCCCCGGTGTTGTGCAGCAGCGTCAGGTTGAAGAACGGCAGCACCTCCACCGGCCGGGCATAGGTGAGCCAGGCGCTGGCGGCGTACTTGGTGGCGAGATCCAGCACGATCACTGCCAGCGCCAGCCACAGCCAGCGCAGCGGCTGCTGCATGGGCGCCACCTCCACGCCCCTTGCAGCGCCCTGCCCTGCGCTCTCCCTGGGCTCTTCGCCCTTTTCTTCACTGCTGGCCATGCCGGGCACCTTACGCATAGCGACGGGTTTCGCCGGGGCCATCCGGCAGGTTGCTGATACAGCGGTTGCAGAGATCCGGATGCTCGGGATGGGTACCCACCTCCTCGCGATGGTGCCAGCAGCGCTCACACTTGTTGTTGGGGCTCTCGACCACCGCCACCTTGAGACCCTCGAGTTCGGTGGCCTCGGCCTGCGCCGGTGCCTCGACGAGCGGCTTGAGCGTCACCTCGCTGGTGAGCATCACGAAGCGCAGCTCATCGCCCAGCTTGGCGAGCGTGGTTTGCAGGGCGTCGTCCACGTGGAGGGTGACCTCGGCGGCCAGGCTGCCCTTGATGGTCTTGGCGTTGCGGGCGTCCTCCAGGCACTTGTTGACCGCCTGCTTGACCTCGAGCACCCGCTCCCAGAAGTCGCGGCCCATCTCGGCGTCGTCGGCCAGCGTGGCAAGCCCGGTGTAGTACTCCTCAAGCAGCACGCTCTCGCTGCGCTCCCCCGGGATATGCTCATGGATCTCCTCGGCGGTGAAGCTGAGGATCGGCGCCACCCAGCGCGAGAGCGCCTCCACCACGTGGTAGAGCGCGGTCTGGGCGCTGCGCCGCGCCACCGAGTCGGTCTGGGTGGTGTACTGGCGATCCTTGATCACGTCCAGGTAGAAGCCACCCAGCTCCCGGGCGCAGAAGCCATGCACCTGCTGGTAGACGTCGAGGAAGCGGTACTCCTCATAGGCCTTCTCGATACGCGCCTGCAGCTGGGCGGCGCGATCCACCACCCACTGGTCCAGGGCCAGCATCTCGTCGAACGGCAGCGCATCACGCTCCGGCGCGAAGCCGTTGAGGTTGGCGAGCAGGAAGCGCGAGGTGTTGCGGATGCGGCGGTAGACATCGGCGGTGCGCTTGAGGATCTCATCGGAGACCGCCATCTCGCCGGAGTAGTCGGTGGAGGCTGCCCACAGGCGCAGGATGTCGGCGCCAAGCTTGTCCATCACCTCCTGGGGTGCCACCACGTTGCCCACCGACTTGGACATCTTGCGGCCCTGAGCATCCACGGTGAAGCCGTGGGTGAGCAGGCCGCGGTAGGGCGGATGGCCGTCGATGGCGCAACCGGTGAGCAGCGAGGAGTGGAACCAGCCGCGATGCTGGTCGGAACCCTCCAGGTAGAGGTCGGCGCGCGGGCCTCTCTCGTGGCCGTGGGGGTGCGAGCCGCGCAGCACGTGCCGGTGGGTGGTGCCGGAGTCGAACCACACATCCAGAGTATCGGTGACCTTCTCATAGTCGGCCGCCTCCTCGCCCAACAGCTCAGCCGGGTCGAGGCGGAACCAGGCGTCGATGCCCTCGGCCTCGACACGCTTGGCGGCCTCCTCCATCAGCGCCACGGTGCGCGGGTGCAGCTCGCCGGTGGACTTGTGCAGGAAGAAGGGGATCGGCACGCCCCAGTTGCGCTGGCGCGAGATGCACCAGTCCGGGCGGTTGGCGATCATGCTGTGCAGGCGCGCCTTGCCCCAGGCCGGGGTGAAGGCGGTGGCCTCGATGCCCTCCAGGGCCTGCTCGCGCAGGGTCTTGCCGTCGCGGCCCTGCACATCCATGCCCACGAACCACTGGGCGGTGGCACGGTAGATCACCGGGGTCTTGTGGCGCCAGCAGTGCATGTAGCTGTGGATGATCGGCTGGTGGGCCATCAGCGCACCCACCTCCTCGAGCTTGGCGACGATCTGCGGGTTGGCCTTCCAGATCAGCTGGCCGCCGAAGAACGGCAGATCATCGGCGTAGACGCCGTCACCCTGCACCGGGTTGAGCATCTCATCGAAGCTCATGCCGTGCTCGCGGCAGGTGACGAAGTCATCCACGCCGTAGGAGGGCGAAGAGTGGACGATGCCGGTGCTGCCCACCTCGCTCTCGACGTAGTCGGCGAGATACACCGGCGAGAGGCGCTCGTAGAAGGGATGGCGGAAACGGATACCGTCGAAGGCGGTGCCCTTGGCGGTGGCGATCACCTCGCCCTCGAGGCCATAGCGCTCCAGGCAGGACTCCACCAGCTCCTCGGCCAGCACCAGCAGGCGGCTGCCGGTATCCACCAGGGCGTAGGTGAACTCCGGGTGCATGTTGAGCGCCTGGTTGGCGGGGATGGTCCAGGGAGTGGTGGTCCAGATCACGATCACCGCCGGCTTGGGCAGCTCGCTCAGGCCGAAGGCGGCGGCCAGGCGGTCGGCGTCCTCCACCGCGAAGGCCACGTCGATGGCGTCGGACTTCTTGTCCTGATACTCCACCTCCGCCTCGGCCAGGGCCGAGCCACAGTCGAAGCACCAGTTGACGGGCTTCAGGCCCTTGAACACATAGCCGGCCTCGACCATGTCGGCCAGGGCGCGGATCTCTCCGGCCTCGTTGGCGAAGTCCATGGAGCGGTAGGGGTTGTCCCAGTCGCCCACCACGCCCAGGCGCACGAAGTCGGTGAGCTGGCCCTGGATCTGCTCGGCGGCGTACTCGCGGCAGAGCTCGCGGGCACGCTCGGGCGCCAAGTGCTTGCCGTGGGTGGTCTCCACCTTGTGCTCGATGGGCAAACCATGGCAGTCCCAGCCCGGCACATAGGGGGCATCGAAGCCGGCCAGGTTCTTCGACTTGACGATGATGTCCTTGAGGATCTTGTTGACGGCGTGACCGATATGGATGCTGCCGTTGGCATAGGGAGGGCCGTCGTGCAGCACGAACAGCTCCCGGCCCCGGCGCGCCTCGCGCAGGCGGTGGTAGAGGTCCAGCTGCTGCCACTGGGCCAGCCGCTCGGGCTCGCGCTTGGGCAGCATGCCGCGCATGGGGAAGTCGGTTTCTGGCAGGTTCAGAGTGGGCTTGTAGTCGCTCATATTCTGGGGATCAGCCGTCGTCATGGTCGGCAGGCGTACCCACCGAGGAATCGAGTGTCACGGCCTCGCGCGCCAGCGGCGCCGATGCCAGAGGAAGAGAATCATCGTTAATGAAGGTGGGGCGCTGCAAAGCATGCTGGGCAAAGTAGCCCCGAGCCCGCTCGAGGTCGAGACCGATCTGGTGTTTCAGGGCCGCGAAGTCGTCGAACTTCACCTCGCCACGCAGCTTGGCGCAGGGAAACACCACCAGGCGCTCGCCGTAGAGCTCGCCATCGAAGTCGAACAGGTGTACCTCGAGCACCGGGCGCGTGCTGCCCACGGTGGGGCGCCAGCCGATATTGGCCACGCCGGGCAGGCGGCGCCCGTCGGGCAGTTCTGTGATCACCGCGTAGACCCCCTGCAGCGCCAGGGAACGCACCGGCTGGGGCAGGTTGGCGGTGGGCACGCCGATGGTGCGGCCCAGCTGCTGGTCGGGCACCACTCGCCCGCCCAGGCGATAGGGGCGACCCAGCAGGGCGGCGGCGGCAGCGAAGTTGCCGCTGGCCAGCAGGGTGCGGATACGGCTGCTGGAGACCCGCTCGTCGTCGGCGGTAAAGGTGCGGGTGTGCTCCACGCCGAAGCCGTTGGCCTCGCCCACCGCGGTGAGCAGGTGGAAGTCGCCGCGGCGGTCGCAGCCGAAGCGGAAGTCGTCACCCACCACCAGATGGCGCACGCCCAGGCCGTCGATCAGCACCCGCTCGATGAAGGCCTCGGCGGTCAGGCTGCGCAGGGCGTCGTTGAAGGGCAGGCAGAGCACGCGCTCGACCCCCGCCTCGCCCAGCAGGCGCACCTTGTCACGCAGGCGGGTGAGCCGCGGCGGGGCCTGCTCGCCGGCGAAGAACTCCCGGGGCTGGGGCTCGAACACCACCACCACCACCGGCAGATCGAGGCGCCGGGCCTGTTCGCGACACTGCTCGAGGATCGCCTGATGGCCGCGATGCACGCCATCGAAGTTGCCGATGGTGGCCACGCAGCCGCGGTGCTCGTCGCGCAGGTTGTGCAGTCCTCGAATCACTTGCATGGCGTGGTGGAGCCCCGCTCGGCGTCGAAAGGTGGTCAAAGCGTCGATTATACCGGACAGCCGGCCCCTTGACAGCCGGGGCGGCCTTGGTGCCTACCGGTACGCACTGCTATCGCCGATAAATCGGGCTCCCACAATGTAGGAGCGCAGATTCTGCGCGATGGCGCCGGCAGGCGCACTGGCAACACCGCTATCGCCGATAAATCGGGCTCCCACCAGGCGGCACCCATACCCGCTATCGCCGATACAACGGTCTCCTACAAATTCAGGTCAGCTCTTCATCCGGAAATGCCGCAGGCGCACCCCGGTGGCGGCCAGCCAGGCGAAGTAGAGCGCGGCGCCGCCGACCACCAGGGCGGCCAGCCAGGCCACACGCTGCCAGATGCCCCAGCCGAGCCACGCCTGCCAATCGGGCGCGGCCCAGGCCAGGCCCAACCCCATCACCGCGCAGCCGCCCAGCAGCTGCACCGCGTAGCGCCCCCAGCCGGGCTGGAATACCAGCACGCCCTGCTTGCGCAGCAGCCAGCCCAGCAGGCCGGCGTTGAGGAACGCCGAGAGGGCAGTGGCCAGCGCCAGGCCGGCGTGGGCCAGGGGCCAGATCAGGATCAGGTTGAAGACCATGTTGGCGACCATGGCGATGATGCCCACCTTCACCGGCGTCTTGGTGTCCTGACGGGCGAAGAAGCCCGGCGCCAGCACCTTGATCAGCATGAAGGCCACCAACCCCAGCGAGTACGCACGAAGACTCATCGCCGCCATGGCGATATCGCGCTCGGTCATGGCGCCATAGTGGAACAAAGAGATCAGCAGCGGCTCGGCGAGCACCGCCAGGGCCAGGGCCGCGGGCAGGCCGAGCAATAGCACGGCGCGGATTGCCCAGTCGAGCATGGCGCTGAAGTGCTCGCCGGACTGCGCGGCATGGCGCTTGGAGAGCGCCGGCAGGATCACGGTGCCGATGGCAATACCGAACACCCCCAGCGGCAGCTCCACCAGGCGGTCGGAGTAGTAGAGCCAGGAGACGCTGCCCGCCGCCAGCAGCGAGGCAAGCACGGTATCGAGCAGGAGGTTGATCTGCGACACCGAGACACCGAACAGCGCCGGCACCATGAGTACCATGATCCGCTTGACGCCGGGGTGGGCGAAGTTCGGCCAGGGCCGCGGCGCCAGCCCCAGCCGCATCAGGAAGGGCACCTGGAAGGCGAGCTGGGCACCGCCGGCGATCAGAACGCCCCAGGCCAGCGCCATGGCCGGCTCCTCGAACAGGGGCGTCAGCAGCAGCGCCGCGCCGATCAACGAGAGGTTGAGCAGCACCGGGGTGAAGGCCGGCACCGCGAAGCGATTCCAGGTATTGAGCACGCTGCCGGCAAACGCCGTCAGCGAGATCAGCAGCAGGTAGGGGAAGGTCAGCCGCAGCATGTCGGCAGTGAGCGCGAGCTTGGCCGGATCGCGGCCGAAGCCGGGGGCGAACACCCACACCAGCCAGGGAGCGGCGAACATGGCCACCGCGGTGAGCAGGAAGAGCACCGCGGCGAGGCTGCCGGAGACGGCGTCCAGCAACTCGCGCACCTCGCGCCGGCTGCCGCGGGTGGCGTACTCCGAAAGCACCGGCACGAAGGCCTGGTTGAAGGCGCCCTCGGCGAACAGCCGGCGCATGAAGTTGGGAATCTTGAAGGCGACGAAGAAGGCATCCGCGCCCTGCCCCGCGCCGAACAGCGCGGCGATCACCACATCACGGGCCAGACCCATCACCCGCGAAAGCATGGTCATCACGCTGACCACCAGGCCCGAGCGCATCAGCCCTCCACCCTTGGGGGCCACCACCTTGTCACTCTCGTCCACCGGTGCCGGTGGCGACTGCTCGCGATCCGTCACGTCCGTTCCTCGGCTTTTCATCCGCCCCATGAATGGCAGCCACAAAAAAACCGGCCGCAGCCGGTTTTTTCACGAGACGCCGGCCACGCAGGCCGCGCCTCGATGGCATCGGACCGGCTTAGGCAGCCAGGGCCTTGATGCGCTTGTTCAGGCGGCTCTTCATGCGTGCGGCACGCTTCTTGGAGAGCACATCCTTGTCGGCGATGCGGTCGATGACCGGCTGCGCCTTATTGAAAGCCGCCATGGCCTCGGCGTGATCGCCGCTGTTGATGGCCTTGATGACGTGCTTGATGTAGGTGCGGACCATGCTGCGCTGGCTGGCCTTCAGGACACGACGACCTTCGGCCTGACGGGCGCGCTTGCGAGCTTGCTTGCTGTTTGCCACTTGCTGTCTCCTTGGAGATTCATTGCCGCCCGTGTGGTGACGGCTTCATAACGTATTGATCCGGCAGGAAAGTAAAAGCCTTCCCGCCGGTTTGGCCATCTGGCCGATCGCCGAAGATAGGCGACCGTTCACGGGCCGTGTCTGAGAGGATGGCGTATCCTAGCACAGCCCGTGATCCGCTTGCCATAGCGTCTCGCCTAGAGCACCACCAGGTTGTCGCGATGGATCAGCTCCGGGGCCTCCATGTAGCCGAGCAGCGCCTCGATCTGATGACTGGGCTGGCCGAGGATGCGCAGCGCATCGTCGATGCCGTAGTTGACCAGCCCCTTGGCCACCCGCTCGCCGGCCTCGTCGACGCAGAGCACCATGTCGCCGCGACGGAACGCGCCGGAAGCGGCCTTCACCCCCACCGGCAGCAGGCTCGAGCCGCTGCCACGCAACACCTTTACCGCCCCGGCATCCAGGGTCAGGGTGCCGCGCACCTGCAGCTGGCCAGCGAGCCAGCGCTTGCGTGCCGCGATAGGCGCCTGGTCAGGGTAGAGCAGGGTGCCCAGTCGCTCGCCGGCCATCAGCCGCGCGAGCACCTCGGCCTGGCGACCACCGGCGATGGCGGTAACGGCCCCCGAGCGCGCCGCCAGCCGCGCGGCGCGAATCTTGGTGGCCATGCCACCGCGCCCCAGGGCACCGCTGCCGCCGGCCACCGCCGCCAGCGCCGGGTCATCGGCGCGCCCCTCGCCGATCAACCGCGCCTCGGGGTTGCCGCGTGGATCGGCGTCGAACAGCCCCTCCTGGTCGGTGAGAATGACCAGAGCATCGGCCTCCAGCAGGTTGGCCACCAGGGCGCCCAGGGTATCGTTGTCGCCGAAGCGGATCTCGTCGGTGACCACGGTGTCGTTCTCGTTGATCACCGGCACCACCCGCAGGCCCACCAGGGTGCGCAGCGCCGAGCGCGCATTGAGGTAGCGCTTGCGGTTGGAGAGGTCGTCGTGGGTCAGCAGCACCTGGGCAGTCAGCAGGCCGTGGCGGGCGAAGTGGCCCTCGTAGCACTCGGTGAGGCCGTTCTGGCCCACTGCCGCGGCGGCCTGCAGTTCGTGCACCGCCGAGGGGCGCACCTGCCAGCCGAGGCGCACCATGCCAGCGGCCACCGCCCCGGAGGAGACCAGCACCACCTCGACGCCGCTCTTGTGCAGCGCGGCGATCTGGTCCACCCAGCCGCCGATCGCCGCCTCGTCGAGGCCGCGACCATCGTTGGTCAGCAGCGCGCTACCGATCTTCACCACCACCCGGCGGGCGCCGATCAGCGCCTCGCGGCCTGCCACCTGCTCGTTGCTTTCCATTCGCTCTCGATCCTCAAGGCGCGTATTCGACCTCGACGTCGTAGTCGTCGTCATCGAAGTCGTCATCATCCTCGTCGGCCGTCTTGCGCTTGCGACCCAGCCGCGCCTCGGTGCGGGCCACCGCCTCGTCTTCCATGCGTGCACGCATCTCGCGGGCACGCTCGGCGGCTTCCTCGTCCTCGTTCTCGAGCTGGCGCTGCTCGGTCAGCCAGCGGTAGGCGGCCTGCACCAGGGCATCGGTGCCGTCGGCGGAGATCGCCGAGATGCGGAACACCGGCCCATCCCAGGCCAGGCGACGCACGATCTCGTCGGCGCGCGCCTCGCGCTCCTCCTCGGGCAGCAGGTCGAGCTTGTTGAGCACCAGCCAGCGCGGCAGCTCGGCCAGGGCCGGCGAGAACTCGCCCAGCTCGTGGATGATCGCCTCGGCGGCCTCCACCGGGTCGGACTCGTCGAAGGGCGCCACATCCACCACGTGGAACAGCAGCCGGGTCCGGGTCAGGTGCTTGAGGAAGCGCAGCCCCAGGCCGGCGCCGTCCGAGGCGCCCTCGATCAGCCCCGGCACGTCGGCCATCACGAAGTGCTCGTGCATGCCGAGCTTCACCACCCCCAGGTTGGGCACCAGGGTGGTGAAGGGGTAGTTGGCCACCTTGGGCTTGGCCGCGGAGACGGCGCGGATCAGCGTCGACTTGCCGGCATTGGGCATGCCCAGCAGGCCCACGTCGGCCATCACCTTCATCTCCAGGCGCAGGTTGCGACGCTCGCCCTCGGTGCCCGGCGTGGTCCGCCGCGGCGCGCGGTTGGTGGAGGACTTGAAGTGAATGTTGCCGAGCCCGCGGCGGCCGCCCTGGGCCACCAGCACCACCTGGCCGATCTCGGTGACGTCGGCGATCACCTCGAGGGTGTCCTCGTCGATCACCGTGGTCCCCACCGGCACCTTGACGTGCAGGTCCTCACCGGCCCGACCGCTCATCTGCCGACCCATGCCGGGCTGACCGTTCTGGGCCTTGTAGAAGCGCTGGTACTTGAAGTCGATGAGGGTGTTGAGGGAGTCGTCACCGATCAGGTAGACGCTGCCACCATGGCCACCGTCGCCACCATCGGGACCACCCTTGGGCACGTACTTCTCGCGGCGGAAACTGAGGCAGCCATTGCCCCCCTTGCCGGCCTCCACGATGATCGAGGATTCGTCGACGAACTGCATCTGTCACTCTCCTGACGGCAATATGCCGTCCCACCCGCCTGAGTATACGTACAAGAAGGCCCCGCCGTGGCGGGGCCTTCTCGCGGCAAGCATCAGGCGTCTCAGGCAGAGACGACGCTGACGAACTTGCGGTTCTTCGGACCCTTGGTCTCGAACTTGACCACGCCCTCGTCCAGTGCGAACAGGGTGTGGTCACGGCCGATACCGACGCCGGTGCCGGCGTGGAACTTGGTGCCGCGCTGGCGAACGATGATGTTGCCGGCGTTCACGGCCTGGCCACCGAAGAGCTTGACGCCAAGGCGCTTGGATTCGGAATCGCGACCGTTACGGGTAGAGCCCGCTGCCTTCTTATGTGCCATGGAATAAACCTCCGTTCAGGGGGATGGACCGCTTAGGCGGAGATCCCGGTGATCTTGACTTCAGTGAACCACTGGCGGTGGCCCTGACGCTTCATGTGGTGCTTGCGGCGACGGAACTTGATGATGGTCACCTTGTCGCCACGGCCGTGGGAGACGACCTCGGCAGAGACCTTGGCACCGTCAACCAGCGGCGCGCCGACCTTGACCTCGTCCTCGCTGCCGACCAGCAGCACTTCGTCGAAGTCGATGGACTCGCCGGTGGGGACTTCGATCTTCTCGAGCTTCAGGGTCTGGCCTTCCTGAACGCGGTACTGCTTGCCACCGCTCTTGATAACTGCGTACATGCTTCTCTCTCCAGGACTCATCGGGTTGGGCTCTTCGTCGGCCTGCTTCGAGTGGCGCCCCTTTTGGCAGCCATCTGACAGGGAGCGAGATGAGTGGGTCGCGAATTATAACGACAGGCGACGCCCCAGACAACCCGCGAAACACGCCGTTCGTCCCGCCGCCCGGCAGCGCGCCTTGACGCCCCCGAGGGGGCCCCATAGCATGGCCGGCAATCCATGGCCAGAGGGGGCCACCTCGCCCCGGCCCCCAACCGACCGTCGATATCGCCTCCATGCCCACCCACGCTCCAGTTTCCGAAACCGCCGCACCCTCCCCGATCCACGCCGCCGTGGCCGAGGACTTTGCCGCCGTCAATCGCACCATCATGGCCCAGCTCGGCTCGCGCATCCCGCTGGTCGAGACCATCGGTCAGTACATCATCGCCAGCGGTGGCAAGCGACTGCGCCCGCTGCTGGTACTGCTGGCCGCCCGGGCGCTGGGCTACCAGGGCGACCGCCACGTGACGCTGGCCACCCTGATCGAGTTCATGCACACCTCCACCCTGCTGCATGACGATGTCGTGGACGAGTCGCACCTGCGTCGCGGCAAGGCCACCGCCAACGACGCCTGGGGCAACGCCCCCTCGGTGCTGGTGGGTGACTTCCTCTACTCGCGCTCCTTCCAGATGATGGTAGAGGTGGGCTCCATGCGGATCATGGACGTGCTCTCCTCCGCCACCTGCGTGATCGCCGAGGGAGAGGTGCAGCAGCTCACCAACGTCGGCAACCCGGACATCGACGAGGCCGCCTACTTCGAGACCATCCAGGGCAAGACCGCCATGCTGTTCGAGGCGGCCAGCCACAGCGGCGCCATCCTTGCCGAGGCCACCCCGGAACAGGAGGCCGCGCTGCAGCACTACGGCCGCTACCTGGGCCTGGCCTTCCAGCTGATCGACGACCTGCTCGACTACCAGGGCGATGCCGAGGCCATGGGCAAGAATGTCGGCGACGACCTGGCCGAGGGCAAGCCCACCCTGCCGCTGATCCAGGCCATGGCCAAGGGCACCCCGGCGCAGGCCAAGGTGATCCGCCAGGCGATCCGCCAGGGTGGCCTCGACCACCTGCAGGAGGTGCTGGAGATCATCGACGCCACCGGTGCCCTGGAGTACACCCGCAGCCGCGCCGTGGAGATGGCCGACCTGGCCCTGGCCCAGCTCGAGTCGCTGCCGGCCAGCCCCTACCGCGACAGCATGGCCGAACTCGCCCGCCTGGCGGTGGATCGCCAGGCGTGAAAACGCTCCGGCGGGGTTGCATTCCGCCGGCATTTGCGTAAACTACGCTGCGTCGATGAGGCGGAGCCCTCGAGAATCGACATCGGAGTATAGCTCAGCTTGGTAGAGCGCTGCCTTCGGGAGGCAGAGGTCGTAGGTTCGAATCCTGCTACTCCGACCAACGAATTCAAGGCCTTGCGATTACTCGCAAGGCCTTTTTCGTTGCTCGGCTTGCAAGCCACCGTGCGACCTCTGCCTCCCGAAGGCAGGGGTCGCACGGTCAACGCCTTCAGGTCACCGTGATCACGCTGCAACTGGCGGTGTGGCTGACTGTAACCGCGCGCCGGAATTGGCATAGCCTCGCGCTGTAATTGGCACTGGTAGTGGCTGATAGCACCTCTCGGAATTCGCGCGATGCTTGGCACTGGTGCCGCTACCCCACCCTGTGTAAGCGATCTCCTACAGCCAGCGAGGACATTGGCGCATCATTCGGGATGGGTGTCGCGCGTGCAAAGGAATCTTAGTAGGGTATGGTCTTTCCATAGACCAACAGCAGGGATGCGTATGCGCGAAGCCCGAACCTTCACGCTGGAAGAGGTGCAGCAGCAGCTCCAACGGCTCGACATCCCCTTCTCTACCTCAAGCTCTACCGCCCCGGAAGCGCGCTATGCCTTCAAGAGCTTGCGGCAGATCGAGCCGGCCGGGATCTACTTCCTGGTGGCAGGCATCCCCAACCCGCCGCAGATCGAGAACTCCATCATCCTATACCCCGAGGCCGATTACGGTGGGGCTGGCAATGTGACCCTCCAGGTGGAGGATCCTCAGCTGGTGTTCTATCGGCTGATGGAAGCCATGGTGGGTGAAAGCGTGAAGCCGCAAGGCATTCACCCGACGGCGGTTATCGGTGAGGGCTGCGAGATCGACCCGAGCGCCTACATCGGGCCCTTCTGCGTTCTGGAGGATTGCATCGTCAAGGCCGGCGCCAGGCTCCACTCTCATGTCACCATCATGCGAGGCACCACGATCGAGGAGGACGTGACCATCGAGTCGCACTCGACGATTGGTGCGACTGGCGTGGCCTGGATCTGGGACCCTGTTACCCGCCGTCGTGTCGTGCAGCCCCAGACGGGCTACACCCGAGTGTGCCGTGGCTCCTTCCTGGGAACTGACATCACGGTGGTGCGCGGCTCGGTCAACGAGACCACCATCATCGGGGAAGGCTGTGTGATTGCCCACGGCAGCAAGATCGGCCATGGCTCGCAGATCGGGCCTGAGTGCCACTTCGCCAACAATATCTCGATCGCCGGCAACGTCACCCTGGGCCAGCAGTGCTTCCTTGGCTCTGGCGCCGTGGTGCGACCGCAGACTCGGCTCGCCGAGCGCACCGTGGTCGGCGCCGGCGCCGTCGTTGTAAAGCATTGCGAGGAGCCGGGACTGTTGCTGATGGGCGCCCCGGCCAAGCCCGCGAAATCCGCGTCTGGCAGGATGTCAGGCGTTCCCAAGCCACTTGATAACTAAGGTAGCGGCATGAGTAACCATGTATCGGACAAGGCCATTCTGGGGGAAGGCGTCAAGATTGGCATCGGCAGCATTGTCGAGGAAGGTGCCGAGATCGGCGACAACGTCACGATTGGCAACTACTGCGTCATCAAGAGCGGAGCCGTCATTGGGGCAGGAACGCTCATGATGGACTTCGTGGAGATCAGGAAAGGCACCATCATCGGCCCGGACTGCTATGTAGATTCTCGCGTTTCCACTTCAGGCGACTGTAAAGTCGGGCGCAATGTCAGCCTTCGATACGGCACCATCATTGCCAGAGGGTGTGACATAGGCGATGACTGCTATCTCTCCCCCCGCGTCATGACCAATAACCTCGACCAAGGCAAGCAGTCGATCGGTGGTGCCAAGATAGGCAATGGCTGTTTCATCGGGACGCAGGCAGTCCTGCAGCATGGCATCACCCTTGCGGATGAGACCATCGTGGGCGCCATGGCCTTTGTGACGAAGAGCTTCTCCGAGAAAGTCACACTCGTGGGTGTACCCGCCAAACCCAAGGAGTGAGGCAAGCCCGCTGAGTCCTCAAGCGTGCAGGCCATACAGCGCCTGCACCTCGGTCGCCGTCAGGGCGCGATCGTAGAGGCGCACATCGTCCAGGTCGCCGTCGGTATTGCCGGGTGCGCCAGCCGTGTAGGCCGTCTCTGGGTCTAGGATCGCCCGCACACCCATCGTCATCGCACCAGCACCGCTGCTGAGTGTAACCCCTGGCGCTCTGGTACTGCCTAGCAGCACACCATCCTTGTAGACCTTGATATCGGTGCCGTCGTAGGTGCCGACCCAGTGGACCCACTCGTTGGCGGGGATCGTGTCTGTTGTATGACGAAACTGGTAACCGGCGCCAGAGTCATCGCTGATCCAGAACGCCATCGAATCCTCGCCAGAGTCCGAGTTGTTGTTGAACTGCCACTCCTGCTGCGCATTATCATCGGGATCGGAACGTTGGCTCAGCACCCAGTTGCCGTTTGACTTCGTGGGGTTGTGCAGCCGTGCCCAGACGGCGACAGTGATGGCCGTGCCTCCATGCGGCACCCGCTGCGAGGTTTCGGCGTAGGTAGGCGCGTTAGGATCGAAGGCGACGGCGTCGCCGGCCTTGCCGGGCACCACCGTACCGTTGACCAGTGTCGCCGGGTAGGCGCCCATCTCGTCGGCGATCACCCCGCCTGAGATGGCATCCATGGTGTACCAGGCCACCAGCCCGCTAGAAAGGTCGCTGTAGACTGCCATCTCGACCTCTGATAGTTCCTGCTCCCCTGAAGGTCCGACAAGACCGAGCGCGTAGAAGTAGTTCACCGTCCCGTCGGGCACCGTGTCGACGTAGGTCCCCACACCCCCGGCGAGAGTCGTCAGGGGCGCCGGCAGGTTATCCGGCTCGAGTGGTGAAGTGTCACGGTACACGCGAACCTGTTGCACACTCGACGGAACCGACTCCTCCCAGGTGAGGGTGGTCTGGTCAGCCTGCGTATCCACGCTGACGCCGAAGCCGAGCAGCAGCCGAAGCCTGAGCAGCTCCAGATAGCAGTAGGTGCGGCTGCCGCTACCGGAGGTCTCGTATTCATAGGCCCGGGTGTAGGGCACGTTGATCTGGGCGAAATCGGCCAGCCCGCCGGGCACGTCGAAGCGGAAGCTGTCGTTGTAGCGTGAGCCTACGTTCACCTCATCCACGGTGAAGGAGAAGCCGTCATTGTCGAAGCGCAGCCAGCCGGCGGTCATCTCGTAAGACCCGTCGCCGTTCTGTGGCGCCTTCGTGAGAGAGTTGAAGTCGGTTCCGTACCAAAGCCCCTGGTTGTAGGCGCCGTCGCGGGCCATGCGCAGCACCGCCAGGGTGGTGCCTTGAGCATCCTGGAACTCCAGGTCCATCTCGGCTTCGGAGTAGTAGTCGCTGCGGTTGTCGCCGAACAGGTAGAACTCGTAGCCGGGACCGCCCGCCGGGATCACGCCGCCCACCACCGATCCGGTATCCACACGGCCGGTGGTCTCCTTCTTGTAGTTGTCGATCAGGATAGAACCCGCGGTCAGGCCGAAGCGGTCCGGCCAGGCGATATGCTCTGTGTTCGCGGGGTCGTATTGCTCTACCCTGACATCGCCCCAGGCGGCCAGGGAGATCAGCCACACCCCCTTGTAGAGTGCCAAGGTGTCGTCAGCTAACACCTCGAACTCGTCGTCGACGTACTCCTGGCCGTCGACGATGGCCGAGAGGCGGTAGTAGTAAGTGGTCTGGTCGACCACATTGGCATCGATGAACTCCGTGACCCCGGCGCCTACACTGCCGATAGGAGCCGGTAACGCTTGAGGGTCCATCGGCGACGTGTCGCGGTAGATGCGCTGCTCACTCTCACCGAAGTTGGCGTCTCGCCAGCGAATCCGAATCTTCATGATGTCGCCTCCATGTAGAGTTGGTAGACCTCGAACTCGGTCAGGAAGCGCGCATAGAGGCGCAACTGGTCCAGCTCCGCCGCCAGGTACTGCACGCTTGCTCCATTCGCAGGACCCCCGAGACGGTGGTTGTAGGCGCCCAGCAGCGACGAGCCGTTATCCGCGAACACTCCCTTGGCGGACAAACGCCCGTCGACATAACCGCGCGCCTGCCCACTTTGCCGATCGTACTGCCACACCACATGGTGCCAGGCGTCGTCGTGGCCGTAGCGATACCGCATATCTTCCGGATGGATCTTGAAACTGGTGCCGTCTTCTCGCTCCAGCAAGAAAGGCTCTACTGAGCCATCCTTGATCTGAAAGCCCTTCAGGCCTGACTCCAGAGGGCCTAGTCCACGGCCGCCGTCATAGACCCGCCCGCCGACTGCCCGTCCCTTCTGCCAGAAGGAGACGGTGAACGTCTCCAGAGGGATGATGGCGCCGACGTCCACGTAGTCGTTCTCACCGTCGAAGGCGAGCGCGTTGCCGAAGCGGCCTGCTACCTGCATGGCGCCGCTGATCGTGCCGTCGTAGCTGCCGGTCTCGTCGGCCAGGGAGCTTCCCGTGATGCTGTTCATGGTGTAGTGCAGCACCAGCCCTTGCAGCGGCACCGGGTCCTCGGTAGCCACCATCACCAGCTCGTCGCTGATCTTCTCCACCCCGCCCACGAAGGCGCCGATGCGGTAGTAGTAGGTCTGCCCTGGCACGATGCCGTCGGCGTCGTCGTACTCGGTGGCGTCGGCGCCCATCAACGCCAGCGGCGCCGGCATGGCGTTGACGTCCATCGGGGAGTCCGAGCGGTAGAGGCGGTGCCCCTCCTCGGCCAGGTTGTTGTCGAGCCAGCGGATACGGATGCCCATGCGTCTGCCCTATGGAATGAGATCGAAGCTAACGTCCTGCGGCGGTTTGGGTGAGGCGTAGACGCCCACCAGCCCCGTCGGCTCACGGAACGGCCCACGGAAGGTCACCTGCCCCGCCTGCCAACTCGCCAGGCCGTCGCGCAGCGCGGCGACCGAGACGCGGATGAAGGGGTAGCCGGCCCAGGTCTCGCCCACGGTTGCGTCATCCAGCGTGTAGCTGGTGAGCCCCCCGGTGACTACCTCCTCGATCACCCCGGCCACCGCGCCGGTCTCGTCGATGGCCTCGGCGGTGACGCGGTAGTCGGTGCCGCTCTCCGGCGCCACACCGGCGGCGTCCCAGGCGCGCATGGCGCCGGTCTCGGTGAGGCGGTTGCGTTCCAGCCACTCCACGTCGACCGGGTAGTCCGGGTAGTAGTCCTCGGCGGGCCACAGGAAGCCCTGGGCGCGCAGATCGGCGGGCCGGTAGGGTAGCGTGGGGCGCGCTGCCCCCGTGCCGGCGATCTCCGGGGCCAGGCTCTCGTCGAGCTGCCCTTCGCCGGTGGTGACCAGCAGCTTGAGGGTGAAGGTGTCGCCGTCGTTCAGGTCCTTGGGCAGCGGACGCCACATCTCCCGGTTGGTGAACCACACCGGGGTGCCGGCCGGCCAGGTGCGCGGGGCGGTATCCAGCACGCCGCGCAGCAGCGTGGGCGCCCCGGTCTCCTCGTCGACTGCCGTCACTAGCGCCATCTCCAATTCGTCGGGGGCTAGGCTGCTGTCGCCGAACAGCACGATGTCGTCACGATGAACCCACCAGCCGGTGAGGTCCTCCAGCCCTACGTCGGGGCTGGTCACCGCCGCCGGCAGCTCCACGGTCAGGGTCGCCCGGCCCAGGAAGGGGCGGTCGGTCTGCACCCACTCCCAGGCGGTATCGTCGGAGGCCGTGGTGCCCTTCCACAGCACGTCGAAGGTGGCGCTCTCGTCGGTAGTCGGGTTGGCCGCCAGCACCACCACCCCGGTCTCCGGGTGAGTCAGGTCGTTCACCGTACCCCCCACCAGATCGAGGAAGTAGAGCGGGAACGGTATCATCCAGGCGTGCGATACGGGCGCCGGCGGCGCCGTGGGGTCCTCCCACTCACCCTGCTGCGGCGGCACATAGCTGGCCAGCGGCAGGGCGAACAGGTCCTCGACCAGGGAGAGGCGAATCTTGCGGCTGCCGCTGTCGCCGTAGTTGACCTTCATCACCCGCATCACCAGGCCGTCCAGCCCGAACTCGGGCCAGGTGACCTTCACCCCGTCGAACGGCACCGTGTCCCAGAACTCGGGGCCCACCTCCACCTCGCAGGAGGCCAGCGGCGCCGAGGCTTCGCGGAGGTCACGCTCGGCCAGGCGCAGCGCAAGTTGCGGGGTGCGTACGCCGTAGTAGTTCTTGCTGCCGGAGACGAGCTGGCCCTGCTGCGCCAGGTTGGCGAGGTCCTGGGCGCGCACCGTCTCACCCTTCTCGGTGTCGGGGTTGGTCCAGGTCACCACAATCTCGTTGGTGGTCTCGCCCCAGCCCTTGCGGCTGAAGTTGCCCAGCACCGCGTTGTCGGGGGTGATCTCCTTGAGGGTGTCGTGGTCGAGATCGTCGCGCAACAGGCGCAGGGTGATCTTGCCGGTGCGGGGGTGGGGGTAGAGGGCGCCCTTGATGTGGTCCAGCACGTCGCCGATGAAGTCCTCGATGCTGGATTGTTGCATCCAGGTCATGAACACGCCGAACTGCTCGGCGTAGAGCACCTGGGAGGCGGCCTCGAAGCTAGCGGTGTCGAGGCTCGCCGGGTCGGCGCCCATGCCCCAGTCGGTGTCGGTCAGGCACTCATAAACGATATGCGCCGGGTTGGCGTCGGCCACCGGCGAGAACACATAGCCCAGCGAGTTGGCGAGCACCGAGGGGTCGCCGCCCGGCACTACCGGCACCCCGTCGCCCGGGGTGTTGTCGACGTAGGCGGTGTACTGGGTGTCCTCCAGGTCGATGTTGAAGCCGTAGGAGGAGAGCATGGAGACACTGTCGATGACGTTGCCGGCGTCGATGGCGTTCTGCTCGGTGGGGAGTGGCTGGCCCGAGATGTAGGGCTCCCCGTCGGTGATGAACGCCAGCACCCGCTCCTTGTTGGGACGGCCATCGAAGAAAGCCGGGGCCGAGGAGACGGCCAGCTCGAAGTCGGTGTTGCCGTTGGCCACATCGGACTGATCGCGGGCCTTGATCCAGTCGATGATGTCGCGCACGTCCTGGCCGTTGACGTTGTCGCGCTGGATGCTCACCGAGGACTTGGCGAAGGCCACCACGCGGATGTCCAGGCTGGTGGCAGTTGTGTAGGCGGTGAGCGGCAGCAGTGCCTGTTCCAGGGCGGTCTTCATGTTCTCCAGGCGGGTCTTGCCGTTGCTGGTGATCTCCGCCATGGAGTTGGAGATGTCGATGGCCAAATAGAGCGCCAGGGGCTCGCTGACGCCCCGTGGGATCGGCGCGGTGTCTGGCCGGAGCTGGCGGGCCGGGATGCGCTGTACGGTCACCCACACGGGCTTGATGTAGGGCTGGGTGCCCCAGTAGAAGCTCTTTTTCGAGAAGAAGGCGAAGATCGAGAAGACGCCGCGTACCCCGCCGAACAGTCCCCCGGTGTCCGTGTCGTCCGGCTTGAGGTTGGTCATGTCGGGCCACACCTCGCCGCCGCCATAGAACAGCAGCGAGGTGATACCCCGGAAGGCCGGCACGTTGCCGGCGTCGCGGCGCAGCTTCTTGATCAGCATGGGTGACGGTAGCTGCTCGCGGTTGCCGATCAACACGTCGATGCTGCCGGCCACCCCGCCTTCCTTCTTGAGCCCGCCGAAAAGGCCATCGCGCAGCAGAGCGGTGGTGCCGCTGCGCGTCCAGACCCCGCGCCAGGCCAGCTTCTCGCCAACCCAGACCCGCTTCACGGCGTCGACCGGCCCCTGGCACACCCCCATGTGGATGGAGAGGTAATACTTGGTGACCTTCATCTTGGCTTCGCCGCCACCGCCGAACAGGCCCATGCGCGTCTCCTGGTTCCGTTACCTGGGGGTTACGCCGAAATCTCGACGGTTTCCTGATCCTTGTCGCCGTACCACAGGGTATTCGGCGACTTGATCGTCCCTTCCCCGAATACCACTGGGATCGGGCGCCCCGCCTCGGCGGTGGGTATCTCCAGGTCGCGGGACATATCCGGCACGTTGTTCTTGGGCCTGGGCATGAGCATGAACGCCACCACGGCGAGCAGGATCGATATACCGATGGCCACGAGAAACGAGAACATGATGACCTCCTAGTAGAAGACGGTGCGCTGGCCGAGCGGGTTGATCTTGGTGATCCACGGCTGGCCGCCGTAGTTGAGGATGTTGTCGTGCAGGTCCTTGCAGTCGCTCATCTGGTGGTTGCAGCCCAGTACCGCGGTGACCGCATCGCCCGGGGCCAGGTCGTGGATCACCCCGGCCAGCAGGAGTTGATCACCGGCCAGCACCTGCAGGATGGTACGGCGAGTGGTGCCGCCTTCGCCGGCCCACTCCAGCATGCCGTTGGTGTACTTGGCGGCGTGCTGGGCGTTCCAGCCGCTGGCCAGGGTGACCACCGAGCCGCTGATCGAGGTCACCTGCCCCGGCGAACTGGCGGCCGTCTTGTCGGCTCGGCACTGGGGGCCATAGAGCGCATGGGGGCAGCCGTACTGGTAGGTGCGGCGCAGCCCCGGCCGGCGGATCGCCGTGGCGATCGGCTCGCAGGAGAAGGTCGCCTCCAGCCCCTGAAGGCCGAAGTTCAGCACCCGGCCCGACCACACCGCCTTGAACTCGGCGTCCGGGTCGTCCAACTCGCCACGGTAGATCACCAGGTTGACCACTCGCTCCGGCGGGTAGACCCGGAAAATCTCGACCAGCGGGTTGGTGCGCGGCGTCTTCACCTCGAGGGTGGCGTTGTCCAGGGTGCCGGAACTCTCGATCTCGCCGTGCTTGATCTGGGCAGGATCGAAGCGTCCGCCCAAGGCATAGATCGGCCGTTCGGCGCTAGTCAGGCGCAGCTTGCCAGCGTCCCCCTCGCCGAAGGTGAGGTCGTAGAGGTAGATCGGCCGCGACCCGGCCCGGCTGGTGAAGAAGGTCTCGAACATCGTTAGAGCCCTCCCGTGTCTAACGCTTCCGGGGGCAACGCCTCGAGGGTGAGCATGCCGAACTGCATGGTGGCCACCGCCGAGGTGCGCCACTCGATGGTGAGGTCGTCGGAGGCGAAGCGGCGCAGCAGCAGCCAGCCGGCCATCACGATCTGGCTCTCGGGTACGCTCTCGGCCCAGGGGGCATCCAGGGTGATCAGCGAATCCCGCCCCTGGGTGTCGTCGACCAGGGCGATGCTTTCCACCTGGCGCAGCAGCAGCTCACCCCCGGCGAGGCGCACGAACACGGCGCGATGGGTCAGGCTGGCGGCGTATGCCTCGGCGAGCTGCTGGCCCTGCACCCGTAGGGTGGTGGCGCCGGCGGTCAGGCCCTCGCGCAGGGGGAGATCCGGCAGCCAGCTGGGGGCGTAGAACTCGCCCTGGCGTCCGCGCATGCGGTGGAAGAGGTCGCCGATGGCCTGCACTTGGTCGCGAGTAGCACCCACGTAGGTGGCCTGCAGGGTGTCGGCGGCGAATGGCACCGGGGAATAGCGCGTGGTCGGGCCGGTGCCGTAGTCGAGCTCGTCTACCGGGCGCACCCAGGACTGACTCACCGGCTGCACCCAGTTGGGGCGCATCAGGAACACCTCGCGGCCATTGAAGATGCGCTCGGGCTCGCCGGGTGCGGGCGTCGGTTCGGAGAGCGGGCGCACCTGAAAGGCGATCTCCAGGGTGGCCACTTCGGCGGTGACCAGATCCGCCTGGTGGGCCTGCTCGAGCACGCCGACCAGCCCGGCATAGAGCGGCGTGCCGGCTGGCCAGGTCTGCGCGGGCCCGGCGGCGAAGAAGGTCAGGTTGCCCTCCACGGCGATGACGGTGAGCGCCTCGCGCTGCGGGCCGTCGCCGAGGATCACGTCCAGGCCGGGCAGTAGCCACTCGGGCGGCTCGGCCAGATAAAGCACATCGGTGCCGGCGGGCATATCGGCGGGCAGCGGCAGGCGCGTGTGGTGCTGGGGGAGCACCAGGGGCTGGACCAGGGCACGGTGAACGAGGGCCTGCCAGTCGCGCAGCCTGCCCTCGAAGAGCACTGCAGAGAATTCCAGGGCATGGCGCGGGCTGTCCCGGCGGGCGGCTCGATACTCACGCCCGGAGCGCGAGACCTGGATCTCGGTGAGGTAGCGGTAGCGCTCCTGCACGTTCTGCCCGCTGGGCGGCCAGGCGATGACGAAGGGCCAGGCGCGGCGCTCGCCCTCGGGCGGCACCACTGGGCCTTCGGTGACCCGCGAGGTACCCCAGGCGACGGGTTTGGTGTTGACGGGCCAGATGGCGCTCATGCGATTAGGCTCCCTCGGCCAGCAGGTAGCCATAGAGCAGTGCGCGAATGGAGTAGACCGTGCCGCTACCGGCCACGGTGGTGGCCACCCGCACGGCCGTCAGTCCATCGGCGACCAGCGGGGCTTCGCTCTGGCGGGCGTTGAGAGCCGCAACGGTCACGGCGGTACTGGCCAGATAAGCGGCCGGCGTTTGATCGTCCGGCCCGGCCTGTACTTCTGGCACCCCACCCGCCCCGTCGCTGGCGGTCACCACCAGGTCGATGGCATCGAGGAACAGCCGATAGCTGGCGGGGATCACCACCGTGACGGCGGCACCGGCGGTGGTGAGATCCAACTCGGCGGAGCGCAGCACCACCGGACGCAGGGCGTCGAGGCTGCCGGGGGCTTTTTGCTCGTATTGCGGATGCGGGTCGCTCGCCGCTTCGTGGGCATCCAGGGCGTCACTAGCCACCAAGGCATCGAGAATCGCCGCGGTGAAGCGTGACTCCACTGGCGAGCCGGCGGGCCAGGCATCGGCGGCGGTGGCCTCGCGGCTGCGCACAATGGTCAAGGTGTTAGCGGCCCGCCCGGTGACGTAGAGGATCTCACGGCGCAGGTCGCGGCCGCGGATGTCACGCTCGCAGACCACCAGCGGGTACTGGCGCTCGAGCGTCGCCGAGGCGAAGCGATCACCGCCCTCGGTGATGTCCATGGTGGTCGCGCCCGCGGTCAGCGGCGCGGCGAGCTGGACCTCGAAGTTGTTGATCACGGCGAATCGCATGACGGCTCCCTAGCTGCCCAGCGCGCTGCGCACGGCGCTGCGGTTGGCCTTGATGTAGTTGAGGATGACTTTCTGGCCGGCGGTATCGGACATGGCCTGGTTGAGCACCTCGGCACTGTCGAAGACGTTGACGTTCTTGACGCTGACCGGCTGCTGGCCGGTGCCACCCTCGTTGTTGCGATGGCGGGGATCGGCCGCTGTCAGCACCTCCTCGCCGCGGCGCAGGATGGCGGGCACCTCGTCGGGGGCCAGGCCGGCGATGCCGCCGGTGTGGTAGCGCGGTGCAGTGCCAAATAGGTCGCTAGTGGTGCCGCCCTGGCCGACCACGCCGCCGCCGTGGAACAGGCTGGCGATGGCGCCCCCTATCCCTCCACCACCGCCGCCCATCGTCTGAAGGGCGTTAAAGATGGCCTGCTGCATGATCATCCGAGCGATCTGCAGCAGGAAATCGGCGGCGAACTGGCGGAAGGCATCGGCTAGTGAGTCGATGGCGTTCCGGCCGTTGGCGATGTCCTCGGCGAACGATGTCAGGGCATCGGTGGCGCCATAGGCGAACTCGGCGTTGATGTTGCGGGCGCTGAGCAGGCCCTGGTTGATCTCGTCGATGCGCTGGCTGACCTGGGCGGCGGCCTGGTCGAGCGCGGTGGCGTATTCGGGGAACTGCTGTTTGAGCTCCTCGATCAGCTCCAGCTGGCGCTCCAGGGCGCGGGCCGGGTCGGCTTGGTCGAGGATCTGCTGGAGGGCCTGCTCGGCCTGCTGCTGAGCCTGCTGACGCTCACGCTCGGCCTCGGCACGGCGCTCCTCGGCCTCTGTCAGACGCTCCACCTCGCGGGCCTGCTCGACGATGCTGGCGGCCAGTGCCTGGCCCTCGGCGCCCAGGCGGGCGACATCGTCAGCGAGATCGCCCAGGGTGAGCCGGTACTCCAGGACGGCGGCCTCGCCCTCGCCGAAGGTGGCGATCTGCTGCTGGAGGCCCTGATCGAGGTTGGCCAGCGCCTGCAAGGCGGCCTGGTATTCGCGGGCCGCGGCGCTCTGGCCGCTGCTGCGACCACCACTCCCACCGGACGGGCGCGTAGGGGCGGAGGGAGCGGTCACCTGGGGCGGTGGCGTCACACCGTCTTCACCGCTGCCTGCCGTGACCAGCGCCTTTTTGCGTTCGATCAGGGCGTCATACTGCGCCTTGAGCGCCTCCATCGCCTCAATGGCCTGGCGCCCCTGCTCGCTATCCGGGCCATAGGCATCGATGCGCTCATTGAGGCGCTCGCGGTTATCGAACAGCGCATCCAGGGCGCGGTCGATGGCCTCGATGCTGCCGAGCGCCTGTGGATCGCGGAATTGATCCATGAAGGCATCGAAGCCCGCCGCCGCGTTGCTGGCGAGATCGAAGGTGGTGACGCCCTGGAGTTCGCGGTACTGCCTGACCAGGTTGCCGACCTGGGTGGCCGCAGCGGCGGCATCGCCGACCAGCTCGGCGATAAAGGTGCCAATATCGATCACCGCCTGGCGGAAGCCCGGATCGGTGACCACGTCACGCAGGTCATCGATGGCATCGGTGAAGCCGTCGACCTCGCTGCCGCCGAAGGTGACCAGCAGGTCGTTGCGCAGCTGCTGGAGCGCCTGTCCGACGGTGCGCTCCATGGTCTGGAATTCGCGTTCAATGCTGTCGGCGGACTCGAGCAAGGCGCGGCTGATCTGCTCGGCGGTGAGCTCGCCTTCTGCCCCCATCTCGCGCAGCCGCCCGATGGTGACACCCAGTGCGTCGGCGATGGCACGCGCGAGGCGCGGGCTGTTTTCCAGCACCGAGTTGAGCTCCTCGCCGCGCAGCACCCCACTGGCCATGGCCTGGCTCAGCTGCAGCGTGGAGGACGCGGCCTCCTGGGCGCTGGCGCCCGAGACGATATAGGACTGGTTGATTGCCTTGGTGAGGGTCAGCAGTTCTTCATTGGAGAGATTCAGCTCCTCGGTCGCGCGGGCCATACGGGCATAGAGGTTGACGGTGGGCTCGAGGCCCTGGCGAGTGCTGTTGGCGAGCTGGTAGAGATCGGCGAACGTCTGGTTGAACTCGTCCTGACTGCCGGTGACCAGGCGCAGCTGGCTCTCCAGGCCGGTCATGGTGTCGGTGTACTGCACCATCTGACGCAGGGCGAGGCCGGCGCCCAGGGTGGCCAGCAGGTTGCGCATCTGCCCCACGGTGGAAGAGAGCCGCCGCGAGCTGCGCTCGGCCTTGTCGGCCTCCTGCGTATAGCGGCGCATGCCCTGGCCGGCCTTGCCGCCACCGCGCGCTACATCGCCCAGCTCCTGTTCGACCTGCTGCAGCTGGCGGCGGGCCTGCTGCAGGTCGGCGCGCATGCGCAGGGCGAGTTCGAGGTTACGATCGGCCATCAGGGTTGGCTCCGGTTACGCAGCTTGCGGATCTCCTGGTTGGGCTTGCCGCCCCAGGCGACGTGGACCGCCTCGATCAGGTCGGCGCGATGCTCGTCGCGCCGGCGGCGGGTCAGCGCGTAGTAACGCTGGATCTGCCGCCAGGTTAGCCGCCGGGCGAGCTCTCCGGGGTCGCGTCCGTAGCCGCCACTGATGAGGGCGTCGAAGAGCTCGGCGAGGGGGATGGGTTCCCTGTCGTCGGGGCCACCATCTGGCGCATCGCCCTGGCCAGCGCCCCGCCGAACACCAGCCGTCTCATAAAAAAACCCGAGTTGACCCGCCAGAAGGTCATCGAGAGCGTCTGGCCGTCGCGGTCGCGCAGGCCCTCGATCCACGACTCGTCCTTGCCGGTGCTGATCGCCATCAGCTGGATCCACGCCTCGTGGTGTTCGGCGATCAAGCCGTCCAGGGCCAGGGCGTCGATCTCGCCCTCCTCGAGGATCCTGGCAAGCTCCGCGAACAGCGGGCGGGCCAGGGCGATGGCACGCAGCCCCTCCAGGTAGCGGAACTCGCGAACCAGGATCTCCTCGCCCTCGATGGTCACGGCCTCGTCGGGCAGGAGGATCTCGATGTCGCTGGCCGCCTCATCGGCGGCCGGCGTTTGGTGCTCGCTCATGGGGTCGGGCTCCTATCAGGCCGCGCGGCCGTCGACGTAGAGCTGGGCGTAGCCGTCGCGGGTCTGCACGGCGACGATCAGCGGCATCTCCTGGGGGTTCTCGCGGCTCTTCATCGGCAGCTCACCGTCCGGGGAGAGGCGCGCCTCGGGGATGTAGATGTCGCGGTTCTGGCCCTGGGTGTTGTTGGCCACGAACTTGACCTCGCCGCGGCGGGCGCCGAGCTGGTTGGTGGTCACGCGGTCGCGGGTCTCGGCCGCCGGGGTGTAGCCGACGTGGATGGTCTCCTCGGCGATGCCACCATCCTCGAGGATCTCGAGCATGCCGATCTCGGCGTGCACCACGTAGTCAGTGCCAGCCACATAGGTGGTGGTGTCGGTCTCGTCGGTGACATCCACCGCCGAGACGTTGCGCACCCCGCCGGGGTTGGCGGCACTCGCGCCCAGCTGGTAGAAGCGCCCGGGCATCACATCGTGGGCCTCGTCGACCACCGGGGTATCGGTCTGGGTGACTTCGCTGGCCTCGCCCATCAGGAAAAGCGCGTAGTTCTCGGCGTTCATGTCGCGCAGGGTGGTGCGCCCGGAGCGGTTGACGCGGATCGGCACGTCGAACAGGCGCTCGGCGGTGGGGCCATCGGAGCCATCCACCGGCAGGGTCTCGCCCTGAGCGGTGATGGTGAAGGCCGGGGTCTCCGCCAGGTAGCGGTAGCCCTCGTAGCTGCCATCCTCGCGGCGCGGGTTGAAGTACACCTTGCCGGCAGGCACCACGACATTGAGAGTGCGGGACATGGCTTAGCCCTCCTGGGGGGTGGATTTCGCGGCGGTCTTGGCACTCGCGCCGCCGCCGATGTGCCCGGACTTGGTCAGGCGCTCGATCTGCGCCTCGGTCAGCAGGGGCTTTTGCTTGCCGCCGGGCGTGTATTCGATGCCGCCCTGGATGATCGGCTTGGCGAGGGTGACCTCGCGGCGCGGGGCGGGCTGGGCGTTGGTCTTGGTACTCACGGTGTCGATCTCCTGGGAGTGGGCGCGGCGGTCAATCGACCGAGGGCGCGCGGGTCATCAGCACGGTCTCGAACTGCAGCGGGAAGTAGCCGAAGCCGCCGGGGGTGAAGGCCGGTGCCGGGGCGCTGACTCGCACCAGCGAGCCCAGGCCCTGCCCCGGCCGCCAGCCGGAGAGCGCCTGGATAGCCCGCGAGAGCAGCGGCCCGGCGGCCTCGCGGGCGGCCTGGCCGGTGCGCTGGTGGCGGGCGTTGCGCACGGCCACTACCACCATCCAGCGCTGGCGCAGCACGTGGTAGTTGCCCTCATCGACCTGCTCGCCGCCCGGCACCGCATCGCCCATGTAGATGACGTGCAGCGCCGGGGTGTGCTGGGCGCCCTCGGTCACACCGGCGAGATCCGCCGCCGAGAGCACCTTGAGGCCAGCCAGGTCGGAAAGCTCCGCCTCGAGGCGGTCGAGGATCAGCCCCTCGGCCACCAGGTAGTCGTCATGGTGCAGCGCCTGGCTCATCAGAAGCCCCCTCCCGGCATCACCCGCGTGCCGGTCTGGAATTGCACGCTGCCGGCGGTCTCGCCGCCGTCCTCGGTGCCGATGCCGAGCAGCACCTCGCCCTTGGCGACCATGCGCAGGAACCGGATGGCGTCCTCGTAGCGCTTGGTCACCTGCTCGGTAGCGGCGTCGTCATACAGGCGGTAGCGGGCGATGTCGCAGGCGTAGCTGGCGACGATCTTCGGCACGGGGTCGAGCGGCACCACATAGCCGCCGCCCGCCACGTAGCCGTCGATCTCGCCGCCGGCATCCTCGATGGCGCGGTCGATCTCCTCCTGGTCGACAGCGCCTGCGCCGTCATCGGACAGGGCGAGGATCTCGCTCTCGCCGAAGCGCCGGGTCAGGTCCTGAAGGGTGATGTAGGGCATGGCGCGCTACCTGCTGGGTGGTTGAAAGGCCGCCTGATCGCCTCGCGGCGGGCCGGCGGCTGCCGGGTTTCCAGAGCCCGGCCTGGAGATGGATCACCTCCTGCGGCGGTGGCCGGTGGTCAGGTGGTCTCGGGCTCGTCCGGCTCCGCCGGGAAGGTGCACTCCTCCACCTCCAGGGCGGGGTCGGCCTTGAGCGCGGCGATCTCCTCGGCGGAGAGCGCCTCCAGGGCGATGCTGTGGCCGTTGCGATCGAAGCGATGGCCGGCGCGGCGGCGGCTCTTGAAGCGTCGCCTGGTGCGCACGAACAGCGCCGGAATCTCGCCCTGGGGGGCGCTGGCCGGGGGCGTGTTAATTTTTTCGCCCTCCTGGGAGGCCTTCGGCGGGCTCTCCGGGGTGGGTGAAGGGCCATCCTTGGCGGTGGCTGCATCCGTGTTCGAGGTGGCCTCGCCCTGGGCGGGCGCTGCCTGGGGAGTCGGGGTCGGCTCGGCCTGGGTCGCCTTCGGGGTGCGCTTGCGGGTGGTCATGGGGCTCTCCTGTTGGTCTGGTCAGGCCGCCGCCCCGCTGGGCGGCGGCGCTGCACCCGAGATCAGATCAGCGCCGCGTTAGGCGTTGTTCATCCAGGGGTTCATGATCAGCTGCGAGGTACCCTGCCAGATGTTGCTATCGCCCCCGCTGACCAGCTGGGCCTGCAGCACCTGGGCAGCCGCGCCCTCGAGATTGGTGGGCACCATGGTGTGGCTGTGGCGCAGCGCCAGGGGTCGGCCGTAGTCACCCTGCATGTCCTGCAGCGCCTTGCGCGCGGCGGCGTAGTTGGTGGCATTGAACTCCTGGTTGGAGCGCACGATCAGCTGCCAGAGGCCAGGGCCGGCGTTCACACGAGCATCCACCCCGAACAGGAACTGGTCGGTCATGAACACCTGGGTGTCATTGAGGTCGGTGATGGCGCGGAAGTTGTAATCGCGGCGGCGCTGGAAGACGACCGGCTTGATCACCCGGGTGAGATCCATCACGTACCAGGCAGGGCCGCTGCCCCCCATGTCGTTGGAGACCGAGATCTCGGCGCCGCTTTTATCCAGCACCGGGTGGTCGGTATCCAACAGCGGCTGGCCGTCGTAGCACTCGGGGTTGGCCTCGAGGGTCTCGACGGCAAGCTCGTTGGGATGCTCGCGGCTGGAGCGGCCGAACTCCTGAAACACCGGCGACCACAGGCCGTAGGTATCATCATCGATGGAGTCGCGGGGCACGCCCTCGGTAAGCTCGAACTTGCGGTTCTTGATCGAGAACTCGGAGCCTTCCAGGGAGTGGATGACGCGGTCGCCCAGCCACTCGCGCATGCGCGGCAACGCCTTGAGCCAGGGGTAGACCTCTACAGCGGTCGAGCTCGGCACCACGGTGCAGAACTGCTCGTAGAGCGCCCCCTGGTCGCCCAGCGAGCTGAAGCCCTGCTGGAAGTTGGCATTGTAGGCCTTGAACAGGGCCTGAAGATTCGCGGACGTGAGGTTCATGGTGAAAGGCTCCTATCAGGCGCTGGCGGCTACGCCGTTGGTGGGATCGATGCACACCCAGACGCCATGCTCGTCGACGTCATCGACAATGCCGGCGGGGCTGCGCGAGGCGGTGCCATCGGTGGCGGCCACGGTCTCGTCGTCGACCAGGTAGCAGACCGAGCCGATGGCGGCGCGGGTGATCTCGTCGGCGCCGGCGCTGTTGGCGAAGTGGAAGAAGCCGCGCTCGATCTCGACCACCTGGTCGCCGTCGGCGCCGCCGGTGTTGTCCTGGTAGTGGTGGAACACGCCCAGGGCGGTGAGGCCAGTGGCGGTAGTGGCCGGCGCGGCATAGCCGGTGGCATTCAGCACGGCGATGGCACCGGCATGGCACACGGCGTCGGCGGCGACGGGAGCGCTACGGCGGAAGCCGATGCGGGTCGGGGTGTTGCGGTTCTTGGTGGTGGCCATGACGGCACTCTCCTCTCAGGCGTTCAGGTGGCGGATCACTCGACCGGGTTGGCCGCGCGGTAGGCCTCGGGGGTCAACCCCATCGCCTTGCACACCGCCAGCTCGGCCTCGGAGAGCGCGCCCTTGGCCGCGTCATCGCCCTCGGGGGCGCGGCCCTGGGTCTGGGGGCCCTTCAGCGCGGCGATGGATGGGGCGCCGGCAAGGTGCGCCTTGCAGGCGGCCAGGCCCTGCTCACGCAGCCAGTCGGCGGTGGCCTTCCCGGGAATGCGGCCATCCTTGAGGCCGGCCTCGATCAGGCCGTCCAGCTCGGCGGTATCACCATTGGCCTTGAGCGCCGCCAGCTGGGCGGTGGTCTCTTCGAACACCGCCTTGGGCACGTACTGGCTCATGTCCGGGGAGGCAGGCGTGCTGGCCTTGCTCTTGAGGGCGGCCACGGCCGCGGCCGCGTCGTCGCCCTCGCCCACGTCGAGGGCCTGGCGCAGGGTGTGAGCGGTATCGGCCTGGGCCTTGAGGGCGGCCAGGCCGGTCTCAATCTGCTCGTCGGTGGCGTCGGCCGCCAGGCCGAGCAGGGCAATCAGCTGTTCACGATTCACAGCGTCATCCTCCTGGGGAGTTGCGGTAGGGGTCGGCGCCATCCGCGCGGCGGCGAGCCGGGGGATGCCTTCGTCGATGGCCGGCGTGTTGGTCAACGCCAGGTGCAGCAGATCCAGCACGGCGCCGCTCTGGGCGTCGTACGGGAACACGGGTGAGAGGTAGCGGTATTCGCCGCCCTCGATCATGGTGCGGGCGCGCTCGGTCCAGCTCACCGCGCCATAGAGACCATCGTCACGCCACTCCAGCGAGCGCGGGTCGACCCAGCCGGCGGCGGGGGCCGGCTGGCCGTTGCGATCGGCCAGCAGGGTCTGGTGCTCGTAGTCGATGGCGATGTCGGTGGCACGGTTGGCCGCCAGGGCGATGATCGCCGCGGCGCCCTGGGCGTCGAGTTGCCAGGGCCCCTCGCCCGCCATCGAGCCGCGCGGGGCGTCGAAGGTGCCAGCGGGAATCAGCCGCGTCTTGTCCTCGCTGGCCTGCACGCGCAGGGCGCAGGCCGCCACCGGCCGGGCCGGGTGGGCCGCCGGGATGGAGAGCGCGGCCAGGGGTGAGGTGGAGCGTTGCGTGGTCATGGGCGCAGCATGGCGCCCGACACGCGGGGGGAGGATTTAAAGCGTATTGCGAGTTTCTAACGTGCGGGAAGTGGTGGCAGGCCGTTAGCCGGCGCCGGTTTCTTTCTCACGCCGCCGGCGGATTTCCTTCTCCATCGCCGTGACATGCTTCCGGCTAAGGATCTTCGGCAGCTGGAATGAGTGGAAGATACCCAAAGTGGCGAAGAAAAGCAGGCCATGCTCGGTCCACTGCTGCACCCACAGCGGCCAGGTGGAGGAGATGCTGGTCAGGAAGGCCAGCACCAACACGGCCAAATATACGTAGAAGGTCACGCTATGGCGAAGCAGCTCGCGGCGGATCTCACGGAGGTAGTAGGTGTCCTGGCGCCAATTACGTCCTCGTAGCACCCGGTCATTGGCGACAATCGCCATCACCGCGGCCAGAAAGCCCGCCAGGATCGAGAACACCGTCACCAGCACCGAGGTGGCATCGTCGCTGCAATGATACCAAGGCTGCAGCAGCCAGCCGGCCAGCACGGCAATCACCACACTGACCACCTCCATGGCGACCTTGCGCTTGCTGATCCTGGGACCGCTGGTTATCTCTGCCATGCCCCTCTCTGCCTCAACTCCCGGTGGAAGATCTTCAACTCCTCCCACACCTCGAACGCGTCAAGGTCATTCTGCTGTTCCTTGCGGCGCAGTCTAACCTTTTTCTTCAACACCACATCGCCGGTACGGATGGTGTTGCCCGCCCGGGTCGTGATGACCACTTCGGAGTCGTCGGGGATCTCTTCGACCATGTCCAGACCTGCCTCATCCAGTGAAGTCAGCACCACAGGCACAGCACGGGTGCCTCCAGTGGGCGTGATCGTCGTGGTGACATTGATGTCACCCCAATGCCCGGCCAGCACCTCTCGCTCCTGCTCGTCCTCGATTTCCTCGGCTAGGTAGTCCTGGCATTTCTTGCGGAAGCGGCGGAAATACTCGGTGAAGCCTGCGGGGTCTTGCCCATCAAGCTCCTGGGTGGCGGCATACATCGTGCCTTTGATGGTGATGTCCTTCACCCCTTCCCGTTCGAGGGTCTGACGCTTCTCCTGATTCGAGGCCGGTTGCAGCTCGAACATTGAGACGCCTGGATCCAGGTTGGCGCGGTCGAAGAGCCCCCGCAGGTACTTTTCCACCGAGGCATAGCCGCGCATTGCTCCGTCAGTGCAAACCAGCAACTCCTGGCCATCGATCAGGATGAAAGCATCGGCAAGCTTGAAGGCACGGTCTTGAGGAGGATCTTCCGGCAGATCGTCGTCATGGTCGGCATCCACGTCGGCTCCGAAGGTGCCCATCCGTTCTCCAGGCGCCCCGGCGCCGACGGCAAGGAGCAAGGGCCGGTCAGGGTCTTCGCAGTCCGGGTGGCGCTGTCGGATGCCGACCACTCCCAGATTACTGATCCCCACCTTGGTGTCAGGCACTTTCGGTAGCTGATTTAGCGCCTGCCTGACCAGGTCAGCAAATGGCTCCGGAGGCGCCTGGTTTTCGTTGTACACGGCTCGAAGGTAATGGAGTGTCTTGAGTGCTGGGCGTCTTGGCATCGGATGTTCCCTATCGCGTGAAGTGGAGCAATGAGACACCGAACAGCCTAGCCGCTCACCCAAACACCCGGCCAGAGGAAATCTAACGCGGGTCTAACTGCCCTACCTCCAAAAACATGACCGTAGGTACCCCCTCGAGCTTTGCGCGCCTCACAGGGGCTCACAGGCGGGCTTGCTGTTCAGCGCATCAGGTGCCGCTCGAGGATGGCCAGGATCGGCTGCTCGTCCTCGCTGCCGATGCCCAGCCAGGGCCGCGCCGGAATGTCGCCCCAGGGAATGGGGCCGCCTCGGGCGGTGGTGCCGAAGGCGCCCTGCCTGGCGCCGAACTGATGCACAGCGCCATACACCCTATCGGTGCCGAACAGCAGCTCCGTGGCGCTCTCCTGATAGCGCAGGGTGTCGCGCAGGTAGCCGTCGAGCACCAGCACGCGGTCGGCGTTCTTCTTCTTTCGGGCCTTGGTGACGTCAGACAGCGGCGCCCAGGGCGAGCCATCCGGGGCGCGCTGGGCGTCCCAGCGGTCACGGTGGGCCATGTCCAGGTATTCACCGATCTCGCGGAAGGCGGGCTGCGGGTCATCGATGCGATGGGCCAGCTCGGCCAGGGCGCTGAGCACCGGGCGGGCGTCGAGCTCGATCTGCAGGCGGGCGCCGGCCATGGGTCACTCCTCCTCTTCGCCGCGACGGTAGAGCCGCACACCGCGGCGCCACTCCTCGAGGCGTTCGCTGTCGCCGGTCACCACCGAGGCGGCCCAGCCGGCACGGCCCCACTCGAACAGCACCGCACGCTCGTCTTGATCGTCGGCCAGCCACGCCAGGTAGCGGCGGCGCAGCAGCCAGCGCTCGGCCTCCTGGTGGTAGACTAGCGCCGTCCAGATCTCGTCGGGCGCCTCCAGCGCCTCGCCCAGCAGGTGCAGGCTGCCTGCCAGTGCGCCCAGCCGGGGGGTGGCCTCGTCGCCGAACAGCTGGCGGGAGATCGGCAGGACCTCGCCCAGGGGGTCGGGGTGGAAGGCGGCGCGATTGTCTTCGGCACCGAAGCGGGCCAGGAAGGCGGCCACCTCGGCGTCGGGGCCGTCTGCCTCAGGCGCCCTCGGTGCCGGACGCGCCGGTGGTGGCATGTCGGGGGCGGGGCGATCGGGCGCCTGGCGGGCGGCTGGTGGCGGCGTCTCGAGCCGGCGCGGGGTGATACCGCGCAGGCGGGCCGCACCGGGGCGATGCTCGAAGCCGGGATCGATGCCCACCGGCACGCGCACGCGCCGCGGGCTGGGGCCGTTGGCACCCACCACGCGCTCCTCGTACTCGATGGGCGGCGGATCGCGGCGGACCTCCAGCCCCAGGCGCTCCACGTCATCCTCGCTGAGGGTGAACTTCTTGCAGCTGCAGCCCCAGCCGTTCTGGGGCGTCCACACGTCCCACCAGGGGTCATCCAGTGGCACCACCCAGCCATCCTTGGCCAGGTGATGAGGGCGCGGGTCGCGGCTGCCGCCGTGGCGGTAGAGGCCGTAGGGGCGTGCGCGGCGCAGCTCGGGGTCGGCGATCTGCGCCTCGCGGCCGGCGGCGTAGCTCTGGCGCAGGTTGGTGTCGTAGATGACCCGGCTGCGCCAGCCGCGGCTTCCATTATAGGCCCAGCCGTGACGGGCGACGATGGTGTCAAACTCGTCGCGAAACTGCGCCAGGGTGCGCCCCTCGCTGATGGCGCGGTCGACCGCCTCGGCGAAGTCCTCGACGATGGACTGGCGGTTGGCGCCGGCCACGGCAAAGGCCTGGTCGTTTTCGCGGCCGTAGACGTCCGTCCAGGCGCGGGTCGGGATCGGCACTCTCTCTCGGAAGGCCTCGATCTGCTCGCGGAACGGCAGCGAGCCGTACTGCTCGGCGGCCATCAGTCGCCCTCCAGGATGTCGTAGCGGCCGGCCAGGTGGGCGGCGGCCAGGGCGTCGGTCATCACCTGGGCGAACTGCTCGCCTTTGAGCTCCGGCATCAGCTCGACCAGGCGGTCACGCAGATCCTCGAGGCTCTCAGCGTCGTCCACCGCCTGGCGGATGCGCTCGGTCCAGGGTTCCAGGGCGGCGTCGCCCTCCTCGCGCAGGCGGGCCAGTTGAAGCTCGGGCGCATCGTCGCCGGTCTCGCGGCCATCCTTGCCCACCGCCAGGGCGGCCAGGCCACGGCGGGGTGCCGGCGCCTTGAGGGCCGCCGGGGCGCCGCCCGGGGCGAACGCATCGGCGGGCTGGGCGCGGGGCATGAGAATCTCCTCGTTCTCGCCGGCCTCGGGGATGCCGCTCTTCTCGTGGAACCACCACTTGGGGATGCGCGCCCCCATGTCGACGAAGGTGGGCAGGGTGTCGGCGAGCTGCTTGAAGTCTTCGGTCTCGCCCACGTCCAGATAGAAGCGCGGGGCGCGGCTCGCCTTCTCGATGCCGAAGTTGAGCGCCGCCATCGGCCACAGGATGGCGCGGCGGATGCTGCCGGCGTACTGGCGCACATCGGAGCGGATCAGGCTGGCCTGGCCACGCTCGTGCACATTACCCAGGGCGTTGGTGTTGGTGCCCTCGCCGGTACCGCTGGTCAGCGTGCCGCCGAGGATCGCCTTGGCCTTGGCGCGCTCGCACCAGTCCATCATCGTCTTGTAGAGGTCGGCGCTGGTTCCCTTGCCGGCGGCCTCCTGGAACTCGATGGCCATGCCCTCGGGGATGATGCCGCGGGCATCCTTGCCCATGCTGACCACCGCGCGCAGCAGGGTGGCCTTCTCCTTGTCGGTGGCGTTCTTGGGGAACTTGCCCACCACCCCGGGCAGACCGTAGACCTCCAGCAGCTGCGCCAGGTCGCCCAGGGCGTAGTTCTGGAACAGGTACGGCCAGGCCAGCATGCGGTGCAGGCCCATGCGCGCCACGTAGCCGGCCTTGGCGCGGTGGCGGTGCTGCACCCAGCCCAGCGGCCACAGCTCGGCGCCGGTGGCGCTATGGTCGCGCAGGGTGATGACGTTCTGGTCGTGCGGGTGCAGGCGGAACCAGGAATGGGGGCGCAGGATGGGCTGCTCGATGTAGCGGGTGGAGCCGTCGCGCGCCCAAGAGAGCTCCAAGTTGGCCCAGCCGTGGCCGATGCCCTGGCCGAGATCGAGGATGAGGTCCTCGACCTCCAGCGCCGAGAACACCTCTGCGGCCTGCTCGGCGGCACGCTTCTCCACGGCGCTGGCACCATCCGGCGGCACGATCTGCCACTCCAGTTCGGCGGCGAGCTGACGGCGCTTGCCCAGGTCCGCGCCGATCTGGGCGTCCTTCTCCTCCATGTCGTCGAACAGCTCGTGCTGGGCCTTGAGCTGGCCCTGCTCGGCCTCCTCGAGGATCTGGTAGAGCCTGGCCGGTGTGAGCCCCTTGCTGGGGTGCTCGGCGAACTCGCGCTTCAGCGAGCCGATGCGCGCGGTGCCTGCGCCATCGTCCTCGTCGGTCTGCTGCTCGCTGAGCGCCTGGTGGCCGCCGCCCCACAGGCGGCTGATGAGTCCTCGAATGGCTACCATGCGCCACCTCCCCAGTCGGTTGTCAGGTTGTCATCGTCGGCGAAGGCCCCGCCCGGGCCACGCGGCACCTGGATGAAGTCGATGGCCACGGCGTCGGACAGCGAGGCCGCATGGGCCAGCACCAGGGCGATGGCGGCATCGCCGTGGCGATCGCCTTTCGCGCCGGTCTTGGCATCGGGCAGCTTGGGCACGCCCTTGATCACCTCCAGGGCGCGCAGGTCGTCGCCGGTGTCGCGGTCGCGGGGGATCTCGATGCCGGCGTCCTCGAAGGCGGCCTTGAAGGGCGGCATGTTCTCCAGGTACCAGCCCTGGGTGAGCATCACCGCCTCTACGGTGCTGCCGTAGCGCTCCACCGCCTGCTCGGCGAGGTACTGGCCGTTGCCGCGCCCGTCCAGCTTGCCGCCGCGCAGCCGCGGCAGGCGGTCGACGATGAAGAACAGCACTTGCTCCTGCTGCTTGAAGGGCACGTTGCGCAGCTCCACCAGGAAGGGAACGCGGCGCACCAGGTGGGCGGTGATCGCCATGGGGGCGATGACGGTGAGATCCCCGGAGCGACCGAAGTCCTCGCCGAACACATGCTCGTCGCGGCGGTCGAGCGCGGCCAGCAGCGGGGCCAGTTCGCGCTGGCACCAGTCCTCGACCTCCAGCGCCCGGTAGCGCTCCGGCACAGCATTGAACTCGGCGCTGCCCTCGAAGCGCAGCACCGGGGCCTCGATCATGCGGGCCTCGATCAGCGCACGGCTGAGGTAGGCCCCGCCGCCGCTCTTGGGCACGCAGTAATACTCCTCGAGGGCGTCTTCGCGGGTGGCGGTGTCGGCCAGCAGGTTGGCCTTCCACTCTTCCTCGGCCTCGGGGCTCCACAGCATCCCGCGAACCTGGCAGATGCGCTGGTACAAGCCCTGCTCGCAGGCGTCGTCCAGGGTGACGCGGTGCACGCTGTAGCGCTTCTTACCGGCGCGCGAGTCCTGGATCAGGTCATTGAAGAGGTTGTCGACGCCGTTGTGGGTGCTGATCAGGCGCACCTTGGCGCCCCACATGGTGAGTGCCAGGGCCGCCTTGAGCACCTCGGCCAGCTCGGCATGGAAGGCCGCCTCGTCGATGGTGACGTTGCCTTGGCGGCCGCGCAGGTTGCTGGGGCGGCTGGACAGCGCCTGGATCTTGAAGCCGCTGGCGAAGTGGATATTGAAGGTGAGGATGTCCTTGTCCTCGTCGTGCAGCACCTCCTCCTGGATGGCACTGGCGGCCCGATCGAACGCCTTGGCCCACATGGCGCAGGCATCGATGAACTCGATGGCCATCTCTTTATTGGAGCCCACATAGAAGTGGTTGGTGCCGCCGGCGCTCCTGGCCGCGCTGGCACTCAGCACGGCGTCGGCCGCCTCGCCCCAGGTCAGGCCGGTGCGGCGGCTCTTCTCGGCGATCTTCAGCGGCGAGGGATCCTCGATCCACGCCTTCTGGTAGGGCAGCAGGACGGACTCGGGCAGCACGCTCATCAGGCGATCCCCAGGATGTCGCGCTTGATGGAGTCGATGGCCTCACGGCTCATGCCCTGGTTGGCCATGGCGCCCTCGGCGGCTTCGGCGGCTTCCTTGGCCACCTCCAGGCGCAGTTCACGTGCCCACTTCTTCTGCCCGAGCGAGACGCGGCCGATCTCGGCCAGCGCCCGGGTCACGCTGCCCAGCTGCTTGGCGGCCTTGGCCGGGTCCTCCTCGGCCTTGCGCATGGCGATGGTGATGCGCAGCAGCTGGTCCTGCACCATGCGGGCGGTGGCGTCGATCAGATGGCCGCTCTCGTCGTCGTCCTGGGCGGCCATGGCCCGGGCCAGCTCGGTGGTCTTGCGCACATCACCCATGGCCTCCTCGAACTCCTCGCGGAGATCCTGGCCATAGCGGTGCACGCTGCTCTTGGAGATCTTGTGGCCCTGCTCCTCGAGCCAGGCGGCGAGCTCCTCGTAGCCCTGGAAGCCGGTGGAGACCAGGCGCTCGTTGAGCGCCTCGCGGATCTCCGGCGGCAGGTCGTAGACCTTGTTGCGCGGGGGCATGGGCGGCTCCTCAGCTGATGCCGGGGCGAGGCTTGGCCACCCCGGGCACCTGGGCCAGGCCCTCGGCCACATCCGAGCCACGGGCGGTGAGGGTGATGATCCAGCCGGCGCGCGGCTGCTGGGTGATCACCAGCTGCTGCTCCTCCAGCCAGGCCAGGTCGCCATGCAGGCGGTCGCGGCTGACGATATGCGCGTAGGCACCCTTCAGCTCGTCGTGGAGGCTGTACTCGTTGGTGGTGTACTGGTTGCGCCGCGACAGGATACGCAGGATCACCAGCCGGCGCCCCTCGGTCTCGAAGTCCTGAAAATCGGTGCTCATCGTGCGTTCCCCTTCTCCGTGAGCAGGTATTCATGCAGGCGGTTGAGCAGCGCCGTGGTGCTCTGCATCTGGGCGCTGATCTCGGCCATGCCGCGGCTGATCGTGGCCATCTCGGCGCGCAGCACGTCGATCTCGGCGTAGCCCGGGCGGCTTTCCAGCGTTTGCTCGATGCGCGCCACGTGCTTGTCGACCTGGTCGAGGCGGCCGTGTACCTCGCGCAGGGCGGCGCCGGTGGCGCGGGTGCGGTTGGTCCACCACACGTAGATGGCCACCGCGCCCATGAACAGGGCGGAGAGCAGGTCCCAGAAGAAGCGCGCCGCGTTCCAGTCGATGGTTTCCATCAAGCCTCCTGGCTGTCCGGTGTATCGGGGTCCAGAACCCACAACTGCTGTGCTTCATCCCAGAGGTAGGCTTGGCCATCGTCGGGGTATGGCGTCGGCGCTTGCCACCGCTGGCCATCCCATGTCCAGGAATCGAAGGGTTGGGCCGGCCGCGGCGCTGTGAAGGAAGCCTGTGCGGTGACTTCTTGCCCCGCGTTGGTGCGGCACCAAGCACTGACCTCGATGTGCTGATCGGGGTGCCAACGAACTCGCCCCGTCGCCAGCACGTCCTGGTCGGTTTTCCGGTAGCGAACTCCCGGGGGCGGCAAGCTCATGTCGAAGGCCGTCTCTCCCTCGACAGCGATGGTGAGGCGCATCTGTACGCCACGCAGGTTGATGGTGTGGCCATACCGATTCAGCACGGCACGCAGATCGGTCCCCCAGGGGTATACCCCGGCGGTGTCGATCACCAACTGCTCGGTGGCAACATCGAAGATCATGTCCATCACGACACCTCCGCTTCGTATTCGGCTTGGGTAATGCGGTAGCGAACGATGACGATGCCGGAGCCACCTGAGCCTGAAGCCCCTGAGGAACGGCAGCCCCCGCCGCCACCGCCGAGACCGTCAACCCCTGGCTCCCCATCACCGGCATCGGCACCGGCGCCGCCGCCGCCCAGTCCACCAGCACCAGGGAGGTTGTTGCCGGACATGCCACCCCCGCCGCCGGCGTAGTAGGTGGGTGTGCCGCTCAGGGTGATCTCCAGCCCGGCGCCACCATCGCCCGCATCGCCTCCTGATGCCGAACCATCTTGGCCGCGAGCCCCAGCGCCGCCGCCGCCGCCAGCAGCAGATTGGTCTTGAGTGGTGGAAGAACCGTTTCCGCCTTCAAAGCCCTGCCCTGTCGTCGCAGCGCCCCCAGCCGTGTAGGTCGGAGGTGCGGCGCCGCCGCCGCCAGATCCACCGCTCTGTCCCGAGCCTGATTCAAATGCGCCCCCTCCACCGCCCCCGATGGCTGACATACCGGCGAAAGATGAGTTGGCCCCATTGACCCCGCTACTGGTGGTGCCCGCAGAAATGCCGGGGCCGCCGGCGCCGACGGCGACCGGGTAGTTGGCGGAGACAAGGTTAAGCGCCCCATGCAACAGCCCCCCTGCACCACCGCCACCGCCACCATTGGAACCGCCTGAACCACCCCCGGCGACGACCAAATATTGCATCTCCCCGCCCTGGGCGACGGTCAGGCTACCGTCAGTCGCGAAGGTGTGGACGCGGTAATAAACGCCGTTTTGCTCGATGACGGTTTCGAGGCCGCCTTCGGCCAGGGGGTACTGGCTTACCGCCTTTGCCCTGGTACCCAAGCCGAGCGCCAGCCCCAACATCACATCACCTCCACGGTGACGGCGGTCACGAAGGTGATGGAGGTGACCTCCGGGGCGATGCCGGTGGCGCCAGCAGGCATGATGGCCACCGGCCCTCCACCGTTGAGCTGATACTCGGTGTCCGCCGGGATGCGGATAGCGACCACGCCGGTCGTATCCAGGCTGCCGCCGGCGGCGATTTCTTCGATCCGCGAGGGGGTGAAGACCTGCAGCCCTTCGCTGCCCCAACCGGAATAGGGGGTGCGTGCCATGTTCAGTACTCCTTCATAGACTCATCATTGGCGTTAGAAGCACACGCTTTGGCATGCGCTCTAACGCTTGAGAGGCGGCGCCAGCCACGCCAGCCCCAGCGGTGCAACTCGACCAGGTAGGCGGCCACGTCGCGTTGGGTGATCGCGCCCGCCGGCCGCTCCGGCTCGGGCTCCTGGACGGTCATCCCCACCGGGGCGGCGCACAGCACCGGGGCGGGCAACGGCGGCGGCTCGGGGGGCGGCGCCTCGCGGGTGACGCAGCCGGCCAGCAGCAGGATCAGCAGCACCAGGCAGCCGATGGCCACGCCTCGCCACAGGCGCCGGTGGTTGCGCGTATCGAACAGGGCGGCGAACACGGCATAGCCACCGAGGGCGATCAACAGCAGGCTGGCAAGCAGGGTCATGGCAGCGCCTCCAGGGCCTGGCGCAACACCGGCGCCACCGGGCCATCGTCCTCGGCGGGGGCCTGGCGGATGCGGCCGCGGATCTCGCGGTAGTCGGCATCGCGTTCGGCCAGCGCCGCCTGCAGCTCCACCAGGGCGGCCTCGGCCTTCCGGGCGCGTTCGCGCGCCTCGCCCAGCTGTGCCATCACGCTCAGGGTGTGGGCCTGCCAGCGCTCGCGGTTCGCCTCCAGCGTTTCTACCTGCTGAGCGAGTGACTGGCGCTCTTCGACCCGGGCCTCCCAGGTGGTCACGCCCCACCAGCCCAGCCCACACAGGGCCAGCAGGCCGAGCAGTGCCGCCCACACCCAGGCGGGAATCAGCTTGCGGGCCACGCTCAGCACGGGGCACCCCCGGCCCAGCCGGCCTGCACATAGCGCGGGGTCAGGGTCAGCAGGATGCGGCGTACATAGTCGCGGTTCTCGCGCTTGGCCCAGCCGGCGCGGCTGGTGTAGCGCTCCACATGGCCGAACCAGCGGGCGGCATCGTCGCCGGCGGCACGTGCCAGGCGGCGGTCGCGGTTCACCCAGCCGAGCCCGCCGTTGTAGGCGGAGAGCGTCATCGCCCAGCGCTCGCACTGGTCGGCAGTGCCGGACAGGCGATTCCAGTGGAACTTGTTGTAGCGGGTCTGGGCGCGCATGGCCCAGCCCGGCGAATAGGGCGCGGCGGGGCCGAGATCCGGGTAGAGCTCGGCGATCCACGCGCTGGTGCCGGGCATGAACTGGCTGAGCCCCTGGGCGCCGACGGGGCTGTTCACCCCCGGCCGCCAGGCGCTCTCCTGGTGGATCTGGGCGCCGTGCACCGCCACCCGGCCCGCCATTCCCCACTCCTGCTGCACTACGCGGGTCAGCTCGCGCTGGTAGCGCTCGGCGCTGCCGGGGATGCCTTGGGCTAGCGCCGGCTGACAGCTGACCAGCACCAGCAGGGCGATCAGCATCAGCGCCAAGGCGGTTCGGGTGCGGGCTACCATCACCAGCCCCGCGAGCAGGGCCAGCAGCCCGGCGCCCAGCACCAGGCCGACGATGCCCAGCGCCTCGAGGCACTCGGCGAGGGCGTGACGGGCAGCTTTCATGACGGCCTCCGGGTGTGACGCAGCACACGGCGAGCCAGGTCATCGAGGCGCTTGGCGCGGCGCAGATCGCGGGCCTCGGTGGCGAGGGCGAGGTCCTCCACCAACACCTGGCCAAGCTGCATCATCAGGGCGTAGAGGCGCGGCTGAAGATCGGGGTCGAGGCGTTCGAGATCCGGCAGCGGGCCGGAATCCGGCGGTGGCGCGGCCTTCACCTGGCGCTCGCCCAGGGCGTCGGGCATCGGCGGCGATTGTGGCGAGCCAGTGTCGGAGTGCAGGGAGCTGGTGTCGAAGTGTAGGTAGCTAGGTGCTGAAATCGGCTCACCGTGGAAGGCGCTGGGCTGTCGCTTGCTCTGGTTAAGCTCGCGCAGCTCGGCGCGGCCGGCCTCGGTCAGCGAGACCCCGCTGGCGCCGTTCTGGCGGTGGCAATCGATCAGCTGAGCCTGGCGCAGGCTGATCAGCTCGGTGGCCACGAAGTCACGCTCGGCCTTGGTCTTGGCATTGGCCGCCACCTCCACCAGCCACACCGGCATGGGGCCGGCGCGGTCGGCGGTTTCGGCGGCGATGGCCGCCAGCACGGTGCGCCGATCGAGGGCCACGCTACACCCCCAGCCCCAGCGCGATGATGGCTGCGGCGATGATGATCGCGCGGCGCAGCATCAGCATGGCGGGGTCCATCATGCCCTCCTCGACCATCAGCGGCAGGTAGTAGTCGCGAGCATCCGGCGGGGGTGGGTCCAGAGCGTCGCCAGGGCGGGCATAGGGGAAGATCGAGCGGTCGATCCAGTAGCCAAGGTAGGCACCGAAGCTGAGCTTGGTCAGGCTCCACAGCAGCACGCCCAGTTGGTGGGGATAGAGCAGGCCGACCAGGGCGGCCATGATCAGCGCGGCGACCAGCCAGGGGCCGACGCGGAGCTTGTCTCGAAGGGTGGTGGTGATCACGGGGCACCTCGCCTGAGGGGGAATGGCTCGTCTTGAGCCTTCAGGCTAGGGGCTGGCCGGTGGCGCCCGGCAATCAGGCGCCTTACGAAAACGCCCCGCTGGATAGCGGGGCGTGGTGGGGGTATTTAGCGCGATCGTGGCCACGCTGTAAAGCCGGCTAGATCGAGTCCAGAAAGGCCTGGATGTTGTTGCGCAGCTCGTTGTTCTCCTTCAGATCCATGCGCCGCATCTGGCCCATGGCCATTTGCGTCTCGACATGAGGCTGTGCCACCACGCGGTAGGCGCCTTCGCTGTTGGCGATGGTGAAGCGCAGCACCACATCGGGCTGGGTGGAGTAGCTGTTGCCGATCATCGCCCAGGTCATGATGCCGGCTGCGCCGTCTATCCGCTTGCGGCAAACCACCTGGGTCTCGGTAGAGGTTTCGATTGAGTGCCCCCGGTCGAGGCAGCGAGAGACGATCCTGTCGCGAATCTCCTCACCGTTAAGGTGCGGAATCATTGCCTCGGCATAGCCCGAGCGGGTGGCCTTGTTCACCGGCGGGCCGGATGCACACCCCGCCAGACTGGCGATCAAGATGATAGTGGCGATTGTCGTTGTTCTCTTCATGCCCCTGTTCCCCTCAGCCCTGGTGTTCAAACAGCTCTGGCTGCACTCTCCGGCGCGCCAGCTTCCTCTGCTCTGCCAGTATGGCGTAGACCTGCACCTCCGTCAGGTGCGCCCAGGCGGCCAGCTCGGAGACGTTGCTGCCGTCGAAGCGCTCCCACAGCTCGCGGTCGCGCAGGGCGCGGTCCAGCGCCTCGCCCTTGGGGATGTAGAAGCTGCGCCCCCCGGCGAATTGGCTGAGCGCCCGCACCGCCACGAAGGCAACCCGGCGAGCCTGCTCGCGGCAGGCCCCGCGCCGCACCATGGCGGCCTCGATCACCATGATCATGTCGGTGAGGCCCTGGGGCCACTTCTTGAGCAGCTCGGGATCCTCGAGGCGCTCCAGGGCGTCCTCCGGGATCGCGAAGCCGAGATCCAGGTTGTCATCACTCATCGGGGTACCTCGCGTGCCGCTTGGCATCGATGATCAGCGCCTGCATCAGCCGCTGGAGCTGGTCGTCGTCGAGCCAATCGACCCGCTCGACCTGGAACATGTGCCGGGCCATGCCATCGGCGTAGCCCCAGGGGCGGCCGGCCTCGGCCAGCATGGCCTCGATCTTGTCCATGACCCGGGCGCGGCTGCGCGGTGGCCGCGGCGCCTTGCGCCCGGCCTTCTTGGCCGGCTTGGGCACGAAGCCCAGGCGGCGGAACTCGTGGAGCACGTTGCCGACGTTGCGGTTGGTGAGCTGTTTGGCACTGCTCACCCCGGCGGTGCGCGCCAGAATCGCCCGGTACTCGTCATCGCTGAGGCCGAGCTGGGCCTTGGCGATATGAATCTGGGCGAGCTTGCCTTTGCTGATCATGGGTGGCTCCTGGTTGGCTGCTCATCAGGCCCGGCGCACCACCGCCGGACGACGCCTGGCTCTTCGCGAGAGCCGGGCGTTTCGCGGTTACGGGTTGGGATAGAGCTTGTAGCAGTGCACCGCCCGGGCCGGGTCGCTGTTGTCGATGCCGGCGAAGCACAGCTCGCAGGTGCCGGGCTCGGCCAGCTTTTCGGCCAGCCGCTCGGCGGCCTGGCGGTGCCCGGCGGTGGCGCTGGCGCGCTTGCCGGCGGCGCTGGCGGTGTAGGTCTGCGTGCTGAGCCGCACGCGGATCAGGATCGGCTCGTTCATGATTCCCCCTTGAGCAGCCATTTCTGGCCGATGTTGCCGACGAAGTACCCGCCCAGCAGCAACCAGGTGAGCGACTCGAAGGCCGCGACCGGCAGCCGGCCGGTGGCCAGCAGCCACACCAGCACCGTCTGCCAGACCATGGCGGCCCAGAACTTGCGCGAGCTCCAACGCAGTGCCACCTCGTTCATCGCGGTCACCTCAGTGGTTGTAGGCACGGGTGGGGTGCAGCGGCTGGCCGCTGGCCTCGGCGATCTCGCGCAGGTCGGCGAGCTGACGGTTGATGGCATCGACGCCGTGCATCGCCAGGGCCTGGGTGAGCATGGGCTCGCGGAAGTCCAGCGCCTCGCCAAACTCGGCGGCGACGATGACGCCGGCCTCGCCCTGCTCGATGGTGATGGTGCAGCGGGGCCCGGTGGGCCCCAGGGTTGCGGTGCTCATGTCACACCTCCTCACACGTCGGCGATGTTCAGGCTGATGGGCAGGTAGCGGCCGTTCTCGTCGCGCTTGTAGACGCGCACGTAGCTCTTGGAGCCGGTGACCTGCACGGCGTCGGCGATGGCATCCATGGCCCGCAGCCATCGCGGGTCCTGGATGTTGAGCCGGCGTAGACCGAGCACCTGACCGGTGCGGATGTTGCCGGCGCTGTCCACGCGGAAGGCGTCCTGGACGATGGTGGCGATCTCGGGCCGGGCGTCGGCGGTCCACTCCTTGAGGCACTCGTCGATCAGCCCCTTGGCGGCCTGCAGGCGCTCGTCGAAGGTGATGTGCTCCTGGATGGCGCGGATCACCTTGTACTGGCCGTCGAAGCTGGTGAGCTGCACGTTGCCCTTCTTGCCGCCGATCTGGACGTCGTACTCCTGGGCGCTGGTCTCGACGAAGGCCTCGATCTCGGAAAAGACGTCGCCCTTGAAGTCGCGCAGCTCGTCACGCAGCTCGCAGGCGCGGTCGACGATGGAGAGCACGAACTCGTCGCGCAGCTTGTCGACCTCCTTGATCTGGTCCTCGGGTACCAGCCGGCCCTTGGCGTCCTGGCGGAAGCCCTCGGGCACGCTGTCGGCGATGGGGGTCTTGGCGTTCATGGTCAGGCTCCTCGCTTGGTGAAGTCGGATTGGCCACCGCGCGGGAAGCGGTGGTGATGCAGCGGTTCGATGAAGGCGCCGTTGCGGCGCGGTAGATGGGCGATGTCGCGCTCCACGGTGGCTTCGGCGTGGCGCCACTGGGCGATCAGCTCGCGCCAGCACTGGTAGTTGGCGGGCAGCGCCGTGGGTGCGGTGCTGGCCCCGGCAGGGGCCAGGCCGGTATCCCAGGCCCACCACAGGCGCAGGGCGGCGGCCTGCTGGGCGGGCAGAGGGGGCTCGGGCTCCAGGGCCAGGCGCTCGAAGCGCGCCGGGTTGGCCAGGTACTGCTCGAGGGTGACGCCGTGTCGCGCCAGGCGCAGGGCGATGAAGCGGTCGGCGTAGTGCTCGAGGGTGGCGTCGCTATAGGTCCGCATGATGGGCCTCCAGCAGTTCACTCAGGGCGGTATGGGTGTAGGCGCAGCCGCAGTGCTCAATGATCAGCTCCAGGTCGCGGCGCGGCAGGCTGACCATGTCGCGGTCGTGGCGCTCGCCGAGCTTGCGGATGGCCAGCACCGGGCGGTTGCAGTCGGCACAGCGGTGGTCGAGGGTGAACTCGTTGCTGCCCAGCGGGCCGCACTGGGGGCAGGCGTAGCGCGGCTGGTAGGCGATGCGCGGCGCCTGGTAGGGGTTGCGGATGATGGGTTGCTCGCTCATGACTCGCCTTCCTCGGGGCGCGGCGCGCCCTCCAGCAGTTGGCTGATGGATTGCTTGCCGCGGCGCGGGGCCGCTGCCTGCTCGCCGGTCCGGGGCCTTCCGCCCTGGGCGGCCAGGCGGCGGTGCTCGGCGAGTACGTCCTCGGTGGAGCGCTCGCGCACGGCGTTAGAAGGCGGCGTGCTGGCCCCGCTTCTAACGGCCTCTTCCTTGCGCTTCTCGGCCTCGGCGTCGAGCCGGTCGGCCTCGCTGGCGACGATCTCGAACAGGTAGCCGTGGCCGGAGAGCGGTAGCTTGCTGGGCGGGCGCTCCAGGAGCTTGTCCAGGGCGGCGATCCACGCCTGCAGAGGCGCCGGGCGGCTGACGCCCTTGCGCTCGATGCGACCACTGACGATCACGTCGCGCAGCTCGGTGAGCAGGCGCACCGCCTTGGCCCCGGCCAGCGCCCGGCTGGGCGGCCGGTGCAGGCCGAGGTAGCGCACCACGCGCGGGCCGAGGATGGCGGGGATCTCCAGCGCGGCGGCCAGCGCCTGGTTGTGCTCGCCCTGGGTGACGAACGCCGCCAGCTCGGCGGAGAGCCCACACTCGGGGCAGATGCCACGGATGGTCATTGGTCACCTCCATCGCGAGCCAGCCAGGCTCGCTTTTCGGCAGCATTAGCGGGACGATCAAGGAGCGTGACCATCTCAACGTCGTGGTCGTGATCTTCTTCGCAGGCGTGATCCTCGACCCGCTGTTGAGCCAGCCGCGCCGCTTCTTCCTCGTTCCGAGCGGCGACGACTACAGTGCGAGACTCATGCTCGGTAACCAGGTAGGTCACACTCACCTCGTAAGCCTGCAGATGCTTATCGAGCGGGAGCATGATCGGGCTCTCGTCATCGAACATGTCCGGGTGTGATGGGCCCGGGATCAGAGCGGCATCGGTCATGACTCACCTCCCTTGGCGTCCTGCCCGCGGCCGTTCTCGCACTTCGGGTTGTGCGGGCAGCCCTGGCAGGTGCGCCAGATGCGCATCGCCATGGGGTTGTGGGTGGGAGCCGGACGGTCGCGGAACTCGCGGCAGGCCTCGGCGCTGATGCGCTGGCCCTGGGCGGGGCAGTCGCGGCCATCCAGGGCGGCCAGCACACGGCGCTCGATGCCGGCGGTGCTGGGGCTGGAGTAGTTGTTGGCCAGGCACAGCGACACGGCGGTGCGCGAGATGCCGATGCGCTTGCCGGCCTCGGTGCGGTTGCTGGCCTGCACCTCGCTGGCCAGCAGGCGGATCCAGCGCGGCGGCTCGGGGCCCCAGGCGGAAAGATCCACCGGACGAGGGTTGCGGGGACTCATTCGGCACCTCCTTCCACGCTGGGATCGCGGCTGTACACCACCTCGCCGAGGTTGGGGTCGAACAGCTGCTTGACGCGCTGGATCATCGGCGGGCGCGGACCGCTCCAGCGGCTGGGCACCAGCCGATAGCGGGCGGCTACGGCGGGGCCGGCCTGGCGGGTCAGGCGCAGGTAGCCGGCGCGCTCCAGGTAGTGGCAGTACTCGACGGCACTGGCCTCGGCTACCGGCACCCGGTGCGTGCTGGCGGCATCGGCCAGCTCGGCGGCGCTGAACTCGCCGAGGATCTTGAGCGTGCGCCACAGCTGCTCGCGGGCCAGGCCCTGGGTGACGTGGCGGCCTTGCTTGGTGACCCGCGGGGCTTCCACGCCCACGTCGCGGGCCAGGCGATAGCGCACCGCCTCGCCGCTCTTGCTGGGCTCCGCCAGGCGCTCCAGGTAGCCGGCGCGCTCCAGGCCCACCAGGTAATCGCGCACGCGGCCCCTGGGGGTTTCGGGCGGTAGCACCAGCCATACGTCACGGATGGTGATCGGCTCGCCGGACAGGTGCAGGCAGCGCAGGGTCTCCCACATGGCCTGGCGGTCTCCCTTGGGGCCCTGGGCCTCGAGATGGACGGGCTTGCGTGACATGCTCAGCCCCTCCGTGCCGGCGCTTGGCCGGTGTGGATGTCGCGATCGCCCCAGGTAGCGAGGTCGACACGGGCCCAGCCGTTGGCCAGGGCCTCGCTGTGGATCTGGTAGAGGTTGACCGCGACCCGGCGCAGGCAGCCGCGCACCCGAGTGTTGACCCGCTCGAGCAGGTCGGCGCCGATCTCGATGTCGGGATAGCTCTTCTCGGCCAGCAGCTGCACGTCGTCGAGGCTGGCTTCCTGCGCCGGCACCCACTCCAGCACCCGGTTGTGCAGGCGCTCCAGACGCTTGCTCATGGCGGTGGGCACGTGTTCCTCGCCGATCAGCACCAGGGTGCCCTGACTGGCCTCGTAGAGGTCGGTGATGATGTTGGCGGCGCTCTTCTCGATGACGTACTGGACGTCATCGATGATCAGCGGTCGGCCGGACCGACTGAGCTGCTCGGCGACCTGGTCGATCATCTCGTTCAGCGTCTTCATGGGGGTGATGCCCATCTCGCGGAGCATCGCCTGCACGAAGGCCTTGCGAGTGAAAGATTCCCTGCACTGCAGGTAGTAGGCGCGATGCAGGTTGGCGGTGTAGGCGGCGGACAGGCTCTTGCCCAGGCCGCTGAAGCCGTACATCACCGCGACCCCGGGCAGCTCGGGAGGCCGGTTCATCACGTTCTCGACGGCGGTGGCCAGGAGGCCCACGTTGGTCAGTGGTACAATGGCGTTGACGCTCATATCAGTCCTCACTTGCTTGGGTGTCATGGGCCATGCGCTTACATGGCCCGCCGGGTGCCGGGGGATTGCCGTCCCTCGGCATCCATCACGCGCTGGATGGCGCGGAATCCTGTCGTCTTCGGGTAGCTCGCCCACCACGTCTTCTCCTGCTCGCCGAGCACCTCGCCGGCGCGCTGACGCGCGTCCAGCTGTTGCCACAGGCGGTAACGTTGGGTGGGGTCGCGGGGGATCTCGAAGCGCTCCGCCTGGGGTGCGGCCAGCTCACGGGCCTTGGCCCGGCCGGCCTCGAGGCGGCGATCGTCATAGGTGCTCTCGGTGGCCGGCTCGAGGGTGCGGATCTCGACGTCCTGGCCGGTGATGGTCTTGGCTTTCTTGACCAGGCGGTTGAGCTGGCCGGCCTCGCGCTTGTCGGCGGCGCGCTGGATCATGCTGGCGGGCATCGCCGGGGTGGCGTTGCCGTCGAGCAGAGCCTCGCCGATCCACTCACCCTCCAGGGTGAACACGCCCACGCGGCTGACGTCGCGGTAGTCCCACGCCACCTTCACCTCGTCGCCGTGGAAGTCGGCCAGCTCGCGCAGGAAGTAGAGGCCACCGGCGAAGCGCACCTCGCCGCGGTGGGTCTTGCGGATCTCCTGCGGGCGCATCAGCGAGGCGATGACATCAGCGGGCGCAGTCAGCGCCTCGAAGCCCTCGGCCTCGGCGCTCTTCCAGGCCTCCATGGTGCTCTGGTGGCGACGCTGGCCGGTCTCCAGGTCGCGGATCTTGGGCAGCGCGGAATGCGGCCGATAGTTGTAGGCATCCAGGGCGGCATTCAGCCGGTCGTAGAACTCCTGGAAGGTGGGGATCATCGCCGGTTTGAGGCCTTCCTTGATCGCCTTGCGCGAGAGCTTGTGCACGCGATTGGCGGCCTCGGGGTCCATGTCGGCGCCGATATAGCTGGGCATCTCGCGGGCGAGCTTCACCAGAATGCTCTGGTGCGGACGCTCGATGACGCCGCGGGCCTGAGAGTTGTAGGGCAGCGAGTGAGTGATGGTGCCGCCGAGACGATCGACCACCTCATAGACGCTGGCGTTATCGAAGCCGGAGCCGTTGTCGACGTAGAAGAGGTTGAACATGCCGACGCGGCTGACGGCGTCGCGCAGGGCGTCCAGGGTGGCGAGGGTCGACTCGGCGAGGTTGATGGCGAAGCCGACGATGCGGCGGGTGGCCCAGTCGATGATCATCGTGACCTCGGGGCGGAAGGCCTGGCCGGTCAGCGGGTTGATCACCTCGGCATCGAAGGTGTGGCCGTCGGCCACCCACACGTCGTTGGGCAGCAGGTGCTCGGTCTTGCGGCGCTTGAACGGCTGCAGGGCCTTGAGCTCGCGGGGGCCCATGCGGCCGCGCTCGCGGGCCTCGGGGCTGAGCTTGGCGAGGAAGCGGCGCACCTGGTGGATGCTGGGGTGAGGGCCTTCGGTCTGCTCGACCAGCTGCTGGTAGGCGGCCTCGACGCTGGGCTTCTGCGGGCGCTGGTAGCGCTTGAGGAACTCCCCCGCCCAGGGCGGCATGCTCATGTCCGCCTTGCGACGCTTGGGCGCCAGGCCGCGCTCGCCCTCCTTCCTGAAGGCGGAAACCCAACGCTTGAGGGTGCGCTCGCTAAGGGTGCGGGTCTCGCTCTTGCGGTCGTTGGCGACCACCACACGTTCGGCGAGGTAAGGCGTTAGATCACCGGCCTTGGCCAGGGCGACTAACGTCTCGATGGCCTGCTGCTGGCTGACCAGCTGGCTCATGCGCTCGATCTCGCGCACGAAGGCGACCCGGGCACTCATCACCCGGCGCTGGGTATCGGTGAGGCGCAGGGTGTCGACCGCGGCTGGCTGAGCTTCTGCGGCGGGCTCGGTGTTCTCGGGCTCAGGCGCGCCATGGCCCACACTGCGGGCGATCAGCGCTTGCTGGGTCTCCGCCGGCAGCACGGCGAAGGCGTACTCCAGGGCCTTGGTTCCGAGACGACGTTGGCCTTCCCAGCCTTCGCGTTCCGCAGCCTTCTTCACGCCGCGATCGGTGCCGGGCATGCCGGGCAGCCCGGCCAGCTCCCTGGCGGTGTACCACCCGCGGGTGAGATTGGAGGTCTGGCAGTTCATTCCTCTTCTCCCATCAGCCGCTTCAGCTCGCGCATATCGGCCTTGAGCTGGTCCATCATCCTCTGGCGCTTGCCGTACTCGGCCGCCAGCGCTTCGCGACCATAGGCCACGCGCCCGCCGCGCTGGTGCACCAGCCAGTCGGTGAAGGCATGGCTGTGGCACACCTCCTCGAGCAGGGGCACGCGGTAAAGGGGGATGTTGTGATCGACCCGAGCAGGAGAGCTCCAGGCGTCTAGCATGTGCTTGGAGACGTCATCGCCGGAGAGGCGGCTCATCTGGGCGGCGATCTCATGGCGATCCGCCGGTGTGTCCTTGAGCACCTCTCCCACAAGCTCGCTCACCAGGGCGGCATAGTTGCCGCATCCCGGAGTTGGGATCACCGGGCGCGGTACCTCGAAGAGGTCAAGCGTTTCGGTATCGTTGACACGTCTCATGGTCACGCCTCCCGCGCCAATTGACGGTGCGCGATAGCGTTAGAGTCGCTATCCTGTGCGGAATAGCGGCGCGAAGATGAAGTGGTGCTGGCACGCTTTTCCGCGCGATTGGGCCGCTGCCGTGCCGGAGTGCCGTCGGCATTCCAGCGCTCTGGCCAAATCTGAGTCGGCGCCAGAGACAACTTCTTTGCGATCGCTCGCTCCATTCTTGGGTATGGGACGTACTTGGCTAGCTGCACGGCACTACCCGACACCTCCAGCTCACCAGCCAACCGGCTGAGGCTGGATCCCTTGCTACGCAGCTGGTACTTGATCCATTCCCAGCGCTGATGGGGGTTCCGTGGAATGTCGGGCTTCATGGCGTCACCTCGGTGGCGTTTTTCTGGCGTGTCTAACCTGGCACTTGCCATAAACACTAGCCCTAACTTGGTTAGCTATCAACCCATATTTGGAGTTCTCTTTCCTCAAATTGCCCGAGGCGCAACCAAACTTGGCGACAACCAAATGAAATCAGGTGCTTAGATGGAAACGGAACTGGACGAGAAAGAACCAAACCCGGTTCCGAATCCCACAGATGGAATCGGAACTCGAATCGCTGAGGTGGCAGACCGCATCGGCAGCCGGAAGGCAGCGGCTAAAGCCGCTGGGGTGTCGGTATCTACGCTGAACCGATGGACCACCGGTGAGTCAGTACCCGTTCTTGCGGGAGTCGCAAGGCTGTGCATGGCTGCTGGGGTATCACTGGATTGGGTGGCTTATGGCGATGAGATGGCTAGGGCGATGCACAAGGTGTGCGCAGCCACCGGAGATGAGCAAGAGCACGCCTTGCCAGGCGTGGCAGAGCTACACGATCTGGGTAAGGCTTCCGGTGCATTCGAGGACCACCTAGACATTGAGGACTACGCTCTGGTCCCCCTCTACGACGCTCAATGCAGCGCTGGAGATGGAGCCTGGAACGAGAACTGCCAGGTGCTCACTCACCTGGCCTTTACCCGTCACAGCCTGCGGAAGCAGGGCCTCACCCCGGAGCACCTCTCGGCGATCCGCGTGGATGGCGATTCCATGGAGCCGGTGCTCGAGGCGGGTGACACCGTTCTGATCGACCACACCAGGACGACCATCGAGGGCGAAGGCATCTACATAATCCGCTTGGACCATCACCTCTACGCCAAGCGGCTGCAGCGCAGCTTCGACGGGGTGGCAGTGATCAGCGAGAACCCGGCCTACCGGGAGATCCAGGTTCCCCGCGATCGCCTCGACGAGCTGGAGATCATCGGCCGCGCCGTCTGGGCTGCGGGCTGGCTGTGACATAGCGGTGCCAAACACCCAGCAAAAAGGGCCGCCTCGCATTGAGACGGCCCTTTTCTTGATTCGCGCACCTTTGGCACCGGTTCTGTTTATCTGACCCCTGCTTTATACCCTGCCCGGCCCGCTAAGATGCCTGTATTTCAGCCACTTGCGGCACTTCTCGTCACGAATAGTCCCACTTCATCGTTTGTTGTCCCACATTCCCTCGCCGGTGCCATATCGACTGCTAACCCACACTGACCTTGTGGGAGACGCTGCCGAACATCATCCCACGCACGTCGCTGAGACCGCGGCTGCCCATCACGATGACATCGGCAGTGACCTTCTCGGCCTCCTCGTTGATCAACTCGGCAGGGCGCCCCTGGCGCACGCTCTCCTCCACCTCCAGTCCGCTCAAGTCGACCGCGTCACGCGCCTGCTCGATCACCTTGTGGGCTTCCTCCTTCATGCCCGCAGCGAGCTTCTCGCGCTCCGCCTCGGAGAACGGTTCGGCGGTGCCGCCGGTGAACAGCCCGATATTGTCCGGCGGAAACTCCGCCACGGTCATCAGGTGCAGCTTCGCCGTCCCGCCACGCGCCAAAGAGGCAGCGACATTCAGCGCCTTGATGGCGTGCTCGGAACCGTCGAGGGGCACCAGAATGGTCTTGAACATGAGAAGTCTCCTGCAGTGGCGGAAAGAACCGGGGGCGGTGACTCCCCCTCTCACTTCAGCATAGTGCCCGAGCGCCGCTTCGCCTTGTCCTGCGTCAAACCTCCTCCGGGCCAGGGGCCTGGGTCACGCCGCCCAGCCGAAGCCGAGCAGCGGCATCGCCAGGGCGAAGACCACCGCCACGATCACCACCAGCGCCGCCAGGCTGACCAGTGCCCCGGCGCGCACCATCTCCGCCACGCTGAGCTGGCCACTGGCGAAGACCACGGCGTTGGGCGGGGTGGCCACCGGCAGCATGAAGGCGCAGCTCGCCGCCATGGCCACCGGCACCGAGAGCAGCAGCGGGCTGTGGCCGAGGCTGACCGTCAGCGAGGCGGTGAGCGGCAGGATGGCGGCGGCCGTCGCGGTGTTGCTGGTCATATGGCTCATCGCCATCACCACCAGCGCCACCATGGCCACCAGCCCCCAGGTCGGCCAGCTTCCGAACACGGCCAGGCCCTCGGCGACTGCCGCGGCCAGACCGCTGGACTCGATGGCGGTCCCCAGGCTCAGCCCGCCACCCACCATGATCAGCACACCCCACGGCAGGTTGGCCGCGGCATCCCAGTCCATCAGGAACTGACGCTGGCGCCAGCGTGCCGGTACCACGAACAGCAGCACGGCGGCGGTAACCGCGATGCCGGCATCACTGAGCGGCACCTCCAGCCAGGCCTCGAGCAGTGGGCGAAACACCCAGGCCAGGGCGACCAGGGCGAAGATGGTCGCCACCCGCCGCTCCGGGCGCGTCATCCGCCCCAGGTCGCGGGCCTGCTCCTCGAGCATGGCGGCGACCCCGGGCAGCTCGCTGCGCCCCACCGGGTAGATCCAGCGGGTGAGCAGCCACCAGGACAGCGCCAGCAGCAGCATCGCGGGAGGCAGCGCCACCGCCATCCACTGGGCGAAGCCGATCTCGATGCCATAACTGTCGGCCATGAAGCCGGCCAGCAGGGCATTGGGTGGCGTGCCGATCAGGGTTCCCATGCCGCCGATATTGGCGCCCAGGGCGATCCCCAGCAGCAGGGTCAGCGCCATATGATGGCTGCCCCCCTCGCCACCGCGCTGCTTGAGCATCTCCAGCAGCGAGAGGCCGATAGGCACCATCAGCGCCGCGGTGGCGGTGTTGCTCACCCACATGCTCAACGCGGCGGTGGCGGCCATGAAGCCTGCCACCAGGTGATCGGGGCGGCGCCCCGCCACGCGCAGCACCAGCATGGCGATGCGCCGATGCAGCCCCCAGCGCTGGATCGCCTCGGCCAGCAGGAAACCACCCAGGAAGAGAAATATCAGCGGGTTGGCGTAGGGGGCGGCGACATCCTCGATGGACGCCACCTCGAGCAGCGGCAGCAGCACCAGCGGCAGCAGCGCCGTCACCGCGATGGGTACCGGCTCGAGCACCCACCACACGGCCATCCAGGCGGTCAGCGCCACCACCCGCCAGGCCGGTTCGGACAGCCCCTCCGGGGCGCCCAGCATCAGCAGCAGCCCCGCCAGCAGCGGCCCCAGCAGCAGGCCGAGCGGCACCTTGAGCCGCGCCAGCCGGGACTCCTGCTGCGACTCAGTCGTCATCGCCGAGGCCCCGGAGCCGGGCCTTGCGTTCCCGGTTGCGCCGATACAGCCGCACCAGGGCGATCCACAGTGCCGCCACCACCATGGCGGCCAGGGTCCAGCCCTGCCAGGGGCGCGCGGCGTCCCCCATCACGGTCTCCAGGGTGATGATCAGGATGAAGCCCAGCGCCTGGCTGGCAATGGCCAGGGCACGCAGGGTGTCGAAGGCGGACTTGGCCATGGCGGCTCCCGGTAGCGGATGCGTCGGATGACAGTCCCGTCCGCCGGCAGTAGGCTTGGCGGGGTCCGGGATCGGCTGCGCCACAGTGTAACCGCTCGTCACTCGCTCGCCGACCCTGCCCTCAAGGAGTCACGCCCCATGGATGCCATCGCCCTCGGCCCCGTCCTGCTCTCGCTGCCGCGCCTCTACGCCTTCGTCGCCGCCCTGCTGCTGCTCGCCACCAGCGCCTGGCTGCTGGGCCTGCCACGGCGCATCCACGCCCGCTGGTTCAATGGCCTGCTGCTGGCCTGGCTGATCGGCGCCAGGGTCGGCCATGTGGCCCTGCATCTGGACGCCTATGCCGCCGCCCCGCTGGACGCCCTCAAGCTGTGGCAGCCGGGCTATCACGGGCTGTGGGGACTGATGGCCGGGCTGATCTGGACCGGCTGGGCGCTGCGCGAGCACCTCGGCCGGCTGGTGGGGGCCATGGCCATGCTGGTGGTGGTCTCGGCACTGTGGCTGGCCACCGTCACCCTGGCACCCTTCGGTGGCGGCATGGTGCTCAAGCAACTGCCCGACATCGCCCTGGAGGACCTCGACGGCAACACGGTCAACCTGCGCGAGCTCGAGGGCGAGCGGGTGGTGCTCAATCTGTGGGCCACCTGGTGCCCGCCCTGCCTGCGCGAGATGCCACTGTTAGCCGAGGCCGATGCCCGGGAGGATGTCACCGTGGTGGTGGCCAACCAGGGCGAGTCGCTGCTGCAGGTGGTGCGCTACCTGGACGACCAGGAACTCGACTTCCGCTACGCCCTGCTCGACCCCCACCAGGAGCTGATGGTGCTCAGCGAATCACCGGGGCTCCCAACCACGGTGCTGTTCGATGCTGAAGGCCGCGCCGTGGAGCGCCATGTGGGCGAGCTCACCCGCGCCCAGCTGGATAGCTGGCTGGGCCGGGAGAAGTAGCAGGGCTATCACGGCTAATCATCCGGCAATAGCGAAAGGCGCCGGGAAAGCCTTGAGCTGCGGATAGCCCTGCGAGGTAGTCCCACGCTTAAGCCGCGACGGGCTTTGCTGTAAGATACCGCGCCCTGTCCCCGGGCCGCCCGTTTCCCGCGGCCGTGAGCGCACCCTGTTACAGCATCCTCGAGGCATCATGAGCGACTTCTCCCCCGGCCAGCGCTGGATCAGCGACGGCGAGGCCGAACTGGGCCTTGGCACCATCCTCAGCTGCGACGCCCGCAGCGTCACCGTGCTGTTTGGCGCCAGCCAGGAAACCCGCACCTACAGCAGCCGCCAGGCACCGCTGACCCGCGTGGCCTTCGGTAGTGGCGACCGCATCCGCGCCGCCGAGGGCTGGACGCTGACCGTCGATGACACCAAGGAGGTCGGCGGCCTGATCGTCTACATCGGCGAGGATGACCAGGGCGAGCTGCGTGAACTCCCCGAGGCGCGCCTGGCCGACAGCATGCAGTTCGACCAGGCCCGCGACCGCCTGCTCACCGGCCAGGTCAACCGCAATGACTGGTTCGACCTGCGCTTCCGCACCCTGCACCACTATCACCGCGTGGAGCAGAACCCGGCGCTGGGCCTGGCCGGCCCGCGCATCGACCTGATCCCCCACCAGCTGTATATCGCCGACGAAGTCTCCCGCCGCCACGCCCCGCGGGTGCTGCTGGCCGACGAGGTGGGGCTGGGCAAGACCATCGAGGCAGGGTTGATCCTGCACCGCCTGCTGCTCACCGGCCGCGCCGAGCGGGCGCTGATCCTGGTGCCGGCGAGCCTGACCCACCAGTGGCTGGTCGAGCTGCTGCGCCGCTTCGCCCTTGAGGTGACCCTGCTCGACGAGCAGCAGAGCCAGGCCCACGGCGACACCAACCCCTTCGAGGCTGGCCAGCTGGTGCTGGCCAGCCAGGACTGGCTGTTCGCCAATCCCCACCGCCAGTCCCAGGCAGAGGCCTGCGCCTGGGATCTGCTGATCGTCGACGAGGCCCACCACCTGGACTGGAGCGAGGAGCAGGTCGGCCCCGGCTACGCCTGCGTGGAGCGCCTGGCCGCCGAGAGCGAGGGCCTGCTGCTGCTCACCGCCACCCCGGAACAGATGGGCATGGAGAGCCACTTCGCCCGCCTGCGCCTGCTCGACCCCGACCGCTACCACAGCCTGGCCTCCTTCCGCGAGGAGGAGTCCCACTACGTGGAGGTGGCCGAGGCGATCGACGCCCTGGAGCGCCTGCCCGGTGCGGATGCCGACCGCGAGCGCATCGCCGCGGTGATCGACGAGCCCGACAGCCTGGCGCTGCTCGCCACCCTGGCCAACCCCGAGGCCGACGCCGCCCAGCGCGACACCGCCCGCCACCAGCTGCGCGACCAGCTGCTCGACCGCCACGGCACCGGCCGGGTAATGTTCCGCAACAGCCGCCGCCACGTGGGCGGCTTCCCCGAGCGGCGCCTGCATGTCACCGAGCTTGCGCCCCCCGCCGCCTATCGCCGGGTGCTGCGCAAGCTGGGCCACGACGAGGAGTACCTCGACGACCTGCTGATCGAGACCGGCCTCGACCACCCCGAGGTGCTGATCTACCTGGACGCCATGTACCGCGCCCTGGCCGACGACCCGCTCAACGGGGAACCCTGGTGGCAGATCGACCCGCGGGTCAGCTGGCTGCTCGAGCGACTGGCCGATGACGCCGCAGGGGGGCTGGCCGGCGACAAGGTGCTGGTGATCGCCCATAACCGCGAGACCGCCGAGGGGCTGGCCGAGGCACTGCGCGTGCTGGGGGGCTACCACGCCCCGGTGTTCCACGAGGGGCTTTCGCTGGTGGAGCGCGACCGCGCCGCTGCCGCCTTCGCCGACGAGGAGGAGGGCTGCCAGGTGCTGGTGTGCTCGGAGATCGGCTCCGAGGGGCGCAACTTCCAGTTCTGCCGCCACCTGGTGATGTTCGACCTGCCGCTGCATCCCGACCAGCTGGAGCAGCGCATCGGTCGCCTGGATCGCATCGGCCAGCGCCACGCCATCGAGATCCACGTTCCGGTGTTCGCGGCCAGCCCCGGCGCGAAGCTGCTGCGCTGGTTCCGCGACGGCATGGACTCCTTCAGCGCGCCCCACGGCATCGGCAGCGAGATCTTCGATGCCTTCGGCGATGCCCTGGCCGACGCCCTGCTCGACGACGAGGCCCTCGAGGAGGTGATCACGGAGACCCGGGCGCTGTTCGAGAGCCGCCTGACCGAGCGTGAGGCCGGCCGCAATCGCCTGCTGGAGCTCAATGCCTGCCGGCACGAACGTGCCGAGGCGGTGGCCGCGGCGATCGGTGAACTGGACGAGGACCGTGCCCTGCCCCGCTACCTGGACCTGGCGCTGGATATCTTCGGCGTCGACAGCCAGGAGCTGGGCGGCGGCATCCAGCACCTGGTGGCCGGGCCGCAGATGCTCGACGGCCTGCCGGGACTGGCCAAGGGCGAGGAGGGTTTCTCGGCCACCTACTCGCGGGCGCGGGCGCTGGCCCGGGACGACGTCCAGCGGCTCTCCTGGGAACACCCCATGGTGCGCGAGATGATGGGCCGCATCCTCGACGGCAGCATGGGCAACACGGCACTCGCGCTGCTCCGGCATCCGTCGCTGCCGCCCGGGCGGGTGATGGTGGAGCTGATCTACCGCACCCACTGCCCGGCGCCGAAGAAGCTGCACCTGAACCGCTTCCTGCCGCCCACCGCGGTGCGCGTGCTGCTCGACGAGTCCGGCGCCAACCTGACCGACAAGATCTCCTTCACCGGGCTCTCGAAGAATCTGCAGAAGGTCAAGAAGGCGATGGCCCGGGACCTGATCCGCAGCCGCCTGGAACAGCTGCGCGAGTTGCTCGACCGCGGCGAGGGCGAGGCGGAGCGCGAACTGCCCTCCATCGTCGAGGCGGCCCAGGGGCGCATGCGCGAGGAACTCGATGGCGAGCTGTCACGCCTCACCGCCCTAGCGCGGCGCAACCCGGCGGTGCGCGACGACGAGCTCGCGGCGCTGCGCGCCGAGCGCGCCGCTCTGGACGAGGCCATCGAGGGCACCCGCCTGCGCCTGGACGCCGTGCGGGTGATCGTGACTGTAGGGGAAGAAACAAGGTAGACGGGGCTGTCCCCGGCGCCGCTTGGCCGCTTGGCCACTACCCCAGAATATCGGCCAGGGCGGCTTCCAGGGTCTGGTACTCGAAGCGGAAGCCGGCCTCCTGGAGTCGCTTCGGACGCATGTCGGCGCCGGTCAGCAGCAGCCGCGCCATCTCGCCGAAGGCGGTCTCCAGCACGATCGCAGGTACCGGAAAGAGCGCTGGTCGCCCCAGCTGCTTCGCCAGGGTGCGGGTGAACTCGGCGTTGGTGACCGGGTGCGGTGCGCTGCCGTTGAAGGGCCCCTCCAGATCATCACGCTCGAGCAGGAAGAGGATGGCGCGCACCAGGTCCTCGCGGTGCACCCAGGGCATGAACTGCTTGCCGCTGCCGAAGCGCCCACCCAGCCCCAGCTTGAAGGGCGGCAGCATCTTCTGAAGGCTGCCGCCGCCCTGGTCGAGTACCAGGCCGATGCGCAGCCGGACGACCCGTACACCGAAGGCTTCGGTCTCCCGGGCAGCCTCCTCCCAACGCCGGCAGAGACGGTGGGCGAACTCGTCGTGGGGCGGCGTCTCCTCGGTCACCTCGCGGCTCCCCTGGTCCCCGTAGTAACCCATCGCCGACGCGGAGACCAGCGCGCGGGGCAGCCGCCCGCCGGTCTGCTGCAGCTGCTCGCAGAGACCCACCAGCTCGCGGGTGGCGTTCAGCCGCGAGTCGAGCAGCTTCTCCTTCTGGTCGTCGCTCCAGCGCTTGGCGGCGATGGACTCGCCGGCCAGGTTGACCAGGGCCTCGGGCGGGGTGTCTACGAAGTCCAGCGCCGAGCGCCGCACGTCCACCGCCTCGGGGAGTCGACCCCGCGCCGCGGCGGGATCCCGCGAGACCACCTGCACCCGGTGCCCCGCCTCCACCAGCCGCTGGCACAGACGCTGGCCCACGAAACCGCTTCCTCCGGTGATCAGCACGCGCATCTGGGTCTCCTCGTATCCGTGATGAGTTATACAGCTGTTGTACACTTCTGCTAGTCTAGCGGAAAACCATCCTCGAGGGTGCCATGACTCAGCCTCAGAACAATACCGCCATCATCGGTGCCGGCATCGCCGGCCTGGCCTGTGCCCGGGCGCTGGCTGCCGCCAGCCGGCCGGTGACCCTGTTCGACAAGGCCCGGGGCCCGGGAGGCCGCATGTCCAGCCGCCGGCTGCCCGAGGCCACCCTGGACCTGGGCGCCCAGTTCCTCAGCGTGCGCGACGCCACCTTTGCCGACGCCTTAGAGGGGTGGCAGGCGTCAGGCTGCCTGGCCGAATGGCCCACTTCGTTGTGGTCCGCCGCCGAGGATGGCTGGCACCGCCATCGTGACGATCTGCTGCGGCTATGCGGCACCCCGCGCATGAGCGCGCTCACCCGCCACCTGGCAGAGGGACTCGAGCTTCACGCCGGGACCCATATCGAGCGACTCGAAGGCGACGCCCGGTCGTGGTGGCTGGTGGACACCGAAGGCAGGCGTCACGGCCCCTTCACACAGGTAGTCGTCGCCACCCCCACGCCCCAGGCCCGGACACTGGTGGCACCTCACGATGCGGCCCTGGCCGAGGCCTGCGCGGCGGTGATCCAACGCCCCTGCTGGGCCGCCTGGGTGCTGTTCGATGCGCCGTTGCCAGGGCTGCCCGAGGTGGACCACGACTGGCAGGCGGTGCGCCTGGCGGATCCGGCGCTACGCTTCGTGGTTCGCAACCATCTCAAGCCTGGCCGCCACGACCAGGGGGAGAGCCTGACCCTGCTGGCCAACCTCGAATGGAGCGAGGCACGCCTCGAGGATGGCCCCGAGACCATCGCCGAGGCACTACTCGACGCCTTCCAGCGTGGCCTGCCCGGCGATGTCACCCTGCCCGAGCCCAGCGCCATGGGCGCCCACCGCTGGCGCTACGCCCAGCCCGATGTCTTCGCCACGGGCGAGGCGGTCAACCTCGACTACCGCATCTCCGGCAACGGCCTGGCGCTGTGCGGGGATAGCTGGCGCGGCCCCCGCATCGAGGACGCCTGGCTCTCCGGCCACCACCTGGGCGAGGTCCTGGCCAGCGAGCCAAACCGATCCCCTTTATCCACCCCTGATGCATCACGCCGCAAAGGACATCTTGCGCCATGACTGAGCCGACCCAGCACGGCGGCGAGACTCCGCTCTACCCCATTCGAGAGGTGTCGCGCCTCACCGGCGTCAATTCCGTGACCCTGCGCGCCTGGGAGCGCCGTTACGGGCTGATCAAGCCACGCCGCACACCCAAGGGGCATCGCCTCTATGCTCGCGAGGATATCGAGCGGGTGGAGCAGATCCTGCAGTGGCTCAACCGCGGGGTGCCGGTGAGTCAGGTACGTGAGCTGCTCGACCGTCCCGACATCGCCGAGCCCGAGGCAGCGCCCCCCGCCCCAGGCGACTGGCCCGCACAGCGCAGCCGCCTGGTCGTCGCCGTGGAGGCACTGGATATCACGCGACTCGAGACCCTCTATGCCGAGTCGCTGGCGCTCTATCCGGTGACCACCTGCGTGGTCGAGCTGTGGGCGCCGGCAATACGCGAGCTGGAGGAACGCTGGGGCGAGCGGCTGGGTGACGAGCTGCAGCGCCGCACCCTGGAGTCCTTCCTGCGCACGCGCATCGGCATGCGCCTCTATCACGGCAATGCCCTCGTCGAGGGGCCCACCCTGTTGGCCATGCCGCTGCCCGACGACCCCGGTACCCTGTGGCTGCTGCTGGCCGCGCTGGTGGCCGGCGACCGTGGCCTGAACGTGCGGCTGCTCGACGTCGCGCCACCGCTGGGCGAACTGCCCCTGGCGGTGGAGCGCCTGAGCGCCAGCGGCGTTCTGCTGGCCGGCAGCCATGCCGGGCGCACCGACCTGATCCGCCGCCAGTTGCCGCGTCTGGCGGAACAGCTGGCGGTCCCCCTCGGGCTGTGTGGCCCGGTGGCACGCATTCGACAGGCCGACCTCGACGACAGCGGTGTGGCGGTGCTGGGAGATGACCTCGGCGAAGCGATCACCCGGCTGCAGACCCTGCTTCCCATTGCCTGACAAGGACGACTGACGGAGCGACCATGACGCCGACCCTGATGTGGTTTCGCAGCGACTTGCGCCTGCATGACAACCGCGCCCTGGCAGCGGCGTCCCGGCGCGGCCCGGTAGTGGCGGTGTATCTACGCGCCCTGCCCCACTGGCAGCGCCACGGCCACGGCGCCAATCAGCTCGACTTCCGCGCCCGGGGCGTGGCCGCCCTGAAGGAGGACCTAGAGGGGCTCAATATCCCGCTGCTGCACCGCGATATCGACGACTTCGCCGAGGCCCCCGAGACGCTGTTGGCCATCGCCCGGGAGACCGGCGCCAGCGGGCTGCACTTCAACCGCGAGTACCCGGTGGACGAACTCGCCCGGGACGCCGCGGTGATCGAGGCCCTCCAGGCGGCGGGACTCGAGGCCCATGGCCATCACGACGCCGTGGCCTTTGCGCCGGGGGAACTGCTTACCGGCAAGGGGGACTACTACGGTGTCTTCACCCCCTTCTCCCGAGCCTGGCACCGCCGCCTCGACGCCGAGCGCCTGGCGCTCAGCGACACCCCTGTCCCCCAGGCACCCACCGGTATCGAGAGCGACCCGCTGCCCGCACTGCCCGAACTCGCCGACACCCCCATCGATGGCCGCCAGTGGCCCGCCGGAGAGGCGCCGGCCGCCGACCGCCTGGAACGCTTCCTGCGCTTCCGTGGCCGCCATTACGCCAGCCAGCGCGACTTCCCCGCCATCCGCGGTACCAGCGAACTCTCTCCCTACCTGGCGCTGGGCATGATCTCCCACCGCCAGTGCCTGCAGGCGGTGCTTGCCGAGAATGACGGCAGCCTGGGCGAGGGCGATGCGGGCCTGGCCGCCTGGGTCAACGAACTGGTGTGGCGGGAGTTCTACCGCCATGTGGCGGTGGGCTTCCCGCGGGTCTGCCGCCACCGCCCCTTCCAGCGCCATACCGAGGCGCTGGCCTGGCGCGACGACGAGTCGGGCTTCGCCGCCTGGTGCGAGGGGCGCACCGGCTATCCCGTCGTCGATGCCGCCATGCGTCAGCTCGTCGCTACCGGCTGGATGCACAATCGCCTGCGCATGATCACCGCCATGTTCCTCTCGAAGCACCTGCTGGTCGACTGGCGCCGCGGCGAGGCTTTCTTCCTGCGCCACCTGGTGGATGGCGAGTTCTGCGCCAACAACGGTGGCTGGCAGTGGGCCGCTTCCACCGGAACCGATGCGGCTCCCTACTTCCGCATCTTCAACCCCACCACCCAGTCTCAGCGCTTCGACCCCGAGGGCCGCTTCATCGCCGAGTGGCTGCCGGAACTCGCCGCGCTGCCCGCCAAGGCGCGCCACGCTCCGCCCCGGGACCTGCTGGGAAGCAGCGGCTATCCGCCCCCCATCGTCGATCACAAGGCGGCACGGGCCCGGGCCCTGGATGCCTTCAAGGCCCTCAAGGCCGACTGACACCACCCCGCGGAGAGATGCCATGTCGGACGATGCCCAGCTGGAAGCCTTCTGCAGTTTCTTCAATAAGCTCGACAAGAGCTGTACAGAAAGGCTCTACGAGTTCTATACTCCAGATGTCGTCTTTCAGGATCCGCTGCACCGTATCGAGGGCGCGGAGTCGCTGGAACGCTACTTCGCCACCTTGTACAGAAACGTTACATCGTGCCGATTCGACTTCCACGAGCGGCAACGTAGCGGTAGGGAAGCCTTCGCCACCTGGACCATGCACCTGGAGCATCCCCGGCTGGACAAGGGGCGTGCAATCGCGGTGGAGGGGTGTTCTCACCTCACCTTCGCGGAGGACGGCAGCGGCCGGATCGCCCGCCATCGCGACTACTTCGATGCCGGCGCCCTGCTCTACGAACGGCTGCCCCTGTTGGGCGGCACCATACGACTGATCAAGCGCCAACTCGACGCCTGAAGGCAGCGGCCTCGGGCGCGGCAACCACCACCCGGAGGCTCCATGTCCGACCCCCAGCGCATCTGGCTCACCGGCGCCACCTCGGGCATCGGCCGCGCCCTGGCCGAACGCCTGCTGGCCCGCGGCGACCGTGTGGCGCTCAGCGGACGCGACGCGGCGGCCCTCGACGAACTGGCCGCCGGCCACGACAACGCCCTGGCGCTGCCCCTGGACGTCACCGACCGTGCCGCGGTGCGCAATGCGGGCCAGCAACTCGAGGCGGCCTTCGGCGGACTCGACCTGGTGATCCTCAACGCCGGCACCTGCGAGTACCTCGACGCCCGCGACTTCGACACCGACCTGGTGGAGCGGGTCTTCGCCGCCAACTTCCATGGGGCGATCCACTGCATCGATACCGCCCTGCCGCTGCTGCGCCGCGCCCGGACCCAGGGGGGCCGGCCGCTGCTCGCCGCCACCTCAAGTGCCGCAGCCTACCTGCCGCTGCCCCGGTCCGAGGCCTACGGCGCCTCCAAGGCCGCGTTGAGCCACTTCCTGGAAGCGCTGCGCCTGGACCTGGACGCCGAGGGGATCGACGTCAGCGTGATCCATCCCGGCTTCGTCAGGACTCCGCTCACCGACCGCAACGACTTCGCCATGCCGATGCGGATCGAGGTCGACCAGGCCGCTGAAGCGATCCTCGCGGGCCTGGCCCGGCACCGCCTGGACATCCACTTCCCGCGCCGCTTCACCCTGCTGGTCAAGCTGGCGGGCATCCTGCCCGCTCCCCTGCGCTATCGACTGGGGCGGCGCCTGGCGCGGCCCGAGACCGCCACAGAGACCCGCCCATGAATGCTCGCTCTCCCCATGCCATGGCCCGCCAGCGTATCGCCATGGATAGCCGGCAGGCCACCATGTCCAAGCGGCGCGTTGCCGTGGTCGGCAGCGGCATCGCCGGCATGGCCGCCGCCTGGTACCTGTCGGGTCGACATGAGGTGACGCTGTTCGAGGCTGATACCCGCCTGGGTGGCCATACCGCCACCGTGGATGTGGAGCTCGAGGGTCGCCACTACGCCATCGATACCGGCTTCATCGTCTTCAACGACTGGACCTATCCGCACTTCCAGCGGCTGATGCAGCGCCTCGGAGTACTCACCCAGCCCACCGAGATGAGCTTCTCGGTACACGAGACGAGCCGAGACTTCGAGTACAACGGCCATACCCTGACCAGCCTGTTCGCCCAGCGCCGCAACCTGTTGCGCCCCAGCTTCTACGGCCTGCTGCGCGAGATCCTGCGCTTCAATCGCGAGGCGATACGGGCCATGGATGACGGCACGCTCGACCCCGCCATGACGCTGGGTGAGTGGCTCGAGAGCAACGCCTTCGGCGAGGCCTTCCAGCGCCGCTACCTGCTGCCCATGGGGGCGGCGATCTGGTCGGCGAGCCTGAGCGACCTGCGCGACTTCCCGCTGCAGTTCTTCGTGCGCTTCTTCCGCCACCACGGCCTGCTTTCGGTCAACGACAGGCCCCAGTGGCACACCCTGGTCGGCGGTTCGCGCAGTTATATTCCGCTGCTCACCGCGCCCTATGCGAGCCGCATCCGCCTGTCGACACCGGTGCGCGGCATCCGCCGGCTGGCCGACGGCGTGGCGCTGCGCAGCGACCTCGGCGTGGAGCACTTCGACGAGGTGGTGCTGGCCTGCCACGCCGACCAGGCGCTGGCGCTGCTGGAGGACCCGAGCCCCGCCGAGCACGAGATCCTCGGCGCCCTGCCCTACCAGGACAACGAGGTGGTGTTGCATACCGACACCCGCCTGCTGCCGCGGCGGCCTCGCGCCTGGGCGAGCTGGAACTACCGCCTCGACGGCCGCGACGAGGCGGCCAGGGTCTCGGTGACCTACGACATGAACATCCTGCAGCGCCTGGAGGCGCCCCACACCTTCTGCGTCACGCTCAATGACAGCGACGCCATCGCGCCGGAGAAGGTGCTGGGCCGCTTCACCTACGCCCACCCCCAGTTCACCCTGGCCGGCGAGGCGGCCAAGGCGCGCCACGCCGAGATCTCCGGCGCCGCCTTTCGCACTCACTACTGCGGCGCCTACTGGCGCAACGGCTTCCACGAGGACGGCGTCTGGAGCGCCCTGCGCGTGGCCCATGCCCTGGGTGGTGACGAGGCGGGGCCCGAGGGAGTCGCGGAGTTGCTGAGCCCGGTGGCAAGGGAGGCCGAGCACGCATGATCGCCACGCCCCGCTCACGCATCTACCGCGGAGAACTGCGCCATCGCCGCTTCCTGCCGCGCGAGCACGCCTTCAGCTATGGGGTGTGGATGGCCTGGCTCGACCTCGACGAGCTGCCTGAACTGTTCGACGGGGTACCCGGTTTCAGTGCCCGGCGCCCCGCGCTGGCGCGCTTCCGTCGCGAGGACTACCTGGCTCCCCACAACCGGCCATTGAAGCAGGCGGTGCGCGAGGAGCTCGTGCGGCAGCTGGGCGACGCCCCCGACGGCCGCATCTGCCTGCTGACCCAGCTGCGCACCCTGGGCCTGGGCTTCAATCCCATCTCGCTCTACTACGCCTTCGACGCCGCGGGCGCGCTGCGCGCGGTGCTGGGTGAGGTGAGCAACACGCCCTGGGGGGAGCGCACCCGCTACGCCTGCGCGGTGGACCCGGCCCGCCACTCCCACGGGGCCGAGTTCGCCAAGGCGATGCACGTCTCGCCCTTCAATCCCATGGACATGATCTACCGCTGGCGCTTCAACACCCCCGGCGAGCGCCTGCTGATGCATATGGAGAACTGGCGCGAGGGCGAATGCCACTTCGATGCCACCCTGACCCTGACGGCCAGTCCCGCTACCCGTCGCGTGTTGCTGGGCACCCTGGCCCGCCAGCCGTGGATGAGCGCCAAGACCCTGGCCGGCATCCATTTCGAGGCGCTGCGCCTGTGGGCCAAGCGCGTGCCGATCCATGACCATCCCGGCGCCGACGCCGACCGTTCGTAGGAGAGACCGACGTGAACACGCTGCGCTCAGCCACCGCCCCCCGTCCCCTGACGGACGATGCCGACCGCCTGACCCGCTGGCTACGCCCGCGCCTGCTGGCCGAGCTGGACCGCCTGGAGGGCGGCACGGTCACCCTGATCGAGGGGCACCGCCGGCACCGCCTGGGCAAGGGCGGGCCACTCACGGTCACCCTGGTGGTGCGCGACAGCCGGGCGTGGAAACGCCTGGCGCTGGGCGGCACCGTGGGGGCGGCGGAGTCCTACATGGACGGTGACTGGGATGCCGATGACCTGGTCGCCCTGGTGCGGCTGTTCGCCGCCAACCTGGAGCGGGTCAACGGCGAGATCGAGACCGGCACCGCCCGCCTGGGTCGCTGGCTGCTGGCAGCCCTCTACCGCCTGCAACGCAACAGCCTCTCGGGGTCGCGGCGCAACATCTCGGCTCACTACGATATCGGCAACGAGCTGTTTGCCACCTTCCTGGACCGCGACCACCGCATGTACTCCAGCGCCGTCTTCCCCTACCCCGAGGCGAGCCTGGAGGAGGCCTCCACCTTCAAGCTGGACATCATGCTCGAGCGGCTCGACGTGCGCGCCGAACACCACCTGCTGGAGATCGGCACCGGCTGGGGCGGACTCGCCATCCACGCGGCGAAGACCCGCGGCTGTCGGGTCACCACCACCACCATCTCCGATGAACAGTACGCCCATACCGCGCAGCGCATCGAGGAGGAGGGCCTGGGCGAGCGCATCACCCTGCTCAAGCAGGACTACCGCGAGCTGGAGGGGCGCTACGACCGACTGATCTCCGTGGAGATGATCGAGGCGGTGGGCCATCAGTATCTGGAGACCTATCTCGCCACCCTGGACCGGCTGCTCACCGACGACGGCCTGGCGATGCTGCAGGCGATCACCATCCGCGACCAGCGCTTCGAGGCCGCCAAGCGCGAGATGGACTTCATCAAGCGCCATATCTTCCCGGGCGGCTTCCTGCCCTCCCATCACGCCATCCTGCGTGGCCTGACCCGAAGCACCTCGCTCAATGTGCTGGCCCTCGACGAGATCGGCCCGCACTACGCTCGCACCCTGCGCGAGTGGCGCCAGCGTTTCGAGGCCAGCCTGGAGAGGGTGCGCAACCTGGGCTACGACGAACGCTTCATCCGCATGTGGCGATACTATCTCTGCTACTGCGAGGGGGGCTTCCTGGAGCGCACCATCGGCACCTGCCACCTGTTGCTGGCCAAGCCCGGCGCCCGCCCCGCGACGCTCACCGGCAATGCCTGAGGCGGATCGACGGCGCTCGACGCCGCGCCTGGTGGCCAACCTGCTCGCCTTCGAGGCGGGCTGGCTGGCCTGCGTGCTGGGCGGCAGCCTGGTGGGCGCCGCCGCGGCCGGCCTGATTCTTGCCGCCCACCTGCGCTGGCAGGCCTGGCCAGGCGAGTGGCGCTGGCTCGTCGGTTTTGCGCTGCTGGGCCTGGCAGTGGACGGCGGCCTGACCCTGGCCGGCGGCTTTCAATTCCACACCGACACCCTCGCCCTGGGACTGCTGCCGCCCTGGCTATGGCTGCTGTGGCCACTGTTCGCTACCCTGCTGCACCACTCCCTGGCATGGCTCTGGTCACGCCCCTGGCTCGCCGCCCTGGGTGGCGCCATCAGTGGCCCGGCCTCCTACTACGCCGGCGCGGCGCTCGCCGGCGTGACCCTCGCCCCCTGGCTGCTGCCGGCCCAGGCGCTGGTCTGGGCCGGCCTCTGCCTGTGGCTATGCCGACGCCTGAGCGGCCGCCTCCCCTACCAACGCTGAGGTCATGAAGGCCTGGACACTGCCAGCTGGCGTGCATTCCCCCTGCACGGACAGTAGACTAGGCCACTAACAACATTCGACTCTCGGAAAGACTCAGTGATCAAGCAACACTCCTTCGACCGCGATGAACTGCTGGCCTGCTCGCGAGGCGAGCTGTTCGGCCCCGGCAATGCCCAGCTGCCGGCCCCCAACATGCTGATGCTCGACCGCATCACCTCCATCACCGAGGAGGGCGGTGAGCACGGCAAGGGCGAGCTGCTCGCCGAGCTCGATATCACCCCCGAGCTGTGGTTCTTCGACTGCCACTTCCCCGGCGACCCGGTGATGCCCGGCTGCCTGGGCCTGGATGCCATGTGGCAGCTGGTGGGCTTCTACCTGGGCTGGCTCGGCCATCCCGGCCGGGGCCGTGCCCTGGGCTGTGGCGAGGTGAAGTTCACCGGCCAGATCCTGCCGGACGCCTCGAAGGTCACCTACCGTATCAATATCAAGCGCATCATCACCCGGCGCCTGATACTCGGCATGGCCGACGGCACCGTTGCCGTCGATGGCCGCGACATCTACCAGGCCAACGACCTTCGCGTCGGCCTGTTCACCTCCACCGCGAACTTCTGACCAGGAGGCTTCCATGCGACGAGTGGTAGTCACCGGCCTGGGCATCGTCTCCTGCCTGGGCAACGACCGACAGCAGGTTCTAGAGGCGCTCAAGGAAGGGCGCTCCGGCATTCGCTTCAAGGAGGAGTACGCCGAGCGGGGCTTCCGCAGCCAGGTGGCCGGCGTGGTCGATATCGACCTCGACGCCCTGGTCGACCGCAAGCTGCGCCGCTTCATGGGCGACGCCGCGGCCTACGCCTATGTCAGCATGGCCCAGGCCATCGAGGACTCGGGCCTGGCCCCGGAGATGGTCTCCAACGAGCGCACCGGCCTGATTGCAGGCTCTGGTGGCGCCTCCAGCGCCAATCAGGTGGAGGCCGCCGACGTGATGCGCGAGAAGGGGCTGCGCCGCGTGGGACCCTACCGGGTCACCCGCACCATGGGCAGTACCGTCTCCGCCTGCCTGGCCACGCCATTCAAGATCAAGGGCGTGAACTACTCGATCTCCTCGGCCTGCGCCACCTCGGCGCACTGCATCGGTAACGCCGTGGAGCAGATCCAGATGGGCAAGCAGGACGTGGTCTTCGCCGGTGGCGGCGAGGAGGAGCACTGGACCCTCTCCTGCCTGTTCGACGCCATGGGCGCCCTCTCCACCCACTACAACGATACCCCGGACAAGGCCTCGCGCCCCTATGACCAGGCCCGCGACGGCTTCGTCATCGCCGGCGGTGGCGGCATGCTGGTGCTCGAGGAGCTGGAGCACGCCCGGGCCCGCGGCGCCAAGATCTACGCCGAGGTGACCGGCTACGGCGCCACTTCCGACGGCCACGACATGGTCGCCCCCTCGGGCGAGGGCGCGATGCGCTGCATGCGCCAGGCCATGGCCACCGTGGACGGCAAGATCGACTACATCAACACCCACGGCACCTCGACGCCGGTAGGCGATGTAGCCGAGCTCAAGGCGATCCGCGAGGTATTCGGCGATACCACTCCGGCGATGAGCTCCACCAAGTCGCTGACCGGCCACTCCCTGGGCGCCACCGGCGTGCAGGAAGCGATCTACTCGCTGCTGATGATGGAGAACGACTTCATCGCCGCCTCGGCCAATATCGAGACCCTCGACGAGCAGGCCGACGGCTTCGATATCGTGGCCCAGCGTCGCGACGGGGTGAAGATCGAGCGCGTGCTCTCCAACAGCTTCGGCTTCGGCGGCACCAACGCCTGCCTGGTGCTGGAAAAGCTCCGGGACTGACCACTCGCGTCAGCTCGAGTCGTAACGCAAGAGGCGCCCATCGGGGCGCCTCTTGCGTTGGTGGGCCTGGACCTGCGCCTCGGGTACGAACCACCACGCGCGGTGCCCTGATGAACTCAGGCCGGCTCCCGCGCCTCGTCACGCACCGGACGCGGTACCTCGGAGATCTCCGCCAGGGTCGCCTCGATCCACGCCTCGGTCTCGGCCAGCACCTCCTCCGGCGTTCGCCCTGCGGTCTCGATGGGCTCGCCCACCACCAGCGTCAAGCGTCCCGGATTCTTCACCCAATGGCGGCCCGGCCAGCGCTCGCCGGCGTTGTGGGCCACCGGCACCACCGGCACCCCGGCACGACAGGCGATCACCGCCCCGCTCTTGTTGTAACGCTTGCGGCTGCCAGGAGCGACCCGAGTGCCCTCGGGGAAGATCAGCACCGACAGCCCCTCCTCCAGGCGCCGCTTGCCCTGGGTGAGCACCTGCTTGATGGCCCGGGAGGGGCGTGAACGATCCAGGGCGATGGGGTGCAGCAGCCGCAGGCCCCAGCCGAAGATCGGCAGATTCAGCAGTTCCTTCTTGAGCACCGTGCACACCGGCGGATGCAGCAACTGCAGGTAGACGGTCTCCCACTCGGACTGGTGGTTGGCCAGTATCACGCAGGGCCCGGCGGGCAGATGCTCTCGCCCGCGAAATTCATAGCGCACCCCGACCACCAGGTGGAACCAACTGATGATGAAGTGGTTGTAGAGGTTGAGCAGCCGATAGCGGGAACCGAGCGGCAGGAAGGGCGCAGGCGGCAGGAAGAGCACGCCGCACACCAGCATGGCGGTGAAATAGCCCAGGTAGAAGAGCAGGCTGCGCAGCACGTTCATGACCCGCTCTCCTCCTCGCCACATGCCGGGGTGTTGGCCCGGCACCAGGCGTCCAGCATGTTGCTCAGCTCCAGCCGCCAGGGCTTCTGGTGCACGCCGAACACCTCCAGCACCCGCCGACAGTTGAGCACGCGGCGCAGCGGATGGTCGTGATGGTGGTGCAATGCGCGCAGCGTGCCCAGTTCGCGATGATCGCCGCGCCCCTCGAGGCGAGTGGCCAGTTGGGTACGCACCACCGAGACGAAGGTATAGACGCTCACCGGCTCGGTGCCGGCCAGGTGGTAACTTCCCCAGGCATCGGCACCACACTGCTGCTGCTGCAGCATGCCGATCAGCGCCAGGGCCACCGCATCCGCCGAGGTCGGGCAGCAGGTCACGTCGGCCTCGCCGCGTACCTCCCCGGCGGTGATCAGGGTATCGATCAGCTCGTTGAGCCAGGCGTGACTCCCCTCCAGGGCGAACAGCGGCCCCAGCCGGACGATCAGGTGATGCGGATGCTCGGCGCGGATCCGGTCGCCGGTGGCCACCAGCCGCCGCAGGCTCTCGTCACGGGGCCGCGGAATCACGTGCTCGTCGATGGGCTCGGCGAAACCATCCTCGTAGAGCTGGTCGGAGACGCACCACACCAGCGGGATATCCGCCTGGCGGCACGCCTCCAGGCAACGCTCCACCGCCTCGGCGTGGGCCGTCACCTCCGCCGGCGCGGCGACGATCGGCCGCGACAGCGGCGGAATCACCAGGGCATCCGGCGCCACCTCCGCCAGCCAGGCGGGATCCAGCTCCAAGCCCTCCTCGATGGTGAGCTCGGTATCCGAGCGGCGGTTGGCCTCCCGGGCCAGGGCCAGGCTCAGGCAGTGGCCGGCATCCAGTACCAGCAGCTTCACGCGCGCACCTCCCTCGGCATGCCGTCAGCGAAACGACGAATCAGAACGGGATCTCGTCGTCGAAGTCGTCGAAGCTGCCCGGGTCGGGCGCCCCGAAGTTGCCGCCCTGCTGCTGGCCGCCGCCGGGCTGGCCGCCCTGGGCAGGACGCTGCGGGGGCTGCTGGGCAGGCTGCTGCGGGGGACCCTGCGGCGCTCCACCACCGAAGCCACCGCCCTGCTGGGGTGCCCCGCCCGGCTGCCCACCTCCCTGGGGCTGGCCACCATAGCCGCCCTGCTGAGGCTGGCCGCCATAGCCACCCTGCTGGGGCTGACCACCCGCAAAGCCGCCGCCCTGGAAGTCACCGCCGCCGCCGCGGGAGTCGAGCATCTGCATGTCGTTGACCACGATCTCGGTGGTGTAGCGATCCTGCCCGTCCTGCCCCTGCCACTTGCGGGTCTGTAGGCGGCCTTCGACATAGATCTTGCTGCCCTTCTTGAGATACTGCTGGGCGATCTCGGCGGTCTTGTTGAACAGCACCAGGCGGTGCCACTCGGTACGCTCCTGGCGCTGGCCACTCTGGCGGTCCATCCAGGTATCGGTGGTGGCCAGGTTGAGGTTGGCGATGGCAGTGCCGGAGGGGCTGAAGCGCACCTCGGGATCCTGCCCCAGATTGCCGATGAGGATGACCTTGTTGATGCCACGGGCCATGAGGGACTCCTTGTGATCTTGAATACGATGTCTTGAGTACGTTGTCTTGAGCACAGCGCCATGGATGCGCTGTCATGCATGCATCGTGTCGCGGGCCGGGGCCGCCGCCTGGCGCCCCGCGCCATGAAGTGAAGGGCACGCCGTCAGGCGTGCTCCCTTCCCGTATCGATCAGTCTTGCCAGCGCCTCCTCGTCGAGGCGTTGGCGATCCACCTTGAGATAGGCCAGGCGCTCCTCGGGGACGATCAGCACGTCCTCCACGCCGGCCACCTCGGCGAACCTGGCCATCTGGGTCTCCAGGGCATCATCGCCGTGATCGTCGTCGAGTGCCACCACCTCGCTGACCAGATGCGGCGGCTGACGCATGCCCACCATTACCGCCAGCCAGGCCGCGGTCAACGCGGCGGCACCCAGGAACACCGCCGGCAGCCCCCACTGCTGGGAGAGCGCCCCGCCGAGCACGCCGCCCAGAAAGGCCCCCAGGAACTGGCTGGTCGAGTAGACCCCCATGGCGGTGCCCTTGGCCCCGGCCGGGGCCAGCTTACTGATCATCGACGGCAGCGTGGCCTCGAGCAGGTTGAAACCGATGAAGTAGAGCAGCAGCCAGCCGAGCAGGCCCCATAGCCCGGCGCCGGCCCAGGTCATGCCCAGCAGGCTGGCCAGCATCGCCGTGATGGCCAGCAGGCACATCGCCTTCATCTGCCGACGCTTCTCGGCGACCACCACCAGCGGCACCATGCCGACGAAGGCCAGCAGCATCACCCCCAGGTAGGCCAGGCCGTGACGCTCGGTGGGGAGCCCCGCGTCGAGCAGCCGGAACGGCACCGCGACGAAGATCGCCATCAGCACCAGATGCAGGGCGAAGATCGAGAGGTCCAGACGCAGCAGGTCGGGCCGACCCAGGGTGCGGCCCAGCTGAGCGCGGTCGATGCCCACGTCGCGGTGACGCAGGCGACGCGGCGCAGGGGGCACCAGCCGCCACAATACCGGCAGCCCCAGGGCAGCCAGAGCAGCGGTGAACCAGAACACCCCGGAGAGGCCGAAGTGGCTCGCCACCAGCGGCCCCAGCACCATGGCCACGGCGAAGGCTACGCCGATGGAGAGGCCGATGGTGGCCATGGCCGCGGTGCGCACCTGTTCACGGGTCTGGTCGGCAAGCAGCGCCATGATCGCTGCGGCCACCGCGCCGCTGCCCTGCAGGCAGCGGCCGAGGATCACCCCGCCGATGGTGTCGGCCATTGCCGCCACCACGCTGCCCAGCAGGAACAGCAGGAGGCCGCCCGCGATCACCGGCTTGCGTCCCAGGCGGTCGGAGAGCAGCCCGAAGGGGATCTGCAGGGTGGCCTGGGTCAGGCCATAGATACCCAGCGCCAGCCCCACCAGCAGTGGCGTGGCACCGGCCAGGTCGTCGGCATACAGCGCCAGGACCGGCAGCACCATGAACAGGCCCAGCATGCGGGTGGCGTAGAGACCGGCCAGACCGGTGATGGCGCGCCGTTCGGCGGGGAGCAGCAGCCCGGAGACCTTGCGCATAGACGTAGCGAATCTTCCCTGGAGGGGCGCCAAGCGCCCAGGAGTGGACCGCCTATTCTAGCGGTTTGCCACCTGCCGGGGAAAGCCGGCATCCACGACCGCTTTGCCGCCGCCGGGAGCCGGCCCGTATAATCGATCTTTTGCCGCGCTCTTTTGCCGAGCTCATGAGGTGGGAATGGACAGGATTCTGGTCAGGGGTGCGCGCACCCACAACCTGAAGAATATCGACGTCGAGCTGCCCCGCGACAGGCTGATCGTGGTCACCGGGCTCTCCGGCTCGGGCAAGTCATCGCTGGCCTTCGACACGCTCTACGCCGAGGGGCAGCGTCGCTATGTGGAGTCGCTCTCCACCTATGCCCGCCAGTTCCTGTCGATGATGGAGAAGCCCGACGTCGACCATATCGAGGGACTCTCGCCGGCGATCTCCATCGAGCAGAAATCCACCTCCCACAACCCACGCTCCACCGTGGGCACCATCACCGAGATCTACGACTACCTGCGCCTGCTGTTCGCCCGCGCCGGCACCCCGCGCTGCCCCGAGCACGGCGAGGACCTCGAGGCCCAGACCGTCTCCCAGATGGTCGACCAGGTGCTGGCACTGCCCGAGGGCAGCAAGCTGATGCTGCTGGCCCCGGTGGTCAAGGGACGCAAAGGGGAGCACCTGCAGCTGCTCGCCGAGCTGCGCGCCCAGGGCTTCGTGCGCGCCATGATCGACGGCCAGGTGCTGGAGCTCGACGACATTGCCCCGCTGGAGAAGACCCGCAAGCACGACATCAGCGTGGTGGTGGATCGCATCAAGGTGCGCGAGGGGCTGCAGCAGCGCCTGGCGGAGTCCTTCGAGACGGCGCTGGGCCTCGCCGACGGCGTCGCCATGGTCCACTTCATGGACGGCGAACAGGAGGACATCGCCTTCTCGGCACGCTTCGCCTGCCCGGTGTGCGGCTACTCCATCGCCGAGCTCGAGCCGCGCATGTTCTCCTTCAACAACCCCGCCGGCGCCTGCCCGACCTGCGACGGCCTGGGGGTACAGCAGGTGTTCGACCCCGACAAGCTGATCAGCCACCCGGAGCTCTCCCTGGCCGAAGGCGTGATCAAGGGCTGGGACCGGCGCAGCGTCTTCTACTTCAACCAGCTCCAGGCGGTAGCCGACCACTACCGCTTCACCCTGGAGACACCCTGGCAGGAGCTGGCTCGTCACGAGCGTGAGGTGATCCTCCACGGCAGTGGCCACGACAACATCGCCTTCCACTACGTCAACGATCGCGGCCGCAAGGTGACCCGGGAGCACCCCTTCGAGGGCGTGCTGCCCAACCTGCAGCGCCGCTACCGCGAGACCGAGTCGAGCATGGTGCGCGAGGAGCTCGCCCGCTACATCGCCGTGCAGCCCTGCCCGGCCTGCGAGGGCAGCCGCCTGCGCAAGGAGTCACGCCACGTCTACATCGACGAGCACACGCTGCCGGAGATGGTCCGCCTGCCCATCGGCGAGGCCTGGCGCTACTTCAAGGAGCTCGAGCTACCTGGGCGTCGCGGCGAGATTGCGGTGAAGATCGTCAACGAGATCCATGCCCGGCTGGAGTTCCTGGTCAACGTGGGCCTCGACTACCTCAACCTGGAGCGCAGCGCCGAGACCCTCTCCGGTGGCGAGGCCCAGCGCATCCGCCTGGCCAGCCAGATCGGTGCCGGCCTGGTTGGGGTCATGTATATCCTCGACGAGCCCTCCATCGGCCTGCACCAGCGCGACAATGACCGCCTGCTGCAGACCCTCGAGCGCCTGCGCGACCTGGGCAACACCGTGATCGTGGTAGAGCACGACGAGGACGCCATCCGCGCCGCCGACCACGTGCTCGACATCGGCCCCGGCGCCGGGGTCCACGGCGGCCGGGTCATCGCCCAGGGGACCCCCACGGAGGTCATCGCCAACCCCGAGTCGCTCACCGGTCAGTACCTCGCCGGGACCCGGCGCATCGAGGTGCCACCCTGGCGCATCCCCGGCAACCCGGAGAAGCTGGTGCGCCTGACCGGTGCCCGCGGCAACAACCTCCAGGATGTCACCCTCGAACTGCCGCTGGGGCTGTTCGTGTGCGTCACCGGTGTCTCCGGCTCCGGCAAGTCGACACTGATCAACTCGACCCTGATGCCGATCGCCGCCCGCGAGCTCAACCACGCCACCAGCCTGACGCCGGCGACCCACGATGGCATCGAGGGCCTCGATCAGCTCGACAAGGTGATCGACATCGACCAGAGCCCCATCGGGCGCACGCCGCGCTCCAACCCGGCTACCTATACCGGCATCTTCACGCCGATCCGCGAGCTCTTCGCCGGCACCCAGGAGGCGCGCTCGCGGGGCTACAAGCCCGGTCGCTTCTCCTTCAACGTCAAGGGCGGGCGCTGCGAGGCGTGCCAGGGCGAGGGCATGATCAAGGTGGAGATGCACTTCCTGCCCGACATCTACGTGCCCTGCGACGTCTGCAAGGGCAAGCGCTACAACCGCGAGACCCTGGAGATCGCCTACAAGGGCAAGAGCATCGACGAGGTACTGGGGATGACCGTGGAGGAGGCCCTGGAGTTCTTCTCGCCGGTACCGGCCATCGCCCGGCGCCTGCAGACCCTGCTCGACGTGGGCCTCTCCTACATCCGCCTGGGACAGAGCGCCACCACCCTCTCGGGCGGCGAGGCCCAGCGCGTCAAACTGGCCCGGGAACTGGCCAAGCGCGACACCGGCAAGACCCTCTATATCCTCGACGAGCCCACCACAGGGCTGCACTTCGAGGACATCCGCCAGCTGCTTACCGTGCTGCACCGCCTGCGCGACCACGGCAACACCATCGTGGTGATCGAGCACAACCTGGACGTGATCAAGACCGCCGACTGGATCGTCGACCTGGGCCCCGAGGGCGGCGGCGGCGGTGGGCGAATCATCGCCGAGGGCACCCCGGAGCAGGTGGCGCGCAACGAGGCCTCCCACACCGGGCGCTTCCTCAAGCCGCTGCTGGAGCGGGCCAAAAACTCACGAAAAGAGACAGCAGGCACGACTTGACGCGACACCGAAGCGAGCGGCGTCGGGGACAGGCCTGGAGGGGGTCCTACGCCAGGGACGGCGTCGGTAGCGCCCAGGGAGGGGTTCACAGCGCCCCCGCTCAGGCCTGTCGCCGAAGGAGCCGCGACTCAGGGACTCCAACAGAATAGTCAGACGCCCCATGAAAAAAACCGGCCCCTTGCGGGAGCCGGTTTTTCTTTACAGCGCTTGCCGTATCGCCGGAAGACCGGCCGAGGATCACTCCTCGGCGGCTTCCTCGTCCTCGACGACCGGACGGTCGACGAGCTCGACGAAGGCCATGGGGGCGTTGTCGCCGGTGCGGAAGCCGCACTTGAGGATACGGACGTAACCGCCCGGACGCTCGACGTAACGCGGACCCAGCTCATTGAAGAGCTTGCCGACCGCTTCCTTCGAGCGGGTGCGGCTGAAGGCCAGACGACGGTTGGCGACGCTGTCCTGCTTGGCCAGGGTGATCAGCGGCTCGATGACGCGACGCAGCTCCTTGGCCTTGGGCAGGGTTGTCTTGATGACCTCATGCTCGATCAGCGACACGCTCATGTTCTTGAACATGGCCTGGCGATGCGAGCTCGTACGATTGAGGTGACGACCACTCTTACGATGACGCATGGTTGTGATTCCTTACCAAACTGGGACTCGAGTCGGCGCTCACGCGGAGGCCTTGTCGTCCTTCAGGCTAGCCGGCGGCCAGTTCTCCAGCCGCATGCCCAGGGAAAGACCGCGTGCTGCCAGAACGTCCTTGATTTCATTCAGGGACTTCTTGCCGAGGTTCGGCGTCTTCAGCAGCTCCACCTCGGTGCGCTGGATCAGATCGCCGATGTAGTAGATATTCTCGGCCTTCAGGCAGTTGGCGCTGCGAACGGTCAACTCGAGATCGTCTACGGGGCGCAGCAGGATCGGATCGATATGATCCTCTTCCTCCTCCACTTCCTGTTCCTTGTCGGCTTCCAGGTCGACGAACGCGGCCAGCTGATCCTGCAGGATGGTCGCGCTGCGACGGATCGCCTCTTCGGGATCCAGTGTGCCGTCGGTTTCTAGGTCAATGATCAGCTTGTCGAGGTCGGTGCGCTGTTCGACACGCGCGGCCTCGACGCTGTAGGAAACACGACGCACGGGGCTGAAGGTCGCATCCAGCTGCAGGCGGCCGATGGCGCGAGATTCGTCGTCGGCACCGACACGTGCATCCGCCGGCTCATAGCCGCGGCCACGCGCCACCTTGAGCTGCATCTTCAGCTCGGCACCCTCGTTGACGTGGGCGATGACGTGGTCGGGGTTGACGATCTCGACGTCATGGTCGAGGGCGATGTCGCCCGCAGTCACGACGGCCGGGCCCTGCTTGTTCAGCGAGAGCACCGCCTCGTCGCGGCTATGCATCTTGATCGCCACGTCCTTGAGGTTCAGGAGGATCTCGATGACATCTTCCTGGACGCCCTCGATCGCGCTGTACTCATGCTCGACGCCGCTGATCTCGGTCTCCACCACGGCACAGCCGGGCATGGACGAGAGCAGGATGCGACGCAGGGCGTTGCCCAGCGTGTGGCCGAAGCCACGCTCGAAGGGCTCGAGCACGATCTTCGCGTGGTGTGCGCTGATCTCTTCGACCTTGATGTCGCGCGGGCGAAGAAACTCTGTCACTGAACGCTGCATATGAACACCTTTCAGGCTGCCAAACGGATACTGGGTACTCTTGGCCTGCCCCCGTCAACGGAGGCAGGCACGGCGCTTGGCACCGCTTACTTGGAGTACAGCTCGACGATCAGGGCCTCGTTGATGTCGGCAGACAGGTCGCCGCGCTCGGGCAGCGCCTTGAAGGTGCCTTCCATCTTCTTGGCATCGACCTCGATCCAGGCCACGTCGCCGCGGTTGGCGGCCAGGGCCAGGGCGTTCTGGATGCGCGCCTGATTCTTCGCCTTCTCGCGAACGGAGACCACATCACCGGGCTTGACCTGGTAGGAAGCCACGTTGACGCTCTTGCCATTCACGGCGATGGCCTTGTGGCTGACCAGCTGCCGAGCCTCGGAGCGGGTCGAGCCGTAGCCCATGCGATAGACGACGTTGTCCAGTCGGGATTCGAGAAGCTGCAGCAACACCTCACCGGTCGCGCCCTTGAGACGGGCCGCTTCCTTGTAGTAGTTGCGGAACTGCTTCTCGAGTACGCCATACATGCGGCGCACTTTCTGCTTCTCGCGAAGCTGCAAGCCGTATTCGGAAATACGCTGACGGCGCTGGCCGTGCACACCCGGAATCTGCTCGGATTTGCACTTCTTCTCGAAGGGAGTGACACCGCTCTTCAGGAAGAGGTCGGTCCCCTCACGACGAGACAGTTTGCACTTCGGTCCAATGTAACGAGCCATGAATCTGTCTCCTTAAACGCGGCGTTTCTTCGGCGGACGGCAGCCATTGTGGGGAATGGGCGTCGCGTCAATGATGCTCTGCACGCGGAAGCCGGCGGCGTTCAGAGCACGCACGGCGGATTCACGGCCAGGACCGGGGCCCTTGACCAGCACGTCGACGTTTTTCACACCATACTCGGCTGCAGCGGTCGCTGCACGCTCGCTTGCTACTTGAGCAGCGAACGGGGTGCTCTTGCGAGAACCACGAAAACCCGAACCACCGGCAGTTGCCCAGGAAAGGGCATTGCCCTGGCGGTCTGTGATCGTAATGATCGTGTTGTTAAAAGAGGCGTGGATATGCGCAACGGCATCCACTACCTGCTTTTTAACCTTCTTGCGATTGCTACGCGGGTTAGCCATGTTGATGATTCTTCCTGTCTTTACGCCAGAACGTGCGTGTTATTTGCGGATCGGCTTGCGCGGGCCCTTGCGGGTACGCGCATTGGTCTTGGTACGCTGACCACGCAGCGGAAGACCACGACGATGACGCAGACCACGGTAGCAACCCAGGTCCATGAGACGCTTGATATTCAGCGTCACATCACGACGAAGGTCACCCTCAACGGTGTACTTGCCAACCTCGGAACGCAGGGTGTCGATCTCTTCAGATGACAGTTCCTGGATCTTGGTGGTCGGCGCGATGCCGGACGCGGCACAGATGTCCTGTGCACGAGTGCGGCCAATCCCGAAGATATAGGTCAGCGAGATCGCCGCATGCTTGTTGTCCGGGATATTGACGCCTGCAATACGGGCCATCAGCTTACTCCGAATATGTGAGCGGCTTGCTCGTTGGGTCTACTACAAAAGGCGCAACAGCATACCCCTTTACCCTGCAGAGGGCAAGGGGCATGCCGGCACCCGGTTCAGTGCAGTACCAGGTATCAGCCCTGGCGCTGCTTGTGCCGCGGCTCCGTGCAGATGACGCGGACGGCGCCATTGCGACGGATGATCTTGCAGTTGCGGCACATTTTCTTCACGGAAGCTCGAACTTTCATCGTTCCATCTCCAAAGTCGGCTAGCGAGGCGACCCCTGCGGGCCGCAACGCGCCAGTTCGACGGGCGGCGCCTCAGCGCATGATGCCGCCGCCGCCGTAGCCTTTCAGGTTGGACTTCTTCATCACCGACTCGTACTGATGCGACATGAGGTGCGACTGCACCTGCCCCATGAAGTCCATTATGACCACCACCACGATCAGCAGCGAGGTACCGCCAAAGAAGAACGGCACATTCCAGGCCACGATCAGGAACTGGGGCATCAGGGAAACCGCAGTGATGTACAAGGCGCCAAACAGGGTCAGACGGGTCATGACCTTGTCGACGTAGCGAGCGGTCTGCTCACCAGGACGAATCCCCGGCAGGAAGGCGCCCGACTTCTTGAGGTTGTCGGCCACATCCTTGGGATTGAAGACCAGCGCTGTGTAAAAGAAGCAGAAGAATACCACCGCCGCGGCAAAAAGCAAGATGTACAGCGGCTGCCCCGGGCCGAGGGCCTGGGACGCGCGCTGCAGCCAGTCGAGTCCGTCACCGGCACCCACCCACTGCCCCAGCGACGCCGGGAACAACAGGATACTGGAGGCGAAGATGGGCGGAATGACACCCGCCATGTTCACCTTCAGCGGCAGGTAACTGCTCTGGCCGGCGTACATCTTGTTGCCGACCTGACGACGCGGATAGTTCACGGTGATGCGGCGCTGGCCGCGCTCGATGAACACCACGAAGGCCACGGTGGCTACGCCCAGGGCCGTAAGGGCCAGCAGCGGCAGGACGTTCCACGCCCCTTCGTTGCGGGCCAGCTCGAAGGCCTGGCCGACGGCGCCGGGCAGGCCCGCCACGATACCGGCGAAGATCAGCAGCGAGATGCCGTTGCCGATTCCCTTCTCGGTGATCTGCTCGCCCAGCCACATCAGGAACACCGCACCGCCCACGAAGGTGACGATGGCGGTGAAATAGAAGCTGAAGTCGGCCGTATAGGCGATGCCCTGGCTGGCCAGTCCCACCGACATGCCGGTGGCCTGGACCAGGGCCAGGGCCACGGTACCGTAGCGGGTGTACTGGCTGATCTTGCGCCGCCCGGCCTCGCCTTCCTTCTTGAGCTGCTCAAGATGGGGCGAGACCGCGGTCAGCAGCTGCATGATGATCGACGCCGAGATGTAGGGCATGATGCCCAGGGCGAAGATACTCATGCGCTCCAGAGCGCCACCCGAGAACATGTTGAACATGCCGAGGATGGTGCCCTGCTGCTCCCTGAACAAGGCAGCGAGCTGGTCAGGATTCATACCGGGCACGGGGATGTGGGCACCGATGCGGTACACCACGATGGCGAGGAGCACGAAGCGCAGACGCGCCCACAGTTCACCCAGACCGCTGCCCATCGCCGGCATTTTTCCTGACTTCGCCATTTAGTCCTCTACCTTGCCACCGGCGGCTTCGATCGCGGCACGGGCACCCTGGGTGACCTTGAGGCCGCGGACGGTAACCGCCTTGTTCAGATCGCCGGAGAGGATCACCTTCGCATGCAGCGTGGCGTCCTTCAGCACGTTGGCCTGCTTGAGGGTCTCGAGGGTGACCTCGTCACCGGCCACCTTGGCCAGTTCTGCCAGGCGCACTTCCTCGGAGACCAGCGACTTCGCGGAAGTGAAGCCGAACTTCGGCAGACGCCGCTGCAGCGGCATCTGACCGCCCTCGAAGCCGGGCTTGACGCTGCCGCCGCTGCGCGACTTCTGGCCCTTGTGGCCGCGGCCGCCGGTCTTGCCCAGACCGGAGCCGATGCCACGACCGACGCGCTTCTCGGCGTGCTTGGAGCCCGGTGCCGGGCTCAGGCTATTGAGTTTCATGGATTACTCTCCCTCAACGCGCACAAGGTAGTTCACCTTGTGGATCATGCCGCGCACGGCGGGGGTATCTTCCAGTTCAACCGTATGACCGATGCGACGCAGGCCGAGGCCCTGAATGGTGGCCTTGTGCTTGGCCAGCACGCCGATGGTGCTGCGGGTCTGGGTAACCTTGATCGTTGCTGCCATGGTGCTCACCCCGTGATCGCTTCGACAGGCATACCGCGCTTGGCGGCAATGTCTTCCGGCGACTGCATGGCGGACAGGCCCCTGACGGTCGCCCGCACCACGTTCACCGGATTGGTGGAGCCGTAGCACTTGGCCAGTACGTCATGGACACCGGCCAGCTCCAGCACGGAGCGCATGGCGCCGCCGGCGATGATGCCGGTACCCTCGGAGGCGGGCTGCATGTACACCTTGGAGGCACCGTGACGGGCCTTGACCGGGTACTGCAGGGTGCCGCCGGAGAGGTGCACCTTGACCATGTTGCGACGCGCCTGGTCCATCGCCTTCTGGATCGCGACCGGCACTTCACGCGCCTTGCCGCGGCCGAAGCCGACACGACCCTTGCCGTCACCCACGACGGTCAGGGCGGTGAAACCGAAGATACGGCCACCCTTGACCACCTTGGCAACACGGTTGACCTGAACCAGTTTCTCCTGGAGGTCGCCGCTTTGCTGTTCGTTCTTCGCCATCGTAAAACCCTTTAGAATTCCAGGCCGCCTTCACGAGCGGCGTCGGCCAGGGCCTTGACGCGGCCGTGGTACTTGAAACCGGCGCGATCGAAGGCTACCTGGGTGATGCCCGCTTCCTTGGCGCGCTCGGCAATCAGCGCGCCAACCTTGGCGGCGGCGTCGGCGTTGCCGGTCGCACCCTCACGCAGATCCTTGTCCAGCGTGGAAGCGCTGGCCAGGACCTTGCCACCATCCGGCGAGATGATCTGCGCGTAGATGTGACGCGGGGTACGGTTGACGCACAGGCGATACACGCCCAGCTCGCGGATCTTGGCGCGAGCGCGGCGGGCACGACGGAGACGAGATTCTTTCTTCGCGTTCATAACCCTGCCTTACTTCTTCTTGGCTTCTTTGCGACGCACCTGCTCGTCGGCGTACCTGACACCCTTGCCCTTGTAGGGCTCGGGCGGACGGAAGGCGCGGATTTCCGCGGCGACCTGACCGAGCGCCTGCTTGTCCGCGCTCTTCAGCACGATCTGGGTGTTCTTCGGCGTTTCCGCCGTGACACCCTCAGGCAGTGTGTACTCGACCGGGTGCGAGAAGCCCAGTGACAGATTGAGCGTCTGGCCCTTGGCCTGGGCACGATAACCGACGCCGATGATTTCGAGGGAACGAGTGAATCCTTCGCTCACGCCGGTCACCAGGTTCTGAACCAGGGCACGGGTAGTACCGGCCATGGCCCAGCTCTTGGCAGACTCGCTGGGGGCGAAGGTCAGCTGACCCTCTTCCTGACCCACCACCACATCGCGGTGAATGGTCAGTGACAGTGTGCCCTGGCCGCCCTTGGCGGTCAGCTGGTCACCGTCGAGCTTGATCTCGACGCCAGCGGGCACTTTAACTGGATATTTGGCTACGCGGGACATTCCAAACTCCTAGAATACGGTGCAGATGACTTCGCCACCGACACCGGCCTTGCGAGCCGCGCGATCGGTCATCACCCCGTTGGAGGTGGTGACGATAGCGATACCCAGGCCATCGGCGACCTTCGGCAGCTCGTCCTTGCCCTTGTACTGGCGCAGGGACGGCTTGGAAACTCGCTGAATGTGCTCGATGACCGGCTTGCCCTCGAAGTACTTGAGGGTCACGGTCAGCTCGGGCTTGGCGCTTTCGGACACCACGAAGTCGTTGATGTAACCCTCTTCCTTCAATACGCGGGCCACCTCGACCTTGAGGCGGGAGGACGGCATGGTGACCGTCTCCTTGGTGGCCATCTGCGCATTGCGGATACGGGTGAACATATCCGCCAGAGTGTCTTGCATGCTCATTTACGTTGCGCTCCTGATTCTTGCGTGGCTTACCAGCTGGACTTCTTGAGCCCGGGGACATCGCCACGCATGGCGGCTTCACGCAGCTTGTTGCGGCCGAGGCCGAACTTGTTGTAGAAGCCGTGCGGACGGCCGGTGATGCGGCAGCGGTTACGCTGACGCACCGGGCTGGAGTCACGCGGCAGCTGCTGCAGCTTCAGCGTTGCCTCGAAGCGCTCTTCGTCGGAAGCGTTCACGTCCTGGATGATCGCCTTGAGCTGGCTGCGCTTGGCGGCGTACTTCTCCACCAGCTTGGTGCGCTTGAGCTCACGCTCTACCATGCTTTTCTTTGCCATGATCCCACCCCTTATTTCTTGAACGGGAAGTTCAGCGCGCTCAGCAGCGCACGACCTTCATCATCGGTGTTGGCGGTGGTGGTGATGGTGACATCCAGACCACGAATCCGGTCGATCTTATCATACTCGAGCTCCGGAAAGATGATCTGCTCACGCACCCCCATCGAGTAGTTGCCACGACCGTCGAAGGACTTCGGGTTGAGACCACGGAAGTCACGAACGCGGGGGATCGCGATATTCACCAGGCGATCGAGGAAGTCCCACATGCGCTCGGAGCGCAGGGTCACCTTGATCCCGATCGGCCAGCCTTCACGCACCTTGAAGCCCGCGATGGACTTGCGTGCCTTGGTCACCATCGGCTTCTGACCGGAGAGCTTCTCCAGGTCACCGATGGCATTGTCGATCAGCTTCTTGTCGCTGGTCGCTTCGCCGATGCCCATGTTCAGAGTCACCTTGGTGATCCGTGGCACCTGCATCACGTTGGCGTAGCTGAACTGCTCTTTGAGTTGAGCCACCACCTCGTTCTGATAACGTTCTTTCAAGTTCGCCATTTTGCTACCCGACTCGCGTTAGGCGTCGATCTGCGTCTGCGTCGACTTGTAGATACGTACCTTGGTACCGTCTTCCTGCACCTGGAAGCCGACGCGATCCGCCTTTCCGGTCTCCTGGTTGAAGATGGCCACGTTGGACGCGTGAATCGGAGCCTCGCGCTCGACGATACCGCCTTGATTACCCGCCATGGGGTTGGGCTTGGTGTGACGCTTGATCATGTTCACACCGGACACCACGAAGCGGTTTTCGAGAACCCGCTTCACCGTGCCACGCTTGCCCTTGTCCTTGCCGGCGATGACGATCACTTCATCGTCACGTTTGATCTTTTGCATAACCGCCTCGCTCCTTACAGCACTTCAGGCGCCAAGGAAATGATCTTCATGAACTTCTCGTTGCGAAGCTCACGGGTCACTGGCCCGAAGATACGGGTGCCGATCGGCTGATCGTTGGTGTTGTTCAACAGAACAGCCGCATTTCCGTCGAAGCGGATCAGCGAGCCGTCGGAACGACGGACACCGCTGCGGGTACGTACCACCACCGCCTTGAGGACCTGGCCCTTCTTGACCTTGCCGCGCGGGATGGCTTCCTTCACCGTGACCTTGATGATGTCACCAACATGGGCGTAGCGACGGTGTGAACCGCCCAGCACCTTGATGCACTGCACCCGGCGCGCCCCGCTGTTGTCGGCGACATCCAGCATTGTCTGAGTCTGAATCATCGGTTTTCTCCAAACCTAATCTGACAGCAGGTGTGGGGCTTAGCCCTTGGCCTGCTCGACCACCTCGACCAGCGTCCAGGACTTGGTCTTGGACAGCGGACGGCACTCCTGGATGGAGACCGTATCACCGGCCTTCGCCTGGTTAGCCTCGTCATGGGCGTGCAGCTTGGTGGAGCGCTTAACGTACTTGCCGTAGATCGGATGACGCACACGGCGCTCGATCATCACGACGATGGACTTGTCCATCTTGTCGCTCACCACCTTGCCGGTGAGCGTACGGGTTTTCTTCTCTTCGGCCATCTCAGTCACCTGCCTTCTCGTTGAGCACAGTCTTCACCCGGGCGATGTCCCGACGAACCTGCTTGAGCAAGTGCGTCTGGCTGAGCTGGCCGGTGGCCTTCTGCATGCGCAGGTTGAACTGCTCGCGGAGGAGTTCGAGGAGCTGATTGTTCAGCTCGTCGACTGACTTTTCACGGATTTCCTGGGCTTTCATCACATCACCGTCCGTTTCACAAAGGTGGTGGAGACCGGGAACTTCTGCGCCGCCAGGCCGAAGGCCTCGCGGGCGAGCTCCTCGGACACGCCTTCGATCTCGTAGAGGATCCGGCCGGGCTGGATCTGTGCGACCCAGTACTCGACGGAGCCCTTCCCCTTACCCATACGGACTTCGAGGGGCTTCTTGGAGATCGGCTTGTCCGGGAACACCCGGATCCAGATCTTGCCGCCACGCTTGACGTGACGGGTGATCGCACGACGACCGGCCTCGATCTGACGGGCGGTGATGCGGCCACGGCCTGTGGCCTTGAGGCCATATTCGCCGAAGCTGACCTTGCTTCCGCGATGCGCCAGGCCACGGTTGCGGCCCTTCTGCATCTTGCGGAACTTCATACGCTTGGGTTGTAACATCGACTCGCTCTCCCCTTACCTGGAACCTTTCTTCTTGGAGGGCGCTGCCTGCGGCTGTTTAGCCTTGGCGCGGACCTCCTCGATGCCCCCGAGGATTTCACCCTTGAAGACCCACACCTTGACACCGATGATGCCGTAGGTGGTCTTGGCCTCGTAGGTGGCGTAGTCGATGTCCGCACGCAGCGTGTGCAGCGGAACACGACCTTCCCGATACCACTCGGTGCGGGCGATTTCCGCGCCGCCGAGACGACCGGAGAGCATCACCTTGATGCCGCCGGCGCCCAGGCGCATGGCGTTCTGCACGGAACGCTTCATGGCACGACGGAACATCACACGGCGCTCGAGCTGGCCAGCGATGTTCTGGGCCACGAGCATGGCGTCCAGCTCGGGCTTGCGAACTTCCTCGATGTTGACGTGCACGGGCACGCCCATCATCGCGGTGACCTCGCGACGCAGCCGGTCAACGTCCTCGCCCTTCTTGCCGATCACGATGCCCGGACGGGCGGTGTGAATGGTAATACGGGCGTTGTTGGCCGGACGCTCGATGGTGATGCGGCTTACGGAAGCGTTCTTCAGACGCTCTTCCAGGAAGCGGCGCACCTCGAGGTCGCTGTTGAGCTTGTCGGCATAGGCGCCGCGCTCGGCGTACCACACCGAGGTATGGTCCTTGACGATACCCAGGCGGATGCCTGTTGGATTGACTTTCTGACCCATCTGGTCGACTCCTACTTCTCGGCTACCTTGACGGTGATGTGGCAGGTGCGCTTCAAGATACGATCCGCGCGCCCCTTGGCACGCGGCTTGATACGCTTGAGCGTCATGCCCTCATCGACGCAGATGGTCGAGACACGCAGCTCGTCGATATCCATGCCGTTATTTTCTTCCGCATTCGCGATGGCGGACTGCAGCACCTTCTTGACCAGCTTGGCAGCCTTCTTCGGTGAGAAGGTCAGCAGGTCCAGTGCCTCGGCGACCGGTTTACCGCGCACCTGGTCAGCCACCAAACGGGCCTTCTGGGCGGATAAACGAGCGCCACGCAGCTTAGCTGTGACTTCCATCTCTCAATCCTCTCTGGCTTACCGTTTGGCTTTCTTGTCCGCCGCATGACCGCGATAAAGGCGGGTAGCAGCGAATTCGCCCAGCTTGTGGCCAACCATTTCCTCGGAGACGTGCACCGGGACGTGCTGGCGACCGTTATGGACCGCAATGGTGAGCCCGACCATGTTGGGCAGGATCATGGAGCGACGCGACCAGGTCTTGATCGGTTTGCGGTCGCTCTTCTCCACTGCAGCCTCAACCTTCTTCAACAGATGAAGGTCAATAAAGGGACCTTTCTTCAGTGAACGTGGCACAGCCGTTACCTCTTAAAGTGTGTTACTTGGCCTTGCGGCGACGAACGATCAGCTTGTCGGTGCGCTTGTTCTTGCGGGTCTTGTGGCCCTTGGTGGGGATACCCCACGGAGACACCGGATGACGACCACCGCTGGTGCGGCCTTCACCGCCACCGTGCGGGTGATCCACCGGGTTCATGGCCACGCCGCGAACGGTCGGACGCACACCTTTCCAGCGCTTCGCACCGGCCTTGCCAAGCTGACGCAGGCTGTGCTCTGAATTGCCCACTTCCCCCAGGGTCGCGCGGCACTCGCTGAGCACCTTGCGCATCTCGCCGGAGCGCAGGCGCAGGGTAGCGTAGTTGCCTTCACGGGCGACCAGCTGGGCGCTGGTACCGGCGCTGCGAGCGATCTGGGCGCCCTTGCCGGGCTTGAGCTCGATGCAGTGCACGGTGGAACCCAGCGGGATGTTACGCAGCGGAAGCGCATTGCCCTTCTTGATCGCCGCGTTGACGCCGGACTCAAGACGGTCGCCTGCACTCACGCCCTTGGGGGCAATGATGTAGCGGCGCTCGCCGTCCAGGTACTTGAGCAGCGCGATGTTGGCGCTGCGGTTCGGATCGTACTCAAGACGCTCGACGATGGCCGGAACGCCATCCTTGGTGCGCTTGAAGTCGATGATCCGGTAGTGCTGACGGTGACCACCGCCCACGTGGCGGGTGGTGATGCGACCGTTGTTGTTACGTCCACCGCTGCGCGACTGCTTCTCGAGCAGGGGCGCATAGGGAGCACCCTTGTGCAGCTCGTCGTTCACGACCTTGACAAGGTGGCGACGACCGGCGGATGTGGGTTTGGTCTTGACGATTGCCATTATCCGTACTCCTGCCCTTATTCGGCGCCAGAGAAGTCTTCAAGGGTCTCGCCGGCGGCCAGCGTAACGTAGGCCTTGCGATACCCCTTGCGGTGACCCAGACCCTGCGCGGTGCGCTTGGTCTTGCCCTTGACGTTCAACGCCTGAACGCGGTCGACCTTCTTGCCGAACAGGGCCTCGACGGCCTTCTTGATCTCGGGCTTGGTCGCGTCGCCGGCCACCTTGAACACGTACTGGTTGCGTTCGGCAGCCATGGCGGCCTTTTCGGTCACGTGCGGACCGAGCAGCACCTTGAATACACGCTCCTGGTTCATGCCAGCTTCTCCTCGAATTTACGCAGGGCGGAGACGGTGGCCAGCACCTTGTCGAAGGCGACCAGGCTCACCGGATCGGCGGCGGCCACATCGACCACATCCACGTTGGGGATGTTGCGGGCGGCCAGGTAGAGCTTCTCGTCGACTTCCTCGGTGACGATCAGCACCTTGTCCAGGCCCAGCTCGTTGAGTTTGGCGACCAGCTGCTTGGTCTTGGGAGCGTCGACGGTGATCTCCTCGACGGCCACCAGACGATCCTGACGCACCAGCTCGGAGAGGATGGAGCGCATCGCCGCGCGGTACATCTTGCGGTTGACCTTCTGGGTGTAGTCCTGGGGACGAGCCGCAAAGGTCACGCCGCCGCTGCGCCACAGCGGAGAGCGGATGGTGCCGGCGCGAGCGCGACCGGTGCCCTTCTGACGCCACGGCTTCTTGCCGCCGCCACGCACGTCGGAGCGGTTCTTCTGAGCGCGAGTACCCTGACGACCACCGGCCAGATAGGCGGTGACGACCTGGTGCACGAGCGCCTCATTGAATTCTTTGCCAAAGGTGGCGTCGGACACATCGACGGTGCCGGCGCCGGCAGCAAGATTCAGATTCATCGGTAAGTTCCCCTTCAGCCAGCTTTCACGGCGCTGCGCACGATGACGTCACTGCCAGTGGCACCGGGCACGGCGCCCTTGACCAGCAGCAGGTTACGTTCGGCATCGACGCGGACGACTTCGAGACTCTGGACGGTGCAACGCACGTTGCCCATCTGGCCGGCCATCTTCTTGCCCTTGAACACTCGTCCAGGGGTCTGGCACATGCCGATGGAACCCGGCGCGCGGTGCGACAGGGAGTTACCGTGGCTGTTGTCCTGGGTGCGGAAGTTCCAGCGCTTGACTGCGCCCTGGAAGCCCTTGCCCTTGGAGCTGCCGGTCACATCGATAATCTGACCAGCTTCGAAGAGGGATACGGTGAGTTCGCCGCCCACTTCCGGAGCCTCGTCGCCTTCTGTCAGGCGGAACTCCATCAGTGAACGACCGGCCTCGATACCTGCCTTGGCGAACTGCCCAGCCTGGGCCTTCGACAGGTGCTTGGCCTTGCGGGAGCCGGTTGTGACCTGAACCGCTGCGTAGCCGTCGCTCTCGACGGTCTTGACGCGAGTGACGCGGTTAGGCTCAACCTCGATCACGGTCACGGGCACGGAGGCGCCATCTTCGGTGAAGACACGGGTCATCCCGGCCTTCTTGCCGACTAAACCGATAGTCATTCTCAGTCTCCTATAGTGTACGGGGCTATCACCCGCTATGGCTGCCCTTTCCAGAGCATTCCACTAGCACGTTGTGTGGCGCCTCACGGCGCGGCGGCTGCTGCTCGAACGGCTTGCCGAGCGCTGGGCCGCGTGTCTAGTGTAAAAATCAGTCGAGCTTGATCTGCACGTCCACGCCGGCGGCGAGATCGAGCTTCATCAGGGCATCGACGGTCTTCTCCGTCGGCTCGACGATATCGAGCACGCGCTTGTGCGTGCGGATCTCGTACTGGTCGCGCGCGTCCTTGTTGACGTGCGGCGAGATCAGCACGGTGTAGCGCTCGCGGTTGGTCGGCAGAGGAATCGGACCACGAACCTGGGCGCCGGTACGCTTGGCGGTTTCGACAATCTCCGCGGCGGACTGGTCGATCAGGCGATGGTCGAAGGCCTTCAACCGAATGCGAATCTTCTGGTTCTGCATTTGCCCTAACTCCAATGGATTCTGACGGCGCGAGCCGTCAACCCACGCATTCAAAGGATGCGCATTATAGGCACGCCGGCGACGAGAGTCAAACACTCGTTACCGGTGCGCAGAAGGGGGCTCCTCGCGGAGCCCCCTTCGATCGTTCAAGCAGCGAAACGCTTACTCGATGATCTTGGCCACGACGCCGGCGCCGACGGTGCGGCCGCCTTCGCGGATGGCGAAGCGCAGGCCATCATCCATGGCGATCGGCGCGATCAGGGTGACAACCATCTTGACGTTGTCGCCCGGCATGACCATCTCGACGCCTTCCGGCAGTTCACAGGTACCGGTGATGTCGGTGGTACGGAAGTAGAACTGCGGACGGTAGCCCTTGAAGAACGGAGTGTGACGACCACCCTCGTCCTTGCTCAGCACGTACACCTCGGCCTCGAACTTGGTGTGCGGGGTGATGGTGCCCGGCTTGGCCAGGACCTGACCACGCTCGACGTCGTCACGCTTGGTGCCACGCAGCAGGGCGCCGACGTTCTCACCGGCACGACCTTCGTCGAGCAGCTTGCGGAACATCTCGACGCCGGTGACGACGGTCTTGACGGTGTCCTTGATACCGACGATCTCGACTTCCTCGCCAGCCTTGACGATGCCGCGCTCGACACGACCGGTAACCACGGTGCCGCGACCGGAGATGGAGAACACGTCCTCGATCGGCATCAGGAACGGCTGATCGATGGCACGCTCCGGCTCCGGGATGTAGTCGTCCAGGGCCTTGATCAGGTTGGCAACGGCGGTGGTACCCATGCCGTTGTCGTCCTTGCCTTCCAGGGCCATCAGGGCGGAACCGGTGATGATCGGGGTGTCGTCGCCCGGGAAGTCGTACTCGTCGAGGAGCTCACGAACTTCCATCTCGACCAGCTCGAGCAGCTCTTCGTCGTCGACCATGTCGGCCTTGTTCAGGAACACGACGATGTACGGCACGCCGACCTGACGCGACAGCAGGATGTGCTCGCGGGTCTGCGGCATGGGGCCGTCGGCGGCGGACACGACCAGGATAGCGCCGTCCATCTGGGCAGCACCGGTGATCATGTTCTTGACGTAGTCGGCGTGTCCCGGGCAGTCGACGTGGGCGTAGTGACGCGTCTCGGACTGGTACTCCACGTGGGAGGTGGCGATGGTGATACCACGCTCACGCTCTTCCGGAGCGTTATCGATGGCGTCGAACTCGCTCCAGTCGCCACCGAACACCTCGGCGGAGACACGGGTCAGGGCCGCAGTCAGAGTGGTCTTGCCGTGGTCGACGTGACCGATGGTGCCGACGTTGACGTGCGGTTTGGAACGCTCAAATTTTTCCTTAGCCACTGCTATAACCTCTTTACGTTAGCTAACGGTTAACCGTTTTGGTTGATGACGGCTTCAACGACGCTGGACGGCGCCTCTTCGTAATCCGCAAACTCCATGACGTAGCTTGCGCGTCCCTGGGTCTGAGAACGCAGATCGGTCGCGTAACCGAACATCTCAGCCAACGGAACCCTGGCGCGGATGATCTTGCCCATGGACGAGTCATCCATGCCTGATACCAGACCGCGACGGCGGTTCAGGTCGCCCATGACATCACCCATGAAGTCCTCGGGAGTCACGACCTCGACCTTCATCACCGGCTCGAGCAGTACCGCCTTGGCCTTCTTGGCGCCTTCCTTGACCGCCATGGAAGAAGCGACCTTGAACGCGGTCTCGTTGGAGTCCACGTCGTGGTAGGAACCATCGTACAGCGTAACCTTGACGTCGATCATCGGGTAGCCCGCGATGACACCGTTCTGCAGCTGCTCGTAGGCCCCTTTCTCGACGGCCGGCACGTATTCCTTGGGAACCACGCCGCCGACGATTTCTGAAGCGAATTTGAAGTGCATGTCTTCATCTTCGCCCTTGTCTTCCGCGGTGAGCGGCTCGATGCGCAGCCAGACGTGGCCGTACTGGCCGCGACCACCGGACTGGCGCACGAACTTGCCTTCCTGCTCCACCTTGCCGCGAATGGTCTCGCGGTAGGCCACCTGCGGCTTGCCGATGTTGGCCTCGACCTTGAACTCGCGACGCATGCGGTCGACGAGGATATCGAGGTGCAACTCGCCCATGCCGGAGATGATCGTCTGCCCGGTCTCCTCGTCGGTGCGCACCTGGAAGGAGGGATCTTCCTGGGCCAGCTTGCCCAGTGCGACACCCATCTTCTCCTGGTCGGCCTTGGACTTCGGCTCGACGGCCACGGAGATGACCGGATCCGGGAACTCCATGCGCTCGAGAACGATCTTGTCGTTCAGGTCGCACAGGGTGTCACCGGTGGTGACGTCCTTGAGGCCGATACAGGCGGCGATATCGCCGGCGCGCACTTCCTTGATCTCCTCGCGGGAGTTGGCGTGCATCTGGACGATACGACCCACACGCTCCTTCTTCTGCTTGACGGAGTTGTAGACGCTGTCGCCGGAGTTGAGGACGCCGGAGTAGACGCGGATGAAGGTCAGGGTGCCGACGAAGGGGTCGGTGGCGATCTTGAACGCCAGGGCAGCGAAGGGAGCGCTATCGTCCGCCTCGCGGGTCTCGATAGTGCCTTCCTTGTCGTCCAGCTCACCCTCGATGGCCTTGACCTCGGTGGGCGACGGCAGGTACTCGACCACGGCGTCCAGTACGGCCTGCACGCCCTTGTTCTTGAACGCGGAGCCACAGGTGACCAGCACGATCTCGTTGTCGAGGGTACGACGACGCAGACCGGCCTTGATCTCTTCCTTGGTGAGCTCACCGCCCTCGAGGTACTTGTCCATCAGCTCTTCGGAGGCTTCGGCGGCGGCCTCGACCATCTCCTCGCGGTACTTCTCCGCGGTCTCCTGAAGCTCGGCGGGAATATCGACCAGGTCATAGGTGGCACCGAGGTCGGCCTCGTTCCACAGGATGGCCTTCATCTCGATCAGGTCGATGACGCCCTTGAAGTCTTCCTCGGTGCCCCAGTTGATCTGGATCGGCACGGCGTTGGCACCCAGGCGATCCTTGAGCTGGTCGACGACCATGAAGAAGTCGGCACCGGTGCGGTCCATCTTGTTGACGAACACCATGCGCGGGACTTCGTACTTGTTGGCCTGACGCCAGACGGTCTCGGTCTGCGGCTGCACACCGGAAGAGCCACACAGCACCACTACCGCACCGTCGAGTACGCGCAGCGAGCGCTCCACCTCGATGGTGAAGTCGACGTGTCCGGGGGTGTCGATGATGTTGACGCGGTGCTCATCGAACTGGTGGTTCATGCCCTTCCAGAAGGTGGTCACGGCAGCGGAGGTGATGGTGATACCACGCTCCTGCTCCTGCTCCATCCAGTCGGTGGTGGAGGCACCTTCGTGGGTCTCGCCCAGCTTGTGGTTGATACCGGTGTAGAACAGCACGCGCTCGGTCGTGGTGGTCTTGCCGGCATCGACGTGGGCGACGATCCCGATGTTGCGATAGCGTTTTAGCGGAGTTTTGCGAGCCACGGTGGAACTCCCCGTTGGTTGGCGATGCGTTTGGAAGCGCTGATCAGAACCGGTAGTGAGAGAAGGCCTTGTTGGCTTCTGCCATACGGTGCACGTCTTCACGCTTCTTGACCGCAGAACCCTTGCCCTCGGCGGCGTCGAGCATCTCGCCGGCGAGACGCAGCACCATGGTCTTCTCACCACGGCGACGCGCCGCATCGGCCAGCCAACGCATGGCCAGCGCCTGACGGCGCGACGGGCGCACCTCGACCGGCACCTGATAGGTCGCACCGCCAACGCGGCGAGACTTCACCTCGACCATGGGCTGGATGCTTTCCAGCGCCTTGTCGAAGATCTCCAGCGGCTCTTCGTTACTGCGCTCGGCAACCCTGTCCAGCGCACCATAGACGATGCGCTCAGCTACGGACTTCTTGCCGCCGATCATCAGGTGGTTCATGAACTTCGCCAGGCGCTCGCTTCCGAACTTGGGATCCGGCAGGATCTCGCGCTTGGCCGCAACTCTTCTTCTAGGCATGATAAGCCCTCTGTTGAAGGGTCCTTCAGGTAAACCCGGGACTCCCGCACACTCCTCTCGAAGCCGCGACGCCCGACCTTACTCTTATCAGACCGGTATCAATTGGTGGTCTAATCGCGATCCGGGCCGATCAGGCCTTGGGACGCTTGGCACCGTACTTGGAACGGCCCTGCTTACGGTTCTGAACGCCGGAGGTGTCCAGGGCGCCACGCACGGTGTGATAACGCACACCGGGAAGGTCCTTGACTCGACCGCCGCGGATCAGCACCACGGAGTGCTCCTGGAGGTTGTGACCCTCACCACCGATGTACGAGGAGACCTCGTAGCCGTTGGTCAGACGAACACGGCACACCTTACGCAGTGCGGAGTTCGGCTTCTTAGGGGTGGTCGTGTAGACGCGGGTGCAGACGCCGCGCTTCTGCGGGCAGGCCTGCAGCGCCGGCACGTCACTCTTGGTGACGGGGCGCTTGCGCGGCTTGCGCACCAGCTGATTGATCGTTGCCATCTATTGCTCCAATGGGTTGCCTTGGCGGAAGCGAGGTAGCCGCTCGCTTTCCTGTACTGCGCTGCCTCACCAGCGGGTGCGGGCGCACCCGCCCCACTGTTAAAGGCTGCGCATTCTACTGGCTGACGCCCCCGACCGTCAAGCCCGACCGCCATGGCGGCCGGACCCGGGTCGGTGGATGTCAGATCTCGTCGTCGTCCGAGTCCAGCGCGGTGAGCTGGGCGCCCAGCTCCTGCTCGACATCGTGGGCCGAGGGCGCGGCGGGCTCCACCACGCCATCGCGCCGGCGGCGCCGCTCGGCGTGGTGGGTCAGGCCGGTACCGGCCGGGATCAGACGTCCCACCACCACGTTTTCCTTCAGGCCGCGCAGGTAGTCGCGCTTGCCGGTCACCGCCGCCTCGGTCAGCACTCGCGTGGTCTCCTGGAAGGAGGCCGCGGAGATGAACGACTCGGTGGCCAGGCTGGCCTTGGTGATACCCAGCAGCACGCGCTGGTACTTGGCCGGGAACTTCTCTTCCTTCTCGAGGCGCGCATTCTGCTCGAGCACGCGGACCAGCTCGGCCTGGTCGCCGGGAATGAAGTCGGAATCACCGGCATCGGTGATCTCCACCTTGCGCAGCATCTGACGCACGATCACCTCGATGTGCTTGTCGTTGATGCCCACGCCCTGGAGGCGGTAGACCTCCTGGATCTCGGCGCTGATGTACTTGGCCAGCTCCTCCACACCCAGCAGACGCAGGATATCGTGGGGGTTGCTGGGGCCATCGGAGATGACCTCGCCCTTCTCCACCGACTCACCCTCGAAGACGGCGATCTGACGCCACTTCGGGATCAGCGCCTCGTAGGGGTCGCCGTCCTGCGGGGTGATGGTCAGGCGACGCTTGCCCTTGGTCTCCTTGCCGAAGCTGATCACGCCGCTGATCTCGGCGAGGATCGACGGTTCCTTGGGCTTGCGCGCCTCGAACAGGTCGGCAACCCGCGGCAGACCACCGGTGATGTCCTTGTTGCCGGACGCCTCCACCGGGATGCGTGCGACCACCTCACCGACACCGATCTTCGCGCCGTTGTCGGCGGTGACGATCGACTTGCCGGGCAGCGGGTACTGTACCGGGGTGTCGGAGCCGGTGACGGTGACCGGCTGGCCGGTCTCGTCGTTGAGCAGGATCATCGGGCGCTTGTCGCGACCGGCCATGGGACGCGCCGCCGCCTCGATCACCTCGATGGAGGAGAGGCCAGTCATCTCGTCCACGCTGCGGTGGATGGTGACGCCCTCGTCCATGTCGGCGTACTGCACGGCACCCTCGGCCTCGGCGACGATGGGGTGGGTGTGCGGGTCCCACTTGGCCACCGCCTGGCCGGCCTCGACGCTGTCGCCGTCGCGCACGGAGAGCTCCGCGCCGTAGGGCAGCTTGTAGTACTCGCGCTCACGACCATGGTCGTCGGCGACGGCCAGGGCGCTGGAGCGGGAAACCACCACCAGCTTGCCGTCGGCGCGCTCCACGTACTTGATGTTGTGCAGACGCACCTTGCCGCCGTGCTTGACCTGGACGCTGTCCACCGCGGAGGCCCGCGAGGCCGCACCACCGATGTGGAAGGTCCGCATGGTCAGCTGGGTACCCGGCTCACCGATGGACTGGGCGGCGATGACGCCCACGGACTCGCCGATGTTGACCTCGTGGCCACGCGCCAGGTCGCGGCCGTAGCAGGCCGAACAGACGCCATGGGCGGTCTGGCAGCTGATCGCGCTGCGCACCACGATCTCGTCGACGCCCATGGTGTCGAGCTCGGCGCACCACTTCTCGTCGAGCAGCGTGCCGCGCGGAATCAGCACCTCGTCGCTGGCCGGGTCGATGACGTCCTGGGCGACCACACGACCCAGCACGCGCTGGGCCAAGGAGACGATGATATCGCCGCCCTCGATGACCGGGTGCAGGGTCAGGCCACGCTCGGTGCCGCAGTCCTTCTCGGTGATCACCATGTCCTGGGCCACGTCGACCAGGCGACGGGTCAGGTAACCGGAGTTGGCGGTCTTGAGTGCCGTGTCCGCTAGACCCTTACGGGCACCGTGGGTGGAGATGAAGTACTGGAGTACGTTCAGGCCCTCACGGAAGTTGGCGACGATCGGCGTCTCGATGATCGAGCCATCCGGCTTGGCCATCAGGCCACGCATGCCGGCCAGCTGACGGATCTGGGCGGCGCTACCCCGGGCACCGGAGTCGGCCATGATGAACACGCTGTTGAAGGAGTCCTGTTCGACCTCCTTGCCTTCGCGGTCGACCACGGTCTCCTTGGAGATGCCCGCCATCATCGCCTTGGCCACCTTGTCGTTGGCCTTGGACCAGATGTCGATCACCTTGTTGTACTTCTCGCCGGCGGTGACGAGGCCCGAGGAGAACTGGTCCTCGATCTCCTTCACCTCCTCCTCGGCACCCTCGACGATCTCGGCCTTGGCGTCCGGGATGACGAAGTCGTTGACGCCGATGGAGGCGCCGGACCAGGTGGCCAGGCGGAAGCCGGTGTACATCAGCTGGTCGGCAAAGATCACCGTCGGCTTGAGGCCGGCGCGGCGATACACCTCGTTGAGCAGGCCCGAGATCGCCTTCTTCTTCATCGGCTGGTCGACCAGCTCGAAGGGCACGCCCTCCGGCAGGATGCGGAACAGCAGCGCACGACCCACGGTGGTGTCGCGCAGCACGCGCTGGTGGGTCTTCTCGCCGCTCTCCTCGTCGATCAGCACCTCGTCCAGGCGCACCTTGATGCGGGCATGCAGCGCCACATGCTGGGTGTTGAAGGCACGCTCCACCTCGTTGAGGTCGGAGAACACCATGCCCTCGCCCTTGGCGTTGATCTTCTCGCGGGTCATGTAGTAGAGACCCAGCACCACGTCCTGGGAGGGCACGATGATCGGCTCGCCGTTGGCCGGCGACAGCACGTTGTTGGTCGCCATCATCAGCGTGCGCGCCTCGAGCTGGGCCTCCAGGGTCAGCGGCACGTGGACCGCCATCTGGTCACCGTCGAAGTCGGCGTTGTAGGCGGCACACACCAGCGGGTGCAGCTGGATCGCCTTGCCCTCGATCAGCAGCGGCTCGAAGGCCTGGATGCCGAGGCGGTGCAGGGTCGGGGCGCGGTTGAGCAGCACCGGGTGCTCGCGGATGACGTCGGCGAGGATGTCCCACACCTCCGCCGTCTCGCGCTCGACCATCTTCTTGGCGGCCTTGATCGTGGAGGCATGCCCCAGCGACTGCAGCTTGGAGTAGATGAACGGCTTGAACAGCTCCAGCGCCATCTTCTTGGGCAGGCCGCACTGGTGCAGGCGCAGGGTCGGGCCCACGGTGATGACCGAGCGGCCGGAGTAGTCGACGCGCTTGCCCAGCAGGTTCTGGCGGAAGCGACCCTGCTTGCCCTTGATCATGTCGGCCAGGGACTTCAACGGGCGCTTGTTGGAGCCGGTGATGGCCCGGCCGCGACGGCCGTTGTCCAGCAGTGCATCCACCGCCTCCTGCAGCATGCGCTTCTCGTTGCGCACGATGATGTCGGGCGCATTGAGGTCGAGCAGCCGCTTGAGGCGGTTGTTGCGGTTGATCACACGACGGTAGAGGTCGTTGAGATCCGAGGTGGCGAAGCGGCCACCGTCCAGCGGCACCAGCGGACGCAGGTCCGGCGGCAGTACCGGCAGCACCTCCATGACCATCCACGCCGGGTCGTTGCCGGAGCCCTGGAAGGCCTCCAGCAGCTTGAGCCGCTTGGAGAGCTTCTTGATCTTGGTCTCGGAGTTGGTCTGCGGGATCTCCTCGCGCAGGCGCTCGATCTCCTCGAGCATGTCGATGTCCTTGAGCAGCGCCTGGACCGCCTCGGCACCCATGCGGGCGTCGAAGTCGTCACCGAACTCCTCGAGGGCCTCGAAGTACTGCTCGTCGTTGAGCAGCTGGCCACGCTCCAGCGTGGTCATGCCCGGATCGATGACCACGAAGCTCTCGAAGTAGAGCACGCGCTCGATATCACGCAGGGTCATGTCCAGGAACATGCCGATGCGCGAGGGCAGCGACTTCAGGAACCAGATATGGGCGACCGGGCTTGCCAGCTCGATGTGGCCCATGCGCTCGCGACGCACGGCGGCCTTGGTCACCTCGACGCCGCACTTCTCGCAGATGATCCCACGGTGCTTCATGCGCTTGTACTTGCCGCACAGGCACTCGTAGTCCTTCACCGGGCCGAAGATCTTGGCGCAGAAAAGGCCGTCCCGCTCCGGCTTGAAGGTACGGTAGTTGATGGTCTCGGGCTTCTTGACCTCGCCGAACGACCAGGAGCGGATCATGTCCGGGGACGCCAGGGTAATCTTGATCGCGTCGAACTCGTCGGACTGAGACTGCGATTTGAGGACTTTCACCAAATCTTTCATGGGGTCGGCTCCGCTGCGGAGTTGTCATGGGCGGGGGCACTGCTGCCGCCCCCGCGGACCGTCATAATGTGAAGCGTCGGCCGCCTCAGCTCTCGAGCTCGATGTCGATGCCCAGCGAGCGGATCTCCTTCACCAGCACGTTGAAGGATTCCGGCATGCCCGCCTGCATGGCGTGGTCGCCATCCACGATGTTCTTGTACATCTTGGTGCGACCCTCCACGTCGTCGGACTTGACGGTGAGCATCTCCTGGAGGGTGTAGGCGGCGCCGTACGCCTCCAGGGCCCAGACCTCCATCTCACCGAAGCGCTGACCACCGAACTGCGCCTTGCCGCCCAGCGGCTGCTGGGTGACCAGCGAGTAGGAGCCGGTGGAGCGCGCGTGCATCTTGTCGTCCACCAGGTGGTTGAGCTTGAGCATGTACATGTAGCCGACGGTCACCGGACGATCGAAGGCGTCACCGGTACGGCCGTCGTAGAGCGTCATCTGACCGGAATCCGGCAGCTCGGCCAGCCGCAGCAGGTGCTTGATCTCGTGCTCGTCGGCACCATCGAACACCGGCGTGGACATCGGCACGCCCGCCTTCAGGTTCTTGGCCAGGGCGATCACCTCGTCATCGGAGAGCGACTCGAGCTCCTCGACACGGGTGCCCGGGGTGGAGTTGTAGACCTGCCCCAGGAAGTCGCGGATCTCGGCCACCTGCTGTTCGCGGGCATCGCGCAGCAGGCCGTCGATCTTGCGACCCAGCCCCCAGGCGGCGAGGCCCAGGTGGGTCTCCAGTATCTGCCCCACGTTCATGCGCGACGGCACGCCCAGCGGGTTCAACACCACGTCCACCGGCTCACCCTGGTCGTCGAAGGGCATGTCCTCAATGGGCATGATCGCCGAGATGACACCCTTGTTACCGTGGCGGCCGGCCATCTTGTCGCCCGGCTGCAGGCGACGCTTCACCGCCATGTAGACCTTGACGATCTTGAGCACGCCGGGCGCCAGGTCGTCGCCCTGGGTCAGCTTGCGCTTCTTGTCCTCGAAGCGCTCGTCCATCTCCTTGCGACGCGTCTCCAGCTGCTCGTCGGCCTGGGCCAGCAGCTCGTTGAGGGCCTCGTCCTGCAGGCGCAGCTTGAACCACTGCTGACGCGGCAGCTCCTCGAGGTAGCTCGTGGAGAGCACATCACCCTTCTTGAGCTGGGGCCCGCCGTTGACGGCCTGGCCGCTCAGGGTCCGCTTGAGGCGCTCGAAGGTGGCGTCCTCGGCGATGCGGTAGGTCTCCTGGAGGTCCTTGCGGACCTCGTCGAGCTGCATCTGCTCGATGGAGAGCGCACGCGAGTCCTTCTCCACGCCGTCGCGGGTGAACACCTGGACGTCGATGACGGTACCCTTCATGCCGGTGGGGGCACGCAGGGAGGTGTCCTTAACGTCGCTGGCCTTCTCGCCGAAGATGGCGCGCAGCAGCTTCTCTTCCGGCGTCAGCTGGGTCTCACCCTTGGGCGTGACCTTGCCGACCAGGATATCGCCCGGACCGACCTCGGCACCGATGTAGACCACACCGGCCTCATCCAGCTTGGAGAGCGCCGACTCGCCCACGTTGGGGATGTCGGAGGTGATCTCCTCCGGCCCCAGCTTGGTGTCGCGGGAGACGCAGGTCAGCTCCTGGATATGGATGGTGGTGAAACGGTCCTCCTGGACGACCCGCTCGGAGAGCAGGATGGAGTCCTCGAAGTTGTAGCCGTTCCACGGCATGAAGGCGATGCGCATGTTCTGGCCCAGGGCCAGGTCGCCCATGTCCACCGAAGGACCGTCGGCCAGGATGTCGCCACGGGCCACGGAGTCGCCGGGACGCACGATCGGACGCTGGTTCTGACAGGTGTTCTGGTTGGAGCGCACGTACTTGGTGAGGTTGTAGATATCAACGCCGGCCTCGCCGCCGATGATCTCGTCCTCGTTGATGCGCACCACGATGCGCTTGGCATCCACGGAGTCGATCACGCCGCCACGACGTGCCACGGCGCAGACGCCGGAGTCGCGGGCCACGAAACGCTCCATGCCGGTGCCGACCAGCGGCTTGTCGGCGCGCAGGGTGGGTACCGCCTGACGCTGCATGTTGGCACCCATCAGGGCGCGGTTGGCGTCATCGTGCTCGAGGAACGGGATCAGCGCCGCGGCCACGGAGACCACCTGGCGCGGCGAGACGTCCATCAGCGTCACCTGCTCGGGACGCATGAAGGTGGTCTCGCCCTTGTGACGCACCTGCACCAGGTCATCGATCAGCTGGCCGGCCTCGTCCACGGTGGCGGAGGCCTGGGCGATGACGAAGTCGCCCTCCTCGATGGCCGAGAGGTGGACCACATCGTCGGTCACCTTGCGATCCACGACCTTGCGGTACGGCGTCTCGAGGAAGCCGTAGCTGTTGGTGTGGCTGTAGGTGGCCAGGGAGTTGATCAGGCCGATGTTGGGACCTTCCGGGGTCTCGATCGGGCACAGACGGCCGTAGTGGGTGACGTGGACGTCACGCACCTCGAAGCCGGCCCGCTCACGGGTCAGGCCGCCCGGGCCGAGCGCGGAGACGCGGCGCTTGTGGGTGACCTCGGAGAGCGGGTTGTTCTGGTCCATGAACTGGGAGAGCTGGCTGGAACCGAAGAACTCCTTGACCGCCGCGGCGACGGGCTTGGCGTTGATCAGGTCCTGGGGCATCAGGCCCTCGCTCTCGGCCATGGAGAGACGCTCCTTGACCGCACGCTCGACGCGCACCAGGCCGACACGGAACTGGTTCTCGGCCATCTCGCCCACGCAGCGGATACGACGGTTGCCCAGGTGGTCGATATCGTCCACCTCGCCGTAGCCGTTACGGATGTAGATCAGCTCCTTGAGCACGTCGAGGATATCGCGACGGTCGAGCACGCCGGCACCGGTGTCGCTGTCGCGACGCAGGCGGCGGTTGAACTTCATGCGACCGACGCCGGAGAGGTCGTAGCGGTCCTCGCTGAAGAACAGGTTGTTGAACAGGGTCTCGGCGGCCTCCTTGGTGGGCGGCTCGCCGGGACGCATCATGCGGTAGATCTCGACCAGCGCCTCGAGCTGGGAACCGGTGGTATCTAGCTTCAGGGTATCGGAGACGAAGGGCCCGCAATCGAGGTCGTTGGTGTAGAGGGTCTCGAGGCTGGTGATACCGGCCTGACCGACGCGCTCGAGCAGCTCCGGGGTGATCTCGGTGTTGCAGGGGCAGATCAGCTCGCCGGTGTTGGGATCGACCTGGTCCTTGGCCAGGGTCTTGCCGAACAGGTACTCCATCGGCACCTCGAGACGCTCGAGGCCGACCTTCTCCAGCTGGCGGATATGCTTCTGGGTGATGCGACGCCCTTCCTCGACGATGATGCCACCATCGGCATCCTTGATGTCGAAGGTGGCGGTCTCGCCGCGCAGGCGTGACGGCACCAGCTCCACAGAGAAGCCGTTCTTCTCGATGTGGAAGGTGCTGGTCGCGAAGAACTCGTCGAGAACTTCCTCGGCGCTCATGCCCAGTGCGCGCAGCAGCACCGTGGCCGGCAGCTTGCGGCGACGGTCGATACGGACGAAGACGTTGTCCTTCGGATCGAACTCGAAGTCGAGCCAGGAGCCACGGTAGGGGATCACCCGGGCGGAGTAGAGCAGCTTGCCTGAGGAGTGGCTCTTGCCCTTGTCATGGTCGAAGAACACGCCGGGCGAACGATGCAGCTGGGAGACGATGACACGCTCGGTACCGTTAACCACGAAGGTACCGTTCTCGGTCATCAGGGGGATCTCCCCCATGTAGACTTCCTGCTCCTTGATGTCCTTGATCGCCTTGTTGGATGACTCCTTGTCATAGATGATCAGGCGAACCTTGACGCGCAGGGGAGCCGAGTAGGTGACGCCACGCAGCTGGCACTCCTTGACGTCGAAGGCCGGAGTGCCGAAGCGGTAGCTGACGTACTCCAGGGCGGCATTGCCGGAGAAGCTCTCGATCGGGAACACCGACCGGAAGGCGGCGTGAAGGCCGACCTCGAGACGCTCCTCGGGCGCACGGTCCTGCTGGAGGAAGTCGTAATAGGAATCAAGCTGGATCGCCAGCAGGTAGGGCACATCCATCACTTGGGGCAGTTTGCCGAAATCCTTGCGGATGCGTTTTTTCTCAGTGTATGAGTAAGCCATCTGTATTCCCCAGCTTGTTCACCATGGGTGACCGATGCGTGGTCGGCGCCACCCGACGGGATGCGGCTCCGTCAGGCGATGAAGGCAAGCGCCTCGAGGGTCGCTCGCCTTCTGGAATTCGGCTGGCCGGGCTGCCGTGGCAGCGGCCAGTGACAACAGAAAAAGGCCGGCAGCGGGTGTCCCGCCACCAGCCGTGGAAGCTTACGCAGCGCGTGAAGCCATGTCGCTCAAGGACTTACTTGAGCTCCACGCCCGCGCCGGCTTCTTCCAGCTTGGCCTTGGCCGCTTCTGCGTCTTCCTTGGACATGCCTTCCTTGATGGTCGCCGGCGCGCCGTCGACGGCACCCTTGGCTTCCTTCAGGCCCAGGCCGGTGATCTCGCGGACAACCTTGATCACGTTGACCTTCTTGTCGCCGGCGCTGGTCAGCACCAGGTCGAACTCGGTCTGCTCTTCGGCAGCGGCTTCACCACCGGCAGCCGGGCCGGCCACGACGGCGGCAGCGGCAGACACGCCGAACTTCTCTTCCATGGCCTCGATCAGCTCGACCACTTCCATGACGGACATGTCGGAGACGGCGTTGATGATGTCTTCTTTGGTCAGTGCCATTGTCACGTTTCCTAACTTTGCGGGAGTCGAACTTGAGCGTCGACTCGGGATTCAATATTCGATTCAGGCTGCCTGCAGGAGTTCGCCGTTCAGGCGGCTTCTTCCTGCTTCTGGTCGCGCAGGGCGGCCAGGGTACGGACCAGCTTGCCGGCGGATGCCTCTTTCATGACGGACATCAGCTTGGCAATCGCCTCGTCGTAGGTCGGCAGCGTCGCCAGACGGTCGAGATCGGTGGCCGGGATCAGCTCACCTTCGTAGGCCAGCGCCTTGACCTCGAAGTTCTTCTCCTCCTTGGCGAACTCCTTGAACAGGCGGGCAGCGGCGCCCGGGTGCTCATAGGAGAAGGCCAGCAGGGTCGGACCCGAGAAGGTCTCGTCCAGGATCTCCCAGGGAGTTCCGGACAGGGCGCGGCGTGCCAGGGTGTTGCGGACAACACGGATCTGGACGCCATTCTCGCGGGCCTGCTTGCGCAGGTCGGTCATCTTGCTGACCGTAACGCCGCGAGAATCGGCAACTACGACGGAGAGAGCATCCTTGGCCGCTTCACTGACCTCGGCAACAATCGCCTTCTTGCCTTCGAGTGCTAGTGGCACAGTGATCACTCCTTCGTGCCGGAACCTCGCGATGAGGGTTCCGGTGGTTACCATCTCTTCCGACCGCCCGAGGGCGAGCCGGAAGTCCTGGGTGATGGTGCTCACCAGAAGCCTGGCGGCAACACCATCTGCGCAGGCCAGCCCCGAAGGGATGATTAAGCCGCCCTTCCGAAGAGAGGCGGCGCCTGCGGTCTTTGACGGTGCCCCGCCGGCGAGTCGTGACTCGACACGGGGACCGCAAAGTTACTGCTAGTTGCTCGACCCGCTGACCGGTCAGACCAGGCCAGAGTGGTCGATGGTCACACCCGGGCCCATGGTCGTGGACAGGGTGACCTTCTTGAAATAGATGCCCTTGGAGGTGCTCGGCTTGAGCTTCTTCAGGTCGGCGACCAGTGCATCCAGGTTGCCCTGAATGGCGGAAGCGTCGAAGTCGACCTTGCCAAGGGTGGTATGGATGATGCCGTTCTTGTCGGTACGGAAGCGCACCTGACCGGCCTTGGCGTTCTTGACCGCGGTGGCGACGTCCGGAGTCACGGTGCCGACCTTGGGGTTCGGCATCAGGCCGCGCGGACCGAGGATCTGACCCAGCTGGCCGACGACGCGCATGGCGTCCGGCGAGGCGATCACCACGTCGAAGTCGAGCTGGCCCTTCTTGACCTGCTCGGCCAGATCGTCCATGCCGACGATATCGGCACCGGCTTCCTTGGCGGCGTCGGCGTTGGCACCCTGGGTGAACACGGCGACGCGAACGTCCTTGCCGGTGCCGTTGGGCATCACGGTCGCACCGCGAACCACCTGGTCGGATTTCCGCGGATCGACGCCCAGGTTGATGGCGACGTCCAGGGACTCCTTGAACTTGACCGTGGACAGCTCGGCGAGCAGGGCCACGGCTTCCTCGAGAGAGTAGACCTTGGTGGAGTCGACCTTCTCGCTAATCATCTGTGCGCGCTTGGACAGCTTGGCCATGATCAGAGACCCTCCACGTTCAGGCCCATGCTGCGGGCACTACCGGCAATGGTACGCACCGCGGCGTCGAGATCGGCAGCCGTCAGATCCGGCTCCTTGGTCTTGGCGATCTCTTCGAGCTGCTCACGGGTCACGGTACCGACCTTGTTCTTGTTCGGCTCACCGGAGCCGGACTTGATACCAGCCGCCTTCTTCAGCAGGACCGCCGCGGGCGGGGTCTTGGTGATGAAGGTGAAGCTGCGGTCGGAATAGACGGTGATCACCACGGGAGTGGGCAGACCCGGCTCGATCTCCTGGGTCGCGGCGTTGAACGCCTTGCAGAACTCCATGATGTTCACGCCGTGCTGACCCAGCGCGGGGCCCACGGGGGGACTCGGGTTAGCCTTACCAGCTGCGACCTGCAGCTTGATGTAAGCCTGTACTTTCTTGGCCATGATAGGACTCCAGTTGGGTAATAACGCCTTGCGGCTCCCCGGTGTTGCGGCCGCCGCAGCGGCCCTGCCTGCATCGGTCGAGCGTTACTCTTTCTCGACCTGAGCGAATTCCAGTTCGACAGGTGTCGAGCGCCCGAAGATCAGCACACTGACCTGAACGCGACTCTTGTCGTAGTTGACCTCCTCGACGACGCCGTTGAAGTCGGCGAAGGGGCCATCGATGACGCGCACCGACTGACCCGGCTCGAACAGGGTCTTGGGCTTGGGCTTGTCGGTCCCATCCTGGACACGGCGCAGGATGGCGTCAGCCTCTTTCTGGGTGATGGGCGCCGGCTTCTCCTTGGTACCACCGATGAACCCCATCACGCGGGGGGTCTCGTTGACCAGGTGCCAGGTCTCGTCGTCCATCTCCATCTCGACCAGCACATAGCCGGGATAGAACTTGCGCTCGCTCTTGCGGCGCTTGCCGTCACGCATCTCGACGACTTCCTCGGTCGGCACCAGGATCTCGCCGAAGCGATCCTCCATGCCATACATCTTCACGCGCTCCTTGAGGGAGCGCATGACATGCTTCTCGAAGCCGGAGTAGGCGTGAACGACATACCAACGCTTGGACATGGGGGCTCCTAACCGATAACGCCGGACATCGCCCAGCCAAGAAGGGTGTCGATCAGCCACAGCATCAGGCCGACCACCAGCACGGCGACCAGCACGATGACCGTGGTCTGGATGGTCTCGGGCCGAGTCGGCCATACCACGCGCTGAATCTCTTTCTTGGCGGCACGGGCCAGTTCGGCGAGTTCGCGGCCCTTGGTAGTGGTAAACGCCACCACAGCGGCCAGCGCACTCAGCGCCACGACACCCAGCACACGGTAGAGCAGGGCCTGATCGGCAAAGTAGGTGTTGCCTACCACGGCCAGGACCAGCAGAGTGACGACAACCGCCCACTTGAGCCCGTCGTGGCGCGACTCCTGCACCTCGGCGTTATGTTTCATGAAAACGAGACTCCTCAGGGCGCGGCAATCGAAACGTGAAATCTTCTGGGAACGCACCAGCCTGGGGAAGGCTGGCAGGCCAGGAGGGAATCGAACCCCCAACCTGCGGTTTTGGAGACCGCTGCTCTGCCAATTGAGCTACTGGCCTGTATCTGCCTTGCTCCGCCCTTTGCAGGCGGCCTTCAACAGCGGGCGCCATCATAGCGAAAGCCGCTTCGCCTGGCAACCCCTCTCGCCACCATGATCGACCCAGCGGCGAGAAAGAGAAAAGGCGAGCCTAGGCTCGCCTTTTCAATGTGGAGCTCATGGACGGATTTGAACCGTCGACCTCACCCTTACCAAGGGTGTGCTCTACCCCTGAGCTACATGAGCCTAACCTGTGCATCCTGAGATGCTGGAGCGGGCAGCGGGGATCGAACCCGCATCATCAGCTTGGAAGGCTGAGGTTCTACCATTGAACTATGCCCGCCTACCCACTCATTGCGACCCCGATGATAAATCGATCATCGCGATCTGATTCTGGTGGAGGGGGAAGGATTCGAACCTTCGAAGCTTTCGCGGCAGATTTACAGTCTGCTCCCTTTGGCCACTCGGGAACCCCTCCAACTGGCGGCATATCTTAACACCGCTGCTCCGGTTGTCAAGTCGCTGTTTTATCAGCTTCTTCAGCCTCGAAGGAGCACCACTCGCAGCGCCGCCCTTCGCCTCGGAACGCGGCGCATTGTGTCAAAGCAGCATGGAGAATGCAAGCCCGGCGCGAATCTTTTCCAGTGCCACAGGTGTCGGCACGCGGGGAGCCCCTGCCATTCGCCCTGCCCGCTCAGCGGCAGTCAACGGAAAACTGGCCTCCAACCCCCCGTAGACCATGTCGGACCAGACCGCGTGGGGGACCTGTAGCCCCCGGGAGACGACACGGGCATCACCACCGGTCAGCATCAACGGCAGCGCGACCCCCTCACTGTCGCAGACTTCGGCGTAGACACGATTGATGGCGCTGACCGCCGCCATGTAGATGCCATGATTCACCGCCTCCACCGTCCGTCGGCCGGGAACCAGCAGCTCCTCCGGCTCGCTGTCGGGATCGATAGCCACGTTGCGCGTGCCGAGTTTCAGACTCTCCTTCATCAGGCGTAGCCCCGGCAGGATATACCCCCCCAGGTGGCGACCGCCGGGCAGCACGAAATCGATGGTAATGGCACTGCCGCAATCCACCGCACAGCAGCCTCCCACCAGCTGGTAACCGGCCAGCACCCCCAGCCAGCGATCGACACCCAGCCGCTCGGGCTCTTCATACCCGTTGGTGACACCCAGCGCTTCGGGGCTAGAGCGGGCCACGTGCACGGCACCCACACGCTGACGTAGTAGCTGAACGGTCTCCTCGAGCACGCTGCGTCGCGCCACGCTGGAGATACGCACCGACTCGACCACATCGAGGTTGGGAATATCGGCACCCGGCCGCCACTCCTCCCGGGTCCACACCGCACCACGTGAGCGGATCTCGCTGCTGTCGACATCCTTGAGACGCCACTTGGAGAGGGTATTGCCGATATCGAGATCGAGGATCATGAGCGCACACGCAGGCTGATTTCACCACCCGCCAGGCAGCGACGCCGCCCCTCCTGGGTCACCACCAGGTTGCCGGAGCTATCGACACCGTCGGCCACCGCCACCTCTTGTGCAGCGCCGCTCAGCACATCCACCTCGCGTCCGGCGAAGGCGTGCCGCGCGTTCCAGGCGTCGCGCCAGGGTGCAAAGCCATCGCGTTCGAATTCCGCCACCAGCGGCAGGAGCGCCTCCAGCAGGTCGACCGCCAGGGCATTGCGGGACACGCCGGCAGCCTGATCCTCGATGGCAGCGGCCGGCTGCTCCAGGGTGCTGCGAAAGCTCTCGGGCAGGGAGACATTGATCCCCATGCCGATCACCACTTCGCAGGGACCCGAGGCGTCACCGCTGACCTCTACCAGGATACCCGCCAGCTTGCCGTACCCTCCGTCGGGCAACGCCAGGAGGACGTCGTTGGGCCACTTGAGCAGCGGCGACACCCCATGACTCTCCAGTACCCGGGCCAACACCACCCCCACGGCAAGGCTCAGCCCCTCCAGGGCCGCGATGCCAGACTCCACCCGCCACCCCATGGAGAGCATCAGGCTGCGGCCCCAGGGGGTGGACCAGACGCGTCCACGGCGGCCACGCCCGGCGCTCTGCTGCTCCACCAGGCATACCTCGCCGTGCCCCGCTCCCTGCTCGAAGCGCTCGCGCAGGAAGGCATTGGAGGATGGCAGGGTCTCCTCGACGAAGAGCCGAGTCAGATGAGTGCGCGCCTGGTGCGAGAGGTCCGCGATGATGCGCGGGCCGTCGAGGAGCTCCAGGGGCTCGGCGAGTCGATAGCCCTGTCCCTTGACCGCCTCCATGGTGATCCCCAGGGACTCGAGCTTGCGTAGCTGCTTCCATACCGCAGCACGGGACACGCCGAGCTGTTCACCGAGCTGCTCGCCCGAGTGGAACTCGCCGTCGCCGAGCAGGCGGATGAGGTCACCAATGGTCATGCGTGGGATCCCGGACCGGAAAAGCCCTCATTCTATCGGATGCGGCGCCACCCCGGAAACGTAACTGCCCAGAAACCGCGCCCCGCGGCCCCGTTTCTGCACACCCCGAACGCAAAAAGCCCCGACCATCTCACGATGATCGGGGCTTTTATGCGACGTCAACTACTTTGGCCGCTTGGCGACAATTAAAATGGCCGGTTGGGTGGGGTAGTTGTCGTCAGTCCGACGACCCAGCTTTTCCTCCTTGTAATTGTCGTTGATAAGCACGCTTACGGTAGCTCTCCCCGCTCAGCTCCATCAGCGTGGCGTGGTGCACCAACCGGTCGATGGCAGCCACTGCCATCATGCTGTCGGGGAAGATACTGTCCCAGGCGCTGAACGGCTGGTTGGCGGTGATGATCAGGCTGGCCGACTCGTAGCGATGGGCGATCAGCTCGAACAGCACTGACGTCTCGGCCTCGCTGCGTTGGACGTAGCCGATATCGTCGATCACCAGCACGGCGTACTTGTCGAGCTTGATCAGGGCGTCGCTCAGGCGCAGTGCCTGCTTGGCAGCCTGGAGCTCCTGGACCAGGCTTGAGGCGGTGGCGTAGCGCACCCGGTAGCCCTGGTCGACCAGCGCATGGCCGAGCCCGGCCGCCACGTGGCTCTTGCCGACGCCGGAGGGCCCGAACAGCAGCAGGTTGTGGGCCTGGTCGACCCACTGCGTGTCGCCCGCGAGGGTGCTCAGCTGCCGGCGCTGCTCCGCCGCGATGGCAGCGAACTCAAAGGTCTCCAGCGTTTTGCCCACCGGCAGCCGAGCCTCCTTGAGGTGCCGGGCCAGCCGGCGTCGCTCACGCTCGGCCAGTTCGTGCTCGCACAGGGCGGCCAGCGTTTGTGGCAGGCTCCAGTTCTCGGCCCGGGCGCGGGTCTCCAGCTGGGTCCAGCAGGCGGCCATGGTGGGTAGGCGGAGCTGTCGCAGCAGCAGTGGCAGGGTCTGGGCATCAGGCATGGCAGCGCACCTCCGTGGCCGGCACGCTGGGCACCAGATGGTCGTAGCTGGCGATCTCATGCTGAGTCACCTGGGGGAACGCGATCGTGTGGCTCGGGGTGGCGGCGAAGCGGGCCTGAAGCTCAGCCAGCGTTGGGCTCTTCCCGCGCGCCAGGGCGCCCAGCCAGTAGCGGGCGATCGCCTCGGCCTGGTCCTGCTCGGCGGCCAGCGCCAAGGCGCCGACGATGCGCTTGCAGGCCTCGGCGACCGGCAAGGCGGCGATCAGCCGGGCGTACAGCTCGCGCCAGTCCGCGCTCGGCAACAGGTCGTCGCGGAACGTCAGCCCCGCCAGCGCCCGGGGCTTGCGGACCAGCCAGCCGATCACATGGCGGTAGTCGATGACCCGCAGCCGGCCGCTCTCCGGCGTGGCATGCAGCCGCCTCAGCGTCAGCAATGCTTGCTGTGCGTGATGCAGCACCAAGCGATCGTCGTAGAGGTGTACACGCAGCCGCTCGCCGATCAACCGGGACGGCACCGAGTAGAGCACCTTGCGCACCTGGATAGTGCTGGAGGTGGTGACGCGCACCGTCACCTCGCTGTAGTCGGTACCGGGCCGGCTGGGCAGTGGCTGCAGCGCGCCACGCTCGACGGTGATGCGGGCCGCGTTGCGGCGGTTGATCGCGGCGGCCACCTCATCGAGGAACGCCTGATAGTCATCGAGGCTGGCGAAGTCCTGGGAGCCACGCAGCGCCAGGCGCTGCTGCAGGCGCCGCTTGAAGTGACCATGCGGCGACTCGATGCTGGCGTTTTCATGGCCGCGCCCCGGGTTGTTGCGGGTGGCCGTCATGCCGTAGTGAGCGCACAGGGCGGCATAACGCACGGTGAGGTCGGCTTCCGTCTCCCGGCCCAGGTTGCGGAAGGCCGCCGACAGGCTGTCGGTGCGGTGCTCCGCGGGGACACCGCCAAGACGCTCCAGCGCGCGGGTCAGGCCTTCGGCCAGCGCCGGGTAGCTCTCTCCACCGAGCACCACCCGCACATCACACCAGCCGCTGTAGGCCAAGCGGAAGTGGTAGAGCCGGTGATCAAGCGGCTCCCCTGCCACGGTAATGACGATCCCCTTGAGTTCGGTGAAGTCGGAGAGGCCGCGCAGCCCGGGGCCATGGGTTTGCGGGAACATCACCTCTTTCTCCGGGCCGTGCGCGGCCCGCCAGCCCTTGACCCGGCGCTGCAGGGTGCGCAGCAGGCTGTCCGGATACTGGCCGGGGTGCTGCTCCTGCAGCCACTCCAGCAGGGTCAGTGCCTGCAAGCCCGGGGCAGCGGCCAACTGGGGGATGAGCGTGGTCTCCCACACATCGGCGAAGGGGTCGGATCGGGTTCGCCAGTGCCGTGGTGCCGGCAGCTCAGAGGACTCGGCCCGGCGTTCGAGGCGGCGAGCGGTTCTGACGGAGAGGCCGGCCTTGGCGGCGGCGACCTCCTGGGTCTGGCCTTGTTGGCGTTGCGACATATAGAGCGTGACCTGTTGGCTGGTGACCGCCATACCGGCTCCCTGGTGGGTCGGGACAAGCGGTCAAGCTTAGGGCAACCGGCCACAATAGTTGTCGTCGGCCGGCCAGAGTAATTGTCGCTCTATAGCTTTTCTGAATAAGTGCCTGAGGATGATCCGGCCGGCGCTCCGGGGGCCGGCACTCCGGGACTTTACTCGTCTCATCCTGAGACTCGCCCTTCGGGCCCGCTGAAGCGGTTCCCGTTTGTTCCCGACAAACGGGCCATGGGGAGACCCCTGGAACGACGAAACCCCAGCCATGGGCTGGGGTTTCTGAATAAGTGCCTGACGATGACCTAC
>NZ_WUTT01000001.1:38761-360547 GCF_009902005.1 Halomonas alimentaria | reverse complement strand
AATCACTTCTGCCACCTCCACCGCCTGCAACGTGTGCCCGTCGCCGGCAGCGGATGCGTACTTTACGGCTTTCCCCGACGCCGTGCAAGACCTTCGGATAAAAAGTTTCGGGAGCATGACACTCCCTACTTGAGCACGACCCGGGCATACCGCTTCTTGCCCGCCTGGATCACATAGCTGCGGCCGGTCTCCAGCATGTGATCACGCGCCACCGCCTCGCCATCGACCTTGACCCGGCCATTGCCGAGCATGTCCTTGGCTTGGGCACTGTTCCTTGTCAGCCCGGAGCGGTTGAGCACGGCAGCGATCGGGGCCTGGGCACCGCCCTCGAAGTCCACCTCGATCTCGGGGAGGTCCTCGGGAAGCTCGCCCTCGGCCAGCTGGTTGCCGGCGGAGCGGTGGGCGTTGGCCGCGGCTTCCTCACCGTGGTAGCGAGCGATCAGCTCACGCGCCAGGACCATCTTGATGTCGCGTGGGTTGGCGCCCGCCTCCACGTCGCGCTTGAGCGCCTCGATCTCCTCGTTGGGCTTGAGGGAGAGCAGCTCGAAGTAGCGCCACATCAGGCTGTCGGGCATCGACACCAGCTTGTTGAACATCGCCCCCGGCGCCTCGTCGACACCCACGTAGTTGCCCAGCGACTTGGACATCTTCTGCACGCCGTCGAGCCCTTCCAGCAGCGGCATGGTGATCACCACCTGGGGCTCCATGCCGAAGTGCTTCTGGATCTCGCGCCCCATCAGCAGGTTGAACTTCTGGTCGGTGCCGCCCAGCTCGATATCCGCCTTCAGGGCCACCGAGTCGTAGCCCTGGACCAGCGGATAGAGGAACTCGTGGATGGAGATCGACTGCCCCCCCTTGTAGCGCTTCTCGAAGTCGTCCCGCTCGAGCATGCGAGCCACCGTGCTCTGCCCGGCCAGCTCGATCATGTCGGCGGCACTCATGGCGGTGAACCACTCGGAGTTGAAGCGCACCTCGGTCTTGTCGGCGTCGAGGATCTTGAACACCTGCTCCTTGTAGGTCTGGGCGTTGGCCTTGACCTCCTCCTCGGTAAGGGGCTTGCGGGTGACGTTCTTGCCGGTGGGGTCGCCGATGCGACCGGTGAAGTCGCCGATCAGGAAGATGATCTCGTGCCCCAGGTCCTGGAACTGGCGCATCTTGGTCAGCAGCACGCTGTGTCCCAGGTGCAGGTCCGGGGCGGTCGGATCGAAGCCCGCCTTGATGCGCAGCTTGCGCCCGGACTCCAGCTTCTTGACCAGCTCCTCCTCCAGCAGGATCTCCTGGGTTCCCCGCTTCAGCAGCGCCAGCGCGCTCGCCACATCGCTCATCGTCTCCTACTCCACGTATCAGGTTGCCCGGCCCGGTGAGGCCATCGAATGGGGCAGGATGGTAGCATGAGTCGACGCTCTGCGCTGACGCCACACTGCCCCGGGAGACCGCCATGCCCCTATATATCGGCCTGATGTCCGGCACCAGCCTGGACGGCATCGATGCCGCCCTGGTGGAGATCGATGACAGGCCAGCCGGGGGCCACCCCCGCCTGCTCGCCAGCCATGCCGAGCCGATGCCGGCAGCGCTGCGGTCGCGGCTCTGGGAGCTCTGCCACGCCGAGCGCGTCGGATTCGCCGAACTGGCGGCGGCAGAGGAAGCCTTCTGTCGGCTCCAGGCAGAGGCCGTGACCGCCCTGTTGGCCACCAGCGGAACAGCGCGTGAGGCGGTAGTGGCCATCGGTAGCCATGGCCAGACCATCGAGCACGCCCCTTATGGACATCCCGATGGGAGCCATGCCAATGGCCCCGCCTACACCCTGCAGCTCGACAACCCCAGCCGGCTGGCCGAACTCACCGGGATCGCCGTGGTGGCCGACTTCCGGCGTCGCGACCTGGCGGCGGGTGGCCAGGCGGCTCCATTGGCACCGGCCTTCCATGAGGCGCTGTTCCGCGATCGCCACGAGTGGCGGCTGGTGCTCAATCTGGGTGGCTTCGCCAACCTGACGCTGCTGCCCCCCGGTGAAGACGAACGCGCCCCCCTGGGATTCGACTCGGGGCCGGCCAACGCCCTGCTGGACGCCTGGCACGCCCGCCACCGCGGCGGCGCCTTCGACGCGGACGGCGCCTGGGCCGCCTCGGGACGGGTCGACGAGACGTTGCTGGCACGCCTGCTGGAGGAGCCCTTCTTCCATCTGCCACCACCGCGCAGCACCGGTCGCGAGCTCTTCCATCTCGACTGGCTGGAGAAGCGGCTGGGCGGAGAGGAGCGCCCCGAAGATGTGCAGGCAACCCTCGCCGAGCTGACTGCGGCGAGCGTCGCGCTGGCCGTGGAGATGGCCCGGGAGCGGTTCGATGCCCCGCCCGCGGCCCGGCTGATCCCCTGTGGCGGCGGCGCCCACAATCGCGACCTGCTGGGGCGGCTGGCCCGCCGCCTGCCCGAGGCGACCCTCGGCGACAGCGCCGAGTGGGGCTGGCCGGCCGACTGGCTGGAGGCCGGCGCCTTCGCCTGGCTGGCCTGGCGACGACTGGCCGGACTCCCGGGCAACCTGCCCAGCGTAACCGGTGCCGCCGGCCCCCGGGTACTGGGAGGGGTCTACGCCGCCTGATCGCCGCCCTTCGGCAGCGGTTCAGAAGTCGTCGTCACGCTTCAGTGAAAGCTGACTGGCGGCCTCCTTGGCCTGACCGATCCCCTCGCTACCTTCCCCACCGCCATACTTGATCATCATGCGCAGGTCGTTGGCCGAGTCGGCGTGCACCAGCGCCACCTCCTCGGAGATCTTGCCCGCCTTGAACAGGTCATAGAGGGCCTGGTCGAAGGTCTGCATGCCGAGATCCCGAGAGCGCGACATGACGTTCTTGATCTCGGAGACCTCCCCCTTGCGCACCAGGTCACCGATCAGCGGCGACTTGAGCATGATCTCGATAGCCGGACAGCGCCCGCCATCCAAGGTGGGCAGCAGCTGCTGGGCGACGATGGCACGCAGGTTGAGAGACAGGTCGAGCCACACCTGGGCGTGCCGTTCGATGGGGAAGAAGTTGATGATGCGATCCAGCGCCTGGTTGGCGTTGTTGGCGTGCAGCGTGGCCAGGCAGAGGTGGCCGGTCTCGGCGAAGGTCAGGGCGTGCTCCATGGTCTCGCGAGTCCGCACCTCACCGATCAGGATCACGTCCGGCGCCTGGCGCAGGGTGTTCTTGAGCGCCACCTCGAAGGATTCGGTATCGATGCCCACCTCGCGCTGGTTGATGATCGCCTTCTTGTGCGGATGCACATATTCGATGGGATCCTCGACGCTGATGATATGCCCGCCCAGGGTCTCGTTGCGCTGCTGGATCATCGACGCCAGGGTGGTCGACTTGCCGGTGCCGGTGCCGCCCACCACGAACACCAGACCGCGCTTGTTGTTGGCCAGGTCACCGAGCGTGGAGGGCAGCGACAGCTCCTCCAGATGGGGAATCTCGAAGCCGATGCGCCGGATCACCATGGCCTTCTGGTTGCGCTGCTGAAAGGCGCTGACGCGGAAGCGCCCCTTGCCCGACAAACTGAGGGCGAAGTTGGCCTCGTGCTCCACCGCAAAGCGCTCGCGGAGCATCTCCGGGATCGACGCAGCCACCAGCTCGTTGACCTGCTGAACGCTGAGCCCCTGCTCGCCCATGGGGGTGAGCTTGCCGGCCATCTTGATGGTCGGTGGCGCCCCCACCGAGATCAACAGATCCGAGGCGTCCTTCTGCACCATGATGTCCAGCAACTGGTTGAGCCACTCTTGAGCCGTCATGTCCCTGCTCCCTCTGCCTGTAGTGTCGTTATGTGCTGTCCCCGCCTCGCTCAGAGCATGCCCTTGGCCTTGGCCTGGGCCTCGTCACGGGCCACCACATTGTCCGTCACCAGCTTGGCCAGGGCGGCATCGAGGGTCTGCATGCCCAGATTGCCGCCGGTCTGGATGGCCGAGTAGATCTGCGCCACCTTGTCCTCGCGAATCAGGTTACGCACCGCCGCGGTGGCAACCAGGATCTCGTGGGCCGCCACCCGCCCCCCACCCATGCGCTTGAGCAGCGTCTGGGAGATCACCGCCTGCAGCGACTCCGAGAGCATCGAGCGCACCATGGACTTCTCGTCGCCGGGAAAGACGTCGATGATCCGGTCGATGGTCTTGGCGGCGGAGGTGGTATGCAGGGTGCCGAACACCAGGTGGCCGGTCTCGGCCGCGGTGAGCGCCAGGCGGATGGTTTCCAGGTCACGCAGCTCACCGACCAGGATGATGTCCGGGTCCTCACGCAGGGCACTGCGCAGCGCCGGGGCGAAGCCATGGGTGTCGCGGTGCACCTCGCGCTGGTTGACCAGGCAGCGCTTGCTGCGGTGGACGAACTCCACCGGGTCCTCGATGGTCAGGATATGCTCGTAGCGGTTGTCGTTGATGTAATCGATCATCGCCGCCAGGGTGGTGCTCTTGCCCGAGCCGGTGGGGCCCGTGACCAGGACCAGGCCACGCGGCAGCATGGAGAGCTGGCGGAAGGTCTGCCCCATCCCCAGGTCCTCGAGGGTCAACACCTCGGTGGGGATGGTACGGAAAACCGCTCCCGCACCGCGGGCCTGGTTGAAGACGTTGACACGAAAGCGCGAGATGCCCGGCACCTCGAAGGAGAAGTCGGTCTCGAAGAACTCCTCGTAGTCGCGGCGCTGCCGATCCGCCATGATGTCGTAGATCAGCTTGCGGACCTCGCGATCCTCCATGGCCGGCACGTTGAGCCGGCGGATATCGCCATCCACGCGAATCATCGGCGGCAGGCCAGCCGATAGATGGAGGTCGGAGGCGTTCTGCTTTGCCGAGAACGCCAGCAGTTCGGTAATATCCATGCGTTTTCCCTGCTCCCGATGTGGTGCGTCTTGTGAGGTCCAGTATGACAGAGCTTGAGACATGACGGAGCCGGTGATCTCCGAATCCCTTGCCGCCGCCCGGCAGCGCCTGGCCGATGCCCTGCAGCAGGCTGGCCGCCCGCTGGCCGATGCGCGCCTGCTGGCAGTAAGCAAGACCAAGCCCGCCGCCATGATCCGTGAGGCCTGGCACCTCGGCCAGCGCGACTTCGGCGAGAACTATGTCCAGGAAGCGCTGGACAAGCAGGACGAGTTGGCCGACCTCGCGGGCATCGTGTGGCATTTCATCGGCCCGCTGCAATCCAACAAGACCCGCGAGGTGGCCGAGCGCTTCGCCTGGGTACATAGCGTAGACCGCGTGAAGATCGCCCGACGCCTCAACGATCAACGCCCCGAGGCGCTGCCGCCCCTTCAGGTCTGCCTGCAGGTCAATATCAGCGCCGAGGCCTCGAAGTCCGGGGTGAGCCTCGACGAGCTTCCGGCTCTGGCCGAGGCGGTGCTGGCCATGCCGCGGCTGCGGCTGCGCGGATTGATGGCGATACCCGCCCCGGCCGAGGGGCTGGATGCCCAGCGCGCCCCCCTTGCTCGGCTGCGCCAGGCCCTCGAGGGGCTCCGCGAGCGCTTCCCCGAGGCGCCGCTGGATACCCTCTCCATGGGCATGAGCGACGATCTGGAGGCCGCCGTGCTGGAGGGTGCCACCCTGGTACGCCTGGGTACCGCCATCTTCGGAGCCAGACAGCGACACGAGTGACCCAACGCCGCGGCCGCCAGCGGCGGCCCCCTCAAGCGAGTGACACAGGACATTCCCATGGCAAACCGAGTCACCTTCATCGGCGCCGGCAACATGGCCGGCGCCATCATCGGCGGCATGATCGACAGCGGCTTCAGCGCCGACGCCATCACCGCCACCTCCCCCGATGACAGCATGCTGGCCCCGCTGCGCGAGCGCCTCGGCATCCAAACCAGCACCGACAACGCCGCGGCAGTGGCCGAGGCCGATGTGGTCGTGCTGGCGGTCAAGCCGCAGATCATGCGCCAGGTGTGCGAGGGCATGCGCGACGCCGTCCAGGCACGCCGCCCGCTGGTCGTCTCGGTGGCCGCCGGCCTGCCCGCCGAGACCCTGGTGCGCTGGCTGGGGGGCGACCTGCCGCTGGTGCGCTGCATGCCCAACACTCCCTCGCTGGTCGGCGCCGGCGCCGCCGGGCTCTACGCCAATGCCAAGGTCAGCGAGGCACAGCGACACCTGGCCACCGAGCTGATGGAGGCCGTGGGGCTGGTGGAGTGGGTCGACGACGAGGGCCTGCTGGAGGCCGTCACCGCCGTCTCCGGCAGTGCGCCCGCCTACTTCTTCCTGATGTTCGAGGCCATGGAGGAGGCCGGTGCCAGGCTCGGCCTGCCCGCCGACACCGCGCGCCGCCTGGCCATGCAGACCGCCCTCGGCGCGGCGAAGATGGCCATGGCCAGCGACAAGTCGCCGGCCGAACTCAAGCGCAACGTGATGTCGCCCGGCGGCACCACCGAGCGCGCCATCGAGCACCTCGAGCAGGCCGGACTGCGCACCACCCTGGCCGAGGCCATGGACGCCTGTGCGGCGCGTGCCCGCGAGATGGCCGACGAACTCGGCAAGAACTGAGCAAAGGTGCAGCCATGCGCTGCGCAACTTCAAGCAAATCCTGAGGAGGGCCCTTATGGGCAGCCAACTGGGCAGCGCCGGCCTGATGCTGGTCAACACCCTGATCAATATCTATATCTTCCTGCTGATGCTGCGTTTCCTGCTGCAGGCATCCCGGGCCGACTACTTCAACCCCATCAGCCAATCGGTGGTCAAGGTCACCCAGCCGGCGGTGCGCCCCTTCCAGAGCTTCCTGGGGCCGGTGATGGGGCGCTTCGACCTGGCCACCCTGGCCACCGGCCTGGTGATCAAGGCGGTCAGCATCGTGATCATCCTGCAGATCGCCGGCTTCGGCATCCCCTCCATCGCGGGAGTCGCCATCGCTGCCGTGGCGGCGCTGGCCAACGCCATCCTCAAGATCTACTTCTTCGCCCTGATCGTGATGATCATCCTCAGCTGGGTGGCGCCCAACGCCAGCCATCCCGGGGCGCTGCTGGTCATGCAGCTGCTGGAACCGATCATGGCACCGGTACGCAAGGTGATCCCGCCCCTGGGCATGATCGACCTGTCACCGATCTTCGTCTTCATCGCCATCAGCCTGATCGATGGTATCGTGGTGACCTCGCTGACCCGTGCCGCCGGGGTGGCCGGGGCCCTGGTGGGGCTCTGAGGACCGCAGCGAACCACCTCCGCAACGACTGGACACGGAAGGACTGATGCCCGAGATCGCACGCGACTCGGTCGGACTGGTGACGCCCCAGACGGCGCACTTCGACGACCCCCTGGACCTGGCCTGCGGCATGACGCTGCCGGCCTACGACCTCGTCTACGAGACCTACGGCACCCTCAACGCCGAGCGCTCCAACGCCGTGCTGATCTGCCATGCCCTCTCGGGCCACCACCACGCGGCCGGCTACCACACCGCCGAGGAGCGCAAGCCGGGCTGGTGGGACGCCCATATCGGGCCGGGCAAGTCCATCGACACCGAGCGCTTCTTCGTGGTCTCGCTCAACAACCTGGGCGGCTGCCATGGCAGCACCGGCCCGGCCAGCACCAACCCGGAGACCGGGCGTCTGTGGGGCCCCGAGTTCCCGATGATGACCGTGGGCGACTGGGTGCACAGCCAGGCCCGCCTGGCCGACCGCCTGGGGATAGAGCGTTTCGCCGCGGTGATCGGCGGCAGCCTCGGTGGCATGCAGGCCCTGCAGTGGACCCTGAGCTACCCGGAGCGGGTCGCCAGCGCCGCGGTGATCGCCGCCACCCCCAAGCTCTCGGCCCAGAACATCGCCTTCAACGAGGTGGCGCGCCAGGCGATCCGCTCCGACTCCGAGTTCCATGACGGCTGGTACGCCGAGCACGACGCCATCCCCCGGCGCGGGCTCAAGCTGGCACGCATGGTGGGGCATATCACCTACCTCTCCGAAGACGCCATGGGCCACAAGTTCGGCCGCGACCTGCGCAGCGACGACCTCAACTTCGGCTTCGACGTGGAGTTCCAGGTGGAGTCCTACCTGCGCTACCAGGGCGACACCTTCTCGACCTCCTTCGACGCCAACACCTACCTGCTGATGACCAAGGCGCTGGACTACTTCGACCCGGCCTCGATTCATGGCGGCGACCTGGCCCGCGCCCTGGCCCCGGCGCAGTGTCCCTTCCTGGTGGTCAGCTTCACCACCGACTGGCGCTTCCCGCCCTCGCGCTCCCGGGAGCTGGTCGACGCCCTGATCCGCGCCGGCAAGCCGGTCAGCTATGCCAACATCGACTCGAGCCACGGCCACGACGCTTTCCTGATGCCCGAGCCGCGCTACCAGGCGGTGTTTGCCGCCTTCATGTCGCGGGTGGCTCGGGACCTGGGCCTGGAGGAACGCCCATGAACCGCCCGGACTTCAAGCGGATCCACGAGTGGGTGCCGGCCGGCGCCCATATCCTCGACCTGGCCTGCGGCGACGGCACCCTGCTCGATGCCCTGGCCCGCGACAAGGGGGTCACCGGCTACGGCCTGGAGATCGACCCCGACGGCATCACCGCCTGCATCGCCCGGGGCGTCAATGTCATCGAGCAGAACCTCGATGACGGGCTGGCCAACTTCGACGACGGCGCCTGCGACCTGGTGGTGATGACCCAGGCCCTCCAGGCCCTGCGCCGCCCCGACCGTGCCCTGGACGAGATGCTGCGGGTTGCCGGCGAGGCGATCATCACCTTCCCCAACTTCGCCTACTGGCGGCATCGGGTCCACCTGGGCATCCGCGGCTACATGCCGGTCTCCAAGTCGCTGCCCCACGCCTGGTACGACACCCCCAACATCCACCTGTCGACCTTCAACGACTTTGAACAACTCTGCCGCGACAAGGGTCTGATCATCGTCGACCGGGCAGTGGGCATCGGCGATCACGAGGGGCACTGGACCTCGCGCTGGTGGCCCAACCTGTTCGGCGAGATCGCGATCTTCCGGGTCACCCGCGGCTGATCCGGAAACGACCGGTGGCTGACGCGGTAATTGACGGAAAGAGAGGGAAGACGATGAAGCGAGGCATCCTGAGCGCGCTGCTGACGGGCGCACTGACGCTGCTGGCAGGCCAGGCCGCCGCCCAGCAGTTCGAGCAGGTAGGCGACGTCCAGATCCACTACAGCGCGGTGACCACCAGCTTCCTGCCCGAAGCGGTGGCCCGCGAACACCAGATCCAGCGCAGTCCGGCGATGGCGCTGCTCAATGTCAGCGTGCTCGAGGAGCGCGAGGACGGCACCACCCGCAGCGTGCCCGCCCGGGTCGATGGCCGGGTCGGCGGAGTGGCCGAGGATGACGACGGCAGCCCACTGAGCTTCCGCACCCTGCGCATCGGCGACACTCCCTCCCAGGTAGCGGTGTTCCGCATCGACGATGACGAGCCGATGCGCTTCGACCTGGAGGTGTACCACGACCGCAACGCCGAGCCGGCCCGCGTGCGCTTCATCCAGCGCTTCTATATCGACCGCTAGCACGCCTTACGCGGTGAAGCGCCGCTCCAGGTCCACCGGCAGCCCCTCGCCCAGATGGATCGCCACCGGACGCTTGCCCTCGCGCCGGATCTCGCAGCGCTGCGCCAGCACCTCCACACCGCGTGTTGCTGCCTCGCGCAGCGCTCGAGCATAGGCGGGATCCAGGTGTTCGGCCGGCGCCACGGCATCGATCCCCTCGTGGGCCACGCAGAACAGCAGTACCGCACGCTGCCCCGCCTCGGCCAGGTCCATCAGCACCTCCAGATGCTTCCTGCCGCGTTCGCTCACCGCGTCGGGGAAGTAGCCGTGCCCGTCGGGCTCCCTGAGGGTCACCTGCTTGACCTCCACGAAGGCCGTGCCACGCTCGGGGTCGTCGAGGCGAAAATCGAGTCGCGAGGCCTTCTCCCCCGCACAGGCCACCGGCGCCTCCCGTCGCAGCTCGGCATAGCCGGTCAACGATGGCACCCTGTCGGCGCGCAGCGCCTCCTCGACGATGCGGTTGGCGCGCCCCGTCTGTACCGAGGCCATGGCCAGGCGGCCGTCGGGCTGGGGCAGCTCGATCAGCTCCCAGGTCCAGGCCAGCTTGCGCTTCGGGTTATCGCTGGGTGACAGCCACACCCGGCAGCCCGGCACGTTCACCCCTCGCATGGAGCCGGTATTGGGGCAGTGGGCCACCACCTCGCGGCCATCGTCGAGGCGCACATCAGCCAGGAAGCGCTTGTAGCGACGCAGCAGGGTGCCGGGCAGCAGTTCGGGATAGTCCATGTGGCTCCTTACTGGCGCGCCAGGAAGCGCTCGAGGCGACTCACCGCCTCCTCCAGGCGCTCGACCCCGGTGGTGAAGGCGATGCGCACATGGTGCTCACCACCCTGCAGGGCGAAGTCGATCCCCGGAGTAATGGCCACGTTCTCCTCCTCCAGCAGGCGCCGGCAGAAGGCCTGGCTGTCGTCGCTGTAGCGGGAGATGTCGAGCCACAGGTAGAAGGCCCCCTGGGGCGGCAGCGAGGGCGCCAGGCCGAGCCGCGCCAGCCCGGCCAGCAGGGCATCGCGGCGCCGGCCCAGCTCGGCCCGACGCTCCTCGAGAATGCCCCGAGTCTGCGTGGTGAAGGCGGCCAGGGCGGCGTGCTGGGCCGGGGTCGGGGCGGCCAGGAAGACATTCTGGGCCAGCCGCGTCAGCGGCTCCACCGCCTCTTCCGGCGCCAGCAGCCAGCCCAGGCGCCAGCCGGTCATGCCGAAGTACTTGGAGAAGCTGTTGACCACGAAGGCGTCCGGCGTGATCGACGCCACCGAGAGTGGCTCGAGGTCATAGCAGAGCCCCTGGTAGATCTCGTCCACCAGCAGGTGGCCACCCCGCGCTGCCACCGTCTCGGCCACCGCCGCCAGCTGCCCCGCATCCAGCATATGGCCGGTGGGGTTGGAGGGCGTGGCGAGCATCGCCAGGCGGGTGGCGTCGTGCCAGTGCGCTGCTACCAGCTCGGCGTCCAGCTGCCAACCGCTCGCCGGCCCCACAGGCACGGCATCCACCTCGGCCCCGGCCAGGGCCATGAAGTGGCGGTTGCAGGGGTAGTTGGGGTCCGCCATCAGCACCCGGTCGCCGGGGCCGGCCAGCAGCTGGCTGGCGAGCAGCAGCGCCCCGGAGGCACCGGGGGTGACCAGGATACGGCGGGGGTCGACGGCGGCACCGAAGTGCTCGGCATACTGGCCGGCGATCGCCTCGCGCAGGGCGGGCAGCCCGGCCGCCGGCGTGTAGCGAGTGTGTCCCGCCGCCAGCGCCGCCTGTCCGGCGGCGACAACCGGCTCCGGGGTCGCGAAGTCCGGCTCGCCCACCTCCAGGTGGATCACGTCGTGGCCGGCCGCCTCGCGGGCCTGGGCGGTTTCCAGCAGGCTCATCACCCGGAAGGGGGCAACCTGGTCGATGCGCGGGCTCCACGCCATGGCAGGACTCCTGTCGGTAGGCCAGTACGCCGGGGAGCCAGGGACCCCGCGGCGTGGTCAAAAGATCGTGTCATCGAAGGCCCTAGTGTAGCGACTTTGGTGGCAGGATCGCAGCCAATGGCGTGCCCGAGGTTGCAACCCCGCGCCTTTTCGGCTAAACAAGCATGCCTTTGGCGTGAGATACCTTGCATCGCAGCGGGTATTGATCAGCAGTCACTCAAGTAATGAGGCAGTCCCATGCCAGTAGCCGACAAGAAAACGGAAGCGCCCAAGAAGTTCACCCCCTACGAACCTGCGGCGGGTGAAGAGTACATGAACGAGGCGCAGCTGGAGCATTTCCGGCAGATCCTGCTGGGCTGGAAGCAGGAGCTCATGGAGGAGGTCGACCGTACCGTGCGCCACCTGCAGGAGGAGGCGAACAACTACGCCGACCCGGCCGATCGCGCCACCCAGGAGGAGGGCTTCAGCCTGGAGCTGCGCACCCGGGATCGCGAACGCAAGCTGCTAAAGAAGATCAACGAGACCCTCGAGAAGATCGACGAGGACGACTACGGCTTCTGCGAGGCCTGTGGCGTCGAGATCGGCATTCGCCGGCTGGAGGCCCGTCCCACGGCCACCCTGTGCGTGGACTGCAAGACGCTGGCCGAGCTCAAGGAAAAGCAGCTGGGCGGCTGATCCGGGCATGCCGATGGCCTGGCCGACCCTCCGTGACGGGCACCCCTGGGTGCCCGTCCGCGTATCCGCTACCCGGAGCCGCCCATGAGCCACTACCGCGGACGCTTCGCCCCGACCCCCTCCGGGCCGCTGCACTTCGGCTCGCTGGTGGCGGCCCTGGCCAGCTACCTGGATGCCCGCCGCGCCGGGGGCGAGTGGCTGCTGCGCATCGAGGATATCGATCCGCCGCGCTGCCCGTCCGGCGCCGCCGACGCGATCCTGCGCCAGCTGGAGGCCTTCGGCCTGCACTGGGACGGCCCGGTGCTCTGGCAGCACAATCGCGGCGACGCCTACCAGGCCGCCCTCGAGCGGCTGACCGCACTGGGCCTCGCCTACCCCTGCAGCTGTTCACGCAAGCAGTGGCGCGACTTCCCCATCTATCCCGGCTGGTGCCGCGACGGCGTGCGCGAACCCGACAAGCCGGTGGCCTGGCGGCTGCGCAGCGACCTGGGGCTGCGCCCGGTGGTATGGCAGGACCGCCTGTTCGGCGAACAGTGCTTCGACCCGGCCGAGCTCGGCGACGTGGTGCTCAAGCGCAAGGATGGCCTGTGGGCCTATCAGCTCGCCGTGGTGGTGGACGACGCCGACCAGGGCATCAGCGACGTGGTGCGCGGCTTCGACCTGCTCGACAATACCCCCTGGCAGCGCCAGCTGCAGCACGCCCTGGGCTATCCCGAGCCGCGCTACCTGCACCTGCCGCTGATCACCGGCGAAGGCGGCCAGAAGCTCTCCAAGCAGAACCTGGCACCGGCCCTGCCCGCCGACGATGCCAGCGTGCGCCCGCTGCTGCACGCCGCCCTGGCAGCGCTGGACCAGGCCCCACCGGACGCCCTGGCCACCGCCCCGGTGGCCGAGCAGCTTGCCTGGGGCCTGGAGGCTTGGTCGGTGGCACGCATCCGCCCGCAGGCCGAGCGCCCGCTCACCGACACGCCGGGGTAGCGGCGCGCTGAAAGAGAAGGAGGCTCCATGTACGTCTATCGGCTGATGCTGTTCCTGGTGCTCGGTGGCTACCTGCTCTCGCCACTGATCATGAGCGGCTGGGCCACTCCCGGCGTCGCCTGGTACCGTCCCTTCGTCATCTGGGGCGTGCTGATCGCCCTGACCGTGTGGCTTGAGCAGAAGAGGAAGCTCGATGAACGCTAGCCTGGCGACCATGCTCGGCGTGGGGGCCGGCTTCCTGCTGCTGCTGTGGCTCTGCGCCCTGGCCGTGGATCGCGGCTGGATCCCCACGCGCATCACCCGCCACCCGCTGGTCTACGCCCTGGCGCTGGGAGTCTACGCCAGCGCCTGGGCGATCTATGGCAGCCTGGAGCTGGCCGCCACCTCCGGCTACGGCTACCTGACCTACTACCTGGGGGTGGCCGGCGCCTTCCTGCTGGCACCGGTGCTGCTGGTGCCGATCCAGCGCATGGTACGCACCCATCAGCTGGCCTCGCTGGCCGACCTCTTCGCCTTCCGTTATCGCTCGCGCTGGGTCGGCACCCTGATCACCCTGGTCAGCCTGCTGGCGGTACTGCCGCTGCTGGCGCTGCAGGTGCAGACCATGGGCAACGCCATCTACCTGATGACCGGCGCGGCCTCGCCGGCAACGCTGGCGCTGGTCTTCTGCGTGCTGCTGGCGCTGTTCGACATGACCTTCGTGGGTCGACGGCGCATCGACGGCCAGCACGACAGCCTGCTGGCGGTGATGGCACTCTCCTCGCTGATCAAGCTTTCCGCCATGCTGGGCCTGGGTGCCTTCGCGCTGTTCGCCGTGTTCGAGGGTCCCGCCGACGTCCAGGCGTGGCTCGAGGGTCCTGGCCAGGCCTTCCAGGCCAGCGTGGTCCAGACCGACCCGGCGCACTGGCGCTCGCTGCTGCTGCTGTTCTTCGCCGGCCTGTTGATGCCGCACATCTTCCACCTGGTGTTCACCGAGACCCGCTCGCGCCACACCCTGCTGCAGGCCAGTTGGGCACTGCCGCTGTTCCTGCTGCTGATGGCGCTGCCGGTGCCGCTGATCCTGTGGGCGGGCCAGCGGCTGGGCGCCGATGGTCCCCTGGGTACCGCCTATCTGGCGTTCGGCCTCTCCGAGTCGGTGGCACTCCAGGCCCTGGCCTTCCTCGCCGGCCTGGCCGCCACCAGTGCTACCACGCTGCTGATCGCCCTGGCGCTGTCGGGCATGCTGGTCAACCATGTCTTCCTGGTGGCGCACCCTCCCGAGGCCCACCACGACCTCTACCGCTGGTTGCGCTGGCTGCGCCGCGGCCTGGTCGCCGCCGTGGTGCTCGGTGGCTGGCTGTTCTATCGCATCGTCGGCGTGCACCACGACCTGACCAGCCTGGGGCTTGCCGCCTTCGTGGGCATGGCGCAGTGCCTGCCCGGCCTGCTGGCCCTGCTCTACTGGCCGGGCGCCAACCGGCGGGGCATGCTGGCCGGGCTGGCCAGCGGCATCCTGGTGTGGCTCGCCGGGCTGTGGCTGCCGCTGCTGACCGGACTGCCCGCCCTGGTGATCATTCCTCCGGGACTCGAGGCGCTGGCCGGCGAGCCCGCCTGGTATGCGGTGACTCTGGTCTCGCTGGCGAGCAACGCCCTGGTGTTCATCGTGGTCTCCCTGGCCACCCCGACCTCCGAGGGGGAGCGCGCCGCCGCCGAGGCCTGCTCGGTGGACGCAGTGATCCGCCCCAAGCGGCTGCCGCTGGAGGCCGCCAACGGCGAGGAGTTCAAGTCGTACCTGGCACGCGCCCTGGGCGAGTCGGTGGCGGCCCGCGAGGTGGATCGCGCCCTGGATGACCTGGGCCTGTCACCACTGGACGGCCGCCCCTATGCACTGCGCCGGCTGCGCGACCGCCTGCAGGCCAACCTCTCGGGGCTGATGGGTCCCTCGGTGGCCCAGGACATCGTCGACCGCTACCTGCCCTACCGCCAGGATGGTCCCGGCGCCACCGAGGACATCCACTTCGTGGAGAGCCGCCTGGAAGCCTACCGCTCGCGGCTCACCGGTCTCGCCCGGGAGCTCGACGGCCTGCGCCGCTACCACCGCCGCACCCTGACCCGGCTACCGGTGGGGCTGTGCGCCTTCGGCGAGGATGGTGAGCTGCTGATGTGGAACGATGCCCTGGCCCGGCTCTCGGGCATCGAGGGCGGCGGTGTGGTCGGCGCACGGCGCGAGAGCCTGCCTGCCCCCTGGGGCGAACTGCTGGGACGCATCATCGCGGAGCCCGGCAGCCACCTCTACAAGCAGCCTGTCAGCCTGGACGGCACCACACGCTACCTGAGCCTGCACAAGGCCGCCCTGGAGGGCAGCGACAACGAGCCCGGCGGCATGGTGATCCTGGTCGAGGACCACAGCGAGATGAAGTGGCTGGAAGACGAGCTGGTCCACGCCGCCCGCCTGGCCTCCATCGGCCAGCTGGCCGCCGGGGTCGCCCACGAGATCGGCAACCCCATCACCGGCATCTCCTCGCTGGCCCAGAACCTGCGCTACGAGACCGATGACCCCGAGGTGCTGGAGACCACCGAGCAGATCCAGCAGCTCACCGACCGCGTCTCGCGCATCGTCTCCTCGCTGGTGGGCTTCGCCCATGGCGGGCGTCACCTGGCCGGCCGCGAACTCGCCCCGGTTGGCATCGCCAAGGTGGTCGACGAGGCCATCCACTTGATCCATCTCGCCCGCTCGAGGGAGGATGTGCGCTTCGACAACCGTTGCCCGGCGGCGGAGCGGGTCGAGGGCGACGCCCAGCGCCTGCTCCAGGTGATGGTCAATCTGCTGGGCAACGCCCGCGATGCCAGCGAGCCGGGGGATGGCGTGACCATCGAGGCGGTCCCGGAGGGCGCGGGGCTGAGGATCAGCGTCACCGACGAGGGGGCAGGTATCGACCCCAGCGTGCGCGACCACCTCTTCGAGCCCTTCACCACCACCAAGCCCCCTGGCGAAGGCACCGGCCTCGGCCTGCCGCTGGTCTACAGCATCGTCGCCGAGCACCACGGCAACCTGGAGGTCGAATCTCCACCACCGGGACGCGAGCGCGGCACCCGCATCAGCCTGTGGCTGCCGCGCCACCAGAAGGAGGGTGAAACACCCCGATGAGCCGGATCCTGATCGTAGAAGACGAAGCCATTATCCGCCGCGCGCTGCGCCGGCTGCTCGAGCGCCACGACTACCGGGTCGACGAGGCAGGCTCGGTCGCCGATGCCATGGCCCTGGATCCGCAGCGCTTCGACCTGGTGATCAGCGACCTGCGCCTGCCGGGTGAGCCCGGTACCGAGCTGATCGCCCGCGCTGCTCCGGTGCCGGTGCTGATCATGACCAGCTATGCCAGCATGCGCTCGGCCGTGGACGCGCTCAAGCTGGGTGCCGTGGACTATGTGGCCAAGCCCTTCGACCACGATGAACTGCTCGAGACCGTGGCCCGGGTGCTCCACCAGCAGGGCAGCCTGCGTGCCGAGCCCCCCGACGTCGCCGAACCCGATGGCCAGGCGCGGCCGATGATCGGTCACTGCGAGGCGATGCAGCGAGTCTATTCGCGGATCCGCAAGACGGCCCCGGCCGATGTCACCGTGCTGATCCAGGGGGAGTCCGGTACCGGCAAGGAGCTGGTGGCCCGCGCCCTGCACCAGCAGAGCAAGCGCGCCCAGGCGCCGCTGATCTGCGTCAACTGCGCGGCGATTCCCGAGACGCTGATCGAGTCGGAACTGTTCGGCCACGAGAAGGGCGCCTTTACCGGGGCCAGTGCGGCCCGTACCGGCCTGGTGGAGGCCGCCGACGGCGGCACCCTGTTCCTCGACGAGATCGGCGAGCTGCCCCTGGACGCCCAGGCGCGGCTGCTGCGCGTGCTGCAGGAGGGCGAGATCCGCAAGATCGGCTCGGTGGAGACCCGTCACGTCGATGTGCGCCTGATCGCCGCCACCCACCGTGACCTCCAGTCGCTGTCGAAGACCGGCGAATTTCGCCTCGACCTCTACTATCGCCTCAACGTGATGCAGATCGACCTGCCGCCCCTGCGCGAGCGCGAGGATGATGTGCTGCTGATCGCCGACGCCCTGCTGGAGAAGGCCTGCCGGCGCCATGAGCGCGAGGGGCTGCGCCTCTCCCGGGCCGCACGCGACGAGATTCGCCACTACCCCTGGCCCGGCAATGTGCGTGAGCTGGAGAACGCCCTGGAGCGCGGCGTGATCCTCGCCGAGGGCCATCTGATCCACCCCGATGACCTGGGCCTCTCCGCGGCCGGCGGGGCCCCGGCGATGGCCCGACGCCCTACCCCACCCCCGGAGGCACCCGCGGACGACAAGGAGGAGAGCGCACCCGAGGACGACCTCTCCCTGGAGGACTACTTCCAGCACTTCGTGCTGGAGCATCAGGACCAGATGAGCGAGACCGAGCTGGCCCAGAAGCTCGGCATCAGCCGCAAGTCGCTCTGGGAACGGCGCCAGCGCCTCGGCATTCCCCGCAAGAAGAGCCCCCGCCGCAGGGCCGACTGATTCCTGCCCCCCCTGCTGACCAGGCCGCGACCACCCTTCGCCCGGCCAGGGCGTGCTCGAAGCGAGGCACCTTCGACCAAGGTGCAAGAGCTCTCTCCTCGCCTCCTGTCGACGCCCGGGGGCAGCTTCCGGGCCAGCCACGCACCATTTGTTACCGTCCCACACAGACAGGGCCCCAACACGGTGCCATCCGGGTAACACTCACGCCCGCATCCGACGACGCCCTTTTCATCGACACCAGTAACTCTATGAATAAAATAAAAAAAACATAGCCTGGCATGCCGCCTGCTATATAACAGGGCAAGAAAAACAAGTTCCGGCGTCATCCGCTGCCCGCCACAACAACAACAGTGCAGCCCGGATGACAGACGCCCACCACAACAATGCCAACAGCGTGGGCGAGTGCCGCTACAGGCACGAGACCAACAAGAACAACTGAATGACGTGCCCGGCCCCTCGGCCCCAACAACAACAGCAACCCGAGGCACCGGAAGACTCAGGACGCGACGCGCCAGCCACGCCCACAACAAGAACAATGGGCAAGCGAGGCGCACCCCCGGGAACAATACCAAGACGCCGGGGGAAGGCAGATTTTCTGCCGTCGTGGTTGGATTATTGTTTTGAATACGAGGCGGTTACCCCCGGGAGCGCCAACAAGGATAACAACACTGCTTGCCTGTACTCCTTGGTGACTGTGGTGCGTATTCAAGGCGATGTGCCATCACGAAGAAGAACCAGCAGCAGGGATGCTGCACCGTTGCTTGAGGGGGAGGCCATCGGCCTCCCCCTTCTACGTGTGGCCGCTCGGCAGGCGTCCTGCGCTATGCAAGCTTACGGGGGTCCGCTACACTCAACGCTTTTATACGCTTTCCACGAGCTTTCTCCGCCTTGCGAGTCGATATCGCCGCATGTTCAAAGGATTTACCCGTTTTCTGCAGAGCCCCGGCGAGAGCCTGAAGTCGCTGTTCGGTACCGAGGCCGCCGCCGGCGTGCCCGAGGTGCGCGTCATTCCCCGCGAGGAGCACCCGGTATCGCGCCAGCACTTCAGCGATGCCGCCCTCAAGGTCCTCTATCGGCTGCATAACGCCGGCTTCGAGGCCTATCTGGTCGGCGGCTGCATCCGCGACTCCCTGCTGGGACGCATGCCCAAGGACTTCGATGTCGCCACCGACGCGACGCCGGAGGAGGTCAAGGGGCTGTTCCGCAATTCGCGGATCATCGGTCGCCGCTTTCGCATCGTCCACGTGCGCTTTGGCCGCGAGGTGATCGAGGTCACCACCTTCCGCGGCAAGCCCGGCGACGACCACGCCGACCATATCGCCCAGCAGTCCGACGACGGCCTGCTGCTGCGCGACAACGTCTGGGGCAACATCCAGGAAGATGCCCTGCGCCGCGACTTCACCATCAACGCCCTCTATTACAGCATCGCCGACTTCTCGATCCACGACTTCGCCAACGGCGTTCGCGACATCGAGGCGCGCACCCTGCGGCTGATCGGCGACCCGGCGACCCGCTATCGCGAGGACCCGGTGCGCATGCTGCGTGCTGTGCGCTTTGCAGCCAAGCTCGACTTCCAGTTGGCCCCAGACAGCGAGGCGCCGATCCGCGAGCTCGCCCCCCTGATGCTGCAGATCCCCCCGGCGCGTCTGTTCGACGAGGTGCTCAAGCTGTTCATGGCCGGTCACGGCGTCGAGACGTTCCGACTGCTGCGACACTACGGCCTGTTCGAGATGCTCTTCCCCGAGGCCGCCGAGGCCATGGATGAGCTGCCCTGGGCCGAGCGCCTGGTCGAGGAGGCCCTGGCCAGCACCGATCGACGCATCCTCGAGGAGCGTCCGGTGACCCCCGCCTTCCTGTTTGCGGCCATGCTGTGGGGGCCGGTGGTGCAGCGTCAGGCCGAACAGGAGGCCAGGGGCCTGCCGCCGATCCCGGCGCTGCAGGCCGCCTCCCAGCAGGTGGTCTCGCGCCAGCTCCAGCACGTGTCGATCCCCAAGCGTTTCAGCCTGCCCATGCGCGACATCTGGGACCTCCAGCAACGCCTGCCGCTGCGCCGCGGTCGCCGGGTATTCCAAACCCGGGAGCACCCGCGTTTCCGCGCCGCCTATGACCTGTTGCTGCTGCGCGAGGCGGCCGGCGAACTCCAGCCCGGCCTCGGCGACTGGTGGACCGCCTTCCAGAAAGCTGATGAACACGAGCAGGCCCGCCTGCTCGACAAGGCCGGCGCCAACCCCGCCGGTAGCGGCAAACCCGGCCGCAAGAAGCGCCGCCGCCGGCGCAAGCCACGCCGCGATAACGATGGTGGTAGCCCCGAGGCATGAGCATGCAGCGCGCCTGGATCGGCCTGGGCAGCAACCTCGAGGATCCCGAGGCGCAGGTCGCCCGGGCCCTCGAGGCACTCGACCGGTTGCCCCTGACGCGTCGCATCGCCGCATCAAAGCTGTATGCCAGTCGCCCCGTCGGTCCCCAGGATCAGCCCGACTTCATCAATGCCGTAGCCTGCGTGGAGACCCGTCTCTCGCCGCTGGCATTGCTCGACCAGCTGCAAGCCCTGGAGCAGCGCCACCGCCGGATCCGCAGCCGCCGCTGGGGGCCCCGCACCCTCGACCTGGATCTGCTACTGTTCGATGACAGCACCCTCTGCCTGCCGCGCCTGACGGTGCCGCACCCGGAGATGGCCCGGCGCGCCTTTGTGCTGGTGCCGCTGCTGGCGGTGGAGCCGCGGATGCGGCTGCCGGATGGCCGGCGGCTGGCCGACCTGGAGGCCGCTCATGCCGACGCAGCGACACTGCGAGTGTTACCCAGCGGGTTCAATGGACGATAAGTGTTACCCATCGACACAACGCGGCCTTTCAGGTAACAATCGCGGGTTACACGGGCCGGTCCCCGCGCCGCGACCCGACGTCACAAACGAGAGAGCACGCCATGAAACCCATCACCCTGAGCACGCTGCAGGCCTACAAGCGCGCCGGTGACACCTTCAGCTCCCTGACCGCCTACGACGCCTCCTTCGCCAGGGCCGCCAGCGATGCCGGCATCGAGGTGCTGCTGGTGGGCGACTCCCTGGGCATGGTCCTGCAGGGCCACGCCAGCACCCTGCCGGTCACCCTGGAGGAGATCTGCTACCACACCCGCTGCGTGGCCCGTGGCAAGGGCGCCAGCCTGCTGATGGTCGACCTGCCCTTCATGGGCAATGCCAGCACCGAGCGCCTGCTGGAGAACGCCGGCGAGCTGATGCGCGCCGGGGCCGAGCTGGTCAAGGTGGAGGGCGAGGCGTGGATGGCCGACGGTATCCGTGAGCTGACCCGCCGTGGCGTGCCGGTGTGCGCCCACCTGGGCCTGACGCCACAGACCGTCTACCAGCTGGGCGGCTACAAGGTGCAGGGACGCGATGCCGATCGCGCCAGCCAGATCCTCGAGGACGCCCGCACCCTGGTCGAGGCCGGCGCCTCGGTCATCCTGCTCGAGTGCGTGCCGGCGAGCCTGGGGCGCGCCATCACCGAAGCCCTCGATGTGCCGGTGATCGGCATCGGTGCCGGCCCCGACACCGATGGCCAGATACTCGTCATGCACGACATGCTGGACGTCACTCCTGGCCGCAAGCCGCGCTTCGTCAAGAACTTCATGGCCGAGGCCGAGGACATCCACGGCGCCTTCCGTCGCTATCACGAGGACGTCAAGGCGCGGCGCTTCCCCGCCGAGGAGCACTGCTTTTAATGACGGTTTTTCAACACGGTCTCGAGTACCGCTTCTAGCCGGAAGGTTGTCATGCGAACCCTGAGAGAGATATCCGCCCTGCGCGAGACGCTGGGCGACGCCCGTCGTCGCGGCGAGCGCATCGCCCTGGTCCCCACCATGGGCAACCTCCACGACGGCCACCTGGCACTGGTCGCCGCCGCCCGCGAGCGGGCGGATGTAGTGATCGCCACCATCTTCGTCAACCCGCTGCAGTTCGGCGCCGGCGAGGACCTCGAGGCCTACCCGCGCACCCTCGAAGAGGATCAGGCGCGACTCGAGGCGGCCGGTTGCGACCTGCTGTTCGCCCCGGATACCACCACTCTCTATCCCCGCGGCCTGGAAGCCCAGACCCGCATCGTGGTCCCCGAGGTCAGCGAAGGGCTGTGCGGCGCCTCGCGCCCCGGCCACTTCGATGGCGTCTCTACGGTTGTCGGCATGATCTTCAACCTGGTGCAGCCCGACCTCGCCTGCTTCGGCGAGAAGGACTACCAGCAGCTGGCGGTGATCCGCCGCATGGTCGCCGACCTGCACTTCCCGATCGAGATCGTCGGCGTGCCCATCGTGCGCGCCGAGGACGGCCTGGCACTCTCCTCACGCAACGGCTACCTGAGCCCCGAGCAGCGAGCCATCGCCCCGCGCCTCTACGCCACCCTGTGCGAACTGCGCGAGGGCCTGGAGGCCGGAAGCGCCCCGTCCGCGCTCCTCGAGCAGGGCCGGACACGCCTGGAAGAGGCCGGCTTCGAGCCCGACTACCTGGAGCTGCGCGCCGCCGATCTCGGGCCGGCCACCACCGCCACCCGCGAGGCGGTGCTGCTCGCCGCCGCCCGGCTGGGCACCACCCGGCTGATCGATAACCTGACCCTGACCCTGCCCCGCTGAGGCAGCCCTCTGGAGGACCCTGTTTCCATGTACACCATCATGCTCAAGGCCAAGCTGCACATGGCCCGCGTCACCCACGCCGTGCTCAACTACGAGGGCTCCTGCGCCATCGACGGTGAGCTGCTCGACATGGCCGGCATCCGTGAGAATGAGCAGATCCAGATCTACAACGTCGAGAATGGCCAGCGCTTCACCACCTACGCCATCCGTGCCGAGGAGGGCTCGAAGGTGATCTCGGTGAACGGCGCTGCCGCCCACCTGGCAAGCGAAGGTCAGCGGGTGATCATCTGCAGCTATGCCCACTACAGTGACGCCGAGCTCGAGAGCCACCAGCCCGCCCTGGTCTACCTGCAGGAAGGCAACCACGTCAGCCACACCAGCCACGCCATCCCCGTCCAGATGGCCTGAGCCCCGGGGCGGTAACCCGCCGGTGCAAGCCGGGTTGCCGCCCGAATCCTCTCCTGGGCGCTCGCCTACCACCAATTGCCGCCATGCAAACATTGCGGCGCCGCACAAGACTCCCCTATGCTGAAAGTCCCGGTCGTGTCAGGCTGTCGCGACAAGGCCGCAAGCCCGTCTTTCCAGCGAGGAGAGTGCTCACATGCAAGAAGTGGTTATCGTTGCCGCCCGCCGTACCGCCGTCGGTTCCTTCGGCGGCTCCCTGGCCGGCATCCCTGCCAGCGACCTGGGCGCCGTGGTCATCAAGGACCTTCTGGCCACCACCGGTGTGGCCGGCGATCAGGTGGACGAGGTGCTGCTCGGCCAGGTACTGACCGCCGGTGTCGGCCAGAACCCCGCACGCCAGGCGGCCATCAAGGCCGGCCTGCCCGAGGCCGTGCCGGCCATGACCATCAACAAGGTGTGCGGCTCAGGCCTCAAGGCGCTGCACCTGGCCACCCAGGCGATCCGCTGCGGTGACGCCGAGCTGATCATCGCCGGCGGCCAGGAGAACATGTCCGCCTCGCCCCACGTGCTGCCTAACTCGCGCAACGGCCAGCGCATGGGCGACTGGAAGGCGGTGGACAGCATGGTGCATGACGGCCTGTGGGACGCCTTCAACAACTACCATATGGGCATCACCGCCGAGAACCTGGCCGAGAAGTACGGCATCACCCGCGAGGAGATGGACGAGTTCGCCGCCGGCTCCCAGCAGAAGGCCGCCGCCGCCATTCGCGAGGGCAAGTTCAAGGGGCAGATCGTCCCGGTGGAGATCCCCCAGCGCAAGGGTGACCCGGTCGTCTTCGACACCGACGAGGGCCCACGCGACGTGACAGCCGAGAAGCTCGCCGGCATGCGTCCGGCGTTCAAGAAGGATGGCACCGTTACCGCCGGCAACGCCTCCTCCATCAACGACGGCGCCGCCGTGGTGATGCTGTGCAGCGCTGAGAAGGCCAAGGCCCTGGGCCTCGAGCCGCTGGCCCGCATCAAGGCCTACAGCAATGCTGGCGTCGACCCCGCCATCATGGGCATCGGCCCGGCCCCGGCCACCCGCCGCTGCCTGGAGAAGGCCGGCTGGAGTATCGACGACCTCGACCTGATCGAGGCCAACGAGGCCTTCGCCGCCCAGGCACTCTCCGTCAACAAGGAGCTGGGCTGGGATGCCAGCAAGATCAACGTCAACGGCGGTGCCATCGCCATCGGTCACCCCATCGGTGCCTCCGGCTGCCGCATCCTGGTGACGCTGGTCCACGAGATGATCGCCCGCGACGCCAAGAAGGGCCTGGCCACCCTGTGCATCGGCGGTGGGCAGGGCGTGGCGCTCGCCATCGAGCGCTGAGGAAACACTGATTCATTGCTGCGCTCGATATCCTGACCGCCGGCGGTGCTCGGAATCCTCATGTAGCGAGCTACACTCCGGTTCCTGCGCTCCGGCGGCGATCAGCCTCTCATCGCTCGCGACATGAATCAGCGCCTCCTATAAGCCAGAAATAAAGAACCGCCCCCGCAGCCAGGCTGCGGGGGCGGTTTTCTTCCAGCTTCAGGCTTACAGCTTACAGCTTTCAGCTCGCCGAAGGCGGTTCTTACAGCTCGGGCTCGGCGGCCGCTTCTGCCTCGAATGCCGCCTTCTCTTCCGGGGTGATCTCCTTGATGGTGAGCTTCACCCGGTTGCGGTTGTCGATATCGAGCACCTTGACGATGGGCTCGTCGCCCTCGTTGAGGAAGTCACGCACGTCGTTGACTCGCTCCGGCACGATCTGGGAGATGTGCACCAGGCCGTCGGTGCCGGGCATGATGTTGACGAAGGCACCGAAGTCGGCGATACGCACCACCTTGCCGCGGTAGAGTTTGCCGATCTCGGGCTCGGCGGTGATCGCCAGCACGGTATCGATGGCCGCCTTGGCCGCCGACTTGTCCTCGGCGTAGATGCGCACGGTGCCGTCGTCGTCCAGGTCGATGGAGGCGCCGGTGTCCTCGCAGATCTTGCGGATGGTGGCGCCGCCCTTGCCGATGACATCGCGGATCTTGTCCGGGGCGATCTTGATGGTCGCCATGGAGGGGGCGTTCTCGGAGACCTCGGCGCGGCTCTGGGCGATCACCGCATTCATCTGCTCAAGGATGCCGAGGCGCGCTTCCAGCGCCTGCTGCAGCGCCTGCTCCATGATCTCCTCGTTGATGCCCTCGATCTTGATGTCCATCTGCAGGGCGGTGACGCCATCCGCGGAGCCGGCCACCTTGAAGTCCATGTCGCCGAGGTGGTCCTCGTCACCGAGGATATCGGTCAGCACGGCGAAGCCATCGGCGTCCTTGACCAGGCCCATGGCGATACCCGCCACCGGGGCCTTCATCGGCACGCCGGCGTCCATCAGGGCCAGCGAGGAGCCGCATACGGAAGCCATGGAGCTGGAGCCGTTAGACTCGGTGATCTCGGAGACCACGCGGATGGTGTAGGGGAAGTCCGCCTCGTCGGGCAGCATCGCCTGCACGCCGCGACGCGCCAGGCGGCCATGGCCGATCTCGCGACGCTTGGGGCCGCCCATGAAGCCGGCCTCGCCCACGCTGTAGGGAGGGAAGTTGTAGTGCAGCAGGAAGCGGTCCTTGCGCTCGCCCTCCAGCGACTCGATCAGCTGGGAGTCGCGCAGGGTGCCCAGGGTGGCGACCACGATGGCCTGGGTCTCGCCACGGGTGAAGATCGCCGAACCGTGGGTCTTGGGCAGGCTGCCGACCTCGATATCCAGCGGACGCACGGTCTTGTGGTCGCGGCCGTCGATACGCGGCTCGCCCTTGACCACGCGATGGCGCACCACGCGCTTCTCCAGGCTCGCGAAGGCACCCTTGACCTCATCGCTGTCGAACTTGCCCTCTTCCTCGCCGGCCAGCTGCTCGACCGCCTCGGCCTTGAGGGCGGAGAGGGCGTCCTGACGGGCCATCTTGTCGGTGATGCGATAGGCCTCGCCCACGCGGGCCTCGAAGGCCTCGGCCACGGCGGCCTTGAGGGCGGTGTTCTCCGCCGGTGGCTGCCAGTCCCACTTCGGCTTGCCGGCCTCGGCGACCAGCTCGTTGATGGCCTGGATCGCCACCTGCATCTCCTGGTGGCCATAGAGCACGGCGCCGAGCATCTCGTCCTCGAGCAGCTCATCGGCCTCGGACTCCACCATCAGTACCGCCTTCTCGGTACCGGCAACGACCATGTCCAGTTCGGAGCTGGCGAGCTCCTCCACGGTGGGGTTGAGGAAGTAGCCCTTCTCCTCGTCGAAGCCGACGCGGGCCGCACCGATGGGGCCATTGAAGGGCACGCCGGAGATGGCCAGGGCCGCGGAGGTACCCAGCAGCGCCGCGATATCCGGGTCATGGTTGCGGTCGGTGGAGAGCACGGTACAGACGACCTGCACCTCGTTCATGAAGCCCTTGGGGAACAGCGGGCGTATCGGGCGGTCGATCAGCCGCGAGGTGAGGGTCTCCTTCTCGGTGGGACGCCCCTCGCGCTTGAAGAAGCCGCCGGGGATCTTGCCGACCGCGTAGGTCTTCTCCTGGTAGAACACCCCCAGCGGGAAGAAGGGCTGGGCAGGATTGGCCTCCTTCTTGGCGACCACGGTGCACAGCACCACGGTATCGTCCATGGTGACCATCACGGCACCGGTGGCCTGGCGGGCGATGCGCCCGGTTTCCAGGGTGACGGTGCTGCGACCGTACTGAAATGTCTTCTTGACCGGATTCACGGCGACTTCCTTCAACGTTACTTTTCTGTGTTTGGGTCGTTTCGACTCGCCGACCATTTTAGGGGTTGACGCGTCCCGCGGCCACCGGATAGCGACATTTCCTGGGTATTGCATCACCATGCATCGCTCGGGCCTGACCTGGCGGCAAGCCTGCGAGGAGGCGCTGTGAATACCTCCCTGTACGCTACCGACGCCATCCCTGGCGTAGGACCTCCTCTTCGGCTTGCCCCCAGCGTCCCTCGCTGTGTATGACTCCGATAACTAAGTGAAATCGCGGACTTACCAACGCAAAACGGGCAACCCGAAGGCCGCCCGTTTCTCTGCCGCGTGAGGTACGTCGCTTAGCGACGCAGGCCCAGACGCTGGATCAGAGCCTGATAGCGCTCGAAGTCCTTGCGCTTCAGGTAGTCCAGCAGCTTGCGGCGCTGGTTGACCATGCGGATCAGGCCACGACGGGAGTGGTGATCCTGCTTGTTGGTCTTGAAGTGGTCCTGCAGGCCATCGATGTTGGCGCTCAGCAGGGCAACCTGCACTTCGGGGGAACCGGTATCGTTATCGCCACGACCGAATTCGTTGACGATTGAGGCCTTCTGTTCGGCTGTGAGTGCCATCTGTCTCTCCAGTAAGCAATATGCCTGAATGATGAATGTGTGAGACCACGCATATTTGCAGTCTCCGCGTTGCTCCCTAGTCGGTTGCGGTGCTCAGCAACCGTTTCGGCGCCACCTCCTGTGGCGTCGTTACCGCGCCGAGACCCAGGAAGGCCTCGTCACAGTAGAGTCTTGCCGTATCGCCGACGGCGAGGCCGCCGGTGTCCGCCCGGGCCGACTGACCGTGGGTCAGTCGCCGGGCCGCGTCGGCGTCGACCTCGAGCCGCGGCAAGTGCGCGGCCAGGATGTCCACCGGCAGCAGCGTCGCTTCCCGGGCGTCCTGGTCGGGCAGTGCCGTCAGCGCCTCGAGGGTCAGCATGCCCTCGGCGCCGAAGGGACCGGTGGCCAGGCGACGCAGCACACTGATATGCGCGCCGCTGCCCAGAGCGCGACCGATATCCTCGGCCAGGGTGCGCACATAGGTGCCCTTGCTGACCTTTACCTCGAGCTCGAAGGCGCTGCCCTCGAAGGCAACGAGCCGCGCATCATACACCGTCACGCGGCGTGCTGCACGCTCGATCGACTTGCCCTCGCGGGCCAGCTCGTAGAGCTTGCGGCCCTGGTGCTTGAGCGCCGAGTACATCGGCGGCACCTGCTCGATCTCGCCCTGGAAGCGCGCGAGTACCGACTCCACGTCGGTGGCGTTCAGCGCCGGCACCGCCAGACGTTCGACCACCTCACCCTCGGCGTCGCCGGTGTCGGTGACCACGCCCAGTTCCACTCGGGTGCGATAGACCTTGTCGGACGCCAGCAGGTGGGCGGAGAACTTGGTCGCCTCGCCGAAGCACACCGGCAACAGGCCGGTCGCCATCGGATCCAGCGTTCCGGTGTGACCCGCCTTCTGCGCCTGGAACAGGCGCCTGGCCCGCTGCAGGGCATGGTTGCTGGACATGCCCGCAGGCTTGTCCAACAGCAACACCCCGTTGACCGGCAGGCCGCGACGTCGACGCGCCATCAGCCGCGCTCGCCCTCGTCCTCGGGGGAGGACTCATCGCCGTGACGGACGCGATCGCTCTCCACCGCCTCGTCGATCAGCGAGGAGAGGCGCTGGCCACGGACCACGCTCTCGTCATAGTGAAAGCGCAGCTCCGGCACGTGGCGCAGCTTGATGCGCCGGGCGATCTGCCCGCGCAGGAAGCCGGCGGCCTGCTTGAGAACCTTGAGGTTCTCCTTGATGCGCTCCGGGGTATCCTCACCCAGCAGGGTCACATGGACATCGGCATAGCCGAGGTCACGGCTGACCTCGACCCCGCTGACGGTGACCATGCCCAGGCGCGGATCCTTGACCTCGCGCTGGATGAGTACCGCCAGCTCCTTCTGGAGCTGGTCGGCCACCCGGTCGGTACGCTTGAACTCGCGCATGTACGACTCCTCGAGCCCTTAGAGGGTCCGCTCGACCTTGACCTGATCGAAGACCTCGATCTTGTCGCCGACCTGGACATCGTTGTAGTTCTTCACGCCGATGCCGCACTCCATGCCGTTGCGCACTTCCTGGACGTCGTCCTTGAAGCGGCGCAGCGACTCGAGCTCGCCCTCGTAGATGACCACGTCGTCGCGCAGCACACGGATCTTCTTGTTGCGGTGCACGCTGCCCTCGATGACCATGCAGCCGGCGATGGCGCCGATCTTGGGCGCACGGAAGACGTCGCGGACCTCGGCCACACCGACGATCTCTTCCTTCCACTCCGGTGCCAGCATGCCGGTCATCGCCTGCTTGACCTCATCGATCAGCTGGTAGATGACGCTGTAGTAGCGCAGGTCGAGGCCTTCGCGCTCGATGATCTCGCGGGCGGCGGCGTCGGCACGCACGTTGAAGCCGATCACGATGGCCTCGGAGGCCAGCGCCAGGTTGGCGTCGGTGCCGGTGATGCCACCCACCCCGGAGGAGACCACGGCCACTTCCACCTCGTCGGTGGAGAGCTCTTCCAGTGCCCCCTTGATCGCTTCCAGCGAGCCCTGGACGTCGGCCTTGAGCACGATATTGAGCTTGGCGGCGACCTCCTGGCCCATCTGGCTGAACATGTTCTCCAGCTTGGCCTTCTGCTGGCGCGCCAGGCGCACCTCGCGGTACTTGCCCTGACGGAAGTTGGCGACCTCACGGGCCTTCTTCTCGTCGGCCAGCACCATGAAGTCGTCACCCGCCTCGGGGGTGCCGTCGAGGCCCTGGATCTCCACCGGCATCGCCGGGCCGACCTCGTCGACCTGCTTGCCGAGTTCGTTGGTCAGGGCACGCACGCGGCCGTAGTGCAGGCCGGCCAGCACGATATCGCCCTTCTTCAGGGTACCGTTCTGGACCAGCACGGTGGCCACCGGGCCGCGGCCCTTGTCCAGGCGCGACTCGACCACCACGCCCTTGCCGGGCGCCTCGGGCACGGCCTTGAGCTCGAGCACCTCGGAGACCAGCAGCACCGCCTCGAGCAGCTCGTCGATGCCTTCGCCGGTCTTGGCGGAGACGTGCACGAACTGGGTGTCGCCACCCCACTCCTCGGAGATGACGCCGTGCTGGGAGAGCTCATTCTTGACGCGGTCCGGGTCGGCGGCCGGCTTGTCAATCTTGTTGACGGCGACCACCATGGGAACGCCGGCAGCCTTGGAGTGCTCGACCGCCTCGATGGTCTGGGGCATCACGCCGTCATCGGCGGCCACCACCAGGATGACCACGTCGGTGGCCTTGGCGCCGCGGGCACGCATGGCGGTGAAGGCCGCGTGTCCGGGGGTATCCAGGAAGGTCACACCGTGAGAGCCGTTCACCTTCTCGGCAGCGACGTGGTAGGCGCCGATATGCTGGGTGATGCCGCCGGCCTCGCCGGTGGCCACCTTGGCCTGGCGAATGTAATCGAGCAGCGAGGTCTTGCCGTGGTCGACGTGACCCATCACGGTGACGACCGGATCGCGAGTGAGCTCTTCCCCCTCGTAGGAGATGCTCTCCAGCACTTCCTCTTCCAGCGCATCATCCTTGACCAGCTTGGGCTTGTGGCCCATCTCCTCGACCACGATGGCCGCGGTGTCCTGATCGATGGTCTGGTTGATGGTCACCGCCGCGCCCATGGTGAACATGGTCTTGATGACCTCGTTGGCCTTGATCGACATCTTGTCGGCCAGGTCGGCAACGCTGATCGACTCGGGGATCGAGACCTCGCGAACGATGGGCTGGGTCGGCTTCTGGAAACCGTGCTTGCCACCGCCCTGGCTGCTGCCACCACGGCGACCGCCGCGGCGCTCGGCGCGCTTGGCCTTCTTGCCGCCGCCACGACGCCGCTCCTCGCGGTCGTCGTCGTCACGCTCGTGGCGACCCTTCTTGGCCGCGGCCTTCTTGGGCGGTGCGGTGCGACGATCGGAGCGACCCTCCTTGGGGGGAGCCGGCGGCTCGTCGGAGGGTGCCGGAGTCTCGAGCTCGGGTACCGGAATATCGGGAACCTCGGCAGCCTTCTGGGCCTCGAGCTTGGCGGCAGCCTCCTGGGCGGCCTGCTCCGCGGCCTTTGCCTTGGCCTCCTCGGCCTCGCGGGCCTCCTTGGCGGCCTGGGCCTGCTGGGAGTCGGCCATGTCACCGACCAGCTGACGCGGCCCGGTGTCCTCCACCGGCTCCGGCTTGCTCTCTTCCTCGGCGCGCTTGACGTAGGTGCGCTTCTTGCGCACCTGCACCTCGATGGTCTTGCCACGCTCACCGGTGTTGATGCGACTGCGCGTCTTGCGCGTCAGGGTGATGCGGTTCTTCGGCGCGGCCTTTTCGGCGTCGCCGCCATGGCTCTTGGTCAGGTAGTCGAGCAGCTGACGCTTGTCCTCCTCGGACACGGCATCACCCTCGGACTTGTGCTTGAGCCCGGCTTCTTTCATCTGTTCCAGCAGGCGGGGAACGTCGCGTCCCACCTTAGCTGCAAAATCCTTAACGGTCATGTCTGACATGTAGACCCTCCTGAGCCCGTGACCCCAATTCTGTTCGCTTCGAATACTGCCGGTCCGAGCGCGGGGCATCGGACCCTTGTCTGCACGCTATTCGCCTTCGAGCGGTTCGTATGCGAACTACTCGTTCTCAAACCAGGGCGCACGGGCAGTCATGATCAGTGACGCGGCACGCTCCTCGTCAATGCCCTCGATATCCAGCAAGTCATCGACGGACTGCTCGGCCAGATCCTCCATGCTGACGATCCCGCGGCTGGCCAGGATGAAGGCCAGGTGGCGCTCCATGCCTTCCATCTCCAGCAGGTCGTCGGCCGGCTGGGCACCGTCCAGCTCCTCCTCGGAGGCGATGGCGAGGTTGAGGAGCTCGTCCTTGGCGCGAGCGCGCAGCTCCTCGATGGTCTCCTCGTCGAACTCCTCGATCTCGAGCATCTCCTCGACCGGGACGTAGGCGATCTCCTCCAGGGTGGTGAAGCCCTCCTCCACCAGCAGGCGCGCCACATCGTCGTCGATGTCGAGGTGCTGCACGAAGTGCTCCACCAGGCTGTCGATCTCCTGGTCGCGCTTGTCCTCCGCCTCGGCCTCGGTCATGACGTTGATCCGCCAGCCGGTGAGTTCGGAGGCCAGGCGCACGTTCTGGCCGCTGCGGCCGATGGCCTGGGCCAGGTTGTCCTCGGCGACGGCCACATCCATGGCGTGGGCATCCTCGTCGACCAGGATGGAGGCGACATCCGCCGGTGCCATGGCGTTGATCACCAGCTGGGCCGGATTGTCGTCCCACAGCACGATATCGACACGCTCGTTCTGCAGCTCCGAGGAGACCGCCTGGACCCGCGAGCCGCGCATGCCGACGCAGGCGCCCACCGGATCGATGCGGCGGTCGTTGGTCTTGACGGCGATCTTGGCTCGCGAGCCCGGATCGCGGGCGGCACCCTTGATCTCGATGAGCTGCTCGGCGATCTCCGGGACCTCGATGCTGAAAAGTTCGATGATCAGCTCGGGGCAGGTACGCGACAGGATCAGCTGCGCACCGCGAGCCTCCGCGTCGACCTTGATCAGCAGGGCACGCACCCGCTCGTTCATGCGATAGCGCTCGCCGGGAATCATCTCGCTGCGCGGTAGGAACGCCTCGGCGTTATCCCCCAGATCGATGATCAGCCCGTCGCGGGTGGTCTTCTTGACGATGCCCGAGACCAGCTCGCCCTCGCGGTCGGCGTAGAGGCGCACCACTTCGGCGCGTTCGGCCTCACGGACCTTCTGCACAATCACCTGCTTGGCAGTCTGGGCGGCGATGCGGCCGAAGTCGGCGTTCTCGATCTTCTCCTCGACCACGTCGCCCAAGCCCAGGGGCGGGTCGCGACGTTCGGCGAAGGTGAGCTTGATCTGGTGATCGGGGCCGTCGAAGTCATCGTCCTCGACCACTTCCCAACGGCGGAAAGTCTCATAATCGCCGGTGCTGCGATCGATATGCACCCGTACGCTGGCTTCCTCGTCCTCGAAGCGCTTGCGCGACGCGCTGGCCAGGGCCGCCTCGACGGCCTCGAAGATCACCTCGCGGGGAACCCCCTTCTCGTTGGAGATCGCATCGACGACCGCCAGAATCTCTTTACTCATGCCTTTGCCTCGCCAGAAAACCTGTTCTCGAGCTGTTGCTCAACATGCCTCCCGGGGGAGGCCGAATCCTTGAACCGCGGGCTAGTCCTCGAAACGGGGCACCACGCGGGCCTGATCGATGCCATCGACGGGAAAACAATACTCCTCGCCATCGACCTGCAGCAGCACCTCATCGCCCTCCACGCCGGCCAGCAGGCCCTGGAACTTGCGACGCCCCTCGAAGGGTGCGCGCAACTTCAGCGCCACCTCGTGGCCGCGATAGCGGGAAAACTGATCGAGGGTGAACAGCGGGCGATCCATCCCCGGGGAGGAGACCTCGAGGCGATACTCGCCGTGGATCGGATCCTCCACATCGAGCAGGGCACTGACCTGGCGGCTGATATCCGCACAGTCGTCGACGTTGATGCCGTCTTCGTGATCGATGTAGATCACCAGACGCGAGTGCTTGCCCTGGGAGAGATGGTCGATGCCCCACAGCTCGAAGCCCATGGCGGTGACCACGGGGTCGATCAATGCGTGTAGCGCTGCATCCTTGGTAGCCACGGAATAGACTCCTACAGCCGTTGCATCAGGCACCTGGCCGGGAGTGAACTGGGAAGTCAGGTGGCTGATTGGCATTGCCCGGAACAGTGCCCTGGCGCCTGGCGCCCTGGGCAAGCTGCTAACAAAAAGCCCCTTCACAGGAAGGGGCTTTCACAAGAAACCTGTAGACCACTCCGGTAATATAGCTGCCCCTTCACACGAACATGCTACTGTTCGCCAGGCACCTGCCGGAAGATGGTAGCGGGGACCGGATTTGAACCGATGACCTTCGGGTTATGAGCCCGACGAGCTACCAGACTGCTCCACCCCGCATCAATCTAGGTCGGTGATATTACACGCCACTGACGAATCCGTCAAGGGGCGCACACCGCGTTGCCAATCCTGCTTCTGAAGGATCGTCGACGCTCGAAAACTGCATGGGCGTCGCGATGAATCAGATGGTGCCGAAGGCGGGACTTGAACCCGCACGACCGTAAGGTCACTACCCCCTCAAGATAGCGTGTCTACCAATTCCACCACTTCGGCATCAGGGGAGGCTGGAAACTGCGCAGCGAGCTACTCGTCGCTGCCCTCCAGCACTGGCGCAGCATTATCCATGCTCGAGCCCTCGTCGTCAAGGGTCGGCACACTGTTCTGCTGCTCGATCAGCCGCGAGTCGGGAATTCCCGCCTCGGGGGCATCACCGGCCTGGCTGGCGAACCAGGCCAGAGTCAGGGAGGTGGCGAAGAAGGCCGCTGCCAGCAAGGCGGTGAACTTCGACAGGAAGCCGCCGCTGCCGCGGGAGCCGAACACGGTCTGGGAGGCACCGCCACCGAAGGCGGCACCGGCCTCGGCCCCCTTGCCCTGCTGCAGCAGGATCAGGACGACCAGGGCGATGGCGATCGCCACGTGGATCATGAGAATGGCAACTTGCATGGAATCAACCTGCTGACTGACAGATGGCTAGGAAATCGTCGACCTTGAGCGAGGCACCGCCCACCAGGCCGCCGTCGATATCGGGCTGGGCAAGCAGCTCCGCCGCATTGCCCGCGTTCATGCTACCGCCGTAGAGCAGCCGCAGAGCGGCCGCCAGGTCGCGATCGAAGCCGGCCTGGTAGTCGCGGATGCCGGCCATCACCTCCTGAGCCTGCTCCGGCGTCGCGGTACGGCCGGTGCCGATGGCCCATACCGGCTCATAGGCGATGATCACGCGCTCACGCTGCTCCGGCTCCAGCCGCGCCATCACATAACCGACCTGGCGCAGCACCACCTGCATGGTGTGACCGGCATCACGCTCCTCGAGGGTCTCGCCGACACAGAGCACCGGCGTGATGTCGACACCGAGGGCGGCCAGCAGGCGGTCGTGCACCTGCTCATCACTCTCGCGGTAGAGCTGGCGTCGCTCGGAGTGGCCCACCAACGCATAACAGACGCCGAACTCGCGCAGCATGCGCCCGCTCACCTCGCCGGTATGGGCGCCGGAGTGGAGCGGATTGAGCGTCTGGGCGCCGAGTCGCAATGGCGTCTCGGCGAAGGCACGCCGCGCCGCCTCCAGATAGGGATAGGGCGGAAAGATCGCCGCTTCCAGCGAACTCGGCAGCGCGGCACTGGAGAAGGTCCGGCCGAAGGCCTCGACCAGCTCGGTCGAGCCATTCATCTTCCAGTTGCCGGCAATCAGCGGCGTGCGCATCGACTGTCCTCTTTCAAGGTGGAGCGAAATGGTATAGGAGAGGCCCTGTCAAGACAACCGGTGGTCTTGCGCGCTCAGGCGTCGAGCAGTGCCTCGACCCGCTCGGCGAGACGCCGCGCCAGGCCGTCCACGTCCAGGTGCGGGCGCCCTTCCACCATCACCCGGATCAGCGGCTCGGTACCGGAGGGTCGCAGCAGCACCCGCCCCTCGTCGCCCAGCTCACCCTCGACCTCGCTCACCGTCTCCTGGAGGGCCGGCATGGCCATCACCGCCCGGGCATCGCTGCCCGGCGTGAGGCGCACATTGACCAGAGCCTGGGGCGCCTTCTCCAGGCCATCCAGCAGGCGTTGCAGCGACTTGCCCTCGCGCACCATGAAGGCCAGCACCTGCAGCGCCGAGACGATGCCATCGCCGGTGGTCTGCACGTGGCCGCAGACGATATGGCCGGAGGACTCGCCACCCAGCTGCCAGTCGTTGGCGGCGAGGCGCTCCATCACGTAGCGGTCACCCACCTTGGCGCGCTCGAAGGGTACGCCCATCGCCTCCAGTGCCGCGGCGAGGCCGAAGTTGGTCATCAGGGTCCCCACCACGCCACCGCCCAGCTCGCCGCGAGCGTGGCGGTCCCGGGCGATCAGGTAGAGGATGTCGTCGCCGTCGATCTCGCGACCGTCGCTGTCGACCAGCAGCACGCGGTCGCCGTCGCCGTCGAAGGCCACCCCCAGGTCGGCGCCCTGCTGGATCACCGCCGCACGCAGTGCCGCGGGGTGCGTGGAGCCCACCTCGCGGTTGATATTGAGGCCGTCGGGGGCGGCACCGATCAGACTCACCTCGGCGCCCAGCTCACGAAAGACGCTGGGGGCGATGTGGTAGGTGGCGCCGTGGGCGCAATCGAGCACCACCTTGAGCCCCGCGAGGCTGACCCGATCGGGAATGGTCGACTTGCAGAACTCGATATAGCGCCCGGCGGCATCGTCGATGCGCGCGGCCTTGCCGAGCCGGTCGGCGGCCACGGTGGTCAACGGCTCGTCGAGCATCGCCTCGATCTCCGCCTCGAGCTCGTCGCCGAGCTTGGCGCCCTCGGTGGAGAAGAACTTGATGCCGTTGTCGGCGAAGGGGTTGTGCGACGCCGAGATGACGATGCCGGCGTCGGCACGGAAGGTGCGGGTCAGGTAGGCGATGCCCGGGGTCGGCATGGGGCCGAGCAGGGCCACGTCCACCCCCGCTGCAGAGAGCCCGGCCTCCAGGGCCGACTCGAACATGTAGCCGGAGATACGGGTATCCTTGCCGATCAGCACCCGGTGGCGGCGCTTGGGGTTGCGCGAGGCCAGCACGCGGCCGGTGGCCCAGCCCAGCTTGAGCATGAAGTCGGCAGTGATGGGCGGCTCGCCCACCGTGCCGCGAATCCCGTCGGTTCCGAAGTAGCGTCGAGCCATCAGCATCCCTCCTTGAGTACGGCCCAGGTCATGTTCACCGCATCCACGGTGGGGGCCACGTCGTGGACACGCAGGATGCGGGCACCGCGCTCTACCGCCAGGGTCGACAGCGCCAGGCCACCGGGCAGGCGCTCCTCCACCGGACGCTCCAGCACCTTGCCGATCATGCTCTTGCGCGACATGCCCACCAGCAGCGGCAGTTCGAGCTCGCTGAGGCGACCCATGCGGTGGAGCAGGCGCAGGTTATGCTCAACCGTCTTGCCGAAGCCGAAGCCCGGGTCGAGCAGCAGGCGCTCCCGGCGCAGGCCGGCCGCCTCGCACTCGGCGACGCGGGCGGCAAGATAGTCGGCCACCGCCTCCTCGATAGGCACATCATAGCGGGGCGCCTGCTGCATGTCGCGAGGCTCGCCCTGGCGGTGCATCAGGCACACCGGCAGTCCGCTGCCGATGGCCGCGGCCAGCGCCCCTTCGCGCTCCAGCGAGCGCACGTCGTTGATCATTCCCGCACCCAGCGCCGCGCTCTCGCGCATCACCTCGGGGCAGCTGGTGTCCACCGAGACCAGGGCGTCGAGCTCGCGCACCAGCGCCTCCACCACCGGCGCCACGCGCTCGAGCTCCTCCTGGGGCGAGACCGGATCGGCCCCCGGACGGGTCGACTCGCCACCGACATCGATCATCGCCGCGCCCTCGGCCAGCATCCGTTCGGCGTGGCGCAGGGCGTCGTCCAGGGCCACATGGCGGCCGCCGTCGGAGAAGGAGTCGGGGGTGACGTTGAGGATCCCCATGACGCGGGGATAGGAGAGGTCGAGCCGGTGTCGGCCGCACATCAGGGAGGCTGTCGGGTTCATCTTCTCTCGGCTAGCTGGGGTAAGGGGGTGGACCAGAAAGGCAAAGGCGCCCCCGCGGGGGCGCCTGACAGGCAGTGTCGCGGCGGGCTCAGGAGCCGGCCGGCCCGCCCAGCGGGTCGGAGGGCCGCCGCCGCGGCTCCTCGTCGTCGTCCTCGTCGCCGTCGACCTGTTCCGGCTCATCCGGGGTAGCCTCGGCCTGGGGAGACTCGGTCACCGGGGCACCGGGGCCGGAGGAGTCGCCGTCCTCCCAGTCCTTGGGCGGACGCGGCGTGCGTCCCTCCATGATGTCCTTGAGCTGGTCGGCGTCGATGGTCTCGTACTTCATCAGCGCCTCGGCCATGGCGTCGAGCTTGTCGCGGTTCTCCTCGAGGATGCGCTGGGCCTCGGCGTAGCAGCCGTCGATGACCTTGCGCACCTCCTTGTCGAGTTTGGAGATGGTCTCGCCGGACTTCATCTTGCCGCCGCCCTGGCCCGGGCCGCCGAGGAACTGGTGGGACTCGTCCTCGTCGTACATGATCGGCCCCATCTCCTCGGAGAGACCCCACTTGGCGACCATGTTGTGGGCCAGCTCGGTGGCGCGCTTGATGTCATTGGAGGCACCCGTGGTGACACCATTCGGACCTAGCGTCATCTCCTCGGCGATACGGCCGCCGAACAGCGAGCAGATCTGGCTGATGATCTGCTGCCGCGACAGGCTGTAGCGGTCCTGCTCGGGCAGGAACATGGTCACGCCCAGGGCGCGGCCGCGGGGGATGATGGTCACCTTGTAGACCGGATCGTGCTCCGGCACCACCAGGCCGATGATGGCGTGGCCCGACTCGTGGTAGGCGGTGTTGAGCTTCTCCTTCTCGGTCATGACCATGGAGCGGCGCTCGGCGCCCATCATGATCTTGTCCTTGGCCAGTTCCAGCTCCTCCATGCCCACCAGGCGCTTGTTGCGACGCGCGGCGAACAGGGCCGCCTCGTTGACCAGGTTGGCCAGGTCGGCGCCGGAGAAGCCGGGGGTACCGCGGGCGATCAGCGACGGCTTGACGTCGTCGGCCAGCGGCACCTTGCGCAGGTGCACGTTGAGGATGTGCTCGCGGCCACGGATATCGGGCAGCGGCACGACCACCTGGCGGTCGAAGCGGCCCGGACGCATCAGCGCCGGGTCGAGCACGTCGGGACGGTTGGTGGCGGCGATGACGATGATGCCCTCGTTGGCCTCGAAACCGTCCATCTCCACCAGCAGCTGGTTGAGGGTCTGCTCGCGCTCGTCGTTGCCGCCACCCATGCCGACACCGCGGGAGCGGCCCACGGCATCGATCTCGTCGATAAAGATGATGCAGGGCGCCTGCTTCTTGGCCTGCTCGAACATGTCACGCACGCGGGAAGCACCCACGCCGACGAACATCTCGACGAAGTCGGAGCCAGAGATGGAGAAGAACGGCACCTTGGCCTCGCCGGCAATGGACTTGGCGAGCAGCGTCTTGCCGGTACCCGGCGGGCCCACCATCAACACGCCGCGGGGAATGGTGCCACCCAGGCGCTGGAACTTGGTGGGATCGCGCAGGAAGTCGACCAGCTCCTCGACCTCCTCCTTGGCCTCGTCACAGCCGGCGACGTCGGCGAAGGTGGTCTTGATCTGATCCTGGGAGAGCAGTTTGGCCTTGGACTTGCCGAAACTCATGGGCCCGCCCTTGCCGGCACCACCGCCCTGCATCTGGCGCATGAAGAACATGAAGATGGCCAGGATCAGCAGGATCGGGAAGCTGGCGATCAGCAGCCGCATCCACAGGCTCTGCTGTTCGGGCTCCTTGCCCACCACGGTGACATTGCTGGAGAGCAGATCGTCCATCAGCTTGGGGTCCTCCGCCGCGGGGCGGATGGTCCGGAACTGCGACCCATCGGTACGCTCACCGGTGATGGTATAGCCATCGATGGTGACACTGCGCACCTGCTCGTTCTGCACCTGCTGGACGAACTGGGAGTAGTTCATCGCCTGAGGTGAACTATCGACACTGAAGTTGTTGAACACCGTCAGCAGGACTGCCGCGATGACCAACCACAGGATCAGGTTCTTCGCCATATCGTTCAAGGGACTACCCTCAATATCTGAAATCTGTCGGCCGCAGGGACCTGGCACCTTGGACACTACAGGAGCCGGCCGCGTTCGGCCACCGCCCGCCGGGCGGTCCACCGCAGCAGGCACTGTGACACACTTTGTGCTGCGCTGTCCGGCAATCGCCCCGGTAGGCCAGGGCTATCGCGGATAGCTTGTCGTCCGGGGCTGATCTGGCGACAAGCCTTCGAGGAGGCGCTGTGAACCCCTCCATGGGCGCTACCGACGCCCTGCTGCGCTCTCGCGTCCCGCTCCGCTTGCAGGTCCGGTGCTGGCCATCCTTGGCCAGCCCGTTCGGAGCAATGCTCCTCACCCCTGGCGTAGGACCTCCTCTACGGCTTGCCCCCAGCGCCCCTTGGTTTCCTCAGGCTCAGCCGCGAAAGCCCTGGGCCAGCAGGTAGACCTCACGGGAGCGCGCCCGTGAGGCGCCGGGCTTGCGGGTCACCACCCGCGTGAAGGCGCTGCGCAGCGCCTTCAGGTATTCATCGAAGCCCTCGCCCTGGAACACCTTGGCCAGGAAGGTGCCGCCGGGGCGCAGGGTCTGGCCGGCCAGGTCCAGTGCCAGCTCCACCAGGTACATCGCCTGAGGCTGGTCGATGGCGGCCATGCCACTCATGTTGGGGGCCATATCCGACATCACCAGGTCCACCGGGCGGCTGCCCAGGGTGGCGAGGATCGCCTCGAGGACCGCCTCCTCGGTGAAGTCGCCCTGGATGAAGTCGACCCCGGCCAGGGCATCCATCTCGAGGATATCGGAGGCGATCACCACCCCCTCGGGGCCTACCTTCTCGGCCGCTACCTGGCTCCAGCCGCCGGGCGCCGCTCCCAGGTCGATCACAGTCATGCCCGGCGCCAGGAGCCGGTCCTTCTCGTCGAGCTCGAACAGCTTGTAACTGGCCCGCGAGCGGTAGCCCTCCTGCCAGGAGCGCTGCACGTACTGGTCGTCGAAGTGCTCCTTCAGCCAGCCCTTGCTGGTCTTGCTGGCGGAGTGCTTGCTGGAGGCGGGAGATGGGGTGCGGGAACGAGCCACGGCATCACCTGGAATGTAGCGGGGGTGTGACTGGCGCGGAGCGGAATGCGGTACTGAAGCGCCGAAGAATGGCCGGTTGGTCCGGCGCTTTCACCGAAGACGTTTTCGGCGTGACGATTTGCGCGTACCATGGCTGGCTGCGCGCAACCGAGAAGACGCAAGATACCATGAGCTTGTCACAGGCACAAAAGAAAGCATTTCGCAGCATCGGTCACCACCTGAACCCGGTGGTCATGATCTCCGAGAACGGCATCTCCGAAGGAGTGCTGGCGGAGCTCGACCGGGCCCTCAACGACCACGAGCTGATCAAGGTGAAGTTCGCCCTGCCGGAACGCGACGAACGCAGCGCCATGCTCGAGGAGCTGATCGAGGCGTGCGGCGCCGAGCTGGTGCAGAAGATCGGCAAGATGGCGCTGCTCTACCGGCGCAACCCCCAGGCCAATCCGAAGCTCTCCAACGTGCAGCGCTACGAGGGACACCACGGCCGCCGCTGAGCTGCCGCTCAGAGCTGTAAGCTTTAAGCCGTAAGTCAAAACCAGAACACCTCCAGCTCAAACCTGAGCTGGAGGTGTTCTTCTTATAGCTTAAAGCTTATGGCTTACAGCTGCCCGAAGGGCTAGAGGTGCTCCACGCCCGAGATCTCATACTCGACGTCGCCACCCGGGGTCTTGACCACCACCGCATCACCCTCCTCCTTGCCGATCAGGGCACGGGCGATGGGCGAGGTCACGGAGATCCTGCCCTGCTTGATATCCGCCTCATCCTCGCCGACGATCCGGTAGGTCACCTCCTCGTCGTTGTTGAGGTTGAGCAGCTCCACGGTAACGCCGAAGATCACCTTGCCCGTTCTGGGCAGCTTGGTGACATCGATCACCTGGGCGTTGGAGAGCTTGCCTTCGATCTCCTGGATACGCCCCTCGATAAAGCCCTGCTGCTCGCGGGCCGCATGGTACTCGGCGTTCTCCTTGAGATCACCATGCTCGCGGGCCTCGGCGATGGCGGCGATCACCCTGGGACGCGCCTCGCCCTTGAGGTGCTCGAGCTCCTCGCGCAGACGCGACTCTCCGGCGACGGTCATCGGGACCTTGTTCATTGCGCAGCTCCTGCATGCAATTCCTGTAGCCGCCGCACCGTGATCTCGTTGCCGTACTCGAGCGCCAGACAAACGGCGTTCGCCCCCGCCAGCGTGGTGGCGTAGGGAACCTTGCGGGCAAGCGCGGTGCGACGGATCACCGAGGAGTCGTTGATCGCCTGGCGACCCTCGGTGGTATTGACGATATAGGCGATCTCGTCGTTCTTGAGCAGATCGACGATATGCGGGCGGCCTTCAAAGACCTTGTTCACGACCTCGACGTCGATACCCTCGGCCTTCAGGGCCGCCGCGGTACCGCCGGTCGCGCACAGTGTAAAGCCCAATGTTATCAGAGAACGGGCCACCCCGATAACACCCGCCTTGTCCGGCTCACGCACCGAGAGGAACGCCTTGCGCGGCCCGGAAAGCGGCGGAATCGCCTCGCCGGCCCCCAGCTGCGCCTTGTAGAAGGCCTCGGCGAAGGTGTCTCCGCTGCCCATCACCTCACCGGTGGACTTCATCTCCGGCGACAGGATCGGGTCGACCCCCGGGAACTTGTTGAACGGGAAGACCGCCTCCTTGACGCTGAAGAAGTGCGGCACGATCTCGCGGGTGAAGCCCTGCTCCGCGAGGGTGGTACCGGCCATGCAGCGCGCGGCGATCTGGGCCAGCGAGGTGCCGATGCACTTGGAGACGAAGGGCACGGTACGCGAGGCGCGCGGGTTGACCTCGATGATGTAGATCTCGCCGTCCTGCCAGGCCAGCTGCACGTTCATCAGCCCCTTGACGCCCAGCTCCACCGCCATCTGGCGGACCTGCTCGCGCATCGCGTCCTGCACCTCGGCGGGCAGCGAGTAGGGCGGCAGCGAGCAGGCAGAGTCACCGGAGTGTACGCCGGCCTGCTCGATGTGCTGCATGATGCCGCCGATCACCACCTGCTGGCCGTCGCTGACCGCGTCGATATCGATCTCGACGGCGGCATTGAGGAAGTGGTCGAGCAGCACCGGCGAGTCGTTGGAGACCTTGACCGCGTGGGTCATGTAGTTCTCGAGCTCGGAGGCGTCGTAGACGATCTCCATGGCGCGCCCGCCCAGCACATAGCTGGGTCGCACCACCAGCGGGTAGCCGATCGTCTCGGCCTTGGCGAAGGCCTCCTCGAAGCTGCGCGCGGTGGCATTGGGCGGCTGCTTGAGACCCAGCTTGTCGATCATCTGCTGGAAGCGCTCGCGATCCTCGGCGCGGTCGATGGCATCCGGGGTGGTGCCGATGATCGGCACGCCGGCGGCCTCCAGCTCGCGAGCCAGCTTCAGCGGGGTCTGGCCGCCGAACTGCACGATCACGCCGACCGGCTGCTCCTTGTCGGCGATCTCCAGCACGTCCTCCAGGGTCACCGGCTCGAAGTAGAGGCGATCCGAGGTGTCGTAGTCGGTGGAGACGGTCTCCGGGTTGCAGTTGACCATAATGGTCTCGTAGCCGTCATCGTGCATGGCGAAGGCGGCGTGGACGCAGCAGTAGTCGAACTCGATGCCCTGGCCGATGCGGTTGGGCCCACCGCCCAGCACCATGATCTTCTGGCGGTCGGAGACCTCCGCCTCGCACTCCTCCTCATAGGTGGAGTACATGTAGGCGGTGTCCGAGGCAAACTCGGCGGCACAGGTGTCGACCCGCTTGTAGACCGGACGGATACCGGCCTTCTGACGCGTCTTGCGGAACTCCTTCTCGGAGACACCGAGCAGCGACGCCAGGCGGGCGTCGGAGAAGCCCTTGCGCTTGAGGCGGAACAGCTCGCGGGCGTCGAGTTCGGAGAGCGAGCGCTTGGCGACCTCGCCCTCGGTGGCGATCAGGTCCTCGAGCTGCACCAGGAACCAGGGGTCGATATTGGTCAGCGCGAAGATCTCGTCGCGCGTCATGCCGGCGCGCATGGCATCGGCGATAAAGAAGATGCGCTCGGCCCCGGCGGCCTGCAGCTCACCCTTGATATGGGCCATCCCATCGGCATCGAAGCGGGTCACCTTGGGGTCCAGGCCATCGTTGCCGGTCTCCAGGCCGCGCAGCGCCTTCTGCAGCGACTCCTGGAAGGTGCGGCCGATCGCCATCACCTCGCCCACCGACTTCATCTGGGTAGTCAGGCGGTCGTTGGCCTGGGGGAACTTCTCGAAGGTGAAGCGCGGAATCTTGGTGACCACGTAGTCGATGGAGGGCTCGAACGAGGCCGGGGTCTGGCCGCCGGTGATGTCGTTCGAAAGCTCGTCCAGGGTGTAGCCCACGGCCAGCTTGGCGGCGATCTTGGCGATCGGGAAGCCGGTGGCCTTGGAGGCCAGCGCCGAGGAGCGCGACACCCGCGGGTTCATCTCGATGACCACCATGCGCCCGGTCTTCGGATCCATGCCGAACTGCACGTTGGAGCCGCCGGTCTCGACGCCGATCTCGCGCAGCACCGCCAGCGAGGCGTCGCGCATGATCTGGTATTCCTTGTCGGTCAGCGTCTGGGCCGGGGCCACGGTGATGGAGTCGCCGGTGTGCACACCCATGGGATCGAAGTTCTCGATGGCGCAGACGATGATGCAGTTGTCGTTCCTGTCACGAACGACCTCCATCTCGTACTCCTTCCAGCCCAGCAGCGACTCGTCGATCAGCAGCTCGTGGTTGTTGGAGAGCTCGAAGCCGCGCTGGCAGATCTCCTCGAACTCCTCCTTGTTGTAGGCCACGCCGCCGCCGGAACCGCCCATGGTGTAGGAGGGGCGGATGATCACCGGGAAGCCCAGATCCCCCTGGATGCGCCAGGCCTCTTCCATGCTGTGGGCCACCTCGGCCTTGGGGCACTCCAGGCCGATGCGCTTCATGGCCTGGTCGAAGAGGTCGCGGTCCTCGGCCTTGTTGATGGCGTCGGCGTTGGCGCCGATCATCTCCACGCCGTACTTGGCCAGCACGCCGTGCTTGTCCAGCTCCAGCGCACAGTTGAGCGCGGTCTGGCCGCCCATGGTGGGCAGGATGACGTCGGGGCGCTCGGCCTCGATGATCTTCTCCACCGCCTGCCAGGTGATCGGCTCGATATAGGTGGCATCGGCCATGGCCGGGTCGGTCATGATGGTGGCCGGGTTGGAGTTGACCAGGATGACCCGGTAGCCCTCCTCGCGCAGCGCCTTGCAGGCCTGGGCGCCGGAGTAGTCGAATTCGCACGCCTGGCCGATGACGATGGGGCCGGCGCCAATGATCAGGATGCTCTGGATGTCGGTACGCTTGGGCATGGTGCTTCCCGCTGAAAAGGGTGACGAGTGGCGACGTGAGTGTGGCGATTCCCCAGGCTCAGGCCTGGCGGGACCGCATCATCTCGACGAAACGATCGAACAGCGGCGCGACGTCCCGGGGCCCGGGGCTCGCCTCCGGGTGACCCTGGAAGCTGAAGGCCGGGCGGTCGGTGCGCTCGATCCCCTGCAGGGTGCCGTCGAACAGCGAGCGGTGGGTGGCCCGCAGGTTGGCCGGCAGGCTCGCCTCGTCGGCGGCGAAGCCGTGGTTCTGGCTGGTGATCATCACATGGCCGGTGTCGAGGTCCTGAACCGGGTGGTTGGCACCATGGTGGCCGTGGTTCATCTTCACGGTCTTCGCTCCGCTGGCCAGGGCCAGCAGCTGGTGGCCCAGGCAGATGCCGAACAGCGGGATCTCGGTCTCGAGGATCTCCTGGATCGCCTTGATGGCGTAGTCGCAGGGCTCGGGGTCGCCGGGGCCGTTGGCCAGGAAGATGCCGTCGGGGGCCATGGCCAGCACCTCGGACGCCGGAGTCTGGGCCGGCACCACGGTCAGGCGGCAGCCGCGGGAGGCCAGCATGCGCAGGATGTTGCGCTTGACGCCGAAGTCGTAGGCGACCACGTGGAAGGGGCGCTCACCCTGGGTGGTGTCGGCGTAACCCTGACCCAGGGCCCACTCGCCCTCGCTCCAATCGTAGGGGCTCTGGCAGGAGACCACCTTGGCCAGATCCATGCCCTTGAGGCCCGGGAAGGCGCGGGCGGCGGCCAGGGCGCGCTCCTCGGCGTCCTCGCCCTCGGCCTCGCTGCCGGCCAGGATCGCGCCGTTCTGGGCGCCCTTGTCGCGCAGAATGCGCGTCAGACGGCGGGTATCGATCTCGGCGATGCCCAGCACGTTCTGGCCCTTGAGGTAGTCGGAGAGGGTCTGCTCGCAACGGAAGCTGCTGGCCAGCAGCGGCAGGTCGCGGATCACCAGGCCGGCGGCGGCGATGGCCCCCGACTCCACATCCTCGGCGTTGACGCCGGTATTGCCGATATGGGGGTAGGTCAGGGTGACGATCTGTCGGGTGTAGGAGGGGTCGGTCAGGATCTCCTGATAGCCGGTCATGGCCGTATTGAACACCACCTCACCGCTGGTCTGTCCATCGGCACCGATGGCCGTGCCGTGAAACACACTGCCGTCTTCCAGGGCCAGTATCGCGGGTCTGTTCAATGCAACGTCCTCCCAGGTTTTTTAGAGAGCTATCGAGACAGCTCGTCAATGCATACTGCTTACCGATGGCCGGCCCGCAAAAAAGCGGGACGAAACCCGATGGTGACCGGTTTCATCCCGCTTGTTGTCATTCGCTCGGAACTGATGTGCTCAGAGCTGGTTCGCTCAGAACAAAGGGCCGAAGCAACAAGCGCTGTGTTGGGCTTTCGCCCAGGCGCCCGGCCAAAATTTTGGGGATATTACAGGAAACTCCGCCCTTCGACTACCCCTTTAGTCGAGACCGAGCACATCCTGCATGGCGTAGCGCCCCTTGTCCTGACCGGCCACCCAGCGCGCGGCGCGCACCGCCCCCTTGGCGAAGGTCATGCGGCTCGAGGCCTTGTGGGTGATCTCGATGCGCTCGCCCTCGGTGGCGAACATCACCGTGTGCTCGCCGACGATATCCCCGGCGCGCACGGTGGCGAAGCCGATCTCCTTGTCGCTGCGCGGCCCGCACTGCCCCACCCGCTCGAAGACGCCATGCTCCTTGAGGGTGCGGCCCAGGCTCTCGGCCACCACCTCGCCCATCTTCAGCGCGGTGCCGGAGGGGGCATCCACCTTGTGGCGGTGGTGGGACTCGATCACCTCGATATCGTAGCCCTCGTCGCCCAGCGCCCGGGCCGCGGTCTCCAGCAGCTTGAGGGTCAGGTTCACCCCCACGCTCATGTTGGGGGCGAAGACGAAGGGCAGCTGCTCACGGAAGGCGTCGAGCTCGGCCAGCTCCTCGTCGGAGAGCCCGGTGGTACCGATCACCATGCGCTTGCCGTGGGCGGCGCAGAACGCCAGGTTGGAAAGCGTCACCCGGGGGGCAGTGAAGTCGATCAGCACATCGAAGTCATCGACGATGGCGTCCAGCGCGTCCACCGCGGCCACACCCACCCGGCCGACCCCGGCCAGCTCGCCGATATCGGCACCGACCAGCGAACTGCCCGGCTCAACGCTGCCCCCCGCCAGGGTGGCGCCGTCATCCTGCTGAACGGCATTGACCAGGGTGCGGCCCATGCGGCCGGCGACACCGACGATGGCGATTCGGGTCATGAGGGCTCCTTTAGAAACGATAGCGGCTCGACAATGCACACCAGTATACCAGAGGCGAGCCGCCGTCAGCCGCCCACCCTGACGTCACCACGCATCAGCAGCGCCATCGCCACGAGCACCATCAGGCTTCCCGGCAGCCATACCCAGCCGATATGCTGCGGCGAACGCAGGAACAGCAGCAGCATGGAGACGAAGGGCACCAGATAGCCGTAGGCGGTGACCACACCCGGGGTGAGCACCGCGGTGGCCCGCTGCATCAGCCAGAAGGTCAGGGCGCTGGAGCAGAGCCCCAGATAGACCAGCAACGCCAGGTCCGTGGCACGCATGGCCGCCAGGCGCCCCACCGGCTCGATGGCAAGGCCGGCCAGGCCAACCAGCAGGCCACCCAGCCCCAGGCTCCAGAAGGTGCGCACCGCCGCCGACTCCGGCAGGCGGCCACTGGCCAGCCCCCAGCGGCTGAGCACCGGATAGAGCGCCGTGGAGAGGCAGCCCAGGAAGAACACCGCCTCGCCGATGCCGAACTGCAGGCGCCCGCCCTGGACCAGGGATTCGGCGAAGGCCAGGCCCAGCGCCCCCGCCGCCCCCAGCCCCAGGATCAGCGGCAGGCGCCAGGCCAGCCGCTCCACGCCGAAGCCCAGCCCCAGCAGGAAGGCCAGCAGCGGCACCGTGACATGCAGGGTTGCCATGGTGAGCGCCGTGGCGTGGTGCGCGGCCCAGAACATGGCCGAGAAAAAGCCGGCCAGGCAGAGCCCCATCAGCGCATACAGCGGCAGGCTCCGCCCCCGGGGCAGGAAGTCAGGCGAGCGCCTGGCCAGCACGAAGAGGCCGGCACAGGCGATGGCGAAACGCAGGGCGGTGAGCAGCAGTGGCGGCAGTTCGCTCATCAGCCCCACGACGGGAAAGGAGAGCCCCACCAGGGCCGCCCACAGCAGCATGCCGAGGTGGGCGCCGCGGGAGGTAACGCTCCGGCTCACGCCTCCCAGACGATATCCAGTTCGACACCCTTGAGGGTATCCAGGGCGTGATCCACCTGGCCCTCCAGCTGGTCGTGGCTCTCGTCATCGACGGCCTCCACCACCACCAGCAGCTTGTCCGGCTGCGCCTGCAGGTAGCAGCTGCCGTTCTCGAAATCGACCCGCACCGGGTCGGCGGAACGGTCCACCTCCTTGGCGTCCGACCAGCGCTCGCACAGCTGATCGATCAGGGCTGCCGCATCGTCGGCGTGCAGCTCGGCGCGTGAAATGGGCATGGCGCTCTCCTCCTGCAGAAATGTCGGACTACCAGACTATGACGACACCACCCTCGCCGCCAAGCGGCTTCTTTCAACAGCATTGACGAACCGCCTCTGCGCTTTTGTGCGAGAGGCCCGCCCTGCCGACGGCGTGGTAACGTTGGGAGCCGTCACCACTCAAGGACGAAGGAGAGAGCACCATGGTCGATGCGCTTGGCTGCCTGACACGGCTGAGGGTCGGGCAGAGCCGAGGCAACCCCGCCCCCAACAAGCCCTGCCTGATGCTGGCCATCATCTGCGAGATCCAGGCAGGGCATATCACCTCGCCCCGGGTAGTCATCGACACTCGCCTGATCAGCCGCTATCACGAGCTGTATGAGCTCGCAGCCGGCTCGCGCCACGAAGCGCGGCCCTGGTTGCCGCTGTGGTTTCTTGCCAGCGACAAGGGGCCGGACGGCGCAGCCGGTTCACTCTGGCAGCCCGAACTCTCTCCAACTCTGGCCGGTGTCGTCGACCAACTGGGTGCACCGCGATCACTCGACCAGTTGCTCAAGCGCTTCGGCGCTGCCAGGCTGCACCCGGAACTGCTGGCGAGGCTCGGCAGCGAGCAGGCCGCCCGCGAGGCAGGTGCACACCTGATCACCCGCTATTTCGCATGGAGCCCGGACACCCAGGCAAAGCTGCATGACTACCTGGACGAAGCCTTTGCCAGCGGCTCCTACGAGAAGTCGCCGGAGCAACTCAAGGGCTCAAGCCCCGTTTCACCTCAGCAGGCCAAGGCCCGCTCCGCCGCCTTCCGCTCGCTGGTCCTGGAAGCCTATGACTACCGCTGTGCGGCGAGCCGGCTACGCTATATCACCCCCGACTACCGCTACCTGGTGGAGGCGGCCCACCTGGTGCCCTTCGCCGAGAGCCAGGATGACCGCCCCAGCAACGGCGTGGCACTCACACCCAACCTGCACTGGGCCATGGACAACCACCTGATCGCCCCGGGGCCGGATCATCGCTGGCACGTCAGCCCCACAGTGGATGCACTGGTGCCCGACAGCCGCTGGCTGTGCGAACTCGACGAACAACCACTGGTGCTGCCCCGCGACCCGCGCTGGCAGCCCGACCGGGAGGCGCTGGCCTGGCGCCTGGCACACCTGCAGCGCTGAGCCCCATACACGAAGACCCCGGCATCTCGCGATGCCGGGGTCTCCTGGAACGCCTCGAGGAGCGAGCCGCTGGGGGGATAGCGTCAGGGCTTCATGTCCTCGAAGAACTTCTTCACGCCGTCGAAGAAGCCGCTCTTCTTGGGCGAGTGGTGGGCGCTGTTGGTGCCGCCCAGGCTCTCCTGGAACTGGCGCAGCAGCTCCTTCTGCTCCTCCTTGAGCTTCACCGGGGTCTCGACCACCACCTTGCAGATCAGGTCGCCCGGGGCGCCGCCACGCACCGGCTTGACGCCCTTGCCACGCAGGCGGAAGAGCTTGCCGGTCTGGGTCTCGGGCGGGATCTTCAGCTTGACCCGGCCACCCAGGGTCGGCACTTCCAGCTCGCCACCCAGCGCTGCGTCGACGAAGTTGATCGGCACCTCGCACTGCAGGTTGCGGCCGTCGCGCTGGAAGATCGGGTGCGGCTTGAGGTGCACCTGCACGTAGAGATCCCCGGGCGGGCCACCGTTGATGCCGGCCTCGCCCTCGCCGTTGAGGCGAATGCGGTCGCCGGTATCCACGCCGGCGGGGATCTTCACCGACAGCGTGCGGGTCTCGCGTACCCGGCCCTCGCCGTGGCACTTGTGGCACGGCACCTTGATGTGCTGACCGGAGCCATGGCAGGTCGGACAGGTCTGCTGCACGGCGAAGAAGCCCTGCTGCATGCGCACCTGGCCGTGACCGCCACAGGTCGGGCAGGTCTCCTTGCTGGAGCCCGGCTCGGCGCCGTCGCCGTCGCAGCGCTCGCACTCCACGTGGCGCGGCACGCGGATATCCACACTGGTGCCAGCCACGGCGTCCTCGAGGTCAAGCTCGAGGTTGTAGCGCAGGTCACTGCCCCGGGCCGGGGCGTTAGGGTGCCGCCGGCCACCGCCGCCGCCGAAGATATCGCCGAACACATCGCCGAAGATATCGCTGAAGCCACCGGCCCCGGCGCCACCGAAGCCACCACCGCCGAAGCCGCCGGCCTGACCATCCACGCCGGCATGGCCGAACTGGTCGTAGGCGGCGCGCTTCTCGCCGTCGCTGAGCACCTCGTAGGCCTCGGAGACCTCACGAAACTTCTCCGCCGCACTCTCGTCATCCGGGTTGCGGTCGGGGTGAAACTTCTGGGCGAGCCGGCGGTAGGCCTTCTTGATGTCTTTGGTATCGGCACCGCGCTCTACGCCCAGTACCTCGTAATAGTCGCGTTTGGACATGGGTCTGTCCGCCTCCGTCGCGGTCCCTCGGAAACACCAACGCGGGAGTCAGGCCCCCGCGCTGGTGTCATCCATGGCTTAGATGCGTAGTTCAGATGCGTGGTTTACTGCTTCTTCTGGTCGTCGTTGACTTCTTCATACTCGGCGTCGACCACGTCATCTTCCGGCTTGGCACCGGCGTCACCGGCTTCGCCACCAGCCTGCTGGCCAGCCTCTGCCTGGGCCGCGTACATCTTCTGCGCCAGGTTGCCGGAGGCCTCGGTCAGCTTGTCGAGCTTGGCCTGGATGTCGTCCTTGTCATCCCCCTTGATCGCCTCCTCGAGCTCCTTGGCGGCGCTCTCGATGGCTTCCTTCTCCTCGTCGCTGGCGTGCTCGCCGGCCTCTTCCACGGTCTTGCGTGCGGCGTGGACCATGCCGTCGGCCTGGTTGCGCAGCTGCACCAGCTCCTCGAACTTCTTGTCCTCGTCGGCGTGGGCCTCGGCGTCGCGGACCATCTGCTCGATCTCGTCGTCGGAGAGGCCGCTGGAGGCCTTGATGACGATGGACTGCTCCTTGCCGGTGGCCTTGTCCTTGGCGGACACGTTGAGGATGCCGTTGGCGTCCAGGTCGAAGGCGACCTCGATCTGCGGCACGCCGCGCGGTGCCGGCGGAATGTCGGCCAGGTCGAAGCGGCCCAGCGACTTGTTGCCCCCCGCCTGCTTGCGCTCGCCCTGCAGCACGTGGATGGTCACGGCGGTCTGGTTGTCATCCGCGGTCGAGAAGGTCTGGGTCTTCTTGGTCGGGATGGTGGTGTTCTTCTCGATCAGCGGGGTCATCACGCCGCCCAGGGTCTCGATGCCCAGGGTCAGCGGTGTGACGTCGAGCAGCAGCACGTCCTTGACGTCGCCGCCCAGCACGCCGCCCTGGATCGCGGCGCCCACGGCCACGGCTTCATCCGGGTTGACGTCCTTGCGGGCGTCCTTGCCGAAGAAGTCGGCCACGGACTTCTGCACCATGGGCATGCGGGTCTGGCCGCCGACCAGGATCACGTCATCGATCTCGGAGGCGGAGAGGCCGGCATCCTTGAGCGCGGTCTTGCACGGCTCGAGGGAGCGCTTGACCAGCTCCTCGACCAGCGACTCCAGCTTGGCGCGGGTCACCTTGACGTTGAGGTGCTTGGGACCGGTGTTGTCCGCCGTGATGTAGGGCAGGTTGACGTCGGTCTGCTGGGCGCTGGAGAGCTCGATCTTGGCCTTCTCGGCGGCTTCCTTGAGGCGCTGCATGGCCAGGTTGTCGCCGGAGAGGTCGATACCGCTGTCGCTCTTGAACTGGTCGACCAGGTAGTTGATCAGTGCCAGGTCGAAGTCCTCGCCGCCCAGGAAGGTGTCGCCGTTGGTGGCCAGCACCTCGAACTGGGTCTCGCCGTCGACGTCCGCCACTTCGATGATGGAGATGTCGAAGGTGCCGCCGCCCAGGTCATAGACCGCGATGGTCTTGTCGCCGCGCGACTTGTCCATGCCGTAGGCCAGCGCCGCCGCGGTGGGCTCGTTGATGATGCGCTTGACCTCGAGGCCGGCGATGCGGCCCGCGTCCTTGGTCGCCTGGCGCTGACTGTCGTTGAAGTAGGCCGGCACGGTGATGACCGCCTCGGTGACTTCCTCACCCAGGTAGTCTTCCGCGGTCTTCTTCATCTTCTTCAGCACTTCGGCGCTGACCTGGGGCGGTGCCAGCTTCTTGCCCTTCACCTCGACCCAGGCGTCACCGTTGTCTGCCTCGGTGATGGTGTAGGGCACCATCTTGATGTCCTTCTGGACCACGTCGTCCTTGAAGCGACGACCGATCAGACGCTTGATGGCGTACAGGGTGTTCTCGGGGTTGGTGACCGCCTGGCGCTTGGCCGCCTGGCCCACCAGGGTCTCACCGTCCTCGGTGTAGGCGATGATGGAGGGCGTAGTGCGGGTACCCTCGGCGTTCTCGATCACCTTGGCGCTGTCGCCGTCGAGCACGGCCACGCAGGAGTTGGTGGTGCCAAGGTCAATTCCGATGATGCGTCCCATAGGAAATCCTCGAAGTCGTGTGATGTATTCAGGAGTCGTGTTCAGCGGCCTTCGCCGCGGAGTTGCCATCTATCTGGGGGCCGTGGGAAGCATTTCAAGCCCCGCGCCCCGGAATTGTTGCCGTTCAGCCGGCGGCCTGGCTGACCACCACCATGGCCGGGCGCACCAGGCGGCCGTTGAGCAGGTAGCCCTTCTGAACCACCTCCATCACGCTGTTGGGGTCGAGTTCAGGGTTGGGCACCATGGCCATGGCCTCGTGGTACTGCGGGTCGAAGGGCTCGCCAGCGGGATCCACCACCTCGACGCCGAACTTGCCGAGCACGTCGAGCTGCATCTTGAGGGTCATGGAGACCCCCTCCAGGTGGGCCTCGCTGGCCTCATCTGACATCGCCTCGAGCGCCTTCTCCAGGCTGTCGACCACCGGCAGCAGCTCCTTGACGAACTTCTCCAGCGCGAACTTGCGGGCCTTCTCGGCCTCCTGCTCGGCGCGGCGGCGCACGTTCTGTGCCTCGGCGGCGGCGCGCAGCGCCTGGTCCTTGGCCTCGGCCACGCTCTGCTCGAGCTCCTCGACGCGGGCGGCCAGCACCTCGGCCTCGGGATTGTCGCCGGACGCTGCGGCCTGCTCCGCCTGATCGGCGGCCTCGGCAACCTCCTCCAGCTCACCCTCCACGGGCTGCGGCTCGGCCTGGGGCTCCGCCTCTTCCTCCTGGCGCTTGAGCTCCTCGTCCAGCGGGGTCTGGGGATCTTTGGCCATGGGGTCTCTCCTGAAGCTCTTCTGTGAAATTCAGATGCGGCGACCTGTGATCGCCGATGCAAGATGATGAATGTGGACGTGTAACGGTTATGCCCGCTATATGGGGACGTCGCCGCGGAACTCAAGGCATCGGGCGAGACGAGTCTGCCGTGCATTGTCGGAAATCCTGGACTACTGTATAAACACTCACATCATGTATGAATGAACATGTGCCCGATAACAGGCCCGACGGGGAGGCAACATGCTCACGGAACTTGCCATTCGCGACTTCGCCATCGTCGACCATCTCGAGCTGGAACTCGCCGGCGGCATGACCGCCATCACCGGCGAGACCGGCGCTGGCAAGTCGATCCTGCTCGGCGCCCTGGGCCTGTGCCTGGGTGAGCGCGCCGATGCCGCCAGTGTGCGCCACGGCCGCGATCGCGCCGACCTCTCCGCTCGCTTCGATATCGCCGACCTGCCCCAGGCTCGTGCCTGGCTGGCCGCCCGGGAGCTGCCCGACGATGACTGCCTGCTGCGGCGGGTGGTCAGTGCCAGCGGACGCTCCAAGGCGTGGATCAATGGTCAGCCGGCCACCGTGGCCGACCTGCGCGCCCTGGGCGAGCACCTGATCGAGGTGCATGGCCAGCACGCCCACCAGCAGCTGTTGCGCGAGGAGACCCATCTGCGGCTGCTCGACGACTTCGCCGGTCACCGCGAGGCGGTAGCCGAGATGGCCGAGACCTTCCGCGCCTGGCAGGCCGCTCGCCGCCGGCTCAAGCGCCTGGCCGAGGATGGCGACGAGCTGAACGCCCGCCGCCAGCTGGTGCGCTACCAGGTGGAGGAGCTCGACCAGCTGGGGCTCGCCGAGGGTGAGCTGAAGGCCCTCGAGGAGGAGCAGGAGGAGCTGGCCCACGCCGAGGAGCGCCTGCGCGAGACGCAGTTCGCCAGCGAGTGCTGTGACAATGACGAGGGTGGCGCCATCAGCCTGCTCACCCAGGCGATCGGCCGCCTCGAGGCGCTGCCCGGCTGCGAGCGAGGTCGCCTGGGCGAGACGCTGGGCATGCTCGGCGAGGCGCGCATCCAGGTCGAGGAGGCGGCCCGGGAGCTCTCCCACCTCGCCGCGGACACCGAGCTCGACCCGGAGCGCCTGGCCTGGGTGGACGAGCGCCTGGGCGACGTACACCGCCTGGCGCGCAAGCACCACGTGATGCCCGAGGAGCTGCCGGCCCTGCATCAGCGCCTGCAGGCCGAACTGGCGACACTGGAAGAGGGCGACCAGGACCTGGACGCCCTCTCCGCCGAGGTCGAGGCGCTGCGCGAGGCGTGGAAGCGCCTGGCCCGGGAGGTGGGCGAGGCCCGCCGCCAGGCCGCCGGCCGCTTCGGCGAGGCGGTGCAGGAGCAGCTCGCCTTTCTGGCCATGGGCAAGGCGCGCTTCGAGGTGGAAGTCAGCGAGCGCGAGGCGCCCGCCGCCGAGGGGCTCGACGCGGTGCGCTTCCTGATCAGTGCCAACCCCGGCCAGCCGGCACGCCCACTGGCAAAGGTCGCCTCGGGCGGCGAGCTGTCACGCATCAGCCTGGCGATCCAGGTGGTGGCGGCCCGCCACTCCACCATTCCCAGCCTGGTGTTCGACGAGGTCGACGTGGGGGTCTCCGGCGCCACCGCCGAAATCGTCGGTCAGCTGCTGCGTCGGCTGGGCGAGCAGGGCCAGGTGATGACCGTGACCCACCTGCCCCAGGTCGCGGCCCAGGCCCACCGCCACCTGCATATCGAGAAGCAGGCCGAGGGAGATACCACACTGACCCGCATGGCGCTGCTCGACGAGGCCGGCCGCGTGGGCGAGCTGGCGCGCATGCTGGGCGGGGTCAATCTCTCCGACCGCACCCTCGCCCATGCCCGGGAGATGCTCGACGCCAGCCAGCGCCCCCACCACTAGGGCCTGCCATCGCCCCATACAATGCCCCCAAACGACGACGGCCCCGATCGATGATCGGGGCCGTCGTGCTGCTGACTGGCGCTGCCGGCTACTTGCGCGGCGGGCCATCCTGGCGGGTCACGCTGGAACCACGCGGGCGCACATAGAGCACCAGGGCGTGGTCGACGAGCTCGTAACCATGCTCCTCGGCGATCTCCTGCTGGCGACGCTCGATCACCTCGTCGAAGAACTCGACGATCTCGCCGCTCTCCAGGCACACCATATGGTCGTGGTGCTCCTCCTGGGAGATCTCGAACACGGCGTGGCCGCCGTCGAAGTTGTGACGCACCACCAGGCCCGCGGTCTCGAACTGGGTCAGGACCCGGTAGACGGTGGCCAGGCCCACATCCTCGCCGGCATCGAGCAGCGTCTTGTAGACATCCTCGGCGCTCATGTGATGCTCGCCCTGGGCGTTTTCCAGGATCTGCAGGATCTTCACGCGGGGCAGGGTCACCTTCAGACCGGCCTTGCGTAATTCATGGTTCTGGTCGGCCATGGTTGCTCTTCGCAGTATCAGGTAGGGTCGGGTATGATCGACCGAAACCACGATAGTGAAGAACAGGCGCAAATGCAAAAGTTGACCAGAATCGTCACCCTTACCGCCGCCCTGCTGATGGCCAGCGGCTGCAGCTACTTCGGCGTCTACAAGCGCGACATTCCCCAGGGCAACCTGGTGACCGCCGAGATGGTGGAGCAGCTGCGGACGGGCATGACTCGCGACGACGTCGTCTATGTGATGGGCAGCCCGCTGCTGGAAGCGCCCTTCGACGCCAGCCAGTGGGACTACGTCTTCTATCTGGACAAGGCCTACGAGGACATCGAGCGCCGCCGCGTGACCCTGACCTTCGACGGCAACCGCCTGGTGGATATCCAGCGCGAGGGCGACCTCGACGAGGCGATCGAGATGCGCCAGAGCGAAGGCGGACCGCTGCCGGAGGGCGGCACCGCTACGCCGCTGGCAACACCCAACGCGGCACCCGCCGACCAGCGCTGATACCCGCTCGCACGGGCAACCCTGACGCCCCGCCGCGCTCCTGCCCGGCGGGGCGTCAGCGTCTGGTGCCGGCCCGCGCCAGACGCGCCGCCTTGGGGTCGATGATCAACCCGCGGTAGACCTCGACCCGGTCACCCGCGCGCAGGCGATGGGTCCCCGGCTCGCGAAGACGCTTGCCGAACAGGCCCAGGTCGGCGTCATTGAAGGTATCGGCGGGCAACTCGGGGAAGTGTGACGGCAGATCGGCCAGCGCCACGGCCTCGCGGGCGGTGGTGACCAGCGGCACCCGCAGGCTGATGATCCGCTGCTTTTCCGGGAGGGCAAAGGCCACCTCGATCGCGATCTCGGCCATCCCTCAGTTCCCGTAGAGGTCGTTGGCGCGGCGCGTAAAGGAGTCGACCAGCTGCCCGGCGACCTGCTGGAAGAGCTTGCCGAAGGCCATGCCGAGCAGGCGATTGGCGAACTCGAACTCCATCTCCAGGCTCACCTTGCAGGCATCCTCACCCATCGCCGTGAACAGCCAGCGGCCGCGCAGGCGCTTGAAGGGGCCGCTGACCAGCGACATCTCGATGCGCTCGGGTTCGATCAGGTCGTTGCGGGTCATGATGCTCTGCTCGATGCCGGCCCGCCCCAGGGTCATCTCGCCGATCAGGTGCGACTCGTCGCGCTCCACCAGGCGGGCGCGGCGGCAGCCCGGCAGGAACTCCGGATAGCGTTCGAAATCGTTGACCAGATCGAACATCTCCTGGGGGGTATGCCGCACCATGGCGGTTCGGTTGACCGTTGGCATTGCGCTCCTCGCTGACTTCACGGTGCCCAGGGCGTATCATGGGCCGTCATTTCAGGCCTTGAATGGTACCACGCTTCCCCCATCTCGGAGGGAGCCGCCACAGGCAAGGACACGATACGAGGTTTCATGGCCAACAAGAAAGCCAAGGGCAAGGGCCCAGGCAGCAACGTCATCGCCTTGAACAAGAAGGCGCGCTTCGAATACCACATCGAAGAGACCTTCGAGGCTGGCCTGGTGCTGGCTGGCTGGGAGGTCAAGAGCCTGCGTGCGGGCAAGGCCCAGCTGACCGACACCTATATCCTGGTCAAGAACGGCGAGGCATGGCTGCTGGGCAGCCATATCCTGCCGCTCAACACCGCCAGCACCCACGAGGTGGCTGACCCCACGCGCACCCGCAAGCTGCTGCTGCACAGAAAGGAGATCGCCAGGATCTTCTCGCGCACCCAGGACAAGGGCCACACCTGCGTGCCGCTCAAGCTCTACTGGAAGGGCAACCGGGTGAAGTGCGAGCTGGCGCTGGTGACCGGCAAGAAGCTGCACGACAAGCGCGCCACCGAGAAGGATCGCGACTGGCAGCGTCAGAAGGGACGCATCATGCGGGAACAAAACCGTGGCTGATCTGTCATAAGCTCGGACATCCTGTTAGGATGCCGATTGAGGGGGCGACATGGTTTCGACGCCGGTGACAACCCCTGCGGTGCATGCCGAGAGCGTGATGTATCTCGTAAATCCAACATCACGACTAAATAGTCGCAAACGACGACAACTACGCTCAGGGCGCGCTGGCAGCTTAATAGCCGCTAGCTTCTAGTCCGGCCCCGAAGTGATGTGCCCATTCATCACGGAGGGGATACGAGCCAAGAATGATGGGATCGCGATCGGTAGCGTCCTCATGCCGGTCGTTAAACTTAAGAGGAATCGCGTCGCTGGATCCTGACCGTTGGAGCCAGAGGCGTTAAATCAAAAAACGGAATCTAAGCATGTAGAGCCAATGGGCGCGTGCTGGCGGACGCGGGTTCAATTCCCGCCGCCTCCACCAACCACAGGTTTCAGGAGTTACCAAGAAACGCCAGAAACCGCATGAACAGGGGCCTCCGGGCCCCTTTCTTGTTTCAGGAGTTCCCAGGTCATCCTTTGACATACCCCCAACGATGGGGGTACATCTGGGGGTACATCGTCGAAACCAGAATCTGGTACCCCCAACTCCCCGCAGACCGCATCAGCCGGGGCTTCTGACCCACCCAGCCGTCGCAATGCGGCCCGAGGTGGGGGTACCTGCCAAGCTCGCTGCGAGGTACCCCCATGAGCCGTCAGATCAACAAGCTCTCAGCCACTGCCGTGAAGACGGCGAAGCCCAAGGACAAGACCATCAGGATGGCCGATGGCGGTGGGCTGTATCTGGAGATCCGACCGACTGGCAGCAAGTATTGGCGAATGAAATACCGTTTTGCTGGCAAGGAGAAGCTACTCGCGATCGGCACCTACCCGGACGTAACCCTGGCGGAGGCGCGAAAAGTTCGTGACAGGGCCAAGGAGCAGCTAGCCGAGGACGTGGACCCCAGCATGGCCAAGCAAGTCCAGCGCCGGCTCGGACAACAGGTAGCAGCCAACACGTTCCAGCTGGTGGCACAGGAATGGCTGGAGCGAGTCCACCAGCATGACGTCGTGCCGGATCACTACCAGCGTAACCGCCGACGACTCGAGCGCGACGCCTTTCCAGTCCTCGGCAAAAGACCGCTTTCCGAGATCACCGCTGCTGAACTGCTGACCTGCCTGCGCCGCATCGAGGACCGGGGCCACATAGAAACGGTTCTTCGCAGACTGGCGTGAAAACGAAGTACTCTTAGGCGACGGCGGGATAGAGAAACGGCGGTAAATCCGAGTATGGCCTATGGGTACCGCGACACGGAATACTTCTTCCTGAAGATCCGTGCCGCGTTTCCCGGCAAAATGCGATGAACCGAAAAAAAGAGGCGCACGTCGCAATGGCGACGGCGCCTCAAACGATCGCAGGGGCGCCCGGAGAAGCGCCCCGGCTAGCAGAAACCGGGAGGGACAGGACGTCCCAAAAAAGAGAAGACCCGCCCTCGCGATGGAGGACGGGTCAAGATCTGGCGCGCCCGGGAGGATTCGAACCTCCGACCACCTGATTCGTAGTCAGGTACTCTATCCAGCTGAGCTACGGGCGCTGATGCTTCACGGTGTCGCCGTGGCGGAGAGGGAGGGATTCGAACCCTCGAAGAGGCTATAAACCCCTTACTCCCTTAGCAGGGGAGCGCCTTCAGCCACTCGGCCACCTCTCCCTAACGACACGGCGCATATCTTACCGTTTCCGAAGGGGTTTGTCCAGCGCCCCCACGGCTTTTTTGTCTGCAGCCCTGACCGCTACTCTTCGTGACCAGAACCTTCCTCGTCACTCTTCTCGCGCTGAATGCGCTGATAGATCTCCTCGCGATGAACTGCCACATCCTTCGGCGCATTCACCCCGATACGGACCTGGTTGCCTTTCACGCCCAGCACCGTCACGGTGATGTCGTCACCTATCATCAGGGTCTCGCCGACACGGCGGGTCAGGATGAGCATGGCTGATCTCCTTCTCAGGCTTGTTCTCTGGCTGGCAACGGGATGTTGGCCGGCAGTACCACGCCGCCTCAGTATGTGGCAGAACGTCCTCCGTGACCAACACGGCGGCCCATCAAACACGGGACGCCAGTTGAAGGGAAGCCCCGCCGCAGGACGCGGCGGGCCTTTCTACCAGCGTAGAAGGTAATCTGCCGCCACGGGGTCGGCTTATTCCTCGCTCTCGATATCGGCCTTGTCGAGGCCGAAGGCCTTGTGCAGGGCGCGCACGGCCAGCTCCATCTGCTTCTCGTCGATCACCACCGAGATCTTGATCTCGGAAGTGGAGACCATGCGGATGTTGATGTTCTCCTCGGAGAGCACGCGGAACATCTTGGAGGCCACGCCGGCGTGGGAGCGCATGCCGACGCCCACCAGGGAGACCTTGGCGATGTTGTCGTCACCCTTGACCTCACCCTCGCCCAGGTCCGGCAGCACCTGCTCGTTGAGGATCTTGAGGGTCTGCTTGTAGTCACCCTTGGCCACGGTGAAGGTGAAGTCGGTGTAGTCGCCGGCCGGCGCCACGTTCTGCACGATCATGTCGACTTCGATATTGGCGTCGGCGATGGGGCCGAGGATGCGCGAGGCCACGCCCGGCACGTCGGGGGTATTGAGCAGGGTCAGCTTGGCCTCGTTGGCGGTGAAGGCGATACCGGAGATCAGCGGTTCTTCCATGGTGTCCTCGTCTTGGTCAGAGTCTGCAACGATCAGGGTGCCGGGGCCGTCCTCGAAGCTGGACAGCACGCGCAGCGGCACATTGTACTTGCCGGCGAATTCGACGGCGCGAATCTGCAGCACCTTGGAGCCCAGGCTGGCCAGCTCCAGCATCTCCTCGACGGTGATGCTCTCGAGGCGCTGGGCCTTGCTGCACACCCGGGGATCGGTGGTGTAGACGCCATCGACGTCGGTATAGATCTGGCATTCGTCGGCCTTCAGCGCCGCAGCCAGGGCCACGCCAGTGGTATCGGAGCCGCCGCGACCGAGGGTGGTGATATTGCCCTCCTCGTCGACCCCCTGGAAGCCGGCGACCACCACCACCTGGCCGTCGTCCAGGTCGGACTGCAGCTCATCGGTCTCGATACGTTGGATGCGCGCCTTGGTGTGGGCGCTGTCGGTCTGGATGCCCACCTGGGAGCCGGTATAGGAGGTCGCCGGCACGCCCAGCTTGTGCAGTGCCATGGCCAGCAGCGAGATGGTCACCTGCTCGCCGGTGGAGACCAGCATGTCCATCTCGCGCGGGGTCGGCTCATCGTTGATCTCGTTGGCCATGCCGATCAGTCGATTGGTCTCGCCGCTCATGGCGGAGACCACCACGACGACCTGGTGGCCATTGTCGCGGAAGCCCTTGACCTTCTCGGCCACGGCCTTGATGCGCTCCACGGAGCCCACCGAGGTGCCGCCGAACTTCTGTACGTATAATGCCATCGGTGAAATTTCCCCTCGTATGTCGGGCAACTAGGCCCGGGTGAGTGAAAGGTGTCTCTCTACAAGCAGGGCCGGCGCCTCGCGGCTACCGGCCCTCTCGAATCCTGCTAAAGGCGCTCCTCGACCCAGGCGGCAACGCCCTCCAGGGCCGCCGGTAGGGCTGCCACGTCGCTGCCACCGGCCTGGGCCATGTCGGCGCGACCGCCACCCTTGCCGCCTACCCGGCCGGCCACGTGATTGACCAGCTCGCCGGCCTTGACGCGCGAGGTGAGGTCATCGGTGACACCGGCGATCAGGCTGACCTTGCCGGCCGCCTCGTCGCCCACGCCAAGCACGATGATGCCTGAACCCAGCTTGTTCTTGAGCTGGTCGAGCATGCCGCGCAGCTCCTTGCCGGAGACGCCCTCCAGCGACTTGGCCAGCACCTTGACCCCCTTGATCTCGCGAGCCTCGGCGACCAGGTCGCTGCCGGCGGCGCTGGCCAGCTTGGCCTTGAGGCGCTCGAGCTCCTTCTCCAGGGTGCGGTTGCGCTCCACCAGCGACTCCACGCGCTCCTCGACCTGCTCGGGCTTGGCCTTCAAGCGCTCGCCGACACGGTTGAGCCTGGCCTCCTGCTCATGGAACCAGGCCAGCGCGCCCTCGCCGGTGATCGCCTCGATGCGGCGCACGCCGGAGGCGATGCCCTGCTCGCTGACGATATGGAAGCAGCCGATATCGCCGCTGCGCGCCACATGGGTGCCGCCGCACAGCTCGATGGAGAAGTCGTCGGCGCCGATGGTCAGCACCCGCACGCTGTCGGCGTACTTGGCCTCGAAGAGCGCGGCCGCCCCCTTGGCCTTGGCCTCATCCAGGGTCATCTGCTCGATGCGGGTCGGTGCGTTGGCCAGGACCTGCTCGTTGACCAGGCGCTCCACCTCGGCGAGCTGCTCGGCGGTCATCGGCTCGAAGTGGCTGAAGTCGAAGCGCAGCCGCTCCGGGGTCACCAGGGAACCCTTCTGGGCCACATGGTCACCCAGCACCAGGCGCAGCGCCTTGTGCATCAGGTGGGTGGCGGAGTGGTTACGCACCGTGGCGGCGCGCAGGCCGGCGTCCACCTGGGGGCGCACCGCGTCGCCCAGCGCCAGCTCACCCTCGAGCAACACGCCGTGGTGCAGGTGGTGGCCGCCCTGCTTCTGGGTGTCCTCCACCAGGAAGCGGCCACCGCCATCGAGGTGCAGGTAGCCGGTGTCGCCGACCTGGCCGCCGGACTCGCCATAGAAGGGGGTGCGGTCGAGCACCACCACCGCCTTGTGCTCGGGGGCAAGCGCGTCCAGGGCATTGCCGTCACGGTCGGCCAGGGCGGTGACGGTGGCGCGATCCTCGAGGCGCTCGTAACCGGTGAAGTCGGTCTCGCCTTCCAGCTCCAGGGCGGCGCCGTAGTCGGCACCGAACTGGCTGGCGGCACGGGCGCGCTCGCGCTGGGCCTCCAGCGCGCGCTCGAAGCCGACCTCGTCCAGGGTCACGCCGCGCTCGCGGCAGACGTCGGCGGTCAGGTCATAGGGGAAGCCGTAGGTGTCGTAGAGCTTGAACACCGTCTCGCCGGGCAGCACCTCACCGTCGAGGCCGGCTAGGGCCTCCTCGAGCAGGCCCATGCCGTGCTCCAGAGTGCGGGCGAACTGCTCCTCCTCCTTGAGCAGCACGCGCTCGATCTGGTGGCGCGCCTGGCGAAGCTCGGGATAGGCGTCGCCCATCTCGGCGTCCAGCGCCCCTACCAGCTTGTGGAAGAAGTTGCCCTGGGCGCCCAGCTTGTGGCCGTGGCGGATGGCACGACGGATGATCCGGCGCAGCACGTAGCCACGTCCCTCGTTGGAGGGCAGCACACCATCGGCGACCAGGAAGGCACAGGAGCGGATATGGTCGGCGATCACCCGCAGCGAGGGTGCGCGGGTATCGGCGTGGCCGGTATGGCGCGCCGCCGACTCCAGCAGGTTCTGGAACAGATCGATCTCGTAGTTGGAGTGCACGCCCTGCATCACCGCGGCGATGCGCTCCAGCCCCATGCCGGTATCGATGGAGGGCTTGGGCAGCGGATGCATGGTGCCCTCGGCGTCACGATCGAACTGCATGAACACCAGGTTCCAGATCTCGATGTAGCGGTCGCCATCCTCCTCGGGACTCCCGGGCGGGCCACCCCACACCTCGGGACCGTGGTCATAGAAGATCTCGGAACTCGGCCCGCAGGGTCCGGTGTCGCCCATCTGCCAGAAGTTGTCCTCGTCGAGCTTCGAGAAGCGCTCGGGGTCGATGCCGACCTCCTCCTTCCAGATGCGCTCGGCCTCGTCGTCGCTGACGTGCACGGTGACCCACAGCTTCTCCTTCGGCAGCCCCAGGGTGCCGGTCAGGAACTCCCAGGCGAAGCGGATGGCATCGCGCTTGAAGTAGTCGCCGAAGCTGAAGTTGCCCAGCATCTCGAAGAAGGTGTGGTGACGCGCGGTATAGCCGACGTTGTCGAGGTCGTTGTGCTTGCCCCCGGCGCGCACGCAGCGCTGGGCCGAGGCGGCACGCACATAGGGGCGCGGGTCGCGACCCAGGAAGACATCCTTGAAGGGCACCATGCCCGCATTGGTGAAAAGCAGGGTCGGGTCGTTGCCGGGAACCAGGGAGCTGGAGGGCACGACGGTGTGGCCGTGCTCCTCGAAGTAACTCAGAAAGGCCTGTCTGATGTCTGCGCTTTTCATGGGGTATCCGTGGCGATGAACGGGGTGACCCGGCGGGCGACGCTGGCTCGATACGGGCGCCACGAGGCGCGTGAACATGGCGCATCGCGGCGCCGCGGGGGGCCACCCGGGGCGTTCGCAAAGGGAGATATTATAGCGCAGTTGTCAAGGGACTGAAGGGGGCTAGTCCGATGTGGAGTCCCAGGCATGGGCCAGGGCGTGGCGCACCTGGTCGAAGTCGAAGCCACGGCTTGCCAGGAAGCGCTCGCGACGGGCGCGCTCGCGCGGGGTGTCACCGGGCCCAGTGAAACGCCGCGCGAGCGCCGCACAGGCCAGGGCTGCCCAGTCGGCCTCGCCGGCCTGTTCGCTCGCGGCGAAGGCGGCCTGGACCTCCTCACGACAGAGGCCACGCCGTTCCAGCTCCAGGCGAATCTTCACCGGCCCCTGGCCGCGGAAGATCCGCGAGCGCAGGAAACTCTCGGCAAAGCGGGCGTCGGACTGCAGTCCCTGCTCGGCGAGGTCGTCGAGACACTCGGCGATGCTGTCGTCGGCATGCCCCTTCGCCGCCAGGCGCTCGACCAGCTCGGCGCGAGAGTACTCACGCCGGGCCAGCAGCCGGACGGCATCATCACGGGGCGTGGCGTCGCTGGCGGTTCGCTCCAGCATGGCTTACAGCAGGTCGTCGTCCTGCTCGTCGCCAGCCGGCAGCACGGCCTCCTCAGCCTCCTCCTTTTTCGGCTCTACCGGGGCGAGCAGCTGGGCGCGGATCTGGCTCTCGATCTCCTCCATCACCGCCGGGTTGTCCTCGAGGAACTGGGCGGCATTGGCCTTGCCCTGACCGATCTTGTTGCCCTGGTAGCTGTACCAGGCGCCCGCCTTGTCGATCAGCTTGCACTGCACGCCCAGGTCGACCACCTCTCCGGCATGGTAGATCCCCTTGCCGTAGAGGATCTGGAACTCGGCCTGGCGGAACGGCGGCGCGACCTTGTTCTTGACCACCTTGACGCGGGTCTCGTTACCGGTCACCTCGTCGCCCTGCTTCACCGAGCCGGTGCGACGGATGTCGAGGCGCACGCTGGAGTAGAACTTCAGGGCGTTGCCGCCGGTGGTGGTCTCGGGGCTACCGAACATCACGCCGATCTTCATGCGGATCTGGTTGATGAACACCACCATGCAGTTGGCGTTCTTGATATTTCCGGTGATCTTGCGCAGGGCCTGGGACATCAGGCGCGCCTGCAGGCCGACGTGGGAGTCGCCCATCTCGCCCTCGATCTCGGCCCGCGGGGTCAGCGCCGCCACCGAGTCGATGATGATCACGTCGACGCCGCCGGAGCGAACCAGCATGTCGCAGATCTCCAGGGCCTGCTCGCCGGTGTCGGGCTGGGAGACCAGCAGGTCATCCAGGTTGACGCCGAGCTTCTCGGCATAGCTCGGGTCCAGGGCATGCTCGGCGTCGATGAAGGCGCAGGTCTTGCCCTGCTTCTGGGCCTGGGCGATCACCGACAGGGTCAGGGTGGTCTTGCCCGAGGACTCGGGGCCGAAGATCTCGACCACCCGGCCCAGCGGCAGGCCACCGATGCCCAGCGCGATATCCAGGCCCAGCGAACCGGTGGAGACCGAGGGCATCACCACGCGCGGGGCGTCGCCCAGGCGCATCACGGTGCCCTTGCCGAACTGGCGATCGATCTGGGAAAGGGCGGCTTCCAGCGCCTTGGAACGATTGTCTTCCTGAGCCATCACGGGCCTCCTCAATCTGGGTCTCTGGATACTGTATGACTGACCAGTAGTATGGAGAAAAATGGCGCGCTCGGCCAGCGAAAATTGTTCCCGGGCGAGCGTCGGCCTCAGCGTGCCTCGAGGCGGCGAATCATGCCAACCAGCGCCTCGCGCACCGCCTGCTCGCGCACCGCCCGGCGATCGCCGGGATAGCGATGGCACTCCGCCTCGGCGTGTTCGGCGTCACCCCACGCCAGCCACACGGTACCCACCGGCTTGTCGGCGCTGCCACCGCCCGGTCCGGCCACGCCGCTGATCGCCACACCGAGATCACCACCGCTGTCGCGGCAGGCACCACGCACCATGGCCTCGACAACCTCCGGGCTGACCGCGCCATGCGCGTCGAGCAACGCCTCCTCCACGCCCAGCAGGCGGGTCTTGGCGGCGTTGGAGTAGGTGACGTAGCCGGTCTCGAAGTAGTCGGAGCTGCCGGCCACCGAGGTGATGGCGCTGGCCACCCCGCCGCCGGTACAAGATTCGGCGCAGGTGATGGTCACCCCTCGGTCTCGGCACAGGCGACCCAGGCGCTCGGCCAGGGTGGACAGGTCGAGGTTGGCGAGGCTGGCGGCAGAGTGGGGCATGGTGAGGACTCCTGCACGGTGGATCGAAGGCATGCCTGACGAGGCAGGACCATCTGCGTAGAATACTGCCTTTGCCGAGGGGATGCAGGCGCAGCCGATTCGCGTGCGCCTCCGACGACCGCTCAACGAGACCAGGAGCCCAGAGATCGCCATGTCCCAGGCCAGCGCCCAGCATACGCCGATGATGGCCCAGTACCTGAAGATCAAGCGCGAGCACCCGGAGGTGCTGCTCTTCTATCGCATGGGCGACTTCTACGAGCTGTTCTTCGATGACGCCAGGCGCGCCGCGGCGCTGCTCGACATCACCCTGACCCAGCGCGGCCAGTCCGCCGGGCAGCCGATCCCCATGGCTGGGGTGCCCTACCATAGCGCCGAGGGGTACCTGGCGCGTCTGGTGGCCGCCGGCGAATCGGTGGCGATCTGCGAACAGATCGGCGACCCCGCCACCAGCAAGGGCCCGGTGGAGCGCCGCGTGGTGCGCATCGTCACCCCCGGCACCCTGTATGACGAAGCCCTGCTGGATGCCCGCCGCGACAACCTGCTGGTGGCCGTGCATGCCGCCGGCGAGCGCATCGGCCTGGCCTGGCTGGAGCTCTCCAGCGGACGCTTCAGCGTGCTGGAGGTGGAGGGCGAAGGCGAGATGCTCGCCGAGCTCCAGCGCCTCGACCCGGCCGAACTGCTGGTGGCCGAGAATCTCTCCCTGCCGCCGGCCCTGGAGGGGCGCCGCGGCCTGCGCCGCCAGAGCGACTGGCTGTTCGACCCGGAGAGCGCCACCCGCCTGCTCTGCGATCAGTTCCAGGTGCAGGACCTGCGCGGCTTCGGCTGCGCCCACCTGGAGGCCGCCATCACCGCCGCCGGGGTCCTCGTCGAGTATGCCCGGGACACCCAGCGCTCGCGCCTGCCCCACGTCACCGCCATCGGCGTGGAGAGCCGCGACGACGCGGTGGTCATCGACGCTGCCAGCCGTCGCAATCTGGAGATCGACGTCAACCTCGGTGGCAGCGGCGACAACACCCTGGCCAGCGTGCTCGACACCACCGCCACCGCCATGGGTTCGCGGCTGCTCAAGCGCTGGCTCAACCGCCCGCTGCGTGACCGCGAGCGCATCCAGGCACGCCAGAGCGCCGTGACACTGCTGCTGGAGGCGGACGGCTTCGAGGTGATGCGCGACGACCTCAAGGCGATCGGCGACGTGGAGCGCATCCTGGCCCGGGTGGCCCTCTACAGTGCCCGTCCACGGGACCTGGCCCGGCTGCGCGACGCCTTCAACGCCCTGCCCGACCTCGAGGCCCGGCTCGCCGACTACCCCGAGGGCTCCACCCTGGACGAGCTGAAGCGTCATGTCCGCCCCTATCCCGAGCTCGCCGACACCCTGAACCGCGCCCTGGTGGAGAACCCGCCGGTGGTGATCCGCGACGGCGGAGTGCTTGCCGAGGGCTACGATGCCGAGCTCGACGAACACCGTGGGCTGGCCGAGCACGCCGGCGACTACCTGGTCAGGCTGGAGACTCGCGAGCGGGAACGCACCGGCCTGCCCGGCCTCAAGGTCGGCTACAACCGGGTCCACGGCTACTATATCGAGATCCCCCGAGCCCAGGCCAAGGAGGCCCCGGCGGACTATATCCGCCGCCAGACACTGAAGAACGCCGAGCGCTTCATCATCCCCGAGCTCAAGGAGTTCGAGGACAAGGCGCTGTCGGCGAAGTCCCGGGCACTCGCCCGGGAGAAGCTGCTCTATGAGGGACTGCTCGACACTCTCAACGCCGAGCTCGACGCCCTCCAGGCCAGTGCTCGGGCACTGGCGGCGCTGGACGTGCTGTGCGCCTTCGCCGAGCGCGCCCGCGCCCTGGAGTTCGTGCGCCCGCACCTGGCCGATACCCCGGGCATCGCCATCCGCGGCGGTCGCCACCCGGTGGTGGAGCGAGTCTCCGACGCTCCCTTCGTGCCCAACGACCTGATGATGGGCGACGACCGCCGCATGCTGGTGATCACCGGCCCCAACATGGGCGGCAAGTCCACCTACATGCGCCAGGCCGCGCTGATCGTGCTGCTCGCCCACACCGGCAACTTCGTGCCGGCAGACGAAGCGGAGATCGGCCCGGTGGACCGTATCTTTACCCGCATCGGCTCCTCGGACGACCTGGCCGGCGGACGCTCCACCTTCATGGTGGAGATGACCGAGACCGCCAGCATCCTGCACAACGCCACCGACGAAAGCCTGGTGCTGATGGACGAGATCGGCCGCGGCACCAGCACCTTCGATGGCCTGTCGCTGGCCTGGGCCAGCGCCGAGCACCTGACCCGCACCCGCGCCTTTACCCTGTTCGCCACCCACTACTTCGAGATGACGGCCCTGCCCGAGCAGGCCGAGGGGGTGGCCAACGTTCACCTCACCGCGGCGGAACACAGGGACGGCATCGTCTTCATGCACCGGGTGGAGGAAGGTCCAGCCAGCCAGAGCTACGGCCTGCAGGTGGCGCAGCTCGCCGGCGTGCCCCAGGGAGTGATCGCCCGAGCCCGGGAGAAGCTCGCCCAGCTGGAGCAGCAGGAGGTCGACCAGGGCAGCCGCCCGTCGCGCAGCGATGGTGGTGCAGTGGCGGCACCACTGCAGAACGATCTCTTCGCCAGCGCGCCGCACCCGCTGGTGGAGGAGCTTGCCGGCCTCGGCCTCGACGACCTGACCCCGCGCCAGGCGCTGGAGCTGCTCTATCGTTGGCGGGAAACTCTGTAAGAGGTAAGCAGGGCTAACGCATTTAGCCATGCTGCGCTAGCGAAAGGCGCCGGGGACAGGTCGAAGAGGGGGTCCTATGCCAGGGATGGCATCGGTAGCGCCCAGGGAGGGGTTCACAGCGCCCCATCGACGGTCCGGCGCCCCGGGGCCTGTCGCCGGGAAAGCCTTGAGCGGTACATCCATATGCAATAGCTGGCCCCTCGCTTGCGGCGGCCTGGCGGCGGCGACTAGAATGGACGGATACCCTAGCTTCTTAGAATAAGAGAGCTGGTTTTTATTACCTTTTACTATTCACATCGGTCGGGACCTGCCACGGCAGCGAACCGGGCCATGAGGGAGGGAAGAGCGGCATGACATTCGTCGTCACCGAGAACTGCATCAAGTGCAAGTACACCGACTGTGTCGAGGTGTGTCCGGTGGACTGCTTCTACGAGGGGCCCAACTTCCTGGTGATCCACCCCGACGAGTGCATCGACTGCGCCCTGTGCGAGCCGGAGTGTCCCGCCGAGGCGATCTTCTCGGAGGATGAGCTGCCTGACGGCCAGGAGCCGTTCATCGAGATCAACGCCGAACTGGCCGAGGTATGGCCAAATATCAGCGAGAAGAAGGACCCACTGCCCGACGCCGAGGAGTGGGATGGCAAGCCGGGCAAGCTCGAGCAGCTGGAACGCTGAGCCCACTTCACAGCCGCCACGGACTCACAAACGATAGCGCCGACCGTCTCACGACGGTCGGCGCTGTCGCTTCTGCCCTACCACTGGGCAGAAGAAAGGAGAACACCCTGCAGGAAAAAAGGCGGCCCAGGGGCCGCCCGCTCCAAGCGATTCCATGGGCGGCTCCTTCCACCCTGACTCCCGTGATGACCTCCCTGCCCGGAAGCGGCCTCCTGCCGCACCTGGCGCATCACTCAGCATCCCGTTGCATCCTGCCGGAGGCACTGTTCCATGCCCCCTCGTCCCGCTTCGCATTCTGGCAGAGACTGGCGCAGGAACAAGCACCCTGCGAGCCAGCGCCAGTGTCGACAGACGCCACCTTACGGGCACCGCTCATACGGTAATAATTCTTTTATTTCAAACAGATAAAAATAAAGTCGGCACCATATGGTACCGACCTCTTCGCCGTCATGTCTGACATCACCTACACGAGATGTAGGCGATTTCCTACACGAGGTTACTGCCCCTTGATGGCCGACAAGCCCGGGTAGGCCACGTCGCCCCCCAGCTCGTCCTCGATGACCAGCAGGCGATTGTACTTGGCCACGCGATCGGAGCGGCACAGCGAGCCGGTCTTGATCTGCCCGGCGCAGGTGCCCACGGCCAGGTCGGCGATGGTGGTGTCCTCGGTCTCGCCGCTGCGGTGGGAGATCACCGCGGTGAAACCGGCATCCTGGGCCATGCGGATGGCGTCCAGGGTCTCGGAGAGCGAGCCGATCTGGTTGAACTTGATCAGGATGGAGTTGCCGATCTGCTCGTCGATGCCGCGCTTGAGGATCCTGGTGTTGGTCACGAAGAGGTCGTCGCCCACCAGCTGTACCTTGTCACCCAGCTTGTCGGTCAGCGCCTTCCAGCCCTCCCAGTCCGACTCGTCCATGCCGTCCTCGATGGAGACAATGGGGTACTGGTCACACAGGCCAGCCAGGTAGTCGGCAAAACCCGCGGCGTCATACTGCTTGCCCTCGCCGGCGAGGTCGTACTGGCCATCCTTGAAGAACTCCGAGGAGGCGCAGTCCAGAGCCAGGGTCACGTCGCTGCCCAGCGCGTAGCCGGCGTCTTCCACCGCCTGCTGGATCACCGCCAGCGCCTCGGCGTTGGAGGCCAGGTTCGGCGCGAAACCGCCCTCGTCCCCCACCGAAGTGGAGAGCCCCTTGGCGGAGAGCACCTTCTTCAGGGCGTGGAAGATCTCGGCGCCCATGCGCAGGCCTTCGCGGAAGTTGGGCGCGCCCACCGGCTGCACCATGAATTCCTGGATGTCGACGTTGTTGTCGGCGTGCTCACCGCCGTTGAGGATATTCATCATCGGCACCGGCATGCTGTACTGCCCCGGCTGGCCATAGAGCTCGGCGATATGGGCGTAGAGCGGCACGCCCTTGGCGTTGGCCGCGGCCTTGGCGGCGGCCAGCGACACGGCCAGGATGGCGTTGGCGCCAAGCTTGGCCTTGTTGTCGGTGCCGTCGAGGGCCAGCATGGCATCGTCGAGGCCGCGCTGATCCCGGGCATCCATGCCGACGAGCGCCTCGCGGATGGCACCATTGACGGCCGCCACCGCCTTCAGCACGCCCTTGCCCAGGTAGCGAGCCTTGTCACCGTCGCGCAGCTCGAGCGCCTCGCGGGAGCCGGTGGAGGCACCGCTGGGGGCACAGGCCACGCCCACGGCACCGCTCTCCAGGCGCACTTCGGCCTGGACGGTGGGATTGCCGCGGGAATCGAGTACCTCGAGGGCACGGATATCGACGATCTTGGTCATGCGAGTCTTCCTCTGTGGTGTCAGCGTTGGGATGTTATTGGATCTCGAGCGGCGCGAAGCCCTTCACCAGGTCATCGAGGGCCTTGAGCTGTGCCAGGAAGGGCTCGAGTCGATCCAGCGGCAAGGCGCAGGGCCCATCGCACTTGGCGTTGTCGGGGTCGGGGTGGGCCTCCAGGAACAGCCCAGCCAGCCCCACGGCAACACCCGCCCGGGCCAGTTCCGCCACCTGGGCGCGGCGACCATCGGCGCTGTCGGCGCGCCCGCCGGGACGCTGCAGCGAGTGGGTCACATCGAAGAAAACCGGCAAGCCGGTCGCCTTCATCTCGCCGAAGCCGAGCATGTCGACCACCAGGTTGTTGTAACCGAAGCTGGAACCCCGCTCGCAGAGGATCACCCGGTCGTTGCCGGCCTCCTCGCACTTGCGCACGATATGACGCATCTCGTGGGGCGCCAGGAACTGCGGCTTCTTGATGTTGATTACCGCGCCGGTCCTCGCCATGGCCACGACGAGGTCGGTCTGGCGCGCCAGGAAGGCCGGCAGCTGGATCACATCGGCTACCTCGGCCACCGGTTCAGCCTGCCAGGGCTCATGGACATCGGTGATGATCGGCACGCCGAAGCGCTCTTTCACCTCGGCCAGGATCTCGAGCCCCTTCTCCATACCGGGGCCGCGGAAGGAGTGGATGGAGCTGCGGTTGGCCTTGTCGAAGCTGGCCTTGAACACGTAGGGCATGCCGAGCCTGCCGGTGACCTCGACATAGGCCTCGGCCACTTCCAGGGCCAGTTCGCGGGACTCCAGCACGTTCATGCCGCCGAACAGCATCAGCGGCAACGAATTGCCGGCCTTCAGGCCGGCAATCTCGATGGTTCTCTCGGGCATGCTCATCCGCTTCACTCCTGGTGAGAGGACTGGGCGCGGGTGCGCGCCGCCTTGTGCTCCAGCGCCGCGTTGACGAAGCCGGTGAACAGCGGATGGCCATCGCGGGGCGTGGAGGTGAACTCCGGGTGGAACTGGCAGGCGACGTACCAGGGGTGGTCGGGCAGTTCCACGACTTCCACCAGGGAGTTGTCGACGCTCTTGCCGGAGACCACCAGGCCCGCCTGCTCGAGCTGTTCGACGAACTGCTCGTTGACCTCGAAGCGGTGGCGGTGGCGCTCGACGATCTCGTCGGACCCATAGGCCTCGCGGGCCTTGCTGCCGGCCTTGAGCTGGCACACCTGGCCGCCCAGACGCATGGTGCCGCCAAGATCCGAGGCCGCGTCGCGCAGCTCGATCTTGCCCTCGGGGCTCAGCCACTCGGTGATCAGGCCCACCACGGGGTGCTGGGTGTCATGGGTGAACTCGGTGGAGTTGGCGTCCGCCCAACCAGCCACGTGGCGGGCGAATTCGATCACCGCCACCTGCATGCCGAGGCAGATGCCCAGGTAGGGAATGCCATTCTCGCGGGCGAAGCGTGCGGTGGCGATCTTGCCCTCCACGCCGCGCTCACCGAAGCCGCCGGGCACCAGGATGGCATCCTTGCCGGCCAGGCGCTCGGTACCGTGACGCTCGATATCCTCGGAGTCGATGTAGTCGACATTGACCTTCACCCGGGTCTGGATGCCGGCGTGGATCAACGCCTCGTTGAGGGACTTGTAGGCGTCGAGCAACTCCATGTACTTGCCGACCATGGCGATATTGATCGACTTGAGCGGGTTGAGCTTGGCATCCAGGACGTGCACCCACTCGCCGAGGTCGGCCTCGTCGGCCGTCAGGCGCAGCTTGTCGCAGACGATCTCGTCCAGGCCCTGCTCGTGGAGCATCAGCGGGATGCGATAGATGGTGTCGGCGTCCTGCAGCGGGATGACCGCACGCTCTTCCACGTTGGTGAAGAGGGCAATCTTGCGCCGCTCGCTCTCCTCCAGCTCCACCTCGCTGCGGCAGATCAGGATATCCGGCTGGATGCCGATGGAGCGCAGCTCCTTGACGCTGTGCTGGGTCGGCTTGGTCTTGGTCTCGCCGGCGGTCTTGATATAGGGCACCAGGGTCAGGTGCATGAAGATCGCCCGGCTCGCCCCCAGCTCGCTGCGGATCTGACGGATCGACTCCAGGAAGGGCAGCGATTCGATGTCGCCCACGGTGCCGCCGATTTCCACCAGCGCCACGTCGAAGCCTTCGCCACCCTCGTACACCCGACGCTTGATCTCGTCGGTGATATGCGGGATCACCTGCACGGTACCGCCCAGGTAGTCGCCGCGGCGCTCCTTGCGCAGCACGTGCTCGTAGACGCGCCCGGTGGTGAAGTTGTTGCCCTGGGTCATCTTGGTGCGGATGAAGCGCTCATAGTGGCCCAGGTCGAGATCGGTCTCGGCGCCATCCTCGGTGACGAACACCTCGCCATGCTGGAAGGGGCTCATGGTGCCCGGATCCACGTTGATGTACGGGTCGAGCTTGAGCATGGTGACCTTGAGGCCGCGCGCCTCGAGAATAGCCGCCAGCGAGGCCGACGCGATGCCCTTGCCGAGAGAGGACACAACGCCGCCGGTCACGAAGATGTATCGTGTCATGAGGAACCTGTCGAAGCGTGATCGGTAGGCCCGGCAGGAAGCCGCGCCCGGATGGGACGACAGAATAGCAGAGGGCGACCTTTGTCTCAATTTCGGGCTATGGCACCGGGTGCCCGACATGTCAGCAGAGCCCACTCGGGGCTGATCTGGCGGCAAGCCTGCGAGGAGGCGCTGTGAATACTTCCCTGTACGCTACCTCGGCCATCCCTGGTCCTCGGACCTCCTCTTCGGCTTGCCCCCAGCGCCCCTCGTTCCTTGCCACTTCACACCAGCTTCAAGCCAGCCTTACACCCCCAGGTAGTCCAGGATGCCCTCGGCGGCCTGGCGCCCCTCGTAGATGGCGGTGACAACCAGGTCGGAGCCGCGCACCATGTCGCCGCCGGCGAAGATCTTCTCGTGGCTGGTCTGGAAGGCGAACTCGCTCTGCTCCGCGGCCTTGACCCGGTCGCGCTCGTCGACCTCGACCCCCGCCGTCGCAAACCACTCGGGCGGGTCGGGCTGGAAGCCGAAGGCGATGACCACGGCATCGGCGGGAATCACCTCCTCGGAGCCCGGCACCACCTCGGGGCGACGGCGACCGTTCTCGTCGGGCTCGCCCATGCGGGTGCGCACCACCTTGACCCCCTCGACCTTGCCCTCACCGACAACCGCCACCGGCTGGCGATTGAAGAGGAACTCCACGCCCTCCTCGCGGGCGTTGGCCACCTCCTTGCGCGAGCCGGGCATGTTCTCCTCGTCGCGGCGGTAGGCGCAGGTGACGCTGGTGGCGCCCTGGCGGATCGAGGTCCGGTTGCAGTCCATGGCGGTGTCGCCGCCGCCCAGCACCACCACCCGCTGGCCCTCGAAGGAGATGTACTCGCCCGGGTCCTTCTCGAAGCCCAGGCAGTGGTTGACGTTGGCGATCAGGAAGTCGAGGGCCTTGTAGACGCCAGGCAGGCTCTCGCCGGGGAAGCCCCCCTCCATGTACTTGTAGGTGCCCATGCCCAGAAACACTGCGTCGTACTCCTCGAGCAGGGTGTCGAAGGTGATGTCGCGGCCGATCTCGACGCCGAGGCGGAACTCCACCCCCATCTCCTCGAACACCGCGCGGCGGCGCTCCATGACGTTCTTCTCGAGCTTGAACTCGGGGATGCCGAAGGTGAGCAGGCCGCCGATCTCGGGGTTGCGGTCGAACACCACCGGCTTCACGCCATTGCGCACCAGGATGTCGGCACAGCCCAGCCCCGCCGGGCCGGCGCCGACCACCGCCACCCGCCTGTCGGTCCAGCTCACCTGGGACATGTCCGGGCGCCAGCCCATGGCGAAGGCGGTATCGGTGATGTACTTCTCCACCGAGCCGATGGTGACGGCGCCGAAGCCGTCGTTGAGGGTGCAGGCGCCCTCGCAGAGGCGGTCCTGGGGACACACCCGGCCGCACACCTCGGGCAGCGAGTTGGTCTTGTGACACAGCTCCACCGCCTCGAGGATGTTGCCCTCGCTGACCAGCTGCAGCCAGTTGGGGATGTAGTTGTGAACCGGGCACTTCCACTCGCAGTAGGGGTTGCCGCAGTGCAGGCAGCGGTGCGACTGGCTGGCCGCCTCCTGGGGCTTGAAGGGCTCGTAGATCTCGGCGAACTCCCGCGAGCGGGTGCGGGCGTCGCGTTTCTCGGGGTCCTGGCGACCCACGTCGATGAACTGGAAGTCGTTGCTCAGACGGTTTGCCATGTTCTTTCTCCTGGAAGTCCTGTCGGCCTGGCCCCGGGATGCCGGGGCGGGCGCCTGCCTGTTGGCTGATCCGGTGGCGGCTCTTGTTCCGGCTGTCGCCGCCTCTCTACTCCGGCTGTCGCCGGGATTGGGCCAGCAGGCTGTTCAGGCTCGCCGCCTTGGGCTTCACCAGCCAGAAGTGGCGGGTGAAGTCGCTGAAGTCCTCGAGGATGGCGTGGCCGCGGGCCGAGTCGGTCTCGGCAACGAACTCCTCGATGATCTCGCGCAGGTGGCGGCGATGGGCTTCCATGGCCTCGGTATTCACACGGTGGATCTCCACCAGCTCGTGGTTGTACTTGTCGACGAAGGAGCGATCCTCGTCGAGCACGTAGGCGAAGCCGCCGGTCATGCCCGCACCGAAGTTGACCCCGGTCTCGCCGAGCACGGCCACCAGGCCGCCGGTCATGTACTCGCAGCAGTGGTCGCCGGCACCCTCGATCACCGCGTGGGCGCCGGAGTTGCGCACCCCGAAGCGCTCGCCGGCGGTGCCCGCGGCAAAGAGCTTGCCGCCGGTGGCGCCATACAGGCAGGTGTTGCCGACGATGGCCGTGCGGTGGCTCTCGAAGCGGCTACCCCTGGGCGGCGTAATCACTACCTTGCCGCCGTTCATGCCCTTGCCGACGTAGTCGTTGGCGTCGCCCTCCAGGTAGAGGTGCAGGCCGCGGGCGTTCCACACCCCGAAGCTCTGTCCAGCCACGCCGGTGAAGCGGGCGGTGACCGGGGCATCCTCGAGGCCCGCCTCGCCGTAGCGCTTGGCGATGGCGCCGGAGGTCAGCGCGCCCACGGAGCGGTCGCAGTTGGTGATGGTGAAGGCGAACTCGCCGCCGCTCTTCTGCTCGATGGCCTCCTTGAGCGCCTCCAGCACCTCCTGGTTCTTGGCGCCCGGGTCATGGGGCACGTTGCGGCTCACCTGGCAGAACTGCGGGGCGTCCGCCGGCACGTGGTCGTTGCCGAGCAGCGGAGTGAGGTCCAGCTTGCGCTGGGAGGCGGTCACCCCCTCGATCGCCTCGAGCAGGTCGGTGCGGCCGATCAGGTCGGTCAGCTGGCGCACGCCGAGCATCGCCATCAGCTCGCGCACCTCCTCGGCGATGAAGCGGAAGTAGTGCTTGACCATGTCCACGGTGCCGCGGAAGTGCTCGCCACGCAGGTAATCATCCTGGGTGGCCACTCCGGTGGCGCAGTTGTTGAGGTGGCAGATGCGCAGGTACTTGCAGCCCAGCGCCACCATGGGCGCGGTGCCGAAGCCGAAGCTCTCGGCGCCAAGGATCGCCGCCTTGACCACGTCGAGGCCGGTCTTCAGGCCGCCGTCGGTCTGCAGGCGGATCTTGTCGCGCAGGCCGTTGATGCGCAGCGCCTGATGCACCTCGGGCAGGCCCAGCTCCCAGGGAGAGCCGGCGTGCTTGATGGAGGTGATGGGGCTCGCCGCGGTGCCGCCGTCGTAGCCGGAGACGGTGATCAGGTCGGCGTAGGCCTTGGCCACGCCGGTGGCGATGGTGCCGATGCCGGGCTCGGACACCAGCTTCACCGAGACCTGGGCGTCCGGGTTGACCTGCTTGAGGTCGAAGATCAGCTGCGCCAGGTCCTCGATGGAGTAGATGTCGTGATGCGGCGGCGGCGAGATCAGCGTCACGCCGGGCACCGCGTAGCGCAGCCGGGCGATCAGCTCGTTGACCTTGCCGCCGGGCAGCTGGCCGCCCTCGCCGGGCTTGGCGCCCTGGGCCACCTTGATCTGCAGCACCTCGGCGTTGACCAGGTAGGCCGGGGTGACGCCGAAGCGCCCCGAGGCGATCTGCTTGATCTTTGAGGAGCGGATGGTGCCGTAGCGGGCCGGGGCCTCGCCGCCCTCGCCTGAGTTGGATCGCCCACCGGACTCGTTCATGGCCTGGGCCAGCGCCTCATGGGCCTCCGGCGACAGCGCGCCCAGCGACATGCCGGCACTGTCGAAGCGCGGCAGCAGTTCCTCTACCGGCTCCACCTCCTCGAGGGGCAAGGGCTCGGCGGCCGGCTTGAGGCGCAGCAGGTCGCGAAGGGTGGCGGGGTCACGCTCGTTGACCAGCGCCGCGAAGCGCTTCCACTTGGCGTAGCTGCCCTCCTGCACCGCCTCCTGCAGGGACTTGACCACGTCGGGGTTGAAGGCGTGGTACTCGTGGCCGTGCACGTACCTGAACAGGCCGCCCTGGCTGATGCCCTTGCGCGGGATCCAGGCGTCGCGGGCGAGCAGCTCCTGCTGCAGCTGGAGCTCGGCGAAGCCGCTGCCCTGGATGCGCGAGGCCATTCCCGGGAAGCACAGCGCCATCACCTCGTCGTCGAGGCCCACCGCCTCGAAGAGCATGGAGCCGCGGTAGGAGGCCAGTGTCGAGATGCCCATCTTGGAGAGGATCTTGAACAGCCCCTTCTGCAGCCCCTTGCGGTAGTTCTCGCGGGCATCGGCGGGGTTGCCGACCAGCTCGCCGGTGCGGTGCATGTCGGCCATCACCTGATAGGCGAGCCACGGGAAGACCGCGGTGGCGCCGACGCCGAACAGCACCGCCATCTGGTGGGCGTCGCGGGCGTAGCCGGTCTCCACCACGATGTTGCAGCGCGGGCGCAGCGCCAGCCGGCCCAGGTGGTGGTGCACGGCGCCCACCGCCAGGGCCGCGTGGATCGGTAGCTCGCCCTTCTCGAGGTCGGCGTCGGAGAGCACCAGGATCACCTTGCCCGCCTGCACCGCCTGCTCGGCCTCGCGACAGAGCTCGCGCAGGGCCGCCTGCAGGCCGTGCTTTTCGGGGTCGTAGGCCATGCGCAGCCGGTGGCTGGCGTAGGCCGGATCCTCCTGCTCCACCAGGGCGGTGAACTTGCGCGGCGAGAGGATCGGCGTGGTCAGGATGATGCGGTGGGCATGCTCCGGGGTCGCCTTGAAGACGTTACGCTCGGCGCCGATGCAGGTCTCCAGCGACATCACGATCGCCTCGCGCAGCGGGTCGATGGCCGGATTGGTGACCTGGGCGAACTTCTGGCGGAAGTAGTCGCTGAGCACGCGCGGCTTGGCGGAGAGCACTGCCATGGGGGTGTCGTCACCCATGGAGCCCACCGCCTCCTGGCCGCTCTCGCCCAGCGGGCGCAGCAGCAGGTCACGCTCCTCGAAGCTGACCTGGAACATCTTCTGGGCCACCGCCAGGGCGTCGGCGTCCATGTTATGGAAGCTGGCAAGCTCGGTGAGCGCCGACTCGAGGTACTGCGCCTCCTGCTTGAGCCAGCGCTTGTAGGGGTAGGCCGACTTGAGGCGGGCATCGATATCGTCGGTGTGCAGCACCTCGCCGGTCTCGGTATCCACGGCGAGCACCTGACCCGGCCCCACGCGGCCCTTGGCCACCACGTCCTCGGGCCGGTAGCCGTAGGTGCCGATCTCCGAGGCCAGGGTGATGAAGCCGTTCTTGGTGATCACCCAGCGTGCCGGGCGCAGGCCGTTGCGGTCGAGCATGCACAGCGCCTGGCGGCCGTCGGTCATCACCACCCCGGCGGGGCCATCCCAGGGCTCCACGTGCATGGAGTTGTACTCGTAGAAGGCGCGCAGCTCGGCGTCCATCAGCTCGACGTTCTGCCACGCCGGCGGCACCATCATGCGCACCGCACGGTGCAGCTCCATGCCACCCATCAGCAGCACCTCGAGCATGTTGTCCATGCTGGAGGAGTCGGAGCCCACTGTGTTGACGATCTCGTCGAGCTCGGCGATGTCGGGCAGCCGCTCGCAGACGAAGTTCTCCTTGCGCGAGTTGGCCCAGCCGCGGTTGGCCTCGATGGTGTTGATCTCGCCGTTGTGGGCCAGCAGCCGGAATGGCTGGGCCAGCGGCCAGCGCGGCGCGGTGTTGGTGGAGAAGCGCTGGTGGAAGACGCAGATGGCGGTCTCCAGGCGCTCGTCGCCGAGATCGTGGTAGAAGGCCGGCAGGTCCACCGGCATCACCAGGCCCTTGTAGGAGAGCACCTTCTCGGAGAGCGAGCAGACGTAGAACTCCTGCTCGTCGCGCAGCGCCTGCTCGGCGAGGCGACGGGCCATGAAGAGGTCGACCTCGAAGGTCTCGGGGCTGCCGTTCTTGCCCGGCTCCACGAACAGGTGGCGGATGCGCGGCAGGCACTCGAGGGCCATGGGGCCGCACACCGAGGCATCCAGCGGCACCTCGCGCCAGCCACGAATCACCAGGCCACGGGCGCGCAGCTCCCCCTCGAGCACCTCCGCGGCGTGGGCTGCTCGAGCATCGTCATCGGGCAGGAACACCGCCCCCACCGCGTAGCGCTCGCCCAGTTCGACCTTGAGAGCTTCCTGTGCAACCTGGCGCATAAAGGCATCCGGCAGCTGCAGCAGCAGGCCGCAGCCGTCACCGGTCTTGCCGTCGGCGGCGATGCCGCCGCGGTGGGTCATGCAGGTCAGGGATTCGATGGCGGTGCGCAGCAGCTCGTGGCTGGCGCGGCCCTCCATGTGAGCGATCAGGCCGAACCCGCAGTTGTCGCGGAACTCGCCGGGCTGATGAAGACCTCTGTTCATTGGCGCGCCTCGAGAAAGTGGTTTTATTGGCAGGTATCTCGTGATATCTTTAACGGTTTTTTATTTCATCGAGATGGCGCAATCCCCGCGCCGGCCTGCATGGCAAAAGAGCGACCAGCATAGCCAGCGGCCGCGCTGCAGCGCAACGGGATCGCGCCCACCCTTCCGTAAAAACGTCGATAAATCCGACAGTTGCCAACTAACCCCCAGGACAAAAAATCCCGCCAGTCAACGACTTGCAATCACCATAAACGCAGGTTTAACGAATGAGGGAAAGCACTAGACTTTAGTCTGATAATGGCGGATTTCCCCATGCCGATAGCGCATAAGCTATTCCAATCGATCGATTCCTGTCGGCTTTCGGCGCCGCTCACCGCAGCATAGACGAGCAACGCCCGCACCGGGATGGCGCGGGCGTGACATTGATCAGGAAAGAACAGGGTGAGGGGAAGGAGGCTGGCTCAGCCGCGGGGGAACTGCTCCAGCAGCGTCGCCAGGGTCACCTCGGGCGTGGCGTCATCCACGCAGGCATCGCCCAGGGCGGGCAGCAGCACCAGGCGCAGGCGGCTGTCGACGTTCTTCTTGTCGAGGCGCATGCGCGACAGGAAATCGTCGACACCCATCTCGGCCGGGGCCTCCAGCGGCAGGCCCGCGGCCCGCAGGATGGCCCGTACCCGCTCGACGTCATCCGTGGTGAGCCAGCCCAGGCGCGCCGAGAGCTCGGCGGCCATCAGCATGCCGGTGCCCACCGCCTCGCCATGCAGCCAGTTGCCATAGCCCTGATGCGCCTCGATGGCGTGGCCGAAGGTGTGGCCCAGGTTGAGCAGCGCACGCACGCCCTGCTCGGTCTCATCCTCGGCGACGATCTCCGCCTTGAGCGCACAGCTGCGCTGGATGGCATGAGCCAGGGCCGCGGGTGCCAGGTCGCGCAGCGCGGGCAGTGCCTGCTCCAGCCAGGCGAGGAAGTCGGCATCGCGAATCAGGCCGTACTTGATCACCTCGGCCAGACCGGCCGAGAGCTCACGGGGCGGCAGTGTGGCCAGGGTATCGGTGTCGATCAGCACCGCCCGGGGCTGCCAGAAGGCGCCGATCATGTTCTTGCCCAGCGGATGGTTGACCCCGGTCTTGCCGCCCACCGAGGAGTCCACCTGGGCCAGCAGGGTGGTGGGCACCTGGATGAAGGCCACCCCACGCTGGTAGCAGGCCGCGGCGAAGCCCACCATGTCGCCGATCACACCGCCACCCAGGGCCACCAGGGTGCAGCGGCGGTTGAAGCCAGCCTCGAGCAGGGCATCCCAGATGCGCGAGACATGCTCGAGGTTCTTGGTGGCCTCGCCGTCGGGCAGCACCAGCTCACACAGTTCCAGGTCGTCCGGCAGGGCCTTGCGGCAGCGCTCGAGGTAGAGCGTCGCCACCGTCTCGTTGGTGACGATCATCACCTGGCGGCCGGCCAGCCAGGGGGCCAGGCCGCCGGGCTCGCCGAGCAGGCCGGGGCCGATATGGATGGGGTAGCTGCGGTCGCCCAGCGCCACCTCGAGGGTGTGCGGGCCGGTGAGGGTCTGGGTCATGGTTCAGGCCTTGGCTTGCAGGGGGTCGACCAGCCGCGTCACGCGGCGGACGATATCGTTGACCACCGAGCGCGGGCCGCGGCGATCGGTGCGCACCGTGAGGTCGGCGGTGGCACGGTAGAGCGGGTCACGCACGCCGAACATCTCACGCAGTACCGCCTCCTTGTCGGGGCGCTGCAGCAGCGGCCGGTTGCGGTCCTTGGCGGTGCGCTTGAGCTGCTGCTCCACGGTGGTGAAGAGATAGATGACGGTCCCCCTCTCGCGCAGCATGCGGCGATTCTCCGCGCGCAGCACGGCGCCGCCGCCGGTGGCGATCACCACGCCCTCGCGCTGGGTCAGCTCGTCGATCATCTGGGTCTCGCGGTCGCGGAAACCCGCCTCGCCCTCGACGTCGAAGATCCACGGGATATCGGCGCCGCAGCGCGCCTGGATCTCATGATCGGTATCCAGGAAGTCGCGAGAAAGTTCGGCCGCCAGGAGGCGGCCGATGGTGCTCTTGCCGGCCCCCATGGGGCCGATCAATATCAGGTTGGGTAGTGCCAGCATCAGCGAAGGGCCACACCGTCGTCCAGGATTCGTGGGGTAATGAATACCAGCAACTCTACCTTCTCGTCGCTCTGTTGGGTATAGCGGAACAGGTTGCCGAGCACCGGGATATCTCCCAGGAAGGGCGTCTTAACCATGCTACGGATCTCCTCGGACTGAAGAATGCCGCCCAGCACCACGGTCTCACCGTTGTCCACCAGCACCTGGGTCTCGATCTCGTTCTTGTTGATCGGGGGCTCCTCGCCGGGATTGAATTCTCCGAAGGTGTCATTGGTGATCGCCACATCCATGATGATGCGATTGTCCGGGGTGATCTGGGGCGTCACTTCCAGGGAGAGCACTGCCTCCTTGAAGTCCACCGCCGAGGCACCACTGGCCGCCGCCTCGCGATAGGCACGCTCCTGGCCCTGCTTGATCACCGCGGTGCTCTGGTTGGCGGTGATGACCCGGGGCTGGGAGATGGTATAGCTCTTGCCATCACTCTCTAACGCCCTGAGCTCTAAGTCTAATAAAACATCACCTGACAGATAGCCTATACCGAAGGTCGTCACTGGGTTCGCAGCGCCTAGGTCAACAGCGAGGCCACCCGTTGCTTTATTAAGATTTCCAGCATTCCTGTTATCAGATTCGTAAAAAGGAAAACTGTTGTTTAATTGATCGCCATCGAAATTTGTACCGTCATTAAGGGTATAGGATGAATTTGAGCTTACCCCCCAATTCACTCCCAGCTCACGCGAGGCAGTATCGCTGGCGATTACGATACGCGCCTCGATCTGCACCTGGCGCACCGCCACGTCGAGGCGCTCCAGGGTATCCATGATGCTATCGATCTGGTCGGCGGTATCCTGGATCAGCAGGGTATTGGTGCGCGGGTCCACCGCCACCTTGCCGCGCTCGGTCAGCAGGCCGAAGCCTGCCTGGCCGCCGCCACGCAGCAGGGCGGCGATATCATTCGCCTTGGCGTACTTGACCTGAATATATTCGGTCTCCAGCGGTGCCAGGGTCTCGAGCTGCTCGCGGGTCTGCAGCTCGAGCTGTTCCCGCTGGGCCAGCTCGGCGGCGGGGGCAACCACGATGACATTACCGTCCTGCCGGCTGGAGAGGCCGTGGCTCTTGAGCACCAGGTCCAGCGCCTGGTCCCAGGGCACATCCTCGAGGTTCAGGGTCACGCGACCCTGCACGCTGTCGCTGGCCACCAGGTTGAGGCCGGTAAAGTCGGCGATGATCGCCAGCACCGAACGCACCTCGATATCCTGGAAGTTCAGGGTGATGCGCTCGCCGGTATAGGGGAACTGCTCGCGGACACGCTGCTCCTGCTCCTGGCGCGTCACCGGCTGGGCCTCGATGGTCAGCTGGCGGCCGCTCTGGGTGGAGACCATGGCATAGTCGCCGCTGCCCTGGATGTCGAGGGTCACGCCGTTGCGACCCACGCGCGGGGTGATCCGCTGCAGTGGGGTGCCGAAGTCGCTGACATCGTAGACCTGGTCCAGCGAGGTGGGCAGATCGACGTCCATCAGCTCGGCGGTGATGCGGTTGCGGCCACTCTCGTTCACCCGGGCGTCGACGCCGGCGCGATCGAAGGTGACCACCAGTCGACCGGCACCGTCGCTGCCGCGGCGGAAGTCGATATCCTCGACGCTGGGGCCGCTGCTGACCGGCTGGCGCGGCGCCGGCTCTGGCGACGCGGCGGCTGTCGTGGTGGTGGCCGTCGGGGTGGTGGAAGGGCTGGCGGCACGAGCGGCCACGCCGGTATCGGCGGCGCCACCGCCGATGGCCAGGCGCAGGCGGTCGCCCTGCTCGCGAGTGTTGTAGGGCAGCGGCCCCTCGAGGTCGAAGACCAGGCGGGTACGCGAGCCGGCTTCCAGGGCGGTGACCTGCTGCACGCCGCCGATGCCCAGGGAGTAGCTGCGGCGATCGAGGCGGTTGTCGGTCTCCATCAGGTCGATGGTCAGCCGTGCCGGATCATCGATACGGTAGCCGCGCACCTCGGGCACCGGTCCAGCGAAGTCGAGATCGACCTCGAGCTCGCCGCTGGCACCCTGCCGAAAGTCGAGGCCTTCGAGCGTCGAGGCCGCCAGGGCAGTTCCCGACACCGCCAGCATGGCGAGCAATGCCACGGCACGCTTGATGATGAGTGATCGCATGGTTCCCTTCCCCCCGCTTGACGCCGCTCCCCGGGAACGGCGGTAGGCTTGCTGTGCTGTTCGCTTATTAGCTTGTTTGCCTGTTTATTCGGCCGCTGGCCGCTGATCGTTCCTGCTTCTGCCGGCTGTCTATCAGGCGCCACCCTGGCTATTGAGCTCGAGGCGCGTGGTGCGCTCGACCCAGCCGCCGCGCCCGGTCGGCACTACCTCGATCAGCTGCACCGTTGACGAGGTGATGCTGACGATGCGGCCGAAGTCGCTGCCCATATGGTTGCCCACCCGCAGCCGATGGACCTGGCCGTCCGGAGCGCGCACCAGTGCCGAGGGCTGACCGCTCTCGGTGAGGGTACCCACCAGCCGCAGCTCACTGAGCTTGTAGGCCTCCAGCGTCTCCCGCGGGCGGGTCAGGTCGGGCGCCAGCTCCACGGAACCCTGAGCCTGCTGCTCCGCCTCGGGCAGCCGCGGCACGAAGGGGCTGCGCAGGTCGGCCTCATCGTAGGGCACTGGCTCATAATCGGGTATCTCCGGCAGCTCGACGTTGGGCGTCGGACCGGGGTTGCTGCGGATATCGGCCAGGTCGCGATCGAGGCTGGTCAGCTGTGGGTCGGCACAGCCGGCGATCACCGCCAGGCCGGCCACGACAAGGAGCGATTTCTGCCAGACCATCATGAGCCACCCTCCTCGCGCTGGCGGTAGCTGTAGGTGCGCGCCAGCATGGAGAGGCGCAGGTTCTGACCATCACCGCCTTCCGGCGCCAGGGTCATGTCATGCAGGGTGACGATGCGCGGCAGCCCGGCCACGCCAGCCAGGAAGGCCGCGATGCGGTGATAGTCGCCACGCACCTGGATATCGAAGGGCTGCTCGACGTAGTGCTCCCGCGCCGCGGTGCCGCGCAGACGGATGTAATCGATGGTCAGCTGGTTGTCGAGGGCGGTCTCGGTGATGTCGTCGATCAGCGCCGGAATCTCGGCACCGCTGGGCAGCATCTCGCGCAGCGTGTCCATGCGTGCCTCGAGCACGCCCATCTGCTCGCGCATGGCCTCGAGGTTGGCGGCCTGGGCCGCCTTGCTGCGGTAGTCGCGGATCAGCCGCGGCTCTTCTGCCCTGACCTGATCGAGCTGTTCCTTGGCGGGACCGGCCAGGTACCAGTGCATGGCGAAGAAGGTCACGCCCAGCAGCACCAGGCAGAGCAGCAGCTGCAGTGACCAGGGCCAGATCCCGGCCTCCTTGATATCCAGTTCGCGCCAATCCAGATCACGCAGGCGACGCATCTCGGCATTGAGACTCATGACCCCTCCTCCTCGGTCCCGCCTTGCGGTGCCTCCGCGGGCGCTTCGGGCATGCGCTGACTCATGCTGAGGCTAAAGCTTCTGCGCTCCCCGCCTCCCTCGGCCTCCACCTCGGAGAGCACCGGCTCGGTGAAGGAGGCCGCCGCCGCCAATTGACGCAACTGGTCGGAGACCTGGCCATTATCTTCAGCCCGGCCGGAGAGGCGCAGGCTGTCGCCCTGGCGATTGAGCTGGGTGTAGTGCACCCCCTCCTCGAGGCTGGTGGTGAGGTCGCTCATCACGTGTACCGTCTGGGTGCGCCCGTTCTGCAGCTCGGTAAAGACCCGCACCTGCTCGAGCATCTGCTCGCGGATCTGCTCGAGCTCGCTGATCTCGCGAATGGCGGAGTCAAGCTGGCGGCTCTGAGCCTCGATATGGGCGTTGCGCTGGCGCTGGGCCTCGGCCTCCTGTTCGTAGTACCAGGTCATGCCGTAGCCGCCGCCGAGGCCCAGCAGCGCCGCCAGTCCCAAGGCCACATAGAAACGTTTGCTGCGCCGGACACGCTGCTCCTCACGCCAGGGCAGGAGGTTGATCTCGATGGTCATGGACGCGCCCTCATTGCCAGTCCGCAGGCCGTGAGCATCGCCGGCGCGTCGCCGGAGAGGGTCTGCACGTCGATGCGGTTGTTGACCTTCATGCGCGCCAGGGGGTTGGCGATGGAGACCTCCAGGCCGCTCTCCTGGGCCAGCCGCTCGGCCAGGCCCGGAAGCACGCTGGAGCCACCGGCCAGCACCATGTGACGCACCTCCTGCTTGCGTCCGGCGGTGTAGTAAAGCTGAAGCGAGCGCCCCACCTGCTGGACCAGGGTGTCGAGGAAGGGGTCGAGGACACTGCGCTGGTAGTCATCCGGCAGGCCGCCACGTTTCTTGGCCAGGCCCGCCTCGTCATAGCTCAGGCCGTAGCGATTGCGGATCTCTTCGGTGAGCTGCCGGCCGCCGAACACGGTATCGCGGCTGTAGACTACGCGCCCCTGACGCAGCACATGGAAGGTATTCATGGTGGCACCGATGTCAACCAGCGCCACGCAGTCCTCCTCGCCGCCGAGCGCCGGCAGCTGGTGGCGCACCTCGGTGAAGGCACGCTCCATGGCGAAGGTCTCGACATCCACCGCCGCCGGCGTCAGGCCGGACTGCATCACGGCATCGGTCAGCTGGCTGACGTCCTGCTGCCGACAGGCCACCAGAAGCACGTCCTGCTGGTCGGCATAGCGGGCATTGAGCCCCAGGCGCTGGAAGTCGAAGGCGACCTCACTGAACGGAAAGGGAATGTGCTTGTCTGAATCGAGCTGGATGCGCGATTCGATCTCGTCGTCGCTGAGCGACGCCGGCAGCGTGAGGGTCTTGGTGATCGCCGCGCTGGCGGGCACCGACACCACCGCCTTGCGGGTGTGCGGCTTGGCCTGCTGAACGGCTCGGGTAAGGGCGTCGACAACCTCGCCCATATCCTGGATGCGCCGCTCGACCACCGCGCCTTCGCGCAGCGGCCTGACGGCATAGCTCTCCACCTGATAAGTGGCGCCAGCTCGCCGAAGTTCCACAAGCTTGACCGTGGCCGAAGTGATGTCGACGCCGATCAGTCCCTTGCTGGATGCCATCAATCGCATCTCGGTCCTGCCCCTGCTGTGTCGTGCGGCTTGCCCGCCTTGTCATGGTGCCTGCCTCGCGCATGGCGGCAGGTCTCGATTGTTGTTCCCATCCTGTAGCATGAGGTTACATGATCTTGCCAATGGTCACACGGTAAACCTTGGGCTTGCACCGTCAACGCTGGTGACCCCCGCCCCGGCTTCCTATAATGGCCGCGCAACCGGATCTCTCGTCATCGCTTCACAACCGCTCCAGTTCCCTGCATGGACACCGCCACTTCATGACGTTTATCAGAACCCTGCTCTTCTCCCTGGCCTGGCTCACCGTCTCGCTGATCGCCGCGGCCGGGCTCGGCGTGGTGGGCGCCGCCCTCTATTTCGCTCCCGGGCTGCCCGACGTGCACCAGCTCCAGGACTTCGAGCTGCACTCACCGTTGCGCATCTATACCCGCGACGGCAAGCTGATCGGGGAGTACGGCGAGGAGCGTCGCCTGCCGATCGATCATGCCGAGATCCCCGAGGAGTTCATCCAGGCGCTGCTGGCCGCCGAGGATGACAGATTCTTTGAACATCGCGGCGTCGACCCCATGGGGCTGATGCGCGCGGCCGGCGAGCTGGTCGCCAGCGGCGGCGAGATCCAGTCCGGTGGCTCCACCATCACCATGCAGGTGGCGCGCAACTACCTGCTGACCCTGGACCGCACCTTTACCCGCAAGATCCGCGAGATCCTGCTGGCCCTACAGATGGAGCAGGTGCTCAGCAAGGAGGAGATCCTCGAGCTCTACGTCAACAAGATCTTCCTCGGCCATCGCGCCTACGGCATCGCCGCCGCCGCCGAGATCTACTACGACCGTCCGCTGGATGAGCTGACCCTGGCCGAGAAGGCGATGATCGCCGGCCTGCCCAAGGCGCCCTCCAGCTTCAACCCGCTGACCAACCCGGAGCGTGCGCTGATCCGCCGTAACTGGATCCTGTTCCGCATGCGCGATCTGGGGTATATCGACCAGGCTACCTACGACGAGGCCGTGCAGGCGCCGATCACCGCCGAGCGCCACGTGGCCCAGGCCGAGGTGGATGCCGACTATGTCGCCGAGATGGCCCGCCAGTATGCCGTGGACCGTTTCGGCGAGAGCGAGGCCTATACCGGGGGCTACAACATCACCACCACCCTGGACAGCGAGCTCCAGCCCATGGCGCGTCGTGCCCTGGCCCGCGGCCTGATCGACTATGACACCCGCCACGGCTGGCGTGGCCCGGAGGAGGAGGAGGTGCCCCAGAGCCTCGCCGAGGCGCAGGATCGCACCGAGCGCAGTGGCCTCGAGGAGGAGCTCGACGAATCCCCCGAGGTGCTGGAGACCGCGCGGCGCGCCGCCGAGCGCAGCGAGACCCGGGTCGAGGGCATCGACGGCGACGTCAGCAACTGGGTCCAGGTACTCGAGCGCACCCCGCGCTACGGCCTGCTCTACCCGGCCATCGTGGTGGAAAGCGAAGGGCGCCAGATGCGCGTACTGCTGCGCGACGGCGAGCTGCGTACCATCGAGTGGGACGGCCTCTCCTGGGCCCGCGAGTTCCGCAACGCCCAGTACCGCGGTCCGGAGCCCGGCTCGGCGGCCGAAATCGCCGGCCGCGGCGACCTGGTGCGCGTGATGGAGCGCGAGGACGGCAGCCTGCGCCTGGCCCAGCGCCCCGACGCCGAAGGCTCGCTGGTGGTGATGCACCCCGAGACCGGTGCCATCCTCGCCCTGCAGGGCGGCTTCGACTTCAACGCCAGCAAGTTCAACCGCGCCGTTCAGGCCCAGCGTCAGTCGGGCTCGATCTTCAAGCCCTTCATCTATCTGGCGGCACTCGAGAGCGGCACGATGACCGCCGCCAGCGTGGTCAATGATGCCCCAGTGGTGATCAACGACGGCAGCAACGAGCTGTGGCGCCCGGTCAACTCCAGTGGCGACTTCCTGGGCCCCATGCGCCTGCGCAACGCCCTGGCACGCTCGCGCAACCTGGTCACCATCCGCGTGCTGCGCGAGGTGGGCCTGAACGAGACCATCGGCTTCCTCGAGGGCTTCGGGTTCGAGGAGGCGCGCCTGCCCAACGGCCTCTCCCTGGCACTGGGCAGCGCCAGCCTGACGCCATTGGAGATGACCAACGCCTATGCGGTGCTGGCCAACGGCGGCTTCAAGGTCACCCCCTGGTTCGTCGAGCGTGTCGCCAAGGGCGAGACGACCCTGGAAGAGGCCAGCCCCGCCGTTGCCTGCCGCAACTGCTCCCCGGGGCAGGAGCAGGTGACGATCGATGGCAGGAGCTATCCGGTCGCCGCCCGGGTGGTGGACCCCATCAACCTCTATATCCTGCGCGACATGCTGCGCGACGTGATCGAGAACGGCACCGGGCGCCGCGCCCTGGAGCTGGGCCGCGAGGATATCGTCGGCAAGACCGGTACCACCAACGGCCAGCGCGATACCTGGTTCGCCGGCTTCAACAGCAACCTGGTGGCCACGGTCTGGCTGGGCAAGGATGACAACACCACCACCGCCGAGTACGGCGCCAGCGCCGCCCTGCCGATCTGGATGACCTTCATGGGGGAGGCCCTGGAGGGACAGCCCCCGGCGATGCCCGAACCGCCGGCAGAGCTGGTCACCGCCCAGATCGACCCCGATACCGGCAGGCGCCTGTCGAGCGGGGGCATCAGCGAGATCTTCCATCCCGACCACCTGCCCGGCACCCAGCCGCGCCGCGTGGAGCGCGAGGTGGAACAGCGCAGCGGCTCCCAGGGCACCGGCACCTACGAGGCGATCTTCTAGGCGGGCGACCCGCCAAGGAGGCAGTACCACAACAACGAGATCGGGGCCCAGCTGGGCCCCGATCTCGTTCTATCTCGCGCTATCCGGCTTGCTCACGCTGCGTCAGCCGCCGTAGACGTCGTCGACGGTCTTGAGCGGATAGTGAGAGGGGTAGGGCTTGCGCGCCACGCCGGAGTCCACGGCGGCCTGGGCCACCGCGGAGGCCACGCGGTCCAGCAGGCGCACATCGACCGGAGTGGGAATGATGTACTCGCGACCGAAGCTCATGCTCTCCATCTCGTAGGCCTCGAGCACCTCGCTGGGCACCGGCTCCCGAGCCAGATCCTTGAGGGCGTGCACCGCGGCCACCTTCATCTCCTCGTTGATGCGCGTGGCACGCACGTCCAGGGCGCCGCGGAAGATGAACGGGAAGCACAGCACGTTGTTGACCTGGTTGGGGTAGTCCGAACGCCCGGTTGCCATGATCACATCATCGCGGGTCTCGCGAGCGAGCTCCGGGTGAATCTCCGGGTCCGGGTTGGAGCAGGCAAACACCACCGGGTTGGGTGCCATCTTCTTGAGCTGCTCGGGTGAGAGCAGGTTGGGACCGGACAGGCCCAGGAACACGTCGGCACCCTCGATGGCGTCGCCCAGGGTACGCTTGTCGGTCTCCACGGCGAACATCGCCTTGTACTGGTTGAGATCCTCACGCCCAGTGTGGATCACCCCCTTGCGGTCAAGCATGTAGATATTCTCGGCACGCGCGCCGCAGCTGACCAGCAGCTTCATGCAGGCGATGGCGGCAGAACCGGCGCCCAGGCAGACGATCTTGGCCTCCTCGACCGACTTCCCGGCGATGGACAGGGCGTTGAGCGTGCCTGCCGTGGTGACGATGGCGGTGCCGTGCTGGTCGTCGTGGAACACCGGGATGCTGCACTGCTCGATGAGCGCCTGCTCGATCTCGAAGCACTCGGGGGCCTTGATGTCCTCGAGGTTGATGCCACCCCAGGTATCGGCAATGCGCGCCACGGTATCGATGAAGGCCTGGGGGCTCTCGGCGTTGACCTCGATATCCACGGAGTTGATGCCGGCGAAGCGCTTGAACAGGACACCCTTGCCTTCCATGACCGGCTTACTGGCCAGCGGCCCCAGGTTGCCCAGGCCGAGGATGGCGGTGCCATCGGAGATCACCGCTACCAGGTTGCCCTTGCCGGTGTAGCGATAGGCGTTCTCGGGGTCGCGAGCGATCTCGCGTACCGGCTCGGCCACGCCGGGGCTGTAGGCCAGGGCAAGATCCCTGGCGGTGGCGGTAGGCTTGGTCAGCTCGATGGAGAGCTTCCCGGGAATGGGCTTGGCGTGATAGTCCAGCGCTGCCTGTCTTGCGTCAGTCATGCTTGTGTCCGCTTGGGTAAAGTCGTGATCCAGAGTATAGAAAAAGTTTCCATATCTTTACAGCACCATGCGTGATGGCCGATTGGCGCTCATTGGGCGCCATTGTCGATATTGTTCAGGCCAGATACGCAAGAACCCGCCCAGTGGGCGGGTTCTTGGCACGCACGGCGTAGTGCCGCAACGCGATCAGCGCTTGAGCGCGGCGCCGAAGCGCTTGTTGAAGCGCTCGACGCGACCACCGGTGGTCGCCTGCTTCTGCTTGCCAGTATAGAAGGGGTGACACTGGGAGCAGACGTCCAGCTCCAGGTCGTGACCGGCAGTGGAGCCGACCTCGAAAGCAGCACCGCAGGAGCAGGTCGCCTTGATCGCCTTGTATTCGGGGTGGATACCTTGTTTCATCTTGAGCCTCGTTGCGCTGTATGCCGCCACCTGATCCGTTGCCAGGCACCGCATACGGTTGTCTGTCACCGGCTCGCAACGCGCTGTCGGTTGCCGAGCCATCATGGGAACTCACCGGACCCCCCGAAACGCCGACCAGGCGCCGGGGAGCGCAATATTCTACCAGACCCGTCGCCGGAGGCCAATTGCCCGAATCGCCCGCGCCACGCGTGCTGCGCGTCGCCATCCCCTCGCCGCTGCACCGCCTCTTCGACTATCGCCCGGCCCGCGAGGCACCCGCTTGTGGCTGGCAACCGGGCCTGCGCGTCAGGGTGTCCTTCGGACGCCGCGAGGTGGTCGGTATCGTGGTGGAGTGCCGCGACCGGGGCGAGCTGCCGCTATCCGACCTCAAGCCGGTGCTGGCCTGCCTGGACGACACCCCGCTGCCGGAAGACTGGCTGTGGCTATGCCGCTTCACCGCACGCTACTACCAGCACCCCTTGGGCGACACCCTGCACCAGGCGCTGCCGGTGCTGCTGCGCCAGGGCCGTGCGCTTGCCGCCCGCACCCGGGAGCGCTGGGCCCTCACCGCCGCGGGGCATGCCGCCGGCAGCGACGCCCTGCCCCGCGCTCCGCGCCAGGCGGCGCTGCTGGAGATGCTGCGCCAGCACCCCCATGGCCTGGCCAGCCAGGCGATCCTCGCCCAGTCCTTCAGCCGTGACCAGCTCAAGGCGCTGACCGCCAAGGGGCTCGTCGAGCGCCACGAGGAGCCACTTGCCGCCGCCCCCCAGCCCGATGCCGACCACCTGCTGGCCGACCCGGCGCTGCCGCTCAACCGCGAGCAGGCCCATGCCCTCTCGGCGCTGCACGAACGGCTCGATGCCTATCACCCCTGCCTGCTGGAAGGGGTCACCGGCAGCGGCAAGACCGAGGTCTACCTGCAGTTGATCGAGGCGGTGGTGGGCCGCGGACGCCAGGCGCTGGTGCTGGTGCCGGAGATCGGCCTGACTCCGCAAACCCTGGCACGCTTCCGTAAGCGCTTCCGGGTGCCGGTGGTGGCACTGCACTCGGGGCTCACCGATCACGAGCGCCTGGATGCCTGGGAGGCAGCCGCCAGCGGTCGGGCTCCCATCGTCATTGGCACACGTTCGGCGATCTTCACCCCCCTGGCCCGCCCCGGGGCGATCATCGTCGACGAGGAGCACGACAGTTCCTACAAGCAACAGGACGGACTGCGCTACCACGCCCGGGACCTCGCCGTGGCCCGCGCCCATCACCACGGCATCCCGCTGCTGCTGGGCAGCGCCACGCCCTCGCTGGAGAGCCTGGCCCGGGCGCGGCGTGGCGACTGGCGTCACCTGCCGCTGACCCGCCGCGCCACCCGCCACGCCCCCGCCGGCCTGGAACTGCTCGACCTGCGCGGGCGGCCCCGCCTGGGCGGCCTGGCGCCGCCGGCGCTGGAGGCGATTGCGGAGACACTCAAGGCCGGCCACCAGGTACTGGTGTTCATCAATCGCCGCGGGTTTGCCCCGACGCTGGCCTGTCACGCCTGCGGCTGGCTGGCCGAGTGCGACGCCTGCGACGCCCGCATGACCCTGCACCGCCAGCCGCCGCTGCTCGCCTGCCACCACTGCGATCGCCGCCGCGCCCTGCCGGAGAGCTGTCCCGAATGCGGCAGCATCGACCTGCGCCCCCTGGGCAGCGGCACCGAGCGCACCGAGGAGACCCTTGCCGGACGCTTCCCCAAGGTGCCGGTGCACCGCATCGACCGTGACAGCACCCGCCGTCGCGACGCCTTCGAGAACGCACTGGCCGAGGTGCGCCGCGGCGATCCCTGCCTGCTGGTGGGCACCCAGATGCTGGCCAAGGGGCACCACCTGCCCCATGTCACCCTGGTGGTGGTGGTCAACGCCGACGCCGGCCTCTATGCCAGCGACTTCCGCGCCCTGGAGCAGGGTGCGCAGCTGCTGGTGCAGGTGGCCGGCCGTGCCGGCCGCGCCGCCCATCCCGGGCGGGTGCTGGTGCAGACGATGCACCCCGATGACCCGCACCTGCGCCTGCTGGCCGAACGCGGCTATGCCGCCCTGGCCGACCAGCTGCTGGAGGAGCGTCGAGCCGCCGCCCTGCCGCCCTTCCGCTTCCTCGCCCTGCTGCGCCTGGAGAGCGCCAGGGAGGAGGCAGCCAGCGAGCTGGGCCGACGTGCCGCCACCGCCCTGCGCGGCTGGCTGGCCGAGCGTGAGCTTGCGGTGGACTGCCTGGGCCCGGTGCCGGCGCCCATGGAGCGACGCCAGGGCCGCTACCACCTGCAGCTGATGCTGAGTGCCGATAAGCGCAGCGCCCTGCATGAGGCCAGCGCCTGGCTCACCGCCTGGCTGGAGGCCACCCCCGAGGCGCGCCGGGTGCGCTGGTCGCTGGATATCGACCCGCAGACGCTTAGCTGACCCCCGCCCTTTAAAGCCGCCCCACAATTGCCGATAATGGCCGGCCATGCCCGCTCAGGGCTCCGTTTCCATGCCCACGCCGGGCCGAGTGCCTCTTCACCGCCGGTTCATCGGCCGCTCGGCCCGACGCCACAGGACATCCGACGCCCCATGAAAGAGACCATCGTTGCGCTGCTCGAGGACGCCCTCGACTCCCTCCGGCAGCAGGGCGTGCTGCCCGCCGACCTCGCCCCGACCATCAAGGTCGACCCGACAAAGGACAAGGCCCACGGCGACTACGCCACCAACCTGGCGCTGATGCTGGCCAAGCCCGCCGGTCGCAAGCCCCGCGAGCTGGCCGAGGCGCTGATCGGCGCGCTGCCCGAGAGCGAGGCGGTACAGAAGGTGGAGATCGCCGGCCCCGGCTTCGTCAACTTCTTCGCCGCCACCGACGCCGCCGCCCAGGTGGTCCGTCAGGTGCTCGACGCCGGCGACGCCTACGGGCGCAGCCTCGCCGGCCAGGGCCAGAAGGTGCAGGTGGAGTTCGTCTCCGCCAACCCCACCGGCCCCTTGCACGTCGGCCACGGCCGCGGCGCGGCCATCGGCGACTGCATCTGTCGCCTGCTGGAAGCGACCGGCTTCGACGTGACCCGCGAGTTCTACTACAACGATGCCGGCGCCCAGATCAGCAACCTGGCACTCTCGGTGCAGGCCCGGGCCAAGGGACTCGACCCCGAGGACGCCGGCTGGCCGGCGGATGGCTATCGTGGCGGCTACATCATCGACGTGGCCAATGCCTACCTCGATGGCGAGACCGTCCATGCCGACGACCGCCATGTCACCGCCAGCGGTGACCCGGACGACCTGGCAGCGATCCAGGAGTTCGCCGTGGCCTACCTGCGCCGCGAGCAGGACCTCGACCTCAAGGCCTTCGGCGTGCAGTTCGACGTCTACTTCCTGGAGTCCTCGCTCTACCGCGACGGCAAGGTGGAGGCGACCGTCGAGCGCCTGATCGAGAAGGGCCACACCTATGAACAGGACGGCGCCCTGTGGTTGCGCACCACCGACTTCGGGGACGACAAGGACCGGGTGATGCGCAAGTCCGACGGGCAATACACCTACTTCCTGCCCGACGTCGCCTACCACCTCGACAAGTGGCAACGCGGCTTCACCACGGTGATCAACGAGCAGGGCGCCGACCACCACTCCACCGTGACCCGGGTGCGCGCCGGCCTGCAGGCCCTGGAGGCCGGCATTCCGAAGGGCTGGCCCGACTATGTGCTGCACCAGATGGTGATGGTCACCCGCTCCGGGGTCGAGGTGAAGCTCTCCAAGCGCGCCGGCAGCTACGTCACCGTGCGCGACCTGATCGACGAGGTGGGCCGCGACGCCACGCGCTTCTTCCTGGCCGCGCGTCGGGCAGACTCCCAGCTCACCTTCGACATCGACCTGGCGCGCTCGCAGTCCAACGACAACCCGGTCTACTACGTGCAGTACGCCCACGCCCGGGTATGCAGCGTCGAGCGGAAGGCCCGCAGTGACGGCCAGCCCTTCGATCACGCCCTGGCCATGGCCAGCCTGGGTCGCCTGGAAGAGGACCAGGAGAAGGCGCTGCTGAACCGCCTGGCACGCTTCCCCGAGACGGTGGAGCACGCCGCGGCCGCCCGCGAGCCCCAGCAGATCGCCCAGTACCTGCTCGACCTGGCCGCCGACTTCCACACCTGCTACAACGCGGTGAAGGTGATGGTCGAAGACGACGACCTGCGCAACGCCCGCCTGGCGCTGGGCCTGGCCACGCGCCAGGTGCTGCGCAATGGCCTGGAGCTGATGGGAGTCGGCGCCCCGGAGGAAATGTAACTCATGGCGACTCGCAAGCAGCCCCCCAGGAAGCGCGGCGCCACCAACAGCCGACGCCAACCCGCCCGCAATGCGCGCCGCGAATGGCGCCTGCCCGGCTGGGTATGGGGCCTGGCCGGCCTGGTGGCCGGCTTCCTGCTCTCCCAGCACCAGCACGGGGTGGCGCCCTGGCAGGTCGAGGACTCGCCGCTGGCCACGGTGCTGCCGCGCAGCGCGCCGCCGGAGGCCGAGCCCGAGGCAGCGGCGGAGCCCAGCGAGCCGCCGATGCCCACCTTCGAGTTCTACACCCTGCTGCCGGAATCCGAAGTGATCGCGCCGGGTGGCGAGATGCCCGCCTCCACGGCGACCCCGCCGCCCCCGGCGGAAGAGACGGCTACCGACGATTCGGCGCCTGCCGACGACCCCATCGCCGAGGTGATCGCCGCCAACCTGGCCAGCGATCGCCAGACCAGCGACCCCGCCCGGCAACAGGCCGCCACCAGCGCCTCGGGTCAGCGCTACATGCTGCAGGCCGCCTCCTTCCGCGCGGCCGGCGATGCGCAGCAGCTGCGCAGCCGCCTGCGCGACTTCGGACTGCTGGCCCAGGTCAGCGAAGTGAAGGCGGGGGGCGGCGAGACCTGGCACCGAGTGCAGGTGGGTCCCTACGAGGACCGCCGCGAGCTGTCCCGGGCCCAGGACCTGATGGTCACCCAGGGCATCGAGCCGCTGCTCATCCAGCTCAACAACTGAGCCCGCCTCCCGCAGTGACACGCGCGGCCGCTTGAATTCCGGGCGGCGCGCCCGCACCTACTCCCTCCAGACAGATTCGTCACGACGCCCGGCTGGGCGTCGAAAGTCATCGGGAGCCGTTCATCCGCTCCCCCAAGGAGTCTCCTCCATGACCACGATCGTATCCGTGCGCCGCGGTGACCAGGTGGCGCTGGCCGGCGACGGCCAGGTATCGCTGGGCAATACCGTGATGAAGGGCAACGCCAGCAAGGTACGCCGCCTCTATCGCGGCGAGGTGCTGGCCGGCTTCGCCGGCGGTACCGCCGACGCATTCACCCTCTTCGAGCGCTTCGAGGCGCAGCTGGAGAAGTACCAGGGTAACCTGGTCAAGGCCGCCGTGGAGCTGGCCAAGGAGTGGCGCACCGACCGCGCCCTGCGCCGCCTGGAGGCGCTGCTCGCCGTGGCCAACAAGGACGCCTCCCTGATCATCACCGGCAACGGCGATGTGCTGGAGCCCGAGGGCGGCATCATCGCCATCGGCTCCGGCGGCAACTACGCCCTGGCCGCGGCCCGCGCCCTGCTCGAGAACACCGACCTCGGGGCCCGCGAGATCACCGAGAAGTCACTGGCGATCGCCGGCGATATCTGCGTGTTCACCAATCACAATGTCACCCTCGAGGAGCTGCCTGCCAAGGCGGGCTAAGGCCGATACCATGACCCAGATGACCCCCCGCGAGATCGTTCACGCCCTGGACCAGTACATCATCGGCCAGCAGGACGCCAAGCGCGCCGTGGCCATCGCCCTGCGCAACCGCTGGCGGCGCATGCAGCTCGAGGGCGACCTGCGCCAGGAAGTGACGCCCAAGAACATCCTCATGATCGGCCCCACCGGCGTCGGCAAGACCGAGATCGCCCGCCGCCTGGCCAAGCTGGCCCGCGCGCCCTTCATCAAGGTCGAGGCCACCAAGTTCACCGAGGTGGGCTATGTGGGCCGCGACGTGGAGTCGATCGTGCGCGACCTCACCGAGGCCGCCATCAAGCTGGTCCGTGAGCAGGCCAAGGAAGAGGTCGGCCATCGCGCCGCTGACGCCGCCGAGGAGCGCATCCTCGACGCCCTGCTGCCACCGCCGCGCGGCCAGGAGGAGGAGCCCCGCCAGGACAGCTCCACGCGCCAGATCTTCCGCAAGAAGCTGCGCGAGGGGCAGCTCGACGACAAGGAGATCGATATCGAGGTCTCCCAGCAGGGACCCAACGTCGACATCATGACCCCGCCGGGCATGGAGGAGATGACCAGCCAGCTGCAGAGCCTGTTCTCCGGCATGGGCAAGCAGAAGACCGAGACCCGCCGCGTGGCGGTCAAGGACGCCTTCGCCCTGCTGCGTGACGAGGAGGCCAGCAAGCTGGTCAACGAGGAGGAGATCAAGGCTCGCGCCATCGAGTCGGTGGAACAGAACGGCATCGTCTTCCTCGACGAGATCGACAAGGTCTGCAAGGGCGGTGGCCAGTCCAGCGGTGGGGAGGTCTCCCGCGAGGGCGTGCAGCGCGACCTGCTGCCGCTGATCGAGGGCTCCACGGTCTCCACCAAGTACGGCATGGTGAAGACCGACCATGTGCTGTTCATCGCCTCCGGCGCCTTCCACCTGTCGCGGCCGTCGGACCTGATCCCGGAACTGCAGGGTCGCCTGCCGATCCGTGTCGAGCTCAACGCCCTGACCCCGGACGACTTCAAGCGCATCCTCACCGAGCCCTCCGCGGCGCTGACCAAGCAGTACCAGGCGCTGCTGGCCACCGAGGGCCTGGAGATCGAGTTCACCACCGACGGCATCGAGCGCATCGCCGAGATCGCCTGGAAGGTCAACGAAGGCACCGAGAATATCGGCGCGCGCCGCCTGCACACCGTGATGGAGCGCCTGCTGGAAGAGGCCTCCTTCCGCGGCAGCGACATCGGCACCCCGCTGGTGATCGACGCCGCCTACGTCGACTCCCAGCTCGGCGAGCTGGCGATGGACGAGGACCTGTCGCGGTATATCCTGTAACCAAGCGGCACGCCGCGGGGCACAGTATGCCCCCAGCGGCTGCCCGCGGCGCCGGGGACAGGCCGTAGCGGAGGTCCTATGCCAGGGATGGCATCGGTAGCGCCCAGGGAGGGGTTCACAGCGCCTCCGCGAAGGCCTGTCACCGGGTCAGCCGCGTCCCCTAATGCCCAGATCCGGACGCCAACCATGCCAGCCCCCATTCCTACCAAGGTGCACTACCACAAGCAGGCCCGCGAGCTGGAGCTCGGCTATGCCGATGGCCAGAGCTACCGCCTCGCCATCGAATACCTGCGAGTCTTCTCTCCCTCAGCCGAGGTGCGCGGCCACGGCAAGGGCCAGGAGACCCTGCAGGTGGGCAAGAAGTTCGTCGGCCTCAAGGACATCACCCCCACCGGTCGCTACGCCCTCAAGCTGCACTTCGATGACGGCCACGACAGCGGCCTGTTCAGCTGGGACTACCTGAAGTGGCTGATCGACAATCGCGAGGCCAACTGGGCCGAGTACCTGGAGCGCCTGGAAGCGGCCGGCGCCAGCCGCGAGCCGCTGGGCATAGAAATCAGGCAGCTGTAACCCGCGTCAAGACAATCGCCGCCGCGGGAGGCTACAATGGCGCCCATCCGAGGCCTTGACCTCTCCCATGCAGCGATTCGGGAGCCCCATCGCATGAGCGCCAACCCCAGCTCCAGGGACAAGCAGACCACCGACTTCGGCTATCAGGAAGTTCCCCTCGAGGAGAAGGCCTCCCGGGTAGCCGATGTCTTCCACTCCGTGGCGGCCCGCTACGACGTCATGAACGACCTGATGTCGTTCGGCATCCACCGTCTGTGGAAGCGGCTGACCATCGAGCGCGCCGGGGTGCGCCCCGGCCACAGTGTGCTCGATATCGCCGGCGGCACCGGCGACCTGACGCTGAAGTTCTCGCGCCTGGTGGGCCCCCGCGGCCGTGTGGTACTGGCCGATATCAACGAGTCGATGCTGCGCGTCGGTCGTGACAAGCTGCTCGACCACGGCGTGGGCGGCAATGTCGAGTATGTCCAGGCCAATGCCGAGTGCCTGCCCTTCCCGGATAACACCTTCGATTGCATCACCATCGCCTTCGGCCTGCGCAATGTCACCGACAAGGATGCCGCGCTGCGCTCCATGGCCCGGGTGCTCAAGCCGGGTGGCCGCCTGCTGGTGCTGGAGTTCTCCAAGCCGGGCAACCCCCTGCTGACCAAGGCCTACGATGAGTACTCCTTCCGCCTGCTGCCGCGCATCGGCCAGGTGGTGGCCAGCGATGCCGACAGCTACCGCTACCTGGCCGAGTCGATTCGCATGCACCCCGACCAGGAGACGCTCAAGGGGATGATGGAGGCGGCCGGCCTGGAGCGGGTCGAGTACACCAACATGACCGGGGGCATCGTCGCCCTGCACCGCGGCATCAAATTATAATGTTATTGCTCGCCACCGCTGAGAGGACCCTGAACGCCCTGCTGGCCCGCGACCCGGCGGCACCTTCCCGCCTGGCCCGGCTGGCCGGCCAGCAGCTGTTGCTGCGCCTCGAGCAGCCCGAGCTGGCACTGGCCATCCACTTCCATGGCGGCGGCCTCGACCTGCTGCGCCCCGATGATACCGACGAGGCGGCCTATGATGCCGTGGTCGAGCTGGACGCCGAAACCCTCGGCGCCCTGCTGGGCGGAGCCTCGATGGAGCGGCTGATGTTCCAGGGGCGGCTGGCGGTTCGCGGCCGCATCCCGCTGCTGGAGGCGACCCGCGACCTGCTGCTCGACCTCGACCTGGACTGGGAGGGCGAGCTGGCCCGCTGGCTCGGCGATATCCCCGCCCACAGCCTGGCCGAGGGACTGCGTCGCCTGGGCCGCTTCGGTCTGCGCACCCGCGAGGAGTTCTGTGCCGACCTCTCCGAATACCTGGTCGAGGAGGCCCGTTTGCTGCCGGGCCGCCCCCAGCTCGAGGTGCTGCGTGACCACCTGACCGAGCTGGAAGTGGCCTCCGACCGCCTCGAGGCGCGCCTCGCCCGCCTGCATCGGCGCCTGGCGGACAGGGTGACGCCATGATCCTACTGCGTCTGCTGCGCATCCTGTGGGTGATCACCCGCTACCGTCTCGATACCCTGCTGCCCCACGAGCGCCTGCCCTGGCCACTGCGTCTCCTGTTCAAGCTCTCACCGCTGCGCCTGGTACCCATCGGCGAGCGCTCCCGGGGCGAGCGCCTGCGCCTGGCGCTGGAGTCGCTGGGGCCGATCTTCGTCAAGTTCGGCCAGGTGCTCTCCACCCGCCGCGACCTGCTGCCCGAGGACGTGGCCGACGAGCTCAAGCGCCTGCAGGACCAGGTGCCGCCCTTCCCCGGCAGCGAGGCCCGCGGCGTGGTGGAGGCGGAGCTGGGCCTGCCGGTGGCCGAGGCCTTCGCGCGCTTCGACGCCGAGCCCCTGGCCTCGGCCTCCATCGCCCAGGTCCACGGCGCCCGGCTGCACGGCGGCGAGGAGGTGGTGGTCAAGATCATCCGCCCCGGCATCGAACGGGTGATGCGTCAGGACATGGCCCTGCTCTACCGCTTCGCCCGCCTGTTGACCATCGTGCCCGAGGCGCGCCGCCTGCGTCCGGTGGAGGTCGTGCGCGACTACGAGACCACCCTGTTCGACGAGCTCGACCTGCACAAGGAGGCGGCCAACACCTCCCAGCTGAAGCGCAACTTCAAGGACTCGAGCCACCTCTATGTGCCAGCCATCCACTGGGAGCTGACCCGCCACCGGGTGATGGTCCAGGAGCGCATCTACGGCGTGCCGGTAGCCGATCTTGCCGCCCTCAGGGCCCAGGGCACCGACCTCAAGAAGCTCGCCGAACGTGGGGTGGAGATCTTCTTCACCCAGGTGTTCCGCGACAACTTCTTCCATGCCGACATGCACCCGGGCAACATCTTCGTCTCTCGCAAGCACCCCCATGACCCGCAGTATATCGGCATCGACTGCGGCATCGTCGGCAGCCTGACTCGCGAGGACCAGGACTACCTGGCCCGCAACCTGCTGGCCTTCTTCCATCAGGACTACTACGAGGTGGCGGCGCTGCATATCGAATCGGGCTGGGTCGGCGAGCATACCCGGGCCAACGAGTTCGCGGCGGCAGTACGTACCGTGTGCGAACCGATCCTCGAGAAGCCGCTCAAGGACATCTCCTTCGGCCAGGTGCTGCTGGGCCTGTTCCAGACCGCGCGGCGCTTCGACATGGAGGTGCAGCCGCAGCTGGTGCTGCTGCAGAAGACCCTGCTCAACATCGAGGGCCTGGGGCGCCAGCTCTACCCGGAACTGGACCTGTGGCAGACCGCCAAGCCCTACCTGGAGCGCTGGATGGAAGAGCGCGCCGGGGTGAAGGGCTTCTGGGCCTCGCTCAAGCGCCAGGCCCCGGAGCTCAGCCACCAGCTTCCCGAGCTGCCCTCCCTGGTCCACCAGGTGCTGTCCCAGGCCGAGCTGGAGAAACGCCAGCGCCGCCACCAGGGCGAGGCGCTCGGCGGCATCCAGCGCCATCTGGCTCACCAGGGCCGGCGCCACCGCCGGCTGCGCCTGGGACTGCTACTGGTCGTGCTGGCGGTGGCCTGGCAGCCGCTGGCCGAGTGGGCCGGCGGACAGCCATGGCCGGCGTTGGCCGCCGCGGCCATCGGCCTGGCCCTGCTGGCCTGGCACTGACCCAGTTTCATGCTCGCCTTTTCATGGAGACGTCATCGATGAGCGATATTCTCGAGCGGCTGCAGGTTGTCCTGGATCAACGCCGCGAGGCCGATCCTTCCGACTCCTACGTCGCCGCCTTGCATCACAAGGGCCTGAACAAGATACTCGAGAAGGTCGGCGAGGAGGCCACCGAGACCCTGCTCGCGGCAAAGGACGCAGAAGGCGGCGGCGATGCCCAACGCCAAGCGTTGATCGCCGAAACGGCCGACCTGTGGTTTCATAGCCTGGTGATGCTGTCGCATCTCGGCCTCGAACATGGAGCGGTGCTCGACGAGCTGGGCCGCCGCTTCGGCATCTCCGGCCACGACGAGAAGGCTGCACGCCAGCCATAGTCCGCTGGACACAACATCACTGGCCGTTCCGGGTGAGCCGGAACCCCAATCAGAGGAAGCGCTAATGTTAGGTGGTATCAGTATCTGGCAGCTGCTGATCGTTCTCGGCATCATCATCCTGATCTTCGGCACCAAGAAGCTGCGCAACGTCGGCACCGATCTGGGTGGCGCCGTGAAGGGCTTCAAGAAGGCGATGAACGAGGACGAGAAGGGCGACAAGGCCGAGGAAGAGGAAACCGAAGCGCAGGCCCAGGCCCGCGTCGACCACAAGGATGAGACCAACACCTACGACGTCCAGGCCGAGCGAAAGCCCGAGGAACAAGAAGAGCGCAAGTAAACCGCCATGTTCGATATCGGCTTTCTCGAACTCCTGCTGCTCGGCGTGGTAGGCCTGCTGGTGCTCGGCCCGGAGCGACTGCCCAAGGCGGCACGCACCCTGGGCCTGTGGATCGGCAAGATCAAGCGAACCGTCTCCGGCATGCAGCGCGAGATCAGCGCACAGCTGGAAGCGGAAGAGCTGCGCCAGAAACTCGACGAGCAGCAGAAGAAGCTGGACGACAGCGTCAACCAGGTGAAGCGCGGCGTCGAGGGTATCGCCGAGCCCGAACGCGGCTCCCGGGATGCGGACAGTCGCCGCCAGGATGCACCGGCGGCGACGCCCGAGCAGCGCCTGGATGACGCCCTGTCACGCGCCCGCGAGGGGGCTGACATCCAGCCTGACACCACGCCCGAGCCCTCCCCCGTCGACAAGGACGCCCCTGAACGATGAGCAACCCCGGTGACGGCCCGGAACAGCACCAGGCCCCGCTGATCGAGCATCTGATCGAACTGCGCTCGCGCCTGCTGCGTGCGGTGGTGGCGGTGCTGGTGATCTTCCTCGGCCTCTACGCCTTCGCCAACGACATCTATACCTTCGTGGCCCAGCCGCTGATGGCGCTGCTGCCGGAAGGTTCGCAAATGATCGCCACCGAGGTGGCGTCGCCCTTCCTGGCGCCCTTCAAGCTGACCCTGGTCACGGCGGTATTCATCGCCGTGCCCTACGTGCTGCACCAGGCCTGGGCCTTCGTGGCCCCCGGGCTGTACGACAACGAGAAGGCGCTGGCCATCCCCATCCTGGCCTCCAGCGTGATGCTGTTCTACGCCGGCGCGGCCTTCGCCTACTACGCGGTCTTCCCGCTGCTGTTCGAGTTCTTCACCCAGACCGGGCCGGAGAACGTGACGGTGATGACCGATATCAACGCCTACCTCAACTTCGTGCTGAAGCTCTTCTTCGCCTTCGGCGTGGCCTTCGAGATCCCTATCGCCACCTTCCTGCTGATCGCCTCCGGCGCCACCACGGTGGAGAGCCTGTCTAAGAAGCGTCCCTATGTGGTACTGGGCTGCTTCGTGGTGGGCATGCTGCTGACGCCGCCGGACGTGATCTCCCAGAGCCTGCTGGCGGTCCCCATGTACCTGCTCTACGAGGTGGGGCTCTTTTTCGGCCGCTTCGCCCGGCGCAAGAAGCAGCAGCGCGAGGCGGAAGACGACTCGTAAGCCCGAAGCTTGAAGCTTGAAGCTTGAAGCCCAACCTGATCGAAAACGCCCCCATAACAGTGCCATGGGGGCGTTCTTCTTGCAGCTTCCAGCCGCGAAGCGGCGCTCTTTCAGCTTCCGGCTTGAGCCGCTTCGCGGCTAGAGGTCCATCAGCTCATCGACCCGGTCGACCAGCTTGAAGATGCCGGTGGCGGCCTCGCTGATGCGGGTGGCGAGCATATAGGCCGGTGTGGTCACCACCCGGTGCTCGAAGTCCACCACGATGTCCTCCACGCCGCAGCTGCGGTGCAGGCCACCCATGGCGCTGATGGCGCCGGAAACGCCGGGATCCTGGCCGATGGTGACGGCAATGCCCGGGCCCAGCAGGCGTGGCACCATCACCGGGCTGATGCACATCATGCCGATGGGCTTGCGGGCCTCGTGAAAGCCTTCCAGTGCCTGCTTGAGCTCGTCGAGCACCGTCATCTCGGCGCCATCCTCGGCGAAGCTGGAGAAGTTCTTGGCGGCGCCGAAGCCGCCGGGCAGGATCACCGCGTCGAAGTCGTCCGCCTCCAGCTCGCCCAGCGGCTGGATCTCGCCACGCGCCAGGCGCGCCGACTCGGTCAGCACGTTGCGCGAATCGCCTTCCGCGACCTCGCCGCTGAGGTGGTCGATGACGTGGTGCTGAGCGATATCCGGTGCGAAGCAGCGATAGCCGAGGCCCAGCTGGTCGAGCCGCAGCAGGGTCAGGGTGGTCTCGTAGATCTCGGAGCCATCGTAGACCCCGCAGCCCGAAAGGATCACCGCCACCTGTTTGCTCATGCCTATCTCCTTGCAGGGTTCGCCTGCCGACGGCAGGACCAGTTATCGAGCTCCACACTCTAGAGCGATCCCTCGAGTGCGACAAGGCGAGACTTTCGGCGCAATGCGACACTGATATACTCGAGGACAGCCGACACCCTGCTGTCACGTCATTGTCATCAAGGGCCGCCAGACTACCATCGGCGGCGCCAGAGCCGGAGAGACGATCTTGAGCTTCACGACCCCACGCCAGTTCCCTGCCACCCGCATGCGGCGCATGCGCCGGGACGCCTTCTCGCGCCGCCTGATGTGCGAGAACGTGCTGACCCCGGCCGACCTGATCTGGCCGGTCTTCGTGCTGGAGGGCGAGGGCCAGCGCGAGGCGGTGCCCTCCATGCCGGGGGTCGAGCGCCTGTCGCTGGACCTCCTGATCGAGGAGGCCCGCGAGGCCGTCGAGCTGGGCATCCCCGCCATTGCACTGTTCCCGGTGGTGGATGCCTCGCTGAAGAGCGAGCTGGCCGAGGAGGCCTACAGCGCCAACGGCCTGGTGCAGCGCAGCGTGCGGGCCCTCAAGGAAGCCCTGCCCGAGCTCGGCATCATCACCGACGTGGCGTTGGATCCCTACACCAGCCACGGCCAGGACGGCATCATCGACGAGCAGGGCTATGTGCAGAATGACCGCACCGTGGAGACCCTGCTCAAGCAGGCGCTCTCCCACGCCGAGGCCGGGGCCGACGTGGTGGCTCCCTCGGACATGATGGATGGCCGCATCGGCGAGATCCGCCGGGTGCTGGAGCAGGAGCAGCTGGTCAATACCCGCATCATGGCCTATAGCGCCAAATATGCTTCGCGCTACTACGGTCCCTTCCGTGACGCGGTGGGCTCCGCCGCCAATCTGGGCAAGGCGGACAAGAGCACCTACCAGATGGACCCGGCCAACGGCGACGAGGCGCTGCATGAGGTGGCCATGGACCTGGCCGAGGGCGCCGACATGGTGATGATCAAGCCGGGCATGCCCTATCTGGACGTGGTACGCCGGGTCAAGGACGAGCTCAAGGCTCCGACCTACGCCTACCAGGTCAGCGGCGAGTACGCCATGCACATGGCGGCCTTCGAGAACGGCTGGCTGGATGCCGATGGCGTGATCCTCGAATCACTGCTGTGCTTCAAGCGTGCCGGCGCCGACGGCGTACTGACCTATTTCGCCAAGCGGGCAGCACGGCTGCTCACCTAGTAAAGGAGGGGACTGCGCGCCCTTCCTGGAAACGCGGAGAGAACTCCATGGAAGACCGCAGTCCCGAAAACGTCCCCGCCGTGATGCAGCAACTGAGTGGCCCGATCGGTGAGGAGAGCGGGGTCGATATCCCGACCCCGCGCCTCAACCAGACCCGCGCCGGCATCAAGCCCAAGGCCAAGCCCCAGGCCGACGCGGACCTGAGCGACCCCTCCCTCTACTTCAACCGCGAACTCTCCCACCTGCAGTTCAATATCCGGGTACTCGAGCAGGCCCTGGACGAGTCGCACCCGCTGCTCAACCGGCTGATGTTCCTGCTGATCTTCTCGTCGAACCTGGACGAGTTCTTCGAGATCCGGGTCGCCGGGCTCAAGCACCAGCTGGCCCTGGGCGACGCCAGCACCGGGGCCGACGGCCGCTCGCCACGGGCGGTGCTCAGCGAGATCTCGACGATCGCCCATGAACAGATCGAACGCCAGTACCAGATCCTCAACGAGGTGCTGCTGCCGGCGCTGCTGGAGAAGAAGCTGCGTTTCCGGCGCCGCAGCGACTGGACCAAGGCCCAGCGCGCCTGGGTTCGCGACTACTTCGAGGGGGAGATCATGCCGGTGATCAGCCCAATCGGGCTGGACCCCTCCCACCCCTTTCCGCGGCTGGTCAACAAGAGCCTCAACTTCATCGTCAAACTCGAGGGCAAGGACGCCTTCGGCCGTGAAGGGGGCCTGGCGATCCTGCCGGCACCACGCTCGCTGCCCCGGGTGATCAAGATGCCGCCGGAACTCTGCGACGAGGGCTTCAAGGAGGCCGTGTTCCTCTCCTCGATGATCCATGCCCACGCCGAGGAGCTGTTCCCGGGCATGACGGTGCGCGGCTGCTACCAGTTCCGCCTGACCCGCAACGCCGACATGTCGGTGGACCCCGAGGAGGTCTCGGACCTGGCCTCGGCGCTGCGCGGCGAGCTGCTGGCGCGCCGCTACGGCAGCGGCGTGCGCCTGGAGGTGGTCGATACCTGCCCGGAGGAGCTCGCCACCTTTCTGCTCAAGCAGTTCGAGCTGGAGGAGGAGGACCTCTACCGGGTCAACGGCCCGGTGAACCTGACCCGCATGATGTCCCTGATCGGTGACGTCGACCTGCCCGACATGTTCTACCGCCCCTTCACCCCCGGCTTTCCCAAGAACCTCGGCAAGGGGAGCAGCCTGTTCGACACCATCGCCGCTGGCGATGTGCTGCTGCATCACCCCTTCCAGTCCTTCGCGCCGGTCGAGGACCTGCTCTCGGAAGCCGCCCGGGATCCGGGCGTGCTGGCCATCAAGCAGACCCTCTACCGCACCGGAGCCGATTCGCCCATCGTCAATTCGCTGGTGGAGGCTGCGCGAGGCGGCAAGGAGGTCACGGTGGTGATCGAGCTGCGTGCGCGCTTCGACGAGGCCGACAACCTGTCGCTGGCCTCGCGGCTGCAGGAAGCCGGCGCCATCGTCATCTACGGCGTGATGGCCTACAAGACCCACGCCAAGATGATGCATATCGTCCGCCGCGAGAAGGACAAGCTGCGCCACTATGCGCATCTCGGCACCGGCAATTACCATTCCAAGACTGCCCGGCTCTATACCGACTACAGCCTGCTCACCGCCAACCCCACCCTCTGCGAGGACGTTCACCAGGTCTTCCAGCAACTCTCCGGCATGGGCCGGGCCCGGCGCATCGAGACGCTGCTGCATGCCCCCTTCACCCTGCACGAAGGGCTGGTGGCGATGATCGAGCGCGAGGCGGTGGAGGCTCGCAAGGGCAAGCGCGCCCACCTGATCGTCAAGTGCAACTCGCTGACCGAGCCGAAGCTGATCCAGGCGCTCTACCGTGCCTCCCAGGCCGGCGTGGAGTGCGACCTGATCATCCGCGGCCAGTGCTGCCTGCGTCCCGGGGTCCCCGGGGTATCGGAGAATATCCGGGTGCGCTCGATCGTGGGCCGCTTCCTGGAGCACACCCGGGTCTTCTACTTCCACAATGGCGGCAAGCCGGAGGTGTGGGCCTCCAGTGCCGACTTCATGACCCGCAACATGTTCCACCGCGTGGAGACCTGCTTCCCGCTGCTCGACAAGAAGCTGGCGGCACGAGTGCGCAAGGACCTGGAGACCTACCTGGTGGACAACTGTCAGAGCTGGCTGCTGCAGCCCGACGGCAGCTACCTCAAGCAGCAGCCCGGCGACGCCGCACCGATCAGCGCCCAGGAGACACTGCTCTACGCCTACGCCGCCAAGGCCTGACCGAGCGCCGGGCTATGCCCGGCGCTCGAAGCTCGAAGCTCGAAGCTCGAAGCTCGAAGCTCGAAGCTCGAAGCTCGAAGCTCGAAGCTCGAAGCTCGAAGACAGCATGAACGCAACCGCCCCGGCAGCCAGGCTGCCGGGGCGGTTTTTCTTACAGCTTAAGGCTTACGGCTTACAGCTCCCGGCGAAGCCGGGTCAGACGGCGATCGGGCCGCCATCCTGCCTCTGGATTACCACGGTAGAGGCCCTCGGGCGAACACTGCCCTGAGTCTCCCGCGTGGCATCCTCGGAGGCCGGCCAGTTGCCCGGATGCTGGATGTTGATGAACAGTGCGGTCTTGTCCGGGGTGGCGAAGATCCCGGTGACCTCACAGCCATTGGGCCCCACGGCGAAGCGCTTGAGGTGCTGCTGGTTCTCGGGCGTGACCACGCCGCCCTCCAGGGCACCCGGCACCACCGCCAGCAGCTGGTCGTTGGTATGCTCGGCAACTCCTTCATAGCCGTTGTCGGTCTGGATCCACAGGATGCCCTGGCCATCGCCACGATCGTCAAACCACAGGCCATCGGGGCTGGCGAACTGATTGGCCTCGGTCAGGCCCGAGCGGTTGTCGCCGTCGGTGGCGGCGGCGCCGAACACGAAGACCTCCCAGGCGAAACGCATTTCATCGCTGCCTTCACGCCAGCGGATGATATGCCCGGCGCCGTTGTCGGGGCGTGGGTTGGCTTCGTTGATTGGTGCGGTGGCAAAGCCCACTCCGAGCTCATCGATGGCGCCCCCCTCGTTGGTATAGGTCGCCTCGCTGCCCGCCTCGGTGCGTTTGCTGTTGTTGGTCAGGGTGATATAGACATCGCCGGAGGCGGGGTCGACGCTGGCCCACTCGGGGCGGTCCATGGGCGTGGCACCCATCAGATCGGCAGCGTCGCAGGTGTTGATGATGATGCCCGCCTGGTCGTCGGCAGCCAGCCCCAGGGCCTGGTGGAGACGACGGCCATCGGTGGTCCGTGCCTGCGGGGTCAGGGGCAGCCACTCACCGCTGCCATCGGCATCGAAGCGCGCCACGTAGAGGGTACCCTCGTCCAGATACTTGGCGCCGATCGCCAGACGATCGAAGTTGGCACCGGGGCGGTTGGCATCGGCCGGATCCCAGGCGGCAGCGGAGACGAACTTGTAGATATACTCGTTGCGCGCGTCGTGGCCGGAGTAGAAGACCACCGGCTTGCCGGGCTCGAGCTTGCCCAGCCAGCAGCCCTCGTGGCGGAAGCGACCCAGGGCGGTACGCTTCACGGCACGGCGGCTGCCATCGTAGGGGTCGATCTCCACCTGGTAGCCGAAGGTGCGGGCTTCGTTGCGGTAGTCCTGGCCAGCGTCGGCACCGCGCGGCGTGATATCGAAGCGCGCAAACTCGTCGTTCTGCTCGGAAGGGTCGCCTGCTGAGGTCTCCCAGCCGTAACGGCCACGCTCGGTGGGAATGCCGATGCGAGCGTCGTCGGCGAAACGCTCGCCGGTGTTGACGAAGATGTTGGGCCAGTTCTCTTCGCAGGCCAGGTAGGTGCCCCAGGGGGTGAAGCCGTTGCCGCAGTTGTTGTTGGTACCGCGGGTGAGGAGTCCCTCCGGCGAGAACTTGGTCCTCACGTAGTCGCTGCCGGCGACCGGGCCAGCCAGCTCCATCTCGGTCGCGCTGGTGAAGCGGCGGTTGTAGGGCGAATCCTGCACATGGCTCCAGCGACCATCGTCGCCCCGCTTCACCTCCACCAGGGTCACGCCGTGGGCGTTAATCTCAGTGCGCGACTCCTCGGCGGGGCGAGCCCCCTCCTCGGCATTGGTGGGACCGCCCTGGGGCGCCCACAGCGCCTGCTGGTCGATGTACTCGTTGTTGAGCGCCAGCACGAAGCGCCGCGAGGCGCTCTCCTCGTCCAGCGGAAAGCCGTGCATGCCATCGTGATGCATGCCCACGCTCTGCGCTTGACGCTCGGCAGTCATGGCGAGATCACCGCTCCAATCCGTTGCCTCGCCCGCGAGCGGCGTGCCCCAGGGCACCAGCACCTGGGCGGTGTACCCTTCAGGCACCACCACGGCGTCGGTGCGCGAACCGGCGATCGACTCGAAGGCCAGGCTCAGCGGCGTCTTCTTCTGGTTAGTGCTCGCTGCCAACGCCTGGGCGGCGCCACCGAAGCCCAGCATCGAGGCGGCAGCCAGACCCAGGCCACCGCGCATCACGCTACGCCGCGAGACATGGCGCTCGAGTACGGAGGCAAAGGGTTCATTGGTGCCCGGGTTAAGGACGCGATGATCCTCGATTTCCTTGCTCATGGGAGACTCCTCGTCGGATGGGGGGAGGCGTGAAGACGCCTCCAGGACGAGGACAGGCTAGTTAAGCAAGGTGACAGGGCGATGAAACGCCCGCCCAAGGGGATTGCGCGAGGCGGTTGGACAGGACTCAGCCCCTGCGGAAGGCCGCCAGGTCGTGGGGGTCCAGGCCATCGACGCGCTCGGGCAGGCCTTGTTCGCGGCGGGCCACCCGCACTACCTCGCGCTCGGCAAGCAGCTCGGCGTCGTCATCCAGGGTGCGCCCGTTGAGTTCGGCGAGCTGGGCCATGCCCTGGTGGTAGAAGGCCAGCAGGTCCAGGGCGGTAGCGTTGTCCTCCGCCATGCCACGGCGCAGCGCCGGCAGGTAGCCGCTGACCCGGGAGAGGTGGTGCTTGAGCTGCCAGGCGTAACGCACCTCGGCCATCCAGGGACGCTCACGCAGGGCTGCAAACACCAGGCTGGTTGCCACCAGCCCCAGCACCACGCCCAGCACGTTGAGCCAGAAGCCGCCGTCGAAGGCGGCCTGCAGCAGTTGCACGAACACCAACCCGAAGATGATCAGCTGGCCTGCCATGGCCAGGCTGATCAGCCGCCCCTTGCGGCGGTAGGACTCGGGATCGTGCTCCTCGAACTGGAACGGCATGACGGGCTCCTGGGTGGCGAATCGGCAATCGTCGGCATTATCCCGACAACACCATGCTGGGTACAGACCCAGGTGCCACCATGCCGCCACCACCAGCGTGAGAGGCGCCGGATCAGCCTCGCGTATTACCTCAACCGCTCGGCGGCGGAGAGCAGCAGGTGTTCGGTGGTCTCCCAGCCGATGCAGGCGTCGGTGACCGAGACCCCGTGGCGCAGCCGCCCCGGCTCCAGCGCCTGCTTGCCCTCGTGGAGGTGACTCTCCAGCATCAGCCCGGCGATCGCCCTCTCGCCGGCCTGTCGCTGGGCCAGCACGTCGAGCAGCACCTCACTCTGGCGGCGGTGATCCTTGCGGGCGTTGGCGTGGCTGCAGTCGACCATCAGCCGCGGCGAGAGGTCGGCCTCCTCCAGGGCGCGACGTGCCGCCTGGACGTGGTGCGCCTGGTAGTTGGGCTCGCCGTGACCGCCGCGCAGCACCAGCTGGGTATGGGGATTGCCGGCGGTATCACGGATCACCGGCCGTCCCTCGGAATCCATGCCGAAATGGCTGTGGGGGTGGGCGGCGGCGCGCATGGCATCCAGGGCCACGCCGATATCACCGCCGGTCGCGTTCTTGAAGCCCACCGCCGCCGCGAGACCGCTGGCCAGTTCACGGTGCAGCTGGGACTCGGTAGTACGGGCACCGATCGCCACCCAGGAGAGCAGGTCCTCGAGATAGGGGGCCAGCATCGGCTGCAGCAACTCGGTGGCCACCGGCAATCCCAGCGCGGCCACATCGCGCATCAGCCGTCTCGAGACCTCGAGGCCGCGGGCCATGTCGCCGCTGCCGTCCAGGTCGGGGTCGTAGGCCAACCCCTTCCAGCCCACGGTGGTGCGGGGCTTCTCCACATAGACACGCATCACCGGCAGCAGGCGGTCCTCCACCCGTGCGGCCAGCTCCGCCAGCCGGTGGGCATACTCCAGCGCCGCCTGGGGGTCGTGGATGGAACAGGGACCGACCACCACCAGCAGGCGATCATCGCGGCCGGCGAGGATATCGTGGACGGCGTGGCGCTGGTTCTCGAGGCGACGCGACAGGTCGGCGGAGAGCGGCAGCTCGCGGGTCAGCTCCCCCGGGGAGGGCAGCGCTCGAGCGGGGTTGGCGGCGGGTCGCTGGGATTCGTTCAGGTTCACGGCGGCAAGCGTAGCGTTCATGGTGTCATCAACTCCGGGTAGCGGTCATACATCGTGTCTGTCGGGTGCCACCGATCTCGCTACGGTCGGACGTGGCGGAGTGGACCGACCGCAGCTCGCTAAATCGCCAGTAGCCGTAATAGCCCACACAGTCCCGGGTCTGGCGGATGGCGATGGATGCGGTCATGGTCTCTCTCCTCGAAGTCGGTTGTGGTGTGGGGGCCGTGAAACGCAGAACCCCCGGGCGGGGCTGCCGTCCGGGGGTTCTGGTGGAGGCGGCCCTGGTGGGTGTGCCTCCGGCGATGTCGCGTCTTGCGCTCAGGACATGGCCGCCGGCACACCGGTCATAAAATAGCCATACCAGAAGCCGCACGCGGCCACGCACGCCGATTCCGCACGGCCGCACGCGGCGTGATGACGGAATGGGTGGGTGGCGGATGCGATCATCGGTTTCTCCTGAGCAGTCGCTTCATCCTGCCGCATAGCGGCAAGGCTGGCAAGGCCAACTCAGCCGGCAAACAGCTGGTACCAGCCGATGGTGGCCGGCAGGCAGCTCATGGCCACCAGCACGATCAGGCCCATGATGATGGACAGCAGGCCGCTGCTGTCACGGAAGTTCTCGTCGTGTCCCGCCATGTGTCACTCCTTCGATTGCGTCAGGGTTGGGGTCTGGGGTGGCCACCATTCTAGCGAAGTCCACGCGCCTCGGCACGACACCGAAAGTCGCAGGTTCAGCGCAGATGGCGGCCGCCGTCCACGGGTAGCGTCGCACCGGTGACATAACGGTTGTCGAGCAGGTAGCGCAGCGTCTGGTAGATCACTCCGGGGCCGGGCACCTTCTGCATCACCGACTTGGCCCGGGCCTTCTCGGCGTAGGTCTCGTCATCGCCCTCGCCCAACATGATCAGCGCCGGGGCGATGGCGTTGACCTGGATGTCGGGCGCGTACATGGCGGCGAACGACAGCGTCAGATTATCGAGCCCGGCCTTGCTGGCGGCGTAGGCGGCGTGCTTCCTGGAGCCCTTCTGCACCACGTAGTCGGTCATGTGCACGATATCGCGCTGGGGCTCACTGCACGCCTCGAGCAGTTCGCGGGCATGCAGGTTGATCAGGTAGGGCGCCAGCATATGGATACGGAAGAGCCGCTCGAAGGTGGCCCCCGCCTCGGGTCCGGTAGAGTCCGGCGCCCAGTCGCTGGCGTTGTGCACGATGGCCCGCAGCGAGCGCGTCTCGGCCCTGAGACGCACCAGGAAGTCGAGGATGCCCGCCTCGCTGGCAAAGTCCGCCTGCAGGGTGACGATGCCACGCTCGCGCAGCTCTTCGAGCTCCGGCCGCTCACGCCGGTAGCTGATGATCACCGGATGGCCGTCGTTGACCAGCTGCTCCGCGCAGTGACGCCCCAGGCGCTGGGCACCACCGGTGATCAGGATCGGCGAGGCACTCATGCGTCGGCCTCACGCCGCAGGCTGCCGGCTGTGGGCACGATGGGATCCCGCGGCGCATAGGCGAAGACATCGGAGAAGACCCGCGAGGGCGCAAGGCCCAGCGAGGCGAGCACGTCCACGCAGGCGTAGACCATGCCCGGCGAGCCGGAGAGATAGACGTCATGGCCGGAGACGTCATCGAGCCCCGCGGCCAGGGCCTGGTCGATGCGTCCGCGATGGCCCACCACCCGTTCGCCGGCCCAGGGCAGCTCCGGGGCCACCTCGGTGACCGGATGGAAGGTGAAGCCGGCATGCGCCTCGGCCCACTCCCGGGGCAGGCGCTCCAAGTAGAGGTCACGCTCCTCCCGCGCGGCCCACCACAGGGCGATCTCGCGCCCGGGGTTGGCGGCCAGTGCCCCCTCCACGAGCGCCTTCATCTGGGCGAAGCCAGTGCCGGCGGCAATCAGCAGCAGCGGGCGCGAGCTGTCGGGGTCGAGCACGCAGTCGCCACCGGGCAGGCGCAGGGTCAGGCGGTTGGCGACCTTGACCATCTCGCGCAGTCGAGCGGAGTTGTCGCGCTCCGGCCAGTGCTGGATATGCAGTTCGATCTCGCCGTCACCGCGCCAGGCATTGGCGATGGAGAACGGCACCCAGATTCCCTCGTCGAGCTTGAGCTCCAGGTACTGGCCGGGGTCGTGGGCGGCCGCCTCGGCGCGCCCGTCGAGCCGGACGCGGAAGACGTCCGGGCTGAGGTCCTCGACCTCGGTGACCGGGCAGGTCAGGATCCTTGGCGTCATGAGTGCCTCTTACACTTGTCAGGGGGTCGTTTTGTCGGGGAGGTCGATGCCCAGTTCGTGCCAGCGCTCGCTGACACGGGCCTTGACGGCCTCGTCCATGACGATGGGCACGCCCCACTCGCGGTCGGTCTCGCCGGGCCACTTGCTGGTGGCATCCAGGCCCATCTTGGAGCCCAGGCCGGAGACCGGCGAGGCGAAATCCAGGTAGTCGATGGGCGTATTCTCCACCATCACGGTGTCCCGGGCCGGGTCCATGCGCGTGGTGATGGCCCAGATCACATCCTTCCAGTCGCGGGCGTCGACGTCATCGTCGAGCACCACCACGAACTTGGTGTACATGAACTGGCGCAGGAAGCTCCATACGCCCATCATCACGCGCTTGGCGTGGCCGGGGTACTGCTTCTTCATGGTCACCACCGCCATGCGGTAGGAGCAGCCCTCCGGCGGCAGGTAGAAGTCGACGATCTCGGGGAACTGGCGGCGCAGGATCGGCACGAACACCTCGTTGAGCGCCAGACCCAGGATCGCCGGCTCATCGGGCGGGCGGCCGGTATAGGTGGAGTGGTAGATGGCATTCTCGCGCATGGTCATGCGCGTCACCGTGAACACCGGGAAGTGGTCGACCTCGTTGTAGTAGCCGGTGTGGTCGCCGTAGGGTCCCTCCGGCGCCATGTCATCCGGGTAGATGAAGCCCTCCAGGATGATCTCGGCGGACGCCGGCACCTCGAGGTCGGCATGGCCGCACTTGACCAGCTCGGTGCGCGAGCCACGCAGTAGTCCGGCGAAGGCGTACTCGGAGAGCGAGTCGGGCACCGGGGTCACCGCACCGAGGATGGTGGCCGGGTCGGCACCCAGCGCCACCGCCACCGGGAAGGGCTCGCCGGGGTGGGCCTGCTGGAACTCCTGGAAGTCCAGCGCCCCACCGCGGTGGGAGAGCCAGCGCATGATCAGGCGATTCTTCCCGAGCTTCTGCTGGCGATAGATGCCGAGGTTCTGGCGCTTCTTGTGGGGCCCGCGGGTAATCACCAGCGGCCAGGTGACCAGCGGCGCGGCATCACCGGGCCAGCAGTGCTGGATCGGCAGGCGATCGAGGTCGACCTCGTCGCCCTCATAGACCAGCGCCTGCACCGGGGCCGAGCGTACCGTCTTCGGCCCCATGCTCATCACCTGCTTGAAGATCGGCAGCTTGTCCCAGGCATCGCGGAAGCCCTTGGGCGGCTCGGGCTCCTTGAGGAAGGCGAGCAGCTCGCCCACCTCGCGCAGCGCGGCCACGGAGTCCTGGCCCATGCCCATGGCCACCCGCTTCGGCGTGCCGAAGAGGTTGCCGAGCAGCGGCATGGCGTGGCCCTTGACGTTCTCGAACAGCAGCGCCGGCCCGCCGGCCCGCAGGGTGCGATCGCAGATCTCGGTGATCTCGAGGTAGGGGTCGACCTCGGCGGTGATGCGCTTGAGCTCGCCCTGGGCCTCCAGGGCGGCGATGAAGTCGCGCAGGTCCTTGTACTTCATTCGGATGTCCCGGTTCCAGAATGACGAAAGGGGCAGCATAGCACGCCGCCCCTTCCTTTCTCGTCCGACCACGTGGCCGTTTCAGTCCGCGGCTTTTCCGGCGACAGGCCTTCGAGGAGGCGCTGTGAACCCCTCCCTGGGCGCTACCGATGCCATCCCTGGCATAGGACCTCCTCTACGACCTGTCCCCGGCGCCGCTCACATCGGCCTGGTATTTCTATGCCCAGGCGGTGAGAACTGGCCGTATCGTCGAGCGCAGCAGGCCAGAATCAACGCCGTTTCATGGCCTCGAAGAACTCGATGTTGGTCTTGGTATCCTTGAGGCGGTCGATCAGGAACTCGGTGGCCGCGGTATCCTCCATGGGGTTGAGCAGCTTGCGCAGGATCCACATGCGCTGCATCTCGTCCTCGGAGGCGAGCAGGTCCTCCCGGCGGGTGCCGGAACGGCGGATGTTGATCGCCGGGTAGACGCGACGCTCGGCCAGCTTGCGGTCCAGGTGCGCCTCCATGTTGCCGGTGCCCTTGAACTCCTCGAAGATCACCTCGTCCATCTTGGAGCCGGTGTCGACCAGCGCCGTGGCGATGATGGTCAGGCTGCCGCCCTCCTCGATGTTGCGCGCCGCACCGAAGAAACGCTTGGGCTTCTCCAGGGCATGGGCGTCGACACCACCGGTGAGCACCTTGCCGGAGCTCGGCACCACGGTGTTGTAGGCGCGCGCCAGGCGGGTGATGGAGTCGAGCAGGATCACCACGTCCTTCTTGTGCTCGACCAGCCGCTTGGCCTTCTCGATCACCATCTCGGCGACCTGCACGTGACGCGCCGGTGGCTCGTCGAAGGTCGAGGCCACCACCTCGCCGCGCACCGTGCGTGACATCTCGGTCACCTCCTCCGGGCGCTCGTCGATCAGCAGCACGATCAGGTGGCACTCGGGATTGTTACGGGTGATCGAGGTGGCGATGTTCTGCAGCATCAGGGTCTTGCCCGCCTTGGGCGGGGAGACCAACAGGCCACGCTGGCCCTTGCCGATGGGCGCCACCAGGTCGATGATCCGCGCCGTGAGGTCCTCGGTGGAGCCGTTGCCGATCTCCATGCGCAGCCGCTCCTCGGGGAACAGCGGCGTAAGGTTCTCGAACAGGATCTTGTGCTTGGCGTTCTCCGGCCGATCGAAGTTGATCTCGCTGACCTTGAGCAGGGCGAAGTAGCGCTCCCCCTCCTTGGGCGGGCGGATCTTGCCGGAGATGGAGTCACCCTTGCGCAGGTTGAAGCGGCGGATCTGCGACGGCGAGACATAGATGTCGTCGGGCCCGGCCAGGTAGGAGCTGTCGGCACTGCGCAGGAAGCCGAAACCGTCCTGCAGGATCTCCAGCACGCCATCGCCGAAGATTGGCTCGCCGCTCTTGGCGTGCTTCTTGAGGATGGCGAAGATGATGTCCTGCTTGCGGGAACGTGCCAGGTTGTCGATGCCCATCTCGCGGGCCATCTCCAGCAGTTCCGGCACGGGCTTTTGCTTGAGTTCGGTAAGATTCATCGGTGTGTTCAGACGTTGCTCTTGGTAAGCCGGGCGGCGAAGCGCCGTGAGGAAAAGCGACAGGAGGCGAGACGAAGACGCCCTGTGGGTGCGTTCAGAGCCCGGACAGGCCACCTCTGGTCGTGATGCATCGAATGGCCATGGGCGGGAGACCGCGCGGGGATTGCCGGGCCACCGGGCCTATATCGAAAGCGAAAGCGAGGAAGCAGGTTCGTTTCGCCTGATCAGCGGTTCGGAGCCGCAAGGCCGGGAACGCGGACTGATGCAGTGGGCTGTCTGACGACTTGGAAATGACCGAGACGGGATCGCCGGTTCGGTCGGAAAGCATTCGGAACAGGCGAACGCCTCGATACTAGACAAGCCCGCCGATGAACGCAAGCCCTGCCGCCCGCGGCGATTGACAGCGCCGCGGCTTGGCCGCACCCTTTTTCGAGACCCGCCGAAGGAAGACCCATGAGCTCGCCACAGGACCCGGCCACCACCTCCCAGGAAGCCGCCAGCGATCCCCGCCGGCTGGCCGCCATCGACCTGGGCTCCAACAGCTTCCACCTGCTGGTGGCCAACTACCAGGACGACCGCCTGCAGGTGGTGGCGCGCCTGGGCGAGAAGGTGCAGCTCGCCGCGGGCCTGGACGAGGACGGCATGCTCGACGAGGCCACCATGGCCCGCGCCCTGGAGTGCCTGGCACGCTTCGCCCCCTTCCTCGAGGGCGTCACCCAGGACCACCTGCGGGTCGTTGGCACCAACGCCCTGCGCGACGCCGCCAACAGCGAGACCCTCATCGAGCGTGCCGAGGCCAACCTCGGACACCGCATCGAGATCATCGCCGGCCGCGAGGAGGCGCGCCTGATCTACCTGGGTGCCGCCCACGCCCTGGCCGAGGATGGCAGGCGCCTGATCGTCGACATCGGTGGCGGCTCCACCGAGTTCATCATCGGCGAGCGCTTCGAGCCCCTGGCCCTGGAGAGCCTGCGCATGGGCTGCGTTACCTTCACGCGCCGCTTCTTCGGCGACGGCGAGATCAGCGAGAAACGCATGCGCCGTGCCGAGCTCGCCGCCCTCTCCGAGCTGGCCAACATCCGCCGCCCCTATCGGGAGCTGGGCTGGCAGGATCCGGTGGGCTCCAGCGGCACCATCAAGGCCGCCGCCGCGGTGCTGGCGGCGAGTGGGGCCACGCAGGAGGGTGTGATCACCCGCGAGGGGCTGGCCGAGCTGCGCCGTCGGCTGATCAAGGCCAAGCGCCTGGACAGGGTCTCCATGGAGGGCCTCAAGCCCGACCGCGCGCGGGTCTTCCCCGCCGGCATGGCGATCCTCGGCGCGATCTTCGAGGCCTTCGAGCTCGAGCACATGCGCTACGCCGATGGCGCCCTGCGCGAAGGCGTGCTCTACGACCTGGTGGGCCGCAACAGCGCCGAGGACAGCCGGCTCAAGACCCTCGACAACCTCAGTCGCGGCTATCAGGTTGACGCGCGCCAGGCCGACAACGTGGCCACCACGGCCCGGGCGCTGTTCGATCAGGTCAGGGGCGATTGGGAGCTGAGCGACGTCCAGGCACGCTTCCTGGAATGGGCGGCACGCCTGCACGAGATCGGCCTGGCCATCTCCCACAGCCAGTTTCACCGCCACGGCGCCTATCTGCTGGAGCACTCCGACCTGCCCGGCTTCTCGCGGCCCGAACAGCGCCTGCTGGCCTTCCTGGTGCGCGCCCACCGCCGCAAGTTTCCGCTCAAGGAGTGGCAGGCACTGCCCGCCCCCGATCGCGACTCCCATGCCCGCCTCGCCCGCCTGCTGCGCCTGGCGGTGATCCTCAACCACTCGCGCCCCGAGCAGCCCCCCGAAACACCGCGGCTCTCGGCCAGCGGCGACGCGCTGACGCTGGGTCTGGGCAGTGACGACGACCCGGCGCTGCTGCTCAACGACCTGGAGCAGGAGGCCACCTACCAGCAGGCCGCCGGCTTCGGCTTGACCCTGGGGCGCTGACCCGGCGCCAGCCCCCGGGTGCCTCAGTGCGTCCCTCGCCAGCCTTCGGCAAGCACCAGCCACTGACCGGCACCCGGGTCGAGCACCGCTACCGGCACCTCTCCCGCCCGGATCACCACCAGCCGCCCTCGCACCCAGGGTGGCACCCCCAGCTCCTGAAGCAGCCGCTTGAGATCACGGCGTCCGCGCCGGGCCAGGCGCAGACGTTCGCCGCCGCGGCGCGCCATCGCCCGCAGGTCCCCCTCCCCGTCCGGCGGTCCCGCCAGCTCGACCCGGCAGCTGCCATAGGGCGTGACAAGCGGCGAGCATCCATCCCAGGCGAGCTGCCACGCCGTCGGCAGTGCCAGTACCGGCGCCAGCAGGTAGAGATGACCGCGCCATACCCGCGCCTCGCCGCCGGGCCAGGCCACCCGGGTCTCGGCATCCTCCCGGGCTTCCAGCTGGGCCAGCAGGCTCTCCAGGCGCCTCGCCGGTGGCAACGCCAGGCCCAGCCGCTCGCAGCAGTGGCGTATCAGCAGCCGACGGCGAGGCGCCGAGAGCCGGGACAGGCCGTCGCGGGGCAGGCGCCCCGGGGCACCGCCCAGCTCCTCCAGGTCGAGCTTTGCCAGCTCTGCCAACAGGCCATCGGCCTCGGCACAGAGTGCCGCACTGCGGGCCAAGGCCCCGGCGGCATGGGGCCAGCGCTCGGCGAGCCGCGGCAGGATTGCGTGGCGCAGGTAGTTGCGGTCCTGGTCGGACACGGCATTGCTGGGGTCCTCCGTCCAGGCGAGGCCGCAGTGGGCCGCCTCGGCCTCGAGTTCCGCCCGTGAGATGCCCAGCAGCGGTCGCTGCAGCCGACGCCGCTGCCAGTCACGGCCCATCGGCATGCCCGCCAGCCCCCGCACGCCACTTCCCCGCAGGGCAGCGAGCAGCAGGGTCTCGGCCTGATCGTCGCGGTGCTGGGCAAGCCACAGGCTCTCGCCCTCCGCCACGCAGCGGGCAAAGGCGGCATAACGCGCCTCCCGGGCGGCACCCTCCAGGCCCTGGCCGTTGGTCGGGTCGACGCAGACGTGCTCGACACTCAGCGGTACCCCCAGGCGGCTGCAGAGCGTCCGGCAATGGGCCTCGAAGTCGGCGGCGGCCTGTTGCAGGCCATGGTTGACGTGAATGGCGCGCAGCGGGCGGGGGATTCGGCGGGCCGCCGCGGCGGCCAGGGTCAGCAGCAGGGTGGAGTCGAGGCCGCCGGAGAGGGCGACCCATACTCGACGCCCCGGCGGGGTCTGCGCCAGGGCGTCGTCGATCAGGGACTGGAGGGGCAGCTCCTCAGGCCGGTGCACCATAGCTCATCAGCCGCTGGTAACGCCGCTCCAGCAGGGCATCGGTGTCCATCACGTCGAGGCGCTCGAGGCTGGCCAGCAGCGCCTCCTTGACTCGCTCGGCGGTCTGTACCGGCTGGCGGTGGGCCCCACCCAGGGGTTCCGGGATCAGGGTGTCGACCAGCCCCAGCTCCTTGAGGCGCTCGGCGGTGATGCCCATGGCCTGGGCGGCATCGGGCGCCTTCTCGGCGCTCTTCCACAGGATGGAGGCGCAGCCCTCCGGCGAGATCACCGAGTAGGTGGAGTACTGCAGCATGGCCAGTTCGTCGCACACACCGATCGCCAGCGCCCCACCGGAGCCGCCCTCGCCCACCACGGTGGCCAGGATCGGCGTGCGCAGCCGCGACATGACACCCAGGTTGTAGGCGATGGCCTCGGACTGGCCGCGCTCCTCGGCATCGATGCCGGGATAGGCGCCGGGCGTGTCGATGAAGGTGAGCACCGGCATCCGGAAGCGCTCGGCCATCTCCATCAGGCGGCACGCCTTGCGGTAACCCTCCGGGCGCGGCATGCCGAAGTTGCGCCGCACCTTCTCGTGGACATCGCGTCCCTTCTGGTGGCCGATCACCATGACCGGTCGATCATCGAGGCGTGCCACGCCGCCGACGATGGCGGCGTCATCGGCGAAGCGTCGATCGCCGTGGAGTTCGTCGAAGTCGCTGAAGACGTGCTCCAGGTAGTCCAGGGTGTAGGGGCGCTGGGGGTGCCGGGAGAGCTGCGAGACCTGCCAGGGGGTAAGGTCCTTGAAGATCGACTCGGTGAGCTTGCGGCTCTTCTCCTCGAGGCGACCGATCTCGTCACTGAGATTGACCTGGCTGTCGTTGCCGACCAGCCGCAGCTCCTCGATCTTGGCCTGGAGTTCGGCGATGGGCTGTTCGAAGTCGAGATAGTTGGGATTCATGGGCAAGCCGCCTTGTCATCGTCTGCCACCGACCGACCAGCTGGGGTCCAGGACGGCATGAAAAAGAGTGAGGGGCATTATCGCACCCTCAACGCGCCACGCAAGGCGGCATCTTTACTGCCGGAGACCGCTCGGGCTGATCCGGGGGAAGGCCTTCGAGGAGGCGCTGTGAACCCCTCCCTGGGCGCTACCGACGCCCTCCCTGGCGTAGGACCTCCTCTTCGGCCTTCCCCCGGCGCCCCTCGCTGGCATGCTCCGCACCACGGCACGCAGGCCGAAGCCCATAGCCTGGTTACCGATACTTCAGCCTTACCCCGTCCTGGCCCTGCACCTCGCGCAGGCCGATAAGCAGCTCATCGGTAGGGGCCACCTTCCACTCCTCGGCCAGCTCCAGCCAACCGGTGGCTTCGGCATTGCGATAGCGCAGGCGCACCGGCAGGCCCTCGGCGTTACGGTGGGGCTCCAGGCTCTCGCGCAGCGAGTCGACCAGGCGGCCGTTGACCGCCGCCCCGTCCAGGGAGAGCTCCACCGCCTGGCCATAGCGGGTGCGCGCGGCGACCATGGGGGTCACCTCCTTGCCACGCAGGCGCAGGCCGCCGGAGTAGTCGTCGCTGGAGACCTCGCCCTCGACGATCAGCACCTGGTCGGCCTCCAGCTGGCCGCGCATCTGGTCGAAGAGCTCGCCGAACAGCGACGCCTCGATGCGCCCGGTGCGGTCGTCCAGGGTGAGGAAGGCCATGGTGTCGCCACGCTTGGACTTCATGGTCCTCACCCCCACCACCAGGCCGGCGACCCGCTGGGGCTCCCGGGAGGGCTTGAGGTCGGCGATGCGTGTGGAGACGAAGCGCTCCAGCTCCTTCTCGTACTCGTCGATGGGGTGACCGGTGAGGTAGAGCCCCAGGGTGTCCTTCTCGCCGGCCAGGCGCTCCTTGTCGCTCCACTCGCGCACCCGCAGGTAATCGGCGTAAGCGTCGCCGCCACCCTCGCCCTCGTCCGGAGCGGCGAAGGCCTCGCCGAACATGTCGACCATGCCCAGGTTCTGGTTGGTCTGGTTCTGGGCGGCGGCCTTGAGGGCGTCGTCCAGGGCCGCGCTGAGCACCGCGCGATTGGGACCCAGGGTGTCCAGGGCCCCGGAGCGGATCAGCGCCTCCAGGGTGCGCTTGTTCATGCGCCTGGGATCGACCCGGCGACAGAAGTCGAACAGGTCCGCGAAGGGGCCATCGGCCTCGCGTGCCTCGACGATGGCGCCGATGGGCCCCTCGCCCACCCCGCGGATCGCCCCCAGGCCATACACGACTCGGGCCTGGTCGTCGACGCTGAACTTGTAGCCGCCGACGTTGACGTCCGGCGGGGTCACCGTGAGGCCTAGGTTGCGACACTCCTCGATCAGCGGCACTACCTTGTCGAGGTTGTCCATCTCGGTGGACATCACCGCCGCCATAAAGGGGCCAGGATAATGAGCTTTTAACCAAGCCGTTTGATACGACACCAGCGCATAGGCCGCCGAGTGCGATTTGTTGAAGCCATAGCCGGCGAACTTCTCCACCAGGTCGAAGATGTTGCCGGCAAGATCGGCATCGATGCCGTTGGCTTCACACCCCTCCAGGAAGCCGGCGCGCTGCTTGGCCATCTCCTCGGGCTTCTTCTTGCCCATGGCGCGGCGCAGCATGTCGGCCTGGCCCAGGCTGTAGCCGGCCATCACCTGGGCGATCTGCATCACCTGCTCCTGATAGAGGATGATGCCGTAGGTGGGGGCCAACACCGGCTCGAGCAGCTCGTGCTGGTAGTCCGGGTGGGGATAGGAGATCTCCGCCCGGCCATGCTTGCGGTTGATGAAGTCATCGACCATGCCCGACTGCAGGGGGCCCGGGCGGAACAGCGCCACCAGGGCGATCATGTCCTCCAGCGAATCGGGCAGCAGGCGCTTGATCAGCTCCTTCATGCCGCGGGATTCGAGCTGGAACACCGCCGTGGTCTCGGCGCGCTTGAGCATCTCGAATGTGGGAGCGTCGTCCAGCGGGATGGTGTCGATATCCAGCGGCCCCTCGCCGCCCACGGCGCGCACCTTGTCGACCATCTCCAGCGCCCAGTCGATGATGGTCAGGGTGCGCAGACCCAGGAAGTCGAACTTGACCAGGCCGGCATCCTCGATGTCGTTCTTGTCGAACTGCACCACCAGGCCGTTGCCGTCCTCATCGCAGAGCAGCGGCGAGAAGTCGGTGAGCTTCGTCGGCGCGATCACCACGCCGCCGGCGTGCTTGCCGGTGCCGCGGGTGATGCCCTCGAGCTTGAGCGCCATCTCCCAGATCTCGGCGGCCTCCTCGTCATTGTCGAGGAACTCCTTGAGCGCAGGCTCCGCCTCGATGGCCTTGCCGAGTGTCATCCCCACCTCGAAGGGGATCAGCTTGGAGAGCTTGTCGCCCAGCGAGTAGGGCTTGCCCTGGGCCCTGGCCACGTCGCGCACCACCGCCTTGGCGGCCATGGTGCCGAAGGTGACGATCTGGGAGACCGCGTCACGCCCGTAGCGGTCGGCGACGTAGTCGATCACCCGGTCGCGCTTCTCCATGCAGAAGTCGACGTCGAAGTCGGGCATCGAGACCCGCTCGGGGTTGAGGAAGCGCTCGAACAGCAGGTCGTAGCCGATGGGGTCGAGGTCGGTGATCTTCTGGGCATAGGCAACCAGCGAGCCGGCACCGGAGCCGCGGCCAGGCCCCACCGGCACATCGTTGTCCTTGGCCCACTGGATGAAGTCCATCACGATCAGGAAGTAGCCGGGGAAACCCATCTGGATGATGATGTCGAGCTCGAAGTCGAGGCGCTTTCGATAGCGGGCGTCGATCTCGGCGTACTCGGTGCCGTCCCGGGGGTACTGCTCGGGCGGAAACAGGAAGTCGAGGCGCTCGGTGAGGCCGTCGTGGGAGACCTTGCGGAAGTACTCGTCCCGGGTCAGGCCCTCGGGGATCTCGAACTCGGGCAGGAAGATCTCGCCCAGGCGCACCTCGACGCTGCAGCGCGCGGCGATCATCACACTGTTGGTCAGCGCCTCGGGGACGTCGGCGAACAGCTCTGCCATCTCCTCGGGGCTCTTGAGGTACTGCTCCTCGGTATACTTCTTCTCGCGGCGCCGGTCGTCCAGCGCCTTGCCCTCGCCGATGGCCACTCGGGTCTCGTGGGCCCAGAAGTCCTCCTTCTCGAGGAAGCGCACATCGTTGGTGGCCACCACCGGGGTGCCGGTCTCGGCGGCCAGCTCCACCGAGAGGTGCAGGCACTCCTCCTCCAAGGGGCGACCGGTACGCGTCAGCTCCAGGTAGAAGCGGCCGGGGAAGGCGGCATTCCACTGCGCCAGGATCTCCCGGGCCTCGCCGGGATGGTCGCCGAGCAGGTGACGCCCCACCTCGCCGTCGCGACCGCCGGAGAGAGCGATCAGTCCCTCGCTGCGCTCCAGCACCCAGTCGCGCTGGAGCAGCGCCTGGCCCAGGCGCTGCCCCTCCATCCAGCCTCGGGAGATGAGCTCGGTCAGGTGACGATAGCCCACCTCGTTCATGGCCAGCAGGGTCACCCGGTAGGGATGCGCCTCGTCCTGGGGATTGGTCAGCCACAGGTCGGCGCCGATGATTGGCTTGATCCCCGCGCCCTGGGCGGCCTTGTAGAACTTGACCAGGCCGAAGAGGTTGGCCTCGTCGGTGACGGCCAGTGCCGGCATGCCCAGCCCCGCCGCCTGCTTGACCAGCGGCTTGAGGCGCAGCAGGCCGTCGACCAGGGAGTATTCGGTATGGACGCGCAGATGGACGAAGGGCGTTGTCATAGAGGGCTCGGGCTTGAGAAATATCAGAACAGCGCCAGCTGGCGCCTGACCGGGCCGAAGGAGCGGCGGTGCTCGGGAAGCGGCCCCAGGCGTTCCAGGGCGGCCAGGTGCTCGCGGGTCGGGTAGCCCTTGTGGCGGGCGAAGCCGTAATCGGGATGGCGGGCGTCGAGAACCCGCATCTGGGCATCCCGGGCCACCTTGGCCAGTATCGAGGCCGCGGCGATGGCCGGGTGGCGGGCGTCGCCCTTGACCACCGCCTGGCCGGGCACATGATGCCCGGGCAGGCGATTGCCGTCCACCAGCAGGTACTCGGCCGCCGGTTCCAGGCCGTCGATGGCGCGGCGCATGGCCAGGTGCGTCGCGTGGAAGATATTGAGTTCGTCCACCTCCGCCGGACTCGCCTCGGCCACGGCGAAGGCCAGCGCCCTGTCGCGTATCTCGGCGTCCAGCGCCTCGCGGCGCGTGGGGCTCAGGGTCTTGGAGTCGCCGAGCCCCGGGATCGGCCGGGACGGGTCGAGGATCACCGCGGCGGCCACGACACTGCCCACCAGCGGGCCACGGCCCACCTCGTCAACGCCGGCCAGCCGCTCGCCGCTGTAGTCGACCACCAGCGGCGGCAGGCCACCGCCGAGCGTCGCGCCCGCCGCCCTTGCCCGCTTCGAGGTCAAGGCGCTACCTCTGCGGCGCGCTCGGGGGCGACGCTGGCCGGCAGCGGACGGCCCGCGACCAGGGCCTCAATGGCCTCCGCCGCGCGGCGGCTGGCGTCGCGCTGCAGGCCGGCATGCATCCGGGCGAAGCGCGCCTCCAGCGCCGCACGGCCGTCGGCGTCGTCGAGCATCTCGCCGAGACGAGCGGCGATCGCCTCGGGGCTGGCCGCCTCCTGAATCAGCTCCGGTACCAGGCTCTCCCGGGCGATCAGGTTGGGCAGCGAGATCCACTCGGTCTTGACCAGCCGCTTCGCCAGCCAGTGGGTAGCCGGTGCCATGCGGTAGGCGACCAGCATGGGGCGATGGCAGAGCATCGCCTCCAGCGCCGCGGTGCCCGAGGCGAGCAGCACGGCATCCGCGGCCACCATGGCCTCCCGGGCCCCGCCGTCGAGCAGGGTCAGGCGTTCGGCGAGGGCCGGGCAGGTGGCGAGCAACGCCTCGAGTTCGCCGCGCCGTTCCGGCGTGGCCGCCGGGATCACCACCGAGAGCTCCGGTCGCGCGGCACACAGCCGCTCGGCGGCGGCCAGGAAGGTCTCGCCCAGAAAGCGGATCTCGCTGGCCCGTGAACCGGGCAGCACGGCAAGCACCTCGCCCGCCTCGGGCAGCCCCAGCTCGGCGCGGGCCGCGCCGCGGTCGTTCTCCAGCGGCAGCTCATCGGCCAGCGGGTGGCCGACGAAGGCCACGGGAACGCGGTGCCGCGCGTAGAAGGCCGCCTCGAAGGGCAGGAAGGTGAGCATGGCATCGACGGAGCGGGCGATGCCCTTGACCCGCCCCTGGCGCCAGGCCCACACGGAGGGGCTGACGTAGTGGGCGGTGGTCAGCCCGGCCTCGCGCAGCTGGCGCTCGAGACCGAGGTTGAAGTCAGGGGCGTCGATGCCGATCACGATATCGGGTCGCCAGGCCAGCGCATCGCGCCTGAGCTCGCGGCGCACGCCGACCAGCCGTGGCAGGTGGCGGAGAACCTCGACCAGCCCCATCACCGAGAGGGTCTCCAGGGGAAAGCGGCTGTCGATGCCCTCCTGGATCATGCGCGGCCCGCCGATGCCGCGGAACTCGACGCCGGGATGACGAGACTTGAGCGCACGCATCAGGCTGGCGCCGAGGATATCCCCGGAAAGCTCGCCGGCCACCAGGTAGATGCGCTGCACGGCGACGCGCTCGTCGGCCGGCATGGCTAGCGGATGATGCCGCGGGTCGAGGCCTCGATGGAGGCGGCAAAGGCCTCGGTCTCGACCAGCGCGAAGCGGCTGCGGATCTCGGCCAGCGCCTGCTCGACGGTGAGCCCCTGGCGATAGACCAGCTTGTAGGCCTCACCCAGCGCCTTGAGGGCATCACGGGAGAAGCCGCGGCGCTTGAGCCCCACCAGGTTGAGGCCGTGGACCTGGGCGGGGTTGCCGTTGATCATCACGTAGGCCGGGGTGTCCTTAGTGATGATGGAGCCACCACCGGCCATGGCATGGGTGCCGAAGTGGCAGAACTGGTGCACGGCGGAGAGGCCGCCGAGGATCGCGAAGTCACCCATCTTGACGTGGCCGGCCAGGGTCACCTGGTTGGCCAGGATGCAGTCGTTGCCGATCACGCAGTCGTGGCCCACATGCACATAGGCCATGAACAGGTTGCGCGAGCCGATGGTGGTCTCGCCACGATCCTGGACGGTGCCGCGGTGCAGGGTGACGCCTTCGCGGACCACGTTGTCATCCCCCATCACCAGGCGGGTCGGCTCGCCGGCATACTTCTTGTCCTGGCAGTCCTCGCCCACCGAGGCGAACTGGAAGATGCGCGTACGGGCGCCGAGTACCGTCGGCCCCTTGATCACCACATGGGGACCGATGCGCGAGCCGGGGCCGATCTCCACGTCGGGACCGACCACCGTGAAGGGGCCGACCTCGACGTCGTCGGCCAGCCGTGCGGCAGGGTCGATGAGGGCGGTGGGATGAATCAAGCGACCTTCCTCTCGGCGCAGATGATCTCGGCCTCGCAGGCCACCTCGCCGGCCACGCTGGCCTTGCAGGCAAACTTCCAGATGCCGCGCTTCTCGCGCACCACGTCGGCACGCAGGTCGAGCCGGTCGCCGGGCATGACCGGGCGCTTGAAGCGCACGTTGTCGCTGCCCACCAGGTAGTAGACGTAGCCGTCGGCGGGCAGCTTGTTGACGGTCTTGAAGCCGAGGATGCCACAGGCCTGGGCCAGCGCCTCGATCACCAGCACCCCGGGCATGATCGGGTGATGGGGAAAGTGACCATTGAAGAAGGGTTCGTTGATGCTGACGTTCTTGTAGGCAACGATGGTCTCGCCCAGGGCCAGCTCGGTGACCCGGTCCACCAGCAGGAAAGGATACCGGTGGGGCAGATACTCACGGATCTCGTTGATGTCCATTACCATCGTCACAACCTCTGAAGTCTCGGGATGCCTGCCGTCCCGGCAGGCGAGAGCCGGCAACCATGCCGGTCTGGCGGGGGATTATAGCGCCCCCCGCAGGGCCCTCAAGCGCCGCGCGCCCGCTCGAGTCGAGTGAGTCGCTTGGCCATGTCATCCAACTGCTTGAAACGCACCGCATTCTTGCGCCACTGGGCGTTGGCCATGGCCCCGGTGCCCGAGGAGTAGACGCCCGGCTCGTGGATCGAGTTGGTCACCAGGCTCATTCCGGTCACCTGGACGCCATCGCAGAGGGTCAGGTGGCCAGCCAGGCCCACGCCACCACCCAGCATGCAGTGCCGCCCCACCTTCGTGGAGCCGGCGATACCCACGCAGCCGGCCAAGGCACTATGCTCGCCGATCTGCACGTTGTGGGCGATCTGCACCTGGCTGTCGATCTTGACGTCGTTGCCGATCAGGGTATCGCCCAGGGCCCCGCGATCGATGCTCGAGCAGCTGCCCACCTCCACATCGTCGCCCAGCACCACTCCGCCGAGCTGGGCGATCTTGTGCCAGCGACTGCCGTCGTGGGCGAAGCCGAAGCCGTCGCCACCGACCACGCTACCGCTGTGCAGGATCACCCGCCGGCCGATCATCACGCCATGGTAGACGGTGACATTGGCATGCAGCCGCGACCCGTCGCCGATGGTGGTATCGGCACCGACCACCGAGCCGGGCCCGATCACCACGTCGTCGCCCAGGGTGGCCCCGGCCTCGATCACCGCATTGGCGCCCACCTCGATCCGCTCGCCCAGGGTGGCGGTGGGATCGACCACCGCCGAAGGGTGGATGCCGGCCGGATCATGGCCCGCCAGGGAGTCGAACAGCCGCGACGCCGCGGCATAGCCCAGATAGGGGTTGTCCAGCTCGAGCCGGTCCACCGGGCAGCTGTCCGCGTGCTGAGGATGCAGCAGCACCGCCGCGGCGCGGGTCCCGGGCAGGTCCTTGAGGTAGGCCCGGTTGGCCAGGAAGGCCACCTGGTCCGGCCCGGCCTCGCCGAGGGTGGCCAGGCCACCGACCTGGCGCCCGGCATCGCCGACCAGGCGTGCGCCCAGCCGCTCGGCCAGGTCACCCAGGGTCATCTTGGGAATAGCACTTCGCGTCATGGGAAGGGATCCGCCGCAGTCACAGCATGCTATTGAGAATCTCGGTCACCTCGGCGGTGACGTTTTGCAGGTCGCGCTCGGCGTGCAGTACCCCCTGGGGCTCCACCAGTACCTGGATGCTGTGGCGGGCGATGATCTGCTCCACCGCCTGCTGCAGCTTGGGCTCGGCGCGCTGCAGCAGGGCCTGCTCGGACTCCTGGCGGGCCTGCATGACCTCGCCCATCAGGCGATTGAGCTCGGCGACCTTCTGGTTGGCCTGCTGGCGCTCGCTGTCGCTGAGGCTGTCGGCGCGCTGCTGCAGCTGGTTGAGCTCCTGCTCGAGGGCCTGGGCCTGCTGCTGCTGGCTCCCGACACGGTTCTCCAGCTCGCTCATGGAGCGCTGGGCGGCGTCGGTTTCCATCAGCGCACGGCGCCAGTCCAGCACCGCCACGTCGGCGGCCAGGGCTGGCAGGGCGATGGCGGAGATCAGCAGCAGGGCGAAGGCGGCGGTCAACTTGCGCATGGTAGGACTCCTGTTGGGGCCGCCGCCGGCGGCGGCCCGGTAGCAAGGGTGTCGAGGCCCGGTCAGAAGGTCTGGCCGAGGGAGAACTGGAAGAACTGGGTATCGTCGCCACTTTCGTCGTTGAGCGGCTCGGCGACGCTGAAGGTCAGCGGCCCCACCGGGGTCAGCCAGGAGAGCCCCAGGCCGACGCTGTAGCGCAGGTCACCGAGGTCGACCCCCGAGTTGCAGCTTGAGGTACGACCATCCTCCACCGGATAGCAGTCGGTGAGGAAGGTGTTGCCGCCGTCGACGAACAGCGAGCTCTGCACCGTACGCTGGTCACCCACGAAGGGCGTCGGGAAGATCAGCTCGGCACTGCCCTGCACCAGCATGTTGCCACCCAGGGTACGGTCGCGGGTGGAGTTACCCGACGGCGTGGTGGGCTGGCCCAGGGTGTTGCCGGTGAAGCCGCGCACCGAGCCCAGGCCGCCGGCATAGAAGTTCTCGTAGAACGGATAGGGGTCGTTGCCGCCCAGGGTGTCGGCATAGCCCAGCTCGCCGCTGAACTTCAGCGCCCAGTCGTGGTTGTCGTCCAGTGCGAAGAGCTGACGCGCCTGGGCGCGCAGCTTGGCATATTCGGCGTCACTGCCGGGTACCGCGGTCTCCAGCGACAGGCGCTGGTAGCTGCCGTCGGTGGGCATGATGCCGCGGTTGAGGTTGTTGCGAGTCCAGCTGGCGGTGAGCTTCAGGGCCTGGGCATCGGCGCCCTGCTCGTCGACATAGCGCTTGATCTCCGACGCCGTGTCGTTATAGGTCTTGATGGTCAGGTCTTCCACCGCGGTACCGAAGTTCAGGCGGGTAATCTCGTTGATCGGATAACCGAAGTTGATCCCCGCACCGTAGGCGTCGGTGGAGTAGGTGGAGATATCGGAGTCCTCGTAGTCGGACTCGCGATAGTAGAGGTTATAGCCCCGGGAGATCCCGTCCATGGTCCAGTAGGGATCAGTGAAGCCGAAGTTGATGCTGGTGAAGGTATCGCTGCGCTGGGCGCCGATATTCACGCGGTTGCCGGTGCCTAGGAAGTTGCTCTGGGAGAGGCCCACCCCATAGATGACGCCGGCGCTCTGGGAGAAACCGATGCTGGCGGAGATGGAGCCGGAGGGCTGCTCCTCGACGCTGTAGGTGACGTCGAGCTTGTCGGGCTCGCCGGCTACCGGCTGGGTCTCCACCTCGACCTGCTTGAAGAAGCCCAGGCGCTCGAGGCGCTGCTGGGACTGGCTGATGGCATCGGTGGAGGCCGGTGCGCCCTCCATCTGGGTCATCTCGCGCCGCAGCACCTCGTCCATGGTGGTGGTGTTACCGACGAACTCGATGCGCCGCACATAGGCACGACGGCCCGGATCGACCCGGAACACCAGGTCGACGGTCTCCCCATCGGCGCTGGTCTCGGGGATGCCATCGACGCTGGCGAAGGCGAAGCCGTCGGCACCCAGGCGAGCACGCAGCGCCTCAGTGGAGGCGGTGACGTCGCTGCGCGAGAAGGTCTCGCCCGGGGTGACCTCCAGCAGTTCACGCGCTTCGCGTTCACTGATCGTCAGGTCGCCCACGAAGCGCACGTCGCCGAGCCGATACTCGGCGCCCTCGTTGACGTTGATGGTGACGAAGATCTCGGACTTGTCGGGGCTGATCGAGACCTGGGTCGACTCGACGTTGAAGTTGACATAGCCGCGATCCAGATAGAAGGAGCGCAGCCGCTCGAGGTCACCGGCGAGGGCTTCCCGGGAGTACTCATCCTTGGAGAACCAGCCGAAGATGCGCCCCGGCCGATCGTTGAGCTCGAACACCTCACGCAGGGTCTCGTCGTCGAAGGCGCGATTGCCGACGATATTGATCTGGCGAATCTTGGCCACCGCGCCCTCGTCGATCTCGATGTCGACCTGGACACGGCCCTCGTCGATCTCGCGCACGCTGGTCTCGATGTCGGCGCTGTAGCGGCCCTGAGCCTGGTAGACGCCCTCGAGCTCGCGCTCGATCTCCTCCAGGGTGGAAAGCTGCAGCACCTGCCCCTCCTCGAGGCCGGCCTCGCGAAGCCCCTGGCGCAACTGGTCCTCGTCGAGCTGGCGGTTGCCGTCGATATTGAGGCGGCTGATGGTGGGACGCTCGACCACCTGGATGATCAGCACATCCCCCTCACGAGCCAGCCTGACATCCTCGAACAGGCCGGTGGCGAAGAGCTCACGGGCCGCCTCGGCGAGCTCACGCTCGTCGACGCGGTCACGGGCGGTGACAGGAAAGGCGTTGAAGACGGAAGCGGCAGAGATGCGCTGCAGGCCCTCCACCCGAATGTCGGCAACGTCGAAAGGTTCCGCCTGGGCCACACTGGCCCCGGCAAGCAGCAGTGCCGCCAGTCCGATGGTCTTGATTTTCATGCAGTCGATTCGCTCGCGTTGATCTGCCAAACCTGTCCAGACAGGCACCTTATACATTTGCACGGCCAACTGACAAGGCGAGGCCCTCGGGACCTGGGCAATCGCAGATGGTTTGTCACTCGGGGCTGGCCTGAAGACCCTTGGTTTCTGTCACTGCGCCTGCCTTTCCCTACCAGAGCCGCATCAGATCGAAGTAGATCGCCATCAGCATCAGGCTGCCCACCAGCGCCAGGCCGATGCGCAGCCCGATCGCCTGGGTGCGCTCCGAGACTGGCCGACCTCGCACCACCTCCATGGCATAGTAGAGCAGGTGGCCACCATCCAGCACCGGAATCGGCAGCAGGTTGAGCACCCCGAGGCTGATCGACAGGTAGGCCAGGAAGCTGACGAAGCTCTCCAGCCCGGCGCGGGCGGAGTCGCCGGAGATCTGGGCGATGGTGATCGGCCCCGAGAGGTTGGAGGGCGAGATCAGCCCCACCAGCATCTTGCGCACCGCATCGAAGGTCAGCGTGATCATCTCGCCGGTGCGCGCGAACGCCTCGCCCACCGCGGCCACCGGTCCATAGCGGATCTCGCGGCGGTACTCCTCGGGCCACGCCACCGGCGCCACCCCGGCGCCGATATAACCGATGGTGACGCCCTCTTCGAGGATATTCTCACGGGGCGTCACCGCGAGGGTCAGCGTATCGCCGTCGCGGCGCACCTCGAGCGCCAGAGTCTCCCCGGGGCTAGCGCGCACGACATCGACGAAGGCGACCCAGTCTTCCACCGGCTCGCCGTCCACCGCGAGGATCTCGTCGCCGGCCACCAGTCCCGCCTCGGCAGCAGCCTCGCCCTCCATCACCTGGCCGAGTACCGCCGGCATCGGTGGCCGCCAGGGGGTTACCCCAAGGCTGGGCAGCGGCTGGGGAGGATCCTGGCGCACCAGCCAGTCCTCCACCGGCACCTGGTGCTGGCGTATCTCGGCGGCGGCGTCCTCGCGGGTGGCGATGGCGAGGGCCTCGCGCTCACCGATGGCCGCCACCAGCTTGAGGTTGATCTCGTCCCAGGAGCGCACCGCCTCACCCTGCACCGCAGTGATCTCGTGGCCGGCCACCAGGCCACCCCGCGCGGCGGGCGAATCCGGCGCCACCTCACCGATCACCGGTGCCACCGTTGCCGTACCGGCGACGAACAGCGCCCAGTAGGCCACCAGGGCGAGCAGGAAGTTGGCCAGGGGGCCGGCGGCAACGATGGCGATGCGCTGCCAGACATTCTTGCGATTGAAGGCGCGATCGAGCTCCTCGGGCGGCACCTCGCCCTCGCGCTCATCGAGCATCTTGACGTAGCCACCCAACGGGATGGCGGCGATGGCATACTCGGTGCCGTGGCGATCCACCCGCGACCAGATCGGCGTGCCGAAGCCCACCGAGAAGCGCAACACCTTCACCCCGCAGCGCCGCGCCACCCAGAAGTGGCCGAACTCGTGGAAGGTGATCAGCAGGCCCAGTACCACGATCACGGCCAGGATATTCTGGATCACGCCCAAGTCACTCTCCTCCTGACAGCATGGCTATTCATGTAAAAGCTGACGCGCCTCACCGACGTGCCAGGTGGCACTCGGCGGCACGCCGCGCGCGGGTGTCGGCATCGAGGATCGCCTCGAGCTCGTCGGCCGGCTGCACCGGCTCGGTATCACGCACCCTCGCCACCAGCTCGGCGATACCGGTGAAGGAAAGCCTCCCGGCAAGGAAGGCCGCCACTGCCACCTCGTTGGCGGCATTGAGCACCGCCGGCGCCGTACCGCCCGCCGCCATGGCGTCCCGCGCCAGGCCCAGGCAGGGAAAGGCGGCCTCATCGGGCGGCTCGAAGTCGAGGCGCGCGATCTGAAAGAGGTCCAGCGACTGGACGCCGGCGTCGATGCGTTCGGGCCACGCCAGGCCATAGGCGATGGGCGTACGCATGTCCGGGTTGCCGAGCTGGGCGATCACCGAACCGTCGCTGTAGGCGGCCATGGAGTGAATCACGCTCTGCGGATGCACCACCACCTGCACCTGATCGGGGCGGGCATCGAACAGCCAGCACGCCTCGATCAGCTCGAGCCCCTTATTCATCAGGGTGGCGCTGTCCACCGAGATCTTCTGCCCCATGCTCCAGTTGGGGTGGGCGCATGCCTGGGCCGGGGTGACCCCGGCCAGTGCCTCGGCCGACCAGCCCCGGAAGGGGCCGCCGGAGGCGGTCAGCAGCAGCTGGGTCACCCCGTGACGAGCCAGGCCTCCGCGATGCTCCACGGGTAGACACTGGTAGATGGCATTATGTTCGGAGTCGATGGGCAGCAGGGTGGCACCATGGCGTGGCACCGCCTCCATGAACAGCGCCCCGGACATCACCAGGGCCTCCTTGTTGGCCAGCAGCACCCGCTTGCCGGCACGCACCGCGGCGAGTGTCGGCAGCAGGCCCGCGGCACCCACGATGGCCGACATCACCACCTCGGCCTCGGGGGCCTCCGCCACCTCCACCAGCGCCTCGGCCCCGCTGCGCACCTCGGTGGCAACGCCGGCCTCGGCCAGGCGCTCGCGCAGCCAGCTGGCATCGGCCTCACGCTCGAGCACCGCCACGGCCGGACGATGACGCCGGCACAGCGCCAGCAGAGGTTCGCGGGAGCGGTGGGCGGTGAGCGCATGGACCCGGTAGCGCTCGGGATGACGCGCGACAACATCCAGGGTGCTGGTGCCGATGGAGCCGGTGGCACCCAGCACGGTGACACCCTGGCGGCGCAGGGCAGTATCGCTGGCCATCCTAGATCACCCCCGGTGCAAGCAGGGCGAACAGCGGCAACGCCGCGGTGAGGCTGTCGATGCGGTCGAGCACGCCGCCGTGGCCGGGCAGCAGGTTGCTGGAATCCTTGATGCCACGGTGGCGCTTGAGCATGCTCTCGAGCAGGTCGCCGAGCACCGAGACCAGGGTCACCGCCAGGGTGGTCAGCACCAGCAGGACGGCGTCGATCGCGACCAGCCCCTGGCCGATGGCGAACACCAGGGCCAGTACCAGGGTGGCCACCATGCCGCCGAGCACGCCCTCCCAGCTCTTGCCGGGGCTGACCCGCGGCGCCAGTTTCTGGCGTCCGAAGGCGCGACCGGCGAAGTAGGCACCGATATCGGCGCTCCACACCAGCAGCAGCACGAAGAGCAGCCAGATGCCACCGGTCTCGCGCAGCACATTGAGGCCCACCCAGGCGGGCAGCAGCACCCAGAGGCCCATGGCCAGGCGCCTGGCGGCGGAGGACCACTGCCCGGTGCGCTCGGGATAGTGGGTGACCCAGTAGAGGTTGAGCGCCCAGCCGACCAGGCCCAGCCACAGCGGCCAGGCGGCCTGGATGCCGCCGGTGGCCCACAGCAGGGCCATGGCCACGGCCAGCGCGGCGACCAGCGCCAGGCGTCGGCGACGCCCCTCGACGCCAGCCAGGTTGGTCCACTCCCAGCCCCCCAGCAGCACGATGGCCGCGGTGAACAGGGCGAAGGCGCCGCCGTCTAGACCGAACAGACCCGCCAGCATCAGCGGTGCCAGCCAGGCCGCGGTGATGATGCGCTGTCTAAGCACCTTGAGCCTCGTCGATCTGGTCATCGGTCATGCCGAAGCGCCGCTTGCGGCGCCGGAAGTCCTCCAGCGCGGCATCGAAGGCGTCGGCGTCGAAGTCGGGCCACAGGCGCTGCGTGAAGTGGAGCTCGGCATAGGCCAGCTCCCAGAGCACGAAGTTGGAGATACGCTGCTCACCGCTGGTACGGATGCACAGATCCACCGGGGCCACGCCGGCCAGGCTGAGCTCGCCGCCCAGCGCGGCCTCGTCGATCGCCTCGGGGGCGAGCTCGCCGGCGGCGACTCGCTCGCCCAGGCGACGCGCCGCCCGGGCCAGGTCCCAGTGGCCGCCGTAGTTGGCGGCGATCACCAGGTGCAGACGGGTGTTGTCGCGGGTCTTCGCCTCGGCGCGGGCCATATGCGCCTGGATCGCCTCGGAGAAGCCGCTGCGATCACCGATCACCGTGAGGCGAATACCGTTGGCGTGGAGCTTGTTCACCTCGCGCTTGAGCGCCAGCAGGAACAGCTCCATCAGCGCGCTCACCTCGGCCCTGGGGCGCTTCCAGTTCTCGCTGGAGAAGGCGAACAGGGTCAGGACCTCGACGCCGCGTTCGGCGGCGCGGCGGATGGTGGCGCGCACCGCCTCGACGCCGGCGTGATGGCCGCGCACGCCGGAGAGGCCACGCGCCTTAGCCCAGCGGTTGTTGCCATCCATGATGATCGCCACGTGGCGCGGCAGGCCGGCCTCGCTGGCGGCAGAAGCGCCGGCATCGGAGCCGGCGTCGGGGGAGTGCGTTGACGTCATGGGGTCTCGCTTCGGGTGTGTCGCCGCCGCCCGGCCGCGAGCGGGCCGGGCGGATGTCCTCAGACCTGCATCAGGTCGTGTTCCTTGGACTCCAGGGTCTTGTCGATCTCGGCGATATACTTGTCGGTCAGCTTCTGGATCGCCTCCTCGGCCTGGCGCTGCTCGTCCTCGCTGATCTCCTTCTCCTTGAGCAGGGCCTTGATGTCACCGTTGGCATCGCGGCGCACGTTGCGCACCGCCACCCGGGAGTTCTCGGCCTCATGACGCGCCTGCTTGATATAGCCCTTGCGGGTCTCCTCGGTGAGCATCGGCAGCGGCACGCGGATATTGTTGCCGGCGGTCGACGGATTCAGGCCAAGGTCAGAGGTCATGATCGCCTTCTCGACCTTGGGCACCATACCCTGTTCCCAGGGCACCACCGAGAGGGTTCGGGCATCCTCGGTATTGATGTTCGCCACCTGGTTCAGCGGAACCTGACTGCCGTAGTACTCGACGGTGACCGAGTCCAGGATGCTGGCGTGGGCACGCCCGGTACGAATCTTGTTCAGATTGCCGTGGAGCGCCTCGACGCTCTTCTTCATGCGGCTCTCTGCGTCCTTCTTGATGTCATTGATCACGATATCAGCCTCTGTCTATCAGCGTGCCTTCCTCGCCGCCCACCACCAGGTTGAGCAGGGCGCCGGGCTTGTTCATGTTGAAGACGCGTACCGGCATGTCATGGTCCCGCACCAGGCAGATGGCGGTCAAATCCATGACGCCGAGCTTCTGGGCCAGCGCGTCGTCGTAGCTGAGCTGGTCATACTTGACCGCATCCGGGTACTTGACCGGATCCTTGTCGTAGACCCCGTCCACCTTGGTGGCCTTGACCACCACGTCGGCGTCGATCTCGATGCCGCGCAGGCAGGCCGCGGAGTCGGTGGTGAAGAAGGGGTTGCCGGTACCGGCCGAGAACAGCACCACGTCGCCGGAGGTGAGGTAGCGGATGGCGGTCCGACGATCATAGTGCTCCACCACGCCGCTCATGGGAATCGCCGACATCACCCGCGAGCGGATGTTGGAGCGCTCCAGGGCGTCGCGCATGGCCAGGGCATTCATCACCGTGGCCAGCATGCCCATGTGATCGCCGGTGACCCGCTCCATGCCGGCCTCGTGCAGGGCGGCGCCGCGGAACAGGTTGCCGCCACCGACCACGATGCCCACCTGGACGCCGATACCGACCAGCTGCCCGATCTCCAGAGCCATGCGGTCGAGCACCTTGGGGTCGATGCCGAACTCGGCATCCCCGGTCAGTGCCTCGCCGGAAAGCTTGAGCAGGATCCGCTTGTACTTCGACTTCTGGGTGCGCGGCTTGGCGGGCGCTTCGACGTGATCGGATGTGGACATGGCATCATCTCCTGAGCATCAGCGGTGGCATGACGGGGCGACCGGATCGACCGGCCGGATACGCGAAGGCGTGCGCTCGCGCGCACGCCATCATCTTAGCGGAACTTCCGACCTCAGCTGCGCTTGGCCTGTTCCATCACTTCCTTGGCGAAGTCGACCTCTTCCTTCTCGATGCCCTCGCCCACCTCGAAGCGGGTGAAGCCGACCACCTCGCCGCCGGCCGCCTTGACGAACTCGGCCACGGACTGGTCCGGGTTCTTGACGAAGGGCTGCTCGGTCAGGCTGTTCTCGGCCAGGTACTTCTTGAGGCGGCCCTGGACCATCTTCTCGGCGATCTGCTCGGGCTTGCCGGCCATGTCGGGCTGGGCCAGGATGATCGCCTTCTCGGCGTCCAGCTGCTCCTGGGGCATGTCCTCGGGACGCGCCACGGCCGGGTTGATGGCGGCGACGTGCATGGCGACGTCCTTGGCCACCTCGGCGTTGCCACCCTTGAGCTCGGTCAGCACACCGATGCGGCCGCCGTGGACGTAGGCACCCACCAGGTTGCCGGCGCCGGCCTCGACCACCACGCTGCGACGCACGCCGATGTTCTCGCCGATCTTCTGCACCAGCTGCTCGCGGGCGGTTTCCAGATCACCGGCCATCACGGCGGCCACGTCTTCGCTCTTGGCCGCGAAGAAGGCGTCGGCGATCTTCTCGGCGAAGGCCGTGAAGTTGTCGTCACGGGCCACGAAGTCGGTCTCGGAGTTGATCTCGACCATCACGCCGTAGCTGCCGTCCTCGGCCACGCGGGTCACCACGACGCCCTCGGCGGCGGTACGACCGGCCTTCTTGGCGGCCTTGAGACCGGAGTTCTTGCGCAGGTTCTCGATAGCCTGCTCGATGTCACCGTCGGTCTCGGTGAGGGCCTTCTTGCACTCCATCATGCCGAGCCCGGTACGCTCGCGCAGTTCCTTGACCTGGGAGGCGCTGATAGCTGCCATGGGTGTCACCTCTGAATATCTCGGGAAGTGGGCCGGACCCTCCCGGGGGAGAATCCGGAAAATTCGGAGAAGAAAGGGGGCCGCGGCCCCCTTCTCGTCTAACCGGCATCGATGGCAGCGGCATGACAAGCCGCCCACAGCCGCCGATCAGACGGGCCGCGATCACTCGGCGGCGCTGTCGCTTTCCTGGGCGGCGGGCTCTTCGGTCACCTCGACGAACTCGTCGGGACGACCTTCCTTGGCACGCGCGCAGGCATCGGCGATGGACTTGACGTAGATCTGGATGGCGCGGATGGAGTCATCGTTGCCGGGGATCACGTAGTCGACGCCGTCCGGATCGGAGTTGGTATCCACCACGCCGATGACCGGGATGCCCAGCTTGTTCGCCTCGTTGATGGCGATGCGCTCATGATCGACGTCGATCACGAACAGGGCGTCGGGCAGGCCACCCATCTCCTTGATACCACCCACGGACCGCTCGAGCTTGTCCTGCTCGCGGGTCGCCATCAGCACTTCCTTCTTGGTCAGCTTCTCGAAGGTGCCGTCCTCGTGCATGGTCTCGAGGTCGCGCAGGCGCTTGATGGAAACGCGGATGGTCTTGTAGTTGGTTAGCATGCCGCCGAGCCAGCGGTGGTTGACGAACGGCTGGCCGACGCGGTTGGCCTCTTCCTTGATGATCTTGCTCGCGCTGCGCTTGGTGCCGACGAACAGGATCTTGTTGTTGGCCGCTGCCATCTTCTCGACCACGTCGATCGCCTCATTGAGGGCCGGCAGGGTGTGCTCGAGGTTGATGATGTGGATCTTGTTGCGGGCGCCGAAGATGAACTTGCTCATCTTCGGGTTCCAGTACTTGGTCTGGTGACCGAAGTGAGCACCTGCCTTGAGCAGGTCACGCATATTGACGTGTGCCATGGATGACTCCTGAAATATCGGGTTAGGCCTCCATGCACCCCATGGATCCGACCGCCGCACTCGTGAGAGACGCGACAGCACCCGGGACCATGTGCCGGTGCATGTGTGTTTTCAAGGCGTTATGTTGATTGACGCCCTCGCTATCGCGGGCTCCCGGCCCGGCTTCGCGACCGTGGGGGTCGCAAGAGACGCTGCCGACGGGCTCGGCGATTGCAGGAAGGCGCGCAGCTTTATACCATGGAATAACGCCGAGATGAAGCCGTCCGCGCGCGTACCGCTCCATCGCGCGGACGCCCCACCCCCGAATCCGAGACCTCATGAACGTACCCATCAAGACGCCCGACGAGATCGAGAAGATGCGCGAGGCGGGCCGTCAGGCCGCCCGCGTGATCGAGATGATCACCCCCCACGTCAAGGCCGGCATCTCCACCGGCGAGATCGACCGCCTGTGCCACGACTTCATCGTCGACGAGCTGGGCTCGACCCCCGCCCCGCTCAACTACCACGGCTTCCCCAAGTCGGTGTGCACCTCGATCAACCACGTGGTGTGCCACGGCATCCCCGATGACGCCAAGAAACTCAAGAATGGCGACATCATGAACCTGGACATCACCGTGAAGACCGCCGACGGCTACCATGGCGACTCCAGCGTGATGTTCGTGATCGGCGAAACCATCCAGGGCGAGCGCCTGTGCCGGGTCACCCAGGAGTGCCTGTACAAGAGCATGGCGCTGATGCGCCCGGGCGTGCGCCTCTCCACCCTGGCCCAGGCTATCCAGAAGCACGCCGAGGCCAACGGCTACTCGGTGGTGCGCGACTTCTGCGGCCACGGCATCGGCGCCAGCTTCCACGAGGACCCGCAGGTGCTGCACTACGACGGCTATGCCCCCGAGGCCGACATCGAACTCGCCGCCGGCATGTGCCTGACCGTCGAGCCGATGATCAACGTGGGCGGCTACCGCACCAAGGTGCTGCGCGACGGCTGGACCGCGGTGACCCGCGACCGCAGCCTCTCCGCCCAGTGGGAGCACACCCTGCTGGTCACCGAGTCCGGCGTCGAGGTGCTGACCGCACGCAGCGACGAAGACCTCTCCTTCCTCGAGCACTGAGCCGATGCTGCTCCACCACTACCGCTTCACGCCGGACGAGACGCTGTTCGACGTCGACGGCTTTCGCGAAGAGCTCTCGGGCAACCGCTCGCCCATCGCCCCCTTCAAGGCGGCGCTGCGGGAGATCCAGGCACGCCTCGACGAGCGCTTCCGCGCCGGCGCCGATATCCGCGACCTGGTCCACGGTCGCGCCTGGTGCCTGGATCGGCTGCTGGCGGTGGCCTGGGAGCAGCACACCTGGCCCGACGAGGGCGTCGCCCTGCTCGCCGTGGGTGGCTACGGCCGCGGGGAGCTGCACCCGCACTCCGACGTCGACCTGCTGTTACTGCTCGAGCAGGACGACGACGCCCCCTACCGGGAGGCGCTGACCGCCTTCATCACCTTCCTGTGGGACATTGGCCTGGAGATCGGCCACAGCGTGCGCTCGCTGGCCGACTGCGAGCGCGAAGCCGAGGCCGACGTCACGGTGATCACCAACCTGCTGGAGAGCCGCACCATCGCCGGCCCCGAGCGCCTGCGCGAAGCGATGAAGACACGCCTGGCGCCCGAGCGAGTGTGGCCGGCGGACCGCTTCTTCGAGGCCAAGTGGCAGGAGCAGATCAACCGCCACTACCGCCACAACAACTCCGAGTACCATCTGGAGCCCAACATCAAGAGTGCCCCCGGCGGGCTGCGCGATATCCAGATGATCGGCTGGGTGGCCAAGCGCCACTTCGGCAGCGAGCGCTACGAGGACCTGGTCGCCACGGGCTTCATGAACGACCCGGAGCTGCGCATCCTCAGCCAGGGCCAGGCCTTCCTGTGGCAGGTGCGCTACGCCCTGCACATGCTCACCGGCCGCGCCGAGGACCGCCTGCTGTTCGACCACCAGCGCACCATCGCCGAGCTGTTCGGCTTCCGCGACACCCCGGAGCGCCTCGCCGTCGAACAGTTCATGAAGCGCTACTATCGCCACGTGACGGCGCTGGCCGGCCTCAACGACATGCTGCTGCAGCACTTCGACGAGGCGATCCTCCACGCCGGCGAAGCCCTGCCGGTGGAGCCGCTCAACGAGCGCTTCGAGATCAAGGATGGCTATATCCAGGCGCGCTCGCGCACCGTCTTCCGCGATCGCCCCTCGGCACTGCTCGAGCTGTTCCTGCTGATGGCCGAGCACCCGGGGATCGAGGGGGTACGGGCCGACACCATCCGCCAGATCCGCGACCATCGCCACCTGATCGATGACCTCTACCGCGATGACGTGCGCCACCAGAGCCTGTTCATGGAGCTGCTGCGCTCCGGTGGCAACGTGGCACGCCAGCTGCGGCGCATGAACCGCTACGGGGTGCTGGGCAAGTACCTGCCGGAGTTCGGCCGCGCCGTGGGGCTGATGCAGCACGACCTCTTCCATATCTACACCGTGGATGCCCATACCCTGCATCTGCTGAAGTTCATCCATGGCTTCCGCAAGCCCGAGGCCCGCGAGACCTTCCCGGTCGCCGCCAACGTGATCCATCAGTTGCCCAAGCTGGAGCTGCTGTGGATCGCCGGGCTCTACCACGACATCGGCAAGGGCCGTGGCGGCGACCACTCGCTGCTCGGCGCCCGCGACGTGGAAGGCTTCGCCGAGCGCCACGGCCTCTCGCCCCGGGATACCCGCCTGGTGAGCTGGCTGGTGGAGCACCACCTGACCATGTCGATGGTGGCCCAGAAGCGCGACATCACCGACCCCGACGTGATCGCCGACTTCGCCCGCCTGGTGGGGGACGAGACCCGCCTCGACTACCTCTACGTGCTGACCGTGGCCGACATCAACGCCACCAACCCCACCCTGTGGAACGGCTGGCGCGCCTCGCTGCTGCGCCAGCTGCATGCCGAGACCAAGCGCGCCCTGCGCCGTGGCCTGGAGAACCCGCTGGAGCGCAACGACTGGGTCAACGAGACCCGCGACGAGGCACTCTCTCTGCTCGCCGCGGTGGGCGCCGACATGGACCAGGTGCAGCGACTGTGGGAGTCACTGGGCGAGGACTACTTCCTGCAGTATGCCCCCAGCGAGATCGCCTGGCAGACCCAGGGCATCCTCGGCCACGCCGACAGCCAGCTGCCACTGATCCTGCTCAGCGCCCCGGCCGAGGGCATGGCCGAAGGCGGCACCAAGGTGTTCATCCACACCCGCTCGGTAGATGACCTGTTCGCCGCCACCGCCGCTGCCCTGGACCAGCTCGGCCTCTCCATCCACGATGCGCGCATCGCCACCTCCAGCAACGACTGGACGCTGAACACCTTCATCGTGCTCGACGACCATGGCGATCCGATCCGCGAGCCCGAGCGGCTGGAGGAGATCCGCGCCCACCTGGTGGAGGAGCTCGACGATCCCGACGACTATCCCCAGATCGTCACCCGCCACACCCCGCGCCAGCTGCGCCACTTCAAGGTGCCCACCGAGGTGATCATCGAGCAGGACCCGGCCAACGAGCGTACCCTGCTGGAGCTGATCGCCCCCGACAGGCCCGGGCTGCTGGCCCGAGTGGGTCGTATCTTCATGGAGCAGGACATCGCCCTCTCCGCGGCCAAGATCGCCACCCTCGGCGAGAAGGTGGAGGACGTCTTCTTCATCACCGACAAGGCTGGGGCGCCCCTCACCGACCCCGAACGCCAGGCGCGGCTGCGCGAGCGCCTGGTGGAGGTGCTGGATGTTTCAGGGTAGGGGGCGTTTGAGGCCTACTGCGGGCTTCCCTATAATCAAGCCCCTTCTCCGACAACGACTCACATAACGACGCCCGAGGCCACGGCCCAAGAGGCGCGCCTGGACGCCCATGAACCCCGATCTCGACGCCCTCAAGCCCTACCCCTTCGAGCGGCTGGCCGCCCTCAGGGCCGACGTGACGCCCCCCGAAGGGCTCGCGCACATCCCGCTGACCATCGGCGAGCCCCAGCACGCCCCCTTCGCCGCGGCGCTCGAGGCGCTGCACGCCCATCAGGACGAGTTCGCCCGCTACCCGGCCACCGGCGGCCTTGCCGAACTGCGTGAAGCGATCGGTGGCTGGGCCACGCGCCGCTTCTGTCTCGCCGGGCTCGACGCCGAGACCCAGGTGCTTCCGGTCAATGGCACCCGCGAGGCGATCTTCGCCTTCGTCCAGGCGGCACTCGACTGCACCCGTCCGGCGAAGGTGGCGATGCCCAACCCCTTCTACCAGATCTACGAGGGCGCCACCCTGCTCGCCGGCGGCGAGCCCTACTATCTCGACTGCCGCGCCGACAACGGTTTCAGGCCCGACCTCGACGCCGTGTCCGCCGACACCTGGCGCCAGGTGCAGGTCGTCTTCCTCTGCTCGCCGGGCAACCCCACGGGGGCGGTGACGCCACTGGCGGAATTCCAGCGGCTGATCGAACTGGCCGACGAACACGACTTCATCATCGCCTCGGACGAGTGCTACTCGGAGCTCTACCTGGACGAGGCGACCCCGCCGCCGGGGCTGCTCGAGGCCTGCGCGGCGCTGGGCCGCCATGACTACCGGCGCTGCCTGGTGTTCCACTCGCTCTCCAAGCGTTCCAACTTGCCGGGGCTGCGCTCCGGCTTCGTGGCCGGCGACGCCGCGCTGATCGCCCCCTTCCGGCGCTACCGTACCTATCACGGCTGCGCCATGGCCCTGCCGGTGCAGCACGCCTCCATCGCCGCCTGGAACGACGAGGCCCACGTGCTTGCCAACCGCGACGCCTATCGCGAGAAGTTCGCCGCGGTCACCGAGATCCTCGCCCCGGTGATGGAGTTTCCTGTCCCCGAGGCGAGCTTCTACCTGTGGCCGGCGGTACCCGGTGGCGACGATGAGGCCTTTACACGGGAGCTGCTGCGCCATGCCAACGTCAGCGTGCTGCCCGGTTCCTATATGGGTCGTCCCGCTGCCGACGACAGGATGGGCCGGGTCGGCAGCAGCGGCACCAACCCCGGCAGCGGTCGACTGCGCCTGGCGCTGGTCGCCGAGGCCCGGGCCACCGCCGAGGCGGCACGCCGCATCCGCGACTTCATCGAGAGGAGGCTGTGATGTTCACCCTGTACGGCATCAAGAACTGCGATACCTGTCGCCGCGCCCGCAAGGCGATGGATGGCTCGGGCATTCCCTACCAGTTCCATGACCTCCGTGAGGATGGCCTTTCCGCGCCACTGCTCGAGCATATCCTCGACAAGGTGCCGGTGCTTACAGCGCTCAACAAGCGCAGCACCACCTGGCGCAACCTGCCCGATGAGGAGAAGAACGAGGTGGATGCCAACAGCGCCCGAGAGCTGCTGCTCGCCCACCCCACCCTGCTCAAGCGCCCGCTGCTGGATACCGGCGAGGAGATTCGCGTGGGCTATCGCGACGGCGACTACGACGATCTTCAGGGCTGACCCCCGACGTTCACGACCCACATTATTATCACTCGACCCACGAGGACTCTCGACATGCTGAGCTTTGCACTCGGAACCGGCACCCAGAACACCCAGGGCGACTGGCTGGAGATCTACTACCCGGCGCCGCTGCTCAACCCGGACGACACCCTGATCGAGGCGGTCAAGCGGGTGCTGGATGTGCCGGAAGGCAACGCCGCGGTGAGCTTCCTGCCCGAGCAGTGCGCCGAGCTGGCCGGCGCCCTCAAGGCTGCCGGCCACGCCGAGCAGGCGGAGCTGGCCGAGGCCTTCGCCGGGGCGACGCGCCCGCTGGTGGCGATGTTCATCGCCGAGGACCTGCCACCGCAGAGCGCGCCCGAGGTCTACCTCAAGCTGCACCTGCTCTCCCACCGCCTGGTCAAGCCCCACGGCCTCGACCTCACCGGCATGTTCGGCCTGCTGCGCAATATCGCCTGGACCAGCGAGGGCGCCATCGACGTCCAGGAGCTGCCCGCTCGCCGCCTCAAGGCACGCCTGGAGGGCCGTCCCCTGTCCGTGGACTGTGTCGACAAGTTCCCCAAGATGACCGACTACGTGGTTCCCGGCGGCGTGCGCATCGGCGACACCGCTCGTGTGCGCCTGGGCGCTTACCTGGGCGAGGGCACCACCGTGATGCACGAGGGCTTCGTCAACTTCAACGCCGGCACCGAAGGCCCCGGCATGATCGAGGGCCGCATCTCCGCCGGCGTGATGGTGGGCAAGGGCTCGGACCTCGGCGGCGGCTGCTCCACCATGGGCACCCTCTCCGGTGGCGGCAATATCGTTATCAAGGTCGGCGAGGGCTGCCTGATCGGTGCCAACGCCGGCATCGGTATCCCGCTGGGTGACCGCTGCACCGTGGAGGCGGGCCTCTACCTCACCGCCGGCGCCAAGGTCACCCTGCTCGACGACCAGGGCCAGGAGGTCAAGACCGTGGCCGCCCGCGAGCTGGCCAACCAGGACGACCTGCTGCTGCGCCGCAACTCCCAGAACGGCCGCATCGAGTGCCTGACCAACAAGAGCGCCATCGCGCTCAACGAGGCGCTGCATGCCCACAACTGATCCTGCCGGTCTCTCGCCCACCCTGCGGCTCGCCTTCGACCTGCTGGCGCGCCCCTCGGTGACACCGGACGATCTGGAGTGTCAGGAGTTGATGATCGAGCGCCTCACGGCGCTCGGTTTTCATGTCGAGCGCCTGCCCTTCGGCGACGTCGAGAACTTCTGGGCCACCCGCGGCCACCACGGCCCGCTGCTGGCCTTCGCCGGTCACACCGACGTGGTCCCCAGCGGCCCTCATACCCGCTGGGACTTCCCGCCCTTCGAGCCCTGTATCGACGACGACGGCATGCTCCGGGGTCGTGGCGCTGCCGACATGAAGGGCAGCCTGGCGGCGATGATCACCGCGGTGGAACGCTTCGTGGCGAACCACCCCGATCACCACGGCCGCCTGGGGTTCCTGATCACCTCCGACGAGGAGGGCCCCGCGAAGGACGGCACACGCGCCGTGGTGGAACACCTGCGCGAGCGTCATGAGCGCCTCGACTACTGCATCGTCGGCGAGCCCTCCTCCACTTCCCGGCTGGGCGACGTGATCAAGAACGGCCGGCGTGGCTCGCTGGGCGGCGTACTGCATATCAGGGGCGTGCAGGGCCATGTGGCCTACCCCCACCTGGCGCGCAATCCGATCCACCAGGCGATGCCCGCGCTGGATGCGCTGACCCGGGAACACTGGGACGCCGGCAACGACTTCTTCCCGGCTACCAGCTTCCAGGTCTCCAACTTCCGCTCGGGCACCGGCGCCACCAACGTCATCCCCGGCGAGGTGGAGGTAGTGTTCAACTTCCGCTTCTCCACCGAGGTGACCCACGAGGAGCTCCGCGCGCGCACCGAAGCGATCCTCGATGTCCACGGCCTGGACTACGAGCTGGACTGGACCCTAAACGGCGAGCCCTTTCTCACCGCCGAGGGCGAGCTCGTGGAGGCCGCGGTTCGGGGCGTCGAGGAGGTCACCGGCCACACGCCTGAGCTCTCCACCAGCGGCGGCACCTCGGACGGCCGCTTCATCGCCACCCTGGGCAGCCAGGTGGTGGAGCTGGGGCCCCTCAATGCGACCATCCACCAGGTCAACGAGCGGGTGTGCGCCGCCGACCTGGACGAGCTGAGCCGCATCTACGAGGCGGTCATGAAGCACCTGTTCATCAACGGCAGCGCCCGACCCTGAGGCTTGCATGACAGCTGACAGCGAAACCCGTTACCCCGATATCGAGATCTACCTGGCCAAGGCGCCCGTGGCGTCACTCGATAAGTGGCTGGGTACGGCCATCGGCGCCGAGCCCCTGGCCCCCGCCGGCAAGGGCAAGTGGCGCACCCGCGGCCGGCTTGCCGGCGGTGAGATCCCGGTGCTGCTGGTGGAGCGTGCCGCCGACGGCTTCGCCAGCCTGTGGTTCGACAGCGCGGAGACTCCCTGGCCGGACGACGCGGCCTGCGCCCGCGCCGCCGCCATGCAGCTGGGTAGCGAGGTACGCTGTTCGCTGGGGGGGTGGCAGCCCGGCGACGAGCCCGACCGCTTCCTGCGGGTGCTCCCCGACGGCCGCGAGGAGGAGATCCACTGGCCCGACTCCGGCCACTAGCCGCAAACGACATCGCCCCGCACATGCGGGGCGATGTCGTGTCTGCGAGAGTGCAGGCGTTACTCTGGCCACGCCGACGGGCGCAGCCGCACTGCTAGGTAATCACGGTAACATCGTCGGCCTGCAGGCCCTTCTCGTTCTCCACCACGTGATAGCGCACCTTCTGGCCCTCGGCCAGGGTGCGATGACCGCGACCGCGAATGGCGCGGAAGTGGACGAAGACATCCTCGCCGCTGTCACGAGTGATGAAACCGTACCCCTTGTTGACGTTGAACCACTTCACCTCGCCGAGCTCGCGATCGTCGTTCTCGACCTCGGCCAGGTTGACCAGCTGGGGAGTAAGGACATTGACCGCCAGGGTGCCGATAAGCAGCACCAGGAAGACCGCCAGCGCGGCCGCGGCATAGACCACTGCCACGCCACCGATGGCGAGGCTATCGAACAGCGCCTCGGAGAGGGCGCCGCCGGCCAGGTGAATGAACAGGGCGATCAGCAGCGGCGCCGGGGCGGCGAGCAGCAGGCTGACCAGACTACAGCGAAACATGACCTTGCGATTCATGGACTCGAATGACTCTCTTGTTGGTAATGAACGATATTGACAACCATGGGAAGGTGCCACGGTGAACGGTGACACGCAGCGACAGGATTCTAGCATGAGCACAACACGGGCGCCCGATGCCCTGAACGAGCGCCTGGAGGCGCTGGAGAGCCGTATCGCCTACCAGGAGCACTGGCTGGATACCCTGGATCAGGCGGTCGCCGCCCAGGAGACGCGCCTGGCCAAGCTGGAGCGCATCAATGCATTGATGCAGCAGAAGATCCGCGAGCAGCAGCGGGCGCTGCAGGAGGGTGACGCGGCGCAACCTCGCCCCGAGGACGAGCTGCCGCCGCACTACTAGCACTCTGGGGAGTTGGCATGATCATCAACCAGGCCCAGCTGTCCACCTGGCCTACGCGGCACCGAACCGCGGCTTGCCCGGCGACAGTCCCCGGATCGCCGGACCGCCGAGGAGGCGCTGTGAACCCATCCCTGGGCGCTACCGACGCCATCCCTGGCGTAGGACCTCCTCTACGGACTGTCCCCGGCGCCGCTCACCTCAGTGGCTTTGACACTCGGCGTTTTTTGCCGGATGAGATGGGTTACACCTCGTCCAGATAACGCTCGGCGTCCAGGGCGGCCATGCAGCCGCTGCCGGCAGAAGTGATCGCCTGGCGGTAGACATGATCCATGACATCGCCGGCGGCAAAAACGCCCGGCACGCTGGTAGCGGTGGCGTTGCCATCGAGGCCGGACTTGACCCGGATATAGCCGCCGTTCATCTCCAGCTGCCCCTCGAAGATGCCGGTGTTGGGGCTGTGGCCGATGGCGATGAACACGCCCGGCGCGGCCAGCTCCTTCGTCTCGCCGCTCTCGGTGGACTTGAGGCGCACGCCGGTCACGCCGGTGTTGTCGCCCAGCACCTCATCCAGGGTGTGGTTCCACTCCAGCACCACCTTGCCCTCCTCGGCCTTCTGGAAGAGCTTGTCCTGGAGGATCTTCTCGGAACGCAGGCTGTCGCGACGGTGCACCAGGGTCACCTTGGAGGCGATGTTGGCCAGGTAGAGCGCCTCCTCCACGGCGGTGTTGCCGCCGCCCACCACGACCACCTCCTGGTTGCGGTAGAAGAAGCCATCGCAGGTGGCGCAGGCCGAGACTCCCTGCCCCATGAACTTCTGCTCCGACTCGAGCCCCAGATAGCGGGCACTGGCCCCGGTGGCGATGATCAGCGCGTCGCAGGTGTAGGTACCGTTGTCGCCCTTAAGGGTGAAGGGCCGCTCGCGCAGTTCCACCTCGTGGATATGGTCGAAGAGCACCTCGGTATCGAAGCGCTCAGCATGGCGCTGCATGCGCTCCATCAGCTCGGGCCCCTGCACGCCGGCGTCGTCGCCGGGCCAGTTGTCCACGTCGGTGGTGGTGGTCAGCTGGCCACCCGCCTGCATGCCGGTGATCAGCAGCGGCTTGAGGTTGGCGCGGGCCGCATACACCGCGGCGGTGTAGCCCGCCGGGCCGGAGCCGAGAATGATCAGGCGTTCGTGACGCGCATCGCTCATGGGAAAACCTCGTGGCAGTAACGTTCGAGAAAGTGGCGCCATTGTAGCAGCCACCGGCGCCCATCGCGGCCCGTCCGACGCGTCGCGTCGTCGCGTGCCCGACACGGGGGTTACATCACCTCGTCGTCGCGCCCCAGCGAGACCGTCAACGCCTCCGGGTCGCCGGGGTCGGCGTCGATGCGCACCTGGATCGGCGCGCAGCATACGTGGCAATCCTCCCAGGTGAGCTGGCTGCCCTGGGAGACATCCAGCAGCAGGTCGAAGGGCGCATCGCAGTAGGGGCAGCGCACGCGCCGTGGGATCAACGCCTCTTCATGCATGGGAACTCCCGGCCGCTGTCGGCATGTCATGGACGAGTGCCATACTGCCGGCTGGGCAACAGTGGTGGCTAGGAATCGAGATGGCGGCCGCCCGAGGGCAATTCAAGTAGCTTCCGGGCAACGCTTGAAAAGCCTGCCTATCATGACCATGTACTCTCAGACGACCAGGAAGGTTCGTTCACTCTCCGCGACGAGGAGGACTTCGATGAGCACCGATTCCATTCCCGATACCCTGCAGACCCTAGAGGCCGCGGGCAATACCTACCACTACCACAGCCTGCCGAAGGCCGCCGAGGCCCTGGGCAGCATCGACCGCCTGCCCAAGACCCTCAAGATCCTGCTCGAGAACCAGCTGCGCTTCGCCGACGACGAGAGCGTCGCCCGCGAGGACATGCAGGCGCTGGTCGACTGGCAGCAGGAGGGGCGCTCCGACCGCGAGATCGGCTACCGCCCGGCCCGGGTGCTGATGCAGGACTTCACCGGCGTGCCCGGGGTGGTCGACCTGGCCTCCATGCGGGCCGCCGTGGAGAGCCTGGGGGAGGATCCTGCGCGCATCAACCCGCTGTCGCCGGTGGACCTGGTCATCGACCACTCGGTGATGGTCGACAAGTTCGGCAATCCCACGGCGTTCAAGGACAACGTGGCCATCGAGATGGAGCGCAACCACGAACGCTACGAATTCCTGCGCTGGGGCCAGCAGGCCTTCGACAACTTCCGCGTGGTACCGCCCGGCACCGGCATCTGCCACCAGGTCAACCTCGAGTACCTGGGCAAGACGGTGTGGACCAAGGAGCAGGACGGCCGGACCCTGGCCTACCCTGACACCCTGGTGGGCACCGACTCCCACACCACCATGATCAACGGCCTGGGCGTGCTGGGCTGGGGCGTGGGCGGCATCGAAGCCGAGGCCGCCATGCTCGGCCAGCCGGTCTCGATGCTGATCCCCGAGGTGGTGGGCTTCAAGCTCACCGGCAAGCTGCGCGAGGGCATCACCGCCACCGACCTGGTGCTCACCGTGACCCAGATGCTGCGCAACCACGGCGTGGTGGGCAAGTTCGTCGAGTTCTATGGTGACGGCCTCAAGGACCTGCCGCTGGCCGACCGCGCCACCATCGCCAACATGGCCCCGGAGTACGGCGCCACCTGCGGTTTCTTCCCGGTGGATGACGAGACGCTGACCTACATGCGCCTCACCGGCCGCGACGACGCCCAGCTGGCACTGGTGGAGGCCTACAGCAAGGCCCAGGGGCTGTGGCGCGAGCCCGGCGACGAGCCGGTATTCAGCGACACCCTGGCACTGGACATGACCGAGGTCGAGGCCAGCCTGGCCGGCCCCAAGCGGCCCCAGGACCGGGTGGCGCTCAAGGACATGAAGTCGGCCTTCTCCAAGGTGATGGAGGACGACGGCAAGCCGCTCTCCACCACCGAGAAAGGCAAGCTGATGTCCGAGGGCGGCCAGACCGCGGTCGGCATCGAGGAGAGTTACGAACACGCCGACAGCCAGGACGTGGACCTCGACGGCGAGGCGTTCCGGCTCGACCCGGGGGCCGTGGTGATCGCCGCCATCACCTCCTGCACCAACACCTCCAACCCCAGCGTGATGATGGCCGCCGGCCTGCTGGCGAGGAAGGCCCGCGAGAAGGGGCTCTCCACCAAGCCGTGGGTCAAGACCTCGCTCGCACCGGGCTCCAAGGTGGTCACCGACTACCTGGCTGCCGGCGGCGTGCAGGATGACCTCAATGCCCTGGGCTTCAACCTGGTGGGCTACGGCTGTACGACCTGCATCGGCAACTCGGGGCCGCTGGCCGAGCCCATCGAGAAGGCCATCGACACAGCCGACCTCACCGTGGCCTCGGTACTCTCCGGCAACCGCAACTTCGAGGGCCGGGTGCACCCGCTGGTCAAGACCAACTGGCTCGCCTCGCCGCCCCTGGTGGTGGCCTATGCCCTGGCCGGCAACGTCCAGCTCGACCTGACCCGCGAGCCCCTGGGTACCGGCAAGGATGGCGAGCCGATCTACCTCAAGGACATCTGGCCCAGCCAGGCGGAGATCGCCGAGGCCGTGGAGCAGGTCAACACCGAGATGTTCCGCAAGGAGTATGCCGAGGTGTTCGACGGTGACGAGGTCTGGAAAGCCATCGAGGTTCCCCAGAGCAAGGTCTACCAGTGGTCCGATGACTCGACCTACATCCAGCACCCACCCTTCTTCGAGGGAATGGGCCGCGAGCCCGACGCCATCGAGGACGTCAAGGGGGCCCACATCCTGGCCATGCTGGGCGACTCGGTGACCACCGACCATATCTCGCCGGCCGGTGCCATCAAGCCCGACAGCCCCGCCGGTCGCTACCTGCAGGAGCGCGGGGTCAAGCCGGTGGACTTCAACTCCTACGGCTCGCGCCGCGGCAACCACGAGATCATGATGCGCGGCACCTTCGCCAACGTGCGCATCAAGAACGAGATGCTCGATGGCGTGGTCGGCGGCGAGACCCGACATGTTCCCTCAGGCGAGCAGATGGCGATCTATGACGCTGCCATGCGCTACCAGCAGGAGGGCACGCCGCTGGTGGTGGTGGCCGGCAAGGAGTACGGCACAGGCTCCAGCCGCGACTGGGCCGCCAAGGGCACCCGCCTGCTCGGCGTAAGGGCGGTACTGGCCGAGTCCTACGAGCGTATCCACCGCTCCAACCTGATCGGCATGGGTGTGGTCCCGCTGCAGTTCCCGCAAGGCGAGAGCCGCCAGTCACTGGGCCTGACCGGTGACGAGCGGATCTCCATCGAGGGGCTCTCCGAGCTCACCCCGGGCGGCAAGGTCAAGGTGACCATCGCCTCCGACAAGGGCGAGAAGACGCTCGAGGCGCTGTGCCGTATCGACACCGCCAACGAGCTGGAGTACTACCGCCACGGCGGCATCCTCCACTACGTGCTGCGCAAGATGATCGGTGCCGCCTAGGTAGCTACGCCTGCTTGTACGTAGACGAGAGGCATCGGGGACAGGTCTGAGAGGGGGTCCTATGCCAGGGATGGCATCGGTAGCGCCCAGGGAAGGGTTCACAGCGCCCCCGAACAGGCCTGTCGCCGAAATGCTGCCACGCAAATGATAAAGGCCCCGCCGGTTACCCGGCGGGGCCTTTATCGTTCCAGGCGAAGCATCAGAAGGAGCGGCGACGATAACGCCTGTACTCCGGCTCCCAGGAGTTGCGCTCGATGGCCTCGCGCAGCTTGATGCCATCGGTCTTCAGCGCCACGCCCTCGCCCTGGGCCTGGCCGGCCACATCGAAGGCGATCGCCTTGGATAGCTCACGGATCTTGGCGAGCGGCGGCAGCAGCGCCCCCTCGCCCTGCTTGACGATGGGTGCCTCGCGGGCCAGCGCCCGGGAGGCCGCCATCAGCATGTCGTCGGTCACCCGCCTCGCACCCGAGGCCACCACTCCCAGGCCGATGCCGGGGAAGATATAGGCGTTGTTGCACTGGGCGATGGGGATGGTGCGCCCCCCATGCTCCACCGGGGCAAAGGGGCTGCCGGTGGCGACCAGCGCGGCACCGTCGGTCCAGCGGATCACATCCTCGGGCATCGCCTCGGCCTGAGAGGTGGGGTTGGAGAGCGGCATGATCACCGGCGTCTCGCAGCCGGCATGCATGGTACGCACCACCTCCTCGGTGAAGATGCCCGGACGCCCGCAGACACCGATCAACACGCTGGGCCTGACCTGACGGATCGTCTCCACCAGCTCCTGATCGCTCCAGCCCTCGGTGAGTGCCGCCTCGTGAGCCAGACGACTCTGGAAGTCGCGCAGCCAGTCCTGGTCGTCGGTGACCAGCCCCTCGCGGTCGACCATGTAGATACGGGCGCGGGCCTCCCGGTCGGTGAGGCCCTCGGCCTGCATCGCCACCACCACCTGCTCGGCGATGCCGCAGCCGGCGGAACCGGCGCCCACGAACACCACCCGCTGCTGGGCGATGCCCTCACCACGTGCCTGGCAGGCGGCCATCAGGGTACCCACCACCACCGAGGCGGTGCCCTGGACGTCGTCGTTGAAGCAGCACAGCTCGTCGCGGTAACGCGTGAGCAGCGGCACGGCATTGGCCTGGGCGAAGTCCTCGAACTGCAGCAGCACGCCGGGCCAACGCCGCTTCACCGCAGCGATGAACTCCGCGATAAAGGCGTCGTACTCCTCCTGGGAGATGCGTGGGTGACGCCAGCCCATGTACATGGGGTCGTCGAGCAGCGCCTGGTTGTTGGTGCCCACATCGAGCATGATCGGCTGGGTATAGGCCGGGCTGATGCCGCCACAGGCGGTATACAGCGCCAGTTTGCCGATGGGGATGCCCATGCCCCCGATGCCCTGGTCGCCCAGGCCGAGGATGCGCTCACCGTCGGTGACCACGATCACCTTGACCTTCTCCTTGGTGGAGGAGCGCAGGATATCGTCCATGCGATCGCGGTCGCCGTAGTTGATGAACAGGCCACGGTGATTGCGATAGATGTTCGAGAACTCCTGGCACGCCTTGCCCACCGTGGGCGTATAGATGATCGGCAGCATCTCCTCGAGATGCTCCGAGACAAGCCGATAGTAGAGGGTCTCGTTGTCGTCCTGGATGGCGCGCAGATAGATGTGCTTGTCGAGGTCGGTCTGACACTGGCGATACTGGCGGTAGGCCCGCTCCACCTGCTCCTCGATACTCTCGACGCACTGCGGCAGCAGGCCGATCAGGTTGAACTCGATGCGCTCCTCCTGACTGAAGGCACTGCCCTTGTTGAGAAGCGGCATCTCCAGCAGCGGCGGGCCGGCATAGGGGATATACAGGGGGCGCTTGGCTTCGGTGGTCATCTCAGCTCTCGATCGGTTGACGGGAACGGGCCGTTGGCGCTCTACCGGCGCCTTGTAGCGATACTCTACCACGCACGAAAAAGCCGCGCCCCGGCCTGGGCCGGGGCGCGGATCACGCGGCAATCACGGGACACTCTCGGAGTACCGACCGGGCTCAGCAGCCCTTGGCAGCAGGCTTGAGCGCCGCTTCGCCAGTGAAGAAGAGGGGCCGCAGCTTCACCCCGAGCATGTTGCCGGCGAAGGCCGCCACCAGCCACACCCAGCCGTGCAGGCTGCCGGAGGCAATACCGCCGAAGTAGGCGCCAATATTGCAGCCGAAGGCCAGGCGAGCACCATAGCCGAGCATGATGCCGCCGATCACCGCCGCCAGTACCGAACGCGCCGGGATGCGGAAATTGGGGGCAAACTTGCCGGCAAGGGAAGCCGCCACCAGGGCGCCGACCATGATGCCGACGTTCATCACCGTGGTGATGTCGCTCCATACGCTGGCCTGCAGGGCGGAGGCATTCCAGCTCGCCTGCCAGTAGCCCCACTGGCTGACGTCGCCGCCCAGCGACTCGAAGCCCTTGGCACCCCACAAGGCGAAAGCCGACGTGATACCCCAGGGGCGGCCGGCCAGGGCCAGAGTGGCAAAGTTGAGCAGCGCCAGGGCCACGGCACCGCCCAGCAGCGGCCAGGGTCCGGTCAGCCAGCGACGGTTACCGGCATCGATCGTCGGCGCCCGCTCCAGCTGACCGTGGCGGCGCTTCTCCATCAGCACGGTGAAGCCGGCGATGGCGGCGAACAGCACCAGGCTCACCACGATGCCGCCACCGGCACCGAACTCGTTGACCAGCGACACCGGCTGGAAGGCGGGCAGGCTCTGCCACCAGCTGAAGTGAGCGGTACCGATGACCGAGCCGACGATGAAGAACGCCAGGGTGATCAGCATCCGCGCATTGCCGCCGCCGGCAGTGAACAGTGTGCCTGAGGCACAGCCGCCGCCCAGCTGCATGCCGATGCCGAACAGGAAGGCACCGAAGACCACCGACACGCCAATCGGCGACACGTAACCGTAGACGGACTGGCCGAACAGGCTGCCGGCCGAAAGTGCCGGGAAGAACAGCAACACCGCGATGGCCAGCATCACCATCTGGGCGCGCAGGCCGCGGCCGCGGCGCTCGGTGATGAAGACCCGCCAGGCGGAAGTGAAACCGAAGGCCGCATGGTAGAGCACCATGCCCAGCAGGCCACCGACCAGCATCAGGGCACCGAGCCGAATGCCAAAGACGCTGCCGACCACCAAGGCGGCGGCGACCAGGCCGGCGGTGGCCAACAGCGGCAGGGAGAGTCGGGATCGTTGGGTCAGGGCGAGTTCACTCATGGCGTGCTCTCTCGAAATCGTCAGGGGCGGGGAGCCCGATGGGCCGGCCATGTTAACGATCCCGAAAAAGCACGTAAAAGCATTTAAATGAAAGAATTGATTCCAAAAAAGAATATGTGCCACACGTCCCGCCCCCCAACGACAGCGGGCGCCCGAAGGCGCCCGCTGTCACGTCCGTCAGGTCGTGCCTCAGACGAAGCGCCCGAGCCCCGCAGCCTGGCGCAGGCGATCCATCAGCGGGGCGGCCTCGGCGCGGGCACGCTCGGCCCCCTTCAGCAGCACCTGTTCGATATGCCCCGGATCCTCCATCAGCGCCTGGTAGCGCTCGCGGGGCTCGCGCAGGTGCTCATCGAGGTATTCGAAGACGCGGTTCTTGGCCTCGCCCCAGCCGATGCCATTGGCGTACTCGTCACGCATGGCCGCGCTCTCCTCCACCGTGGCGAAGGCGGAGTAGATCTGGAACAGGGTGCAGGTATCCGGGTCCTTGGGCTCGCCGGGCTCCAAGGAGTTGGTCTTGATCTTGCGCACCAGCTTCTGCAGCTTCTTCGCGGAGACGAACAGCGGGATGGTGTTGTTATAGCTCTTGGACATCTTGCGTCCGTCCAGGCCACCCAGCACCTCCACCTTCTCGTCCACCGCCGCCTCGGGCAGGGTAAAGTACTGGCCCTTGTAGAGGTGGTTGAAGCGCCCGGCCATGTCCCGGGCCATCTCGATATGCTGGATCTGGTCACGCCCCACCGGCACCCGATTGGCGTTGAACATCAGGATGTCGGCGGCCATCAGCACCGGGTAGCCGAACAGGCCCATGGTGATGCCCTTGTCGGGATCCTGGTTGCCGGCGGCCTCGTTCTCCGCCACCGCCGCCTTGTAGGCGTGGGCGCGGTTCATCAGCCCCTTGGCGCAGACGCAGGAGAGCATCCAGGTCAGCTCGGGGATCTCGGGGATATCCGACTGCCGGTAGAAGATGGCGTTGTCGGTATCCAGGCCCAGGGCCAGCCAGGTAGCGGCGATCTCCAGGCGTGACTCCTGCACCCGGCGCGGGTCCTGGCACTTGATCAGCGCATGCAGGTCGGCGAGGAAGTAGTAGGACTGCACGTTGGGGTCCTGGCTCGCCTCGATGGCGGGCTTGATGGCACCGACGTAGTTGCCCAGGTGGGGGGTACCGGTGGTGGTGATGCCGGTAAGAACGCGGGTCTTCTCGGAAGCTGCACTCATGGGAAAAGCGGACTCTGCGGTTCGGAAATGGCCGCTATGGTAACGCGCGCACCCCGCCAAGGCGACCGGGGTCACTCGGCCACGGCCGCCTCGCCGTAGATCCGCCGATACTCCTCGGGCAGGCGCCGCGGGCGGCCGCTTGAGAGCTCGATGCAGGCGAAGCGGGTGCGCGCCCGCAGCAAGGTGCGGCCATCGGCGGGACGGATCAGCTGGAAGCTGCGGGTCAGGGTCAGGCGGCTGTCATCGGCGATGATCCAGGTGGCGAGCGCAAGGCGGTCGCCGGCGAAGGCCGGGGCCAGGTAATCCAGCTCGTGGCGGTGTACCGCCATGCCGCGATCCAGTTCCCGGTAGCGCGCCAGGGTGAGCCCCAGGGCGTCGGAGTGGGCCCAGCTCACCCGCTCGATCCAGCGCAGGTACTCGGCGTTGTTGGCATGGTCATACTCATCGATGGCCGCGGGCTCGACAACGAGTTCGATGACGAAGGGCTCGGGCAGATCCCACTCCATAAGACGCTCCTCGCATGTCAGGGGCTCGAATCACAGGGACGCAGCGCCCCGCAGTTCCAGCAGGCGTCGAACACGCGCTCCAGCGATTCGCCGCAGCCGGGGCAGCGCCAGGCCGGTGCCTCGCTCGCCCCGGCCAGGGCCTCGCGAATCAGCGCCTCCGCCCACTCGCGGTTATGCGGCTTCACCCACACCTCGGGCTCGCACTCCCCCAGCGGCAGCTCGCCGGCGCCGCCGCCGAGGGTCATGTTGCGCAGCTGTGCCGGGATCCCCGCCGCCTCGAGCAGGTTGCGCACATGGCTGACCAGCAGCGCATTGCTGTGGGCGAAGACCCGCACCGCCGCGTCCGCCATGTCAGTCCCGGAAGACCCGCACGCCCAGCGCCTTGAGGTAGCTGGTCTCGGGGATCGCCGGATGCACCGGGTGATCCGGCCCCTGATGGCCCTGGAAGAGGACCTGGCCATGGCGGTCCTGGTGGCGCACCGCACCGCGCACCACGTCCACCAGTCGCTCCGGCGCCAGGTGCATGGAGCACGAGGCGGAGAGCAGCAGGCCGTCACGCCCGAGCAGGCGCATCGCTTCGCGATTGAGCTTCGCGTAGGCGCGCTCGCCGTTGGGGATATCCTTGCGCTTCTTGATGAAGGCGGGCGGGTCGAGGATCACCACATCGAACTGCTCTCCCTCCGCCTTGAGGGCCGCCAGCGCCTCGAAGGCGTCGCCCTCGCCCACCGACACCTGCTCCTGGAGGCCGTTGAGCGCGGCATTCTCGGCGACCCGCTCGAGCGCCGGGGCGGAGGCATCCACGCAGAGCACCTCACTGGCACCGTGGGCCGCCGCCTGCACGCCCCAGCCACCCACATAGCTGAACAGGTCCAGCACCCGCTTGCCGGCCACGAACTGGTTGAGCCAGGCGCGGTTGGCGCGGTGGTCATAGAACCAGCCGGTCTTCTGGCCGTCGAGCACCGGAGCGGCGAAGCGCACGCCGTTCTCCTCCAGCAGCACGGGATCACTCACCTCCCCCTTGGCCACCTCCACGACGCGCTCGAGGCCCTCCTGGCGGCGCCCCGAGGTGTCGTTGCGCAGCACCACGGTAGTCGGCGAGAGCACCTTGTCCAGGGCGTCGAGCAGCTCGGGGAGGGCCGCCTGCATGCCGGCGGTATTGAGCTGCACCACCAGCGTATCGCCGAAGCGGTCGATCACCAGCCCCGGCAGCAGGTCGCCCTCGCCGTGCACCAGCCGGTAGTAGGGCGCGGCGAACAGGCGCTGGCGCAGCGCCAGCGCCTGGTTGAGCCGATGCACCAGCAGCGAACGGTCGAGGCCCTGCTTGGGGTCCCGGGAGACCAGCCGAGCACAGATCAGCGAGTTGGGATTGACGTAGGCCACGCCCATGGCCTTGCCGTTGGCGGCCTCCACCACCACCTGCGCCCCGGCCTCCAGCCCCTTGAGCGGGGTCGCATCGGTGTCGATCTCGTTGGAGTAGAGCCACAGGTGGCCGGCCTTGAGGCGGCGGTCGGCGTTCTTCTTCAGGCGCAGTGAGGACAGGGTCATGGGTCTCTCCGGGGAATCAGGTCTGGCAGTGGGGGCAGTAGACACTGGCCCGCTGCCCGAGGGTAATGAGGCGCAGCTCGGCGCCGCAGCGGCGGCAAGGCTGGCCGTGGCGGCCATAGACATTGAGCCGCTGCTTGAAGTAGCCGGGCTCGCCGGTGCCGCCGACGAAGTCACGCAGGGTGGTGCCGCCCTGGGTAATGGCCGCGGCCAGCACCTCCTTGGCGGCGGCGGCCAGGCAAGCATAGCGCTCGGCCGAAATGCGCCCGGCGGCACGGCGCGGGTCGATGCCGGCCATGAACAGCGCCTCGGAGGCGTAGATATTGCCTACCCCCACCACCACGGTGTTGTCCATCAGGAAGGGCTTGACCGCGACCCGACGCCCGCGGGAAAGCCGGTAGAGCCGTTCGCCATCGAAGGCCGCCGAGAGCGGTTCAGGCCCCAGGTGCGCCAGGCGCGAATCCTGCTCGGGGCAACCGGCCAGCCAGTCGACGAAGCCGAAGCGGCGCGGGTCGTGGTAGCGCAGGATGGCGCCGTCGTCGAGCACCAGGTCGAGGTGATCATGCTTCCTGGGGAGTTCGCCGAGACGCGCGATACGCAGGCTTCCGGACATGCCCAGATGCCACAGCAGGGTGGCCCCGGCGGCCTCTCCCCCGGAGAGGGGCAGCAGAAGGTACTTGGCGCGTCGGGCCAGCGTACCGATGCGCGCGCCCACCAGCCGCTCGGCCAGGTCGCCGGGCACCGGCACGCGCAGGCGGGGCTGGCGTACGATCACCTCGCCGATCTCGCGGCCCTCGACATGGGGCGCGATACCGCGGCGGGTGGTTTCGACTTCGGGAAGTTCGGGCATCGACGGCGGTCTCTGCGGCTGCCTCAGAAACGCCTGAACCCGGCTGAGGAGTCAGCCGGGTTCAGGTCAACAGGCTTGAACACCTGCGGAAGAGGATCAAGGCTTACTTGATCTTGGCTTCCTTGTACATCACGTGCTTACGGACGACCGGATCAAACTTCTTCATCTCCAGCTTGTCCGGAGTGTTCCGCTTGTTCTTGTCGGTGGTGTAGAAGTGGCCGGTACCGGCGCTAGACACCATTCTGATCTTGTCACGCATGACTACTTGCTCCCCTTTAATGAATCGCTAGAAAGCGAATCGCTTAGACGGCTTCGCCGCGCTTGCGGATATCGCCGAGTACCGCCTCGATACCCTTCTTGTCGATGATGCGCATGCCCTTGGAAGAGACGCGCAGCTTGACGAAGCGGTTCTCGGACTCCACCCAGAAACGGTGGGTGTGCAGGTTCGGCAGGAACCGGCGGCGAGTCTTGCGCTGGGAGTGTGAAACGTTGTTACCAGTCACCGGGCGCTTGCCGGTAACCTGACATACTTTGGACATGGGAGCCTCCAACCACTGGCCAGGTGTTCAATCACCTGTTGTGTTCAAAACCTGTCGGGCAAACCGGGAGATCCCGTGACATTTGACCCAAGGGAATTCAAAGGCTGCACTTTATACCAGAGACCGCCTCGCCGGACAAGCCCGGAGCGCAAGGGCATGACATGCCCCGCGACGGCGAGTGCGACGCGAAAGGCGACTGACGGTGGGCAGGCGCTTGGCAGGCGACCCCGATTTGCGGGGTCAGGCGCAGCCGAGGCGGCATTATAGAGGAAGTGGCGCCCCGCGTCATGCCCCGCTGACTATAACCACCCGCGTTCGGCGAAGGAGACAACCTCGCCATCCCCCACCACGAAATGGTCGAGCACGCGGATCTCGAAGAGCCCCAATGCCTCACGCAGCCGTTCGGTGATGCGCCGGTCGGCATCACTGGGCTCGGCCACGCCGGAGGGGTGGTTGTGGGCGAGGATCAGTGCCCCGGCACCGAGCTCCAGGGCGCGGCGAGCCACCTCGCGGGGATAGACGGAGGCGCTGTCCAGGGTGCCGCGGAACAGTGACTCGTAGCGGATCACCCGGTGCTGGGTATCGAGGAACAGCGCGGCAAACTCCTCGTGCCCGAGATGGCGCAGCTGGCTGGAGAGATAGGCACGCACCAGGGTCGGCGAGGTGAGCGCCTCCCCCCGCGCCAGCTGGCTGGCCAGGTGGCGCCGCGACAGCTCCAGGGTCGCCTGGAGCTGCACGTACTTGGCATCCCCCATGCCCCGCGCCGCACAGAAGCGCTCGCGCTCGGCCTCCAGCAACTGGCGCAGGCCACCGAACTCCAGCAGCAGGTCACGCGCCAGGTCCACCGCCGAGCGGCCCTGCACGCCCACCCGCAGGAAGATCGCCAACAGCTCGGCATCCGAGAGCGCCTCCGCGCCCAGCGCCAGCAACTTCTCCCTGGGGCGCTCACCCTCCGGCCAGTCCCTGATCGACATCGCCACCCTCCCACTCTTCTCCCGCACGCCGAGTCTCCTCAGTGTAGCCACTCTTCCGGCATGGCCGGCCCGGCTACGCAAGGTCGGGCGCCGATGGTAAGGTAGGCGGCTGATAACAGCGCCCTGGGACATGCCCATGTCATCGCCATCCGGACCCACGACAGGCCGACGCGTGCTGCTCGGCATCAGCGCCGGCATCGCCGCCTACAAGAGCGCCCTGCTCGCCCGCCTGCTCAAGCAGGCGGGCTGTGACGTGCGGGTCGTCATGACCCAGGGCGCCCAGTCCTTCATTACCCCGCTGACCCTTCAGGCACTGACCGGCGAGACGGTGCGCACCTCGCTGCTCGACCCCGAGGCCGAAGCCGGGATGGGGCACATCGAGCTGGCCCGCTGGGCCGACACCATCCTGATCGCCCCCGCCACCGCCGACCTGATGGCGCGGCTGGCCGCCGGCATGGCCGACGACCTGCTCACCACCCTGTGCCTGGCCAGCGACGCCGAGAAGGTGATGGCCCCGGCCATGAACCAGGCGATGTGGGCCCACCCGGCGACGCAGCGCAACACCGCCCGGCTCGCCGAGGACGGCTGGCGCCTGCTGGGGCCGGACAGCGGCGATCAGGCCTGCGGCGATGTCGGTCCTGGGCGCATGCTGGAGCCCGAGGCGATCCTCGAGGCCCTGCGGGTGGCGGAGGGGGCCGCGGACACCGACAAGGGTCCCGCTTCGGGCCTGACCATCACCATCACCGCAGGCCCCACCCGGGAGCCGCTGGATCCGGTGCGCTACCTATCCAACCACAGCTCCGGCAAGATGGGCTACGCCCTGGCCGAGGCCGCCGCGGCGCTGGGCGCCCGGGTCAAGCTGATCAGTGGTCCGGTGGCCTTGGCCTGCCCGACCGGCGTGGAGTGTCTCGAGGTGGAGACGGCCCGCGAGATGCACGCCGCCGCCCAGCAGTTGGCACCCGAGAGCGACCTTTTCATCGGCTGTGCCGCGGTGGCCGACTACCGCGCCGAGACGGCAGCCGAGCACAAGATCAAGAAGGTGGAGGGCGAGGACGCCCTGACCCTGCGCCTGGTCAAGAACCCCGACATCATCGCCGCGGTGGCCGCCCTGCCCGAGGCCAGCCGGCCGCTGGTGGTAGGCTTCGCCGCCGAGACCCGGGACGTGGAGCGCTACGCCCGGGACAAGCTCGCCCGCAAGGGGCTGGACATGGTCGTCGCCAACGACGTCTCTTGCGAGGGCCTCGGCTTCGGCGCCGACGACAACGCCGCCGTGCTGCTATGGCGGGCTGGGCCCCGTCAATCGTCGCCGAAGGGCGACGATCTCGGCCGCGACGCCTTCCCTCCACAGCCCAAGGCGCGGCTCGCCGAGGCGATCCTGCGCCGCGCCCTGGCCTGCCTCGCCGACCGGCAGTCCCGCTGACCCACACGACCGATTTCCAGGAAACCCGATGCCCGCTTCCGCCACTCCCCCGCGCCTCGCCGTGAAGCTCCTCGACGAGCGCCTGCGCGACCACCTGCCCCGCTACGCCAGCGAAGGCTCCGCCGGCATGGACCTGCGCGCCCTGCTCGAGGCCCCGCTGACCCTGGCCCCGGGCCAGTGCGAGCTGGTGCGCACCGGGCTCGCCGTGCATATCGCCGACCCGGGCCTCGCCGGCCTGGTCCTGCCGCGCTCGGGGCTGGGCCACAAGCACGGCATCGTGCTCGGCAACCTGGTGGGGCTGATCGACTCCGACTACCAGGGCGAACTGATGATCTCGGTCTGGAACCGCGGCGCGACCGACTTCACCGTCGAGCCCTTCGATCGCCTGGCACAGTTCGTGCTTGTCCCCGTGGTGCAGGCCGCGCTCGAGGTGGTAGACAACTTCGACGCCAGCCAGCGTGGCAGCGGCGGCTTCGGCAGCTCCGGCCGCCACTGATGTTGAGTCCCGCGACGCTATTCACAGGAAAAGGATAACCATGACAGCCGACACCCAGACCGTTCCCGCCTCCATCTTCCGCGCCTACGATATCCGCGGCATCGTCGATGACACCCTTACCGAGGACAGCGTCGAGCTGATCGGCCGCGCCATCGGCAGCGAGGCCGCCGCCCGCGGCGAGTCCACCGTGGTGGTCGCCCGCGACGGTCGCCTCTCCGGCGAACGCCTCAAGGACGCCCTGGTGCGCGGTCTGACCGCCGCCGGTCGCGACGTCATCGACGTCGGCATGGTGCCCACCCCGGTGCTCTACTTTGCCACCCATGCGCTGGACGGCACCGCCTCCGGGGTGATGGTCACCGGCAGCCATAACCCGCCGGACTACAACGGCTTCAAGATCGTGCTTGGCGGCGAGACCCTCTCCGGCGAGGCGATCACCGCCCTGCACACCCGTATCGTCGGGGGCGAACTGAGCACAGGCCAGGGCAGCGTGCGCGAGGTGGACGTGCGCGACGCCTACCTGGCGCGCATCCTGGCCGACGTGCGCCTGGCCCGCCCGCTGAAGGCGGTGGTGGACTGCGGCAATGGCGTGGCCGGCGAGCTCGGCCCACAGCTGGTGGAGAAGCTCGGCGTCGAGACCCTCCCGCTGTTCGCCGAGATCGACGGCACCTTCCCCAACCACCACCCGGACCCGGGCAAGCCCGAGAACCTGCAGGACCTGATCCGCGTGGTGCAGGAGAGCGGCGCCGATATCGGCCTGGCCTTCGACGGTGATGGCGACCGCCTCGGCGTGATCACCCCCTCCGGCCGCCTGATCTACCCCGACCACCTGATGATGGCCTTCGCCGAGGACATGCTGGAGCGCAACCCGGGCGCCAAGGTGATCTTCGACGTCAAGTGCACCGGCAACCTGGCCCGGGTGATCGATGAGGCCGGCGGCGAGCCCGAGATGTGGCGCACCGGCCACTCGCTGATCAAGGCGCGCATGAAGGAGACCGGCGCCCTGCTGGCCGGCGAGATGAGCGGCCACATCTTCTTCAAGGAGCGCTGGTACGGCTTCGACGATGGCCTCTACGGCGCCGCCCGCCTGCTGGAGATCCTCTCCCGCCAGGAGATGGATGCCGACGCCTTCTTCGACCGTTACCCCCAGGACAAGGGCACCCCGGAGATCAACATCACCGTCACCGACGAGACCAAGTTCGACCTGGTGGCACGCCTGGCCCGCGAGGGCGACTTCGGCGAGGAGGGGGTCAAGACCACCCTCGACGGCATCCGCGTCGACTACCCCGACGGCTGGGGCCTGTGCCGCGCCTCCAACACCACGCCAGTGCTGGTGCTGCGCTTCGAGGGCAAGGACGACGCCGCCCTGGCCCGCATCCGCGGCCGCTTCGCTGACGCCCTCACCCAGGTGTCACCCGACCTCGAACTGCCCCTCTAAGGGGCGGTTCATCGCATAGACAGGAGAGGGAACCCGACCGATGACCGAACAGACCCGCGACCCGCGCCTTGTGGTGGAGGTACTCTCCGAGGCGCTGCCCTATATCCAGCGCTTCTCCGGCAAGACCGTGGTGGTGAAGTACGGCGGCAACGCCATGACCGAGGACACCCTGATCGACTCCTTCGCCCGCGACATGGTGCTGATGAAGGAGGTCGGCATCAATCCGGTGGTGGTCCACGGGGGCGGTCCGCAGATCGGCGAGCTGCTCAAGAAGCTCAACATCGAGTCACGCTTCGTCAATGGCATGCGGGTCACCGATGCCGAGACCATGGACGTGGTGGAGATGGTGCTGGGCGGCCTGGTCAACAAGGGCATCGTCAACCTGATCAACCAGTGCGGCGGCAAGGCGATCGGCCTCACCGGCAAGGACGGCGCCCAGATACGTGCCCGCCAGCTCAAGGTGGTGCACCAGAGCCCGGAGATGACCGTCCCCGAGATCATCGACATCGGCCATGTCGGCGAGGTGGAGCATATCTCCACCGACCTGATCGAGATGCTCGCCGAGCGCGACTTCATCCCGGTGATCGCCCCCATCGGCGTCGACGCCGAGGGCCACAGCTACAACATCAACGCCGACCTGGTGGCCGGCAAGGTGGCCGAGGCGCTCGGTGCCGAGAAGCTGATGCTGCTGACCAACGTGGCCGGCCTGATGGATGGCTCCGGCGAGGTGGTGACCGGCCTGACCACCGCCCAGGTGGATGCGCTGATCAGTGACGGCACCATCCACGGCGGCATGCTGCCCAAGATCCGCTGCGCCCTGGAGGCGGTGAAGGGTGGCGTCGCGAGCGCCCATATCATCGACGGCCGGGTGCCCCACGCCACCCTGCTGGAGATCTTCACCAACGCCGGGGTCGGCACCCTGATCACCGACGAAAGCTGACCACACCATGACGCAGGCAACTCCCACCCCTAGTCGCCGCGAGCAGATCCTGCAGGCACTGGCCTTGATGCTGGAAGAGGACAGCGGCAAACGCATCACCGTGGCCGCCCTGGCAAAGCAGGTCGGCGTCACCGAGGCCGCGCTCTATCGCCACTTCCCCAGCAAGGCACGCATGTTCGAGAGCCTCATCGAGTTCATCGAGGAGACCCTGTTCGCCCGTATCGGGCGCATCCTGGAAGAGGAGCACGAGGCACTGCCGCGCTGCGCGGCGCTGCTGACCCTGCTGCTGAGCTTCGCCGAGAAGAACCCCGGTCTCTCACGGCTGCTCGACGGCGGCGTGCTCACCGGCGAGACGGCGCGCCTGCGAACCCGCATCCACCAGCTGTTCGAGCGGCTCGAGACCCAGCTCAGGCAGGTCCTGCGCGAGGCCGAGCTGCGCGAGGGGCGCCGCCCCAGCCTGCCCGCCTCCGCCGCCGCCAACCTGCTGCTGGCCACCGCCGAAGGGCGCATCAGCCAGTACGTGAGGAGCGATTTCCGCCGCCGCCCCACCGAGTACTGGGAGGACCAGTGGGGGCTGCTCTCGGCACAGCTGCTCCGGGAGAGCCCGCAGCCGGCCTGACAGGCGCTAGGAGCAAGGAGCAAGGAGCAAGGAGCAAGTCAGGCTGGCCTGAACCAGAAGGAGCAAGCCAAGGGGTTCCCTTGCAGCTTGCTCCTCGATACTTCATGGCGGGCTCAGCCGCCCACACCAGACACCAGGCGCCCTGCCGTGGGTCATGCCACCAAGGCGTCGCCGATCTGCTGCTTGATCTTTTTCATGGCGTTCTTCTCGAGCTGTCGGATACGCTCGGCGGAGACACCGTAGACATCGGCCAGGTCGTGCAGGGTCGCCTTGGGCTCGCTGAGCCAGCGACGCTGCAGGATATCCCGGGAGCGCTCGTCCAAGGCCTCCATGGCCTGCTGCAGGCGGCGCGTGGAGTCGCCCTCCCAGTCGCTCGCCTCGAGCTGGGTCGCCGGATCGGCGGAGGCGTCGTCCAGATAGTGCACCGGCGCCTGCCAGCTGCTCTCGTCATCCTCGCCGGGAGCCGCATCGAAGCCGGCATCGTGGGAGGAGAGCCGACCTTCCATCTCGCGCACCACCTCGGGCTTGACGTCGAGGTCCTTGGCGATCGCCTCGACCTCGTCGCTGTTGAGCCAGGCCAGGCGCTTCTTGGCGCTGCGCAGGTTGAAGAACAGCTTGCGCTGGGCCTTGGTGGTGGCGATCTTCACGATACGCCAGTTGCGCAGCACGAACTCGTGGATCTCGGCCTTGATCCAGTGCACGGCAAAGGAGACCAGTCGCACGCCCTGATTGGGATCGAAACGCTTGACCGCCTTCATCAGGCCGACATTGCCCTCCTGGATCAGGTCCGCCTGGGGCAGGCCATAGCCGGAGTAGCTGCGGGCAATATGCACGACGAAGCGCAGGTGCGACAGCACCAGGCGGCGTGCCGCCTCCAGATCGCCCTCATCATGCAGTCGGAAGGCCAGCTCACGCTCCTCGTCGGAGGAAAGCATGGGAATGCCATTCACCGCCCGGATATACCCGTTGAGGTCGTGCCCCGGGGAGAGTTGGCCCACCGGAAGAAGACTGTTGCTCATGTGCAGGATGTCTCCTCAATCAGCCCATGTGTGTCTTGGCGTGCGGCTCTTCAGACGCCAGGAACATCGAAAAGTTCCGCGAGGCCCGTGGCCTTGGAGCCATCGACGCGCTGGCCTGGCCTCAGCGCGGCTTCACCTCCGCGAGGTGGCGACTGACCGCGATCCAGGCACCTAACCAGCCCAATAGTATACTACAGCCGACCAGGGTGGCGGAACCGCCCGCCCCCAGCCGGGGCAGGCTGAAACTGGCACCGTAGCTGGCCGCAAGCGCCGAGACCGGTGCCGCCAGCCACTCCCCGCCCAGGGTCAGCAGCGCCCAGGCCAGCAGGCCGCCGCCCAGGCCATACCAGGCGCCGCTGTAGAGGAAGGGGCGGCGCACGAAGCCATGCGTGGCGCCGATCAGGGTGATCACCTCGATCTCCTTCCGGCGACTCTCCACCGCCAGGCGGATGGTATTGCCCACCACCAGCAGCACTCCCCCACCGAACAGCACCGCCAGCGCCAGCGCCACGCGCTGCCCCAGTTCGGCCAGGCTGCGCAGGCGTTCGATCCAGGCCATGTCCAGGCGCACCTCCTCCACTCCGGACAGCGCCCCCAGCGTCTCGGCCAGCTCCCGCACTGCATCCGGTGCCGGAGCCTCGGGGGTCACCACCACGCTGGCCGGCAGAGGGTTGTCGTCGAGGCGCGCCAGGGCGTCCGTGAGCCCCAGCGCCTGCTGAAACTCCGCCATGCCCTCGGCGGCGGTGATCAGCCGGGTGCGGGCTACGCCGGGCTGGGCCCCCAGGGCCTCCTCGATGCGTCCCGCCTCGCCATCATCGACCCCCGGGGCGAGGTAGGCGGTGAGGGTCGCGCTCTCGGTGAGCTCGGCGTCGAGCAGCCGTGCGCTGTCCAGGGTCAGCCACAGCGCCGCCGGCAGCACCAAGGCGATGGCGATGGCGAGCATGGTCACCAGGCTGCCGATGGGCGTCCGCAGCAGCCGCCGGGCACTGTCCAGGGCCATGGCCCGATGGTGGCGCAGCCAGCCGCGGAAGCGGCTCGATGAACGCGTGCGGTGAGTGCGAGCGCCGCGAGGGGGCGGAGCGGGAGAACGGCTCATGCGGCCTCCTGGTCACCCACCAGGCGCCCCTCGCGCAGGCGCAGGGTGCGATGGTGGAGTCGGGCGATCAGCGCCAGGTCGTGGCTGGCGATCATCACCGTGGTGCCGATGCGGTTGAAGTCCTCGAACAGCGCCATGATATCGGCGGAGAGCTGGGGATCGAGGTTGCCGGTGGGCTCGTCGGCCAGCAGCAGGGCCGGCTTGTTGACCACCGCCCGGGCGATCCCGACGCGCTGCTGCTCGCCGCCGGAAAGCTCGATGGGCAACGCCTTCTCGCGGTGCAGCAACCCCACCTTGTCGAGTGCCGCTCGCACCCGGCGCGCCGCCTCGCGGGGCTCGACGCCCTGGATCGCCAGGGGCAGCGCCACATTGTGGAAGATCGAGCGGTCGTAGAGCAGCTGGTGATCCTGGAAGACCACGCCGATCTGGCGACGATAGAAGGGCACCTGGCTGGGATGGAGCCGGTCGATATCGTGGCCAGCAACCAGGATTCGCCCCCGGGAGGGGCGCTCCAGGCGCATGATCAGACGCAGCAGTGAGCTCTTGCCGGCTCCGGAGTGGCCGGTCAGGAACAGCATCTCGCCACGCCGCACGCGGAAATCGAGGTTGGCGAGGGCATCGAAGCGACCGCCATAGCGCTTGCCGACGTGCTCGAAGACGATCATCCCTGGGCGTCGTCCCTCTCGCGGTCGAACAGGGCATCGACGAACTCGCCGGCCACGAAGGGGCGCAGGTCGTCCAGGGACTCACCGACCCCGATGAAGCGGATCGGAATACCCAGCTGCTTGGCCAGGGCGAAGATGATGCCGCCCTTGGCGGTGCCGTCGAGCTTGGTCAGCGTGACCCCGGTGATCGGCACCGCCTCGTGGAAGGTGCTGGCCTGGGAGAGGGCGTTCTGACCGGTACCGGCGTCGAGCACCAGCATCACCTCGTGGGGTGCTGCGGCGTCGAGCTTGCCCATCACCCGATGGACCTTCTTGAGCTCCTCCATCAGGTGCGCCTTGTTGTGCAGGCGCCCGGCGGTATCGGCGATCAGCACATCGACACCGCGGGCCTTGGCGGCCGCCACGGCGTCATAGACCACCGAGGCGCTGTCGGCGCCGGTGTGCTGGGCGATCACCGGTACCTTGTTGCGCTCGCCCCACACCTTGAGCTGCTCCACCGCGGCGGCTCGGAAGGTGTCGCCGGCGGCCAGCATCACGCTGCGCCCCTCGCGCTGGAAGCGCTGGGTCAGCTTGCCGATGGTGGTGGTCTTGCCCACGCCGTTGACGCCAACCACCAGGATGACGAAGGGCCCCTCCCCCTTGGGCGGCAGCACCAGGGGATGGCTCACCGGCTCGAGCATGATGGCCAGCTCCTCCTGCAGGGCGCGGTAAAGTGCCTCGCTATCCTTGAGCTCCTTGCGCGAGACCCGCTCGGTCAGGCGATCGATGATCTCGGTGGTGGCCTCGATGCCCACGTCCGCCATCAGCAGCTGGGTCTCGAGGTCCTCCATCAGGTCGTCATCGATCTGCTTCCGGCCCAGGAACAGGTCGGCCAGGCCGTCGGTCAGGTTGGCGCGGGTCTTGCCGAGGCCCGAGCGGATGCGAGCGAACCAGCCCTTCTTCTCGCCGGCGACCGGCTTCTCCTGCAGCGCGGTCCGGGGCGGCTCGGGCTCGGGCTCGGGCTCGGGCTCGGGCTCGGGCTCGGGCTCGGGCTCGGGCTCGGGCTCGGGCTCGGGCTCGACAGCAGTCTGCTGCTCAGGGACATCGGGGGCAACGCCTGCTGCCTGGTCGCCCCCTGCATCAGGTGCCACTTCGACCTCGGGCTCCGGCTGACGCGCTGCAGCGCCGTCCTCCGCGACGCTCTTGTCGAGGGGCTCCTCGGCCGTCTCGGCGTGCGGTGGCTCGGCCCGGCCCTCGGGCTCACCGTCACGCTCCCCCTCGGCGGAGCCTTCACCCTCATCGGCAGGCGGGGCGGTCTCGTCCTGGAGGTCATGCTCCTCCCGGGTCGCCTCTTGCTCCTGCTTCTTCTTGCGCTTGAAAAAACCGAACATGGACAGAATCAGCCTCGCGGATGAACGAATCGCCACATCCTACCACTGCCCACCATGACTGTGGACAAGCCGCCCGTTACAATCCTCGCCATGACTCGACGCCACCCACGCTCACGCCGTTCAGGCAAGCCCGCCACCGCCCGCCAGCACGGCGGCAAGGACACCGGCCACCGGAGTGCCGGCCGCCTGCGCATCATCGGCGGCGACTACCGCCGCCGACTGCTGCCGGTACTCGACAGCCCCGGGCTGCGGCCCACGCCCGACCGGGTCCGCGAGACCCTGTTCAACTGGCTGGCAGCGACCCTGCCCGGCGCCCGGGTTCTGGACCTCTTCGCCGGCACCGGCTCCCTCGGCCTGGAAGCCCTCTCGCGAGGCGCCCGGGAAGCCACCTTCGTGGAGCGCGATGCCCGGGTCTCCGACCAGCTCACCGCGAACCTCGCCACCCTGGGGGCAGCGCCGCGCGGGCGGGTCGTCAACGCCGATGTTGCCACCTTCCTGGCCGGCACGCCCTGCCCCGCCAGCCTGGTCTTCCTCGACCCGCCCTTCCGCCAGGGCCTGGCGGAGCCTTGCTGCGCCGCTCTGGAGGCGGGCTGGCTGGCGAACGACGCCTTCATCTACCTGGAGACCGAGGCCGGACTCGACCCGCAGATCCCCGCCGGCTGGCAGCTGCACCGCGAGGTGCAGGCCGGCGACAGCCACGGCCGGCTCTACCGCCGTGACACTGGAGTGATGTCGCCGCCCGACGACGCTTGCTGAGCCGGTAGCTCGGCGTTACGCTGCTGGCCTGGAACGCCCGCCACGGGCCCCGGCTCGGCCGCAAGGACCACCCGGAACGACACCTCAGGAGAACAGGATGAGCATCGAACTCTTCAACCGGCTCGAACAGAAGGTCACCAGTGCCGTGGAGGCTCTGGAGCTGCTGAAGATGGAAGCCGAAGAGCTGCGCGAGGAAAACAGCCGCCTGAAGCAGGAGCGCGAGGAGTGGGAGCGCCGCCTAACCGCCGTGCTGGGCAAGCTGGACGAGCTGGATGGCGACAGCCAGGGCTGAGCCGCCGAGCGGACTCACCCCAGCGCCAGCGACATCAGCAGCGCATCTTCCCTAACCGCCCCGGCCTGCCGGGGCGGTGGCGTGTCCGGGGCATGCAACGAGGACGAGTCACGACTCGGCAGTAGCGGATAGTAGCCGCGACGAATGCCATCCTCGCGAAAGCCCGCCGCACGATAGAGCGCTATGGCCGGGGCATTGCCCGCCCGCACCTCCAGCAGCAGCCGCTCGCTGCCCCAGTCACGGGCCTGGTCGGCCACCACGGAGAGCAGCTGCCGGGCGAGCCTCTGGCCCCGCAACGCCTCGTCCACCAGGATCGCCTGCAGCTCCGCCTCGAAGGGCAGCCGGGCCACGGCGGCATAGCCCAGCAGTTCATCACCCATCGGGGCATCGCCGGCCATCAGGCCGTAGACAGCCGTGGCGGGGTCGGCCAGGGCTGTCTTCCACTGCGCCTCGGAGCCGCCCACAGGCCAGCCATGAGCCGCCTCCAGCGGCGCCACCGCCGGGAGGTCGGCCTCCGTCAGGCGCACCAGCATCGGCTTCTTCCCGCGCTTGCTAGCGTTCATCCGGCACTTCCCCTGCCGCGTCTCGCCACGCCTCGCCCAGCTCCAGCAGCTGCGGCAGCAGCGCGCGCTTGGCATCGGCACTGGCGGAGAGCTCGCTCAGTGACGGCGCCTGCCAGGCTGGCAGGTCGAACAGCGGGCAGTGCCCCGCCTCGAACGACAGCACCCGGTCCAGGGTGTCATCCTGGCCGAACATCAGCAGCCGGCGTGGCGCCCAGCCGCGCCGGCTGGCCCCCGCGATGAAGGCCTTCAGGCCCTCGCGGGCCTCCTCCAGCGGCTCATGCACCGGCAACCCCTCCTGCAGCGGCCAGCGAAAGTCCTGGAAGACCGGCAGTGGCGAATCGATGCCCGCTGCCCGCAGCAGGTTGGCGAGCAGCATCAGCTGGGGACGCCCCGGCGCCTGTTCGCCCGGCAGCACCAGCAGCCAGCGCCCTTCCAGGCAGGCGACCTGGAAGGCGAAGCGCAGCGCCTCTCCCGGCGCCTGCGCGGCAGGTCCTGCCGTCTCGGCCCCGCTGTCGGGTTCTGGCGAAGTCGGGATATCCCCCAGCAGGGCCGCTCGCGCCTTGCCCGGTCGCGGCGGGCGCACGGCACGCTCCTGGGCGGGGGCCTCCGGCCGGGGGGCAGCAGGCTGCTCCCGCGCTTCCTCGAGAAGGGCATGCAGGCGCTCGCCGTGATCGGCCTCGGGGGCGGCTTCGGGCAGCTCCCAGTCGCAGGCCGGGGTGCTGCGCGCGTTGGGCAGCACATAGCGTGATACCCAGGCGGTCAGACCCATCGCCTCCAGGTACTGGAGGCGCTGCGGTTCGCTGGTCACCGCCCGCCGCCCTGGCAGTCGGGGGAGTCGGGGCGCGCCTGGCCGCTGGCCTCCCACTCCTGCGGCGTGTAGAGGTGCAGGGCCAGGGCATGCACAGGGCCAGCCAGCTCGTCGGCCAGCAGGGAGTAGAGCTGCTGGTGACGCTTGACCGGCATCAGCCCCGCGAAGCGCTCGCTGACCAGGGTGACCTTGAAGTGGGTCTCGGAGTTGGGCGGCACGGCGTGCCGATGGCTCTCGTTCTCCACCTGCAGAAAGGCGGGCTCGAGGGCCTTGAGCTTCTCTTCGATGCTTGACTGGATGCTCATGGCGGCTTCCCGAAGTGGTGAAGTGAAGGCCCCATTGTACTCGCTATCGGCGGCGCGAACGATGCGCCTGGGTCGCGCGCGCTCGTCGCTACTCGCCCCGGGCGGCGGCAAGCGGGACCCGCAGCAGGCTGAACAGCAAGGCGATCAGGGTGGTCAGCGCGCCCAGCCACAGCGTCGCCTGCACCGCCACGCCGGCGGCCAGGAAGGCACCCACCAGGGCCACCCCCAGCGACTGCCCCACGGTGCGCGAGGTGCTCATGGCCCCGGAGGCATTGGCACTGCGCGCGGCGGGCACGCTGCCGATGAGTTCGCGGTTGTTGGGCGGCTGGAAGAGCCCGAAGCCCAGCCCGCACAGCGCCATGCGCCACAACACCTCGACCACCCCGGCCTCGGCATCTAGCCGGGCCAGCGCGGCGAGGCCGACCATCAGCAGGGTCAGGCCCAGCGAGGCCAGCAGAGTCGGGTTCATCCGGTCAGCCAGCCGGCCCGCCAGCGGCCCCACCAGCATGATCGCCAGCGGCCAGGGAGTGAACAGCCAGGCGGTCTCCAAGGGCGAGAAGCCCATCTGCTGCTGGAACAGGAAGGAGAGTGCCACGAAGGCGAGCCCCTGGCCCACGAAGGCGCTGCCCTGGGCGGCCAGCGCCAGGCTGAAGCGCCGCTCGGCGAAGATCGCCAGCGGCAGCAGCGGATGGGTGGCACGCCGCTGGCGACGCAGGAACAGCAGCGCCGCGACCAGGCTGCTGCCCAGCCACGCCACCAGCGCCCAGACCGGCATGCCATGCCCGAGGCCATCCATGGCAACGAAGAAGCCGCCGAGCATGGCCACCGAGAGCAGCGCCCCCTGCCAGTCGAAGCCGCCGGGACGTGCCGACTCGCGGGGCAGCGCCCGCCAGGCCAGCACCACCGCCACCCCACCCAGCGGCAGATGCAGGGCGAACAGCCAGGGCCAGTCGGCCACCGAGAGCAGCAGCCCGCCGATGGCCGGGCCGGCGGCATAGCCGCCCGCCACCACCATGGCGGAGAGCCCCAGGGCACTGCCCAGCAGCCGCGTGGGAAAGATCTGTCGGTAGATCGAGGGGCCGATGGAGAGGGTCGCCGCCGCCCCCAGCCCCTGCAGGGCCCGGAACAGCAGCAGTGACTCGAGGCTGGTCGAGAGCGCACTGCCCAGTGCCGCCAGGGCGAAGACCGCGACGCCGGCCACGTAGAGTCGACGCCGGCTGAGCAGCTCGCTCAAGGCGGCGAATACCAGCAGGAAGGCGGCACAACTGACCTGGAAGAGGTTGGTGACCCACACCACCCGGGAGGCGGAGACCTCGAGGCTCCTGGCGATGGAGGGCAACGCGATATTGACCATGGTGGTGTCCACCACCGCCATCAGGGTACCCAGGATCAGCGCCAGCACGGCCAGGCGCCGCTCGGGTCCCGGCAGGCCATCGTCGCCGGGGCGCGTCTCGAAGAGTCGACTCATTCCATGTTCCGTCGGGGTTCGTCAAAAAAGAAACCGGCCGAAGCCGGTTTCTCCTGGATACTGCGAGTCGACCGTCAGTCCTGATCGGTCTCCAGCAGCAGGCTGTCGTCGATCTCAGAGATCTCCAGTGCCGCCTCGTTGTCGAGGTCGATGGCCAGATAGCTGTGCTCGAGCTGCAGGAAGCGCTGGAACAGCGACCAGTCGATGGTCTCGGGCCACTGCCGCTCGTCCTCTTCCCAGGCGCGCAGCTCGGTCTCGAGGATCTCGAGATAGCGCTCGCGCACGAAGCCCTGCAGGGCCTCCGGGGTGTCCATCTCGGGAATCAGGTAGACGGTGCTCTCGCGCTCGACGTCGGCCAGCGTCAGGTCGTCGTCGCCGAGGGTGGGCTCGAGCCCGTTGATCCAGTCCACGAAGTGCTGGGTCGGGCGGACGCTCAGGGCAGAGCGATTGAGCAGTTTCATGGTGGTCTCCTCGACGTCGAAACGACCGCCATTATGGGCGCTGTCTGCAGTGTTTACCAATGCTTCCCTCTTACAGACCAGGACAGCCGCTGTTGCCCATGCGCGAGGGAGCGCCGGGGGTAGGCCGAAGAGGAGGTCCTACGCCAGGGATGGCGTCGGTAGCGCCCAGGGAGGGGTTCACAGCGCCTCCTCGGAGGCCTACCCCCGGATCAGCCCCGAGCGCTTCCGCCATCGACGCAAATGTCAGTCCACCTCGGGCCGCATGGCCGGGAACAGCAGGACATCGCGGATCGAGGCGCTGTCGGTGAGCAGCATCACCAGGCGGTCGATACCAATGCCCTCGCCGGCGGTGGGCGGCAGGCCATACTCGAGCGCGCGCACATAGTCGGCATCGTAGTACATCGCCTCGTCGTCGCCGGCCTCCTTCTCCGCTACCTGTTCGCGGAAGCGCTCGGCCTGATCCTCGGCATCGTTGAGCTCAGAGAAGCCGTTGGCGATCTCGCGGCCGCCGACGAAGAACTCGAACCGCTCGGTGACGAAGGGATTGGCGTCCTTGCGGCGCGCCAGCGGGCTGACCTCGGTGGGGTACTCGGTGATGAAGGTGGGCTGCTGCAGGCGATGCTCCACGGTCTTCTCGAAGATCTCGATCTGGATCTTGCCCAGGCCCCAGCCATCCTTGACGTCGATATCCAGACGCTCGGCGATCTGGCGCGCCGCGGCCTCATCGGCCAGCGCATCGGCATGGATCTCGGGGTTATATTCGAGAATCGAGTCGAACACGGTCAGACGGCGCAGCGGCTGGCCGAAGTCGTACTCGAAATGCTCCAGCACCTCGCCGTCGCGGTTGCGCACGGTGTTGACCACGGTGGTGGTGCCCAGCACCTCGCGAGTCAGGGTGCGCAGCATCTCCTCGGTGAGGTCCATCAGGTCATGGTAGTCCGCGTAGGCCTGATAGAACTCGATCATGGTGAACTCGGGGTTGTGACGCGTGGAGAGCCCCTCGTTGCGGAAGTTGCGGTTGATCTCGAAGACCTTCTCGAAGCCGCCCACCACCAGGCGCTTGAGATAGAGCTCCGGTGCGATGCGCAGGTACATGTCCTGGTCCAGCGCATTGTGGTGGGTGACGAAGGGGCGCGCCGTGGCGCCGCCGGGAATCGCCTGCAGCATGGGGGTTTCAACCTCCATGAAGCCGCGCGCCTCGAAGAAGCGGCGCATGGCGCTGATCACTCCGGCACGGGTCTCGAACACCTGACGCGAGTCGGGGTTCATGATCAGGTCCACATAGCGCTGACGGTAGCGCGCTTCCATGTCGGTGAGGCCGTGGAACTTGTCGGGCAGCGGACGCAGGCTCTTGGTGAGCAGCACCGCATCCTCCATCATCACGTAGAGGTCGCCCTTGCCCGACTTGTGCACCGGGCCACGCCCCGCGACGATATCGCCGATATCCCAGCCCTTGATCTCCTCGAGGGTCTCGGCGGGCAGCCCCTTCTTGTCGACATAGAGCTGGATCTGGCCGCTGACGTCCTGGATGACGATGAAGGGGCCACGCTTGCGCATGATGCGCCCGGCCACGCCGGCCTGACGGTTCAACGCCTCGAGCTCGGCCTTGTCCTTGTCGCCCAGCGCCGCGTTGAGCTCGGCGGCATGGCTGTCACGACGGAAGTGGTTGGGAAAGGCGCTCTCGCCTTGCGCGGCGGCCCGCTCGCGGCGCGCCGCCAGCTTCGCGCGACGCTCGGCGATCAGGCGGTTCTCGTCGTTCTGGGGGCTGTCCGGGGTGGGGCTCTCGTTGGCCATTTCGCTACAATCCTTGCTTTAGGCTGGCGACGATAAACTGGTCTAAATCACCATCCAGCACCTTGTCACAGTTGCTGGTCTGCACGCCGGTGCGCAGGTCCTTGATACGCTGGTCATCCAGCACGTAGGAGCGGATCTGGCTGCCCCAGCCGATGTCCGACTTGGAGTCCTCGGCCTCCTGCTTGGCGGCGTTGCGCTTCTCCATCTCGTGCTCCCACAGCCTCGCCTTGAGCTGCTTCATGGCGAAGTCGCGGTTGGCGTGCTGACTGCGCTGGCTCTGGCAGGCCACCACGATACCGGTGGGCTCGTGGGTGATGCGCACCGCCGAGTCGGTGGTGTTGACGTGCTGGCCGCCGGCACCACTGGAGCGGTAGGTATCGACCCGCAGGTCCGAGGGATTGATCTCCACCTCGAAGCTGTCGTCGATCTCCGGTGACAGGAACACCGAGGCGAACGAGGTATGGCGGCGGCCACCGGAGTCGAAGGGACTCTTGCGTACCAGGCGGTGCACGCCAGTCTCGGTGCGCAGCCAACCGAAGGCGTGGTCGCCCTGGATATGCAGGGAGGCCGACTTGATGCCCGCCACCTCGCCGGCGGAGAGCTCGGTGATCTCCGCCTTGAAGCCGTGGTGCTCGGCCCAGCGCAGGTACATGCGCAGCAGCATGTTGGCCCAGTCCTGAGCCTCGGTGCCGCCGGAGCCCGCCTGGATGTCGAGGTAGGCGTTGTTCTCGTCCATCTCGCCGGAGAACATGCGCCGGAACTCGAGCTTCTCGAGGCTCGCCCTGAAGCCCTCCAGTTCCTTCTCCACCTCGGCGACGGTGCCCTCGTCCTCCTCCATCTCGGCCAGTTCCAGCAGGTCGCGGCTGTCGCCGAGGCCCTGGTCCAGCTCGTCGATGGTGGCGACGATAAGCTCCAGGGAGGCCCGCTCCTTGCCCAGCTTCTGGGCATAGTCCGGATCATTCCAGACGTTGGGATCCTCGAGCTCGCGGGTGACTTCCTCTAGCCGATCCTTCTTCTCGGCATAGTCAAAGATACCCCCTCAGGACATCTGTCCGCTCAGACAGGTCCTTGATGAGGTTGTGAATCGGGTTGGTTTCCAGCATGGGGCGTCTCGCCTGAATCTGCGGTGGACGTACGGCCGCCGCGGCACCGGCGAGAGGCCGGCGCCGCGGCGGCACGGAAAAGACATCCATTGTAGCGAAAGCCGCGCCGAGTCGCATCCACTCGCCGCGCCCTCCCGGCCCCTAGCGCAGGGAACCCGGCCGCAGCCGGGTTCCCTGGATACGCCGTGCTGGCTGCCGCTCAGAAGCGGTAGGTCAGCTGAGCGCCGAAGCCATGGGCCTCGTTCTTGTAGTCGGCAGAGTAGGTGGCACCACCAACCGGAACGCCACCAGTTTGCTGACTGGCCAACAAGTCGGCACGATCCTGCTCGACATGTGTGCCGCGCTCAGTTAGATAAGAGTACGCGAAGTCCAGTGTCAGGTTGTCAGTAGGTGTCCAACCAGCACCCAGTGAAAAGATACGGCGGTCATCAGACGGGATACGCACGCTGCGATACTCGTCGTTGGTCGGCGAGTTATCGATGGAGAGACCCGCACGAAGTGCCAACTGGTGATTGAGCTGATATTCGCCACCGACGGCGAATGCCCAGGCATTCGAGTAGTTCTGTGTCTCCTTTGTGATCTGCTCACCCTGATTATTGACCACCAGAATCTGGTCGAACTGGCTCCAACGTGTCCAGGAGGCACCAAACATCAGCTTGAGGCGGTCTGTCATCTGCTGAGTAATGGAGAAGTTGGCGGTTTCCGGCGTAGTCAGATCAAGGTTGGCATCATCGGCGCGAACCACATTCCCCATCGGATCATAGGCACGAAAATCACCGGTCAGAGTGTAATCCACCTTGGAGCGATAGGTGAGGCCCAACGTGGTCTCCGGAACCGGTTGATAGATCACCCCGAGGTTATAACCCCAGCCGTCATCGTCGCCATCGACACGTGAGTCAATATCGCCGGCAGGATCATAAGCGGCACTGCTCGGCAGTTGACGGCGAAGTTCGCCCTCCACCTGGTTATAGGTGATGCCAGCACCGACAGACCACTTATCATTGAAGCGATAAGAAACCGTCGGTTGTGCGCTCATCACCGTCACTTCAGTATAGTTGCCAAAGTAGCGACCCTGGAAATCATCCTCGTAATCGGTCTTGGAGCCGAAGGGCGCATAGACACCAAACCCGAAGGCCAGCTTGTCAGTCAATGGCTGGGCATAGAACGCATAGGGAACCAGTGTGCCGGGCACCATATCGCCATCATTGCCTCCCGGAATCTCGCCTACTGGCACCTGCATACCTGCAGGCGCGCCCCCCTGAGCGACACCAGCATCCAGCATTTTTTGAGCCTGAACGTTCTTGATTTCGGTCTTAACATTCAAATAGGTACCACCCGCCGATACCTGAGCCCGGTCCAGGAACGACATCCCCGCCGGGTTGCCGAAGACGATGGTGGCGTCGTTGACATTGGAGCTGCGCCCGGCGTGGCCATAGCCTTGGCCACTGACGCTCTGCTCGTTGATCTGGTAGCCGCCGGCCTGGGCCTGGCTGGCGAAGGCGGCAGCCGCCACGGCGGCGGCGAGGGTCAGGCGGTTGAACTTGTTCTTCATGGATCCATCCCTTGCGGTGCTGTTATGACGTTGGCGCCGGCGTAGCCTCTCGCGGAGGCTGGCGCGTGCCCCTCCCTTTTCGCGTATGCCAACGAGCGTTTCAACCCCAAACGAGCGTTTTAATGCTGAAAACGCTAATACTTTGGTCGCACAGTTGTTTGAAGTCATGAACTTTCATGGAGTTACCTCTCACCGGTCCCGTAACGAATCGGCACATTCCGGCAGCCTGTGAATGCCTTGACCTTTGGGTAACACAAGGGTTTTACACTACAGGCATGCCAATCCCGAGAGGCGATCCCATGAAGGTCAGTGAACTGGCAAGGGGTGCCGGCGTCACCGCCGAGACCGTACGCCACTATGTGCGGGAGGGTCTTCTGCACCCCGAGCGCCATCCCGACAACGGCTACCAGCTGTTCACCCAGGACGACCTGGAACGGCTGCGCTTCATCCAGCGCGCCCGCACCCTGGGCTTCGGCGTCGCCGAGATCCGCGAGATTCTCGACCACGCCGACCACGGCGACTCGCCCTGCCCCATGGTTCGCGACCTGCTGGCCAGCCGGCTGCCGCAGATCCGCGAGCGGATCTCCGAGCTGCAGGCCCTGGCCGAGCGCATGGAGCGGGCGCTGGACGCCTGGGCCGAGATGCCTGACGGCACCCCGGACGGCCACAGCCTGTGCCGCCTGATCGAGAGCTTCCCCGAGCCGCTCCACACCCACGCCACCCCCTCTTCACACAGGCCCAACAAGGAGACGCCATGAACGCCACCCTCGAACGCCGCGTTCCCGGCATGAACTGCCAGGGTTGCGTGAAGCGCATGCGCGAGGCGATCCAGGCCGAGGACCCGCAGGCCGAGGTCATGGGTGCTCCGGACGACAAGCGTCTCACCGTCACCTCCACCCTCGACGACGCGAGGCTCGACCGCACGCTGCAGGACGCCGGCTACCCGCCGGCGGATCGTCCGCTGCGTCGCGAGCGCCAGGTGCCCGGCATGAGCTGTCAGGGCTGCGTGAGACGCATGCGCGAGGCGATCCAGGCCGAGGATGCCGACGCCGAGGTGGTTGGCGAGCCGGCGGAGAAACGCCTCACCGTGACCACCCGGCTGGATGACGAGACACTGGACCGCCTGCTGGACGAGGCCGGCTATCCGCCGGGAGAGGAGCAGCAGGCCGCCATGGATGACGAACAGGAGGAAGCCGTTCCCGCCACAGAGGCCCCGAGCGAGGCACCCCGGGAATCGCCCACCGGTGAGCGCGCCACCACCCATCGCCTCTCCATCGGCGGCATGACCTGCGCCAGCTGCGTGAAGAGCGTCCAGCAGGCGCTGGAGCGCACCCCGGGGGTGGTCTCCGCCACGGTCAACTTCGGCACCCACAACGCCCAGGTGCAGGGCAGCGCCGACGAGGAGGCCCTGATCGAGGCCGTGGAGGCGGTGGGCTATGGCGCCGAGCCGATCCACGACCTGCGCCAGGCCGAGGCGGCCCGCGCCGATCGCGATGCGCGGGAGTATCGTCGCCGCCTCAAGGGCAGCTTCTGGTCGCTGGCCCTGGCCATCCCGCTGATGGTCGGCATGTTCGTCTACCCCCCCCATCCGGAAGGCGCGGGCCGGCTCTTCTGGCTGGTGGTCGGGGCGCTGACTCTCGCCGTGATGGCCTTCCCCGGGCGGCACTTCTTCGTCAACGCCTGGAAGAACTTCCGTCATCACCAGGCCAACATGGACACCCTGATCGCCATGGGCACCGGCACCGCCTGGGCCTACTCCATGGCGGTGGTGGCCTTCGCCCCCTGGCTGCCCGAGATGGCCCGCGGCATCTACTTCGAGGCCTCGTCGATGATCATCGGCCTGGTGCTGCTGGGCAACGCCCTGGAGCTGCGCGCCCGGGGCCGCACCAGCGACGCCCTCAGGCGCCTGCTCGACCTGCAGAGCCGCACGGCCCGGGTGATCCGTGACGGCGAGGAGCGCGAGGTCGAGATCGACGAGGTGCGTGAGGGGGACCATATCCGCGCGCGTCCCGGCGAGCGCCTGCCGGTGGATGGCGAGGTGACCGAGGGGCAGAGCCATATCGACGAATCGATGCTTACCGGCGAACCCCTGCCGGTGACCAAGGGCGAGGGTGACGAGGTCAGCGCGGGGACCGTCAACGGCAAGGGCTCGCTGGTCTACCGTGCCACCCGAGTCGGCGCCGATACCCGCCTGGGCCGCATCACCGAACAGGTGGCCAGCGCTCAGAACTCACGGCCGCCCATCGGGGCGCTGGCCGACAAGGTCTCGAGCATCTTCGTGCCCTCGGTGATGATCATCGCCGTGCTCACCGCGCTGGTCTGGTACAACCTCGGCCCCGAGCCACGGGTGCTGCACATGCTGGTGACCGCCACCACGGTGCTGATCATCGCCTGCCCCTGCGCCCTGGGCCTGGCCACGCCGATCTCCACCATGATCGGGGTGGGCAAGGCCGCCGAGCACGGCGTACTGGTGAGAAGCGGCGACGCCCTGCAGACCGCCAGCAAGCTCACCACCCTGGTGGTGGACAAGACCGGCACCCTGACCGAGGGCAAGCCGAGCGTGACCGAAGCCGAGATCCTTGAAGGGGAAGAGCCCCAGGTGCTCGCGCTGGTGGCGGCCCTGGAGCGTGGCTCCGAGCACCCGCTGGCTGCGGCTCTGATGGCTCACGCCGAGGAGGGCGACGCCGAGCCCGCCGATATCCGGAATTTCGACAGCGTGACCGGCGGCGGCGTAAAGGCCGAGACCGCCGACGGCCGCGCGCTGCTGCTGGGCAACGCCCGCCTGCTGGAGGAGGCCGGCGTCGACCTGGCCAGCGGCAGGGAGAAGGCCGGTGAACTGGAGGAGAAGGCGCGCACCGTGGTCTATCTGGCCGTGGATGGCCGGCTGGCCGCGCTGTTCGGCATCAGCGACCCGCTGCGCCACGACACCGTGGCGGCGGTGAAGCGCCTGCAGGCCGATGGCCTCAAGGTGGTGATGCTGACCGGCGACAACGAGCACACCGCCTCCGCCATCGCCCGGGAGGTGGGCATCGACGACTTCCGCGCCGGTCTGCTGCCCGAGGACAAGCACGCCGAGATCGAGCGCCTGCAGGGCGAGGGTGAGGTGGTCGGCATGGTCGGCGACGGCATCAACGACGCTCCGGCACTGGCCCGGGCCGACGTCGGCTTCGCCATCGGCCAGGGCACCGACGTGGCCATCGAGAGTGCCGGCATCACCCTGGTGCGCGGCTCGCTGCACGGCGTGGCCGCGGCCATCGAGATCAGCCGCGCCACGCTGACCAACATCAAGCAGAACCTGGTGGGCGCCTTCGGCTACAACACCCTGGGCATTCCCATCGCCGCGGGTGTGCTCTTCCCCATCACCGGCACCCTGCTGTCGCCGATGATCGCCGGGGCGGCGATGTCGCTCTCCTCGATCACCGTGGTGAGCAACGCCAACCGCCTGCGCCTGTTCCGCCCCTCCGGCGAGGCCGGGGGCAGCGATGAGGTCGACAACCAGCACAAGGAGGCCAAGCGATGAGCTGGATCATCAATCTGGCAGGACTCGCCCTGATTGGCCTGATCGCCTGGTGGTTCTGGGGCAAGCGCTGAGCCGGGTACCGGCTCAGCTCACCCCCATGTAGCGCCCGGGCTTGTGGTTCAGCGCGATGATCAGGTTGAGGGCCACCGCACCGAGCACCGAGAGGCCGATTCGGTCGACCGGCAGCAGCGCCAGGCCGACCAGCATGATGGCGCCGTCGATGGCCAGCTGCACATAGCCGGCGCGCAGTCCGAAGCGGTCCTGCAGGTATAGCACCAGGATATTCACCCCGCCGAGGCTGGCGCGGTGGCGAAACAGGATCAGCATGCCGATGCCGATCAGGCAGCCGCCCATCAGCGCGCCGTAGAGCGGCGCCACGGCGGCGATGTCGATCCAGCGAACGGTGAGCTCCGAGAACAGCGACACCAGGCCGATGGCGGCGAAGGTACGCAGCGTGAACGACCACCCCATGCGCTTGATGGCCAGCCAGTAGAACGGCAGGTTGATCAGGAAGAACCAGGCGCCGAAGGGCCAGCCGCTGGCATACTGCAGCAGGAAGGCCATGCCGGCTGTGCTGCCGGTGAGCAGCGTGGCCTGGGTGTAGAGGGTCACGCCCAGCGCCACGAACAGCGTGCCGACAAGCATCGCCATGGCGTCCTCCCGGAGGGAGTGGGGGTCCTTGGGCAGCTCCTGCGGGTCCATGCCTGACTCCTTATATGACTTCGGCGTGCTCGACCATCAGCTGCAGGTTCTCCCTGCCCCGCCAGCGGTTGCGATTGAGCTTGTAGGCGCAGCGCAGCCGGTCACCCACCCCGAAGGCGGGCACCTCGCCCGGCGTCAGCGCCCGGAACCAGATCGCCCGGTGGATCACCGCGCCCAGCGAGAGCTCCAGCATCAGGTGGTTGCCATCGGCGCCCACCGGACGCAGGCGCTCGACGATGAACTCGCCCTGGAACAGCGGTGGATCGAACTCGCGCCCATAGGGACCCAGCGCCTGCAGCTCCTCGAGGGTCGCGAGGCTCAACTGCTCGGGGGCAAGGTCGCCATCGGTGAGGATCCGCGGATAGAGCTCCGCCCCACCTAGTTGCTCGGCCACCGCCTGGAGGAAGGCCGCCTTGAAGGCATCCAGCTGCTCGACGGGCACCCCGACGCCGGCCGCCCCGCGGTGGCCGCCGAAGCGTGGCAGCGCCTCGGGCGCCAGCTCGAAGGTGCGCTGCAGGGCGTCACGCAGGTGCAGCCCCTCGATGGAGCGCCCCGAGCCGGTCAGCATGCCCGGTGTCGCGGCGGGGGTCAGTACCAGCGCCGGGCGTCCGTAGGCCTGCACCAGCCGTGAGGCGACGATGCCCTGCACGCCGGCGTGGCCGCTCTCGAGATAGACCACGATGGCCGGCTCGTCGGCGGTCAACGCCGGCAGTGCCAGTGCCCGCGCCTGCTCGGCCATGTCGGCCTCGATCGCCTTGCGCGACTGGTTGTCCTGATCCAGCGTCTCCAGATGCCGCACCGCGGTGGCGTCATCCGCTGCCAGCATGAAGTGCAGCGCCGCATAGGGGTCATCGAGCCGTGAGCGGGCGTTGATGCGCGGCCCCATCTGGAAGCCCAGGGTCTCGGCATCGAAGGGCACGCTGTCGGCACCCAGGCGCTGGGCCATGGCCCGCCAGCAGGCGGCCTCCATGCGGTTGATCAGGGTCAGGCCGTGGGTCACCACCGCCCGGTTGGCGGGGCTGCCACCCAGCGAGACGCAGTCCGCCACCGTGCCCAGTGCCACATAGGAGAGCCAGGGCGAGAGCTTGGGTGTCTCCCGACCCAGCACGCCCCACTCGATCAGCACCGAGCGGGTCAGCGACATCGTAAGCCAGGCCACCATGCAGCCGGCGATGGTCGGGTCGGGGTAGTCGCAGTCATCGCGGGTGGGATTGACCACGGCATGGGCGGAAGGCGGCGGCCCCTCCACCGGCAGGGCGTGGTGGTCGCTGACCACCACTTCGATGCCCTCCGCGACGAGGCGCGCGATGCGCGGCTCATCGGAGCTGCCGCAGTCGGCGGTGATCACCAGGCTGGGCCGCGGCTTGAGGGCCAGGGTGCGCTCCACCAGCGGCAGGCTGATGCCGTAGCCGTCGTGGATGCGGTGGCCGATCAGGCTGTGCAGCTTCGCCTCGGGCACGCCGAACAGCTCGTGCAGGGTGCGCCGGATGACCACATGGGAAGTGATACCGTCGACGTCGTAGTCGGTGAGGATGCCGATATGCTCGCCATCGACCACCGCCTGGGCGATGCGCTCGGCGGCGCGACGCCCGTCGGCGAGCCTCTCGGGGTGGGCCAGGTGACGCAGGCTGGGCGAGACCAGCGGGGCGAGCTCGCCCTGATAGCCCGCCAGGCGCCCGGCCAGCACCCGGGCCTGGAGCTCGGAGAGCCCCTCGCGCTGGGCGCGAGCATAGAGCGCGGCATCCCGGGGCCGCGGCAGGATGCGTGGCCTCAGGCGCTGATTAAGATCGGTAGGGTCCGTCACTGCGTCCAAGCCGGGCTCCTCTGTTTCAAGTCTATGACCGCATGCAAGAGAGGGCCGCCGGAATAGCGAGGGGCGCTGGGGACAGGCCGAAGAGGGGGTCCTATGCCAGGGGTGAGAAGCACTGCTTCGAACGGGCTGGCCATGGATGGCCAGCACAGGTCCTGCAACCGGAGCAGGACGCGAGAGCGAAGCAGGGCATCGGTAGCGCCCAGGGAAGGGTTCACAGCGCCCCATCGACGGTCCGGCGCTCCGGGGTCTGTCGCCGGATCAGCCCCGAGCGTCATGCAGACTCGGAGCTGAATACTGCTGGCAGACTCAGCGGCGATTCTCGACGACGAACTGCTGGACGGCAGAAAGCTCCGCCGGCAGCACGCTGTAGCGCTCCTCGCGCTCCAGCAGGTCGTCCATGTGTGGCGGCAGCGGCACGCCCGGGAAGCCCGCCTTGACCACAGCCTCGGCGAACTTGGCCGGGTGGGCGGTGGCCAGGGTGATCATCGGCACGGCGGCATCACCCCGCTCGCGCTCCGCAGCGCGGTAGCCGGTGGCGGTGTGCGGATCGAGGATCTCCTGGGTGCGGTGGTGCGCCTCGCGGATCACCTCGAGGATGGTGGCATCATCCACGCTGTGGCTGGCGAAGCGTTCACGAAGGCGCGATAGCGGCGCATCCGCCAGGGCCGTGGGCTCGGCCTGGAAGCGCTCGAGCAGCTCGGCCACGGCGGCGCCGTCACGCTCGTAGGCCTCGAACAGCAGGCGCTCGAAGTTGGACGACACCACGATATCCATGGAGGGCGCCAGGGTCGCCTTGAGCTCCTGCTTCGAGAAGTCGTTGGCGGCAAGGGTGCGGTGCAGGATGTCGTTGGCGTTGGTGGCGATCACGAAGCGCTCCACCGGCAGCCCCATGCGGTAGGCCATGTAGCCGGCGAAGACGTTGCCGAAGTTGGCCGAGGGCACGCAGAAGCTCACCTCGCGCTGCGGCGCACCCAGCGCCACGGCGGAGGCCACGTAGTAGACGATCTGGGCCATGATGCGCGCCCAGTTGATGGAGTTCACCGCCACCAGCCGGGTGCCATTCAGGAAGGACTGGTCGGCGAAGCTCGCCTTGACCATCGCCTGGGCGTCGTCGAAGTTGCCCTCGATGGCGACGTTGAAGACGTTGTCCGCCAGCACCGTGGTCATCTGGCGGCGCTGCACCTCCGAGACCCGGTTGTGGGGGTGGAGGATGAAGATGTCGAGGTTGTCGCAGTGGCGGCACCCCTCGATGGCGGCCGAGCCGGTGTCGCCGGAGGTCGCCCCCATGATCACCGCCCGCTCGCCGCGCTTCTTCAGGAAGTGGTCGAGGATGCGGCCGAGCAGCTGCAGCGCCACGTCCTTGAAGGCCAGGGTCGGGCCGTGGAACAGCTCGAGCAGGAAGTGGTTGGCATCGAGCTGGTTGAGGGGCACCACGGCGTCGTGGCTGAAGGTGGCGTAGGCCTCCTCGACGATGCCGCGGAAGGTCTCATCGTCGATCTCGCCGTTGACGAAGGGCTTCATCACCCGGAAGGCGATCTCGGCATAGGAGAGCCCGGCCATGGCGGCGAGGTCGTCACGGGTGAGCGTGGGAACCTCTTCCGGTACGTAGAGGCCGCCGTCACTGGCCATGCCGGTGAGAACGACCTCCTCGAAGGAGAGCGCGGGCGCCTGCCCGCGGGTACTGATATAGCGCATGGCTTACTCCTGCTCGTCCAGGGACTCGACGCGAATCCGGGTCACCGGGCCGGCGATATCGGCCATGGACTCGATCTGGCGAATCGCCTCGTTCATGTGCTGCTCGCGAGTGCGGTGGGTCAGCAGGATGATCGGTACCAGTTCGCCCTCGGTGGCCTCCTTCTGGATCAGTGCCTCGATGGAGATGCCCTGCTCGGAGAGGATGGTGGCCACCCGCGCCAGCACGCCGGGACGATCCACCGCCAGCAGCCGCAGGTAGTAGGCGGTGGTGATCTCCTCCATGGGCATGATCGGCAGCTGGCTGACGTCCTCGCTGATGCCGCTGAAGGCCAGGTAGGGCACCCGGTAGTGGTGATCGGTGGTGATGTCGCGGGCCACGTCGAGCAGGTCTGCCACCACCGCCGATGCGGTGGGCTCGGCGCCGGCACCGGCGCCGTAGTAGAGGGTCGGGCCTACGGCGTCACCCATCACGGCGATGGCGTTCTTGACGCCGTGCACATTGGCCAGCAGCCGCTCCTTGGGGATCAGGGTCGGGTGCACGCGCAGCTCCAGGCCCTGCTCGGTGCGCTTGGAGATACCTAGATGCTTGATCACATAGCCCAGGTTGTCGGCCTGCTCCACGTCCTCGGCGGTGACCCGGGAGATGCCCTCGGTATAGGCCTTTTCGAACTGCAGCGGCACGCCGTAGGCGATGGAGGCGAGGATGGTCAGCTTGTGGGCGGCATCGATACCTTCGACGTCGAAGGTCGGGTCGGCCTCGGCATAGCCCAGCGCTTGGGCCTCAGCCAGCACATCGTCGAAGGCCCGGCCCTCGTCGCGCATGTGGGTGAGGATGTAGTTGCCAGTACCGTTGATGATGCCGGCCACCCACTCGATGCGGTTGGCACCGAGTCCCTCGCGCAGCGACTTGATCACCGGAATGCCGCCGGCCACCGCGGCCTCGAAGGCCACGATCACGCCCTTCTCGTGGGCCGCCGCGAAGATCTCGTTGCCGTGCACGGCGATCAGCGCCTTGTTGGCAGTGACCACATGCTTGCCGTTCTCGATGGCGGCAAGCACCAGCTCCCGGGCCACGTCGTAGCCACCGATCAGCTCCACCAGCACGTCGACATCCGGATTGCTGGCCACCTCGAAGACATCGGCAGTGGTGTTGATGCCGGTAAGGTCACACTCGGGATTGGGGGTGCGATAGGCGACCTGCTCGATGGCAATCGGCCGCCCAGCCCGCCGGGCAATGTCATCGGCGTTGCGCGTCAGCACGTTGAAGGTTCCGCCGCCGACGGTCCCCAGCCCACAGATTCCTACTCTCACCGGTTTCAATGTATTGCTCCTGCTCGCGTCTTCCGAGTTGGTTGTATGGCGTGCGTCTTATTCCTCGAGCCCCAGCATGGCGGCCAGGCGCTCGGCGGGCACGTAGCCCGGCACCAGACGACCGTCCGGCAGTACAATAGCCGGCGTCCCCTGGACGCCCAGTTCCAGCCCCAGATGATACTGTGACTCGACCGGATTGTCGCAGTCTGCTGAGGCCGAAAGCGAATCGCCGCGCTTGGCGGCACTCATCGCCTCGGCGGGGTTGTCGGCACACCACACCTGCTGCATGGTGCGCGCGCCCTGTGCATTCATGCCGCTGCGCGGGAAGGCCAGGTAGTGCACCTCGATGCCCAGCTCGTTGAGCCGAGGTACTTCCTCGTGGAGCTGCTGGCAGTAGGGGCAGGTGGTATCGGTGAACACCAGCACCTGGGCACGGCTCTCCGGCCCACGGAAGATGACCCTCTCCGACTCCGGCACCTGCTCCAGTCGTGCTGCGCGCTCGGTGTTGCGGCCCTTCTCGGTCAGGTTGACCAGGCCCTGGTCGCCATTGCGGTAGAGGTCGCCGACCAGGAAGTGCTCGCCCTCGGCGTCGCTGTAGAAGCGCTCACCGGTCTCCAGGCGCACCTCGAAGAGGCCCTCCATCGGCGCCTCGCGCACACTCTGCACCGGCATCGACTGGCCGTTGACCGAGAGCCGCTCGGCGAGACGCTCGGCCCCCTCCTGCTGGGCGAGTGCCGGCGCCGAAAACAGAGCCGCCAGAGGCGCGGCCAGCAGGCCGAGAAGAAGGATCCGGGAAGGAGTCGTCATGATTCATCCTCGTGGGTGGTGGTCGGCATGCAGGCGCTCCAGACGCGCCTGGGCCACATGGGTATAGATCTGGGTGGTAGAGAGGTCACTGTGACCGAGCAGCATCTGTACGACACGCAGATTGGCGCCATGATTCAACAGATGGGTGGCGAAGGCGTGGCGCAGGGTATGCGGTGACAGCGAGCGCTCGATACCGGCGATCCTGGCATGGTGCTTGATCCGGTACCAGAAGGCCTGCCGGGTCAGCGGCTGATCGTCGCGCCCCGGGAAGAGTGCCGGCCGGGTGGCGTCGCGCATCAGCGCCCCGCGGGCGGTACGCAGGTAGCGCGAGACCCAGTCCACGGCCTCTTCGCCCAATGGCACCAGGCGATCCTTGTCGCCCTTGCCGCGCACCCTGACCACGCCCTGGCGCAGGTTCACGGCATCGGTGGTCAGCCCCACCAGCTCCGAGACGCGCAGCCCCGCCCCGTAGAGCACCTCCAGCATGGTGCGGTCGCGCAGCCCCAGGTCGGTCGTGATATCCGGCGCGGCGATCAGCCGCTCCACCTCGGCCTCCTCCAGGGTCTCCGGCAGGCTGGGGCGCACCCGCTGCAGGCGAACCTCGGCCAGCGGATCACGCTCGATGCGCCCCGTCTCCAGCGCCCAGCGGTAGAAGCGACGCAGGCTGGAGAGCAGCCGGGCGTTGCTGCGCAGTCGATAGCCGGCCTCACGCCGCTCATCGAGCCAGGTCGGCAGGCTCGCGGGGGCCGGCGTGACCAGAGTCTCGCCACCCTCGGCGAGACGCGCCGCCCAGGCAGCCAGGTCACGACGGTAGGCGGCCAGCGTATGCTCGCTCACCCCCTGCTCGAGCCACAGGGCATCGAGGAAGGCATCGATGGTGGCACTCTCGTCTGGCGCGCTCATGGCAGGCTCCGGCTGGCATGCCTCGGGTAAAAGGAAACCCCGCCCCGCGCAAGCGGTGACGGGGTTTCTCGGTCGAGCCGGGGCAGGGCCCCGGCTCGTGGGCTCCGAGGCCTCGGCCTCAGACCAGCTTTTCCTTGATGCGAGCAGACTTACCGCTGCGCTCACGGAGGTAGTACAGCTTGGCCTGGCGTACGTCGCCGCGACGCTTGACGCTGATGGAGTCGACCAGCGGGCTGTAGGTCTGGAAGGTACGCTCGACGCCGACACCGTGGGAGATCTTGCGCACGGTGAAGGCGGAGTTCAGACCGCGGTTGCGCTTGCCGATCACCACACCTTCGAAGGCCTGGAGACGCTCGCGGTTGCCTTCCTTGACCTTGACCTGGACGACAACGGTGTCGCCGGGGGCGAAGGCCGGGATCTCCTTGCTCATCTGCTCGGCTTCGAGCGCCTGGATCACCTTGTTCTTGCTGCTCATGACAATGACTCCTTGATAACCTGATTCAGCGGTCGCTTGGCTTGCCGGTGAATCGTGATCCCGGCGCTCGAACGAACTCGAGAGCGCGGGAGATAATGGGTGACGCGGGGCCACAAGCTCGGCGGCTTGGATGTCCCGCACCTCCGCCCTGCCCTATCTGGCGAGCAGCGCGTGTTCCTCGAGGTACTCCCGGAGCAGCTCGCGCTGCTCCTTGCTCAACTCCCTGCCTTCCAGCAGGTCGGGGCGCCGCTGCCAGGTACGCCCCAGGGACTGCTTCAGCCGCCAGCGCCGGATGGCGCCGTGATTGCCGCTGAGCAGGACTTCCGGCACCTGCCGCCCGTCGATCGCCTCCGGGCGGGTGTAGTGCGGGCAGTCCAGCAGCCCGTCATTGAAGGAGTCCTCGACCGCGGAATCCTGATGGCCCAGCACTCCGGGCACCAGCCTTGCCGCGGCATCGATCAGCACCATGGCCGGCAGCTCGCCGCCGCTCAGCACGTAGTCGCCGATCGACCACTCCTCATCGATGTCGCTCTCAACCACGCGTTCATCGATGCCTTCGTAACGCCCGGCCACCACCACCAGGGGTGGTCCGGCAGCCAGTTCCTGCGCGCCGGCCTGGTCGAGCCGCCGCCCCTGGGGCGACAGATAGATCACCCTGGGACGCTGCCCGGTGGCCTGCTCGGCCCTGGCCCTGGCGGCGTGGATCGCCGCGCGCAGGGTATCGACCTTCATCAGCATCCCCGGCCCGCCACCGTAGGGGCGGTCGTCGACGGTGCGATGCCGGTCGCTGGCGTAGTCGCGCGGGTTCCAGATCTCCAGCGCGATACGTCCTTTGTCCACTGCCCGACCAGTGACGCCGTGGCGGGTTATCGCCTCGAACATCTCCGGAAACAGCGAGACGACGCCGATCCACATGTCGGGCACCGACTCGACCGGGGTCGCTTCGGATTCCGTCAAAATTCGGGATCCCAGTCGACAGTCATCACGCCAGCCTCGAGGTCGACCTCGAGGATCACCTCCTCGGGCAGGAACGGCAGCAGCCGCTCGCGGGCGTCGATGGCGTCCGCCTCGAGACTCCCCTTCACGACCATGACGTCGTTGGCGCCGGTCTCGAAGAGGTGGTCGATGCGCCCCAGCACGCTGCCCTCGCGGGTCACGACCCGCAGGCCTTCCAGTTCGTGCCAGTAGAAGTCGTCGCCGGTCAGTTCGGGCAACTCGGCCTTGGGCATCACGATCTCCGCACCGGCCAGCGCTTCGGCGGCCTCGCGGCTATCACAGCCCTCCAGCCGGGCCACCAGGCTCTTGCCATGGCGGCGCCCCTGCACCAGGCGGCGACGCTCGAGCGTCTCGCCGTGACGCACTACCCACTCGGAGTAGTCGAGGATGCCCTCCATGGGGCTGGTGTACGAGTACACCCTGAGCCAGCCCTTCACGCCATAGGGGCTGGTCAGCTTTCCCAGCACCACATGATCGTCGGCGGGCTGAGCCTTGGCAGATTCGCTCATCGACGACCTCGGAACCGAGATAACCATCGCATCAGGCCTCAGGCCTGCTTGCGAGCTTCCTTGACCAGCTCGGCGACGCGGCCGGAGAGCTGGGCACCCTGGCTCTGCCAGTGGGCAATACGGTCGAGGTCGATGCGCAGACGCTCTTCCTGGCCGCGGGCGACCGGGTTGAAGAAGCCGAGACGCTCGATGAAACGGCCGTCGCGGGCGTTGCGGGAATCGGTAACGGTCAGGTGGTAGAAGGGACGCTTCTTGGCGCCACCACGAGCCAGACGAATGGTAACCATGGCCTAGTCAGTCCTTCGGTTGAGTTGGATTCGGTCACGACGATGACCGCGCCATTCGCGGTCCTGCCAGTGAAGACGCAGCATTCTACGGAAAACAGCCCCGCTTGGGAACCTTTTTCGGGTTTATCGCCAGGGCTTGCCGCCCGGACCACCCATTCCGCCCATGCCCCCCATGCCCCCGGGGCCTCCCGGGCCGCCGCCACCCATCATGCCGGACATGCCTCGCATCATGTTCTGCATGCCGCCCTTCTTGCCCGCCTTCTTCATCATCTTCTGCATCTGCTTGTGCTGCTTGAGCAGGCGGTTCAGGTCGGGCACCTGCAGGCCGGCGCCGGCAGCGATGCGCCGCTTGCGCGAGCCGTTGATGATCTCCGGCTTGCGGCGCTCCTGGGGTGTCATGGAGTTGATCAGTGCCTCGAGCTTGCCCATCTCCTTCTCGGGACCGGGGCCCTGGGCCATCTCTGCCATCTGCCCCATGCCCGGCAGCTTGCCCAGCAGGCCGCCCATGCCGCCCATCTTCTTGAGCTGCTGGAGCTGGTCGCGGAAGTCCTCGAGGTCGAAGCCCTGGCCCTTCTTGACCTTCTTGGCCAGCTTCTCGGCCTTGCCCTTGTCGACGGTGCGCTCGGCCTCCTCGATCAGCGACAGCACGTCGCCCATGCCGAGGATCCGCGAGGCGACACGGTCCGGATGGAAGGGCTCCAGGGCGTCGACCTTCTCGCCCACGCCCATGAACTTGATCGGCTTGCCGGTGATATGGCGCACCGAGAGAGCGGCACCGCCGCGGGCGTCGCCGTCGGCCTTGGTCAGGATCACGCCGGTCAGCGGCAGGGCCTCGTGGAAGGCCTTGGCGGTGTTGGCGGCGTCCTGACCGGTCATGGCGTCGACGACGAACAGCGTCTCCTGGGGCGAGACGGCTTTGTGCAGCGCCTGGATCTCCGCCATCATCGCCTCGTCGATGGCCAGGCGACCGGCGGTATCCACCAGCACCACGTCATGGAACTGGATCTTGGCGTGCCGGATCGCCGCCTCGGCGATATCGACAGGTTTCTGGTCGGAGCGCGACGGGAAGAAGTCGACCTCGACCTCCTTCGCCAGGGTCTCGAGCTGATCGATGGCCGCCGGGCGATAGACGTCGGCGGAAACCACCAGCACCTTCTTCTTCTCGCGCTCGCGCAGGTAGCGCGCCAGCTTGGCCACCGAGGTGGTCTTGCCTGCACCCTGCAGGCCGGCCATCAGGACCACCGCCGGCGAGCCCTTGAGCGTCAGGCCCTCATTGGCCTCGCCCATGGTCGCCTCGAGCTCCTGCTGGACGATCTTGACGAACTGCTGACCGGGCGAGAGGCTCTTCGAGACCTCCTGACCCACGGCGCGCTCGCGCACCCTCTCGATGAAGTCCTTGACCACCGGCAGGGCGACGTCGGCTTCGAGCAGGGCCCGGCGCACCTCGCGCAGGGTATCCTTGACGTTGTCTTCGGTCAGGCGCGCCTGACCCTTGATCGACTTGAGCGTCTGCGACAGGCGCTCACTGAGATTCTGGAACATTGGCCTCTCCACATGTGCGATGGCCTGAAGTTTGCGAGCGATTATACGCGCTGTGGGCGCGACTCTCCATGCACCTGGCTTCGCGCCCCGGGACGAGGTGCCGCAGGCCACGGCCTGTGCGGCAGGCGGGGGATTGGGTATAGTAGCCGCACGCTAGTCACCCTTATGCTGTTCACTTCCACAAGCGCACGGATCGCAACCCATGCAGGCGCTCGCCCTGGCCATAATAGCCTTCCTCCTCTACATCGCCGCCGCCTCCTGGCAGGGGTTGACCCTGGCTCGCCGAGTCGCGCCGCAACCGATGCTGGTACGCGGCCTCGCGCTGCTGGGTCTGCTGTGTCACCTGCCACTGGTCATCGGCCTCTTCGGCCACGATGCCCAGGTGCTGCCGGGGCTCTACGCCAGCATGGTGCTGATCAGCGCCATGGCGGTCGCCCTGCTGCTGGGTATCAGCCTGTTCAAACCAGTACTGGGTGCCGCGACGGGTATCCTGCCGTTGGCGGGAATCGCGCTGCTGCTGGCCGCGACGGTGCCGGCGGCGCCACACTCCGATGACCTGCCTCCCGGCGTGGCACTGCATGCCATCAGCTCCCTGCTGGGGTTTGCGGTACTCGCCATCGCCGCCGTCCAGGCGGTGCTGCTAGGCCTGCAGAACCGTGCCCTGCGCCATCACCAGATCCGCGGCATCGTCCAGGCCCTGCCCCCGCTGACCTCCATGGAGCGCCTGCTCTTCGAGCTTATCTGGGCCGGTATGGGGCTGCTGACCCTCGCGATCATCAGCGGCTTCGCGTTCCTCGACAACATGTTCGCCCAGCACCTCGCCCACAAGACCATCCTCTCGCTGGCCGCCTGGGTGATCTTCGCCACCCTGCTGTTCAGCCATCACCGCCTGGGCTGGCGTGGCATGCGTGCCGTGCGCTGGACCCTGGGTGGCAGCGCGGTACTGCTGGTGGCCTACTTCGGCAGCCGCTTCGTGCTGGAAGTGCTACTCGGCCGCGGTTGAACGACTTTCCATCGTCTTGACACCGCGCGCCCACCTCCCGTCAAATCGAGCCTGACCCGCGACCGAGGACCCTTCGACTTGAGCGACGACTTCCCACTGGGATTGCTGTTCGGCCTGCTGTTCCTGCTTGTCTGCCTGTCTGCCTTCTTCTCGAGCTCCGAGACCGGCATGATGTCCATCAATCGCTACCGTCTCAGCCACCGGGTCAACAGCGGCGAAGCGCGCGCCCAGAGAGTCGCCAGGCTGCTCGCTCGTCCCGATCGGCTGATCGGCGTGATCCTGATCGGCAACAACTTCGTCAACAACCTGGCGGCGTCCATCGCCACCATCATCGCCATTCACTTCCTCGGCGACGTCACCGGCCCTGCCGTGGCCACCGCCGCCCTGACCATCACCATCCTGATCTTCGCCGAGGTCACCCCCAAGACCTATGCGGCGGTGAAGCCGGAGCGCATCGCCTTCCCCGCCTCGCTGGTGCTCGAACCGCTGCTCAAGCTGCTCTATCCGCTGGTGTGGCTGGTCAACGTGATCTCCAACGGCCTGCTGCGCCTGATCGGCGTGCGCAACATCGATGGCGACGGCGACAACCTGACCCGCGACGAGCTGCGCACCGTGGTCCATGAAGCGGGCACCCTGATTCCGCAGCGCCACCAGACGATGCTGCTCTCCATCCTCGACCTCGAGAACGTCACCGTGAACGACATCATGGTGCCGCGCCATGAGGTCGTCGGCATCAACCTCGACGATGGCCTCGAGGAAATCCTCGTCCAGATCCGTACCAGCCAGCACACCCGGCTCCCGGTCTACAAGGGTGACATCAACAACATCATCGGCATGCTGCACCTGCGCAACGCGGCACGCTTCCTCTCCCGCAGCGAGGTGACCAAGGCGGCCATCGTGCAGGAGGCTCGAGAGCCCTACTTCATTCCCGAGTCCACTCCATTGCATACCCAACTGCTCAATTTCCAGAAGCAGAAGCGCCGCATCGGCATCGTGGTGGACGAGTACGGCGATGTGGAGGGGCTGGTGACGCTGGAGGATATCCTCGAGGAGATCGTCGGCGAGTTCACCACCGATGTGGCGGGCATGGAGGAGGAGATCCACCGCCAGGAGGACGGCAGCGTGGTGATCGAAGGCACCGCCAATATCCGCGACGTCAACAAGTCACTGGGCTGGCAGCTGCCCACCGATGGCCCCAAGACGCTCAACGGCCTGATCCTCGAGCACCTGGAGGCGTTTCCGGAGGGCCCCGTCTCGCTGCAGGTGGGTGGCGTGCGCATGGAGATCCAGGAGGTACGCGACAACCTGATCACCGAGGCCCGCTGCTGGCCGGCACCACGACGGCGCTGAGCCGGGAGCCCAGCTCAGTGCCGCTGGACCTGCTGTTCGGCTAGCGGCTGGGTCCAGGCATCCCCTTCGCACTTGAGCTCGCTTACCCGGGCCTGCAGGTGGCGCCGGGTGGCCGCACCCGGCGAGAGCGGCTCGCCGAGCCGCAACATCACCCGGGCGCGGAAGCGGCGTGGTCGCCCGCTCAGGGCTCGGCCGTGGCAGTGGGAGGTCCATGACCCCCACAACCCGGAAAGGCCTGCCGGAATCACCGGGACCGGATCACGCGCAAGGATCAGCTCAAGGCCACGGCGGAACTCCTGCACCTCGCCATCCAGTGTCAGCCGCCCCTCGGGAAACAGCATCACCACCTCACCATCGCGCAGCGCACGACTCACCTCATCCAGCGCTCGGCGCAGGCTACCCGTGTCACAGCGCTCCGACTCCACGGGAATCGCACCCACCAGGCGGAACAGCCAGTTGAGCCAGGGGGAGTCATAGATCGGCTTGTCCATCAGGAAACGTAAAGGCCGCGGGCTGGCACCTCCCATCACCAGCGCATCCATGAAGCTGACGTGGTTGCACACCACCAGGGCGGCACCGCGCCTGGGCAGGTGCTCGACCCCCACCCGGCGCAGCCGGTAGATCAGGCGGACCAGCAGATAGACCAACAGGCGCACCGTTGGACGCGGCGCCTGCACGAGCCGCCAGGCGAGCCACAGCGCCACACAGGCGACCAGGGACCAGATCAGCGCCGTCAAGGGCCCCCCTATCTGGCCCGCAGGCCGGCGAGGATGGTCCCCAGCAGCTGGTCGAGCAACTCCCCCACCTCCAGCTGCTGACCCTGCCAGTAGCCCAGGCGCTCGTTGAGGCCCAGCAGCACCAGGCCATGCACGCTGCCCCACAGGGTGCGCCCCAGGCGGCGCGCCTCTAGATCATCGAGGGCCGGCTGATACTCCTTGAGGGTGGCCTCGACGCGGCGGAAGAGCGCCTCGATCATCTCGGTCTGACGCTGATCCAGCTCACCTTCCTGGGCCAGCGGGAAGTCGAACAGCAGCTGCCAGCGGTAGGCCTCACGCTGGGCAAACTGCCAGTAGGCGCGGGCCAGGGCACGCAGCCGCTCCTCCGGGGTGGCCTGGCTGGTCAGCGGCTCGATCACCTCGCGCAGGTGGCCGAGGGTCTCGATATTGACGTGCTGCAGCAGGTTATGAAAGCTGCCATAGAGCTTGAGCAGGGTGCTGGGAGCGCACCCCACCTCGCGCGCCAGGGCACGCAGGGACAGGCTGTGTACCGGATTGTCCTGCAACCAGGCGTCGCACGCCGCCATGACCTGGGCATGAAGTGCCTCGGGAGCATGCTGTCTGGGACGAGCCATCGAGTTCCTCGCGAGCCGGAGCGGGCAGTTGCGTGAAGGACCCCAAGGATAGCGCACATCGAACACTGTTTTCGATAGCTGTGTTACCCTGACGCACCCTGACCCGGAGCTCCCATGGCCGGCCGACTGCATATCGCACCGATCGACTTCAGCCAGCTGCTGCCCGACCTGGTGATGGACATGCCTCAGGTGACCAGTGCCAACCTGGCACCCCGCCGCATGCTCTCGGGCATCCGCCTGGAGGCCGGCCGACCGCACCTGGGACGGCTGTTCTGGGGGCTGACGCCGCCCTGGCTCACGGTACTGGACCATGCCCCCCACTGCGCACGGGCGGAGTCGCTGGCCGAGCGCCGCATGTTTCGCGAGGCCTTCCAGGCCCGGCGCTGTCTGGTTCCGGCCACCGGTATCTATGTCTGGAAATCCCAGCCGCGCGCCAAGCAGCCCTTCCTGGTCACCCGGGTCGACCGTGGCCCGCTACTGCTGGCTGCACTCTGGTGCCGCTTCCACACCAGCCTCGCCGAGCACACCGATTCCCTGGCACTGATCACGGTGCCGACCAACGCCCTGCTGGCGCCGCTCGGCGACCGCCTGCCGGCGGTCATCCCTTCCGACGATGCACGGCGCTGGCTCGACCCGCAGACGCCGGCAGAGACCGCCCAGGCCATGCTGGCCACGGCACCACGGGAACTCCTCGGCGCTTTCCCGGTATCAAGACGTGTGAACAACCCGGCGAACCAGGAGGCGGCCTGCGCCCATCCGGTAGGCCCCATGCTACGCCACCAGAACTCCCTGGAGAGACGATGACCCGCGCCCAGACCCTCGCGCCGCTAATGCGGCTGCTGCCCCTCTGCTTGATGTGCCTGCAGCTGCTCGCCCTGCTGGTGCTCGCCGCCCCGACCCGGGCCGAGAGCATCGATGAGGTGGCCGACGCCACCACGCCACGCATCAGCCCCAACGACGAGCGCGACTATCGCGTGGTGACCCTGGAGAATGGCCTCACCGCCCTGCTGGTCAGCGACCCCGAGGCCGACAAGGCGGCGGTATCCCTAAACGTCTCGGTGGGCAGCGCCCAGGATCCCGGGGACCTGGCCGGCCTCGCCCATTTCCTCGAGCACATGCTGTTCCTGGGCACCGAGCCCTACCCCGAGGCGGACGCCTACCAGAGCTACCTGACCCGCCACGGCGGCAGCCACAACGCCTTCACCGCGCCCCAGGACACCAACTACTTCTTCGATATCGAGCCGGACGCCCTCGCCGGCGCCCTGGACCGCTTCAGCCAGTTCTTCATCGCCCCGCTGTTCAACGCCGACCGCCTGGAGAGCGAGCGCAACGTGGTGCACTCCGAGTACATGGCGCGCATCCGCGACGAGGGGCGACGCGAGAACGACCTGCTCGACCGCGTGCTCAACCCCGAACACCCCTTTACCGGCTTCTCGGTGGGCAGCCGCGAGACCCTGGCCGATCGCCCCGAGGGCGAACCCGACCTGCGTGAGCGAGTCATCGACTTCTACGAGTCGTACTATGGCCCCAATGTCATGCACCTGGCGGTGGTGGCTCCCCAACCCCTGGACGAGCTGGAAAAGCTGGTCGCCGAGCACTTCGCCACGGTGCCCGATCGCGGCCTCGAGCGCCCCGAGATAGCCACCCCGCTGGCCCTGCCGGAGTCGCTGCCCCGGCGGGTCGCCGTGCAGTCGCTGCGTGACAGTCGCCAGCTGCGCTTCTTCTTCCCGGTACCCGACCCCGTCGCCGAGTACCGCCACAAGCCCGCCGACCTGATCGCCCACCTGCTGGGTCATGAGGGCGAGGGCAGCCTGCTCGCCGCCCTGCGCGAGGCGGGCTGGGCCGACGGCCTCTCCGCCGGGGTCTCCCGGGGCGATGGCCGGCATGCCCTGTTCACCGTCAGCCTCAGCCTGACCCCGGAGGGCGCCGAGCAACGCGACGCCATAGAGGCCAGCCTTTTCACCGCCATCGAGACGATCCGCGAGGCCGGCCCCGAGGCGTGGCGCTATGAGCAGCAGGCGCGCCTGGCCGAGCAGAGCTTCCAGTTCCAGCAGCACGGCTCGCCCCTGCAGGACGCCATGCGCCTGGCCATGAACCTGGCGCGCTTCCCGGTGGAGGATGTGCAGTTTGCCGACTACCGCATGGACGGCTTCGACCGCGAGCGTACCCGCGACTACCTGGCCGCCCTTACCCCCGACAACCTGATCCGCCTCTACAGCGCCCCGGACGTCGAGGGCGACCAGACCTCGCCCTGGTTCAACGCCCCCTGGCGTGACGACACGCACAGCACCGAAGGCAGGCTCCTCGACGACCTGGCGCTGCCCGAGCCCAACCCCTATATCGCCGAGGACCTCACGCTGCTCGACGCCCAGGACGAGCGCCCGCGGCAGCGGATCGACGAGCCCGCCTTCGCCTTCTGGCACATGGCCGACGCCAGCTTCGACACGCCCAAGGCGGAGTGGCGTTTCAGCCTGCAGCACCCGCGTGCCGCCGAGGCGCCCCGCGCCGCGGTGCTGGCCCGACTGCTCGCCGGCTGGCTGGAGGATAGCCTGAACGAGGCGCTCTACCCGGCACGGCTGGCCGGCCAGGGGGTCGATGCCTATGCCCACGCCCGGGGCATCACCCTGGCCTTCTCCGGCTGGCGCGACCGCCAGGAGGTGGTGATGGAGCGCGTGATCGAGCAGCTGCAGGAGGGCGAGATCGCCCCGGCCACCTTCGAGCGCGTGCGCTACCGCCTGCAGCGCGAGTGGCGCAATGCCCCCCAGGACCCGCTGCACCGCCAGGCCAGCCGCACCCTGGCCGAGGCCCTGGTGCGTCCCCAGTGGCCCAGCGCGGCGCTGCTCGAGGAAAGCGAAGGCTTGACGACCGAGGACCTGCACGACTTCCGCGATGCCTTCCTCGGCGAGCTGCGCCTTGAAGCCATGGCGGTGGGCAACCTCGACGCCGAGCAGGCCGACACCATCGCGCGCCGGGTGGCCGAGACCCTCGCCCCGACGCTCTCCGCCGATGCGATTCCCGAGCTGGTGCCCCTGGATGCCGCCACGGACCTCCCCATCCTGACCCCGCACACCAGTCGCGAGGAATCGATACTGCTGCGCTACCTGCAGGGCCCGGACCGCTCGCTCTCGAGCCAGGCGCGCCTGGCAGTGCTGGGGCAGTTGATCGACACGCCCTTCTACCAGCGCCTGCGCACCGAGCAGCAGCTCGGCTACGTGGTCAACGCCGGCTACTCGCCGATGCTGGACGCCCCGGGACTCGCCCTGATGGTGCAGTCACCCGAGACCGGGAGCGAGGCGATCGGCGAACACGTCGACGCCTTCCTCGACGACTTCGAGGCCACCCTGGCGACGCTCGAGGAGGATGACCTGGCCGCCTATCGCCAGGCGGTGCACGCCGAGCTGACCCGGCGCGACACCAGCCTGGGGGGCCGCACCGACCGCCTGTGGCGGGCCCTGGCCTACGGCGACACCGACTTCGATCGCCGCGAGCGGCTGGCCGAGAGGGTGCTCGCGGTGAGCCCGGACGAGCTGCGCCAGGCCTGGCAGGCGTTGCGCGACGCGCCGACGGTGGCGGTCGCCTTCGATCCGGGCGATGAGCCCGACGACGTCCTGACACTGACCAAGCACCTCGTACCGCTGCCGGAGGGCCAGGAGTAAGGGGCGCAGGGGGCAGGCCGAAGAGGAGGTCCTACGCCATGGATGGCGTCGGTAGCGCCCAGGGATGGGTTCACAGCGCCTCCTCGAAGGCCTGCCGCCGGGTCAGCCCCGCGATCAGATCAGCCCTTAGCTCTTATGTTCTCAAGCATCGAAGGCCTGGGGCGGCAGTATCGCCTCGACGTGCATCACCAGCTCCTCGAGGACCTGGCGGTCGCGGTCGGTCAGCTCGACGCCATTGAGGCGCTCGATTTCCCGGGCGAAGCCCTTGAGGGTGAGGCTCGCCACCTCGGCGTCATTCATGCGCGCCCAGCGGTCGGCCTCCCAACGGGCGAGCTCCTCGCCCTCCAGCGTCTCGGGGAAGCTGCGCGCCCGGTACCGGAACAGCATCTCCTCCAGGCGCGGGTCCTGGAAGGCGAACGTGGCCCCCACCAGATCCCAGGGGTCGGTATCCCGTACCCGCTGCATCTGCTGGCGATCCGCCGGCGAGAAGAAGCCCCCCGAGTAGAGCATCAGGTCGGGATCCCCCGGCCCCGCCGGGGGCGGCTCGGCGAACACCTCGGCGGCCCGGGAGGCCACTTCGGGGTGGCTGGCCAGGCGCTTCCAGTGGTCACGACAGGCCGCCATGTCCAGGCCCAGGCGCTCGACGATCTCGCCGTACTGTCCCTTGCGCTCCCCCGCCACGTCCTTGAGGGCGCCGGCCGGGAAGAGCACCGGACACTTGTTGATATGGATCACCTTGAGCGGGATGCGCTCGACACCCTCGGCCAGGTCGTCGTTGCTGACGAAGACCCGCTGACGAATCTGCTCGGCGGAGAGTTCGAAGAGCGGCGCCGGATCCACCGAGAGGTCGTAGACGACTACCCCGTTGGGATTGGTGGGGTGCTCGGCCAGCGGCACCACCAGGGCGGCGCAGCCGCGGCTGGCAGGGTAGCGCCGCGAGATATGCAGCAGCGGCTTGCGCCCGGGCACATCGAGCAGCTTGCCCACGGCGCGCTTGCCGCGCCGGCTCAACAGCAGGTTGAAGAGATTGGCATTGGCCTCGCGCAGGCGCCGGGCCAGGGCGATGGTGGCGCGTACATCGGCCAGGGCATCGTGAGCCCCGGCGTGCTCGATGCCGTTGGCGGCGGTGAGGTCCTCGAGCCTGAAGCTGGGGGCACCATCCTCCCGACGCGGCCACTCGAGTCCCTCCGGGCGCAGGGCGTGAAAGGCCCGTACCACGTCGATCAGGTCCCAGCGGGAGTTGCCGTTCTGCCACTCCCGGGCATAGGGATCGAGGAGGTTACGGTAGAAGAGGTGACGACTGACCTCGTCATCGAAGCGCACGCTGTTGTAGCCCACCGAGCAGGTACCCGGCGCGCTCATCAGCGCCTCGATCTGTCCGGCGAACTGCGCCTCGGGCACCCCGCGGCGGCGCGCCTGCTGGGGGGTGATGCCGGTGACCAGGCAGGCCTGGGGATGGGGCAGGAAGTCATCGGCCGGCCGGCAGTACAAGGTGACCGGCTCACCGATCTCGTTGAACTCGGCATCGGTGCGGATCGCGGCGAACTGGGAGGGCCGGTCGCGCCGCGGATCGGCACCGAAGGTCTCGTAGTCGTGCCACAGGAAGGTCTGCGGGGCGTCAGGCGGCGCCATGGGCAAGGTCTCTCCGGCGATTCAGCATGGAGGCCACAGCCTAGCACAGCCCCGCGGTGCGCTCAGCCAGCCTGGCTCGGCCCCCAGGGCTATCACGGCTTCCAGGCATCAGGGGCGCTGGCTCAGCCCGGCGAGCCCTTGGGCAGGGTCACGTTGAGCTCCAGCACGGAGCAGTTGTCCTCGCTGTCGAGGCTGATGTTGATGGCATCGTCGTCCACCTGGACGTAGCGACGGATCACCTCCAGCAGCTCGCGCTCGAGCATCGGCATGTAATCGGGCTGCCCGCGCTGGCTGCGCTGGTGTGCCACGATGATCTGCAGCCGCTCCTTGGCGACCGACGCGGACTTCTTGCGTTCTCGCTTCAGGAATTCAAGCAGTTTCAACGACGACCTCCTCCGAACATGCGGCTCAGCAGACTCTTCTTCTGGTACTCGTGGAAGCGCAGGGGCACCTCCTCGCCGAGCAGACGCGACACGGTGTCGGCGTAGGCCTGGCCGGCATCGCTATCGTTGTCGTGGGTCACCGGCACCCCCTGGTTGGAGGCACGCAGCACCGCCTCGGACTCCGGAATCAGGCCGATCAGGTCGATGGCCAGGATCTCGCGGATATCCTCGAGGTTGAGCATGTCGCCGGTGTCGACCCGCATGGCGTTGTAACGGGTGATCAGCAGGTGCTGCTTGATCTCATCCTCGCCGCGCTCGGCGCGCCGGGTCTTGGAGGCCAGCAGGCCGAGGATGCGGTCGGAGTCACGCACCGAGGAGACCTCGGGATTGGTGACCACGATCGCCTCGTCGGCAAAGTACATCGCCAACTGGGCGCCACGCTCGATGCCTGCAGGAGAATCGCAGAGGATGTAGTCGAAATCCTTGCTCAGGGTATCGAGTACCTTCTCGACCCCCTCCAGGGTCAGGGCATCCTTGTCGCGGGTCTGGGAGGCCGGGAGGATATGCAGGTTGTCCACGCGCTTGTCGCGGATCAGCGCCTGACTCAGCCCCGCCTCTCCCTGGATGACGTTCACCAGATCGTAGACCACGCGGCGCTCGCAGCCCATGATCAGGTCCAGATTGCGCAGCCCTACGTCGAAGTCGATGACCACGGTCTTGTTGCCGCGCAGTGCCAGGCCAGTGGCAATGGCTGCCGCACTGGTTGTCTTGCCGACGCCTCCCTTGCCGGAGGTCACAACGATGATCTTGGCCAAGAGTCGCTTCCTGTCGTGTCGTTGAAATGGATCGGGCTATCGACGGGCATGCCGCTCAGGCGAGCGAGGTAATGCCCAGCTGATCCCCGTCGAGGCGAACCTGCACTGGAGTTCCCAGCAACCGTCGGTCGATGTCCTCGAGGCGCTTGTAGTTGCCGGCCACCGAAAGCAGCTCGGCATGGAGCTCACGGCAGAAGATACTGGCCTGGGGGTCACCATGGATTCCGGCCAGGGCGCGGCCGCGCAGCGCGCCATAGACGTGCACGCTACCCGCGGCGAGCACCTCGGCGCCGGCATTGACGGCACCGACCACCACCAGGTCACCGCTGGGCGAGGTGATCTGCTGCCCGGAGCGCACCGTGCCGCGGAAGATACGCCCGCCGCTGGCGACGCCTGGCGGCACCCCCAGGTCGACCGACTCGTCGGCAACTGGTGCCTCACCGGCGGCAACGCTCTCCAGGGGGCGCGCCCGGCCACTCTCCTGGGGCGGAAACCAGCCCAGGCCCAGGGCCCACGCCGACTGCTTGACCGGGTCGGCACCGCCACGCACGGCCACGGGCAACAGCTTGTGGCCACGACACACCGCACAGATGCGTTCGAGGGCCAGGTGAGGCTCGTCGAGCTTCTCCACGCTGAGCACTACCGGGGTGTGCTGGAAGAAGGCCGGCGACTGACTGAGCTTGCCGGCGAGCTGATCGCGAATCTGCTCGGGATCGGCACTGGCCAGTTCCATGACCGTCATCGGCAGCATGCCTCCCTTGAAAGTGAAGGCTGCGCTTTCCCTGTCCAGTTTGAGGCTCATTGCCGAACTCCAGGTCGCTGTGATGGGAGTAGAGTCAAAGCTAAGCGACTCGCACCTCCCCTGCAACTCCATCATACGCGCGACGAGCACCACCTGTCAGTGTCGCCGTATAGCCACAGGACCGCCCCGGACACGGACTTTTCCCCAGCCGCGACGCATGCTTAGATAGCCATCACAGGATTGACCAATAACGATACGGGCGGGAGTGCCCCGGCACACAATGCCGCCCACGCCAGGATACCCAATGTCCGGACTCTTCCGCCGCCTCTTCGCCCCCCGCTGGCAGCACCCCGACCCTGGCGTGCGTCGCCAGGCCATCGCGCGCCTTGACCCCGCCCGCGACGATCATCGTCGCGCCCTGGAGCGACTGGCAGCGGACACCGACCCGGCCGTGCGCACTGCAGCGCTCGCACGGCTCGAGGACCCCGAGGGACTGATCGCCCTGCTCGATGACGAGGCGCGCTCCCCGGAACTCGAACGCCGCCTGACGGCACTCGTCTGCGGCAAGGAGGGACAGCTGGAGCTTTCCGCCCGGGTCGCCATGGTCGGTCGACTCAGCGATACCGCGCTGCTCGAGGCAATCGCCCTCGAGGGCGACAACCAGCAGCTGCGCCTGGCGGCGATCGAGCGTTTGCAGGACGAGGCGGCCCTGGTGCGACAGGCCTGTGACAACGGCATCGCCGCGGTACGCCATGCCGCGGCGGCCAGGGTCGACAGCGACGCTGGCCTGTCACGGCTGGTGCGCGAGGCGAAGCGCGACCGCCAGGTCATGCGCCAGGCCCGCGAGCGTCTCAACCGCCGCCGCGCCGACGCCGCCGAGCTGGCCGCCGCCCGGGAGCGTCGAGAGTCGCTGGTGCAGGCCCTGGAGCGCCACGCCGGCGCCCCCTGGGAGCCGCTCTATGCCGGACGCCTGCGTCACCTGATGCGCGAATGGCAGCAGCTCGAGGATACCCCCGACGCAAGCCTGGAACGCCGCTATCACGACGCCTGTCTGCGCTGTCGCAAGGTGGTCGAGGATCACGAGGCGCAACAGCGCGCCAATGCCGCCGCCCATCGCCACCGCGAGGACGCCCAGCAGGCCAGCGAGAGCCTGGTGGAGGCGCTGGAAGAGAGCCTCGAGGCACTCGAGCGCAGCGAGACGCTGGGGGCCCAGGATATCGACAGCCTGCGCGCCCAGAAGCGACTGCTGGCCCACCGCTGGCAGGAACTCGCCGACCACCATGTCACCGATGAAACGCTGCGCCGGCGTTACGACGCTGCCCTGGGCCGCTTCGAGGCGATCGGCGGCGCCTGGGTGCGCCTCACCCAGCGCGCCGGTGAACTGGAGCGGGCCCTCGAGGATGACGACAAGGAGCGTCTCCAGGGATTGCTCACGGCGATCGACTGGCCCGGCGACCTGGCGCCCACGCCACTGCTTCTCAGGACACGCCAGCGGCTCGAGAACAGCCCGGCGACCACGTCGGCCAGCGCCGAGGGGCTCGCAGAGCATTTCGAGGAGCAGCTCGATGAGCTCGAGCGCCTGCTGGAGCGCGGCGCCTTCAAGCCGGCCAGCCGCCTTTACCAGCACCTGCGCCAGCTTGCCGAACGCATCGATGCCACCCGCTTCCGCCCCCTGGAGGCACGTTTCAAACGCCTTGGTGCCCGGCTGGCAGAGCTGCGCGACTGGCGTGGATTCGTGGCCGGCCCCAAACGTGAACAGCTGGTCGCCGGCATCGAGGCCCTGGCCGACGACGAGGCCAGCGTGGAGGGCGCTCTGGATCGCCGCCACCGCCAGCTGGTCAAGGAGTGGAAGTCACTGGGCGATGCCGCTGCCAACCGTGAACAGTCGGCGCGCTTCCGCGCCGCCTCGAACCGCATTCACGAACGCCTGGCGGCCTGGCGGGCGCGCCTCGACGCCGAGCGCGATAACAACCTGGCGACGCGTATCGCCCTGTGCGAACAGCTCGAGACACTCCTCGACCACCCCGCCCAGCAAGCCGACCCCGACGCCTTGCGCGAGATCCGTGACCGAGCCCGAGACCAGTGGCGCCGGGCCTCGCCGGTCCCACGCGAACAGGCAGAAGCCGTCGGACGACGTTTCGGCGTAATCCGCCACCGCCTCCAGGCGCTGATCGATCAGCGCGCCCGGGAGATCGCCGAGGCCAAGCGCGAACTGATCGAGGAGGCCCGCCAGCTGCCAGGAGATGAGAGCCCGGCCACCCGGCGCGCCGAGCAGGCCAAGGCGCTGCAGCGTCGCTGGCGGGAGCTGGGTCGAGCCCCCAAGGGCGAGGAACAGGCGCTGTGGCGCGAATTCCGCGGCCTGTGCGACACCATCTTCGCCAGCCGCGAGGCGGCCCGGGACGACCGCGTTCGCCGAGCCAGGGAACGAATGGACGCCATGCAGGCGCTCATCGACCGCATGGATAGCTGGCAACCTGCCCAGCCGGCCGATGCAGCGCAGCTGGCCAGGGCCATCGACGAGGCCGCCGCGCTGGAGCCACTCCCCGGGGGACGCCGCAGCGAGGGCATGCGGCGGCGCTGGTCCGGCATCGTGCGTGCCCGGCGAGAGCGCCTGGAGCGCCTGGCGGTGGCCAAGCAGGTGGAGGAGTGGCAGGCCGTGCGTACGCTGCTCGAGGAACACCTCGAGGCAGATGCCGCACGACTCGAGGGCGGCGAGGCACGCGAGGTAGCACTCCCGAAGGCGCTCACATTGGGCGACGACATGAGCCGCGCCCACGCTCGGCGCAACGCCGCTCGACAGGAAACCACATCCGCCGACACGGTCGAGGAGCGCCTCGCACGCGTGAGGGTGCACCTCTCGTTGCTGGCCGTGGGGAGCGTCAGCCAGCGCGACGAGCCGCTGCGCCTGGCGATACAGGTCGAACGGCTCAACGACAACCTGGGGCGTGAGTCGTCCCGGGCCGAGGAGGTACGCGGCGTGCTCGCCGAGTTGCTGGCCATCGGCCCCGTGCCGCCGGCAATATGGGAGCGCGAGGTCGGGGAACTGGACCATATGCTGGAGCGGCTGTCGCGCCTCCCACCCCCCTGAACGAAACAGGAGCGCGAGGTCTCCCTCGCGCTCCTGTGTGGCGCTATCCTGCCTAGAGGCAGGTGGCAGCCCGCGTCAGCCCATGAACTGGCCGCCGTTGATATCGATATTGGCGCCGGTGATGAAACCGGACTCCTCGTCGGCCAGATAGGCCACCAGGCGACCGATCTCCTCGGGCTTGCCGTAGCGCTTCACCGGGATGGTTTCACGGATCGACTCGCGCACCTTCTCGGGAATGTTCATGATCATGTCGGTGGCGATATAGCCCGGCGACACGGTGTTGACGGTAATGCCCTTGGTAGCAGTCTCCTGGGCCAGGGACATGGTCAGGCCGTGCATGCCCGCCTTGGCGGCTGCGTAGTTTACCTGCCCGAACTGGCCCTTGCGGCCGTTGATCGAGGAGATGTTGATGATCCGGCCGTACTGCTGCTCGAGCATGCTCTCGATCACGCTGCGGCAGGTGTTGAAGACACTGTTCAGGTTGGTGTCGATGACCTCGTGCCACTGCTCGGGGCTCATCTTCTTCATGGTGCCATCACGGGTGATACCGGCACAGTTGACCAGCACGGCGATCGGTCCGTGCTTCTCCTCGATCTCCTTGACGCCCTTCACGCAAGCGTCGTAATCGACCAGGTCGACCCCGGCAATATCAATATTGTCAAAGCCTGCAGCCTTCTGCTCCTCGAGCCAGGCCTTGGCCTTCTCCGGGTTATGATAGCCGGCCACTACCTTGTAGCCCTCGGCGGCCAGTGAACGGCAGATCGCACTACCGATGCCGCCGGTACCACCGGTGACCCAGGCGACGCGTGATGAATTGGCCATGTATACCTCCCTGATGATGATGACACTGTGCTCCGGCCCTGCCGGCCGAACTGCACATTGTTCTAGATCAAGCTGTCATCTTTATGACAACCCAAGGACAGTATGGCCCAGAGAGGGCGTGATGGACGAGCGTTTGAGGGCTACGCTTGACTAAAGGCGAATCCCGTGTAGAATACGCCACACGTTGATGCGGGGTGGAGCAGTCTGGTAGCTCGTCGGGCTCATAACCCGAAGGTCATCGGTTCAAATCCGGTCCCCGCTACCAAATATCGAAGAAAGCCGATTCCTACGGGAGTCGGCTCTTTCTTGCTCATACCCCGAAGGCCATCGGTTCCCTCTCGTTTCAGAACCAGCGGTCCCCGCTACCAAATATCGAAGAAGCCGATTCCTCCGGGGGTCGGCTTCTTTCTTGCTCGTACCCCGAAGGCCATCGGTTCCCTCCCGTTTCAGAACCGCGATCCGCGCTGCACGAGCCTGCCCCCTTGAATCCGCCAGCCTTCACCCGCATCTCGTAGGCAAATCCATTCGTTTTCGGGAAGCCCAACCATGTCCATCGTCGATCCGCGTACCGGTGAACCGCTCACTGCCGACACCAGTGCCCCGCAGGAGGCTCAGTCGCAACCTGCCCAGGCCGAGGCGGGCGAGGCCCCCAAGGTCATCATCGACGTCGACGCCAGCAACATCCAGCAGGTGCTGGAGCTCTCCATGCAGGTGCCGGTACTGCTCGACTGCTGGGCCCCCTGGTGCGGCCCCTGCAAGAACCTGATGCCGGTACTGGAAAAGCTGGCCCGCGAATACCAGGGCGCCTTCCTCCTGGCCAAGCTCAACATCGACGAGAACCAGGAGATCGCCGCGCAGCTGGGCGTGCGCTCGGTGCCCGACGTCAAGCTGGTCAGCCAGGGCGGCCTGGTCGACCACTTCCAGGGCGCGCTGCCCGAGAAGGAGATCCGCGAGTGGCTGGGCCGTTACTTCCCTGCACCGGAAGACGCCCCGGCGAGCCCCGAGGACCAGGCCGCCGAGGCGCTGGCTGCCGGGGATGCCGCTACCGCCCGAGCCATCTATCAGGAACTCAGCCAGCAATACCCGGACCACACGCCCTACCAGGTGGAGCTGGCCCGCACCCTGGTGGCCGAGGGGCGCGGCGAGGAGGCTCGCAGCGTGCTCGACAACCTGCCGCCAGAAGAGCGCGATGCTGCCCCGGCCCGCGGCGTGCGCGCCAGCATCGAGTTCGGCGAGGAAGCCCCCTCCGCCGAGGAGCTGGCCGCCCTGGGTAAGCGCGACGACAGCGAGGCGCAGTACCTGCGCGCCCTGCGCCGAGTCGCCGATGGCGACTATGAGCCGGGTCTCGAGGGGCTGCTGGCGCTGATGAAAGCCGACCGCGCCTATGGCGATGACGCCGCACGCAAGACCCTGCTGCGGGTCTTCGATGCCCTGGGCGCCGACCACCCGCTGACGGTGAGCTACCGCCGCAAGCTGTTCGCCATGCTCTACTGAGCCAGCACCCCATCCAGCCGCGACAGGGCTTCTTCCAGCTGGGTGGCGGTGGTGCCGAAGTTGAGCCGGGCAAAGCCGGGGTGGCCGAAGTCGGCGCCATCGGAGAGGGCCACCCCGGCGCGCTCCAGCAGCGTTTGCTGGGGTGACTCGCCAAGCCCCACCTCGCGCAGGTCGAGCCAGGCCAGGTAGGTGGATTCCGGGGCGCTCATGGACACCCCGGGCCAGCGCGCCACTCGCTCGACCAGGCTGCGGCGGTGGTCACGCAGCACCTCGAGCAGCACCTGTCGCCAGGGGTCCCCCTGAGCATAGGCGGCCTCTGCGGCCACCAGCCCCAGCACGTTGCCATCCGGCGTCAGCCCCTTTTCCGCCGCTGCAAAGCGCCGTCGCAACCGGGGGTCGGGAATCACCGCGCAGGCGGTGGTAAGCCCGGCCAGATTGAAGGTCTTGGAGGGCGCCCACAGCGTGATGGTACGCTCGACCAGCGTCGGGAAGGCCGCCGCCAGCGGCACGTGGCGAGCGCCATCGTCAAGCAGCAAATCGCAGTGCAGCTCGTCGGAGACCACGAGGAGATCGTGGCGCTCCACCAGCTCGGCCAGTCCAGCCAGCTCGTCGTGATCCCAGACCCGCCCGGTGGGATTGTGGGGGTGACACCACAGCAGCAGACGGGTGCGCGGAGTGATCGCCGCCTCCAGGGCCTCGAGGTCGAGGCGCCAGGGCTGGCCCGGCGCCGCTGGCTCGCGCATGCTCGCCTGCTGAGGCGTGCGCCCGGTACGCTCGGCCACCTTGAGGAAGGGCGGGTAGATGGGCGTTACCGTCAGCACCCCATCACCGGGTTCCGTCAGCGCCATGCTGGCCAGGTGCAACGCCGGCACAACCCCGGGCAGCCACTGCTGCCACTCGGGGGCGATCTCCCAGCAGTAGTGCTCGCGGCTCCAGCTGCATAGCGTCTCACGCAGCGAATCGGGCACCAGGCCATAGCCGAAGACACCGTGGTCGACCCGGGCGCGCAGCGCCTCACGCACCGCCGGGGGCGAAACGAAGTCCATGTCGGCCACCCATAGCGGCAGTACCCCGTCACCGTAGCGATGCCACTTCTGTGATGGCCAGTTACCGGACGGGTGCCGACGCTCCACCGGCGTGGCAAAATCGAACGCCATGCGCTCACTCCTTTTCGACGGCCAGGAAAATCCCATGACCTCGACCATGCCCCAGGACGACTTCTATGCCAAGGTGCGCCGCGGCATGCCGCGACTGGTGGCGCAATGGCGTGAACTGGGCCAGGATGCCCCGCAACGCCTCGCCCTGCTGCTCGCCGAGACCGCCCGGGTGGTACGCATCGGCCAGCCGGAAGCCACCCCCGACGCCGCCACCCTGACGGCCTGGAGCGAGGCGAAGAGTGGCGACGAGATCCCGCTGTGGGCCGCGCGGACCGTCACCTTCCTGCTGGTGCAGATGCCCGCCCGGCCCCAGCCCCGTGACGGCGACGAGGCCTGCGCCTGGGCCTACTGCTGGCTGCGCAACCGCGACTTCGACTCCCTGGAGGCAGCGACATCGGCGCTGCCGGCCCACCTGCGCGAGCCGTTGGCAGACGCCCTGCCCGCCGCCTGGCGCGACCGCCAGGGACTGCGACTGATCTAGCGTCTCAAGCCACGCTTCCTGAGCCTGAAGCTCGCGGGCCTGGTGGCCAGGCACTCGACGAAGGTGCGACAAGCTCCATGACAACAACCGCCTCACAAGGATAAGGAAAACAAGATGGAAGTTCCCCTGAGCTGGCAACTGGCCAAGCTTGCGGTCTCGATCGGCATGGTGCTGGGCCTCGGTGCCATCGCCGTGCGTGTCAGTCCCCGCGTTGCCGGACTGCTGGCGGGTTATCCGCTGGGCACCGCCATCGCCCTGTTTTTCATCGGCCTGGAGCTATCGCCGGGCTTCGCCGCCGAGAGCGCCGTGCACACCCTGGCCGGCTTCACCGCCACCCTGGCGCTGGGCGGCGGCTACCTGCTGGCCGGGCGCCGTCCCGGGCTACCCGGCGTAGCGGCCGGCACCGCCGCCGGGCTCGCCGCCTTCCTGGCGGTAAGCCTGGTGCTGACCCGGGTGGAGTTCGACCGCTTCACCGGCACCCTCACCACCCTGGCCGCCATTGCCCTGTTCACCTGGCTCTACCGCCGCGTACCGGAGAGCGCGGCCCGCCCCGCCGGGCGCTTCTCCTGGGCTGCCCTGATGGTGCGCGCCCTGCTCGCCGCGGTGATCATCTTCGTGATCACCGGCCTGGCCCATGTGCTGCCGGCCGCCTGGGCCGGGGTGATGGCCGCCTTCCCGGTCACCATGTATCCCTTCCTGGTGATCCTCCACCTGACCCATGGCCCCGGCCCGGTGGCCACCGTGATCAAGCACTACCCCATGGGGCTCGGCGCGCTGCTCTGCTATGCGCTGTGCGTCTCCTTCGCCTACCCCACCCTGGGGCTGGCGCTGGGCACCCTGGCCGGCTTCGCCGTGGCCACCCTGTGGCTCGCCGCCTGGACCCGCCTCCAGGCCTGGCAGGGAGCAAGACGGGCCGCGAGGACTTGACCGAGCGCTTGCTCGGGGCAAAGCTGTTCGTTCTGGAGACACCACAACAAGGATTCCCCCATGTTTACCCGCACCATCGAGCCCGCCTTCTACGACACCGATGCCCTGGGCCACGTCAACAATACCCGGCTGCCGGCCTGGTTCGAGCTGGCCCGCAACGACCTCTTCCGGCTGTTCACTCCGGACCTGGACCCGCGCAAGTGGCGGCTGATCATGGCCCGCATGGAGGTCGACTATCGCGCCGAGCTTCAGTATGGCCAGGAGATCGAGATCCGCACCTACGTCTCGCGACTTGGCAACAGCTCCTTCACCGTCAGCCAGGAGGCGCGCCAGGGCGGCCAGCTCACCAACCTGGGGCACACCGTGATGGTGCACTTCGACCACGAGGCCAAGCAGGCCATCCCCATCGAGGGCGAGCTGCGCGAGGCCCTGGAGGCGCACTTCCACGAGGAGCCCGCCGAGGCATGACTCCCGCCGTCAAGCAGCTGGAGAAGGCCGGGGTCGACTTCGCCCTGGCCGAATACGAGCACGACCCGCGCAGCCCCGCCTACGGCGAGGAGGCCGCCCGGACACTGGGCCTGTCGCCGGACGAGGTATTCAAGACGCTGCTGGCCAGGCTCGACGACGGCCGCCTGGCAGTGGCCATCGTGCCGGTATCACGCAAGCTCGATCTCAAGGCCCTGGCGCGCGTCGCCGGCGCCCGCAAGGCGCAGATGGCCGAGGCCGAGGAGGCCCAGCGAGCCACCGGCTATGTGGTGGGCGGCATCAGCCCGCTGGGCCAGAAGCGCCGCCTGGCCACCTTCCTGGATGCCAGCGCCGAGGCCCTGGCGGCGATCCACGTCAGCGGCGGACGCCGCGGCCTCGAGATCCGCCTGGCCCCGTCCGACCTGCTCCGGCTGACCGGCGCACGCCTGGCGACGCTGGTCCGCGACTGAGCCGACCGCTCGCTGCCGCTGTCCCACGAGAGACCGGGCAAGCCCGGGCCATGCACCCACAGGAGCCCGCCATGGCCATCCGCTACACCCTCTGGCTGGACCCGGAGGACACCCAGCGCCACCGCGCCATGGAGGCACAGCTGCTGCGCTACTTCATCGAGCGCTTCGCCGACTATCCCCATATCCGCTTGTTCGGCGCCGACCCCTACGATTATGATGCGCCGTTCAATCGACTCCATGACGTGCTGATGGCGCGGGCCGCGGAATACTGCGAGCGGGAGTGGTGCTACGTGCCCACCCCTGAGCAGCTCAATCGCGCCTTCTTCCTGGCCGTTGGCGAGTCCAACAAGTTTCTACGGGACCCCGACGATGGTGATCCAGACCGATAACCCACCAGACCCCAGCCAGCTGGCGATCATCACCGAGCAGCTCGGCCGCGCCCCCCGCGGCATCGAGGCCGTGGCCGCCACCGATGGCGAGGGCACTCCCCTGGTGCTGCGCATGGCGCCGATCGTCGATGGCAAGCCCTTCCCGACCCTCTACTGGCTGAGCTCCGAGCTCCTCAAGGTGGTGATCTCGCGCATCGAGGCCGACGGCGCCATCAAGCGACTCGAGGCCCGCCTGCAGGAAGAGCCCGAGCTGCTCGCCGCCTACCACGCCAGCCACCGCGACTATGTCGCCGCACGCTGGGGGCACATGAGCGAGACACAAAAGGCTGAGGTAATCCGGCTCGGCTATGATGGCGTGCTCACGGAGCGCGGTATCGGCGGCATTGCCAACTGGGACCAGGTGCGCTGCCTTCACACCCAGTACGCCCACCACCTGTGCGGCGACAACGTCATCGGCCGCTGGATGGACGCCGAGTATGGCGTGGCCGACTGCCTGCCCTGATGTACCCAGCGCACTCCCTACCCTCTACCCCCTGACCATAAGACGCTCAACAAGGAGCCCTCGATGTACGTCGATACCCATTTGACGTCCTCCCCTCCCTCAGCTTCTTAGGAAACTGCCGCCTACGGCGGAATGGAAGGGGATTCCTACGGCGCTCAGGCGCGGCATTGAGCCGCCCCTGAGTCGCTTCGCGGGTTCCTGCTGCTGGTGGCCTTACAGCACCACTCACTTCACAGGCTAACCGGGCATGCCCTGCCCTTAACACATTGATAGCGCCGACGAGGTCGGCATTGGCCTTATAGCCACATTCGACGCAGGCGAAGCGGGCCTGGCTGCGCCGATTCTCCGCCGCCACATGTCCGCACTCGGGGCAGGTGCGGCTGGTGTTGTGCGGTGGCACGACGACCAAATGCGCCCCCCGCCAGGCCAACTTGTAGTCGAGCTGGCGCCGGAACTCGTACCAGCCTTGGTCGAGGATCGAACGGTTGAGGCCGGACTTCTGACGAATGTGGCGGCCGGGCTGCTCGACACTGCCTCTGGCCGAGAGCGACATGTTGCCTACCTGCAGGTCTTCCAGCACCACGAGCGCGTGGTTTTGGCTGATCGTGGCAGAAGCCTTGTGCAGGAAGTCGCGTCGGGCATTGGCGATGCGCGCCTGAATCTTCTGGACGCGGGCCTTGGCTTTCTTCCAGTTGTTGCTGAACTTGGTCTTGCGACTCATGGCCTGCTGCGCCTTGCGCAGCGCCGCCTGGTGCTTTCTGAAGCTGTTGAGCGGCGCCAGATGGCTGCCATCGGAGAGCGTGGCGAATCGTGCCACGCCCATGTCGATGCCCACGGCGCCGCCGCTAGGCGATGGAACCGACACGTCCCGCTCTGTCTGGATCGAGACGAACCAGCGGCCCGCCGACTGGCTGACGGTGACGTTCTTGACCGCCCCCAGCACCTCACGGCTCTTGCGAAAGCGTAGCCAACCCAGCTTGGGCAGATAGAGGCGACGGTTGCCCTGATCGAGCCTGATCTGCTTGGGATCAGGGTAGCGAAAGCTGTCGCGGAGCCCCTTCTTCTTGAAGCGCGGGAAATCGGCCCGCTTGGCGAAGAAGTTGGCATAGGCGCGCTCCAGATCCTTCAGCGACTGCTGGAGGGGGTGGATCGGGCCATCCTTAAGCCACGGTGTGTCATCGCTGTTACGCCAGCCGGTAAGTTCTTTGCACAGGGCCGCATACCCCAGCTTCTTCTCACCCGCCGCATACCGTTCTTGCTGTAGCGCCAGCCCTCGATTGAACACAAACCGTGCCATGCCGGCGAACTGGCGCATCTTGCGCACCTGCTCCCCGTTGGGCATCAGTTCGTATTTGAAAGCTTGGAGGCGTTGCATAGCACATACTACTGCTCATATAGCCAGTACTATAGAGCGCCTTCGCCGCCCGCGCCATCCTTCCCCGCATTAGAAGTACGGGGCATGCCGCGCGTCTTAGTCATTGCCAGCCTCGCCCTGATCATCAGCATGCTTGGCATCTCCGTGGTCGGCGTCAAGCTGCTGCGCGAGGCCATCAAGCGCGACGCCGACGCCGCCCGCTGAAACAGGGCCACGCGGTAACGAGGGGCGCCTGATGGCGCCCCTCGTCGTTGTGGTTCAGGTTGCGGCGATACGCCAGGCGCGCCAGGATGACCGTTCTTGCCAAGGAGATGAGCATGTCGAGATTCTGCGTCTTTCTGGGCTCACGGGAGGGCCGTGACCCGCAGTACCTGGCCGACGCCCGACGACTGGGCGAGGCGCTGGCGCACCGTGGACACACCCTGGTCTATGGGGGCGCTCGCATCGGGATGATGGGCGCCCTGGCCGATGCCGCCCTGGAGGCCGGCGGAGAGGTCATCGGGGTGATGCCCGACCACCTGGTGGAGCGTGAGCAGGCCCACCGCGGCCTGACCCGGCTGATTCATGTGCGCAACATGCACGAGCGCAAGGCCAGCATGGCGGCCCATGCCGACGCCTTCATCATGTTGCCCGGGGGGATCGGCACCCTGGAGGAGTTCTTCGAAGCCTGGACCTGGCACTATCTCGGGCTCCACGACAAGCCCATCGGCGTGCTGGACAGCGAGGGCTTCTACGCGCCGCTGCTGGCCTTCCTCGACAACACCGTGGAACAGGGCTTTCTCAACGCCCGCACCCGCGCCGAGCTGTTCGACGCCAGCGCCCCCCTCGACCTGCTGGACATGCTGGAAGCTCGCCTGGCGCGCTGAGTCAGGCCTCGCCGGCCAGTTCGCGAGTACGCTGGTAGGTGAGCTGCAGCAGCCGGGCATCCTCGCCGGCGCGATGCCGGTGGATGCCCAGCTCCTCGATCAGCGCCTCCTTGGTAGGCTTCCATAGCGCCAGCTGCCCCTCGCCGAGCAGCTTGCGCAGCGCCTCCAGGCGGAAGGCCGGCAGCATGCCGGCATGATGGAAGAGCAGCGACAACCAGGTGTTGTCGTAGCCCCAGCTGTCGCTGTAGCAGATCTTCAGCTCGCCGAGCTCGTCATTGAGCCACTGCGCCACCTGGCGCACCGGATACCCCTCGCGCTGCAGGCGTGCACGGCTGATGCCGTGAAGCAGTTCGGCCTTGGGATCCCAGTGGGTCCACTCGGCCAGGGGCTGGATCAGGAAGGCGCAGCTGCTGCCATCGGGGCGAGCCAGCCCCACCTCGATGGGGTAGCTGCCGCGCCCGAATCCGGACGCCTCGATATCGAGCAGGGTCGGTAGCGTCACGGCGGGCAGGGTCCTCGAGGCAGCCACGAAAGGAAGAGTGCCGCCGCAGCGGCACCTCGCAGGCTAGTGTCGCGTCTCGTCTTCCACGCTGTCCAGCGCCTCGCCGAATCCAGCGGCGCGGTCGGCCAGGCACTGCCAGTGGGCGGCACGTTCGGCATCCACCGCCAGACCCAGCTGGCCCTCACGATAGGCGCGCGCCAGGCGCTGGGCAGCCAGCGGATGGCCCGCCTCGCCGGCGCGGGCGTACCAGGTCACGGCGTGGTCGTCACGGCGCGGATAGAGGGCGCAGCCATTCTCGTAGATCTGCCCGGCCTGGTACTGGGCACGAGAGTCGCCAGCGTGGGCCGCCTCGAGCACATAGCGTGCACCGCGGGCCTTGTCCTGGGGTGACAGGCCGCGGTGGAACAGCATGTGCCCATAGGTGGAGAGCGCCGCCGGATGGCCGGCGTCGGCACAGCGCTGAAAGAGATGCATGGTCAGGCGCTGGGTACGCGGCGAACGAGGCAACCAGCGGGTATGGAAGAGCTGCTCCGCCAGGCGGTACTCGAGCCGTGTGAACAGTGATGATGCCTGTGTCATGGCCTTCCACCGAATCCTGTATCGCGAGAAAAAGACACCCGGCACCACCCTGTGCGCGGCGTCTGACATCTGGCCCACCCCGGTCCACGGGGCATAACGGGCGGCCAGCATACGCCCGCCCCCGCAGGGACTCAACCCCGGGCATTGCCGCCCCGTCAGTGCCTGGCTACCATGCCGACTCCATTTCCCGAACCGTGAGGACGCCAGGATGCAGACGCGACCGCTGGGCGATACCGGCATCGAGGTCAGCCGCCTCTGTCTGGGCACCATGACCTTTGGCGAACAGAACAGCGAGGCCGAGGCCCACGAGCAGCTCGAGCGCGCGGTTGCCTTCGGTATCAACTTCATCGACACCGCCGAGATGTACCCGGTGCCACCCAGAGCGGAGACCCAGGGCCGCACCGAGAGCTATATCGGCAGCTGGCTCAAGCGCCGTGGCAGCCGCGACGACGTGATCATCGCCACCAAGGCGGCCGGCCCCGGCCTCGAGCATATCCGCGGCGGCCCGCGGTTGACTCGCGCACACCTCCATCAGGCCATCGACGAGAGCCTTGAGCGCCTGCAGACCGACTACGTCGACCTCTACCAGCTGCACTGGCCAGAGCGGAAGGCCAACTTCTTCGGCAAGCTCGGTTACGTGCATGACCAGGAGGAGGACGCCACTCCGCTGGAGGAGACCCTGGCCGCACTCAAGGAGCTGGTGGACGCCGGCAAGGTGCGCGCCATCGGGCTGTCCAACGACACCCCCTGGGGCGTGATGCGTGCCCTTCACCTGGCCGAGTCCCAGGGCCTGCCCCGGGTCGCCTCGGTGCAGAATCCCTACAACCTGCTCAACCGCAGCTTCGAGGTGGGCCTGGCCGAGATCGCCCATCGCGAGCGGGTGGGGCTGCTCGCCTACTCGCCGCTGGCCTTCGGCATGCTCTCCGGCAAGTACCTCAACGGCGCCCGCCCGGAAGGAGCCCGGCTGACGCTGTTCGAGCGCTTCCAGCGATACACCAACCCCCAGGCCCAGGCCGCCACCGCCGAGTATGTGAGGATCGCCCAGGAGGCCGGCCTCGACCCCGCACAGATGGCGCTGGCCTTCGTCAACTCGCGCCCCTTCCTGACCAGCAATATCATCGGCGCCACCAGCATGGCGCAGCTGGAAAGCAACCTGGCAAGCGAGTCCCTGCGCCTCGACGGCGAGGTACTCGAGGCCATCGAGGAGGTGCATCGCCGCCACTCCAACCCCGCCCCCTGAGGCCAACGCTCCGCCTGGCGACTATCACCGCGATAGCCCCTCGGGCGGGGCGCCCTTGGTATACTCGTCGCGACCCCACCGGATTCAGGAGCGCCCCATGCTGAGCGTGATCTCGCCCGCCAAGACGCTGGACTTCGAGACCCCGGCCACCACGGCCCTGCACACCCAGCCGGACTTCCTCGACCAGAGCCGCGAGCTGATCGAGATCCTGCGCGACTATTCGCCCCAGCAACTTGGCGAACTGATGGGCATCAGCGACAAGCTGGCCGCCCTCAACGCCGCCCGCTACGGCGAGTGGCACACCCCCTTCACCCCGCAGAACGCCAAGCCCGCCGCCCAGGCCTTCCAGGGTGACGTCTACGTGGGTCTCGAGGCCGACACCTTTGACGACGGCGACAACGCCTTCGCCCGGGAGCACCTGCGCATCCTCTCCGGCCTCTACGGCCTGCTGCGCCCGCTGGACCTGATCCAGCCCTACCGCCTGGAGATGGGCACCCGGCTCGAGAACCCGGCGGGCAAGGACCTCTACGCCTTCTGGAAGGCGACCCTCACCGCCGAACTCGATCGCGCCGTCGCGGCCAGCGGCAGCCCGGTGCTGGTCAACCTCGCCTCCAACGAGTACTTCAAGGCGGTCGATACCAAGAAGCTCGAGGCGAGGGTGGTCACCCCGGTGTTCAAGGACGAGAAGAACGGCAAGCTCAAGATCATCAGCTTCTACGCCAAGAAGGCCCGCGGCCTGATGGCGGCATGGATGATCCGCCAACGCCTGGACGACCCGGAGGGCCTGAAGGAGTTCGACGTGGCCGGCTACGCCTACAACGCCGCCATGAGCGAGGGCGACACCCTGGTCTTCACCCGCCCCGAGGGTGCCGCCTGAGCCGGCAGGGGAGCCCCGATCGTCGTTGTTTCCCGCCATCGCCGATAAATCGGGCTCCCACGCTACCGGTGGGAGCGCAGATCCTGCGCGAATGGAGGCCGAAAGCCTTCCAAGGCATTGCGGCTATGCAAACACCAGCGGCCGTGAGGCGCGAGCCTTGAGGAAACGGCGGTGGGCCTGCTTGAAGCGCTCGTCGTCGCAGCGGTGCAGCCACTCGTAGGCCACCATGTCGGCGCTCACCGCCACCGCGCCTGCCTGCACCATGCGCTCCCGGGCCAGGCGCGCCTCCGCCGCGCGGCGGCTGGCGCAGGCCTCGGTGAGCCAGTAGACCTCGTAGCCCGCCGCCAGCAGGCCGAGCCCGGTCTGCATCACGCAGATATGCGCCTCGCTGCCGCACAGCACCACCTGGCGCCGGCCGCTTTCCGCAAGGGTGGCGGCGAACTCCGGGTTGGCGCAGGCGTCGAAGGTCAACTTCTGCCACAGCCGGTGCCCTGGCAGCGCCTCGAGCAGCCGCGGCTCGCTGCCGCCCAGCCCCTCGGGGTACTGCTCGGTGACCCACACCGGTACCTCGATGGACTCGGCCAGGCCGCCCAGCCAGGCCGCCTCGTTCACCGCCTGGTCGCCGTGCTCGATGACCGGCAGCAGCCCTGCCTGCAGATCGACGACCAGCAGCAGGCTCTCTTCTCGTTTCAGGCGCATGGCTCTCACTCCCTGTTGTTGTCGGCACTACTGTTGTCGGCACTACGCTGTCGATTTTAGTGGAGGCCACCAGCATAGCCGCTAGAATGGCCTGACTCGACTCTTCCTCCCCCTGACCGAAGACGACACCCCATGACCACACGATTCGCTCATACCTCGCTCTTCCGCCACCTGCTGATCATGCTGGTGGCAGGCTTATTCACTCTGGGCCCGGCCCTGCAGGACGCGGAGGCGCGTCGCCTGGGCGGCGGCAAGAGCTTCGGCACCCAGTCGCGCAGCGTGCAGCAGCAGCCGGCCGCGACCCAGAACCAGGCCACCGGCACCCGCGCCACCCAGGGCCGCGCGGGATCGCGCATGCCCGGCATGCTGGGCGGGATGCTGGCCGGCGGGTTGCTCGCCGCACTGTTCTTCGGTGGCGCCTTCGATGAACTGCGGCTGATGGATATCCTGGTGGTGGCCGGCATCGCCTTCCTGCTCTTCCGGCTGCTGGCACGCCGGCGGCCGGCCGTGGCGGGTGGCCCCGCGCCGAGCGCCGAGGAAACCCGCGGCGGCGCCACCGCCCAGCCCTTCCAGGCCAGCGGCGCCCCGCTCGGCCGCGCCTTCGCCGGTGAGCCTGAGTGGTTCGACCGCGAGCGCTTCCTGGGCGGTGCCAAGGAGCACTTCATGACCCTGCAGCGCGCCTGGGACAACAACGACTTCGCCGGCATTCAGGAGTACGTCACTCCGGAGCTCTACAATCTGCTGCGCGAGGAGCGCGCCCGCCAGCCGGCCAACAACCGCACCGAGGTGGTGCGCCTGTTCGCCGAGCTGGGGATGGTCCAGGAGGTGGGGCAGCAGGCCGAGGCCACGGTGATCTTCCACGGCATCCTCGACGAGAACGGTGAGCACAGCGAGTTCAACGAGACCTGGCACCTGATGCGCGAGCTGCGCGATGGCGCCCCCTGGTACGTGCAGGGCATCGAACAGAACGGCTGACACCCGGCCGCCCAACCCGGGCGGCCGCATGACGCCGCCGCTGGCCGGGTGCTATGATCCACGATCAATAACGAACTCGTAGACACCAACAGCACAACGAGGAATCCGGCTTGTCACACTTACCGGTGATCGTCGGCATGGGCGGCGTGAACCCTGCCGGCAGAACCTCGGGCCACCAGGCGTTTCGCCGTACCGTGCTCGACGCCCTGCCCGCGGAGGACCAGGCCCGCACCCTGCTCGGCCTGGCCGCCATGATGCGCCTGGCCAGCGGCCAGGAGGACGGCAGCTGGCAGGACGCCGAAGGGCACACCCTGGACCCCGGCGCCATTGTCGAGCAGACCCGCCAGCAGGTCCTCGACCATACCCTGATCCGCCGCATCGAGGACCCGCGCTTCAACGACGAAGGCCTGCCTGCCAATCGTCGAGCCAGCCTGGCGTTGGACGCGCCACTCACCTTCCGCATCCGGCGTCGCCAGCTGCCCCAGGACCTGCCGACCACCTGGCAGGTGCGCGAGCTCGACCGCAAGCTGCTCGAGGTGACCGTGCCCGCCGGGGAGATGGACGTGATGCTCCCCGAGCACCGCCCCGCCCAGGTGCGTGCCGCCGGCCAGCTGCCCAGCGGCTTCGAGCCCAGCCAGCTCTACCGCAGCGTACACCACCCGCGCGGGCTCTCCATGGCCATCTTCGCCGCCAGCGACTGCCTGGGCGACAGCGGCCTCGACTGGGACACCCTGCGCGACCGTCTCGATCCCGACGAGGTCGCCGTCTACGCCGGCAACTCCATCGGCCAGCTCGACGACGAGGGTTGGGGCGGCCTGCTCAAGAGCTTCGTCTCCGGCAAGCGTGCCACCTCCAAGCAGATGCCGCTGGGCTACGGGCAGATGCCCGCCGACTTCCTCAACGCCTATGTGCTGGGCAGCGTGGGGGGCACCGGCGCGGCCATGGGCGCCTGCGCCAGCTTCCTCTACAATCTGCGCCTGGGGGTCGACGACCTCCGCGCCGGTCGCCGCCGGGTGGTGATGGTGGGCACCGCCGATGCCCCGGTTACCGCGGAAATCATCGAAGGCTTCCGCACCATGGGGGCCCTGGCCGACGACGATAGCCTGCGCGCCCTGGATGCACTGGAGCTGTTGACCGACGCCGACTACCAGCGCGCCTGCCGCCCCTTCGCCCGCAACTGCGGCTTCACCATCGCCGAGTCCAGCCAGTTCGTGATGCTGATGGATGACGCCCTCGCTCTTGAGGTGGGCGCCGAAATCCTCGGCAGCGTGCCGGACGTCTTCGTCAATGCTGATGGGTGGAAACGCTCGATCTCCGCGCCGGGCATCGGCAACTACATCACCCTGGGCAAGGCCGCCTCACTGGTGCGAGAGATGCTCGGCGAACAGGCCCTGCGCGAGCGCACCTTCGTCCAAGCCCACGGCACCAGCACGCCCAAGAACCGGGTGACCGAATCCCATGTCTTCGACCTGGTGGCGCGGGCCTATGGCATCGAGGCATGGCCGGTGGTGGCGGTGAAGGCCTTCGTCGGTCACTCCCAGGGCAGCGCCGCCGGAGACCAGCTGACCAACGCCCTGGGCAGCTTCGCCCACGGCCTGCTGCCCGGCATCCCCACCCTGGACGCCGTGGCAGACGACGTTCATGCCGAGCGGCTGCGGCTCTCACGCGAGGCCATGCGCTTCTCCGCGGACGCCGCCTTCATCAACGCCAAGGGCTTCGGCGGCAACAACGCTACCGGCGTATTGCTCTCCCCGGCCGTGACCGAGCGCTTGTTGATGCAGCGACACGGCGAGGCCGCCGTTGCCGCCTGGCAGGTACGCCGCGAGGCGACCCGCGAGGCCGCTATCGCCTACCGACGACAGGCCGACCAGGGGCGCTTCGCACCGCGCTACCGCTTCGGCGAGGGCGTGCTGGAGGGGCCGGAGCTCACGCTCAGCGACACCGAGATCCAGATCCCCGGCTATGCCCGCCCGGTCTCCCTGGCAGTGGACAACCCCTTCGGACGACTCGAGGAGTGACGGCGATGAAAACCGCGGTATACCCCGGCACCTTCGACCCCATCACCAACGGCCACTTCGACCTGATCGAGCGCGCCTCTCGACTCTTCGACAAGGTGGTGGTGGCCATCGCCACGAGCCCCGGCAAGGGCCCGGCGCTGGATATCGATACGCGGATCGCCCTGGCACGGGAGGTCACCGCCGGACTCGACAACATCGAGGTGGTCGGCTTCTCGGGGCTGATGACCGAATTCATGCAGCAGCAAGGCGCGCGCGTGCTGCTGCGGGGCCTGCGTGCGGTCTCCGACTTCGAGTACGAGCTGCAGCTTGCCAACATGAATCGCGCTCAGATGCCGGAACTCGAGACCGTATTCCTGACCCCGGCAGTGGAGAACTCCTATATCTCCTCCACCCTGGTGCGCGAGATCGCCAAGTTGGGCGGCGACGTATCGCAACATGTCCACCCCAGGGTCGCCGCGGCGCTGAAGAGCCTTTACAATACCTGACTACAAGGCTCGGGATTGCACCGAGCTGATCCCGACGACCGCGGCCAGCGACTTCCGTGAGGTACCCCCATGGCCCTGATGATCACCGACGAGTGCATCAACTGCGATGTCTGCGAACCCGAGTGCCCCAACGGCGCCATCTCGCCAGGCGAGGAGATCTACGTCATCGATCCGGAGCTGTGCACCGAGTGCGTCGGCCACTACGACGAACCGCAGTGCCAGCAGGTGTGCCCGGTAGACTGCATTCCCCTCGACCCCGAGCGCGAGGAGAGCCGTGAGGAACTGATGGCCAAGTATGAGCGCATCACCGCCGCCTGACGGTCTCCCGCGCAGACACACGATCACCGATACAACGACGCCCCGCTCCTGAGAGCGGGGCGTCGGCGCTTCTATATATCGCTGCGACGGTGACAACACCTTGAGCCTGGCGGCTTAGAGCTCGTCGGCGCGCCTGCTTACCGTGCAGCCCAGGCAGCGGCGGAAGGCCGCCTCGGCCGGGGTCTTGATCAGCGTCTCGGCGGCGGTATCCACGCCGCCACCCAGGGCGGTGAAGGGCAGCGTGACCAGGAACACCGCCGTGCCACCCACGGTGGCCGCCGCCAGCAGCGGCCGCGCGATCACCGCGTCGGCGATCATCGCCCCGCCACTCGGCTGGGCCTCCGCACGCTGCTCCTGGGCCACCGCCGGGGTGGTGCCCAGCAGCGTCACCAGCGCCAGCGCGAAGAAAATCAAGGTCCGCTTGCCCATCGCTTTCATTCCCCTGCTCCCTGCAGTCTCTGCTGCCGTTGTCGTCCTGCCAGTACCAGCCAACCGATCAATCGGGTATGGCACTAACCATTGTTAGCTTCTAGAATGCCCGAGGTTACATCCTTTCACAGGATCTTACATCAGGGTAGACGGCTTTCGCCGCTTGCCCAACTTGCAGGCGTTGCCTGCACCACCACCATGCAATGGAGCGCATGATGAAACGTCTGATCGCCACCGCCGCCCTGGCCACCCTCGTCGCCAGCCCCGCCTTCGCCCAGAGCTATCAGTACAACCCCAATGAGGGGCCCTATGTGGGGGCGGGCCTGGGATATATCGAGCACCAAGCAAACCTTGCAGATTATGCTGGCTCTGCTGTCAGCAACGTTGACGTAGACGATAGCGACACTGGCTACAAGCTGTTCGTCGGCTACCAGTTCAATCCCAATTTTGCTATCGAAGCCAGCTATCTCGACTTGGGTGATGCAGAAGCTAGCTACCGCTATCGCGGTGAGCCTGGTAATGCTGAGCTAAGCGTAGATGGCTTCGGGTTTGCCCTGGTAGGCAAGCTGCCCATTCAGAGTGGATTCAGCGTCTACGGCAAACTCGGCATGATTGCCTGGGATGCAGACTTTACTGACAACTACTTCAATGGTGCGCAGCGCACTACCGGCAGTTATGGCGAAGACGGTACCGACCCGTTTTACGGTATCGGCGCCGAGTATGAGGTCGAGCGCATCCTGATGCGTGCCGAGTTCGAACGCTACGATATCAGCGACAGCGGCGAGGACTTCGAGATCGACCTGATCTCCGCGAGCATCGGCTACCGCTTCTAAGCGGAAACCGACCCTGCCTGCCACAACCGCCCCGCCCCAGCGCGGGGCGGTTGCGTTATGCCCCGCCGCCGGCCATGCTGCGCGGCTCGCAACCCTCGGGAGCCCATCGTGAGCCGCTTGGATTCTTCGTCCCCCGCGTCCGCACACCGGCGCATCCTGACGCTGGCCTGGCCGATCATCCTCTCCAATATCACCGTGCCGCTGCTCGGGCTGGTGGATACCGCCGTTGTCGGCCACCTGCCGGACTCCCGCTACCTGGCCGCGGTGACCCTGGGTGCCACCCTGTTCAGCTTCCTCTACTGGGGCTTCGGCTTCCTGCGCATGGGCACCACCGGCCTCACCTCCCAGGCGGTGGGCCGCGAGAACGACAGCGACGTGCGCAACCTGCTGGGCCAGTCGCTGCTGCTGGCGGCGGGCATCGGCGCGGCCTTGATCCTGCTCTCCCGACCGCTGATCGCGTTGGGGCTGTGGCTGCTCGACGGCAGCGAGGTAGCCACGGCGTTGGCCGCCGAGTATGCCGAGATCCGCATCCTCTCGGCGCCGGCGGTGCTCGCCAACTACGCCATCCTCGGCTGGTTCCTGGGCCAGCAGAACTCGCGGGTGACCCTGGCGATCCTGGTGCTGACCAACGGCGTTAATATCGTGCTCGACCTGGTGTTCGTGGTGGGCCTGGGCATGACCAGCGACGGCGTGGCCTGGGCCACGGTGATCGCCGACTACACCGCACTCGCCTTCGGCCTGTGGCTGGTCTCGCGCCAACTCAGGTGGCTCTCGGGACGCTTCCTGCGTAGCCGGCTGCTGGCGCTTGCCGCCTACGGCGAGCTTTTCTCGGTCAACGCCAACCTCTTCGTGCGTACCCTGGGGCTGCTGTTTGCCATGGCCTTCTTCACTTCCCGGGGCGCGGCCCAGGGCGACACCGTGCTCGCCGCCAACGCCGTGCTGCTGCAGTTCATCATGCTCACCAGCTACGCCCTGGACGGCTTCGCCCATGCCGCCGAGGCCCTTACCGGGCGTTCGGTGGGGGCCAGGCGCTGGAAGGAGTTTGCCCAGGCGGTGCGCGGCGCGGCCTGGTTCTCGCTGGCCACAGCCGGCCTCGCCTCGCTGGCCTTCGCCCTGGGCGGCGAGGCGCTGATCGCCCTGCTTACCGGCCTGCCGGAGGTGCAGGAAACCGCCGCCAGCTACCTGCCGTGGATGGTCGCCATGCCGCTGATCGCGGTGTGGAGCTACCTGCTGGACGGCGTCTTCATCGGCGCCACGGCAATCCGCGAGATGCGCAACAGCATCTTCGCCGGGCTCGCCGTCTACCTGCCCGCCTGGTGGCTGACCCAGGCGCTGCTGCCGGAGGCACTGACCAACCACGGCCTGTGGCTGGCCTTCACGCTGTTTACCCTGGTGCGCTCGGCGACGCTGATCGCCTACTACCGCCAGCGGCGCCGCAGCGACTGGCGTGACAGGCCTGGACCGTTGGCAGCGAAATAACGCAAGATACTGACGCTGCGCTACTTTCTGTGCTGGACCACCAAGAACACTCACAACAGTAGGGAACGCCATGCTCAAGGCCCTCTCGAGACCGGCGGTAAAGCTGGTCGAACGCTATCTGCCCGACCCCTATATCTTCGTGCTGCTGCTGACCATCATCGCCGCGGTGGCAGCCATCGCCGTGGAGCGCCAGACGCCGCTGGCGGTGATGCGCATGTGGGGCGACGGCTTCTGGAACCTGCTGACCTTCTCGATGCAGATGCTGCTGGTGCTGGTCACCGGCTTCATGCTGGCCAGCTCCCCTCCTGTGAAGAAGCTGCTGCAGCGCCTGGCCGCCCTGGCCAAGGGGCCCGGCGGCGCCATCCTGCTGGTCACCTATGTGTCGCTAGCGGCCAGCTGGATCAACTGGGGCTTCGGCCTGGTGGTGGGTGCGCTGTTCGCCAAGGAGCTGGCTCGCCTGGTGCGCGTCGACTACCGCCTGCTGGTGGCCAGCGCCTACTCCGGCTTCGTGGTGTGGCACGGCGGCCTGGCCGGTTCGGTACCGCTGACCATCGCCACCGAGGGCCACTTCAGTGTCGACCAGATCGGCGTGATCGGCACCGGCTCCACCGTCTTCGCCTTCTTCAACCTGGCCATCGTGGTGATGCTGTTCATCGCCGTACCGCTGGTCAACCGCATGATGCTCCCCGACGAGAACGAGAGCGTCTTCATCGATCCCAAGCTGCTGGGTGAGGACGAGGAGGAGCGCGTACGCATCACCCGCCCCGCCGAACGCATGGAGAACAGCGTGGTGCTGGCCTGGCTGGTGGGTATCCCCGGCCTGATCTATCTGATCGACCACTTCTTCCTGCGCGGCGGAGGCCTCAACCTCAACATCGTCAACTTCCTGTTCCTGTTCCTGGCCATCGTGCTGCATCGCACCCCGCGCAGCCTGCTGACCAGCCTGCAGGAGGCGATCAAGGGCGGCGCCGGCATCGTCATCCAGTTCCCCTTCTACGCCGGGATCATGGCGATCATGGTGCAGTCCGGCCTGGCGGCGACCCTCTCCGAGGGGCTGGTCTCCTTCGCCACCGAGACCACCCTCCCCTTCTGGACCTTCATCAGCGCCGGCATCGTCAACCTCTTCGTGCCCTCCGGGGGCGGCCAGTGGGCGGTGCAGGCGCCGGTAATGCTGCCCGCCGCCGAGGCCCTGGGGGTGGAGATCCCGCGGGTGGCCATGGCCGTGGCCTGGGGTGATGCCTGGACCAACCTGCTGCAGCCCTTCTGGGCGCTGCCGGTGCTGGGTATCGCCGGCCTCAAGGCCAAGGACATCATGGGCTTCTGCCTGATTCAGCTGGTCATCACCGGGGTACTGATCTCCATCGGGCTGACCTGGTTCTGAAGCAAGGCATCAACCGCTCGACACGCTGACGCCTTGTCCCCAGGCCGGGGGCAAGGCGTTATGCTGTGGATAACACAAAAGGAGACTCCCATGGACACCCAACCCCTGCCCGGCCAGCATGAACTCTCGATGACCGTGCTGATGACCCCCGACATGGCCAACTTCAGCGGCAAGGTGCATGGCGGGGCCATCCTCAAGAAGTTAGACGAGGTGGCCTACGCCTGCGCCAGCCGCTACGCCGGCCACTACGTGGTCACCCTCTCGGTGGACCAGGTGCTGTTCAAGCAGCCAATCCACGTGGGCGAGCTGGTCACCTTCCTGGCCTGCGTCAACCACGTCGGCCGCTCCTCCATGGAGATCGGCGTCAAGGTGGTGGCCGAGGACATCCAGAACAAGCTGATCCGTCACACCAACAGCTGTTACCTGACCATGGTGGCGGTGGACTCCGACGGCAAACCGGCCCCCGTGCCTCCGCTCAGGCTGGAGACGAAACTGCAGAAGCTGCGCTTCGAGAAGGCCGCCCTGCGCAAGAAACTGCGCAAGCAGGCCGAAGAGGAGGAGCGCCGCACCCAGGACGAGCACGGCGCCAGGGAAGGGAGCGACTAGCTGTGTAAACCCACCAGGTTGTTCACGGAAAGGCCCAGCCGGCTAACCGGAGGGTGGTAATCCAGACTGGCATGCGGCCGATGCCAGTTGTACTGATGGAGCCAGGCAGGCAGGTGCCTGCCGCGCTCCTCCGAACTGGCGTATGACCGAGCGTAGGCCCACTCACGGAGTGCCGTCTGGATGAACCGCTCGGCCTTGCCATTGGTACGGGGGCTGTACGGCTTGGTTCGGCGATGCTTTAGCCTCAGCCGCCGGCACAGGCGCTGGAAGCGCCGTGACCGGTAGCAGGCGCCGTTGTCGGTGAGCACCCGGGTGAAGCAGATTCCCAGGCCGGTGTAGTAGCGCATGGCCTGCAGCAGGGCTAAGCAAGCGCTCCAGCTCGTCTCGTCCGGGTGAACGCTGCTGAAGGCCACTCGCGTGTGGTCATCGATGGCAACATGAACGTACTCCCACCCTGCGCCAGGCGTGTTCTGCTGGCGATCGCCGGTCACGCGATGCCCTGGTCGCTCGAAGCGTCCCAGCTTCTTGATATCCAGATGCAGGAGATCCCCGGGGGCGTCGTGTTCATAGCGGTTGTCAGGCCTGGGCGGGGACAGGGCGGCCAACCGGTTCAGCCCCTTGCGCTTGAGAATGCGCGCCACCGTGCTCTCGCCGATCCCCAGTGCCTGGGCAATCTGGCGATAGGTCTGGCGTTGCTGACGACGCTCGATGATCTGCTCCACGGTCGCCGCGTCTGTCGCGAAGGGGCTTCGGGCAGGGCGTGATGTGCGGTCCTGGAGACCCGCGTGACCTTCCTCGCGGAAACGGCGCACCCACTTGTAGACCGTTCTCACACTGACGCCTTGGGCTTGCGCGACCTCTCTGGGTCGCAGCCCTTCATGGATCACGCGAGCAGCCAGCAGGGCTCGACCATGGGGAGTGAGACGGGCATTCTTATGGGTGTTCATCCGGGCCTCCTGGAGCGGTTGGTTGGTTCGCATCTCCAGTCTTCCGGGTAGGCTCCGGATGAACAACCTACCGAGAGATCACAACTAGCCACAGTCCAGGGAGGCGATGGTGTCCGTCTCGTCGAGGTGGACGTTGAGGCGATCGGGCCGATGGTCGAGGGTCACCGCCTCGCCGGGGCGAATCACCCGCATGGCGGCCGCCCCGCTCTCGTCGCGGATCGCCTCGCCGAGCGCCTCGCTGTAGGCGCGGCCGACACGATCCTGGACGCGCTCGGCGCCACATTCGCCGCTGGCCTCCACCCGGGGCGGCTGCGGGGCGGGATCAGGGCTCGGTGCCGCATTCATGCCGCTGCAGCCGGCCAGCAGCAGGCCGATTGCAAGCGCCGAAAGTCTCGTCATGAACATCTGGGGTTCCTTGCCTGGGTTTCTATCCTGGGTTTCTACCTCAGAAGCGATAAAAAACGCCGAAGCGACAAACGCTCCGGCGGTACGTCCCCCTGGGGGGGTGGGAATCAGTCGCTGGCGTCCTGGATCGCCTCGCCGCCCCGTTCGATATCCTGGCCGGCACCGCGAATGGTATTGCAGCCGGAGAGCAGCGACACGGCGAACAGCGCCGCCATCAGCATCAACAGTGATCGTTTCATGGGGCTCTATCTCCTTGCGGATTCGGGGTGTTGCAAAGGTTAATTTAGCAGCTGACGGCACGCCATGCCCTACCCGATCAGCAAGCGCAGAATGATCGCCACGATCACCGCCACGGTGAGCCACTTGACCACGAAGGCCCCGCGGGGACTGACGTTGACCTTCACCGCCAGCCAGGCCCCGGTCATGCTTCCCGCCGCCAACAGCAGGCCGTAACCCCAACGCACCTGGTCATTGACCAGAAAGAGCACCAGCGCCGGCAGGGTATAGACCAGCACGATCAGCACCTTGAAGACATTCACCTGGGCCAGGTCGATCTTGAGCATCCGGTAGAGCACCACGATGAACAGGATGCCCACCCCCACCTGGATAAAGCCGCCGTAGAGCCCGATGCCGAACATCGCCAGGTAGATCGCCGGAGTCAGCCGCTCGGGCGTCAGCGGACGGGTGTCCAGGCGCGGCTGGGGCAGCAGCATGAGCAGTGCCGACCCCGCCATCACCACGATCAGGATCGCCTCGAACAGGGCATCGCCGGTGCGCAGGGCCAGCCAGGCCCCGACCAGCGAGCCAACCACTGCCGGCACCGAGAGGCGTAGCGAGAGGCCCACATGGCGCGCCCCGGCACGGAAGAAGTTGTAGACCGCCGAGACGCTCTGCAGCGCGATGGAGACGCGGTTGGTGCCGTTGGCCTCCTGGGGTGGCAGGCCCAGGAACATCAGCAGCGGCAGGGTGAGCATGGAGCCGCCAGCGGAGAGCACATTGATGAAGCCGGCCAGGGTGCCGATCAGCAGCAGGGCCAGCGCCTCGATCAGGGTCATGGGAGCGTCCTTTCGGGGTCGGGCTGCACAGCTTAGCCGCCCGGGCAGCCCGGGAAAACTCCCGGCGGTTCTGTGTCAGCGGTTCTGTGGCATGATGCCAGTCAGGCGATACCGCTCGTTGATTACCCGGGAGAGCCCTGATGGACCACTTCGAGCCCGACCCCCGCCTGGTGGAAGACAGCTATCCGGTCACCGAGCTGCCGCTGTGCCAGCTGCGGCTGATGAACGATACCCGCTTTCCCTGGCTGCTGCTGATCCCGCGCAAGCGGGGTATCAGCGAGGTCTTCGAACTGGACGAGGCGGAGCAGCAGCAACTGTGGCGGGAGGCGGGGCGGATCGGCCAGGCCTTCAAGACGCTGATGGAGGCCGACAAGCTCAATGTCGCGAGCCTCGGCAACGTGGTGGCACAGCTGCATGTGCACCTGGTGCTGCGCCGGGAGGGTGACGACGCCTGGCCGGGACCGGTGTGGGGCCAGGGCGAGGCCACTCCCTACGACCTCGACGGCCTTGCCGCCATGCGTGACCGAGTATTGGCCATGATCGAGGGGCTCGACCTGCGCCCCGAGGCGGCAAAGGCCAGCTGAGGGCCACCGGCCGATACCGGGCCTGCCGAGCGGCGGTCAGTCACTGGCGGCAAGCCTGGCGGCGATCTCCGCCGTCAGCCGCTCCAGGGTGCTCGGTGGCAGGACACGCCCGCCGCGGGTGGCGGTCAGCGCAAGCTGGCTGCCCTCTCCCCGGGCCTCGACACGGACCAGTACTCGATAACCAGGCCAGCGCGAGAACACCGCCTCGAGCCGCCCCAGAGAGGCGTCGGCGTGGCGCACCACATGGCCGCCTGCGATCAACGCCTCGGCGGCGGCCTCCAGGGCCGCATCCGGCGGCGCGGCGAGCATCAACTCGGTGGGCGACGCCGCTGGCCGCGGGGTGGCGCACCCGGCGAGCAGCAGGGCCACCAGCAGCACGATCGGCAGACGACTCATGGCGCACTCCCGGCCCGCATGGCTCTGTGCAGGTCACTGCAGAAGGCCTCGGTGCTGGCACTGCGTGTCTCCACCAACTCGCCGCGCCAGTCGATGATCTGCAGGTCGCGACTGACCCGCACCTCACTCCCGCTGACCAGCAGCGAGACCCGCTCCAGCTGGGTGGCGTCGCGGGTCAGGCTACCGACCCCGCCGAAGCCGATCATCACCCCGCCGCCGATGCCGCCACTGCCCCCGCCGAGGCCGATGCCGCCGAACACGCCGCGGCGCTCCCAGTCGTCGTAGCGGCTGCCGTAGCCGGGCAGGATACGGGTACGCTCGGCGCTCACCAGTGCCGGGGCGGTGGCGGTATGGCGGATCAGGAAGCCGTCATCCTCCAGGGCGACCACCGCGCGGCGCAGGATCTCGCCGGGAGGCTCGGCCGCAGCCGGCCAGCGGCAGGCCGCCGCGGGTGGTGGCTCCGCCACCGGCAGGGTCGAGGGGACGGTCTGGCAGCCGGCCAGTGCCAGCATGAAGAGCAACGGCCAGGGACGCATGGTCTCTCTCCCGAGGTTGGACAGCTCCAGTGTAGGCCAGGGCAATCGCAGTTACCGACAGGGTGATGGCGAAAGGCGCCGGGAACAGCCTTGAGCGGTACTGCCATCTGCGATAGCCCCGCACTGTAGGCGCGGCGGGGTGACGCAGGTCACTTGAAATCGGCATCGCCCGCCATGATGTAATGCAACACGGCTATCATGGCCATGATCAGGATTCGCTGGCCGCCATCCGGCGGCACGTTGATCATGGATACCCAAACGACCAAGGAGGCATTCGCATGAGCGACACCAACCGTATCGGCCTGCACGAGGACAGCGCCAGCCAGCTGGCCGAGAAGCTCAACGAGCTGCTGGCCAACTACCAGATCTTCTACATGAACGTGCGCGGCTACCACTGGAACGTGAAGGGCCCGCAGTTCTTCCAGCTCCACGAGAAGTTCGAGGAGCTCTACACCGACCTGCTGACCAAGGTCGACGAGGTCGCCGAGCGCATCCTCACCCTGGGACACCAGCCGGTGCACGCCTACAGCGACTACGTCGAGATTTCGCGCATCAAGGAGGACAAGAACGTCTCGGACGGCAAGACCTGCGTCGAGGGCGTGCTGGCAGGCTATCAGGTGCTGATCGAGCTGCAGCGCGAGATCCTCTCCCTGGCCTCGGATGCCGACGACGAGGGCACCGCCGCCCAGGCCGGCGACTATATCCGCGAGCAGGAGAAGACCGTATGGATGCTGGCCAGCTACCTGGCCTGATCCGCAAGCAGGGTTTCTCTCACGACAACGCCGGGCCCCAGGCCCGGCGTTGTCGTGTCTGGCTTGGCGCGGCGTTCAGGCCGCGGGGCGAGCCAGGTCTTCGACCAGAGCACGCAGCAGCGTCCAGAACTCCTCAACCGAGGCGACCTCGACCCGCTCGTCCGGCGAGTGGGCGCCGCGGATCAGCGGGCCGAAGGAGATCATCTCCAGTTCGGGATACTTGCCGCCCAGGATGCCGCACTCCAGCCCGGCATGGATCACCTTGACCGCCGGGTCGCTGCCCAGTCGTTCGCGGTGCACCCGCTGGAAGCGCGTAAGCAGCTCGCTGCCCGGCTGCGGTGTCCAGCCTGGGTAGCCGTTCTCGATGCGCACCCGGGCGCCGATCAGCTCGAATAGCGCACGCAGGCGGTCGGCCAGGTCCCGGGTGGCACTGTCGCGCAGCGAGCGTACCAGGGCGCCGAGCTGGAAGCGTCCTTTCTCGAGGCTGACCACCCCGAGGTTATTGGAGGTCTCGACCACGCCGGGCACCTCCTGGCTCATGCGCTCGACGCCGCAGGGAGCGGCGTGCAGGGCGGCCAGCAGCAGGTGGGTCGCCTGGGGATTGAGCGGCTCGTCGGCGGGCCTCTCGGTCGCCTCGAGGGTCAGCGAAAGCCCATCGTCGACCCCGGCCAGCTCGGCGCGTAGGGTGGCCTCGAGGGCTGCCATCTCGGCCGTGGCAGCCTCGCGCTCCTCCTCGGGCAGCGCCAGCACGGCGAAGGCCTCCCGCGGCAGGGCGTTGCGCAGGGTGCCGCCCTGGTAGCTCACCAGGCGGGCATCGAAGCGCTCCAGGGCGCGCAGCGCGCGGACCAGCAGCCGGTTGGCGTTGCCCAGTCCCTTGTGGATATCGATTCCCGAGTGGCCGCCGCGCAGGCCGGTGAGCGACAGCCGCAGCGCCACCTCGTCGTCGGCCATCGCCGCGGTCGGCAGCTGCGCCTCCACCACCACATCGGTGCCACCGGCACAGCCGATGAATACCTCGCCACGATCCTCGGAGTCGAGGTTGAGCAGGTAGCGCCCGGTAAGCCAGCCCTCGGCGAGGTTGAGCGCGCCGCCCATGCCGGACTCCTCCTCCAGGGTGAAGAGCGCCTCCAGCGGTCCGTGGACGAGCTCGTCATCCTCGAGGATGGCCAGGGCGGCGGCCACACCGAGGCCGTTGTCGGCGCCCAGGGTGGTATGCCGGGCACGCAGCCAGCCATCGTCGCCAAGGCGGGTCTGGATGGGGTCGCGGGTGAAGTCGTGGGGGTGGTCGCTGTTGGCCTGGGGAACCATGTCCAGGTGGCCCTGGAAGATCACCCCCGGGGCGGCCTCGCGGCCAGGCGTCGCGGGCTTGCGGATCAGCAGGTTGCCGAAGGCATCGCGCTCGTGGGCGAGGCCCCGGGCGTCGGCCCAGGCCTCGAGACGCTCCGCCAGGGCGGCCTCGTGGCCGGAGGGGCGCGGAGTCTCGCACAGGGTGCGGAAGTGGCGCCACAGCGGCTGCGGCGCGAGCCGGTCGAGATGTTCGTTCATGGGGATCCTTCCTGATTGACCGACCTACCTTACTCAGCCCGCTCCGGCAGGGGAAGCGGTGGCCGACTCCAGTCAGGGTTATCGCAGATGGAAGCACCGCTCAAGGCTATCCCGGCGACAGGCCCCGGGGCGCCGGACCGTCGATGGGGCGCTGTGAACCCCTCCCTGGGCGCTACCGATGCCATCCCTGGCATAGGACCCCCTCTACGACCTGTCCCCGGCGCCTTTCGCTATCGCCACATGGCTCACTGTGATAGCCCTGAGAATCCCTGCCACCGCCTGGCGCAGCCGGGCGGTGGTCTGGCGCCTGCCCGGCACGCCGAGGCGCCGGGCCAGGGCCTCGCCGGCGAGCCCCTGAAAGCCCCAGGCCACCAGCAGCGCCAGGTCGGCATCCTCGGGGGGCACGCCGCGTGCCAGGGCGTGACGCACCAGTGCCTGCAGCGCCGGTCGCGCCAGCGCCGGTTCGCGGTGGCCGGCGGCGACATCCTCGGCATCCTGGCGATCGTCGTCGGTAAGGGCCGGTCCGTCGCCCTCCGCCAGCAGGGCGGCGACCACTTCCGGCGCCAGATCGCGCAGCTCGAAGGCCAGCAGGCCCGGCAGGGCACGCTGGAAACGCACGGCGAGCGAGTCGATCAGCGCCTCACCCCCCGCGCTGGTGGCCCGCGCCACCATCAGGGCGTGCTCGCCGGTGGCGGTCTCTCTGCTCAATCCCAGGCGCACCGCGCGGAAGCCCTCGCGCTGCCAGAACGCGATCAGCCCGGGCTCCGCGCCGAAGCTGGCGCCCAGCAGGTCGCGGCCATCATCACGTGCACGTTCCAGTTCCGCCTCGATCAGTGCCTGACCCAGCCCCTCGCGACGGCGCTGCGGCGCCACGGCGATGCGTACCACCCGGCGCAGGCGACCGGTAAGCGCTTCCCGGGAGCCGGCGTGGGCGGCCAGGGACTGGGCCATGAGGTGGCCACGGGGGCGCCGCTCGCCACGGGCGACCCGCTCGGCCAGCTCCGCCGCGAAGCCCCCCTCGTCGGCGGTCAGCACCACCCCCAGCGGCGCGTCATCTGCCATCAGCGCGCCGACGGCCAGGCCGGGGCCGTCCAGCAGCAGACGCAGGTCGCTCGGTGTGGTCCGGTAGTGGGCCTGCACCAGCAGGCCGAACAGGGCACGCAGGCGCGGCTCATCGACGGCAAGTTCATCCCGCGACAACCACTCCGGCCTGCCGTCGGCCCGCGCCGCGGGCTCGGGAGGCTCGGCATCCAGCATCAGCAGGCGATGGACCAGCGGCTCCAGCGGATCGTCACTCGCCCAGCGGATCGGTTCGGCCAGATGTAGGCCGCGCCACTCCGGTGTGGTGCGCGCGAGACGCTCACGGAAGCGCAGGGCGAACCCCCGGCCGGAACCCTCGTAGCCGTGCACCGTGGTGGCAAAGGCGATGCGCGGGAAGGCCTCGAGCCACTCGCCAAGCAGCCCGGCGGGGATCGCCGCCGCCTCATCCACCAGCAGCAGTCGTCCGGCGCCGCCCAGCTCACCCTGCCGAGCCAGCTCGGCCAGCGCATCGGGGGCCACGAAGCGCACCGCCCCGCGGTCGGTGACGAAGGCGCCGCCCCGGCGCTCGCCGTGAGGGCAGAGCGCCGCCAGGCGTTCAAAGAGGCTATCCACCGCCGCCGGACGCGGCGCGGTGACCAGCACCTCGCCCTCCCCCGCGGCCAGCCAGCGGGCGCAGGCGATGCCCAGGGCGGCGCTCTTGCCGCGTCCGCGGTCGGCGGTGATCACCAGTGGCCGCCGGCGACGCAGGCGGCCCAGGCGGGCCACCGCCTGGGCCTGGTCGGCGGTCAGGCAGTCGCCATCGGCCACCGTCACCCCGCTGCGAACTTCGCGGACGGCGAGCCTGGGCAGGCACGGCACTTGCCCGGCGCGCCAGCGAATCACCTCGTCGGCGCCTGCCAACAACCGCGCCAGCCGGGCCAGGTAGCGGCTGGAGAGCGCCTCGGGCCGCCAGGGGTGCTCGGCCAGCCGCACATAGTCGGCATCCGGACGGGCGCCCCAGTCATCCGGGGTCATCAGCACCAGCAGGCCGCCGGCGCACAGGGTGCCGGCCAGGGCCGCGACGGCATCGGGGTCGAAGCCCGCCCCGCAGGAGACGGCGTCGATCACCAGCAGATCGTGTTCCCCCCCCAGCCGAGTGCGCGCCCGGGCGGGCGCCAGCCAGTGAATCTCATCGACCTCCCGGGGGCCCTCGGGTGCCACCCAGAGGGGCGTATGCCAGCCACCGGCTCTCCATAGCTCGACAGCGGCCCCATGACACGCCTCCGGCGCGCCCTGCAGCCACACCAATCCCCGCCAGCGACGCCGGCCGAGCCGCCTGGCATGGGCCAGCAATGGCCGCGTCGTGGCGTGCCGCTCGCCCCCTTCTCTGGCCTCTTCCTCTTGCCTCTGGATCATCGTCCCTCCCCTGGCACCGCGGTCGCTCCTAGCACTTTGGTCTTATGGCGATGCAAGATTCAACGCTGAAAGCCCCGCACACCGCAACCTTTACGTTAACGTAAACTAAAGCCAACCTATTGATACAGAAACGTTTTATCGACAGCGTCTCGGCCCTGTAATGCCACGATACCGGTACCGACACCTTGCCCGCGGAGGGCACCTCCGTCACAGCGGCGAGATCGTCGGGCAAGCCAATAGCGTGCTAGCCTGGGGCCGAAGTTGCGGATATGCCAATGCAACATGCCTACGGCTTCCGCAACCCGACATTATCCGGTCGGCGCCGAGAGGCGCCGCCGCCTGCTCAGACCCGAAGGGAGAACAACATGAAAGCACTGCGCACCTTCACGCTCACCGGCCTGGCCGCCGGCGTGGCCCTGGCCACGCTGAGCACCACCGCCCAGGCACAGGAAGAGTGGACCATGACCTCCACCTGGCCGGACAACCTGGACCTGATCCAGATGGATCGTCACTGGGTCGAGCTGGTCAACAAGCTGGCCGGCGACGAACTGACCATCGATTTCCGCGCTGGCGGCACCCTGATGCCCGGCAGCGAGGTGTTCGACGCCACCCAGACCGGCGCCATCGAGGCCGCCGCTGACTGGCCCGGCTACTGGGCCGGCCTGAGCCCGGCCTTCTCGCCGTTGGCCACCACCACCAGCCTGTTCAACGGCGTGGACTACCTCAACTGGATCAACCAGTGGGGAGGCTTCGAGCTGTATCAAGAAGTCTACGGCGAGTACGACATGGTCTACCTGCCCTACGGGATCACCAACAACGAGTCCGGCTTCATGGGCGGCACGCCCATCGAGAGCATCGCCGACCTCGAGGGCAAGCGTCTGCGCCTCTCCGGCCGCGACCAGGGTCGCGTGCTCGAGAAGCTGGGTGGTTCGCAGGTCACCCTGGCCGGCGGCGAGGTCTACCAGGCCATCGAGCGCGGCGTGATCGACGCCGGTGAGTTCTCCACCCCGGGGGTCGACTACAAGGCCGGCTTCGGCGAAGTCGCCGACTACTGGTCCACCCCGGGCTGGCACCAGTCCGCCAGCGTGTTCGGCGTGATGATCAACAAGGACGCCTGGGATGCCCTCTCCGAGGAGACCCAGGAGAAGCTGAAGATCGCCGCCGAGGCCACCATGACCTGGTCGCTGGCCTGGTCCGAGCGCGGCTCCACCGATGCCACCGTCAAGTTCAAGGACGAGGGCATGACCATCAACCAGCTGTCCGAGGAAGACCTGGCCCGCATCCAGGAGGTCACCAACGAGGTGATCCTGCAGGGCGCCTGCGAGGACCCGATGCATGCCAAGGTCTACCACTCCATGGTCAGCTACCTGGAGCACTACGCCAACTGGCGTGACGTGACCGTGCCCTTCAACATGAGCCGCACCATGGACAACCTGCCGTCCCTGGAGGAGCTCGAGGCCTGCATGAACCAGTAATCGGGAAAACCGCCGGGCCCTCGTGGGCCCGGCTCCCCTGCGGCGCCCCTGGCGCCGCCTTTCGTCTGATTCGCCTGTTTCCGAGAGCCTCACCATGAACGCCATTGCCAGGGCCATCGATGCCCTCAACGAGGGGTTCGGACGCCTGATCGCCCCACTTCTTGCCGTGATCACGCTGATCGTGATCTATGATATCGCCGCCCGCTTCTTCATCGGACGTCCCAGCGACTGGGCCTTCGATGTCACCAAGATGCTGTTCGGCGCCCATTTCATGCTGATGGCCGCCTTCGGCCTGCGCCATCACGCCCACGTCGAGGTCGACGTGCTCAAGCGCCTGCTCTCCCGCCGCAAGCAGGCGGTGCTGGAAATCCTCGGCTACCTGCTCTTCTTCGTGCCCTTCATCTGGATGCTGCTGACCTTCGGCTGGGCCTTCTTCGAGCGCTCCTTCAGCCGCGGCGAGACCACCTACGGCATGATGTCCATCCCGGTCTACCCGGTGAAGGCCGTGATCGTGGTGGCCGCCGTGCTGCTGCTGCTGCAGGCCATCGCCATCGTCATCCGCGCCTTCGACGAACTGCGCAAGGAGACCACCGCATGAGCCCCGAGATGCTCACCCTGTTCATGTTCAGTGGTCTGCTGATTGGCCTGTTCATGGGCCATCCGCTGGCCTTCGTGCTGGGCGGCGTGGCCGTGCTCGGCGCCTGGCTCGGCCCCGGTGCCAAGACCCTGGGCATCCTGATCAACAACATCTACGGCAACTCCATGGACAACTATGTCCTGGTGGCCATCCCGCTGTTCGTGCTGATGGCACGCTTCCTCAATGACTCCGGCGTCACCGAGAAGATGTTCGACACCATGCGCCTGCTGCTGGCCAACCTGCGCGGCGGCCTGGCACTCACCGTGGTCATCGTCTCGGTACTGCTGGCAGCCACCACCGGCATCGTCGGCGCCTCCATCGCGGTGATGGGCATGATCGCCCTGGTGCCGATGCTCAAGTACTCCTACAACAAGGAGCTGAGTACCGGGGTGATCATGGCCAGCGGCTGCCTGGGCATCCTGATCCCGCCCAGCATCATGCTGATCCTGATGGCCAGCTACTCGCCGGTCTCGGTGGGCGCGCTGTTCGCCGGCGCCCTGGTACCCGGGGTGATGCTAGGCACCATGTACGCGCTCTACGTACTGATCATCTGCTTCATCAAGCCCAGCTATGGCCCGGCCGTGCCGGCCGCGGAGCGCGCCGAGACCTCGACCGGCGAGTTGCTGATCATGCTCGGCAAGTATGTGCTGCCGCCCATGTCGCTGATCCTCGGCGTGCTGGGCTCGCTGTTCCTGGGCATCGCTACCGCCACCGAGGCCTCGGCCATCGGGGTCTTCATCGCCTTCCTGCTGTTCCTGATCTTCGGCGACCGCAAGGCCTCCACCTGCTATCGCACCCTGATCGAGGCCAGCAAGACCACCACCATGGTGATGCTGGTGGTGGTGGGGGCCACCGCCTTCACCGGGGTGTTCTCCATCGGCGGCGGCATGGACGTCATCCACAACGTGGTGACGGCGATGCCCGGCGGCACCACCGGGGCGCTGATCCTGATGCTGTTCCTGGTCTTCATCCTGGGCATGTTCCTGGACTGGACCGGCATCGTGCTGCTCAGCTTCCCGATCATGCTGCCCATCGTCGACACCATGGGCGTGGATATGCTGTGGTTCGTGGTGATGGTCGCCGTGGTACTGCAGACCTCCTTCCTGACACCCCCGTTCGGCTATGCGCTCTTCTACCTCAAGGGGGTGGCGCCGCCCGGAGTGGAGATCGTCGACCTCTACCGCGCGGTCATTCCCTTCGTGGCGCTGATCGTCCTGGCCTGCGTGCTGATGGCCTTCTTCCCGGTGCTGATCACCGGCCTGCCGGCGATGCTGCTGGGTTACTGACCCTCCGAGCCGTCCCAGGTGCGACGCCCGCCGTCATATGACGGCGGGCGTCGTCGTCTTGACACCGGTCAGCCGAAGTCGGCTGCAGCGATCGGGCGCAACTGATACCATTTGCCGTCGTCAACGTCTCGCATTTGCTTTTCCGCGCCTGCAAGGAGCTTTCCCTTGTCTCGACCCTCCAGCGGTGACCTGCCCGCCCTGTCGCGCCGGTTGATTCCTTCCTTCACTCCCTGGACCGCCCTGCTGCTCGGGGTCGCCCTGATCGTAGCGATGCCGGTACTGGCGGTGCTGGCGCACATCCTGATGCCATCCGGCGGCGTCTGGCAGCATCTTGCCAGCACGGTGCTGCCCCGTTACCTGACCAACACCCTGTTCCTGGTGGTGACGGTGGGGCTTGGCACCCTGGTGATCGGCACCGGCACCGCCTGGCTGGTGGTGATGTGCCGCTTCCCGGGAAGACGGCTGTTCGAGTGGGCGCTGCTGCTGCCGCTGGCCGTGCCGACCTACGTGATCGCCTACGCCTACACCGACTTCCTGCAGTTCTCGGGCCCCCTGCAGGGGTGGCTTCGCGACCTGTTCGGCTGGCGCTTCGGCGACTACTGGTTTCCCGAAGTCCGCTCACTGGGCGGGGCGGCGACGCTGATCACCCTGGTGCTCTACCCCTACGTCTACATGCTGGCCCGCGCCTCCTTCATGGAGCAGTCGGTGTGCATGCTGGACGTGGGGCGAACCCTCGGGCGGGGCCCCTGGGAGCTGTTTCGCAGCGTGGCCATACCGCTGTCACGCCCTGCCCTGGTGGGTGGCGTATCGCTGGTACTGATGGAGACCCTGAACGAATTCGGCGCGGTGCAGTACTTCGGCGTGGATACCTTCACCACCGGCATCTACCGCACCTGGTTCGGCCTCGGCGAGCAGGTCGCCGCCGCCCAGCTGGCCGCCTGCCTGCTGGCCTTCGTGATCGCCCTGGTGCTGCTGGAGCGCTGGTCGCGGGGCAAGCGGCGCTATTTCCACACCTCCAGCCGCTATCAGCAGCTGCCTGAGTTCCAGCTCGGCGGCTGGGCCTCGGCAGGCGCCTTCCTGGCCTGCCTGCTGCCGATCCTGGGAGGGTTCCTGATTCCCAGCGGCATCCTCGCCGAGCTGGCCATCGCACAGGGCGATTCGCTGTTCGGCACCGCCTTCATCGGCTACGCCCGCAACAGCCTGGTGCTGGCCGCCATCGCCGCGCTGATCGCGGTGACCCTGGCGGTGGTGCTCAGCTACGGGGTGCGCCTCAACGACACCCGGCTGACGCGCACCGCCACGCGAATCTCGGCCATGGGCTATGCGATTCCGGGCTCGGTGGTCGCGGTGGGCATCCTGATCCCCTTCGCCTGGCTGGACAACACCATCAACACCTGGTTGCTCGAGCAGCGCGGGGAGGTGATCGGGCTGATCTTCAGCGGCTCGGCGTTCATCCTGATCTACGCCTACGTGGTCCGCTTCCTGGCGGTGTCGTTCAATGCCGTGGAGGCGAGCCTGGGCAAGGTGACTCCGAGCATGGACGCCGCCTCACGCACCCTGGGACAGACCGCTACCGGCACCCTCAAGCGGGTGCACACGCCAATCATGCGCGGCAGCCTGCTGGCGGCCTGCATCCTGGTCTTCGTGGATGTGATGAAGGAGCTGCCGGCGACCATCATCCTGCGCCCCTTCAACTTCGACACTCTGGCAGTTCGGGCTCACAGCCTGGCGGCAGACGAGCGACTCGCCGAGGCCTCGACGGCCTCACTGGCCATCGTGGTCGTAGGCATAGTCCCGGTGATCCTGCTGAGCCTGGCCATGCGCCGCTCGCGCCCCGGCGGGGCGTGAGGGGAAGACGAACACCTGGGAGGGGTCCAGTCGCAGGGTGACCGGCTGGCCCTCGGCGGGAAGGAAGACGCCCGGCACCCGGGCATGGACGTGAGCCTCCTCACCGTCGGGAGCATGGGCACAGATATGCAGCAGGCTGCTGCGCCCGAGCAACTTGGCCATGACGATATGGCTGTGGCTATGCGTTTCCGCCGGCGCATCCAGCGCCGCCACCTGCAGCGCCTCCGGCCGCACCAGCACCCGCGCGGTGCTGCCCTCGGCCAGCCAGCCGGCATCCACGGGGCCCACCGGGGTCAGCACCTGGCCGTCGCGAACCTCGCCGGAGAGCTCGTTCACCTCACCGAAGAAGGTCACCACGAAGGGATCGCTGGGGTTGCAGTAGAGCTCCCGTGGCGTGCCTACCTGGATGATATGGCCATCGCGCATCAGCGCGATACGGTCGGCCATGAACATCGCCTCCTCAGGATCGTGGGTCACCAGCAGGGTGGCGGCGCCGACCTTCTTGAGCACGTGCAGCGTGTCATCACGGATCTGGTCGCGCAGTCGCGCATCGAGGCTGGAGAAGGGCTCGTCGAGCAGCATCAGCTGCGGTTCGGGCGCCAGGGCGCGGGCCAGGGCCACGCGCTGCTGCTGTCCGCCGGAGAGCATGTGCGGATAACTCTCGGCGTGGGCCGCCATGCCCAGCTGTTCGAGCAGCGTCAGGGCGCGTTGACGGCGCTCCCCCGCCGGCAGGTGCTTGAGCCCGAAGGTCACGTTCTCGAGCACGGAGAGATGCGGGAAGAGTGCGGAATCCTGGAAGGCCAGGCCGACGCTGCGCTTTTCGGGCGGCAGATGACGCCCACCGCCGCCGGCCACCTCCTTGCCTTCGAGGGCCACACGCCCTCGCTGCAGGGTCTCGAGGCCGGCGGCGATGCGCAGCAGAGTGGTCTTGCCGCAGCCCGAAGGGCCCAGCAGGCAGACTACCTCGCCGGGCAGCACTTCAAGGTCGATGCCCTTCACCACTTCGTGCCTGCCGAAGGCATGGTGGATGCCCTGCATCGATAGCGCCGGTGCGGCTGAGGAGAGCGATTGCTGGAGATTCTGGTTCATGGGGCCCTCGACGTCGTGTCGGTGGAGTTGCCCTTATCATAACCGATCGTGAGCGCTAATGCGTTTGAAAGCGACTCGCATTCAGCGAATTACCTGCTTCAGCGCAAGGAATCTGCCCACGACCACTTGACGTCGCCGACATGCGGGGCTTCAATAGGCGTGCCAATAATGCAACGTATTATCATTCCACTCATCCATTCCACCGGGAACCACCGAGGTCATGATGATCAAGCACGCTCGTCTCGCCGCTCCCATCGCCGTCGCGCTGGCCGGCTCCGCCTTCGCTACCGTCGCCTCCGCCGACGAGTTGAACATCTACTCGGCGCGCCACTACGACTCCGACGAGGCGCTCTATCAGGCCTTCACCGAGGAGACCGGCATCGAGGTCAACCTGCTGGAAGGCGATTCGGATCAGCTGATCGAACGCATTACCCGCGAGGGCGTGGCCAGTCCCGCCGACGTGATGATCACCGTGGACGCTGGCCGCCTGTGGCGCGCCGAGCAGGAGGGCATCTTCCAGAGCGTCGATTCCGAGGTGCTCAACGAGCGCCTGCCGGAGGCCATGCGCCACCCCGAGGGGCTGTGGTTCGGCTTCAGCCAGCGCGCCCGCGCCATCTTCTATGACCGCGAGAGTTTCGATCCGAGCCAGATCGGCAGCTACGAGGAACTCGCCGACCCGAAATTCGAGGGCGAGGTGTGCATTCGTTCCTCGAACAATATCTACAACCAGTCGCTGCTCGCCTCGCTGGTCGAGCATCACGGTGCCGAGGGTGCCGAGGAGTGGGCCCAGGGCGTGGTAGCCAACATGGCCCGCGACCCCGCGGGTGGCGACACCGACCAGATCAAGGGCGTGGCCAACGGCGAGTGCGACCTGGCGGTGGCCAACCACTACTACTACGTGCGCCTGTTGCACTCCGACGACGAGGCGGATCGCGAGGTCGCCCGCCGGGTCGGCGTGATCTTCCCCAACCAGGATGATCGCGGTACCCATATCAACGTCGGCGGCGCCGGTGTGGTCGAGGGGGCTCCCAACCACGAAAACGCCGTGCGATTCCTGGAGTTCCTGGCCTCCGACACCGCCCAGGAGATCTTCGCCAACGGCAACTACGAGTTCCCGGTGGTCGAGGGCGTGAAGATGAACCCGGTGCTCGAGTCCTGGGGCAACTTCAAGAAGGACAGCCTCAACATCAGCAAGCTGGGCGAGAACAACCCCGAGGCGATTCGGATCTTCGATCGCGTCGGCTGGCGCTAAGCCTTACGGCCCTCGCTTCAACCAGAAACGCCACCGCAGCCGCGGTGGCGTTTTTGATGGTCAGTGGGCCTCGTCCCAATTGGCTCCAGACTCGGCCTCGACGATCAGCGGCACGCTGAGCTCGGCGGCGGCCTGCATACGCGCCTTCACCTGCTCGATGAAGGCCTCGACCTGGGCCTCGGCCACCTCGAACACCAGTTCGTCGTGGACCTGCATCACCATCCAGGCGTCCATCTCGCCCTCCTCCAGCCAGGCGGCCACATCGATCATGGCGCGCTTGATGATGTCAGCCGCGGTGCCCTGCATGGGGGCGTTGATGGCGGTGCGCTCGGCGCCCTGGCGGCGGGCGCGGTTCTGGGAGCGGATCTCGGGCAGGTAGAGGCGCCGACCGAACACCGTCTCGACGAAGCCGTCCTCGGCGGCCTGGGCGCGGATGCGCTCCATGTAGCGGGCCACCCCGGGGTAGCGGTCGAAGTAGCGCTCGATCCAGGTCTGCGCCTGGTTGCGCTCGATATGCAGCTGCCGCGACAGCCCCCAGGCGCTCATGCCGTAGATCAGCCCGAAGTTGATCGCCTTGGCACTGCGCCGCTGGTCACCCGAGACCTTGTCGAGCGCCACCCCGAACACCTCCGCCGCGGTGGCGGCGTGGATGTCACGCCTCTCGGCGAAGGCCTCGAGCAGCCCCTTGTCCTCTGAGAGGTGGGCCATGATGCGCAGCTCGATCTGGGAGTAGTCGGCGGCGACGATGCGGTAACCCGGCCGGGCGATAAAGGCCTGACGGATCTTGCGCCCCTCTTCCGTGCGTATCGGGATGTTCTGCAGGTTGGGATCACTGGAGGAGAGTCGCCCGGTAGCGGTAACCGCCTGGTGGTAGCTGGTGTGCAGCCTGCCGGTTGCCTTGTTGACCAGCCGCGGCAGCTTGTCGGTGTAGGTGGACTTGAGCTTGGCCAGACCACGATGCTCCATGATCACCTTGGGCAGCGGATAGTCCAGCGCCAGCTCCTCGAGCACCGCCTCGGCCGTGGAGGGCGCCCCCTTGGGGGTCTTCTTGATCACCGGGATCTGCTGCTCCTCGAAGAGGATCTGGCCGAGCTGCTTGGGGGAGCCGAGGTTGAACTCGCGGCCGGCCAGCTCGTGGGCGCGCGCCTCCAGCTCGTTGATACGCCCCTCGAGCTCCCGGCTCTGGTCGTGCAGACGCTGAGGATCCAGTGCCACCCCGGTGCGCTCCATGCGCGAGAGCACCGGCACCAGCGGCAGCTCGATCGCCTCGAGCACCTCGGCGAGCCTTCCCTCGGCCTCGACGCGGGGCCGCAGCTCCTGATGCAGGCGCAGGGTGATGTCGACGTCCTCGCAGGCGTAGGGCGCGGCCTGCTCCAGGGCCACCTGGTTGAAGGTAAGCTGCTTGGCGCCCTTGCCGGCGATCTCCTCGAAGGAGACGGTCTTCTCCCCCAGGTACTTGAGTGCCAGGGAGTCCATGTCGTGGCGCGTGGCGGTGGAGTCGAGCACATAGGACTCGAGCATGGTGTCCTGGAGCGGCCCCGCCACCCGGATGCCATAGCCGGCCAGCACCGAGATATCGTACTTGAGATTCTGGCCGATCTTGGTCCTGCTGCCATCTTCCAGCAGCGGCTTGAGTGCAGCGAGCACGGCTTCGCGATCGAGCTGGTCGGGGGCGTCCAGATAGTCGTGGGCCAGCGGGATATAGGCCGCCTCCCCCGCTTCCAGGGCCAGCCCGACACCGACGATCTGCGCCTCCATGTAGTCCAGGCTGGTGGTCTCCAGGTCGAAGCAGAAGGCCGTGCTCGCCTTGAGCCGCTCGAGCCAGGCGTCGAAGTCGGCCTGCGCCAGGATGACATGGTCCTCGCGGGGGGAGCGGCTTTCCGAGCCGGCCGCCCTCTCGTCCTCGACCGGCACCGGGGTGCCGCCCGCCGCATCGTCGACGCCCTCGTCCCTGCCCTCGAGCAGCTCGGAGAGCCAGGCCCGGAACTCCAGCCGACGATAGAGCTCGAGCAGCGCCTCGCGATCCGGATGGGCGATATCCAGATCATCGAGCCCCACCGGCAGCTCGCAGTCGGTCTTGATGGTCGCAAGCCGGTAGGAGAGGAAGGCCTGGTCGCGGTGCTCCTCGAGCTTCTTCGGCAGCGTCTTGGCGCCGCGGAAGCCCAGCGTCTTGACCTTCTCCAGGTCGGCGTAGATGGCGTCGAGCCCGCCTCCCATGCCCTGCAGCAGGCCGAGTGCCGTCTTCTCGCCCACCCCCGGCACTCCGGGGATGTTGTCCACCTTGTCGCCCATCAACGCCAGGAAGTCGATGATCAGCTCCGGAGGCAGCCCGAACTTCTCCTTCACCCCCGCCACGTCGAGGGTCTCGTCCTTCATGGTGTTGACCAGGGTGATATGGGCATTGACCAGCTGGGCCATGTCCTTGTCGCCGGTGGAGATCACCGCATCGCGGCCCGCCTCGGTGGCCCGGCGCGCCAGGGTGCCGATGACATCGTCGGCCTCGACCCCCTCGATGCACAGCAGCGGCAGCCCCAGCGCCCTTACGCAGTCGTGCAGTGGCTGCACCTGGTCGCGCAGGTCATCCGGCATCGGCGGGCGATGGGACTTGTACTCCTCGAACAGCTCGTCGCGAAAGGTCTTCCCCGGGGCATCGAAGACCACCGCCATGGGGCTGTCCGGGTAGTCCTTGATCAGCCGCTTGAGCATGTTGAGCACGCCCTTGATGGCCCCGGTAGGCAGGCCCTCGGAGGTGGTCAGCGGCGGCAGGGCGTGGAAGGCCCGATAGAGGTAGGAGGAACCGTCGACGAGAACGATGGGAGTATCGGCCATGGAGGCATCCATTGCAGCTGAGCGGAAGATGATTCTGGTCAACCATGATACGCATTGCGCCGGCGTTTTGCCGCGGCCAGTGGGCGCAAGCGGTGAGACCTCTTACACTGGGGGCAGGCTCACCATTTCACCGCCCACCGGCGGCCTGGAGGTCACCATGAACGCCCTTCGCTCGCTTACCGCCCTGCTGCTGGCCGTGGGGGTGACGCTCGCCGCCGCCTCCCCCGCGTTGGCCCAGTCCAATGAAAACCTCGAGCCGGACATCACCATCCGCCAGGAGGAGGAGCGCATCATCCGCGAGTACCGGGTCAACGGTGAGCTCTATGCCATCGAGATCCGCCCCTCTGCCGGCCCCTCCTACTACCTGGTCGACCGCGACGGCGACGGCAACTTCGAGCGCCAGGAGGGCGACCGCATCGCCGTGCCCGAATGGGTGCTGAAGACCTTCTGAGGCGGTACAAGACCATCGCAGATGGAGGCACCACTCAAGGCTTTCCCGGCGACAGGCCTACGAGGGGGCGCTGTGAACCCTTCCCTGGGCACTACCGATGCCATCCCTGGCATAGGACCCCCTCTTCAACCTGTCCCCGGCGCCTTTCGCTATCGTCGCAAGGCTTACTGCGATGCCCTGTATGCGGCGGCAGTCGAAGCGTGCATCACACTCGCAAGTCGCTACAATAGGCGGCTTGGCATTCCCGGGTGAGAGACACATGGCCGTATTCACACCGCTGACCGAGTCCCAGGTCGAGGCTTTCCTGAGCCGCTTCGACGCCGGCTCACTGGTCTCCCTGGAGGGCGTTCCCGCCGGCACCGAGAACAGCACCTTCTTCGTCACTACCGACCGGCGCGAGCTGGTGCTGACCCTGTTCGAGCAGGGTGAACACGAGGAACTGCCGTTCTTCGTCGACCTGCTCGACTACCTCGACGAGCACCGCCTGCCGGTGCCGGGGCCGCTGCACGACCGCGACGGCGTGGCGCTGCACGGCTTGGCCGGCAAGCCCGCCCTGCTCTTCCCGCGCCTGCCCGGGCGACACCCGAAGGCCCCCGACCTGGCCCAGTGCCACGCCTTGGGCGAGGCCCTCGGGCACATGCACCGCGTGTCGAAGCACTTCCCCGGCCACCGCCCCAATCCCCGCGACCTCCATTGGCTGCTACCCATGCACCACAAGGTGCTGGCCTACCTCGCCCCCGAGGACCAGACGCTGATGAAGGACGAGGTGGAGACCTACCAGGGATTCTTCGGCGACGCCCCGACACTGCCCCAGGGAGCCCTGCACGGCGACCTGTTCCGTGACAACACGCTGTTCGAGGGCGAGCGTCTGGGGGGCATCATCGACTTCTACAACGGCTGCACCGGCGACCTGTTGTTCGACTTGGCCATCGTCATCAACGACTGGGCCAGCGACGCCGACGGCCGCCTGAATGCCGAGCGCCACGACGCCCTGCTCGCCGCCTACCAGGCCCATCGCCCGCTGACCGCCGCCGAGCGCGACGCCTGGCCGATGATGCTGCGCATGACCGCACTTCGCTACTGGCTCTCGCGCCTGCTGGTGGTCTACGTGGACCCGCCGGCCCACGACCTCACCCCCCATGATCCCGAGCGATTCCGCACCATTCTCAAGGCGCGCATCGATCATGCTGCGCTGCCCCTGCCGGAGGCAGATTCATGAGCCGACCCATGGCCAGTACCGGAAGCCCGGCGCGGCGCGCGCGGCGCGTCTGGAACATCGACCAGTGGGGCAGCGGCTACTTCGACGTCGATGACTCCGGCCACGCCCTGGTACGCCCCCTGGGCAGCGAAACCGAGGGCCCCGCCCTGCCGCTGGACGAGCTGGTGGCCGAGCTCAAGGCCGCCGGCCTGCGCCTGCCAGTGCTGGTGCGCTTCATCGACATCCTCCACGACCGGGTCGAGCAGCTCTGCCACGCCTTCGACACAGCCATGGCCGAAGAAAACTTCGACGGAGGCTATACCGCGGTCTATCCCATCAAGGTCAACCAGCAGCGCCGGGTGGTGGAGGAGATCCTCGCCACCCCCGAACGCGGCCGCGACCGGGTGGGCCTGGAAGCCGGCAGCAAGCCCGAGCTGCTCGCCGTGCTGGCACTCTCCGGCGACGGCCCCTCGCTGATCGTCTGCAACGGCTACAAGGATCGCGAATACGTGCGCCTGGCGCTGATGGGCGAGAAACTCGGCCACCGCGTCTATCTGGTGGTGGAGAAGCTCTCGGAGCTGCCGCTGATCCTTGAGGAGGCCGCCGCGCTCGGCGTCACGCCGCGAATCGGCCTGCGGGCCCGCCTGGCCAGCGTGGGGCGTGGGCGCTGGCAGAACACCGGCGGCGAGAAGTCCAAGTTCGGCCTCACCGCCAGCCAGATCCTGGCGGTAGTGGAGCAGCTGCGCGAGGCCGATGCCCTGGCCAGCCTGCAGCTGGTGCACTTCCACCTGGGCTCCCAGATCGCCAATATCCGTGACATCCAGCGCGGCCTCAATGAGTGCGCGCGCTTCTACCAGGGGCTGGTGGAGCTGGGTGCCCCGGTGGATACCGTGGATGTGGGCGGCGGTCTGGGGGTCGACTACGAGGGTACGCGCTCGCGCAGCTTCTGCTCGGCCAACTACTCGATGCTCGAGTATGCCCGCAACGTGGTCTACGCCTTCCGCCTGGCCTGCCAGGAACACGACCTGCCGCAACCTCACCTGATCAGCGAGTCGGGACGCGCTCTCACCGCGCACCACGCGGTGCTGATCAGCAATGTGATCGGGGAGGAGCGGGTCAGCGAGGCCGCACCCGAGCGCCGGGTGGAGGGCGACCCCCAACTGGACGAGCTGTGGCGGGTCCACGACCTGCTGGGCGCCTCCCCCGACCAGCGCGGCCTGGTGGAGGCCTGGCACGACCTGGTGCAGGCCATGGGCGACCTGCATGAGCGCTTCGTCATGGGGCTGACCAATATCACCGCCCGCGCCGAGGGCGAGGCCGTCTATTTCGCCGCCTGTGCCCGTTTGCGCGCCCGTCTCGACACCCGTAACCGGGTGCACCGCGAGATCAACGACGAGCTTGCCGAGAAACTTGCCGACAAGCTGTTCGTCAACTTCTCGCTGTTCCAGTCGGTACCCGATGTCTGGGGCATCCAGCAGATCTTCCCGGTCGTGCCACTCACCGGACTCGACCAGGAGCCGGTACGTCGCGGCGTCATCCAGGACATCACCTGCGACAGCGACGGCCGCATCGACGGCTACGTGGACGGCCAGGGCGTGGAGACCACCCTGCCGCTGCCTGAGTGGCAGGAGGGAGACGAGAAGCTGCTCGGCTTCTTCATGGTGGGTGCCTACCAGGAGATCCTCGGCGATCTGCACAACCTGTTCGGCGATACCGACTCGGTGGATGCCACCCTCAACGACGACGGCAGCTGGACCCTGAGCCATATCCAGCAGGGTGACCGGGTGGCCGACGTGCTGAGCTACGTCAACTTCGACGCCGAGGTACTGCGCCGAAACCTGGCCGAGCAACTCGCCGCCAGCGGCCTGGAAGAGGCCGAACAGCGGCGCTTCCTTGATGACCTCTCCGAGGGCCTGGCGGGCTATACCTACCTCGAATAGCCGGGCCCCTGCCTTGACACGATGACGCCCCGCTCGAGCGGGGCGTCATCGTCTGCGGCCAGGCCTCGCTCCAGGCCAAGCCTCACTCCACCACGCGGGTGGTCACCTCCAGGCCACCGGTCAGAGTGAAGCGCAGCTCGCTGCCGCGCTCCAGGGGGCCGACCCCGGCGGGCGTGCCGGTAAGCACCACGTCCCCCGGCTGCAGGGAGAAGTGACGACTCATCTCGGCCAGCAGAGTCGGCACCGGGAAGAGCATGTCTGCACCCTCGCCATGCTGGCGCCTCTCGCCGTCCACCTCCAGGGTGAAGGAGAGCGCGCTCCAGTTGGGCACCTGGGAGAGCCGCAGGAAGGAGGAGAGCGGACAGGCGCCGTCGAAGGCCTTGGCGATCTCCCAGGGGTGCCCCTTCTCCTTGAGCCGCGACTGGACATCGCGCAGGGTCAGGTCGAGCGCCAACCCGATACCCACCACGGCACGTTCCGCCTCGTCGGCGGTGACGTGGGTGAGCTCCTCACCGATCAGCAGCGCCAGCTCGGTCTCGTAGTGCACCTCACCCCGGGAGAAGGGGGCCTCGATGGGCGACTCCAGGGGCACGGCGCTGGTCGCCGGCTTGATGAAGAGCAGCGGCTCGCTGGGTACCGGATTGTCGAGCTCCCGGGCATGGTCGGCGTAGTTGCGACCGACGCAGACGATCTTGCCGAGCCTCTCGGGATAGGCCTGGCCGTCGGTGAAATGGGGGACAAAGCGCATGGCGCATCTTCTCCTTCTCTTGAGGCATGCCGCGGGCGCGACAGACCTCCCAGTCTACCGCAGCCCGCGGCACACGCCACAGCACCGCCGTCATCGCGAGACCCTCACCCCTCCGGCGACCAGGCCTCGTCCGGATCATGGGCCAGGAAGCCGGGGCGACGCCGGCGCGCCGCGAAGGGCGCCACGCAGCCGTTGTCGCGGCGGTTGTAGACGAAGAAGGCGTTGCTGCGCGGGTCCGGCGACATGTTGGCGTTGGAGCCGTGCAGCACGTTGCAGTCAAACAGCAGCAGGCCGCCGGCGGCCCCGGTGGGCGCCTCGATGCCGTGGCGCTCGACCAGGGCGGCCAGCGCCTCGCGGCTGGGCACGCCAAGCTCCTGGGTCTTGAGCGACTGCTTGTGGTTGTCGTCCGGCGTCTCGCCCAGGCAGGGCACGAACACTCGGTGGGAGCCCGGGATCAGCATCAGCGGGCCGTTGAAGGGGTGGTTGTCGGTGAGCACGATGGAGGCGCTCACCGCATGCATCGCCGGCATGCCGTCCTCGGCGTGCCAGGTCTCGAAGTCCGAGTGCCAGTTGAAGCCCTTGCCCTCGAAGCCCGGCTTGTAGTTGATGCGCGACTGGTGCACATAGGGCTCGCCGCCCAGGATCTGGCGGGCACGACCGACAAGGCGCTCGTCGCGCGCCAGGCGGGCGAAGCGCTCGGAGAGGAAGTGCATCGCGAACAGCGAGCGGATCTCGTTGCCGGAGGGCTCGGTGATGCTGAAGTCGCGATGGCGGTAGCCGGGATTCTCCAGCAGGGCCGCCAGTTCCCGACGCAGCTCGTCGAGCTCCTCGCCGGTGATGAAGCCGGGCTCGAACAGGAAGCCCTTGCGCTCGAACTCGTCGAGTTGCGCCTGGCTCAGGGGGCCCGCCTCGGCACTTCCCTTCACCACCGCCTCACGGCGATTGAGCCAGGGCATGTCGAAGGGCTCGGCAAGGCGCGTGGGGTAGGGGTCCTCGCCGGGCCGCGGCGCGCTCTTCACGCGGCCCTGCGGGTCCGGCGAGTCGACGACACCATGACGGGAAACGGTCTTCTCAAACGCACGGTCAGACGTCTTGACTGACATCCAATCACCTCCTGTGTGTCCGTGATCAGTCTCAGCAAAACTCGTGTTCCGACGGCGATACAGCCGTGGGTGACCCCAGGGAGAAGGGACACAAAAAACCGCCTCGATGGGCGGTAATAATCGCGCAGCGGCGCGGAGTCTGGATGGTGCCGGCACCAGGAGTCGAACCCGGGACCTACTGATTACAAGTCAGTTGCTCTACCAACTGAGCTATGCCGGCAACTGCCGCTCTTGACGGCGCGGAGGACGAGGTCCTCTGAGCGAGAAAGACCGTGAACTCGAGTCCACGGTCTTTCGAAAACGAGGTTGGCGATGGCTGGGGTACCAGGATTCGAACCTGGGAATGCCGATACCAAAAACCGGTGCCTTACCACTTGGCTATACCCCAGCAGCGTGGTGGCCAGAGACGGAATCGAACCGCCGACACGGGGATTTTCAATCCCCTGCTCTACCAACTGAGCTATCTGGCCCCTTGCCAACGGTGCGTATTAAACCCCAGTCGGCCTTTCTCGTCAACCCCTTTCTTTTCATCAAGATGAGGGCGGTACATAACCCTCGGCACGGTCGGTCTCACGGTTGTCCAGGAAGCGCTCCATCTGCTCCATCAGGTACTCCCGGGTCGATGGTTCGAGCATGTTGAGATGCTTCTCGTTGATCAGTCGGGTCTGCAGGGCCTGCCACTCCTCCCAGGCCTGCTTCGACACGCTGGCCTGGATCTCCTGCCCCTTCTTGCCGGGCAGCGGCGGGAACGGCAGGGCCTCGAGCTCCTGCTGGTACTTGCGACAGAACACGGTCTGGCTCATGGGGTGACTCCTTGGCAAACGCTGACTCAGGGTCCCGGCGGGGTATCCAGGGTGAAGGTCGCCAGGCTCGCCAGCAGCGCCTTCACCGGAGCCGCCAGGCCCACGGCATCGGGATTATCGGGATCGTACCAGCGACGCGTCTCGCCTATCGAATCAAGGCGCTCGACCCGCGCCGGCTGGGGGGTGATCTCCAGGCGGAAGTGGCTGAAGACATGGGTGAAGGGAGCCCGGGGGGCATCCAGCCGGCTGCCCGGGGCGTGGACATCGAGCCAGGCCTGCAGCGCTGCCGCCTCATCGAACTGGGGCAGGCTCCACAGCCCGCCCCACAGGCCGCTGGCCGGGCGCTGCTCCAGCAGCACCCGGCCGCGGGCATCACGCAGCAGCAGCATGCGAGTAGTTCGGGTGGGCAACGCCTTCCTGGGTTTGGATTCGGGAAAGCGGCGCTCCTCGCCGCGCGCATGGGCCAGGCAGACATCGTTGAAGGGGCAGCGGCCACACTCGGGGGTACCGCGACGGCAGAGGGTCGCGCCCAGGTCCATCATCGCCTGGGTATAGTCGGCCAGTCGCTCGTGGGGCGTATAGTGCTCCGCCAGCTCCCATAGACGATGCTCCACCGCCACTCGTCCCGGCCAGCCTGGCACGGCGTGCAGGCGGCTGAGACTGCGCTTGACGTTGCCATCGAGGATCACCGCGCGGCGCCCCTGGCTCTGGGCGACGATGGCCCCGGCGGTGGAGCGTCCGATGCCGGGCATGGCCGCCATCTCCTCCAGGCTGTGGAGCGGAAACTCCCCACCATGCTCGTCGACCACCACCCGGGCGGCCTTGTGGAGATTGCGCCCGCGGGCGTAGTAGCCGAGTCCCGTCCACAGGTGCAGCACCTCGTCCTGTTCCGCTGCCGCCAGGCTCTGTACATCCGGGAAGCGCGCCATGAAGCGCTCGAAGTAGGGAATGACGGTGGCGACCTGGGTCTGCTGCAGCATGATCTCCGAGACCCACACCCGATAGGGCGTGCGCCAGAATTGCCAGGGCAGGTCGTGACGGCCGTGTTCATCGAACCACTCGAGCAGGCGCCGCTGGAAGGCGGTGGGGGCGAGTACGGGAGTCGGCGTGTCGGTCATTGCGGCTCAAAAAAAGGCGCCGGCACGGGGCCGACGCAGGGACTGACTTTGCTCATTCGAAGAGACCCTTGAGGGCGTCGCGAAGTTCCCTGCCGGCGTCCTCGCCGACGCGCTCCTCGAGCTTGTCGAGGGCACCTTCCAGGCGCTGCTCCACCTCGTCACCGGCGCGGCTGCCCAACTCTTCACGCAGTGCCTCACCGATGGCGGCAGTGAAGCCCTCACGATCGAAGCGGCACCACTCGGCGCTGTCGCCGCTGAGGCTGCCCTCACAACGAACCGGCAGGGGCAGGCGTTCGAGGCGAGGATTGACCTCGCAGGCCACATCGGCGGTATCCACCACCCGCGCCGCGGCACGCAGATCGAAGCGTTCGCTGGTCAGGTCGAGGGTGCCCTCGCCGCCCACATCGATGCCCGGCAGGGTGACAATGATGTCATCGCTCTCCACCACGCCATCGCGCACACTGAGGGTCGCCTCGGCGCGCTCGAAGCGGGTATCCGCCTCCCACTCGCGCTTGGTCTGCTCCCCCTGCAGGCTCGCCACCGCACTGCAAAGCTCCCGGGAGACATTGACGTCGAGGATGGCTCCGTCATCCAGGCGCGCGGCCAGGCGGCCATCGAGGCCACGCTTCATCACCGGCCAGGCATTGCCCTGGGTGGTCAGTTCCCCCTCGACGAAGGCACGGCCACGCAGCGGCGCCGGCTCCTCGCCTTCGCCCAGCGCCTCCAGCAGCGCATCGATGCGCACCCGCTCAAGGCGCGGTGCCAGCCGCCAGGCGATGGGTTCACGGCTCAGGTCCAGTTCGCCATCGGCGGCCAGACTGCCCTCGTAGAAGGCCGACTCGAGCGACACCAGCCGCTGCCGGCCGTCACGCCCCTCGAGTCGCAACGCCACGTCGCGGAAATCCAGCCCGCCCAGCCGCAGGCTGCTCAGGCTCAGCCGCGCATCCAGCGCCAGCTCGCGCAGCCACTCGACGGGCAGGAGTGCCTCTTCGTCCTGGGCGTGGGCACGACCGACACCGGGCAGCCACAGGCCGGCGGCGTCCGGCGCCTGCCCCGTGGATGCCGGCAGGTAGGCATCCAGGTCCAGGCGGTCCCCCTGCAGCTCCGTCTCCAGGCGGTGGCCGTCGAGGCCCGCCGCCAGGCGCCCGGTGAAGGTGCTGCCGTCGAGCACCAGGGTCATGCCGGTAAGGTCCACCCGCTCGAGGTCACCCTCCAGGGGAGTGGTCAACGCCACGTCGCTGAGCGCCTCGGGATCGGCCGTGGCCGGCAGGCTGTCGAAGCGCTCGAGCCAGGGCCGCAGCGAGAGCGGAGCCAGACGCAGCTGACCATCGTAGCGGGGTGCCTCGTGAAGGTTGGCGAGGTTGAGGTTGCCGCTGAGGCGCAGTCCATGGTCACCACTCAGCGTCAGGTCGCGCAGCCGGGCACTGCCGGCGGCCAGGTCGGACTCCAGGGCGAACTCCATGGCCAGTGAGAGAGGCGTGTCACCCAGCGCGGAATGCGCCAGCGTGGCCTTCAGGGTGCCGGGCTCCAGGCGCAGCTGGCGCGCGGCCATGTCGACCACCAGCCGCTGGCCGCTCAGCTCCAGCTGCTGCGGGCTCTCGACACCGGCCAGCCGGTTGCGGGTGGCGAGGGACAGGTCCTCGAGGGTATAGCGGCGTTCGGCGAGGGCCAGGGCAAGACGCCCCTTCATGGTGACCTCGCTGGCCAGCCGCGGCACGGTGTCGTCCACGCCCGCCGGGGTGTCATGGCCAAGCAGCTGGAAGCCCGCCGTGAAGGGGAAGGAGCGCCGGGGATTGACGTTGCGCCCGGTAACGGAGAGTCCCTTGAGGCGCAGCGAGTGCCCGGCAGCTCGATCGGTATAGCTCACCTCGCCGTCCTTGACCTCCACGCTGGCGATATTGAAGGCCACGGAGGGCCCATTGCCACCGCCGGGGACCGGGGCAGAGGAGGCGCTGGCCGGTGTCGACGGGTCATCTCCGCCGGCGAAGCGCTCCATCAGGGATTCCCAGTTGCCGCGACCGTCCTCGTCGCGGGCCAGGTTGAGGCGCAGGCCATCCAGGGTCATGCCATCGATGGCCACCTCACCGCGGAGCAGCGAAGCGAAGGCCAGGCTGACCTCGGCGCGGCGAAAGGCCATGAAGGCCGGATCCTCGCCGGCCGACTGCTCGGGCAGCCAGGCCTCGGCCTGCTCCACGCCGACCCCCAGCCGCGGGTAGAACGACCACGAGATGGGGCCTTCGAGGGAGAGGGTCAGGCCGACCCGCTCCTGCACCACCTCCTCCAGCCGCGGCTTGAGGTCTTCGGGGTCGAGGAAGGTGGTGACATAGACCACCGCCCCCACCGCCAGCACGGCGAGGATACCGATAGCGGCCAGCAGGGTGCTCAGCAGGCGCTTCATCGCGGTGACTCCTTGGTGTGGCAGCCGGGCAGGACGAGCTCATAATGGTCGCCGCTGCGGTCGAGCCGATAGCCGAGCCGCGAGAGCATCAGCTGGTCGGCCATCTGCAGCTGGGCCAGCTCCGCACGCAGAGGCTTCTCCTCGGCGCTGGCGGCCTCGCCGACCAGCGCCAGCAAGCGTGAGCCGACGCCCCGGCGACGGGTCGGCTTGCGCACACAGAAGTGCGACAGCCACCACGCCTTGCCATCGTCGCGCAGCGCCACGGCACCGATCAGACGATCATTGAAGCGCGCACAGAGGAAGGCGCCCCCCGCCGTCAGGTGGTCCTCGATAAAGGTATCAGCAGGGGCGGGCAGGCGCTCTGCAGGAGCGTCGGCATAGATTCGGGCGAGGTCGGTTCGGGCCTGGGCATCCGCTTCCCAGGCGCCCCGATCGACGGGGTGCAGAGTCACCGGCATAAAAGAACCTCCTTGGGCCGGGACGGCAGGTATCGCCGCCGCGCGACGGGCGTAGTGAATGGAGGCATTGTAGCGGATGGGGTCGGCGATTCTCTATAATGGCAGTTTTACGACCGCGGGTGAGCCCCGCCGTCCCCTCGTTTCTGCGGATCGTTGCTCCAGCGATCCGCCTCGACATGCGCCCAGGCGCTGGAGAAGCCTCAATGTCCGAGCGTATCGCCACGGTCAGTCGCGACACCCAGGAGACCCGGATCAGCGTCACCGTCAACCTCGATGGCAGCGGCAAGCTGAATTGCGAGACCGGCGTACCCTTCCTCGACCACATGCTCGACCAGGTGGCCCGCCACGGCCTGATCGACCTCGACATCAAGGCCGAGGGCGATCTGCACATCGACGACCACCACACTGTCGAGGACCTCGGCATCACCCTCGGCCAGGCCTTCGCCAGGGCCATCGGCGACAAGCGCGGCATCCGTCGCTACGGCCACGCCTATGTGCCCCTCGACGAGGCCCTCTCCCGGGTGGTGGTCGACTTCTCCGGCCGCGCCGGCCTGTTCATGGACGTGGAGTTCACCCGCGCCGCCGTGGGCCGCCTGGATACCCAGCTGTTCTGGGAGTTCTTCCAGGGCTTCGTCAACCACGCCATGGTCACCCTGCATATCGACAACCTGAAGGGCTTCAACGCCCATCATCAGGCGGAGACCATCTTCAAGGCCTTCGGTCGTGCCCTGCGCATGGCCCTGGAGGAAGATCCCCGCATGGCCGGCCAGATGCCCTCCACCAAGGGCAGCCTGTGAGACCCACGTACCACCCCACGAGGAGCGCCCCATGACGATTGCCGTCATCGATTACGGGATGGGCAACCTGCATTCCGTCGCCAAGGCACTGGAGCACGTCACCCACGAGAACGTGGTGATCACCCGTGACCCGCGCCGTATCCTCGGCGCTACCCGCCTGGTGCTGCCCGGCCAGGGCGCCATTCGAGACTGCATCGGCGAGCTGGAGAAGACCGAGCTGCGCGGCCTGGTGGAAGAGCTGCTGGCCAGCCAGGAGAAGCCCCTGCTGGGCATCTGCGTAGGCCAGCAGATGCTGCTCGACCACAGCGAGGAAAACGGCGGGGTCGACTGCCTGGGCTTCCTCGGCGGCGAAGTGAAGCGCTTCCCCGCCAACATGCGCGACGACCTGAACCAGCGACTGAAGGTACCCCATATGGGCTGGAACCTGGTGCACCAGCAGCGCGAGCACCCGCTGTGGGAGGGCATCGACCAGGACGAGCACTTCTACTTCGTGCACAGCTACTACGTGGCGGCCAGCGATGATGCCACGGTGTTCGGCACCACCGACTACGGCCGGGTGCAGGCCCATGTGGCGATCGGCCGCGACGCCACCTTCGCCGTGCAGTTCCACCCCGAGAAAAGCTCGCGGGCCGGTCTCAAGCTGCTCGAGAACTTTGTCAACTGGGCGCCCTAAGCCGCGCCCGGGTCAACTGGGCGCCCTGAACCGCGCCCGGGTCAACTGGGCGCCCCGAGCCGCGCCCGGTCAACCGGGGGCCCATCCCGCGCCGCCCGACCATGGATCAACAGGACACTGACATGCTGGTAATTCCCGCTATCGACCTCAAGGATGGCCAGTGCGTGCGCCTCAAGCAGGGGCGCATGGACGATGCCACCACCTACGGCGACGATCCGGTGGCCATGGCCGAGCGCTGGGTCGCCGCCGGCGCCCGTCGCCTGCACCTGGTGGACCTCAACGGCGCCTTCGAGGGCAAGCCGGTCAATGGTGAGGCGGTCACCGCCATCGCCCGCCGCTACCCCGACTTGCCGATTCAGATCGGCGGCGGCATCCGCTCCGCCGAGACCATCGAGCACTACCTAGCGGCCGGGGTCAGCTACGTGATCATCGGCACCAAGGCGGTCAAGGAGCCCGACTTCGTGGGCGAGATGTGCCGCGCCTTCCCCGGCCATGTGATCGTCGGCCTCGACGCCCACGACGGCTTCGTGGCCACCGACGGCTGGGCCGAGGTCTCCCAGGTCAAGGCGGTGGACCTGGCGAAGCGCTTCGCCGACGACGGCGTCTCCAGCATCGTCTACACCGATATCGCCCGGGACGGCATGCTGAACGGCGTCAACGTCGAGGCCACCGCGGCACTCGCCCGTGACGGCGGCCTGCCGGTGATCGCCTCCGGCGGGGTGACCAACCTCGACGACCTGCGCGCTCTGGTGGCCGCCGACGAACCCGGCATCCTCGGCGCCATTACCGGACGCGCCATCTACGAGGGCAGCCTGGACCTGGCCGAGGGCCAGCGGCTGTGCGATGAACTCGCCCGGAAAGGGAGCTGACCATGGGACTCGCCAAGCGCATCATCCCCTGCCTCGACGTCGACGCCGGCCGCGTGGTCAAGGGCGTCAACTTCATCGGCATCCGCGACGCCGGAGACCCGGTGGAGATCGCCCAGCGCTACAACCAGCAGGGCGCCGACGAAATTACCTTCCTCGACATCACTGCCAGCCACGAGGACCGGGATACCACGGTGGAGATGGTCGAGCGCATCGCCGGCGAGGTCTTCATCCCGCTGACCGTGGGCGGCGGCATCCGCACCTGCGATGACATCCGCACCATGCTCAACGCCGGCGCCGACAAGGTCTCCATCAACACCGCCGCGGTCACCAACCCGGAGTTCGTACGCGAGGCCAGCGAGCGTTTCGGCAGCCAGTGCATCGTGGTGGCCATCGACGCCAAGAAGGTCTCCGCCGAGGGCGAGGCCCCGCGCTGGGAGATCTTCACCCACGGCGGGCGCCGCCCCACCGGCCTCGATGCCGTGGAGTGGGCGAAGAAGATGGTGGACTACGGCGCAGGCGAGCTGCTGCTTACCAGCATGGACCGCGACGGTACCAAGGCCGGCTTCGATCTCGGCGTGACCCACGCCATCAGCGAGGCGGTGAGCGTACCGGTGATCGCCTCCGGCGGGGTCGGCAACCTCGATCACCTGGTGGAGGGCGTGGTCGAGGGCGGTGCCGACGCGGTGCTCGCCGCCAGCATCTTCCACTTCGGCGAGTACACCATCCCCGAGGCCAAGCGCTATATGGCCGAGCGCGGCATCGAGATGCGCCTGTAGGCACTATTCGTCGGCGGAGAGCCCCAGGTTGCTGACGCCCTCGTTGCGCCCCAGCCGGCGCAGCGCCTTGAGGGCATCGCGATCCAGCGGGCCTGCCTCCACCGCCTCCAGCACTGCGTCCTGGAAGTCGTTCTCGTCCGCCATCAGCGGATGCTCGCGCACCAGGACGGCCAGGCGCGCGCCGTCCTCCTCGCCCTCGGTCAGCTCGATGAAGGCCCGCACCCCGCCTCGCGAGGCGCGACTCACCTCCAGCACCGCCTCGGGCGCCTCGTCCTGCAGGGTGTCGAGGAGCGCCGAGAGTGCCGCCACCACCTCGGTGGCGCGCCGCGCACCGAAGCTGTCGTCATCCTCCGGCGGTGCCAGCTCGGCGAGCTTCTCGGCCTGGCGCTCGAAGTCGATGCGAGCCCCCGCAATCGCCAGCCGCTCCCACACCAGGTCGAGGATGGCGCGCAGCCCCGCCGGGTTGCCTTGGCCGGCGGTCTGGGCGTAGTGCGCCTGACAGTAAAAGAGATAGTTGGGCAGAAGGCGCTCGCACAGCGCCGCCATGAAGGCCTGCTGGCGATGAGGCTCGAGGCCCTGCAGGCGCTGAAAGAAACCGCTCATGGACTCTCCTTGGCTGTTGGTTATGTCGGCTGCCCCCTTCGACCATGGCAGTAATCGGAGCTGACCCGGCGACAGGCCTTCACATCCTATACGACCTGACCCCGGCGCTCCTCGGGCAGGTTCAGTGTCTATGGTCTGTTCACGGCCACATCCGCTCCACTGGTGCCCGGCCGCGGGCATCCAGCAGCACCCCCTCGGCGGCCAGGTGCTGGCGCTGCTCGGCGGCGCCGGGGTGGTCGGCCAGCTTGCGCGAGGCGGTGATGATGCGAAACCACGGCTGGTCGTGGCCGGTGGGCAGTTCGCGCAGGGCACGGGCCACCAACCGCGGCGTGGCGCCCTCGGCCATGGCGGCGATGCGACCATAGGTGGTCACCCGCCCGGGCGGGATCTCGGCGATGACGGTCAGGACCTGTTCCCTCCAGCCGGCCTTCATGTACCCTTGCGCCCCCTGTCCGTTGCATACGCTGGCGAGGTTACCCATGCACGTTCATCTGCTCCAGCACGCCCCCCACCAGGGGCCGGCACGCCTGGCCGACTGGTTGACCAGCATGGGCCACAGCCACACGGTATTCCACCTCGACGCCGGCGAGCTGCCGCCGAAACCCGGCGACGGCGATGCCCTGGTGCTGCTCGATGGCCCCGAAGGTCCCCTGGACGAGACTCGCCAGCCCTGGCTCAGGCGCGAGCGCAAGCTGGTCGAGCGCGCCCTGGACGGCCACAGGCCGCTGCTGGGCATCGGCTACGGCGCTCGCCTGATCGCCACGGCGCTGGGTGCGGTGGTTGCCCGCGGCACCTTCGCGGAAACCGGATGGCACCCCGTCACACTTGCCGCGGAGAGCGGCCTGGACCTGCCCGAGCGCTTCGAGGCCTTCATGTGGCATCGCGAGGTTTTCGCCCTGCCCGACAACGCCCTGCCTCTGGGTGGCAGCGAGGCGAGCCCGCTGCAGGGCTTCAGCTGGGACGACGGCCGCGTGCTGGGGCTGCTCTGCCACCTGGAGGCCACCGCCGAGAGCGTCGGGGCGCTGCTCGCCAACGAGCCACTGCCCGAGGGCAGCGAGGCCAGCCCCCACGCCCAGGATACCGCGGCGATGCTCGGGGACCCGCGGCGCTTCGACCGCCTCGCCCCGCTGCTCGACCGCCTGCTCAGCCAGTGGCTGCGCCAGGCAGCAGCCTGACCCTGCGATTAGCGAGGGCGCCGGGAACAAGCCGAAGAGGAGGTCCGAGGACCAGGGATGGCCGAGGTAGCGTACAGGGACGTATTCACAGCGCCTCCTCGCAGGCTTGTTGCCGGGTCAGCCCCGAGCGATGCCGGTCTCAGCCACAGAGTGACCACACATCACTTTCAACCTTGCCTTCTGTTCATTCGACCACTCCCGGGCCACCGTCAGGCAGCTCTCCCAGTCGCCCACGTGGAGGAAGTGGCCCGGGGCGCGCTTCTCCAGCTGGTGGCGATACATGGGGTCGTAGTACTCGGTCAGCAGCGGCGCCAGCCACGCCTCATGGGCCTGGGGGTTGCCGCGCTCATGCTCGCGAAAGGCCAGCGCCTGGAGCCGCTGCAGCCGGGCCAGGCGTGCGCTGCCCAGGCGCTTGCGCAGCTTGGCCAGGGACTCCTCCAGCTGCTTGCGCATCAGGGCCCAGCCCAGCCACTCGCCGAACTGCCGACGATAGACCGCCCACAGCTCCTCGATATAGTCACGATGGATCTGTGCCAGGCGCCAGTCCAGGGGCATCTCCACGCGCAGTCGCGGGGCGCGCTGCATCGCCTCCCAGAAGGCCTGGGGCAGGTTGGCGCCGCCGATATGGCGTGACTCGTCCTCCACTACCACGGGGCCCGGCAACTCCAGCAGGCGCAGGCCCATGGCGTGCTCGAAGTCGATCTGGCCGGGGGCCTGCAGCGGGTGGCGGCCGAAGGCGGAGCCCTTGTGACGGGCACACCCCTCCAGGTCCAGGCCATTGTCCAGGGCCAGCACGAGATCAGTCTTGGCACAGCCGGTGAGCCCGCCCACCACCAGCAGCGGCTGCTCGGCGGCGGCATCGATGCGTGCGCAGAGCGCCTGGCGCATCGCCTTCCAGCCGCCGCGGATACGCGGCCGGGTGATGCCCGCCTCGCGGATCCACTGCTGGGCGATCTGCGAACGCAGCCCACCGCGGAAGCAGTAGACGATGGCATCGGGGTAACGTTCGAGCTCCGCCATCCAGGCCGCCACCCGCGCCGCCTTGACCTCGCCACTGACCAGACGCTCGCCCAGGGCGATCGCCGCGGCCTGGCCGCGCTGCTTGTACTCGATGCCGACCAGGCGGCGCTCCTCGTTATCCATCAGCGGCAGGTTCACCGCCCCGGGCAGCGCCCCCTGGGCGAACTCCACGGGAGCGCGCACATCGATGAGGTGCCGCCCCTCGCTCAGCAGCGCCAGGTCGGGGTCGACCAGCGGCAGGTCACTCATCCATGCACCTCGATGCGCGCCGGGCCGCTGGCCTCGATGATCTCGCCGAAGGGCTCGAGGGTCAGGCCATGCTCGCGGCCGATCCGCTCGACGTCATCCTCCCAGGCCGGATCCACGGCCAGCAGCAGGCCGCCGGAGGTCTGGGGATCGCACAACCACTGCCAGTGGGCCTCGTCCATCTCGGGCAGGCTTGTACCCAGGGCCTGACGATTGCGCAGGGTGCCTCCCGGCACCGCCCCCTGGCGACGATAGGCCTCGGCCTCGGCCAGGCGGGGCAGGCGCCGGAAGTCGATGCGCGACGCCACCTCGCTGGCCGCGCACACCTCGGCCAGATGGCCACCGAGCCCGAAACCGGTGACATCGGTCATGGCGTGCACGCCCGAGACCTTCGCCAGGTCCACGCCGATGCGGTTGGAGCGCAGCATGGTCTCCCGGGCCAGGCCCTGATGGCCGGGCTCGAGCAGTCCCTTCTTCTCGGCGGTGGTCAGCATGCCCACCCCCAGCGGCTTGGTCAGGAACAGCAGGTCTCCTGGCTTCGCCCCCTTGTTGAGCTTGAGATGCTCCAGGTCCACCAGGCCGTTCACCGCCAGGCCGAAGATCGGCTCCGGGGCATCGATGGAGTGGCCGCCGGCAAGCGCCAGGCCCAGTTCACGGCACACCGCCTGGGCGCCGGCCATCACATCGCCGGCGACCTCGGCGGGCAGCTTGTCCAGCGGCCAGCCGAGGATGCCCAGCGCCATCACCGGGGTGCCGCCCATGGCGTAGATATCGCTGATCGCGTTGGTGGCGGCGATGCGCCCGAAGTCGAAGGGGTCATCGACGATGGGCATGAAGAAGTCGGTGGTGGCGATCATCCCGCGGCCGTCACCCAGGTCGTAGACAGCGGCATCCTCGCGGCCCTGGTTGCCGACTATCAGTCGCGAATGGGTGGCCCCCGGACCGGCCTGGGCCAGGATGCCGTCGAGTACGTCGGGGGCGATCTTGCAGCCGCAGCCGGCTCCGTGGCTGTACTGGGTCAGACGGATGGCGCTCATCGGAATCTCCTCGGAATCGGTTACGGGTATTCTAACATCAAGGCCCCAACTCACAGGGCCTCGAGGGCGTCGGCGAGCTTGTCCACCGCCACCACCTCCATCCCCTCGGGGGCCCGCTTGGGGGCGTTGGCCCGCGGCACGATGGCGCGGGTGAAGCCGTGCTTGGCGGCCTCGAGGATACGTTCCTGGCCGCTGGGCACCGGGCGGATCTCGCCGGAGAGCCCCACCTCGCCGAACACCACCAGCTCGCGCGGCAGCGGGCGACTCTGCAGGCTGGAAACCACCGCCAGCAGTACCGCCAGGTCGGCACTCGTCTCCAGCACCTTGACCCCGCCCACCACGTTGAGGAAGACATCCTGATCACCGGTGAATAGTCCGCCGTGACGGTGCAGCACGGCGAGCAGCATGGCCAGGCGGTTGGCATCGAGGCCCACCGCCACGCGCCTCGGGTTGCCCAGCGGCGAGTCATCGAGCAGCGCCTGCACCTCCACCAGGATCGGCCGGGTGCCCTCCCACACCACCATCACCAGGCTGCCCGGCGCCTGCTCCTCGGTGCGCGACAGGAAGATGGCACTGGGATTCTTCACCTCCTTGAGGCCGTGCTCGAGCATGGCGAAGACCCCCAGCTCGTTGACCGCGCCGAAGCGGTTCTTCTGGCCGCGCAGGGTGCGGAAGCGCGAGTCGGCGCCACCCTCCAGCAGCAGCGAGGCATCGATCATGTGCTCCAGCACCTTGGGGCCGGCGAGACTGCCATCCTTGGTCACATGGCCCACCAGCAGCAGCACGGTGTTGCTCTGCTTGGCGAAGCGGGTCAGGGCCGCGGCGGACTCGCGCACCTGGGCCACGCCGCCCGGGGCCGAGGCGATATCCTCCAGATGCATGGTCTGGATGGAGTCGATGATCAGGATCTCCGGTTGCTCACGCTCGGCCACGGCGAGGATCGTCTCGACGCTGGTCTCGGCCAGCATCTTCAGCCCCTGGGTGGGCAGCTGCAGGCGGTGGGCACGCATCGCCACCTGGGAGAGCGACTCCTCGCCGGTGACGTAGAGCACGCCGCGCCCCTGGGCGAGCTTGCAGGCGGTCTGCAGCAGCAGCGTCGACTTGCCCGCCCCGGGGTGGCCGCCCAGCAGCACCGCCGAGCCGGGCACCAGGCCGCCGCCCAGCACCCGGTCGAACTCGGCGAAGGTGGAGGAGAGCCTGGGTACCTCGCTGAGATCGACATTGGCCAGGTCGACCACCTCGCGGGTCAGGGCACCGGCATAGCCACCGCGCGCCGCCGGCGATGCGGCTGCGGCTCCCGGTCGAGCCGCGGCGAGACGCACCTCGCTGAGGGTGTTCCATTCTCGGCAGCTCGTGCACTGCCCCTGCCACTTGCGGTATTCGGCGCCGCACTCGGTGCAGACGTAGGCGCTCTTTGCCTTGGCCATGGCGTGTCTCGTCGGTGGATGGGTCGTTAAGTGTCGCTGGTCAGGCCGTGGCGTCAGTGGCAACGGCCACAACGGCAGGGGGCGGCCCGAAGGCCGCCCCCACCGGATCACCCGGGGTCATCCGCGAGCGATCACTGACGCTTGAGCTGCAGCATCTCGCTGTTCTGGAAGCGCCGCCGCTCGGGGTCGATCAGCTCCAGAGTCTGCGGATCGAGGCGCAGGAAGTAGTAGATCTGCCCCTCGCCGTCCGGCGTGAGCTCGTAGACGGTGGCATCTGGCTCATTGGCGGTACCTTCCAGCACCTCCCAGTTGCCAGCGTAGGTCTCGTCCGGGGGGCTCTGCGGATGGCCACGATAGGAGGCGTTGAGCTCGAAGGTGCGATCCTCGGCGGCGGCCTGTTCGTCGCCACGCATCAGCACATCGAGGTCGATACCATCGCAGTTGCGGCAGGGCAGAGTGCCCTGGTAGCGCTCCTCGTCGGGCTCCACGGCGGCACCCGCAGGGCCATCGGTGGGGCCGGCGGCGCAGCCGGCCAGCAGCGCAAGCATCGCCGATCCGGCAAGCAAGGTCCTGATTTGCATATGTGTCCTCCTGGGCAGTGGGCGTTGCACCGTAATGCACGGCGGCCTGACGGCCTGAGTCACAGCATAACCGTTGATACGGCCGACGCACAGTTTCCCCTCATCCGCCGATACCGGCATGCACGTGGGCGAAGACCAGCGCCAGCACCACCGGCATCACCACCAGCGAGCCGAGGTTGCCGATCAGCACCAGCGAGGCGACCTTGTGAGGCTCCTGGCGGTACTGCTCGGCAACCAGATAGTTGAGCACCGCCGGCGGCAGGGCGGCGAACACCCACAGCGCCGCGGCCTGCAGCCCGGAGAGCCCCAGCAGCCAGACCAGCGGCGCGGCCAGTACCAGCCCCGAGAGCGGGCAGAGCACGGCGCCCAGCAGGCCGGTCTTCCAGTCCGAGAAATCGATATCGAGCATGCGCACGCCGAGGGCGAAGAGCAGCAGCGGGATACACACCCCGCCCAGCATATGCAGCGCCTCCAGCAGCCAGCCGGGCAGCGGCACGCCCAGCAGGTTGACCGCCAGGCCGGCGAAGGTGGCCAGCACGATGGGCAGACGCAGGATGCGCAGCAGCGAGGAGCCGGGACTCAACATCCACAACCCCACCGTGAAGTGCAGCAGCATCTCGACGATGAACAGCACCACCGCGGCGGGCAGCGCCGCATCGCCGAAGGCCAGCAGCAGCAGCGGGATGCCCATGTTGCCGGAGTTGTTGAACATCATCGGCGGCAGGAAGGTCTTCACCTCCAGCCCCAGCCACTTCACCAGCGGCCACAGCACCAGCCCCGAGCCCAGCACCACCACCGTGCCACCCAGCGCCAGCCCCGCATACTCCTCCAGCGGGGCCTGGCCGTCGGCCAGCACGGCAAACACCAGCATGGGCACGAAGAGCTCCATGTTGAGCGTGTTGAGGGTGGCGATATCGGGGTTGCGCAGGCGGCCATAGAGGGTGCCGCATCCGGCAATCAGGAATACCGGCAGCAGGGTGGCAAGGATCTGGGCGGTCATCGCGATGTCGTTGTGTTCAGAGGTCAGGGGGCACCAGCCTAGCACGGCTTGCGCGGCTCGGCCGCGCGGGTCACCATGCCTGCTATCCCTCACTGTCCCGAGCGAGAGCCATGAGCAAGTTCTGGAGCCCCGAGGTCCGCGAGCTGACGCCCTATGTTCCCGGCGAGCAGCCCCGCGAGCGCCTGATCAAGCTGAACACCAACGAGAACCCCTACCCCCCGGCCCCGGGAGTCGGCGCCGTGCTGCGCGACTTCCCCAGCGACCACCTGCGCCGCTATCCGGACCCCGAGTCCCGGGCGCTGCGCGAAGCGCTGGCCGCGGAGTTCGGCGTCGAGGTCGGGCAGGTGTTCGTGGGCAATGGCTCCGACGAGGTACTGGCACTGGCCTTCCAGGCCTTCTTCCGCCAGGCAGCGGCGCTGCAGATGCCGGCGATCACCTACAGCTTCTACCCGGTCTACTGCCGGCTCTACGACATCGAGCGCCAGGCCCTGCCGCTGGCCGCCGACTGGTCGGTGGATCTCGCGGCATTCGCCCCCTCGGCGGGCGGGGTGGTCTTCGCCAACCCCAACGCCCCCACCGGCCACGGCCACGATCGCGCGGCGATCGCCACCCTGCTCGAGAGGATCACCGAGTCGGTGGTGCTGATCGACGAAGCCTACGTGGACTTCGGCGGCGAGAGCGCGGTACCGCTGGTGGAGCGCTTCCCCAACCTGCTGGTCACCGGCACCTTCTCCAAGTCACGCAGCCTGGCCGGCCTGCGGCTGGGCTATGCGGTGGGCTCCAGGGAACTGATCGAGGGGCTGGAGCGGGTCAAGGACTCCTTCAACTCCTACCCGGTGGACAGCCTGGCCAGCGCCGTGGCCATCGCCTCCCTGGCCGATGAGGAGCACTTCGCGGCGTGCCGTGAACGGGTGATCACCACCCGCGAGCAAACCCGCAGCGCGCTCGAGCGACTGGGCTTCGAGGTACTGCCCTCCCAGGCCAACTTCCTGCTGGTCCGCCACCCCGACCAGGATGCCGCCCAGCTCTTCGTGGGGCTGCGCGAGCGGGGCGTGCTGGTGCGCCACTTCAACACCGAGGCGCTGCGCGACCACCTGCGCATCAGCATCGGCACCGATGACGAGATGGAGAGCCTCATCGAGACGCTGACGCTGCTCTGCCAGGCGCCGACCTGAGCCCCAGCCTCCCCCCCAAACACACGAAAGCCCCGCGGCACTTGCGCGCCGCGGGGCTTTCACTCGGGCCCGGGTCAGGCTCGCCGCAGCGTCAGAAGTGCGGCTTGAGCTGCTGCACCAGCGCCTTGTAGAGGCGTGGGCCGGCGGCCATCAGCGGACCATCCGCATCCACCCTGGGCTGGCCGTCCGGGGTCCCCATCAGCGCGCCGGACTCCTTGAGCAGCAGGCCGCCGACGTGGAGGTCCTGCTCCTCCAGGCCCAACACGAAGGCGGCATCGGCACGCCCGGAGGCCAGCTCGGCGAGGTCGAGCAGGCCGCTGCCGCTGGCGCGCTGCACCTCAATGAGCGGACCGAGCTGCTGCACCAGGGTCAGGTAGGAGGGCAGGTAGCGATTGCGCAGCGAGCTGTCGGGCAGCCCCATGGCGACGCGCGTGCCGGCCACGGCATGCTTGCCGGGGACACGGATGCGCTTGCCGTTGTGCTGGGCACCACGGCCACGGCTGGCCAGGTACTCGTCGTCGCTGAAGGGGCAGATCACCACCGCATGCTCCGCACGGCCCTTGACCAGGCATACCAGTGACAGCGCGAAGCCGGGAGCGGCCACCTCGAGGTTCGAGTAGCCGTGGAAGGGTTCGATGCGCCACAGCACATCGCGCCCCTCGCCTTCCCCCTCGCGATGGGGGGTGAAACGGCCGACGACGCCGTGCTGGGGGTAGCCGCGGGAGAGCTGACGCACGATCAGTGTCTCGGCGTTGCGCGCGGCGTCTTCCAGCAGGCGGTCGAGGTTGTGCTCTTGGTGGGAGTTCTCGATGCGCTCGCGAATGCGCAGGAACTGCTCGCCGGCGCTGCGGGCGGCGCGCAGCGCGTATTGGACCATCGGATGCATGATCGGGCCTTGGGGAGTCGGTGGTGTTAAAGAACGGGGCGTTCACTCGAAACGCTGGCGCGAATCCTAGCAGAAGCGCTCGTGACGCGCCATCCACCCCGACGCTCGCATGCTAGACTGCGCCCCTCAACTTCCTGCAGCACCGGACCCTGACCCATGCTCGAGCGCATCCGTATCGTCCTGATCGGCACCAGCCACCCCGGCAATATCGGCGCCACCGCCCGCGCCATGCACAACATGGCCCTGAGCGACCTGGCCCTGGTGGCACCGCGCTGCGAGCCGATCACCGCCGATAGCGTGTCACGGGCCTCCGGTGCCGACCACCTGGTGCACGGCGCCCGGGTGGTCGACACCCTGGAGGAGGCCGTGGCCGACTGCACCCTGGTGGTGGGCGCCAGCGCCCGCTCGCGGACCCTGCCCTGGCCGATGCTCTCGCCGCGCGAGCTGGGCGACCGCCTGCCCCAGGAGCTGGCAGACCCCGACGCCCGGGTGGCGCTGGTGTTCGGCCGCGAGGACAGCGGCCTGACCAATGCCGAACTGCAGCGCTGCCATGCCCACGTGCACATCCCCACCAACCCGGACTTCAGCTCGCTGAACCTGGCCGCGGCGGTGCAGGTACTGGCCTACGAGTGCCGCCAGGCCTGGCTGGCGGGAGAGCCGGCCGCCCCGGTGGAGCCTGACCAGGCCCTGGCCACCCACGCCGAGCTCGAGCACTACTTCGCCCACCTGGAGCGCACCCTGGTCGCCATCGGCTTCCATGACCCGGCCACCCCTCGCCAGCTGATGGCCCGGCTGCGTCGCTTCACCCTGCGCGCCCGCCCCGAGCGCATGGAGCTCAATATCCTGCGCGGCATCCTCTCGGATACCGAGAAGCTCGCCCCGCCGCGGGATGAGTGATGGCCAACGCCCGGCGGAAAGGGGCAGGCTCGCCTTGAAGCTCCCCACCGCCGCCCCCACACTGAGATGATCATCCGCGGCGGTTGCCGCCCTGCCCATCCAAGCCCAAGGACCGCTGCATGTTTCAACGCCTGCGTGAGGACATCAACAGCGTTTTCGACCGCGACCCGGCGGCACGCAACTTCCTCGAAGTGCTGACCAACTACCCGGGCCTGCACGCCCTGCTGCTCCACCGCCTGAGCCACCGCCTGTGGCGTGCCAACCTGCGCTGGCTGGCACGCAGCCTCTCCACCTTCTCGCGCTGGCTGACCGGCATCGAGATCCACCCGGGGGCCACCATCGGCCGACGCTTCTTCATTGACCACGGCATGGGCGTGGTGATCGGCGAGACCGCCGAGGTGGGCGACGACGTGACCCTCTACCAGGGCGTGACCCTGGGCGGCACCAGCTGGAACAAGGGCAAGCGCCACCCCACCCTGGAGGATGGCGTGATCGTCGGCGCCGGCGCCAAGATCCTCGGCCCCTTCAGCGTCGGGACCGGAGCCAAGATCGGCTCCAACGCCGTGGTGACCAAGGAGGTCCCCGCCGGCGCCACCGTGGTGGGCATCCCCGGCAAGATCGTCAAGCGCGAGGAGCCGGATACCGCCGACACCCTGGACGTCGACCCCGAGCGCCGCGAGGCGATTCGCCGCAAGTTCGGCTTCGACGCCTACGGGGTCAGCGAGGACATGCCCGACCCGGTGGCCCGCTCCATCCAGGCGATGCTCGATCATATGCACGCCGTGGACGAGCGCCTCGAGCGCATGTGCCAGACCCTGCGCAAGGTGGACGCCAGCTACCGCGAGGGCGAGCTGCCGGAGCTGCGTGACGAGGACTTCGCCGAGGTGCTCGACGACGCCTGCAAGATGCCGGAAAAGGCGCCGGCCACCGAAGCGACCGAGAAGGCCGGCGAAGGGGAGCGACGCGACTAGGGCAACCCAAGGGCTATAAACAGTTAGCCATGCGGCAATAGCGAAAGGCGTCGGGGACAGGCCGCAGAGGGGGTCCTATGCCAGGGATGGCATCGGTAGCGCCCAGGGACGGGTTCACAGCGCCCCCTCGCAGGCCTGTCGCCGGGAAAGCCTTGAGCGGTACTTCACCTGCGATTGCCCTGAGGCAACCCTCCAAAAGGTTGACCGCGACACTCGGTCTTTCCCATAATGCATGGCCAGTTCGACCGCTCCCCCGGAGCCGACGCTTACCCAACGCCGCCCCGGCGGCGCCGAGGACGCCATGCGCCTGACCACCAAGGGACGCTACGCCGTCACCGCCATGCTCGACCTGGCGATGAACGCCCGCAGCGGGCCGATCTGCCTGGCCGACATCTCGCGACGCCAGGAGATCTCGCTCTCCTACCTCGAACAGCTGTTCGCCCGCCTGCGCCGTGCCGGGCTGGTCGACAGCGTGCGCGGCCCGGGGGGCGGCTACCTGCTGGCCCAGGCGCCGGAGACAATCTCGGTGGCGCGGGTGATCGACGCCGTGGATGAGTCCGTGGACGCCACGCGCTGCGGTGGCCTCTCCGACTGCCAGCAGGGCGATACCTGCCTCACCCACCACCTGTGGATCGAGCTGTCGGCGCATATCCACGGCTTCCTCGACGGCGTCACCCTGGGTCAGCTGGCCGACCGCCAGGAGATCCAGCAGATCGCCAGCCGTCAGCGGCGTCGCCTCGATGGCGACGACAGCATCCTCGCCTCAGCGCCCTGACCGCCAGGCCAAACCGAGACTTCCCGAGGCCATGACCACACCCGTCTATCTCGACTACGCTGCCACCACCCCCGTCGACCCCCGGGTCGCCGAGCTGATGGCGCGCCACCTGACCCTCGACGGCATCTTCGCCAACCCCGCCTCGCGCAGCCACATGCTGGGCTGGCAGGCCGAGCAGGCGGTGGAGAATGCCCGCCGCCAGGTGGCCGACCTGATCGCTGCCGATCCGCGCGAGATCGTCTGGACCAGCGGTGCCACCGAGGCCGACAACCTGGCCCTGACCGGCTTCCTGCGCGCCAATCGCCACCGTGGCCGCCACCTGATCACCTCCGTCGTCGAGCACAAGGCAGTGGTGGATACCGCCCGGGCGCTGGAGGACGAGGGCTTCAAGGTGACCTGGCTGACACCGGCAGGCGACGGGCGGATCAGCCCGGCACAGCTGCGCGAGGCACTGCGCGAAGACACCGTGCTGGTGTCGCTGATGGCGGTCAACAATGAACTCGGCGTGATCCACGACCTGGCGGCACTGGCCGAGGTGGCCCATGCCGGCGGCGCCGCCTTCCATGTCGACGCCGCCCAGGCGGTGGGCCGCATCGACCTCGATGTGAACCAGTTGGGGATCGACCTGATGTCGCTCTCCGGGCACAAGGCCTATGGACCCAAGGGCGTTGGCGCCCTCTACGTCAGGCGCCACCCCGATATCCGCGTCGAGGCGCTGATCCACGGCGGCGGCCACGAGCGCGGCATGCGCTCCGGCACCCTGCCCACTCACCAGATCGTCGGCATGGGCGAGGCCTTCGCCATCGCCGCCGCCGAGGGCGAGGCCGACCAGGCCCGCATCACCTCACTGCGCGACCGCCTGCTCGAGGGCCTGGCCGACCTCGACGGCATCCATCGCAATACTGCGCTGGAGGCCGCCGTGCCCAATATCCTCAACCTGGCCTTCGCCGGCGTGGAGGGCGAGTCGCTGTTGATGGCACTGCGCGATATCGCCCTCTCCACCGGCTCGGCCTGCAACTCGGCCAGCGTCGAGCCATCCTATGTACTGAAGAGCATCGGCCTGCCGCGGGCGCTGGCGCTCGCCTCGCTGCGTTTCAGCTTCGGACGCTTCACCACCGAGGCCGACATCGACCGGGCCGTCGACGCCCTGCGTCACGCCCTGTCCGGCCTGCGCCGTCAGGCCCAATGACGCCTTCGCGACAGGCGCAACCCCTGCAACAGGCAGCTACCCACAGGAGAGAGACCATGGCGCATCTCACCATCACCGACGCCGCCGCCGAGCAGATCCGCCGGGTGCTCGACGAGCGCGGCCAGGGCCTTGGCCTGCGCGTCTCGGTCAAGCCCAGCGGCTGCTCCGGCTACAGCTACGTGCTCGACTTCGCCGACGAGGCGGCCAACGACGACACCTGCTTCGAGGAGCACGGGGTCAAGGTCTTCGTCGCCCCCGATGCCCTGGAAATGCTCGACGGCAGCGAGGTCGACTACGTCAACGAGGGGCTCAACCGCTACTTCCGCTTCAACAACCCCAACGTCAAGGACCAGTGCGGCTGCGGCGAGAGCTTTTCGGTCTAGGTTCACAGAATTCCCGCGACCCGAGGCGCGCCGCGCCTCGCGATCAGCGACGATTGTTCAACGCCACCGCGGGGCGCTATAATCCCGGCCCAGTCGGCGCATCGCCGAGCCGCATTACCCGATTCGCCGCGCCGCCCTCGCTTTCCCAAGCCCGAGGGTGGCGCGGCGCACTCTTTCGACACCCCATCACCCCCTACTGGAGACATGCCCATGGCTACCCAGCGCACCCTGTCCATCATCAAGCCCGATGCCGTCGCCAAGAACGCCATCGGCGAGATCATCGCCCGCTTCGAGAAGGCCGGCCTCAAGGTCGTCGCCGCCAAGATGCTCAAGCTGGACGACGACAAGGCCGGCGGCTTCTACGCCGAGCACAAGGAGCGCCCCTTCTTCAAGGATCTGGTCGGCTTCATGACCTCCGGCCCGGTGGTCGTGCAGGTGCTCGAGGGCGACGACGCCATCGCCAAGAACCGTGACCTGATGGGCGCCACCAACCCCAAGGAAGCCGCGCCGGGCACCATCCGCGCCGACTTCGCCGAGACCATCGACGCCAACGCCGTGCACGGTTCCGATTCTCCCGAGTCCGCCGAGCGCGAGATCGCCTACTTCTTCGAGAGCAGCGAACTTTGCCCGCGCTGATTTTCGGCCCGCGTTGATCCAGGCTCCGGGCGGGGCCCTGTCCCCGCCTCCCCTGCCGCCTTCCCTTCCCCGACCCGCTGATCGCCATGACCGCTGATACCGCACCCCAGAAGACCAACCTGCTCGGCATGTCCCGCCAGGAGATGGAAGCCTTCTTCCTCTCCATCGGCGAGAAGAAGTTCCGTGCCGCCCAGGTGATGAAGTGGATCCACCACGAGGGCTGTGACGACTTCGCGGCCATGACCAACCTCGCCAAGGCGCTTCGCGCCAGGCTCGCCGAGGTGGCCGAGATCCGCGGCCCCGGCGTGGTCTACGAGGGCACCTCCAGCGACGGCACCCGCAAGTGGGTGCTGGAGGTCGAGGACGGCAGCTATGTCGAGACGGTGCTGATCCCCGCCGACAACGGCAAGCGCCGCACCCTGTGCGTCTCCTCCCAGGTGGGCTGCTCGCTGGACTGCAGCTTCTGCTCCACCGGCAAGCAGGGCTTCCAGCGCAACCTCACCGCCGCCGAGATCATCGGCCAGGTGTGGGTGGCCCAGCGCAGCGTGGGCCCGCGCAAGGACACCGCCAATCGCCCGGTCACCAATGTGGTGATGATGGGCATGGGCGAGCCGCTGATGAACTACGACAACGTCGTGCCGGCCATGAAGCTGATGCTCGACGACGACGGCTACGGCCTCTCCAAGCGCCGCGTCACGCTCTCCACCTCCGGGGTCGTGCCGATGCTCGACAAGCTCGGCGACGAGCTCGACGTGAGCCTGGCCATCTCGCTGCACGCCGCCAACGACGAGTTGCGCAACGAGCTGGTGCCGCTCAACCGCAAGTACAATATCCGCAGCCTGCTGGATGCCTGCCAGCGCTATCTCGCCAAGTGCGACGACACGCGCATGGTCACCATCGAGTACACGGTGATCAAGGACGTCAACGACCAGCAGGAGCACGCCGAGCAGCTCGCCGAACTGCTGCGCGAGCTGCCATGCAAGATCAACCTGATTCCCTTCAACCCCTTCCCCCATTCGGGCTACGAGAAGCCGTCACGCAACCAGGTGATGCGCTTCCAGCAGTGGCTCTACGAACTGGGCTACACGGCACCGATCCGCTCCACTCGCGGTGACGATATCGACGCCGCCTGCGGCCAGCTGGTGGGCCGGGTGAAGGACCGCACCCGTCGGCACGAGCGCTATATCAAGTCGATCCAGATCGACGCCGACTGAAGGGAGCCTGCCTTGACTTCAACCGGGCACAGCGCTTTGATGGGCAGGCCCTGCCTCCCCCCGGCTTCCGTTTGCCCGCGGCACGCCGCCGGAGGGAGCCCGCCGACCCTCGGGAGGAGTTCATGACCCGCCGCTCACGACTGCCCGGACGCTCGCTGCTGCCCTTGGCCGCCCTGCTGGGCGGCCTGTGGCTGACCGGTTGTGCCACACAGTCCCAGGGCATCAGCGGCGCCGACCGCGAGGCCAGCCCGGCCGACGCCTACACCCAGCTCGGCGTCGCCTATCTGGAGCGCAACAACCTGCGCCGCGCCATGAGCGCCCTGGACCGCGCCCTGGAGATCGCCCCCGACGACCCCGAGGCACTGCAGGCCATGGCCATGGTCTACCAGCGCCAGGGGGAGGAGGCGCTGGCCGACGAGACCTTCCGTCGGGCATTGGCGGCGGACGCCAACTTCACCCGCGCGCGCAACAACTACGCGGCCTTTCTCTACGCCCGGGGCCGCGTACGCGAAGCCTGCGAGCAGCTCGAACGGGCCTCGACTGATGCCCAATATCCCAATCGCGCCCAGCTGTTCGCCAACCTCGGGCAGTGCCATCGCGAGCTGGGGGAGGTGCAGGAGGCACGCCGCAATCTGCAGCGCGCCCAGGAGATCGATCCGCGTGCGCCGCGCAGCTACTTCACCCTGGCCGAGCTGGAGTACGCCGACAACAACCTGGCCCAGGCACGAGCGCAGATCGAGGCTTTCATGCGCCTGGCCGGGCCGCGCCCGGAGGCCCTGAGGCTGGCCGGTGACATCGCCCGCGCCCAGGGCGACAGCGCCACTGCCGCCTTCTATACCCAACAGCTGGAGGGGCGTGGCACCACGCCCTGATCCGAGAACACCACCGAAGGATGCGCCGCCATGAGCGACACCCACGAACCGGACCTGCACGCTGATGCCACGGCCTCGCCCGGCGAGCAGCTGAGGCTTGAACGCGAGAACCAGGGCCTCTCCGTCTCCGAGGTGGCCGGCGCGCTCAACCTGCGGCCGGCGGTGGTCCGCGGCCTGGAGGAGGACAGCTACGAGGAGGTGCCGATCGCCACCTACCGGCGTGGCTACCTGCGCGCCTACGCGCACCTGCTGGGCATCGACGACGCCCCGGTGCTGGCTGCCTATCACGCCCGCTTCGGCAGCCAGGATGCCGCCCAGCGCAAGGTCACCCCGGTCCAGATCAGCAAGCCTCCCTCGCGCCTGGGCGCCTGGCTGTTCCGCCTGGTGTCGCTGCTGGTGCTGGCCGGCCTGATCGGTCTGACCCTGATGTGGTGGCAGAGCCGCGGCGGCGGCGAGCCACCCAGCATCGGCGAGAGCGATCCGGTCTCCGTCGACCGCCTGGATGGCTCCGCCAGCGTGACCGAGCCCGACACCTCAGCCGACGGCACCGGGCCGGATAGCCTGCCGCCGCTGCCCGAGGAGGTAGCCGAGGCAGAGTCCACCGCCCAGGCACTCGGCGAGGAGACCGACGACACCCTCGCCGACGACGCATCGGTGGACGCCGAGCTCGCCGCGAGCGTCGACGCATCGGACGCCGCCCGCGAGGAGCAGGATAGCGAGGCCGCAGCCGACGAGGAGCAGCAACAGACTACGGCGGAGGCCGAGCAGGCCGACGCTGCCACCGCCGAGCCGCAGGACGATACCGGTCGCCTGGCCTTCACCTTCAATGAACAGTCATGGACCGAGGTCTTCGACGCCAACAACCAGCGTGTCTTCGTCGGCCTGCAGGAACCCGGCACCACGGCCAGCGTCGAAGGCGAGCCGCCCTTCCGCCTCACCGTGGGCAACGCCACCGGCGTCGAGCTGGTCTGGCAGGGTGAACCTGTGGACCTCGTCGAGCGCGCCGGCGCCAACAACGTCGCCCGCTTCACCCTGGGAGAATGATTCCACCATCATGCACGCACAATCCCCTATCGTCCGTCGCAAGTCGCGCCAGATCCACGTCGGCAGGGTAGCCGTCGGGGGCGATGCCCCGATCTCGGTGCAGAGCATGACCAACACCAACACCCTCGACGTGGCCGCCACCGTGGCGCAGATCCGCCAGCTCGAGGCCGCCGGCGCCGATATCGTTCGTGTCTCGGTACCGGACATGGATGCCGCCGAGGCCTTCGGCCGTATCAAGCGCGAGGTCGAGGTGCCGCTGGTCGCCGATATCCACTTCGACTACAAGATCGCCCTGCGCGTCGCCGAGCTCGGCGTCGACTGTCTGCGTATCAACCCCGGCAACATCGGCAAGGAAGAGCGCGTACGCGCCGTGGTCTCCGCCGCCCGTGACAACGGCATCCCGATCCGCATCGGCGTCAACGCCGGCTCGCTGGAGAAGGACCTGCAGAAGAAGTATGGCGAGCCCACCCCCGCGGCTCTGGTGGAGTCGGCCATGCGCCATATCGACCACCTCGACCGCCTCGACTTCCCCGACTTCAAGGTCAGTGTCAAGGCCTCCGACGTGTTCATGGCGGTGGCCGCCTATCGCGACCTGGCCACGCGCATCGAGCAGCCGCTGCATCTCGGCATCACCGAGGCCGGCGGGCTGCGCTCGGGCACCGTCAAGTCCTCCATCGGGCTGGGCATGCTGCTGATGGACGGCATCGGCGACACCATCCGCGTGTCGCTCGCCGCCGACCCGGTAGAGGAGATCAAGGTCGGCTTCGACATGCTCAAGAGCCTGCGCCTGCGCTCCAAGGGCATCAACTTCATCGCCTGCCCCAGCTGCTCGCGCCAGAACTTCGACGTCATCGGCACCATGAACGCCCTGGAGGAACGTCTCGAGGACGTCATGACTCCCCTCGATGTCTCGGTGATCGGCTGCGTGGTCAACGGTCCCGGCGAGGCCAAGGAGACCGATGTCGGCCTCACCGGCGGTTCACCGGCCAACCTCGTCTATATCGATGGCAAGCCGGCCTCCAAGCTGCGCAACGACCACCTGGTCGATGACCTCGAGCGGCTGATCCGCGACAAGGTGCGCGAGAAGGAGCAGGCCGAACAGGACGTGATCGCCCGCGACGCCTGAGTCGCCGGCACCCATCAAGGAGCCACCGTTGAGCAAGTCCCAAGCAAGTCACAAGGCACCCAGCAAGAAGAAGATCCAGGCCATTCGCGGCATGAACGACCTGCTGCCGGAGCAGTCGCCGCTGTGGCAGTACTTCGAGGGCAAGGTCCGTGACCTGATGGCCCGCTACGGCTACGCCGAGATCCGCACCCCCATCGTCGAACAGACCGCGCTGTTCGCGCGCTCCATCGGCGAGGTCACCGATATCGTCGAGAAGGAGATGTATACCTTCGAGGATCGCAACGGTGACAGCCTCGCCCTGCGCCCCGAGGGCACGGCGAGCTGCGTGCGCGCCGCCATGGAGCACGGCCTGCTGCACAACCAGACCCAGCGTCTGTGGTACCAGGGTCCGATGTTCCGCCACGAGCGCCCCCAGAAGGGGCGCTATCGCCAGTTCCACCAGGTGGGCGTGGAGAGTTTCGGCCTCGAGGGTCCGGATATCGACGCCGAGGTGATCCTGCTCTCGGCCCGCCTGTGGCGCGAGCTGGGCCTGATGGAGCACGTCACCCTGGAGCTCAACTCCCTGGGCTCCTCCGAGGCTAGGACCGCCTATCGCGACACCCTGGTGGCCTACTTCGAGCAGCATCTCGATGTGCTCGACGAGGACTCGCGCCGGCGGCTGACCAGCAACCCGCTGCGCATCCTCGACTCCAAGAACCCGGAGATGGCCGAGATGCTGGCCGGCGCCCCGCGGCTCCTCGACCATCTGGACGCTGACTCCCGGGAGCACTTCGAGGCGCTCTGCGCGCTGCTCGACGATGCCGGCATCGACTACGTGATCAACCCGCGGCTGGTGCGCGGCCTGGACTACTACGGCCGCACCGTCTTCGAGTGGACCACCACCGCCCTGGGCAGCCAGGGCACGGTATGCGCCGGCGGCCGCTACGACGGTCTGGTGGAGCAGCTGGGCGGCAAGCCGACCCCGGCGGTGGGCTTCGCCATGGGCATCGAGCGCCTGGTGCTGCTGCTCGAGACCCTGGAGCTGATTCCCGACGCCGCCCGCGGCGAGCTCGACCTCTATGTGCTGCCCATGGATGACGCCGCTGCCGGTACCGCCCTGCAGCTGGTCGAACGCCTGCGTGGCGAACTGCCCGAGCTGCGTGCCCAGTTGCACTGCGGCGGCGGCAGCTTCAAGAGTCGCATCAAGAAGGCCGACCGCAGCGGCGCCCGCCTGGCCCTGCTGCTCGGCGAGGACGAACTCGCACACGGCACCGCGACCCTGAAGTTCCTGCGCGAGGAGCGTGAGCAGCGCAGCCTGGCGCGGGACGCCCTGGTCGACGAGCTGCGCCAACTGCTGGCCTGAAGGCCCACACGAGACATACAAGGAGACCGCCCGTGGCGGAGCTGAGAACCGAGGAAGAACAGGTCGAGGCGCTCAAGCGCTGGTGGAAGGAGAACGGCCTCTCGCTGATCGCCGGCGTGGTCATCGCCGGGGCCGGCGTGCTGGGCTGGAACGCCTGGCAGGGCTACCAGGAGAACCAGGCCACCGCCGCCTCGATGCGCTACCAGCAGCTGGTCAACCTGACCGCCGGCAACGCCCTCGACGAGGCCCAACTGCCCGAGGCCCGCGCCCTGGTGGAGGAGATCGTCGAGGAGCACGGCAAGACCCTCTATGCCGATCTGGCACGCCTGGTAGATGCCCGCCTGGCGGTCGCTCAGGGCGACCTCGCGGGGGCCCGCGAGCGGCTGCAGGCCCTGGCGGATGCCGACTCTCGCGGCTATGTGGGCGGCCTGGCGCGCCTGCGCCTCGGACGCCTGCTGGTTGCCGACGGCGACGCGGAGGCGGCACTCGACGCCCTGGAGAGCGGCGTTCCCGAAGCGCTGGCCGCCCAGCGCGCCGAGGTGCGCGGCGATGCGCTGCATGCCCTGGGCCGCGAGGCCGATGCCGCCGTGGCCTGGCGCGAGGCGCTGGATCTCGCCGAGACCAACGACCAGCCGCTCTACGGCGTGCAACTCAAGCTCGACAACCTGGGCCTGGCAGCGGGTCCCGACAACCAGGGACTGGACTCATGAAACCGACCTTCCTGATCGCCACCCTCGCGGGCCTGACCCTGCTGGCGGGCTGCGCCGGCAACAAGGTGGAACCGCAGTATCCGCCCACCGAGCTCAGCGACTTCGCGGCGAGCGCAGAGCTCTCCAGCGCCTGGCGCGAGGGCGCTGGTGACGGCCTGGGGCGCGCCGCCTACCCCATCGCCCCGGCCCGCGACGGCGACGCCCTGTTCGCCGCCGACTATCGCGGCGAGCTGTTCGCCTTCGACGCCGATGACGGCGACACCCGCTGGGAAGTCGACCTCGAGGTGCCGGTCTCCAGCGCGCTGACCGCGGTGGCCGGGGACCTCTACCTGGGCACCCGCAACGGCGAGGTGCTGGCGGTGAGCCAGCGCGATGGCAGCGTGCGCTGGCGCGCCCGCGTGCCCAGCGAGGTACTGGCCGCCCCGCAGCCCAACCAGCAGCTGCTGATCGTGCAGAGCGTCGACGGCACCATCACCGCCCTGGACCGCAGCAGCGGCGACGAGCGCTGGAGCTACCAGGCCAGCCTGCCCTCGCTGACACTGCGCGGCACCGGTACCCCCACCACCATCGACCCGCTGACCTTTGCCGGCTTCGCCAACGGCCGCCTGGTGGCCCTGGACAACCGCAGCGGCCAGCCACTGTGGGAGCGACGCATCGCCGTGGCCCAGGGGCGCAGCGACATCGAGCGCCTGGTGGACCTCGCCGCCCAGCCGGTACTGACTCCCGATGGCCGCCTCTTCGTGACCAGCTACAACGGCCGCCTGGTGGCCCTGGAAGCGTCCCGCGGCGATCCGCTGTGGGCCCGCGACCTCTCCAGCTACCACACGCCCATCGTGGTGGGCGACTTCCTGTTCGTGGTGGAGGAGTCGGGGCGCATCCTGGCCCTGGCCGCAGCCAACGGTGAGGAGGTGTGGCGCAACACCGACCTGGAGGGCCGCAAGCCTACCTCACCGGCCTTCGCCGACGGCAAGCTGGTGTTCGGCGATTACGAAGGCTACCTGCACCTGATCGACGCGCGCAGCGGCGATATGGTCGGTCGTGAGCGAATCGACGGCTCCGGGATCGGCGTGCGCCCGGTCACCGAAGGCAACCGCATTCATGTGCTGGCCAATGACGGCACCCTCGAGACCCTGGATATCCGATGACACCCGTGATCGCCCTGGTCGGCCGGCCCAATGTGGGCAAGTCGACCCTGTTCAACCGCCTGACTCGCACCCGCGACGCCCTGGTGGCCGACTTCCCGGGCCTGACCCGGGACCGCAAGTACGGCAACGGCATGCTCGGCGGCAAGGCCTACACGGTCATCGACACCGGCGGCATCAGCGGTGACGAGGATGGCATCGATGCCGCCATGGCCGAGCAGTCGCTGGCCGCCATCGACGAGGCCGACATCGTGCTGTTCCTGGTCGACGCCCGGGCCGGTCTCAACGTCGCCGACCAGGCCATCGCCAACCACCTGCGGGTCAACCAGAAGAAGACCTGGCTCGTCGTCAACAAGACCGATGGCCTCGACGAGGACAGCGCCACCGCCGAGTTCTGGGAACTGGGCCTGGGCGAGCCGCGGCCCATCGCCGCCGCCCATGGCCGCAACGTCACCACGCTGATCGACGAAGTGCTCGCCCCCTTCCCGGAGCGCGACGAGAGCATCCCGGCGGATACCGGCACCAAGGGCATCCGCATCGGTGTCATCGGCCGCCCCAACGTGGGCAAGTCGACCCTGGTCAACCGCCTGCTCGGCGAGGAGCGCGTGGTGGTCTTCGACGAGGCGGGCACCACCCGCGATGCCATCGAGATCCCCTTCGAGCGCCGCGGCAAGCCCTATGTGCTGGTGGATACCGCTGGCGTGAGGCGCCGCAAGAACGTTCACGAGATCGCCGAGAAGTTCTCGATCATCAAGACCCTGGAGGCGATCAAGGAGTGCCATGTCGCGATCATGGTGCTCGACGCCCGCTCCGGGCTGGTGGAGCAGGACCTGCACCTGCTCGACTACGTGCTGACCACCGGCCGCGCGCTGGTGCTGGCCGTGAACAAGTGGGATGGCCTGGAGAGCGAGGCCAAGGAGAAGATGCGCGCCGAGATCAAGCGCCGCCTGGGCTTCGCCGACTACGCCGACCTGCACTTCATCTCGGCGCTGCACGGCACCGGCGTGGGCGACCTCTATCCATCGCTGGAGCGCGCCTTCGCCTCGGCCAACGCCCACTGGTCCACCAATCGTCTGACCAGCATCCTGCAGGACGCGGTGGAATCCCACCAGCCACCCCTGGTTCGTGGTCGCCGTATCAAGCTGCGCATGGCCCACCAGGGCGGCAGCAACCCACCGATCATCGTGGTCCACGGCAATCAGACCGGCTCCCTGCCCGAGGCCTATCGCCGCTACCTGACCAACACCTTCCGCAAGGTGCTCAAGGTGCGTGGCACGCCGATGCGCTTCGAGTTCCGCTCCGGCAGCAACCCCTTCGACCCCATGGCCAACGCCAGCGATCGAGAGAAGGCCAAGAAACGCGAACTGGGTCGCACCAAGGAGGCGCGCAAGAGCCGCCGCTGACCCTGCTGCGCCCGGCACGGCCCACAGCGCCCGACCCGCCTCGGTATCCCCGGGGCGGCGTCGTTTCGGCTCTCCTAGCGCCCGTGCAGGCGCCGGCGGCCCACCCACTGGGTGGCGAACTGCCAGGCGCCGCGACCGCTGCGCCCGCCGCGCAGGGTGGCGAAGCGGATCGCCTCGGCGCGCGCCTCGGCGTTCCAGTCCTCGCGGCGCCCCAGTTGGGTGACCCAGTGGCAGCACGCCTCCAGGTAGACGTCCTGGTTGAAGGGGTGGAAACCCAGCCATAGCCCGAAACGGTCGGAGAGCGAGATCTTCTCCTCCACGGCATCGCCGTGATGGAGTTCATCACCCACCAGCCGCGAGCCCTCGTTGTCGTTCATCGACTCCGGCAGCAGGTGGCGGCGGTTGGAGGTGGCGTAGAGCAGCACGTTGGGCGGCGGGCCGGTCAGGGCGCCGTCGAGCACGCTCTTCAGCGCCTTGTAGGCATCGTCGTGGCCCTCGAAGGAGAGGTCGTCGCAGTAGACGACGAAGCGCTGACCGTGGTGGCGCAGCTGCTCTACCAGCATCGGCAGGCTGGCGAGGTCGTGGCGATCCACCTGCACCAAGCGCAGCCCCTCACTGGCCAGGCTGTTGAGCAGGGCGCGGATCAGCGACGACTTGCCGCTGCCCCGAGAGCCCCACAGCAGGGCGTGGTTGGCCGGCAGGCCCTGCAGGAAGGCCCGGGTGTTGTCGACCAGCGCCAGCTTCTGGCGCTCGATGCCCAGCAGGTCATCCAGGCTCAGGGCGTCGCGCGGTGGCACCGGCAGCAGGCGCCCACCCAGGGCGTGGCGCTGCCACAGGGCGGCCACGTCCCGCGACCAGTCCACCTCCACCGGGGCCGGGGGCAGCCAGTGCTCGACGTGATCCAGCAGATGCAGCAGGCGACGCGTCAGCTCGGGATCCATGTTCCTCTCCTTCTCCATGTCGATGGCGGCGCACACACCGCATGAGGCGCCGGGGACAGGTCGAAGAGGGGGGCCTACGCCAGGGATGGCGTCGGTAGCGCCCAGGGAGGGGTTCACAGCGCCCCCTCGAAGGCCTGTCGCCGGGTAAGCCTCATGCCATCGGGCACACCGTGTCAGTGGTTGACCTTGCAGGCGTTCAGGGTATCTTGTGGCGAACCCGGACGCCCGTCCAGCGTCTTACGTTGGCTGGATGCCACACCCCACCAAGGAGACCCGCCATGCGCTGGATCAAACCTTTCGCCATCGGTGCCCTCAGCCTCGCCCTGGCCGCCTGTACCACCTCGCCCACCGGCCGCCAGCAGCTGACCCTGGTGTCGGACGCCCAACTCGACCAGATGGGCGCCCAGGCCTTCGAGCAATATCAACAGGAGCGCCCCACCGTGGGCGGCGCTACCCACCGCTATGTGCAGTGTGTGGCCAGTGCGCTGGTAAGCGCCCTGCCGCCCCGGCAACGAGAGTCGCAGAACTGGCAGATCCGCGTCTTCGAGGCCGAGGATGCCAACGCCTTCGCCCTGCCCGGGGGCTACATGGGGGTCAACACCGGCCTGCTGAAGGTGGCCAGGAACCAGGATCAACTGGCCGCGGTGATCGGCCACGAGATCACCCATGTGCTGGCCCGCCATGCCAACGAGCGGGTCTCCACCCAGACCGCCACCCAACTGGGACTCTCGGTGCTCTCCTCGGCAGCGGGCCTGGAGGGCGCAGGCGGCCAGCAGATCATGGGCGCCCTGGGCATGGGCGCCCAGTACGGCATCCTGATGCCCTTCTCGCGGCGCCACGAGAGCGAGGCCGATGAACTGGGCCTCTACCTGATGGCCGACGCCGGCTTCGACCCCCGGGCCAGCCTGGCGCTGTGGGAGAACATGAGCGCCCAGGGCGGGGCCCGTCCGCCGGCCTGGCTCTCAAGTCACCCCAGCCACGGCCAGCGCACCCAGGACCTGCAGGCGCGCATGCACGAGGCCCTGGGCCGCTACGAGCGTGCTCGCCAGGCCGGCCGCACCCCCGACTGTCCGAGGCCGTAAGATGCTGAGACTGGGACTGCTGCTGCTGATCGCCCCCATGCTGGTGCTGATGGGGGTCTACTTCTGGGAGTACTCGAGCGTGCGCGAGTGCACGCTCTCCGGTGGCCACTGGGATTATCTGGAGGGAGTGTGCCGCGACACGCCACAGCCCTTCGTCTCCTGGCTGCAGCGCTACCCCTGGCTGGTCAACGGCGGGATGCTGCTGTCGCTGGTCGGGCTGGTGCTGTGCATGGTGGGGCTCTATACCAAGCGGCGCTGAAGGGCGCCGCCGAGATCACAGCGCCTGGCGGAGGGCCTCCAGCACCGGGGCCGTCTCGGGTCGCCTGCCCCGCCACTGGAAGAATGACTCCGCCGCCTGCTCCACCAGCATGCCGAGGCCGTCCACGGTTCGCGCGCCACGCTCGGCGGCCCAGCGCAGGAAGACGGTGGGCACGGCGCCATACATCATGTCGTGGGCGGTGGCCCCCGGGGCGAAGAGGTCATCGGGCAGCGGTGGCAGGTCACCGGCGAGACTGGCGCTGGTGCCGTTGATCACCAGGTCGAAGGGACCGGCCACGGCGTCGAAGCCGCCGCCGGCAATCTCACCCAGGTCGCTGAAGTCGGCGGCGAGCCGCGCGGCCTTCTCGGCGGTGCGGTTGGCCACGAACAGGCTTCCCGGCCCCGCGGCCAGCAGCGGCTCCAGCACCCCGCGCACCGCGCCTCCGGCGCCCAGCACCAGGATTCGTGCTCCGGCCAGCGTCACGCCGTGGCGCTCGAGGTCGCGCACCAGACCGATGCCATCGGTGGTATCGCCATATGTCAGGCCGTTACCTCCCAGGACCAGGGTGTTGACCGCCCCGGCGCGGCGGGCGCGCTCGCTGAGCGTGTCGCTGAGCCGGAAGGCCTCCTCCTTGAAGGGTACGGTGACGTTGGCGCCACGTCCGCCCTCGGCCGTAAAGCGCCGCCAGGCGCCGGTGAAGTCATCCAGTGGCGCCTCGATGGCGGTGTACTCGATGCTCTCGCCCGTCTGCTCGGCGAAGGCCGCGTGGATCAGCGGCGACTTCGAGTGGGCCACCGGATGGCCGAAGACACAGTAGCGATCGATCATGCTTCGTTCTCCTCTCGTGCTTCGCCAAGCCAGTCCCGGGGGTGCAGGTAGTGTGCATAGAGCTCCGCCTCCGGGCTCCCCTCCTCGGGCTCCCAGGCATACTCCCAGCGCGCCAGCGGCGGCATCGACATCAGGATCGACTCGGTGCGCCCGCCACTCTGCAGCCCGAACAGGGTGCCGCGGTCCCAGACCAGGTTGAACTCCACGTAACGCCCGCGTCGATAGAGCTGGAAGTCGCGCTCACGCTCGCTCCAGGGGGTGTCGACGCGGCGACTCACGATGGGCAGGTAGGCCTCGAGGAAGGCGTCGCCCACGGCGCGCTGGAAGGCGAAGCTGCGCTCGAAGCCCCAGTCGTTGAGGTCGTCGAAGAATAGCCCGCCCACGCCCCGGGTCTCGTCACGATGCTTCTGATAGAAGTAGTCGTCACACCACGCCTTGAAGCGTGGGTAGACCTCCTCGCCGAAGGGCGCACAGGCCTCCCGGGCCACCCGGTGCCAGTGCACCACATCCTCGAGCACCGGGTAGAAGGGCGTCAGGTCGAAGCCGCCCCCGAACCACCACACCGGCGCCTCGCCGGGCTTCTCGGCGATGAAGAAGCGCACGTTGCCGTGGCTCGTCGGCACATGGGGATTCTCCGGGTGCAGCACCCAGGAGACCCCCACCGCGTGGAAGCTGCGTCCGGCGAGCTCGGGGCGAGCCGCGGTCGCCGAAGGCGGCAGGCGTTCGCCATACACATGGGAGAAGTTGACCCCGCCCTTCTCGAACACGCGCCCGTTCTCGATCACCCGCGAGCGGCCGCCGCCGCCCTCCGGGCGCTGCCAGGCATCCTCGCGGAATCCGGCGCCGCCATCCGCGGCGGCCAGGGCAGCACACAGGCGCTCCTGGAGGTCGAGCAGGTAGGTCTTGACGTCATCGAGTCGCGGGTGGGCCAACGGAGCCTCCGGATGGGGTGAAGTGACGGAAAAGGGTCAGTCGCGCAGCACCCGGCCACTGACCAGGTCGCGAATGGTGCTGGGGCGCTCGAGGCCGCCGAGCTCACCCTCGACGATGGCATCGAGCCCATCGCCGAAGATGCTGCGTACCTCCTCGGCGCTCATGGCCGGCGGCTCGCTGGCCACATTCGCCGAGGTGGAGACGATGGGGCCGCCGAAGGCCTCGCACAGCGTGGCCACCAGCGGATGGGCGCTGACCCGCAGGGCCACCCGGTCATGCTCGCCATGCACCAGGGCATGGCTGCGGCCGTTGTCGGGCACCAGCCAGGTATTGGGCCCCGGCCAGCTGGCCGCCAGCGGCGCCTGCAGCTCGACGGGCAGCCCCTCGAGCCAGGCGGCGAACTGCTCGATGCGCCCCGCCACCAGGATCACTCCCTTGGCGGGATCGCGACGCTTGAGGCGCAGCAGTTTCGTCACTGCTGCATCGTTGTCGGGGTCGCAGCCCAGGCCCCAGACCGCCTCGGTGGGATAGGCGATCACGCCGCCCCGGCGCAGGGCGGCGACGGCATGGTCGATCTGGCGGGCCTGGCTCATTGGATAGCTCCCCTGGCTCGGTGCGGTGAAACAGCGCAGGATTCTATCACGGCGCCGAGAGGCGCACCCAGCCGCCGGCGACCCGCGCCGCCTGGCCCTCCAGCTCCAGCGCCAGCAGACGCCGCTGGCACTCGGCGATATCGAGACCGGTCAGCCCTACCAGCGCGTCCGCGGGGGTCGGGCTGCCGCTCAGCCAGCGCAGCAGCGGGTCATCATTCCGGCCCGAAGCTTCGTCGCGGGGCGCGACGGGCATCGCCGGGGCCTGCCACTGGGTGAGCTCGGCGAGGATGTCATCGACCCCACGCACCAGCACGGCACCCTCGCGGATCAACCGCAGGCAGCCCCGCACCTGGGGGTTATGCAGCGAGCCGGGCAGGGCGAACACCTCGCGCCCCTGCTCCCCGGCCAGCCGCGCGCTGACCAGGGAGCCGCTCTGTTCTGCGGCCTCTACCACCAGCACCCCGCAGCTGAGCCCGGTGACGATACGGTTGCGCCGCGGGAAGAAGCCGGCCCGGGCCGGGGTGCCGGGCGGGTGCTCGGAGAGCAGCAGGCCATCCGGTTCACGCAGGCGGGCGTGCAGGCGATGGTGGCGCGCCGGATAGACCACATCGACACCACAGCCGAGCACCGCCACGCTGGTCCCGCCGGCGTCCAGGGCCGCCTGCTGGGCGGCGGCATCGATGCCCAGCGCCATGCCGCTGACCACGCACCAGCCCCGCTCGGCGAGTTCGCGGGCGAAGGCGGCGGCGTTGGTCAGTCCCTCGCGGGTGGCGCGACGCGACCCCACCATGGCCAGCTTGGGGGGCGCCAGGGCGGCGAGGTCACCCCAGGCCCACAGCAGCGGCGGTGGATCGGGAGTCTCGGAGAGTAGCTCGGGCCAGGCGGGATGCCCGGCATGCAGCAGGTGGCGGTCGGCGGAACCCTCGACCCAGGCGAGGGCCGCCTCTACCGCCGGGGAAAGCGGGCTGCGAGCGGGGTGATCGAGCCAAAGCCGCAGCGCGGTAGCGGCCTCGCGCGGCAGCACCGCCAGCCAGCCGCCGGGCCATTCGGGTCGGCGGGCGGCCAGCTCGGCCAGCGAGCCCGCCCCGAGACCCGGCAGGCCCGCGAGTGCCAGCCACTCCCGGGCACCGAGGGCCGGCGACGGCATGCCGGCCTCAGCGCAGGGCGGCGCTGACCGCCCGCCGCGGGTTGTGCACGCGATCTCCCACGCCCAGGGTGCGGCTGGCCTCCATGACCAGGCCATAGCTCATCTTCTGGTAGGTCTTGAAGACCATCACCAGGCCGGCATCCTCCCCCGGCAGGCGTAACTGCTCACCGGTGCGCGGATCGCTGACCAGCTCGCCGCGCTGCTCGACCATCAGCACATGGCCGGGCTCGAGCCCGTCGCGTTGGCCGCGGTCCAGCGCCACCACCTGCAGGCGGCCGATGAACTGCACCCCACCGGGCACCGACAGGATGGTGCCCTCGACCTCGCGCTCGGGGGCACGCGGAATAAACTCGGTCACCAGGCCGCGATCCTCCAGGGGCAGCACGATGTCGCCGTTGCGCACCTCCTGACGTGACGAGCTCACCTCCAGCACCGCCATGTCCTCCTCCTGGCGTTCGCGGCGGGCCTGGCCGACGCTCTCCAGCTCCAGGCCCAGCAGCTCACCGCTGGCCGGGTCGAGGAAGCGCTCGCCCACGCGATAGAAGCCCACGCGACCACCCGCCGGAACCTCGCCCCGGGCGTAGAGACGATCGCCCACACCGCTCATCAGCCGACGATCGTCGCCGCCCACCACATAGGCCAGCTCTTCCAGGGCCTCGGGGTCATCGACGATACGGTGCTCGCGCAGGAAGTGGCGAATATCTTCAAGCGGGATCGGCGTGATCGCCTCGCGATGCGGAATGGTGCGCATCTCGGGCGACAGCCTCACCTGCCCCTGACCCCGCTCCAGCCCCAGGCAGGGACGGCCGCCGCAGTCGTAGAGGTAGATGACATCGCCCGGATAAATCAGGTGCGGGTTGCGGATCTGCGGGTTGACCTGCCACACCTCGGGCCACTGCCAGGGATGGCGCAGGAAGCGCCCCGAGATATCCCACAGGGTGTCGCCGCGCACCACGGTATAACGGTCCGGGGCGTCGCCGCGCAGGCCATCTTCCCAGCTCAGCCCCTGGCCCTGGACACCGGCAGCCAGGGCCATGCCCAGCGCCGCCACCAGGCCCAGCCAGCCGCGCCGCACCTTGCCGTCACTTATCTGCCTCATCCCTGCTCTCCCCGCGTGTCACCGGCCGATGCCATGGAACGCTACCGGCGTGTTATAGTCTGAGGTTATCGACGTGTTGCGACTTCGGCCCTGTCGTTGCCGTGCGCATCACACATAGAATAGTGTCATTGTGTAAATGACAGCATAACGGTGAAACCAACGCCATGGCCAAATTACCTATCCTCGAATACCCCGACGAGCGCCTGCGCAACCGGGCGGCGCCGGTGGAGACCGTCGACGACGAGGTGCGCCGGCTGGTCGACGATATGCTGGAGACCATGTACGACGCCAGGGGCATCGGCCTGGCCGCTACCCAGGTGGACGTCCATCGCCGCGTGATCGTCATGGATGTCAGCGACGACCGCACCAGCCCCCTGGTGCTGATCAACCCCGAGGTTGCGCCCATCGGCGAGGAGCGCGAACCGATGCAGGAGGGCTGCCTGTCGATCCCCGAGTACTATGCCGATGTGCCGCGCGCCCTGCGTGTCCACCTCAAGGCCCTGGATCGCGACGGCCAGCCCTACGAGCTGGAGGCCGACGGTTTGCTTGCCCACTGCATCCAGCACGAGCACGACCACCTCGAGGGGGTGCTGTTCGTCGACTACCTCTCACCGCTCAAGCGTGACCGGGTAATGAAGAAGATGCAGAAGCGCCACAAGCTGATGCACGACGCCTGACCCCGTCCCGCCTCACCGCGAAGGCCGACGCAACATGCGTCGGCCTTCGTCGTTTGCGGTCCGCTCCGTTATCATTAGGGGCATTCACTCACGGCCAGGCTCCCACCATGTCCCGACCCCACGACTCTCGCTCACTCAGCGTCATCTTCGCCGGCACGCCCGACTTCGCTGCCGAGAGCCTCGCGGCGCTGCTGGCCAGCCGCCACCGCGTGATCGCCGTCTATACCCAGCCCGACCGCCCATCCGGTCGTGGCCGCAAGCTGACGCCGAGCCCGGTCAAGGCGCTGGCCCTCGAGCACGACCTGCCGGTGTACCAGCCCGAGAGCCTCAAGGACCCCGAGACCCAGGCGGAGCTCGCCGCCCTCGACGCCGACATCATGGTGGTGGTGGCCTACGGCCTGATCCTGCCCGGGGCGGTGCTGGAGGCGCCACGACTGGGCTGCCTCAACGTCCACGCCTCGCTGTTGCCGCGCTGGCGTGGTGCCGCGCCCATCCAGCGGGCCATCGAGGCCGGCGACGCCGAGAGTGGGGTGACCATCATGCAGATGGACGAGGGGCTCGACACCGGCGACATGCTGCTGGTGCGGCCCACGCCGATCACCGCCTCGACCACCGGCGGCGAACTCCACGACACCCTGGCCACGCTGGGCGGCGAAGCGATCGTCGAGGCCCTGGACGCCCTGGCCGAGGCGGGCCTATCGGCTACGCCTCAGCCCGAGGAGGGCGTCACCTACGCCGCCAAGCTCTCCAAGGCAGAGGCCGAACTGGACTTCCGCTGCCCCGCCGCGGAGCTTGCCGCCCGGGTGCGCGCCTTCAACCCCTGGCCGGTGGCCTGGTGTGCGTTCGACGGCGACCGTCTGCGCCTGCTGCTGGCTGAGACACACGACCTCGGCGAGGGTGAAGCCCCCACCGCCCCGGGCACTCTGCTTGCCCATGACGATGATGCGCTGCGCATCGCCTGCGGCCCCGAGGGCCGTGAGGTACTGCGGGTGACCCGTGCCCAGTTGCCCGGCGGCAAGGCATTGCCCGTCGCCGAGCTGCTGCGTGCCCGGGCCGACCGCTTCCCCGCCGGCCTGCAGCTGGGCCGCCACGACGAGGAGACCCCGGCATGAGCGACGCTCCCGGCAAGCCCCGCCGCCCCGCCTCCCGGGGCATCGAGAACGACGGCGGGTTGGCGGTGCGCGCCGCCGCCGCCCGCGCCCTGGTGCCGGTAATCACCGGCAAGGGCTCCCTCACCGGCCTCGATGACCACCAGGTAGTGGCCCGCGACCGTGCCCTGTTCAAGGCGCTCTGCTTTGGCGTCTGCCGCACCCTGCCGCGCCTCGAGGCCCTGGCCGCGAAGCTGCTGGTCAAGCCCTTCAAGGCCCGCGACGCCGACGTCCAGGCGCTGCTGCTGCTGGGCATCCACCAGCTGCTCTACCTGCGGGTGCCCGCCCATGCCGCGGTGGGCGAGACCGCCGGGGCCGCCCGCCTGCTCGGCAAGGAGTGGGCCACCCGGGTACTCAACGGCTGCCTGCGCCGCCTGCAGCGTGAGTCTGCCGCCCTGCAGGCGGAGATGGATCGCGACCCCGCCGTTGCCCTGCTGCACCCGACATGGCTGCTCAAGGCGCTGCGCCAGGCCTGGCCCGACGACTGGCGTGCGGTGGCCGAGGCCAACAACGTGCCGGGGCCGATGACGCTGCGGGTCAACCGTCGCCATGGCGATCGCGAGGCCTACCTCGACCGCCTCGCCGCCGCCGGCCTGGAGGCGCGCCTGTGCGCCCACGCCCCGGACGGCATCACCTTGGAGACACCCTGCGACGTGCATGATCTGCCGGGCTTCGCCGACGGCCACGTCAGCGTCCAGGACGAGGCCGCCCAGCTCGCCACCGTGCTGCTCGGCCCGGCCCTGGCACCCCGCCCCGGCGCACGGGTGCTCGATGCCTGCTGCGCCCCGGGGGGCAAGACTGCCCACTTGCTGGAGGTGTTCGACATCGAGATGCATGCGGTGGACAGCGACGCCGAGCGCCTGGCCCGGGTCGAGGGCGCCCTGGAGCGCCTGGGCATCGGGGCGCGCCTGGCCCATGGCGACGCCACCGCCCGCGACTGGTGGGACGGCACCCCCTTCGAGGCGATCCTGCTCGACGCCCCCTGCTCGGGCAGCGGCGTGATCCGTCGCCACCCGGACATCAAGCGCCTGCGCCGCCCCTCGGATATCAAGGCGCTGGCCGCGCTGCAGGCACGCCTGCTCGACAACCTGTGGCCGCTGCTGCGTCCGGGCGGCACCCTGCTGTACGCCACCTGCTCGGTGCTCCCCCAGGAGAACAGCGAGCAGATCGCCGCCTTCCTGGCGCGCACCCCGGATGCCGAGGCGACCACCCCGCCAGACGTGGCCTGGGGGCGCCCCGCCGGTGCCGGGCGCCAGTTGCTGCCGGAGGTCGACAGCCAAGACGGCTTCTTCTATGCCAGACTCAGGAAGGCCAACGCCTGACGCGGGAAGGGGCCGCCGTCCCGCCAGGCTGCACCGCATGACCGCTTATCCACACACGCCGGAGGCATCATGAGCAACCACGTCTACAAGCATATCGAACTCACCGGCTCCTCCGAGGAGGGCATCCAGCAGGCCATCGAGAGCGCCATCACCAAGGCCAGTGATAGCCTGCACGGCATGCGCTGGTTCGAGGTCATCGACACCCGCGGCCATGTCGAGCATGGCCGGGTATTGCATTGGCAAGTCACGATCAAGGTCGGTTTCACCCTGGACTGACTCTCGCGGCCTGTCCTTCCCGTGGCGGCTGGTTTAGGCTAGCCGTCACGTGCTGCGGCGCACCAGCAGGCGCCGCCCCTCGACCCAGCGGAACCCCCACGCGATGAAGATCATCATTCTCGGCGCCGGCCAGGTCGGCGGCACCCTGGCCGAACACCTGGCCCGCGAGGAGAACGACATCACCGTCGTCGACACCGACGGCAACAAGCTGCGCGAGCTGCATACCAAGCTCGACATCCGCACCGTGGTGGGGCCCGGCTCCTACCCCATGGTGCTGCGCCAGGCGGGCTGCGAGGACGCCGACATGCTGATCGCGGTGACCAGCCAGGACGAGGTCAACATGATCGCCTGCCAGGTCGCCCATACCCTGTTCCGCACCCCCACCAAGATCGCCCGGGTGCGCGCCACCGCCTACCTCACCCGCCGCGGCCTGTTCGCCCACGAGGCGGTGCCCATCGACGTGCTGATCAGCCCCGAGCAGGTGGTCACCGACCATATCCGCCGCCTGATCGAGCACCCCGGCGCCCTGCAGGTGCTGGAGTTCGCCGGCGGCCTGGTGCAGCTGGTGGCGGTGAAGGCGATCTACGGCGGCCCCCTGGTGGGCCAGGACCTGGCCTTCCTGCGCCGCCACATGCCCAGCGTGGATACCCGTGTGGCGGCCATCTACCGCCGCAACCGGCCCATCATCCCGCGCGGCGACACCGTCATCGAGGCCGACGACGAGGTGTTCTTCATCGCCGCCCGTCGCGATATCCGCGCGGTGATGAGCGAGCTTCGGCGCCTCGATCGCGACTTCCGCCGGGTGATGATCGCCGGCGGCGGCAACATCGGCGAGCGCCTCGCCGAGCACCTCGAGCACAGCCACCAGGTGAAGATCATCGAGCACAGCCTGGAGCGCTGCACGGTGCTCTCCGAGCGCCTCGACCGCACCGTGGTGCTGCATGGCAGCGCCACCAGCAAGCGGCTGCTGGAGGAGGAGAACATCGAGGAGTGCGACATCTTCTGCGCCCTGACCAACGACGACGAGGTCAATATCATGTCGTCGATGCTGGCCAAGCGCATGGGAGCCAAGAAGGTGCTGACGCTGATCAACAACGCCGCCTACGTCGACCTGGTGCAGGGCGGCGAGATCGACATCGCCATCTCGCCGCAGCAGGCCACCATCGGCAGCCTGCTTACCCACGTGCGCCGAGGCGACATCGTCAACGTGCACTCCTTGCGTCGCGGTGCCGCCGAGGCCATCGAGGCGATCGCCCACGGCGACACCCAGTCCTCCAAGGTGGTGGGGCGCGCCATCGGCGAGATCGACCTCCCCCGGGGCACCACCATCGGCGCCATCGTGCGCGGCAAGGAGGTGATGATCGCCCATGACGACGTGGTGGTGGAGTCCGGCGACCACGTCATCCTGTTCGTGATCGACAAGCGCCGCATCCGCGACGTGGAGCGGCTGTTCCAGGTCGGGCTGACCTTCTTCTGACGGGGAGTCATCGATGAGCCTGCGCATGATCCTGCGCATCCTGGGGCTGCTGCTGATGCTCTTCAGCCTGACCATGATGCCGCCGATCCTGATCTCGCTGCTGTTCGCCGACGGCCAGTGGGACGCCTTCGCCGTGGCCATCGGCATCACCGTACTGACCGGCCTGGCGATGTTCCTGCCCAACCGCCGCGCCCGCAAGGAGCTGCGCACCCGGGACGGCTTCCTGATCGCCGCGCTGTTCTGGAGCGTGCTGGCGCTGTTCGGCTCGCTGCCGCTGATGCTCACCGACGTGACGCCGCTCTCCCTGACCGATGCGGTGTTCGAGTCCTTCTCGGGGCTGACCACCACCGGCGCCACAGTGATCACCGGCATCGAGCACCTGCCCGAGTCGATCCTCTACTACCGACAGCAGTTGCAGTGGCTCGGCGGCATGGGGATCGTGGTGCTAGCCGTGGCCATCCTGCCGACGCTGGGCGTCGGCGGCATGGCCCTCTACCGCACCGAGATCCCGGGGCCGCTCAAGGACTCCAAGCTCACCCCGCGCATCACCGAGACCGCCAAGGCGCTGTGGTACATCTACGCCTCGCTGACCATCGCCTGCATGCTCGCCTACATGGCCGCCGGCATGGACTGGTTCGACGCCCTGGGCCACAGCTTCTCCACCGTGGCGATCGGCGGCTTCTCCACCTACGACGCCAGCATCGGTCACTTCGACAGCGCCGCCATCGAGCTGATCTGTGTGTTCTTCCTGCTGGTCTCGGCGGTCAGCTTCAGCCTGCACTTCACCGCCTGGCGCCAGCGCAGCGTGCTGCACTACTTCGAGGACCCCGAGGCGCGCTTCCTGCTGCTGTTCCTGGCCGGGCTGACCACCATCACCGCGATCTCGCTGTGGCTGACCGGCACCTACGAGACCCAGCTGGGGCTGCGCCATGCCCTGTTCGAGGTGGTCTCGGTGGCCACCACCGCCGGCTTCGCCGTGGCCGACTTCTCGCTGTGGCCCGGCGCCCTGCCCTTCCTGCTGTTCATGGCCGCCTTCGTGGGCGGCTGCTCCGGCTCCACCGGCGGCGGCATGAAGGTGATCCGCATCATCCTGATCCTCAAGCAGGGCATGCGCGAGGTGATGCGCCTGATCCATCCCAGCGCGGTGATCACGGTGAAGATCGGCAAGGTGAGCGTGCCGGACGGCATCGCCCAGGCGGTGTGGGGCTTCTTCTCCGCCTACGTGATGCTGTTCTTCCTGATGCTGGTGGGGGTGATGGCCACCGGGGTCGACCAGGTCACCGCCTGGTCGACGGTGGGCTCGGCGCTCAACAACCTGGGCCCGGCCCTGGGCGAGGCCTCCGCCCACTACGGCGACCTGCCCGACCTGGCCAAGTGGATCCTGGTGATGGCCATGCTGCTGGGCCGCCTGGAGATCTTCACCGTACTGGTGCTGTTCACCCCGGCCTTCTGGCGGCGCTGACACCTCCCCCGGGTTTGGCCGAGCGCTGACGTTCGTGGATAATCGACGCTTCACTCCCTCGAAGCGAGCCTCCATGACCGAGACCCAGGCCCCGACCCGCCCGGATGACGCCACCAGCGGCCCGCAGCGGGTCCTGCAGGTCGGCGAGACCCGCTACACCCTGCTCGGCACCGCCCACGTCTCCGCCGAGAGCGCCGAGGACGTGCGTCGGCTGATCCGCTCCAGCGAGTTCGACGCCGTGGCCATCGAGCTGTGCGACTCGCGCCACCACAGTCTCACCAACCCCGACGCCCTGGGGGAGCAGGACCTGTTCCAGATCTTCCGCCAGGGCAAGGCCGGGGTGGTGGCGGCCAGCCTGGCGCTGGGCGCCTTCCAGCAGCGCCTGGCGGAGCAGTCCGGCATCGAGCCCGGCGCCGAGATGCGCGCCGCCCTGGAGGAGTCTCGGCAGGCGAAGCTGCCGCTGCTGCTGATCGACCGCGACGTGGGGATCACCCTCAAGCGTATCTACCACAATGTCCCCTGGTGGCAGCGTTTCTCGCTGTTCTCGGGACTGCTGGGCAGCGTACTGTCACGCCAGGAGGTCTCCGCCGCGGAGATCGAGCGGCTCAAGGAGGGCGACGTGCTGGAGTCCACCTTCAGCGAGTTCGCTGCCGAGTCGGAGAGTCTCTACACCCCGCTGATCAGCGAGCGCGACCGCTACATGGTGCTGCGCCTGGCCGAGGAGGCGCCGCCCGGGCGCTACCGGAACGTGCTGGTGGTGATCGGCGCCGGCCATATGAAAGGCATGGCCGAACACTTCGCCGCTCCGCTGCCCGAGGCCCCGCGTCCGGAGCGCGAGGCCCTCGAGGCCACGCCGCCACCGTCGAAGATCTGGAAGGCGCTGCCCTGGGTGATCACCGCCCTGGTGCTGACCGGCTTCGCCATCGGCTTCTCGCGCAACACCGACCTGGGCTGGCAGCTGGTAGTGGAGTGGTTCCTGATCAACGGCGTGCTCTCGGCGGGCGCGACGCTGGCGGCCCTGGCCCACCCGTTCACGGTGATCGCCACCTTCTTCGCCGCGCCGCTCACCTCGCTCAACCCCACCATCGGTGCCGGCTTCGTGGCCGCCGGGGTGGAGCTCTACCTGCGCAAGCCCAAGGTGCGCGACTTCTCCACGCTGCGCCACGATGTCACCCACCTCAAGGGGTGGTGGCGCAACCGGGTCTCTCGCACCCTGCTGGTTTTCCTGACGGCCACCCTGGGCTCCGCCGCCGGCACCTGGATCGCCGGTTTCCGCATCGCCGGGACTCTCTTCGGCACCGCCTAGCCTCTCTGCTTCCGCGCCAGCAGGCGACGCATCGCCGCCGTCGGCGCCTCGATCTTCTCGAAGCGCCGGCTGGCGGCGTAGCTGTCGTTGAAGGCATCGAAGTAATCGTCCAGGGCCTGGGCGGCATCCTCGTCGCCGCCCTGGCGCAGCAGTTCGGCGGCCACCTCGGCGGTGCACAGGTGGGCGCTGGAGGCAGGCTTGCGCAGCCGATAGCGGGTCAACCGCTCGGTGCGCAGCGGCAGCACCGGCAGGGCATCCAGATAGGGGCTCTTGCGGAAGATGCGCCGTGCCTGGCGCCAGGTACCGTCGAGCAGCAGGTAGACCGGAATGCGACCCGCCGCCTTCGCCTCGGCCACGGCGTCGATGCCCACCACACGCTCGGCGTAGTCGGGCTGGTCATCGGGAAAGACCACGAAGGGGGCGAAGCGCGCATCCTCCAGCAGCGTCAGCAGGCGCTCGTCGGGTGCGGTGCGGTACCAGGTGAAGACCTCGGTGTCGGGCAGCACGTCGCGGATCAGCCGCCCGGTATTGGTGGGCTTGAGGTGTTCCATGGAGTGGGTCAGCAGCCACACCCGCGCCTCGCTCTCGGCGCCAACCGCATAGGGACAGAGGCAGTTGAGTTGCGGCAGGTTGCAGCCCGGACAGCGCTCGACGAAGCTGCCGCGGGCCTTGAACTCCCGGCGCGGCGGCCGTGGATGACCGGTCCCGGGGTCACTCGCAAGCCCGGTCCCGGGGTCACTCGCAAGCCCGGTCCGGGGGTCACTAAGCCCGGTCCCTGGGTCACGCGAAGAGCCGGTTGAGAGGTCGCGCCGCTGACGGGGCTCGGGGTCGTGGAAGGAGTCGTCCTGCATGGTGGCCTGTGTCCGGGGGCAAAAGCGGGGGCGCATTCTAGCATGCGACTCACGCCCTGCCCCGCCTCAGCCCAATAGTGTCTCCGGGACCCAGAGCCGCCCCTCGCGTCGCCAGTGGCGCACCAGCGCCGGCACCCCCTTGCCGGCGGGCTGGCTGAGTCGGGTGACGCCGGGAGGCGCCAGCGACTCGGCCTCGGGATCGACGAGCATGCAGGGCGCCTCTAAGGGGGCGTGCTGCAGCAGGGAGGCCGCCGGCATCACGGCCAGCGAGGTGCCCACCACCAGCACCAGATCGGCATCGGCGACGATCTCGCAGGCCTCCCCGAAGTGGGGCACCTCCTCGCCGAACCACACTACATCGGGGCGCAGCTGGCTGCCCTTGTCACAGATGTCACCCAGTTCGATGCCGCCGCGGGGCAGTGGATAGTGCATGCGGCGGTCCACCGAGGAGCGCGCCTTGAGGATCTCACCGTGCAGATGAAGCACATGGCGGGAACCGGCCCGCTCATGCAGGTCGTCGATATTCTGGGTGATGATGCTGACCCGAAAGCCCTGCTCCTCCAGCGCCGCCAGGGCCTTGTGCGCGGCGTTGGGGCGCGCCCGACGAACCTGGTCGCGACGCGCGTTGTAGAACGCCAGCACCCGCGCCGGGTCACGCCGCCAGGCGCCGGGGGTAGCCACCTCCTCGACGGGATGGTCGGCCCACAGGCCATCCGTCGCGCGGAAGGTCTGGATACCGCTCTCGGCGCTGATGCCCGCCCCGCTCAACACCACCAGATGCGGCACTCGCTGCTCCACCATGCGTCACCTCTCGCCACTGACTGCCTCGACCGAAGCTATCACCTGTTGTTCGGACCGGCCAGCAGCGAGCCGGCTCAGGCCCCGTGATAGCCGTCCTCTTCGGGACTCTCGTGGGCGCCTCTGGGGAGTTCGGCTGCCCAGGCCATGGCGGCAGCATGGTCGCGCCTGGCAAAGGTCTGGATCTCCACCGCCCTGAAGAGGCGCTCCTCCAGATGGGCAACGTGCTTGAGCCACGCCTGGTCGGTGACCACGGCGGCACGGTGATAGCGCTCCAGGTCGCCGAGTTGGGTCAGGCCGTAACCGACATCCTTGAGCAGCGCGCCGAGGGTCATCCAGCGCAGGTCATCGATGATGATCACCAGGCTGACCAGGGGGTGGCTTCGCTTGGCGGCCTCGATGGCATCGATGGCACGCTGTAGCTCCTGTCCGGTCACCATGCCACCCGCCTTCATCGCCACGACATGCCCCGCCGAATGGGTAATCAGGTCCAACATGATGTTCTCCTTGGGTCGAGAGCCCTGCATGCAGTCATCAGGGACTTCACTCGCCTTCAGCATAGCGTGCCGCGCTTCGGCTAGTGGATCAGGCCGTTATCCTCGTCGCCACTGAAGCGCTGCTTGTTGCGGTAGGGGTAGACGTCGATGACCCGGCCATCGAGGATCGCCTGCTGCAACCCCTTCCAGTAGTCGGCATCGAACAGCTCGGGGTGGAGCTGATAGAAGAGCTTGCGCAGGCGAATGTCGGCAAACAGGAAGGGGCCGAACTCCTCGGGGAAGATATCGTTGGGCCCCACCGAGTACCAGGGCTCGTCGGCCAGCTCCTGCTCGGGGTAGAGCGGCTCGGGGATATGCCGGAAATTGCACTCGGTGAGGTAGCAGACCTCGTCGTAGTCGTAGAACACCACCCGACCATGGCGGGTCACCCCGAAGTTCTTGAGCAGCATGTCGCCAGGGAAGATATTGGCGGCAGCCATCTGCTTGATGGCGTTGCCGTAGTCCTTGAGCACTGCCCGGGTCTCCTCCTCATCGCACTGCTCGAGGTAGAGGTTGAGCGGGGTCATCATGCGCTCGGTGTAGCAGTGCTTGATGATCACCTTGTCGCCGCGCAGATAGACGGTGGAAGGTGCCACCTCCAGCAGATGCGCCAGGCAGTCGGGATCGAAGTGGTCCTGGCGGGCGATGAAGTTGGAGAACTCCTGGGTATCGGCCATGCGCCCCACCCGGTCGTGGCGCTTCACCAGGCGGTACTTGTCACGGACGTTATCCCGACTCATCGCCTTGCCGGGGTCGAAGCGATCCTTGATGATCTTGAACACCGTGCGGAACGAAGGCAGCACGAACACCGCCATGACCATGCCGCGCACCCCCGGGGCAATGATGAACCTGTCCTCGCGCCGCGCCACCTGGCGGTTGAGGGCCCGGAAGAACTCGGTCTTGCCGTGCTTGAAGAAGCCGATGGCGGCATACAGTTCACCCTGGGGCTTGTCGGGCATCAGCTCCTGGAGGTAGTGCACGAACTCGCTGGGCACCACGACCTTGACCTGGAAGTAGGCGCGGGTGAAGGAGAAGATGATCGACACCTCGTCGGGCTCGATCAGCACCGTATCCAGGTAGAGCCCCTTGCCCTCCTCGTGGAGCACCGGCAGCACCAGTGGCACCTGCTGGCCACCACCCCGCACCCGGCCGACCAGGTAGGCGCCCTTGTTGCGATAGAAGACACTCTTGATCAGCTCGATCTCGGCCTCGGGATCATCGCGAACGGCCTCCGGCAACAGCCGCCGGAGGGCTTCCCCCCCTTGTCCGGCATCCCGCTCCAGGTCGATGAAGGGCGTCACGAAGCGCGCCTCGCCCAGCGCCCAACGCAGCCCGGCCACCCAGTCGCCCGCCACCCGGAGGTGCCGACACAGGGTCAGGCCGGAATGGTGGGCCGCCTGCTCGCGGGAGCTGTAGACGAACATCCAGTCGTTGCGGATATGGCGATGGTGGAAGAGCGAGCAGAACATCGAGTTGAAGTAGGTCTCGGCCAGCTCGTAGTCGAGCCGCTGGTTGATCAGCTCGGCGTAGTGGGTGCGTGCCTCGCGCCAGCACTCGAAGTCGGTGAGAACATCATCCGCGAAGCTGCGACGCAGTCGGTGCAGGGTCGCCTGGACCTTCTCCTCGTAGAGGTTGATGCGCTCCGCCGACGCCTGCTGCGCCTCACGCCATGCCGCCTCGGCGAAACGCCGGCTGGCATCCGCGGTGATCGCCTTGAAGCGCGAACGGTATTCGTCGAAACCATGCAGAATGGTGGCGGCGAGTCGGTAGCTGGGCGAGAGTGGCATGATCGGCTCCGGAGGGCATCGGGCGAGCCTACAGCATGAACAGGACTCGCGACCACGACGAGCCGACCATGGTGGCAGCCACCCCAGGCCAATCACAGTTAGCTATGCTTCGATAGCGAAAGCCACCGGGGAAGCCTTGAACGGTGCCGCCATCTGCGATGGCCCTGGCAGCCGGCGCCTTGCGCAAATCAGGACCTATTCGGTACCATTTGAGCGATACCGCCGATGCGGCTCCTCCAGGGAAGCGTCCCAGGATCGACCATGCAGACCAATCCCGAGAAACATCAGGCCACCTTTCGTGTCACCCTCCTGTCGGTCGCGGTGAACTGCGTGCTGGGCGTGGCCAAGATCATCGTGGGCTGGATTGTCGGCTCGGCCGCGCTGGTGGCGGATGGCGTGCACTCCTTCTCCGACCTGGTGACCGACGGCTTCGTGCTCGCCGCCTCCCACTATGGCCACCAGGGCCCCGACCACGACCACCACTACGGCCATGGACGAATCGAGACCCTGGCCACGCTGTTCCTGGGCAGTGTGCTGATCTTCGTCGCCGGTGCCATCGCCTGGTCGAGCGTGGAACGGCTGTTCTCCACCGCCGAGATCCCGCCCCCCGGACTCTGGGCGATTCTGCTCACCGCCCTGGCGCTGCTCGCCAAGGAGTGGCTGTTCCATATCACCCGCCGGGTGGCGCGACGCATCGGCTCGAAGATGCTCGAGGCCAACGCCTGGCACCACCGCAGCGACGTGCTCTCCACCGGGGTGGTGATGGTGGCCCTGATCGGCAGCCAGTTCGGTGCCGCCTGGATCGATACCGTGGCGGCGGTGATCGTCGGCCTGCTGGTCGGCAAGGTCGGCTGGGACCTGCTGTGGGAGTCGGGCCGCGAGCTGGTGGATACCGCCCTGCCCGTGGCCACCCAGGAGGAGATGCGCCGGATGGCCATGAGCGTGCCCGGGGTGCACGGTATCCACGACCTGCGCACCCGCCAGTCGGCGGGACGCACCATGCTCGACCTGCACGTGGTGGTGCCGCCACGGATCAGCGTCTCCGAGGGCCACGAGATCGGCAACGAGGTGAGTCGCCGACTACGCAACGGCTTCCCCGCCCTCACCGACCTGACCTTCCATATCGATCCCGAGGACGACGCCGGCGAGGGCGACCCCAGCCGCTTCCCGGGGCTGCCGCTGCGCCCCGAGGTGGAGACTGCGCTGGCCAGGCGCTGGGCCTCGCTTGCGGTCTGGTCGGAGATCCGCGAGATGGAGCTGCACTACCTGGAGGACAAGGTCACCGTGGTCATCTGCCTGGACGAGGCGTGTCCACGGGAGAGCCAGGCGGTGGCGAGGGAGCTGGAAATGCGCGCCGACGACATCGACTGGCTCTCCCACGTCGAGGTGCGCCGCCTGTCCGGCACTCCCTACCTGCCGACCACCGCCTGATGCACGCCCGGAGCTGGGCAAGGGAGGCGTGGTGATGATGTGGCAACACCTTCCGCTGCGCGTCTATTTGCTCATCCTCAAGGCCATTACCGCCCTGCTCCCCCGGCGCTGGCCGCACTGCCTCGAGGGTCCCGGCAGCGCACGCGACCTGGTGCGCCTCCTGGCAGAGGCGGGTCACCGCCGGGTGCTGGTGGTCAGCGACGCCGAGCTGGTGCGTCTCGGCCTGGTGGCCCCTCTGCTCGAGGAGCTGGAACGCCATGGCGTGGCCTGGGCCCTGTTCGATGGCGTGACACCCGATCCCGATATCGGCCAGGTAGAGGCCGGCCTGGCCTGCCTGAGCGCCCACCGGGCCGAGGCGCTGCTGGCCATCGGCGGCGGCTCGCCCATCGACGCCGCCAAGCTGATCGGCGCCCGCGCCCGCAACCGTCGCCCGGTACGGCGCCTGGCGGGGCTGTTCCGCATCCACCGCGGCATGCCGCCCCTCTATGCCATCCCCACCACCGCCGGGACCGGGTCGGAGACCACCCTCGCCGCGGTGGTCTCCGACCCCGCCCGGCGCCGCAAGCTCGCCGCGGTGGACCCCCGCCTGCTGCCCCGGGCCACCGCCCTGGACCCCGAGCTGATGGTCGGGTTGCCGCCCCATATCACCGCTGCCACCGGCATGGATGCCCTGACCCACGCCGTGGAGGCCTTCCTGTCGCGCAACGCCCTGCCGCGCACCGATCGCGCCGCGCTCCAGGCCGCTCGCGAGACCCTGACACAGCTGCCACGCTGTGTTGCCGCCGGCCACGACCTCGAGGCCCGCCTGCACATGGCCAGGGCCGCCCACCAGGCAGGCTACGCCTTTACCCAGGCCGGTGTCGGCTATATCCATGCCATCGCCCACCAGCTGGGTGCCTGGTACCACCTGCCCTACGGCCTGGCCAATGCCATGGTGATGCCGCACCTGCTGGAAGCATCGCTGCCGACCATCGCGCCGCGACTGGCAGCGCTGGCCCGCCACTGCCAGGTCACCACCAGCACCGACGACGGCGTCGCGGCCGAGGCGTTCATCGCCCGCGTGCGCCGGCTCAATACCGACTTTGGCATCCCCGAACGGGTGGCGGCGCTGCGCGGCGAGGATATCCCGGCGCTGGCCAGGGCGGCCCGCGCCGAGGTGCGCTTCACCTATGCCGTCCCGCGCTACCTTGGCCAGGCGGAGCTCGAGAGCCTGCTGTACGGGCTGATGGCCCAGCCCGCCTCGGCCGGGGATGACATCGCCGCGACTGAGGGCGACAATGGCCGCCCTTCCTGAACCGGACCCGGCCATGGCGGACGAGCTTCGCATTCTCTATCGCGACGAGCACCTGGTGGTCGTGCACAAGCCCGCCGGGCTGCTGGTGCATCGCACCGCCCTGGCGCGGGGCGAGCGCGAGTTCCTGCTGCAGCGCCTGCGCGACCGGCTGGGCCGGCGGGTCTATCCGGCCCACCGCCTCGACCGCCCCACGTCGGGGGCCATGGTGTTCGCCCTGTCGCCCGAGATCGCGGCATCCCTGGGCGAGGCCTTCACCGGGCGCGAGGTGGCCAAGCGCTACCTGGCGGTAGTGCGCGGTATCGGGCCCGCGACCGAACGCCTCGACTATGCGCTGCGCGAGGAGGATGGCAGCCGTCCCAAGGCGGAGATGCCGGCCATGGAGGCCGTCACCGATATCCGCCGCCTGGACAGCGTGGAGCTGCCGGTGCAGGTGGACCGCTACCCCCACAGCCGCTATTCGCTGATGGAGGCCTGCCCCCTGACCGGGCGGCGCCACCAGATCCGCCGCCACCTCTCCCGACGCGGCTATCCGATCATCGGCGACGCCAAGCACGGCAAGGGCAACCACAACCGTTTCTTCGCCGAGCGCCTGGGCACCCCCCGGCTGCTGCTGGCCGCGGTGGGAGTGGCCTTCGATCACCCGGCCTCGGGCCAGCGGCTTCACGTCGAGTGCGCCCCGGATGGCGCCATGACCGCGCTGCTCGAACGCTTCGGCTGGGCCGGCCACCTGCCGAGGGACGGCGTGCAGCTGATCGCGCCTGGCGATACCCCCTGGCCCGCCGTCGCGACGCCACCCACTGACCCACTCACGACCCCATGAGACCATGAGCGATCCCATTACCGCCTCCCCCGCCGCCTTCGCCGAGGACGACCACGCGCTGCGCTTCGGCGGCATTCGCCGTCTCTACGGCGCGCGCGCCTTCGCCCGCTTTCGTACCGCCCATGTGGTGGTCGTCGGCGTGGGAGGCGTAGGCAGTTGGGCCGTGGAGGCCCTGGCTCGCTCCGGCATCGGCAGGCTGACGCTGATTGACCTGGACGATGTCTGCGTCTCCAACGTCAACCGCCAGCTCCACGCCCTGGACGGCAGCGTGGGGCGCCCCAAGGTGGAGGTGCTGGCAGAGCGTTGTCGGGCGATCCAGCCGGGGATCGAGGTGATGGCCGACGCCGCATTCGTCACGCCCACCAACCTGGCCGAGCGCATTCCCGAGGACGCCGACCACGTGATCGACGCCATCGACAGCGTGGTCGCCAAGGCGGCGCTGATCGCCTGGTGCAAGCGGCGCAAGCTGCCGATCACAGTGACCGGCGCGGCGGGCGGCCAGACCGACCCCACCCGTATCCGGGTGGCCGACCTGACGCGCACCGAGCACGACCCGCTGCTGGCCAAGGTGCGCTCGCGGCTGCGCCGCGACTTCGGCTTCTCGCGCAATCCGAAACGGCGCTTCGCGGTGGAGTGCGTCTATTCCGACGAGCAGCTGGTCTACCCGGGCAGCGACGGCGAGGTGTGCTTCCAGAAGCCGGGCAGCGGCGAGGCCACCCGCCTGGACTGTGCCTCCGGCTTCGGCGCCGCCACCTTCGTTACCGGCAGCTTCGGCTTCGTGGCCGCCTCGCGCACCCTGGCCCGGCTGGCCAGGCAGGCCGCCAGCGAGCAGACTCCCCCTTGATGATCCCGCCCGTGCACCAGCATGCCGTCAACCCCGGGTTTTCCCGTCTCGATCAGGATTCCCTTCTTCTTCAGGAGAGTGCCATGACCCGCCCGCTACCGGTTCCCGGAATCTACTGCCACTACAAGGGCAACCGCTACGAGGTGCTCGGCGTGGCCCATCACAGCGAGAGCGAGGAGCCACTGGTGGTCTATCGCGCCCTGTATGGCGACTATGGCCTCTGGGTGCGACCGCTGGCGATGTTCACCGAGCTGGTGGAGGTGCAGGGCGAGCCGGTGCCGCGCTTCGACCTGGAGAAGGCCTTCTGAGGGGGGCCACAACGACCACCGGCGCCACGATGGGCGCCGGTGTCGGGAGCGGAAGGACGGGGACGATCACTCCTCGCCGGCCTCCTGCATCTGCTTGAGCAGGTAGTTCTCGATGCCGACCTTGTCGATCAGGCCTAGCTCGGTCTCGATATGGTCGATATGACCTTCCTCGTCGGCCAGCAAGTCGCGGAACAGGTCGCGGGTCACATAGTCCTTCACCTGCTCGCAGTAGCCGATGGCTTCGATGTAGTCGTTGCGTCCCTCATGCTCGATCTTGAGGTCGCTCTCGAGCATCTCGCGCACGTTCTCGCCGATATGCAGCTTGCCGAGGTCCTGCAGGTTGGGGATGCCCTCGAGGAAGAGGATACGCTCGATCAGCTTGTCGGCGTGCTGCATCTCCTCGATGGACTCGTCGTACTCCCACTTGGCCAGCTTCTGCAGGCCCCAGTCCTTGTACATCTTGGCATGCAGGAAGTACTGGTTAATGGCCACCAGTTCGTTGCCCAGGGCGCGGTTGAGATGCTCGATGACCTTGCTGTCGCCTTTCATGGATCTGCCTCTCATGATGTGGGGAGTCGACCCAAGCTTGGCATGCCGGGATGACGATTGCCAAACCCCGACGCGAGAATATTCGCTGATGCCGTTATACGGCGTAGGCGAGCTCCGCGCCGGAGAGCAGCAGCTCCTCCTTCACCGCCTCGCGGGTCAGGCTCTTGCCCACGCAGGCACACTTGCCGCACTGGGTGCCACAGCCGGTCTCGTCCTGGACCTCGCGCCAGCTGCGCGCGCCCTCCTCGACGACCTGACGGATACGGCGATCGGAGACTCCCTTGCAGATGCAGACGTACATGCGAACACCTCGCGTTGGATAGCGAGACAAATGTAAATGATTCGCATAAGGTGTTGCAACCGGGACTCGACCAATGTCTGATCCCGGTCAATCCCCGGACTATCTGGCCGGCTTGGGCAGCACCACGACCCGGGTGCCCGAGGCAATATCGGGCCAGCTGCGCCGCTCGGCATCGAACAGCACCCACAGGTAGCCGAGTCCCAGCGCGGCCACCGAGAGCCAGGCCACCAGGTAGCGCACCATGGCCTGGCGCAGGGAGATGGCGTGGCCATCCCGGGTCTGCACCCGCAGCCGCCAGGCCTGCATCCCCAGGGTCATGCCGCCACGGCACCAGAAGAAGGCAAAGAAGGCGAAGGCCGACACCAGCATGATCAGCCGCAGGGAGGCGACCTGAAGGAAGCCCACCCCGACCTGCTCGGCCGGCAGGCCGACCAGGTGGCGTACGGCCAGCAGGTGCAGGCCGGCCGTCAGCAGCCAGATCGCGACCACCAGAAAGGCATCGTAGAGCATGGCGCCCAGCCGGCGGCCGAGGCCGGCGGGCCAGACATCGTCGAGGTTGGGGAAGCGGCGGGCCATGGGCTCTCCTTGTCTCAGCCGCTACGGCGCAGCAGGAGGATTCCTACCGCGGCGCAGATCAGGGTGGGCGCCAGCACCGCCCAGGCGGGCGAGAAGCCGAAGACCGTGGAGGCCGGTGCCAGCAGGTCCTGCAAGTACTTGAATGCCAGGCCGGTGACCACGCCGTAGAACACCCGGGTGCCGGCGGCCACGCTGCGCAGCGGGCCGAACACGAAGGAGGCGGCCACCAGTACCAGCGAGCCCATGGTCAGCGGCAACAGCATCTTCTGCCAGAAGTAGAGCAGCGGCTGGGTGGCCTGCTGGCCCTGGTCGCGCAGGTAGCGGGCGTAGGCCCACAGCTCGCTCGGCGACTGGCTTTCGACGTCGCGCAGCAGCCGCGAGAGCTGCTCCGGCGTCAGCTGGGTATCCCACTCCCGGGTCGCGAGGTGTTGCGCCTCGGTGCCCTGCTCGGAGAACCGCGTTACCGAGACGTCTTCCAGCACCCAATGCCCCTCTCGCCAGATAGCACGCGCGGCGCTCAGCGCCTCGGCCAGGCGCTGGCCCTCGAAGCGGTAGCGAGTGAGGTCGAGCACGGTGTCGTCGGCACGGATGGCACCAAAGCGATAGAAGCTGTCGCCCTCCCGCTGCCAGCCACCACGCTCGGTAACCAGGGCCCCGGCCCCCTGGATCTTTTCGACGCGCCAGGCACTGGCAAACTGCTCGGTGCGCGGGGAGACGTACTCGGCGATGAACAGCACCACGACCACCACCAGGATGATCGGCTTCATGGCGCCCCACAGGATCCGCGCCAGGGAGCGCCCGGCGGCGCGCATCACGGTGAGCTCGTTGCTGGAGGCCATGCTGCCCAGGCCGATCAGCGCGCCGATCAGCACCGCCACCGGCGCGTACTGATAGAGCCGCCAGGGCAGGCGCATCAGCAGGTAGAGAAGCACCTGGAAAGCTCCGTAGTCACCCTCCACATCGCCCAGATCGTTGATGTAGGTGATCACCAGGTCGAGGCCCAGCAGCACCACCTGGACGACGATGATGGCACCCAGCACGTTCCGCGCCAGGTAGCGGTCGAAGCGATCGGCAATCATCCGCTCATCCCCTTGCGCTGGGCGCGCACCATCATCCATAACCCCAGCGCCAGGAAGGCGCCATGGATCGGCCACATGCCCACTGCGGCCGGCAGGTTGCCGCGACCGATGGCGTCCAGCGCCGCCAGCAGCAGGCTCAGGTAGGCCACATGCAGGAAGATCGCCGGCAGCAGCTTGGCAAAGCGCCCCTGGCGCGGATTGACTCGCGACAGCGGCATCGCCAGCAGGGTCAAGATGAACACCATCAGCGGCATGCCCAGCCGCCACTGCAGCTGGGCACGCGCCTCGGGCGACTCGTCACCGAACAGCTCGCGGGTCGGAGTGAGCTCGGGAGAGTCGAGCTCGCGCAGCGACTCGGCCCGCGACAGGCGCACCGCATAGGTCTCGAACTCGAGCCGCTCGGCCTGATACCTGCCCGGTTCGACGCTGTAGCGTTCGCCGTCGGTCAGCACCAGGAAGCGGCTGCCGGTATCGTCGTCCACCGCCTGGTGGCCGGCCTCGGCGCGGGTCACAACGCTCTCCGGGGTGCCGTCGCTGCGCCGCTGCCGCTCGCTGATGAAAACACCACGCATCTCGGCACCATCCTCGCTGAAGCCTTCGGTATAGGCGGTACGCCCACTGCCGAACTCCTGAAAACGCCCGGGCCCCAGGGTGGAGAAGTCGACCCGGCTGCGCTGATCCTCGAGCAACGTCTCGGTCTGGAGTGCCCCGGCCGGGGTCAGCCACAGGCTGCACAGCCCCACCAGCACAGACACCAGGACGGCCGGCACAAGGCTTACCTGGAGCAGTCGATTGGGGCTGGTACCGCAGGCTACCAGCACGGTGATCTCGCTGTTGAGGTAGAGCTGGCCATAGGCGAGCAGGATACCCAGGAAGAACGCCAGCGGCAGGATCAGCTCCAGGAACCCCGGTAGATGCAACAGCATCAGGGTGCCGAGGATGTCGGCGGGTATCTCGCCTTCGGCGGCGTTGCTGAAGTAGCGAATGAAGCGACTGCCCATGATCACCAGCAACAGCACGCCGGCAACGGCGGCCATGGTCAGCAGGATCTCGCGGGTCAGATAGCGGAAGATGATCATGCGGCGTCTGCCATGCAATGGGGCCATGCCTTGGGTACACTGGAGCGACACGGCAACGTGCCGGCATTATCCAGAATCCCTCTACGCTTGTAACCCCAATTGCCAGTAACCCCAACGCTTGTCTTGTGGAGACGCCATGGAATTCCCAGTCAGGACGGGTAACCCCGCCAAGGTCGAGAGCGCCTGTATCGTCATCCCGGTGTTCAAGGAGGAGGCGCTGCTGCCCACCGCCTCGCGCCTTGACGACGCCAGCGAACGACTAATGGGCCAGCTGCTCGAGCGCGGCGACTTCGACGCCAGGCTGGGCAACGTGCAGCTGGTCCCCTTCGCACCGGGCCTCTCCACCGAACGCCTGCTGCTGGTCGGACTGGGCAAGCGTGAGACATGCCAGGAGACGGCCTTCCGCAAGGCGCTGGACGCCGCCTTCACCGCCCTGGCGTGCCTCCCGGTGGACGAAGCGGCAGTGGCCTTTACCGAGGTGCCCCTGGCGGATCGCGGTGCCGACTGGAAGGCACGCATGGTCGCCGAGGCCGCCCATCGCGCCCTCTATCGCTTCGAGGAGTTCAAGTCCGAGAAGGCGCCCGCGTCGCGACTGGCCTCGGTGACCCTGCTGGTCAACGACGACGGCGACGCCGCAGCTGCCCGGGAGGGCGCCCGCATCGGCGACGCCGTAGGCCAGGGCATCAACGCCGCCCGCACCCTGGGCAACCTGCCGGGCAACGTCTGCACCCCGAGCTACCTGGCCGAGCGGGCCGAGGCGCTGGGTGAAGCCTCCGGCGGCGCACTGGCGGTGGAGATCCTCGACGAGGAGGCCCTGGAGGCGCTGGGCGCCCATAGCCTGCTGTCGGTGGGCCGTGGCAGCGAGCAGCCCTCGCGGCTGATCGTCATGACGTACCAGGGCGCCGACAACCCCGACGAGGCGCCTCACGTGCTGGTGGGAAAGGGCATCACCTTCGATACCGGCGGCATCTCGCTCAAGCCCGGCGAGGCCATGGACGAGATGAAGTTCGACATGTGCGGCGCGGCCAGCGTATTCGGCACCGTCGAGGCGGTGCTCGGCATCCGACCGAAGGTCAACCTGGTGGCCATCGTGGCCGCCGCCGAGAACATGCCTGACGGTCGCGCCACCAAGCCAGGCGATATCATCAGGACGCTGAAAGGCCTCTCGGTGGAGGTACTCAATACCGACGCCGAGGGCCGCCTGGTGCTGTGCGACGCCCTCACCTACGCCGAGCGCTTCGAACCGGCCAGCGTGGTGGACATCGCCACCCTGACCGGGGCCTGCATCATCGCCCTGGGCCATCACGCCACCGGCCTGCTTGCCAACGACGACGACCTGGCACTCGACCTGCTCGATGCCGGCGAGGCGGCCTGGGATCGCGCCTGGCACCTGCCGCTGTGGGACGAGTACCAGCAACAGCTCGACTCCAACTTCGCCGACCTGGCCAATATCGGCGGCAAGCCAGCGGGCACCATCACCGCCGCCTGCTTCCTCTCGCGCTTCGCCGACAAGTTCCCCTGGGCACATCTGGACATCGCCGGCACCGCCTGGAGCTCCGGCAAGGATAAGGGCGCCAGCGGCCGCCCGGTGGGCCTGCTGACCCAGTACCTGCTGGACCGCGAGGCCGACGCCGTGGTGGAAACCGAGGCGGAATAGCGCCTCGCTCTTGCGTTTTTTTCGCGTCGCCTTTCTCATGTGGGACTGACGATGAATCCACGACCCGGGCCGGCTCTCACCGGCCCGAGCTTCCAGTATCACCCCGGGGCTGGCACGCCCCGGGCGTAGCGGAGACCCCTTGCCGTGTCGAATGCCAGCTTCGAACTCCTGCCCAACTCCACCCCCACGGCCGACTCGATCCGTGAGGACATCCTCGCCAGCCCCGGCTTCGGCCAGTACTTCACCGACCACATGGCCCACGTACGCTGGACCCTGGACGCCGGCTGGCACGGCCACGAGGTACGTCCCTATGGCCCGCTGACCCTGGACCCCGCCGCCGCCGTGCTGCACTACGCTCAGGAGATCTTCGAGGGCATCAAGGCCTACCGCCACGCCGATGGCTCCATCTGGACCTTCCGTCCCGAGAAGAATGCCGAACGCTTCCGTCGCAGCGCACGACGGCTGGCCCTGCCAGAACTCTCCGACGAGGACTTCATCGGCTCGATCAAGGCGCTGCTCGCCCAGGACCATGCCTGGGTACCGACGCCGAAGAGCGAGGCCGACGAATGCAGCCTTTACCTGCGCCCCTTCATGATCGCCAGCGAGAAGTTCCTCGGCGTGCGCCCGGCCCAGGAGGTCGACTACTACGTGATCGCCTCGCCGGCGGCGGCCTACTTCAAGGGTGGCGTGGAGCCGGTCTCGATCTGGCTCTCGGAGCACTACAAGCGGGCGGCACCGGGCGGTACCGGCTTCGCCAAGTGCGGCGGCAACTATGCCGCTTCCCTGGCGGCCCAGAAGGAAGCCAGCGCCAATGGCTGCGGCCAGGTCGCCTTCCTGGATGCCGCCGAGAACAAGTGGATCGAGGAACTGGGCGGCATGAACCTGTTCTTCGTGTTCAAGGACGGGCGCATCGCCACCCCGCGCCTGACCGACACCATCCTCGAGGGCGTCACTCGCGACTCGGTGCTGACCCTGGCCCGAGACGAGGGGCTGACGCCCGAGGAGCGCCCGATCAGCATCGACGAGTGGCGCGAGGGGGCGGCCAGCGGCGAGATCACCGAGGTCTTCGCCTGCGGCACCGCCGCGGTGATCACCCCGGTGGGCGAGCTGGTCAGCGAACAGGAGCGCATCCGCCTGGCCGGCGACAACGGCAACCCCATCGCCAAGCGTCTGCGCGCCAAGCTGCTCGACCTTCAGTATGGCCGTGCGGAAGACACCCACGGCTGGCTGACGCGGCTGGTGTAGGGCGTGACCCAGATCGACTTTTACGTCCTTCCCGATACCACCCTGGAGGCGCGCCTCGACTTCGCCTGCCGGCTGGCCGAGACCATCCAGCGCAAGGGCTATCGGCTGCACCTGCACGCCGAGGACGAGGCCATGGCCAGGGAGCTCGATGCGGCACTGTGGACCTTCCGGGCCGACGCCTATGTGCCCCACGCCCTGGCCGGCGACGACCTCGCCGACCGGGTGCCGGTCACCATCGGCTGGGCCGAGCCGCCGCCTCCCGAACGCGCGGTGCAGGCCCTGCTCAACCTCTCGCCGGGCATCCCCGAGTGGTTCTCGCGCTTCGAGCGTGTCGCCGAGATCATCAACCAGCACCAGGCGGTACTGACCGCCAAACGCGAGTGCTGGCAGACCTACCGGAAGCGCGGCTATCCGGTCAAGGCGCATCAGCTGCGCGGCCAGCCAGGCTGACGCCAGCTACCCCGCCGGGCTATAATCAAGCCCATTTTTCGTCGCCATTCCTGCCGTCCGGCCATCTGGCCGGCGGTGATCATTTCTGGACCCGGAACGCCCATGGACAAGACCTACCAACCCGCGCAGATCGAATCCCGCTGGTACCAGCGCTGGGAGGCCGATGGCCGCTTCGCCCCCGCAGGCGAGGGCGAGCCCTACTCCATCATGATCCCGCCGCCCAACGTCACCGGCAGCCTGCACATGGGTCACGCCTTCCAGGACACCATCATGGACACCCTGATCCGCTGGCGACGGATGCAGGGGCGCAACACCCTGTGGCAGGTGGGCACCGACCACGCCGGCATCGCCACCCAGATGCTGGTGGAGCGCAAGGTCGCCGCGGAAGAGGGCAAGAGCCGCCACGACCTCGGCCGCGAGGCCTTCATCGACAAGGTGTGGGAGTGGAAGCAGGAGTCCGGCGGGCATATCACCCGCCAGCTGCGTCGCATGGGGGCCAGCGTCGACTGGAGCCGCGAACGCTTCACCATGGACGACGGCTTCTATCGGGCGGTCCAGGAGGTCTTCGTGCGCCTCTTCGAGGAGGACCTGATCTACCGCGGCAAGCGGCTGGTCAACTGGGACCCGACCCTGCACACCGCCATCTCCGATCTGGAGGTCGAGAACCGCGACCAGCAGGGCAGCTTCTGGCACTTCCGCTACCCCCTGGCCGACGGCGCCACCACAGACGACGGCAAGGACTACCTCATCGTCGCCACCACCCGCCCCGAGACCCTGCTTGGCGATACCGGCGTAGCGGTGAACCCCGAGGATCCGCGCTACGCCTCACTGGTCGGCAAGTTCGTGGAACTGCCCCTGGTGGGGCGCCGGATCCCCATCGTGGCGGATGAACATGCCGACATGGAGAAGGGCTCCGGCTGCGTGAAGATCACCCCGGCCCACGACTTCAACGACTACGAGGTGGGCCGCCGCCAAGGCTTGCCGCTGATCAACGTCTTCACCCAGGACGCATCGATCCTCGCGCGCGCCGAGGCCTTCGATATCCAGGGACGTCCGCTGGCCGAGATCGATACGAGCCTGCCGGAGGCCTACGCGGGCCTCGACCGCTTCGCGGCTCGCGCACGCATCGTCGCCGACATGGAGGCCGCTGGCCTGCTCGAGCAGGTGGAGACGGTCAGCAACACCCTCCCCTATGGCGACCGCAGTGGCGATGTCATCGAGCCGCTGCTCACGGACCAGTGGTTCGTCGCCGTGGAGAGCCTCGCCAGGCCCGCCATCGAGGCCGTGGAGAAGGGCGATATCCAGTTCGTCCCCAAGAACTACGAGAACATGTACTTCGCCTGGATGCGCGACCTGCAGGACTGGTGCATCTCCCGCCAGCTGTGGTGGGGGCATCGTATTCCCGCCTGGTACGACGCCGAGGGCAACGTCTATGTGGCCCGCAGCGAGCAGGAGGCCCGCGAGAAGCACGGACTGCCTGCCGACCTCGAGCTGAACCAGGACGAGGACGTGCTGGACACCTGGTTCAGTTCGGGGCTGTGGACCTTCGGGACCCTGGGCTGGCCGGAACAGACCGAGGAACTCAAGACCTTCCACCCTTCCAGCGTGCTGGTCACCGGCTTCGACATCATCTTCTTCTGGGTCGCGCGGATGATCATGCTGACCCTGAAGTTCACCGGCGAGGTGCCCTTCAAGCAGGTCTATGTGCACGGCCTGGTACGTGACGGTCAGGGTCAGAAGATGTCCAAGTCCAAGGGCAACGTGCTCGACCCCATCGACCTGATCGATGGTATCGAGCTGGATACGCTGGTGGAGAAGCGCACCGGCAACATGATGCAGCCCCAGAAGGCCAAGGCCATCACCAAGGCCACGCGCAGCGAGTTCCCGGAGGGCATCGAGCCCCACGGTACCGATGCGCTGCGCTTCACCTTCCTCTCCCAGGCCACCACCGGACGCGATATCAAGTTCGACATGGGCCGCCTGGATGGCTACCGCAACTTCTGCAACAAGCTGTGGAACGCCTCGCGCTATGTGCTGATGAACGCCGAGGGCGAGGATACCGGCCTGGCTGGTGAGGCGGTCGAACTGTCCCTGGCCGATCGCTGGATCCTCTCGCGCCTGCAGCAGACCGCTGCCCAGGTGACCAGGGCCATGGAGGAGTTCCGTTTCGATCACGCCTCCCAGGCGCTCTACGAGTTCGTCTGGAACGAGTACTGCGACTGGTACCTCGAGCTCTCCAAGCCGGTACTCTGGGACGACAACGCCAGCCTCGAAGCCAAGCGCGGTACCCGCCAGACCCTGGTCCGCGTGCTGGAAGCCATCCTGCGCCTGGCCCACCCGATGATGCCCTACATCTCCGAGGAGATCTGGCAGCGCGTGGCGCCGCTGGCCGGCACCTTCCAGGGCGCGGGCGACTCCATCATGGCCCAGCCCTGGCCGACCGCCGACGAGGCGCTGCTCGATGAGGGCGCCACCCGGGATATCGAGTGGCTCAAGGGGGTGATCGTGGCGGTACGCAATATCCGCGCCGAGATGAACATCGCCCCGGGCAAGCCGCTGGACGTGCTGCTCACCAAGGGTGGCAGTGCCGATCGCGAGCGCCTGGAAGCCAATCGCCTGTTCCTGGCCAAGCTGGCCAAGCTGGAGAGCGTCGAGTGGCTGGATGATCCGCAGCAGGCGCCGCTCTCGGCCACCCAGCTGGTCGGCGAGATGGAGGTGCTGGTGCCCATGGCCGACCTGATCGACAAGGAGGCAGAACTGGCCCGCCTCGACAAGGAGATCGAGAAGCAGGACAAGCTGATCGGCGGCATCGAGAAGAAGCTTTCCAACGAAGGCTTCGTGGCCAAGGCGCCCGCCGCGGTGGTGGAGAAGGAGCGCGGCAAGCTCAACGATTTCCAGGCCTCCCGGCGCTTGCTGGCGGAGCAGCGCGACAAGATCGCCGCCCTCTGAGCCGGCCCAGCGCCCGTCTGACCCGAGCCCGGCCGATGGCCGGGCTTTTTACTGCCTGCTGACCGTGCGGTGGAGCAAGCCACGGAATGCCCCGAACGCAAAAAGCCCCGACCATCTCACGATGCTCGGGGCTTTTCTTAATAAGTGCCTGACGATGATCTGGCCGGCACTCCGGGACTCTCCATGGGGAGACCCCTGGAACGACGAAACCCCAGCCATGGGCTGGGGTTTCTGAATAAGTGCCTGACGATGAACCATCAAGGCAAGCGACTCGTCATAGATCTTCGGGTCTATTTGAGAACGTTTGAACCTTGAGCCAAGTTTGGTGCTGCTTCAAGCACTTATGATCTTAAACTGAAGAGTTTGATCATGGCTCAGATTGAACGCTGGCGGCAGGCCTAACACATGTTACCGATATGTCACCGACTGTCGGCAAGTGCTCACAATGAATTACCTGATCGACCAGAGCAAAAGACTGTTTGGGTCGTGGACCCAGTGGTTTAGCCGGGTCTGTAGCTCAGTTGGTTAGAGCGCACCCCTGATAAGGGTGAGGTCGGCAGTTCAAATCTGCCCAGACCCACCCTTCAAGCACTTATGATCTTAAACTGAAGAGTTTGATCATGGCTCAGATTGAACGCTGGCGGCAGGCCTAACACATGCAAGTCGAGCGGAAACGATGGAAGCTTGCTTCCAGGCGTCGAGCGGCGGACGGGTGAGTAATGCATAGGAATCTGCCCGATAGTGGGGGATAACCTGGGGAAACCCAGGCTAATACCGCATACGTCCTACGGGAGAAAGCAGGGGATCTTCGGACCTTGCGCTATCGGATGAGCCTATGTCGGATTAGCTAGTTGGTGAGGTAATGGCTCACCAAGGCTGCGATCCGTAGCTGGTCTGAGAGGATGATCAGCCACATCGGGACTGAGACACGGCCCGAACTCCTACGGGAGGCAGCAGTGGGGAATATTGGACAATGGGCGAAAGCCTGATCCAGCCATGCCGCGTGTGTGAAGAAGGCTTTCGGGTTGTAAAGCACTTTCAGTGGGGAAGAAATCCTCGGGGCCAATACCCTCGAGGGAGGACATCACCCACAGAAGAAGCACCGGCTAACTCCGTGCCAGCAGCCGCGGTAATACGGAGGGTGCGAGCGTTAATCGGAATTACTGGGCGTAAAGCGCGCGTAGGCGGCGTGATAAGCCGGTTGTGAAAGCCCCGGGCTCAACCTGGGAACGGCATCCGGAACTGTCAGGCTAGAGTGCAGGAGAGGAAGGTAGAATTCCCGGTGTAGCGGTGAAATGCGTAGAGATCGGGAGGAATACCAGTGGCGAAGGCGGCCTTCTGGACTGACACTGACGCTGAGGTGCGAAAGCGTGGGTAGCAAACAGGATTAGATACCCTGGTAGTCCACGCCGTAAACGATGTCGACTAGCCGTTGGGGTCCTTGTGACCTTTGTGGCGCAGTTAACGCGATAAGTCGACCGCCTGGGGAGTACGGCCGCAAGGTTAAAACTCAAATGAATTGACGGGGGCCCGCACAAGCGGTGGAGCATGTGGTTTAATTCGATGCAACGCGAAGAACCTTACCTACTCTTGACATCGTGCGAACTTTCCAGAGATGGATTGGTGCCTTCGGGAACGCACAGACAGGTGCTGCATGGCCGTCGTCAGCTCGTGTTGTGAAATGTTGGGTTAAGTCCCGTAACGAGCGCAACCCTTGTCCCTATTTGCCAGCGATTCGGTCGGGAACTCTAGGGAGACTGCCGGTGACAAACCGGAGGAAGGTGGGGACGACGTCAGGTCATCATGGCCCTTACGAGTAGGGCTACACACGTGCTACAATGGCCGGTACAAAGGGTTGCGAAGCCGCGAGGTGGAGCTAATCCCGAAAAGCCGGTCTCAGTCCGGATCGGAGTCTGCAACTCGACTCCGTGAAGTCGGAATCGCTAGTAATCGTGAATCAGAATGTCACGGTGAATACGTTCCCGGGCCTTGTACACACCGCCCGTCACACCATGGGAGTGGACTGCACCAGAAGTGGTTAGCCTAACTTCGGAGGGCGATCACCACGGTGTGGTTCATGACTGGGGTGAAGTCGTAACAAGGTAGCCGTAGGGGAACCTGCGGCTGGATCACCTCCTTACCGATATGTCTCCGACTGTCGGCAAGTGCTCACAATGAATTACCTGATCGACCAGAGCAAAAGACTGTTTGGGT
>NZ_WUTT01000001.1:38496-38661 GCF_009902005.1 Halomonas alimentaria | reverse complement strand
AGCGCACCCCCTGGGGTTCATAAAGAGAAGGGTGAGGTCGCGGGGTTTGTTCAAATCTGCCCAGACCCACCAAATTTGCGTGATACTGCGTTGCTCCGATACTCGCATAGCAGGCTATGCGTCGCATCGAAGCGCCTTGTCTCACACAAATTATCTTCGGGGCCT
>NZ_WUTT01000001.1:37075-38396 GCF_009902005.1 Halomonas alimentaria | reverse complement strand
GGGTCTGTAGCTCAGTTGGTTAGAGCGCACCCCTGATAAGGGTGAGGTCGGCAGTTCAAATCTGCCCAGACCCACCAAATTTTATCCAGTCCTGCGTTATTTCGTGACTCGCCTAGCAGGCTAGGCGTCGCCACAAAATGCCTTGGTCTGAATAAAATTACCCAGAGTACGGGTATCAGTGGGGCCTTAGCTCAGCTGGGAGAGCGCCTGCCTTGCACGCAGGAGGTCAGCGGTTCGATCCCGCTAGGCTCCACCACTTATGGCAGGAGATCAGCGGTTCGAGCGAAACGTCGCACCGCCCGCTAGGCTCCACCATCTCCCACCCCACAGTCTTACCTGATCGGATCCGCAGTCATAAGCCATCCTTGCACAGCGCAATGACCGGTTTATGACTGTCGATTGACAGTCTGCTCTTTAACAATGTGATTACCGATATGTCTCCGACTGTCGGCAAGTGCTCACAATGAATTACCTGATCGACCAGAGCAAAAGACTGTTTGGGTATAGGCCCAGCGTGACCTTCGGGTCTGTAGCTCAGTTGGTTAGAGCGCACCCCTGATAAGGGTGAGGTCGGCAGTTCAAATCTGCCCAGACCCACCATTCTCTCGCTCAGTTGGTTAGAGCGCACCCCCTGGGGTTCATAAAGAGAAGGGTGAGGTCGCGGGGTTTGTTCAAATCTGCCCAGACCCACCAAATTTGCGTGATACTACGTTGCTCCGATACTCGCATAGCAGGCTATGCGTCGCATCGAAGCGCCTTGTCTCACACAAATTATCTTCGGGGCCTTAGCTCAGCTGGGAGAGCGCCTGCCTTGCACGCAGGAGGTCAGCGGTTCGATCCCGCTAGGCTCCACCATTTATGGCAGGAGGTCAGCGGTTCGAGCGAAACGTCGCACCGCCCGCTAGGCTCCACCATCTCCCATCCCACAGTCTTACCTGATCGGATCCGCAGTCATAAGCCATCCTTGCACAGCGCAATGACCGGTTTATGACTGTCGATTGACAGTCTGCTCTTTAACAATGTGATTCATGCTGACAAACGTTCCTTTCGAAAGAAAGGGACACGAGATACGTCTCAAGCGTATCCGGCAATGTCGTGTGTCATCGCGGACCAGACCCTTTGGGGTTATATGGTCAAGCGATGAAGCGCATACGGTGGATGCCTAGGCAGCCAGAGGCGATGAAAGACGTGGAAGCCTGCGATAAGGCTCGGCGAGGTGGCAAACAACCTGTGACCCGGGCATTTCTGAATGGGGAAACCCACCCAGCACAAGCTGGGTATCCCGCACTGAATACATAGGTGTCGGGAGGCGAACCAGGGG
>NZ_WUTT01000001.1:34168-36975 GCF_009902005.1 Halomonas alimentaria | reverse complement strand
TCTGAATGGGGAAACCCACCCAGCACAAGCTGGGTATCCCGCACTGAATACATAGGTGTCGGGAGGCGAACCAGGGGAACTGAAACATCTAAGTACCCTGAGGAAAAGAAATCAACCGAGATTCCCCCAGTAGCGGCGAGCGACCGGGGACCAGCCCTTAAGCATGTGACTGATTAGACGAACGCGTTGGGAAGCGCGGCCATAGTGGGTGACAGCCCCGTAGTCGAAAATCTGATCATGTGAAATCGAGTAGGTCGGGGCACGAGAAACCTTGACTGAAGACGGGGGGACCATCCTCCAAGGCTAAATACTCCTGGCTGACCGATAGTGAACCAGTACCGTGAGGGAAAGGCGAAAAGAACCCCGGAGAGGGGAGTGAAATAGATCCTGAAACCGTATGCGTACAAGCAGTGGGAGCAGACTCGTTCTGTGACCGCGTACCTTTTGTATAATGGGTCAGCGACTTATTTTCAGTGGCGAGCTTAACCGTATAGGGGAGGCGTAGGGAAACCGAGTCTTAACTGGGCGACCAGTCGCTGGGAATAGACCCGAAACCGGGCGATCTATCCATGAGCAGGTTGAAGGTTGAGTAACATCAACTGGAGGACCGAACCAGGATCTGTTGAAAAAGATTTGGATGACTTGTGGATCGGAGTGAAAGGCTAATCAAGCCCGGAGATAGCTGGTTCTCCTCGAAAGCTATTTAGGTAGCGCCTCACGTAGCACCGCCGGGGGTAGAGCACTGTTTCGGCTAGGGGGTCATCCCGACTTACCAACCCGAGGCAAACTCCGAATACCGGTGAGTGACGCGTGGGAGACACACAGCGGGTGCTAACGTCCGTTGTGAAAAGGGAAACAACCCAGACCGTCAGCTAAGGTCCCGAAATCCTGGTTAAGTGGGAAACGATGTGGGAAGGCTCAGACAGCTAGGAGGTTGGCTTAGAAGCAGCCATCCTTTAAAGAAAGCGTAATAGCTCACTAGTCGAGTCGGCCTGCGCGGAAGATATAACGGGGCTCAAACCAGGTACCGAAGCTACGGGTTCGTCGAATGACGAGCGGTAGAGGAGCGTCGTGTAAGCCGATGAAGGGAGATCGAGAGGTCTGCTGGAGGTATCACGAGTGCGAATGCTGACATGAGTAACGACAAGGGGAGTGAAAAACTCCCCCGCCGGAAGACCAAGGGTTTCTGTTCGACGCTAATCGGAGCAGAGTGAGTCGGCCCCTAAGGCGAGGCCGAAAGGCGTAGTCGATGGGAAACGGGTTAATATTCCCGTACCTCACTGTATTGCGATGGGGGGACGGAGAAGGCTAGGTGAGCCAGGCGTTGGTAGTCCTGGTGAAAGTCAGTAGGCTGAGGATTCAGGCAAATCCGGATCCTCAAGGCCGAGAGACGAGACGAACTGACCACGGTCAGGAAGTCATCGATGCCACGCTTCCAGGAAAAGCCTCTAAGCTTCAGATACAGTGGGACCGTACCCCAAACCGACACAGGTGGTCAGGGTGAGAATCCCAAGGCGCTTGAGAGAACTCGGGTGAAGGAACTAGGCAAAATGGTGCCGTAACTTCGGGAGAAGGCACGCCGCGTTAGTGTGAAGGCCCTGCGGCCGGAGCACGAGGCGGTCGAAGATACCAGGTGGCTGCAACTGTTTATTAAAAACACAGTACTCTGCAAACGCGTAAGCGGACGTATAGGGTATGACGCCTGCCCGGTGCCGGAAGGTTAAGTGATGGTGTTAGCGCAAGCGAAGCTCTTGATCGAAGCCCCGGTAAACGGCGGCCGTAACTATAACGGTCCTAAGGTAGCGAAATTCCTTGTCGGGTAAGTTCCGACCTGCACGAATGGCGTAATGATGGCCACGCTGTCTCCACCCGAGACTCAGTGAAATTGAAATCGCAGTGAAGATGCTGTGTACCCGCGGCTAGACGGAAAGACCCCGTGAACCTTTACTATAGCTTCACACTGGACGCTGATGTTGCTTGTGTAGGATAGCTGGGAGGCTTGGAAACCCGGACGCCAGTTCGGGTGGAGCCAACCTTGAAATACCAGCCTGGCATCATTGGCGTTCTAACTCAGGTCCATTATCTGGATCGAGGACCGTGTGTGGTGGGTAGTTTGACTGGGGCGGTCTCCTCCCAAAGCGTAACGGAGGAGCACGAAGGTACCCTCAGCACGGTTGGAAATCGTGCAGTGAGTGCAAGAGCATAAGGGTGCTTGACTGCGAGACAGACACGTCGAGCAGGTACGAAAGTAGGTTCTAGTGATCCGGTGGTTCTGTATGGAAGGGCCATCGCTCAACGGATAAAAGGTACTCCGGGGATAACAGGCTGATACCGCCCAAGAGTTCACATCGACGGCGGTGTTTGGCACCTCGATGTCGGCTCATCACATCCTGGGGCTGAAGTCGGTCCCAAGGGTATGGCTGTTCGCCATTTAAAGTGGTACGCGAGCTGGGTTTAGAACGTCGTGAGACAGTTCGGTCCCTATCTGCCGTGGGCGTTGGAGATTTGAGAAGAGCTGCTCCTAGTACGAGAGGACCGGAGTGGACGCACCTCTGGTGTTCCGGTTGTCACGCCAGTGGCATTGCCGGGTAGCTATGTGCGGACAGGATAACCGCTGAAGGCATCTAAGCGGGAAGCCCCCTTCAAGATGAGATCTCCCCGAGGCCTTGAGCCTCCTGAAGGGCCCAGCGAGACCAGCTGGTTGATAGGCCGGGTGTGGAAGCGCTGCAAGGCGTTGAGCTAACCGGTACTAATGGCCCGTGAGGCTTGACCATATAACACCCAAGGGGTCTGTGATGACCCACGAC
>NZ_WUTT01000001.1:0-34068 GCF_009902005.1 Halomonas alimentaria | reverse complement strand
GACAGCGCGACCAGCGATGCCGCACTGAGCATCACCTTCAAGGACGACGGTCCCGACGCCAGCGCCGAGGAAGGGGCCAGCGCGAGCGCCACGCTGGACGAGACGGATGCCGGGGAAGCCTTCATCGACGGCCCGATCGACACCACCATCACGGCGGCCAACGTGGCGGCCCTGTTTGCTGCGCCGGCCTACGGCGCCGACGGTGCCGGCACGGTGAGCTACAGCCTGACGGCCACCAATACGGCCACCGGACTGTATCTGGCCGGTGCTGACACCGATGTGGCGACCAACGAGATCCAACTGGTGGCCGACACCGACGCCGACGGCAACGTCATCGGTTACACCGGCTATGTAGGGGGTGACGACACCACCGATCCGGTGTTCAGCGTCGAGGTTGCCAGTGACGGCACGATCACCGTGACCCATCACCAGGCGCTGGAGCACCTGGTCGATGGGGATAACAGCGAGGGTGAGCATGACGATGCACTGACCCTGGATGCGGCGGGCATCCGGGTGGTGCAGACCGTGATCGATGCCGACGGTGACAGCGACAGCGCCACCAGCGATGCAGCCCTGGAGATCACCTTCAGCGACGACGGCCCGACGGCCGAGAATTACGCTCACGACGGAGCCATCGAAGAAGGCAGCGAGGCGACCGTACTGGCCGAAGATGCGGCTGAGGCGCTGGGTATCAACGCCGGTGCCGACGGTCTGGACGGATCGTTCAGCGATATCGTCTTCACCAACCAGGGTGATACCGAGGGCAGCCTGAGCATCAATGGCGATGGTCAACTGGTCTATACCGCACCGGCTAGCGTCGACAACACCGACGGCGATGTCACCGAGACTTTCGAGTACACCGTGCTCGATCAGGACGGCGACCGTGTGACCCGTCAGGTCACGGTACGAGTGGGCGATGCACACACTCCGACCATCGACAATCCCGAGGGCGATGAGGTGGTCGCGCTCGTCGACGACGATGGTCTGGCAGGCGGCAACCCGGGAGGTCCGAACGACCTTGACGGCCAGGGTGGCGATGAAACCACCTTCAGCGGGACATTGGCCTTCGCCTATGGCGATGACGGTGCCGGTCATGTCGACTTCGCCGCCATGGACGGAGAGAGCGGCACGCTGGGCACGGAGGACATCACTTATGCCTGGGATGCTGACAACAACGTTCTGACGGCGACGATCGACGGCGGTGAGCGCGACGGGCAAGACCTGTTCCAGGTGGAACTCACCGACGCTCAGACTGGCGACTACACGGTGAGCCTACTGAACAATGTGCTCCACACCGATGACGAGACCGACACCGAGAACGAGACGGACCTCGGGCTCACCTACACGGTCACCGACAGTGACGGCAGTACGGCGGATGGCAAGCTGAATATCACCTTCGATGACGACGTGCCGGTATCCAACGCCGATTCACAAGACATGACAGTCGTCGTGAATGCGTTGGAAGTGGGTGGCCTGACCGCTGGGTGGTCGAATGTGTCCGGTGGCAGTGGCGTCAACATCGATAACCAGCCTGCTGGGCAGGACGATGTGGTGAGCTGGGACGGCACGTCAAGTACTAGCAACTACACCTTCGATGATAATGACGATCTGACCGGCACGCAGTCGGTGTCGGTGAACTCGATGTTTGAGTTGGGTGAGTTTACTCACAACAACTTCCCGATATCTTCGGGTTCGGGCATTGATTCTGTCGATTTGAATCTGTCGCTTGACGTGACTATCAATGGTTATAACGCAACCATTGATCACACGATCAATTTCGACCACAACGAAACACCGAATAGTGGCTCCGATCCGCGTGATATCGTGACGATCAACAATGCGAGCGCAATTGTGCCGATTGAGATCACGACTGAGAGTGGAGAAGTCGAAACCTATAATTTCCAGATTATCGGTTTTGTTGATCAGAACGGTGATGTTGTCGATCAGGTGTTTACCGACGAAGGTGCCTCCAATAGCTTCAAGCTGATGGGGCAGCTGGTATCTTCGGATGCACCCGATGTATCCGGCCAGGTGGATTACGGCTTTGGTGCAGACGGTCCCGCCGAAGACGATGCGGTTGTTTGGAACGGTGGCACTGATAACGGTAACGGGGAAACTCTAATCCAGGGTCAGTTTGGCGTTCTGACCGTCGATGCCGACGGAAACTACACCTATCAGCTCGATCAGTCGGCCTACGATGAGTTGGCAGCGGGCGAAACGGAGGTGGACACCTTCACCTACACGGTAACCGATGCAGACGGTGACAGTGTGGAGTCCTCGTTGGATATCAATATTACCGGTGAGGCAGCGCCGCAGAAGCCGAATCTCGTACCTGAAAGCGAAGACGAATCGGTCGAGCTCGAGGTCGGTGACGTTGCTACTGACCTGGTGCTGACGCTGGACGTATCCGGTTCGATGGATGAAGACGTAGGGGGTACCGGTAAGACGCGTTTCGAGATTGCCAAGGAGTCGCTGATATCGACCATCGAGTCTTACCAGCAAATGGGAGACACGAATGTCAACCTCACCCTGTTTGGCAGCAATGCTATAAATGTCGGGTGGAAGTCCGCCTCCGATGCCGTCGATTATATTGAATCGCTGGAGCTGCATTGGAGGGATTACGGCTACAACGATGGGGTGTATGCGTCAGGCTCCGATGTCGGTGTATACGTTGGCGGTACCGACTACAAAGATGCGATCGATGAAACCGAAGGGGTAGACTTTGCAGGACGCGATGTCGACCAGACCGTTGGCTACTTCCTCTCCGATGGCGAGCCGAACGAGAACGAGTGGGCGGTCAATAGCGATAACGGTCAGACGATCCAAGACTGGAAAAACTTCATCGATGCCAATGTCGATGAGCTGCACGTCATCGGTATCGGCTCCGATGTCTCCGACGAGTACCTGGAGCACGTTCAGGTTCAGGAGGGCAAGGATCCGCTGATCGTCACCGACGAATCGCAGCTGGAGCAAACGCTGACCAATACGGCTCAGGTCAGCGTTAGCGGTGATGTTTCGGATAACGTCAGCGGTGGCGATGGTGCCATCAGTTTCGACAGCATCACCGCATACGGTACGACCTATACCGTGGATGGCAGCAACGGCACCACGGCTTTCCCGAGCGACGGCATCCCGCTGGATGGCCAGGGCACCCTGATGTTCGATTTCAGCACCGGTGAATACACCTATAGCGCCGGGGCCACCGAGTTCGAGGAAGGGTTGACCCAGAAGCAGTTCAGCGTGACCGCTTCCGATGAGGATGGGGATAGCACATCGTTCGATGTCAATATCGATGTGACCGCGCCCGATATGGCGGCTTCCGAGCCTCAGTTGGAGGGGGAGCTGGTAATGCCGCCGACGGTTACCACGACATCTGAAACCGAGACGTTCAATGAAGACGGTTCCGTCTTTCTCCGGGGTGGAGGATCGAATTCATCTCATGCTTACAATCTTGACGGCACAGCGACAGGCTTTAGCCTTGAAGTATCAGATTATCAATGGTGGAGAGATGACGGCACCATCAAACTCTACAAGGATGGTGGTCAAGTCGGTAGTACAATCAATATGGACTATATTGATCTGGCTTATGGTACAGGCTGGGGTTATGGAGAGCTAAGTTATTCTGGAGGAGATGAGTTCGACACCGTAGTCGTGGAGCGCACCGATGGTCGCTTCGATATATCCGACTTCAGCGCAGAGGTGACCAAGGAAGTCACTACCTACGAGTACGGCCTGAATTTGTCGGCATCTTTGACCGACACGGATGGCTCCGAAACGCTTAGCGACATCACCATCGACGGTTTGCCAAGCGGAGCGCTCGTGACAGGTACTGGGGTCACGGGCAACAGCGATGGCAGCTACACGGTGGCTCTGGACACCAATGGTGAGGCCGCAGGAGACGTGCGGCTTGTTTCCAGTAGCGAGCTGAACCAGTCCCAGCAGGAGGCGATCACCCTTTCCGTGACATCCACGGAGAGCAACGGAGGCGATACCAATACGGTGACCGGCACTCTGGACGCTGTCGTCGTCGGCACGTCGTCCGATGATAGCCTTACGGGTACCGACGGCAACGACACGCTCTACGGCGGTGCCGGTAACGATGACCTCTATGGCGGGCTCGGTGCCGACACCTTCGCCTGGGAGTTTGGCGATGAAGGCGACGTAGGCGCCCCCGCCGAGGACACCGTGCAGGACTTCACCGTGGTGAGCGATACCGATGACGGCCAGTTCGGCGACACGGACGAGCCGGACGCCGACCGCTTGGATCTCGCCGATCTCCTGCAGGGTGAAGACGAAGACAGCATTGGCGACTACATCTTTGCCGAGGAGGAGGGCGACAACGTCGTGCTGCATATCAGCTCGGATGGCTCTCTGAATGGCGGCAGCAGCAAGGAGAATGCCGACCAGACGATCACCCTGGAAGGCAAGTCGTTCGCCGACTTCGGTGGCGATGTCAGCGACAGTGCGGGTCTGATCCAGCAGATGATCGACAGCGGCCAGTTGAACATCGACCAATAAGCGTCGTTCGTTCGATCCGCGTTTGCCCTGTCCGGTTCGTCCGGGCAGGGCGTTTTGCTATGCTGCCCAAAACGCCGAGGAAGCGAGACCATGTACGTCAAACGCAACGAGACAGGCCAGATCGTTCAGGCGGCCCGCGAGCCTACCGCGGAGTGCCGGGAGTTCGTGCCGCCCTGTGCGCCGGATCTTCAGGCCTTCATGGCCGAGGACGAGGAGTTCGAGGGGGTGGATCTCTCCAAGACCGATCTCGCCTTCGTGCGGGTGCTGGAGGACGTGATCGAGCTCTTGATGGACAAGGGGGTGATCAGTTTCACCGAGCTTCCCGAAGCGGCCCAGGAGAAGGTGATGGAGCGCCAGTCGCTGCGTCGCCGGCTCAATGGCTTGCAACTGGTGGACTCGGAAGATGAAGAGGGCGGGGTGATCTGAGTCTCGTTCGAAAGCCACTGTCGGGGCGCCTGTCGGCGCCATTCGCCCGGGAGACCCGGCCTCCCACAACGAGAAGCGCCGCCTGGCTATCTCCCAGGCGGCGCTTCTTGTCGTGGGGCGTGTGCTCAGCCGCCGGGGCGGTCGAGCTGTCGGATGCCGGGGCCGGTGACGCCGTCGATGCCGAGCTCATGGACCAGCTCGGATTCCTGCAGGCTGTCGACCCCCTCGGCGATGGCCAGGATGCCGATGGAGTGGCAGAGGGTGGCCATGCCGCGCAGCAGGGTCTGGCGTTCGGGGCTGTCACCGATGCCGCGTACCAGTGAGGCGTCGATCTTGAGGTAGGCGAGCCCCAGGTCCTTGAGGTCGGAGATGCGGCGGAACTCGCGGCCGACGTGCTCGAGGCCGAGCTTGCAACCGAAGGGCTGCAGCTGCCGGCAGAGGCTGCGGAAGCTCTCCAGGTCGTGGATCACCATGGCCTCGGGTACCTCGATCCACAATTGCCTGGCCGCCTCGCGGTTGCCCTGCAGCAGGCCATGGAGGTCCATCACGAAGCGGCCATCGCGTACTGAGGCGGGGGAGAGGTTGATACCCAGCGGCTTGCCGTGGCGGTTGATCTCGCGCAGGGTCTCGCGGGCCACCGCCAGGTCGAGGCGGGCGTCGAGGCCGAGGCGCGAGATCCACGGCATGAAGATGCCGGCCGGCCGCCATTCGCCCTTGAGGCGCAGCCGCGCGGGGCACTCCAGGTGCAGCAGCTTGCCCTCGGCGTCGAGCACCGGGAAGCGGCCCAGGTAGACGCCGTCGTCCAGCGCCTGGGTGAGCGCCTGGCGCCACTCGGTGTGGCTCTGGTAGAGCGGCAGGCGCTGCTGCCCCTCTGCCACCAGCTGGGCGAGGTCACCGCGGTTTTCGGCGGTGGAGAGGGCGCCGTCGAGGCTCGCCAGCAGGGCGCGGGGGCGGTCGCCCTGGGCATAGGCGATCAGCGCCGAGGGCAGGCCGAGGCGGATCGCCTGCTGCTCCTTGAGGGCGGCCAGGCGCTGGGTCAGCTCCTGGCCGATGGCGGCGGTGTCGGTGTTGGCCGGTACCAGTAGGGCGAAGTCGGTGCCGGAGAGGCGCCCGGCGATGCCCTCGCCGCGAATATCGCCGAGTTGCTCCAGGCTCTGGGCCAGTTCGTGCAGCAGCTTGTCGGTCTCGGCATGGCCAAGGTGTTCGCTGACCTCGCCCAGCTGCGCGACGCGTACCATCAGCAGGGTGCCGGTGGCGCGGCGGTTGTTGCTCTCCAGCATGATGCGTAGCTGATGCATGAAGGCCTCGCGATTGAGCACGCCGGAAACCGGGTCATGCTGCAGCCGCTTGCGCAGCAGGTCGAGGCGCTCGCTCTCGCGGCCGAGCATCTCGGCCACCGAGCCGGAGAGCTGGTTCATGGCCTGCACCACCTCCTTGAGCTCACGGGTGCGCGGTTCGGGGGAGGTGGTGAAGCGACGGTCGCCGATGTCCCGGGCCTGTTCGACCACCTGGCGCAACGGGCGGCGAATGGTTCGCACGATCCAGGCCGCGAGCGCCAGGCTGAGCACACCGGCCAGGGCGAACCAGCCCATCAGTTCCAGGGTACTGCGCCACAGCGAGCGATAGGCGAAGCTGTGCTGGCTCTCCAGGGTGAGGGTGCCGTACTGGTTCCAGCGATCCTGGATCACCGCGCGGCCGGCGGGCACCTCGAAGCTGACCAGATCGACAAACCAGCCCGGCACGTCGGCGACCTCCTCGGGCCCCTCGCGCAGGTCGATGATCTCGCCTTCGGGGTCACGCAGCTCGATGCGCCGGTAGTGGCCGGTATCGAACTGCGCCGCCAGCAACAGGCCGATGGTGACCGGGTCCTTCTCCATCTGGCTCATGGTCAGCGCCAGGGCGTTGGCGTTGTCGCGGTTCTTGATCTCGACTTCCTGCTCGATATAGCCACGGCTGGTGGTGACGCCGATGAACAGGCTGCCACCGAAGGCGAGCAGCAGCAGGATGATGACGGTGAGCCAGAGCTGCTTGATAAGCGACATGGTCGTTGTTCTCCCCACGGGTGTGGCACCCGGTTCAGATGAATCCCTGGTCACGCATGCGGTCGATGACCCCGCGCCAGCGCGAGAGCCGAGCCAGCGGGTCGGCGCGGGACTGGCTGCTGCCGCCGGCCCAGAGCCCCTGGCTGTTGAAGCTGAATACCGGGTCGAGGTCGGTACGCTGCTCGGCGGGGGTGATCGACGGCACCAGGTTGTCGAGCACCAGCGGCTGGGCCGAGGGTGTCTCGTACCAGCCCAGCACCATGTGCGCCTGGGTGATGCTGCTGCGGCCGATACGCGCCTTTACATAGATCATGCGCAGCTGGTTGCCCGGGACCCCGAGCTGCTTGAGGGTGACGTACTTGGCGATGGAGTAGTCCTCGCAGTCGCCCTTGCCCTGGCCCAGCGTCTCCAGTGGCGTGGCCCAGTGATCCACCGGGCCCCAGTTCTTGTCGTCGTCCACCCAACGCACCCGACGGTTGAAGAAGTCGTTGACCCCCTTGAGCTGGCTCTGCAGGTCGGCGTCCGCCAGGCGGTCGAGGAGCGTGAACCACTCCTCGAGCACTGCCACGCCGCTCTGGCCATACAGGCGCTGCATGCTCTGGCGCAGCCGGGCAGGATCGAGGTTGGCGTCGACGGCCGGGATCCGCAGGCCCAGGCCCGCGGCAAGCGCCATGCCGCCCAGCCCCGCCAGGAAGCGGCGACGCGCCGGCGAGGCGAGCGGACGGTGCGAGGCGGGCAGGGCGGCTGACATGAAGGGGCTCGAGGGGTGGATCAGTGTTTGCTGAAGTCTAGGTGGCCGGACCCGGCATTGCGAGCCCCGTGACGGGGCTCACTCGGCTTGTTGGTCCTGCTCGTCCTGCTCGGCAGCAGGATCGTAGGGCGCGCGGCCTGCCTTGTTGAGTACCGGGTTGGCGTACTGGGCCAGCCACCAGTCGCGCAGCTCGGCCGGTACCTGTTGCAGGCGGGCCTGGAAGCGGGCGCGGTCGGCGTCGGTAACCTCGCTCTGGTCGACCAGCTCGGGTGCCTCGCCCAGTGCCTCCAGCGCCAGGTAGTGGCTGGGGAAGAGGTGATAGCCCTCGAGCACCTGGCGGTCGATCTCGGCGGCGACGGCATCCGGTGCGCCGAAGGAGGCGTCCAGCGGCGTCCCGAAGCTGAGCCTGACGCGACCCTTGTGGCCGGTGATGCCGGCGACGATGGACTGGATATCCTCGTACTGCCCCTTCTCGTAGGCGCCGCTGGAGTGCAGCGCATGCAGCTCGCGGGCCTTCTGCACGTCGCAGGGGTCGTACTCGTAGCTGATCGCCACCGGCACCAGTCGCAGCTCGGCGATCGCCTCGCCCAGGCTCGCCTGGCGATCCTCGGCGCGCCGCGCTATGGTCATCATCTTGATGATCGCCGGGTCGGTGCGGTCGATGCCATCCTTGGCGCGCCCCTCACGCTGGGCCATCCAGATGGAGTGGTTGTCGGCGGTGATGGAGTGGCGGATATAACTGGAGAGCTTCTGGTAGGCGGCAAGCATGGCGCGCTTGCCACGGGCGCTGCGCGGCACGATGAAGCTCTTGTTCAAGCGCATCAGGTCGGTGACATAGGGCTTCTTGAGCAGGTTGTCGCCGATGGCGATGCGTACCGTGTTGCGTCCGGCCAGGTAGAGGGCGTAGTTGACGAAGGCCGGGTCCAGCGAGATGTCGCGGTGGTTGCCGATGAACAGGTAGGCGGTATCGTCGTCCAGGGCATCCAGGCCCTCGGTCTCGAACGCGTCGGTAGAGGTGCGAATCATCCGCTCCATATAGCCGGCGATGCGCTGCTGGAAGTCCCTGACGCTCGCCACGCCGCGCGCCTGCCGGCGCAGCGCCAGGCTGGCCAGGGTGCGCGAGAGGCCCGGCATGACGCGCGAGAGTCGCGGCAGGCGAAAACGGGTCAGGGCGTCAAGCAGTTCCGGCTCATGGGTCAGCCGCGCCAGTACTCCGGCGACCTCGTCGTCGTTGTAGGGGCGGATCTCGGCCCAGGGATCCTGGGCGTCGCTGTCGGGTCGATTGTCGGTCATGGTGCTCAAGCGTCGCTTGCGGTGCCGGCCTCGCCGCCCAGCCAGGCGATGAGGCGCTCGGTATTCTCGCCCAGGGCCTGGGCCATCAGCACGAAGTCGGTGTCCAGGCGCAGCAGGGCATCGTCGCCGTCGTCGCTGGCGTTGGCCTCGTCGATCAGGGCGTCGCCGAAGCGAATGGACTTCAGCGCCAGGTCATCGTGCAGCACGAAGCTTAGTCGCCCCTCGACCTCCACGGCCAGCTTGCTGGCCTGGCGGCCGCTCTCCAGCAGTTGCTGTATCTCGTCGCTGTCGAGGTCCACCTGGCGGGCCCGCAGCACGCCGTCGTCACCCTTGGCCTTGAGCTCCACCTGATCGCCCAGCACCAGGTCGGCGGGGCGCGAGGCGGGGTCGGTGAGCCACTGGGTCATGGCCCGCATGGGCATCACCTGGGTCGCCAGCGGCGTCACCTTGAGGCTGCCCAGGGTCTCGCGCAGCAGGTCGAGGAGCTCCTCGGCGCGGGTGCGCGAACTGGCGTTGATGCCGATCAGCCGCCGCCGGGTGTCCCACCACAGGTCGATCTTCTGGCTGCGCACGAAGGCGCGCGGCAGCAGTTCCTCTACCACCTGCTCCTTGATGGCGATCTTCTCCTGGCGGCGCAGCTTGCGCCCCTCGCGCGTCTCCACCTCGGCGGCGCGCTCATCGACCTCCTCCTTGACCACGCTGGCGGGAAGCAGGCGCTCCTGGCGCAGCGCGCTGAGCAGGCGCTGGCCCTGCAGCTCGTGGAGGCGGGCGGTATCGGCGCGACCGCCCGGGAAGGTCCAGCCCAGGCGGCGGGGATCCTGGCCACCCAGCGGGCGGGCGGCCTGCTCTGCCAGGGCCTCTTCCAGGGTGGTGGCGTCCAGCTCGGGCGCGTCGTGCAGTCGATAAAGGTGTAAGTGCTTGAACCACATGAAGCATTTTTCCCGGAGAAAAGGGCTGCCATTATTACCGAAGGGGCGCAGGGGTACCAGCGTCGATCGCCGGAGAGGCGTAAAACGATTGTTTGAAATTGAGGCGAATCGGTGCCTAGAATCGAGGCTTTCCCCCGGCAGGAGAGCTCCCCCATGGATAGCCGAATCTCTCGAACCTCGCTGCGCGTCCGCGGCTACCACCTGGATGGCTATGGCCACGTCAACAACGCCCGCTACCTGGAGTTTCTGGAGGAGGGACGCTGGGCTTACTTCGATGACCGGCCCGACCTGTTTCGTCGCCTGCAGCGAGGCGACGTGGCCTTCGTGGCGGTGAACGTCAATATCGACTACTGCGCCGCGGCGGTGGCCGGCGATGATCTCGAGATCGCCAGCCGTATCTGCGAGCTGGGCAGGCGCAGCGCCCGCATGGCCCAGGAGATCCACCGGCGGAGCGACGATGCCCTGGTGAGTCGCGCCACCATCACCTTCGTGCTGCTCGATGTGGCCGCCAATCGCGCCATCCCCATCGAGGGCGAGCTGCATGACCTGCTGGCCCCCCTCGTGCTGGAGTAGAGCGGTGGGTCCTGGCTGGCACAGCCAACTCCCTTTGCCCGTGTCGGAGTGGTATGATGTGAGGCTGTTATGGCGCCCCAGGCAACGCCACGGCGGGCGGCCAACCTCCTGCAGTGCAAAGGATTCGACGACCCATGGGTGACATCGCCAGAGAGATTCTGCCAGTCAACATCGAGGACGAACTGAAGCAGTCGTACCTCGATTACGCGATGAGCGTGATCATCGGCCGGGCGCTGCCGGATGTGCGCGATGGCCTCAAGCCGGTTCACCGGCGTGTGCTGTTCGCCATGCACGAGCTCGGCAACGACTGGAACAAGCCCTACAAGAAGTCCGCCCGTGTGGTGGGCGATGTCATCGGTAAGTATCACCCCCACGGTGACAGTGCCGTCTACGACACCATCGTGCGCATGGCCCAGGACTTCTCCATGCGCCACGTACTGGTCGATGGCCAGGGCAATTTCGGTTCCATCGACGGCGACAGTGCCGCGGCCATGCGTTACACCGAGGTGCGCATGTCGCGCCTGGCCCACGAGCTGCTGGCCGACCTGGAGAAGGAGACCGTCGACTGGGTCGACAACTACGACGGTACCGAGCGCATCCCCGAGGTGCTGCCCACCAAGGTCCCCAACCTGCTGATCAACGGCTCCTCGGGCATCGCCGTGGGCATGGCGACCAATATCCCGCCCCACAACATGGGCGAGATCATCAACGCCTGCCTGGCGCTGATCGACGACTACACCCTCTCCGTCGATGACCTGATGGAGCATATCCCCGGGCCCGACTTCCCCACCGGTGGCATCATCAACGGCCGTGCCGGCATCCTCGAGGCGTACCGCACCGGCCGCGGGCGCATCTATGTGCGTGCCTGTCATACCATCGAGCATGACGACAAGAGTGGCCGCGACCATATCATCGTCAACGAGCTTCCCTACCAGGTGAACAAGGCGCGTCTGATCGAGAAGATCGCCGAGCTGGTGAAGGAGAAGAAGATCGAGGGCATCGCCGAGCTGCGCGACGAGTCCGACAAGGACGGCCTGCGGGTGGTGATCGAGGTCAAACGCGGCGAATCCGGCGAGGTGGTGGTCAACAACCTCTTCGCCCAGACCCAGCTGCAGACCGTCTTCGGCATCAACATGGTTGCCATCGACAACGGCCAGCCGAAGATCCTCAATCTCAAGGAGATCCTCGAGGCGTTCATTCGCCACCGCCGCGAAGTGGTCACCCGACGCACCCTCTATGAGCTGCGCAAGGCTCGTGAGCGCGGCCATATCCTCGAGGGCCTCACCGTCGCGATCTCCAATATCGACGAGGTCATCGAGCTGATCAAGGGCTCCCCCAACGCCGCCGAGGCCAAGGAGAAGCTGCTCGCCCGCACCTGGCCGCCGGGGCAGGTCACCGGCATGCTCGAACGTGCCGGGGCCACCTCCTGCAAGCCCGAGGACCTCGAGGAGGGCTTCGGCCTCGACCAGGCCGGCAGCCAGTATCGCCTGTCGCCGGCCCAGGCCCAGGCCATCCTCGAGCTGCGCCTGCACCGCTTGACCGGGCTGGAGACCGAGAAGCTTCTCGATGAGTACCTGGGCATCCTCGAGAAGATCGCCGAGCTGATGGCGATCCTGGCCTCCGCCGAGCGCCTGCTCGAGGTGATCCGCGAGGAGCTGATCGCGGTGCGCGACCAGTTCGGCAATCCGCGCAAGACCGAGATCCAGGCCAGCCACCTCGACCTCTCCATGGAAGACCTGATCGCCGAGGAGGACATGGTGGTTACCGTGTCGCGCACCGGCTACGCCAAGACCCAGCCGCTCTCCGACTACCAGGCCCAGCGCCGCGGCGGTCGCGGCAAGTCGGCTACCGCCATGAAGGACGAGGACGTCATCGAGCACTTGCTGGTGGCCTCCACCCACGACACCGTGCTGCTGTTCTCCAATCGCGGCAAGGTCTACTGGCTCAAGGTCTACGAGATGCCGGCGGCCAGCCGTGGCTCGCGGGGCAAGCCGCTGGTCAACATGCTGCCCCTGGACGAGGGTGAGGCGATCAACGCCATCCTGCCGGTGCGCCACTATGACCCGGACAACTACATCTTCTTCGCCACCGCCCGCGGCACGGTGAAGCGCACCAGCCTCGAGCAGTTCTCGCGGCCGCGCAGCGTCGGCCTGATCGCCATCGACCTCGAAGAGGGCGATCGCCTGATCGGCGCCGCCATCACTTCCGGCTCCGACCACGTCATGCTGCTCTCCTCCAACGGCAAGGCGATCCGCTTCGAGGAGGGCAATGTGCGTGCCATGGGCCGCACCGCCCGTGGGGTGCGCGGCATGCGCCTGCTCGACGATGCCGAGGTGATCAGCCTGATCATCCCCCAGAGCCAGCTGATCGATGCCGAGGCCGGCTTTGATGGAGAGGCGGAGAGCGAGGACGAGGAGGGCACTACCGTCGAGCACGCCAACGGCGGCCAGATCTATATCCTCACCGCCTCCGAGAACGGCTATGGCAAGCGCACCCGCCTCGAGGAGTTCCCGCTGCGTGGCCGCGGTGGCCAGGGTGTCATCGCCATGCAGACCAGCGAGCGTAACGGCGCGCTGGTCGCCGCCATGCAGGTCTACTCCTCCGACGAGATGATGCTGATCACCGACCGCGGCACCCTGGTGCGGACCCGCGTCGACGAGGTCTCGATCACCTCGCGCAACACCCAGGGCGTGATGCTGATCCGCCTGGGCAACGACGAGAAGCTGGTCAAGACGGTACGCATCGACGAGCCCGAGGAATCGGAGGAATTGGGGACAGACCCCCATTTCGATGAAAATAACGGAGATCAGCACGATGGGGAGTAACGGAAATGGGGGTCTGTCCCCCATTCGCCACCACAACTTCTGCGCCGGTCCCGCGGCGCTGCCCACCGCGGTGCTGGAGCGGGCCCGCGACGAGATGCTCGACTACCGCGGCCATGGCCTCTCGGTGATGGAGATGAGCCACCGCTCGCCGGAGTATGTCGCCATCGCCGAGAAGGCCGAGGCGGACCTGCGCGAGCTGCTGGCCATCCCCGCCAACTACAAGGTGCTCTTCACCCAGGGTGGGGCGACCCAGCAGTTCGCCGCCGTGCCCTACAACCTGCTTGGTCGGGGAGGCAGCGCCAACTTCGTCGATACCGGCATCTGGAGCCGCAAGGCCATCGCCGAGGCGCGCCACCTGTTCGGTGATGTCCGGGTGGCGGCGTCGAGCGAAGCCGACGGCAATACCGCGGTGCCGCGCCCGGAGCAGCTCGAGTTCTCCGGCGACGCTGCCTACCTGCACTACACCGCCAACGAGACCATCGGCGGCCTGGCGTTCGACTACATTCCCGGCAGTGAAGGTGGCGGGCCCCGCCGGCCGGACGGCAGCGAGGTGCCGCTGGTCTGCGACATGTCCTCGTCCATCCTCTCCGGCCCGCTGGATGTCTCGCGGTTCGGCATCATCTATGCCGGTGCCCAGAAGAACATCGGCCCGGCCGGCCTGGTGGTGGTGATCGTGCGCGAGGACCTGCTCGACCGCGCGCGGCCCGACATGCCCTCGCTGTTCGGCTACAAGGCCCTGGCCGAGGCCGGCTCCATGGTCAACACCCCGGCCACCTATAGCTGGTACCTGGCGGGGCTGGTGTTCGAGTGGCTCAAGGACGATATCGGCGGCCTGGCGGCCATGGAGGCGATCAACGCCCGCAAGGCCGCCAAGCTCTACGCGGCCATCGACGCCAGCGCGCTCTACTCAAACCCTATCGCGCCGGCCAACCGCTCACGCATGAACGTGCCCTTCGTGCTTGCCGACGAGCGCCTGGACAAGCCGTTCCTCGCCGAGGCCGAGCAGGCGGGGCTGTTGAACCTCAAGGGTCACCGCAGTGTGGGGGGCATGCGCGCGAGCCTCTACAACGCCGTGCCCGAGGCCGCCGTGGATGCGCTGATCGACTTCATGGCCGATTTCGAAAACAGAAGGGGCTGATAAAACCATGAGTGACACCCCCATCGATCTAGATGCGCTGCGTGACCGCATCGACGACCTGGACAGCCAGCTGCTGACGCTGATGAACGAGCGCGCCGAGTGCGCCCAGCGGGTCGCCCAGGTCAAGACCGCCGCCGACGCCGGGGCGGTATTCTATCGCCCCGAGCGGGAAGCCCAGGTGCTGCGCCGGATCATGGCGCTCAACAAGGGGCCGCTGGATAGCGAAGAGGTGGCGCGGCTGTTCCGCGAGATCATGTCCGCCTGCCTGGCCCTGGAGCAGCCCATCAAGGTCGCCTACCTGGGACCGGAGGGCACCTTCACCCAGCAGGCCACCCTCAAGCACTTCGGCGAGAGCGCGGTGAGCCTGCCCATGGCCGCCATCGACGAGGTGTTCCGCGAGGTCGAGGCCGGCGCGGTCAACTACGGCGTGGTGCCGGTGGAGAACTCCACCGAGGGAGTGATCAACCACACCCTGGACTCCTTCATGGACTCAGGCCTGCGCATCTGCGGCGAGGTGGTGCTGCGCATCCACCATCACCTGCTGGTGAGCGAGACCACCCGCCAGGACAAGGTCTCGCGTATCTACTCGCATCCGCAGTCCTTCGCCCAGTGCCGCAAGTGGCTCGACGCCCACTATCCCCAGGCCGAGCGGGTGCCGGTCTCCTCCAATGCCGAGGCGGCGCGCCTGGTCAAGACCGAGTGGCACAGTGCGGCCATCGCCGGTGACATGTCGGCCAAGCTCTACGGCCTCACCCGGCTCGCCGAGAAGATCGAGGATCGCCCGGACAACTCCACGCGTTTCCTGATCATCGGCAACCAGGACGTGCCGATGTCCGGCGAGGACAAGACCTCCATCGTGGTGGCCATGCGCAACCAGCCGGGTGCCCTGCACGACCTGCTGGAGCCGTTCCATCGCCACCAGATCGACATGACCCGCCTGGAGACCCGCCCCTCGCGCAGCGGCGTGTGGAACTACGTGTTCTTCATCGACTTCAAGGGCCACCGCGACGAGCCCCGGGTCGCCGCGGTGCTGGAGGAGGTGCGCCTGCGTGCCGCCGAGGTGAAGGTGCTGGGCTCCTACCCCGTCGGCGTGCTCTGAGGCATGGCATCACTGGTGAAACAGCCGGTCGCCGAGTCCCGCATCCTGATCGTCGGGCTCGGCCTGATCGGCGGCTCCCTGGCCGCGGCTCTGCGCGACGCCGGGTTTCGGGGCGCCATTCTCTCTTGTGACCCCGACCCGGACGAGATCGCCCGCGGCATCGAGATGGGGCTGATCGACGGCGGCGACACGCGTCTCGAGAACGTCATCGACGACGTCAGCCTGGTGGTGCTGGCGGTGCCGGTGCTGGCCATGCGTGGCGTGATGGGCGAGCTCGCCGGCCTGCTTGCGCGCGCCGCCCCTGAGGTGGTGATCACCGATGTGGGCAGCACCAAGGCCGCCATCCGCGACTGCGCCATCGCCGCCTTCGGCCGCGTGCCGCCGAACCTGGTGCTTGGCCATCCCATCGCCGGCTCCGAGAAGAGTGGTGTGGCGGCGGCCAACCCCGAGCTCTATGTCGACCACAAGGTGATCCTCACGCCCGAGCCGGATACCGACCCGGCGGCGCTTGCCCGTGTGCGTGCGCTGTGGGCGGCGTGCGGCGCCGAGGTGCTGGAGATGGACGTGGCGCGCCACGACCAGGTGCTGGCACGTACCAGCCACCTGCCGCACCTGCTGGCCTTCTCGCTGGTGGATACCTTGGCCCGCCAGGACGAGCGCCTCGAGATCTTTCGCTACGCCGCCGGCGGCTTTCGCGACTTCACCCGTATCGCCGGCAGTGATCCGGTGATGTGGCGCGATATCTTCACCGCCAACCGCGACGCCGTGCTCGCCTCCCTCGACGACTTCGAGGCCGGTGTGGCGCGGCTGCGTGATGCCGTGGAGCGCGGCGATGGCGACGCCATGCTGGCGACCTTCGATCGCGCCAGCCACGCCCGGCACTACTTCGAATCCCTGCTCAACAAGACCAGTTATCAGGCGGAATACCAGATGCAACAGCAAGGCAAGCTGCGTTACCGGGTGAGCCCCGGCGGCGCCGTAGTCGGACGCATCCGCGTCCCCGGCGACAAGTCGATCTCCCACCGCTCCATCATGCTCGGCGCCCTGGCCGAGGGGGTTACCGAGATCAAGGGTTTCCTGGAGGGTGAGGACAGCCTGGCCACCCTGCAGGCGTTTCGCGAGATGGGCGTGGCCATCGAGGGCCCCCACCAGGGTCGCGTGACCGTCCACGGTGTGGGCATGCACGGCCTCAAGGCGCCCTCCGGGCCGCTCTACGTGGGCAATGCCGGCACCGCCATGCGCCTGTTTGCCGGGCTGCTGGCCGGCCAGTCCTTCGATACCGAGCTGACCGGCGACACCTCGCTGACCAAGCGCCCCATGAACCGGGTGGCCGATCCGCTGCGCCTGATGGGTGCCGAGATCGACACCGCCGAGGGCGGCCGCCCGCCGCTGCATCTCCATGGCGGCCGTGCGCTCAAGGGCATCACCTACGACATGCCCATGGCCAGCGCCCAAGTGAAGTCCTGCCTGCTGCTCGCCGGCCTCTACGCCGAGGGCGAGACCCGCGTGCGTGAGCCGGCACCGACCCGGGATCATACCGAGCGCATGCTGACCGGGTTCGGCTACGCGGTGCATCGTGAGGACGATACTTGCTGGCTCGAAGGTGGCGGCAAGCTCACCGCGGCCCCCATCGACGTGCCCAGCGATATCTCCTCGGCCACCTTCTTCCTGGTGGCGGCGGCGATCACCCCCGGCTCCGACCTGGTGCTGGAGCATGTCGGCATCAATCCGACCCGCATCGGGGTGATCAATATCCTCCAGCTCATGGGGGCCGACCTGCGCCTGACGAACGAGCGTGAGGTGGGCGGCGAGCCGGTGGCCGACCTGCATATCCGCTACGCTCCCCTCAAGGGCATCGAGATCCCGGTGGATCAGGTGCCGCTGGCCATCGACGAGTTCCCGGCGCTGTTTATCGCCGCGGCCAACGCCGAGGGCACTACCCGACTGCGTGGTGCCGAGGAGCTGCGGGTCAAGGAGTCCGACCGGCTGCAGGCCATGGCCGACGGACTGGCCGCCATCGGCGTCGAGCACACTCTGTATCCCGATGGCATCGATATCGTGGGCGGTGGCAATGTCGAAGGTCCCAACTATGGCGGCGGGCGCATCGACAGCCTCGAGGATCACCGCATCGCCATGGCGTTTGCCATCGCCGCCCTGCGCGCCAGTGGGGAGATCATCATCGATGACTGCGCCAACGTGGCCACCTCCTTCCCCGGGTTTGTCGACCTGGCGCGCAAGGTGGGACTGACACTGCAGGAAGAGTCGAACGAGGAGGGCGCATGAGTGAATCCCGGACCCAGGCACCGGTGCTGGCCATCGATGGCCCCGGCGGTGCCGGCAAGGGCACCATCAGCCGCCTGGTCGCCGAGCGGCTGGGCTGGCACTTGTTGGATAGCGGTGCCCTCTATCGCCTGACCGCCCTGGCCGCCGGCAAGCATGGCGTGTCCCTGGAGGATGAGGCGCGGCTCGCCGAGGTGGCGCGCGGTCTCGATGTGGTGTTCGTGGCCGAGGCCGACTCCACCCGGGTGCTGCTCGAGGGCGATGACGCCACCACCACCATCCGCACCGAGCAGGTGGGCGACGCCGCCTCGCGGGTCGCCGCGCTGCCCGCGGTGCGCGAGGCGCTGCTGAGCCGCCAGCGCGACTTCCGCAAGCCCCCCGGGCTGGTGGCCGACGGGCGTGACATGGGCACGGTGGTATTCATTGATGCGCCGCTGAAGATCTTTCTCACCGCGAGTGCCGAGGAACGCGCCCATCGCCGCCAGCGCCAGTTGCGAGAGGCCGGGGTGGATGCTAGTCTATCGAGTCTTTTGAAGGAGATTCAGGCGCGCGACGCCCGCGATATGCAGCGCAGCGTGGCGCCACTCAAGCCGGCCGATGACGCCATCACGCTTGATACCACGCGCCTGACGATACCGGAAGTGGTGGATCGGCTGACGGAGCTCCTGACCCAACGCGGTCTGCTCCCCGACGCCTGAAACTCCCTTGCGGCGCCTCCGGCAGCATGTGATGACGTGGCTCGGCACCGTTAGCCGAGAGCCGAGCCAGGTCGAACCAGCGCCAACATCTCCGGGGGTTTGGTGAATAAGGCCCGCACTCGCTGGTGGTGCGGAGGAAGCGGCTCCGCCGCACTTTAACGTTGATCACGTAGGAACATCATGAGCGAAAGCTTTGCTGAACTTTTTGAACAGTCTCTCCAGGACATCAACATGGAGCCCGGCGCCATCGTCGTGGCTACCGTCGTCGACATCGAGGGTGACTGGGTCACCGTCAATGCCGGCCTGAAGTCCGAAGGTCAGATCCCCTCGGCCCAGTTCCGTGACGAGAACGGCGAACTGGCCATCGCCATTGGCGACGAAGTGCACGTCGCCCTGGAGGCCGTCGAGGACGGTTTCGGCGAGACCCGCCTCTCCCGCGAGAAGGCCAAGCGCGCCGAAGCGTGGAAGGTGCTGGAAGCCGCCTTCGAGAAGGACGAGATCGTCAAGGGCGTGATCAACGGCAAGGTCAAGGGCGGCTTCACCGTCGACGTCGACTCCATCCGTGCCTTCCTGCCGGGTTCTCTGGTCGACGTGCGTCCGGTGCGCGACACCACGCACCTCGAGAACAAGGAACTCGACTTCAAGGTCATCAAGCTCGACCCGAAGCGCAACAACGTTGTCGTTTCCCGTCGCGCCGTGCTCGAGGCCGAGAACAGCGCCGAGCGTGAGGCCCTGCTCGCCACCCTGCAGGAAGGCCAGCAGATCGTCGGTATCGTCAAGAACCTCACCGACTACGGCGCCTTCGTCGACCTGGGCGGCGTCGATGGCCTGCTGCACATCACCGACATGGCCTGGAAGCGCATCAAGCATCCCAGCGAGATCGTGGCCGTGGGCGACGAGATCACCGTCAAGGTGCTCAAGTTCGACCGCGAGCGCAACCGCGTCTCCCTGGGCCTGAAGCAGCTGGGCGAGGATCCCTGGGTCAACATCAAGGATCGTTACCCGGAAGGCACCAAGGTTCACGCCACCGTCACCAACCTCACCGACTACGGCTGCTTCGCCGAGCTGGAAGAGGGTGTCGAGGGTCTGGTCCACGTCTCCGAAATGGACTGGACCAACAAGAACATCCATCCGTCCAAGGTCGTCCAGGTCGGCGACGATGTGGACGTCATGGTCCTGGATATCGACGAGGAGCGTCGTCGTATCTCCCTGGGCATCAAGCAGTGCACCGCCAATCCCTGGGAGACCTTCAGTGCCACCTACAACAAGGGCGACCGTGTTGCCGGCACCATCAAGTCGATCACCGACTTCGGCATCTTCATCGGCCTGGAAGGCGGCATCGACGGCCTGGTTCACCTCTCCGACATCTCCTGGACCGATACCGGCGAAGAAGCAGTTCGCCAGTTCAAGAAGGGTGACGAGGCCGAGGCCGTGATCCTCTCCATCGATCCGGAGCGTGAGCGCATCTCGCTGGGCATCAAGCAGCTGGATACCGATCCGGTCTCCGAGTTCCTGGCGGTCAACGACAAGGGCTCCATCGTCACCGGCCGTGTGGTCGAGGTCGATGCCAAGCAGGCCCAGGTCGAGCTGGCTACCGATGTCGTTGCCGTGCTCAAGGCCTCCGAGATCAGCGCCGACCGCGTCGAGGATGCCCGCAACGTCCTGAACGAAGGCGACAGCGTCGAGGCCCGCATCATCGGTGTCGATCGCAAGAACCGTCAGATCAACCTCTCCATCAAGGCCAAGGATCAGGACGACACTCGTCAGAACCTGAAGAAGCTGCGTGAAGAGGCGCCCGAGAGCGGTGGCCCGACCACCATCGGCGACCTGATCAAGCAGCAGATGGGTCAGGACTGATCGGAAGCCCGCTTCCGACGGACAAGAACCGCCGCCCTTCGGGGCGGCGGTTTTTTTTAGGGGGCACATATGCGAAGCCACCTTGCGGCATTGGGGGGCCCCTTTTCTGTTCGGTGGCTGTTGGGTGAACTCTGGATTCAGTAATTCGTCGAGTCGACTTTCACGGCGTCGGTGCCCAGGAGTTCAACTTCTTCGGGTTGCTTGGCAACTCATCCGGTGGACTCCATGAAATGTTATCGCCCTTATAAAGTGCGACAACTTGATTCAATCGGATAACTCGCCCAGACTATTGCAATAAGACGTTATTACCACACATAATGCTTCCCCGTTGTTTCCCGCCAAACCCGCATCAAGGAAAACACTAGATGTCACTTCTTAACGAATACATGCAGATGGAACAGCAGCTGAAGGAACTCCAGTCCAACCTGGACAAGCTGCAGAACGACAAGCGTCTCCAGAGCGAGCTCGAGTTCAAGGACAAGCTGGAAACGCTGATGAAGGAGTACGACAAGAGTGCCGCGGACGTCATCGCGCTGCTCGACCCCAAGCCGGCGGCCTCAGCCCCGAAAGCGGCGGCTTCCTCCGCCACCGGCACGCGCCGCAAGCGCAAGTTGAAGATCTACAAGAACCCCAATACCGGTGAAGTCGTCGAGACTCGTGGTGGTAATCAGAAGACCCTGAAGGCGTGGAAGGACGAGTTCGGTTCCGATACCGTCGAGTCCTGGCTGGTGCGTGTCGAAGAGTAAGCTCGGAGTTATCGACTCGGTATCGGATTGTGATTTTCAGTCCGGCGAGCATGCAAAAACGGCGCCTTCGGGCGCCGTTTTATCGTTGCAGTCTCGCCGAGTCCGGTCAGCCTGTCTCGAGCAGGGGCAGCTGGATTTCGACCCCCGAGTCACTCTTTACCAGGCGTATTGGCTCACCGCTGTAGTGTTCGGCCATGTCGGGCAGTGCCGTCAGCAGCGAAGCCAGGGTGTCATCCAGTGCACGATGATCAGTGAGCTCGATGCAGGCACAGCGTTCCGTCGGCATCCGCAGCATGCGCAGCGACGGGGGGACGGCCAGTGAGTTGGCTGCCTGTTCATCCACCAGCACGCCGGTGTCGCGACGCGGCAGGCAGGTGTCCATTCGCGGGGTATACAGCAGGGTGATGGCCGCGGCACGTTCGGGGGCACCGGGCAGGGGGAGTTGATAGCCATTCAGGCACCTGTGCCAGCTATCGGGAGAAGGAAGCGTATCGGTCGCTTCATACTGGCGTGCCACTACCGCCGCACAGGATGGTACCTGCCTGATCCGTGGCGAGACATCCAGGCCGGCCCCGGTAGCGGCCTCGGCCAGCGCCTTGCGCCCGTCCCGGCGGTGTTGGCGCGGACTGCAGCGGAAACGGCGCAGAAAGGCGCGGCTGAATGCCGAGTGGTTGGTGTAGCCGCAGAGCCGGGCGATCTCCCGGATGCTGATTGGCGTATGGACCAGCAACCTGCCGGCCTTCTCGAGACGCAGGGCCTCACGGTAGGCACTGGGTGACATGCCGAAGTACTGGCGAAAACGCCGCCTGACCTGGGAGGTGGAGTAACCCAGTCTCTCGGCCAGGGCTTCAATGCTCTCCTGGCTCTCCAGGGTGTCCTGCAGCCAGATCTCTGCTCGCATGATCTCGTTGAACATTGTCTGGCCCTGTTCCTTGCGGATGATCCCGTCCGGGCGTTGGCCCGGCCCTCTTCTTTGCCAGGCAGATGCTGAGGCCTCGCAATCCGGGGAGTGGTCGCGTATCGCGCCTGATTCCTTTATGCGTGCTAAACAACAGCAAAGGCAAGTTTGGAATACACCTTTGCGCGCTGATGCATAGTTTCACTGCTCCCGGTCACAGTCTGGATCAAGGGCGTAATTCCCGGCTAATCCTGGGAGGGGGAACAGGGCTATCGTAGCTAGCCATAGGGTGATAGCGAAAGGCGCCGGGAAAGCCTTTCCATCTGCGGTAGCCCTGGCAGGAGGAAGGGCGCCCCTTAGCCGCGCGCGTGAATAGGGGTATAATCCTCGCTTCTCCATCCGGGCGGCGGTGCCGCGAGCACATCCCGTTCGCCCGCTTTACGACGATCAGGCATGAAACAGCAGACTCCACGCAAAGCCATGGGTGAGCGCGATAAACTGCGCCAGTTCCGGGAACTCGACGACGCCTTCGCCGAGGCACTACGCGAGCTGGACTCTTCTCCAGCGGCCGAGCCGCCCGCCGAACTCGAAAGCAGGCAGCCAGCAGCGGCGGAGGTGGAGGTCGCACTGGCCGAGCCTGGTGAGGATTTCGAGCAGCGTCTCGAGGCGCTGATGGCGGAGTACGAGCTCTCTGCCGAGCGCGTCAGGGAGCTGTTGCAGACCCTGCAGCGCTACGGGCTGAGCGCCTGACGCCCTCCTTCCTACCCCTCTCCGGTATCCCGTTCCAGCGCGGCGATGCGGGCCAGTGCCTGGTCGCGGTGGCTGCCACACAGCTCGCTGTCGAACTCGAAGCGGGCGCAGACCGCCGGACGGCGCGGATCGCCGAACAGCCGGCAGAGGTTGGCGTCGTCGAGCTGCACGCAGCGCACGCCTGCTGGCTTGCCGTTCGGCATGCCGGGAATCGGGGAGGAGATCGAGGGGGCGATGCAGCAGGCGCCACAGCCGGGCCGACAACCGTCATGGCTCATGGCGTGACTCGCCCCGGGGCGGCATAGGGCAGGGGATCGTCGACGCCGTTGGTGGCGAAGGCGGCCAGCCGCTCGCGACAGCTGCCGCAGCGCCCGCAGGCCAGCTCATCCCCCCGGTAGCAGGTCCAGGTGTCGGCGTAGTCGAGCCCCATGGCCAGGCCGTCGGCGAGGATCTCGGCCTTGCTGGCGTACAGGTAGGGCGTATGGATCTCGACGGCCTCGAAGTTGGCGATGCCCGCCACGGTGTTCATCGCTTCGACGAACTCGGGCCGGCAATCCGGATAGAGCACATGGTCGCCGCCATGGGCGCCGTAGTCGACCCGTTCGGCGCCGATGTTCACCGCTTTGGCGATGGCAAGCGAGAGCAGGATCATGTTGCGGTTGGGCACCACCGTGGCCGTGAGATTCTCCTCGGCGTAGTCGCCCTCGGGCAGCTCGCGGCGCGCGTCGGTGAGCGCCGAGGCGTCGATCAGCCCATGGATGGCGCGAATATCCACCACTTGGTGGGATACGCCCAGGTGGTGGCAGACGCGCGCGGCCACCTCGAGCTCTCGGGCATGACGCTGGCCGTAGTCGAAGGAGAGGGCGTGGACCTCGTATCCCTCGCGCAGGGCGCGGTGCAGCACGGTGTAGGAGTCCATGCCGCCGGAGTAGATCACCACGCTGGCGAGGCCGGCCGTCGTCGAGGGGGAGGCAGAAAGTGTCATGAGAAGGCTCTCTGGTCGGAGAATTTGTCGCGCCGCAGCGCGGCGTTTCGGGGTCCGGTCCGGCGCCGCGCAGTGTACTCAAGTCGCCACTTTCTGGCCAGATTCGATGTCAATTGCTAGACTTTCTCGCCTTCCCACCCCTGCACCCGTGGCACTATCGCCCCGGGCGCCATCGTCCTGACAACGGTGATCCCACATGCAAGCTCCCGAACTGCTCTCCCCGGCGGGGACGTTCAAGAACATGCGCTACGCCTTCGCCTATGGCGCCGATGCCGTCTATGCCGGCCAGCCGCGCTACTCGCTGCGCGTGCGCAACAACGACTTCAAGATCGACAACCTGCACAAGGGCATCGCCTATGCCCATGAGCGGGGCAAGCAGTTCTATGTAGCCTCGAACATCGCGCCGCACAACAGCAAGCTCAAGACCTACCTGCGTGACATGGAGCCGGTGATCGAGGCCGGCCCGGATGCGCTGATCATGTCCGACCCGGGCCTGATCATGATGATCCGCGAGCGCTGGCCCGAGCAGGTGATCCACCTCTCGGTGCAGTCCAATGTGGTCAACTGGGCGGCGGCCCGTTTCTGGCAACAGCAGGGCATCAGCCGCATCATCCTCTCGCGTGAGCTGTCACTTGAAGAGATCGCCGAGATCCGTGCCGAGTGTCCCGACCTCGAGATCGAGACCTTCGTCCACGGCGCGCTGTGCATCGCCTACTCCGGACGCTGCCTGTTGTCGGGCTACTTCAACCATCGCGATCCCAACCAGGGCACCTGCACCAACGCCTGTCGCTGGCAGTACAACACCGTGGCCGCGGCCCATGACGAGACCGGCGACCTGGTCCCGGCCAACTCGGCCGCGGCGCACTCCGCCAGCGGTCTGTGGACCCCGGGAGAGGGAGGCGCTCAGGGTGGACTGATCGCCTCCGGAGGCGGCAGCACTCGCCACAGCACCGCCACCGCCGGCGGCGTGGAGGGCCAGGACGAGCTTTCGGCGCTGATCGAGGATGCCACCCGCCCCGGCGAGCTGATGCCGATCTTCGAGGACGAGCACGGCACTTACATCATGAACTCCAAGGACCTGCGTGCCGTCCAGCACGTGCCGAGGCTCACCGAGATGGGTGTCACCTCGCTGAAGATCGAGGGGCGCACCAAGTCCCACTACTATGTGGCGCGCACCGCCCAGGTCTATCGCCGTGCCATCGACGACGCCGTGGCCGGTCGTCCCTTCGACATGCGCTTGATGGACGAGCTCGACAACCTGGCCAACCGCGGCTATACGGAGGGCTTCTATCGCCGTCATGTCCACGACGAGTACCAGAACTACGAGCGCGGCAACTCCGTGGGTGTGCACCAGCAGTTCGTCGGCGAGGTGATCGGCTACGACCCCGACCGTGGCGTGCTGGAGATCGACGTCAAGAACCGCTTCGAGGTAGGCGATGGCATGGAGCTGATGCTGCCCGGCGGCAACCGCCGCTTCACCCTCGAGCATATCGAGAACCGGCGTGGTGAATCCGTGGGCGCCGCCCCCGGTTCCGGCCATGTGGTGCGCATCCCGGTGCCCGGTGAGGCGATCGCCCCCGAGCGCATCGAGTTTGCGCTGCTGATGCGGGACCTCGGCTGACCCCGGTGCGGGTCTTCTGTCCGGTGCTGTCGCTGGGTGGCGACAGCAGAATCCATGCCGGCTGCATGATTGGGGACTAGGCTATCGTCATCCACACATGGAACCGGAGGTTCTCATGAGCAAGGGAATCGATCTGCGCACGGCCCTGGCCGCATCCGGCCTGGCACTGCTGCTGGCAGCCGGCCCGGCGCTGGCCCAGCCCGCCGACAACCCTGGCCGTGGCCAGGGCCAGGAACAGCGCAAGGGCCCCCCCGGCCAGCAGAAGCAGAAACAGCAGCAGGAGACCCGGGAAACTCGCGAGCGTCGCGAGGAGTCCTACCGCGAGCGTCGTAACGATGACTATCGTGACCGCGAGCGCCGCGATTACGATAAGCGTCGCGACCGCGATGACCGCCGTGACTACGGCGAACGCCGCGATTACGATGAGCGCCGCGACTATCGCGACCGGGACAGGCCGATCATCGACGAGCGTGACCTGCGTCGCCTCTTCGGCGAACGCCGCGACTGGGTCCGCGAGGATGAGCGCGCGGGTCTGTCGCCCGGCATTCGCATGAACCTGGAGCGCGGCAAGCCGCTGCCTCCGGGGATCGCCAAGCGCTTCGATGAGCGTGCCTTGCGCGACCTGCCGCGCTATGACGGCTACGAGTGGCGCCGCGTCGGCCCCGATGCGATCCTCGTCGATGCCGCCAACGAGGTCATCTATCGGGTGATCCGCGACGTGCTCTACTAGGCCCACAAGGCTCGGCCGTCAGCCGAGACAACAACGAGCCCGCCCCTCGAAAAGGGGCGGGCTCGTTGCATTGATACCGGGACCCCGGCTTATTCATGAGGTCGGTCTGAAAACGAAGGTAGCGGATGGTATTCTCTTGAAAATTCAGTGTGTTCCGCCAAGAACCTGAACCAAGAGAGCCATCCGCTATGGGTGAAAGCCTATCCACCTGGACGCCCTCGTGCAACGGCGCTGTCCGTGTTGAGCTGAGCGGCCAGCGAACCACCAGCGACAGTGGCGCTCTGCTGCTGCGTGAAGCCCTCGACAACAGCGGCGTGATCGAGGCGCTGGAAGACAATCTGGTCGACCTCCGCAACCCGCTACGCATCCACCACTCGCTGGCCAGCCAGCTGCGTACCCTGGTGCTGCAACGGGCGATGGGCTGGATCGATCTCAGCGATACCGACACGCTGCGCCGTGACCCGCTCTGGCAGTTGGCCTGCAGCGACGCGCGCGGGATGACGCCCCTGGCCCAAGACAGGCCGTCTCAAGCCACGTTGTCGCGGCTGCTGAGCTGCCTCGGGCGCAACGACAATATCGATGCCGTGCACGAAGGCCTGCTGCGGCTGGTGGTCTGGCGCCTGAGCTCGCTGCAGAACGGCGAGCGTCCCAAGCAGCTGACGCTGGACATCGACGGCCTGCCGATCGAAGTCCACGGCCACCAAGGAGGGTCCGCATTTCACGGACTTTACGGTGCCCGCATCTACTCGCCGCTGGTCGCCTCGCTGGCCGAGACCGGCGACATGGTGGGTGGGCTCCTGCGCGAGGGCAACGCTGGCCCGGCTGAGAACGCCGATACTTGGATCCCGCATCTGGTGCGGCGACTCAACGAGAGTACCGGCGCTCAGGTACGGGTGCGCATCGACGCCGGTTTCACTGACAACGCGACGCTGGAGGCCTTGGAAGATCGCGGCATCGAGTACCTGGGCAGGCTGCGCAGCCACACGGGCCTGCAGAAGCTGGCGGCACCGCACCTGAAGCGGCCACCAGGCCGGCCACCCGAGCAGCCTCGCGAGTGGAGCCACGATCTGGAGTATCAAGCGGGCTCTTGGTCGGCACCGCGTCGCGTCGTGCTGGTGGTGCAGGAACGCCCCGATGACCTGCTGCTGCATGCCTTCTTCCTGGTCACCAACCTCGGCAAGTTCGACTGGCCGCCGGAGAAGGTCCTGGCGCTCTACCGCAAGCGCGGCAGCGCCGAGGCGCACATGGGCGAGGTGAAGTCGGCGCTCGACGTGCACCTCTCGTCGACCGATCGCGGCGCCTCCACCGTTCAGGACGTGATGGCGCGCAACGAGGTGAGCCTGCTGCTCAGCCTCTACGCCTACCAGGTCCTGCATGGCCTGCGCTGCTTGCTGGAGCGGCAGACCCGCCAAGGCTGGAGCCTCAGCCGGATGCGCGAGCAAGTGCTGAAGGTCGCCGCCACGCTGAGGCTGCACGCTCGGCGAATCACCGTTCATCTGGGTGCCGCCGCCGACAAGTGGTGGCCGACGCTGCTGAAGGGGCTGCCGAAGCTGACCGCACTGAGCTGACGCTCCTGCGAGACCACCACAACATCAGAAAGCGAGCGACTGGAGCAGGGGTCGGCGATCACGTCTGCTTGGACGGCCGCAATTGATTCTAAAGAGCTATAAGAAAGCGGAAAAGGGGCCGCATTCTGGCATTACTCAACGACCATTCGCGCTGAAGAAGCCAATCTTGATGAGCGATGCCGCCAGCCAGCACTTTCAGACCGCCCGATCAACGCCCTCGTGAATGAGGCGGGGGGACCTGAAAGGGCGTCAGCCCTTGCGCAGCGAGGTGTTGAGATGGTCGACCACCTCGGCCCAGTCGGCATCCTCCTCGATCGCCTCGCGCAGGAACTCCGCCTGGCCCTCGTTCCAGCAGGGGGCGTCGGGCAGGGCGATATCCTCCGGGATCGGGGCATGACGATCGATGAAGCGCTTGATCGCCTCGGGCTCGGAGGCGAGCCCAAGCTGCTCGAAGAGTTCGGTGAAGGGATGGTCAGGGTGTTCCATGACGGTGCTCCTTGCGTTGGCCAGGGGCGGTACCTGAGTGGCGACCGCGGGGAATGCCCTTCCCACCATAGCCGCTCTGCGCGCCTGTTGCCTGACCGGCGTCAACGTTTGGCTTTCCGCTACAATCGCTCGCCCACCAGGGGAGAGAGGAAGCGCCGCCGCCGCTCGACATCGGCGAGTGGCTGGGCGAGCAGATGGACCAGCTTGGCCAGGGCCGCCTCGGGCGTCATGGCATCCCCCGAGATCACCCCGGCCGCCTTGAGACCCTGGCCGGCGGCGTAGTCGCCGGGGCTGATGGCGCCATGCGGGCACTGACTGATGGCGACCAGCAGCTTGCCCTCGCCGCTGGCCCTGGCCAGGACCCCCAGCAGGGCCGGGTCCTCGGGGATATTGCCACCGCCCCATACCTCGAGCAGGGCCCCCTTGAGGTGGGAGTCGTCCAGCAATGCCGCCAACTGGCGGGCGGTAATGCCGGGCCATAGGGCGATCCGGGCTACCCCGCCATCGCACAGGGGGGCGTAGTCGGGCAGCTCGAAGCGTGGCGCGCCGCGCTGCTGTCGCTGCAGGCCGCGTCCCGGATAGAGCACGGCATCGCTGCCGACCCGCTCGCCGAGCAGCGGATAGTTGGGGCTGGTGAAGGCCGCCGCGTCGCGGGTATGCCACTTGCGGGCGCGCGCGCCGCGCAGCAGCCTGCCGTCGAAGGCGATGGCGACCTCCTGAAGCGCCGGGTTGGCGGCGAAGCGCAGCGCCAGGGCCACGTTCTCCGCGGCATCACTGCCGGGCGCTTCCAGGGGCTGCATGGCGCCGGTAAGCACCACCGGGCGGTCGATGCCCTGCAGCTGATAGGCGAGGCTGGCGGCGCTCCAGGCCAGGGTGTCGGTGCCGTGGAGCACCACGATGCCGGCGTGGTCGCGGTAGCGCGCGGCGATCACCCCGGCCAGCCGCGACCAGTCGCGGGGGGTGGCGGCGCTGGAGTCGATGGGCGCGTCGAAAGCGAGCAGCCGGTAGGGTGGCAAACCGGCACCAGGCCCGGGTGGCAGCTGCTCCAGGGCGTGCGCGAGCCGCTCGGCGATATCGCCGCCCGGCGCCAGCCCCTCGGGCGTCTCGCGCATGCCCAGGGTGCCGCCGGTGTAGATCACCAGCAGGGGATGAGAAGGGTCGGATACGGGGGCGGTCATGGGCGGCTCCGGGGCGATGGCAGCGCCCAATGATACCCGGTGACCGTGGCGTCACAACCCCACGCTGCCACCCCACCGGCCGTCATGGAGCCACTGCGACCCGGATGCCATCCTCGACCCGCTCACCGGGGTGCACGATCACGCGGTCCCCGGCCTCCACGCCTGCCAGCACCTGGGTGACCAGCCCGCTACGCCGCCCCGGCGTCACCGCGACGCGCCGGGCACGTTCCTCCTCGACGCGGAACACCGACCATTGGCCATCGGCGCGGAACAGGGCGCTGGTAGGCAGCTGCAGCACCTCATCGGCCTGCCAGATCAGGAATTCGGCATCGACCCGGAAGCCGCTGCCCAGGCCCAGCTTGGCGGGAGCACTCTGCGCGTCGAAGTCCACGATTACCGGCACTCGCTGCTCGTCGACGCCCAGCGCCGAGACCCGGGTGAAGCCGGCGGGCTCTATGCGTCGCACCCGACCCGCGAGGGGAGCCTCGCCGCCCCAGCCGGTGAGGCGCACCGGCATGCCGGGACGTATCCTGACCGCGTCCATGGAGAGCAGGTCCACCTGCACCTCCAGGGTATCCAGGCTGCCGAGCTCGAGTATCGGGTCACCGGCGGCCACGCTCCCCTCGCAGCAGCGGTAGCGGTTCAACACCGTGCCCTCGATGGGCGAGCGCACCTCGAGTTCGGGATGCTCGATGTCGCCGCGCTGGCCGCTATCCATCGCCAGGACGGCCCGGGCGCTCTCTACCTCGAAGCGAGCCGCCTCAACGCTGGAGGCGGCGGAGCGCTCCACGGCACGCTGGCGGTCGCGCTGGCTGCGCCGCTGATCCAGGTCGGTGCCGGAGACCAGGTTGCGCTGGTGCAGCGTCTGGTAGCGCTCGAACTCGGCCTCGGTGAAGCGTCGCTCGGCGCGGGCCGTTTCCAGGTTGGCCTGGGCCGCGCGCAGCCGCGCCTCGGCGACATGCAGGGCGTCCTCGGCCTGCTGGCGCGAGCGTGGATCGAGTGCCGGGGCAGGGCTGGGTTCCAGGCGAAACAGGACCTGTCCCCGCTCCACCGCGTCGCCGACCTCGAGAGTCACCCGCTGCAGGTAGCCGGCGATGGGCACCGAGACGTTCCAGGTATTGCGCAGCCGGGTGCGCCCCTCCTCGGTCACCGACTCGACGAAGGGCGCGACCTCGACCCGGGCCACGCTCACCGCCACCGGCGCCGGGCGCAGCGCCCAGGCCAGCAGGAGCAGCAGGCCGAGGGCGGCCAGGCCCCAGGCCAGGCGGCGAATCCAGCGGTGTGACGGTCTCATCGCGTTTCTCCCCGATTAAGCTGACGCCTTGAGCGAGCTGACCATGTCCAGCCGGTTCAGGCGACGTACCAGCATGATACCGACCAGCAGCGATGCCACCAGCACGCCACCGGCGGCGATGCCGAATGCCTGGGGGGTGAGTACCAGCGGGATGCGGAACATGTCGTTGCTGAAGGCCTGGTTGAGCAGCCGGCTGAAGAGGATCCCGAGGGCCCAGCCCGGTGGAATGGCGACCAGCGTCACCAGGGCGATCTCGCCGAGCAGGATGCGGGCTACCTCCACTCGGGTGTAGCCCAGCACCCGCAGGGTGGCCAGCTCCCGTGCCCGTTCGGCAAGGGCGATGCGGGCATCGTTGTAGACCACGCCGAAGGCGATGGAGGAGGCGATGGCCACGAAGATCAGCGCGAACAGCAGCAGCGTCTCGTCCAGGTAGTCGCGGATACCGCGTTCGGCCTCATCCAGCAGGCCGATGGCCGCCACGCCGGGCATCTCCCAGAGGGCCGCATTGAGTGCCTCGCGGTGGGTATCATCCACCAGCAGCCAGGCCCCGCTGATCGCGGCCCCCTCATCCAGCAGGGTGTTGAGTTGTCGGCGTGGCAGATAGGCACCCACTCCCAGCGGCTCGTCCAACAGTGCGGTGAGGGTGAGCGCCAGGCGCTGGCGCCTGCCCTCCATCACCTGCACCTCCAGGGTGTCACCTACCCGGGCGTCCAGCGATTCGGCCAGCCAGCGGGTCAGCATCATGCCCGCCTCGGGCAGGCGTTGGGGGCGATCCTGCGCGTCCAGCACCTGGCGCAGCTGCGGCCTGGCCTGCATGCCCAGCAGGGCGGTGCGCTCCTCGCGATGGCCATGTATCAGCGTTACCGGGACCCGGCGCCAGCCCTCCACCGCCAGCACGCCCGGCAGATGGCGCAGCTCCCCCAGGGCCCGGGTCGATGTCGGCTCGTTGAAGGTCAGCTCCACGTCCATGCGCAGCACCTGACGATACTGCTGGTCGATCATCGCCTCTACCGCATCGAGCTGATAGGCCCCCATCATCAGCAGCGCCACGGAGAGGGCGATGCCGGTGACCGAGAGGCTCGCCTTGGCGGGATGGCGGCCGAGGTTGCGCAGCACGATACGCCCCGCATGGCCGAGCAGCGCCCCGGGCAGCAGGCGCTCGAGCCAGGTGCGGCGGAAGCGTTGCGGTGCTGGGGGGCGCATGGCCTCGGCGGGCGGGCGGCGTACCGCTCGCCACACCGCCCGCCAGGTGCCGAGCAGCGCGGCCAGGCTGACGATGGCCAGCGACAGGAGCAGCGCCCAGGCGGGTATCCGGAAGGGCATCTCGGGGAAGCGGAAATAGTCGCGATAGATGGCGGCCAGGCCGCTCGCGGCCCAGGCGCCGAGCGCCACCCCGAGCGCCCAGCCGAGCAGCACGATCGCACCGGCCAGCAGGGCGAAGTGGCGAGCCAGTTCACGGTCGTGATAGCCGAAGGCCTTGAGCACGGCGACCTGCTCGCGCTGGGTCTGGATCAGGCGGCCCATCACCACGTTGAGCAGGAAGGCCGACACGGAGAGAAAGATCGCCGGCAGCACCGTGGCCTGGATGCGTTGCTGGGCGAGTTCCTCCTCGATGAAGCGGTGGGAGGGCTGCTCATCCCGGCTCCAGGCACCGGTGCCGCCGTAGCGGGCCAGGACCAGGTCCAGGGCATCGATCACCTCCTCGCGGCGGGTGCCGGCCTGCAGGGTCAGGCTGAGGCGGTTGAAGGCGCCCTGCATGCCGTGGGCGTTGGCCAGGGCGCGGCGGTTCATCCACAGCACGGCGTAGCGTCGATAGTCGGGCATCAGGTCGCTGGGGGCGACCTGGTAGAGGAGCTCCGGGCTCAGGGCGATGCCCGTGAGCCTGAGGGGAACACGGCGCCCGTTGATGATCGCCTCCAGGCGGTCGCCTGGCACCAGGCCGTGGGCCTCGGCGAAGGCGTCCGAGACCACCGCCTGGTCGTCGCGGCCCGCTTCGGGCAGGCTGCCGGCGACCAGGTGGAGGCGGTTGAGCAGTGGCTGGCGACCGTCGGGGATCGACAGTGCCAGGCCGCGGATGGGGTCCCGGAAGCCGGCCAGCGAAAGACGCATGGCGGCCTGCACCCGGGGCTCGATCAGGTTGACCCCCTCGATCTCCTGAAGGCGCTCGACCAGGCCGAGCGGGGCGCGCTTCACGTCGGCAAACACCTCGGCGAAGTGGTGACTGGCGTAGAAGCGGTCCCGGGCACCGGAGAGCGCGTCCAGGGTGGTCACGGCGAGGATCAGGGTCATCACGCCGCCGGCGATCACCACCGCGATCGCCAGTGCCTGGCCCTTGAGGCGCCACAGGTCGCGCAGCAGCTTGCGGTCCAGGGTGCGGGTCATGGGCTCACCAGCGCAGCTCGCAGGCGGGGCGGCGACGGGCATTGGCCTGGATCTCGTCGACCCTGCCGTCACGCAGGCGGATCACCCGGTCGGCCATCTCGCCGATCACCTCGTTGTGGGTGATGATCGCCACTGCGGCACCGGTCTCGCGGTTGATCGTCTCGAGCACCTCGAGGACGCGTATGCCGGTGCGGAAGTCCAGGGCGCCGGTGGGCTCGTCACACAGCAGCAGCTCGGGCTGCTTGGCCACGGCCCGGGCGATGGCCACTCGCTGCTGTTCGCCACCGGAGAGCTGGGAGGGAAAGTGGTCGAGTCGCTCGGCCAGCCCCACCAGGGCCAGGGCGGTCTCGGGGGGCATGGGGTCACGGGCGATCTCGGTGACGATGGCCACGTTCTCGCGGGCGGTGAGGCTCGAGATGAGGTTGTAGAACTGGAGCACGAAGCCGACATGGTGGCGACGATAGCGGGTGAGCTCACGCTGGCTGGCGCGGCCGAGATCCTGGGCGTGGCCGTGACGATCGATATGGCGCACCTCGCCCTCGCTGGCGCTGTCGAGGCCGCCCAGGATATTGAGCAGGGTGGACTTGCCGGAACCCGAGGCGCCCAGCAGTACCAGCAGTTCGCCGTGATAGAGGGCCATATCCACGCCGCGCAGGGCCTGGATGGTGACCTCGCCCATGCGATAGCGCCGCGTCAGCCCGCGGGCCTCCAGGGCGATCTCCTTGCCGTCATCCATTGCGGGCCCTCCTGGCGATGCACTGCCCACAGTCTAGTGTGGTGTCTCACAAGTAAGTACTATAAATATAGTCTATCCTGATACCTGAATTCCGCACCATTGCTGGAGGTGGCCCGTGAGGCTTGACCATATAACACCCAAGGGGTCTGTGATGACCCACGACGCCGGATACGCAAGAGACGTGTCGTGTCAGCATGAATCACCGTTTTTCGCCTGACGACCATAGCGAGCGTGAACCACCTGATCCCATGCCGAACTCAGCAGT